>NZ_JBHJWO010000001.1:2552712-5136397 GCF_042266925.1 Nocardia sp. NPDC056064 | reverse complement strand
GCAGGTTTCCGGTGTATGTCAAACCCAGGTAAGGTTCTTCGCGTTGCATCGAATTAATCCACATGCTCCGCCGCTTGTGCGGGCCCCCGTCAATTCCTTTGAGTTTTAGCCTTGCGGCCGTACTCCCCAGGCGGGGTACTTAATGCGTTAGCTACGGCACGGATCCCGTGGAAGGAAACCCACACCTAGTACCCACCGTTTACGGCGTGGACTACCAGGGTATCTAATCCTGTTCGCTACCCACGCTTTCGCTTCTCAGCGTCAGTTACTTCCCAGAGACCCGCCTTCGCCACCGGTGTTCCTCCTGATATCTGCGCATTTCACCGCTACACCAGGAATTCCAGTCTCCCCTGAAGTACTCTAGTCCGCCCGTATCGCCCGCAAGCTTGGGGTTGAGCCCCAAGTTTTCACGAACGACGCGACGAACCGCCTACAAGCTCTTTACGCCCAGTAATTCCGGACAACGCTCGCACCCTACGTATTACCGCGGCTGCTGGCACGTAGTTGGCCGGTGCTTCTTCTACAGGTACCGTCACTTGCGCTTCGTCCCTGTCGAAAGAGGTTTACAACCCGAAGGCCGTCATCCCTCACGCGGCGTCGCTGCATCAGGCTTCCGCCCATTGTGCAATATTCCCCACTGCTGCCTCCCGTAGGAGTCTGGGCCGTGTCTCAGTCCCAGTGTGGCCGGTCGCCCTCTCAGGCCGGCTACCCGTCGTCGCCTTGGTAGGCCATTACCCCACCAACAAGCTGATAGGCCGCGGGCCCATCTCGTACCGATAAATCTTTCCACCCACGGACATGCATCCGAAGGTCATATCCGGTATTAGACCCAGTTTCCCAGGCTTATCCCGAAGTACGAGGCAGATCACCCACGTGTTACTCACCCGTTCGCCGCTCGTGTACCCCGAAGGGCCTTACCGCTCGACTTGCATGTGTTAAGCACGCCGCCAGCGTTCGTCCTGAGCCAGGATCAAACTCTCCGTTGAAGACTCTCAATCACACCCGAAGGTGTAATCAGAAATATCTAACTAGAGTCCGAAAACCTAGCAATGCCGAACACCAGCAAAAGTTTGCTGACATTCAAAATGTCCACTCCTCAACCGGGGGTATGAGAAGCGGAACCAATAATAATATTGGCACTGACATTCATCGACACACTATTGAGTTCTCAAAGAACACACGCACAAGCTTCTACCCGCAACATTTTCAGAGGGGCTTCGGCAGGGCAACTGTTCCAACCTAGCGCAGGCAACCCGACCGAAGCAAGTTCGGAAGGAGCGAGTCTGGCCAGGCGATCAATCAGGCGCTCATCGTGACTCCGTGGGAGTCCGTGTCGCTCTGACTCGAATAAAGTTACGTGGCGACTAACGCGAAGTCAAATCGCCTGGTCAGGAGGCTATTTCGGCGCACCGACGCGCTCGACCCGTCCACCCAGCGCCTGCATCTGCTCGACGAAGTTGGGGTAGCCGCGGTCGATGTGGAAGACATCGTGCACCTCGGTGACGCCGTCGGCGACGAGACCGGCCAGCACCAGGCCCGCGCCGGCGCGGATGTCGGAGGACCAGACCGGCGCGCTCGACAGGCGCGGGATGCCGCGGACCACGGCGTGGTGGCCGTCGGTGCGGGCGTCGGCGCCGAGCCGGATCATCTCCTCGACGAAACGGAACCGCGCCTCGAAGACGTTCTCGGTGATCATCGAAGTGCCGTCAGCGATGGCGGCCAGGCCGATCGCCATCGGCTGCAGGTCGGTGGGGAACCCGGGGAACGGCAGGGTCGCGAAGTTCACCGCGCGCGGACGCTCGGGCTGCACGACGCGGAAACCGTTGGGCTCGTAGGAGATCCGGGCGCCCGCGGCGCGCAGCTTGTCCAGCACGAGGGCCAGGTGCTTGGGGTTCACCCCGGTGACGCGCACGTCGCCGGTGGTCATCGCGGCCGCGATCCCCCAGGTGGCGGCGACGATCCGGTCGCCGATCACGCGATGGGTGGTGGGCGAGAGGCTCTTGACGCCCTGGACGGTGAGCACCGAGGAGCCCGCGCCCTCGATCCGCGCGCCCATCTGCACCAGCATCTGGCACAGGTCGACGATGTCGGGCTCGCGGGCCGCGTTGTCGATGACCGTCTCCCCCTCGGCGAGCACCGCGGCCATCAGGATGTTCTCGGTCGCGCCGACCGACGGGAAGTCCAGCCGGATGCGCGCGCCCTGCAGCTCGTCGGCCTTGGCCACGACGCAGCCGTGCTCGATCTCGCTGGTCGCGCCGAGCAGCCGCAAGCCCTGCTGGTGCATGTCCAGCGGGCGCGAGCCGATCGCGTCGCCGCCGGGCAGTGCCACGACCGCGCGCTTACAGCGCGCCATCAGCGGACCGAGCACACACACCGAGGCGCGGAACTGCGTGACCGCCGGGAAGTCGGCGTGGTACTTGGGCTCGGGCGGGGTGACGATCGTGCAGACCGAGCGGTCGCCGCTCTCGTCGTCGGAGATGGTCACGTCGCAACCGAGGCCACGCAGCACATCGGCCATCAGCGGGACATCGAGGATGTCCGGGCAGTTGGTGATGGTGGTCGTACCCTCGGCCAGCAAAGCGGCGGCCATCAGCTTCAGCACGCTGTTCTTCGCGCCGCCGACCGCGACCTCGCCGACGAGCTGATTACCGCCGGAGACCAGAAACCGTTCGCTCACCCCGCCAGCTTATCGACCGTTGGGTGCCGACACGCCCCCGACGCCAAACCGGCCGATCCCGGCGGTGGCGAATCGCTTTCAGCGCTCGCGTCCGCCACCGGGCTGCCAGAGCACGTCGCCCTCGGGATTGGTCGCGCGACTGAGGATGAACAGCAGGTCGGAGAGCCGATTGAGGTATTTGGCGGGCAGCACGCTGGTGTCGTCGGGGTGCGCCTCGACGGCGGCCCAGGCGGCGCGCTCGGCGCGTCGCACCACGGTGCGGGCTGTGTGCAACAACGCAGCCAGCGGGGTGCCGCCGGGCAGGATGAACGAATTCAGCGGTGCCAGACCGTCGTTGAATTCATCGCACCACGCCTCGAGGCGGTCGATGTAGGGCTGGGTGATCCGCAGCGGCGGGTACTTCGGTTCGGCGACGACCGGGGTGGACAGATCGGCGCCCGCGTCGAACAGGTCGTTCTGGATCTGGCGCAGCACCGCGAGCACGGCCGGTTCCGGCGCGCCGAGTGCCACCGCGACGCCGAGCGCGGCATTGGCTTCGTCGCAGTCGGCGTAGGCGATCAGGCGCGGGTCGTTCTTGGGCACCCGGGAGAAATCGCTCAGGCCGGTGGTCCCGTCGTCACCGGTGCGGGTATAGATCCTGGTCAGATGAACGCTCACGCTGTATCCAATCGGCATGATCGGGCGCCCTGCGTGGTGACGCGAGCTGCCGCCTCCGGGCGCTGACCGCTCACGCCGGGCCTCCTCGGGTACGGCGGGCGCGGTCGGAGGGCCGCGACTCCATCCAGGACAGAAAAGCCGCCATCGATCCGCGGTCGAGCGCGAGCTCGAAACTGTTGTGCGGGTCGGTGACGGCTACGACGACCAGGTCCTCGGTCATGATGTCGAATTCATCGCCTTGCGGGGCGCGGCGTTCGACGATCTCGAGTCCCTGCCGGTGCACGGTGCTGTCGGGGCCGAACTTCAGGCTGGTCAACTTGAAGAAGACCAACCGGTCCTCCTCGTAGCGGATGAGGCCGTGTCGCCAGCCCTGGCCGCCGCGCGCGGGCAATCCCCGCAGCAGCGCGGCCGTCCCGCCACGGCGCAGCATGACCAGGCGGTAGGTCGAAGCACCGGCGACGAACACGAGCGTCAGCACCAGAATGATCAGGAGAACCATCCCGGTTTGCAATGCCGTACGCCCTTTCGCTCTACCCGGTGCCGGAAGACACCCCCATCCGACATTCAATCACGCCGGAAACGACCGCCTTCGCCGGGTTCGCGGAATCCCGGCGGATACAGCACTGCCGGCGGCGAACCGAAGTTCGCCGCCGGCAGCGGGTAGTGCTCGTGCGGTCAGGCGGACGCGGTGGCTTCCACCGCGCGTACCTGGCCCTGCGCGACGCGCAGTTCCACCTCGGTGGCGCTGTCGTCGGAGAGGACCCGGCGGGCCTCCTCGATGTCGACCTCGCCCGCGAGATCCGCGGACTCGGCCAGCACCCGCACGGTGTCGGCGGTCACCGAGAAGAAGCCGCCGTGCACCGCGGCGACGATCGTCTCACCGTCGGTCGACACGATCTTGACCGTGCCGCCCTCGACGAGCTGACCGAGCAGCGGCTCGTGACCGGCCATGATGCCGATCTGCCCCTCGGTGGTCTGCGCGCTGACGAACTTGGCCTGGCCGGACCAGAGCTTACGTTCGACCGCGACCAGATCGACTGTCATTTCCGCCATGGATGACTACTTTCCGGCGATCTTCTTGGCGGCCGCCTCGACGTCGTCGAGACCACCGCAGGAGTTGAACGCCTGCTCCGGGAAGTGGTCGAACTCGCCCTTGCAGACGCGATCGAAGTCGTCGATGGTCTGCTCCAGCGGCACGACCGAGCCCGGCTGACCGGTGAACTTCTCGGCCACGATGAAGTTCTGGCCGAGGAACTTCTCCAGACGACGGGCGCGACCGACGAGGACCTTGTCCTCTTCGGAGAGCTCGTCCATACCGAGGATGGCGATGATGTCCTGCAGCTCCTTGTACTTCTGCAGGATCCGCTTCACCTCGTTGGCCACGCGGAAGTGACGCTCGCCGACGATCGACGCCTCGAGGATACGAGAGGTCGAGGTCAGCGGGTCGACGGCCGGGTAGATGCCCTTCTGCGAGATCGGGCGGGAGAGCTCGGTCGTCGCGTCCAGGTGGGCGAAGGTGGTCGCCGGCGCCGGGTCGGTGTAGTCGTCGGCGGGGACGTAGATCGCCTGCAGCGAGGTGATCGAGCGACCACGGGTCGAGGTGATGCGCTCCTGGAGCTCACCCATCTCGTCGGCCAGCGTCGGCTGGTAACCCACGGCCGAAGGCATACGACCCAGCAGGGTCGAGACCTCGGAACCGGCCTGGGTGAACCGGAAGATGTTGTCGATGAACAGCAGCACGTCCTGGTGCTGCACATCGCGGAAGTACTCCGCCATGGTCAGCGCGGACAGGGCCACGCGCATACGCGTGCCCGGCGGCTCGTCCATCTGGCCGAAGACGAGGGCGGTGTCCTGCAGGACGCCCATCTCTTCCATTTCCAGGTGGAGGTCGGTGCCCTCACGGGTACGCTCACCGACGCCCGCGAACACCGAGGTGCCGGAGAACTCGCGAGCGATACGGGTGATCATCTCCTGGATCAGCACGGTCTTGCCGACACCGGCACCACCGAACAGACCGATCTTGCCGCCCTTGACGTACGGGGTCAGCAGGTCGATGACCTTGACGCCGGTCTCGAGCATCTCGGTCTTACCCTCGAGCTGGTCGAAGCTCGGGGGCTTGCGGTGGATGCCCCACTGCTCGCCGTCGCGGCCGAGGCCGGGCGAGTCGAGGCAGTCGCCCAGGGCGTTGAACACGTGGCCCTTGACGATGTCGCCGACGGGCACCGAGATCGGCTTGCCCGAGTCGGTGACGCTCGCGCCACGGACCAGGCCGTCGGTCGGCTGCATCGAGATGGTGCGCACGATGTTGTCGCCGAGGTGCTGGGCGACCTCGAGGGTCAGGGTCTTGGCCACCGACGCGAGCTTGATGTCGGCGTTGAGAGCGTTGAACAGCTCGGGGATGGCGCCACGCGGGAACTCGACGTCCACGACGGGGCCGATGACACGGACGACGCGACCGGCGGTTGCGCCCGCCTTGCTCGCGTTGTCCTGAGTGACAGCTGCGGTCATTAGATTGGTTCTCTTCCTGCGCTTCTAGTCGCGGTCCGAGCTCGACGCCAGCGCGTTCACGCCGCCGACGATTTCGCTGATTTCCTGCGTGATCTGGGCCTGACGCACCGAGTTCGCCTCGCGCTGGAGCACACTGGCCAGCTCGTTGGCGTTGTCGGTGGCCGCCTTCATTGCGGTGCGCCGAGCCGCGGACTCGGATGCCGCTGCCTCGAGCAACGATGAGTAGATACGCGTGTTGATGTACTTGGGCAGCAGTGCGCCCAGCAGCACATCGGCGTCCGGCTCGAATTCGTACTGCGCCGTCACCACCGCGTTCGGCGAGTCCGACAGCATGTCGTCACCGAGTGCGAAGTTCTCGTCGACGAAGCTGACCTGGATCGGCGCCAGGCGGCGCACCTCCGGGTTCTGGGTCAGCATCGAGACGAACTTGGTATACACGATGTGCAGCTCGTCGACGCCCGCGATGGTTCCGGTGCCGTCGAGCGAGGCGACCTCGCCCTCGGAGCCGGCCATGAAGGCCTCGACCAGGTGACCGCAGGCGGCCGACGCATCGGTGTACTTCGGCTGCTGCGAGAAGCCGGTCCACGACGCCTGGAAGGGACGGTTGCGGAACTTGTAGTACGTGAGGCCCTTGTTGCCCATCACGTACAGCACCGGCTCCTTGCCGTCGCCACGCAGGGTGGTCATGAGTTCCTCGGCGCGCTTGAGCACGTTCGAGTTGTAGCCACCGCACATACCGCTGTCACTGGTGATCACCAGGACAGCGGCCCGCTTCGGGTTCGGACGCTCGTTGAGCAGCGGGTGCGCCAGGTTCTTCGACGCGCTCGCCAGCTCGCCGAGGACCTTGGTGATCTCCTCGGCGTACGGCTTGGCCGCGGCGACCCTGGCCTGGGCCTTGGAAATTCGCGAGGTCGCGATCAGTTCCTGAGCCTTGGTGATCTTCTTGATCGAATTCACACCACGAATACGGGAGCGCAATTCGCGCAAACTTGCCACTAGCGGTTCACACTCCCTTCATTCGCCAGATCGGAAATTGCCGACATCAGTTCTGACCCGGCTTACTTCTCGACGTGCTTGCGGGTGACCGACAGCGACTCGACCTCTTCGTGCTCCAGGTCGCCCGCGGCGGCCTCGTTCACGACGCGGCTGCCGTCGGAAGCCAGGAAGCCCTGCTTGAACTTGTCGGTCTCGGACTTGATCGCGTCGGCGGCCTCACCGTCGAGCGGCTTGCGGCCACCCTCGAGGGCGTCGAAGGACGACTGGGTCGAGCTGTGCAGGTACTCGAGCAGCTCGGCGGTGAAGCGACGCACGTCGCCGACCGGAACCGAGTCGTAGTAGCCGGCGTCGACCAGGTAGATCGAGACGACCTGATCCTCGACCGCGACCGGGGAGTACTGGTTCTGCTTGAGCAGCTCCACCCAGCGGGCACCACGCTCGAGCTGGGCCAGCGAAGCGGCGTCCAGGTCGGAGGCGAAGGCGGAGAACGCCTCCAGCTCGCGGTACTGGGCCATTTCCAGACGCAGCGAACCGGCGACCTTCTTCATGGCCTTGGTCTGGGCGGCGCCACCGACACGGGAGACCGAGGTACCGACGTTGATCGCCGGGCGGACACCCTTGTTGAACAGGTCGGACTCGAGGAAGACCTGGCCGTCGGTGATGGAGATGACGTTGGTCGGGATGAACGCCGAGACGTCGTTGGCCTTGGTCTCGATGATCGGCAGACCGGTCATCGAGCCCGCGCCCATCTCGTCGGACAGCTTCGCGCAACGCTCCAGCAGGCGGGAGTGCAGGTAGAAGACGTCACCCGGGTACGCCTCGCGGCCCGGCGGGCGGCGCAGCAGCAGCGAGATGGCGCGGTAGGCCTCGGCCTGCTTGGTCAGGTCGTCGAACACGATCAGGACGTGCTTGCCCTGGTACATCCAGTGCTGGCCGATGGCCGAACCGGTGTAGGGGGCCAGCCACTTGAAGCCGGCGGAATCCGAAGCGGGGGCGGCGACGATGGTGGTGTACTCCATCGCGCCGTGCTCCTCGAGCGCGGTCTTGACGCCCGCGATGGTGGAGCCCTTCTGGCCGATCGCGACGTAGATGCAGCGAACCTGCTTGCTGGGGTCGCCCGACTCCCAGTTCGCCTTCTGGTTCAGGATCGCGTCGACGGCGACGGCGGTCTTGCCGGTCTTGCGGTCGCCGATGATCAGCTGACGCTGGCCGCGGCCGATGGCGGTCAGCGCGTCGATCGCGGTGATACCGGTGGCCAGCGGCTCCTCGACCGGCTGGCGCTCCAGCACGGTCGCGGCCTGCAGCTCGAGCACGCGGCGGTCGTCGGCCTCGATCTCGCCGAGGCCGTCGATCGGCTGGCCGAGCGGGTTGACCACGCGACCGAGGAACTTGTCGCCGACGGGAACCGACAGCACGTCGCCGGTGCGACGGACCTGCTGGCCCTCTTCCAGCGAGGCGTACTCGCCGAGGATGACGGCACCGATCTCGGTGTCCTCGAGGTTCAGCGCGACGCCCAGGACGCCGCCCGGGAACTCGAGCAGCTCGTTGGCCATCGCCGAAGGCAGACCGCTGACGTGCGCGATGCCGTCACCGGTGTCGGTCACGGTGCCGACTTCTTCGATGGAGGTTTCCGGGGTGTAGCTCTGGGTGTAGCTCTCGATCGCGCTACGGATCTCGTCGGAGGAGATCGTCAGCTCCGCCATGTTGTTCCTGCTCTCGCTGTGGTCTCGAATGTCGGGGGTTGGAGTAGAGCTGCTGGCTAGGACAGTGCCCGGCGCAGCTTCTCCAGTCGGCCGGTGGCGCTGCCGTCGATGACGTCGTCTCCGACGCGCACGACGACGCCGCTCAGCAGCGTCGGGTCGACCTGCACGTGCACGGTGACCGCCTTGCCGTAGATCCGCTGCAGGGAAGCCGACAGCTTCGCCTTCTGCTGATCGGTCAGCTCGACCGCGGCGTGCGCGTGGGCGACGATCTGGTCACGACGGGCCGCCGCCAGATCGGACAGGGCGCCGAAGGCGACGCCGATGTTGTTGGTCCGCAGTCGGGTCACCGCCTGCTCGGCCAGCGCCAGGGTGATCGGCTCGGCCTTGCCGGTCAGCAGCCGCTCGATCAGCTCGCGCCGCGCCGTGGCGGGCTTGCCCTGATCGGACAGTGCCTGTTCCAGCTGCGGGTTGTCGGCGATGATGCGGCCGAGCCGGAACAGCTCGTCCTCCACCGCGTCCAGCCGGCCCGCGTCGGCGGCCGACTCCAGCAGAGCTTCCTGCCCGAGCAGCACCAGGGTGTCGACCAGATCACGGGTGCGCGACCAGTTCTGCGCCACCGCGGTGGTCAGCACTGCCTGCGTGGCAGCGCTGACCTTGCCGCCGAAGATCCGCTCACTGAGTTCAGCGCGCGCCGAACCCGGCACCGACACGTCCGCGAGCGCCACACGCAGCGAACGCTGGTCGTCCAGCACGGCGACAACGGCGAACAGTTCCGACCCCGTTGTGGCCGCAACAGTTTCGCTTCCGGTCAGAGCGGCCCGAAGCGCCTCCCGGGACCGGGAGCTGGCCTCGCGGCTCGCTGCGTACATGCTTCTCACTTTCGCGTCGTTACCTTCCGACCCCGATGGCATCGGTGTCGTCGAGTTCGCTGAGGAACTTGTCGATCGACGCCGCCTGCTTGGCCTCGTCCGAAACAGACTGGCCGATGATCTTCTCGGCCAGGTCGACGGCCGTGCGGCCGACCTCGGAACGCAGCTCGGTCAGGATCTGCTGGCGCTGGGCTTCCAGCTGGGAGTGACCGGCGGCGACGATACGGTCGCTTTCGGCCTGGGCATCCGTGCGCATCTGCGCGAGGATCTGCTGACCCTGGGTGCGAGCATCCTCGCGGATCTTCGCGGCCTCGAGCCGGGCGTCGGCCAGCTGCTGCTGGTACTGCTGCAGCGTCTGCTGTGCTTCTTCCTGGGCGGCTTCGGCCCTGGCGATACCGCCTTCGATCTTGTCGGCACGCTCATCGAGGGTCTTGGTCACACGTGGGATCACGTACTTCCAGAACAGCAGACCGATGATGGCGACGCAGACGATCGACCAGACGATGTCGTACGTTTCGGGGATGAGAGGATTCACATCCTCTCCCCCTTCGGCAGCGAGCGTGATGAGTTCGCGCATCGGAATCAGAAGATGAAGCCGGCGACGAGGCCGATCAGCGCCAGGGCCTCGGTGAACGCGATACCGAGGAACATGTTGGTACGGATCTGGCCGGCCAGCTCGGGCTGACGCGAGAAGCCCTCGATGGCCTTACCGACGACGATACCCACGCCGATGCCGGGGCCGATCGCGGCGAGACCGTAGCCGATGGCGCCGAAGCCCTTGAAGGTGCTCTCGGTGTTCGCGGCTTCCTGGGCCAGGTAAGCGAGGCTCATGAGTCTTCTTTCCCTTTCTGTTGCTCACCCGCCGGTCGGCGTGTGTAGCAGGTTTGGCAGTACTGGTGTGGAAACAGGTCAGTGGTCGGCAGCGTGCTGAGCGAGGCTGATGTACACCGCGGTCAGCAGGGCGAACACGTACGCCTGCAGGAAGATGACCAACAGTTCGAACAGCGTGAAGCCGATGCCCGCGAGCAGCGAGAAGGGCGAGAAGACCTTCATCCACGCGGTGGCATCGAAGAGGAAGAACCAGGTGGCGCTGAAGAACAGCACCAGCATGATGTGGCCCGCGAGCATGTTGGCCATGAGTCGCACGGTGAGCGTGAAGGGCCGCAGGATGAAGGTCGAGACGAACTCGATCGGGATCAGCAGCAGGTGCAGGGCCGGCGGCACATCGGGAACCACGATCGAGGAGCGCACGTACTTGAAGAAGCCGTACTTGCGGATACCGACGTAGTTGAACGCGATGTAGGCGATCGCCGCGAGCACCAGCGGCATGCCGACGCGCGCGTTCGAGGAGATGTTCAGGAACGGCACCACACTGGAGAAGTTCAGGAACAGCACCGTGAAGAAGATCGTCGCGATCAGCGGGAGGAACCTCTTACCGGTTTCCTTGCCGAGGACCTCGTCGCAGATCTGCTCCTTGACGAAAACCACCGCGGTTTCCATCACGTTCTGCAGGCCGCGCGGAACGATCTTCGGCGAGCGGAAAGCCAGCGCGAAGACGATCACCACAACGGCGGTCATCAGCAGCCGGATCAGCATCAGGCGATCGAGTTCGAACGGCGTACCCTCGAACAGCACTGCTGGAGGGAAGAAGTCGGACAGCGATGGCGCGTGGAACTCGCCCGCCGCCAAAGTGATGACGCTCAGCGTTCTCTCCCGTGTTCGGGCCGCGGGTACGACGGTCATTCCCGCGGTTCGATCGGACATTGACGATCAATGGGGTCGACTCTGGTCGGCTCGAAATTCGACAGCTGCTCATACGGTGTAACCCATATCGCTGCTGTTCGGGCGTCGGCGACATCGTCGACATGCTTCAACCGGGCACATTCCACCCGGATCGGCAGTAAGCATAGCGGCACCGGGCAGGATCTGGGCGATCCCCCCTGGTAACCCGAGGCGATACCCCGAGTCCTCCCGGGCGGCGCCTCCAGCTTGGGTGCTTGCTTACCAACACTTTACCAAGCTATCTACGACGTTGTGTAGCTGGGTGGGATTATTCCTGCTCGGAAGCCGTTTCGCCGTCCCCCGCGCGTGTCGTGACGTACGGAACCTTCACGCTCACAACGCCATACGTCTCCGCGCCGAGCACCACCAGCAGGGCCCCGACCACGGTGAAGAACAGCGCGGGCCTGCTGTAGAAGTCGAACTGGTTGAGCACACCCACCACGACCAGCGCCACCAGCAGTTTTCCCACCCAGCTGACCAGCATGACCAGGCCCGCCGTGCTCGGCGGCAGCTTGGCGCCGAGCAGCACGGCGACCACGGTGGTGAGGATGAACCCCCCGCCGATCGCCGCGCCGAGCAGGGCGCCCCACAGGCCGGGTGTCCCGGCGACGAGGGTGGCGATCACCACCGAGGCGACCACGAGGACGCCCAGGCCGATCAGGCCGTAGCGCAGCGCGGCGCGCAGCGGGGCGTCGGGGCCGGGCACGGTTTCCGGTGTAAAGCTCACGGCCCGCACTTTACCTTGCGGGCCGAGCTCACCGGTTGGCCGACTCCACCCGGCGCATCGACGGGATCGCGGTCACTACCAGCGCGAACACCAATCCGCCCGCCACCAGCAGCACCACCAGCCGCCGATCCATCAGCGAAGTGCCCACCGCGCCGAAGGCCAGCACGCCCACCCACAAATAGATCAGCAGAACCACGCGGCGCTGAGAATGCCCGATCTGTAGCAATCGGTGATGAAGATGCATTTTGTCCGGTGTGGAGAAACTCACGCCGGCGCGCACGCGGCGCACGATCGCGAGCAGAAGATCGAGCACCGGAATGAACATCACCGCGCCCACCAGCAACAGCGGCGAGAGCAAACCCACAATGTCGCGCGGGCCGTAGCCCTGCAGCGGAATTCGGCCGGAGGCGCCGGTGGAAACGGCGGCCAGCATCAAACCGATCATCATCGATCCGGTGTCGCCCATGAATATCCGGGCCGGTGAGAAATTGTGCGGAAGAAATCCGAGGCAGGCACCGGCCAGCGCGGCGGCCAGCAACGCGGGCGGATAGGTGTCCACCGAGCCGCCCTGGTCGTAGAGCAAACCGATGGAGAACGCGAAAACCGCGACCGCGCAGATCAAACCGAGCCCGGCGGCCAGGCCGTCGAGACCGTCCACGAAATTCATCGCGTTCACCAGGGTGACGGTGATACCGACGGTCACCAGGCCGCCCTGCAACGCGTCGAGGACCACCGTGGTGTCGTTGAACGGGTCGTAGATGACGTACCAGCTCAGGCCCATCACCGCCATCACGCCCGCCGCGGTGACCTGGCCGACGAATTTGGTGAGCGCGTCCAGGCCCCAGCGGTCGTCCACGATGCCGACCAGCACGATGATCGTCGCCGCCACCAGCACGGCGGGAATATCGGGCGCGTAATCGAAGCCGCGGCGCAGCGCGGGCAATTGGTGTGCGAACAGCACCGCGGCCACGACACCGACGTACATGCCGACGCCGCCCATCCGCGGAATCGGCTTGACGTGCACGTCGCGTTCCCGGGGCACCGCGACGGCGCCGAAGCCGATGGCGAGCATCCGGACGCCACCGGTCGCCAGGAAGGTGACGGTGGCCGAGACGAGCAGCACGAGCAGCAGCTCGCGCAGGGGAACGACAGAGCTCATCGGATGCGTGCGATCACCGTGGCGCGGAGCTGGTCAGCGCCTCGGGGAGCATCCCGAGCACCTCGGCGATCTCGGCGATCGGCACCGCACCCTCGCGCAGCACGCGCGGCTGGTCGGCGGTGAGGTCGACGATGGTGGAGGGCACGGCGTGGGTGGCCGGACCGCCGTCGAGATAGACACTCGCCAGCGAACCGAGCTGCTCGCGCGCCTGCTCGACGGTGGTGGCGGGCGGCTGACCCGAGACGTTCGCGCTCGACACCGCCAGCGGGCCGACCTCGCGCAGCAACTCCAGCGCCACCGGGTGCAGCGGCATGCGCAGCATCACTGTGCCGCGGGTGTCACCCAGGTCCCAGGCCAGCGAGGGCGCGGCTTGCACGACCAGGCTCAGCGCGCCGGGCCAGAAGGCGCGGATGAGGTCGCGCGCCTGCGGGCGGACCGAGAACACCAGACCGTCGATGGTGTTCCACGACCCGACCAGCACCGGGACGGGCATGTCGCGGCCGCGGCGCTTGGCGGCCAGCAGCTCGGCGACGGCCGAGGAGTCGAACGCGTCGGCGGCCAGGCCGTAGACGGTGTCGGTCGGCATCACGACGAGCCGTCCGGACTTGAGCGAGCTGGTCGCGGCCGCGATCCCCGCAGTCCGAGACCCCGCATCCGCACAGTCGAAGACGCTCATGCTGTTCCGCCTCTCCGCGTATTTTTTCCGGTCGTAGGTGCGGGGTGAGTCTAGCTCTCGGGCTGACGGCTTCGTCCCGGGGGAGTTTTGGGCGTACCCGGGGAGTTGGCCGTGTTCCGGCGAGATCAGTTGTCCCGGAAGTGCTGTATGAATGCTGCGTTCCGGATATTCACCATGCCGCCTGTACAAGGCCGCAGTTGTGCGGTTTGCCGGCGACCCGGCCGCTGTCCGACGACAGGTCAGGCAGTCCCCGGCTTGGCGCCGACGACGAAGCGTGGTTTGCCCGCGAGATCCGGGTGTTCGACGATCTCGGCGAAACCGGCGTCCGACAGCAGGGCGGCGACGCCGGCGCCGTTGGTGTCGTCGTGTTCGATACCGGTGGCGCCGCCGGGGCGCAGCAGGCGCGCGATGGTGGGGACCATCGCGCGGATGACGTCGAGACCGTCGGAGCCGCCGAAGAGCGCGCGGTGCGGGTCGTGGTCGGCGACCTCGGGGTCGAGCACGGCGCCGTCGGGGATGTAGGGCGGGTTTGAGACGAGTAGGTCGACGCGGCCGGACAGGTCGGTGAGCAGGTCCGGGTCGGTGACGTCACCGGAGTGCAGGGTGATGGGGGTGTCACCGTCGGCGATGCGGGCGTCGGCATTGCGGCGGGCCCAGTTCAGCGCGTCGGGATCGAGTTCGACGGCGTGCACGGTGGCGTCGGGGCGGGCGTGCGCCAGCGCCAGCGCCAGCGCGCCGGTGCCGGTGCACAGGTCGACCACGACCGGCGCGTGGTCGTGCGGCAGCGTCTCGAGCTGGGCCAGGGCCCAGGCGAACAGCAGCTCGGTCTCCGGGCGCGGCACGAAGACCCCGGGGCCCACGGCGAGCTCGATCTCCCCCATCGCCGCGGTTCCGGTCAAGTGCTGCAACGGGATTCGCGCGACCCGCCGGTCGACGAGCTGCTCGAAGCGATCGGCGTCGGCCCGCTCGATCATCGGTACCAGCGCCAGGCGCATGCGCTCGGTGCCGAGCACGTGCGCCGCGAGGGTCTCGGCGTCGGGCAGCGGTGAGGCCACCCCCGCCGCGGCGAGCCGGTCGGCGGCCGCGACGATCAAGGGGCGCAGGCGTACACGGTCGGTCATGGCGTCATCGGGCATGCTCGGACACTCTCCTGGGTTCCTCGGCCGCGACGCGGTCCGGTGCTACTCGGCGGCCATGCGCGCGTCGCGGTCGGCCTTGCCGAGCGCGTCGAGCAGCGCGTCCATGTCACCGTCGAGGACGGCGTCGAGGTTGTGGGCCTTGAAGCCGATGCGGTGGTCGGCGATCCGGTTCTCCGGGAAGTTGTAGGTGCGGATGCGTTCGGAACGGTCCACCGTGCGGATCTGGCTCGCGCGCCCGGCGGCGGCCTCCTGCTCCGCCTGCTCCTCGGCCAGCGCCTGCAACCGCGCGGCCAGCACCTGCATGGCGCGGGCCTTGTTCTGCAGCTGCGAGCGCTCGTTCTGGCAGGTCACCACGATGCCGGAGGGCAGGTGGGTGATGCGGACCGCGGAGTCGGTGGTGTTGACGCCCTGGCCGCCCTTGCCGGAGGACCGGTAGACATCGATGCGCAGGTCGGTCTCGTCGATCTGCACCTGCTCGACCTCGTCGGGCTCGGGGTAGATCAGCACGCCCGCCGCGGAGGTGTGGATGCGGCCCTGCGATTCGGTCACCGGCACGCGCTGCACCCGGTGCACGCCACCCTCGAACTTGAAGCGCGACCACACGCCGTCGCGAGCGGCGTCGCGGCTCTTGATCGACAGCGTCGCGTCCTTGTAGCCGCCCAGGTCGGAATAGGTGACGTCGAGCGTCTCCACCTTCCAGCCGTGCCGCTCGGCGTAGCGGATGTACATGCGCGCCAGGTCGGCGGCGAACAGCGCCGATTCCTCGCCACCCTCGCCGGACTTCACCTCGAGCACCACGTCGTCGCCGTCGTGCGCGTCGCGCGGGGCCAGCAGGTCGGCCAGTGTCTGCTCCAGCTCCACCAGCTGGGCCTCCAGCCCGGGGACCTCGGCGGCGAAGGCGGAGTCGTCGGCGGCCAGCTCACGGGCGGCCTCGAGATCGTCGCGCACCGTTTCGAGCTTGCGGTAGGTGCTCATGACCGGGGCCAGCTCGGCGAAACGCTTACCCACCCGGCGCGCGGCGCCCGCGTCGTTGTGCAACGACGGATCGGCCAGCTGCGTTTCCAGGCCCTGGTACTCGGCCAGAATGTCGTCGATGGCGGACGGCTGGGTCACGGTGGGGTTCCTTCGGGTGTGCGTGGCGTGAGCTGGAACAGAAACCACCGACGCCCGGTCTGCGATGCAGAACCGGGCGTCGGAGGAGGCAACTAGGAGGCGTCGGCCTTCTTGCCCGCGCGCTTGCCGTAGCGCGCCTCGAAGCGGGCGACGCGACCGCCGGTGTCGAGGATCTTCTGCTTGCCGGTGTAGAACGGGTGGCACTGCGAGCAGACCTCGACGGTGATCTGGCCGGACTCCTTGGTGGAGCGAGTCTGGAAGGTGTTGCCGCAACCACACACGACGGTGGTGTCGACATACGTGGGGTGGATTCCTGCCTTCATGGGCGTCCTCTCGATAATGGTCGCCGGGTCGTACACCGCTGGAGCGCGGGATACGTGAACCGGAACCGACTAGGCGGGATGTCTGCGAACGCGCAGACACACAGCGAGCCAGTATGCCAGATCTGCTCACTGCCTCCGAAAACGCCCCCGACCACCGATTTGTTCCGGGAACGGAAAAGGCCCCGCCGGAGCGGGGCCTTCTCGTCACTCGTCCAGAGCGCCCGGTGCGGTCTTGGAGACCTGCATCAGGAATTCCAGGTTGTTCTTGGACTTCTTCAGGCGGTCGATCAGCAGATCGATGGCCTGATGCGAGTCCAGGCCCGAGAGCACCCGGCGCAGCTTGTGCAGCACCGCGGCCTCGTCCGGGGACATCAGCAGCTCGTCCTTGCGGGTACTCGACAGGTTCACGTCGACCGCGGGGAACACCCGGCGCTCGGCGATCTTGCGGTCGAGCTTGAGCTCGGCGTTGCCGGTGCCCTTGAACTCCTCGAAGATCACCGTGTCACCGGTGGAGCCGGTCTCCACCAGCGCCGTGGCGATGATGGTGAGCGAGCCGCCGTTCTCGATGTTGCGCGCCGCGCCGAGGAACCGCTTGGGCGGGTACAGCGCGGTCGAGTCGACACCACCGGAGAGGATGCGGCCCGAGGCGGGCGAGGAGTTGTTGTACGCGCGGCCGAGTCGGGTGATCGAATCCAGCAGCACCACAACGTCTTTGCCCATCTCCACCAGGCGCTTGGCCCGCTCGATGGCGAGCTCGGCGACCGAGGTGTGGTCGGCCGGCGGCCGGTCGAAGGTGGAGGCGATGACCTCACCGCGCACCGAACGCTGCATGTCGGTGACTTCTTCGGGACGCTCGTCGACCAGCACCACCATCAGGTAGCACTCGGGGTTGTTGGTCGCGATCGCGTTGGCGATGTCCTGCACGACGGTGGTCTTACCCGCCTTGGGCGGGGAGACGATCAGCGCGCGCTGGCCCTTGCCGATCGGCATGATCAGGTCGATCACGCGGGTGCTCAGCTTGTTGGGCGTGGTCTCCAGGCGCAGCCGCTGGTTCGGGTACAGCGGGGTGAGCTTGGTGAAATCGGGACGGCGCTTGGCCGCCTCCACCTCGCCGCCGTTGACCGTGTCCAGGCGCACCAGCGGGTCGAACTTCTGGCGCTGGTTGCTCTGCTCGCCGTCGCGCGGGGCACGCACCGCGCCGGTGATCGCGTCACCGCGGCGCAGGCCGTTCTTGCGGACCAGGTTCATCGAGACGTACACGTCGTTCGGGCCGGCCAGGTAGCCGGAGGTCCGCACGAACGCGTAGTTGTCGAGGACATCGAGGATGCCGGCGACCGGCTGCAGGACGTCGTCCTCGCGGATCTCGAAGTCGCGGGCCTCGCCGCCACCGCCCCCGGCGCCACCGTCGCGGTCACGCCCGCGACGACGCTCACGGAACCGGCGGCCACGGCGGCCACGGCCACCTTCCTCGTCGTCACCGCCACGGTCGTCGCGGGGACCGCGATTGCCGTTCTGGTTCTGATTCTGGTTCTGGTTGCGCTCGGCGCGGTCGCCGCCCTGACGTTCGCCGCGCTCGCCGCCCTGGCGGTCGCGACGGCGTTCGCCCTGCTCACCGGCCTCGGGCTTGTCGGCCGGAGCCTGCTTGGGCTCCTCGGCGCGGTTCTCGGCGGGAGCGTTCTCGCCGCCACCGGAACGTGCCTGGTCACGACCACGACGCTGCCGTCCACGGCCACGCTGACCGCCCTCGCGGGCGGTGTCGTCACCGGACTCGGCGGACGCGTCGGCCTTGGCCTGCTCGGGCTTGGCCTGCTCGGGCTGCGCCTGCTCGGCCGGGGCCTGCTCGGTCACGGCCTGCTTCGCGGCGGCCTTGTCGGCCCGCGCGGCGCGCTCCGACTTGGCGGGCGCGGACTTGGCGGGCGCTTCGCTGCGCGGAGCCTCGCTCTCGGCGGGCGCCTCACGCTTGGCCGGAGCCTCGGACTTCGCGGGCGCGTCGGCCGTCACGGCGGCGGCCTGGGCGGGCTTGTCCGCTTTCGCCGGCGCACCGGCCTGGTTCTCCTTGATGGCGGCGATGAGATCGCCCTTGCGCATCCCGGAGGTGCCTCGGATACCGAGCTCCCCCGCCAATGCGCGCAACTGCGGCAACAGCATTCCAGTCAGCCCCGATCGTGCGACGTCGGTGTGTTCGCTCATTGTCGAAATCTGTCCGGATTCACTTTCGCGGCCGCCCGAGTTCGTAGGGTCTGAATCCACCCCGGGTGTCGCGAGCAGGTCCGTTTCTGTCACGGAAGTCCTTTCCTTCCCTCGAATGCCGTGTGCTGAGTCGAGGGTTCGTTCCGTAGACCCGGCAATACCTGCCGAGCTCGGATTACGCGTCCAGCAGGACGCCTGTGCCGTACTACCCGCCCCGCCGGACCGGAGGCTTCGCCACCAGAGGAAAGTGGTAAGGGGAGCGATTGCCCTGATGAAGCACCGGCGTCTGATGCGCACGATGTACGGACTTGCACAGAATAGCTGCCCATTGCGAACAACGGCAAGGCAGGCACGCCGTCAGTCGATCAGCACGCCGTCCGCGATACCCGGCTCGACGACCCGGAGCCCGTCGGATTCGGCCTCTTTGCGCAGCTCATCGGGGAAATCCTCGGTGGTCAGCGCGAGAATGGTGGGGCCCGCTCCCGAGACCGTGGCCGGGATGCCCGCGGCGCGCAGCCGCTCGATCCAGGCGGTGGTCAGCGGTAGCGCGGGCGCACGCTGGGTCTGGTGCAGCCGGTCGGCGGTGGCCGCCATCAGCAGGTCGGGGCGCTCGGTCAGGGCCACCACGGCCAGCGCCGCCCGGCTGACATTGAACGCCGCGTCCCCGTGCGGCACCAGCTCGGGCAGCAGCCCGCGGGTGTGCGCGGTGGAGGAGCGTTCCTGCGGGATCAGCACCACCGGGCGCAGCGTGGCGGCCGGGTCCAGGCGCACGGCCCGGTAGGACCGGGTGATGTCGGCGTCCTCGGTCTCGGTCCACGACACCACGATTCCGCCGAGCACGCTGGCCGCGGCGTTGTCGGGATGACCCTCGAACTCCGAGGCCAGCTGCACCATGCGGTCGGCGTCCAGGCGCAGCTCGGGATCGAACTTCGCGGCCAGGCCGGCGCCCGCGGCCAGGCCACCGACCACGGCCGAGGCGCTGGAGCCGAGCCCGCGCGAGTGCGGGATCACGTTGCGGCACACCACGTCGAGACCGTCGGCCCAGACGCCCAGCGACTCCAGGCCGCGCTCGATCGCGCGCACGACCAGATGCGTTGGGCCCCACGGCACGTCGTCGGCGCCTTCACCCTCGACCCGGATCTGCAGACCCGATTCGGCCGTGCGCACCACGATCTCGTCGTAGAGGCCCAATGCCATTCCCAGGCAATCGAATCCGGGGCCGAGGTTGGCGGTGGACGCGGGAACACGCACGGTCACTTCGAGACCGGCGGGCAGGGTCGCTGTCATCAGCCTGCTCTCGCGTGCGCTCAACTCAGGCCAGCTCGAGTTCGCGGGCGATCGCCACGGAGTCGACGGCCACCGGCTTGACCTCGGGCATCCCGGCCAGCGCGTTGTCGGGGTCCTTGAGACCGTTACCGGTCACCGTGCAGACCACGGTCAGGCCCGAATCCAGCCAACCTTCCTGGCGGGCGGCCAGCAGACCGGCCACGCTCGCGGCCGAGGCGGGCTCGACGAACACGCCCTCGGTCGCCGCGACCAGGCGGTAGGCGGCCAGGATCTCCTCGTCGGTGGCCGCGCGGAAGGCACCACCGGACTGCTCCTTGGCCTCCATCGCGCCGTTCCAGGACGCCGGAGCACCGATGCGGATGGCGGTGGCCACGGTCTCGGGGTCCTTCACCGGCGCACCGTTGACCAGCGGCGCGGCACCGGCGGCCTGCACGCCGAGCATGCGCGGCAGGCCCGAGGTGATGCCGTCGGCGTGGTACTCACGGTAGCCACGCCAGTAGGCGGTGATGTTGCCCGCGTTGCCCACCGGCAGCACGTGCACGTCGGGCGCCTTGCCCAGGACGTCGCAGATCTCGAACGACGCGGTCTTCTGGCCCTCGATGCGCGCCGGGTTCACCGAGTTCACCAGACCGACCTCGGGGAAGTCGGAGGTGACCTTGCGGGCCAGCTCGAGACAGTCGTCGAAATTGCCCTCGACCTGGATGATCTTGGCGCCGAGCATCACCGCCTGGGCCAGCTTGCCCATCGCGATCTTGCCCTGCGGGATCAGCACCGCGCACTCCATGCCCGCGCGGGTGGCGTACGCCGCGGCCGAAGCCGAGGTGTTACCGGTCGAGGCGCACAGCACGGCCTTCTGACCGCGGTACTTGGCGTCGGTCATCGCCATGGTCATGCCACGGTCCTTGAACGAACCGGTCGGGTTGGCGCCCTCGACCTTGAGGTAGACCTCGCAACCGGTCAGCTCCGACAGATGCGTCGCGGGGACCAGCGGGGTACCACCCTCGAACAGGGTGACCGGCTCCCAGTTCGCGGCACCTTCGAGCCGATCACGGTAGGCCGCGATCAGACCCGGCCAGCGCGAGTGCACGCCGAGCTGGGGGGCGATGCCAATGGTGCTCATTCTTCGGTGCCTTCCAGTCTGAGAACGCTGGTCACAGAGGTGACGGAATCCATCTCCGCCAGTACCGCGACAGTATCGGCCAGCGAGGACTCCACCGCATGGTGGGTCACGACCACGAGCCTGGCGCCTTCGCCATGGCCCTGCTGACGCACGGTGGAGATGCTCACGCCGTGCTGGGCGAAGGTGTCGGCGACCGCGGCGAGCACGCCGGGACGGTCGGCGACCTGCAGGTTCACGTGGTAGCGGGTGGGGGTGTCGCCGATCGGGGCGATGGGCAGCTCGGCGTAGACCGATTCGCCCGGCGCCCGGCCGCCGTAGAACTTGTTGCGCGCGGCCATCACCAGATCGCCCAGCACGGCCGAGGCGGTCGGCGCACCACCGGCGCCCTGACCGTAGAACATCAGCCGGCCCGCGTTGTCGGCCTCGACGACCACGGCGTTGAACGCGCCGTTGACCGAGGCCAGCGGGTGCTTGCGCGGGATGAGCGCCGGGTAGACGCGCACCGACACCCGATCCTTGCCACCCTCGGCGGCCCCGGGCTCACCCGGACCGGACGGCACACGCTCGCAGATGGCGAGCAGCTTCACCGTGCAACCGACGGCCGAGGCGGTCTCGAGATCCTCGGCGGTGATCTTGGTGATGCCCTCGCGGTACACATCGGCCGCGGTCACGCGGGTGTGGAAGGCCAGCGAGGCCAGGATGGCGGCCTTGGCTGCGGCGTCGAAGCCCTCCACGTCGGCGGTCGGGTCGGCCTCGGCGTAGCCCAGCGCGGTGGCCTCGGCGAGCACGTCGTCGTAGGCGGCGCCGGTCTCGTCCATCGCGGAGAGGATGAAGTTGGTGGTGCCGTTGACGATGCCGACGACCTTGTTCACCCGGTCACCCGAGAGCGACTGGATCAGCGGACGCACCACCGGGATGGCCCCGGCGACGGCGGCCTCGAAGTACAGGTCGGCACGGCTGGCCTCGGCGGCGGCGGCGAGCTCGCCGGTGTAGTCGGCCAGCAGCGCCTTGTTGGCGGTGACCACGGACTTGCCCGCGCTCAGCGCGGCACCGATCAGCGCACGGGCCGGGTCGATCCCGCCCATGACCTCGACCACCAGGTCGACGTCGTCACGGGTGACCAGCGCCTCGGCGTCGGTGGTGAGCAGCTCGGCGGGCAGGCCGCGGTCCTTGGTCACGTCACGCACGGCCACGCCGCGCAGCACCAGCGGCGCGCCGACGCGCGAGCGCAGGTCCTCGCCGTTGTCGCGCAGCACGCGCACGACCTCGGTGCCGACCGTGCCCATGCCGAGCACGGCCACACCCAGCGGACGCCCGGCATCCCCGTTGTTCGCGCTCATTGTCATACCTCCAGGCTCAGCAGGTCCGCCACCGTTTCCCGGCGCAGTATCAGCCGCGACTCCCCGTCACGCACCACGACCACGGCGGGCCGGGTGAGCTGGTTGTAGCGGCTCGACATCGAGTAGCAGTACGCGCCGGTCGCCGCGACGGCCACCAGGTCGTCGGGGGCCACGTCGGCCGGCATCCAGGTGTCGCGGATGACGATATCGCCGCTCTCGCAATGCTTTCCGACCACGCGCGCGACCACCGCGTGCGCCTCGGAGGAGCGCGAGACCAGACGGCAATCGTAGTCGGCCTGGTAGAGCGCGGGGCGGATATTGTCGCTCATCCCGCCGTCGACGCTGACGTAGCGACGCCGCGCGCCCCCGTCGAGCTCGACGTCCTTGATGGTGCCCACCTCGTAGAGGGTGACGGTGCCGGGGCCCGCGATGGCGCGGCCCGGCTCCACGGCGATGACCGGCTCGGGCAGCCCGGCCCGCTCGGCCTCCGCGGCGACCAGCTCGCGCAGGCTGGCGGCGAACTCGTCCAGCGGCGGCGGGTTGTCGGCGGGCAGGTAGGAGATGCCCAGGCCGCCGCCCAGGTCCAGGGTGGCGATCTGCGCGGTGCGCTCGATGCCGAACTTGTCGATGGCCTCGCGCAGCAGGCCGAGCATGCGGCGCGCGGCGATCTCGAAGCCGTCGATCTCGAAGATCTGCGAGCCGATGTGGCTGTGCAGGCCGACCAGGCGCAGGTTGTCGGTCTCGAAGACCCGGGCCAGCGCCTCCATGGCGTCGCCGCCGGCGATCGAGAAACCGAACTTCTGGTCCTCGTGGGCGGTGGAGATGTACTCGTGGGTGTGCGCCTCGACGCCGACGGTGACCCGGACCAGCACGTCCTGGACCACACCCGCCGCACCGGCGACCGCCTCGAGCCGGTCGATCTCGTAGAGCGAGTCGACCACCACGTGCCCGACACCGGCCGCGACGGCGGTCTCGAGCTCGGGCACCGACTTGTTGTTGCCGTGCAGGGCGATGCGCTCGGCCGGGAAACCGGCATTGAGCGCGACGGCCAGCTCGCCACCGGAACACACGTCCAGCGAGAGACCCTCGTCGCGGATCCAGCGCGCGATCTCCCCGCACAGGAACGCCTTGGAGGCGTAGTGCACGCGGGCGTTGGGGCCGAAGGCGGCCACCATGTCGCGGCACCGGGTGCGGAAGTCGTCCTCGTCGATGACGAACAGCGGCGTGCCGTACTGCTGGGCCAGCTCGGTGACCGGCACGCCGGCCAGCCGGACCACGCCGTCGTCGCCGCGGGTGGCGTTGCGCGGCCAGACGTTGGCCGGGAGATCGATCATCTCCGCGGGGTCGCTGGGGCGCTCGGCCAGGCTCGGCGCGTGCGGGATCTCAGCGTGCCGGGGACCGGCGGGGTGTGCACTCATCGCGGTGCGTCCTTCCTGACAGGCTTGCCGGTGTTCACATGCGCTCCGGTGCGCTGACGCCGAGCAGGGCGAGGCCGTTGGCCAGCACCTGGCGGGTGGCCTTGACCAGTTCCAGCCGGGCGGCGTTGAGGGGGGTGACCGCGTCGTCGCCCTTGGGCAGCACGCGCATGTCGTCGTCGGACTGGAACGGGTGGTAGACCCCCGCCAGTTCCTCCAGATAGCGGGCGATGCGGTGCGGTTCGCGGGTCTCGGCGGCGGTGGCGACCACGCGCGGGAAATCGCCGAGGGTGCGGATCAGGTCGCCTTCGCGGGCCGAGCTCAGCAGCGCGAAGTCGGGTTCGATGCTCGCGAACTCGGCGTACTTGGCGGCGTTGCCCAGGATGCTGTTGGTGCGCGAGTGGGCGTACTGCACGTAGTAGACCGGGTTCTCGCTGCTGGCCTTGGTCCACAGGTCCAGGTCGATGTCGATGCTCGAGTTCACCGAGGAGCGCACCAGCGAGTAGCGGGCGGCGTCGACACCGATCTGCTCGACCAGGTCGTTGAGCGTCACCACGGTGCCCGCGCGCTTGCTCATCTTCACCGCCTGGCCGTCCTTGACCAGGTTCACCATCTGGCCGATCAGCACCTCGACGGTGTCGGGGTCGTCGCCGAAGGCGGCCGCGGCGGCCTTCAACCGGCCGATGTAGCCGTGGTGGTCGGCGCCGAGCATGTAGATGGCCAGGTCGAAGCCACGGGCGCGCTTGTTCTGGAAGTAGGCGATGTCACCGGCGATGTAGGCGGCGTTGCCGTCGCTCTTGAGGACCACGCGGTCCTTGTCGTCGCCGAACTCGGTGGAGGCGATCCACCAGGCGCCGTCCTTCTCGTAGAGGTTGCCGGAGTTCTTGAGCTGCTCGACGGCCCGCTCGACGGCACCGGAGGCGAACAGTTCGCTCTCGTTGAAGTACACGTCGAAGTCGGTGCCGAAGTCGTGCAGATCCTGCTTGATCTGGGCGAACATCTGCTGCACGCCCTCGCGCCGGAACAGCTCGTGGCGTTCGTCGGCGGACAGAGTCAGCACGTCGGGGTGCGCGGCGACGATGCCGGAGCTGATCTCCTGGATGTACTCGCCCGCGTAGCCGTCCGCCGGGGTCGGCTCGCCGAGGGCGGCGGCGACCAGGGACTTGGCGAAGCGGTCGATCTGCGCGCCGTGGTCGTTGAAGTAGTACTCGCGCGTCACCTCGGCGCCCTGAGCGGCCAGGATGCGGCCCAGCGCGTCACCGACGGCGGCCCAGCGGGTGCCACCGAGGTGCACCGGGCCGGTGGGGTTCGCGGAGACGAACTCGAGGTTGATCGCGGTGCCGGTCAGCGCGGCGGCGGTGCCGTACGCCTGCCCCGCGGTCAGGATCTGGGTGACGATCGCGCCCTGCGCCGAGGCGGCCAGGCGGATGTTCAGGAAGCCGGGTCCTGCGACATCGGCCACATCGATGGCGTCGGTGGCCGCGAGCGCCTCGGCCAGCCAGCCGGCCAGCTCGCGCGGATTGGTTCCCACCTTCTTGGCCACCTGCATGGCCACATTCGTGGCATAGTCGCCGTGTTCGGGGTTGCGCGGACGCTCCACTGTGACCTGCTCGGGCAGGACCGACGAGTCCAGTCCACGTTCGACAAGCACCTTCGCGGCGGTGGTGCGAAGGAGATCTGCAAGGTCAGCTGGAGTCACGAGTCTCTATCCTATTGGCTGGGCGCCTCGCAACCACGACCGCCCGGTACGAACGTCCCGATCCACACGTCGAAAGAGCACATCCAGCGATGCCGAGCAGGACCAGCGCCACATCAGCCAAGGCCGTCCGGGCCGCGGGGAAATCGTCTCCGTCGCGCAAACCCGGAAAGGGAAAGCTTCCCGGGAAGAAGCGGGAGGTCCCGTGGGCGCTGCTCGGCGCGGGTGTCGCCATCGTGGCGCTGATCGGCCTGCTGGCCTACAGCCTGGTGCCCAAGTACCTGGACCAGGCCGCGATCCGCGAGGCGCAGACCGACCTCAAGGAATGGGTGCCCTCCAAGGACAACCAGGACCCGTCGGCCAAGATCGAGGGCGTCGTCAAGCAGGACTACCCCGCCGGGCTGCACGTCACCCCGGAGCAGCGGGTGGCCTATGACAAGTCCCCCGCCTACGGCGGCCCGCACGACGGCGCCTGGGCCAACTGCACCGGCACCGTCTACGCCAAGCCGATCCGCATGGAGAACGCGGTGCACTCGCTCGAGCACGGTGCGGTCTGGATCGCCTACAACCCCGACAAGGTCGACGCCGCGGGCGTGGAGAAGCTGTCGAACTTCGTCAAGGGCCGTCAGTTCAGCCTGATGTCGCCGTACCCCGGCCTGGACTCGGCCATCTCGCTGCAGTCGTGGGGTCACCAGCTCAAGCTGGACTCCGCCGACGACGCGCGCATCAAGCAGTTCATCTCCGCCCTGCGCGAGAACCCCTACGCCTACCCCGAGGTCGGCGCGAGCTGCTCGAACCCGATCTTCGACGCGAACAACCCGCCGCCGTTCGACTCCTCGCCCTACGGCCCCGAAGCGGTGCCGATGGACGGCGCGGGCCTGAGCCAGGACCAGTCCGAACTCGCCGGCGCGGGCGGCGGGGGCATCCCCGGCGTCCCGAGCATCCCGATGCCCGGCGGCCTGCCCTCGGGTCAGTAGTGAGCACCGAGGTCGAACCCGAGGAGACCGCACCCGAGCCGGGCACCCGCCGCCCGGCCGGGGCGATCCTGGTACTCGGCGCCATCGGGCTGCTGCTGCTCGGCGCGGTGGCGGGCGTGCTGCTGCGGATGCCGCTGGACAAGGCCGACGACCCCGCCCCCGGCCCGGTCGACATCGGTTTCAGCCAGGACATGGCCGCCCACCACGCCCAGGCCGTCGACATGGCCGGCGTGGCGCTGATCGCCTCGACCGACAACGACGTGCGCAGGCTCGCCTACGACATCCTCACCACCCAGCAGAACCAGATCGGCCGCATGCAGGCCTGGTTGCAGCTGTGGGGCGAGACCAACCAGAACGTCGACGGGTTCATGGGCTGGATGAGCGAGCACGGCGACGGCGCGCACGGCCACGGCGGCGCCACCGAGCACGAGATGTCGGGCCCGATGACCACCATGCCCGGCATGGCCAGTCAGGAGGAGATGACGGCCTTGCGCCAGGCCACCGGTCCGGCGCTGGACACCATGTTCCTGCAGCTGATGCTGCGCCACCACCAGGGCGGCGCGCCGATGGCCGAGTACGCGGCCGAACACGCCGACGTCGCCGCGGTGCGGCTGCTGGCCCAGCAGATGGCCAAGGCCCAGGCCAGCGAATCCGCGCTGATGACGAGCATGCTCGCCGCCCGCGGCGCCACCCCGCTGCCGCTGAACTGACCCCGGTGCCGGACCGGGTCAACCACCCGGCCCGGCACCGTTTTTGGCGCACCGCACTCCATGCGATACGCTGTCGCTGCCCGATCGCCCCACAGCGACCGGCCACTATCCCGCCCTCGTAGCTCAGGGGATAGAGCGTCTGCCTCCGGAGCAGAAGGCCGCAGGTTCGAATCCTGCCGAGGGCACAGCAGTTCGAGGTCCCGTCCGTTCGGTCGGGGCCTCGTTTGCTTTGAGTTCGGTTCCACAGCGGTTGCGGGGGCCAGGCCCCCGATGACATCAGGAGCGGGCCATGACCAATCCCCCCGAGGGGCAGCAGCCACCGAACATTCCTTCCGGGCCGCCGGGATATCCGCACGCCGGTTTCGAGGGCGGCGCGAACCCGGTTCCCGGCGCACCGGGCAATCCCGATGTGTTCCCGCCGCCGCAGCCGCCGAAGAAGAAGCGGACCGGCCTGTTCGTCGGGCTCGGCATCCTCGCCCTGGTGGTGATCGGCGCGGTGATCACCGGTGTCGTGCTCACCCTGCAGGGCCGCACGCCGCTGTCCTCGGACGAGAAGAAGATCGAGGTCGCCATCCGCGACTTCTACGACACCCTCGACTCCGAGGGCTTCATCGCCGCCGCGGCCCTGGCCTGCACCGCCGACCGCACCGAGATCGACAACCTCTCCGACGAGCAGCGCAAGCAGTTCGACGCGGCCACCGTCCAGGTGACCATCGACGAGGTCAAGGACATCGTCGTCACCGGCGACACCGCCAAGGCCACCGTCACCGGCCAGCTCACCCTCTCGGTCGAGGGCGAGGAACCCAACACCGAGTCCAGCACCGAGGAACACCTCGCCAAGGAAGACGGCACCTGGAAGATCTGCTCGGTCCCGGCCACCAAACACTGACCGAACCTCCTTGCCGCCCGGGGTATTTTGCTGGAGGAAGCCTCACAACCCCGGGGCGGGAAGGACGTCGATGATCGTGCGCGGCCGGTGGCTGCTGGCGGCGACGCTGGTGGTGGTGTTCGGGCTCGGGGGGTGTGGGTCGTCGGCGGGGCGTGACGAGATCACCGTGTACAGCGGGCAGGACGTGGGGTTGGTGGCCGAGTGGGCGGCGGCGTTCACCGAGCAGACGGGGATCGAGGTGATCGTGCGATCCGGGGGTGATGCCGCGCTGGGTGATCAGTTGGTCGAGGAAGGGGCCGACTCCCCCGCCGACGCCTTTCTCAGCGCGAACGCGCCGGTGATGACCCTCGTCGACGACGCCGGACTCTTCGCCGAACTCGACCGCGCCACCGTGGACCAGGTGCCGCAGCGGTATCGACCCGCCACCGACACCTGGGTCGGAACCACCGTGCGCACAACAGGATTCGTCTACAACCTCACGG
Source organism: Nocardia sp. NPDC056064 (assembly GCF_042266925.1). Taxonomy (NCBI): domain Bacteria; kingdom Bacillati; phylum Actinomycetota; class Actinomycetes; order Mycobacteriales; family Nocardiaceae; genus Nocardia; species Nocardia sp. NPDC056064. The sequence goes on along the minus strand of NZ_JBHJWO010000001.1, from coordinate 5,107,962 downwards.
GTCTGCCGGTCGGGGAACTGCCCACCTCGATGCTAGATCTGGCCCAGCCGAGGTGGCAGGGCCGGTGGGCCGCGGCGGCGGCGAGTTCGGATTTCCAGGCGATCGTGGCGGGTCTGCTGGCGCAGCGCGGCGAGGACGCGACCCGGGCCTGGTTGCGGGGTGTGCGGGCGAACGCGGTGACGTTGCCCGACGGTGCCGCGGTCGTCGCGGCGGTGAGCACGGGCCGTCCCGCGTCCGGGCTGGCCTTCCAGAATGCCTGGTACCGGGCCACCGGTCAGCAGGCCACGACCGCGCTGCACACCTTTCCCGGCCAGGACCCGGGCGCATTCCTGAGTGTCGGCGGTGGGGCCGTGCTGCGGTCGAGCACGAAACACGAACAGGCCCGGAAATTCCTCGCATTCGTCACGGGGCGGATGGGTCAGGAAATCGTTCGCGACGGCGGTTCGATGCAGTATCCGGTCGCGGACGATATCGGCGCCGACCCCGCCCTGCCGCCGCAGGCCGGGCTCACGGCGCCGGTCATCGACCCCGCCCGGCTCGACGCGGTGCGCGCCGACGCGCTGCTCACCGAGGCCGGGTTGCGCTGAGATGGGTTCGGATCACGCTGATCGCAACTCTCGTCCGCGGCGCCCGCGCACGGCACTATCAATGGCGAGGCGGGCGTGGCTGAGTGGTTTAGGCAACGGTCTGCAAAGCCGTTAACGCGGGTTCAATTCCCGCCGCTCGCTCCAACGGGGAAAGCGGTCCGGGTCGTGAAATGATCGGATTCATGTCACGACCCGGACCGCTTTCCCAGGACCCCATCGCCGAGGCGTACCGGCAGTGGATCGAACACGGCTGGGGTTCGGTGGCCGACGGGATGGCGCTGGTGACCTCCCTGGTGCGCGCCCAGCAGATCGTGATGGCCCGGGTCGACGTGGCACTCAAGCCCTCCGGACTCACCTTTTCCCGCTATGAGCTGCTGCAACTGCTCAGTTTCAGCAAGACCGGCGCCCTGCCGATGGCCAAGGCCAGCGCCCGGTTACAGGTGCATCCGACCAGCGTGACCAATACCGTCGACCGGTTGGAGGCGGCCGGCCTGGTGAACCGGGTGCCCCATCCCACCGATCGCCGGGCGACCCTGATCGAGATCACCACTGCCGGAAGGGAATCCGTGGCAGCGGCGACGGAGGCACTCAACGCGCAGGTCTTCGCCGAGCCCGGTCTGCCACCGGAAAGCGGGCGCGAGCTGCTGCGACTGCTGGCGCAGTTCCGCCACGACGCGGGCGACTTCGAGACCGGCGACCCGGAAAACCTCGCATTCCACGCGACCTGGCGGCCCGACCCGGAATAACCTCCCGGCACCCTTGGCAGCCGGGGCAAAAGCGGTCACCATGGACCGCATGGTGCTGGTCCTGGGGGTCTCGGCGGGTGCGGGCGGTGCTCGCGCCGTGCTGACCCACTCCGATCAACCCCAGCTCCCGCCCCTGGACCGGGTCAGGGTGCCGCGCAGGCCCGGCGCCTCGGTCGCCGAATCGGTGCTCACGGCGGTGCGCCGGATGCGGGTGGCCGCGCTGGCCCGCGACGAATGCGTCACCGACACGGTGGTCACCTGCCGGTCGGAACTGCACGCCGACGCCGTGCGCGCCGCCGCCGGACAGTCACTGGCCATCGTCGACGAACCCCTCGCCCAGCTGCGCTATCTGCGCTTCACCGGTCAGCTCCCCGCCGCCGACTCGGTGATCCTCTACGACCTCGGCTGCTCGGGCCTGACCATCACCCACGCCGACTGCCGCACCGACACCATCCTGGCGAGCAGGCGCAGCACCGTCCTGAGCGGCGACGGCTACGACGCGCTGCTGCGCTGGCAGCTGGCCCGCGACGGCGTCGCCACCGACGCGCGCACCAGCCGCGCGCATCGCGAATCGCTGAGCCGGGAGCGAGTGGTCACCGCCACCGACGCCTACACCGGCGAGCGCGCGGTGCTGACCCGCAGCGACCTGGCCGGACTGTGTGACGAGGGGTTGCGGCATTCGGCCGGTTTCGTGCGGCAGCTGATCGCCGAGACCGGGGTGAGGCCCGGTGCGCTGGTGCTGCTTGGCGGATGCACCCGCAATCCGACCCTGCGCGCGGATCTGGCCGGGCTGGTGGGTCTGCCGCTGGTCTACGACCCGGAACCGGAGTACGTCTCGGCCAGGGGCGCGGTGCTGCTGGCCGCGCGACGGCCCTCGGCCCGCCTGCGGATGACCCGCCTGCGCGCGGGCGCGGCCGAGGCCGCCCGGGCCGGACAGCTTCGCCCGGCCCGGCGCAGACTGCTCGCCGCGGTGGCGGTCACGGCCACCCTGGGCGGTGCGGTGGCCGGGCTGATCGGCACCGACAGCGCGCCGCGGTCCCCCGAGAAGGGGACCACGCCGCCCACCGCGCAGTTCCTCGACGGTTCGCCGCGCTGGAAACCGAATTAGCTGTTGGTGAAGTTCGCCGGCCGCTTCTCGACGAAGGCGGCCATGCCTTCCTTCTGATCGTCGGTGGCGAACAGCGAGTGGAACACCCGGCGCTCGAACCGCAGGCCCTCGCCCAGGGTGGTCTCGAAGGAGCGGTTCACCGCCTCCTTGGCGATCATGGCCACCGGCAGCGACATCGAGGCGATGGTCTGGGCGGTCTCGAGCGCGGTGTCGAGCAGCTGGTCGGCGGGCACGATGCGCGAGACCAGACCGGCCCGCTCGGCTTCCTCGGCGCCCATGTTGCGGCCGGTCAGGATCAGGTCCATGGCCTTGGCCTTGCCGACGGCGCGGGTCAGCCGCTGCGAGCCGCCGATGCCGGGGATCACGCCGAGCTTGATCTCGGGCTGACCGAACTTGGCGTTGTCGGCGGCGATGAGGATGTCGCACAGCATGGCCAGCTCACAGCCACCGCCGAGGGCGTAGCCTGCCACGGCGGCGATGGTGGGCTTGCGGAAGTTCGCCAGGCGGTCCCAGCGGGCGAAGAAATCGGCCATGAACATGTCCATGTACGACTTGGGCGCCATCTCCTTGATGTCGGCGCCCGCCGCGAAGGCCTTCTCCGAGCCGGTGATCACCACGGCGCCGATGGAGTCGTCGTTCTCGAGTTCGTCGAGCGCGGCGACGACGTCGTCGAGGACCTGGGCGTTGAGGGCGTTGAGGGCCTTGGGCCGGTTCAGCGTGATCCAGCCGACCCCGCCCTTCCCGTCCGCGCCGCCCTTGCGCTCCAGCAGAATCGTCTCGAATTCGGTCACGGCACCCTCTTGTTCCTCAGTGGTCACGGATGCCCGAACGATACCGAGCCGCGACGGCACTCGCGGCACGCCCCGTGCGCGGCCTTCCGTTCGCGCCTCGCTGCGGCACAATCGGGACATGGGCACCGACCACTTCGTGCGGATCAGCCGCCTGCGGGCACTCATCGACCACGAGAACACCGGCGCGGGCGAGCGGGCCACCGCCCAGCGCATGCTCGACCGCATCCTGCGCAAGTCCCCCGCCGGGCCCGCGGCCACGCATCCGGACCGGGTCTACGGCGCCCGGCACGACCGGCCCGGCAGGCACGCCAGTACGTCCTCGATCGTGGAGTCGGTGCGCGAGGACATCACCTTCGCCCGGCTGTTCTCGGTAGCGGGCGAACCCGGTGAGGTGCGCGTGCACAGTCCGCTGGCGGCCGCGCCCGCCGAGGTCACCGTGCGGGTGAGCACGCCGTTCGCCGACCAGATCGTCGTCACCATCGACGACATCCCGCCGGAGTGGGGCTGGGAGGCCGACGAGTTCGAGCGCACCACCGCGACCGCCGACCTGCGCGGTTTCGCCGAGGAGCTGGCCGAGATCATCGACAGCTACAACCACGACGGCAGCGATGTGGGCCCGCGCTTCTTCCGCACGATCCGCGCCCAGCAGACCACGCTGCTGCGCTGAGCACCCGCACGCGGCTTCGACGGGCACCGGACCCATTCGGCGCACCCACGGCTACCTCGGACGCAGCACCAGCACGATCAGTCCCACCGTGAGCACCACCGCCCCGATCGCCAGCACCAGGCTCGCCACCGCCGGACCGCCGCCGGTTTGCTCGGCGACCAGCTGACCCACCGCGATCGCCACCGTCGCCGCCCCGCCCACCACCAGCACCGGCTCGCGCCGCAGCGCGTAGAGCCCCAGGCAGCCCAGCCCGATCAGCCCGGTGAGCAGCGGCCGCCACAGCGAATCCCCGAAGGTCACCGACTGCGCGCCGAGCACCGCGATCACCCCGCCGAGCAGGTATCCGGCCCACTCCGCGACCAGCAGCCGCGCCCAGGCCAGGCCGAACCACATCCCACCGAACACCAGCAGCGCGATCCCCTGCCACGGCGAGCGGACGACGACGGCATCGCTCACCGCGTACACCGCCGCGACACCGAACCCGGCCACCGCGACCATGCCCAGCACGGTCGGCACCAGCAGATACCCGAGCACCGCGACCAGCAGTCCGGCGAGCACGGCCGGAGGCCCGGCGGTGCCGTGCTCGCCGAACGCCGTCGCCACCGCCCCGGCCGTCGCCCCGGCCGCGAGCACCAGCAGCACCGCCGCCAGCCGCACCCGCCCGGCCCCGGCGATCGGCACCCGCCGGAACACCCCGCGGCACCCGCCCGCCAGGATCACGGCCCCGCCGACCGCGCACCCGGCCACGACCGCCAGCAGCACCACCCGCCCCGACTGCGCCACCTCGCTCCACGCCCGCCCGAGGAACAGGGCCAACCCCGCCGCGACCAGCCCGGCCCCGAGATAGGCGACGATCTCCGCGGCGACCCGTCCCGCGGGCGCCCGGCCCGCCCGTTCCTGCTCGTCGACCGCGCGCAGGACCGCCGCGCGCTGCTCGCCGCTGATCACCCCCGACGCCACCAGCCGTTCCAGCGCCACACCCACCCTGTGCTCGCGAACCATCCGTGCAGTATGTCGAGCGGGGGCCGAATCCCGGCCCAGCACGGCGGAGCGTTTCCCGGCACAGTGACGCCGTTCACACTAGAATTAGTTTGATGTCCGAGTATCGGGCGTGCGACCAGTCGGCGGAGGAATCCCATGGGCGAGTCCAGCGCACTGCATGTACCTGTTCATCCGGTGCGGTTCGTGACGTCGGCGGCGCTGTTCGACGGTCACGACGCCGCGATCAACATCATGCGGCGGATCCTGCAGAGCCAGGGCGCCGAGGTGATCCACCTGGGCCACAACCGCTCGGTCCGCGAGATCGTCGACGCGGTGCGCGAAGAAGACGCGCAGGGCGTGGCGGTGAGCTCGTATCAGGGCGGCCACATCGAGTTCTTCGAATACCTCGCCCGGTCGCTGCGCGAGGCGGGCGCCGGCCATGTGCGGATCTTCGGCGGAGGTGGCGGGGTGATCGTCGCCGAGGAGATCGAGCGGCTGGCCCGCGGCGGGGTGCGGATCTTCTCCCCCGAGGACGGTCAGCGCCTCGGCCTGCCCGGCATGATCAACGAGCTGATCCGCGAGTGCGATGTGGACCCGGCCGCCGAACCTCCCGACCTGGACGCCCTCTACACCGGCGACCGCAACGCCCTGGCCCGCACCCTCACCTGCCTCCAGCAGGGCGCGCTGAACGACTCGGACCGCACGGCGATCCTGGCGGCCGCGGCCAAGCGCCGCGTGCCCGTCCTCGGGATCACCGGCACCGGCGGCTCCGGAAAGTCCTCGCTCACCGACGAATTGGTGCGCAGGCTCCGCACCGACCAGCAGGACAAGCTGCGCGTCGCGGTGCTGGCCGTCGACCCGACCCGCAGGCGCGCGGGCGGCGCCCTGCTCGGCGACCGCATCCGGATGAACGCCCTGGACGGCGAACACGTCTACTTCCGTTCCCTGGCCACCCGCGGCAATCACGAACTGCCCGACGGCATCGACACCATGATCGCCGCCTGCAAGGCCGCCGGGTACGACCTGGTCGTGCTGGAGACCCCGGGCATCGGCCAGGGCGACGCGGGCATCGTCGACCACGTCGACGTGGCGCTGTACGTGATGACGCCCGAGTTCGGCGCCGCCTCCCAGCTCGAGAAGATCGACATGCTCGACTACGCCGACGTGGTCGCGGTCAACAAGTACGAGCGCCGGGGCGCGGCCGACGCGGTGCGCGATGTGGCACGCCAATTGATCCGCAACCGTGCGGAATTCGGCGCCACCCCCGCCGACATGCCGGTCTTCGGCACCAGTGCCGCCACCTTCGACGACGACGGCGTCACCGCCCTCTACCAGCACCTGACCGGCCTGCTCACCGGCCACGGCCTGCACCTCGAACCCGGCGCGCTGCCCCGGGTGGACACCAGGGTCTCCACCCGCTTCGCCCAGCTCGTTCCGCCCGCCCGGGTCCGCTACCTGGCCGAGATCGCCGAGACCGTCCGCGCCTACCACGCCACGACGGTCACGGAGTGCGCTGCGGCACAACGGATTCAACGACTGAGCCTGGTACACGACGAACTGCCCGACGACACCGCCGTCACCGAGCTGCTCGACCGCGCCCGCGCCGCCCTGTCTCCCGAATCCGCCGCCCTGCTGGCCGACTGGCCCGCGCTCGCCGAGAGCTATCGCGGGCAGGAGCAGGTGGTCCGCGTGCGCGACCGCGAACTGCGCACCCCGCTGCGCCGCGAATCCCTGTCCGGCTCCAGCATTCCGCGCGTCGCCCTGCCGCTCTACACCGACCACGGCGAACTGCTGCGTTTCCTGCGCGCGGAGAACCTGCCCGGCCGATTCCCGTTCACCGCGGGCGTCTTCCCGTTCAAGCGCGACAACGAGGACCCCGCGCGCATGTTCGCCGGTGAGGGCGATCCGGCCCGCACCAACCGCCGCTTCAAGGTTCTCAGCGCGCACGCCGAGGCCACCCGCCTGTCCACCGCCTTCGATTCGGTGACCCTCTACGGTCACGACCCGGCCGAGCGTCCGGACATCTACGGCAAGGTCGGCACCTCGGGCGTCTCGGTGGCCACCATCGAGGACATGCGCACCCTGTTCGACGGTTTCGACCTCTGCGCGCCCACCACCTCGGTCTCGATGACCATCAACGGCCCCGCCCCGACCATCCTCGCCTTCTTCCTCAATGCCGCGATCGACCAGGCGCGCGACCGCTTCACCGAGGCCGAGGGCCGCGCGCCTACCGCGCAGGAGGCCGCCGAGATCCGGGCGCGCACCCTGTCGACCGTGCGCGGCACCGTGCAGGCCGACATTCTCAAGGAGGACCAGGGCCAGAACACCTGTCTGTTCTCCACCGAATTCAGCCTGCGCATGATGGCCGACGTCCAGGAATGGTTCGTGCGCAACACTGTCCGCAATTTCTATTCGGTGTCCATTTCCGGCTATCACATCGCCGAGGCGGGTGCGAACCCGATCAGCCAGCTCGCCTTCACCCTGGCCAACGGCTTCACCTATGTGGAGACCTATCTGGCGCGCGGTCTGGCGATCGACGATTTCGCGCCGAATCTGTCGTTCTTCTTCTCCAACGGCATGGACCCCGAATACACCGTGATCGGCCGGGTCGCCCGCCGGATCTGGGCGATCGCGCTGCGCGAGCGCTACGGCGCGAGCGATCGCGCGCAGAAACTCAAGTACCACGTGCAGACCTCGGGTCGCTCGCTGCACGCACAGGAAATGCAGTTCAACGACATCCGCACCACCCTGCAGGCGCTGATCGCGGTCTACGACAACTGCAACAGCCTGCACACCAACGCCTTCGACGAGGCCGTCACCACGCCCACCGAGGATTCGGTCCGGCGCGCGCTGGCGATCCAGCTGATCATCGCCAAGGAATGGGGTCTGGCGATGAACGAGAATCCGCTGCAGGGCAGTTTCGTCGTCGACGAACTCACCGATCTGGTCGAAGAGGCGGTACTACTCGAATTCGAGCGGATCAGTGAACGCGGCGGCGTGCTCGGCGCCATGGAGACCGGTTATCAGCGCGGCCGCATCCAGGACGAGTCCCTGCACTACGAACAGCGCAAACACGACGGCACCCTGCCGATCGTCGGGGTGAACACCTTCCGCGGACCCGACGACGCCGCCGCGCACGGCCCGATCGAACTGGCCCGCGGCACCGAGGCCGAACGCCGGTCCCAGCTCACCCGGCTGCGCGAGTTCCGCGACGAGCACAGCGAGCAGGCCCATCGCGCGCTGGCCCGGCTGACCGAGGTGGCCCATACCGACGGCAATATCTTCGAGGTGCTGATGGACGCCGCGCGGGTGTGCACCTTGCAGCAGGTCACCGACGCCTTCTTCGCAGTGGGCGGGCAGTACCGGCGCACCGTCTAGCCGCCGATCACCTCCGGCGGCAGGAACGCCCCGCCGAGCTGCACGGCGATGGCGGCGGTGTGTTCGACCAGGCGCTCGGCGTCCACGTCGAGGGCGCCGCTGCGCCAGGCGGTGAGCAGCTCGATGAAGCCGCCGATACCTGCCAGCGTGCTCATCCGGAACGCCGTCTCGTCGATGCCGTCGCGCAGGTAGGGCCAGGCGACCGCGGTCAGCAGGGTGGTGGAGTCGGTGAGCATGCTCTGGCGGCGCCGTTCGAGCACCGCGCTGCCCGCGTGCTCGGCCAGCAGGATGCGGGCGCGGCCGCGCTGATCGGTCTGCAGGGCCACCGCCCGCGTGATCGCCGCGTGCAGGATCTCCAGCGGGGTGCGCTCGCTGTTCTCCGCCACCACCACGGCGAGATCAGCGAAGACCTCGGCGCACACCTCGTCCCAGGCCACCCCGAGCAACTCGTCGCGGTCGGCGAAGTTCTCGTAGAAGTACCGGTCGTTGAGCCCGGCCCGCTGACACACTCCGCGCATGGTCACCGCGGCCCAGCCGCTGTCGAGCCAGATGTCCAGCGCCGCGGACACCAGCGCCTCGCGCCGCTGCGCCCTGCGCTCGTCGGCGGTCCGCCCACCCCAGGTGCGGGCCGGTGCACGTACATCCATGGTTGACAAAGTACCCCGTCACGCGCCTAATTGGTGTCAGGTGCGGCCAATGGTGGCAGACGCCACCAGTTGCGGACCGGCACCGGGCGAACCGGGAGTTGCCATGCGACTGTTTCCCTTCGGCGGTCCCCGCCGGACCACCCGCGCCGACGCCGTGGTCACCGGCGCGGGCAGCGGCATCGGCCGCGCCTTCGCGGTGGAACTGGGCAGGCGCGGCGGCCGGGTGCTCTGCTCCGACATCGACTCCGGACGCGCCGCCGACACCGCCGACCTGGTCGAGGCCGCGGGCGGCAAGGCCATCGGCGCCGGCTGCGATGTCACCGTGATCGGGGAGGTCAGCGGGCTGGCCGAGACCGCGCGCGACTGGTTCGGCGACGCGCCCACGGTGGTGATCAACAATGCCGGGATCGGCGCGGGCGGCCCGCCGGTCGGCGAGTTCACCCTCGACGACTGGCAGCGCACGCTCGGGGTGAACCTGTGGGGCGTCATCCACGGCTGTCACGTCTTCGCGCCGGTCCTGCGCGCGGCGGGGCGCGGCGCGCTGGTCAATGTGGCCTCGGCCGCCGCGTTCGGCGCCGCGCCACGGATGGCCGCCTACAACGTCAGCAAGGCGGGCGTGCTCGCGCTCTCGGAGACGATGGCCGCCGAGCTCGCCGGCACCGGCGTCGGGGTCACGGTGCTGTGCCCCACCGGCGTGAAAACCGGGATCATGCAGGCGGATTCGCCGATGGACGAGACCGCCGAGCGCCTCGGCGGGCTGCTGCTGCGCTGGACCGGCCGCTCACCCGACACCATCGCCCGCGCCACCCTCGACGCCGTCGATCGCGGCGAGCTCTACGTCGTCCCCCAGCTCGAGGCCAAGCTGCTCTGGCAGGCCAAACGCTGGATGCCCACCACCTACACCCGTTCGGCGGGCCTGCTGGAGCGGGTCGTGCGCTGATCCACCACCCCCGAGGAGGTCGAACAATGACGTTCGCATATCCGGACATGCTCGCCACCGTCCGCGCCCGGCAATGGGCACTGGCCGATATCGACTGGGACGCACCCGGTGCCGAGACCATCACCGACGAACAACGCCCCCGGCTGGCTGCCTTCATGTCCGATCTGGTGTGGATCGAGCACGTGGGCGCCCGCGGTTTCGCGGCGCTCGTTCGGCAGGCGCCACCCGGCGCGCTGCGCGAGATCTACCGGCACTTCCACGCCGAGGAACAGAAGCACGCCAATGCCGAGCTGGCGCTGATGCGGCGCTGGGGCATGCTCGATGGCGACGCGATGCCGGTGCCCAACAAGAACATCCGCCTGGTGATCAGCTGGCTGGACCGCTACGCCGAGAGCCTGAGCCTGCCGGTGCTCGGCACCGTCATCCCGTCGCTGGAGACCGCCCTGGACGGCGCGCTGGTCAAGTTCCTGCTCGACGAGGTCGACGATCCGGTGTGCCACCAGGTGTTCCGGCACATCAACAACGACGAATCCCGCCACCTGGCCGTCGGTTTCCAGGTGCTCGAACAGCTCGGCGCGGGGCCGCTGCGCAAGATCGCCATCGAGACAGCGGGTTTCGCGGTGCGCCCGTCGTTCGTGCTCGGCGCCCTGCTCTACGCGCCGCTGCTCTCGCGCATGTCGACCACGATCATCGCGCTCGGCCTCGACGAGGAGAAGCTGTGGCAGGCGGTGCGCCGCTACGAGAACGTGGGCGAACGCAGCCCCGATATCCGCAGGCTGCCGCTGTATCACGTGGTGAAGATGCACGGGAAGGCCACGATCCACCGGCGTCAGCCGTTCCAGCTGCTCGCCGATGTGTCCAATGCCTGCATCGACCGCTTCCCCGTCCGGATTCTCGGGCACCGGCCGTCCTGGTCGAAGGAACTCACCTACGAGCCGGTGGCGAAATGATTCCACCACACGCCGACACCTTCACCGGACGGCAACTGCACCGCACGGCGTTCCGGCCCCGGCACGAGTTCACCGGCGAGCGCGTCGCGATCATCGGTTCCGGCGCGGCGGCCGCCCGGCTGCTGCCGGGCATCGCCGCCGAGGCCGCTCGCGTGACGGTCTTCCAGACCGACGCGGTGTGGATCCTGCCCCGCACGCCGCTGCCCGACGCGCTGCTTCGGCGGCTGCCCCAACCACTGCTGCGCACCGCGGCGCGCGCGAATCTGCGTGTCCAGGTGAGTGATTCGTGGCTGCGCCACCGGCTGACCCCCGACGACGCCGCGGGCCTGGCCGTGCACAACAGCTACTACCGCACCCTGCGACACCCGCACTGCACGCTGGTCACCTGGCCGATCGCCCGGCTCGCGCCGCAGGGTGTGCGCACCGTCGACGGGATCGAGCACCGGGTGGACAGCGTCGTCTACGCCGACGACGCGGACCACGTCGTCCGCAGGCTGACCCGCGCGGGCCGCCTGCCCGCCTCGGCCATCCGGATGAAGGAGACTGCATGACCACCGGAATCGATCACGAGATCGTCATCGTCGGCGCCGGGTTCTCCGGTATCGGCGCGGCCATCGAGCTGCGCAAGGCCGGCTTCGAGGACTTCCTGATCGTCGACGAGGCCGACGGCGTCGGCGGGACCTGGCACTGGAACACCTATCCCGGTGTCGCCGTGGACATCCCGTCGTTCAGCTATCAGTTCTCCTTCGAGCAGCGCACCGACTGGTCGCGGGTGTACGCGCCGGGCCGCGAGCTCAAGGCCTACGCCGAATCGTGTGTGGACAAGTACGGGCTGCGCCCGCGCATCCGGTTCGGCACCACGGTGCTGTCGGCCGATTTCGACGAGGCGGGTGAGCGCTGGGTGCTGCGCACCGGTGACGGCACCGAACTGTCGGCGCGGTTCGTGATCAGCGCGACCGGGGTGCTCACCCGGCCCAAACTGCCCGAGATCGCGGGCATCGAGGACTTCGCGGGCATCACCATGCACACCTCCCGCTGGGACCACACCCAGGACCTGCGGGGTAAGCGGGTGGCGATCATCGGGACGGGCGCGTCGGCGGTGCAGGTCGTCCCGGAGATCGCCCCGCACGTCGAACGGCTGACCGTCTTCCAGCGCACCCCCATCTGGTGCCTGCCCCGCCCCGATCTGCCGCTGCCCACCGCCGCCCGCCTGGCACTGAAGGTCCCCGGCGGCCGCACGCTGACCCGCCTGCTCAGCCAGACCTATGTCGAGTTCACCTTCCCGCTGGCCGCGCACTACTACACCTCGCTGCCCACCGCGGCGATCGGCGAACGCGCGGGGCTGGCGCATCTGAAACGGCAGGTGAAGGACCCGGCGGTCCGGGCCGCGCTCACCCCGGACTACGCCCTGGGCTGCAAGCGCCCGAGTTTCTCCAACGACTACCTGGCCACCTTCAACCGGCCGAACGTCACCCTGGAGACCGACGCCATCGCCGAGGTCACCGCCACCGGCGTGCGCACCGCCGCGGGCGTCGAGCATCCGGCCGACGTGCTCATCCTGGCCACCGGGTTCAAGGTGATGGAGTCGGGCAATATGCCGACCTACGATCTGCACGGCGTCGGCGGGCGTGACCTGGAGAAATGGTGGGACGAGAACCGGCTGCAAGCCTACGAGGGCGTGAGCGTGCCGGGCTTTCCCAACTACTTCTCCATCATCGGGCCCTACGGCTACAACGGCGCCTCGTATTTCACGCTGATCGAGAACCAGACCCGCCATATCCTGCGGGTGCTGCGGCACGCGCGCGGGCTCGGCGCGGCGCGGGTGGAGGTCACCGGGGAGGCCAACGACCGGTTCTTCCGGGAGATGCTGGCCCGCCGGGGTGGGCAGGTGTTCTGGCAGGACAGTTGCGCGCTGGCCAACAGCTATTACTTCGACGCGCACGGTGACGTGCCGCTGCGCCCGTCCTCGACGGTGGAGTCGGCCTGGCGCAGCGGTCACTTCGACCTGCGCGACTACCGGTTCGGCACTCCCGCCGAGGTCGCCGGGTAGGGGCGCCGAATCCCCGGCGCGTGCGGCGAACAGGTCCCGGCCGGATCGGGCCGTGTGACAATGCGCCGGGGGCTTTCGGCGGCGATGGGACGCACAGCATGGATCTGACCGGGCTCGACATCATCGATGCGCACATCCACCAGTGGGATCCGCACGCGACCCCGCGCGAGTTCAGCGGTCTCGCGAAACTCATGCGCTACCTGCCGCTGCCGGTCGACCTGGCGGCCAAGCTGGCACCCCGTCGTGATCGCGAGTTCGTCGGCGACCCGACCGCCTATCTGGGGCCGTATCTGCCCGCGAACTACCGGGCCGACCTCGGCACCACGGCCGTCGCGGCGATCGCGCACGTCGAGGCCGAATGGGCGGGCTGGAAACCCGACGAGACCCGCTGGGTGGCCAGTCTGCCGTTCGGTGTCGACACCCCGGCGCTGGCGGCGGTGCTCGGCGCGGCCGACCCCGCCGCCGTCGATATCGGCGCGGTGCTCGACGCGCACCAGACCGCCTCGCCGCTGTTCCGCGGCATCCGCGCCATGGTCGCCCACCATCCCGATCCCGCCGTCAAGTCCTTCACCCCGGTCGACGGCGCCCTCACCGCACCGGCCTTCCTGCACGGTTTCGCCCAGCTGGAACAGCGCGGGCTCTCCTTCGAGGCCTGGGTCTATTCAGGGCAGCTACCCGAGGTCACCGCCCTGGCCGGACGCTTTCCCGAGGTACCGATCGTGCTCGACCACCTGGCCACCCCGGCGGGGGCGTTCGGCCCGGTCGGCAAACACACCGGTCACACCCCGGCCCAGCGGCGGGCCCTGCTGGACCGCTGGCGCGAGGACCTGACCGAGCTGGCCACGCGCCCGAATGTGGTGGCGAAGGTGAGCGGGCTGATGATGCCGGTGCTCGGTCACCCGGTACCGCCGCGCGGCACGGCGACCCCGGTCCCCGAGCTGGTCGAGCGGACCGGCCCGCTGCTGGCGCACGCGCTGGCGGTCTTCGGCGCCGACCGGCTGATCTGGGGCTCCAACTTCCCGGTGGACAAGCCCATCACCAGCTTCACCGGCGCGGTCGAGACGGTGGCCACCGGCCTCACTGCGGCCGGCGCCACCCCCGACGACCTGCGAAAAGTCTTCCGGGACAACGCCCTGCGCGTCTACCGGATCGACACGACCGCCTGAGTGGGCCGCGGTGTCGGTCCCCGGGTCTAGCATCGCCGCCATGAAGGCAACCGGCACATTCGAGATCACCGCGTTCGATCCCACCGACCTGCTACCGCGGCCACCCATCACCACCGGGCTGCCGGTCGGGGTCACCACCATGACCAAGGAGTACGCGGGCGAGATAGAGGGACAGTCGGCCACGCTGTTCACCGCCGCCTTCGATATCGCCAGCGGCGCGGGCACCTATGTCGCGATGGAGTCGTTCGAGGGCGCGCTCAACGGCAAGGCGGGCGCGTTCAACTTCGTGCACTCGGCTACCACCGGCGGCACCGATCGCACCGACGAGTTCTTCCACATCGTGCCCGCCAGCGGCACCGGCGAACTCTCCGGCATCACCGGCACCGGCGCCCTCTACGTCGACGAGCGCGGCGGCCACCACATCTGGTTCGAGTACGACCTGGGCTAGCTGTCGAATTCCTGGTAGAGCGAGCGCAATTCGCGCAGGCCGGTGGCCGCGATCTGCTCGTCCTCGGCGGTCATCCGCACGGCGCGGCGCAGCGGCACCGGGTCGAGGTCCTCGATCACGGCGTGGAATTCGATGCGGGGCAGCTCCGGCAGGGCCAGCGCGTCGCCGTAGGGGTCGCCGGAGTCGTCGGCGCGCGCGGCCTTGGCCACCCCGCCGATCAGGGTGTCGAGGTTCAGTCCGCGCAGGGTGAGGATCTCGCCGGGCTGCTCATCGAGGCGTTCGGCGAGCAGGTAGCAGACCGCCGCGACGTGCTTGCACGGCCAGCCCATGTCCGGGCAGCTACAGGAGAAGTCCAGCTCGGAAGCGGTGCTGGGCAGCAGGTGTGGGCCGAGCGCGGGCGGCAGGGCGCCGGAGGCGATCTCGGCGAGCATGCCCGGCGCCTCGCGGATCTCGGCCAGCAGCAGGTCGATCTCCTCCTCGCGCAGCGGCCGGATGCTCAGTACCGAGGTGAACGGGCTGGGCTGGCTGCCCTGCACCTCGGCGGTGACGGCACCGCGCTCGATGCGGTAGTTCACCACCTGGCCGACCCGGGCGTAGGTGCGCCCGCGCGAGAGCCTGCCCGCGTCGGCCACCTGCTCGACCGCGTCCAGCAGGGCCTTGCCCCACCAGGTCCGGCCGAAGCCGCCGCGCGAGCGCGCGCCACCGGTCACCGGCTTGCGCGGTCCGAACTGACTGAAGTCGGCCATCACTCCCCCACCGCCTCGGCACCCAGGGTGAACAGGTCGCGCAGTTCCTCGGTGCTCAGTTCGGTGATCCAGTTCTCCCCGGCACCCACCGCCAGCTCCGCCAATTGCCGTTTCCCGCTGATCATCTCGTCGATGCGTTCCTCGATGGTGTCGACACACACCAGCTTGCGCACCTGCACCGCGCGCTGCTGCCCGATCCGGTAGGCGCGGTCGGTGGCCTGGTTCTCCACCGCCGGATTCCACCAGCGATCCAGGTGGACGACGTGATTGGCGGCGGTGAGATTCAGCCCGGTGCCGCCCGCCTTGAGCGAGAGCAGCATCAGCGGTGGGCCGTCGGCGCGCAGGAAGGCGGTCACCATGTCGTCGCGGCGCTGTTTGCTCACGCCGCCGTGCAGGAACGGGATCGGGCTGCCGAAGCGTTCGATGAGATACGGCAGCACCAGGTCACCGAACTCGCGGAACTGGGTGAACAGCAGGGCTTTCTCGCCGTCGGCGAGCACGGCTTCCAGGATGTCCTCGACCAGGGCGAGTTTGCCGGAGCGGTGCGCACCGCGCCGCAGGATCGGCGAACCGTCGCCCAGGTAGTGGACCGGATGGTTGCAGACCTGCTTGAGCCTCGTCAGCGCGCCGAGCACCGCGCCCTTGCGCGCCATGCCCTTGGCGTCCTTCAGTTTCTCCAGCATGTCGTCGACCACCGCCTGATACAGCGCGGCCTGTTCGACGGTGAGGTTGGCCCGCACCGTCATCTCCAGTTTCTCGGGCAGATCGCTGATCACCGCCGGGTCGGTCTTGAGTCTGCGCAGCACGAACGGGTCGGTGATCAGGCGCAGCCGGTCGATGGCGTGCTGGTCACGTTCGCGTTCGATCGGCACCGCGAAACGGGCACGGAACGACTGCGGGCTGCCGAGCAGTTTCGGCATGGCGAAGTCGAACAGCGCGCGCAGCTCCTCGAGCCGGTTCTCGACCGGAGTTCCGGTGAGCGCCAGTCGATGCCGAGCCGGGACGGCTCTGGCGGCACGGGCCTGCCGGGTGACGGCGTTCTTGATGTGCTGGGCCTCGTCGAGCACGATGCGTTCCCAGCGCTGCTCGGCCAGCAGGGTGACATCGCGGGCCAGCAGCGCGTAGGTGGTGATCACCAGATCCGAATCATCCACCGCCGCCGCGAATTCCGCACCCTTGCGCCGGGCCGCGCCGTGATGAACCAGGACGCGCAGGTCCGGTGCGAAACGCTCCGCCTCGCGCTGCCAGTTGCCGACCACCGACATCGGGCACACCAGCAGGGTCGGGCCGATCTGTGGCCCGTTCCGGTCTGTCACGCCCGGCGCGGACCCGGCCTCGGTGTGGACCGTTTCGCGTTCGTGGACCAGCAGCGCCAAGACCTGCACGGTCTTGCCCAGGCCCATGTCGTCGGCCAGGATCGCGCCACAGTTCAGCCGGTTCATCGTGGCCAGCCAGCTCAGGCCGCGTTCCTGATACGGACGCAGCTGGGCCTTCAAGCCGACCGGCACCGGAACCGGCTCGGGTTCCCCCTCACGCGCGAACAGTTCGGCGGCCCAACCCACCGCGGTGACCTCGGTGACCGGCACATTGTCGACCCGTTCGGCGGCCAACTGCCCGATCATGTCGGCCAGGGTGATCGGCGAGTCGTCGGCGTGCAGGGCCACATACCGCGCGGCCGCGGCCAGCGCCCGGTGATCGGCCTGCACCCATTCCCCGCGCAACTGCACCAGATCGGACTTGCTGCGCACCAGCCGTTCCATCTCGGCGGGAGTCAGCACCAGATCGCCCAACGCCAATTCCCAACGGTAGGAAAGCAATCCGCTCAGGCCGACGGTCGATTCGGCAGCGGCCGGGCTGCTCACCCGCAGCCGCATGCTCGGTTCGGCGATATTCCAGGCGCGCGGCAACAACAGGCGGATGCCTGCCTCCTGGAGAGCGTGGGCGCCGTGCGCGACCAGGTCGGCGACGACCTCGGTGGGCAGCAGCAGGTCCAGGCCGCGCGGGTCGGTGGGCAGGTCGCGCAGGCGCGGGTAGGACTTGCGGGCCTGGGCCAGTTTCTCTGCGGCCGTGCGGACGAGGACGGGATCGTCGTCGAGGGCGACCGGCTGGGGCGCGTCGTCCACGGGGCGCAGGCAGACCTGCAATCGCCACAGGGCCACCGCCTCGTCATCGGTGCCGAACTGACCGTCGGGCTCGCACAGCCGCAGCACGAGTTCGGGTTCGTCGGCGGCGTAGCCCTCGCGCCACTGGGTGAGGGTCTCGGCCAGCCGGTAGGAGCCCGCGTCGAGGGGGGTGTCCTCGACCAGGGCGGTGAGCAGCGGGTGGGTGAGGGTGCGGTGGGTGACGTATTCGCGGGCGATCGGGTCGGTGAGCTCGGTGATCAGGTCGTCCAGCACGGCCGCGGGTGCCCCGGCCACACGCAGAGCCTGCGGCATGGCGGCCGACAGCTCGGCCAGCCAGGCGCGCTGCCGCTGCCCGCCCACCAGCCGCCAGCGGACCCACCACTGCCCGTCGGCGCGCTCGACCTGCGGCACCACCCGTCCGGCCCGCACCCAGCGTTCGATCCCCCGGGCGACATGGGCGAGAAAGCGCAGGTCACCGGCGATGTTCTCGCGCGGCAGCCGGCTGCGCAGCACGACGGCCGCCGTGGGTGGCGCGAGCGCGTGCGCGCGCACCTCGGCGGTGCCGGGCTGCCCCGCGGCATCCACGACGAGCACCTGCGCGCGATGCCGGAACCGGGCCCGGTCCAGGATGTCGCCCAGCACCGACCCGACCGCGACAGGTTCCCCGTCGTGCCACAGCAGCAGCCCCGAGCCGGGTGACCACAGTGCGTGCAGCATGAGCTCCATCCAAGCAGGCGGCACCGACACCACCGCCGCGGGCCGGGCCCCTGGATTTCTCACCGAGTCCGGAACATACTGGGATATCCCCTGGTCACGGGCCGGACAACCCACCGGCGCCGAACCAGCCCGACAGTACTGTGCGGAGGGCAGCGATGACGATTCTGCTCCAGGTACTCGAGCAGAGCTATACCCCGGCAACCCCGTGGGAGCGGCGCAAATTCACCTTCGTCGACGCCGGGAAGATCGTCGGCATGCGTTTGGACGGGCAGTCCGGCGTGTGGCTCGATCTGTCCCGTCCCGGCGAGTCCCAGCGGCTGGCGCACACCGCCGACCCGGGTGAGTCCATCACCTTCCTGCTCACCGTGTTCGCCAAGATCGCCGAATGCGAGGACCGCGGTGGGTCCTGGCTGATCGGCCACGACGGCACGCACCTCGCCTCGATCGCGGCGACCCGGTTCCCGCCGCGCGCCAGCGAGGTGGCCGCCGACGACATCCTGGCCCGCGCCTGGCTGTAGCCGAATCTGTCGGTACCACCGGCTACAACCTGCGGGTATGGCGAAACTGACGTGGTTGCTCGTGACGGTGCTCGCGACCGCGGGTTGCGCTGTGCTCACCGCCGATCCGGTGCGGCCCGCGCCGGGCAGTCCGACCCGGGCGGAGATCACCGCGCTGCTCGACCAGGTGCGCGTCATCCCCAGCCGTCCCCACCCCGGCGGGTACGAGCGCGGCTGCAAGGCCGGGCAGGGCTGTGTCTTCGGGCCCGCCTGGTCCGACGACACCGACGCGCCGGGCGGCCACGACGGCTGCGACACCCGCAACAATGTGCTGGCCGCGCAGTTGCGCGAGGTGGTGCGGCGCGGCCGCTGCGTGGTCGTCGAGGGCGTCCTCGCCGATCCCTACACCGGCACCGAGATCGTCTTTCGCAAGGCCGAGGGCGGCCGCATCCAGATCGACCACGTCTACCCGCTGGCCGCCGCCTGGGACATGGGCGCCGCCACCTGGCCCGCCGAACTCCGCCACCGCTTCGCCAACGACCTCACCGTCAACCTGCTGGCCACCGGCACCGCCGCCAACCAGGCCAAAGGCGACAGCACCCCGGGCAGTTGGCTCCCGCCCGCCGCCGCCAACCACTGCTTCTACGCCGCCAAGTACCTGACCGTCGCGGTGACCTACGCGCTGCCGATCACCCGCGCCGACCACACGGTTCTGTCCGATGTCGCCCGAACGTGTGCGTAACCGGCTGCACTCGCCCAGCGACGGTGCGGGGTGTTATCCGCCCGTGGCGACCGGGCGTTTGGGGTTGTTGGACCACTGGGACCACGAGCCCGGATAGAGGGCGGCCGGGATGTCGGCGAGGGCGAGGGCGGCGATCTGGTGGGCGGCGGTGACGCCGGAGCCGCAGTAGACGGCGACAGGGCCGGAGCCGAGGGCGGTGAAGCGGGCGCGGAGTTCTTCCGGGGTGCGGAAACGGCCGGTGGCGTCGAGGTTTTCGGCGGTGGGGGCGCTGACGGCACCGGGGATGTGACCGGCGCGGGGGTCGACGGGTTCGACCTCGCCGCGGTAGCGCTCGGGGGCCCTGGCGTCGAGGAGCAGGCCGGACCAGGTCGCGGCGGCGTCGGCGTCGATGACGGGCAGGCCACCGGGGCGCACGATGAGGTCGCCGGGTGCCGGGTCGGGTTCGGCGCCGGTGGCGAGCTCGCCGCCCGCGGCGGTCCAGGCGGGCAGGCCGCCGTCGAGGATGCGCACATCGGCCACGCCCGCCCAGCGCAGCAGCCACCAGGCGCGGGCCGCGGCCATGCCGCCGGTGGCGTCGTAGACGACCACCGCGTCGCCCTCGCCGAGTCCCCAGCTGCGGGCGCACTTCTCGAAGGTGCCCGGGTCGGGCAGGGGGTGCCTGCCGCGCGCCGGGGCGGGAGCGGCGGCCAGTTCGGTCTCCAGGTCGACGAACACCGCGCCGGGGATGTGCCCGTCCAGATAGTGCTGCGGGCCGTCCGGATCACCCAGCGCCCAGCGCACATCGAGCAGATGAATCCGCTTGTCCGCCAGCTCTTCCCGCAGCTGTTCCGCCGAAACCACCACCGCGCCCACGCCACTCCTCCTAGCCGGATCGAGCCCCCGTAGCGCCAGCCTACGCACCCCGTCCCGCTCACCGGAACCGAATCCGGCGGCCATCGATTCCGGCGCCGACGATCCGCCCTCGGGGAGCGATCACCGCCCCGCGCCGGGCAGGCGACCCGGCCGGGACCGGCGAACAGGCCAGTTTCTGGGCACTGGACTGCGACGGCGGCATGGCGGAGCGGCAGGATCTGGACAATGTCGCAGGTCTCCACCACCGAACCCGAGGTCGCCCCCGAGCGGGCGGGGGTCGCGCAACCCCTCGGGGCGGGAGCGATCACGGCGCTGGTGGGGTTCACCAGTTCGTTCGCGGTGGTGCTGAGCGGGTTGCGGGCGGTGGGGGCCAGTCCGGCGCAGGCGGCGTCGGGGCTGCTCGTGCTGTGCCTGACCCAGGGCATCGGCATTCTGCTGCTGAGTTTCCGGTACCGGATTCCGATCACGCTGGCCTGGTCGACGCCGGGCGCGGCGCTGCTGGCGAGTACCGGGCTGGTCGCGGGCGGATGGGCCGGTGCGGTCGGGGCCTTCGTGGTGACGGGTGTGCTGATCGTGATCACAGGTCTGTGGCAGCGGCTGGGCGCGCTGGTCGGCGCCATTCCGGTGCCGCTGGCGCAGGCCATGCTCGCGGGTGTGCTGGTGCCGCTGTGCCTGGCGCCGGTGCAGGCGCTGCGGACCTCGCCCGCGGTGGTGGTGCCGGTGATCGTGGTCTGGCTGGTGCTCCAGCGGTTCGCGCCGAAGTGGGCGGTGCTGGTCGCCTTCGCCACCGCGGCGATCGGCACCGGGATCGATATCGCCGTCAGCCACCGCCACCTCGATCT
Organism: Nocardia sp. NPDC056064; assembly: GCF_042266925.1. Lineage (NCBI taxonomy): Bacteria > Bacillati > Actinomycetota > Actinomycetes > Mycobacteriales > Nocardiaceae > Nocardia > Nocardia sp. NPDC056064. Next base: position 5,086,984 of record NZ_JBHJWO010000001.1, on the reverse strand, counting down.
CGCGGCCATGGTCCCGACGGTGGAATGGACCGTCCCGCACTGGCAGTGGCAAGCGGTGATCGGTATCGCCGTGCCGCTCTACATCGTCACCATGGCCTCGCAGAACATCCCCGGCGTCGCCGTGATGCGCTCCTTCGACTTCCAGGTGCCGTGGCGCGCGTCCATGCTGGTCACCGGCATCGGCACCCTCGCGGGCGCCGCGGCGGGCGGCCACGCCATCAACCTCGCCGCCATCAGCGCCGCCCTCTCGGCCGCACCCAGCGCGAGCCCCGACCCGAAACGCCGCTGGATCGCCGCGGCCACCGCGGGCGCCACCTACCTCGTCCTCGGCCTGGCCTCCGCCGCCCTGGTCACCCTCATCGCCGCAGCCCCCGCAGGCACCCTCGAAACCGTCGCAGGCCTGGCCCTGCTCGCCACCCTCGCCACGGCCCTCTCCAGCGCCCTCACCGACCCCGCCGACCGCCTCCCCGCCCTGGTCACCTTCCTCGTCGCCGCCTCCGGCACCACCCTCTTCGGCATCGGCGGCGCCTTCTGGGCCCTCCTCGCCGGCCTGGCCCTCCGCCACTTCCTCCCTCGAGGCTGAGAACGGTCCGGTCACCGACGAGGAGGTCCAGGCACTGCGTGCGCGACTCCAGCAGGTTCGCGCGGCGCAATGTGGCCCGGGCACCGCGTGAGTGGCGCGACACCCGGGCCGACCACCGTCCTCACCTCCGACCCGGACTATCTCACCGTGCTCTGCGGGTCGCGGGTCGCGATCATCGAGATCTAGCGAAGAACGCTCAGTACTGCCGGTAGGGGCCGTGTGGGTAGGCGGGTGGGATGTGGGCGGCCTGGATCCAGCGGCCCGTCGACGGTGCCGCCGCCAAGCACAGGACCAGGACCGCGAATCCGGCTTGTGCCAGGCCGATACCGAGCGTGGCAGCAGAGCCGACCGGCGACGCGGCCACGGTGGCCAGTGACGCGAGGCCACCGAGGGTGGCGAGTGTCGACAGGATGATGACGATCACCCGTCCCGCCGTCTTCCGGCGGAACAGCAGGATCGCGCCGAGCAACCACAGCAGACACGCGATCCCGCCGAGTGCGAGACCGACCATGATCCCACCACTGAGGGACACCGACTCCCGCGCGAACGAACCGTCCGGTTGCAATACGAGTCGGCCCTTTTCAGAGCTGGTCAGCACGCTGTAGGAGATCAACGTTCCGATCCCCGCCGCCAACGAGATCAGCAGCGCGAGCGAGGCCGCGGCGATACCGGTTCCCCCACTGACCGGACGCGGACCGTATCCCGGCTGCGCATACCCGGGCGCGGGATACCCGCCATAGACCGGCGGCGCATACCCCTGTGGACCGACCGGCGGATAACCCTGACCCTGCTGCGGCCCATACGGATACCCCACAACACCCCCCTTGCTTCCGATGCCACCTGCCGAACGAAACGACCCGAACTATACGGCCGCGTGCCGACGACAACGACTCACACGCGACTGAGCAGGGTCAACGGGTCCTCGAGGAAACCGGCCGTGGTGGCCAGGAAGCGGGCGCCGAGTTCGCCGTCGATCATTCGGTGGTCGAAGCTCAGGCCCAGGGTGGTGACCCAGCGGACGGCCAGTTCGTCGCGGAAGACCCACGGGCGCTTGCGGATCGAGCCGAGGCAGAGGATGGCGGCTTCGCCGGGGTTGACCAGGGGGACGCCGGAGTCCACGCCGAAGACACCCACATTGGTGATGGTGAAGGTGCCGCCGCGCAGGTCGGCGGGGGTGGCGTTGCCGGAACGGGCGGTCTCGGCGGACCAGCTGATCTCGCGGCACAGTTCGCGCAGGCTCAGGGTCTGCGCTTCTTTGAGATTGGGGACCAGCAGGCCGCGCTCGGCGGCGACGGCGATACCGAGGTTCACGTAGTGCTTGGTGACGATCTCCTGGTTCGCCTCGTCCCAGGCGGCATTGATGGCCGGGTGTTCGGCGATGGCGGCGAGGGTGGCCTTGGCGACCAGGGCCAGCGGGGTGAGGGTGAGATCCTCGAAGGACTTGGTGGTGCGCAGGTGGTCGAGCAGTTCCATCGAGGCGGTGCAGTCGACGGTGACGAACGTGCTGGCCTGCGGGATGGTGCGGGAACTGGCCTGCATGGCGGCGGCGGTGCGTTTGCGCACGCCGGAGATGGGGGTGCGTTCCTCGCGCGCGGTCGGCTCGATCAGGCCGCCGTCGGTATCGGTGACGCGGGTGTGCGGGACGGGCGCGGCCTCCCCGTTGCGGGCGGGGGTGCGCGGCGTGGTGACCGGCACCGCCGAGCGCACGTCCTCCACGGTCACCGCGCCTTCGGGCCCCGAGCCCGCGACGTACCAGAGGTCGATGCCGAGTTCCTTGGCCAGCTTGCGGGCCGCGGGGGTCGCGGCGGCCCGGTGCGTGCTCGGCGTGCTGGCCGCCATCGCGGCGGGCGCGGCCTTCCTTCTGCGCGAAGTACTTTCGGCCTCCGGGCCGTAGCCGACGAGCACATCGTTGCGGGTGACGCTGTCGGCCGTCGGCGGCGGCGCCACCTCGAGATCGTTGCGCACGCGGATGAGCGGCGCGCCCACCGGCACCGTGTCGCCCGGCTGGGCCAGCAGCTCGACGACGATCCCGGAGAACGGCGAGGGTAGCGCCACCACGGCCTTCGCCGTCTCCACCTCGGCGATGGTCTGGTTCAGTTCCACCCGGTCGCCGACCGCGACCGCCCAGGACACCAGGTCCCCGTCCGCGAGGCCCTCGCCCAGATCGGGAAGGCGGAATTCGAGAACATGACCGTCGTCGGCTTGTTCCGGCACTAGGGCACCTTTCTGGTCACGCGAGACAACGATCGACGGCCGCCAGAATGCGGTCGGGGTCGGGCAGGTGGTGCTTTTCGAGCTTAGCCGGGGGGTAGGGGATGTCGTAGCCACCGACGCGCAGCACCGGCGCCTCCAGGTGATAGAAGCAGCGTTCGGTGATCCGCGCGGCGATCTCGGCCCCGAGCCCGGCGAACACCGGTGCCTCGTGCACCACGATCAGCCTGCCGGTCTTGTCCACCGAGCCGGCGATGGTGTCGACATCCAGCGGCGAGAGGCTGCGCAGATCGATCACCTCGAGCGAATGTCCTTCCTCGGCAGCGATCTCGGCCGCGGTGAGCGCGGTGGCGACGGTGCCGCCGTAGGCGACGATCGTGGCATCGGTGCCGGAAGCGCACACCCGGGCCCGGTGCAGCGGCAGGTCGGGTTCGCCGTCGAAATCGACCTCCGCCTTGTCCCAGTAGCGGCGCTTGGGCTCGAAGAAGACCACCGGGTCGTCGAGGGCGATGGCTTGGCGCAGCATCGAATACGCGTCGGCGGGCGTACTCGGCGAGACGACCCGCAGCCCGGCGGTGTGCGCGAAATACACCTCCGGCGATTCGGAATGATGTTCGACCGCGCCGATCCCGCCGCCGAAGGGGATGCGAATCGTCAACGGCGCCTTGACCTTGCCGCCGGTGCGGTAGTGGATCTTGGCGACCTGCGAGACGATCTGGTCGAAGGCCGGGTAGACGAACCCGTCGAACTGGATCTCCACCACCGGCCGGTAGCCGCGCAGCGCCATGCCGAAAGCCGTTCCGACGATGCCGGATTCGGCCAGCGGCGTGTCGATGACCCGGTTGTCGCCGAAGTCCTTCTGGAGCGTGTCGGTGACCCGGAAGACCCCGCCGAGCCTGCCGATGTCCTCGCCCAGCAGCACGACCTTGGCGTCGTCTTCCATCGAACGGCGCAGCCCGGTGTTGAGCGCCGCGGCGAAGGTGGTGATCATGACTGCGCTCCTTCGGCGAGATACTCCGAGAATCCCTGGGCCTCTTCGGCGATGAGCGGGTGCTCGGTGGCGTAGACGTGGTCGAACATGCTCGCCGGGTCCGGGTCCGGGAACTCCAGGGTCGCGGCGCGCACCCGGCGGGCGACGTCGTCGGCGGTGTCGGCCACCTGCCGGGCGAAGTCCGGATCGAGCAGGCCCTCGCGCTCGAGCAGCAGCCGCATCCGCTCGATGGGGTCGCGCTGGGCCCAGTACTCGGTGTCGGCGGCGGTGCGGTAGCGGGTGGGGTCGTCGGCGGTGGTGTGCGGGCCCATCCGGTAGGTCATGGCCTCGATGAAGGTGGGGCCGCCACCGCCACGGGCGCGGTCGATCGCCTGCCGGGTGACGGCCAGCACCGCAAGCACGTCGTTGCCGTCGACCTGCACCCCGGCCATGCCGTACCCGTCGGCGCGGCGCACCAGCGGCACATGACTCTGCACCGCCACCGGTTCGCTGATCGCCCACTGGTTGTTCTGGCAGAAGAAGACCACCGGCGCGGTCCAGGCCGACGCGAAACCGAGCGCCTCGGCGATATCGCCCTGGCTGGTCGCGCCGTCGCCGAAGTAGGCGATGGTGGCGATGTCGGCGCCGTCGAGGTGGGCGGCGTAGGCGTAGCCGGTGGCGTGCAGGCCCTGCGAGCCGACCACGATGTTGGCGTTGGTCATCCGCACCGACTCGGGGTCCCAGCAGTGGTGCGCGACGCCGCGCCACAGCGCGGTGAGCTGCTCGGGCGGGACGCCGCGGCAGTAGGCCACCGCGGTCTCGCGGTAGGAGGCGAACACGTAGTCGTCGGGGTGCAGCGCGTGCGCCGAGCCGACCTGGGCGGCTTCCTGGCCCAGCAGCGGCGGCCACAGGCCGAGCTGGCCCTGGCGTTGCAGCGCGGTCGCCTCGACGTCGATCCGGCGGGTCACCACCAGGTCTTCGTAGAGCTGCCGCAACTTCCCGGCATCCACGTCGGCGACCAGTGCGGCGTGCTCGCGGTCGAACACGCGACGGCCGTCGGGCTGCACCAGCTGGACCGGGTAGGTCTGTTTCTCCGACATCGAGATCGCCTCCTCTCCATCGCGCCTTGTGGGCCCGATGCGGGTACGACAATCGCTGAGTGCGATGTGTATCACTCAGCATCCACGATTACGCCGACTGCGCAAGCGATCGACACGGGAATGAGCAGAATGCATGGTCTGGACGGGTCGAGCACTGTCATACTGCGTTGTATGACCAGTCGCGAACCCGACGCCGTGACACTCGACGCCACCGACGCGCGGCTGCTGCGCGAGCTGATCGCCAACCCCCGCGCCACCGGGGTGGAACTCGCCGCCCGGCTGGGCCTGTCCCGCAACACCGTGCAGGCCCGGCTGGCCCGCTGGGACAGCGGAGGTGTGCTGGGCAGTTTCGAGCGGCGGGTGGACCCGCGAGCGCTCGGCTATCCGCTGTCCGCCTTCGTGGCGGTGGTCGTCGACCAGCACCGGCTCGACGCCGTGGTCGACGAACTCGCCGAGGTCCCCGAGGTCACCGAGGTGTGCGGGATGACCGGTTCCACCGACCTCACCGTGCGCGTGGTCGCCCGCGACGCCGACGATCTGTACCGCATCGCCGGCCAGATCCTGAAGATCCCCGGCGTCGAGCGCACGAACATGGCCCTGGTCATGCGCGAGCTGGTAGGCCCGCGCACTGGGCCGCTGCTGGACCGGCTGGCCGGTCGGTCCTGAGCCGGAATCCTTCCCCCGCCGCGACGGCCGCGGTTAGGGTGCGGGCATGGAGACAGAGGGCAAGGTCGCGATCGTCACGGGCGCGGGCGGGGGTATCGGCGCGGGGCTGGCGCGACGGCTGGTGGCCGGTGGCGCGCGGGTGGTGGTGGCGGATCTGGACGCCGACGCGGCGGCGAAGGTGGCCGCCGAGCTGGGCGCCCAGGCGATCGCGGTGGGCGGTGACGTGGCCGACCGGAAGGTCATCGCCGAACTGATCGCGGCGGCCGAACGCGAATTCGGCCCGGTGGACATGTATTTCGCGAACGCGGGCATCGGCGGCGGCCCCGGCCTCGACAGCACCGAAGCGCAGTGGTCGGCCGCGCTCGAGGTGAATGTGCTGGCGCACGTGCGCGCCGCCGAACTGCTCGTGCCCGGCTGGGTCGAGCGCGGCGGCGGCTACTTCGTCTCGACCGCCTCGGCGGCGGGTCTGCTCACCCAGATCGGGTCGGCGCCCTACTCGGTGACCAAGCACGCCGCGGTCGGCTTCGCCGAATGGCTCTCGGTGACCTACGGCGACCAGGGCGTGCGGGTGAGCTGCCTGTGCCCGATGGGCGTGGACACCCGCCTGCTCAGCGGCGACCTGATCCCGGAGGACCCCGAGGCCGCCGCGCTGGCGATCAAGGCGGTCAGGACCGCGGGCAAGGTGCTCTCGACCGAGGAGGTCGCCGAGACGGTGATCGAGGCGATGGCCGCCGAGCACTTCCTGATCCTGCCGCACCCGGAGGTGCTGCACATGTACCGCAACAAGGGCGCCGACTACGACCGCTGGCTCGCGGGCATGCGCCGGTTCCAGTCGATGCTGACCGGGTCCTAGCCGGTCACCAGTTCCGCGGCCGCGGTGCGGATCACCTCGGGGATCGGCACCGGCTTGCGGGTCTGGGTGTCGACGTAGACGTGCACGAACTCGCCGGTGGCGGCGAGTTCGTCGCCCGCCTCGGTGACGCGGAAGATCGCCAGGTCGTAGGTGATGCTGGAGTTGCCCAGCCGCGCGATCCGCAGGCCGACGCGCAGTTCGTCGGGGAAGCTGACCGAGCCGTGGAACCGGCACGAGGTCTGGGCGACGACGCCCAGCGCGGGCAGCGCGGTGATGTCCACGCCGGTGGCCCGCATCAGCCAGGCGTTCACCGCGGTGTCGAAGTAGGAGTAGTAGGTCACGTTGTTCACGTGACCGTACTGGTCGTTGTCGGCCCAGCGGGTCGGCATCGGCCACAGCACGGGGTAGGTCATGCCTGCCATCTTGGCAGCCCCGGCCCGGACCGCTCAGGCCGACGAGGACAGCGCGGCCGCGCTCCCCTGCCGGTGATCGCGCGGGCTCACCCCGAAATGCCGTTTGAAGGCGGTGCTCAGCGCGAAGGCGGTGCCGTAGCCGACCTGGTGGGCGATGGATTCCACCGTCGCGTCGGATTCGGCGAGCAGGTCGGCGGCCAGCGACAGCCGCCATTCGGTCAGGAAGGTCATCGGGGGTTCGCCGACCAGGTCGGTGAACCGGCGGGCCAGCGCGGCCCGGGACATGCCGACCGCCTCGGCCAGCGCGACCACCGTCCACGGGTGCGCCGGATTGTGTTGCAGCAGGCGCAGGGCCTTGCCGATGAGCGGGTCGCTGTAGGCGTGGTACCAGGCGGGGGCGTCGTCGCGGGCGAACCAGGCGCGCAGGGCCGCGATCAGCAGCAGGTCGAGCAGGCGGTCGAGGACGGCGCCCTGGGCGGGGCGGTCGCGGGTGGCCTCGTCGACGAGCAGGTCGAGCAGCCGGGTGTCGAGTTCGCCGCGCGGGAGGACCGCGACCCGGGGCAGAGCGCGCAGGAGGCGTCGGCTCACGGCACCCGCGTGCTCGTAGGTGCCGGTGACCATCAGCGTCTCGCCCTCGGGGTCGGTGCCCCACTGCCGGACACCGAGACTCAGTGTCTCGCACAGGATCTCACCTTCGGGGGTGGTGGTGACCTGGCCCGGCTGGATGATGATCTGCGGCTCGGTGGCGGGATCGTCGGCCACCGTATACGGCTGCGGGCCACGGAATATCGCGACATCACCGGCGACGAGCTGGCGCGGCGGCGCCGAATCCGTACTCACCCAGGCGTTTCCGCGAATCATCGCGAGCACCGTCAGCGGCGCCTCGTCCTGGATCCGCAGCGACCACGGCGGGTTGAGCAGCGAGCACATCAGGAACGCGCCGCGGGCCCGTGGACCTTCGAGCAATCCGGCTAGGGCATCCACCCGTCCCACCCTAGCCGCGGCGCCACCGTAGACGCCCGCGCATGGAGGTGAGCGCCACAGCGATGTCGCCCCGGCTCCGTGGCCGGTGTACTCGAGGCATGCCAGAAAACATCACTGACCAGCGAATCTCCCTCATCACCGGCGGCACGGGCAAGACCGGCAGCCGCGTGGCCGCGCTCCTGGCGGCCACGGGCCACCGGGTGCGCATCGGCTCACGGACCGCCCCGATCCCCTTCGACTGGACCGACCGGACCACCTGGGCGCCCGCCCTCGCCGGTGTCGACGCCGTCTATCTCGCCTTCCAGCCCGACCTCGCCGTCCCCGGCGCACCGGATGTGGTGCGCGCCTTCACCACCGAGGCGGTGGCCGCCGGTGTGCGCTCGGTGGTACTGCTGTCGGGGCGCGGTGAGCCCGAGGCCCTGGAATGCGAACAGATCGTGCGGGATTCGGGCCTGGCCTGGACCATCGTGCGGTGCAGCTTCTTCGCACAGAACTTCAGCGAGGGCGCGTTCCTGCCCGATGTGCTCGCCGGGGCCGTCGCCCTGCCCAACGGGGACGTGCCCGAGCCGTTCGTGCACGCCGACGACATCGCCGAGGTGGCCGCCGCCGCCCTCACCGACCCCCGGCACGCGGGCGAACTGTACGAACTGACCGGGCCGCGCGCGCTCACCTTCGCCGACGCTGTCGCCGAGATCGCCGAGGCCGTGGGGCGCGAGATCGTGTTCGTCCCGGTGCAGCGCGCGGAATTCGTTGCGGCTCTTTCGGAATACCAGGTCCCCGATGACGTGATCAGCCTGCTCGACTACCTCTTCGGCACCATCCTCGACGGCCGCAACTCCGCCACCGCCGACGGGGTCCGCCGCGCGCTGGGCCGCGAACCGCGCGACTTCCGCGACTACGCGAAGGAGACCGCCGCCACCGGGGTCTGGACGCCGACCGCCTGACGACCCACGCGCGGGCGGCTCGGTGCAGGCCCGGTGACCTCGGCGCGAGGTGAGCTCCAGGGACCCTCGAAGCGCGGCCGGTACCGTCGAGACGGTGACTCCAGCGACGATCGACCGGCGCCTGCGCGAGGCCAGGGCGGCCGTGTTCGCGACGTTCACGCTCAACGGGTTCCTGCTGGCGATGTGGGTGGTGCACATTCCGGCGATCACCGACCGGACCGGGGTGTCGGCCTCGGTGCTGGGGATGCTGATCCTGTTGCTCGCGGGCGCGGCGATCGTGGGGATGCGGCTGGCCGGGCCCGCGGCCGACCGGTTCGGCAGCCGCACCCTGGTCGCGGTCGCCGCCACCACCATCTCGGTGACGGTGATCGGGCCGGGCCTGGCGGGCGGGCCGGTCACCCTGGCGCTGGCGCTGGCCTGTTTCGGGCTGGGCAACGGGGCGCTCGACGTCTCGATGAACACCCAGGCCGTCCATGTCGAACGGGCCTACCAGCGACCGATCATGTCGGCGTTTCACGCCATGTTCTCCGGCGGCGGCTTCGCCGGGGCGCTGGTGGGCGCGACCGCCCAGCGCGCGGGCTGGGCACCGGAACTCACGCTGACCTGCGCGGGCGCCGCCGGGCTGATCATCACGGCACTCCTGGTCCCCTACCTGCTCCACCACCCGACCACCGAAACCAGCTCCCGCGCAGAGCACTACGACCCCGAACCCGCGGTCGGCCCGAGCCCGGCCTCCCGCGACGCGAGCGGCCACGCCACCGCGTCGAGCCGCCCGATCGAGCCGGGTCCCACCACCGGCAACGCGACCAGTCGGGCCGCTGAACCGAGCCGTACAACTGAACCGGTTCCCGAGCACAGCGATCGCGGCCACGCCACCGCCGCACCGAGCTCAGCCACCGAGCCGGAACTCGCCGAGGCCGACCAGGGAAAGCCCGCGAGCGGCTCGCGCGGCCGACGGTCGGCACGGGCCCGGCGTGTGTACTCGCTCGGTCTCATCGCGTTCGTGCTGTTGCTCGCCGAGGGTGTGGCCGGTGACTGGAGCGCCTTGCAGGTGCGCGAGCATCTCGGCGCCACCGAGGCCGACGCGGCACTGGCCTTCGGCGCCTTCTCGGCCACCATGACCCTGGGCCGGTTCCTGGCCGACCGGGTCAGTGGAGCCTTCGGCCCGGTGGCGATCGTGCGCTACGGAAGCCTTTTGGCCGCAGCGGGATTCGCCGTCGTCATCGCCTCACCGTGGTTGCCGCTGACGCTGGCAGGCTGGGCGATGTGCGGGCTGGGCCTCGCCGGTGGTGTCCCCCAGATCTTCAGTACCGCGGGCAATCTCGGTGGTACCACCGCCGCCACGGACATGTCGCGGGTGTTCACCGTCGGCTACCTGGGCCTGCTGGCCGGACCCGCCATGATCGGCTGGCTCACCGCCCTGATCCCGCTCACCGCGGCGCTCGCGGTACCCCTGGTCCTCACCCTGGCCTGCGCCGCGGCCGCGAAGGTCGTCGCCCGGTGAGCGGCCTGGCTACTCTGGGCGCATGTTCGCCAACGATCGGCTCGACGCGAAGCTCGTCCGCGTCGAACGCAAGCTCGACCTGATCATGAAGCACCTCGGCATCACCGACCCGGCCACCGAGCTCGATTTCGGCGAGGTCGACGAATTGCTGCGGCGCGGCAAGAAGATCCAGGCCATCCGGGCCTACCGGGCCCTGCGACCGGACGCCTCGCTGGTGGAGGCCAGGGACGCCGTCGAGGCGCGCCAGATCTAGCTCACAGGTACATCCCGACCTCGGGGGTGCGGTCGGCGGTGGAGCGGATGTGGCTCTCGCCGTCGCGGTGGGCGACGAGTTCGGCGAGGGTGGCGCCGTCGGCGAAAGTCCGGTCGCCGTCGTGGTTCTGGCGGGCGAGCCAGGCACCGGCTTCGGCGGCGGTGAGCCTGCCGACCTCGAGCTGGGCCAGACAGCGGCCCGGCCGGACGACGGCGGGGTGCAGCCGGGACAGGTCCTCGTTGGTGGTGATGGCGATGAGCACCTTGCGGCCCTGGCCGAGCATGCCGTCGGTGAGATTGAGCAGGCGCGAGAGTTTCTGTCCCGCGGCCTCTTTCGCCTCGCCACGGATGAGTTCGTCGCAGTCCTCCAGCACGAGCAGCCGCCAGCGGCCGTCCTCGTCGTCGCCGTCGGCGCCCGCGGCCACCTCCATCAGGTAGCCGGGATTGCTGAACAGCTCCTCCGGATCGACCACGCAGTCGACCTGGCACCACGGCGCCCACGCCCTGGCCAGCGCCCGCAGCGCGGTGGTCTTGCCGGTCCCGGGCTCGCCGTGCAGCAGCACGAGCCTGCCGCGGACATCGGCGACGGCCAGCTCCATCAGCCGGTCCAGGCCCGCCGCGACATCGGCGGAGTAGTTGCCGCGGATCTCCGGCCAGGCCGGGGCCGCGATCCGGCGACGGCGCCGCGCGGGCCTGCGCACATCCATGTGCCAGAAGCCCATCTCCACCGTCGCGTCCGCGTCGCGCGCCTGGGCGGCGCCCTCGGTGGCCTCGGCCAGCACCGCGAGCGCGAGTTCGTCGGTCGTCGCGGTCACCTCGACCGTGGCCGACCCGCCCGCCCAGCGCACCGCACGCAGCGACCAGCCCTCCCCGGCGGCGAGCAGCGCGCTGCTGTCGTCGTCGGCGACGGCGCGCACGACACGCGAGCCCGCGGGACGCAGGGCGGCCTCGGGCCGGGCCCGGTCCAGATGGGTCTGGCGGGCGAAGGGCTGGTCACCGCGCAGGAACGGCGCGAGCGCCAGCGCGTCGACGGCGTCGCGGGTGGAGTAGGTGGAGTCGATGGCCGCCGACCACGGAAACGGCTCGCCCGGTTCCCGCGGCGGCAGTGGATCGACGAGCCGGAGGCGTTCATCACGTGTGGACATCGGGCCCATCCTCGCGGGCCGCCGCCCGGAATGTCCAATGAGTTCCCGGCCGCCCGCAGGCCGGATGCCCCCGAAAAAACCGCTGGCACGTGCACTCGAATCGTCGGTAACGTCGAGGGCGTGACTTCCACCCAGAGCACGCGCGACGCCGCCGAATCCGCCCCGTCGGCCGGGCTCAGGGAGTGGATCGGGCTGGCCGTGCTGGCCCTGCCCACACTGCTGATCTCGATGGATCTGAGCGTGCTCTACCTGGCCATCCCGCACATCAGCGAGGCCCTGCACCCGAGCAGCTCACAGCTGCTGTGGATTCTCGACATCTACGGTTTCCTGGTCGCGGGTTTCCTGATCACCATGGGCACGGTCGGTGACCGGATCGGCAGGCGGAAACTGCTGATGATCGGCGCGTTCGCCTTCGGTGTCGCCTCGGTGGTCGCGGCCTACTCCAGCAGCGCGAACATGCTGATCGGCACCCGCGCGCTGCTCGGCATCGCGGGCGCCACGCTCATGCCGTCCACGCTGGCGCTGATCCGCAACATGTTCCACGACGACCGCCAGCGCACCACCGCGATCAGCGTGTGGATGACCAGTTTCATGATCGGCATGGTGATCGGCCCGCTGGTCGGTGGCGCCATGCTGGAGAACTTCTGGTGGGGCTCGGTGTTCCTGGTCGCGGTGCCCGCGATGGTGCTGCTGCTGGTGAGCGGACCGCTGCTGCTGCCCGAGTACAAGGACCCGAACCCGGGCAGACTCGACCTGCTCAGCGCGCTGCTGTCGCTGCTGTCGGTGATGGCCGTGATCTACGGCATCAAGGAACTGGCCAAGGACGGCTGGGCCGTCGACGCGCTGGCGGTGCTGGCGGGCGGGCTGGTGCTCGGCACGGTGTTCGTGTTGCGCCAGCGCAAACTCACCGATCCGCTGATCGACCTCGGGTTGTTCGGCAATGTGCGCTTCAGCGGGTCGCTGGTGGCGCTGATGGTCGCCATGCTCGCGATGGGCGGGCTGTTCCTGCTGCTGTCGCAGTATCTGCAACTGGTGCTGGGGCTCTCGGCGTTCGAGGCGGGCCTGTGGACGGTGCCGCAGGCGCTGGCCATGGTGGTGGCTGCCGGGGTGGTGAGCGCGCTCGCGCCGCGCGTGCGGCCCGCCTATCTGATGACCGGCGGCCTGGTGATCGCCATGATCGGCTACGCGCTGTTCACCCAGCTCTCCGGCGCCGACGACCTCGCGCTCATCGTCACCGGCATGGTGGTGTTCTCGCTCGGCCTGAGCCCGATGTTCGTGCTCGGCCTCGACCTGATCGTCGGCGCGGTCGACCCGGCCCGCGCCGGTGCCGCGTCCGCGATCTCCGAGACCGGCCAGGAACTCTCGGCCGCGCTCGGCGTCGCGGTGATCGGCAGCATCGGCACCGCGGTGTATCGCGGCCGGATGGCCGAGACACTGCCCGACGGGCTCCCCGCCGAGGTCGCGCACGCCGCCGAGGACACCCTCGCCGGTGCGCTACAGGTAGCCGCGGCCCTGCCCGAGGCGCTCGGTGCCGAGCTGACCACGGTGGCACGCCAGGCCTATACCCATGCACTCCAGGTGAATTCGGTCGTGGGCATCGGGCTCACGGCGGTCGCCGCCGCCCTGGTGATGGTGCTGCTGCGCCGGATTCCGGCACCGAACGAGAGCACCGACGCCGAGGCGAAATAGCTTTCGGACGCCGTGGGCACGGAAACGGCGGAATCCCGCCCGATCATGATCGGGCGGGATTCGTCAGCTCGCCGAGTTGTCCCCTCCACGAGCCGTGGGATGCGACCTACTTGGCAGGCGCGGTGTTCGGCATCGGGGAGTTGATGGTGGTGAAGTACTGCACCGCGGCCATGATCGCGACCGGGGCGGCGATGAACAGCTGGCCGGCGAGGGCGCCGAGCGAGCCCATCGCCATGATGCCGCCGATGCAGCCGATGGCGGCGGCGGGGATGAACGGACCGAACATGCCGACGATGGTCGCCGCGGCAACGGTGGCGCCGGCGATACCGCCGAACACACAACCCACAGCCGCGCCACCGATACCGCCGACCAGCGCGCCGACAGCGGCACCGAGGGAGATGGTGCTGCCCAGACGGCTCCACGCCGCCTGCTCACGGTCGTACTCGCTCTTCCACGGCGCCTTGTCCTCGTAAGGCAGCGCGACCGGCTTGTAGACGGCGTGCGCGGCGTCGAACTTCGGGGTCAGCGTCGCGGTGCGATCGGTGATCTCGGCGGCGATCGGGAACTCGAAGTCGTCGACACGGAAGGCCAGTTCGGTGCCCGCAACGGTGGTGCCGTCGGCAGCCTTGATCTTGAACACACCGTCTTCGACCACCATCGAGCCCGCGTCGGTGCCGATGATCGTGCTGGTCTCGGTGGTGGTGGAGGTGAAGTTGATCGGCGCGCTCGCATCCACGGCAGGAGCTGCGTGGCTGGTACCGGCAACGATGCCCAGGGCAACGCTGACGGTGGAAGCCAACAGGGCGAACTTGGTGATTTTCACGGGGGTGAGCCTTTCGTGTTCCTCGTGTGAACTGCGCGGCGCAACAAGCTGCGGACCGAACGCATCGAGACCATAGCCAGGTAAGCCTCACCTATCAATACCTTGCTTGCGCTAATCTTCGTGGCGAACCGTTCGATGTGAGAGAGATTTTCCTGATGAGTAGTCCGCGCTGGTGCGGCTGGTTGCTGACAGTCGCCCTGCTGATCGCGGCTTGTTTGCTGAGCCTGCTGGTCGGTACGAAATCGATCCCGGCCGGTGAGGTCTGGGCGGCACTGACCGGGCCCGTCACCACCCCCGACCACGTCACCGTCACCGAGTACCGGCTTCCGCGAACCGTTCTCGGACTGCTCTGCGGACTCGCCCTCGGCGTCGCCGGTTGCCTGATGCAGGGGCTGACTCGTAACCCGCTCGCCGACCCGGGTTTGCTGGGCGTGAACGCGGGCGCGGCATTCGCCATCACCGTAGCCGTCGGCATCCTCGGAGTGAGTGAAATCACATCGTATGTGTGGTTCGGCTTCCTCGGTGCCGCACTGGTTTCGGTGGTCGTCTACCGGCTCGGCACCGCGGGCCACACCGGCACCGATCCGATCCGGTTGACGCTGGCCGGTGTCGCCGCCACCGCGGTGCTCGGCGGTCTCACCCGCGGCCTGATGCTCATCGATCCCAAGGCCTTCGACGAGATGCGCCGCTGGGACGCGGGTTCGCTCACCAACCGCGGGTTCGACATCATCGTGGGCGCGGCGCCGTTCATCATCGCCGGGCTGATCATCGCCGGGATCTGCGCGCGTTCGCTCAACGCCGTCGCCCTCGGTGACGATCTGGCCCGCTCGCTGGGCGTGCACGTCACCCGCACCCGGCTGCTCACCGCGCTGGCGCTGGTGCTGCTGTGCGGCACCGCGACCGCGGCCGTGGGCCCGATCGCCTTCGTCGGTCTGGCCGTGCCGCACATCGCGCGCTGGCTGGTCGGGCCCGATCAGCGGTGGATCTTCGCCTACTCGCTGGTGCTGGCGCCGCTGCTGGTGCTCACCGCGGATGTGCTGGGCCGCATCGTCATCCGTCCCGACGAGGTCCCCGCCGGCCTGGTGACCGCGTTCCTCGGGGCGCCGATGCTGATCTGGCTGGCGCGCCGTTCGCGAGTGGGAGCCACCGCATGAGCAAGATCGACTTCGGCCGCACGACGGTGGTGGTGCGGCCACCGCGTCTCGGGTTCACCGCCAGGGTCGGCGTGCGCACCGTGGTGGTGTGCGCGATCCTGCTCGTCATCGCACTGGCCACCGCCGTGTTCGCCCTGGGCACCGGCGATTTCCAGATCCCCGCGGCCCGGGTGCTGCGCGCGTTGTTCGTCGGCGACGAGCGCTTCGACCGGCTGGTCGTCTGGGACTGGCGGCTGCCGCGCATCCTGATGGCGCTGGCGCTCGGCGCGGCGCTGGGTGTCAGCGGGGCGATCCTGCAATCGGTGACGCGCAATCCGCTGGGCAGTCCCGACATCATCGGCTTCAGCACCGGCGCCTACACCGGCGCGCTGCTGGTGATCCTGATCATCGGCGGCGGCAGCTTCCAGACCGCGGCGGGCGCGATGGTCGGCGGCCTCGCCGCCGCCCTGGTCATCCACCTGCTCGCCTTCCGGCACAACGTGACCGGCTTCCGGCTGATCATCGTCGGTATCGGCGTGAGCGCCATGCTCGCCTCGGTGAACACCTGGCTGATCATGCGCGCCGACCTGGACGCGGCCATGTCGGCGGCGGCCTGGGGCGCGGGCTCGCTCAACGGCCTGTCGTGGTCGCAGGTGGCCCCGACGATGATCGTGCTCGCGCTGCTGGCGGTGGCGCTGATCCCGGCCGCGCCGCGCCTGCAGATCCTCGAACTCGGTGACGACACCGCCCGCGCCCTCGGCCTGAACGCCAGCAAGGCCACCGGCTGGCTGATCGCGCTCAGCGTCGGGTTCACCTCGCTGGCCACCGCCGTGGCCGGGCCGATCGCCTTCGTCGCGCTGGCCGCGCCGCACCTGGCGCGCAAGCTCACCCGCACCCCGTCGATCGCGCTGCTGCCCGCCGCCGCGATGGGCGCGACCCTGCTGATCACCTGCGACTGGATCGCCCAGCACGCCTTCGCGCCCACCACCATTCCGGTCGGTGTCGTCACCGGCTCGATCGGTGGCCTGTACCTGGCGTATCTGCTCGTCGCCGAAGCGCGACGGAAATAGGAAGCGATATGAACGACACTCACACCGCGCGGTTGCGCGCGGAAAAGGTACGCCTCGGCTACAAGGGCAACACGATCAGTGACCAGCTCTCCGTGGACATCCCGGACGGCAAGTTCACCGTGATCATCGGCCCGAACGCCTGCGGCAAGTCCACGCTGCTGCGCGCGCTGGCCCGGCTGCTCCCGCCCGACTCGGGCCAGGTGCTGCTCGACGGCAAGCCGGTCACCGACTATCCGGCCAAGGAACTGGCCCGCCAGGTCGGCCTGCTGCCGCAGACCTCGACCGCGCCCGACGGCATCCGCGTCGCCGATCTCGTCGCGCGCGGGCGCTATCCGCATCAGACGCTGCTGCGGCAGTGGTCGCGCACCGACGAGGAGGCCGTCGCCGAGGCGATGGCGGCCACCGGTGTCGCCGAGCTGTCGGCCCGCCCGGTCGAGGAACTCTCCGGCGGTCAGCGTCAGCGGGTGTGGATCTCGATGGTGCTGGCCCAGCAGACCCCGATCATCCTGCTCGACGAGCCGACGACCTATCTCGACATCGCCTATCAGATCCAGCTGCTGGATCTGTGCCGCGCGCTGCAACGCGACGCGGGGCGCACGGTCGTGGCGGTGCTGCACGACCTCAACCACGCCTTCCGCTACGCCGACCACCTGATCGCCATGCGCGACGGCCGGGTGGTGGCCTCCGGGCTGCCCTCCGAGATCGTCACCGCGGAGCTGGTGCAGGAGGTGTTCTCGCTGCGGTGCCGCATCGTCGACGACCCGGAAACCGGTACCCCACTGGTGATTCCACTGGCGGAAAACGCCGCTCAGGTGCACTGACACCGGCCCACGGCCGCCATCGCAAGAAATGAGGATTTCCCCTTCCATGTTCACCCACCGTTCTCCGGGCAGGCTGCGCGCCGCCCTCGCCCTGCTGGTTCTCGCGCTGGTCGCGGCGCTCACCGCGTGCGGCACCTCCTCCGACGACGCCGCGGCCACCGGCCCGCGTGAGGTGTCCTCGGCCAAGGGCCCGATCAAGGTCCCCGCCGACCCGCAGCGCGTCGTCGTGCTCAACGGCAACCTGGCCGGCTACCTCTACGACCTCGGCGCCACCGTCGTCGCGGCCGACCCGCGCCTGCTCGGTGTCCCGAACAAGCCGGGCGAGTTCCCCGTCGGCTGGGCCGAGGACGCGAAGAAGCAGGGCACCCAGGCCGTGCCCTCCGGCGAGAACATCAATCTGGAGTTCATCGCCGCCCAGCGCCCCGACCTGATCATCGGTGGCGGCCAGGGCTACCCGGGCCAGCAGTCGGTCAACGCCTACGACCAGCTCAGCGCCATCGCCCCGACCGTGCTGATGCCGACCGAGACCACCAACTGGCAGGACCAGCTGCGTTTCATCGCCGACACGGTCAACAAGCCCGCCAATGTCGACACCCTGATCGCGAACTACCAGGCCAAGCTGACCGAGGCCAAGAACAAGATCAAGGCCCCCGCCGGCGCGACCGTGGTGATGCAGTCGATCAAGAGCCAGAAGCCGACCCTGTTCGTGCCCACCGCCGCGCTGCCCGCGCTGCTGGCCGAGATCGGTTTCACCCTCGACACCCAGATCGAGGCCAAGGCGGGTAACCCGGCCAAGGAGCAGAGCGCCGACTTCATCAGCTTCAGCCCGGAGCTGCTCAACACCGTCGTCGACGCGCCGGTGCTGTTCACCATCCCGCTCAGCGGTGGCCGCTCGCTCGAGGAGCTGCGTGCCGACCCGATGTACGCCTCGCTGCCCGCGTTCAAGGCGAACAAGGTCTTCGAACTGCCCGCCACCAGCTCGCGTCCGGACTACCGCACCGTGATGACCACCCTCGACCTGCTCGTGGAGCGCTTCCAGTGACCGCTCCCGGCGGATTGCTCCTCGACCTCAGCCCGCTGCGGGCCTCGCGCCCGTTCCGGTGCGCGTTCGCGGCGCGGCTGGTGTCGGTGCTGGGTATCGGTCTGCTCATGGTGGCCCTGCCGTTGCAGGTCTACCAGCTGACCGAATCCAGCGTGCAGGTCGCCGGCGTGGCCACCACCACCGCGGCGGCGCTGTTCTTCGGCAGTCTGGCCGGTGGCGTGATCGCCGACCGCTACGACCGCCGCACGGTGATCCAGTGGTCGCGCAGTGCCGCGGGCCTGGGTTTCGTGATCCTCGGCGTGAACGCCGTCCTGCCGGACCCGTTCCTGTCCGCCATCTACCTCGCCGCCGTCATCGACGGCCTGGCGGGCGGGGTGAGCGGTTCGGCGCTGATGGCCATGGTGCCGGTGCTGGTGGGCCGCGAGAAGGTGGCAGCCGCCGGTGCGCTGGTCTCGCTGACCACCGATCTCGGCACCATGATCACCCCGGCCGTCGCCGGTCTGCTCGTCGCGAAAACCGGTGTGGCCACGGCCTATTTCCTCTGCGCGCTGGCCACCACCGCGACCGTCGGGCTGATCACCGCGATCGGGCCGTCGCCGCCGCCGGAACGTGAGCTGCAGAATCCGCTGCGCGAGCTGGTGGCCGGGATCGGTTTCGCGGTGCGCCACGAATCCATCCGGCTCATCCTGCTCACCGGCCTGATCGGCATGCTCGTCAGCGGTCCGCTGGTGCTGCTGCCCGCCTTCGCCGATGTCGAACTCGGCGCGGGCGCCGGCACGCTGGGCCTGCTCTACGCCGCGCCGGGCGCCGGTGCGGTGCTCGGCACCCTCACCAGCGGCTGGATGGGCCGCGTCCACACCGGCCGCGCGCTGCTGCTCACCCTGGCGCTGATGCCGATCGGCGTGATCGCGGCGGGCCTGTGGTCGCACGCGGCGCTGGTGTTCCTCGGGCTGGCCGGGTTCGGCCTGGCCAGGGCCGTGAACATGGTGCTGCGCTACGCGATGCTGCAACAGAACACGCCCGACCACATGCGCGGGCGCATGTCGGGGCTGCTGATGGTGCAGTCGGTGGCCGGTACCGCGGTCGGCTCGATGGTGGCCGGTGTCGTCGGCCAGATGTTCGCTCCCGGACAGGCACTCGTGTACTACGGCGTGGCCGTCCTGATCCTCACCGGTCTGATGGCGCTGGTCGCCGGGCCGCTGCACAGAAAGGAACAACCGTGAAAGATCGCACCGCCTACGCCGACAACATCGCCGAGGTGCTGGCCGGCGAGCACTACGCCAAGGTGCCGTACCCGATCGGTCTGCAGGAAGTGGAGGTGCTGCGGGTCGCCCCCGTCGGCGCCGCGCTGCGGCGGATCACCTTCGGTGGTCCCGACCTCGCGAAGTTCCACAGCTATGTCCCCGACGAGCACGTGCGCCTGATCTTCCCGGGCGAGGACGGCGTGCTGCGCCTGCCCAAGCTCGAGGGCACCATGCTCGACTGGGGCAACCCGCGCCCGATCTCGCGCGAGTACACCGTGCGCCGCCACAGCGCCGAGGACGGCGAACTCGACATCGATTTCGTCATCCACCCCGGTGGCCTGGCCTCGGACTGGGCCGCCACGGTCACCCCGGGCACCAAGGTGCACATCGCCGGTCCGCCCGGTGGCGTGGTCATCCCGGAGACCTACGACGACTACCTGCTCGCCGGTGACATCACCGCCGTGCCCGCCATCGCCCGCCTGCTCGAGCGCATGCCGCGCGAGACCACCGGCTGGGCGCTGATCGAGGTGGCCGGACCCGAGGAGGAGATCCCGCTCGACGGACCCGCCGGAGTCGAGGTCCGCTGGCTGCACCGCGGCGAGCTCGCCCCGGGCACCAGCGACGTGCTCGAACAGGGTGTGCGCGCGCTGGAAGTGCCCGAGGGACGCCGGATCTACGCGTGGGTGGCCGGCGAGGCGGGCTGCCTGCGCGGGGTGCGCAAGGTCATACGCAACGACCTGGGCATCGGCCCCAAGGACTCGCTGATCGCCGGCTACTGGAAGCGCGGCGTCGCCGATTTCGATCGAGAGGAATGACCATGACCGAGGAACAGGTGATCGCCGACGTGGCCGGCGTGCTGGGTGTCGACCCGTCCGAGCTGACCGCGCAGACCGATCTGCTCGACGCCGGGCTCGATTCGGTGCGCATCATGTCGCTGGTGGAGAAATGGCGGTCGGCCGGCCATGCGGACATCGACTTCCCCACGCTCGCGGGCGATCCCGTGCTCGGCTCCTGGTTCGAGCTGCTGGCCTGAGCCTCGGGGTGGCGTGCCCGGCACGCCACCCCCGGCGGGGTCAGTTCCCGTGCGCGCCTTCGGCCAGCAGCTGCCGCAGTTCCTTGCGGCTGGTCTTGCCGACGCCGGTCTCGGGGAACTGCTCGACCACGACCACCGCGTCGGGCATCTTCCAGGCCGCGACGCCACGCTCGCGCACGAACTTGCGCACCGTGATCAGGGTGGGCCGCCGCACCGGGTCCACCGGCTGGACGAACGCGCAGATGCGCTGTCCGAGAACGGGATCGGGCGTGCCGACGATGACGGCGTCGCGCACGTCGGGATGTTCGAGCAGATGCGCCTCGAGCTCCTCGGCCGACACCTTCTCGCCACCGCGGTTCACCCAGTCACCGGCGCGCCCGGCGACCACCAGATTGCCGTCGGGCCGCACCGCGACGATGTCACCGGTGCGGTACCAGCCCTGCGGGGTGAAGCTGCGGGCATCGGCCTCGGGATTGTCGTAGTAGCCGCGAATCGTGTACGGGCCCTGGGTGATCAGATTGCCCTGCGCGCCCGGCGCCACCTCGGCACCGTCGTCGTCGACGACGGCGATCTGGTCGAATTCCGACATCGGCCTGCCCTGGGTGCTCACCACCACGTCGATCGGATCGTCGAGGCGGGTGTAGCAGACCAGGCCCTCGGCCATGCCGAACACCTGCTGCAGGGTGACCCCGAGCGCGGGGCCGATCCGGCGGGCCAGTTCGTCCTGGCAGCGCGCGCCACCCACCTGGATCACCCGCAGGCTGGACAGATCGGGAGTGTCGCCCGCTTCGGCCCGTTCGGTCCACAGCCGCGCCAGCGGCGGCACCAGGCCGGTGATGGTGACCCCGAACCGCTCGATCAGCGGGAAGGCCGTCGCGGGTGTGGGATCGGGTGTCAGCGCCACCGCGCCACCGGCCCACAGCGCGCCGAGGATGCCCGGCGAGCTCATCGGGAAGTTGTGCGCGACCGGCAGGGTCGCGAGATAGACCGTGTCGCTGCCGAGTTCGCAGATCTCGGCGCTGCGGCGCACGCTGTAGAGGTAGTCGTCGTGGGTGCGCGCGATCAGCTTCGGGATGCCGGTGCTGCCGCCGGACAGCTGCAGGAACGCGACGTCAGCGGCGTTCGGGCCCGGCAGATCGGTGGGCTCGTCCCGGAATTCGGCGATGTCGTGGGTGCCCTCCGGCGCGGTCCGGCCCTCGTCGAGGACGAGCAGCACGTGGCGCAGGCCGGGCACCTCCGCGCGCACCGACTCGGCCAGCGCGGCGTAGTCGAAGCGCTGGTGCACGCCGCTGGTGATCATCGCGGTCGCCGCGGCGGCCTTCGCGATCGGCACCAGCTCGCCGGCGCGGTGGGCGGGCAGGCAGAACACCGGCAGCGCGCCGAGTTCGAACAGCGCGAAGATCACCTCGACGAATTCGGCGCGGTTGGGCAGCTGCACCAGCACCCGGTCGCCGGGGGTGATCCCCAGGCGCGCCAGGCCGGTCGCGAGCGAGCGCGCGCGGTGGTGGAGCTGGTTGTAGGTCCATCGGGTGGCCGGGTCGAGGACCGCGATCCGCTCCGGCGTGTCGGCCGCGCGCGCGGCGAGTACCGCACCGAATGTCTCACCGGTCCAGAGATTTTCGTCACGGTAGCGTTGTGCCAGGTCAGCGGGCCATGCGGTGAAACCGGGGAGTACGGGATCGGTCAAGTCGAGCACCTCTTTCCAGCGGATATCGCGGTGTTGCGGCCGGAGGTTCTGAGGGAAGCTAACCAACCGACTATAGGTTCAGGTTAGGCTAACCTCATGTCTAATGGTGATTCCAGTGGGCGGATCGTCGTCGTCACCGGCGCGGCCGGAGGTATCGGCGCCGCGGTGGCCGCGCGATTCGCGGCCCAGGACCGGGTGGTGTCGCTGTGGGACCTCGATCCGGCGGTGCACGAGACCGCCGCGGCGATCGCGAGCGCGACGCACACCCGTCGATCCGATGATGCCACTCCCGAGCGGGAGAACGGAAGTGTAAGGGCCGCAACACTGATCGAGCGGCGCGCGGCGGTGCACAGTGTCACCGTCGACATCACCGACCCCGCCGCGGTGGGCGCGGCCTTCGACCGGCTCACCGCCGAGCACGGCACCGTCGAGGTGCTGGTGCACGCCGCGGGCATCCTGGCCGGGGGCACCCCGCTCGAGCTCGACCCGGCCGACTGGACCCGCTGTCTCACCGTGAACGCCACCGGAACCATGCTGGTCACCCAGCGCGCCGCCACCGACATGGCCGCCGCGGGCACCGGCGCGATCGTCGTGGTCTCCTCCAACGCCGCAGCCACCCCCCGCGTCGGCATGGCCGCCTACGGCGCCGCCAAGGCCGCCGCCACCGCGTTCACCCGGTCGCTGGCCCTGCAGGTCGCGCCGCTGGGCGTGCGGGTCAATGTGGTCTCCCCCGGGTCCACCGACACCGCCATGCTGCGCGGCATGTTCGGCGGCGACGCCATCGACGAGACCGCCCACACCGCGCTGCTCGACGGCGACCCGGCCGCCTACCGGCTCGGAATCCCGCTGCGCCGCATCGCCGCTCCCGACGACATCGCGTCGGCCGTCCACTTCCTGGCGTCCGACGGCGCCCGCCACATCACCATGCATGACCTGCGGGTCGACGGTGGCGCAACGCTAGATATGTGACCGAAAGGGTGATCACCATCAGTACCGACAGTTCAGACCCCGCTTTCGTCCTGTCCCGTCCGCATCGGACCGTCTCCGCGTCCGCGGGCGGGACGGTCTTCCGGTCGGCGCACGACGCCGTGACCGCGCTGCGCAGCGGGCGGATCAGCCATATCGTCGGCGCACTGCCCTTCACCCCCGGCGCGCCGACCGCGCTGTGGGCGCCGGATTCGGTCACCGTCACCGACTCGCCGTATCTGCCCCGGCCGCACGTCGCGGTGCCCGGCTTCGAGCTCGACGAAGCCGTGCCGGCCCCGGCCGAACACCAGCGCCGGGTCGCCACCGCCGTCGAACTGCTCGGCAGCCCGGCGCATCCGGTGCGCAAGGTGGTGCTGGCCAGGGCCCTGCGCGCGGTCTCACCGACGCCCGTGCGCGCGCTGGACATCCTGGATCTGATGGTCGCCTCCGACCCGCAGTCCAACGGTTTCCTGGTCGACCTGTCCGCCGCCGGTGGGCGATATCCCGGCCGTCACCTCGTGGGCGCCAGCCCGGAGATCCTGGTGCGCCGCACCGGCAACGAGGTGCTGAGTCATCCGCTGGCCGGGTCCACCCGCCGCATCCTCGACGACGCCGCGGCCGACCGCCGCGCCGCCGACGCGCTGCTCACCTCGGCCAAGGACCAGGCCGAACACCGCTATGTCGTCGACCAGGTCTCGGCCGTGCTCAGCGATCGGTGCGCCGAGGTCGTCACGCCCGCGGCGGAACTCACCTCCACCCCGGCGATGTGGCATCTGGGCACGCCCATCTCGGCGACCGTGCCGCTGGCCGGGCCCTCC
Organism: Nocardia sp. NPDC056064; assembly: GCF_042266925.1. NCBI lineage: Bacteria > Bacillati > Actinomycetota > Actinomycetes > Mycobacteriales > Nocardiaceae > Nocardia > Nocardia sp. NPDC056064. Next base: position 5,063,033 of record NZ_JBHJWO010000001.1, on the reverse strand, counting down.
GCGCTGGAACTCGCGGTGGCCCTGCACCCCACCCCCGCCATCTGCGGCACCCCGACCGGCGCCGCCGCGCGTCTGATCGCCGAGCTCGAAGGCGAACGCGGCTTCTACGCGGGCGCTGTCGGCTGGTGCGACGCCGACGGCAACGGCGAGTGGATGGTGAGCATCCGCTGCGCCGAACTCTCCGACGACGGCACCACCCTGCTCGCGCACGCGGGCGGTGGCATCGTCGCCGCGTCCGATCCGGCCGCCGAACTGGCCGAGACCACCGGCAAGTTCCAGCGCATCCTCGGTCCGCTCGGTATCGCGGACCTGCCCGTCACCGTCGGCTGACACCGACTTTCCATCCGAACGAGAGAACGTCATGCCTATCCCCCCGATCGCGCCCTATCCGATGCCCGGTGCCGACGAGTTCACCGCCGACCAAGTCGACTGGACCGCCGAACCCGGGCGCTGCGCGCTGCTGATCCACGACATGCAGCAGTACTTCCTCGACGCCTACGACCTGAATCGCGATCCCGCCCGCACCCTGATCGCGAACATCGCCCGGCTGCGCGATCGCTGCCACGAACTCGACATCCCGGTGATCTACACGATGCAGCCGGGCAACCAGCACCCCTCCCGGCGCGGCATTCTCGCCGATTTCTGGGGCAGCGGCATGGCCGAGGGCGCCGACACCCAGGTGATCAACGCCCTGGCGCCCGAACCGCAGGACATCCAGGTCACCAAGTGGCGCTACTCGGCGTTCCAGCGCACCGACCTGCGCGAACTGCTCGGCTACTACCAGCGCGACCAGCTGCTGGTGACCGGCGTCTACACGCACATGGGCTGCATGCTCAGTGCCGCCGAGGCGTTCATGGGCGATGTGCGCCCGTTCCTGGTGCACGACGCGACCGCGGACTTCAGCCGCGACGAGCACGTGATGGCGCTGAACTACGTCGCCCGGCGCTGCGGCGCGGTGACCGGCACCGACGACCTGCTGCGGCAGCTGGCGACGGCCCGTATCGAAGCCGACGCCTGACCGGCCCGCGTCACCGGCACCCACGCCCGCCGGGTACCGGTGACGCGGGACACAATCCGCATTTCGATTCAAACTTAGGCTAACCTACCCCGACCTACGTCCCGCCGGGCTCGACGCGAGCCCGGCACACGCGTGGGAGGGGTGAGAACGTTGATGGAGGAGTTGCTGTGAGCTCGGTGGAACGGGACGACGTGAGCGCCGAACATCCCGGATTGCCGCTCACCGGAGCGCAATTGGGCATCTGGAACGCCCAGCGCCTCGACCCCGACTCGCTCAGCTACATGGTCGGCGAGGTACTCGAGATCTCCGGGCCGGAACCGATCGACGTGGCCCTGCTCGACACTGCGATCCGCCGCACCGTCGCCGAAACCGACACCATGCGCCTGCGATTCACCGAGACCCCCGACGGCCCGCGCCAGCACCTCACCGATCACGAACCCGAACTGCGCCCGCTGGTGGATCTGCGGGGCGAGGCCGACCCGTTCGCCGCCGCGCACCGGCTCGTCGCCGCCGAACGCGAACGCTCGGCCACCTATTGCCGCGCCATGGTCGACCGCCAGCTCTACACCTACACCCTGCTGCGCCTGACCGACAGCGACGTGTGGTGCATCCAGCTCTACCACCACCTGATCATCGACGGCTACAGCGCGGCCATGGTCTCGCGCCGCGTCGCCGCCCACTACACCGCGCTGCGCCGCGACGCCGAGGTGCCGCGCCTGCGCTGGGGCTCGATCGAGACCCTGGTCGCCGAAGACCTGGAATACCGTGCCAGCGAAGCACATCGGCACGACCGCGACTACTGGCGCGACCGGCTCACCCCGCTGCCGCCGCTGGACGGTCGCGGCCGCGCGCCCGAGGGCGTGGTCGAGCGGACCCACGAGGTGCGTGCCGTGCTCGACGCCGAACTGGTGGAGCGGGTGAAGACCGCGGCCACCGCGGCGGGCATCACCTGGGCCGACGTGCTCGTGGCCGGATACGTGGGTTTCGTGCACCGGCTGCTCGGCGAGACCGATGTGGTCATCGCGCTGCCGGTGATGGCGCGCGTGGGCAAGACCGCGCTCACCACCCCGTCGATGGCGGTCAACGTGCTGCCGCTGCGGGTGCCGGTGTCGAGCCAGGACCGCCTCGGCGACCTGGGCAAGCGAGTGGCCGACGCGCTGCGGGAGATGCGCTCGCACCAGCGCTTCCGCGGTGAGGACCTGGCCCGCGAGTTCGGTGGCGCGCAGACCGGCGCGCTGCTGCACGGCATCGGCATCAACCTCAAGGCTTTCGACTTCGCCCTCGATTTCGACGGTGCGACCGGCACCCTGCGCAATGTCGCCGGTGGCCCGCCGGAGGATCTGGGCCTGACCGTCACCCCGCTGTCGGAAGACCGCATCCAGCTCGGCTTCGAGGTCGACGCGCGTTCGCTGGACGCGGCCACGGTGCGGCGCCGGATGGATGCCCTGGTCGCGCTCATCACCGAACTCGTCGACGCGGCGGACAAGCCGATCGGCGCGATCACCCTGTACCCGGACGAGACCGCAGCCGACCGCGCCGGCGCCGACCTGCCCGGCGTGCCCGAGGACGCGGTCGAGGTCTTCGACGCCATGGTCGCCGCGCGCCGCGACGATGTCGTGCTCGTCGACGGCGCCCACCGCCTCACCGCCGCCGAACTCGGCGCCCGCGTACACCGACTCGCCCGCTACCTGCGCGGCCGCGGTGTCGGCCCCGAGGACATCGTCGGTATCGCGCTGCCACGCACCGTGGAACTGGTCGTCGCCCTGCTGGCCGTGCGGCACGCGGGCGCGGCCTACCTGATCCTCGACACCAACCACCCCGCCCAGCGCCTCGCCGACATCGTCGACGACGCCGCACCGGCGCTGATCCTCACCGACGACACCATCGCCGACACGGTCTTCCCCGACCGTGCCGCGATCCTGGTCCGCCTGTCGGACAGCGTGATCGGTGACTCCGTCGCCGCCCTGGCCGAGGGCCCGCTGACCACCGCCGAACTCGCCGCGCCGCGCTCGCCCGCGCACCTGGCCTACGTCGTGTACACCTCCGGCTCCACCGGCAAGCCCAAGGGCGTGCAGATCTCCTGCGGCGCGATGGCCCAGCTGCTGCACCACCACCGCTCCACCGTCTACGCCGACACCGCCGCGCGCGTGGGCGGACGGCAGCTGCACGTCTCGCACACCTACTCCTTCGCCTTCGACGCGGCGCTGGACCAGCTGCTGTGGCTGTGGTGCGGGCACCGGATCCACCTGTACGACACCGAGATCCAGAAGGACGCCGCCGCGCAGATCGCCGCGTTCGTCGCCGACGGCATCGACGTGGTCGACACCACCCCGTCGATGGCGACCGCGCTGATCGACAACGGCCTGCTCGGCAGCGCGCACCGTCCCGAGCTGCTGCTGCTCGGTGGCGAGGCGACCTCCCCCGCGCTGTGGTCGGTCATCGTGGCCTCCGGGGTGGCCGCCCGCAACATGTACGGCCCGACCGAAGCCACCGTCGACGCGCTGAGCGCGGCGGTGAGCGGCGAACTGCCGCAGGTGGGTCCGCCGCTGGCGGGCACCCGCGCCTACCTGCTCGACGGCGCGCTGCAACTCGTCCCGGACGGCGAGATCGGCGAACTGTATCTGGCCGGACCGCAATTGGCGCGCGGCTACCTGGGCCGGGTCGCGGTGACCGCGGACCGGTTCGTCGCCGATCCGTTCGCCGAGGGCGAGCGCATGTACCGCACCGGCGACCGGGCGCGCAGGCTGCCCGACGGCGGCTACGACTACCTCGGCCGCGCCGATCAGCAGATCAAGGTGCGCGGCTATCGCGTGGAACTCGGCGAGGTGGAAGCCTCCCTCGGCGCGCTGCCCGGGGTGGCCGCCGCGGCCGCCACCATCCGCAAATCCGGTGACAGCACCCGGCTGGTGGGCTACCTGGTCCCCGAGGCGGGCCGTTCCCTGGACGCCGACCAGCTGCGTCAGCGGTTGACCACCCTGGTCCCCGACCATCTGGTCCCCTCGGCGCTGGTGGTGCTCGACGCCCTGCCGACCACCGTCAACGGCAAACTCGACCGCGCCGCCCTGCCCGCGCCGCAGCTCACCTCCGGCGGGCGCGCGCCGCGCACCGAGCAGGAACGGGCGCTGTGCGGGGTGGTCGCCGAGGTGCTCGGCCTGGACCGGGTCCATGCCACCGACGATTTCTTCGGCCTCGGCGGCGACAGCATCACCGCCATCGGCGTGAGCAGCCGCCTGCGCGCGCTCGGCTGGGAGGTGCCGCCGAAAACCCTGCTGGCCCAACGTGATCTGGCCGCCATCGCGGCGGCCGCCGAGGTCGCCGACCAGCAGGCGGGCACGCCGGTTCCCGACGAGGCGACCGGCCCCGTGCCGATCCCGCCGATGGTGGGCGCCCTGCTCGAAGCCAACGACAGCCGCACCGCCATCGCCGGTTACGCCCAGTGGACGGCCCTGACCCTGCACGAGGACCTGACCCTCGACCACCTGACCACCGGCCTGCAAACCCTGCTCGACCGCCACGACGCCCTGCGCCTGATCCTCGACGCGGACGACCGGCTGGAAATCGCGGGCGTGGGCACGGTGCGCGCCGCGGACCTGGTGCTCGAAACCACCTCCGCCGCCAACCTCGGCGTCCCGGCCGACATCAACGCGCTCATCACGACGATCGGTGCCGACCTCGCCGCCCGCCTCGACCCCGCGGCGGGTGTGCAGATCCGCGCGGCCCTGGTACGCACGGCACCGGGTGTTGCCGACCGGCTCGTGCTGGTGGGCAATCACCTGGTGGTCGACGGTGTCTCGTGGCGGATCATCGTCCCCGAGCTGTACGAGGCGTGCGCGGCCGCGCGGGAGGGTCGTCCGGCGCGGATGTCGGCCAAGGGCAGCTCGTGGCGTCGCTACGCCACGCTGCTCGCCGAGGCCGGGACCGCGGGCGAGCACCGCGCGGAACTGGCGCACTGGGAGCACGCCCTCGGCGACGGCACCGTCGCCACCCTCGGTGACCGCCCGCTCGACAAGGCCATCGACCTCGTCGAGAGTGCCGAGCGGACACGGACTTTCGCCGCCGCCGAGATCTCCGAAGCGCTGCTGTCCACGCTGCCCACCGCCTACCGGGCCAAGACCGACGACGTGCTGCTGGCGGCGCTGGTGCTGGCCCTCAACGCCTGGCGCCACGAGCAGGGCGCGGCGCTGGAGCCGGGCAGGCCCGTCGCCGTCGAGGGCCACGGACGCGAAGCCCTGCGCGCCGACACCGATTTCGCCGGCACCATCGGCTGGTTCACCAGCGAGTTCCCGGTCTGGACCCCCGCCACCGGCGTCGACACCCCCGACGGCCTCGCCGAAGCCCTCGCCGGCGGTGCGGCGGCCGGACGCCTGCTGCGCGCGGTGAAGGAGGCCAAGCGCGCCGTCCCCGGCAACGGTGTCGGCTACGGCGTGCTGCGCAGGCTCGACCCGGAGACCGCGCCGCGCCTGGCCGGCCTGCGCTCGCCCGAGGTGCTGCTCAACTACCTCGGCCGCTTCGGCGGCGGTTCCGCGCTGCCGTGGAGCCTGCCCGAGCACGACGCGTTCTCGGTGACCGAGCCGCCGGAGAAGGCACTCACCGAGGTGCTCGCGCTCAATGTCTTCGTGCACGAATCCGCCGCCGGACCCCGGCTGGCCGTGGAATGGACCGCGGCGGGCCGGATTCTGGGCGCGCGGCAGGTCGAGGCCGTCCAGCGGCACTTCGAGCTCGCGCTGGAGGCGTTCGCCGCGCACGCGCGGCTGTTCCCCGGTGGACTCACCCCGTCGGATGCCCCCGGCCTCGCCGTCGCCCAGGAGACCATCGACTCCCTCGAGGCCCAGCACGGTCCGCTGGCCGAACTGCTGCCGCTCTCGCCGCTACAGGAGGGCCTGCTGTTCCACGCGATCCGCGACGGCGCCGACGACGTCTACGCCCTCAGCGCCCGCGTCGACCTGCACGGACCGCTCGACGGCCCCCGCCTGTCGGCGGCCTTCGACACCGTCGTCGGCCGTCATCCCACCATGGCCGCGGCCTTCCACTACGCGGGCCTGGACCAGCCGGTGCAGGCGGTTCCGCGCGCGGTCGGGATGCCGTGGCGCGAGGTCGACCTGTCCGGTCTGCCGCAGCGCGCGGCCGAAGCCGCCGCCGACCGGCTCGAGCTCGAGGCGACCCGGCACCGGTTCGACGTCGACCGCTCCCCCATGCTGCGCGCCACGCTCATCCGCATGCCCGGTGACGCGCACCGCCTGGTGCTCAACACCCACCACCTGGTGATCGACGGCTGGTCCACCCCGATCGTGCTGCGCGAGGTGCTCGCCACCTACCACGGCGACGAACTGCCCTCGCCCGCCTCCTACAGCGACTACCTGGCCTGGATCGGCACCCGTGACCGCGCGGCGGTCCGCACCGCCTGGTCGCGGCGCCTGGCCGGGCTGACCGCGCCGACGCTGGTGCGCACCGACACCTTCCAGGAGCGCGAGTTCCGGCAGTGGCAGGTTCCGCTGTCCGCCGAATTGTCCACGGCGCTGGCCGAACTCGGCCGCCGCCGCGGCCTGACCTTGAACACGCTGGTGCAGGGCACCTGGGCGCTGGTGCTCGCCGCGCTCACCGGCCACACCGATGTGGTGTTCGGCGCCACCGTCTCCGGCAGGCCCGCCGAACTGCCCGGCGTGGCCGGAATGGTCGGCCTGTTCGCCAACACCGTCCCGGTGCGCTGCGCCTTCGACCCCGAGCGCACCCTGCTCGAGCAGTGGGCCGAGTTGCAGGCCGACCAGTTCGCCATGCAGGAATTCGACTACGCCGGGCTGGCGGAGATCGAACGCGCCGCCGGTCTCGGCACGCTCTTCGACACCCTGGTGGCCTTCGAGAACTTCCCGAATGCCGGTGCCGGGCAACCGGACTCACACGAGCTGCGGCGCGGCGAGTTCCACAACCACGGCACCACGCACTACCCGATGACCCTGATCGCCCCGCCGGGCGACCAGCTCACCCTGGTCATCTGGTACGACCGGGCCGCCGTCCACGACGCCACGCTCGCCCGGATCTCCGACCGGATCGGCGCGGTCCTCACCGCGGTCACCGCCGCCGAGGACCCTGTGTCCGCGAAGTTCCTCGAGCCGCTCACCCCGGCGGCCCTCGACGCACAGCCGAGCACCGAGCAGCCGGACCCGCAGGGCGACACCCTCGCCGTCTGGGGCACCCCGGTCGATCCGTCGGCTCCCGCCATCACGGCCGAGGGCGTCACCATCGATTTCCGTGAGTTCGAGGCCAGGACCAATCGCCTGGCCCGCTGGCTCGTCGCGCGCGGCATCGGCCCCGAAACCGTGGTGGCCGTTGCCCTTCCGCGCTCCATCGACTCGGTCGTCACCGCGCACGCGGTCTGCCGCGCCGGTGGCGTGTACCTGCCGATCGACCCGGAACAGCCCGCCCAGCGCATCGAGAAGATCCTCGGCACCGCCGCCCCCGCGCTGGTGCTGCACTCGCTCGACGAGGCCGACACCAGCGGTTTCGCCGACACCGCGCTCACCGACGCCGACCGGCTCGCGCCGCTGCGGCCGTCGAACATCGCCTGCCTGCTGTTCACCTCCGGCTCCACCGGGGTGCCCAAGGGGGTGAGCCTGTCGCACGCCGCGATCATCTCCACCTTCGAATGGCTACAGCGCGAACGCCGGTTCGGGCCGGGTGACACCATGCTCTACCGCACCCCGCCGATCTTCGACGCCTCGCTCATGGAGATGTTCCTGCCGCTGCACGTCGGCGCGCGCATCGTGCTGACCCGGCCGGGCGGGCACCGCGACCCCTACTACCAGGCCCAGCTCATGAGCAGCGAACGGGTGACCGCGATGTGGATGACCACCTCGATGCTCACCGTGCTCGCCGAAGAGGCAGACCTGTCCGGCTGCACCGACCTGCGCTGCGTCCTCACCGGCGGCGAGGTACTGCCGCCGTCGACCGCACAGCGCATGCGCGCGCTCACCGGCACCGCCGTCTACAACTTCTACGGTCCCACCGAGGCCGCGATCGGCTTCACCTTCCACGAGACCACCGACGCCGACACCACCTCGGTGCCGGTGGGCGCCCCCGCCGACACCGTGCGCATCCTCGACGACCAGCTGCGGCCGGTCCCCGACGGCGACATCGGCGAGCTGTACATGACCGGTGTCCGGCTCGCGCGCGGCTACCTGGCCCGCCCGGACCTGACCGCGGCCGCCTTCGTCGCCGACCCGTTCGGCACGGGCACCCGCATGTACCGCACCGGCGACCTGGTCAAGCGAAACCCGCGCGGCGAGCTGGAATACGTCGGCCGCACCGACAGCCAGGTGAAGCTGCGCGGCCAGCGCATCGAACTCGGCGATATCGAATCGGCGCTGCTCGGGTGCGCCGGCGTGGCCCAGGCCGTCGTGCTGCTGCGCGAGGACACCCCCGGTGACCAGCGCCTGGTCGCCTACCTCATCGCCCGCTCCGGCGTCGTCCTCGACACCGACGCGGTGCGTGAGCAGCTGCGAACGGCCCTGCCCGCGTACATGATCCCGTCGGCGTTCCTGGTCCTGGACCACATTCCGCGCACCGCGACGGAGAAGATCGCCCGCCAGGAACTGCCCGCCCCGGAGTCGGCTCCGGTGTCCGCGCCCGCGGTCGTCGTGCAGGACGACAGCCTGATCGGCACCATCCGGGAGGCCATGGCGGCGGTGCTCTCACTCACCGAGATCGGCACCGACGAGGACTTCTTCGAGCAGGGCGGGCACTCGCTGCTCGCGGTCCGCCTGGTCGGGCGCCTGACCAGGGCCGAGCTGCCGGTCGTCCTCGACGACGTCTTCTCCGCGCCAACGGCTCGCGCGCTCGCCGCCCGGATCGGCGCGGTCGATCCCAGCGCGCAGCGGCCGGTCGACGGGCTGGCCAGCCTGGGCAGCCGCCTCGAACCGGTCCTGGAACTGCGCGCCGAAGGCTCGGTCGCACCGCTGTTCTGCATCCACCAGATCGGCGGCACCGCCTGGAAATACGCGCCGCTGGCGCGCCTGCTGCGCGCCGACCGCCCGGTCATCGGCCTGCAGATGCCCCAGCTCACCGAGCCCGACACCCAGACCCCCACGCTCGACGACCTGGCCCGCTTCTACCTCGACGCCGTGCGCCGCATCCAGCCGCACGGCCCCTACCACCTGCTCGGCTACTCCCTCGGCGGCAATATCGCCCACTCGATGGCCGCCATCCTGGAGGCCGAAGGCGAGCAGGTGGCCTATGTGGGCCTGCTCGACTCGCACCCGCTGTCGAACCTGACCGACCGTGCCGCGGCCACCCTGGCCGACCCGTCCGGCATGGAGGCGCTCGTGCCCGAGATCGGCGAGTACCCGGCAGAATTGGCGGCGGTGGTGGTCCATGCCGCGACCGAGCTGCTGCGCATGGTCACCGAGTCCGAGTCCCCGGACTACAGCGGCCCGATGGCGCTGTACTGCGCGGACAACGGCCTGGAACCCGAACGTGTGCACGCCCAGCTCACCGGCTGGGCCGCCGCGGGCGCGCAGCTGGTGATCCGGCGACTGCCCTACACCCACAACGAGATCGCGATGCCGACCGGCTGGACCGAGGTCGCCGCGCTCATCGACGCGGATCCCGCGATCCGCGCCTGAACTTTCCACCTGGATAGAAAGAAGGAAACAACTCCCATGTCAGCGCACCGAATGACGGCACGCATGCGTGCCGCCGTCGCACTCCTGATCGTCGCGGTGACCGCGACGGCCGTGGGCTGCAGCAGCTCCACCTCCGATGAGGCCGCCGATGGCGGCACCCGCCAGGTGGACACCCCCAAGGGCCAGGTCACCGTCCCGGCCGACCCGCAGCGCATCGTGGTCCTCAACGGCGCCCTCGCCGGGTACCTCTACGACCTCGACGCCAAGGTCACCGCGGCGGATCCGCGCATCCTGGGTGTCACCCTGGCGCCCGGCGAGTTCCCGGCCGCCTGGGCCGCCGACGCCAAGGAACAGGGCACCGTGGCCGTGCCCTCCGGTGACGACCTGAACCTGGAGTTCATCGCCGCCCAGAAGCCCGACCTCATCATCGGTGGCGGACCCGGCTGGCCCGGTCAGCAGACCATCAAGAACTACGACAAGCTCGCCGCTGTCGCCCCCACCGCCCTGGTGCCCTCGGACGCGGCCAACTGGCAGGACCAGCTGAAGTCGGTCGCCAACTATGTCAACCGGCCCGACAAGGTCGACGGCATGATCACCGCCTACACCGACAAGGTGGCCAAGGTGAAGGCCGCGCTGAAGCTGCCGCAGGGTGCCGCGGCGGTCTACCAGTCCCAGGCGGACGCGAAGCCGATCCTGTTGGCCCCCAAGACCCCGCTGGCCAACCTGCTCACCGACGTGGGCATCACCATCGACGACAAGATCGAGGCCAAGGCGGGCAACCCCGAGCGCGCCCAGGCCGGTGACTGGGTGACCTTCAGCCCCGAACTGCTGAGCACCGTCGTCGACGCCCCCGTGCTGTTCGTCATCAAGCTCGACGGCGGCCGCGACATCGCCCAGCTGAAGCAGGACCCGGCCCTGGCCATGCTCCCCGCCTTCCAGAAGGGCCAGCTCTACGAGCTCCCGGCCACCGCCAAGCGCCCCGACTACCGCGAGGCCATGTCCCTCCTGGACCTGCTGTCCCAGCGCTTCAAGTAAGCCACCCGGCGGCTGACCTCTGACTCACCCGCCACCCCTCACCCCGTCCGCCGACTCCCGGCGGGCGGGGTGATCTGCTTTTCCGGCGCCTGCTCGGCGAGTCGCCACAGCCGGATGGCGCCCTCGGAAGAGTCGCCGGTGGCGAGCATGGTGCCGTCGGGGTGAAATGCCAGCACGTGGGTGGTGGTGGCGATGGTTCGGAGGAGCTCTCCGGTGGTGGTGTTCCAGAGGTCGACGCCCGTCCCGCCGACTCCGGTGGCGACCACGGCGCTGTCGGGGCTGAACGCCATCACCACGGTGCCGCGGGGCGTGGGGATCTCGAGAATGATCTTCCCGGTGATTATCGAGCGCAACCGTAGGCGCCCGTGCGCATGGACGGCGATAACGCTGTCGTCGGGTGCGGTGACCGAACGGTGTCTCCAGGCAGGCTGACCAGGCCGCTCATCCAGTGTTCCGTCGGGCCGGAAATCCACGCCGTCGAGCCACAGACTGGACAGCTTCTGCACGCGGCGCTGAGCTCCCGACGCGACATCCCACACAACTGCTCGGTCCCGTGACCCGGCATCGGGTCCCCACGCGGCGAGCGAGGACCCGTCCGGGCTGAATGCCATCCCGGTCAGATGGATCGGAGTGGGGTGGCAGACGAACCTGATCTCCCGCTGGGGTCGTTCCTCGGCGAGAAGCCTGGCGAGGTCCGCCCGCGCGTCCTCGTCGCCGTCGGCTGCACGCGACCGTAGCTGGGTGATCGCGGCGTCGCGCTCGCCTTGCAGGATCAGCAGTGCCGCCCGGGTGCGGTGGTACGCGGCGGCCTCGGGCATGGCCAGGGCATCGATGGCTTCGGACCGGAACTCTCCGAAGTACCACGAGTCCGACGTCCACACCAGACGCTGGTGCAGCCAGTCGCTCGGCCCGATGTCGCGCAGCAAGGCGATCGAATCGCCGAGCCGCGATCGTCGCCACCACAGCAGCACGATCCACGACAGTTGCTGCCTCGCGTCGGCGTCCCCTGCCACGGTATTCCGACGCAGCGCGTCGAGGTACCCGGCGGGCACAGTGATCGGCCGGCCGTGCGTGTGTTCGGGTTCGATCAGGCCGTGGGAGCACAACCAGCCGCTCACCCGAGAGACGTCGTCCCAGTGTGGCGGAACCTGCGCCAGCACCGACACCGCCTCCGCGTAGCGCCCCTGCCCACCCAGCAGCCGGGCCAGCCGCCGCCGGGCACCGCGGATCCCGGACTCCGCCAGCGGCCGCAACACCTCGATGGCCTCAGGTATCCGCCGCTGCCGAACCAGCCAATCCGAGTACTGCCGCCGCGCGGACCGATCCCCCGCGGCCATCCGCTCACGCAACTCGTCGATCCGCCCGGCCCGCCTCAGCGCCACCGCCAGATACCACCCCGCATACTCGTCCCCGGCACCCATCCGCACCCGCAACGCTGCCACACACCCCGCCCGCGCCAACTGCCCCGCGGAAAACGGTCGATCACGCTCATCGATCTGCACGCCGTCAGTGTGCAGGACGAGATCACAAGTGCGGAACCGGATTACAGCCCCAGACCCCGGGTCACGCCCACGGATCGATGACGGTGACGCCCGTCGCCCGGAACGCCGAATCACGCGTCGCCACGTACATTCCGGCCGCTTTCGCCGTGGCGGCGATATATCCGTCGGACCTCCCGATCGCGATACCCGCGACCCGGGCCGCAGCCATCAGGTCGGCATACGCCGCGGCGTCGGCCAGACCGAAGGGCAGCACGCGGCCGGCGAACAGCGGCATGATCCGGGTCTCTAAGCGGTCCCGCATCCGCTCCCGGCGAGCACCGTCCGGCATGGCGGCCAGGCCGTAGCGGATCTCGGCGACCGTGATGGTGGAGAGATACAGCGTGCGGAAAGGGGTGGCGTCCAGCCACGCGATCACCCGGGGGTCGGGAACTTTGCGCATGGTTTCGGAGATGACGTTGGTATCCAGGACGATCACTACTCGAACTCCAGTGGCTCGGCAGGTGCGCGGTCACGATCGTTGATCAGGTCGTATTCGTCGTCGGTGAGCTCGAAATCGCGGCCGATCTCGGCCAGGAGGGAACCGAGCCTGATGTTCTCGTCCGGTTCGGGAGTGACAGCATCGGTCAGAATCGCCCGCACCTCGGCCTCGGTACTGCGCCCGTTCGCTGCCGCGCGCAAGCGCAACCGGTCACGAACGTCATCGGGTAGGTCGCGAACAGTCAATCGGGCCATGATGGATCACCCACTCCACAGATGGCGCCATTGGCGCCAGTGACGTCACTGGCGCCAATGATAGGAGCGGCCCAGGAGAAGCGCAAGAGGCCCTTACCGTTCGTGGTGAACGGTAAGGGCCTCTCGGGATGTGCGAACTTACAGCGCCTTGAGTTCCTCGGTGACCGCACCGACGGACTTCTTGGCGTCGCCGAACAGCATGGAGGTGTGGTCGGCGTAGAACAGCGGGTTGTCGATGCCGGCGAAGCCGGAGTTCATCGAGCGCTTGAGCACGATGACGCTCTTGGCCTGGTCGACATTGAGGACCGGCATGCCGTAGATCGGGCTCGACTTGTCCTCGCGGGCCGCGGGGTTGGTGACGTCGTTGGCGCCGATCACCAGGACCACGTCGGTCCGGTTGAACTCGCCGTTGATGTCGTCCATTTCCTTCATGGCGTCGTAGGACACCTCGGCCTCGGCCAGCAGCACGTTCATGTGGCCGGGCATACGACCGGCGACCGGGTGGATCGCGTACTTGACCTCGACACCCTTGCCCTCGAGCAGGGAGGCCATCTCCTTGACCGCGTGCTGGGCCTGGGCCACGGCCATACCGTAACCGGGCACCACGATGACCTGGTTGGCGTAGGCCATCTGGATCGCGGCGTCGGCGGCCGAGGTGGCCTTGGCCGACTTGGCCTCGCCGCCACCGCTCGCGGCCGCACCGCCACCGCCACCGAAACCACCGGCGACGATGGCCGGGATGGAACGGTTCATGGCCTTGGCCATGAGGTTGGTGAGGATGGTGCCGGACGCGCCGACGATCATGCCCGCGACGATCATCGCGGTGTTGTTCAGCGCCAGACCCGCGGCCGCGGCCGACAGACCGGTCAGGGCGTTGAGCAGCGAGATGACGACCGGCATGTCGGCGCCACCGATGGGCAGCACGACCATCAGGCCGAGGATGCCGGCGAGCACCAGCAGCGCGATCATCCACAGCTGCGAGACGCCACCGTTGTCGGCGCCGAGGCCGATCACCACGGCGCACACGATCGCGCCGACGAGCAGCAGCAGGTTCAGCGGCTGCTGCAGCTTGCCGATGCCGATCGGCTTGCCGGACAGGATCTCCTGCAGCTTGGCGAAGGCGATGATCGAGCCCCAGAAGGAGATCGAACCGATCACCGCGGCGAACAGCGAGCCGATGATGATGTGGATGTTCGGCTCGTCGTGCAGCTGGGAGAAGCCCGTGCTGTCGATGAACTCGGCCCACGCGATGAGCGCGACCGTGCCACCACCGACGCCGTTGAACGCGGCGACCAGCTGCGGCATCTCGGTCATCTTGGTGCGCACGGCGGGCGGAACACCCAGGGCCACACCGACGACCAGGCCGGCGCCGATCAGGATCCAGTTCAGCAGTTCCGCGTGCCGGATGGAGATCAGCGTCGCCACGACCGCCAGGGCCATACCGACGGCGGCGATCTGGTTACCGCGCACGGCGGTCTTCGGGCCGGTCAGGCCCATCAGACCGTAGATGAACATGGAGAAGGCCACGATGTAGAGGCCGTTGACCAGGTAGGTCATGTTGTCGACTGCGTGCATCACTCGGCCGCCTTCTTCTTACCCTTGAACATGCCGAGCATGCGGTCGGTGACCACGAAGCCACCGATGACGTTCAGGGTTCCGAACACCACGGCGACGAACAGGATCACCTGCACCAGCAGCGACGGGTCCTTGACATTGCCCAGCGTCACCAGCGCGCCGAGCACCACGATGCCGTGGATGGCGTTGGTGCCCGACATCAGCGGGGTGTGCAGGGTGTTGGGAACCTTGGAGATGACCGCGAACCCGACGAACCCGGACAAAACCAGGATCGCGATATTGGCCAGAAGTTCGGTGTACATCAGGCTTCCACCTCACGTGTGACACAGGAATCCGCCAGCACCTGATCCTCGAAATCGGGCGCGAGCTTGCCGTCGACCAGCATCAGTTCCAGCAGCGCCGAGATGTTCTTGGAGTACAGCTCGCTGGCGTGCTCGGGCATGGTGGCGGGCAGGTTCAGCGGCGAGGCGATGGTGACCTCGTGCTTGACCACGATCTCGCCGGGCTCGGTGAGTTCGCAGTTGCCGCCGGTCTCGCCGGCCAGGTCGACGATCACGCTGCCGGGCTTCATGCCCTCGACGGCCGCGGCGGTGACCAGGCGCGGCGCGGGACGACCCGGCACCAGCGCGGTGGTGATCACCACGTCGAAACCCTTGATGGCGTCTTCGAGCGCCTTCTGCTGCTGGGCCTTCTCCTCGTCGGTGAGCTCGCGGGCGTAGCCGCCCTCACCGGCGGCGTCGATGCCCAGGTCGAGCCACTGGGCGCCGACGGAGCGCACCTGGTCGGCGACCTCGGGCCGCACGTCGTAGCCGGTGGTGCGGCCACCGAGACGCTTGGCCGTGGCCAGCGCCTGCAGACCGGCGACACCGACACCGAGCACCAGCACGGTGGCCGGCTTCACGGTGCCCGCGGCGGTGGTGAGCATCGGGAAGAAGCGGGTCGACTCCGAGGCGGCGAGCAGCACGGCCTTGTAGCCGGCCACGTTGGCCTGGGAGGACAGCGCGTCCATCACCTGGGCCCGCGAGATACGCGGGATCGCCTCGACGGCGAATGCCTGCACACCGGCGGCCTTCAGGGCGCCGATCTGATTGTCGGCGTTACGCGGCGCGAGGAAACCGATCAGCGTCTGGCCGGAGCTCAGCTTGGCCACCTCGGCATCGCTGGGCGGGGCCACCTTGACCACGACATCGGCGGACCACGGATCACCGATGGTCGCTCCTGCCTCTACGTAGGCCGCGTCGGGAATGAGCGCGCCGAGGCCCGCACCGGCTTCCACGACCACCTCGACGCCCTGCTTGGACAGGGCGGGGATGATCTTGGGCACCACTGCGACTCGCCGCTCACCCGGGCCGGACTCGCGAACGACTCCGACACGCGCTCCGCGCGGCGATTCCTCGCCCACGTTGTGCGTTGTCTCCACTAGTCAGACTTCCTTTTCGTGCTGGCTTCGAGCCGGGGAACAACGGGATCAGCCGAATGTTACCTACGAGTAGGTTCAGCTGAAATCCTCGCAACTGTACTCGGCTGGCGGTGAGCCTAGCGGAGATGCCTGTCACAGCGGATAGTTGGACGAGTGTCCAGTACATGATCGGTCAAATCGGACCAGCAAGACGCCAGGATCGGGGTCCGCGGACGTGACGCGCGTCATGCCCCGGCATGCCTCGGGGTGTTGCGCGGGCCACACCACACCGTAGGGTCGGGTCCGTGAACGACTGCGTCTTCTGCCGGATCGTCGCGGGGACGGCGCCGGCCACCCGAGTCTACGAGGACGACGCCGTGTGCGCCTTCCTCGACATCCGCCCCATCACCCGCGGACACACCCTGATCGTGCCCAAACAGCACGCCACCGAACTCGACGATCTGCCCGCCGACGCGGGCGCCGATCTGTTCCGCACCGGCCATCGGCTCGCCCGCGCGCTGCGCCGCGGCGGCCTGGCCAGCGACGGCGCCAATCTCATCCTCAACGACGGCACCGCGGCCTTCCAGACCGTCGGCCACGTCCACCTGCACGTGGTGCCGCGCCGCCACGGCGACAAGCTCGCCTTCGCCAAGGGCTTCCTGCTGCGTCGCCCGCACGAACCGAACTCGACCGCCGCCGCCATCCGCGCCGGCCTCACCGCGCTCGACACCGAGCAGCAGGCGGAAGGAACCCAGGGATGACCGAGCGCACGCCCGACCGCGAGCACCTCACCGACCTGCTCGCCCAGCAGTGGGAGGCCATCGCCGCCCTGGTCGCCGACCTCGACGAGAACGCCTGGCGCAGACCCTCGCCGCTGCCCGGCTGGACCATCTTCGACGTGGTCGCGCACGTGATCGGCACCGAATCGTGGCTGCTCGGCCGCACGCCGCCACCGCACGACCCGCTGCGCCCCAAGACCGATGTGCGCACGCTGCCGCACGTGCGCAACGAGGTGGCGGTGCTCAACGAGATCTGGGTCGATCGGCTGCGCCCGCTCTCGGGCAAGCGGCTGCTCGCGCTCTTCGACGAGGTCACCGAGCAGCGCCGCGCCGCGCTGGTCGCCAAGGACGACGAAGCCTGGGCCGAGCCCACGGTCTCCCCGGTCGGGCAGGTGCCCTACGGCCGTTTCATGCGGGTGCGGCTGTTCGACTGCTGGATGCACGAACTCGACCTCGCCGACGGCATCGGCCGCACCGTGCCCGAGGGCGGCGACCGCGCGGAGACGGCCTTCGCCGAACTCACCCTCGGCCTGGGCCGGGCGGTGGTCAAGGGCGCCAAGGCACCGGAGGGCGCGCAGGTCACCCTGGATCTCACCGGCCCGGTGACCAGGCAGGTGCACGTGGCGGTGGTCGACGGGCGCGGCGTCCTGCTCGACACGATCGAGGGCACACCCACCACGACGATCCGCCTGGACTCGGGACTGTTCGCGCGCCTGCGCGGCGGCCGGATCACCGTCGACGAGCACCTGGGCGAGATCGCCATCGACGGCGACACCGACCTCGGCGCGCGCCTGGTGCGCAACCTGGCCTTCACGATCTGATGCGACTGTTCCTGTCCTCCTATCGATTCGGCGATTTCGCCGACCGCCTCACCGACCTCGCGGGCCCGCCCGGCCGGGTCGCGGTGATCCCGAACGCCTGCGACGCCTGGCCCGCCGCCTGGTCCTCGGCGGTCACCAGCGACACGACACCCCTTGCCGCCCTGGGCTATTCACCCGAGGTGCTGGATCTGCGCGACTACGCCGGGCAACCCGCGCAACTGGAGAAGACCCTGCGCTCCTATCCGCTGGTGTGGGTGCGCGGCGGCAACACCTTCGTCCTGCGCGCCCAATTCGCCCGCAGCGGAGCCGATTCCGTGCTGCCCGCCCTCCTGGCCGAAGACGCCCTGGCCTACGCCGGCTACAGCGCGGGCGCCTGCCTGCTCGGCCCCGACCTGCACGGACTGGAGACGATGGACGACCCCGGCGAGGTCCTGCCCACCACCGGCATCGCCCCCCGCTGGGACGGCCTCGGCCTGATCGACCGCCCCCTCGTCGTCCACCTCGACTCCCCCACCGACCCAGACGGCGAATCCGCGAAACTCCTGGCGAGATACCAGTCCGAGGGCACCCCCCACTGGGCACTCACCGACGCCGACGTAGTCCTCGTCGACGGAGACCACACCGAGCTGCTCCGCGGCACCCGCCCCTGAGCACGCGTCACACCGCGCTCAGGGCGGGCGCGCCGCGGAAGACGATCCAGCGCAGGGCGCAGTACATATAGACGCCTTCGCAGGCGCCGGCCGCGAGCCGGGCCAGGTGGTATTCGAGGCCGAGGGCGGTGAGGCCGGAGCCGACGCCGAGGATGAAGGCCAGGTAGTTCACCAGTACCACCACCGCGTACACCGCGGCCTGTCTGCCCACCGGGGCGTGCGAGTGGAAGTTGAAGGTGCGGTTGAGCAGGAAGCTCAGGCCGAACGCGGCGATATAGGCGAGGGTGATCGACAGCCAGATCGGCAGGCCCGCCACGCCGTGCAGGACCGTGAGCAGCACGAGATCGACGCCGAAGGTGAAGCTGTTGATCAGGGCGAAGCCGAGGAAGGTGGCGGGGACGTAGCGGGCCAGGCCCCACGGCAACCGGTCGACCACGGCCGCGCACCAGCGGCTGAAACGATCGGCCACCGAGTCCGTGAGCTGCTCCACGCGGCCACCCTGCCAGCGGCAGGTGTCGCGCAGATGAGCGGACGGCAAACGCGCCGCCCCGGCGTCAGCCGACGACAGCCGCCGGACGGGCGTCGAGCGCCGACCAGGCCGCCAGGCAGCGGCGGCGGGTGAATTCGTCGGCCTCGGCCAGCAGGGCGTCGCGCAGCAGCCGGGGATCGCGCAGCCAGGCGGCGGCGATCTCGCTCAGCGCGGTGTGACCGAACAGGCCGGTGGCCTCCAGCGCTGCCAGCCATTCGGCGTGGTCACCGGCGCGCACGCCGCGCATGGCCTCGACATCGATCCCGGCGTCGGCGTACTCGGCCGCCAGCAGGGCGCCGACGAGCTCGCTACGGTCCTGCGATTCCTGCATCATCCCGGTCCTCCCTGCGAAAAACGGTGCGGCACAAGGGCACCGCGTGATCAATGCGCACCGGCGCACCGTGGAGCAGAACGCGAACACGAGGTGCGACCGGCAACCCTCCCGCCGCCACACCCGTCGAAAAGCATTGTGAACGCTCGGACGGCGTAAACACCAACCGGGCGCGCCGAATCACAACGATGTCCGCCGGGTCTTGTTCCGGCCTACATCACATCTGGTCAGGTGATCAGCACGCGGCGGGTCTCGGTGATCGCCGGACCGGCGGCGCCGCGGCGGTTAGCGTTGGAGGGTGGACGCGAACTTGGGCGCACTGGCCGATTCCCTCTCCGCGGGGGCGGTGGTGATCGACCCGGATGTGCTGGCGGGGTATCGGCAGGACTGGGCGCGCGACCCCGACGCGGGGACGCCGCTGGCCGTGGTGCGGGCGCGCGGCACCGACGACGTGGCCGCCACGCTGCGCTGGGCGCACGAACACCGGGTGCCGGTGGTGCCGCGCGGGGCGGGCTCGGGCCTGTCCGGCGGGGCCACGGCGGTGGACGGCGGGATCGTGCTCAGCACCGAACTGATGCGCGAGATCAGCGTCGACCCGGTGACGCGCACCGCCGTGGTGCAGCCGGGGCTGCTCAACGCCGAGGTGAAGCGGGCCGTGGCCGCGGAGGGCCTGTGGTACCCGCCGGACCCGTCCTCGTTCGAGATGTGCTCGATCGGCGGCAACGCGGCCACCAACGCGGGCGGGCTGTGCTGTGTGAAATACGGCGTCACCACCGACTACGTGCTCGGCATGGAAGTGGTGCTGGCCGACGGCACACCGGTGCGCCTGGGCGGGCCGCGCCTGAAGGATTCGGCGGGCCTGTCGCTGACCAAGCTGTTCGTCGGCAGCGAGGGCACCCTCGGCGTGATCACCGAACTCACCCTGCGCCTGCTACCCGCCCAGCCACCGCAGGCCACCGTCGTCGCGAGCTTCGGCTCCCTCACCGCCGCCACCGACGCCATCCTGGCCATCACCTCGACCCTGCGCCCCGCCATGCTCGAATTCATGGACACCGTGGCCATCAACGCCGTCGAGGACGAGATGCGCATGGGCCTGGACCGCACCGCGGCCGCGCTGCTGGTCGCCCGCTCCGACGCGCCGGGCGAATTCGCCGGGCACGAAGCACAAGTGATGGTGACGCTGTGCGAAAAGGCCGGAGCCACCGAGGTTTTCCACACCGAGGACCCCACCGAAGGCGAAGCCTTCACCGCCGCACGGCGTTTCGCGATCCCGGCGGTGGAGCGCATCGGCCCGCTGCTGCTCGAGGACGTCGGCGTGCCGTTGCCCCGGCTCGGCGAGCTGATCACCGGCATCACCACCATCAGCGAACGCAACGACGTGCTGGTCTCGGTGATCGCGCACGCGGGCGACGGCAACACCCACCCGCTGATCGTGCACGACCCCACCGACCCCGACAACACCGCCCGCGCCCACCGTGCCTTCGGCGAGATCATGGACCTGGCCATCAGCCTGGGCGGCACCATCACCGGCGAACACGGCGTCGGCCGCCTCAAGAAAGGCTGGCTGCCCGACCAGGTGGGACCCGAGGTGATGGAGCTGACGCGCCGCATCAAGCACGCCCTCGACCCCGAGGGCATCCTCAACCCGGGCGCGATCCTGTAGGAACATCGCGCGGCGACCGCGGGTTAGCATCCGGTATGACCACCAGGCTCGAACACAACGTCGCCGACACCCGCTTCGAGATCTACCTCGACGACGTCCTCGCCGGCTACGCCGACTACGCCGAACGCGAGGACACCAAGGTCCGCGACTTCCACCACACCATGACCTTCCCCGAATTCCGGGGCCGCGGCGTCGCCGCCGACGTGGTGAAATTCGGCCTCGACGACTCCCGCGCCGCCGGCTACCAGGTCATCCCGACCTGCTGGTACGTGGAGAAATACATCGCCGAACACCGCGAATACGCCGAACTGGTGGCCTGAGGCCGCTCAGCGGGTCGGTGAATCCACCGGCGGTCCACCCGACCCGCAGCCGACCTCGACGGTCGCGGACCACCCGTCCCCGGCGGGTTGCCACTGCAACGTGACAGCGGACTCTCCGTCGAGGACGAACCCGATCATCTCCCGCACCGCCGCCCGTACCGTCTCCGGATCAGCGGTGACCGCGAGATGCGGGAGCCGCCGGGAGTCCAAGGGATTTCAGCCCGCTGCTCCGAAAAGTCTCTCGCGCATACGAACTGCGGTGTCGATGTATCCAGCCGTCTCGCCGGGTGTCAGGTGAGCGGTGGCGAGCGTCGCCGTGAAGACGACAGCAGGCGTCGCCTCGCAGGCGGCAGGCCCGTCAGCTGTGCCGTGACCGATGGCCCGTGCCCGAGCAGAAGCAAGGTCGGCAACCAGCAGCACCACCGTCCACCGGACTTCGCCCACCAGACCCTTCACCGCGTCGACCGCACCCGGCTGGTCGACGTGAACAACTGGAACGAAGCCGTCGGCGAGCAACTCGGACAGGCCCTGACGGTCGATGTCACACGGGCCCGGGCTTCCGATCAGGTGAAACCGATATCGGGCGTCGCGCTCCGTGAGCGCGGTGGTGACCGTGTCTTTCCCTATATCCGTTGCGCCGCAGAGGATCACACCGTGCTTCACGTCCGAGCCCTTCGCCGTGAAAGGCGATCGGCCGGGTGGTCCTTGCCCTCTGTAGGGCGGGAACACCCGGCCGGTGCCGGAATCAGCGCAGGATCTGGCGGGACATGACCAGGCGCTGGATCTGGTTGGTGCCCTCGTAGATCTGGGTGATCTTGGCGTCGCGCATCATGCGCTCGACGGGGAAGTCGGTGGTGTAGCCGGCGCCGCCGAAGAGCTGGACGGCGTTGGTGGTGACTTCCATGGCCACGTCGGAGGCGAAGCACTTGGCGGCGGCGGAGATGAAGCCGAGGTTCTTCTCGCCGCGCTCGGCGCGGGCCGCGGAGGTGTAGACCATGAGGCGGGCGGCCTCGACCTTCATCGCCATGTCGGCCAGCATGAACTGGGTGTTCTGGAAGTCGGCGATGGCCTTGCCGAACTGCTTGCGGTCCTTGGTGTAGGCGATCGCGGCGTCGAGGGCACCCTGGGCCAGGCCGACGGCCTGCGCGCCGATGGTCGGGCGGGTGTGGTCGAGGGTCTGCAGCGCGGTCTTGAAGCCGGTGCCGGGCTCGCCGATGATGCGGTCGCCGGGGATGCGGCAGTTCTCGAAGTACAGCTCGGCGGTGGGCGAACCCTTGATGCCCAGCTTGTGCTCGAGCGGGCCGACCACGAAGCCCTCGTCGTCCTTGTGGACCATGAACGCGGAGATGCCGTTGGCGCCCTTCTCCGGGTCGGTCACGGCCATCACGGTGTACCACTCGGACTTGCCACCGTTGGTGATCCAGCACTTGGAGCCGTTGAGGATCCAGCCGTCGCCGTCGGCCTTGGCGCGGGTGCGCATGGAGGCGGCGTCGGAGCCGGCCTCACGCTCGGACAGACAGTACGAGGCCATCTTGCCCTCGACCAGGTCGCCGAGGACCTGCTGCTTCAGCTCCTCGGAGCCGTTGAGGATCAGGCCCATGGTGCCCAGCTTGTTCACGGCCGGGATCAGCGACGACGAACCGCAGACGCGGGCGACTTCCTCGATCACGATGCAGGTGGCGACCGAGTCGGCGCCCTGGCCGCCGTAGGCCTCGGGCACGTGCACGGCGTTGAAGCCGGCGGCGTTGAGGGCGGTCAGCGCCTCCTCGGGGAAGCGGGCGTTGCCGTCGACGTCCTTGGCGTAGGGGGCGATCTCCTTCTCGGACAGGCCACGGATGGCACCGCGGAGCTCATCGTGGAAGTCCTCGAGCTGGAACAGGTTGAAGTCGGGGTTTCCCGCCATCGGGCACACTCCTGGTCGTGGTGGTGATCGCTGTGGTCGACAGCGCGTGTTCGTCGGCACTGAGTGCCAGTCCACCGAGGATTATACGCGCGGCACTCGGTAACTACATGGGCATATACCGGTGGCACTCAGTGCCGCATACGGGCCGCTACGGCGTGGGCGCGCTCACAGATTACCGAGCCGGGTGGTGAGCAGGTCGGCGACCTGACGCGGCGGCATGTCGCGCGGGAACACCGCGAGGACCAGCTCCTCGGGGCCCGGCACCGCCCGTCGGCCGCGCGGGATGGCGGCGAGCTCGGCGCGCAGGTCGGCCACCTCGGCGCCCGGCTCGCCGCGCACCATCCGGCGCAGCAGATAGTTGTGGGTGGCGGTCACCGCGGCGGTGAACTGCACCCGCACCAGATCCGGCACCTCCGGCAGGCGCTCACGCAGGAACTCGGTGAACAGGCGCTCGTAGCGGAACACCGTCACGATCTCGCGCTCGCGCAGCGCGGGCACCCGGCGCACCACCTGATACCGGCGCGCGGCGATGTCACGCCACTGGGTGAACCGCTCGAACACCCCGATGACGGCCTCGCACACCGCGTCCCACGGATCACCGACCGCGCTTTCGAGGAACTCCTGCGCGGTCGCCAGCTGGAATTCGTGATCGGCGAAGATCACGTCCTCCTTGGACCGGAACTGCCGGAAGAACGTCCGCCGCGAGATCCCCGCCGCCACCGCGATCTCGTCCACCGCCGTCGCCTCGTACCCCCGCTCGGCGAACAACCGCAACGCCTGATCCACCACCGTGAGCCTGAACTGCGCCGCATCGTCGTGTGCCACGAGCGACAACGTTAGCCATCGCCCCGCGAACCGATTCGATCAGGCGAGCTCCCGAGTCGCCGCGCGCGCTCGCCGGTTCGGTAGCGGTGAGCGCGCGGTGGTGTCAGCCCAGGAGCTTGGTGCGGAGGGCTTCGTCTTTGGCGAGGACCATTTGTTCGAGGCCGGACTGGAACTGTTCCATGCGGGTGCGCAGGGAGGGGTCGTGGGCGGCGAGGATGCGGACGGCCAGGAGGCCGGCGTTGCGGGCGCCGCCGATGGAGACGGTGGCTACCGGGACGCCCGCGGGCATCTGGACGATGGACAGGAGGGAGTCCATGCCGTCGAGGTATTTCAGGGGGACGGGGACGCCGATGACGGGCAGGGGGGTGGCGGAGGCGACCATGCCGGGGAGGTGGGCGGCGCCGCCCGCGCCGGCGATGATCACCTGGAGGCCGCGGTCGGCGGCCTCGCGGGCGTAGTCGAGCATGCGCTGGGGGGTGCGGTGCGCGGAGACGACACCGACCTCGAAGCGGATGCCGAACTCGGCCAGTGCCTCGGCGGCGGCCTCCATCGTGGGCCAGTCGGAGTCGCTGCCCATGATCAGGCCGACCTGGGGACCGTTGGTGCTCACTGAATCGTTTCCTCTCGAAAGTGGCGGCGGCGGTTACTCGCCGTGCGGGTCCCAGCCGTCGGTCCAGACGGCGTGCGACATCCAGTGCGCGGCGCGCTCGGCCTTCTCGCGGACCTGAGCGACATCGTTGCCGAGGATGTTGATGTGCCCGATCTTGCGGTCGGGGCGCTCGCCCTTGCCGTAGAGGTGGACCTTGGCCTCGGGCAGGCGGGCGTAGAGGTGGTGCAGGCGCTCGTCCATGGACATCTCGGGGGCCTGGGCGGCACCGAGGATGTTGGCCATGACGGTCACGGGGGCCAGCGGGGTGGTGTCGCCGAGCGGGTAGTCCAGGACCGCGCGCAGGTGCTGTTCGAACTGGCCGGTGCAGGCGCCGTCCATGCCCCAGTGGCCGGAGTTGTGCGGGCGCATGGCCAGCTCGTTGACCAGGATCTCGCCGTCGTGGGTCTCGAACAGCTCCACGGCCATCACGCCGACCACACCGAGTCCGGCGGCCAGCTCGAGCGCCATGGTCTCGGCGCGGGCACCGAGGTCCTCGGGCAGGTCGGGGGCGGGGGCGATCACCACGGCGCACTGGCCGTTGCGCTGCACGGTCTCCACCACCGGCCAGGTGGCGGCCTGCCCGAACGGCGAGCGGGCCACCATGGCCGACAGCTCGCGCTTCAGGTCGACCTTGGCCTCGGCCAGCAGCTGCACGCCGTGCGCGAGCTGCTCGGTGACCAGCCGCTCGGTCTCGGCGGCGTCGGCGGGCATCCACACGCCACGGCCGTCGTAGCCGCCGCGCACGGCCTTGAGGACGAACGGCCAGCCGTGCTCGTCACCGAAGGCGATGGCGTCGGCGGGCGCGGTGACCTCGGTGAACGCGGGCACCGGCAGGCCCAGTGCCGACAGCTTGGTGCGCATGGCCAGCTTGTCCTGGGCGAAGATCAGCGCCTGCGGCGGCGGGGCGACGTTCACCCCCTCGGCGACCAGCACGTCCAGGTGCTCGGTCGGCACGTGTTCGTGGTCGAAGGTCAGCGCGTGCGAGCCGACCGCGGCCGCGCGTAGCGCTTCCAGGTCGTCGTGGCTGCCGAAGACGACATCGGGGGTGACCTGCGCCGCGGGGTCACCGGGCGTGGTCGCCAGCACCCGCAGACGCTGGCCGAGGGCGACCGCGGCCTGGTGCGTCATGCGCGCGAGCTGGCCACCACCGACCATGGTGACGGTGGGCATGGCAGACGGATCGAACGAACGTGCACTCACGTCGTGCAATGTTGTCATGTCGAAAGCGAATCTTTGCGACCGGTACACTCGGAACTCGTGTCAATCGTCGACGACGTGGTCAGCGTCCTTCCCCCGCGCCTACGCGAATCCGCGTACCGGCACCGTGAGCTGATCAAGTTCGCCATCGTCGGAGCGACCACGTTCGTGATCGACAGCGGCCTGTTCTACCTCCTGAAATGGACCGTTCTGGCCGAGAAGCCGGTCACCGCCAAGATCATCTCCGGGGTGGTCGCGGTGATCGCGTCCTACATCCTGAACCGGGAATGGTCGTTCAAGAATCGCGGCGGCCGCGAGAAGCATCACGAGGCGCTGCTGTTCTTCGGGGTCAGCGGCATCGGCGTGGTGCTGAGCAATATCCCGCTGTGGATCTCGAGTTACATGCTCGATCTGCGCCAGCCGAACGTGAGCTTCCTGACCGAGAACATCGCCGACTTCGTCAGCGCGTTCGTGATCGGCAATTTCCTGCAGATGGCGTTCCGGTTCTGGGCCATGCGCCGGTGGGTCTTCCCCGACGAGATGAACGAGATCGTCGCCGAGTTCGAAGACCTCATCGAAGAAGAACCCGAACCCCTCGGGCGCGGCTAACGCGGCTCGGTCAGGGTCGCGTTGGGCGACCGGTTGACCTTCGACCCCAGGAACACCGCGAACAGCGCCGGACGGCGCCGCTGCAGTTCCAGACGCCCGCCGTCGGCCTCCACCAGGGCGCGGGCCAGCGCGAGCCCCACACCGGTCGAGCCGCCCGCCGAGAAACCGCGGTCGAAGACGTGCGGGGCGAGCTCGTCGCGGATGCCCTCGCCCTCGTCGGCCACCTCCACGCAGATCAGCGGGTCGCGCGAGCTCATGGTCGGGACCGTGCGCACCGAGACCGTGCAGGTGCCACCGCCGTGCATCAGAGCGTTGTCGACCAGCACCGCGACGGCCTCGCGCAGGCGGGAACCGGTGATCGGGGCGCGCAGCGACTCGTCGCCGGTCAGGCGCAGCTCGCGGCCCTCCTCGGTGAACGGGTGGGCCCATTCGGCGACCACCCCGCGCAGTTCGGCCATCACCGGGACCGGGTCGCGGTCGGCGGCGTCCTCGTCGCGGGAGGCGCGGACCAGTTCGTCGATGGCGTCGGTGAGCCGGTCGACCTGGGCCATCGCCTCCTCGGCCTCGTGCACCACCTCGGGGTCGGCGTGCGTGGACAGCTCGTCCAGGCGCAGGCGCACCGCGGTCAGGC
Organism: Nocardia sp. NPDC056064; assembly: GCF_042266925.1. Classification (NCBI taxonomy): domain Bacteria; kingdom Bacillati; phylum Actinomycetota; class Actinomycetes; order Mycobacteriales; family Nocardiaceae; genus Nocardia; species Nocardia sp. NPDC056064. Next base: position 5,036,250 of record NZ_JBHJWO010000001.1, on the reverse strand, counting down.
GGCTGCGCAGCTGATGGGAGACGTCGGCGACCAGCGCGTGCTCGCGTTGCAGGCGGCCCGCGATCTCGACGGTGGCCGAGTCGAGCACGTCGGAGACCCGGTCCAGTTCGGCGATGCCGTGGCGGCGCGGGTCGGGGCGGAAATCGCCCATGGCCAGCCGGGCGGCGCGGGCGGCCACATCGCGCAGCGGGTCGGCCACCCGGCGCGCGGTGACCACCGCGACCGAGAAGGCGGCGCCGAGCGAGGCCAGCACCGCCAGCGCCACGGCGGCCACGGCCTGTTCCTGGCGTGAATGCATGGGCCCGGCGGGCACCTCGAGCCGCAGCGAACCGGAGGTGCCCATCGACAGCGATTCCACCAGCGGGTCCTCGACGTAGCCGACGCCGATATCGGTGCGCGCCGCGTTGTCGTGCGGCGCCGGGTAGACGATGGTGAGTTTGCCGCCCTCGGGCACCAGCGCGGCCATCGCGCGCACGTCCAGACCGTCCTGGACGGTGCCGTCACCGCCCTCCTGGGAGATCACCTCGGACGCGACACGTTCGAGGCGGCTCTGCAGATCGTTGCGGGTGATGTCCTCGACCCACAGCCAGGCGGTGTAGATGAGCGGGACGCCGAGCACGACCGTGGTGATGGTGAGCACGGTCAGGATCGAGCGCAGGATGCGGCGGCGCACCGCCCGTCAGCCCCTCGCGCCGGAGGGGGCGTCGGTGTTGAGCCGGAAGCCGACCCCGCGCACGGTGACGATGCGGCGTTCGGCCATCGGCCCCTCGTCGCCGATCTTGCGGCGCAACCAGGACATGTGCATGTCGAGGGTCTTGGACCCGCGCAGATCGGCGTCGCCCCAGACCTCGCGCAGGATGGTCTCGCGCGGCACCACCTGACCGGCCCGGTCGATGAGCACCTTGAGCAGCTCGTACTCCTTGTTGGCCAGGTTCACCTCGGCCCCGTTGACCAGCACGCGGCGCGCGGCCGGTTCCAGCCGGATCCCTCCGACCTCCACCGCGTCGTCGCCGATCCCGCTGCGCCGCAACAGCGCTCGCACCCGGGCCAGCAGTTCGGCCAGGCGGAACGGCTTGCCGACGTAGTCGTCGGCGCCCGCGTCCAGGCCGACCACGAAATCGACCTCGTCGGTGCGGGCGGTGAGCATCAGCACCGCCAGATCGGCCCCGGAGGCCCGGACCTGCCTGCACACCTCCAGCCCGTCCATGCCGGGCAGGCCGAGGTCGAGGATGAGCAGGTCGTGGTCGCCTTCGAGGGCTCGGCGCAGCACGGCGGGACCGAACCGTTCGACGGTGACGGTGTAGCCCTCACGCCCCAGCGCCCGTGACAGGGGTGCGGCGATGGCCTCGTCGTCTTCGGCCAGCAGTACGGCGGTCATGAGCCCAGGTTAAGTGGTCTGGACTCCGGCCGGTGGACAGCTCACCGATACCCGGTGCCCCAATGCTGGTCGCCGTGCGAGCGGTCGGCCTCGAAGACCTGGTGGTAGAGCAGCGAATGCACCTGCTGCACCTGGGGGATGTCGTCGTATTCCAGCGGCTCCTCCGAGGAGGACCCGATGATCAGCGTGCCGGTGCCGAGCATCCGGTCCAGCACACCGTGCCGGAACTGCACGCTGGAGATGCGGCTGAGCGGGATGTCGATGCCGGTGTGGGTGATGATGCCCTGGCGCACCAGCACCCGCCTGCCGGTGACGATGAAATGCGTCGACTTCCAGGCGATCACCCGCGCCACCACCCGCCAGGCGAGCACGCCCAGCCAGGCCAGCCCGATCAGCAGCAGCAGCACGGTGCGCACGCTGCCCTCGGTGTTGCGCCAGGCCAGCCCGCCGAGGAAGCCGGCGAGCGCGGTCGCGACGATGAGGGTGATGATCGGCCACACCAGCATCTTCCAGTGCGGGTGACGGTGCAGGATCAGCTGCTCGTCGGGCGCGAGGACATCCTCCGGGTAACCCATGGACGCACAGTACCGCGCTGTGACGGTGCATTTCTCGAAGCCACGGCCGAACCGATACTGTGGATTCCACGCTAGCTGCCAGGTTTTGCCCATATCTGCTTGCTCGACACCGACAGTGGAGGCACGCGTGACCAAAGATCTGACCCAGCTCGAAATCCTCACGGCCCTCGAACCAGTGGCCGAACAGAATCTGAACCGGCACCTGTCCATCGCCAAGGACTGGAATCCGCACGACTACGTCCCGTGGGACGAGGGCCGCAATTTCGCCGCCATGGGCGGAAACGATTGGGAGCCGGGACAATCCCGGCTCACCGACGTCGCCAAAGCGGCCATGATCACCAACCTGCTCACCGAGGACAACCTGCCCTCCTACCACCGTGAGATCGCCGAGAACTTCTCCCAGGACGGTGCCTGGGGAACCTGGGTGGGGCGCTGGACTGCCGAGGAGAACCGGCACGGGATCGTCATCCGGGACTATCTGGTCGTCACCCGCGGGGTCGACCCGGTGGCGCTGGAGGAAGCCAGGATGATCCACATGACCCAGGGGGCGCACGCCCCGGCCAACTGGGGTGGGTTCCTGGTGAATGTCGCGTACGTGACGTTCCAGGAGCTGGCCACCCGGGTCAGCCACCGCAACACCGGCCGCGTCTGCGACGACCCGGTCGCCGACCGCATGCTCGCGCGGGTGGCCACCGACGAGAACCTGCACATGATCTTCTACCGCAACCTGTGTGGCGCGGCGATCGACCTGGTGCCCGAACAGGCGATGCCCGCGATCACCAAGGTGCTCACCAACTTCCAGATGCCCGGCGCGGGCATGCCGAACTGGCGGCGCAACGGGGTGCTGATGGCCAAGCACGGCATCTACGACCTGCGCCAGCACCTCGACGAGGTGGTGCGCCCGGTGCTCAAGCAGTGGAATGTCTTCGGGCGCGACGATTTCGGCCCGCGTGCCGAGGCCGCGCGCGACGAGCTGGCCCTGTTCATCGACAAGCTGGAGAAGGACGTGCTCAAGTTCGAGGAGCAGCGCGACCGGCTGCTGGCGCGCGAGCGCGTGGTGGCCGAACGCACCGAAGCGGGAGTCGCCGCCCGCTGAGAAGGCCGACCCCTGGGGAGGCCGTTCGCGGCCCGGCCCGTCGGTCAGGTGCCGAGGCGTAGGCGACGAAGGAGCAAGCCTCGGTGCCTGACCGACGGGCCCCCCAGGGGCCGCGAACCCGCGGCGCCAGCCGCCATCAATACTGACCGCGCAGGTGACTCACGTCGCCCGCCGACACGGCCCGCTCGCCGATGATCAGCCTGCCGCTGTCGTCGACGCCGGTGGCCGTGCCGGTGACCACGTCACCGCCGGGCAGTTCCGCGCGCACGTCGAGGCCGATGGTGGTGCAGCGGGTGCGATAGGCGTCGGCGAGCTCGGTGGTGTCCCAGCCCGCGTCCTGCCAGGCGGTGACCCGGCGGGCGAACTCGGTGAGGATCGCCGCGGCCAGCGCGGTGCGGTCGGCCTCGGGCAGCCCGGCCAGGAGCAGCGAGGTGGCGTGCGGGACCGGCAGTTCGTCTTCGGTGAGATCGACATTGAGGCCGATCCCGGTCACCACGCCGGGGGTGTCACCGGCCGCGACGAGCTCGGCCAGGATGCCGGCCAGCTTGCGTCCGCCCAGCAGCACGTCGTTGGGCCATTTCAGCTCGGGCTCCAGCCCGGTCGCCGAGCGCAGCGCGTCGACCACCGCCACGCCGGCCAGCAGCGGCAGCCAGCCCAGGATCGCGGGCACCACACCGGGCAGCCGGACCAGGATCGACATCGACAGCTGCGCGCGCGGCGGGCTCACCCATTCGCGCAGGTGCCTGCCCCGCCCGCTCACCTGCTCCTCGGCCAGCAGCGCCTGACGGTCGATGGAACGATCGACGGCGCGCAGGACCAGATCGGCATTGGTGGATCCGGTCGAGTCCACCACGTCGACGCGGTCGTAGAACGACGGTGCCGTCGCGGCGACGGAGCTGCGCAGACGCGGGGTATCGATCGGTGCCCTGTTCATTCCCGGCACGCTACTAGGCCCCGGCCGTGAACGATCACCACCGCCGCTAGCTGCGGTTTTCTCTACTGACCGGTAGCCGAGACTGCCGTAGTGCGCGGACGTGTCGGTGGCTACACTCGCAACCCATGACGAGTGTCCAGCAGCAGCCCGCCTCGGAATCGGCGGGCGCCCCCGATATCCACACCACCGCCGGGAAGCTGGCTGACCTGCGGAATCGGCTGGAAGAAGCGCAACACCCGATGGGTGAGGCCGCGGTCGACAAGGTGCATGCCAAGGGCAAGATGACCGCCCGCGAACGCATCCTGGCCCTGCTCGACGAAGGCTCCTTCGTCGAACTCGACGCCCTCGCCAAGCATCGCAGCGTGAATTTCGGCCTGGAGAACAACCGCCCGCTCGGTGACGGCGTGGTGACCGGTTACGGCACCATCGACGGCCGCGACGTCTGCATCTTCTCCCAGGACGTCACCGTGTTCGGTGGCTCCCTCGGCGAGGTCTACGGCGAGAAGATCGTCAAGGTCATGGACCTGGCGCTCAAGACGGGCCGTCCGCTGGTCGGCATCAACGAGGGCGCGGGCGCGCGCATCCAGGAGGGCGTCGTCTCCCTGGGCCTCTACGGCGAGATCTTCCACCGCAATGTGCAGGCCTCCGGCGTGATCCCGCAGATCTCGCTGATCATGGGCCCCGCCGCCGGTGGCCACGTGTACTCCCCCGCGCTCACCGACTTCGTGGTGATGGTCGACCAGACCTCGCAGATGTTCGTCACCGGTCCCGACGTGATCAGGACCGTCACCGGTGAAGAGGTCACCATGGAGGACCTGGGTGGCGCGCACACCCACATGACCAAGTCCGGTGTGGCCCACTACGTGGCCTCCGGCGAGCAGGACGCCCTCGACTACGTCAAGGACCTGCTCGGCTACCTGCCCAGCAACAACCGCGCCGAGGCGCCGCGGCACGAGCCCAGCGACCCGATCACCGGCGCGATCGAGGAATCCCTCACCGACGAGGACCTCGAGCTCGACACGATCATCCCGGACTCGCCGAACCAGCCCTACGACATGCACGAGGTCATCCGCCGTCTGCTCGACGACGACGAGTTCCTCGAGGTGCAGGCCGAGCGCGCGATGAACATCATCTGCGGTTTCGGTCGCGTCGACGGCCGCAGCGTCGGCATCGTGGCCAACCAGCCGACCCAGTTCGCCGGCTGCCTCGACATCGACGCCTCGGAGAAGGCCGCACGCTTCGTGCGCACCTGCGACGCCTTCAACGTCCCGATCATCACCCTGGTGGACGTGCCCGGCTTCCTGCCCGGCACCGGCCAGGAATACAACGGCATCATCCGCCGTGGCGCGAAGCTGCTCTACGCCTACGGCGAGGCCACTGTGGGCAAGATCACCATCATCACCCGCAAGGCGTACGGCGGGGCCTACGACGTGATGGGTTCCAAGCACATGGGTGCCGATGTGAACCTCGCGTGGCCCACCGCGCAGATCGCCGTGATGGGTGCGTCCGGAGCCGTCGGTTTCGTCTACCGCAAGCAGCTCAAGGAAGCGGCCGCCAACGGCGCCGATGTCGACGCTCTGCGCCTCGAGCTGCAGAACGAGTACGAGGACACCCTCGTGAACCCGTACGTCGCCGCCGAGCGCGGATACGTCGACGCGGTCATCCCGCCCTCGCACACCCGGGGCCAGATCGTGTCGGCGCTGCGACTGCTCGAACGCAAGATGGTGAGCCTGCCGCCCAAGAAACACGGCAACATTCCGCTCTGAAAACGCGATATCCCGGATAGGCCGCGCACACTGGTTGCCAGGACGCAACTATTGATCGGCGCGCGCCTACCGGGAATGATCGCGGTTACCGCGCTGTGACATCGAAGCATCACGCTTCGTCCCGGGGCAGATCTCCCGGACGAGGCAGGAAGGATCTGGCACTGTGACAACTGTGGCAGAAGAGGACGTGTTGACCGCCGCCGAGCTGGAGCTCGCCGTCGAACCGCTCGTCGAAGAGGTCGAACTGTCTGTGAGCGCGGTGGCCGAGGTTCCCGCGGACGCCGTCGGCGAGCCGATGTTCCGCATCCTCAAGGGCGCTCCCACCGATCAGGACATCGCCGCGCTCGTGGCGGTGCTCGCCGCGGCCGCCGCCTCGGCGCCCGCGGGTGGCCAGAACGGCCCGCGCGACAGCTGGGGCACCGCGACGCTGATGCACCGGGGTACCTCCCCGTTCTCGCCGTACGCGTATCCGATGCTGTCGCACCTGCGCTGACGCGGGTGACCCGACTGGTTCTGGCGTCGGCGTCCCCCGCCCGGCTCGGAGTGCTGCGCACGGCGGGCATCGATCCCGTCGTGCGGGTCTCCGGGGTGGACGAGGACGCCGTCGCCGCGGCGCTGCCCGCCGGTACGTCTCCGGAGGGCATCGTCGTCGCCCTGGCACGTGCCAAGGCGCTCGACGTCGCCGCCACGATTCCCGAACTCGCCGACGACTGTGTGGTCGTCGGCTGTGATTCCATGCTGCTCGTCGACGGGCAGCTCCAGGGCAAACCGCACACCCCCGAGGTGGCGCGGGCGCGCTGGAAGGGCATGGCCGGCCGCAGCGCCGACCTGCTCACCGGGCACTGCGTGCTGCGCCTGCGCGCGGGCGAGATCGTCGGTGAGGCCGCCGAGTGCAGCGGCACCACCGTGCATTTCGCCGAGCCCGGCCCCGACGAGCTCGACGCCTACATCGCCACCGGTGAACCCTTACAGGTCGCCGGCGCGTTCACCCTCGACGGGCTGGGCGGCTGGTTCGTCGACCGCATCGACGGCGATCCCTCCAGCGTGATCGGGATCGGTCTACCGCTGCTGCGCAGGCTGCTCGAAGACGTCGGCGTCGGTGTCACGCAGCTGTGGCGGGACGCGCGGGCCTGAGGGCGCGATCATCCGTTCTTCCCCAGCCGGTTGCGCGGCCCCGGCGGGCTGCGCGGCCACTTCCTCGCCGTAGGTGAGTTCGAGCCGGGCCGTGCACAGTTCCGGCTCGGTGAACGGGTGCAGCTGCACCCCGACCCGGCCGCGGGCGCCGTTGCGCTCGAGCACTTCGCGCATGAGTCCCAGATGCACGCCGCACACCACCTCCGAGTGCGAGCGGGCCAGTTCGCGCAGCGGGCAGGCGGTGAGGGTGATTCCCACGTGTTCGGTGGTCTCCCCGACCGGGTCCTTCTCCGGGGCGAATCCCAGTTCCGACATCAGCGACATGGTGATGTCGCGCGCGTCGGCCAGCGATTCCACCGGCTGGGCGCCGATGTCCATCCGCGCGCCCCAGGCACGGCCCGCCTCCACGGCGGCCGCCGAGCGGGTGATCGGATCGGGGCCGAGATGGTCGGCCAGCACCTGGGCCAGTTCCTGGTATCCCACCGATCGCTGGACCGCGCGATAGCCGATGCGCGGGCGGCCGCGACCGCGGGGCGGCTGCTGGAACTGGCGCACCAGCGATTCGCGGGTGAGGACGTCGAGGTGGAAGCGCACGGTGGTGACGTGCTGTCCGGTGATCCTGGCCAGTTCCTGGGCGTCGAGGGGCTCGGTGGCGCCACGTAGGATCGCGAGCAGTCGCCGCCGCGGCCAAGAATCGGACATAGCTCACCCCTCCTCTCCAGAGACTTTATCGGACGCAAGTGCGCTTTATTCGTCCATTGTGTCGATTCGTGATGCGCCACCACACACTTACCATCGGCTGCGACCCAGCTACAGCCGCACCCACCCAACTCGCGTGAAGGACCACACCGTGCCCGTCGCCCCGGATCCGCACCCCGCCTTCGGTTCCTACGCAGCCCCGCATCGATTGGTAACCACAGAATGGCTGTCCGCAAACATCGGCGTGCCGGGTTTGAAGATCATCGAGTCCAACGATGACATCCTGCTCTATGACATCGGGCATGTCCCCGGCGCGGTCAAGATCGACTGGCGTGGCGATCTCAGCGACCCCGTGACCCGCGATTACATCGACGGACCGCGTTTCACGGCGCTGATGCGCGCCAAGGGCATCGCCCGCGACGACACCGTGGTGATCTACGGCGACCGCGGCAACGCCCAGGCCGCGCACACCGCCTGGATCTTCACCCTGTTCGGGCACGAGGACGTGCGCCTGCTCGACGGCGGCCGCGACGCGTGGATCTCCGAGGAACGCGACACCACGTTCGACCTGCCCCACCTGGTCGCGGGCGACTATCCCGAGGTCGAACGCGACGACAGCACCGCGCGCGCCTTCCGCCAGGAGGTGCTCGACCGGCTCGGCGCCCCGCTGGTGGACGTGCGCTCGGCCCAGGAGTACTCCGGCGAGCTCGAGGACAAGCCGCTGAAGCAGGAGTACGCGACGCTGCGCGGCGGTCACGTGCCGACCGCGGTCAACATCCCCTGGACATCGGCGGCGACTTCGGACGGCCGATTCCGCTCGCGCGCCGAGCTCGACGAGGTCTACGGCGAGCTGGCCGCGACGGATCTGGTGGTCTACAGCCGGGTCGGCGAGCGGTCCAGCCACACCTGGTTCGTCCTGACCTTCCTGCTCGGCCGCAGGTCAGTGCGCAATTACGACGGGTCGTGGATCGAGTGGGGCAACTCGGTCGGACTGCCCGTGACCCAGGGCGCCGAGCCGGGCGTGGCGAACCAGATGATTTGAAACATGTTCACATCACAGCCCGGCGCGTAGTGTGACCTGCGACCTACTCGACGGTAGGGCTAGCCGAGTTCGAGCTGGGTTGGCACACTGCCTACACTCGCCCGAGACGAAAGTTGTCGATCCCGGGCACGGGGCCTGTACGGCGACCCGTCCCCCGAAGCGACCAAAGAATGCACACAGGAGGCTCAGTGCCCAGCCATGCCAGCGCACGGATCACGAAGGTACTCGTAGCTAACCGCGGCGAGATCGCGGTCCGCGTGATCCGGGCTGCCAAAGACGCGGGAATCACCAGTGTCGCGGTCTACGCCGAGCCCGATGCCGACGCTCCCTTCGTGAAGCTCGCCGACGAGGCGTTCGCCCTCGGCGGTCAGACCTCGGCCGAGTCGTACCTCGTGTTCGACAAGATCCTCGACGCCGCGGCCAAGTCCGGCGCCGACGCGATCCACCCGGGTTACGGCTTCCTCTCCGAGAACGCCGACTTCGCCCAGGCCGTCCTCGACGCCGGGCTCATCTGGATCGGCCCCTCGCCGCAGTCCATCCGCGACCTCGGCGACAAGGTCACCGCGCGCCACATCGCCGAGCGCGCCAAGGCGCCGATGGCCGCCGGTACCAAGGACCCGGTCAAGAACGCCGACGAGGTCGTCGCGTTCGCCGAGGAGTACGGCGTTCCGGTCGCCATCAAGGCGGCGTTCGGTGGCGGTGGCCGCGGCATGAAGGTCGCGCACACCATCGAGGAGATCCCCGAGCTGTTCGAGTCGGCCACCCGTGAGGCCATCGCCGCCTTCGGCCGCGGCGAGTGCTTCGTCGAGCAGTACCTGGACAAGGCCCGCCACGTCGAGGCCCAGGTCATCGCCGACCAGCACGGCAATGTCGTCGTCGCCGGTACCCGCGACTGCTCGCTGCAGCGCCGCTTCCAGAAGCTCGTCGAGGAGGCGCCCGCGCCGTTCCTGTCCGACGACGTGCGCGCCAAGATCCACGACTCCGCCAAGCGCATCTGCCGCGAGGCCGGCTACTACGGCGCGGGCACTGTGGAGTACCTGGTGCAGGGCGAGACCGTGTCGTTCCTCGAGGTGAACACCCGTCTGCAGGTGGAGCACCCGGTCACCGAGGAGACCGCGGGCATCGACCTGGTGCGTCAGCAGTTCGCCATCGCCAACGGCGAAGAGCTCTCGATCAAGGAAGACCCCACCCCGCGCGGTCACTCCTTCGAGTTCCGGATCAACGGGGAGGACGCCGGTCGCGGCTTCCTGCCCGCCCCCGGCCCGGTCACCGTCTACTCCGAGCCCACCGGCCCCGGCGTGCGCGTCGACTCCGGTGTGGTCGCGGGCAGCGTCATCGGCGGTCAGTTCGACTCCATGCTGGCCAAGCTGATCGTCACCGGCGAGAACCGCATGCAGGCGCTGCAGCGGGCCCGCCGCGCGCTGGCGGAGTTCCAGGTCGACGGTCTGGCCACGGTCATCCCGTTCCACCGCGCGATCGTCGAGGATCCGGCCTTCGTCGGCAACGGTGAGACCTTCGAGGTCTACACCAAGTGGATCGAGAACGAGTGGAAGAACACCGTCGAGCCGTTCACCCCCGGTGGCGCGCCCGCCGAGGACGACGAGGATCTGCCCCGGCAGAAGGTCGTCGTCGAGGTCGGTGGCCGTCGCGTCGAGGTGTCGCTGCCCGGTCAGTTCACCCTCGGTGGCGGCGCCGCCGGTTCGGCCGGTAACGGTGTCGTCCGCAAGAAGCCGAAGGCGCGCAAGCGCGGCGGCGCGGGTGGCGGCGCGGCCTCCGGTGACGCGGTCACCGCGCCCATGCAGGGCACCGTGGTCAAGGTCGCCGTCGAAGAGGGTCAGTCCGTCGAGGCGGGCGACCTGATCGTGGTGCTCGAGGCCATGAAGATGGAGAACCCGGTCAACGCGCACAAGGCCGGTGTGGTCACCGGGCTGTCCGTCGAGGCGGGTGCGGCGATCACCCAGGGCACCGTCCTGGCGGAGATCAAGTAGAACGTGGTCACGTGAAGGGCGCCGGTTTCCTACCGGCGCCCTTCGCTGTTTCCGGCCACGCCGGGATCGGTCCCGTGACCCGGCGTTGCGCCGGGGTCGCGCGGATGAACGGCGGTTGAAGACCACCGCCCCGACAGCGCGTCCACCCGGTTCGGGCCTATCGTGAACGAGTGTCCAGCGCTGTCTCGAACGATCAGGATTCATCGACGCCCCCGGCCACCGTCGCCGAGGTGATCCAGGCGCGGCGCGCGTCGGGCCTGCGCGCGGACGGCCATCGGCTCGCCCTGGTGATCGAGGGTGGCGGCAGTCGCGGGGTGTACTCCAGCGGCATGGTGCAGGCGCTCGAGGAACTCGGCCTCGCGGGGATCTTCGACGCGGTGTACGGCACCTCGGCGGGCGCGATCAACGGTGCCTGGCTGCTGTGCGGGCGCGCGGCGACGGGGATGCGGTCGTGGACCGATCCGGCGATCATGCGCCGGGTGGTCGACCCGGTGCGGGTGCTGCGCGGACGGCCGGTCTTCGATCTGCACTACCTCGTGCACCGGGTCTACGACGGCATCGAGCCGATGGACTTCGCGGCGATCCTGGCCAACCCCACCACCCTGCACCCGATCGCGACGGATATCCGGACCGGGCAGTCGGTGGACCTCGCACCCCACATCGTCGACAAAACCACCCTGCTGACCGCGCTACGGGCCTCCGCGGGCCTGCCCCTGCTGGCCGGTCCACCCGTCCCCCTCGGCGACAGCAGCTACTTCGACGGCGGCCTCACCGAAACCGTCCCGATCCGCACGGCGATACGCGCGGGCGCCACCCACGCCCTGGTCCTGCGCACCCGCCGCACCGACGAGCTCCGCCCACCCGCTCCCCTGCTGCACCGCGTGGTCGGCGGCGGCTACATGCGCGCCGTCGCGCCCGGCGCCTACCGGGCCTGGTCGCAGCGCCCCGGCCAGCAGGCCGTCGAAGACCGCTTCCTGGCCGACCTCGGCGACCGCGTCCTCCAGATCCACCCGCCCGCCGCCGCCCCACCCGTCGACAGCGCCGCCCGCGACACCGATCTCCTGGCCCGCGCCCTCGACCTGGGCCGCACCGCCGTCCACACCCTCCTCGGCGCCACCATCGACCCGACCCCGGTTCTGGACGCCTGAGAAGTCAGAGCATGGTGATCGCCTCCGGGACGGGGACGGGCGTCGTCGCGCAGGGCGCGGCCCTCTAGGCTGCTGGGCGTGGAACCGATCGAGATCAACGCGGGCGCCTGGTATCTGCGTGCCCTGCGGGCCGACGAGCGCATCGACGACCGGCCCGCCCTGGCCGACGGCGGCATCACCGATCCGGACTACGTGACGACCCGCTCGGCGCAGTGGGCCGACGAGACGCACTTCTCCTGGGCGGTGTGCGTGCCGACGACCGCCGAACTGGTCGCCGAGATCGGCGTGACTCCCGGCCCCGACGACACCGCGACCGTCACCGGCTGGGCCCGGCCGGGCGAGGACGAGGCCCTCGCGGCCGGACTCACCTCGGTCCACCGCTTCGTCGCGGGTGCCCTGGGACTCACACCCACCAGCTGAGGTCTACCCCTTCTCCCGCAGCAGCACCGCGTCCAGCGCGTCCACCGCGCGTTCCAGCTCCTCCTCGGTGACCGTCAGCGGCGGCCGGAACCGGATTCCGCGATCACCGGAACCGAGCAGCAGCACATGCTGACGTTCCCGCATCGCCGTCACCACCCGCTCGCGCAGGTCGTGGTCGGCAAGGGTGATCGCGCACATCAGCCCGCGGCCACGCACCTCGCTGACCTTGTCCGGGTGGGCGGCGGCGAGCTGGCCCAGCTGGTCGAGCAGGAACGCGCCGAGCGGGCCGACCCGCTGGATCACCCGGTACTGTTCCAGCACTTCGAGAATGCGCCGCGTGCGCACCATGTCGGTGAGATTGCCACCCCAGGTGGAGTTGAGCCGCGAGCTCACCCGGAAGACATTGTCGACGATCTCGTCCACGCGTCCACCGGCCATGATCCCGCAGACCTGGGTCTTCTTCCCGAACGCGACCACGTCCGGTTCCACCCCGAGCTGCTGATAGGCCCAGGTCGTGCCGGTCATCCCGACCCCGGTCTGCACCTCGTCGAGGACGAACAGCGCGTCGTTGGCGTGACACAGCCGCTGCATGGCGCCGAGGAACTGCGGGCGCAGATGCCGGTCGCCGCCCTCGCCCTGGATCGGTTCGGCGATGAAGCAGGCGATGTCGTGGGGATGCGCGGCGAAGGCCCGCTCGGCCTGGGCCAGCGACGCGGCCTCGAGCGCCGCGATGTCGGGCCCGGCGAAGGTGTGCGGGGTGTCGATGCGGGGCCAGTCGAACTTCGGGAAGCGGGCGGTCTTGACCGGATCGGTGTTGGTGAGCGACATCGTGTAGCCGCTGCGGCCGTGGAAGGCGCCGGTCAGGTGCAGCACCTTGGTGCCGAGTTCCGGTGCGCGACCGTGCAGTTCGTTGTGCCGCGACTTCCAGTCGAAGGCCACCTTCAGCGCGTTCTCCACCGCCAGCGCACCGCCGTCGACGAAGAACAGGTGCGGCAGCCGGGGATCGCCGACGACGCGGGCGAAGGTCTCCACGAAGCGGGCCATCGCGACGGTGTAGATGTCGGAGTTGCTGGGTTTGTTCATGGCGGCCGTGGCCAGCTCGGCGCGGAAACGCTCGTCGCCGGCCAGCGCGGGATGGTTCATCCCCAAGGCATTGGAGGCGAAGAAGCCGAACATGTCCAGGTAGGCGGTGCCGTCGCGTTCGTCGATGAGCGTGCGGCCGTGGGACTTGTGCAGGTCGAGCACAAGATCGAAGCCGTCCGCGAGGATGTGCGAGGACAGGATTTCACTGACCCGGTTGGCGGGGGTGACCGCCGCGCCGGGGCGCTCCAGTTCGATGGTCACACTGCCGAGGGTACGCAAATATTTACGGAACCTCTACGCAATGGCGGAACAATTACGAAGAATCGTTACCTGTCGTAGAATGTCTGCAGAATGATGGTGCTGCGCGTGCGCACATTGGCGGTGGCCCTGATCTCGGCGAGCAACTGCTCGAGATGCCGCGGCGAGGCCACCCGCACCAGCAGGACGTAACTCTCCTCGCCCGCCACCGAGTGGCACGCCTCGATGCCGGGAATGTGCTGCAACAATGCGGGCGCGTCATCGGGCTGGGAGGGGTCGAGAGGAGTGATCGCGACGAACGCCGACAACAGGTGCCCGAGCGCCTCGGGATCGACATGGGCCGCGTATCCGCGGATCACCCCGCGCGCTTCGAGTCTGCGCACCCGCGACTGCACCGCCGAGACCGAGAGGCTGGCCTTCTCCGCCAGATTCGACAACGTGGCGCGACCATCGGTCATCAGTTCCCTGATCAATAGTCGGTCGATGTCGTCGAGCTGGGGTCTAGCCGGTGAATCCGCCATCAGCGAAGGCTAACGCAGCGCGGGGGTTGCGCGGGGAAAACTTCTTTCTGTTCCCCACCGAAATTCGCCGAACTTTTCCGTGAGTCGTACCAACCAGCAGAAGGTGAGCAAGATGATCGACACCGTGACCGAGCACTTCTCCGAACAGCTGGCGCTGCGGGCAAGGGCCCTGCTGCACGGACTCGGCGCGAGCGTCCCCGAACCCGGTGCCCTGCAGGCCCGCACCCCGATCTCCGGCGGCGTGCTGCTCTCGCTGACCCCCGACACACCCACCACCGTCGACACCGCGATCGGCCGCGCCGCCGGGGCGTTCCAGGGCTGGCGCACGGTCCCCGCGCCGGTGCGGGCCGCGCTGGTACGCAGACTCGCCGAGCTACTCGTCAGCCACCAGCGCGAGCTGGCCGAACTGGTGACGCTGGAGGCGGGCAAGATCGGCGCCGAGGCCCTGGGCGAAGTGCAGGAGATGATCGATGTCTGCGAGTTCGCGATCGGCCTGTCGCGCCAGCTCTACGGCGCGACAATGCCTTCCGAGCGCCCCGGGCACCGGCTCATGGAGACCTGGCATCCGCTCGGCGTGGTCGGGGTGATCTCGGCGTTCAACTTCCCGGTCGCGGTCTGGGCGTGGAACACCGCCATCGCGCTGGTCTGCGGTGACACCGTGGTGTGGAAGCCGTCGGACACCACCCCGCTGACCGCGCTGGCCTGCCACACTCTCCTGCGTCGCGCGGCGGTCGAGGTGGGCGCCGATCCCGAAGTGCACCAGCTGGTTCTGGGCGGCGCGCAGGTGGGCGCGGTGCTGGTCGACGATCCGCGCGTGGCGCTGCTCAGTGCCACCGGGTCGGTGCCGATGGGTGCCGCGGTGGCGCCGCGGGTGGCGGCCCGCTTCGGTCGCTGTCTGCTGGAACTGGGTGGCAACAACGCCGCGATCGTCGCGCCCAGTGCCGATCTGGATCTGGCGGTGCGCGGCATCGTCTTCGCGGCCGCGGGGACGGCGGGTCAGCGGTGCACCTCGCTGCGCCGGTTGATCGCGCACCGCTCGATCGCCGACGAGCTGGTCGACCGGCTCACCGCCGCGTACAACCAGCTGCCCGTGGGCAATCCGCTCGACGACGGCGTGCTCGTCGGCCCACTGATCAGCGAACGCTCCTACACCGCGATGCAGGAGGCGCTCACGCGCGCCGAAGCCGACGGTGGCGAGAACCTGTGCGGTGGCGAACGCGTCGAGATCATCGGCCCCGACGCCTATTACGTGCGGCCCGCCGTGGTGCGTATGCCCACCCAGACCGCGCTCGTGCGCGAGGAGACCTTCGCGCCGATCCTCTACGTGCTCACCTATGACGACATCGACACCGCCATCGCGCTCAACAACGATGTGACCCAGGGCCTGTCCTCGGCGATCTTCACCCGCGACCAGCGCGAGGCGGAGCTGTTCCTGGCCGAATCCGACTGCGGCATCGCCAATGTCAACATCGGCACCTCCGGTGCGGAGATCGGCGGGGCCTTCGGCGGTGAGAAGCACACCGGCGGCGGGCGCGAATCCGGGTCCGACTCCTGGAAGGCCTACATGCGCCGGGCCACCAACACCGTCAACTACTCCACCGAGCTGCCGCTGGCCCAGGGCATTCATTTCGGCTGATCAGCCAGCCGATTTCGCCATTCCCGCCACCACGTGTACAGTGGTGTTTACGACGCGGGATGGAGCAGCTCGGTAGCTCGCTGGGCTCATAACCCAGAGGTCGCAGGTTCAAATCCTGTTCCCGCTACTACGACGAAGGCCCCGGAGTTTCGACTCCGGGGCCTTCGTCGTTTCCGGGTCCGCTAGCCGGCGCCCAGGCGCAGCGTCCAGTTGCCCCGGTGATGCAGCCGGGTGATACCGGCGGGCGGAACATCGATGCGCCAGAACGACTTCGGGGGCGCGTCGAGCACCACCAGCAGTGCGGCCCTGATCACCGCGGGATGGGTCACCGCGATCGTGTCGTGTCCGGCCGAGGCGATCTCGGCCAGCCAGAACCGCACCCGTTCCACCAGGTCGGTCACCGATTCGCCACCGTGCCCGCGGAATTCCGGGTCGGTCAGCCATGCGAAGAGCTGATCCTGTGCCAGCGCGCCCATCTCGCTGCCGCGCCACGAGCCCGCGTCCAGATCCCGTAATCGGTCGTCCTGCTCGCCGACCAGTCCCAGCGCCTCGGCGGTCGCGCGGGCGCGCCGCTCCGGGCCGGTGCGCACGCGCGCGCCGGTCAGCGGCGAACAGCCGCGCAGCGCGGCCAGCCCCGACTCGTCCAGGGGTTCGTCAACAGGGAATCGCGCCTTACGTACCGCCTCGGTAAGGCCATGGCCGACCAGGTCGACTCTCAGCACCGTTTGCACGAGAGTTCAGCGTAGCTGCGGCACGGATCACGGTGTGACCCCGCACACCCTTCGCGCCGGGGGACGCTCGTGACCAGCGTTTTCGCGGTTCACCGGATCTGTCGGTGGGCCGGTGCACACTGGAACCCATGGATCGCTTCTCCCCCGCCACCGCGCAGTGGTTCGACGGCGCCTTCGCCGGGCCCACCGCCGCGCAGCTCGGCGCGTGGAAAGCCATCGCCGACGGGGAGAACACGCTGGTCATCGCGCCCACCGGGTCGGGAAAGACGCTGTCGGCGTTCCTGTGGGCGATCGATCAGCTGGCCACCCGTGAACCACCGGAGACGCCGGGTACCTCCGTGCTCTACGTGTCGCCGTTGAAGGCCCTGGCCGTCGACGTGGAGCGCAATCTGCGGGCGCCGCTGGTGGGTGTCACCCAGACGGCCAAACGGCTCGGCCTGGAGCCGCCGGCGATCTCGGTCGGCGTGCGTTCCGGCGACACCACCCCGGCCCAGCGCCGCGCCATGCAGCGCACCCCGCCCGACATCCTCATCACCACGCCCGAGTCGCTGTTCCTGCTGCTCACCTCCGCCGCGCGGGAAACCCTCGCCCGGGTGCACACGGTGATCGTCGACGAGGTGCACGCCATCGCGGGCACCAAGCGTGGTGCGCATCTGGCGTTGTCGCTGGCCCGGCTCGACCAGCTCACCGAGCACCCGGCCCAGCGCATCGGGCTCTCGGCGACGGTGCGGCCCGCCGAGGAGGTGGGGCGGTTCCTGGTCGGTTCGGCGCCCATCACCATCGTGCGCCCGCCCGCGCCCAAGACCTTCGACCTGTCGGTGCGGGTGCCGGTGGCGGACATGACCGCGCCCGAGGAGTCCGATCAGCCCGGGTCCATCTGGCCGCATGTCGACGAGGCGATCGTCGACCTGGTGCTCGAGCACCGCTCCTCGATCGTGTTCGCGAACTCGCGGCGCCTGGCCGAACGGCTCACCGCCCGGCTCAACGAGGCCTACGCGACACGGCTGGGCGAGCCGGTGGAGACCGAGCACGCGCCACCCGCCCAGCTGGGTCCCTCGACCGAGGTCATCCACGGCGCCGATCATCTGCTGGCCAGAGCGCATCACGGGTCGGTCAGCAAGGAGCAGCGCGCGATCATCGAGGACGACCTCAAGAGCGGGCGGCTGCGCTGTGTGGTCGCCACGAGCAGTCTCGAGCTCGGCATCGACATGGGCGCGGTGGATCTGGTGGTGCAGGTCGAGGCGCCGCCGTCGGTGGCCAGTGGGTTGCAGCGGGTGGGGCGGGCCGGGCATCAGGTGGGTGAGGTGTCGCGGGGTGTGCTGTTCCCCAAGCACCGCACCGATGTCATCCACTGCACCGTCGCCGCCCAGCGCATGCTCACCGGCGAGATCGAACTGCTCCAGATCCCCACCCATCCGCTCGACATCCTGGCCCAGCAGACCGTGGCCGCCTGCGCGCTGGAACCCCTCGATGTGGACGGCTGGTTCGACACCGTCCGCGCCACCGGCAGCTACGCCGCCCTGCCCCGCTCGGCGTACGAATCCGTGCTCGACCTGCTGGCCGGGCGCTACCCCTCCGACGAGTTCGCCGAGCTGCGCCCCCGCGTGGTGTGGGACCGCGACGCGGGCACCCTCACCGGCCGCCCCGGTGCCCAGCGCCTGGCCGTCACCTCCGGCGGCGCCATCCCCGACCGTGGCATGTTCGCGGTGTTCATGGTGGGCGAAAAGGCTTCGCGGGTGGGCGAACTCGACGAGGAGATGGTCTACGAGTCCCGGGTGGGCGATGTGTTCGCCCTCGGCGCCACCAGCTGGCGCATCGAGGAGATCACCTTCGACCGCGTGCTCGTCTCCCCGGCCTTCGGCCTGCCCGGCCGCCTGCCGTTCTGGCACGGCGACGGCTTGGGCCGCCCCGCCGAATTGGGCGCGGCGCTGGGTGAATTCGTGCGGTCGGCGGGTCAGGTGCCCGCCGATGATCTGACGCGCATCGTCGCGGGGATGGGCGCGGAGGCGGCGGTGGCCGAACTAGGCAAGCCCGCGATGCGGCTCGATCAGATGGTGCGGACCGCCGGGCTGGACCAGAACGCGACGGCGAATCTGGTGGGGCTGCTGGAGGAACAGCGCGGGGCGACGGGGCAGTTGCCGACGGATCGCACCTTGATCGTCGAGCGGTTCCGGGACGAGCTCGGGGACTGGCGGCTGGTGCTGCACTCGCCGTTCGGTACCCCGGTGCACGCGCCGTGGGCGCTGGCGGTGGGCGCGCGCTTGCAGGAACGGTTCGGCGTGGATGCCGCGCCGACGGCCTCCGACGACGGCATCGTGGTGCGCCTGCCCGACACCACCGACGAACCACCCGGCGCGGAGCTGTTCGTCTTCGAGCCCGACGAGATCGACGACATCGTCACCGAGCAGGTCGGCGGCTCGGCACTGTTCGCCTCCCGCTTCCGTGAATGTGCCGCCCGCGCGCTGCTGCTGCCGCGCCGCGACCCGGGCAAACGCGCGCCCCTGTGGCAGCAGCGCCAGCGCTCGGCCCAATTGCTGGATGTGGCACGCAAATTCCCGCAGTTCCCGATCCTGCTGGAGACCGTGCGCGAATGCCTGCGCGACGTCTACGACCTGCCCTCGCTGCGCGACCTGCTGACCAGACTGGCCCGCCGCGAGATCCGCCTGATCGATGTCGAGACCGCCACCCCGTCCCCGTTCGCCAATGCCCTGCTGTTCTCCTACATCGGCCAGTTCCTCTACGACGGCGACAGCCCCCTGGCCGAGCGCCGCGCCGCCGCCCTCGCCCTGGACTCCAGCCTGCTCGCCGAACTCCTCGGCCGCGTGGAACTGCGCGAACTCCTCGACCCCGCCGTTCTCATCCTGACCGAACGCGAACTCCAGCGCCTCACCCCCGAACGCCATGCTCGCGACGCCGAGGGCCTGGCCGACCTGCTGCGACTCCTCGGTCCCCTCACCCCCACCGAAGCCGCCGCCCGCTGCGTCCCGCGTTCCGGGAACGCCACGGCGGAGGCCGGCACGGCTACGTCCGACGACCCCTCCGTAGGCGGCCGAGCAACCCCGCCTGCCACTGAGGCGAGCGATCCCGCACCGGAATCGAACGGCACCGAGCCCGGCCAGGTGACGCTCGCCGAATCCGACGCACCGGCCTGGTTCGCGGAACTGCGGGATTCCCGCCGCGCACTGGAGGTTTCGTTCGCGGGGAAGACATGGTGGGTGGCGATCGAGGACGCGGCACGACTGCGTGACGCGCTCGGCGTGCCCCTGCCGATCGGGGTGCCGCAGGCATTCATCGAACCGGTGCCCGATCCGCTCGGCGACCTCGTCGGCCGCTACGCCCGCACCCACGCTCCCTTCACCACCGCCGACGTGGCCGCCAGATTCGGTCTCGGCACGGCGGTGGCGACCACCGCACTGCACCGGCTGCTGGCCGAGAAACGCGTGGTGGAAGGGGAATTCACCCCCGAGACCGCGGGCACCGAATGGTGTGACGCGCAGATCCTGCGCCGCCTGCGCCGCCGCTCCCTGGCCGCGGCGCGGCACGAGGTCGAGCCCGTCGCCACCGCCGCCTTCGCCCGCTTCCTGCCCGCCTGGCAGCATGTCGGCTCCGGCGAACTGCGCGGCATCGACGGCGTGGCCACGGTCGTGGAACAGCTCGCGGGCGTGCCGATTCCGGCCTCGGCCTGGGAGTCACTCATCCTGCCGATGCGCGTGCGCGACTACACCCCGGCCTACCTCGACGAACTCATGGCCACCGGCGAGGTGATCTGGTCCGGCCACGGCGCCATCACCGCCCGCGACGGCTGGATCGCACTGCACCTGGCCGACCAGGCCCCCTTCACCCTGCCCCCGCCCGACCCGATCGACCCCACCGACACCCAACTGTCCCTGCTGGCCGCGATGGGCGCCCAGTTGGAGCCACGCCCCCGGCCTGCCCCACCGGTCGACCTCGACAGTGTGGCACCCGGTACCCAGGGCACCACCGCACATCCCGAAGTCCGTCGCCCCGGCGATCCGCCCGACACCGAGGCCACTCCCGCGAGCCGGGCCCGCAGCGGCCGGACGCACATCGCCGGTCCAGCCGATGCCGAGGCCGGCCTCGATCCGGTGCGCGCAGACACCGCGCCGGTCGCCGGGGACGCGGCGGTGGCCTCCCTGCCGCCCACGCTCAGTGGCGGCGGCGCGTACTTCTTCCGCCAGCTCTCCGATGCCACCGGTCTGCTCGACGACAAGGCCGCCGGTGACGCGCTCTGGCAGCTGGTCTGGGCCGGATACGTCTCCGGTGACACCTTCGCCCCGGTGCGCGCACTGCTCTCCGGCACCGCCCGCTCCACCACCGCGCACCGCACGCCGCGTCGTGCGCCACGCGGTCGTGCCTACCTGCCCCGCGCCGCGATGCCGACCCGCTCGGGTCCTCCCACCCTCGCCGGGCGCTGGTCCATCCTCCCGGAACGTGTGCAGGACAACACCGTTCGTGCCCACGCGACCGCCGACCAGCTGCTCGAACGCTACGGCGTACTCACCAGGGGCTCTGTCCAGAACGAGGGTGTGCCGGGTGGGTTCGCACTGATGTACCGGGTGCTCACCGAATTCGAGGACCGGGGCCGCTGCCGGCGCGGCTATTTCGTCGACACCCTCGGCGGCGCCCAGTTCTCCACCACCGACACCGTCGACCGGCTGCGCTCCTTCGACACCGACCACAGTACCGTCCGCGCCGAGACCACACTGGCGCTGGCGGCCTGCGATCCCGCGAACCCGTACGGTGCCGCGCTGCCGTGGCCCAAGGGCGAGGCCGATGGCGGGCACCGGCCGGGCCGCAAGGCGGGCGCGCTGGTGGTACTCGTCGGCGGCGAACTCGTGCTCTACCTCGAGCGCGGCGGCAAGACTCTGCTCACCTTCACCGAGGACCCCGGCCTGCGCCGGGCGGGAGCCATGGCGCTGGCCGGGCTGGTGCACGAGCGGCGCGTGGAGTCACTGGTGATCGACAAGGTGAACGGTGACACCGTGCACGGCAACACCTTCGCCGATTTCCTCGTCGAGGCCGGTTTCGCCGTAACCCCGCGCGGCCTGCGGCTGCGCAGGCAGGTGTAGCCGGATGCCCGAGGGCGACACCGTCTTCCGCACCGCCGAGCGACTGCGTGCGGCCCTGGCCGGAACCACGCTGACCCGCAGCGACTTCCGGGTGCCGCGCTACGCGACCGTCGACCTGGTGGGTGAGCTGGTCACCGAGGTCGGCAGCTACGGCAAACACCTGTTCATCCGTACCGACCGGGCCAGCATCCACAGCCATCTCAAGATGGACGGCGAGTGGCGGGTGTTCCACTGCGGCCAGCGCTGGACCAAGCCTCGTGTCACCGCCCGCGCGGTGCTGTCCAACGACGAGGTCGAGGCGGTCGGGTTCGCCCTGGGCATCCTCCAGGTGCTGCCGCGCGCCGAGGAACACACCGTCATCGACCACCTGGGCCCCGACCTGCTCGGCGCCGACTGGGACCCAGCCCAAGCCCTGCGCCGTCTCACCGAATACCCCCGTCGCGCAATCGGTCTCGCCCTGCTCGACCAGCGGAACCTGGCGGGCATCGGCAATATCTACCGCAGCGAGATCTGTTTCCTGCGTCGCGTGCACCCGGCCACCCCGGTCGGCGAGATCCCTGATCTGCCTGCCCTCGTCGACGAATCGCACCGTGTTCTCACCAAAGCCGCCCACCAACCCCCGTGGCGCCCGATGGTCTACGGCCGCCCCCGCAGGCCCTGCCCCCGCTGCGGCACCGCCATCGTCTCCCAGCTCCTCGGCGAAGATGACCCCGCCGACCGCATCACCCAGCGCGAACGCGGCATCTACTTCTGCCCACGCTGCCAACCCGAACCAGCCCGCCGCTGACCCGAGCCCCTTCCGACCACCGCCCGCATCACCGAGCGCGGCATCTGCTTCTGCGCGCTGCCGACCCGGACCCAGCGCACTGGACCACCACGCCACGCGCTTCGCCGTGATCACGAGGACAGGGCCGTTCGACGGATCGCTCCCGAGGATCGGCGCTTCCCCCGGTCTCGCGGCGCGTCACCGATCCTGCGGCACCGGCTCCAGCAGTTGCGGGCGGGGTTCCGGAGCAGCCGCCCGCAACGCGTCGGCGGAGATGTCGTCCGGCTGGGTCTGGGACTCGATCTCCGCCCGGACGCGCGCCTGATACGTGGTCACCTCCCGGTCGACATCGTCGCTGTCCCAGCCGAGTACCGGCGCGACGAGATGAGCGACCTGTTCGGCGCAGTGCGCGCCCCGGTCGGCGTATTCGATGGAGATGCGAGTGCGGCGGGCCAGGATGTCGTCCAGGTGCAGGGCGCCCTCGGCGGCTGCCGCGTAGACGGCTTCGACCTGCAAGTAGGAGGGCGCGTCGGTGATCGGTTGCAGGAGCTCGGGTTTGCCCGCCGCGTAGGCGAGCACCTCGTCGACCAGCGAGCCGTAGCGATCGAGCAGGTGGGTCATCCGGTAGGGGTGCACGCCGTACTGTTCGGCCAGCTGCACGGTCTGGTTGACCAGCGCGAAGTAGCCGTCGGCGCCGAGCAGCGCCACCTTCTCGGTGATCGAGGGCGAGACCCGGGCCGGAATGTCCTGGGCCGCTTCGTCCATCGCGTCGGCGGCCATCACCCGGTACGTGGTGTACTTGCCGCCCGCGATGCTCACCAGACCGGGCGCGACCCGGGCGACCGCGTGTTCACGCGAGAGCTTGGAGGTCTCGTCGCTCTCCCCGGCCAGCAGCGGGCGCAGCCCCGCGTAGACGCCGTCGATGTCGGCGTGGGTGAGCGGGGTGACCAGCACCTCGTTGACCCGGGTGAGCAGATAGTCGATGTCGGCCTTGGTGGCGGCCGGATGCGCGAGGTCCAGATTCCAGTCGGTGTCGGTGGTGCCGATGATCCAGTGCGCCCCCCACGGGATGAGGAACAGCACCGAGGTGGCGGTGCGCAGGATGACGGCGGCATCGCTGACGATCCGGTCACGCGGCACCACGATGTGCACACCCTTGGACGCTCGCACATGGAATCGCCCGCGTTGATGCGACAGACCCTGCACCTCGTCGGTCCACACGCCCGTCGCGTTGATCACCACATTCGCCCGCGCCTCGCCGGTGCGCCCGTCCTCGGTGTCGCGCAGCTTCACCCCGACCACCCGGTCGGCCTCGCGTAAGAGCCCGACCACCTGGGTGGAGGTGCGGATGACCGCGCCGTAGTGGGCGGCGGTGCGGGCCACGGTCATGGTGTGGCGGGCGTCGTCGACGACGGTGTCGTAGTAGGTGACGCCGCCGATCATCGAGTTCCGGCGCAGGCCAGGCGCCAGCCGCATCGCGCCGTGACGGGTCAGATGACGCTGGCCCGGAACGGATTTCGCACCACCCATGGTGTCGTAGAGGGTGAGCCCGGCGGCGACATACGGCCGCTCCCAGACGCGGTGGGTCAGCGGGTAGAGGAAGCGCAGCGGCTTCACCAGGTGCGGCGCCAGCGTCGACAGGGCCAGCTCGCGCTCCTTCAGCGCCTCCCTGACCAGCCCGAATTCGAGCTGTTCGAGATAGCGCAGGCCGCCGTGGAACATCTTCGACGACCGGCTCGAGGTACCCGAGGCGAGATCGCGCGCCTCCACCAGCGCCACCGACAGGCCGCGGGTCGCGGCGTCCAGCGCGATGCCTGCCCCGACCACGCCGCCGCCGATGACCAGCACGTCGAACTGTTGTTTCCCCAGCCGCTCCCAGGCCGCGCGGCGATGCTCGGGGCCGAGCTGCGCCGCACCGCCGCGGTCGCGTTTCGCGCCGGCCACCAGCTCGCCGGGGTGGAGGAACGGGAACTCCGGTGTCTGCGCCATGCTCGACTCCTCGCCACCGGCCCGGTGGGCCGGTTCCAGTCGACAGTGTGGGTGCACGACGCGGTCGGGCGCCGCTGGGTACAGGCTAAACGTAGTGCCCGGTGGGCGCCGGAGGCCGCATCCGCGGGCCGCCGGGGCCGCACGCGTCGCACCGCAGTCCGCCACCCCGGTGGGTCCGGTTGGGTAACCTGCGGGGATGCGTCGCTATGTGGCCGCCATCGATCAGGGCACGACTTCGAGTCGGTGCATCGTCTTCGACCGGCACGGCCGGATCGTGGGAACCGCCCAGCGGGAGCACCGCCAGATCTTCCCGAAACCCGGTTGGGTGGAACATGATCCGGCCGAGGTGTGGCGCAATACCGAGTGGGTGCTCGGCGCCGCGCTGGGCAACAGCGGCTGTTCGGCGGGCGATCTCGCCGCCATCGGCATCACCAATCAGCGCGAGACCACCGTGGTGTGGGACCGGGCCACCGGCGAGCCGGTCTACAACGCCATCGTCTGGCAGGACACCCGCACCGACCAGCTGTGCACCGAACTGGCGGGCGAGCAGGGCCCGCAGCGCTACGCCGAACGCACCGGGCTGCCGCTGTCGACCTATTTCGCCGGGCCCAAGCTGCGCTGGATTCTCGACAATGTCGAGGGCGTGCGGGCCCGCGCGCAGGCCGGTGACCTCTGTTTCGGCACCATGGACAGCTGGGTGCTGTGGAAACTCACCGGCGAGCACCTCACCGATGTCACCAATGCCTCGCGCACGATGCTCATGGACCTGCGCACGCTGCGATGGGACGCGCAGATCTGCGCGGAGTTCGACATCCCGATGTCGCTGCTGCCGGAAATCCGCAGTTCCTCGGAGGTCTACGCCGAGATCACCGCCGGGCCGTTCGCCGGCGCGCCGGTGGCGGGCATCCTCGGTGACCAGCAGGCGGCCACCTTCGGGCAGGCGTGCCTGTCGCCCGGGGAGGCCAAGAACACCTACGGCACCGGCAATTTCATGCTGCTCAACACCGGCACCACCCCGGTGATCAGCAAGCACGGGTTGCTCACCACCGCCTGCTATCAGCTCGGCGACCAGCCCGCGGTCTACGCGCTGGAGGGTTCGATCGCCGTCACCGGCTCGCTGGTGCAGTGGCTGCGCGACAACCTGGGCATCATCGGCTCGGCCGAGGAGGTGGAACCGCTGGCCCGCAGCGTCGACGACAACGGCGGCGCCTACTTCGTGCCCGCCTTCTCCGGCCTGTTCGCCCCGCGCTGGCGCCCCGACGCGCGCGGGGTGATCGCCGGGCTCACCCGTTTCGTCACCAAGGCCCATCTGGCCAGGGCCGCACTGGAATCCACCGCCTTCCAGACCCGCGAGGTGGTCGACGCCATGCGCGCCGACGCCGCCGCCCAGCAGCTCGACCTGGAACTGACCACCCTCAAGGTCGACGGCGGCATGACCGGCAACGACCTGCTCATGCAATTCCAGTCCGACATCCTCGACGTCCCCGTCGTGCGCCCGGTCGTCCGCGAGACCACCGCCCTCGGCGCCGCCTACGCCGCCGGCCTGGCCGTCGGCTACTGGACCGGCCTCGACGACCTCCGCGCCAACTGGATCGCCGACCACACCTGGACCCCCACCATGCCCGACCCCGAACGCACCCAGCGCTACACCGAATGGAACAAGGCCGTCGAACGCACCTACAACTGGGCCTGACTCACCGCGCGGCCGCGGCCAGGCGGGTGATGGCTTCGGTGAGGGTGGATTCGTCGGCGGTGGTGAAGCACATGCGCAGCGAGTGGCGGTAGGAGTCGGAGACGGCGAA
The DNA here is from genome assembly GCF_042266925.1 of Nocardia sp. NPDC056064. Lineage (NCBI taxonomy): Bacteria > Bacillati > Actinomycetota > Actinomycetes > Mycobacteriales > Nocardiaceae > Nocardia > Nocardia sp. NPDC056064. The sequence goes on along the minus strand of NZ_JBHJWO010000001.1, from coordinate 5,010,194 downwards.
GGCGGCGCCGGGGACGTAGGCGACGCCGGATTCGAGGGCGGTGGGGAGCAGAGTGGAGGTGTCGGTGCCGTCGGTGAAGTCGGCCCAGACGAACATGCCGCCGGTGGCGTCGGTGCAGCGGACGCGGTCGCCGAAGGTGGTGCGGGTGGCGGTGACCAGGGCCTTCGCCCGGACGGCGTAGGTGGCGCGGATCGTGGCGACGTGGGCGTCGAGCCAGTCGGTATCGGTGAGCAGGGTGGCGGCGATCTGGTGGGTGAGGGCGGAGCCGCAGAGGTCGGCGCCCTGCTTGAGCAGTTCCACGGCGCGACAGACACGCTGCGGGGCGGTCATCCAGCCCACCCGCAGGGCGGGAGCGAGGATCTTGGAGACGCTGGACAGGCGGATCACCTGCGGCGAGTAGGACGCGACGGGGGCGGGCGCGGGCTGGTCGAACCAGAGTTCGCCGTAGGGGTCGTCCTCGATCACCCAGAAGCCGTGCGCCTCGGCGAGTTCCGCCAGCCGCTGCCGCCGCCGCGGCGACAGCGTGACACCGCCAGGATTGTGGAAATTGGACACGGTGTGCACCACGGCGGGGCGTTCGCCCGCGGCGAGCAGATCCTCCAGGACGTCCAGCCGCAGGCCGTCGTCGTCGAGCGGCACCGCGACGATGCGCGCACCGGCGGCCCGGAACACTTGCAGCGCACCGACATACGCCGGATCTTCCACGATCACGAGCGCGCCGGGATCGAGCAGCACCTCGGCCAGCAGCGACAGCGCCTGCTGCGAACCGTGGGTGACGAACACTTCCTCGACCGGCACCGACCGCCCGATCCGCGTGGACTCGCGGGCGGCGAGCACCTCGCGCAGCGCGGGCCAGCCCGGCGACTCGGTGTACTGCAGCACGGCCGGGTCGGCGAGCGCGGCCTGGGTGGCGGCGGCGATGCGCTCGCGCGGCATGAGCGCGGCGTCGGGCAGCCCACCGGCCAGGCTGATGACATCGGCGCGCGCGGTGAGTTTGAGCAGGTCACGAATCGCCGAGCTCTGCAGACCGGCGAGCTTGCCCGCCAGAGCGGGAGTGGTCGGCGACATGAGAACCTCCGGGTACGCCAGGGGACGCGATGCCCCACCATCGCATATCGCTGACCATAATGTGAAATTCTCGTCCCGGAATTTGAGATGCTATCGGGTCATGATGTGCTTGACCTGCCACTTCCCATCGATGTTGGAGGTGATGATCACCTGCGGGTAGGTGATCACCTCACCGTCGGGATGCCATTCGCTCAGATCCACGTCGTACTGGCCCGGCAGGGTCTCGCGGATCTTCACACAGTGCTTGGCGCCGACCGGGATCTTGGAGTCGATGGCGCGCTGCAACCGGTCGGCCTGGGAGATGTCGCCGTCGGGCGAGGCGAACTCGCGCACCTTCGTGCCGGAACGCTCGACGTAGAAGGCGTACTGGAAGCCGAGGATCGCCCGGGCACCCGAGGTGGTGTCACCGGGGCCGTTGCTCACCGTGATGGCCGGGTCGGTGGAGGCCGGGCACTCGAAGCCGGGGATCTGGGCGGCGGTGGTCGGCGCCGCGGTGGGCCCCGGGTCCTCGCCGCCGCCCCGTTTGACCAGGGCGATCGTCGCCACCAGCGCGACCACGATGAGCACCGCCGCCACGGCACCGCCGACGAGCCACGGCAGCCGCTTGTCGGTCTCCTTCTCCTCACTGGCCGGCGCGACCGGGGTCTTGGGCGCCAGGCGGCGCGCGATCGGGTCGTCGGCCCAGGACAGGCCGGGCTCGGCGGGCGGCTTGGGGACGCCACCGTCATCGTCCGGGCTGTTCCACCAGGCCTTGTCCTCGTCCTTGCGCTCCACGGCGGGCAGCGGAGGACGTGGCGTCTCCGGGGCGGACATCCGGACGGTCTCGGGCGCGGGCTGACGCACGATGTCGGCGTCGGGTTCCTGACGCGGCGCGGGCCGATCGCGCCGGATCACCTCGGTGAGCTCGCGCCCCGAGGCCACCGGCACCGAGTCACCGAACGGCGAGGCGTCACGCTGCGGCGGCGCGGGCGGCGGGGTGGCGACGGCGTCACCGAACACCGACGTGGGTGCGGAACGCGGCGGCGTTGGCGGCACCGGAGGACGTGCGGGCGGCGGCGCCACCGGCGGACCCGGCGGCGGCGCGACGGGCGGCGGACCGGAGACGGGCGCGCCGAACGGGCCCGGCGCACCGGCGGGCGGACCGAACGGACCGGGCGCGGCCGGTTGCCAGCCACGCTCGGGTAGCGCACCGGGCGCAGGCGGTGGCGTCGCGGCCACCGGACCACCGAAACCGGTGGTCGCGTCGTCGACCGGCGGGCCGAATTCCCCGAAATCGTTCTCGTCACCTTCGGTGCCCAAGACCAATCCTTTCCCCAGGACACACGTGTGGGGCGGTCGTCAGCCGACCGCCCCACACGTCGTAGGTGTGTGTCAGTACTGGAGCGAGCCACCCCACTGAGTGGTGACACCAGCGACGTTCACCGTCTGAAGCAGCTCCCCCGGCACCGGCAGTGTAGCCTTCGCCGCCGCCTCGAGCGCGGCGGTGCCGCCCGGCTGCGCCTTGATCCAGTTCTCGACCGCCGCCTTGGCCAGGTTGGCCTGGGTGGTGTCGAGAACGGTCACGGTGGTGTTGTCGGCCCGGCCGTCGCCACCGTTGAAGGTGGTGACCTTGACCGAGTTCTCGCCGACGTACTCCACCGAGACACCGGCGTCACCGAAACCGCCACCGGGCGCCCGGTAGCCGATGGTGCCGACGTAGCCGTGCTCGTTGTTGTAGTGGTGCGTGTTGGCGAGCAGACCGGGGACCAGACCACCGGCGTCGACGGTCGCGCCGACTTCCTGGTGCGGGCCTTCCATCTCGACGACCGGCGCGGCGGGCGCGTTCTCCAGACGCGGCGCCTGCCACGCGGGTTCCTGCGGCTCCTGCACCAGGGTCTCGCGCGACTCGCCCTCGGAGCCCTCACCGGCGGTGCCCTGATCGGACGGCACGCTCGGCTGGGTCTGCGACGGCTGCGCGGGCGTGGTGGCGCCCGGCTGCTCCGGCGTGGTGGTCTTCTCCTCGCCCGGGGTGGTGGCGCCCGTCTCCGGGTGCACCGCGGGCTGGGCCTGGTTGCCCTGGGACTGACCGGGGACCGGCAGCGGCGCGACGCGCGGGGTGGTGACACCCGGCTGCGACGGCGTGACCTTGGCGGGGGTGTCCTCTTCCGGCTCACCAGGGCCGGGAGTGGTGACACCCGGCTGGGCCGGGGTCGGCTTGGTCTGACCCGGCTTCGCCTTCTCCGGGGTCTCGGTGGTCTCTTCCTCGGGGACGCCGTTCTCCGGCGTCTCCTGGCTTTCGGTGCCCGGCTGCGCAGGCGCCGGGGTGGCGGGTGTGGACGGCTGGTCACTGGGGACCGCGCCGGCCGGCGCCGCAAGAAGGGTTGCCACGGCGGCCGCGGCAGCCAGGGGCAACGACGTGCTGGCCATCGCTCGCTGCGCCCGACTCGGCTTACGATGCTTCACTTTTCGCTAATCCCTTTCCCGGAGGGAATCCCCCACTGCTCCACCACGCGACCTGAACAGATCGCGCCTCGGCCGTGAGTCAACCACATGAGCGCGGGACAGGCAACGCAGCAGTAGCTTTCCCGGCACGGCGAACCCGGCCTGCGAGGATCCTTGTCGAACAAGACAATTCAAAACCCGGACACTCAGTGATTCGTCTCACATTCCGGGCGGTCCGCTCAGTCCAGATCGTCGTGGCGCATGAGCAGGCGACCGGCCTCGGTCACCGAACCCGTCAGCGACGGATACACCGAGAAGGTCTGCGCCAGATCGGTGACGGTGAGGTTGTTCTGCACCGCCAGCGCGATCGGCAGGATCAGCTCCGAGGCGATCGGCGCGACCACCACGCCACCGATCACCACACCGGTGGCCGGGCGGCAGAAGATCTTGACGAAGCCGCGGCGCAGCCCCGACATCTTCGCGCGCGGATTGGTGTTCAGCGGCAGCATCACCGTGCGCGCGGGCACCTCACCGTCGTCGATGGCCGTCTGGCTGACGCCGACCGTCGCGATCTCGGGCCGGGTGAACACCGCCGAGGCCACCGTCTTGAGCCGGATCGGGCTCACGCCCTCGCCCAGCGCGTGATACATCGCGATGCGGCCCTGCATGGCCGCCACCGAGGCCAGCGGCAGCAGCCCGGTGCAGTCACCGGCGGCGTAGATGCCGGGCACCGAGGTGCGCGAAACCCGGTCGACGCGAAGGTATCCGCCGCGATCGAGTTCGATACCGACCCGGTCCAGACCCAGCTCACCGGTGTTGGGGGTGGAGCCGACGGTCATCAGCGCGTGCGAACCGGTGACGGTGCGCCCGTCCGACAGCTTCACCACGATGCCCTCGGCGGTGCGCTCCACCGCGTCGGCGCGCGCGTGCTTGACCAGCTCGACACCGCGCTCGGCCAGGGCCTCCTCGAGCACCAGGGCGGCGTCGGCGTCCTCGCCGGGCAGCACGCGGTCGCGGCTGGACACCAGCTTCACCCGCACACCCATCTCGGTGTAGGCGGAGACGAATTCGGCGCCGGTGACGCCGGAACCCACCACCACCAGCGTCTCGGGCAACTCGTGCAGGTCGTAGAGCTGGCGCCAGTTCAGGATGCGCTCGCCGTCGGGTTCGGCGCCCGGCAGCACCCGCGGGCTGGCACCGGTGGCGACGAGCACCACCTCGGCCTCGAACTCCTCGGTGCTGCCGTCGGCCAGCGTGGCCTTGACCCGGTGCGCCAAACCGGCGGCGGGCCCGGTCAATTCGCCGCGACCCGCGAGCAGCCGCACGCCCGCGGCCTGCAACTTGGCGCGGATATCGGAGGACTGGGCCAGCGCGAGCGCCTTGACGCGCCCGTTGACCTCGGGCAGATGCACCTGCGCCTGGCTCGCGTCGATGGTGATGCCGAGGTCACGCGCGCGACGCAGATCGGTGCGCAACCCGGTGGAGGCGATGAAGGTCTTGGACGGCACGCAATCCCACAGCACACAGGCGCCACCGATGCCGTCGGCGTCGACCAGGGTCACCGAGGCCCCGTGCTGAGCGGCCACCAGCGCCGCCTCGTACCCCGCCGGTCCGCCGCCGATGATCGCAATCCGTGCCACAGTCACTCCTGTGCTCGTTGGCGGCGCGGGCGCCGCGGGTCGCGGCCCCCTTGGGGCCCGCTGGTGGGGTGCCGCGGCTTGCTCCTTCGTCGCCTACGCCGCGGCACCCCACCAGCGGGCCGGGCCGCGAAGGCTCGTAGGGCTCGCCCTTGTGGGGGTCACCCTGGGTGTCGAGGTTCATCATTTCAGGTGGACCGTGTCGGCATCGCGTCGGCTCGGTGAACAAGTTCGGCGTGTTCGCCGAGTGTGACCGTCAGCCGATCTGGGTGGGAGACGGGGATTCCGCTGCTGTTATTGGCTACAGTTCCTCAGGTGCCGATCTATGCCGCTTACGGGTCCAACATGGACTCGACGCAGATGCTGGAGCGCTGCCCGCATTCGCCCATGTCCGGGACCGGGTGGCTGGAAGGTTGGCGCCTGACCTTCGCCGGTGACGACATCGGCTGGGAAGGGCCGTTGGCCACCGTCGTCGAGGATCCGGGCTCCCGGGTGTTCGTCGTGCTCTACGACGTCTCCCCCGAGGACGAGGAGAGCCTGGACCGGTGGGAGGGCTCGGACTTCGGCATCCACAAGAAGATCCGGATCCGCGTCACCGGCACCCAGGGCGAGTCCCGGCTGGCCTGGCTCTACGTCCTCGACGCCTACGAGGGCGGTCTCCCCTCGGCCCGCTACATCGGCGTCATCGCCGACGCGGCCGAAAAGGCGGGCGCCCCCGAGGACTACGTCCACGCGCTGCGCACCCGCAACAGCAAGAACGTAGGCCCCGGGGCTTAGCCGCAGGTCATGCCTGGAGGACGATGTTCGTCAGGGTTCGTACACCCACGGCCAGCGCTCGTTCGTCGATGTCGAAGGTCGGCTGGTGCAGGTCGAGTTGTTCGCCGGTGCCGGACCAGACCCCGAGGCGACCCATGGCGCCCGGAGCTTCCTCCAGGTACCAGGAGAAGTCCTCGCCGCCGCCGGACTGCGGGGTGTCGGCGAGCGCGTCCGGGCCCAGGGCCAGCACGGCGTTCTCGAACATCAGGGCCGAGGTGGGGTCGTTGACCACCGGGGGCACGCCGCGCTTGTAGTTGAGCTGGTAGCGCACGCCGGTGGGGGCCAGCAGGCCGTCGATGATCTCGCGGACCAGCGGCTCGAGCAGCAGCCAGGTGGCGTGGTCGCCGGTGCGTACCGTGCCGGTGAGCATGCCGGTCTGCGGAATCGCGTTGGGCGCCTTGCCCGCACTGACCGCGCCCCACACCATGATCGTGCTGGTCCGCGGGTCGACCCGGCGGCTCAGCAGCCCGGGCAGCCCGGTGATGACGGTGCCGATGGCATAGACCAGATCGCTGGTCAGATGGGGGCGCGAGGTATGCCCGCCGGGCGAGTCCAGCACCAGTTCGACGGTGTCGGCGGCCGAGGTGATCGCCCCGGTCCGTAAACCCACCTTGCCGACCTCGAGGCGGGGATCGCAGTGCAGCGCGAAGATGCGGTCCACCCCGTCCATGCCCCCCGCGGCGACCACGTCGAGGGCGCCACCGGGCATGACCTCCTCGGCGGGCTGGAACACCAGCCGCACGCCGACCGGCAGGTACGCCTCGGCCTCGGCCAGCGCCAGCGCGGCACCCAGCAGCACGGTGGTGTGCGCGTCGTGGCCGCAGGCGTGCGAGACGCCGGGCACGGTGGAGGCGAAGCTCAGGCCGGTGAACTCCTGCATCGGCAGGGCGTCCATGTCGGCGCGCAGCGCGATGCGCGGGGCGTCGGTGGGGCCCAGGTCGCAGAGCAGGCCGGTGCCGCCGGGCAGCGTCTGCCAGGTCAGGCCCGCCTTGCTCAGCCAGCCCGCGACGAACTCGGTGGTGGCGAACTCCGCGCGCGAGAGTTCGGGGTTGGCGTGGATGTGTCTGCGCCATTGCACCAGGTCACCGGTGTGTTCGGCCAGCCACGCGTCGACGATCTCGGTTCCCGGCATCCCGTCTCGTTCGGCGTCCGGCATGGTCGGGACCACCGTGTTCGCGCGCGTCACCGCGGTGACGCCCAGCGCGACCGCGTCCGCCTCGGCGTGGGTGGTGCCCGGATGGCCGGAGATGCTCACCGAATGTCCTCCTGTCGTTCGACCAGAGTGTGCAACAACCTGTCCCTGTGTACTTCATCGCGTGCCACCGCGACAGCGGTACGCGCCAGTGCGAGTGCGCCGTCGAGCACCGCGCGGTCGGCCGAGGCGTTCACCGCGGCGGCGGCGAACTCCGGCTGATGAGTCACCGCGCCACCGGCGTCGATGCCGATCACCGGGTGTATACCGGGGATGACATTGGTGACATTGCCCATGTCGGTGCTGCCGAGCGGACGCAGACCCTCGAGTTCGGGGGCGATCGGCAGCCGTCCCAAGCCGGTGATCTGCGCGCGATACAGCGCCGACAGCGCCGGATCGGGCGTGAGCTCGGTGTAGGTGGGCGCGAGCGTCCGGATCTCGTGGGTGCAACCGGTCGCCAGGGCGCCCGCCTCGAAGCACGCCTTCGCTCGGCGCATCAGGTCGTCGAGGGACGCGGCATCGGTCGCGCGCAGATAGTAGAGCAGTTCCGCCCGCCCGGGCACGATGTTGGGGGCTACGCCACCGTCGGCGACTATACCGTGCAGTTGCTGGCCCGGCCGCAGGTGCTGGCGCAGCAGACCCAGCGCGACCTGCGTCAAGGTCACCGCGTCACCGGCGTTGCGGCCCAGTTCGGGCGCCGCGCTGGCGTGCGCCTCACGGCCGTGGAAGGTGATGGCCAGATCGGCCAGCGCCAGCGAGCGCGCGCCGACGATGTCGCTGGGGCCGGGGTGCACCATCAGCGCCATCGCGATGTCGTCGAAGGCGCCGGCCTCCAGCATGAGCACCTTGCCGCCGCCGCTCTCCTCGGCCGGGGTGCCGAGCACGATTACGGTCAGGCCCAGCTCGTCGGCGACCTCGGCCAGTCCGAGCGCGGCGCCGACCGCGGTCGCGGCGATGATGTTGTGCCCGCAGGCGTGCCCGATCTCGGGCAGCGCGTCGTATTCGGCGCAGAGGCCGACGGTGAGCGGGCCGCTGCCGTAGACGGCGCGGAAGGCGGTGGGCAGCCCGGCCACGCCGGTGGTGACGGCGAAACCCCGCGCGACCAGCGGTTCCAGGATCTTGGCGACGCTACGGGTCTCGGCGAAGGCGAGTTCCGGTTCGGCGTGGATCGCGTGCGAGAGCGCGATCAGCTCGTCGGAGGCCGCGCGGATCGCGGTATCGGCCGCGGTGGCCGAGAATTCGCCGGTGCGCGAGGGTGCCATACCAACCAGTCTCGCATCAGTCCTGGTTCCGGGCGCACCGGCGAGGCGGCTCAGCTGCCGAAGGGCAGGTTCTCCGGGGTGACCGGGGTGGCCAGCGCGGCCAGCGCCTCGGCGTGCAGATCGGTCTTGATGATCGGGGTGATCGGCTTGCGCAGGCTGGTCAGCGCGGCGGCCCGGGCGATGGCGGTCGAGAGCACCTCGTCGGCCTCGGCCTTCGCGTCGACGATGCCCGCGGCGATCGCCTCGTCGGCGGCGAAGCGGTGACCGGTGGTCATCGCCCGCACGCACACCTGGTTGGCGAGCCGGTTCTTCAGCAGGCCGTTCATGCCGACGGTGAAGGGCATGCCCAGGTGCACCTCGGGCAGCGACCAGAAGCCGCGGTCACCGCGCATCACCCGGAAGTCGTGCGAGGTGGCCAGCATGGCGCCCGCGCCGAAGGCGTGGCCGTTGATCGCGGCGACGGTGGGCATCGGGAAGGTCAGCAGGCGGGTGTAGAGGGTGTGCACCCGGTCGAGGTAGCCGTGGATCTTGTCCAGGTTGCCGAAGACCCAGTCGGTGTCGAGACCGTTGCTGTAGAACTTGCCGGTCGCGACCGTCACCAGGGCGGCGGGGCCTTCCGAGGCCTCGACCTCGTCGAGGGCGGCGTGGAAGGCGTCGATCCAGCCCGGCGAGAAACGGTTCTCGTTGTCGGTCTCCCCCTCGTTCCCGAGGTACAGGACGAACACATCACCAGAGCGCTCCAAATACGGCATGCAGGGAAGAATAAACGCCGCTGGCAGCCATCCCTTACTCGCGGGTAGCAAGCGCGGGGGCGACAGGTCGCGCCGCCCGCCCATAGACTTCCCCCATGCTTGCCGAACAGGCCGCTCAGGCGATCGCCGAACGTACGGGAGTGCCGCGTCATCGCGTGGCCGTGGTGCTGGGATCGGGGTGGCAGGGGGCGGCGGCCGAGATCGGCGCGCCGCGCGCCTCGATCGCCATGCCGGAGTTACCCGGCTTCGGCAAACCCACCGCCCAGGGCCACGGCGGCATGGTCCACTCCCTCCAGGTCGACGCCACCGACGTCCTGCTGCTGATGGGCCGCCAGCACCTCTACGAGGGCTACACGCCCCAGCAGGTGGTCCACCCCGTCACCGCCGCCATCGCCGCGGGCGCCGAGATCGTGCTGCTCACCAATGCCGCGGGCGGGATCCGCCCCGGCCTGCGCGTGGGCGAGCCGGTGCTGATCGCCGACCACCTCAACCTCACCGCGCGCACCCCCCTCGAAGGCGCGCGCTTCGTCGACCTCGTCGACGCCTGGGACCCCGAACTGCGCGCGCTGGCCAGGGAGATCGACCCGAGCCTGAGCGACGGCGTCTACGCCGGGCTCACCGGCCCGCAGTACGAGACGCCCGCCGAGATCCGCATGCTGGCCACCCTCGGCGCCGACCTGGTCGGCATGTCGACGGTGCTCGAGGCGATCGAGGCGCGCTCGCGCGGGGCACGCGTGCTCGGCATCTCGCTGGTCACCAATCTGGCGGCGGGCGTCACCGGCGAGCATCTCTCGCACGCGGAGGTACTGGCCGAGGGCCAGGCCGCGGCGCCCCGGCTCGGCAAGCTGCTGCGCGGCATCCTGGAGCGGGTCTAGATGCTGCGTTTCGGGACGGCGGGCCTGCGCGGACCGCTGCGCGACGGTCCGGACGGCATGAACGTGGCGACGGTGTCGCGGGCGACGGCCGGGCTGGCCGCCTGGCTGCGCGAGCGCTGCCTCGGCGGCGGCGCGGTCGTCGTCGGGCGCGATGCCCGGCACGGCTCGGCCGAATTCGCCACGGCCACCGCCGAGATCTTCACGGCCGCGGGCTTTCCGGTGACGCTGCTGCCCGAACCCGTCCCCACCCCGGTCGTCGCCTTCGCGGTGCGCGAACTCGGCGCGGTGGCCGGGGTGCAGATCACCGCCTCACACAATCCGCCCGCCGACAACGGCTACAAGGTCTATCTCGACGGCGGCTCCCAGCTCATCGCCCCCGCCGACACCGAGATCGAGCGCTGCATCGAGCAGGTCACCGAGCCGATCGCCCGTGAACCCGTCGCCGTGTCCGGCGCCGAGCTGGTCGAGCGCTACCTGGCCCGCGTCGCGGCCCTGCCCCGGCTGCTCGGCGGCCCCGGCGAACGGGCCGACGTGCGGATCGCGCTCACCGCGCTGCACGGTGTCGGCGGCGAACTCGCGGTGCGCGCGCTGGCCGCGGCCGGGTTCACCGATGTGCACGTCGTCGACGAGCAGTACGCGCCCGACCCCGACTTCCCCACCGTCGCCTTCCCCAACCCCGAGGAACCCGGCGCCGCCGACCTGCTGCTCGCCCTGGCCGCCCGCGTGGACGCCGATCTGGCCATCGCCCTGGACCCCGACGCCGACCGCTGCGCCCTCGGCGTCCCCGGCCCCGACGGGTGGCGGATGCTGCGCGGTGACGAAACCGGCGTCCTGCTGGCCGATTACGTGCTGCGCACCCGCCCCGCCGACCCGCTGGTGGCCACCACGCTGGTGTCCTCGCGGATGCTGAGCAAGCTCGCCGCCGCGCGTTCGGCCCGCTACGCCGAGACGCTGACCGGCTTCAAATGGCTGGCCAGAGCGGGCGAAGGGCTGGTCTACGCCTACGAGGAGGCCATCGGCCACTGCGTCGACCCGTCGACCGTCCGCGACAAGGACGGCATCTCCGCCGCCGTCGCCGCGGCCGACCTGGTCGCCCTGCTCACCGCCGAGGAGGGTTCCCTGCTCGGCGAACTCGACTCCTATGCCGTCGAATTCGGCCTGCACAGCGGCGGCCAGGTGTCTCTGCGCCTGCCCGACCAGGCCGCCGCGACCGCCCGCACCGCGGCCCTGCGCGCCACCCCACCCAGCGAGATCGCGGGCACCCCGGTGAAATTCACCGACCAGTCCCAGATCCGCGGCCGCCTGCGCACCGATGCCCTGATCTTCGAGGCCGACGACTTCCGCCTCGTCGTCCGCCCGTCGGGCACCGAGCCCAAACTCAAGTGCTACCTCGAGGTCTTCACCCCGGCCTCCGACCACGCGGCCCTACCCGAGGCCCGACGCCGTGCCGCGCACCGTCTGGCCGAGCTCGAAACGTTCTGCCACACCCTGGCGAACGAGTGAGGACCGGCCATCGTGCGATGCTCGCAATGCGGTGAGACCAAGCTCTACCCCGGCTTCATCGAGGATGCCGGCGAGGGCGCCCGCGGCGATGCCCGCTGGGTGGAGGGCCCGCTCGAACACGGAGTGTTCGGCGGTGCCAAACGCTTCGGCCGTACCCGGTGGAGTATCGAGGCCTTCCGCTGCGGCAATTGCAACCACCTGGAGTTGTTCGCGCGGCCGCGATGAGGCCGCGGGTTCAGCGGGGGCCGAATTGGCGGTCGCCCGCGTCGCCGAGGCCGGGGACGATGTAGGCGTTCTCGTTAAGTCTCTCGTCGACGGCGGCGGTGACCAGGCGGACCGGCAGGCCCGAGTCGGCCAGGGCGGCAATGCCTTCGGGGGCGGCGACCACGCAGACGGCGGTGATGTCGGTGGCGCCGCGGGCGGCCAGGAGTTCGAGGGTGTGGCGCATGGAGCCGCCGGTCGCGAGCATCGGGTCGAGGACGAACACCGGCAGGCCGGTCAGGTCATCCGGCAGCGATTCCAGGTAGGGCACCGGCTGATGGGTCCGCTCGTCGCGGGCAATGCCGACGAACCCGACCCGGGCCTGCGGGACCAGATCGGCGGCCGCGTAGACCATGCCCAGGCCCGCGCGCAGCACCGGAACCAGCAGCGGTGGGGCGGCCAGGCGCACGCCCTCGGTCACCGCGACCGGCGTGTCGATGGGCTCGCGCAGCACGGGCGCGTCGCGCAGTGCCTCGTACATGAGGATGCCGGTGAGGTCGCCCAGAGCATTGCGGAAGGTGGCGTTGTCGGTGCGCGCGTCGCGCATGGTGCTGAGCAGCGTCGCGGCGAGTGGATGGTCGACAGTGTCGGTGCGCATGAAAAAACGATAGGGTCGCCAGGCGCTGCCGGTGTGGCCGCTGGGGAAATTTTCGGGTCCGAGGGAACCGAATGCGGCGTCGGCGCGTCCAAACTGATGAATGACGTACTCTGCCCGGAAACTCGAGGATTGGGGGAAGTTCGATGCGGAAGATGTCGGCGGATGCCGAGGGCATCGTCGCCTACAGCGCACAAGCCGGAACGATGTCCACGGAACTGGCGACGGCGGCGGCCGGTGCGGTGGCCTCCGATCCCACCCTGCTCGGCCCGATCATGGGTTTGATCGGGGGTGACTTCGTCACCGCCTACTCCGCGGCGCACGCGGGCCACGTGGCCTCGATCGCGCAGCTCTCGGCGGTCATGGCGAGTATGGGCGCGGCCACGGCCAGCGCGGCGACCACCCTCGTCGACACCGACGTGAACAACGCCGCCCCGCTCACCGCGGCCGCGGGCGACCTGGGTGCCGGCGCATGATCGACCTCTCCGGCCTGGCCCAGCCGCTGGCCGACCTGCTCTCGAGTTTCGGCACCGGTGTCCTCGGCAACGGCGGCGCCTCCGACGGCCTGCGGGCCACGTCGACCAATCTCGACCAGATCTATCAGCTCGGCCGCAACAGCATCAACAACGTGAACACCGCCTGGGACGGCCAGGCCGTCGACGCGGCCACCGCCAAGGCGCTGCGCGTGCAGAACTCCTCGGCCAACCTGTCCGACAACGGCAACGGCATGGCGACCGTGCTCGACCAGGCCGCCGCCTATGTCCAGACCGGGCAGAAGGAACTCGACACCATCGTCCAGTCCTTCCTCACCGATGTGTCCGCGCTCAGCCCCACCCTGGGTACCCCGGTCGGCCTGGCCGCGGTGGTGAGTTCGGCGATCGACCACATCGGCCAGGGCCTTGGCGTCGTCGGCCGGGTGCAGGACGAGCTGGGCACCCAGACCGCCGCCATCCAGGAACTCACCCCGGCGCCGTCGAGCACCTCGCTGGCCAGCGTGTCCAGCGGCGCGACCAACCTGGCGTCCACCGCGAGCTCGAGCCTGCTGTCCACGGCGGCGAGCACCGGCGGTTCGCTGCTCAGCACGGTCGGTTCGTCGCTGTCGTCGGTGATGAGCTCCTCGACCACCAGTGGCTCGAAGACCACCACCCAGGGCACCACCACCAACGGTTCCAAGACCACCACCACGCCCGGCACCACCACCGGGTCCGCGGGCGACGGCACCGGCGTCAAGATCACCCTGCCCGACGGCAGCGTGGTCGAGGCGCCCAACGAGAAGGCCGCCACCGCGGTGCGCTCGGCCATCAGCGCCTGCGGCACGCCGTACGTCTGGGGCGGCAACGACCCCAACTCGGGTATCGACTGCAGTGGTCTCACCAAGTACGCCTACGGCGAGGCGGGCGTCGAACTGCCCCGGCTCGCCCAGGAACAGCACATCGGACATCCTCAGGTTTCCCCCGGTGACCTGCAACCGGGCGACCTCGCCGTGTGGGACGGCCACGTCGCCATGGTGGTCGGCAACGGGCAGCTCGTCGAGGCCGGCGACCCGGTCTCGATCAGTTCCATCCGAACGGAGAACAGTGGTATGGAGTTCTACGGCTTCTACAGGCCGACCGAATGACCGGCGCGCCGATGCCCGAGGTCCCCAATGTGGAGACCGCGGTCAGCAGCAACCGGTCGGGCACCATCTCGGTCCGCGCGACCAGCATGGGCATGCCGATCGCGATCAAGTTCGAGCGCAGCGAGTACCAGTACGGTGCGCAGGCGCTGGCCGATGAGATCCTGCGCCTGACCAAGCGCTCGACCATCGCCGCGGCCGCGCGGCTGCGCGAGGTCTACAGCGAGCAGGCCGGCATCCCCGATCAGCTGCTGGACAAGATGAACCTGCCGACCAGGCGCCAGGCGGTCGAGGAACTCGACCGCATCGATGACGCCGACACCGGCCAGACGAGTTGGATGAGGCCGCTGTGAGCGCGGAAATGGACGCCCTGGTCGCCGGGGTCACCGGAAAGCTCGAGGCGCTCGAGGCCGCGCTCTACGGGCTCAAGCAGGTCAACGGGCGTTTCACCACCGAGGACGGGCTGGTCACCGCCGAGGTGAACAGCGACGGCGCCCTGGTCGCGCTGTCGCTGGACGAGGGCATCACCGCCCTGGCTCCCCCGGAGGCCGCGCAGCTGATCCTGTCGGCCTGCAGGCAGGCCACCGAGACCGCCGGTGCCGAGCGTTCCAACATCATTGCGACACTGAACGAATCGCTCACCGGAGGCGCCGCGCAGCCCGCGGAGCGATTAGCACCCGGGCCGGATAGTGCCCAGCGCTGAAGCTCGATAGGCTTCGCGTCATGGCTTCTGGAGACATCGTCCCGATCGAGCTCGGTCTGACCGATGGCGATCTCGTCACCCTGTGGGCTCCGCGCTGGCGCGACGGTGACGACGAGTGGGAGGCGTTCCTCGGTCACGAGGACGACCTCTACGGTTTCGAGTCGGTGGCGGAGCTGGCGGCGTTCATCCGCACCGACTCCGACAACGATCTCGTCGAGCATCCGTCGTGGGCGGTGATCGCCGGGTTGTCGGCGGCCGAACTGGAGCCGGAGGAGAACTTCAGCTTCGACCTGGTCGCCGTGCCCGAGCTGGCCGCGGGCGACCCCGATGCCGAGGTGGTCGGCGAGCTCGAGGACACCCTGGCGATGGTGCGCAATATCGGCGAGGTGTGCGAGCTCGACGTGGTCACCAAGTTCTTCGGTGACAACCCGGTGCTCGAGACCCTGGCCGGCGGCGTGCACACCTACGCCGGTCGCGACGGCGAGGAGCTGTGGGACCAGCTCGGTGCCGCCATCGTCAAGGGCTGGGACGACGTGCTCGACGCGATCGACGGCGTGGTCAGCACGCCCGAGGTCGACGCGGCCGCGGTCGCCGTCGCCGAGGCGGAGCTGCTGGCCGCCGAGGAGAACGAGGTCGACGCCGACGACGTCGCCGAGGAGGACGAGGAGTTCGAGAACGTCGACCTCACCGCCGACGACGAGGACGACGACGAGGACGAGTCCTTCTGGCACGAGGTCGGCATCGACCCGGTCAAGATCGTCACCTCCGACGGCGAGCACTACACCCTGCGCTGCTACCTCGACGACGAGCCGATCTTCCTCGGCGACGGCCGCAGCATCACGGTCTTCGGCTCCGAGCGCGCGCTGGCGCGCTACCTGGCCGACGATCACGAGCACGAGCTGGCCCGGGTCTCCACCTTCGCCGAGGTGCAGACCGCCGCGGTCGACGGTTCGCTCGAGATCGAGGTGACCGACGAGAACATCTACGTGCTCACCGGCCTGGTCGACGACCTGGCCGAGGGCCCCGAGGCGGTCGACATCGAACAGCTCGACCTGGCGGTGGAGCTGATCACCGACGCCGCCGACTACGCCGGTGACGACAGCGTGGAACAGGCGCTGGCCTCGTCGAATCCGCTGGGCTGGTACGTCTCCTACCTGCTCAACCCGGACCCGAACCGGATGGCGCCGAACCCGCCGTTCGCCGGCGAGGCCCAGTCCTTCCGCGACCTGCAGCGGGCCTTCGAAGCGCGGCTGGTCAGCGAGTAGGACCCGACGAACGCAGGGGCGGTGCCGATCCGGCGCCGCCCCTGTTCGTGTTCTCAGCCGAGCAGGACCGCGTAACCCGGCTTGATCACCTCGTCGATGATCTTGAGCCGGTCCGGGAACGGGATGAACGCCGACTTCATCGCATTGATGGTGAACCGTTCCAGATCGCTCCAGCCGTAGCCGAAGGTGTCGACCAGTTTGCGCATCTCCTGGCTCATGGTGGTGTCGCTCATCAGCCGGTTGTCGGTGTTGACGGTGACGCGGAAGCGCAGCCGGGCCAGCAGGTCGAAGGGATGCTTGTCCAGCGAGGGCACCGCGCCGGTCTGCACATTCGACGACGGACACAGTTCCAGCGGCACCCGCATATCGCGCACGTAGTTCGCGACCAGGCCCAACCGGGCGTCCTCGACGGCACCGGGAACGCTGATGTCGTCGGTGATCCGCACGCCGTGCCCGAGCCGGTCGCACCCGCAGAACGCCAGCGCCTCGTGGATCGAGGGCAGCCCGAAGGCCTCGCCCGCGTGAATCGTGAAGTGCGCGTGGTTGGCTCGCAGGTATTCGAAGGCGTCGAGGTGGCGGGTGGGCGGGAACCCGGCCTCGGCGCCCGCGATGTCGAATCCGCCCACGCCCGCGTCCCGGAAACGCACCGTGAGCTCGGCGATCTCGCGCGAGCGGGCCGCGTGGCGCATGGCGGTGAGCAGACAGGTCACCCGGATGGCGTTGCCCTGTTCGGCCGCGATGGCCTCGCCCTCCCGGAATCCGGCGAGGGTGTGCTCGACGACCTCGTCGAGGGTGAGCCCCTTCTCCAGGTGCTGTTCGGGCGCGAACCGCACCTCCGCGTAGACCACCCCGTCGGCGGCCAGGTCGATCGCGCATTCCCTGGCGACCCGGCGCAGGCCCTCGGGTGTCTGCATCACGGCGACGGTGTGGGCGAAGGTCTCCAGGTACCGCTCCAGCGAGCCGCTGTCGGCGGCGTCACGGAACCAGGCGCCCAGGCTCGCGGCGTCGGCGGCGGGTAGCTGGTCGTAGCCGCAGTCCGCGGCGAGCTCGAGCACCGTCGCCGGGCGCAGACCACCGTCGAGGTGATCGTGCAGCAGGGCCTTGGGCGCTTGTCGGATCGAGGCGAGGTCGAGGGGCATCGGTCCAGTCATACGGAAACGTTAGCTGGGAGTCCGCGTCCCCGCGACGCATCCGCGGCTACCCGATCCGCTCGAGCACCAGCTCGCCCGGTTTGCCGTCCGGGTCGGCCTCGATCGTCACCGTGCCGTCGAGCACGCGCAGCGCGTCGGCGAAGGCGTCGGGAGTGTCGGTGTGCAGGGTGAGCAGCGGCTGACCGGCCACGACGGTGTCGCCGGGCTTGGCGTGCATCCGCACCCCGGCACCCGCCTGCACGGCCTCGCCCTGCCTGGCCCGGCCCGCGCCGAGGCGCCACGCGGCCAGCCCGACACCCATCGCGTCCAGGCGCGTGAGCACCCCGTCCTCGGTCGCCCGCACGATCTCGGTGTGCCGCGCCACCGGCAGCGTCGCGTCCGGATCACCGCCCTGCGCGACGACCATCGCCCGCCAGTGGTCCATCGCGCGGCCGTCGGCGAGGACATCGGCGGGGTCGACATCCAGCCCGGCCAGCTCGACCATCTCGCGGGCCAGCGTCAGCGTCAGCTCGACCACGTCGGCCGGTCCCCCGCCCGCCAGCACCTCGACCGATTCGGCCACTTCGAGCGCGTTGCCCGCCGTCCGCCCGAGCGGGGTGTCCATGGCGGTGAGCAGCGCGACCGTGCGCGTTCCGGCGTCGCGGCCGAGTTCGACCATGGCGGTGGCGAGCTCCCTGGCCTCCTCGACGGTCTTCAGGAAGGCCCCGCAACCCACCTTGACGTCGAGGACCAGCGCCGCCGTCCCCTCGGCGATCTTCTTGCTCATGATCGAGCTCGCGATCAGCGGGATCGACTCGACCGTCCCGGTGACATCGCGCAGCGCGTAGAGCCGCTTGTCGGCGGGCGCCAGATCGGCACCGGCCGCGCACACCACCGCGCCGATCGCCGGATCAGCGAGGATCTCGTGCATCCGCGCCACGCTGACATCGGCCCGCCAGCCGGGGATCGACTCGAGTTTGTCCAGCGTGCCGCCGGTGTGCCCGAGCCCGCGCCCCGACAGCTGCGGCACCGCGGCCCCGCAGGCCGCCACCAGCGGGGCCAGCGGCAGGGTGATCTTGTCGCCGACGCCGCCGGTCGAGTGCTTGTCGACGGTGGGCCGGGGCAGATCGGTGAAGTCCATCCGGCTGCCGGAGGTGATCATCGCGGCCGTCCACCGGGCGGTCTCGCGCCGGGTCATCCCGCGCCACAGGATCGCCATGGCCAGCGCCGACATCTGCTCGTCGGCCACGATCCCCCGGGTGAACCCGTCCACCACCCAGTCGATCTGCTGGTCGGTGAGCTCCCCACCGTCGCGCTTCCCCCTGATGATCGATACCGCGTCCAGTCCGCCTCCCCGCGCCTTCGGGCCGGACCCAGGAGCGGATCGGCTCACACCGGCGACCGGCGGCAGGTGGGTAGAGCGTTCGTTCGTCCCCGGCGAGTTACCCATGTGCTCACTAAATCAGTGGTTACCGGCCTTGTCAGTCCGACCGGCCGCGAGATCATCGGGTCCGAACGCATGGGGCAGCAGTTCGGCCAGCGTCACCGGCCCCTGCGCGTGCGCCACGAGCAGCCGCGCGCCGCCGTGCTCGAACAGCAGCTGGCGGCACCGCCCGCAGGGCATCAGGATTTCCCCCCGGGAATCGGTCACCGACACCGCGATGAGACGGCCGCCACCCGTCGCAAATAAGTTACCGACGAGTACACATTCGGCACACAGCGTTAGTCCATATGAGACATTTTCCACATTGCATCCGCTCACAATTCGGCCGTCCGCGGTGAGAGCAGCGGCGCCGACGGGGAATCCCGAGTAAGGCGCATACGCCTGATGCATAGCCTGAATTGCCTTGTCATGCAAGGTATTCCACTCGATTTCGGGCATCACGAACCTCCAGCCGATCCCGCCGAACGCGTCGGCGAACGGGCCTGCGCACCAGTATCCGGCAAGGAGAAAGGTAAACCTAACTCGGCCGTTTCGCACGCAACGCGCGGCACGCCGAATTAGTTCCGCGAAACAGAGAGGATTAGAGTTCACCGAAGATCGGTTCAGGTTCCCGGCGGCGGGCCAGCGCTCGAGAACACAGCGCAGCCACCTGGGCATTTGCCTCTCCACGCATGCCGGCGTCGGATCTGTGACCGGGTCCATCAACGACGTTGGAGGCACCGCACTCTATGAGCACGATAGAAGCTCCGGCTCCGGCCCAGCCGAAGCGTAAGACGCTGTACCGCGGCGACCCGGGCATGTGGTCGTGGGCGCTGCACCGGATCACCGGTGTCATGCTGTTCTTCTTCCTCTTCGTCCATGTGCTGGACACCGCGCTGGTCCGGGTCAGCCCCGAAACCTACGACCACGCGATCGAGCTCTACAAGACGCCGCTGGTCGCCCTCATGGAGATGGGCCTGGTCGTCGCGGTGCTCTACCACGCGCTCAACGGCGTCCGCCTGATCCTGGTCGACTTCTGGGCGCAGGGCCCGCGCTTCCAGAAGCAGATGCTGTGGGTCGTGCTGACCATCTGGGTTCTGGTCTCCGCCGCCGGCGTCGGCCGCCAGTTCTTCTACCTGCTGACGGAGCACTGATATGTCTGCACCTGTCCTCGGCAAGTCCTACGACCGCCCGGCCAGCCTGGACGCCCCCCGCTCCCCCCGGGGCACGACCAACGGCAACTTCGAGAAGTACGCGTGGCTGTTCATGCGCTTCTCCGGCCTGCTGCTGATCGTGCTGGTGATCGGCCACATGTTCATCATGCTGATGATCGACGGTGGCGTGAACCGGCTGAACTTCGCGTTCATCGCCGGTCGCTGGTCCAGCCCGTTCTGGCAGTTCTGGGACCTGACCATGCTCTGGCTGGCCCAGCTGCACGGCGGCAACGGTCTGCGGACCGTCATCGATGACTACTCCCGCAAGGACTCCACCCGGTTCTGGCTCAAGACCGTCCTCGCGGTCTCGATGATCCTGGTGATGAGCGTCGGCACGTACGTCATCTTCACCTTCGACCCCAACATCACCGGTTAGGAACAGGCCACCTCGCATGAGTGAATCCCGTCCGATTCAGGAGCATCGCTACGACGTCGTCATCGTCGGCGCCGGTGGCGCGGGCATGCGCGCGGCGATCGAGGCGGGCCCCCGGGCTCGCACCGCGGTCCTGACCAAGCTGTACCCGACCCGCAGCCACACCGGCGCGGCCCAGGGCGGCATGTGCGCCGCGCTGGCCAACGTCGAAGAAGACAACTGGGAATGGCACACCTTCGACACCGTCAAGGGTGGTGACTACCTGGTCGACCAGGACGCCGCGGAGATCATGGCCAAGGAGGCCATCGACGCGGTGATGGACCTGGAGAAGATGGGCCTGCCGTTCAACCGCACGCCCGAGGGCAAGATCGACCAGCGCCGTTTCGGTGGTCACACCCGTGACCACGGCAAGGCGCCGGTGCGTCGCGCGTGTTATGCCGCCGACCGCACCGGTCACATGATCCTGCAGACGCTCTACCAGAACTGCGTCAAGCACGACGTCGAGTTCTACAACGAGTTCTACGTGCTCGACCTGGTGATGACCGAGTCCGAGCGGGGCCCCGTCGCCACCGGCGTCGTCGCCTACGAGCTGTCCACCGGCGAGATCCACGTCTTCCACGCGAAGTCGATCGTGTTCGCCACCGGCGGCTCGGGCCGCATGTACAAGACCACCTCGAACGCGCACACGCTGACCGGCGACGGCATGGCGATCGTGTTCCGCAAGGGCCTGCCGCTCGAGGACATGGAGTTCCACCAGTTCCACCCGACAGGTCTCGCGGGCCTGGGCATCCTCATCTCCGAGGCGGTCCGCGGTGAGGGTGGCATCCTGCGCAACGCCTCCGGCGAGCGCTTCATGGAGCGCTACGCCCCCACCATCAAGGACCTCGCGCCGCGTGACATCGTCGCCCGCTCGATGGTGCTCGAGGTGCTCGAGGGCCGCGGCGCCGGGCCGAACAAGGACTACGTCTACATCGACGTGACCCACCTCGGCGAGGACGTGCTCGAGGAGAAGCTGCCCGACATCACCGAGTTCGCGCGCACCTACCTGGGTGTGGACCCGGTGACCGAGCTGGTGCCGGTCATGCCGACCTGCCACTACGTCATGGGCGGTATCCCGACCAAGATCCGTGGCGAGGTGCTGCGCAACAACACCGACGTGGTCCCCGGCCTCTACGCCGCCGGTGAGTGCGCCTGCGTGTCCGTGCACGGCGCCAACCGCCTGGGCACCAACTCGCTGCTCGACATCAACGTCTTCGGCCGCCGCGCCGGCATCGCCGCCGCGGAGTACGCCAACCGCACCGAGTTCGTCGAGATGCCGGAGAACCCGGCGCTGATGGTGCAGGACTGGCTGGCGCTGATCCTGTCCGACCACGGCAACGAGCGGGTGGCCGACATCCGCACCGAGCTGCAGTACTCGATGGACATGAACGCCGCGGTGTTCCGCACCGAGGACACCCTCAAGCAGGCCCTCACCGACATCCACGCGCTCAAGGAGCGCTACACCCGGATCACGGTGCAGGACAAGGGCAAGCGCTACAACAGCGACCTGCTCGAGGCCGTCGAGCTGGGCTTCCTGCTCGAACTGGCCGAGGTCACCGTCGTCGGCGCGCTCAACCGCAAGGAATCGCGCGGCGGCCACGCCCGCGACGACTACCCGAACCGTGACGACGTCAACTTCATGCGGCACACGATGGCCTACAAGGTCGGTCCGGAGCTCATCTCCGATATCCGCCTCGACTTCAAGCCGGTGGTGCAGACCCGCTACGAGCCGATGGAGCGTAAGTACTGATGACTGCTGTAGCCGAACCCGTCACCCAGAAGCCCGCGCCCGTTCCCGAGGGCTCGGTCATGGTCACCGTCAAGGTGGCCCGGTTCAGCACCGAGAACGACAAGGGCGCCTACTGGGATTCGTTCCAGGTGCCGGTCCTGTCGACCGACCGATTCCTCAACGTGCTGATCTACATCAAGTCCTACCTGGACGGCACCCTCACCTTCCGGCGCTCCTGCGCCCACGGTGTGTGCGGTTCGGACGCGATGCGGATCAACGGCGTGAACCGGCTGGCCTGCAAGGTCCTGATGAAGGACCTGCTGCCCAAGGGCGACAAGACCCTCACCATGACCGTCGAGCCGATCCGCGGCCTGCCCGTGGAGAAGGACCTCGTCGTCGACATGGAGCCGTTCTTCGACGCGTTCCGTGCCGTGAAGCCGTACCTGATCACCTCGGGTAACGAGCCCACCCGCGAGCGCATCCAGTCCCAGCACGACCGCGCCCGCTTCGACGACACCACCAAGTGCATCCTGTGCGCCTGCTGCACCACCTCCTGCCCCGTGTACTGGAGCGACGGCAGCTACTTCGGCCCGGCCGCGATCGTGAACGCCCACCGCTTCATCTTCGACAGCCGCGACGAAGCCGCCCGCGAGCGCCTCGACATCCTCAACGACGTCGAAGGCGTCTGGCGCTGCCGCACCACCTTCAACTGCACCGACGCCTGCCCCCGCGGCATCGAGGTCACCAAGGCCATCCAGGAAGTCAAGCGAGCCCTCCTCTTCGCCCGCTGACCTCCCCCGGTCCTGCCGAAGGCCGCCTTCATCTTTCGATGAGGGCGGCCTTCGCCGTTCGCGGGCGGCAACGGCCCGACATGGTGCTCGATCTAGGCGAAAACCTCCGCCAACGAGCCGGCGGTCAGCACCCGCCTGGCCCACACCCGGAGTTCCTCGGCATCAGCAGCCCGCACTCGTTCGACAGCACCACTCGGCAACGGACCGAACTTGACGGTCAGCTGCTCGACCAGGATCTCGACACGCCCCGCGGTACGCCCACGGGCCTCACCACGAGCCTCTCCCCGCGCTTCTCCTCGCGCCTCTCCTCGGGCTTCCAGCCGTTCCGCTGTGGTCATCACAACTTCCTTCGCTCGGGGACCGAGACGATCGGTCAAGGGTTGCAACTCGGCGACACCCACATCGCAGACGATGAACAGATACGTCACCAAGATGTCGAACTCGCGGGCGCCGGAAGGACCGTCCAACAGCGCCCGCAGCTCGTCAACCACCTCCATGATATCCGAGGCGACATGCGGATTCCCCGGACCGATCTTCTGCATGATCAGCATCAACTTCGTCGCCGGGGTCAAGGGCCGCGCCCGCAGCGCCGCCACGTCCAGCGGGGCGACGTCATCGAGCAGGAACTCGAAACGTGGCAGGTAGCGAGACAACAGGCCGCGGGCAGAATCATCGAGATCGATCAGGTCGCCGAGCTGAGTGGGAGCCGACCATCGGAGACCGGTATGGGTGCTGTGCACCACCATGGGGATCACGGCGGGCAGCACCTGCGGTGTCGGATGCTCGTCCAGGTGCCGACGCCAGATATTGACGACGTAGGCCAGCATTCGGAACGCCATCAGTTGGTCGCTGGAGGACTGGTGCTCGATCAGCAGGTAGAGGTACGCGCCGCGGCCATCGATAGTGGTCCGGTAGAGGACGTCGCTGTACTGAGACCGCAGGTCCTCGGTGATGAAGCTGCCCGGCACCAGCACCATCGCGTCGAAGTCGATACGCGCCGCGAGTTCGGCATCGATATTGGCCCGGATCTCACTGGCCGCGTCGGCCGCACGACTGAGGACCTCACGGGCGTAGGCGTCGTGCGGGTTCGACGGCGTCTTCGTCATAGCTGAACGCTACCGCTGCGGCCTGACATCTTCCGAATCGGATCATCTTGGGACGGAACATGGTTCACCCGCCCGCCACTCAGCGAAACGAGGGGCGCCGTTGGTATCGCCATCGACGGCAGGGCTTTGACGCTCAGGTGGCCAGTGTCCCCACCACCAGTGCGGGGAGGGTGATCAGGTAGGCGATCGCGCTGTAGCGGAATACCTTGTCGGACACGGGGCCACCGCCGCGGCCGGTGAGTGCCTGCAGGGGGCTGGTGGAGTCGTTGTCGCCGCCGTCTTCCAGGGTCGCCGCGCACGCCAGCAGGAGCGTGTCGGCGGCGATGAGCAGCGGCCACAGTGTCGGTGGGGCGGCGAATCCGGCGAAGATCAGCGGTCCGAACACGATGGCAGGCAGCAGGCCCAGGGTGATTGCGCTGAGGATGACGCCGAGGATGGCGAACCAGCCGAATGCGGTGAGTCGCAGGAGCAGTGCCAGGGCGACGACGCCGATCTGGATGAAGCCCATCGCCGTGGTGGTCACCGAAACGAGCGTACCCATGTCAGCTGGGGGCGCAGGCGCGTCCGCGCCGAGTTCGCGACGCCGCGCCTGTTCGTTCACGACCTCCGGGGAGGACGCACGCCGCCTAGTAGTTGGACGCCGCGTCCAGGACTGCCGAGCGGTAGGAGCGGCCGAAGAGAATGGCGTGGACGAGCAGGATGGGGAGCTGATGCAAGGGGATGCGGGTACGCCAGTCGGGGGCGAGGGGGTGGATGTCGTTGTAGGCGGCGAGGATTCGGGACAGGTGGGGCGCGCCGCCGAAGAGGTGGAGCGTGGCGAGGTCGGTTTCACGGTGGCCCGCGTGGGCGGCGGGGTCGATGAGCCAGGGGGTGTCGGCGGGGCCCCAGAGGATATTGCCGGGCCAGAGGTCGCCGTGGATGCGGGACGGGGGTTCGGTGGGCGCCTCGATGGGCATGGATTCGATGAGGGTCGCGTCGGTGGGGTCGAGGGCGCCCGCGTCGACGGCGAGTTTCAGGTACGGGAGGATGCGGCGCTCGCGAAACCAGGTGGGCCAGTCGTCGCCGGAGGTGTTGTCCATGGGTAGACCCGCGAGAAACCCGGCCTCCGCGGGAGTACCCGGAGCACCGCCAACAACGGACGCACCGCTGACCGGCGACGCGACGGCGGCGGGCGACTCGCCGGCAGAGGACACCGCAGCGGCGATGACCGACGCATCGGCACTGGACACCGGCGCGCCGAAGTGTGCCGCACCCGCCTGATGGGTGACGGCCAGCGCCGCCCCGAAGCGTTCGGCGGCCGCGATGGTCGGTTCCCGGTGGTCGATCCAAGCCATGAGCAGCAGCTCGTCGGTAGCCGCGTAGACCTCGGGCACCGCGACACCCCCTGGCACCCGCAGCCAGTCGAGCCCGGCGGCTTCGGCGGCGAACAGGCCCGGCGGCGCGGGCTCGGGCTCGCCGGTGGGTGCCGCCGAGACCCCACCGGGCCAGGTCTTGAGGAACAGGTGGGTGCCGTCGTCGAGGACGAGCCGCTCGGCGACGCTGATCGAGCCGCCGGCGACCGGCGTGGTGCGCAGTCGCTGATGGGCCAGGAAGGTCGGCAGCAGGTGCGGGTGCGCACGCAGGAACGGCAGGTCCACCCGGCCATCTTGCCCACAACACGGGAACACCGGCTGCGAACAGGCCGGATCACCTCGATGACCACATTGGTTAACAGGTATTACTAAACGCTGTTCACCACACGCTCGAGCGTGGTTTCATGGTCCCGGAACGTGTTCTACATCACCGGCGAGGGCCGCGTGACGGACCGGAGGAGACACCCGTGATCAGCCCGAACATCCCGGCAGGATTCGATTTCACCGATCCCGATCTGCTGGCCGCCCGACTGCCCGTCGAGGAGTTCGCCGAGCTGCGGCGCACCGCGCCGGTCTGGTGGTGCGCCCAGCCCGACCGGGCCAGCGGCTTCGACGACGGCGGCTACTGGGTCGTCTCGAAACTGGCCGACATCAAGGAGATCTCCAAGAACCCCGAGGACTTCTCCTCCCACGAGAACACCGCGATCATCCGGTTCAACGAGGAGACCACCCGCGAGCAGATCGACATGCTCGGCAACATGCTCATGCTGAATCTGGATCCGCCGCAGCACACCAAGATCCGGCGCATCGTGTCGAAGGGGTTCACTCCGCGCGCGGTGGAGAACCTGCGGGCCGCGCTCACCGAACGCGCCGAGCGGATCGTGTTCGAGGCCAAGCGGGAAGGTCGCGGGGACTTCGTCGAGCAGGTGGCCGTCGAACTGCCGTTGCAGGCGATCGCCGAACTGCTCGGGGTGCCGCAGGAGGACCGCCGCAAGATCTTCGACTGGACCAATCAGATGATCTCCTACGACGATCCGGAGTTCGAGGGCAATCACCACACCGCCACCGCCGAGGTGATGGGCTACGCCTGGAACATGGCCGAGCAGCGGCGCGGCTGCCCGGCGGCCGACATCGTCACCCAGCTGGTGAACGCCGACATCGACGGCGAGCACCTGGGCTCCGACGAGTTCGCCTTCTTCGTCATCCTGCTCGCTGTCGCGGGCAACGAGACCACCCGCAACTCGATCACCCACGGTATGAAGGCCTTCGTCGACAATCCCGAGCAGTGGGAGCTCTACAAGCAGCAGCGCCCGCGCACCGCGCCCGACGAGATCGTGCGCTGGGCCACCCCGGTGACCGCCTTCCAGCGCACCGCCACCCGCGATCTCGAGCTGGGTGGACAGCAGATCAGGAAGGGCCAGCGCGTCGGGCTGTTCTACAGCTCGGCCAATTTCGACGAAGACGCCTTCACCGACCCGTTCCGCTTCGACGTGCTGCGCAACCCCAACCCGCACGTCGGCTTCGGCGGCACCGGCACGCACTACTGTGTCGGCGCCAATCTGGCGCGCCTGGAGATCGATCTGATGTTCAATGCCATCGCCGACGCGATGCCGAACCTGCGTCAGGTCGCCGATCCGGTGCGGCTGCGCACCGGCTGGCTCAACGGCATCAAGCGCTGGGAAGTCGAATACGCTTGAGCCGCGGGTCTATCGAGGGAGGGGCGGGTTGACCGAGGAGCGAGGACGGACCAGGGGCCGGACACCGACGGTGTCCGACGCCGACATCCGGCGCGTCGCGCGGGCACTGCTGACCGCGCACGGCCCCCACGGGGTCACCCTGCGCGCCATCGCCCGCGAACTCGGCATCACCGCCCCCGCCCTCTACCGGCACTACGCCTCGCGCGACGAACTGGTCGAGCGGCTGCGCCTGGAATTCTGCGCCGAGCTGGCCGCGTTCCTGTCCGCCGAGATCGACCAGCTGCCCGACGACGGCGCGGTGCAATTCCTCGCCATCTGCCGGGGCTTCCGCCGCTGGGCGCTGGCCCATCCGCGCGAATTCACCCTTGTCTTCGCCACCCCGTCCGATCAGCGCACCATGATGCGCCGCTTCGACGAACCCTTCGGTCGCATCTTCCTCGCCGCCGCGGGCCGGCTGCTGGCAGGCTTCGAGATCGCCACCCCATCCGGCGACACCATCCCCGCCGAACTCCGCGACGACCTCATCGATTTCCAGACCGAACTGCTGGCCGTCCTCTCCGAGACCGGCCAGAAGTTCCCCGCCGAGAAACTCGACCTCGGCACCACCTACCTCATGGTCCAGACCTGGGCCCGCCTCTTCGGCCACGTCACCCTGGAAGTCTTCGGCAACTACCCCATCCCCCTGGCCTCCCCCGAGATCATGTTCGACGCCATGCTCGCCGACCTCGCCCGCACCACAGGCTTCGACCACCGCCCCGACTAGCGCGACCGGGCGAGTCTGTCGGTGGCCTGCGAGAGTATCGGACGACACCGATTCGGAATGGGGGAGCTGAGTGATGGAGCACGAGCAGTTCGGGCAGGAGGCGCTGGCCAGCGTGCGGGCGCACTGGGCCGGTGCGGCCGAGTATTCGGCGGAGGATTTCAGCGTCAGCATCGATGACGGCCGGGTCATCTATCTGGGCAACATCTTTCGCGAGTGCTCCGACCTCGGACCCAGCGAGCGCGCGGCGAGCCTCGCGGCGTTCGTCTCCGCGATGATCTTCGACGACGAGGTGCCCGTCGACTGGCGGTCGGTGCGTCCGATGCTGCGATCGGTCCTGCGGCCGGTCACACTCGGGACAGATCTGTCGAGCGCACTGTCGCGACCGGCGTTCCCGTTCGTCAACGAGTCGGTGGTCATCGATCGGCCACGGACCCGGGCCTTTGTCCACGAGAACCACGCACGCGACTGGGGAGTCGAGCCGGACGAGGTCTTCGCCGCGGCACGCGAGAACCTCGCGGCCCTCGCCCGGCCCGGTTCAGCGGAGAGATTGCAGGTCACCCGGTTCATCGACGACGGCAGTTCCTATGCCGCATCCTGGCTGCTGGTGCCCGGCTGGCTGGCCGGTCATGCCGACGGGACGCATCGGCCGGTGGTCTTCATCGCCGAGAACGATTCCCTGTTGCTCGTTCCCGATGAACCGGATCTGCTCGCGCAGACCTTCGAGATGATCGAGCAGCAGTACCGGGAGGCAGCGCGGCCGATCTCACCGCAGGGGTACACGATCGACGCAGAAGGCACTGTCGTCCCGTTCGACGAGGCGGGCGAGCACCCCTGCCGACGACTGGCGCTGCGTGCCCGCGCCGGCCTCGCCCTGACCGAGTACTCGATCCAGTCGAACCACCTCGACAAGACTTTCGAGGAGTTCCTCGAACTGCCCGACCTCGGCATCGAACCCGCCTACGTCAGCTCGGTGAACTACGAGGAATCCAACCGCGGCGCCTTCACCTCCGTGGTCTGGGGTGAGGACGTGGACTACCTGCTGCCGGAGGCCGACGTCGTCCACTTTCTGCGCCGCGACAAGAACGACGACGTGGAATCGGTCTGCACTGTCCCCTTCCCCACGGTGATCGAGATACTGGGTTTGGTGCCTGTTCCGGGCCTGTCCCCGACCCGATTCGAAGTGCGCGGCTGGCCCGATCCCGCCGCCATGACCCGTCTCCGCGCCGCCGCCATCGAGCCCTGACCACCCACCTATTCCAATGGTGGTGCGGTGGTCCAGGATTCGCCGGCGATGACGATGTGGTCGAGGTAGCGCAGGCCGACGGTGGTGGCGGCCTGGTGGAGCAGGGTGCTGGCGCGGCGGTCGTCGGGGCTGGGTTCGGGGTCGCCGGAGGGGTGGTTGTGGACGACGGCGAAGGCGCGGCCGTCGTGGCGCAGGACGGTGTTGAGTATTTCGCGGACGGGGACGGCGACGTGGTCGATGGCGCCCTCGGCGACGAAGGCGCGGTGGCGCAGCCGGTGCTGGGTGTCGCAGATCAGCACGAGCAGGCGTTCGACGCGGGCGCCGGCGAACAGCGGGATGGCCACACGGGCGACGTCCTCCGGCGTGCTCAGGCGGGGCACGGTGTCGGTGCTCGTACGCGAGCGGGTGCCCAGGTGGAAGGCGGCGATGACGGTGGCGGCCTTGGCGGGGCCGATGCCCGCCCTGCGCGCGAGTTCCTCCGGCCTGGCCGCGGACAGCTCGGCGAGGCCCCCGTATTCACCGAGCAGTTGCGCGGCGAGTTCGAGCGCGGACAGTCCGCGCGTGCCCTGACCGAGCAGCAGCGCGAGCAGTTCGCTGTCGCTGAGCGCGTGCGGGCCGAGCATGAGCAGCCGCTCGCGTGGACGCTGGGCGACGGGCAGATCGGCGATCGGTACCGACATCGGTTCCCCCCTGCGGATCGGTGACGCCACCGATACTCCCAGCACCCACCGACAGATTCGAGCTATCCCCCAGCCACCGGGCTAGGCGGTGGGCTCCGAGGTGAAGATGGAATCGGGATCAAGGGGACTGCATCGTCAGGTAGACGGCTCCGAGGTGAAGATGGAATCTGCCATCAACCGCTCCAGATTGCGTAGCTGGCGTTCGTGCACCACGATCCGGCGCAACGCCTCGTTGACAGTCGCGTTGCTGTCACCTGTGCCCATGATGTCGGCAGCAGCGGCCAGCAGACGCTGGTCCAGATCTATCCGCAGAGTTCGCACACATCCTCCTCGCCTACGAACGCAATCTTGCGTGATGGACCGCCCGTGCGTGCGGAGATTCACCGCGTCGTTACCGAATCCGGTATTCGCAACGGCACACAGCAAACCGGCCGCACCCACCGTGACCGCTGCGGAAAGACGACCCGAATTCGCTGGTGATCGCCGGAATCGGGGCAGCCAGCGCGTCGGAACTGTGCAGTTTGCGCAGTTGTGCGCGTCGCTGTTGTCGCCGACCGAGCAGCGGTGCTTGCCTTGAGTCATGTTCACCGAGGCACAGCTGTACTCGCCGGTGACGCGCGAGCGTGACGGCGATGTGACGGTGCACCTGAGCGCCGACCATCCCGGGGTCGGCGACCAGGACTACCGCGCGCGCCGCAATGCCATCGCCGCGCTCGCCCTCGACTACCACCAGGACGGGCCCACCCCGCATATCGACTACACCGACGACGAGCAGCGGGTGTGGCGCATCGCCTCGGCCGAACTGTCCGCCAAGCACGCCGTCTACGCGTGCGCGGAGGTGCGCGAGGCGGCCGCGCGGCTCGCCCTGCCGCGCGATCACATCCCGCAGCTCGACGAGGTCTCCCGGCTGCTCGCCCCGCTGACCGGCTTCCGCTACGTGCCCGCCGCCGGACTGGTGCCGCTGCGCGAGTTCTTCGGCTCCTTCGCCGAGCGCACCTTCCATTCCACCCAGTACATCCGCCACCATTCGGCGCCGCTGTACACCCCCGAGCCCGACGCGATCCACGAGATCATCGGCCACGCCAGCCAGATCGCCAGCCCGCGCTTCGCGGCGCTCTACGAAACCGTCGGCGCCGCGGTGGCGCGCCTGCGCACCGACACCGCGCTGAAATTCCTGGCCGATGTGTTCTGGTTCTCGCTGGAATTCGGTGTGGTGCGCGAGGCCGGGGAAATTCGCTGCTACGGCGCGGGACTGCTGTCCTCCTACGGCGAGATCGACGAATTCCGGCACGCGCAGCTACGCCCGCTCGACGTCGCCGCGATGGGCACCATCAGCTACGACATCACCCATTACCAGCCGGTGCTGTTCTGCGCGGATTCGGTGGATCAGCTGGTCGACGTGCTGGGCGAATTCTTCGCGACAATGGACGACGACACTCCGGCCCGGCTCGGCCACCATCCGCACCCGGTGTCATAGCAAACTCCGAATACCTTGGTACAGAACACAGTTCATCATTTTTCGTTTCTCACATGATGAGACCCGACAGGCAGAACGGGCCGCTCGGCTGTTACTTTCGACCGGTTCTTCAAGCTTTGCGAAAGGGTCGGGTAGACCGAAAATGACTGTGGACGTGACCGATACGCATGCCTCCGAGCCTGCCCCGGAGCCCGAGGCTCCGCTGTGGCTGCAGGGCCGGGAAGCGGTGATCGCCGCGGCGACACCGGACCAGTGGCGCGGCAACGTTCCCGACTACGAACTCAGCCACGAGGTGATTCCGCGCGAGCGCGTCGCCCAGCACGCGCCCGGGTCGCTCGAGGCCATCGTCGAGGATCTGGTGAAGGTCTTCGAGATGGAGGTCTCGCACAAGGCCGACCCGGCCACCTGGCTCTCGGTGGTGGCCGAGCAGTACCGCGGCCGGGTCAACGGCGGGGTGTGGCAGGACGCCGAGGAGTTCGCCCGGATCGGCAGCTACAACATCCTCATCGGCGACAACCCCTACTACGAGTCGGCCAACGAGACCTTCGAGTCCTCGCACAAGATCTTCCACACCGCCTTCCCCGGCGGGTTCTTCTGGGAGGTGCTCGAGGTGCTGTCGGGCCCGCCGACGGTGAGCTTCCGGTGGCGGCACTGGGGCAAGTACGACGGCGAGTACAAGGGCCACCAGCCCACCGGCGAGCAGATCGAGATGTTCGGCGTGACGATCGCGCGCGTCAGCGAGGACCTGCGCATCGTCGAGCTCGAGCACTTCTACGACAACAACCAGCTGCTCGGCCCGCTGGCCCACGGCTGCCCCGTGCAGCACGGCAAGAACTAGCCGCCCGCGCCGTTCGGTGCCTCTCCGGAGGTGCCGAACGGCAGGCCCGCGTGCAGCAGCTCGAGCGCCCGGGCGACATTGTCGGCATTGACCGGCGTGGTGGTGGCGATCGACAGCATGGCCCCGATCATCGCCCCCGCCGCGACCCGCACCTCGAACTCGTCGGCCGGACGGCCGGTGTAGTCGGCCAGCAGCCCGGCCGCCAGTTCGATACTGCGCTGGAACTCCCGGCCGATCGCCGAGCGCAGCTCCGGCACGTGATAGAGCAGGGCCTGACGTTCCTGTTCGAAGGCCATCTCCTCCGGCGACAGCCCGGTGAAGACCTGCTCGGCCGCCTTGCGGAAGGCGGTGAGCGGATGCTGACCGCGCGGCTGCGCCGCCAGCGCCTCGATCATCAGCGGGTCCTGATCGTCGGCGAGGACCAGCTGTTCCTTGGTCGGGAAATACCGGAAGAAGGTGCTCGGCGACACCTCGGCGGCCGCGGCGATCTGTTCCACGGTGGTCTCGGTGTAGCCCTGTTCACGGAAGAGCCGGAACGCCTCGAGCCGGAGCGTACGGCGGGTGCGTTCCTTCTTCCGCGCGCGAAGTGACATGTCAACCGGCATGCATCGATTCTGCCGCATCCTCGGCGATCGCCGGTGCGCTCGTGCCGCGCCCGATCACGAACACCGCGCCCAGCGCCGCGGCCACACACAGCACCGCGCACACCCCCAGCATGGTGTCCATCCCCGCGACGAACGCGTGCTGCACCTGGGCGAGCCGCACCGGGTCGCCCTGGGTGGCCGCCACCCCGGCATTGACCCCGTCGGCGATCGGCGCGTGCTCGAGCGGACCGAGCTCGGCGCGGTACCGGGTGGCCAGCACGGTGCCGAGCACCGCGACGCCGATGGTGCCGCCCGCCTGCCGAAGCGCTTGCAGCAGAGCAGAACCCGCGCCCGCCCGGTTCGCCGCCAGCTCCCCCATCGCCAGACCCATGGCGGCGGGCATGACCAGGCCCATCCCCGTGCCGAGCACGGTGGTCCACAGGGCGGTGAGTCCGTAGCCGGAGTCGACGGAGGTCAGTGCACCCAGGCCCAGTCCGGCGGCCAGGACCAGGAACCCGCCCACCAGCACCGCGCGCACACCGATCCGGGGCAGCAGCAGGTCGACGAGCCTGCTGCCGAGCACCACGCCGCCGATCATCGGCAGCAGCCGCAGCCCGCTGCCCAGCGCGTCGACACCGAGCACGGCCTGGAAGTACTGCGGCACGGTGAAGAACATGCCGAACATCGCGAAGTTCACCAGAATGGAAAAAACTGTCCCCCAGCGGAATCCGGGCGCGGCGAACAGCCCGACGTCGATCAGCGGATGCGTGACCCGTCGCTGCCAGGCCAGGAACGCCGCCAGCAAGGCCACTCCCGCGCCCACACACAGCCACGCGAGCGGTTCGCCCCAGCCCTGCTCACCGATCCGGATGAAGCCGTAGGTGAGGCCGAGCATGCCCGCGGCCGAGAGCGCCGCGCCGGCGACATCGATGCGGAACCCGGTGTCGCCGTGGGATTCCGGGACCAGGGTGGCGACGGCGAGCGCGCCGACGACCACCAGCGGCACATTGATCAGGAACACCGAGCCCCACCAGTAGTGCTCGAGCAGCCAGCCGCCCACGATCGGCCCCAGCGGCAGGCCGATGGCGGTCGAGGTGACCCAGATCGTCAGCGCGCGTTGCCGTTGCACGGGATCGGTGAACAGCACCGGCAGCACCGCCATCGACAGCGGCATCATCGCGGCGGCCGCGACGCCGAGCACCACCCGGCCCGCGATGAGCTGACCCGACGACCCCGCGAACGCGCAGGCCACCGAGGCCACACCGAACAGCACCAGCGCGCCGAGCAGCACCTTCTTGCGCCCGTACCGGTCACCGAGCGCGCCCGCGGGCAGCATGAGCGCGGCCAGAGCGAGCGTGTACGCGCCGGTGAACCATTGCAGCGCAGCGGTATTCGCGTGCAGGTCGACCGCCAGCGTCGGCAGGGCCACGGTCAGCACGGTGACGTCGAGCCCGATGGTGAGCATCGCCAAGGCGAGCGCGCCGAGCGCGAGCCAGCGACGGGTGTCCTCGGTCCGCATTTCTCCTCCAAAATAAGAGCTACTACTTTTTGATAGTAGCTCTCATTTGCGATGATGTGTCAATACCCCGCGTTGCCGCGACGCGCGGGCTCGCTAGGCTGCGAGGTGATGAAGATCCGTGAACTCGGCGTGCGCGCCGCCAGCACGCTCGGCGCGTTCGCCTCGGTCGCCGCCCTCGCCGCGGCTCCCGCCCTCGCCATCCCGCCCGTCGAGCCCTACGACCCACCCACCACCGGGTCGAGCACGACCACCACACCCCCGTTCACCACCCCGAACACCGACAGCTGCCCGCAGCGCACGCTGCCGCCCGCGCCGATCGACACCTCCGAGGTGCCCGCGCCGGGCGAGTCGGCGCCGAGCCCGCTGCCGGTGCCCTCCCCCACCATCGGTGGCGAACGGCTCGGCGAATGCGGCGTGGTGCTGCCGCAGGGCGCGCCCGCGCTGCCCGCCGACATCTCCGCGACCTCGTGGATGGTCTCCGACCTCGATACCGGGCGCGTGCTCGCGGCCAAGGACCCGCACGGCCGCTACCGCCCCGCCTCCACCATCAAGGTGGCCCTGGCCATCGTCGCGCTGCGCACCCTCGACCTGGACAAGGTGGTCGTCGGCACCCAGGCCGACGCCGATGTCGACGGCACCCGCGTCGGCATCGGACCGGGCGGGCGCTACACCAACCGCCAGCTCATGCAGGCCCTGATCATGTGCTCGGGCAACGACGCCGCGCACGCCATCGCCGCCCAGCTCGGCGGCGACGAGGCCACCGTGGCGAAGATGAACGCGGTGGCGAAGTCGTTGCGCGCCATGGACACTCGCGCCGCCACCCCGTCGGGCCTGGACGGCCCCGGTATGAGCACCTCGGCCTACGACCTGTCGGTGCTGTTCCGCGAGGCGATGAACATCCCACTGTTCGCCGAGCTCATCCACACCGAACAGGTCGATTTCCCCGGCTATCCGGCCGACCCGAAGATCCCCGACGACAAGGACCACCCCGGGTTCCCGATCGCCAACGACAACCAGCTGCTCTACAACTACGCGGGCGCGATCGGCGGCAAGACCGGCTTCACCGACGACGCCCGCCAGACCTTCGTCGCCGCAGCCGAACGCGACGGCCACCGCCTCGTCGTCACCCTGCTCAAGGCCGACGTGCTCCCGGTGCGCCCGTGGGTGCAGGCCGCGCGGCTGCTGGACTACGGCTTCGCCCTCGACACCGACGCCCGCATCGGCAAGCTCCCCGAAACCGGTAGCGAGGCAGTGCAACCCAGCGTGCCGCTCGCCTCACCCCCGCCGCGCGCCGACGGTACGCAGGCCGCGCCCGAGCAGCCCGCGCACCAGGGCGCCCGGGTGGCCACGCTGATCGGTATTCCGCTGGTGGTGGTCGGGCTGCTGCTGTGGGGCAGGCGGGTGGTGCGGCGCGGGCGCTAGCGCTTGCGGCCCACCAGCACCAGGGCCAGCGCGGCCACCGCGCCCGCGCCGAAGTAGGCCGCGCCCGCCCCGGTGGTGACGCCGTGCTCGACCACGCGCGGCTTGATCACCACCGGGTCCGGCGGCTGGACGGTCGCGGCGCGTTCGTTGTCGGACGAGGTGGCCGCCCACGCGGTGGCGAACAGCAGAATCCGGTAGGTGGTGTAACTGAACACCATCAGACCGATGATCGAACCGAAGGTCGCGCCCGCCGGGCTCGACATCACCATCCGCAGGTAGATCGCCGCGACCACCTTGAACACCTCGAACGCCACGGCAGCCAGCGCCGCCGCGCGCGCCGCGCTGCGCAGCGAGACCGGTTCCCGCGGCAACCGGGCGATCATCCAGGCGAACACCGCCCAGGACGCCAGCCAGCCCAGCGCGATCGAGATCAGCGACAGCACCACCGTCGCACCGGGCACATGGTCGAGCCCGAGACCCTCCAGCAGCCGCCTGCCCAGTCCGCTCGCCCCCACCGCCGACAGGCCCAGCGACACCACGAACGCCAGCCCCAGACCGATCAGCGCGCCCAGATCCGACAGCTTGGCCAGCCACCACGGCTTCTCGGGACTCTTGCTCGCCCACTGCTCGGTGAGCGCGGCCCGCACATTCGACATCCACCCCAGGCCGGTGTAGAGACCGACCAGCAGACCCAGCACACCGACGGTGCCGCGTGACTTGATGGCCTGATCGATCAGGTCGTTGATCTGGTCGCCGAAGGAACCCGGCACGAGCTCGACGACCTTCTCCTGCAACTCCGCCAGCCACTCCGGGTGCCCGGCCAGCACGAAACCGGCCGCCGAGAACGCCACCATGAGCAGCGGAAACAGCGACAGCACAGTGAAATACGTGATACCGGCGGCGAAGAAGTCGCCGCGGCTGTCCTGGAAGCGGCCGCCCGCCCTGACCAGATGATCCAGCCAGGGCCTGCGCCCGATCTGCTTCTCGACAGCGGCCGAGATGTTGTCGACGATCTGCATGCCACGCGCCCCTTCAGCCGAAACCCCAGGGGCGCCGGGTCAGCGGGCCAGGAAGCCCACCCGGTCGTACACCTGAGCCAGTGTGTTGCCAGCGATCTCGCGTGCCCGCTCGGCACCCGCGGCGAGAATGCGGTCCAGTTCGGCCTGATCGGCCAGATACTCCTGCACCTTCTTCTGCACGGGTGTCACGAATTCGACCAGCGCGTCGGCCACCTCGGCCTTGAGATCACCGTAACCCTTACCCGCGAGATTCTCCTCGAGGTTCACGATCGGGGTGGCGGTCAGCGAACTCAGGATCACCAGCAGGTTGCTCACGCCGGCTTTGTGCTCCGGGTCGTAGCGGATCTCGCGCTCGGTGTCGGTGACCGCCGAGCGCACCTTCTTCGCGGTGACCTTCGGGTCGTCGAGCAGATTGATCAGGCCCGCGTCGGTGGAGGCCGACTTGCTCATCTTGGCGGTGGGGTCCTGCAGGTCGAAGATCTTGGCCGTGCCCTTGACGATGTGCGGCTCGGGCACGACGAAGGTCTTCTTGAAGCGGGTGTTGAAGCGCTGGGCCAGGTTCCGGGTCAGCTCCAGATGCTGGCGCTGATCCTCGCCGACCGGCACCTGGTGCGGGCGGTAGAGCAGGATGTCGGCCGCCATCAGCACCGGGTAGGTGAACAGGCCGACGGTCGCGTTCTCGGCGCCCTGCTTGACCGACTTGTCCTTGAACTGGGTCATCCGGCCCGCCTCACCGAACCCGGTGATACAGCTCAGGACCCACGCCAGCTCCGCGTGCTCGGGCACCTGGCTCTGCACGAACAGGGTCGATTTGGCCGGGTCGATACCGAGCGCGAGCAGCTGGGCGGCGGCGGACTTGGTGCGCGCGCGCAGCGCCTTGGGGTCCTGGCTGACGGTGATCGCGT
The DNA here is from genome assembly GCF_042266925.1 of Nocardia sp. NPDC056064. NCBI lineage: Bacteria > Bacillati > Actinomycetota > Actinomycetes > Mycobacteriales > Nocardiaceae > Nocardia > Nocardia sp. NPDC056064. The sequence continues at coordinate 4,972,925 of NZ_JBHJWO010000001.1, read as the reverse complement.
GCATGTCGGGGATGAAATACAGCGCGTCGAAGTCGTCCTGCATGGTCACCCAGTACTGCAGCGCACCCAGGTAGTTGCCGAGGTGGAAGGAGTCGCTGGTGGGCTGGATGCCCGACAGCACCCGCTGCTTGCGTTCGGCCGTCGCGGCCGGGGCAGGACTGGACATGGACCAGATCTTTCCATGCCGCTCAAGCGGAATTTCGCTGCACCCAGTTGCGTGGATCGACACCGGGCATGCTCGCCTTGCCCGCCCGGACATTGCGCTGTTCGCGCCGGGCCAGCAGCTGATAGGACGGCGTGCTCGGCCCCGCCAGCGCACCGGCGAGCACCCGCGGTGCCAGCGGTGGCGTGCGATGGGCGGTGCGCAGGCTGCGGCACAGCGCGCGGTGGGCGAGCTCGTCGGTGAACCCCCACTCGATGCCGTACATCCGCCGGATCCGCGGCGGAAGACTGCCCTGGACCAGGGAATACAGCGCGGTGCCGACCTGCTCGGCGGGTGGGGCCAGCCGGTAGGCCTTGCGGCTGCCCGCCAGGTAGGAGCCGACCAGCCGGGCCTCGTCGGTGAGGAACAGCTCGTCGGAGTCCAGGTAGGCGTCGAAGTACGCGCGGAAGGCCGGGTAGTCGCCGGGAGCGGCCTCGCGCGGCATACCGAACAGCTCGCCCCAGCGGACATAGTCCTGGTAGAGGTCCTCGCGCTCGGTGGCGGTGAGATCGCGAACCAGCCGGTCGTACATGGCCTCGGCCGAATCGAAGGTGAAGGCCATGGTCATGAACATCAGGTGCGGGTCGTGGGCGGCGTAGGCACTGCCCGCCGGGTGGTGGGCGCCCGCGTCCTCGGGCAGCGTGCCGACCACCGGCTGATGCTTGCGGCGGGTGAAGGCCAGCGCCCGGTCGGCCTCGGACTTGCTGCCGAGGAACACCGCCTCGAACATCGCGCCGGTGATCGCCAGGCGCGTGTACGGGGTGGCCCGGTGCGCGGTGTTCTCGCTGGTACCGACGAACAGCAGCGGATGGACCGCCCCGATCACCAGCGCGCGCACCCCGTAGGTGAGTCCCACCGCCCGCTTGCTCATCACCCTGCGGATCATCGAATCGTCGGCGAAATATCCGGGTTCGCCCTGCCGTGCGGCCATGCTGCGCCTCCTCGTCGAGTGCATCTGGCAATAGAATCCTCCAGATTTGATAATCTGGCAAGAGTCTCTACCAGAAAAGCCCCGGGAGCCGACAGGACGCAGAATGGATGCCGTGACCGCACAACGGACCTACGGCGGCGTCTCGGCGGCCGAGCGCAAGGCGCAGCGCCGCACCGCACTGCTGGACGCGGCCCTCGAGATCGTCGGCGAGGACGGGCAGGCCAAGCTGACCGTGGCCGGGCTGTGCGCCCGCGCCGGGCTCAACGAGCGCTACTACTACGAGAACTTCGAGCATCGCGACGCGGTCCTCGAGGCGGTCCTGGACCGGATCGCCGAGGAACTCACCGCCGCGATCGTCACGGCGCTGGCGGGAGCGGCCCCCGACAGCCGCGCCCAGGCGCACGCCGCCATCCACGCGGGCACCTCGGTGCTCATCGACGACCCACGCAAGGCCCGCGCCGCGCTGATCGCGGGCATGGCCACACCCGAACTCCGGGCACGCACCGCGCGCACGGTGCGCGCGTTCGCCCGGCTGGTAGCCGCGCAGGGCAGCGGGTTCTATCAGGTGGAGATCGCGCAGAACATCGTCGACTTCCGCGCGCTGTACCTGGTCGGCGGGCTCACCCAGACCCTGACCACCTGGCTCGCGGGCGACCTCGATCTCACCCGCGAGCAACTCGTCGACCAGATCACCGACGTGTTCGTCCTGCTCGGCGACGACCTGGCCGGTCGCCGCTGAGTCCGTCGGCTACGGCCGGTCGAGTGGCATCGGGCAGACGCGAATACCGGCGCTAGGAGCCGGGGCGGTCGGTCAACGTGACGGCACCGAAAGCCGCCGGCTCGCCCTGCAGCACGACGCGGAAGGCCACCTCGCGACGCGCCCAGTAGGCCGCGCAGTCGCGCACCGCGCCGGCGAACCAGTCGCGTTCGGTGGGCTGCTCGGCCAGCAGTTCGGCGGCGGTGCGGACCACCGCCACATAGCCGGGGGCGTCACCGACGAAATCATCGAGGTCACGCAGGCACTCGTCGAAGGCGTCCTTGTTGGCGCCGAAGTAGTACGGGAACTGGAAGGCGGCGGCGAACTCGTCGAACAGCGCCGCGACCGTGCGCATCTTGGGTCCGCGCAGTTCGCGCACCCGGTAGTCGGCCGGTGCGTCGTAGCGTACCCCGCTGAACTGCGCGGGGTCGACGGCCAGCGCGCCGAACACCGGGCCCGCCGGGGCTCCGGCGGTGGGTCGGGCAAGGAACTGCGACAGCGGCATTCGCGACGTCATCAGCGCATCCTCGTGAAGGTGTCGTAGTGGTCACCGGTGTACCAGGCCGAACCATCGCTACCGGTCACGATGCGCTCCGCATCACGAGACCGATTGCGCTGCTTGGGATTGACATCCCACTCCTGATACTTCACCGGATTCCCCGCCGAATCCTTCGGCGGCAGTTTCGTCCCCCGGTTCATCCACTGCTCCCCACCCTTGGTCCCGGGCGAGCCCGCCGAATCCGGCCACCGCCCCGCATCGATCTCGACCAACGTCGCGTACGCCCGATCCGGAACCCCCGCCACCTTGCTGACCGGCGCGGCCGAACTCCCCCCGGGTTTCGCCGCAGGCGCACCCGGCTTGGGCGCGGTGGTGGTACCACCGGCAACCGCAGCGGTACTGGTCACGGAGGTGGTGGTGTTGTTGTCACCGGACCCGCCGAACACCGACAGCCCGAGCGCGGCCAGAACGAGAACGAGCCCGGCAAGCAATCCGAGCGTCTTACGCGAGAGGTTCACCGGTACTGGACCTCGACATACTTCACGGGGACGTGCCTTCCGCTGGGCGGCTGGACTCACCGTCCCTCCGCAGGCGTTCATCGACTATCCGGCGACCGAGATGGCGCACAGATAGTCGCACGCTATCGCGAGCGGATTACTACGACAAACCTCGCAGGCGTACAGGCACGACGCCGGTGAGTTGGCGTCGAACCGGCGAACCGTCAGGCGATGCCGAGATCGTCGAGGGTGTCGGCGGACAACAGACGCCCGGTCCACGTGTCGAGCTGATCTTGACTGGCTGTGCGCACAGCGTCCACGATCCGGCCGGGGACCGGCCCGAACTTCTCAGCCATCAATTGCATGAGAACCTTGGCCTGCCCTTCGACACGCCCTTCGGCGCGGCCCTCGGCGCGGAGCCGACTCGCGGTGGTCATGTATGTCTCCTTCGCCTCGGGGCCGATCTCGTCGACCAACGTTTGCACATCATCGTCGGCGGTGTCGCCTTCACTGAGAATGTACGTCAGAACAGCGGCGAGTTCATCCTGGTCGAGCAACCTCAAGTCAGGTTCCAGTACGCGTAACTCCAGGTGGAGGCGGGTATTGCCGGGCACGAGTTTGAGCACGACCTGCAGGATGCGAGTCGAGGGAGTGCCGGGGCGGGCGAGCAGGTCCTCGAGCGGGGTGGCGGTCAGGTCGTTGAGCAGATAGCTCAGGCGGGGAAGGTAGGGGTCGAGTTCGGCGCGGGTGTCGTCATCGATGTCGATCAGGTCGGCGAGCTGCGCGCAGGCCGCCCACGGGCTGCCCTTGGGATTGGCGTGGGTGACGATCGGCAGAACGAACGGCAGGGTGTCAGCGGTGTCGGGGTTGACCTTGCGGTGGTGCTTCCAGATCGAGAGCACATACTCGAGCAGGCGCATCGGCATGAGTTTGTCGGTGCTGGACTGGTGTTCGTGCAGGACGTACAGGTAGGCGCGACGCCCTTGGACGGTCGTGCTGTAGAGGACGTCGCTTTCGGTGTGTGCCAGGTGTTTGGAGACGAAGGTGACGGACTCGCGGGTGAGGTTGCGCCAGTCGATGCGGGTCGCGAGAGTCGGGTTCCCACTCGACCGTGAGCCTTGTCGTCACCGGAACTGGACGGTGACCGGGGCGTGGTCGGACCAGCGCTGGTCGTAGGCGGGGGCGCGTTCGACGACGGCTTGTTTGGCCCGGGTGGGGAGGTCGCCGAGGGCGAGGTGGTAGTCGATGCGCCAGCCGGAGTCGTTGTCGAAGGCTCGGCCCCGGTAGGACCACCAGCTGTAGGGGCCCGCGGTGTCGGGGTGGAGGGCGCGGACGACGTCGACGTAGCCCGCGGCGAGGAGTTCGGCGATCCAGGCGCGTTCCTCGGGCAGGAAGCCGGCGGATTTCTGGTTGGCTTTCCAGTTCTTGAGGTCCGCCTCGGCGGGGGCGATGTTCCAGTCGCCGCTGACGACGAAATCGCCGGTGCGGGTCTTCAGGTAGGCGCCCAGTTCGGCCATGAAGCGGTACTTCTCGTCCTGCTTGGGGGTGTTCGCCTCGCCGGAGTGCACATACACGCTGGCCACGGTGACCTCGCCGAAATCGGCCTCGATGTAGCGGCCGGACGCGGCGAACTCGGTGCTGCCGAAGCCGACGCGCACCGCGTCAGGGGCGCGGCGAGACAGGATGCCGACCCCGGCCCGGCCCTTGGACTCGGGTTCGGCGTGCGAGAGCACCCACCCGGCGTCGAGCGCGGGCGCCAGCGCCGCCGCGACCTGCGCGTCGGTCGCGCGGGTCTCCTGCAGGCACACGATGTCGGCTTCGGTGGCGGTCAGCCAGGCCAGCATGCCCTTGGTCGCGGCGGCGCGAACACCGTTCACATTCACTGTCGAGAGGATTTGAGCCACCCGACGACCGTACAATGACAAGTCAGGAATGCTCCCCGGGACACCGCTGTCCAGGAAGGGGTGGATGACGATGACGTCACGCACCGCCAAGTCCACTGCCCGTCCCGCGCCCGTCGCGGCGCTGCATCTCGGGTCGGGTGACCCGGTGCTGCTGTTGCACGGATTCATGCTCTCGCCACACTGCTGGGAACAGGTGGCGCGGCGGATGTCGGCGAACTGCGAGGTGTACGCGCCCGCCTTCGCGGGGCACTGGGGTGGCCCGGAGGTCGAGGGCTGGTCGCTGGATGTGTACGCGCTGGCCGATCAGATCGAGAACCAGCTCGACGAATTGGGTTGGCGTGACTGCCATATCGCGGGCAATTCGCTCGGCGGCTGGGTGGGGCTGGAGCTGGCGCGGCGCGGCCGGGCGCGCACCCTCACCGCCATCGCGCCCGCGGGCGGCTGGACCCAGCCCTCGATCACCCAGTTACGCATCGGCGCCAAGTTCGCCTCGCTGATCCCGTTCGTCGAGATCGGCAAGCGCCTTGGCACCTTCGTGGTGGACAACGCGCTGGTCCAGCAGGTGGCGGGGTTCCTGGTCGCCAAGCACGTGAGCGCGATCTCGAGCCGCGATCTGGCGACGCTGGTGACCGCGGTGCTGCACTGCGAGGTGATCGTCCCGATGCTGCTGGGCAGCCTGCGCGCCCCGTCGATGACCGATCTCGACACGATCGCGACCCCGGTGCGGATGCTGCTGGCCGAGTACGACCGGATCATCCCCAACAGCGTCTACGCCACCCGCTACCTGCGCGAACTGCCCGAATCGGCCGACCGCATCGTGGTGCACGGGGTGGGTCATGTGCCGATGCTGGAGGCGCCGGACCGGATCGCGACGCTCATCGCCGAGCACATCTACGCCAGCCGCGGGCACCTGCGCGCGGTCTGAGGCCGGGTGGGCGGACGATGTCCGCCCACCGTCAGCGGGTCAGCGCTTGTAGTTGCTGAAGTCGCCCCGCCAGATCAGCTCCTCGGAGGTGATGACCGCGGGCTTCAGCTTGTCGACCGGCACCGCGTAGGCGATCTTGATGGTCTGCTTGGAGCCGGGCGGCAGCTTGCCCTCGAGGCCGTACTTGTAGTTCTTGTCCAGCGAGAGCACCGACTCGGCGGCGGTCCCGTCCTCGCCGTAGACCAGCGACGGGGACGACCAGCGGTCCAGCGCCTTGGACGAGGTGTTGTTGAGCTGGAAGGTGAACACCGAGACGGCACCCTCGCGCTCGACCTGGTCGCCCTCCACCTTCAGGATCGACAGCTCGACGCCGGATTCGAGCTTGCCGGTGTCACCCGGGTTCAGCACGCCGTCGGCGTTCGGGGTGGCCGGGGCCGCCGAGGACGTGGTGGCCGACGACGGCGTCACCGGCTGACCACCGGGCGGCAGTTCTTCCTGGCATCCGGCCAGCAGCAAGGCGGCGGCAGCCACCGTGGCGGACAGCGCGAAACGGGTCTTCACGGATTCCCCTCCTCATGGGACGCGCGGGGTCTCCATGCGAGATCTTCCCCCCGAGCACAGCGCAAGCATCATATACATGCCTGTGCCGCTGCGTTTTCCCGCGCGCGAGGGTCAGAGGAGCTTGCGCGCCAGCGGTGCGGGGAGGACGCGCAGGGCGTAGCCGAACGGCACCCACGGCCAGGCGGGCACATACGCTTTGGCGCGGCGCTTCTCGATGGCGGCGACCATGGCGCGCACGCCGGTGGCGGTGTCCACCATGAATTTCGGTTCATGTTTGATCCGGTCGTTCATCTCCGAGCGGATGTAGCCGGGGTAGATCACCGAGACATCCACGCCGGGAATGTTTTCCGTGCGCACGCCCTCGGCGAGCGCGGCCACCCCCGCTTTGGTGGCGGCGTAGGTGGTGAGGGTCTTGGGCATGCCGCGCAGGGCCGAGATCGAGGAGATCATGACCAGGTGGCCGTGGCCCTGGGCGCGGAACAGGGTGAGCGCGGCCTCGCTCTGGGTGAGGGCGGCCAGGAAATTCACCGTCGCGGTCGCACGGTTGGCGTCGTGGCGGCCGGTGCCCAGCGGGGCGCCCTTGCCCAGGCCCGCGTTCACCACGACGCGATCGATCGTGCCGAACTCGGCGGCGAACTCGTCGAAGACTCCGAAGACGGCCGCGTCGTCGACGACATCGAGCGCCTTCACCGACACCACGCGATCCGGCTGTTCGGCCAGGATCTGCGTGCGCAGCTCGTCGAGGCGCTCGGTGCGGCGCGCGCACAGGGCGAGGTCGTAGCCGAGGGCGGCGAACTGGCGGGCCATCTCGGCGCCGAGGCCCGAGCTGGCGCCGGTGATGAGCACGACGCCCCGGCGGTCACTGCGCGAATTCATGGGTCCACGGTAGTCACCGTCCGCACCCCCGGTGCCGCTTCGGTAGCAGCTGCCCGCGAATCCGCGACCGCGTCGGCAACCACCACCGGCGTGCGCCAGGCACCGAAGCGGAACAGCGGCACGTGCTTCGATGCCTGGCCCGGCGGCGTCGGGCTGGGGTGTGCGGTCAGTGCACCGCGACCAGGCGGGCGGTATTGGCGGCCTCGTCGTCGGCGGCCTCGTTGGCGGCGAGTTCGGCGTGCACCCGGTCGTAGTAGCGGTTGATCTCGGCGTCGGTGGTCTCCTCGTCCCAGCCGAGCAGCGGGGCGATCAGCCGGGCGATCTGCGGGGCGGCGGCCAGGCCGCGATCGGGGACCTCGATGGAGATGCGGGTGCGGCGGGTGAGCACGTCGTCGAGATGCAGGGCGCCCTCGTGGGTGACGGCGTAGACGATCTCCGCGGCGATGTACTCGGGCGCGCCCGAAATCGGCTGTCGCAGGGTGTGATCGGTGCGGACCAGATCGAGCAGCTCACTGGTCAGCGAGCCGTAGCGGCCCAGCAGGTGCTCGACGGTCTCGGCGGGCAGCCCGGCGGCCGCCGCCAGCGACTGGGCCGCGGCGAGCATCTCGGCATAGCCCGTCGCGCCGATGATCGGCAGCGTGTCGGTGGACGAGGCGGGGATCTCGCCGCCGAGGCGGGCGGCGACGGCGTCGACCACGTCGGCGGCCATCACCCGGTAGGTGGTGTACTTGCCGCCCGCGATCACGAACAGGCCCGGCGCGGGCTCGGCCACGGCGTGCTCGCGCGAGAGTTTGGCGGTCTCCTTGGACGCGCCGGTCATCAGCGGCCGCAGGCCCGCGTAGGTGCCGACGATGTCAGCCCTGGTCAGCGGCTCGCGCAGCAGTGCGTTGACGTGGTCGAGGATGTACTGCACGTCGGCTGCGGTGGCGGTGGGGTGGTTCTTGTCCAGCGCCCAGTCGGTGTCGGTGGTGCCGATGATCCAGTGCTCGGCCCACGGGATGACGAACAGCACCGACTTCTCGGTGCGCATGATCAGGCCGGTGTGCAGGTCGAGCCGGTCACGCGGGACCAGGATGTGCACACCCTTGGACATGCGCACATGGAACGGGAAGTCGACGCCGGTCAGCTTGATCATGTCGTCGGTCCACACGCCGGTCGCGCTGATCACGCTGCGGGCCCGGATGGTGTGTTCGCGGCCGGTTTCCAGGTCGAGCACGCGGGCGCCGACGACCCGCTCGCCGTCGCGTTCCAGCCCGGTCACCGTGGTGCGGGTGAGCACGGTCGCGCCCTGTTCGGCGGCGGTGCGGGCGATCATCATGGTGTGCCGGGCGTCGTCGACCTGGGCGTCGTAGTAGCGGATGGCGCCGGTCATGGCGTCCTCGCGCAGCGCGGGCGCGAGTTCCAGTGCGCCGGTGCGGGTCAGGTGCTTGTGCATGGGGACGGTGCGCGCGCCGCCGAGGGTGTCGTAGAGGGCGATGCCCGCGCCGATGTAGGCGCGTTCCCACACCCGGTGCTGGAGCGGGAACAGGAACGGCACCGGCCGCACCAGGTGCGGCGCGAGCGTGTTCAGCAGCAGCCCACGCTCTTTCAGCGCCTCGCGCACCAGCGCGAAGTCCATCTGCTCGAGGTAGCGCAGGCCGCCGTGGATGAGTTTGGACGAGCGGCTCGAGGTACCCGCGGCGAAATCGCGGGTCTCGACCAGAGTCACCGACAGGCCGCGCGACGCCGCGTCGAGCGCGGCACCCGCGCCGGTCACCCCGCCGCCGATGACCAGCACGTCGATCTCCTCGGTGCCGAGCCCGGCGATCGCCTGCTCACGGTAGCTGCGGTCCAGTTGTACAGACATGCGGTTCTCCTTGGACAAAGGGGTTGTCGGAGTTCAGATCTCGGCCCAGTCGAGGGTCCGGGAGACGGCCTTGCGCCAGCGGGTGTAGCCGTGTTCGCGCTGCTCGTCGGACCAGGTGGGATACCAGCGGACGTCTTCGGCCCAGTTGTCGAGCAGGTCGTCGGTGGAGGCCCAGAAGCCCACGGCCAGCCCTGCGGCGTAGGCGGCGCCGAGTGCGGTGGTCTCGGCGACGACCGGCCGCGAGACCGGCACGCCGAGCAGATCGGCCTGGATCTGCATGGCCAGCTGGTTCACGGTGACACCGCCGTCGACCCGCAGCGTCTCTAGCCGCACGCCCGCGTCGCGCTGCATGGCCTCGACCACGTCACGGGTCTGGTAGGCGATGGATTCCAGGGTGGCCCTGGCCAGATGCGCGTTGTTGCTGTAGCGCGAGAGGCCGACCACCGCGCCGCGCGCGTCGGGCCGCCAGTACGGGGCGAACAGCCCGGAGAAGGCGGGCACGAAGTAGACCCCGCCGGAGTCGGTGACCTGGCCGGCCAGGTCCTCGATCTGCGCGGCACCCGCGATGATGCCGAGCTGATCACGCAGCCACTGCACCGCCGAACCGGTGACGGCGATCGAGCCCTCCAGCGCGTAGGCGGGTTCGTCGTCGCCGAAGCGGTAGGCGACCGTGGTGAGCAGGCCGTGCCGGGAACGCACGATCTCGGTGCCGGTGTTGAGCATGAGGAAATTGCCGGTGCCGTAGGTGTTCTTGGCCTCGCCGGGCCGGAAGCACACCTGGCCGACGGCGGCGGCCTGCTGGTCACCGAGCACGCCCGCGATGGGGACGACACCCTTGAACGGGCCGTCGGGGTTGGTGCTGCCGAAACCGGCCGGGTTCGCCGAGGCGGCGATGGCGGGGAGCATCGCGCGCGGGATGTCGAAGATGGCGAGGAGTTCGTCGTCCCAGTCCAGGGTCTCGAGGTCCATGAGCATGGTGCGCGAGGCATTGGTGGGATCGGTGACGTGCACGCCGCCGCGGATGCCGCCGGTCAGGTTCCAGATGAGCCAGGTGTCCATAGTGCCGAACAGGGCGTCGCCGCGTTCGGCGTCGGCGCGCACGCCCGGGACGGTGTCCAGGATCCAGCGCAGTTTGCCGCCGGAGAAGTAGGGGGCGGGTGGCAGGCCGGTGCGGGCGCGGATGAGTTCGCTGTGCCCGGCGGCGTCGAGGTCGGCGATGACGCGGTCGGTGCGGGTGTCCTGCCAGACGATGGCATTGCCGTAGGGGCGGCCGGTGCGGCGATTCCAGACCACCGTGGTCTCGCGCTGATTGGTGACGCCGATGGCGGCGAGCTCGGCGGCGGTCAGATCCGCTTGCGCCAGTGCGGTTTTGACGACAGTGCGGGTGCGCTCCCAGATCTCGTCCGGATTGTGTTCGACCCAGCCCGCGCGCGGCATGATCTGCTCGTGTTCGAGCTGATGGCGCGCGACGACGGCACCGTGCCGGTCGAAAACCATGAAGCGTGTCGATGTGGTGCCCTGGTCGATCGCACCCACATACATCGTTGTCCTTTCACCGGACTCCGCGGTGAGTCCGCCCTGCGCGATCCACGCTAGGAACCGGGTTCGGGGGCCGCCATCACTACCGTTCGACAATGCCGAACGGGCTGGTAGGTTCGGGGTGTGCCTGGCCCGATCCAGTCGATCGAACGCGCCGCCGCGGTGCTGCGTCTGCTCGCGCGTGCCCCCGGCCCGCTCGCCGTCGGGGAGATCGCCGGTGCCCTCGACCTGGCCAAACCCACCGCGCACGGCATCCTGCGGACACTGCTGGGCGTCGGGTTCGTCGACCAGGACGCCACGACCGGCCGCTATCTGCTTGGACCCGCGCTCGGCGAACTCGGCACCGACCGGCTCGATGTGAACGAGCTGCGCTCGCGGGCGATCCACCGGGCCGACGCGCTCGCGGCGCGCACCGGGGAGTCGGTGCGGATCGCGGTGGGGCGCGAGGTCGGCGTCACGGTGATCCACCACGTCTTCCGGCCGGACAACAGCGCCCAGGCGCTCGCGGTCGGCGAGGTGCTGCCCGCGCACGCCACCGCGCTGGGCAAGGTGCTGCTGGCCTATGACGCCGTGCCGGCGCGGACACGGTCTGCGGCCGGCGCTGCCGGTTCGGGGGCCCCGTCCGGCGCTGCCCCGGAGCTGACCGCCTTCACCCGGCGCACCATCGTCGATCGCGACGAATTCGCGCGCGCGGTCACCGAGGTCCGGCGGGCGGGATGGGCCGGTGAGGTCGGCGAGTTCCGTGGCGGGGAGGCGGGTGTGGCCGCGCCGATCCGCGACCGGGGTGGGCTGGTGGTGGCGGCGCTCGGGATCACCGGGCCGGTGGATCGGCTGTGTGACAACCGATTACAGCTGCGTGCCACGGCGATCGAGCACGTGCGCGCCGCGGCGCGGGCCGTGCACCGCGACCTGAGCGTGTCGCCGTGAGAAGGCGCCCGGCGGCGATCGGCTCGCCGACGCACGACCACGCGGCAGGCGCCGGGCTTGCGCGCCCCCTGGGTCACTTCCGGCGTTGCGGCGAGATAGCCTGCCGCGCAAGCAATTACCGCCCGTCCATCCCGACCGACCGGGTCGAGGTGGGCTGGCAGCCCGCGAATGACCTCGATGACGGGAGCCGGACCCGATGACCCGACGCTTCGTCCTGTCCATCGACCAGGGCACCACATCGAGCCGGTGCATCGTGTTCGACCGGCACGCGCGGCTGGCCGGGATGGCGCAGCGGGCGCATCGTCAGCATTACCCCAGGTCGGGGTGGGTGGAGCAGGACGCACTGGAGATCTGGCGGACGGTCGAGAAGGTGGTGCCCGCCGCGCTGCGCGACGCCGGGATCGAGGCCGGGGACGTGGCGGCCATCGGGATCGCCAATCAGCGCGAGACCACCGTGGTGTGGGATCGGGCGACCGGGGTGCCGGTGCGGCGGGCGATCGTGTGGCAGGACGTGCGGACCGAGGCGCTGGTCGAACGGTTGCGGGAAATGCCCGGCGCCGAACGGATCACGGCACTGAGCGGGCTGCCGCTGGCGACCTACTTCGCCGCGCCCCGCTTGCGCTGGCTGCTCGACGAAGTCGACGGGTTGCGCGAGCGAGCCGAACGCGGTGACGTGCTGTTCGGGACCATGGAGTCCTGGCTGATCTGGAACCTCACCGGCGGCGAGCACGTCACCGATGTCACCAATGCGGGCCGCACCCTGCTGATGAACCTGGCGACCCGGCAGTGGGACGAGGAACTGTTGCGGTTCTTCGACATTCCGCGCGCCATGCTCCCCCGCATCGAACCCTCGACCGGTGACTTCGGGACCGCCCGGGTCGCCGCGCCGGGCGTGCGGATCGGCGCGGCGCTCGGCGACCAGCACGCCGCCTTGTTCGGGCAGACCTGCTTCGCGCCCGGCGAGACCGAATGCACTTACGGCACCGGCGGATTCCTGATGATGAACACCGGGCCCGAGATCGTGCGCTCCCGGCACGGGCTGCTCACCACCATCGGCTACCAGGTGGGCCCGGAGCCGGTGTACGCGCTGGAGGGGCCGATCGCGGTCACCGGGTCGCTGGTGCAGTGGCTGCGCGACATCGTCGGCCTGATCGCCACCGCGCCCGAAATCGAAACCCTCGCAAGCACTGTCGACGACAACGGCGGCTGCTATCTGGTCCCCGCCTTCTCCGGCCTCTACGCCCCGCACTGGCGCAGCGACGCCCGCGGCCTGCTCATCGGCCTCACCTCGTACGTCACCAAAGGCCACCTCGCCCGCACCGTCCTCGAGGCCACCGCCTGGCAGACCCGCGACGTGGTCGAGGCCATGAACGCCGACGCGGGCCTGCGCGCGCGATCCCTGCGCGTAGCAGGCGGAATGGCCGCCAACAACCTGCTCATGCAGATCATCGCCGACGTCCTCGACATCCCCGTCACCCGCCCGCTGGTCACCGAGACCGTCTCCCTCGGCGCCGCCTACGCCGCGGGCCTGGCCGTCGGCTACTGGCCCGACCTCCAGGGCCTACGCCGCAACTGGCGAGCCGCCGCCCAATGGCTCCCCCACCCCGACCGCACCCGCCGCGACGAGGAATACGCCCACTGGCAACGCGCCGTCCACCTCAGCATCGGCTGGGCCCGCCCGGCAGACGGCACACGCCACTGATCCGGACGCGCTCACCCGCGCACGGCGATCAGCCGAACAGCTCGTCGGTCGAGGTCGCCGTGCCTGCCTGTTTCAGCCACGTGGCGAGGTGGTCGAGATCGGCGCACTCCGCGAGCTGGGAGACACGCGGCGGGCCAGCCAGACGGTGGTGGTGAACAGGAGGACGCCTGCGATGGCCAGAACAGCGCCGACGGCGGCGGGGGCGGTGTAGCCGAGGCCTGCGGCGATGACGAGGCCGCCGAGCCAGGCGCCTGCGGCGTTGGCGATGTTGAGGGCGGCGTGGTTGAGGGCGGCGGCGAGGGTTTGGGCGTCGGCGGCGACGTCCATGAGGCGGGTTTGCAGGCCGGGTGCCAGGGCCGCGCCGGAGGCGCCGACGAGGAAGGCGCCCAGGGCGGCGGTGACCGGGTTGTGGGCGGCCAGGACGAAGCCGGCCAGGATGACGACCATGGCGAGCAGGGCCGCGAAGATCGAGCGGTCGACGCCGCGGTCGGCCAGGATGCCACCGAGGACATTGCCCGCGATCATGCCGAGGCCGAACAGGGCGAGCACGATCGGGACGGCGCCGACGGACAGCCCGGCGACATCGGTCATGGTGGTGGCGATGTAGGTGTAGACGGCGAACATGCCGCCGAAGCCGATCGCGCCGACGGCCAGGGTGAGCAGCACCTGGGGGCGGCGCAGCGCGCCGAGTTCGGTGCGCGGATCGGTGATGGTCATGGTGGTCAGCGGTGGCACGAACCGCCACAGCGCGGCCACGGTCGCCACGCCGATGATCGCGACCACCACGTAGGCGTCCCGCCAGCCCAGATGCTGGCCGAGCCAGGTCGCCCCGGGCACACCGACCACATTGGCCACGCTCAATCCGAGCATCACCGCGGCCACCGCCTTGGCCCGCTGCCCGGCGGGCGCGAGCGTGGCGGCCGCCAGCGAGGCGACACCGAAGTAGGCGCCGTGCGGCAATCCGGATACGAACCGGGCCGCGACGAGCGAACCGAAGGTGGGGGCGAGCACGGTCGCGGCATTGCCGACGGTGAACGCGGCCATCAGGGCGATGAGCAGCTTCTTCCTGGGCACCCGGGCACACAGCGCGGCGATCAACGGCGCCCCGACGACCACGCCGAGCGCGTACGCCGACACCGCGTGACCGGCCGTGGGCTCGGTGATCCGGAAGTCGGCGGCGATATCGGGCAGCAGTCCCATGGTCACGAACTCGGTGGTGCCGATCCCGAATCCACCCAGCGCCAGCGCCAGCATCGCGGGAATGTGCCAGCTGGTGCGTGGCGCCACGCGGTCGGCGGCGGAGAGGGAAGAAGTCACGCCTCCATGCAACGGCGAGTCCCGGCCCCGCGCATCCCGGGACGACCGTGAGTTACCCCACCCGGAAACGACACAGCCCGGCGAGCAACCCACTGTTCTCGCGAGAACACGGGTAACTCACCGGGCTGAGCGAACGCTCCCACCTCACCGTGGGGCTGCCGACGCAGCCCCCTATCGGCCAGAGGCGGAAAGGCTCACTTCAGGGTGCGGGCCAAATTTGCGTCCAAGGCACCCAGGAACTCCTCGGTGCTCAGGTAGCCCTGATCGCCGCCGACGAGCAGCGCCAGGTCCTTGGTCATCTGCCCACCCTCGACGGTCTTGATGACCACGTCTTCGAGCGTCTGCGCGAAGCCGATCACCTCGGGGGTGTTGTCCAGCTTGCCGCGGTGTTCGAGGCCGCGGGTCCAGGCGAAGATCGACGCGATCGGGTTGGTCGAGGTCGGCTTGCCCTGCTGGTGCTGACGGTAGTGCCGGGTGACGGTGCCGTGTGCGGCCTCCGCTTCACAGGTCTTGCCGTCCGGGGTGAGCAGCACCGAGGTCATCAGGCCGAGCGAGCCGAAGCCCTGGGCCACGGTGTCGGACTGCACGTCGCCGTCGTAGTTCTTGCAGGCCCAGACGTAGCCGCCCTCCCACTTCATGGAGGAGGCGACCATGTCGTCGATCAGGCGGTGCTCGTAGGTCAGGCCCGCCGCGTCGAACTCGGCCTTGAACTCGGCGTCGAAGACTTCCTGGAAGGTGTCCTTGAACATGCCGTCGTAGGCCTTGAGGATGGTGTTCTTCGTGGAGAGGTACACCGGGTAGTTCTGCTGCAGGCCGTAGTTGAACGAGGCGCGCGCGAAGTCCTCGATGGACTTCTTGAAGTTGTACATGCCCATGACGACGCCGCCGTCCTCCGGCATCTTCACGACCTCGTGCACGATCGGCTCGCCGCCGTCCTCCGGGGTGAAGGTCAGCGTGACGGTGCCCGCCTCGAAGACCTTGAAGTCGGTGGCGCGGTACTGGTCGCCGAAGGCGTGGCGGCCGATGATGATCGGCTTGGTCCAGCCGGGCACCAGGCGGGGCACGTTGGAGATGATGATCGGCGCGCGGAAGATGGTGCCACCCAGGATGTTACGGATGGTGCCGTTGGGCGAGCGCCACATCTTCTTGAGGCCGAACTCCTTCACCCGCGCTTCGTCGGGGGTGATGGTGGCGCATTTGACGCCGACGCCGTGCTTCTTGATGGCGTTCGCGGCGTCGACGGTGACCTGGTCGTCTGTCTTGTCGCGATACTCGATGCCGAGGTCGTAATACTCGAGGTTCACGTCGAGATACGGGTGGATCAGCTTGTCCTTGATGAACTGCCAGATGATCCGGGTCATCTCGTCGCCGTCGAGTTCTACGACGGTACCTTCAACCTTGATCTTGGACATGGATCTTCGTGTCCTCCTAGGATGGTGCCCTCATTGCACGGCCAGGCGAACACGCTTGTGAGCGGACCCCAGCTGTTCCAACAGACAACGTATATGCCCCGCGTTGTCGGCGGGACGTGTGGTGCAAACAAGACAAGCGTACTGCTGCCCGGGACCTCACCGCGATGGGAGGGCCCGCTGTGCGGGACTGTGCCGATCGCGACGTGATCCAGGCTACGTTCAGCCGGGAAGTTTCCGTGTGGGGGCTTGTCCGGTTAACATGACGGCAAGGTCATGAGTACCAGCGTCAAGCCCCGGCTCGCTGGTCGGCAACCCTCCAGTTGCGGTGGGGTGCTCCGGGTGATGACCGGGCTCTCGAAGGTCGAGGGCAAGCGCGCATCCCAGGAGGCCCCCATGTGTTGTTGTCCGTCGATCCGACCCAGTTGACGAATTCCCCGGCGCACAACCCTGGAGCACTTTCATGACCGACTCTGCCCTGCCCGAGAACTGGACCTTCGAGACCAAGCAGATCCACGCCGGCCAGGCCCCCGACGCGAGCACCAACGCGCGGGCCCTGCCGATCTACCAGACCACCTCCTACACCTTCCGCGACACCGATCACGCCGCCGCGCTGTTCGGGCTCGCCGAACCGGGCAACATCTACACCCGGATCATGAACCCCACCCAGGACGCGGTGGAGCAGCGCATCGCCGCGCTCGAGGGTGGTGTCGCCGCGCTGTTGCTGGCCTCGGGCCAGGCCGCCGAGACCTACGCGATCCTGAACCTGGCGGGCGCCGGTGACCACATCGTGTCCAGCCCGCACCTCTACGGCGGCACCTACAACCTGTTCCACTACTCGCTGCCCAAGCTGGGCATCGAGGTCTCCTTCGTCGAGGACCCCGACGACCTGGCCCAGTGGCAGGCCGCCATCCGGCCCAACACCAAGGCCTTCTACGGCGAGACCATCGCCAACCCGAGCAGCGCGGTGTTCGACATCCCCGGTATCGCCGCCGTCGCGCACGCCGCGGGTCTGCCGCTGATCGTCGACAACACCGTCGCCACCCCGTACCTGATCCAGCCGCTGGCCCACGGCGCCGACATCGTCGTGCACTCGGCCACCAAGTACCTGGGCGGGCACGGCGCGGCCGTCGCGGGCGTGATCGTCGACGGTGGCACCTTCGACTGGACCGTGCGCGACGCCGAGGGCAACGCCCGTTTCCCCGGCTTCACCGAGCCGGACCCGAGCTACCACGGCGCGGTCTTCGCCGACCTGGGCGCGCCCGCCTACGCGCTCAAGGCCCGCGTGCAGCTGCTGCGCGATCTGGGTGCGGCGGTCTCGCCGTTCAACGCCTTCCTCATCGCCCAGGGCATCGAGACGCTGAGCCTGCGGGTGGAACGGCACGTGGCCAACGCCGAGGCCGTGGCGAAGTTCGTCGCCGAGCAGCCGGGCGTGGAGAAGGTGTACTACGCGGGCCTCGAGTCCTCGCCCTGGCACGAGCGGATCACGCAGCTGGCCCCCAAGGGCGCGGGCGCGATCGTGGCCTTCGACCTGGCCGGTGGCGTCGACGCGGGCAAGAAGTTCGTGGACGCTCTGAGCCTGCACAGCCATGTCGCTAACATCGGTGATGTGCGTTCTCTCGTGATTCACCCGGCCTCGACCACGCACTCGCAGTTGACGCCGGAGGAGCAGCTGGCCGCAGGCGTGTCTCCGGGGCTGGTGCGGCTCGCGGTGGGTATCGAGGGCATCGACGACATCCTGGCCGATCTGCGGGCCGGTTTCGCGGCGGCGACGACGTGACTGTGAGCACCGAATCGCCGATCGCCCGACCCGGCTCCGGGGTGGCTCTGCCGCCCCCGGACGGGCGACTCGGCGTGGTCGCCATCGGGGACGTGACGCTGGAGAACGGCGCCGTGGTCCCCGATGTGCGGCTCGCGGTGCAACGCTGGGGCGAGCTCTCGCCCACCCTGGACAATGTGGTGCTGGTCGAGCACGCGCTCACCGGCGACTCCGCCGTCATCGCCAGCCCGGACAATCCCGCGCCGGGCTGGTGGGAGGGCATGGTCGGCCCCGGTGCGCCGATCGACACCGACGAATGGTGTGTGATCGCCACCAACGTGCTCGGCGGCTGCAAGGGCAGCACCGGCCCGTCCAGCATCGCCCCCGACGGAAAGCCGTGGGGCGCGCGTTTTCCCGGCCTGACCATCCGTGACCAGGTGACCGCCGAGGCGCAGCTGCTCGACCTGCTCGGCATCGAGCGGCTCGGCGCGGTGGTCGGCGGGTCGATGGGCGGCATGCGGGTGCTGGAGTGGATCATCGGCAGCCCGGAGCGGGTCTCGGCCGCGCTGGTGCTGGCCGTGGGCGCCAGGGCCACCGCCGATCAGATCGGTACCCAGACCACGCAGATGGCCGTCATCCGGTCCGACCCGGACTGGCAGGGCGGTGACTACCACGGCACCGGCCGCGCGCCGATGACCGGCATGGGCCTGGCCCGGCGCATCGCGCACCTGACCTACCGCACCGAGGGCGAACTCGACCACCGCTTCGCCAATCAGGCCCAGGGCGACGAGGACCCGTGGACCGGCGGCCGCTACGCGGTGCAGAGCTATCTCGAGCACCAGGCCGAGAAGCTGTGTCAGCGGTTCGATCCGGCCACCTACGTGCTGCTCAGCGAGGCGATGAACCGCCACGACATCGGGCGCGGACGCGGCGGGGTCGCCGCCGCGCTGGCCTCAACGCCGGTGCCGTGCGTGGTGGGCGGGGTCGACTCGGATCGCCTGTACCCCTTGCACACTCAGGCCGAGCTGGCCGAAGGTCTGCCCGGCTGCGCGGGTCTGGAGATCGTGCACTCCCGGGACGGGCACGACGGATTTCTCACCGAGGCCGCCGCCGTCGCCAAGCTGCTCACCGAGACGATCCGGATGGCGCGCGAGAACCGCTGAGCCGCAGTCGTTACCGGCCCGGCAGCCCCGGCAGCAGGGCCACCACCGAGCGGACGAAATCCTGAAGTCGTTCGCGCGGGTACTCGTGGGGATCGCTCACGGCCAGGCGGCCGAGCATCTCGGCCACGGTGAGCGTGGCGTTCGCCAGCAGCGCCGCGTCCATGCCCGACCAGCGCGGTGAGAGCGCGATACCGACCTCGACCAGCGCCTGCGCGCGAGCGAGGATATCGGCGCGCGAGGCACGCAGGGCGGCCCGGTATTCGTCGGGGGCGCTGGCCGGGGTGGCCAGGATGAGCCGCCAGCGCGTCGGGTTCTCCAGCGCCAGACCCACGAACGCCTCCACCGTCGCCGAGGCGGCGACGACCGGTTCGGTGCCGTCCAGGTCGGCGGGCAGGGTGTCGGCGATCTGCGCCAGGCCGCGTTCGCGCTCCCGTTCCAGCAGCGCTTCGACCAGTTCGGCCCTGGTCTTGAAAACGGTATAGAGCACCGGCTTGCCGACCCCGGCTTCCTGGGCGACGGCCTCCATGCTCAGCTCGTGCAGTTCGGCACGGCCCAGGACCGCGAACGCGGCGTCGAGCAGCTGGGCCCGGCGTTCGTGCGGCGGCAGTCGCGGGGCGTAGCGGCGCCGGGGCCGCTGTTCCTGCGTGGCGGTCACGGGACCTCCCTTCACCCTCCGAACGTTACCGGTCACCCATCCGGACAAATCCTACACAACCGTTGTATTCGATCCGCACAATTGCTACGGTTGCGTTGTATTCACCTGTGAGGTTCGCCTCGGCACTGCAAAGGAGCACGTGCATGGCCTTCGATCCGACTTCCCTGCGCCGCGACGACTACGGCTTCTTCGGCCCGGACTCCCCCACCTGGAAGGTGTGGGCGGCGCCGACCGCGCTGATCGGATTCCAGCGCGCGGTCACCCTCGAGCACTTCGACCCGTTCCTCACCGCCGCGGTGGCCGACTCGCACGGGATCTACGACAATCCCGCGACCCGTCTCGACCACACGCTGTCCTACTTCCTGCTGGTCGCCCTCGGTGACGGCCGCACCGCCATCCAGGCCGCCGAGCACCTGATGAAGGTGCACGCGCCGATGACGGGCATCGAACCCATCAGCGGCAAGCGCTACAGCGCCAACAATCCCGAATCCCAGCTGTGGATCCACGTCACCGGCTGGCATTCGGTGCTCAAGGCCTACGAGATGTTCGGCCCCGGCCCGCTGAGCCCGGCCGAGGAGGACCGGTACTGGGCCGACTGCGTGATCGCCGCCGAGTTGCAGACCTGCAAGCCCGCCGATGTGCCGCGCAATCGCGAGGAGGTGCGCGCCTATTTCGCGCGGATGCGGCCGCAGCTGTGCGTCAGCGAGCGGGCCGTGCGGGCGATGCACTACCTGCTGTGGCCGTCGGTGGACAAGGGCCTGACGTTCGCGGCGGGCGGGCGGGTGCTGTCGCTGGCGACGATCGCGACGCTGCCCACCTGGATGCGCGAGCTCGGCCGGTTCGACCTGCCGCGCGTCGTCGACGTCTCGGCGCGGCTGCCGTGGAAGGCGCTGGTGTGGGCCACGGCGCTGCGCGGTAACCGGGGGCTGATCCTGGCCAGTCCGTACGTCGCGAAGCTGACCGGGCAGATCCTGGCCGCGCACGCCACCGCCGCGCCGCCGCGGGACCGGGCCACGATCACTCCCGCCGAGGCCCGCGAACGCTACGGCAGCAAGGGCACGCGCAGTCTGTGGGAAGGGTCCATCGCCTCCGCCTGATCCCGACGACCGCGTCCACGCCCGGGCGCGGTCGTTTCGTCAGCTGACGCCGAGGGTGTTGATAGTGGCCGCCAGGAAGACGATGGAACTGCCCAGCGCGGTCAGCGCGGCCACGTCGAACGGCTTGCTGCGCACCGCGAGCAGCCCCACCTGCACCGTCGGCAGGCACAGCCGGAAGGCCGCCGCCACCAGCGCGGCACTACCGAAGATGAGCGCCCCACGACGCCAGCGATCCCACGCGACGAACCCCACGGCGACGATGATCAGCGCGGTCACCACGGTCATCGGCAGATGACTGCGCAGATACTGCTGCCAGGCACTCAACCGCACCACGCGATGCTTGCCGGTCGTCTCCGCCTTGTTCACGCCCCGATTGTTCCAGACGCACCGGCCACGTACCCTGCTGCGGTGTTCAATGTGATGTTCCATCAGCCGGTCATTCCGCCGAACACCGGTAACGCGATCCGGCTCGTGGCGGGCACGGGCTGCACGCTGCACCTGATCGAACCGCTGGGCTTCGATCTGTCGGAGTCCAAGCTGCGCCGGGCCGGGCTGGACTACCACGACATGGCCTCGGTCACCGTGCACCCGGATCTCGAGACGGCGTGGGCGGCCATCGGCCCGCAGCGCGTCTTCGCCTTCACCACGCAGGCGAGCACGCGCTACACCGACATCACCTACCGCGCCGGCGACATCCTGCTCTTCGGCACCGAACCCACCGGCCTGCCCGCCGAGGTCCTCGCCGACCCGCACATCACCGATCAGGTCCGGGTCCCCATGCTGCCCGGACGCCGGTCGATGAACCTGTCGAACACCGCGGCGGTCGCTGTTTACGAGGCATGGCGCCAACAGGGCTTCCCCGACGCGGTCTGACCCCCGATCTCGAAGCGCCCGGACCAGCCACGCGATAGAATAGACACGTATCGCATGTATTACGTATCTCCCCCATTCCTGAGAGCAAGGTGGTGCGCGGTGCGCTTGAACAGCAAGGGGCAGGTCACGATTCCGGCCGAACTCCGACGAAAGTTCGCGTTCGAAGAGGGCGATGAGGTCGAGGTCATCGAGGTCGGTAACACATTGCAGATCGTGCGGCGCGAGGGTGCGGCACGTCGCGGGAAACGGCTCACCGGGCATATGCGTGGCCGGGCGACGACGTCGATGAGCACAGACGAACTCATGGAGCTCTTCCGTGGCGACTAGCGGCCGCGCTGCGGGGCGGCCGCTGAGACTCGCTCACGACCCGCCCATCACCCTGGTGGACTCCTGTGTGCTGCTCGATGTACTCACCGACGACCCGAAGTGGGCGGATTGGTCCGACGACGCGCTGGCCGCAGCACGAGATGCCGGGGCGACGGTGATCAATCCGATCATCTATGCCGAGGTGGCCGGCGGTTTCGACGCCATCGAAGACCTCGACGACGCCCTGCCGGAAGCCGACCTCGAGCGGCTCCCACTGCCGTTCCAGGCCGGGTTCGTGGCGAGCAAAGCGTTTGTCGCCTATCGGCGGCGAGGCGGGGAGAAGCGCAGCCCACTCCCGGACTTCTACATCGGAGCACACGCGGCGTATTCGGGCTACCGGCTGCTTACCAGGGACGCTGCCCGATTCCGGACCTACTTCCCTCGGGTGGAGCTGATCACGCCGGACGACGCCTGATCAGCCGTCGACCTCGAAGCGTTTGAAGCGGGAGGTGGCGCCTGCGGTGAGGCGGATCGCTGATCTGGGGACGCCGAAGTGGGTGGCGAGGAGGTCGATGGCGGCCTTGTTGGCCTTGCCCTCTACGGCGGGGGCGCGGACGTAGAGGGTGAGGGTGCCGTCTTCGGCGGTTTCGACGAGAGGGCCTTTACGGCTGTTGGGTTTGATCGTCGCCCGGACCGTCGGCACCGCTCGCCCCCTTCGGGTCGGTCGAATGCTGTTCGGGGGCGGGGTGGTTCGGTTCCGGCTCGGGTGTCGTGCTCGCGGCGGGCGCGGTCTTGGGCCGACGGTGCAGCAGCCGGCGCAGGGCCGCCCAGAGGATCGCGCCGATGACCGCGAGGAAGCCGAGCCAGGGCAGGGCCTTGCCGAGGAAGACGATCGCGTCGTGCAGCCAGTCGAGCAGCGAGTGCCAGCCTGCGACGACACCGTCCCAGAAGTTGTCGGCTTCGCCGGGGGTGCGCTCGTCGTCGGCGGTGAGGGTGATGGTCAGGGTGGACAGGGCCACCTGGTCGTCGAGCGAGCGTTTCTGCGCGGTGAGGCTGTCGAGTTCGCCCTGCCTGCTCGACAGGGCCTCCTCGGCGGCGATCAGGTCGGCGGTGTTGGTGGCGCCCGCCATCAGCGCGCGCAGGCGGTCGACGGAGGCTTGCAGGGCGCGGATGCGGGCGTCGAGGTCCTGCCACTGCATGGTGACGTCGTCGCGGTTGGTGGTGACCCGGGTGACGGTGCCGATGCCGTCGAGCCCGCTGATGAAGGCATCGGTCTTGTCGGCGGGCACCCGCACGCTGAGCACCGCGCGCGCGTTGCGCTTGTCGGTGCCGGGCTGTTCGGTGCGGCTGTCGATGCGCCCGTCCACGGCCCGCACCTGGTCGGTGACCGTCGCCGCGCCCGCGATCGGATCACCGGTCGAGATATCGACCGAGCCGGTGATCACCTCCTTGCGCGTCGAATCCGCCGGTGCCGGACTGTCTTTCGCCGGTGCGCCCTCGCGGAATCCGGGCGCGACCGCCGCGGCGGGCCCCGAGACAGTCGGAGTGGCCCCGCCGGAGGACTCGTCGTTCCCGCCGCCGCACCCCACCAGGAACAGCAGCCCGAGCATCCCGATCAACGTCACCGCAAGCTTGCGCATGGTCGCAGCGTAATGCGCCGAGGCCGCCGACGGGCGTAGCCGACTACAGATCGGCGGGCAGGATGCGGAACGCCGCGACGCCGGGCGTGAGCGGTTCGATCGCCCGGAAGTCCCGCTGATCAAGCGTGAATATGCAGTCGGTGCGGTACTTGTCGGCCAAGGCGACACCGACGGCGTCGGCGAGGTCAAGCCGCAGACCCTCGTATTTGGCCCGAATGGTCTGTGCCGCAGCGAGATCGACGTGCTTGAGTTCAGCGAGCCGATACCGGCCGTCCAGCATGCGCGTCATCAGGGCCTCGGTGACCTGCATTGCCGCGTCGAAACCGAGATCGCGGTGCACGAGATGATCCAGCTCGGTCAAAACCAGCGGCGAGATCACCAGAGTCTCGGTCGCCATGACGGCTGCCGCCCGGTCGTGTTCGGGCTGGTCGGCGTCGAACGCGGCGAACAGGGCCGAGGTGTCGGCGACGATGATCATCGGCGCTCGGACCGGGACTTGATGTGGTCATAGATCGACTGATCCATCTCCGCGACGGTGCGGGCCCGACCGCTACGGAACACCGGCAGTGGCGCTTCGTTCCTCGGTACCTCGGAAGCGTCGAGCAGCATTGCGATCCCCCGTCGGATGAGTTCCGCCTTGCTGACGCCGGTCGCGGCAGCTTCGGCATCGAGCCGGACCTCCAACTCCTCGGGGAGGTACACGGTCGTCTTGATCATGCCATATATGGTACCACCCACTGGGCGTGTCAGCGGAAGTCGCGGGAGCGGGCGACGATGCGCAGGTCGAGGTGTTCGAGGTGGTCGGCGACGAGGCTGGCCGCGCCCTCGGCGTTCTGGATGCGGCCGCGTACGAGCAGGGCGGTGGCGCTCTGGGCGAGGCGGCGGTGGCGCTGCCACAGGCCGACCGAGCAGACCACGTTCACCATGCCGGTCTCGTCCTCGAGATTGAGGAAGGTGACGCCCGCGGCGGTGGCCGGGCGCTGGCGGTGGGTGACCGCGCCCGCGACCAGGATGCGGGTGCCGTCCTCGACGAGCAGCAGGTCCGCGGCCGGGACGACGCCGAGGGAGCGGAGGTGTTCGCGCAGGAATTCGGTGGGATAGCTGCCGGGTGAGATGCCGGTGGCCCATACGTCGGCGGCGGCGATCTCGAGCGCGCTCATGCCGGGCAGGGACGGGGCCGCGGTCACCGGTCCGGTGCCGGGTAGCAGGTCCGCGCGTTCCCGCGCCGCCGCGCCCGCTGCCCACAACGCCGCCCGCCGCGCACCGTCGTTCTGGACGAGGCTGTCCAAAGCGCCTGCGGTGGCCAGGGATTCGACCTGGGCGACGGACAGTTCGATGCGGCCGGTGAGGTCGAGCATCGAGGTGAAGGGGCCGTGGGCGGTGCGGTCGGTGACGATGCGCTCGGCGAGGTCGGCGCCCAGGTGGCGGATGCCGGACAGGCCGAGGCGGACCTCGGTGCCCGCGTTCTCCAGGGTGGGTTCGGCGCGGCTGACGTTGATGTCGGGGCCGTGCACGCGCACCCCGTGACGGCGGGCATCGGCGACCAGCGACTGCGGCGAGTAGAAACCCATCGGCTGGGCGCGCAGCAGCCCGGCGCAGAACGCGGCCGGGTGGTGCAGCTTGAACCACGAGGAATAGAACACGATCGAGGCGAAGCTCTGCGAATGACTCTCCGGGAAGCCGAAATTGGCGAAGGCGTAGAGCTTCTCGTAGATGCGGTCGGCGACCGCGCCGGTGATGCCGTGCAGCTCGCGCATGCCCTGATAGAGACGCTCCCTGAGCTGTTCCATCTTCTCCGGTGAGCGTTTGGAGCCCATGGCGCGGCGCAGCTGGTCGGCTTCGGCGGCGCTGAAACCGGCCACGTCGATGGCCATCTGCATGAGCTGTTCCTGGAACAGCGGCACCCCGAGCGTGCGGGCCAGCGAGTTCTCCAGTGCGGGATGGTCGCAGACGGGGTCCTCCAGGCCGTTGCGCCTGCGGATGTACGGGTGCACCGAACCGCCCTGGATGGGGCCGGGCCGGATCAGCGCGACCTCGACCACCAGGTCGTAGAACTCGCGCGGCTTCAGCCGGGGCAGCGTGGCCATCTGCGCGCGCGACTCCACCTGGAACACCCCGATCGAGTCGGCCCGTTGCAGCATCTCGTAGACGGCGGGTTCGGCGAGGTCGAGCGCGTGCAGTTCGACCTTCTCGCCCTTGTGCTCGTGGACCAGGTCGATCATGTAGTGCAGGGCCGAGAGCATGCCGAGGCCGAGCAGGTCGAACTTCACCAGACCCACAGCGGCGCAATCGTCCTTGTCCCACTGGAGCACGCTGCGTCCGGCCATGCGCGCCCACTCCACCGGGCACACGTCGGCGATCGGCCGGTCGCAGATCACCATGCCGCCGGAGTGGATGCCCAGATGCCGTGGCAGACCGTCGAGTTCACCGGCCAGTTCGAGGACGGGCGCGGGGATGTCGGTGCCGGTCTCGGCGGCGACCCCCGACCAGCGGCTCACCTGCTTGCTCCACGCGTCCTGCTGGCCGGGCGAAAACCCCAGTGCGCGTGCGGCATCGCGCACCGCCGACTTGCCGCGATAGGTGATCACATTCGCCACCTGGGCGGCGTAGTCGCGGCCGTACTTGGTGTAGACGTGCTGGATGGCCTCCTCGCGCCGGTCGGACTCGATGTCGACATCGATATCGGGTGGGCCGTCGCGCTCGGTGGACAGGAACCGTTCGAACAGCAGGTTGTTGGCCACCGGGTCGACATTGGTGATGCCGATGGCGTAGCAGACCGCGGAGTTGGCGGCCGAGCCACGGCCCTGGCACAGGATGTCGTTGTCCTTGCAGAACTCGACGATGTCGTGCACCACCAGGAAGTACCCGGGGAAGGTCATCCGCGCGATCACCGCGAGCTCGTGCTCGATCTGCCGGTACGCCTCGGGATTCCGTTCCGGCGGGCCGTACCGCTCGGCGGCGCCCTTCAGCGCGAGATGACGCAGCCACGAGTCCTCGTCGTGGCCGGGCGGCACATCGAACGGCGGCAGCTTCGGGGCGATCAGCCGCAGGTCGAACGCGCACTCGCGGGCCAGCTCCACCGCGTGCGACACCGCCCGCGGGTACTCGGCGAACAGCCGCGCCATCTCCGCGCCCGAACGCAGATGCGCGCCGCCGGTGGACGGCAGCCAGCCCGCCATCTCGTCGAGGCTGCTGCGCGCGCGGATCGCGGCCAGGGCCATGGCGCGCTTGCGCTGGGCGGGCGCGGCGAAATGCGCGCCGGTGGTGGCCAGGACCGGCAGGCCGAGCCGGTCGGCCAGCGCGACCAGGTGGGCATTGCGTTCGTCGTCGGTGGCGATGCCGTGGTGGGCGAGTTCGACACTCACCCGGTCGTGGCCGAAGCGTTCGACCAGATCACGCAGGGCCGCTTCGGCTTTCGGCAGGCGTGTGTCGCCCGCGGCCAGGTCCTGCCCCAGCGCGAGGCGCAGGTGGCCTTTGCGGCAGCCGGTGAGGATGTGCCAGTGCCCGTCCGCCGCGGCGGTGAGGGTGTCGAGGTCGTAGCGCAGGATGCCCTTCGTGCCTGCCGCCATGTGCGCGTCGGCCATCTCCCGCGAGAGCCGCCGATACCCCTCCTGCCCGCGCGCCAGGATCAGCAGATGCGGTCCGCCGGGATCGGGAAACCCTGTGCGCGGCAGGGAGTCCGGTGCGTCCCGGTGGCCGGTGTGTCGCGCGGGATCGAGTTCACACCCGTACTCGGCGCGCCACTCGGGTGCGCCCCGCGCTCCCCCGCGTGGAACAGAACGGCGCCGGACCGCGTCCCCTCGGCCCGGCGCCGCCTCCGCATCGGTTCCCAGTGACAGTTCGGCACCGAAAACCGTTGGCATTCCCCATTCCCTGGCCGCCTCGGCGAACCGGACGGTCCCGTAGAAACCGTTGTGGTCGGTGAGCGCCAGCGCGTCCAGGCCCAGCCGCACCGCCTCCTCGACCAGTTCCTCGGGTTGGCTCGCGCCGTCGAGGAAGCTGTAGGCGGAGTGGGCGTGCAGCTCGGCGTAGGGCACCGTCGGGCCGCTGGGCCGGTCGAGCGCGGCGGCGCGGTACTCGCCGCGTTTGCGCGACCAGGCGGGGCTGTCGCCGCCGTCGCCGGGATGCATGTCCTCGGCGGGGCGGGCGCTCGGCCTGCCCGAGAGCACCCGTTCCAGCTCCGACCAGGTCGGCGGACCATTGCTCCAGCCCACGCGCCCACTCCTCTCACGACCCCCGCCGCATCCCCGCACCAGGCGTGGCCGCCGTCAGCTCGCGGGCAAACGCTCCATCGAGCACGTCTCGAGCGCCGCCTCCACATGCTCGAGACCCGAGCGGATCACCGCGCCGTAGGCATCGTTGGCGAGCACGTCGAGGTGCCCGCGCGCGATGGCCAGCTGCATCCGCGCCATGTCGAAGTCACCGACGCGGCGGTGGCTGTCGGCCAGGTTCAGATACAGCGAGGGCAGGAAGCCGCGCAGGCCCTCGTCGAGCGGGATGCCCGGCCCGAACACCGCGGCCAGCGCCCGCTGATCCCACAGCAGCGCACCCTCCGGCAACTCCTGCACATCGGCCAGGTGATGCGCGATCACGCAGCGATGCAACGGGTCACCGCCTTCCCCTATCTCCTCCCAGAGCCTGGTCAGCGCCGCGCGCGCCGCCGCCTGATCGAAACCGCCGAGCCGCACCGCGGCATAGATATCCGCCATCCGATCGTCCGCCATGTGCACCAGTATCGCACATACGTTCGAATATTGGCGAGAGGCTTTCGAACATATTTTCGAGTCTGGTCAGGGAACTTACTTTGGAGTAAGTTAGGAGGCAACGAGCTGCAAAGGAGCAGTGATGTCCCAGGTTTCTCCAGGTCCACAGGGCCGTAAGCGGCAGCGTGAGCTGACCGGCAGGCATGTCGTCATCACCGGCGCGTCGTCCGGGATCGGGCGGGCCGCCGCGCTCGCGGTCGCGGACAAGGGCGCCGTGGTCTTCCTCCTGGCCCGGCGCGGCGACGAGCTCGCCGAGGTGGTCACCGAGATCACCGACGCGGGCGGGCGCGCCTACGGCTATCAGTGCGATGTCACCGACGCCGCATCGGTGGAGGCCGCCGTGAAGGCCGTGCTGGACCAGCACGGACACGTCGACATGCTGGTCAACAACGCGGGCCGGTCCATCCGCCGCGCCATCCACCGGTCCACCGACCGCATGCACGACTTCGAGCGCACCATGGCGGTCAACTACTTCGGCGCCGTCCGGATGACCCTCGCCCTGCTGCCGCAGATGCGCGAGCGCGGCTTCGGCCACATCGTCAACATCTCCAGCGCCGGCGTGCAGGTGGCCACGCCCCGCTTCGCCGCGTACCTGGCCAGCAAGGCCGCGCTGGACAAGTTCGCCGAGGTGGCCGCGGTCGAAACCCTCGCCGACGGAGTCGGTTTCACCACCATCCACATGCCGCTGGTGCGCACCCCGATGATCGCCCCCAGCGGCGACCAGGGCCCCTCCGAGTCCCCCGAGTGGGCTGCGGGCACCATCGTGCGCGCCCTCACCGAACGCCCCAAGCGCATCGACGTGCCGCTCGGCACGCTGGCCGAATACGGCGGCATCATCACCCCGCGCCTGCGCGACCGCGTTCTGCACCGCTACTACCGCGCGCTGCCGGATTCGCCTGCGGCCAAGGGTGAATCGGTCGAGGACGTGCCGGTGGAGGTTCCGCCGGCGCCCGCGCCCAAGCCGCGCTCGGCCGCCCGCAAGGCCACCGGGACCGCGCTGCGCCGGGCGGCGCGGTGGGTGCCGGGGACACACTGGTGAATCAGGCTGTGTCAGAGACGAATCGAGCCGGGTGATCGACAGCCGGGGACCGCACACCGCGAGCGGTTCCCGGACACCCGGCTCACCGTGGCCGATCGCTCGCGGCGCAGGGGGCCGCGAGCGGTGTCGTCCCGGCGGAGCGCCCTACCGCGACGGTGGTTGATCGCCCTGGGCCGCGACGAGTTCCTGGACCGAGACCGCTTCCAGGTAGGTGGCCGGTTTGGGGGCGGCGTGGCAGCTGGCCTGGCGGGGATCGGCGGCGGCGGTGCGGGCGGTGACGTGCCAGCGGCGGCCGTCGCGGTGCGTGACGATGGCGGCGCCCGCGAGGGTGGGGTCGTCGGTGGGGGCCGGGTCGAGATGGACGGTGAGGTCGTCGAGGGCGGCCGGGATCTGTTCGCGGACAGCGACTTCGGCGAGCTGGGCGATCGGCGGGTAGCAGCTGCGGCCGCGCAGACCGGTGAGCGAGACCTCGCCCGCGTCGGCCGCGGTGAGCAGCGCCTCGGCGGCGGGGACATCGACGCGGCCGTAGGTGAGGCCGGTGGGGAGCACCACGACGGCGGGGGCGAAGCGGTGGCCGCCGGTGTGCGAGGCCTCCCAGATCCGGCCGGGATGCCCGGCCGACAGCGCCGCCGCGATCGGCCTGCCCAGCAGCGCGCAGCACTGGTCGCGTTTGCCGTGGGCGCAGACCAGCACGATCGGATCGTCCACGGGCACACCGATTCC
Source organism: Nocardia sp. NPDC056064 (assembly GCF_042266925.1). Classification (NCBI taxonomy): domain Bacteria; kingdom Bacillati; phylum Actinomycetota; class Actinomycetes; order Mycobacteriales; family Nocardiaceae; genus Nocardia; species Nocardia sp. NPDC056064. Next base: position 4,943,015 of record NZ_JBHJWO010000001.1, on the reverse strand, counting down.
CGGGGCCGGGCCCGCGGTGAGATGCAGGTCGAGGTCGAAGAGCTCGCGCAGGTCGGTGATCTCGAATCGCTCGCACCACGAGCCCTCCGGGCGCGAGGCGGCCAGCAGGACGGTGCGCTTGCCGGTGAATTCGTGGCGGCCGGGTCGGCGGATCAGCGTCGGGCGGACCTTCGCGGCCGAGGTGCGCGCGGCCAGTTCGGCGGTGATCTCGGGGCCGAGCACCTGGTCGCCGATCACGTCGCGCCCCCAGGCCCCGGGATGCTCGATACACAGCCAGCCGGTGACGTGCACGGCGGTGCCGGGCAGCGGGAGGTCCGCGGCGGCCGCCGAGCACAGCATCCCCTCGAACGGGTTCATGGCGCTCCTTCCGCGACCGGCCGTCCAGCCGGTCGGGACGGGCACCACAACTCTAGAGCCGGCGCGGGACGGCGCCGATCGCCCGGCCCACACGACGGAGCACGTCTCGTCGACACCGTCGCCCGCGGGCCCGGTCGGCGCGCTACTCGTAGACGCCTTCCGCATGCCAGTCGGTGGCGTCGTAGACCAGCAGGACCGCGCGGATCTCGGTGGCGGCGGCGTCGAGCTGGACCTGGACGCGCACGGCGGGCGCGGCGGGGTCGGCCGACCACCAGCGTTCGACGACCGCCCAGGGCCCGGCCCAGCCGAGCAGTGCCCATTCCTTGCGGCCCCAGCGCAGGCGGGCGGGGTCGGCGGTGAGCAGGCCGCGGTCGGTGATCAGCACGGCGAGGCCGTCGGCGTCGGTGAGCCGCACGACCGGGCGGTGCAGCAGGAGCAGGGTGGGGGCGGGTTCGGGGAGCTTGCCCGGCCAGGGGTGGGTGGGGTCGGCGGCGGGGGTGAGTTCGTCGCCGAGGGCGATCGTGGTGATGCGCTCGGCGGGGCCGCGACCACCGCTGAGGACGCCGATGCGCACCGCCTCGCCGCCGAGCAGCCCCTGCACCCGGACCAGCGCGCGGCGGGCCCGTTCGGTCTCCTCGCCCTCGCCGCCCCACAGGCCCAGTTGCAGCGCACCCGCGGCGACCACCTCGACCGGTTCCAGGGTGAGCGCCACGATGGGCGCGGTGGGGCGGGCGCGATGAGTGAGCCAGCCGTCGAGCTGCCAGCGGACGCGGTCGGCGGTGTCGGCGGGGGTGAGCGGGCGCGCGCAGCGCCAGATGCGGGTGAGTTCCTCGCCCGCCTCGGTGCGCGCGGTCACCGCGAGGCGGGTGCAGGCCACCCCGGCCGCGGTGAGCGCCGCGTGCAGGCCGGTGGCGAGCTGGCGGCCCGCGAAGGCGGCGGCGTCGACCCGGTCGATCGGTGGGTCGCAGGCCAGGTCGACGGTCAGTTCCGGGGCGGGTGGACGCGCCGAGGGCGGGCGTTCCGGCAGGGCCCGCGCGGTGCGGTGCGCGAGGACGGCATCGGCGCCGAAGCGCGAGGCCACCTCGGCGGGCGAGAGCCGCGCGAAATCGCCGATGCGGCGTAAACCCAAGCGGCGCAACAGGTCGACCAGTTCGGCGCGTTCCGGCGCGGCCAGACTCGGCTCGCTCGCGAGCTCGGCCACCGGCAGCGCGGCCAGATACCGGGCGCCCTCCCCCGGTGTCACGATGGCGCCGCGCCGCGCCGCGATCACCGCCGTGGACACCGCGTCGGCGATGCCGATCTGTGCCTCGGCGCCCACCGCCGCGACGGCGTCGATCAGCTGCTCCGCCGCCGCCTCCTCGGACCCGAAATACCGTGCGGCACCGCGTGCTCCGAGCACGACGAGCCCCGGCCGCAGCACCTCCACGCCCGGCACGGTCGCGTCGACGACCTCGACCACCGGCTCGAACAGGCGCGCGTCCCGGTCCGGATCATCGGCCACGACAACGAGTTCCGGGCAGCAGCCCTGGGCGTCGCGCCGCCGCATCCCGCGCCGCACACCGTCGGCGCGCGCGATGGCCGAACACGCCACCACCCGGTTCCCCCGCAGTACCGCCACCGGCCGATCCGCCGCCACCCCGGCCATCGCCGCGGCCGCCACGGCGGGCCAGTCCGGACACCACACCGCGAGCACCCGATCACGCCCGGTCACGGTGCGGCCTTCGAACGACCCACCAGCTGTCCGCCGAGCCAAGGCGGGCGAGCCGGATGGCGGACGGGCTCACGGTCGCACACCGTGCTCATGACACCGCTTCGTGTAGAGCGGTGAATTCGGTGGCGCCGGTGACGGTTTCGCGGGTCTGCCATTCGGTGTGGCCCGCGCGGGCGCACAGGTCCATGCGGCCGTGGCGGGGTGGGCCCGCCTTGGCGCTGACGCGGACGTCGAGGCAGACCGAGCGCAGGCGGCCGCGGCCCGCGCCGAGGCCGCGGTAGCCGGTGACGCGGGAGTCCAGGCGCAGGGCCGGATCGGTCCAGGTGCCGCCCGCGGCGATCAGGGTGGCGCCGCGGTTGCGGGCGCGGGCGGCCAGCACCCGGCAGCGGGCAGGCGGCACGGCGAAGCCGTCGAGGCCGAGGACCACCAGGTCGAGTCCGTCGAGCAGCACGGCGGCGACCTCGGCGGGGTCGGGGCCGGGATCGGGGATGACGGCCAGGCGCGACAGCTGGGCACCCATCTCGGCGGCGGCCAGCAAACCCAGCCGGGGCAGCCCGACGACCGCCGCGTGCCCGCCCGCACCGGTCACCGCGGCGAGCAGACCGGTCAGCAGCGAATGCGCGCCGGAGTAGGCGACGACCGCGCCCTTCGGCAGTCCACCGTCGGGCAACAGCTCGGCCAGCGGTGGCGGCACGGGCAGCATTTCCCGACTCAACGGCTGGTCACGAGGGGTGCGGGCGGCCGCGGACTCCCCGCGCCCCGGCACCGCGGCCATCCGTCTGCGCAGCTCGTCGAGCGTGCGCTCCCGCGCGGCCCGATCCGGCGACGAACCCATCAACACCACCTACTTCCACGATGGACCCGCACCCGGGAACCACCCGGTACCGGAACTCCAGCACTGTTCCAGCTATCGATCATATTCGAATATACGTTCGATAGCGACCAGGGTGACACGCACCCCGGACCGGCTCCGCGGCGGGGGTCCACGATCGGATCGGGTGTCGGGACGGGTGCGCGCGCGTGATACCCGGCAGTAGAGATAGCGGCCAGTCAGCGGCATATTCGGCTACCCTCGCACCCGTGACCGAACGTGCTCGCCCCCATATCGGCCCCGACTATCTGGTCGCGGGCCGTTACCGCCTGCAGTCGAAGCTGGGCGGGGGTGGCATGGGCGCGGTGTGGCTCGCGACCGATCGGTTGCTGAACCGGGATGTCGCGATCAAGCAGGTGCTGTCCACGGCGGGGCTCAGCGAAGCCGAGGCCGAGCGGTTGCGCGCCGCCATGGTGCACGAGGGCCGGGTGGCGGCCAAGCTCTCGCACGAGCACGCCATCGCCGTCTACGACGTGGTGCTAGAGGCGGGCGAGCCGTGGCTGGTCATGGAGCACTTACCCTCGCGCAGCGTGGCCAAGGCCCTGGCCATGGTCGACACGCTGCCCGCGGTCGAGGTCGCCCAGATCGGTGCGCAGGTGGCCGACGCGCTCGCCGCCGCGCACGCCGCGGGCATCGTGCACCGCGACATCAAGCCGGGCAACATCCTGGTCGCCGACCGCGGCGCGAGCGTCGGCCTGGCCAAGCTCAGCGACTTCGGTATCTCCCGGGGCGCCGGTGACACCGGCGACGAACCCGACGGCGTGATCACCGGCACCCCCGCCTACCTCCCGCCCGAGGTCGCGCGCGGCGCCACGCCCACCCCCGCCAGCGATGTGTTCTCCCTCGGCGCCACCCTCTACACCGCGCTGGAGGGCCAGCCGCCGTTCGGTTTCGACGACGACGAGAACGACGTCGTCACCCGGGCCGCCATGGGCCAGATCATCCCGCCCACCCGCAGCGGCATCCTCACCCAGCCGCTGCTGCACATGCTCGAGCCCGCCCCCCAGCGTCGCCCGACCATGGCCGAGGCCCGCGACGAGATCCTCACCGCCGCCTTCGGCCCCGGCACCGGCGCCTACATCCTCGGCGTGCCGCTGCGCACCGAAGACGGCACCATCCCGTCCTGGGCGGCCCGCAACTCCGCCGCGGGACTGCGCGGCCCCCACGCCGCCCCCCTGCCCCGCCCCCAGCGCACCCCCACGGCAGCACCCGCCCCCGCTGCCCAGCGCCGCCAGAACACCGGCAGCTTCATCGACAACCTCCCCAACGGCGCCCCCCTCGCCATCGGCGCGGGCGTCCTCATCGGCCTGGTCCTGCTCATCGCGATCATCATCGCGGTGATGTGACTACTCGATTCGCCTGCGGTGGGCCCAGCGGGTCAGGGCGTTGCGGTTGGACTGCTGGGTTTTGCGGAGCACGTTCGAGGCGTGGGTTTCCACCGTCTTCACCGAGATGAACAGGGTCTCGGCGATCTCGCGGTAGGTGTAGCCGCGGGCCAGCAGGCGCAGGACTTCCAGTTCGCGCGGGGTGAGCGAGTCCAGTTCCGGGTCCAGCGGCGGCTCGGGGACCGGAGAGCGGCCGGTGAAGGAATCGAGGACGAAACCGGCCAGGCGCGGGCTGAACACCGCGTCGCCGCCCGCCACCCGGCGGATGCCGTCGGCGAGTTCGGCACCGGAGATGGTCTTGGTGACATACCCGCGCGCACCGGCCCGGATCACCGCGATCACGTCCTCGGCGGCATCGGAGACGCTCAGCGCCAGACACACCGGCCCGGCCGCGATCCCGGTCAGCACCGCCACCCCGCCGCCGTCGGGCATGTGCACGTCCAGCAGCACCACATCGGGACGGGCGGCGTCGATCCCGGCCACCGCCTCGGCCACCCCGCCGGCCTCGCCGACGATCTCCATATCGGTCTCCCGGCTCAGCTCCGCGCGCACCCCCGACCGGAACACCGCGTGATCGTCGACCAGAAACACCCGCACACTCACTGACAGCTCTCCCTCATCCCGGCGACTTGCCCTCATCGGTACCACACCGGCCCCGATCCGGCTGGGCGCCACCGGGTCCCGGACCGCTGGTCACCCGTCGGCGGGTGGTTGCGCGGCGACCGGGTCGGCGGGCTCGTCGAGGCCGGTGGTGCCCGAGTCCGAGCGCGGCAGCACGATGCGGACCTCGGTGCCGCGCCCGACGGTCGAGTCGATCTCGGCGGTGCCGCCGCGGCGCTCGATCCTGGCGCGAATGGATTTGGCAAGGCCGCGCCGGTCCTCGGCGACGGCGGCGACATCGAAGCCGCTGCCGCGGTCGCGCACGAAGATGCTCACCTGATGGGGTTCGGCCTCGGCGAACAGGTCGATCTCGGGGACCCCCGCGTGCTTGGCGGCGTTGACCAGCGCTTCGCGGCTGGCGCCGAGCAGGGCGGTGAAGTGTTCCTTGGGCAGCCCGGCGCCGGTGTCGCCGGGGTCCATCGCCACATCACCGACGGTGACCGGGGTGACCTTCACACCGTGCTGGTCCTCCACCTCCCCGGCGATGGTGCGCAGCGCGGCGGCCAGGCTGGACTGGGCGGGGGCGGTGTCGTCGAAGAGCCATTTGCGCAGTTCGCGTTCCTGGCTGCGGGCCAGGCGCAGCACTTCCTGCGGGTCCTCGGCCTGGCGCTGGATCAGCGCGAGGGTCTGCAGCACCGAATCGTGCAGGTGCGAGGCGATCTCCTCGCGTTCCTCGTTGCGGATGCGGGCGCCGCGTTCGGCGTCCAGGGCGCGCACCATGCGCAGCCACAGCGGCACCGTCAGCAGGCCCGCGCCGATCAGGGTGACCGCCACCGCGATCAGCGCCGAACCGAGCGAGCTCAGGTCGATCCGGGCCAGCACCACCACACCCAGCCCGACCACGATCAGCGTCGCCCCGGCCACGATGCGCGACCAGGTGACCACCGAGGGCCGCGCGGGCAGCCCGAACAGGGCGCGCGGGCCGGGCGCGGCGGCGTCGTATTCGCGCCACACCAGCGCCGCACCGACCGCGACCACCACGATCGGCACGATCACCCGCGCCGCGGTGCCCTGGAACAGCCACGACACCGTGGCGGTGAGGCCGAGGCCCAGCAGGGCCAGGCCGATCGCCTGCCTGCGTTCGTCACCGGTCGGCTTGGTCGCGTCGGCGCCGCCGGGGGTGAAGATCCACAGCAGGCCGTAGGCCACCAGGCCCGCGCCGACCAGCGCGGACAGCAGCACGAACGCCATCCGCACCTTGAACACGTCGACGCCGAGATGGTCGGCCAGCCCGCCCGCGACCCCGCCGACCACCCGGCCGCCGCTGCGCCGGACCAGCCGCGGCAGCTCGGGAACCGGACGGTTCACCGGCGGCGGCCCCGGCACCGGCAGCATCCCGGGCCGATAACCGCGCGGCACGCCGTAGCCGGGGGGTGGATAGCCCGGCGCGGGGCGGTAGGGGTACTGCTGCGTGACGGCTCGCCCGATCAGCGCCGACGGCCAGTTCGCCCGCTGGTTCCCGCCGAATCGCGCGGCCCCCGGACCCTCCGGCGGGACCGGCGCGGTATTCCCCGGGGCGCCACGGAACCCGAGCTGTCCTTGGGCGGCCGCACGGGCGGGAACAGACGGATCCATGCTCTCGATACTGGCACGCGCGAGGGGGTGCCGACATCAGGAAAGTCCCTGATCTGCTCCCCGAGACCGGCGATCCGGCGCTGAACTGGGACATCGCTGTCCGGTCCGGCCAGAAATCCCTGCTGAGCTGGACATTCACCGAGCGCGTCCGGTGCCGTCACCGGCGCACCGGCGGCCGGACCGGAAAACCGGTCACAGCCTTCTCACCTGCGATTCTCAGCCGATCCGGAGCTCGGCTGCCGACCGGAGCTCAGCCCGGATTCCTACCTTGATGTCGGGCCGGAAATCACGGCCATCACTTCGGGGAGGAACAGTGAACATCACCACCACCGTGCTGGGGACCGCCGCGATCGCGCTGAGCACTCTGGGCATGACACCGATCGCCTCGGCCACGCCGATGGCACCGCACGAGACGACCTACCACGGGCCCGACGGCTTCGCGCTGACCATCGGGCACACCGACGAGTCCTACCGGCAGGTGCCCGCGCTCAACGCCATGCCGACCAATCGGGAAGTGTTCCTCGACAACACCGTCTACGTCACCGCGCCGGGCGCGACCGGCGATCTCACCTCCGGCTACTTCGTCGCCTGCGCGGTGGACCTGACCCTGACCGTCGGCCTGGACGGCGGCGTCTCGGTCGGTGCCGGTGGCTCGATCGGCTTCGGTTCCTCGGGTCCGGACGCCTCGGTCGACATCGGCCCGTCGATCTCGGCGGGCATGGACCTGAGCCTGTCGCTGGCGCCGGGCGAGATCAAGAAGATCGACGTCGGCGAGCGGGCGCTGGATCCCGGCACCACCTACCTGGTGAACCGCGACTTCCATCTGATGGTGGGCAACTGCGCGGGACCGCTCAACATCTACTCGTGGGCGACCGTCACCGCCACCTCGGGTTCGGTGACCGCGACCACCTCGGTCTTCGGCGACACCATGTTCCTGTGAGCCGCAACGGGACCCGGCCGTGTGCCGGGTCCCGCTCGACCAAATATCATTCCTCCCGGTCGTTTTCATCGAACGGGGGGTTCCTTGACCAACATCGATCCGGAGAGTTCTTCGCCGCGCGCGCTTTTCGCCCAGCGGTTCACCGAACTCTATGCCGCGGCGGGCAATCCGACGCTGCGGCGCGTCGCCGCGGCCACCGAGCGGCGCATGCGCGGCACCCAGGCGAGCACACCGTCGGCCCAGCGGATCAGCGACTGGAAAGCAGGCCGCAACGTGCCCGCTCGCTTCGAATCCCTGCTGCCGGTGGTGCTCACCCTGGCCGAGCTGGCCAAGAAGGCCCAGCGTGAGCTGCCGCGCCGGCTGGCCGACCCGCACGAATGGCAGCGCTTGTGGCAGGAATCGGTGACCTGGACCGCGGCCGCCGGGGCGGGCGACACCTGCCCGTTCCCCGGCCTGCGCGCCTTCAGCGCCGAGGAACGCGCGCTGTTCTTCGGCCGCGAGCAGGCCACCGCCGAGTTCGTCGACCTGGTCCGCGACAGCACCGGCATCGTGGTGCTGATCGGCGCGTCCGGGGCGGGCAAGTCCTCGCTGCTGGCGGCGGGCCTGCGCCCCGCCCTGGACGTGCCGACGGCTGCGATGACACCCGGCACCACACCGTCGGCCGGGCTCACCGCCGCCCTCGCCGACGATCCGCGGGTGCTGATCGTCGACCAGTTCGAGGAACTGTTCACCCTCTGCCGCGACGACACCGAACGCGCCGATTTCCTGGCCGAACTCGCGACGCTGACCACCCGGGCCGAGCGCCCGATCACCGTCGTGGCCGCCCTGCGCGCCGACTTCTACGAACGCTGCCTGCACCATCCCGTGCTCCGGGAGAGCCTGCGGCGCAACAACTATCTGCTCGGTCCGATGTCGATGGACGAGATCTCGCGCGCCATCACCGGCCCGGCCGCCGCCGCGGGCCTGACCCTCGAACAGGGCCTCGAGGAACTGGTCCGCACCGAACTGCGCGGGCTCGGCGGGCACACCAGCACCGACGGCTACGACCCCGGCGCGCTGCCACTGCTCTCACACGTCATGGCCGCGACCTGGCAGCAGCGCGAAGGGCGCAAACTCACCGTCGCCGGGTATCGCAAGGCCGGTGGGGTGGCCGGGTCGGTCGCCGAGACCGCCGAACTGGCCTGGAGCGAACTCACCCCGGCCCAGCAGGACGCCGCCCACGAACTGCTCGGCTCGCTGGTCACCGTCGGCGAGGACTCCCGCGACACCCGCCGCACCGTCGACCGGGCCGACCTGCTCGCCCGCAGCGCCGATCCGGCCGCCACCGCCGAAGTGCTCGAGATCCTCGCCGCCGCCCGCCTGCTGGCCCTGGACACGGAGTCGGTGCAGTTCGCGCACGAGATCGTCCTGACCGCCTGGCCCCGCCTGCGCGGCTGGATCGAGACCGACCGGGTGGGGCACCTGGTCCGGCAGCGGCTGGAACGCGACGCGGCGGAATGGGATGCGGCCGCGCGTGATTCGGCGCTGCTGTATCGCGGGACAAGGCTCGACAGCGCGCGTGAGCACACGCGCGGTGCGGCACTGAGCGTGCGGGTGGACGCGTTCCTGCACGCGTCGCAGCGGGCCGCGCGGATCGGTGGACGATGGCGGGTCGGGGTGGCGGCGGTGGTGCTGGCCCTGCTGGGGACCGGGGTGGTGGCCGTCGACCGGAGCCGGCTGGCCGATCAGCGCACGGCGGACCGGGACTACATCGAGCTGGTGGCGGCGGCTCAGCGCAACCGGACGACCGATCCGTCGCTGGCGGCGCAGTTGCTGTTGGCGGCTTATCGGATGCGGCCCGACGAGGCGACCCGGACCCAGTTGTTGAACAGTCAGGACATGCCGCTGGCCGGTACGGTGGCGGCGCACAGCTGGAGCGTCGAGCGGCTCGCGTTGCGCACTACCGACAAGCTGCTCGCCTCGATCGATCAGAGTGGCGAGACCGCCTTCTGGACCATCGAGGACCCTGCCCGGCCCCAGCGGATCCCCGCTGTCGACCGGTTCCCCGCCGATCAGCTGGTGTTTGTCCCCGGCAGCTCGGACGCGGTCACCGAAGGGGAGGGTGGAGTCCAGATCTGGGATCTCGCCCACCCACGGGCGCCCCGGTTGTTGCACACGCTCGACCTCGTACGCGGATCATCCATCGCCGTCGATCCGACCGGAAAGCTGCTGGCCGCGACCGACGACTTCGGCCTCACGCTCTGGGACATCGGCGACCGGTCCAGGCCGACGCGGATGTTCACCACCGCGCTGACCGGCGACATCCACACCGTCCAGTTCGCGCCGCGCGCTGCGATGGTGGCGGTCGGGACCATCGACCTGCGCAGCCCCGACCAACCCGACACCGTGCAGCTGTGGAACGTCGGGAACCGTGCGGGCGCGACCCCGGCCGGACCGCCGATGTCCACCGGGCCGAACGACATCCTCCAGGAGTTCGCGTTCAGCCCGGACGGCACCCGGCTGGCGGCGGCGAGCACCGGCGTGATGAAGTCAGCCACCGTCCCGTCGAGCCGGGTGCACCTCTGGCAGATCACCGACCCGGCACGCCCGCGAGCGCACGACGCTCCGATCCGGGTCGATGACGAGGTGGTGACCGCGCTCGCCTTCGAGGACGACGGCAACCTGCTCGCCATCGGTTCCGACCAGGCCGCACAGGTGTGGAGCATCACCGACCCGACCCGGCCGGTCCAGGCCGGACCGAGATTGTCGGTGAGCCCGGCCCTGTGCCCGATCGCTCAGATCTCACCCTGCCGAGGCGGCGCCAAATCACTGCTCTTCGTCCCCGGGGAACCGATCCTGTTCGGTGGCGGCACCGACGGACTGCTGCGCGGCTGGTCGCTGCCACGCACGGCGGTCGACACCGTGCCGGGTGCACGGGAGACGCCGGTCTTCGATCGGGCCGGCGACCGCATGGCGATGCTGACGGTCACCGGTGATGTGGTGGTCTGGGATACCAGCGGCCCCAGCCCGCTGCGGCTGACGACCATCCCCGGGGACCAGGCCTGGTCGGCACCCGCGCTCAGCGCCGACGGCCGCACCCTGTCGGTACACGATCGGACCGGAGCCAAGCGCCTGGTCTTCGACCTGACCGATCCCCGCGCACCCCGGACGTTGCCGTCCTGGCCGACCACCGATGCCAGGTACTCGACGGTCCACGGCAACCGGATGCTGGTCACCTCCGACGAATCGGTGCGGCTGTGGGACGTCACCGACCGTGCCGGGCCCCTCCCTGCCGGTGCCCCGATCACCGCGCCCATCGGCCAGGTCTACTCCGGCACGCTCAGTCCCGACGGCACCCGGGCCGCACTGACGTATTTCGAGAACGGCGACAACTGGGCGCCGCGCTATGTCCGCCAGATCTGGGCGCTGGACGACCCGCGCAACCCTCGCTTGGTCATCCAGTCCGATCTCGCGGGCAACGACATCTTCCAGCCCGCACAGTTCCTCCCCGACAACCGCACCCTCGCCAGCGTCCGGACCGACGACTTCGTCCTGTGGGACACCGACACACCCGACTCCTTCACCCCGCTCATCGATTCCGCGCGCTCGGAGATCGCACCGCTGTCCTCGGCCTCGACGACGACCGACGGCCGCACGATCGCCGTCTCGGGTTTCGCGGGCATCACCGGCCTGTGGGACCTCACCGACCTGCATTCACCCCGCCGGATCGGTGGCGCGATCGGACCCTCCGACGGGCGCAATCGCCAGGTGATCCTGCACCCGCGCGGCGACCGGCTGATCATGGTCACCGACGACGGGCAGGTCGGGGTCTGGGATCTCGAGGCCGAGCGGGTGGCGGAGCGGATCTGTGCGCGGACGGCCGGGGTGCTCACGCAGGCGGTCTGGCGGGGGCAGGTGCCCAATGTCGGGTATCGGCCGCCGTGTGTGTGAGACCCGGGGCAATTCTCAGGGTTCACCCCGATGTGCGAAAGGGCTGGTCGGGCCCACCATGGAGAACATGACCAGAGCGAGCTTCGGCGACCAGATCCAGCAGATGTGGCACACGCGGCCCGTCCGGCTGCCGCGGCAGGGACCGATCGCGGGTGTGGCGGCGGGGTTCGGGCTGCGCTACGGCGTGGATCCGGTGCTGCTGCGGGTGGCGTTCGTGGTGTCGACCATTTTCGGCGGGGCGGGCATCGTGCTCTACCTGCTGGCCTGGCTGGTGCTCAGCTCGGCGGGCAACGAGGCCTCGGCGGCGGAGGCGCTCTCGGAGCACCACCACGCGCACGGCTCGCACTCGCAGACCAAGACGATCGTGCTGATCGTGGCGCTGGCCATCGCGGTGTCGACCATGGGGCCGATCGGGTTCGGCATGGGCGGGTCCGGGGTGCTCAGCATGGGCCTGATGCTCGCGGGCTGGTGGATGCTCTATCTGCGTCATCCGGAACTGCCCGCCGGATTCGACGCCTACCGGACCGTGCGGCCGGCCCCCTATCCGGCGGCGGGCTATCCGACCGGCGCGCCCCTCGGCGGCTACCCCTACCGCCCGGATGTGGCGACCGGGATGTACACGCCGTACACCAAGCTCCCCGACTCCTACGTCCCCGATCCGGCGACCGCGGTCATCCCCCGCGAGGAAACCCGCACGGACACCGCGGAATCCACACCGATCCTGCGGGTCGAACACACGGAAACCGTCGCCCTGCACAAGGACGCGGCAGCGACGCCGACTCCGGCCGCCGCTGCCGCCCCGGAGTCCGGCGAAACATCCAGCGCCGCAGCCGATTCCGACCAGTCCGTCACCCCGGACACGGTGCGAGACGAAGCAGTCGTCACGGCCCCGGCGGCTCAGGACCTCACAGAGACCGAATCACCTGGCACCGCAACCGATTCAGCTGCTGATCCGGAGGCGGATGCGCGGATCACGGACACGTCCGTCACCGATCGGGACCAGCTTCACGACATATCCACCACCTCGCCGAGCGCTGACACCCCCGTGAACCTCGGTAAGCACGAGCAGGATTCGCCGCGAGCCGACACCCCGGAGGAATCCGGTGGCCCCACCACGGTCCTGCGCAAGGAACCCTCCTCCCCTCGGCTCGCCGCACAGGTCCCCCAGGGCTGGGACCCCCTGGCCATCGCCCCGCTGGCCTGGGAGCTACCCGAACCCGCGCCCCTCGGGTACACCCCGGTGGTGCCCGCACCGCCGGTGCCGAAACGGCCGCGTTCCCGGCTCACCCCGATCACCATCGGTCTGGCCATCCTGGCCGCCGCCGTCGCCGGGGCCGCCGCGGCGTCGGGGGTGGAGTGGATGACCCCGGCGCGGATCGCCGCCGTCGCACTGGCGGTGGTGGGGCTCGGGCTCGTCGTCGGCGCGTTCCTGCGGCGCGGGTACGGGCTGCTGGTGCTCACCGCGCCGCTGGCCGGGTTCGTGCTGCTGGCCTCGCTGATCGGGCCGATCGAGTTCGACGGTGCCACCATGGGGGAACGCACCTGGGCGCCCACCTCGGTCACCGAGCTCGAACCGAGCTACGCGGTGAACATGGGTTCGGGCACACTGGATCTGCGTGGCATGACGCTCACCGAGAACCGGGCCGTGGAGGTCTCGGTGAACATGGGTGAGGCGATCGTGCTGCTGCCCGAGGCGATGACGGTGCGGACGACCTGTGACGTCCGGGCCGGTGACGCCTCGAGTTGCGTCGACGGGCTGTCCGGGCCCCAGACCCCGAACGCACCGGTCCTCGACCTGCGGGTCGATGTGCGGATGGGTAGTGCGGAGGTGCATCGTGGCTGAACCGACCGAAACCCGGCGCCGCCCGGCCTTCTCGCTGCTGTGCACGGGCCTGCTGGCCCTGGCCCTGAGCGTATGGGCCCTGCTCGGCGCACCGACCCCCGACAACGGCGTCCTGCCGATCGGCTGGGGCGTGGTGATCGCCGCCAGCGTCATCGGCCTGCTACTGGTGCTCTCGCCCCGGCGCAGACAGCACTGACCGAGGAAACCACCGACCCATGAATCAGGAATGGCCCGTCACCACGACGGGCCATTCCTGTTGGAGGACAACGGTAATGACCGAGCCCACCCCACTCGCACACCTGCTGACCCGCCGCACACCAGCTGCCTACGGTCTGCCGTTGGGCCGCCTGCTGTTCGGGAGCTCCCCACTGGGAACCCCACACTCGGCACTCACCGAGCCCCCGCATCCCGACCTCGAGGAGGGATCGCCGCGCAGCGGCGGTTCGCGCCCGTCCCGTCGCTCAGGTGCCGTTTCGTAGGCGACGAAGGAGCAAGAAACGGTGCCTGAGCGACGGGACCGCCGGGGGCGCGAACTCGAGCGCGCCAGCGCTCCGACCAACACCGCTCACTCCCACTCGATGGTGCCCGGCGGCTTGCTCGTCACATCGAGGACCACGCGGTTGACCTCGGCCACCTCGTTGGTGATGCGCGTGGAGATGCGCTCGAGCACGTCGTAGGGCAGGCGGGTCCAGTCGGCGGTCATCGCGTCCTCGCTGGAGACCGGGCGCAGCACGATCGGGTGACCGTAGGTGCGGCCGTCGCCCTGCACACCGACCGAGCGGACATCGGCCAGCAGCACGACGGGGCACTGCCAGATCTGCTTGTCCAGGTCGGCGGCGGTGAGCTCCTCGCGGGCGATGGCGTCGGCCTGGCGCAGCAGGTCAAGGCGGTCGGCGGTCACCTCGCCGACGATGCGGATCGCGAGGCCGGGGCCCGGGAAGGGCTGGCGGGCGACGATCTCCTCGGGCAGGCCCAGTTCGCGGCCCACGGCGCGGACCTCGTCCTTGAACAGCAGCCGCAGCGGCTCGACCAGGTCGAACTCGAGGTCGTCGGGCAGGCCGCCGACATTGTGGTGGCTCTTGATGTTGGCGGTGCCGGTGCCGCCGCCGGACTCGACGACGTCCGGGTAGAGGGTGCCCTGCACCAGGAACTCGACCTTCGGCGCGGTGCCGTCGCCCTGCTCGAGCACGATGCCCGAGACCGCGTCCTCGAAGGAGCGGATGAACTCGCGGCCGATGATCTTGCGCTTCTCCTCCGGATCGGAGACGCCCTTCAGTTCGCCGAGGAACTTGTCGACCGCGTCGACGGTGACCAGCTTGGCACCGGTCGCGGCGACGAAGTCCTGCTGCACCTGCTCGCGCTCACCGGCGCGCAGCAGACCGTGGTCGACGAACACACAGGTGAGCCGGTCACCGATCGCGCGCTGCACCAGCGCCGCGGCGACCGCGGAATCGACACCGCCGGACAGGCCGCAGATCGCGTGCCCGTCGCCGATCTGCTCGCGCACACTCGCGATGAGCGACTCGGCGATATTGGCGGGGGTCCACTGCGGCGGGATGCCTGCCAGGTCGTGCAGGAAGCGGCTGAGCACCTGCTGGCCGTGCGGGGAGTGCAGCACCTCGGGGTGGTACTGGACACCGGCCAGGCGGCGCGCGCGGTCCTCGAACGCGGCGACCGGAGCGCCGGCGGTGGTGCCGGTGACCTCGAAGCCCGCGGGGGCGTCGGTGACGGCGTCGCCGTGGCTCATCCAGACCGGCTGGATGGTCGGCAGGCCGCCGTGCAGCACGCCGCCGTCGATATTGAGTTCGGTGCGGCCGTATTCGCGGGTGCCGGTGTGCGCGACGGTGCCGCCCAGGGCCTGCGCCATCGCCTGGAAGCCGTAGCAGATGCCGAACACGGGCACGTCCAGCTCGAACAGCCGGGCGTCGAGTTGCGGTGCGCCCTCGGCGTACACGCTCGACGGGCCGCCGGACAGGATCACGGCCAGAGGCTGCTTCTCGGCGATCTCCTCCACCGTGGTGGTGTGCGGAATGACCTCGGAGAACACCCGCGCCTCACGCACCCGGCGGGCGATCAGCTGGGCGTACTGTGCGCCGAAGTCGACGACGAGGACCGGTCTCTGAGTTTCTGCCACCGCCACAGTTTAGTGACGGCACACGACAGCCGAGCTGGCGGCCCATTCCTTGCGCGCGGGCCGGTGGGGCTGGCTATCCTCGTGCACGTGCCATTCGCCCGCGCGATCGATGCCGACATCTACTACGAGGACAGCGGTGGCACGGGGCCGGTGGTGTTGCTGGCCCACGAATTCTTCATGGACCGCACGATGTTCGCCTCCCAGCAGGCCGCGCTGGCACCGGAATTCCGCATCGTGGCCTGGGACGCGCGCGGGCACGGGCGCACCAGGGATCAGCGGCTGCCGTTCACCTACTGGACCGCCGCGCGCGACGCGCTCACCGTGCTCGACACCCTCGGGGTGGAACGCGCCGTCGTCGGCGGCACCGCGCAGGGTGGGTTCACCGCGCTGCGCACGGCGCTGGTCGCGCCGGAACGGGTCGCCGCGCTCATCCTGATCAGCACCGAGGCCCACGGCCCCACCCGGGAACAGTCGCGCGCCACCCAGCGCTTCCTCGACGAATGGCACGACCGAGGGTCGCGCAGAGAAGCCGCGGGCAGGCTCGCGGACTGGCTGATCGGCGACGACGACTGGTATCGCGGCATCTGGACCCGCCGCTGGGTCGGCGACGCCCACAACGGCCTCGACGCCGCCGTGGGCTGCCTGCTCGGGCGCGATTCGGTGCTCGACCGGTTGCGCGAGATCACCTGCCCCGCGCTGATCATCCACGCCACCCACAGCGGCATCACCGGGGACCGGGCGCGCACGCTGGCCGACGGGCTCACCGCCTCCACCTACGTGGAGATCGACGGAGCCCGCCTGGCCGTCACGATGACCCACCCGGAACCGGTGAACACCGCGATCGCGCGGTTCCTGCGCGACCGGGTCTCGCTGACGCCCGCGCGCTAGCGGACGCTGAGCCCGACCTTCTGGAATTCCTTGAGGTCGGAGTAGCCCGCCTTGGCCATCGACCGGCGCAGGCCGCCGACCAGGTTCAGCGAACCGAACGGGTCGTCGGAGGGGCCGTAGAGCACGCGCTCGAGGCTCGGGCGCGCGGCGGCGCCGTCGGGACCGTCCAGCCAGGACTCGTCGACCGGCAGGAACGAGCCGCGCGGCACCGAGGGGTGCGCGGTGGCCGAGGGCCAGTACCAGCCGCGACCGGGCGCCTCGGCGGCGGCCGAGAGCGGCACACCCAGCATCACGGCGTCGGCGCCGCAGGCGATGGCCTTGGCCAGCTGACCGGAGGTGGCCACGTCACCGTCGGCGATGACGTGCACGTAGCGGCCGCCGGTCTCGTCGAGGTAGTCGCGGCGCGCGGCGGCGGCGTCGGCGATGGCGGTGGCCATGGGCACGCCGATGCCGAGCACCTCACCGGTGGTGGTGGCGCCGGGGAAGGAGCCGTAGCCCACGATGACGCCCGCGGCGCCGGTGCGCATCAGGTGCAGCGCGGTGCGGTGATCGCTGACGCCACCGGCCACGACCGGCACATCCAGCTCGGCGATGAAGGTCTTGAGGTTGAGCGGCTCGCCGTCGCCCACGTGCTCGGCGGAGATGATGGTGCCCTGCACCACCAGCAGGTCCACGCCCGCCTGCACCAGCGCGGGGGTCAGCGCGCGGGCGTTCTGCGGGCTCACCCGCACCGCGGTGGTGACCCCGGCCGCGCGCACCTCGGCGACGGCGGCGGCCAGCAGATCGGGCTGCATCGGCGCGGCGTGCAGTTCCTGCAGCAGCGCGATCGCCTTCTCGTAACCCCCCTTGTCGACCAGATCGATGAGCTGGTCGATCTTGGACTGCACGTCGGCGTGCCGGGCCCACAGGCCCTCGCCGTTGATCACACCGAGGCCACCGCGGCGGCCCAGCTCGATCGCGAACTGCGGGGAGACGAGCGCGTCGGTGGGGTGCGCGAGCACCGGGATCTCGAAGCGGTAGGCGTCGAGCTGCCAGGCCAGCGAGACCTGCTTGGACGAGCGGGTCCGCCGCGAAGGCACGATGTCTACGTCATCGAGCTCGTAGGTACGACGGGCGACCCGCCCCATCCCGATTTCCACCATGTCACGCACAGTTGCTCCCTGTGTTCGGGCGCGCGTGTGCGCGCGTTTTCACGATCCTGAACGACCGCATGGCTGTGCGCCGGGAGCGTACCTCCCGGCGCACAAACGCATCTATTGTACTCAGCCGCGGCCGGTGTAGTTCGGGGCCTCGACGGTCATGGTGATGTCGTGCGGGTGGCTCTCCTTGAGGCCCGCGGCGGTGATCTGCACGAACTGGGCGTTCTGCAGGTGCTCGATGTTCTGCGAGCCGGTGTAGCCCATCGCGGCGCGCAGGCCACCGACGAGCTGGTGGATCACCTGGTTGACCGGGCCGCGGAACGGCACACGGCCCTCGATGCCCTCGGGGACCAGCTTGTCCTCGGCGAGCACGTCGTCCTGGAAGTAGCGGTCCTTGGAGTAGGACTTGGCCTGGCCGCGGCCCTGCATGGCGCCGAGAGAGCCCATGCCGCGGTAGCTCTTGAACTGCTTGCCGTTGACAAGGATCAGGTCGCCGGGGGCCTCGGCGGTGCCGGCGAGCAGCGAGCCGAGCATCACGGTGGAGGCACCGGCGGCGATGGCCTTGGCGACGTCACCGGAGTACTGCACGCCACCGTCGGCGATCACGGGCACACCGGCCGGCTTGCACGCGGCCACGGCCTCGAGGATGGCGGTGATCTGCGGCGCGCCGACACCGGCGACCACGCGGGTGGTGCAGATGGAGCCGGGACCGACACCCACCTTGACAGCGTCGACGCCCGCCTCGACCAGCGCCGCGGCGCCCGCCCGGGTGGCGACATTGCCGCCGACGATCTGGATGCGGTCGCCGACCTCGGCCTTGACCTTGGACACCATCTGCAGCACCTGCGACTGGTGGCCGTGCGCGGTGTCGACGATCAGCACGTCGACCCCGGCGTCGGCCAGCGTCATCGCGCGCGACCAGGAGTCCTCGCCGACACCGATCGCGGCACCGACCAGCAGGCGGCCGTCGCGGTCCTTGGTGGCGTTGGGGTACTGGTCGGTCTTGACGAAGTCCTTGACGGTGATCAGGCCACGCAGGCGGCCGTTGCCGTCGACGATCGGCAGCTTCTCGATCTTGTGGCGGCGTAGCAGGCCGAGGGCGGCCTCGGCGGTGACACCCTCCTGGGCGGTGATCAGCGGCGCCTTGGTCATCACCTCGTCGACGCGGCGGTCCTGGTCGACCTCGAAGCGCATGTCGCGGTTGGTGATGATGCCGACCAGCGCGCCGGTCTCGTCCACCACGGGCAGACCCGAGATGCGGAAGCGCGCGCACATGGCGTCGACCTCGGCGAGGGTGTCGGTGGGACGACAGGTGACCGGATCGGTCACCATGCCCGCCTCGGACCGCTTGACCGTCTCCACCTGGGCCGCCTGATCGGCGCCCGAGAGGTTGCGGTGCAGCACACCCATACCGCCGGCGCGGGCCATGGCGATGGCCATGCGCGCCTCGGTGACGGTGTCCATCGCCGAACTCACCAGCGGGGTGCGCAGGGTGATGTCACGGGTGAGCCTGCTCGAAGTCTCGACGGAGCTGGGGATGAGATCCGAGGCCGCGGGCAGCAGCAGCACGTCGTCGAACGTGAGGCCCAGCATGGCGATCTTGGTCGGATCGTCGCCACCCGTAGGAGGGCGCACCGCGATTCGTTCGCCCGGCACGGGATTACTCATTCGGATCGACCCCTCCTGGTCGTCGGAGCCACCGACGCTGGAGATGCAACGCGACGACAGCTGGAACGGGAACGCTTGGATGGTCGGTGAGAACAAAGTCGCCGACGCCTGCATTCCATGGTATCCGGCGGGTGTTTCGCCCTGCGAAGTGAGCCCTTCCGCAAAACTTGCCCGGTGCATCGCTGGCGCAGACCACCGAGTACTGCGTACCGTGGGGATGTGCGTGACCATCTACCACCTGGCCTGCCGCCGGATCCCTTCGCCGGAGACCCCTCCGACCCGTCTGCCGCGCTCGACGCTATCGAGCCCGGTGAGCCGCTGGATCCTCATGAGCGCCTCGCGGTCGAGGAAGATCTCGCGGACCTCGCCGTCTACGAAGCCCTGCTGGCCCATCGCGGGATCCGCGGGCTCGTCGTGAGCTGTGAGGATTGTCGGCAAGATCACTACCACGACTGGGACATGCTGCGGGCGAACCTGCTGCAGCTACTCGTCGACGGCACCGTCCGTCCGCACGAGCCCGCCTACGATCCCACCCCCGAGGCCTACGTCACGTGGGACTACTGCCGCGGCTACGCGGACGCGTCCATGAACGAGGCGTTCCACGGCGACGGATTCGACGGCTTCGACAACTGAGCACGCCGCTCGCGGCATCGCTCCCCCGCTCCGGTCACGCGTGCGCGGGGGACGATGCGCCGGGCACCCGGACACACGACGAAGGCCCCGAACCAGTGGTTCGGGGCCTTCGTCGTCGATTCAGGAAACCGGGACCGAGGGCGGCACCGGCAGATTGGTCACCGCGGGCGGTGTCTGCAGGGTCGGTGGCACCGTGGGCTGCGACGGCCGGGAGGTCGGGACCGCGGTCGGCACGGTGACCGGCGGCTCGACGACGGTCGTCGGCGGGTTGGTCGTCGCCGGGGCGGTCGGTTCGACCGTCGCCGGCGGCGGGGTGGTCACCGGGGGTTGCGTCGGCTCGACCGGCTTGGTCTCCGGGGCGGGCGTCTGCATGATCACCGGCGGCTCCGGATCAGTGGTGCCGGGCTCCGGCGAGGTGCCGGGACCGGTCGGCGCGACCGGGGCCGTGGTGGCCGGGTTGGGCGAGGGTTGCGGCTGCGCCGGCGACGGTGAGGTCGGCTTGGTCTCGCCGGGGCTCGACGGCACCGTGGTCGGCAACTGCGCGCCGATCTCCGGCGCCATCCGGACCAGCTGATCGCGCAGGATGTTCCACAGCGCGATCATCTCGTCGCGCTTGGCCTTGTCGTCGATCTGGCCCGCGGTGGCCGAGGCCTGCTCGAGGCGGGCCCGCGCCTGCTCCGCGTTGCCCGTGTCCAGCAGGCTCTGCGCGGCGGCCAGGTCGTCGCCGGCGTACTTCACGACCGTCGACTGGGCCTGTTCGCTGAACACGACCTCCTTGACCCGCCACAGCGGATCACCGGGAGCGGCATTGTAGGAGAACGCCGTGATACCGCCGAAGACCACGGCCAGCGCCGCGGCGGCTCCGAGGAGCGGGCGTACCAGACGTAGACGTCCGCGCGAGGATGCACCGACTCGAACCTGCCGCGCGCCGATCTCCTGGTTGACCGCCGCGAAGACGGTGTCCAGATCGGGGCCCGCGGGCATCGGTTCGGCCAACAGGTCGGCTCGCCAATCCGCGAGCAGCGACGCCAGCTGGAATTCTTCGGGGCTGTCGGTACGGACCGGTCCGTCGCTCGCGATCGCGTCGATCAGCGCATCGTCGCTGCGCACCGCCGCGATGTCGACCGGACCGGAATCACCGGCTTCCTCGGCGGCTGAGGGACCGCTGTCGTGCGACCCACGCCAAACCTTCCGGTCGCCTCGACCGCGCTCGCCATCCCTAGCCATACATTTCACCTGCCCTCGCCACTTGTGACTTCAGTTTCGCGAGTGCCCTGTGCTGGGCTACTCGTATCGCCCCCGCCGTGCTGCCCACAGCGGTTGCGGTCTCTTCTGCCGACAGACCCATGACCAAGCGCAGGATCAGGATTTCCCGATGTTTCTCGGGGAGCGTGGCCAGCAGAGTGTTCATCTGCCTGCTCGTCTCCGAGTCGAGAGCTCGCTGCTCCGGTCCCTGGTCGGTGGATATGACATCTGGTACTTCGGCCATCGCCTCCGCCTTGTTACGGGCGGCGTTGCGATGGGCGTCGGCGACCTTGTGCGAAGCGATGCCGTACACGAAGGCCATGAAGGGCCGACCCTGATCCTGATAGCGGGGCAGGGCGGTCATCACAGCCAGACAGACCTCTTGCGCAACATCATCCGCGGAGAGCTGCCCGCGCTCCGCGGCACCGATCCGAGCACGGCAGTAGCGAACCACCAACGGCCGGATCAGTTCCAGTACCTGAGCTAAAGCGGCCCTGTCGCCCTGCGCAGCCGCAGCGACGGCGAGGTCCAACTCTTCGCCCATATGCGTCATCGTCAGAGATTTTCCTGGCGTTACGAGTGGCGCGGTCAGATGTGACCGAGCTTCCACCGAAGTGGTGGAACGGAACTAACAATAGCGACCCTTCGATCCGTCGCCAGCCACCCTGCACCCTTCTGCGAAACCTCTCAGCAAGATCACCGGCGGCGCATCAGCGAGTCGGCAGGATGAAATCCCCGCCGAGCTCGCGGATTCGTGCCGCATGATCAGCGGCTTCGGCCGCGGCGGCCGCCGCGACGGGCGGTTCGGCGACACCGGCGCGCAGCATCGCGCAGGCCCAGCGCAGGGGCAGCAGGCCGTGGGCGGCGCAGTCGCGGTCGACCCGCGCGGCCTGCTCCGCCGCCGCGGCGAGGTCGCCGGCGGCGGCGGTGGACGCGGCCAGCAGCAGGGCCGATTTCACCCGGTGCCGGACCGAGGGCAGCGCCTCGGCGAGCTCGACGGCCCGCTCGGCGTCGGCCAGTGCGGGCGCCGCGGCACCGCCGGCGAGGGCGGTCTCGGCGCGCACCCAGTGCCAGCGCACCCGCGCGCGGGGCGGGGCCGCGGCCAGCAGGGGTTCGACGCGGCCGAGCAGGCGGTGGGCCAGGGCGAGTCGGCCGGTGCCGAGCGCGTCGGCGGCCAGGCCGGTGTAGGCGTCGGCCAGCGCTTCGGCGCGGGCGGGGCCGGTGGCACCGAGCGCGAGCGTGGCGGCGCGGCCGTCGAAGGCGGCGGCCGCGGCGTGTCCACCGAGCTGACGCAGCAGCGAACCGCGGGTGCTCTCGACCAGCGAGCGCGGGCCCGGATCGAGGGGGGTGCGGGCGAGCCACAGGAGGTCGGCCCTGGCGGCGGCGTAGCGCCCCTGCGCGCCCAGCGCGACGGCGCGGTGCCAGCGCGCGAGGGGGCCGGGCGGGTCCGGCAACTCCGCAGCGCCGCGACCGGGGGTCGCCCCGAAAGCCGTCGCAGCGAGTATTTCGGATCCGATATCCCCGGGTGAAGCCGTTGTCCGCACGCCGAGACTCTAGCCGCCGCCCCCGGCCGCGCGTTCCCGTGATATGCCCGGGTGGCCGCCGATCAGCTACCGGTCAGCTTTTCTTTCGTGGATCGATGTTGCCATCAGGTAAATCTCCGCCGGTGGCCGCCGCTGCCGCAAAGTCTCGAATTCACATGCGTTTCGCGCAATTAACCTCGGCGCCCCGTTTCGGCCATGTCGGCGGACCCCGCGCGGCGGGTCCACTGTGACCCGAGCCACTGGGTCCGGCCGTGCCGTCACGGACGAAACCCGGCCCTGACCGGCGCGACCTGGGGAAACGTCAGATTCCGCGGCCCGCGCGCCCGGATCGATCCATAGCCAACCGAACAGTATGGACGGAGTGAGTGTGAAATGTAAACAGTGCGCAGGTTAAATTTCAGCGATGCCGATTTGTGGAACCAATGCGCCGAACTATTGACGGAAATTCCCGCCTGCCCCTAACGTAGCTCACCGTCACGGTAGGCGCCGCGCGAAATTACAGCGACCCACACCGGGTGACACCGTCAGGCACCGTCGAGCCGGCCACCGCGAGGTGGCACCGAGACCTGCCGCACCACTCGCTCGACAACGCTGACGAGCTCGCACCACAAGGAGTTCACCATGCCCATGCCCACTCACCTTCCCGGCCCGAACGCCGACGTCTGGGATTGGCAGATGCGAGGCTCGTGCCGCGGCCAGGACTCCGCCGTCTTCTTCCATCCCGACGGCGAACGCGGCCGCGCCCGCACCGCGCGCGAGATGCGCGCCAAGGAGATCTGCCGGGCCTGCCCGGTGCTCATGCAGTGCCGCGCGCACGCCCTCAAAGTCAGCGAGCCCTACGGCATCTGGGGCGGGATGTCGGAGACCGAACGCGAGATGCACGCGCGCCGCAACCGGCGTCGTATGGCCGTCTAGATACTTCGGCAAATCAACTCCCATCCTCCCGGCCCGGCGCGCCGAATCTCTAGCAAACAGCTGGCACGCGTTCAAAGCACCCCCGGGCGAAGGGAGGTCATAGCCGCGGGCTAGATTCGTGACCGATGACACAGAATGGGTTCCGAAGCGAAGCCTTCCCACCGAGCGTGGATTCTGCGGTTACCGCACGCGCGGCCGAAGGAGTCGAGCTAGCTGCACTGTTGGAACGATGCGGCCTTGCCGACCAGCAAGCGTTCGCCGAACTGTACGACCGGACGTCGGCGCGCGTCTTCGGCCTGGTCCTGAGGGTGCTCCACGACCCCGGGTACGCGGAGGAGACCACGCAGGAGGTCTATCTCCAGATCTGGCGCACCGCAACGAGTTTCGACCCCACCAAGGGGTCGGCGGTGACCTGGCTGATGACGCTGGCGCACCGGCGCGCGGTCGATCGGGTTCGTGCCGAGCAAGCCCACACCCAGCGCGAAGTCGCCTACGGGATCCGGGTCCTCGGCAACGAGTTCGACGAGGTCACCGAGGAGGTGGAACGCAGACTCGAACAACAGGCCGTCCAGCGCGGGCTCTCGACTTTGACCGAGACCCAGCGCGAGGCGATCTCGCTCGCCTACTACGGCGGGCGGACCTACGCGGAGGTGGCACAGTACCTCGGCATAGGGTTACCGACCGTTAAGTCCCGGATTCGGGACGGATTGACACGACTGAAGAAAAGTTTGGGGGTGACGTGAGATGAACGAAGCCCAGATCGATCTCGCGCACACCGTCGCGCTCGGATTGATCGACGACGAAGACCATCACGCGATCCAGACCATCATCGATACCGACGACCCGGCACTCTGTACCGAGTTCCTGCGCGAGGTCCGCGACACCCGCGGCACCCTCGCGCTCCTCGCGGAGCTCACCGCCACCGCCCCGCCCCCGTCCCTGCGCACCCGTTTACTGACCGCGCTGGCCGAGGAACCCCCGGTAGCCAGCTAGCCATGAACGAGAAAGGCCCCCAGACCGCATCGCGATCAGGGGGCCTTCGTCGTCTCAGCTCACTCAGTGCGCGTGGCCGTGGCCGTGGTCGGCTTCTTCCTCGACCGGCTTGTCCACGATGGCGCTCTCGGTGGTGAGGATCATCCGCGCGACCGAGGCGGCGTTCACCACGGCGGAGCGGGTCACCTTGACCGGGTCGACGACACCGTCGGTGAGCAGGTCACCGTAGGTGAGGGTGGCGGCGTTGAAGCCTTCCTTGCCCTCGGCGACCTTGCTGACCACCACGGCACCGTCGAGGCCCGCGTTGGTCGCGATCCAGAACAGCGGCGCCTCGAGGCCCTTGCGGACCACCTCGACGCCGACGGCCTGGTCACCGGTCAGCGAGTCGCGCAGCTCGACCAGCGCGGTCGCGGCCTGCACCAGCGCCGAACCACCGCCGGGCACGATGCCCTCCTCGACCGCGGCCTTGGCCGCCGCCACCGCGTCGTCGACGCGGTACTTGCGCTCCTTGAGCGCGGTCTCGGTGGCCGCGCCGACCTTGATCACCGCGACGCCACCGGCCAGCTTGGCCAGGCGCTCCTCGAGCTTCTCGCGGTCCCAGTCGGAGTCGGTGGCCTCGATCTCGCGACGCAGCTGCGCGCTGCGGGCGGCGATGTCGTCCTCGGTGCCCGCGCCGTCGATGAGCACGGTCTCGTCCTTTGTGACGACGACGCGACGCGCCTGACCGAGCTGCTCGACGGTGGCCTCACGCAGGGTGATGCCCAGGTCGGGGTTGATCACGGTGCCACCGGTGACCACGGCCAGGTCGTCGAGGAACGCCTTGCGGCGGTCACCGAAGAACGGCGCCTTGACCGCGACGGCCTTGATCGTCTTGCGGATGGAGTTGACCACCAGGGTGGACAGCGCCTCGCCCTCGACATCCTCGGCGATGATCAGCACGGCCTTGCCGGACTCGGCGATCTTCTCCAGCAGCGGCAGCAGATCGGGCAGCGAGCTGATCTTGTCGCGGTGCAGCAGGATGTAGGCGTCCTCGAGGACGGCCTGCTGGGTCTCAGGGTCGGTCTGGAAGTAGGGCGAGAGGTAGCCCTTGTCGAACTGCACACCCTCGGTGATGACGAGCTCGGTGTGGGTGGTCGAGGACTCCTCGACGGTGACCACGCCGTCCTTGCCGACGGTGGTGAGCGCCTTGCCGACCATCTCGCCGATCTCCTCGTCCCGCGAGGAGACGGTGGCGACCTGGGCGATGGCCTGCTCACCGGAGACCGGGGTGGCCGCGGCCAGCAGCACCTCCGACACCTTGTCGGCGGCCAGCGCGATGCCCTGGCCGAGGGTGATCGGGTTGGCGCCCGCGGCGACGTTCTTCAGACCGCCGCGCACCAGCGCCTGGGCCAGCACGGTGGCGGTGGTGGTGCCGTCGCCCGCGACGTCGTTGGTCTTGGTGGCGACGCTCTTGACGAGCTGGGCGCCGAGGTTCTCGAAGGGGTCCTCGAGGTCGATGTCACGCGCGATGGTGACACCGTCGTTGGTCACGGTCGGGCCGCCGAAGGCCTTGGCCAGCACCACGTGGCGGCCACGGGGGCCGAGGGTCACCTTGACGGCGTCGGCCAGCTTGTCGACACCGCGTTCCAGAGCCCGGCGAGCCTTCTCGTCGAACTCGATCTGCTTGGGCATAGGGGATTCGCTCCTGTGTGAGAACGCGAGCCGCCCCGGGGTCGGTTGACGACGCCGGGGCGGAACGCGAATGCGGCGTTGGCCTTACTTGGTGACGACGGCCAGGATGTCGCGAGCCGAGAGGATGAGGTATTCCCCACCCTGGTACTTGATCTCGGTGCCGCCGTACTTGCTGTAGATGACGACGTCGCCTTCCTTGACGTCGACGGGGATGCGGTCACCCTTGTCGGTGATCCGGCCCTCGCCGACGGCGATGACGGTGCCCTCCTGCGGCTTCTCCTTGGCCGTGTCCGGGATGACCAGGCCGGAGGCCGTCGTCGTCTCGGCCTCGTTGGCCTGGACGAGGATCTTGTCCTCGAGCGGCTTGATGTTCACGCTCGCCACGTTGAGCCCTCCACTTTCAGGGGAATTCGGTCGTCCGGAACTGGTGTCCCGGACCGGGTTTCGGTCAGCTTGCGACTCTGCGCATCAGCCCCGTCGTCGCGGGTGCCGGGACCCCTGCCCAGTAGTCGGCTGGCACAAGTACAGCTACACAGTGCCGACTAGCACTCTATATGTGAGAGTGCCAGCGCTCAAGGCCGGGTTCTGCCAATGTCGCATTTTCGACACGCCCACACTCGCCAGTGATCTTCACATCGGTTGCAACAATCTGTAACGTTCGCATAACAGGCTGTGACAGAGTATGCATACGTTCCATTCGAGATGGTCGGCCACCGCGGAACCATCCGCTCGAAGGGAGGTGAACATGCGAACATCCCTCGGCATCTCGGCCGGGAACGAGGTGGTGTGCTCCGCACTGGTCGCCACCGGACCATCCGGCGAACAGCACTTCGACTACCGCGTCGTCTCCGCCGACGCGGCCCATTCCGATCTCGGCGACCTGGTGTCGTCCTCGATCGAGCTGATGACCACCCAGTTACCGGTCTCGGAGACGGCCGGTCTGATCGGCGAGCCGCTCGGGCGCTACTCCACGGGCGTGCACCGGCGCACCGAGTCCACCCGCACCCGTCCGCCGACCAGCGTCGCCGTGGCCTACCGCGACAAGGAACAGGCGCAGGCCATCCGGGCCGCCACCACCCGCCGCCGTGATCTGCGGCTGGTTCCCGAGGGCACCGCCGCGCTGTCCTACCTCCGCGAGACCGGTCTGCTCGACCGCTACGCCACCGTCGCCGTGATCGACCTCGGCGCGACCGGGCTCAGTGTCACCGTGGCCGACTACGCCGACGGTTCGGTGCTGCACAGCGAGCGCACACCCACCCTCTCCGGCAACGCCATCGACGAGCTCATCTACCACCACCTCGTCGACCTGCACTACGCCCGCCGCGGGGCCCGCCCCAACCGCGCCACCCTCACCAATCGTGGCCGCGCGGCCAAGGAACACCTCTCGATCGCGCCCGCGGTGACCATCGACCACGTGGCGGGTCAGCCGCTCAAGCTCACCCGCTCCGATTTCGAGGAGCTCATCGGCGGGCTGCTGCGCAATATCGCGCTGTTCTCCAGCTCGGTGTTCAGCCGCGCGCCCAGGTACCCGGAGGCTGTCGCGGTGATCGGCGGCTGCGCCAACATCCCCGCGGTGGTCGACACCCTCGGCGCCCGCCTGGACATGCCCGTGCTCACCGTGCCCGACCCGGAGGCGGTGATCGCCAAGGGCGCCGCGCTGGTCGCCGACGCGGCGGCACCGTCGGCCTTACCCGCGGCCTTACAGGGCGCCTCGCTGACCGACGTGCCCAGCGGCACCGTCACCAAAGTGGTCGGCACACTGGCCGGCGCGGTCGTGGTCGTCGGCCTGGTGATCGGCTACGGGGTGCAGGCCATCGCGCCCGACAGCACCGACGTCACCCCGGCGGGCACCAGCAGTTCCGTGCGTCAGTCCCCGTCCTCGCCGATGCCCGCTCCGGCGCCCACCCCGCAGAACGACGAGAGCACCGATCGGCCCGGCACCGCGCCCGTCCCGCCGGTCACCGGGGTGCCCGGCACCTCCGCGCCCACCACCACGGTCCCCGCGCCGACGACCACCCCGTCGACCCCCGGCCCGTCCGGTTCGCCGTCGAGCACCGCGCCCACCCTGCGTCCCGACCCGAACCTGCCGCAGATCCCCTACCCCGAGTCCCCGCTCGGGCCGATCGACAGCGGCTCGTCGCGCCCCGGCCAGCAGCGCCCCTCCACGCCCAATACCCAGTCGCCTGCCCGCAGCGTCCTCCCGATCCCGCCCGAGGTGGCACCCAGCGGAGTGGTGCCCAGCGAGGCGCTCCTGCAGCCGGTCGGCTGAGCAGCCTCGGCGCCGAAGTGCGGACCGATGGCACTCGGCAGCCGATCGGCGAACGTGTCAGCCGCGCAGCGCGCTCACCGACACCGGCAGACCCGGATCGGTCGCCACCGTCAGCTCGGCAGGCTCGGCTCCCGCCGCGATCACATGCGCGCCCAATGCCGCGATCATCACCCCGTTGTCCGTGCACAGCCGTGGCTTGGGCACGCGCAGGGTGAGTCCCGCTGCGGCGCAACGTTCTTCGGCCAGCGAGCGGATGCGGGAGTTGGCGGTGGCGCCGCCGCCGAGCACGATCGTGTCGACACCCACGTCGGTGGCCGCGCGGACCGCCTTCATGGTGAGCACATCGGCGACCGCTTCCTGGAAGGACGCGGCGATATCGGGGATCGGCAGTCGCTCGGGCGTGATGCCCTGGCGCTGCGCGGCCTCGACATAGCGGGCGACCGCGGTCTTGAGGCCGGAGAAGGAGAAGTCGTAGCGGGCGTCGCGCGGGCCGGTCATGCCGCGCGGGAAGGCGATGGCGTTCGGGTCGCCGTCGCGGGCGGCCGCGTCGAGGTAGGGGCCGCCGGGATAGCCGAGGCCGAGCAGCCGGGCGACCTTGTCGAACGCCTCGCCCGCGGCGTCGTCGACGGTGCTGCCGAGCTCGGTGATCGGCGCGCCCAGATCGCTGACCTGCAACAGGTGCGTGTGCCCCCCGGAGACCAGCAGCGCCACCGCGGGCGGCAGCGGGCCGTGCTCGAGGGTGTCCACCGCGACGTGCCCACCGAGGTGGTTGAGCGCGTAGAACGGCACGTCCCAGGCCGCCGCGTACGCCTTGGCCGCCGCGACCCCGACCAGCAGCGCACCGGCGAGGCCGGGCCCGATGGTGACGGCGAGCGCGTCGGGCTTGCTGATCCCGGCCGCGGCCAGCGCCCGGCGCATGGCGGGCACGATCGCCTCGAGATGCGCGCGCGAGGCGATCTCGGGAACCACACCGCCGAAACGCGCGTGCTGGTCGACGCTGGAGGCCACCTCGTCGGCGAGCAGCTCGAGCGTCCCGTCCGGGTGGCGCCGGACGATACCGACTCCCGTTTCGTCGCAGGAACTCTCGATACCCATGACGATCACGCCGACGCCTCGTTCCGCTTCATCCGCACTGCCGATCCGGTCACGACAGCACCTCGTCCTGTCTGCCGCGCGCCGCCCATTCGTCGGCCGCGGCCGTGAGTTCGGGGCGGCGCATGGTGTACGCGTCGGCGCCGCTGGGGTGGTAGTAGTTCTTGCGCAGCCCGATGATGTGGAAGCCGTGCTTGGCGTAGAGCGCGATGGCGGGCGCGTTGTCGGTGCGTACCTCCAGGAACACCGGGCCGCCGCGTTCGGCGGCGGTCGCCAGCAGCGCCTCCAGCAGCAGCGTGCCGATGCCGCCGCGATGACACTGCGGATCGACCCCGATCGTGTGCACCTCGGCCTCGGGATGCGCGGCGTCACCGAGCAGCGCGATGCCCGCGTAGCCGACCATGGCGCCGGACGCGTCGCGCGCGGTGATGTAGCGGTTGTGCGCACCGGCCAGCTCGGACCGGAACGAGACGGCCTGCCAGGGATCGTCCTCGGGGAACAGCAGGTGTTCGAGTTCGACGCAGCGATCGATGTCGTGCACCGTCATCGGCTGGATCCGGAACTCGGACACGGCGGTCACGCCCCGGTCCGGTCGAGGGTACGGAAGGCGTTCTCCACCGCGTCGGGCCTGCGCAGATACAGCGGCACCAGCGCCTCGGGCGCGGTCCCGGCCAGCAGCGCGTCGGCCGCCACGGTGACCAGCCCGGCGGGCGAGGGGGTCTCCACGGGCAGTACCGGCAGGTCGAAGTAGTCCACGTGCGCGGCCGACCCGGCGATCGCGCCCGCCTCGGGCACCGGCACGTCGGCGGGCTTGCCCACCTCGGGCCCGGCCACGCGCGCCCCGTCCAGGTATCGCGCCCAGTACACCTCGCGCCTGCGCGCGTCGGTGACCACCAGCAGCTCGCCCCGGCCGCGCGGCTCGTCGGCGGCGTCGGCGGCGATGGCATCGAGACTGCACACCCCGTGCACCGGTAGCCCCAGCGCGTCACCGAAGGCGGCGGCGGTGGCCATGCCCACCCGCAGCCCGGTGAACGGCCCCGGCCCGATGCCGACGACGACGGCGTCGAGCTCGGTGCGGCTCACCCCGGCTTCGGCCAGGCATTCCAGGATCTGCGGGGTGAGGACCTCGGCGTGGGCGCGGGCGTCGACCTTCACGCGGGCAGACAGCGTCGCCACGGCGGGCCGGGTGTCCGCGTCGGCGGCAGGTGACAGGTGCACCAATCCCGCTGTAACGGCGGGTGTCGCGGTGTCGACTGCTAGTACGAGCATGATTGTCTCAACAATACCGGGTGGTATCCGCGCTCGGCGCGCACCTGGCCACGGTGGTCGGCGAGTTATCCGATCCATTCCCAGATGGCTGTGCGCACATCGGATTCCGGTTCCCGGGCGAGTTGCACCCGCAGGTGCCGTTCGGACAGGTGCTCGACCACACCCTTGCCCCACTCCACGACGACGACCGCGTGGTGCAGGTCGGTGTCGAGGTCGAGCGCGTCGAGTTCGTCGAGGTCACCGGCGAGGCGGTAGGCGTCCACGTGTACCAGCGGCACCCCGGGCGAGCCGTCCGGGCGCTGTCCGGCCTTGTGCGCGCGGGCGATGATGAACGTCGGCGAGCTGACCCGGCCCGCCACTCCGAGACCGGCCGCGATTCCCCTGGTCAGAGCGGTTTTACCGGCGCCGAGCGGGCCGTCGAGGACCACCAGGTCGCCCGCGCGCAGGTTCTCGGCGAGTTCGCGGCCGAAGGCCTCGGTGTCCTCGACGGTGGTCAGGGTGCGCTGCTGGGGGTCAGCCACCGACGGCCTCCTCGCTGTGTCCGCCGGTCACGCCCGCGCGGGCGAGCAGCCGGTCGAGTGCGTCGAGGGTCACCTCGGGGAACTGCAGGTGCGGCATGTGCGCCGCCTCACGCACCCGCACCAGCTCGCTGTCGGCCAGCGCGGTGGCGAGCACCCGCGAGTTGCGGAACGGGATCACCAGGTCGTGCGCGCCGCCCAGCACCAGTACGGGCTTGCCCGCCAGCACCAGCAGCGCGGCCGATTCGTCGTGCAATTCAATCGCTTTCAGGAATTTCTCGATGGTGGCGACCGGGGTGCGGTCGATCATCATGGTGGTGAAGCGCGACAGGGTCGGGCTCACCGGACCGTGGAACGAGCTCACGTGCAGGATCGGCGTGATCAGCTGCTTGCTCGCGGTGCGGCTCACCTGCACCAGCGCGGGCGCGCTGCGCACCGCCATCCGGAATCCGCCGACCGCCGGATGACGCAGCAACTGCGGAATCCCGGTGGAGGTCACCTCGGCGGCCGCGGTGCACCACAGGCCGACCCCGATCACCCGGGTGGCGAACAGTTCGGGGAACTGCGCGGCCGCGGCCAGCACCGACATCCCGCCCAGCGAATGCCCGATCAGCACCACCGGTCCGCTGGGCGCGCACTCGCGCACCACCGCGGCCAGGTCGCGCCCGAGCTGTTCGACGGTGCAGCTGCCGGTGGCCGGGGTGCCGGAGCGGCCGTGTCCGCGCAGGTCGAAGAACACCATGCGCACCCGGGTGCCCCACTGCCGCGCCAGATCCCGGCGCTGGAAGTGGAAGGACTCCATGCTGTTGCAGAACCCGTGCACGAACACGATCGTCACCGCGGCCGAGTCGTCGCCGTAGGTGCGGGTGGCCAGCGAGACCCCGTCGTCGGCGAGGACGACGCCCGGCTCGTCGGAATCGATCAGCGCGAAGTTCTCGTCGCGGTACTCGTCGCGTTCGGCGGGCCAGCGCACCCGCGCCCCGATCCGGCGCAGGGTGTGCGCGACGGCGAGCGCGCCGAGCAGTCCGGCCGTGGCCAGTCCGCCGCGCAGCATCACCCGCCTGCTCACGAGCCCGCCCCCACGTAGCGCCGCACGGCCCGCCCGCGCGGGGCGCACACCACCTCGTAGTCGATGGTGTCCAGGGCCCTTGCCCAGTCGAGCGCGTGCGGATGCCCCGCGCCGCCGCCGAAGAGCACCGCCGTGTCGCCCGCCTGTACCTCGCCCGGATTGTCGCCCAGGTCGACCATGAACTGGTCCATGCACACCCGCCCGACATTACGGTGCAGCGCGCCGCCCAGCCACACCTCGAAACGCCCGCTCAGCGAGCGGAACACCCCGTCGGCGTAGCCCGCGGGCACCAGCGCGACGGTGGTGTCGCGCGGGGCGATCCAGCGGTGACCGTAGGACACGCCCTCCCCCGCGGCCACCCGCTTGACCAGCGTCACCTGGGCTTGCAGCGTCATCGCCGGTCTCAGCCCGAAGTCGCCGAGCTCGGGTATCGGCGAGAGCCCGTAGACCGAGATGCCGGGGCGCACGAGGTCGAAGTGCAGATCGGGCCTGGTCAGCGTGGCCGCCGAGTTCGCGATGTGCGCCTGCTCGGGTTCCAGGCCCTGCTCCTTGGCCTGCGCGAGCGCGGTGACGAACCGTTCGCGCTGCTCGTCGATCATCGGATGACCGGGCTCGTCGGCGTGCGCGAGATGGGAGAAGATCCCGCGCAACCGCAGCGTCCCCTGCTCCACCATCGTCCGCAGCGCGGCCAGGACCTGCGGATACTCCACCGCCGACACCCCGTTGCGATTGAGTCCGGTATCGACTTTGAGACTGACGATCCCGGTGCGTCCCACCGTCCGCGCCGCCCGCTCGACCGCCCGCAGCTGCGTCAGCGAGGACACCCCGATCTCGACATCGGCCGTGATCGCCGCGCCGAAATCGGCGTCGATCGTATTGAGCCAGCACAGAATCGGCGCCGTGATCCCCGCGTCCCGCAGCACCAGGGCCTCGGCGACCGTGGTCACCCCGAGTTCGGCGGCCCCCGCCCCCAGCGCGGCCCGCGCCACCGCCACCGCGCCATGGTTGTAGCCGTCGGCCTTGACCACCACCATCACCGCCGCGCCCCGCGCGTACTCGCGCAGCACCCGCACGTTGTGGGCAATGGCATCCAGGTCGATAACCGTCTCCACTTGCGCATTCACAACCCCTGATCCTGCCAGGACGACCCCCGTTCCCATTGCGCGGCCCGGTCGCCACCATTAGCGTTGCCGCCGAAGGGACCTATGGGGAAATGGGGAATCATGGCTGGCACTTCGGATTTGGATCTCGATCCGACACGGACCCAGGAGCTCGCGACCACGCTCGGCAAAGCCGAGTCGGAGATGGCCGCGGTGTTCGGCGCGGACACCGGTAGCGGGTCGGTGACCCTGGACGGGACGAAGGTCCCCGACGCGGTGACCGCGGCGATCGCGAAGGTCGCCAAGGCGTCGAAGACGCTGGTCACCGACTACGAGGCGCTGTCGAAGGCGACCTCGACCGCGGTGACGGAATTCCAGGCGAAGGACACGCAGAACGCGGGTGCGATCGACACCCAGCAGGCGGCCCTGGCATGAGCACGCTCGGAACCGACGAGTCCGAGGCGGTCGCGAAGGCGACACTCGGCAACCTCACCAAGACACAGGTGCTCGCCTGGCAGCCGACGACCTTGAACGCCCTGGGCGACGCGTGGTCGGCGCAGGCCCAGAAACTGACGACCTTCGACGACACCGAGTACCGCGCGGTCGACGCGAGCCGGGACTTCTGGACCGGCAGCGCGGCCGAGGCGATGCGGACCAAGCACGAGCAGATCCGCACCACCACCAAGACGTTCATCGCCGCGCTGCAGGACGGCGCGTCGGCCGCGCAGTCGGGCGCGAGCACCCTGGACGCGGCGAAGACGGCGGTGGCGAACGCGGTGCGCCAAGCCGAGGCCAACGGCTACGAGGTCGACGACGACGGCACCGTCAAGATCTCGACCAGCACCCACCAGACGCTGCTGTCGCAGCTTCCGGACGCGGCGTCGTACACCACGGCGGCGGGTGCGTTGCAGGTCGACGCCGACGCGTCGACGACGGCGACCAAGCAGGCCCTGGAGAACGCGCGCACGGCAGCGTCGTCGGTCGAGGCGGCGATCGAGAAGGCGTTCTCCGGTCTGCCCGAGGGCGATCCCGGCATTCTCACCGAGACCGCGCCGAGCCCGTCCTCGTCGTTGCAGGACAAGTACGGGGCCGACGCCGCCGCGCTGATCGAGAAGTCGCCGACACTGAAATCCCAGCTCGACTATCTCTCCGAGAACGGTGTGAACGTCACCTTCGGTGAGCCGGGAGCAGGCAGTTACACCCAGTACAACGGTGACAACAAGTCGATCGTGCTGGACGGCAATCTGAAGGACAACCCGCAGGCCCTCGTGCAGACACTCGCGCACGAGGCCGGACACGCCACCTACAATGGAAGCCTCAGCGGTGCGACCGTCGAGGATTGCGTGAACGCGCGACTCACCAACGAAGGCGCCGCCACGCTGAACAACATGGTCGTCCAGCGCGAGATCACCGCCAACGGTGGCGCCGATATCGGCGTCGCCGGCTACACCGACACCACCGGTCCGCAGTGGGAGCAGACCTTCACCGAGTACATGAAGACCACCGGCTCGCCGGAGGGCTACCAGAAGGCGATCTATCAGATCGGCCAGACCTATGGTGACAATCTGCGCCCGTCGACCGCGCCGAACATGACCTACCGCGAGTACTACACCCAGCAGTGCCGATGAGGCGGGCGACGCACTGGGTGCTCGCGGCCCTGTCACTGATCCTGCTGACCACCGCCTGCGCATCCGGCGACGACGACCGCGCGGACAACTCCCGGGAGGGGACGACCATGACCGATCGACCGACCGACCTCTGGCAGCTGATCAGTGCCGTCACGGCACAGGCGCCATTGACCAACGACAAACTCAACACGCTGCTCGGCACCCGTTTCGAGGGCACCGGACGGCACGACTCGGGCCCGACGACCGTCACCGACGGCCTCGAGCTGCCCAATGTCACCAATTTCAGCCGGGACAACGGCGACTGGGTGTTCTCCAGCCTCGACATCGGCACCGAGCCGTGCGTGGGGCTCGACGAGGTGAAGGCGCACTACGGCGATGTCGAGATGACGGCGGCGCCGAGCGGCCATTCCCTCGAGGAACGGTATCTGTGGACCTCCCAGCAGCCGTGGGGCGCACTGAATTTCGCCATCCGGGAGCGTGATCGCTGCCTGGTAGGGGTGAGCCTGTACACCGCGGGGGAATACAAGAACAAGCCGTTCCCGAAGGGCTGATCACGGCTACCGCCGCTCGCCCATCTCCCGCACCACCCGCACCGCCGCCCGGATGTGTTCCAGCAGCGGTGACGCCGAGATGGGCGCCGCGGCGGGCTGATCGTCGTAGGCGGCCAGGTTCGCCGCGAGCGCGTGCACCCTGGCCGCCGCCGCGGCCGCCCACTCCGGCGCTCGCCCTGCCGCCAGCAGCGCCCCCAGGATTCCCGACAGCACATCGCCCGCTCCGGCCGTCGCCGCCCACGAGCCACCCGCTTCGTTGACCGCGGTCGGCGCGCCTGGGGTCGCGATGATCGTCGCGCGCCCCTTCAGCAGCACCGTCACCTGCCAGTCGTCGGCCAGCCGCCGCACCGCCCCCACGCGATCGTCGCCGGGCGCCGCCCCGGTGAGCCGCGCGAACTCCCCGGCATGCGGGGTGAGCACCGTCGGCGCCGTCCGTCCGCGCACCAGCTGCGGCTCGTCGGCGAGGATGGTCAGACCGTCCGCGTCGACGAGCACCGGCAGGTCGCTCGCGAGCACCTCGGCCAGCCGATCCCGCGCCTCGCCGTCGGTACCCGCGCCGGGTCCGAACACCCACGCCTGTACCCGCCCCGTCTCCGAAATCTTCTTGCCGGCGATCACTTCCGGAAACCGCGCCAGCACTTCGGCATCGTCGCCGACATACCGCACCAGCCCGGACGTGGCGGCCACCGCCGCACCCGCGCACAGCACCCCGGCCCCCGGATACTTCGCGCTCCCCGCGCACACCCCCACCACACCCTGGCTGTACTTGTCGTCGGCCGCGCCCGGCACCGGCCAGCCCGCACCGATCGCCGCCGGTTCCCACTGCACCAGATCGGGCTCCGGCAGCTGCAACCCGATGGGCACCAACACGATTCGCCCACACCGCGGCGCGGCGAGCACGTGCACGGGTTTGTAGGCACCGAAGGTCACCGTCACCTCGGCGCGCACCGCCGGCCCGTCCACGGCCCCGGTATCCGGATCGACACCACTGGGCAGATCCACCGCGACGACCGGAACATCAACCCCCGCAACGATATCCGCCGCACCGGGACGCAGCGGCCCACGACCGGAGATGCCGACGATCCCGTCGAGCACCAGATCCACCCCGTCGAGCCGCGCGAGCACCCCGTCCACGGACTCGCGCCCGTCGACCACCCGTCCACCGGCCGCCCGCAGTGCCGCGAGCCCTTCCCGGTGCGCCCGTTCGGGATTCAGCAACACCGCCACCACGGCCACTCCCCGTCGCCGCAGAAAAGCACCGGCCCACAGCGCGTCGCCACCGTTGTCTCCCGAACCGACCAGCAATCCCACCGCCCGGCCCGCGACCCCACCGGTCCGCGCGCGCAATTCCCCCGCAACCACCGTCGCCAGCCCGTGGGCCGCCCGCCGCATCGGCATTCCCGCAGGCACCCGGGTGAACAGCTCCGCTTCCGCCGCCCGGACCTGGTCGGCGGTGAAATAGCCACGCCGGTCCGTCATCGTCGCCTCCCGGCCGCCCGCACGGGCCACGCCCGGCCCGTGATCGTTCGCAGACTACGCTCCGGAACCATGTCGATGGTTCGTCACCGCGCCGCGTCCGTCCGGGTTCTCACCGGAGCGGTCGTCGCCGCCACCCTGTTCACCGCCGGCTGCTCCGGCTCCGACGACTCCGCAACCAAGCCGACCCGCACCCCGCGCCCGGTGAACACCACCACCACGACGACCCACAGCGGCCCCACCGCCCTCACCGTCGACGTCTCCGGCATGAAGTACTCCCCCGCCGACGCCACCATCAAGGTCGGCGAAACGGTCACCTGGAAGTTCTCCGACAAGGCCCCCCACAATGTGCAGGGCATCGGCGACAAGGCGATGGGCATCAACAGCCCCATCATCGACAAGGGCGAATGGTCCTACACCTTCACCCAACCCGGCACCTACCGCTACCTGTGCACCCTGCACCCCGATATGCGCGGGTCCATCACGGTGGAGTGAACCGGTCGGCCGCGCACCGCGGCCGACCGGTCGGCATCACTCGACGGTGACCGACTTGGCCAGGTTGCGGGGCTTGTCGACGTCGTAGCCGCGGGCCTGGGCGATCTCGGCGGCGAAGACCTGTAGCGGCACCGTGGAGAGCAGCGGCTGGAACAGGGTCGGGGCGGCCGGGATCTCGATCAGGTCGTCGGCGAACGGGCGCACGGTGTCGTCGCCCTCCTCGGCGATGACGATGGTGCGGGCGCCGCGGGCCTGGATCTCGCGGATATTGCTCAGCAGCTTCGAGTGCAGCACCGCGCGGCCCTTGGGCGAGGGCATCACGATGATCACCGGCAGGCCCTCTTCGATCAGCGCGATCGGGCCGTGCTTGAGCTCACCGGCCGCGAAACCCTCCGCGTGCATGTAGGCGAGTTCCTTGAGCTTGAGCGCGCCCTCCAGCGCCACCGGGTAACCCACGTGGCGGCCCAGGAACAGCACCGTCGGGACGTGCGCGAGGTCGCGGGCGATGGCGCGCACCTGCGGCGCCGTCTCCAGCACCCGCGCGATCAGCTTGGGCATGCCTTCGAGCTCGGCGAATTCGCGGGCGACCTCGTCGGGGTACTTGGTGCCGCGCGCCTGCGCCAGCGCCAGGCCGACCAGATAGTTGGCCGCGACCTGCGCCAGGAACGCCTTGGTCGAGGCGACCCCGATCTCGGGCCCGGTGCGGGTGTAGATCACCGCGTCGGACTCGCGCGGGATCTGCGCGCCGTTGGTGTTGCAGATGGCCAGCACGCGCGCCTTCTGCTCCTTGGCGTGGCGCACGGCCTCGAGCGTGTCGGCGGTCTCGCCGGACTGCGAGATCGCCACCACCAGCGTCGAGCGGTCCAGCACCGGGTCGCGGTAGCGGAACTCGCTGGCGAGCTCCACCTCCACCGGCACCCGGGTCCAGTGCTCGATCGCGTACTTGGCCAGCAGGCCCGCGTGGTAGGAACTGCCGCACGCGACGACGAACACCTTGTCGAACTCGCGCAGTTCCTGATCGGCCAGGCGCTGCTCGTCCAGGACGACCCGCCCGCCGTGCTCGTCGATGACGAAGTGCCCGATCAGCGTGTCGGCGACCGCGGTCGGCTGCTCCTCGATCTCCTTGAGCATGAAGTAGTCGTGGCCACCCTTCTCGGCGGCGGCCAGATCCCAGTCGATGGTGAACGGCCTGCTGACCACGCCCTCGGTGTTGCCGGCGAAGTCGGTGACGACGTAGCTGTCCTTGGTGATCACCACGGCCTGGTCCTGCCCGAGCTCGACCGCCTCGCGGGTGTGCTCGATGAACGCGGTGACATCGGAGGCGATGAACATCTCGCCCTCGCCCACACCGACGACCAGCGGCGTCGACCGGCGCGCCGCCACGATCGTGTCGGGGTGATCGGCGTGGGTGAACACCAGCGTGAACGCGCCCTCGAGCCGCTGCAGCACGGCCAGCGCGCTGGCGGTGAAGTCACCCGCGGTGGGGCCCTCGGCGTAGGCGCGGGCCACCAGGTGCACCGCGACCTCGGTGTCGGTGTCGCTGAGCAGCTCGACCCCGGCGTTCTCCAGCTCGCGACGCAGCGGCGCGAAGTTCTCGATGATGCCGTTGTGGACCACGGCCAGCTTGCCGGTGGCGTCGCGGTGCGGGTGGGCGTTGCGGTCGGTCGGCGCGCCGTGCGTGGCCCACCGGGTGTGTCCCATGCCACTGGTCCCGCCGAACCGCTCGGCCCCCGCCTCGTCGAGTTCGGCCTCCAGATTGGCCAGCCGCCCGGCCTTCCGCTCGACCGCGATCGCGCCCTGACCGTCGAGGATCGCCACCCCCGCCGAGTCGTACCCGCGATACTCCATGCGACGCAACGCGTCGACGACAACGCCGAGCGCATCCCGGTACCCCACGTAGCCCACGATTCCGCACATGGTTCTCCACCCTACTGATCGGATACCCTTCTCGCCGTGTCGGTGTCTGTGAAGTCGCTCCTGAGCACCCTGTCCGCGCGTGGCCCCCACCGGGTGTTGCGGGGAAATCTGGGGATCGCGGGCCAGCCGGGTGTGGTGTACACGCCCGAGTCCGGGCTGAACCTGCCCGCTGTCGCGTTCGCGCACGGCTGGCTGACCAGCGCCGAGAACTACAAGAGCCTGCTCGAGCATGTCGCGTCCTGGGGTTTCGTGGTCGCGGCGCCCGACACCGAGCGCGGCCCGATCCCGTCCCACCTGGATCTGGGCACCGACCTGCTCACCACGCTCGACATCGTCAGCAAGGTGCGCCTCGGTGACGGCACCATCAGCGTGCGCCCCGACCGCCTGGCCCTGGCCGGGCACGGCATGGGCGCGGGCGCGGCCGTCATCGCCGCCGCCCAGCGCCGCGTCGCCGCCGTCGCGGCCCTGTTCCCCGCGCCGACCTCCCCCGCCGCCCAGAACATCGCCCCCGACCTCGACACGCCCGGCCTGATCCTGACCGGCGACGACCTCGACTCGGTCAGCTCCGATGCGCGCGCCCTCGCCGCCGCCTGGGCGGGCCCGTCACTGCTGCGCCGCATCGACGGCGCCTCGCACAACGGCATCGTCGAAGGCCGCCGCCTCTTCGCCGCCCTCGGCGCGGGCCGCTACGAACACAAAACCGAGAAGGCCACCCGAGCCCTCCTCACCGGCTACCTCCTCAACACCCTCCTCGGCGACAAGACCTACGCCGCCTTCGCCGACCCCACCGCCGAGATCCCCCACACGGCGGTCATCGACCCGACCGCCGAGGTCGAAGTGGAAGCCCCCAAACTCTCCATCGGAACGGTCGCCAAACTCATCCGCGGCTAGCTCCGCCATGGACAGGTGGTACGGCATAGTCCAGCGCATCCTCTACGTGATCCAGTTCAAGCCGGAACTGGATCAGGTGGTGGCCAGGCAGGTGGCCGAGAACCTGGTGACCCGGCCCTTCGACTACGTGACCGCCGAGGACGAGTACTCGGCGCTCGCCGAGGGCCTGCACCACCGGGCGCCGATGCCGAGCCTGATCTCGATCGTGCGCCAGAGCGAGGCCGACGTACGCGTCTTCCTGACGCGGGTCGTCGCGGAAATGGACGCGATGCGTCCCTGGCCGGTGCTTCCGTACACGCGGTTGCCACCGGAGTCCCTGCCCGGATTCCGCGACAGCCGCCCGCTCGCCCGCGTCGCCCTCACCGTCAACGCCATCGAGGGCCGGTTCGGCCGGATCTTCAACAAAGACAACGGCGAAGGACCGTTCCTGCTGCTGCGCTTACGATCCGGCGCGGACATCGGATTCTTCACCCCGTACTGGGATGACAGCCCTGACATCCTGCTGACCTGCGCGTCGCCCGACCACGATCCGCACGCCGTCCTGCGCGAACTCACCGACACCGGCTGCCTGGCCCCCGAGCACCTCTTCGACGAATCAGCCCTGCACCCCGACGCCACCCGCTACGCGACCACCCCGATGCACCCCGAATTCCACGGCGAGCACCTCCCGGGAAACCGCATCTGGAACGGCAACCAGGTCGACTACCTCGACCACGACGCCCGCCAGGCCTTCCGCCTCCACGGCTACAACGGCCTGCTCCACGGCCGCGACGGCACCCCCTTCGACACCACCACCGCCCACACCCTCTGGACCCCCACCGGCGGTCGCGCGATCTTCGTCATGGACCACAACGGCACCCTCTACTCCGCGCCCTTCCACACCCTCGGCCGCTTCCACCCCTCCAGCCTGCTGGCAGGCGCCCCGGTAGCCGCCGCGGGCGAGATCACCGCCTCCGCCGGCCGCGTCCTCCTGATCAGCGACCACGGCCGCCACTACCGCCCCCGCCGAAAATACACCCGCCAGGTCCTGGACAGCCTGCGCCGCCAGAGCCTGGCGACCGACGCCATCGAGCTCGAATTCCACTGGGACGAGTAGGGAATTCACCTACATAGCGCGCGAACCGAGCGACGGGCCACCTACAACTATGCCGCGATCTACGTCACACTACGCAACCGTTGGCGGATGCCTCGCGTCCAAACACGCGAGGACGCCTTCTACGAATCGAGGACCGATGGACGACTGGTCGACGCCCACCCGTGCCGAAAACAATGCGCTCCGCGCGCAGATCGATTCGATGCTCGACTCGTTCACGAAGGAAAAGGCAGCACTGCTGGACGCACGGTCCGAAACCACCGCGCCGACAACTGCCTGGTCGGCCGACGGCCTGGTCCGAGTGTCGGGCAACATCACCGGAATCTCCGACGTCCACATCGAGCCGGACGCATTCAAGCGATCGACCCCGGCCTCATTGGCCCGCTCGGTCGCGGAAGCGATTGCCATCATGACCAGCGAATCAGCGAAGATTCGAGAACAAGCGATCGCACCGCTCACCACCGGGATTCCGGACTTATCGGATCTGGTTCCCGGTGCGCCCAGCATCAAAGAGCTGATCGCCGAACTCACCCCGCCGCAGCAACCACCAGCAACGACCGAACCACCGTCCGCACCACCGCGCGGCCTGGTCGACGACAGTGATGACGAAGAAGGCGACTACTTCCGCAATCGGAGCTATCTGCGATGAGTTCACTCGACATCGACGCCGATGGACTGCGCAACACCCAACCGGCGTTCAACTCCGTGGCCACCGCGATCACCACGGCGGCGCAACAACTCGCCGCAGTCATCTCCACGGAGGGCGAATGCTGGGGCGGTGACGAAACCGGGACCGCCTTCGCCAAGAACTACACGCCCGGTGTGGATTCAGGCCAGAAAGCCGTAACCGGTTTGGCCACAACGATGTCCCAAATCGGCGAGAACATGGTAACCATCGCCAACACCTTCCAAGCGCAGGATACGACACGCGCGGGCGAGATCACCCAGGTCGAGGGAACGCTGTAGATGGGCATCGAGATACCCGACGAGCTGCAGTGGGTAGCGAAATACCTGCTCGGCGCGGGTGACTGGCCCGATGGCGACGAGACCGCCATGCGTCGGGTCGCGGATGGCTGGACAGCGATGGCGACCTCGCTCGACGCCATCGACGACGAGGCCGCGAAAGCACTCGGCAGCGCGCTTTCCGCCATCACAGAGGGCGAGACCCACACCTCGATCAGCAACATGCGCGACAAATTGCTGGTGGGCGACGAGGCGACATTCCTCGCAGTTCGGCGGTGGTGCACCACACAAGCCGAGATTCTCAACGACGGCGCCAACGACATCGAACACACCAAACTGGTCATCATCGGGACGATGATCATCACGGCCGTGGAGATCCTCGCCACCGCGTGGACCGGCGTCGGCCTCATAGCCTCCGCGGCGGTCAGGATCGCTGCCCAGGTAACGATCCGCATCGCGATCAAACAGCTGATCGCCCGCATGCTCACCCGCGGCGCCGCGAAAGCCGCGGCCCGGCTGGCACTGCGCGGCGCGGCTTTCGAGGCACTGGAAGAAGGCGGCACCGACCTGAGCGCCCGCCTGATCCAGGTCTACAACGGCGATCGGTCGATGACGAAGTTCGGCTGGACCGACCTCGGTCTGGCGACCTTCGGCGGTGCAGTTGGCGGCGCGGTCGGCGGTGTCCTCGGTGGTGGCACGGGCGCGCTCGGCGACGTCGCTTCTTCCACCGCGGGAAAGATGGCGGGCAAGGTCGTCGGCGGGGCGGTGACCGAACTCGGCGCCGATGTATCCGCACAGGTAGCCGCTGCCGGCGTCGGCGCGGCTTTCCTCGGACAGGAATTCAAACTCGACATCGGCGTGGACACGTTCACCAGCGCGGGCGCCGGCGGTGTCCATTCCGCCCTCGAGTCCGGAAGCCACGGTGGAACGACAACGGCGCCAACAGTTCCCGACGTCGGTAGCGAGATACCGAGTGCGACCAGCCCAGCACAAACCGACGCGCCCTCGGACAGCCCGACCACACCCCAATCCGAAAACGGCAATCCGGTCACACCGCCGAACCCGGAAAGCGATGACGGCGGAGCGACGACCGCTCCGGCATCCACGACCCAACCCGACGACGGAGCAACCGCGCCGCAGACCGCGCAGCCGGATACCGCCGCCGGCGCTCCATCCACCCCTAGCCCGGCCGACAACGGCTCGTCAGATTCCCCCTCGCCCGGAGAGACCACGAGCCGCGGCGACTCCTCGCCGGTTCCCCCGGACACCGACGGTTCTCCGGCGCCGCCCGCCCCCGACGAAACGTCTCCTGCCCCGAACCATGTCAGCGACAACGAG
Organism: Nocardia sp. NPDC056064; assembly: GCF_042266925.1. NCBI lineage: Bacteria > Bacillati > Actinomycetota > Actinomycetes > Mycobacteriales > Nocardiaceae > Nocardia > Nocardia sp. NPDC056064. The sequence goes on along the minus strand of NZ_JBHJWO010000001.1, from coordinate 4,899,244 downwards.
GTCCCCAGCACACCCCGCGACTCTCCGTCGAATCCCGGTTCTGCCGTCACACCGGACGTACCGACGACCGACCATTCCACCCCGTCGACGTCACCGCCTGCCGACCTGCCCACGACACCGCCAGAGACACCCAGCGATCCCGGCTCATCACTGGATCTGCCCACACAAGAAACTCCGGCACCGCCGACTACTTCCCCCATAGAACCCTCGAATGTCCAACCGTCGACCGACTCGCCGGACAACCCAGGACAACCGACCACGTCCACTGCGGATCCACAGCACCACCCCACAACGAGCGACGAGGCACTGTCGCCTGCTACGTCTACGTCCCCTGTGACGGCTGACCCCCACGAGGTGACATCGGCCCCACCGACAAACCTCACCGCCGAGTCTTCACAACAGCCTCCGTCAACGACGGCCGGCCCTGGTGTGAGCACCACCCCGGTACCAACACCTCTTACACCCAACCCGAGCACCCCGGCTTCCACCGACACGACAACCGCCGCCGTGGCGGCTGCACCGACCGCGCAAAGTAATTCGCTCCCGCCCGCGGCAACGTCCAGCCAGCCGGCACAGCCTCCGACTGTCTCGGCAACCCCGACACCGACGATCAGCCCGACTCCGCTACTGGCTACGCCGTCCCGTCGGCCCTCCACGAATCCAGCGGTTGCGCCGACAACAACCGCTGGGACACAGCCGATGCCACCTTCCGTCGCGTCGACTCCCTCCACCTCACAAATGGCTTCGATGCCACCGGCCCAAACGGGTGGTGCGGTTCGGCCACGCAATATCCACGACCTCGATGCGCAGGACGCGTGGGCTGAGGTTGTCTACGACCACATTCGCAGCACCGACGCGGACCTCGACCGGATCGTTGCCGGACTCGCTGAGACCAGGAGGGCCGACGGCTCAGTCGGCTTCACTCGTGCGGAGATAGAACAGATCAAGAATCACCTGTTCAGGGAAGTTCACCCGCTGACCCGGTACGACGAGGAGGGCCACGACATCGGAGTCGAGCTCCGACGGTACGAGGCCGACGCCGACATCGCAGAGGCGTGGATGCGAATGGCATTCGGCCGTGCCGAGGATGAAGACATAACCCTCCTAGAGCACGAACTGGCCGAAGCGGAATACTATGAACGTCATCCCGAATCGTCATATCGGGACGCTCACCAGTACGCGAACTCATTGTTCCCATGGGAAACAAATCCACACCGCCCAACTGGCGAGAACATTAACGAGTGGAGAGCATCTTATGGCGGTATATCTGGTCTTTCAGATGGAGTTGGAGACCGATCAGGAAGTGACGTACCGATTCGGGGGTGCGGACCACAAACTCGATCGGACCCTGACGATCAACAAGGCGGACTACTCGGTGACAGTGGCGGACGGGAGGTCCGACAAACTGGCAGTCAGGACAGCCGGCATGGTGATGAGCAGACACCGCCGGGACGGCGTATGGATGCGGACGGGCAACTTCCAGGCCTGAACAATCGTCCGCCTCGTCAATCCGGCGGCCGAAATGAGACACCCGACACCAGGCAGCACCCGGCAACCGACAGTACCGAATCGCGCCTACCACCGACCCGGTCACCGATTACGCCCGAGCAAGCCCACAACGCGAATCAAGCGCGCATGGCCCGCGATCACCTCCGCAGCCAGCAAGCAGACGGCGGCAGCCGGGCAGTCAGCGGCATCAATGGCGAGCGCAGATTCACTTGGCACCGATATATTTCCGCGCTCGGAGCCCCGGTTTCCGTACTACGAATCGGTGTCAGCTTCACTGGTGCCGAACATCTCGATCCAGCTGATCGAGCGGCACTGATCGAAGGCATCCAGTTCGCAGTCGACCTCATGCTCAACGGTGGATACAGACTCCCCAACGGGGATTGGGTCATGATTGACATCAGCCCTGTCACTGACCCAGCAGATGCAGATATGCAGATGAGCATCGGTGGTCCGACCTCTCCCGACCCAACCCATCCCGGTACCGACCCTTCCGAGATCATTGCTCAGGTTCGCGGTCAACTCGGCCTGGAGCCGACGACATCCCAGCAGTTGTCACCCCACGACCTACGCGAGGTCAGCGCTGCCATTGACCGTGCAGCCTTCGCACCCCCTCCAGCTCCATGGCCCGCCGCCACACCGAGCAGGACACCCGCCCCACCCGCAGCCGCACATCACAGTCAACCGCAGCCCGTCCGACCTGTCGATCTCCGCGCGCCGGAGTCAGCACCGCCCCCACATTCGCCTAACCTCAATCCACAACCACCCGCCTCGAACACTCCACTCGGACCGGATAGGGTTGATGCCACCCCCAACGCCCAACCGGACAATCACCCATGGGGAGTTCCGAACCCGAATCACCAACAATCCACGGGTACCCGGCGCCCCTTGTGGCGACGGCTCTTCGGGCTCCCGCCCCGGGATCGTGTCCCCGACAGCGAACCGGTCGCTGAGCATGGTTCGCAGCCGCCGGCAGCCGCTACTACACAAACCTCCCCTGACTACGACAGTTCGCCACCAACTGACATCGCCGAATTCGGCGCGACGCCATACAGCATGTCGCCCCCATTTCAGACCCAGCAGATGCAGCGTCAGTACGAAGGTGAACATCTACCCGGGAATCACCAATGGAGGGGCGTCGGCGCCGAGCAGGTCGAGTATCTAAGTCATGAGCAGAGACAGCAGCGTCGCGTAACGATCTTGAATGGCGTCATATACGCGGCACCCAACGTACCTTTCGACACCAGAAGCGGTAGCTCAGCATGGGGCGGGTCTGGTCGAGCCGTTTTTGTGATGGACCAGGAAGGGAACCTTTATGTATCGAACACCCATGAAGCGGGGACGTTTCACCATTCAAGTTTTCTCGCTGGTCAGCCAGTCGCCGCAGCAGGCGAGTTGGTAGTCATCGACGGTATCCTGCAGCTACTGACCGATTCCAGTGGCCACTATCGACCCGAACGTGGCCACACGCTACAGGCGATCAACCATCTTCGCAGCCTCGGAGTTATTATTGAACCCTCGCAAGTTAGACTGGAGGCGCCGCCACAATGAACAGAACACGTGAAATGGACGAGTGGAATGGACTACTTTCACGCATATTTTATGGCATACAATTCGAGCGAGAATTGAGTGACGAACTGGTTGCCAATATCGCAAATGCGCTGATAGTCGAGCCTATTGCCACCCTAACCCCCGAGGAAGAATTCAGGATACTCGCAAACGGACTATCGAAATCTTTTGCTACACCCACCCTGGTAGAAATGCGGCAGACCGGCGCCGAATTGCACGCATTCATCCGACGAGTAGTCGACAGCATGGAGGCAATGCGTCCGTGGAGCAATCCAGAATATATTCGCCTTCCTGCAGATGCACTGGCCGCCTTCGCAAGACCGCGCCCCATCGCGCGAATCAGGATACCCGTGCCGGGCGTCGAAGGCAGGCTCGCTCGAACATTCGAATACGGTAGCGAAGACGGCCCTTTTCTTCTGTTACGCCTTCGATCAGGTGCCGATATCGGATTCTTCTCACCGGTATGGCCAGGCAGCGACGATGTCATGGTAGCCAGCGCTGACAACGAGCGCGATCCTCACTCAATTCTGACAGAGCTGATGGATACCGGCCGATTCGAGGCCGACAAAGTTGTTTCATTGATCGAATCAGGACTCGAACTCAGCGGGTCGACCGCACGTTATCAAACTACACCGATTCAGCCGAGTTTCAGAGGGGAGCAGGAACCTGGAAACAAACTCTGGGGAGGGAAACACGTGCGGTATCTGACAGAGGAGGAAAGGAAGAATTTCCGGATCATCGCAAGCAACGGACTACTTTACGACGCCAAAGGAAATCTGTTCGACACGAGCTCGGCACGAACTTTATGGACCCCCACGGGAGGGCGAGCGATCTTCGCGATGGATCAATTCGGCATTCTGTACTCGGCGCATTATCACATACTCGGAGAGTTTCACCACTCGAGCCTCCTGGCCGGCGAACCTGCCGCTGGAGCCGGCGAAATCGCGGTAATGCAAGGCCAGGTCCACTTGATCAGCGATCACAGTACACATTACCGGCCGACCCGTAGGTTTACCAACCAGGTGGTCGAGAGCCTACGTCGACAAGGGTTGCAAGTCGCCGACCTTCAGATCGAATACCATTCGCCTGAGTAGCCGTGCCTCAAACGATAAACGTATCATCATTACGAGGTCTAGCAAGGGTACATGTTGTACAGTTTTACCCGCGAATATCTGGTCCAGCCTGACCCAAACTATCTGGATATTCAACGGCACGATATCGGTCAAGAACTGTGGCATGACATTTTACCTCCTGGATTCAGGCATTGGCGGTCTAATTGCCCGAGGTGGTCGAACTTCGCGAGTCCCTGTATGGCTCGTGGACGGTTCCAGACCTCGGACCGTCCCCCGGGGACTGGACAAGACTTCCACCGAAACCGGACTCCCGGGCAACTGCGGCTGATTCCTCCTCAGCTGAAACGCACCGTGCGGACTTCCAGGCCGGGAATCCGCTCGAAGTGGCGCGTGTTCGCCGTGGCCCCTCAACCGATACTCATCGCAGTCGGGGCGATGAGCACATCGTGGGCACCGATCTTCTGACCTCGGCAGACGAGGTCGGCCCACACCCGGCATGGATTCGCGCCGTCAGCAGGTCGAAAGGCTGTGGAGGGAACGCGGTGATCGCCATTTCCACGAAAGCCTCACGCCGGGCCCGCAATTCGGCTTTGGCGCGATGCACACCGTGCAGGAGCTTCGATGCCGTCACCGACGACATCGCCACGTCGTGATCGATACCGATCTGCTCCGCCAGCTCGTGCGCGACCTCGCCGATGTTGGATCCTCCCCTGCGCGTATGCGCCCGCTCGAGGTCGATGAAGACCGACGTGTCGATCAGGGTTCCCACGGGTCCTCCGCCAGCTGGCCTACCGCGTCACGGACAGCTTCCAGGTCGTCACCGAACTCGGGGTCGGGCGTCGCCGCCGACGTGAACAACCGCAACGCCTCGCTCATGGAACGCCCACGACGACGACCGTTCTCCGGGTACTCGTCGGGATGGACGATGACGTAGGCGGGACGGTCGTGACTGAGCACCACGACCCGCTCATGTCGGTCGACCGCATCCTTCGCCCGGCGGGGAAGACGCATCTCTTCGGCCCTGATAGTCGTCATAGCATCAGGCTACGAAGACCGTACATATCTGTACGGTTCTTCGCGCCAGCTCGCCACGGATAGGCTGCAACCGGAATGAAACGATGATTCGAGCATGCTGGCCGGAGCATCTCCGGTGATGGTGGGGTTGCTGTGAATTCGGAGCGGGGCTTGTGGCCGCATCAATCCGAGGCTGTCGAGAAGATCTGCGCATCCCTGGCTGGGCCGGGGCGAGCGACGGTGGTTTCCGCCTGCGGTACCGGAAAGACGATCGTGGGCGCCGAATCCTCGCGGCGAATCGCGCCAGAGGGTCGCGTGTTGGTGCTGGTGCCCACGTTGGAATTGCTGGCTCAGACCGCGCACGCCTATGCTGCGCACCTCGGCGCCGCCGCGGGCGTGATTGTCGGAGTATGTGGCGACCAACAGGTGACCGACGCCGCTGAGCGGGTGCGCGCCGAACTGGGCGACCTGGCCGCCCCTGTAACCACCGACCCGCAGCGGGTCGCCGAGTTGGCCGGTCAGCGAGGCCGGCTGACGGTGCTGGCCACCTACGCCAGTTTGCCGGTTATCCTCGCGGCACACGCGGAGCACCACCTAGAGCCTTGGACGCTGGCCGTGATCGATGAGGCCCACCGCACTGCCGGTGTCCGGGGAGCGTGGGCGCAGGTTCATATGGACACCTCACTACGCGCCGAGCGCAGGCTCTATCTGACCGCGACGCCACGGATCATGGCGGCCGGGGGCACCGACACGGTGTCGATGGACGACGAATCGGTGTTCGGACCCCAGGTGTTCCATCTGCCATTCGCGCACGCCATCGAATCCGGGCTGCTGGCGGACTATCGCGTCGCGGTGGTGACCGTCACCGATACCGAAGTCGCCGCACTCACCGCACACGAGAGACTGGTCACGATCGATGGGCGTGCGGTCCCGGCTCGGACCCTCGCTATGCAGATCGCCCTGTCGAAAGCGATCCGTGACTATGGTCTACGACGCGTGATCACCTACCACGGGCGAGTGGCGAGTGCGCGCAAGTTCGCGACCGGATTGCGGACAGCGATCGAGCTGATGCCGGTGCACGAGCGCCCACCGCACCCGGTGCGAGCGCACTGGATCAGCGGCGAGACCACGCCGAAACACCGCCGCAGAACACTGGCACACTTGCACGATCCCGGCGCCGACACGGTTGTCGTATCCAATGCGCGGGTGCTGTCCGAGGGCGTGGATGTCCCGGCGTTGGACGCGGTGATGTTCGCCGACCCGCGCGATTCCGCGACCGACGTGGTCCAGGCTGTCGGGCGGGCACTGCGCCGCGGCGACAACGACGGCAAAGTCGCCACGATCATCGTGCCGATCTTCCTCGCCGAAGGCGAAAGCCCTGCTGCCGCGTTGTCGGGCTCGGAATTCGACACTGTCTGGCGAGTCGTCCGGGCTCTGCGCGCACACGACGAACGGATCGCCGACTATCTGGACAATCGACGTCAGAACATGTGGCGACGCGCGCGTGATCAGGATTCTGTCGACAAGGTGCCGCTGTGGATGCAGGTCGACGGAGTACCCGCGCAGGTCGGCCACGAGTTCTCGGAATCGATCATGCTGCGCACCGTGGAGGCTACGACATCGTCGTGGTGGGAGAACTACGGTGCCCTGCTGGCCTTCCATCGCGAGCACGGACATGCCGACGTCGCCGCTGGGTACCGCACCAGCGACGGGCGTGGCTTGGGACAGTGGCTCTCGGACTGCCGGAAGTCCTATCGGGCCGGGCTGCTGTCGGCCGACCGGATCGCGCGCCTGGAAGCCCTCGGCGTCGACTGGCGGCGCCGCACCGGCTATGACCGTTCCGAAAGCTGGCAGCTCGGTTGCGACGCGCTGCGCGCGTTCCATGCCGAACACGGACATTCGCGGGTCCCGGACGACTACGTCACCGAAACGGGATTCAAGTTCGGATTGTGGATGAGCAACCGCCGCGCCGATCACCGCGCCGGACGGTTGCGTCAGGAACGAGTCGAGTTCCTCGAGTCCTTCGGTATGGATTGGCATCCGGCGGATACCGCTCGGGCCGCGTCGTGGGAGTCGGGTCTGGCCGCACTACGCACCTATCACGCCGCGCACGGACACGCGCGAGTACCGTACCCGTACCGCACCCCCGACGGGCTCTATCTCGGCAAGTGGGTATCGCTGCGGCGCAAGAACTACCAGAACGGAAAGCTGGCAGCGGACCGCCTCGCGGCACTGGATGATCTCGACACGAACTGGAAGGAAAAGCCGACCAGGGCAACCAAACCCGAGCGGCCGGGACCGGCCCGGCAGGAGACTCGGCAGTGGCAAGTCGGCACGGCCGCGTTGCGCGAATACAAGGCTGTCAACGGGAATCTCGACATGCCGGGCAGCTACGTCACCGAATCCGGTGACCCGGTCGGGAAATGGCTGATCGGATGGCGCACCGAATTCCGATCCGGCAAACTCTCCCCCGACCGCGCGCGTGTACTCACCGAACTCGGAGTCCAGTTCGAGCGCCGCGCGCCCGGCCACCGGCGATGGTCCCAGTGGGAGCAGCGCCTCGCCGAGCTCGTCGAATTCGCCGCGATCCACGGCCACGCCAACCCGACCGAGGCCTATGTGACACCAGCCGGATATCGCCAACTGTCACATTTCGTGGGCCTGTGCCGCCGTGCCTACCGCGAGGGTGAACTCAGCCAGGACCAGGTGACCGAGCTCCGCGAGGTCGGTGTCGACCTCGATCGGCAGCGGTCCGGCCGCAAACGTGTCTCCGAGATGGCCGACGACACCGACGCGCTGCCCCGCAAGGGCTGGGCCCGCGGAATCGCTGAACTCGCCGCCTACCTCGAGGAATACGGGACCTCCGAGGTTCCGCACACCTTCGTGACACGCGATGGCCACCGGCTGGGTCCATGGCTGTCGACTCAGCGGCGTCGTCACCGCGACGGCGCACTCGAACCCGACAAGGTCGAGCAACTTCGCTCGCTCGGCATCGACCCAGGCAATCGACGCCGACGCGACCCGCGCCTCGACGCGATGTGGGAGCGGGGCCTGGCCAGCGCGCGAGCGTTCCACGCCGAGCACGGGCACCTCGACGTCCCCAACAACTACCGTGCCGCCGACGGGCATTTCCTGGGCAAATGGATGCAACACCGCCGCACCGATTGGATGAACGGTGAACTGTTACCCGAACGAGTGCGGCAGCTCGAATCGCTCGGCATCGAATGGCAGCCCCGTGACGCCGCCTTCCGAACCGGATTCGAGGTATTGCGCGCCTACCGCGACGAACACGGCCATTGCCGAGTCCCCGACAAACATGTCACCAGCGCGGGCTTCCGCCTCGGGAACTGGTTACGTGGGACCCGACAGCGCTACCGAGATGGCGTGCTGCCCCCTCAGCGCGTGCGGGAACTCACCGAACTCGGCGTCGAATGGGACCCGCTAGCGGCCCGATGGGAGCGGGGCCTGGCGGCGTTCGCCGCGTTCCGAGCAGAGCACGGCCACAGCCGCGTCCAGCAGCGCTTCGTCACCACCGACGGGTATGCGCTGGGCAACTGGATCAGTATCCAGCGCAGATCCTTTCGCGAAGGAACCTTGTCCACCGATCAGGTCGCCGCGCTCGACGCCGTCGGGATGGACTGGGGTTCTTCCCGGACACGATGAAGCGTTGTCGGTACCGGGTGCCAATGTCAGGCGAGCGGACTCCCCCACGCCGAACCGGTCCGGTAAGGTCGGGGCCGATTGGGGCGGGGAGTCCCGACGGGGTACCGGGGGCCGGTAGAAGGGAACTTTGAGGATGAGTCGTGGATCGATGGTGGCCACCGGGCTGGTGATCGCTGGCGCACTGTTAGTGGGCGGATGCGGGACCGACCATGCGAACACGACCACCGCAAGTCCGACCTCGACCGACGTGCCGCTGCCCACCGGGTTCGATGGATGTGACCTGCCGCAGTCGGTAATCGATGCCGAGCAGCTCAGAAAAGGGCGTGAGGACAACGGCTGGAATGTTTCGGGTACAGCCCGCAAGTGGCTGGGCTGTACATGGACCCAAAGCGATGGATTCACAGCCAACATCACGGTGACCACCATCACTGGACAACAGATTCGCGAGAGCCCGAGTACCCAGTGGACCGTTGGCGAGCAATCGACGATCGCGGGCCGTGCCGCGATTACCTACTGGCTGCCTGCACGCAATCCGGCTCAAGACTGCACAATCAATGTCGAGATGAAGGGCGGCGCGATGGAGATTAGCATCATGAATCCCTCGTCCGCTCGGAAGTCCAGGGATCGAAACGCCTGTGATATTGCGACCACACTGGCCGAAATGCTGGCGCCCACGATTCCGGCGGACAGTTGAGTATGAGAACCGGAAAGTTTTACGCTTCGGGGAGGGAGCACCACAATGGCTGATGCCACACCACTGGCAGGCTTGATCGAGCAGGCAAAGTCCGGGAACCTTAGTGTCGGGTTCAGCGATAGCGTGACGGTGAACGCCGACGAGTTCGCTTACATCGAACGTGACTGCGAAGCTTTCAAAACCAAGATTCGAGAACTTCAGGATGCCGCCCGACAAATATCTAGCCGCGAGAATTGGGGATTAGGCGAGAAGACAGACCGTCTGAACTCCGCGCATATCCTCGTCCGCCGATTCCGTGGCAAGGCCGCCACCGTCGACCCTGCCACGGACTCAGACAATAACGTCTGGGACATCCTCGAACAACACTACAAGATCGTCGACGATCTCCAAATCCTCCATCGCACAATCGCCCAGACATATCGCGACACCGACGCCGCCTTCGCCGCCGAGTACGACCGCCTGATGGCGAACATGCCCGCCAGCCCGATTAGCGCGGCCCAGTCGGGCAAGACCCAGCCCGGCACCACCATCATCGGACTGGGGCAGTCATGACTTTCACCAACGAGCAACCGAAGATCGGCGGCGCGAAGGAAGTGGCGAACAACTTCGAGCACTCCGAGATCTACCAGGCGTTCAATCCCCTCGATCCGACTCTCGCGCAGACCGCCGCTAGCGAATATACAAAACTGTCCGATGGCTGGAGCAACGCGGTGGAATACTTCGCCGCCCGAATCAAGCATTCCAGTTCCGCGGCTTGGGAAGGCAACGCGGCCGAGGCATCCAGAACCGCGATCACGAACTACACGACCCGCGCGCTGGACCTGTCACCCGCGTTGAGCGCACTCGCGACCCAAGTAACCCACGTCGCTGACGCCATCTCCAAAACCAAGGAAGGCGTGGACTCGCCGAATACAACGCGCAACGGCTACGACATCGGCGGCAAGATCGCCGACTGGTTCACTGATGGCCCACGGCGGCAGCAGAACATCGATGAGGCTCGCACCGAAGCCCGCGAAGCGATGGATCAGCACTACATCACGAAATTCGGCGAATCGGATGCACTGATCCCGGAGTTCCCCACACCGGTGAGCCCGACCGATCCGTTGTACACCTATACCCCCGGTAACGACCCGGATGACACCGGGTCCGGTGGCGGTAATCCGTCTGCCACCAAACCTTCCACCACCGGCGATCCGGACACCGAAGATCCCGCCACCACCGAAGATCCAGCGACCACCGAAGATCCGGCGAACACCGACGACGATCCAGGTGACGACTCGGATGACGATTTGAGCGGCGATTCCGGAACCCCGGACGATTCGACTCAGCCAAGCTCGGTCACACCGGAGACACCGTCGACCACACCCGCCGGTACCAACCCGGCAGGCTCCCCCAGTTCCCCCGGGTCGCCCGGCGGAGCGGGGTCGCCAGGCGGTGGTTCACCATCCACTCCGACCGCGCCTGGCAAGGCGATACCCGGAACACCGAGCATGCCGGGGACCACAGCCGCCGGCGTCAGTGGAGTCGCCACGAGCAATGGCCGCGGTATGACCGGTATGGGCGGAATGGGCGCCCCCGGCGCTCGCGGCGGTGGGAACGACGACGAGACCACCCATGAGATTCCGGAGTGGCTGAAGAACATGGAGAACACCGCGGAACTGCTCGGTGAGCAGCCCAAGGCGCTTCCCGGCAGCGTGATCGGCGTGGACGAATGACCGAATGGATCTGGGAGCCAGACGATTTCGCGGCGCTGTGGTACAGCCCCGGCCGCGATCGGTTCCCCGCTCCTCTGGGCTACACCAGTCGGTTGTCGACGGCAGCTGCCGCCGATAAGCACCGCGCGATGGTCTTCGGCCGATACGACGTGGACGAACGTGAACTGATCGAACTCGCGTTCCACACCCTCACCACCGCACAACTGCGGATCGTCATCATGGGCGAGTCCAACGCCATCGGCCGCGGGGTCACCAAGGAGTACCGTGTTGTCGGCGCCCGCACTCCCCACCGCGCCGTGCTCCTCACCCAGACAGCGACCATGGAAGGGGTAGAGGAACGGATCCGCTGCCGCCTGCTCCGCCCGGAACAGCTTCCCGGTCGGCTGTCCTGGATCATTCCCGAATGCGCTGCGGGAGCCACCGTCGCCGACACGTTCCACATCGAAGACCTCTCGGCGAGGAACACGAACAGCTGGTCGGTCACACCCGGTCAGCGATTCGACAAGCTGGTCAAGCGGCCCCGCAACGGTGCGGGCTGGGCAGAACTGCGCACGGGCGACTTCTCCAGCCGCGGCGAGCCCTGGTCCACCGCACGATGGTTCGACTTCACCGACGATGGGCGCTACCTCCTGCAGCTCAACCATGAACACCTGAAGGTGAGCCCAGCCAGCCCCAACGATCTGACCGGGCTCTTCACCGGTTGGATCGAGAGAGGCCTCGACCGCCTCCGCGATGACGAGCAGCAGGCCTATCCCACACCGTGGGACAGAGCGGTGTGATCGGTCCACCCATCAGCGACAGCCTCGCCAGGGAGGGATTCGGATGGAACCGAATCCCTCCCCGCCGCGTCCAAGGTAGTAACCGACTCTAAACCGACAGGGGGTATCCGGTGACCTTCCCGATCACGGCCAGCCATCTACCGTCCATCACCACAGACTGCATCCGAACAGACTCCACGTGCGGCGAACGGCAGGGTGAGCCCGCATGAACTGGCTCGCCAGAATCGAGAGCATCACCGACGAACACATCGCTGCGGCACGTCAGACCGAAGAGCGCGTCGCGCAGGTTCAGCGCGAAGCCGAGGAGGCGACGCAGCGGATCGGTGAGCGCGTCGCAGCGATGGGATTCGGGCCTGAGACCGCCGAGGAGCAGGCGGCTCGCGAAGCACGCGAGGAACGGGACCGTCTGATGTACGAATACCGCATGCGAACGCAGCCAACGGAGTCCCCGACCCGCCAGCGGGAGGTCTACGTGCAGCCGACGGATTGGACCGACATCGACGAAGCCCGCGCCGAAGGATTCGGACGCAACTCGTGGCTTGTCTAGCTCACCTAGAAGGGGGTCACCGTGAGTGATTACTTGAACATCAACTCGGATACCGTTCGTGCGCAGGGCGCGACGTTGCAGAGCACCGCAACGGAATTGTCGACGGCCGCCGGTTCTTGGGGGAATATGTTCGACAAGGACGACTTGGGCAGTGAATACACGGCCGAGGCGACAGCTATCGTCACAGGGTTCGAGCACACCGTCACCGCAGTGAAGAACTGGTCGAACGCATGTTCCGCATTCGGAGATGCCCTGACCAACAGCGCAAACAGTCTGCAGTACACAGACTCCGAGTTCTCGGGCGCTATCAACAAGGTGTCATTCAATGATAAGGGCGATCTGACGGCAGGGGGGAAGTAGGGTCATGGCGGACGATTCCAAGCTCGGATTGGGCGAGGGGAATGCCGGAGACTGGGTCACCGTCAATGGCACGGGCAGGGATAGGTCTGCCGTATGGGCGGGCTACGGAGCCCACGATGCCAGTGACCTCGGAATAAACGACTCGATAGCCTCCGATTCAGGCGCTTATAACATCGCCTATGACGCAGATGCAATTTTGCGCACCGGCGGGACCAATGTCGACCTCAGCCTAGTCTATGGGACCGGGATGCGACAGGATGTTCTCCATTGGTTCCACCTAGTACAGGCGCGGTACGAGTTCTCCGCCCAAGGCGGCGAGTCCGCCTCTGGCATTTCACTGGAATCCAACTCAGCGATTGATGAAGCCTACTTCAAGCAGGCCGGAATGAAGCTGAACAACCTTGTCGGTGCCGCCCAACGAATAACAGCACAGATGCCAACCATCAATACGGCTCAAGCCGACCAGGAAAAGGTTGTCAATACCCTCGACGGAGCATGGCAAGGCACCAGCGGCACGGCAGCGAAAAACAAGCTGAGCAAGCTGAACAACTGGTCCGATGAAGCATCGACCGAAATCGGACAGCTGCCCGGCGTGCTCAACGGCGCGGTCGACGGAATAAAGAGCTGTCTCCAGCGAAAGGCGAATGCCTTCGGCAAGCTCGCCGGCGTAACCAAGATCAACGGCGTCGAAATGACAAACGGCGACAGCGGCGGCCGAGGTATCAATCTCCGCGGTGACGATGATGCCGCAGCAAGCAACGACGATGTTTCAATGATCCTGAACTACGCTGCACGAAGTGGAATCGGCGATACAGTACGAGCTCGAATTCAGGTACTCGCCGATTCTGGGGTATTCGGACAGAATCGTGGCGGCCTGAAACGATACATGGGGCATGACGCCCCACAGGGAGACACCCGGGCCGAGAAGAGGAGGTTCGACGATCAGGCGCAGGCGCTCTGCGAAGAATGGCGCAAGCATTTCTGGGAGAGCGCGGAAGGATATTTCCGGGCATACACGAATCTCTGCACTGAGACGGATGCCGCGGTGAAGGCATATCTCAAGGTCGTCACTGACGCACTCAACAATGTCGAGCATCTCTCCACGCCTCCGGCTCCGGAATCGAAACCCACAACTCAACCAAGCCCCGACACGCCCGGTACGACACCTGCTGGCACCACCGGCTCTCCGAACAACGACGACACTTCGGCCGGCGGCGCTCCCGACACGACCGATGATGATGATGACACGAAGCCCACTACGACGAAGCCGACAACAACCGACGACACCGATGATGACGACGACACCTCCACCGACCTGAGCAGCCTGCTATCCACGGTCTCGAGTGGACTGTCGACGCTGAGTTCGGTGGCAAGTGAGCTGTCGAGCCTGGTGTCCGGGTCATCGACCTCGGCCGAGTCCATCGCCGAATCTCTCGGCACCGGTTTGACTTCACTCGGAACGTCGATCACCAGCGGTATCGAACAACTCAGCAGCTTGCTCAGCGGCAACGGTTCCACCGAATTCACCATCGCTGGAACCACTCTCAGCCTCGAGACCGGCGAGGATGGACAGCTCAAGCTAACGACAACCGACTCGGCGGGCACCGCCCACGAGTACGGCCTCACTCTGAACGAGAACGGCGTCCCAGTGGTCACCGACAACACGGTGACAGAATCCCCCGCCACCGGCGAACCGTCATCGTCCTCGGGCCAAGGCCCAGCCGGCCTCGAAGACTCCGGAGCTACCTCCAGCACATCACCGAACCCCACCGGCTCACTCAACGCGAAAGGCCAAGCAGCCGAACACAACCCCGAAAACTACGTCAGCGCCCCGTCTTGGACAGCCCAAGGCGAGCACGACAACGAACACTGGTCCTCCATCCCCGGTAACGATCAGCAGCCGAACCCAGGTGGTACAGGCGCCGAATTGGCTGAAGCGGGTCCGCTCTGAAATACCGGGATATGACAAGGAACGAAAGCCTTCGCGGAGCGGACCCGCTTCAGCCAATGGAAACCGGTCACGGGGAAAACCCTCCTGTCCGTGGATAGATCGCCGGTAAACGCGCGGGGATCGAATGAATGACAGCCGTAACGGGCCGCGGTCCTCGGCTGTCGCGGCAGCGTGGTGGATGAGTTCACGGATCGCGTAATGAACCTTTTTCATCCTGCCGCTGAACCATGGTGCCCTGCAGGCTGATTGGTGTCTCCTCGACATGCGAACTGGCGAAGCCCCTGGTAGGAGAGCAATCACCACAACCGCTCGTCCAGCAGAGGCTTCCCTTGTTGTTCTACCGTGCCGCACTGCCGTTGTCATCGGCGACCCTGCATTTCGTCGCCGCCGTGATCCGGCGTCACCGCAGCGAGATCGGGTCACGCTGGCGGGCACTCGATCCAGGCCAACAAGCGATGCTTGTGCTGGTCTACCTGCGCAAAGGCGAACCGTTCACCGATCTCGCGGCCGGGTTCGAGATCTCTACGAGCACCGCCTGGCGCTACGTCGAGGAAACGACCACGCTGCTGTCAGCACATGCCCCGGGGTTGCGCTCGGCGTTGAGGAAGGCCAAAGCCGCAGGTCACAGCTATCTCGTCCTGGATGGCACCGTGATCGCGATCGACCGAGTCGCCGCAGATCGTCCGTTCTACTCCGGCAAACACCGGTTACACGGGATGAACGTGCAGGTCCTGGCCTCGCCCGAAGGCGAGATCGTGTGGCTCTCACCAGCGTTACCCGGCAGCGTCCATGACAGTAAAGCTGCCTGGATCTGGCAGATCGTGACCGAGTTGGTCATCGGTGGCTGGATCGTATTGGCGGACAAGGGCTATCAAGGCATCGCGGGAGTCCTCACCCCGTACAAGGGCCGGAACAAGCCTGCCTCGCAGAAGCTGGCCAACCGTGCTCACGCCCGCCTACGCGGCCGCGGCGAGCGGGCGTTCGCCCAGCTCAAGGTATGGAAGATCCTGCGGAAGCTGCGTTGCTGCCCGGACAAGACCACCCAGCTGGTCAAGGCGATCGGCGTTCTTCAAGAACACGAGCTTCACGCCGCTGCAGCAGGATGAAAAAGGCTCAGTGAGCCTGGCAGCGTAATCACACCCCGTGTCCAACTTCCGGGGTCAAGGCCCGGGAACGCAATATACGTCGAAGGAATTCGACACCTACTGCCGGCGGAAGGGCATTCGGAGGTCGCTCGGCCGGACCGGCTCTTGTTTCGACAATGCCGTGTCGGAATCGCTGTTCGCGACCTATAAGAAGGAGTTGATCCATACTCGTCCGTGGCCGTCGGTCGAGTCGGTTCGGCGGGCGACGTTCGACTGGGTCGAGAACTACTACAACACCCGACGGAGGCATTCGGCGCTGAATTATTTGACACCGCGAGAATTTTCGTTAGGGTACAGAGAAATCAGTCAGATCGCGGCTTGAGCCCGTGTCTACCGAAACGGGGACACTCCACGCATCTGGTCGAATACTTCGCTATCGGCATCTTCCCCGGCTGGATCCCCGGAGGCTTGTTACTCACGGTCCTGTTCTTCTTCAATCAGGCAAGGCCCGCATGGCGCGCACGCCGCACCGAGGACCGGAGATCGGTCGCGTTCCGCGCCCACCCACGCTTCCTCGAACGGTCCGCCGCGGATACCTGATAGCGACCTGTCATCTCGTCGGGACTGCGGCGCTCGTCGAGTCCGCTCTGGTTGCGCTCACCAGATGTCGGCCCACACCGGCCGCTTGGGAATATCGATAAATGCGGCGTTCTTGTGCACCACCACGGGAACAGTAGCCCCGACTGCTAGCCGCTCCGCCAGAACCCGGGCTTTTGCCTCACGGAACTGGGGAAAGAAGTACTGCTTCTGTATGCGAACGTCGGCGCCGTAGTCAGGGTGTGGACACTGCACCATCACCTGCACACGCCACAGGTCGAAATTCAGCGGGCCCTGGCTGTCCCTGCGCTGCAGCTCCGACTCGACCACGACGGCATTCACCGCGGTACCAACCCCATCGAGGTAATAGCGACGCAGCCGCCACACCCCGGCGAGGACGAGCATCCACGCCCAGACCCCCAGCACAACACTGGCGGGAAGGACCAGCGCCATGGCGACTTTCGAGTCTGACCACCTAGCTATCGTCACCCCGATATTCAGTGCCCCCGCCATGAAGAGCACCGACGCGACAGCGACACCCAGCGTCCACACCAACGACATCGGGCCGATCAACTTCTGCGACGCCGACACCTCATACTCCTCGAACTAGTCAGCTGCCTGTTCTTCCTGACATCGGCGGTTCAACGCCAACGGCGTTCGCCCGGGTACTCATCGAAGTCGTCGGGCCAGTCACTGGGTCCGACTATGGTCTCACCCGTTCGCGGCCGCTGTGTGGGCGGCCAGGGCTGAGCCGGCGGCGAGGTAGGCGTGGATGGCGGCTGCTCAGGGGACCACTTCCAGACAAAGAGCGATGAACTCTTCATCTCGGCGACTTCCGGCGGAACCGGCCTGGCAAGGACCTCGATGTCGCACCACCGGCATTCGCCGCTCCGCACCCGCTCCGCGAAGTCTTTGAGAGCCGGTGACGCTGAATCCATGCCTGCAACCATGGATATGAAGTCCTCGTTGACCTCGGTGGCGCCGTCGAAAAGTTCGTCGACATCGATGTTGGCGAGACGTATGGTCGCGGTGCGCAAATTGTCGACCGCATCCATCACCTTTCGAGCGATCGCCTCGACTTCGGGATCGAGATCAGGCTCGCGCATACTTCCCCATTGCGGCCTCGTCATGACGCATTCCCCCAGGGCGAAGCACCGGTACCGACGTCATAGGATTGCGTTGGCCTGTTCACCATATCGCCGTAGTGGGCAATCTGCTCGATATCCTTGCCAACAGCAGCCACGCGGGTAGCATCGTCGATCTTCTTCGTCACAGGCGCGATGGTATCTTCCAGCTTCTGTTGCGCTTTATCCTTAAGCTGGCCAACGGGATCCTTGATTATGTCAAGTAGCTTCTGAAATGCTTCGGCCAGCTCCCTGATCTTGCCGACAACATCGATAGCAGCGTTGACAAGAACACCGATATCGTACACCAACTTGGCGATCTTGGCGGCCCCAAGACCCGGAACAGCTGTTGACAGGATATTCGCGACCGATTTCAGTGCACCCTTGATATCATCGAAGTCGACATACTTGTTCAACATCCCCCACATCTTCTCGAGAATGAACTTGATGCCGTCCCTGATCATGTCGGCCACTTCGCCCGCACAATCGCTGACAACCCGGCCGACTGGACCTTCCCATTTCATCGCCGCAATTTGCTTGGTGGCCCAGCCATTGAATGCGACAGCGGCACTTCCATCCCAGTTGGGTTTGTTGTCGGCCCCGGTACCATCGATCCGACGCAACCCAGACTCGAGGTTCTTTCCGCATATTTCAAGCCCATTGCCTGCCGATTTATAGACCTCGCCGAGTCTGCGAATCTCAGACCAATTTCCCGGGATCGGCTCCAAACATTTGACCAACGGATCATACTCGGTGCCCGCTGCACGTGTAATGCTCTTGATGGACTCGTTCACGCTGCCGAGCACTGGAAATACCTCAGAGATCAGACCGGCGAGTTCTTCTTTGTTCGCCGCTGGGGATTCGAGTTGAAAGGATTCCGGCTTGGCATAACTGACAGCGCCGACATACTGCGCGGTCGTCCCGACCTCCTCGACGTTGTCGCTCCCCGGGATGCTCGACTCAGTATGCGCATTCAATGCTGCGTACGTCTTCTGATCCTGATCGTGATACATCCACGCCGCCTTGTTCAACTCTGTAGCTGTGCCTTGAGTCGTGGTGGCGAGCACTGAATGTCGCTGTGACATCCATTCAGCGGCCGCATTGATAGGCGTTACCAGAGTGTCGATAATCGGTCCGTGAAGCCAATCTGCGGCGCGTCCTTCTTTTGCCACGAAGTCGGAAGCCGACTTGGCATCCGCCGCGATCAGAGAAACCAAATTGCTCAGACCAGCGATTTCGCTGGGATTTGCCGCGAAAGTCTCAACCATCCAAACACTCCCTAACTCAATTCGTATCAGTGGGTCAAGGCCGGTCTCGTTGCGCTCGAACCCCCGACCCTGCGCGAAGCAAGACCTGTTGACCAGAAGGCACTACGTGCCGAGCGACTCCCCGAAAGTCTCAGCAACCACACGGATCTGATCACATGCCGACGGCGTGGGAACAGGCCCGGGATAGGCGATCAAGCTGACGGTAAACGTTCCGTCTGCCGACCTCACCGATGCCGAACAAGCACCGCTGTTCTCCGGAGTTCGGTACAGCACAGCCTCCCGACCTGCTACCGGGTTGGCATCGAACACGCTGTGACCGGGATTCTTACGGATGTCGTCGAGGGTGAGATCGCTCGAGGTCACAGCAACGATGCCCGTAGGGAATTGCTCGCCGTCAACGACTGTCTCACGCCAGAATTGACAGCCAATCCTGGTGAACGGCATGGAAACGCTTTCGGCCGAGTATCTTTCGCGGGTTGCTGGGTCGAACCCAGCACGGCTGACCAACTCGTCGCCGACACTCACACATGGATCGAGACGAACTTGGGTGGAGCCTGTTTGCGTCGGCGCAGGTGGAACGCTCACCTTGATGGCAGGCGCGGAGCCTGCGGGTGCCGTTGCCGAAGTCGACGCGGCCGCATCATGATCAACAGAGTCCTCGGCGCATCCGACCAACGTCGCGGCGCCCACCAAACAGCCAATGGCGAGACTTTTTCTCATTATCGAAACCCTGATCGTCGAGGTCGGCGGACATCCCGCGCGTGGCGAGACGGTTGCGATCATCGCAGACGCAGCGCATCGCTGTCTTCCGGGACCTCGATCTACACCGCGTCGATTTTGTACCCGGCCGACAGCACAACAGACTACTATCGACAGATCTGTGATATTTCCCACTGGCGCGTATGGTCAGCGCTCCAGGTTGCCCTGGTCGGTCCGGCGCCACTCCGAGGTTCCGTCGGGGTGGCGGTGGTACTCCCAGGCCGCGTAGTCGCCGTCGCCCTCGACGACGGTGACGTGGTCGGCGAAGCCGTCGTGGTCGTAGTCGGACCAGATGCTGGTCGAGTCGGGGGTGGTGTCGGTGATCGAGTCGACGACACCGTCACCGTCGAGGTCCTGGCTGGGATGGTGCAGTTCGACGGGGCCGAGGTCGCTCAGTGGCGAGTGGGCGTCGATATCGGGCAGGCCGAGGCCGGGGATGTCGCCCGAGGTGACCATGACTCCTCCTCAAACGGAAAACTCGCGGATGACGGCGGCGGATTACCCACCATCCTGTCATCCGCGAGCAGCCCGCGGGAAGTTCGGCCCCTACTTCTTCGGCATGATCAGCCACAGCACCAGGTAGAGCAGGAACTGGGGGCCGGGCAGCAGGCAGGACAGGACGAAGAGCAGGCGGACGACGTTGGCGTTCCAGCCGAAGTACTCCGCGATCCCACCGCAGACGCCTGCGATCCAGGAGTCGCTGGTCGAACGGGTGAAGCGGCGGGCGGGGGCGGTCATGATGGGCGCCTTCCTGTGGAGCGGGTGATGACTCCACTGTGCCGCGCGGTGGGTGGCGGCCGCATCGGTAGCAGGACCGATACGCACCCTGATTTCCGCGCGCCCCGGCCTCAGGGTCGCACCCCGAGACAGGCAGAATCATGGCGGTGAGTGCCACCTTGCAAGCGACCGGTCTGTCCGCGGGCCATGCCGAGCGGACCTTGTTCGCCGACCTCGATTTCACCCTCGCCCCCGGCGATGTGATCGGGCTGGTCGGGGTGAACGGCGCGGGCAAGTCGACGTTGCTGCGGATGCTGGCGCAGCGGTCGCCGGGCGAGGGCGCGATCACGTTGAGCCCGCCGGACGCGACGGTCGGGTATCTGGCGCAGGAGCCGGAGCGGATCGAGGGCGAGACGGTGCTGGAATTCCTGGCCCGGCGCACCGGTGTCGCGCAGGCGCAGCGGGTGATGGACGACGCGGCCGAGCGGCTCGGCGAGGGCGGGGACGACGACTACTCCCCGGCGCTCGAGCACTGGCTGGCGCTGGGCGGGGCCGATCTGGACCAGCGGGCCGAGGAGGTGGCCGCGGATCTGGGGCTCACCGACGGGCTGGCGAGCGGGCTGGCCACGCCGATGACGGGACTGTCCGGTGGGCAGGCCGCGCGGGCGGGTCTGGCCTCGGTGTTGTTGTCGCGCTTCGACATCCTGCTGCTCGACGAACCGACCAACGATCTCGATCTGGACGGCCTGGACCGGCTGGAACGCTTCGTCGCGGGCGTGCGGGTGCCGCTGATGGTGATCAGCCACGACCGGGAGTTCCTGGCGCGCACCGTGAATCAGGTGCTGGAGCTGGATCTGGCCCAGCAGCAGGTGGGTCTCTACGACGGCGGCTACGAGGCGTATCTGGCCGAGCGGGAGATCGCGCGCAGGCACGCGCGCGAGGCCTACGACGAATTCGCCGACACCAAGGCGGGTTTGGAGGCGCGCGCGCAGATGCAGCGCAACTGGCTCGAGCACGGCGTGCGCAACGCCCGCCGCAAGGGCAAGGGCGACTCGGACAAGATGGGCCGCAAGACCCGGGCGGAGTCCACCGAGAAGCAGGCCGCCAAGGCCCGCCAGACCCAGCGCCGGATCGAACGGCTCGACGTGGTCGAGGAGCCGCGCAAGGAGTGGGAGCTGCGGATGGAGATCGCGACCGCGCCCCGCAGCGGCGCGGTGGTGGCGACGGCGGCGAACGCGGTGGTGCGCCGCGGCGAGTTCACCCTCGGCCCGATCACCACCCAGATCGACTGGGCCGACCGGATCGTGCTCACCGGCGCCAACGGTTCGGGCAAGTCGACCCTGCTCGGGGTGCTGCTGGGCAAGATCATCCCCGATTCCGGCACTGCCGCACTGGGTTCCGGCGTGCGGATCGGCGAGGTCGATCAGGCGCGCGGGCTGTTCCGCGGGCCGGAGTCCCTGGCCGACACCTTCGGTGCCGCCATGCCCGACTGGCCCGACGCCGACGTGCGCACGCTCCTGGCGAAATTCGGCCTGCGCGGCCCGCACGTCACCCGGGCCTGCGACACCCTGTCCCCCGGTGAGCGCACCCGGGCCGCGCTGGCGCTGCTGCAGGCGCGCGGGGTGAACCTGCTCGTCCTGGACGAACCGACCAACCACCTGGACCTGCCCGCCATCGAGCAGCTCGAACAGGCCGTCGAATCCTTCACCGGCACGCTGATTCTGGTGACGCACGACCGCCGCATGCTGGATTCTGTTCGCGCGACCCGCCGCTGGCACATGGCCGCGGGCACGCTCACCGAAGGATAGAACGATGGACCTGGGGATCGATACCCGTCTCACCCTGCTCGTCACCGGGCTGATCTTCCTCAGCGCCCTGCTGCTGGGGGTGTGGAAATACCACGGTATCCGCACCTCGCCGACCGGCGCGGCGCACGTGTATGTCGACATCGCGCACCGCGCGGCGCTGATGTACTCCTTCGCCGGGGTGCTGCTCGCGGTGTTCACCGAGCTCAGTGCCTGGCCGACGGCGGTGAACCTGATCGCGGATCTGGTGGTGCTGGCGTTCTTCGCCGGCGCCATCGCCAGCTATGTCCTGCACGGTGCGCGTCGCGATACCACCGATCAGTTCGCCGGGGAGGTCCCTGCCGCGCTGCGGCTGTCCATGTACGGGCTGATCGTGGGTGAGGTCGGCGGCTTCCTCGTGCTGTTCACCGGTTTCCTCGCCGGCCAGTTCTGAGCACGAAGCCGGACGCAGCGGGGTCGGCCCACGGCGCCCTGCCGCCGGCCTGTGGTCAGAATGTTTGCACCACAACCGGTTCCGGGGCGCCGAACAGGTCGACATCGGAACCGAGCTTGGCGCCGATCAGGCCCGCCAGCGCGGTGGTCAGCAGGACCACGACGACCGTGATGAGCGAACGCGAGCGCGGTACCCGGGGCGGGGCCTGGCTGGTGCGCGGCGGCTGCGCGGGCGCCGGCTCGTAGAACTGCTGGCCGTAGCCCTCGTCGCGGATCGGCACGGTGTGCGAATAACCCTGCGGCACATCCCGGCAGCCGGGTCGACCGCAGGCGCCGCCGCAGCGGTGCGGCTGGTCGGCCTCGCCGTACTCGTAGTACTGACCACCGTAGTTGCGAGCAGGCAGCATGACCCGTCCCCCTTCGAATAGTGCTGCGCGCCAAATCATCCGCCTGCGCCTAGCAGCACACGCGCCACGAGCACACAGGTCCTGATGGCGTACGCCGATAGTAGATGGGCCTGCCCGGACACGCCACCGGGTCGTCCGGCGTCAGCGTGCGATCCGGCCGCGCCCGAACGACGTCACGCGCGCGACGCGACAGAACGCACGACGACGCCGGCCGGATCGGCTCAGACGGCCGCGACCCGCTTGGCCAGATCGTCGGCGAGCTGATGCGCCTGCTCGGGATCGGTGGCCTCCACCATCACCCGCACCAGCTGTTCGGTTCCGCTGGGCCGCAACAGGACCCGGCCCGTCTCGCCGAGAATCCGCTCCGCCTCGGCGACCGCCTCGCGCACCTCGGGCGCCGCGGCCACGGCGGCCTTGTCGCTGACCGGCACGTTCACCAGCACCTGCGGCACGGTGGTCATGATCGAGGCCAGATCGGCCAGGGTGCGGCGGGTCTGGGCCATCCGCGCCATCAGCCGCAGGCCGGTGAGCACACCGTCACCGGTGGTGCCGTAGCGCGGGAACACCACGTGCCCGGACTGCTCGCCACCGAGACTGTATCCACCGCGGCGTAGTTCCTCGAGCACGTAGCGGTCGCCCACGGCGGCGGTGATGACGCTGATCCCGGCGGCGCGCAGGGCGATGTGCAGGCCGAGATTGCTCATCACGGTGGCGACGAGGGTGTCGCCGACCAGCTCGCCGGATTCGCGCATGGCCAGCGCCAGCACGGCCATGATGGCGTCACCGTCGACGATCTCACCCGCGGCGTCGACGGCCAGACAGCGGTCGGCGTCGCCGTCGAGGGCGATGCCCAGGTCGGCACCGTGCTCGCGGACCGCGCGCTGCACCGCGTCCAGGTGGGTGGAGCCGCAGCCGTCGTTGATGTTGAGACCGGTGGGTTCGGCGTTGATCGCGATCACCGTCGCGCCCGCCTCCCGGTAGACCTGCGGGGCCACCTCGGCGGCCGCGCCGTGCGCGCAGTCGACCACGACGGTGAGCCCGGACAGATCCTGGCCGGTGGATTCGAGCAGGTGCTCGACATAGCGTTCGTGGGTGCCCTCGACGGTGTAGTCACCGCGCACCCGGCCGATGCCCGCGCCGGTGGGGCGCACGGTGACGCCCTCGGTGATCAGGGCCTCGATGCGCTGTTCCACCGCGTCGTCGAGCTTGTGCCCGCCCGCGGCGAAGATCTTGATCCCGTTGTCGGGCATGGGGTTGTGCGAGGCGGAGATCATCACGCCGAAGCACGCGTCGTAGAGGCCGGTCAGGTAGGCCACGGCCGGGGTGGGCAGCACGCCCACCGAGAGCACGTCGACACCGGCCGAGGTCAGGCCCGCGGTCACCGCCGCTTCGAGCATCTCGCCGCTGGCGCGCGGATCGCGGCCGACCACGGCGACCGCGCGCTTCTTGCCGCGCGAGAGCACCTGCGCCGCCGCACCGGCGACACGCATCGCCAGTTCCGGGCTCAACGATTCGTTGGCGAGTCCACGAACTCCGTCGGTGCCGAACAGCCGTCCCATAAAACCCTCTACTGGTAGTAGGTCCCGAATACAGCACGAGAGCAGGCGACCAGCGGTGCTGGCAGCCTGCTCTCGCACACGTGCGCCGCCGGCCGTGGCTCAGCCCCGCTCTCGCGGGGAGCATACCCAGGGTATGCGAACGACCGTGGCCGGCAGTGCGTAAATCAGCGCTTCGAGTACTGAGGCGCCTTACGGGCCTTCTTGAGGCCGTACTTCTTGCGCTCGGTGGCACGCGGGTCACGCGTCAGGAAGCCGGCACGCTTGAGCGCGGGGCGATCCTCCGGGGTGACCTCGATCAGCGCGCGGGCGATGGCCAGACGCAGAGCGCCCGCCTGACCCGACGGGCCGCCACCGACCAGGCGAGCGTAGATGTCGAAGGACTCGACACGCTCGACGGTGACCAGCGGGGACTTCACGAGCTGCTGGTGCACCTTGTTCGGGAAGTAGTCCTCGATGGAGCGGCCGTTGAGCTCGAAGTTGCCCGAACCGGGCACCAGGCGCACGCGGACGACGGCTTCCTTACGGCGGCCGACGGTCTGCACCGGGCGATCGATCACGATCGGCGCGAACTCGGTCTCTTCGACGTACTCGGCTTCGTAGCCTTCGCCGTCTTCCACGACCTCGACGACGGCCTCTTCGGCCACGTCGAACTCTTCGTTGGCGAACTCTTCAGGAGCGGTCACTGGGCCACCTGCTTGATCTCGAACGGAACCGGCTGCTGCGCGGCGTGGGGGTGGTTCGGGCCTGCGTAGACCTTCAGCTTGCCCGCGATCGCGTTACCCAGCTTGTTCTTCGGGATCATGCCCTTGACGGCCTTCTCCACGAGACGATCGGGACGGGTCGCCAACACCTCGCCGACAGTGCGCGACTTGAGGCCGCCCGGGTGTCCGCTGTGGTGGTGGATGAGCTTGTCCTGCTTCTTGTTGCCGGAGATGGCAACCTTGTCCGCGTTGATGATGATGACGAAGTCGCCACCATCGACGTGGGGTGCGTAGGTCGGCTTGCCCTTGCCGCGCAGCAGGCCAGCGGCCTGCACGGCGAGACGGCCGAGGACTACGTCAGTGGCGTCGATGACGTACCACTTGCGGGTCACGTCACCCGCCTTGGGGCTGTACGTAGGCACAGTCGTTCCCTGTCTGTCGTCGGTGTTGCCAGCCACGGGTGTGGATCGACACTGCCCCGGCGGCTGGTGGAGACCCGGGACTTCGAGGAGACGCCGATCCGCGAACGGTTCGGCGTTCCACACGCCAGCGAGCCACGATACCAGTCGCGCATCACCGACCCACAATCGGGCGAGCGGCTAGATGACCACCGGCGGTCCGGGGTCGGTCGCGCCCGCGGTGCCGGGGATCAGGTAGCGCAGGGTGTCGATGCCGGGGGCCACGCAGGCGCGGTCACCGATCAGGGTGGCGCCCGCGGTGGCGATGCCCTCCGGCGGGACGGTGTTCGCGTACGGGGTGAACGCGCAGGTGCTCGCGTCGGCGGCCGTGACCACCTCGGCCTGCCAGCCGGTCGCGGCCAGGGCGAGCGCGCCCGCCACCGCCGGGGCGCCGAAGAAGCCCTTCTTCACCTTGCCGATGAGCTTGCCGCGGCGGTCGTCCTCGTCGTCGAGGGCGTGCCGGGGGGCGCTGTGCGGCGGCTGTGCGGGCGGACCCGCCACGAAACCGGCCGGGCCGGGCGGCTGGGCCGCGGGCGGCGCCGACGGCTGCGCGCCCCAGCCCACCTGGGCGGCGTAGGCCGCGCCGGGGTGCTGGGGTTCCTCGTAGTCGTCCTCGTCGAACGGCTCGGTGACCAGCAGATGCGCGGCGCCGAGCACCAGTGCGTGCATCGGATGGTCGGCCACGTGCAGCCGCTGGCCGAGGTGGTTCTGGAAGGCCAGCCGCAGCGCGTCGTTGAAGCAGACATTGCCCGCCAGCAGCACCGTCGAGGTGTCGGCGCCGATCGAGCGGGCCGCGGCCATGGCCTCGATCACCACATTGTCGGCGGAGCGGGCGTCGCGCAGTGCCTCGGCGCTCACCGAGACCTCCACCGACTCGGTGGGCTGCTCGTCGTCGCCGTGCACCGCGACCACCAGCAGTGTGCGGCCGTCGGAGTACACGCCGGTGGCGCCGACACCGGTACGGTGCCGCTCGCCCGGCGGCTGCACCAGCCCCAGCGCCCGCACGTAGCCCGACAGCGCGACGCTCTCCGGCAGCGGTTCGACGGTGACGTCGAGCTGCTCGACCAGCGCCGCGTACACCTCGACCTTCTCCTCCGGCCAGCTGTCCGGATACGGCAGCGCCACCAGCTGCGGCTTGCCGCGCAGGTACTTGCCGATCGCGGCGAGCGGGTTGTAGAGCCGGGCCCGGAACACCAGTTCGGCGGGCCAGGTCGCCCCGGCGATCACGATCTGCGGGTGCCCGAGGATGTCGCGCACGTCGGCGATCGCCATCCCCAGGTCGGGTCGCTGCCGGTCGACACCGGCGGTGTGCAGCCTGCCCGCCGCGTCGGCGAGCAGATAGGCAGGCGGGGTATAGGTGCCCTCGACCTGAACCGGGCGGATCGGCGTGTCTCCGCCACCGGCGGCGACGGACACCACATCCCACCCCAGGTGCAGGGCGCCAACTCGAACGGTCACAGGCTCAAGTGTGCCCGGTCGGCGCACGACACGCGCAGCGTGCCCGCGGATAGCCCTCTGACCTGCCTCATGCCCGCCTCGCTCATGCCTGGGACTTCTTCAGCCGCAGGCGCGTCCAGGTGATCGCCGCCAGCACCGCGGTGATCACGACGACCATCACGATGTCGAGGATCCAGATGCCGATGGTGTGCTTCCAGAGCGGGTCGTCCTGGGCGCCCCAGAAGATCGTCGTCAGGTCGACGGTCGAGGCGCCGGCGGCGTAACCCCAGCGGGCCGGGAACAGGTAGGACACCTGCTCGAGGCCGACGCGGTCGGTCACCGGGATCAGGCCACCGGCCATCACCAGCTGCACCATGATCATCACCACGAGCATCGGCATGACCTGCTCGTTGGACTTGGCCAGACTCGACATCAGCAGACCGAACACCACACAGCACACCGCGGTCATCGCGATGTCGATGTACAACTCGATGCTGCCGTTCGGGATCAGCGAGCCCGCACCCGGCGGCTTCTTGCCGACCAGGGTGATGCCGATCAGCACCGCCGACTGCAGGAACGCGACCACGCTGAACACCGCGATCTTGGCCAGCAGATACGCCGAGGGCATCAGCCCGACCGCGCGTTCGCGCTGGAAGATCGACCGCTCACCGACCAGATCACGCACGCTCAGCGTGGCACCCATGAAGCAGGCGCCGAGGATGAGCACCACCAGCAACTGCTGGGTCTCGCTGCCGCCCGAGCGCGCGAAGGACCCGTCGGCCTGGGCGACGAGCGCGCCCGCGGCGAAACCGTTCTTGCCCGGCACCACCAGCGACAGCGCGCCGAGGATGAACGGCAGCACCACCAGGAACACCAGGTAGCCGCGGTCGGCGAAGATCAGCCGCAACTGCCTGCGCGCCAGCGTGGAGAACTGCCGCATCCCGTTGGACTGCGGTGGCGCGCCCATGCTGCCGCGTTGCGGTGGTGCCGGCGGTGGCGGCGGCACATAGGCCTGGCGGGAGCGATAGGCCGCGAAGGCCTGGTCCGGATTGGCCGCCACATTGGCGAAGATCTCGGCCCAGTCGCTGGTGCCGAGCGCGGCACCGACGCCACCGGGATGCCCGGCGAAGGCGGTCTTGCCGCCGGGGGCCAGCAGCACCACCTGGTCGCACATGTCCAGGCAGGCCACCGAGTGGGTCACCACGATCACCACGCGACCGGCGTCGGCCAGCTCGCGCAGCATCTGCATCACCTGGCGGTCCAGCGCCGGGTCGAGGCCCGAGGTGGGCTCGTCGAGGATCAGCAGCGAGGGGCCGGTGAGCAGCTCCATCGCCACCGAGGCGCGCTTGCGCTGACCGCCGGAGAGCCGGTCGACGCGGGTGTCGGCGTGCTGGGTGAGCGAGAGCTCCTGCAGCACGCCGTCGATCACCTGCTGCCGGTCGGCCTTGGTGGTGTCGGGCGGCAGCCGCAGTTCGGCGGCGAAACCGAGAGCCTGGCGGACGGTGAGCTGACGGTGCAGCACGTCGTCCTGCGGGACCATGCCGATACGCGAGCGCAGCGCCTCGTACTCGGCGTGCAGGTTGCGGCCCTCGAAGGTGACCACACCGCCGGAGGGCTGGGTATTGCCCGCGATCAGCTTCGACAGCGTCGACTTGCCCGCGCCGGAGGGGCCGATCAGCGCGGTGAGCGTGCCGCGGCCGGCCTGCATGTTGACGTCGACGAGCAGCTGCTTGTTGCCCTCGACGGTGAAGCCGACCCCGTGCACCGTCAGGCCCAGCTCGGCGACCGGCTTCTGCCGGTGCGTCAGCGCGCCCTGGTTGACGACGAAGTCGATGTTGCCGATGGTGACGATGTCGCGCTCGCGCAGCACGGTGCGCTGCTGACGGTGACCGTTGACGAAGGTGCCGTTGGCCGACCCCAGGTCCTCGATGGTCAGACCCTCCGCGGAGGACACCAGGCGCGCGTGCCTGCGCGAGGCCAGCGGATCGTTGACCACGATCTGGTTGTCGGAGGTACGGCCGATACTCAGGCCGCCTGCGGGAATGCGGTCACCGCGGGCGACGGGTTCGGTCGAGGCCGCCTTGCGCACCGGCGGCAGCATCGAGGAGTCGGCGCGGCGGGTCATGTTGATGTTGTCCTGCGGCGCCTTCGGTTGCGAGGGCAGCTGCGAGGTCGGAACGTACTGCGGCGGTTGCTGCGGCCGCTGGGCCTGCGGATTCGGTCGCGCGGGCGGCGGGAACTGCGGACGTTGCGGCGGGCGTGGCTGTTGCTGCTGCGGTGCCGATTGCGGCTGCGACGGCGGTGCGAGCACGGTGGCCGCGTGCCGCGACCCCAGCGCGGCCGGGACCAGGTGCAGCAGCGGACCGCTGATCGCGTCGCCCAGACGGACCTGGGTGGGACGGTCGATCGACACGGGCTGGCTCAGCCTGCGCGCGTCGACGAAGACGCCGTTGGTACTGCCGTTGTCGGCGAGCACCCAGGCGCCGTTCTGGAAACGCAGGGTGGCGTGCACGCGCGAGACCAGCGGACTGTCCACGAACAGGGTGACCTCGGGCGCCCGGCCCATGGTGATCTGCTGGCTCGCTTCGAAGACTCGTTCGGTTCCATCATGGCGCACGGTGATGGTCTGCGCCCCCGGTGAAGACATGGAGCGGATACTATGCCATCGCCCGGACATCGGCGGTGCCCCCGAGACGGCTTCAGTGCCGATCCGGTGATCGACCTGCACACGGATCCGGCCGACCAGGGGGATAGATGCCGAAAGGCCAAGTGTTCGTTGTGATCACCGCCGTGCTATGCGCGCTGGCCGGTGTGGGGTGCACGCGAGCGGTCGACGGCCACGGGGTCTCGATCTACGACGACCCCTTCCAGGTCGCCGGTCTGCCCACCACCGGCGGACCCAACGGCCCACGTCCCGGCGTCCCCGACGCCGATCTCACCGCCACCAACGGCGACGACGGCGAGGTAGACCAGCTGGCCCTCAACGCGATCGCCGACATCCAGGCGTACTGGCAGTCGGTCTTCGGCACCGAATTCCGCGACCAGACCTTCGACCCGGTCCAGAAACTCATCTCCTGGAACGCGCGCGCCCCGCGCAGCCAGGCGGTCGAGTTCTGCAAGGAGACCACCTACCACCTGGTCAACGCCGCCTACTGCCGCAGCGACAACTCCATCGGCTGGGACCGCACCATGCTGCTGCCCACCATGAGCGAGACCTTCGGCCAGATGTCGGTGGTGATGGTGCTGGCCCACGAATACGGCCACGCCATCCAGACCATGGCCGGGCTGGCCACCAAGAAGACCCCGGTGCTGGTCAAGGAACAGCAGGCCGACTGCTTCGCGGGCGCCTTCATGCGCCACGTCGCCGAGGGCAAATCCGAGCACTTCACCATCAACACCTCCGACGGCCTGAATTCCGTTCTCGCCGCGACTGTTTCGATCCGCGACTCCGACCCCGACGACCCGGAGAGCGTGCACGGCTCGGCCTTCGAGCGGGTCACCGCGGTGCAGATCGGCTTCACCGACGGCCCGCGCGGCTGCAAGGGCATCGACTCCGACGAGATCGAACAGCGCCGCGGCAATCTCCCGCAGAGCTTCTCCGGCGACACCGGCCGCGGCGAGTACCCCATCTCCAAGGACAACCTGGTCGAGCTGAGCAAGGCGCTGCAGGCGATCCTGCCGGTGGAGGACAGCCCCAGCTACGACTACTCCGGCGCGCGGATCGACTGCGCCGACGGCGCCGCCACCGAACCGGTCACCTACTGCCCCGCCACGAACGTGATCGCCACCGACGTCGCGGGCCTGGCCGAACGCGGCGCGGTCGACACCGAGGACGACGGCCCGCTGCCGGTGAAGGTCAGCGGCGACTACAACGGCTACGTCGTGTTCATCTCCCGCTACACCCTGGCCGTGCAGCAGAGCCACGGCCAGGCGCTGACCGGCGCGAAGACCGGCCTGCGCGCCGCCTGCCTGTCGGGCGTGGTCACCGGCAGGCTCGCCGAGCCCGACCGCCCGGTCAGCCAGGGCGATATCCAGCTGTCCGCGGGCGACCTCGACGAAGCGGTCTCCGGCCTGCTCACCGACGGTCTGGCCGCCAGCGACACCGAGGGCAACACCGTCCCCAGCGGTTTCTCCCGCGTCGACGCCTTCCGGGCCGGTGTCCTCAGCGGCGAGACCACCTGCCTCTCCCGCTACAGCTAGACCTCAGCCGAACGGGGGCGGGGCGGCGGGTTCGTAGCGGAGGACGCGGTTGCCGATCATGACCTCCGTGCCCGGGACCAGCACCATCGGCTGGTTCGGGGTGAGGCGGATCCAGTCGCGGTAGCCGGGCAGGCGGGAGCGGGTGCCGTTGGTGGAGCCGCGGTCGAGCAGTTGCACGTCCCAATTCACCAGGTGCACTTCGGCGTGCGCGCGGGACATGCCACCGGAGGTGTCGTCCACACGCAGCGGGATCAGGCCGCGCTGGGCGGCTTCGGAGTTCTCCGGGTCACGGCCGATCACGGCGTCGGCGGCCAGCAGGAAGGTCATCCCGTCGTCGAGGACGAGCATGCCCAGCGGGGGCCGCACGACCTCCGAGAGCGCCTGGGTCTGGTCGACCGGCATCCCGCACACGGTGCAGAACGCCGCGCGCGGATCGCTGGGATGGGCCCGCGCGCACTTGAATCCCATCACCTTGACCGCGAGCACGGTCGAGCGCGCGGTGGCTTCCAGCCTGCGCTGCAGGTCCGGGTCGGGTTCCGGGGCGGGATTGGTGCCCGCCTGCCGGGTCTCGGCGTGGTGCGGGTCGACCGTGGCGTGGGCGGGCCCGGTCGCGCTGGTGACCGCGTCCATCATCGAGGTCGCGGGCTGCATTCCGGTCGCGGGCGCCTCGGCCGGTCGCGAATCCTGCTGCGGCGCGGGCGGTTCCCGGTCGATCCGCGCGGTGGGCGGCGGCGGGCGACGGACCGCGCCCGCGGGTTCGGCGGTCCGCACCCGGCTGCGCACGTCGTTGGACCACACCACGGCCCCGCCGGCCTGGGCGATGCCCTCGACCAGCCAGCCGATGCCGCGCTCCGGCGGCAGGTCGGGAATCCGGCCCTTGGCGTCGTCGATGAACAGCGCGACGCCCCTGGCGGGCTCGGAGGCCACCCGGTCCACGGTGAACGCCGCGTCACTGCCGCGGTAGTACTCCGGGCCATGTTCCCCGGCGAGCACGGCCGTCACCGCGCCGTGCAGGAAGATCGCGATACCGCCGTTCTCGGCGGCCGAGAGCACGCCGAAATCGATCGGCACGCCGGGCGAGATCTGCTCGGCGTACTTCATCAGCCAGCGGGTGGCCTCACGCGCCACCACCGAACCCGGACCGCCGGGCGCCTCGTCGGCCGCGGCGCGCACCAGCTCCGCCAGCGATTCCAGCGCGAGGGCGGCGGTGTCGCCCGGGCCGGGTCTGCCCTGCCCCCGGTGCGCCACCACGATCACCGCGCCCGCGACGTGCGCGACCGCGTGACTTCCGGGCACCACTTCGACCTGCCGATCCCTCACAGGTATCGGCCTCCACCGGAACCACACAGCAGGGTCGTCGCCATAGCTCCCAGACTATGGCAAAGGTCCAGACATAGGTCCCCCTGGGCGGGATTCCTCCGGTAACTTCACAGGTATCGCGCGAGAACGTCGAGGGGGCGCTGTGATGAGCTGTTCGACCAGGATCCGGCTCGCGGCCGCGCTCTGCTGCGCCGCGCTCGTCACCCTCACCGGCTGCGCGGTCGGCGGCACGGCGGTGCCCGGCGAAGCCGATGTGCGCGGCCTGGAGACCGGCACCTATGCCGTCGATCGTCATCATTTCGACGACAAGGCCGGCACCAAAGGCGCTCTCGTGGAAGGCATGCGGATGTCGGCGGCCGTCGCACCCGCGGTCCGTATCGATTCCTCGCTGACCTACGGGCGCGGTGGTGCCGTCGCCGGGGATGTCACGCGCGCACTGGATTTCGTCGCCAATGTGTCCAGACCCGTTCTGGAGAAACGCAAGTACGTCACCGGTTACGCCGCGCTCGGCGCCGACAAACCCGACCCGGCCGACTCCACACGTCCGCCCGCCGACGCCACCGCCGTCAGCGTCTTCGTGCTGCGCTTCCCCGACACCGCGGCCGCCACCCTCGCCGCGCGCGAACTCGAGGACGTCGACCTGGCCGTCTCCCCCGACAACCGCAAGCTCACCTCGACCCGCTATCCGGCCGCCTACCTGCACTGGCGCCCCGGCGTCGCGACCGTCGGCGCGTTCCACGCCTACGAGCAGTTCGTGATCTCGCTGTTCATCCAGCGTCCCCGCGCCGAGGCCACCGACCTGACCGACTGGGTCGACCGGGCGCTGGCCGCCGAACTCGCCCAGCTGTCCCGGTTCACCGCCACCCCGGCCGACAAGCTCGCCGACCTGCCGGTGGACCCCGACCGCCTGCTGTCGCGCGCGATCGTCGAGGACCGTCGCGGCCTGCGTCCCGACCAGAACGTCTTCGGTGTCTACAGCACCAACCACCTGGTCAACCGCGCCTACGACCAGACCACCCGCCAGGAACTCGTCGACAGCACCGGCGCCGACCAGATCGCCGTCGTCGACGGCGGCTCGATCACCCGCACCCGCGACCAGGCCGCCTCCGAAGCCCTGATGAAGGGCCTCATCGACAGCTCCGACCGCTACGACCCGCTCCCCGCCCCCGGCGATATCCCCGGCGCCCAGTGCCTGAAACTGCGCACCCCGGAGGACGACACCGACAACTACCGCTGCTACGTCCCCTACAAGCGCTACCTGGGCATCGTCAGCGCCGAACGCGAACCCGAAGTCCGCCAGAAGATCTCGGCCCAATACGCCCTCCTCGCCAACAGCCTGTGACCCGTTTGTCCGGATCGCGGTGGCCGCTCCCGACCGCTCGGCACGCCACACGATCGTCACCGGCACCGGGTCGTCGGGGCTGGTCCGTGCGGGGGTCACACACCCGGTGACCCGCGACTTCGTCGGACCGGTGCCGTACGATTCGGCCGACGACCGATTCCGGGGAGGGAGATCGACGTGGGAATTCCTGTTCCAGCCAGGGCTGCGTGCGCCCTGCTCGCGGCCGTGCTCGCGACGGGGATGATCGCCGGTTGCGACTCCGGCCCCGACGCGCACGCCGCCACCGACCCGCCGGTCGATCTCACCACCCTCGACGTCGGCAACTACGCCACCGAACCGCGTGAGGTCGGGGTGGTCGCCAATCAGGACCAGGCCCGCTTCATCGAGGCCGAGCGTCTCGGCGACCATGTGCCGACGCCCGCCGACATCGACCCGCGATTCATCCACACCAATCCCACGATCGCCTCGGTGTTCCTCGATCCGGAGGCCGCGCTCGGCAAGATCATGGCCGTCGACCGGTTCGCCGAGGCCGCGCCCGATTTCATCGGCGGATTCGTCAGCTCCGCGCAGACCGAGCCCAACAACCAGGGCATCGACATGGTCAACGCGGTGATGATCTTCCCCGACGAGCAGAAGGCGGCCACCGCGGCCACCGAGCTCGAACGGCTCGACTTCGGCTACGCCCCCGGCAACCAGCCGATCGAGATCCCCGGCTACCCGGGCGCCGAGGCGCACTGGCAGCCCGACCAGCAGTCGATCGGCTCCTGGTTCGCCACCGGCCACCTGGTCGTCTACACCTGGCTCTACGACTACCTCAAGATCTATCTCGAGAAGGTCGACAAGCAGGCCCTGCTCGACCTCACCCGCAAGAGCCTCGACACCCTCGTCCCCGAGCTGACGAAGTTCACCCCCACCCCCAGCGACCAGCTGATGAGCTTGCCGCGCGACCGCGAGGGCATGCTCGGCCGCACCGCACCGCGCCCCCGCGAGGACTCGTGGATCAACCCGCCGGGCGTGTACGCGGGCCGCACCGCCCGGCACTTCACCTCCGATCCGGTGGCGATCGCGCAGGTCATCGAGGAGGCCGGCGTCGACCTGTACGCCTCCGACGGCGCCGATGTGTACCGTGCCCGCGATGTCGCGGGCGCCCAGGCCGTGCGCGACGAGCTCGGCGGCCTGACCCGCAAGTTCACCGCCTCCGAGCCGCCGAAGAACCTGCCCTTCGCCCAGTGCAAGGAATACATCGGCAGGCAGCGCTTCGCGATCCGCTTCTACTGCGCCGTCTCCTACGACCGCTACGCCGCCTACGTCTGGTCGCATCAACTCCTCGACGCCCAGCAGCGGATCTCCGCCCAGTACGCCCTGTTGGTGAATGCCGCATGAGAACCTCGACGCGCCTCGCGACCGCCCTCGTCGCCACCGTCCTGACCGCGGTGCTCGCCGCCTGCGGCTCCACCGTGGCAGGCTCGGCCCTGCCCGCCGAGACCGATTTCCGCACCCTGGACACCGGCTCCTACCCCACCGAGCCGATCAACGCCCACGACGACGACCCGGTCCTGCCGTTCTACGAGATGTACGAGGTGGCCGCGATGCGGATCGCCGACTACGTGATCACCGCCCACGACATCGACCCGCAGATGGGTTTCGGCAAACGCGCGCGCACCGCGTCCGCGGGTGTGATGCCCTGGGCGCTGGGTGACGACACGGTGATGTCGGGGATCGCCAAGAAGCACAAGATGCTCTACGGCTTCGAGTCCAACGGCGCGGCCAGGGACACCAGCGTCAACACCCTCGGCGGCTGGCCCTCCAAGCAGGCCAACAACCGGCTCACCGCCACCACGATGGTCTTCCAGTTCCCCGACGCCGAGCGCGCGAACGCCGCGGCCCGCGAGTTCCACGACGCCGACTTCGCCGCCCAGGAGGGCAAGAACCAGCCGGTATCGCTACCCGGATACCCTGCGGCACTGTCCCATTGGCGCCCCGACTCGCCGTTCCTGCGCACCCTGCTCCCGCACGGCCCGTTCGTGATCGCCTTCCTGCTCTCGGTCGACAAACCCGACCAGCACGCCCTGACCACCCTCGCCGAAACCGCCTACGCCAAGCAGATCGAGGCCCTGGACAAGACCACCGCGCTCACCGACGAAGAGGTCATGACCCTGCCCTGGGACCCCGAGCACGTGCTCATGCGCGCCCTCAACCCCGAGCAGCTGTCCAGCCCGGAAGGCTCGGGCCAGTACCTGCTCGTCGGCAAGCAGGGCATCCTGCACTACTCCGGCGATCCACTGCCCAGCGACCGGCAGTACGTCGACGAGCAGCTCACCAAGATGAACGCCGAGCAGATCGCCGTCTCCTGGGGTTCCTACGTCATCCGCACGCCCGACGAGGACAGCGCCCGGCGCGCGGTCACCGAGAAACTGTTCCCCTGGCGTACCGACATCGAGGCCGCCGCCCCACCCAATGTTCCCGATTCCGCCTGTGTGGAGAACACCCGGCTGTCCGCGTCGAAACGCTACAGCTGTGTGCTCGCTTACCACCAGTATGTCGGAATAGTAAGCAGCAACCAGCTTTTGGATGCCCAGCAACGTGCGGCAGCGCAATATGCGGTTTTCGCCAACACCCGATAATCCCGCACCTGCCCGTCCCCGCCGAGTCCGATATGCTCCAGCCGGGAAAAGCGGCAGGGTGCGGCACCGAGTCAGGAGATCGTGAAAGATGGCGATGAGCCCCGGCACCATCGTCGGCGGGTACCGCGTGCAGCGCGTGCTGGGCGCCGGCGGTATGGGCACCGTATACCTGGCCAAACACCCGAGCCTGCCGCGCATGGACGCCCTGAAGGTGCTCAGCGCCGAGCTCAGCCGCGACCCGGAATTCCGCGCGCGCTTCGAGCGTGAGGCCAATCTCGCCGCGGGCCTGGACCACCCCAATATCGTCTCGGTCTACAACCGTGGCGAAGAACACGGTCAGCTGTGGATCGCCATGCAGTACGTCGACGGCACCGACGCCGCCGCCGAACTCGCCCGCGACCGCCACGCCATGACCCCGCTGCGCGCCCTGCGCATCACCACCGAGGTCGGCAAGGGCCTGGACTACGCGCACCGGCGCGGCCTGCTGCACCGCGACGTGAAACCGGCCAACTTCCTGCTGTCCAGCACCGACGGCGACAACGAGGACGAGCGCGTCTTCCTCACCGACTTCGGCGTCGCCAAGTCCACCGACGACGCCACCGAACTCACCCAGACCGGCAGCTTCCTGGCCACCATCGCCTACGCCCCACCCGAGCAGCTCAGCGGCGCCCCCCTTGACCACCGCGCCGACATCTACAGCCTCGCCTGCGCCTTCTACAAACTCCTCACCGGCCAGAACCCTTATCCCGCGGCACAACCCGCCATGGTCATGATGGGCCACCTGCACGAACCCCCACCCCTGGCCACCAAGGTCAACCCCGGCCTCCCCCACGCCATCGACCACGTCTTCGCCCGCGCCCTGGCCAAAAACCCCGCCGAACGCTTCGCCACCTGCCGAGAATTCACCGACGCCGCCGCCAACGCCCTGGTCCCCGGCTTCAACCCCACCGGCCACAACACCTCCCCCACCTACCCGATCCAGGTGATGCCGCCCCAGCACACCACCGATCCCCGCGTCTCCCTGTCGGGCCCCAGCCAGATCTTCCAGTCACCGACACCCCCACCGACCGCGGCCGGCAAGTCCCGGCGCCTCGTCATGCTCGGCGGCGCGGCCGCGGTTATAGTCGCGCTGGCCGCGGGCATCGGCATCTGGGCGAGCAATGATTCGGACAGCAGCGCCGACCCGTCCACGGCCGCCGCCACCGAAACCACCGGGACACAGACCCCGCGCGAACGGGCTCGCAGCGAGAACCCGGCTTTCGAGGGCAAGACGGTGACCCTGATCGATGTCCTGTCCAAGCGGGAGATGGCGATCTACCTGCGTTCGACGCCGCAGACACAGTTCCTGGAAAGCCTCGGTTTCGTCTACAATCTGGAATACACCAAGACCGGCGAGGAAATCTCGCCCCGGCCGATCGACGACATCTTCGACCGGGTGAAGGCTGACGACGACACTTACATTCTCGCGGTTCGCACCGATGAGAAGGCCGGGGGCGGCGGGCTTTCCGGCCTACCCGATGATCTCGCACGGTCCAGGGCCACTGTGATTCCCATCGATGACCCCGCCACGATCTCAGCGCTGCGCAACTGGAGTGAAGGCTC
Organism: Nocardia sp. NPDC056064; assembly: GCF_042266925.1. Lineage (NCBI taxonomy): Bacteria > Bacillati > Actinomycetota > Actinomycetes > Mycobacteriales > Nocardiaceae > Nocardia > Nocardia sp. NPDC056064. The sequence continues at coordinate 4,860,936 of NZ_JBHJWO010000001.1, read as the reverse complement.
AGATCAGGTGCTGCTGCAGAAGCTGGTACCGGTGCTGCAGAACCGGATCAAGTGATCAAGCCCTCCGGTTACCAAGTCGTGCCCACATAGCCGGGATGCTATGTTGACGCGAGCGATGCCGACGGCCGGATAGGGGCCGGGTGCTCGCCACCGGGGGATCCAGCTCTGACCGATCTGTCCTCCACCTGCGCATATACCAATGGAGGGGATCAATTGCGGGCACTATTGACCAATGCGGCGGCGAGCCTTGCGCTGATCACATTCGGTGTCAGCGGATGTGGTGGTGAGGCAGCGCCCGAGACTCCGCAGACCGCACCCATCGATCTTGCCGCACTCGACGTGGGGAGTTTCGGGACGACTCCGCGCACTATCGGAATTCCGAATGTCGACCGCGCCCGGCTGAGCGAAGGACAACGACTCGGCAACTTCCTGCCCACCCCATCCGAGGTGGACAGCCGTTTCGCCTTCCAGTCCGGAATAGAATCGACCTCGGTATTCGGATTCATTGAACGGGTGTACACGATCGGCGATTCGGATAAGTTCAAAGAAGATACCCCCGGCTTCGTCGCAGGCTTCTACAGCTGGGCGATCTCGCACGAGGATATCTTGATCGCCGAAAGCATCTCCAACACCACGATGATCTTCGACAGCGAAGCATCGGCCACCGCCGCCGCAGTCGCACTTGCACGTCGCAAGATGGCGAGCAAGGATACCTTTGTACCGGTCGAGCTGCGCGATTTTCCCAGCGGTCAGGCATTCTGGGACCCCACCCGACAGGAAATCTTTACTTTCCGGGCATATAGACAGTTTGTCGTCTATACCACCCTCAAAGACAACGCCATGCTCGAAGTACAGACAACCAATCTCGATGCCCTGACGTCTCTGGCGATCAAGAACTACACCGCCATCCAGGAAAGTCTCCAAGAATTCGTCCCTACGCCGCCGGAAAATCTGACCGAAATTGCGATGGATCACGACGAGTTGCTGGGCCATTCGTTGGCACGCCCGGAGAACGAGATCAGCAAGAATCCACCGGGCATATACGACGGCCGGGGTGCGCTCCACCTCAGCAGCACGCCCATCGAGGACAAGAAGCTCTTCGAGGAGGCCGGGCTCGAGTGGCTCGGAGTGAACGGCGCCGAGATCTATCAAGCCAAGGACGCCCGTGGCGCCGACCTCATCGCCACCGCCCACTCCGCCTTGAACAAAACACTTCGGTCAACCGACGCGCCCAAGGGCCTGCCTGCGACGAAATGCAGTGAAATGAAGGTCAAGAAGTCCCTCGCTGATCGATACCACTGCACGCTCGCCTTCGACCGCTACGTGATAGAAACCCGATCCAACCAGCTGATCGATGCGCACCAGCGACTCTCGGCGCAGTATGCCCTGCTGGCCGCCAAGGTCAAGTAGTCCGCACAACCTGGAGATAGAGCGATGAAATTTCGAGGTATGCGAGCCGCAATCGCACTGACCGCCTTGGCCGTTACTGCCTGCGGGCAGACTGTGACAGGGAATTTCGCGGCAGGAGAAATCGATGTGCGAAAGCTCGAAGTCGGCAAATACCCGACCGAGCCGATGGAATCGTACTACTCCTATTCGCACGGAGTCCGAGGTGGGACCAGCCTGGCGATCAGTAGACTTGCCCAGCATGTTGTCATCGGCACCGACATCGACCCGCGACTCCGGTACGGTGCCGGGATCCAGGAGGTCGCCAAACCGGACGACGTCACCGAATCCATGGCTGAGCCCAGCAAAGAGGTTGCCGAACGAAACAAGATGCAGTTCGGCTTCATCTCCGGGAGCAGCGATATCGAGCCGATCCCCTTCCAGAAGGTCCCGGAATCCGCGACTTTGGTCACCGTGACAGTTCTGCAGTTCCCGAGCGCCGATGCGGCGACCACCGCAGCCCGTGAGTTTGAAGAGGTCGACTTCAACGTCAACCCGGTCGAGAACCAGCGTGTGCCAATCGACAAATACCCTGCCGCACACACACATTGGCGGCCGGGCACACCGAACATCGGTTCGACGATCGCACACGGCAACTACACGGTGACAGTCTTCGCCGCGACGTCGAGCGCCGATCTTCCGCTGCTGACCTCCCTCATCGAGAAGACCTACACTGCTCAGTTCCCGATGCTCGACAGCCTTCGGCCGCTGTCGCCCGAGGAGGTGCTGCGCACCGACCTCGATCCCGAAGGCATGAAGCGTCGAGTTCTGAATCCCGCGAAGCTAGGGGTTCCAAACGTTGGCTCGATGGCCACATACAATCTGCAAGGGTTTCTGCACTTCCAGTCCGATCGGGAAGCGGCGAAGAAGCTGTTCGGCGAGGTCGAGTTGTTCACCTTCGGGGAGGGATACTCCTCGTGGACGTTCAGCTACTCCAAGGGCGTGGCGCAGGGGTTCGGCACCGGGTCAGGCGAATTGCTCGATGGGTCGATGGTGTTCCGCAATCGCGACGACGAGTCCGCGCAGCGGCTGTGGTCGGCATTGATTCCCGAACCCGATGCCGCCATGACGCCGAACGGCGTTCCCGACAGCAAGTGCTCGGAGGTCCCACGCCCTGGCTCGTCAGCCAAGATGTTCGCCTGCATCGTACGATACCGCAACTACGTCGGCAGGGTCTGGACCACGCAACCCGAGGATGCGCGCCAGCGCGCAGCAGCCCAGTACGCCGTGCTGGCCAACAGTCAATGATGCTGCCGACAGAGTGATCGCGAAGTCGGCCATCGTTTCGGTAAGGTGTGTCGGGTCAGCCCACTCACCGTCAATCGGTCAGCACAGTGGGAGGAGGGGACCAGGGGCTGACTACTGGACTCGGTCCGCATCGGCTACGCCGAGCAGGAACCGGCCCGCCGACCGGGGGTCGACGCCACACCGCAGGGTGCACGCGAACCCCCGTCAGCACATAGCCCAAACTTTCTGGCAATTGCATGGAACCGATCGCCACCGGTCGACGTCCAAGTATATGAACTGGGAAAACCGATCCCAGACGAGCAGCCAGGATCGAACCCGAAAGGAAGCCAAACATGGCAGGACAGCTCGACGCGAGCAACGAGAAGATCGGCGCCTTCGCGAAGGACATCAAGCAGAAGCACCTCGATCTGCTCACCGCCATCAAGACCCTGAAGGCCAAGGAGGACCAGACCACCGCGACGTGGAGTGGTTCTGCCCGTACCGCGTTCGACTCGTTCATGGAGCGGTACTACTTCCAGGCCGACAAGCTGAACGACAAGCTGCTCGAGACCTCGGAGCAGCTCATCAAGGCCGGCTCCAAGTACGAGGAGCAGGACACCGACTTCGCCCAGCAGGTGAAGGCTCAGGTTTCCAGCCTCGACCTGCCCGCGCTCTGATCCACTTTCTCGATCGACACTCTTAGACAAGGAGCTCAGATGGCTGCCAACGACCCCACTCGGATTTCCGCGAATTTCGGCGAAGTCGAGGCCGGTGCCCAAGCGATCGTCAGCGAGGCACGCAACGTCATGACGATGCTGGAAGACTTCCACAAGTCGGTCACCGACTTCGTGACCAACAACTGGAAGGGTGACGCTAACGACGCGTTCACCTCGCTGCAGACCCAGTGGAACACCCACGTCCAGCAGCTGAACACCACCCTCGAGGGTGCCGGTACCCTGGTCAGCTCCGGTAACTCGGACCTGCAGGGCACCGATACCGCGCTCGCGGGTCTGTTCTGATCCCAGCGGTACTCCAGTCAGGCCCCGGCTCGCGCCGGGGCCTGACTTGTTTTCGGGGGTATGCCGCTGCGCTTCGGAGGTTTGCGGCGAAATGCGGTGGCATACTGTCGGATTGAGATCGGTAGGTGCTATCGGCGAGGGGGTTCGTGTGGGGACGGTTGGGCAGCGGTTGGTGGGGGCGGTGGGGACCGTCGGGGTGGCTGCGGCGGTGAATGCCGGGACGTGGCTTGTTACCGACCACGGGAGCGTTGCTTGGTGGGTGTCGGGGGCCGTGTTGCTGGTTGTGGGGGTGGTTGTGCAGTGGTGGCTGCCGGTGGGGGTGGCGGGTTCTCGGCGGAGTTCGCAGGTGGTGGAGGATGCGCAGGTTGGTGGCGGGGTGCGGCTCACCAGCGCGGGGCCGAGCGATCAGGTCGTGAAGGGGTCGCGGGTTCGGGGCGATGTGGTTCACGAGGCCGGTGACGTGTAGGTGTTCGGCCGGGGATCTCGGACGTCGATTCAGAACTCGCATGTCGGGGGCAGTGTCAATCACACGCATGTCCACAACGTTCACCATCACCACCACGGCGGACGTCGTGGCGGTTATCGGCGGCCGAGCCGACGGCGGTCACGGACTCCGTCGAGGCAGGTGCTCAGCTGGCTTCTGTTGATCGCGTGTATCGGCGCGGTAGTGCTCCACGTGTGGTTGGCGGGGCAGGTCGATCCGGCCGCGGAAGCGCCGAGCGCGACTATCCATGCCTGGACGCACACGCCCAGTGCGCTGGCCCAGCAGATTCTGCTCGGGGGTTGTGCCGCAGTACTTCTCGTCGTCGCGGTGCTCACCCACGGGTTCACGGATACCGGAGGGTGGCGGCTGCCGCTCTATGTGGTCGCTGTCGTCGTGTCGGTGCTCGCACTGGTGCCGGTGGTGGTCTCTCTGGCGCTGCTGGGGATCACGATCGCGGTGAGCCTGGTGGCGCCCATCATCGCGATGGCGGTTCTGGTGTCTGCCATGAAACGTCGCTGACAGGCGCCGACCATACGCGGCGCCATGGGAGGCGCGCGTCCTGTCGACACCTCCGCGGAGCGGACCAGGCAGTGGTTCGCTGCGCACTTGCACGACCGGATGCCCGGAATCGGCGATGCCTCGCGGGACAACACCGAGACAATGCCATCTATAGATGGTCGACGTAGGCGTGGTGAGTCGGGAATCTCGGTGGCGTGCCAGAATCCGCCGTCGAGAAGCAGCTCGTGGCGATTCTGGGGCAGCATCTGGCGGCGCTGCGGACTGCCAGGGGGCTTACGCAGGAAGAGGTCGCGCTGGCGGCGGGGATCAGCCGGCAGCATTATCAGCTGCTCGAGATCGGATTGCGGGCGCGTAACCCGAAGAAGCCTGCGAATCCGACGTTTTCGACGTTGGTCGCGTTGAGTGACGTGCTCGGTACGCCGCTGCCCATACTGCTCGACGAAGTGTTCAGCCGCGCGGGATCTGACGCGTAGACACCCATAGTCGCATTGTCGCCATAACACAGAACCCGGCATGATGCCATCTATAGATGGTCGACGTGGGCGGAGCGCCTGGGAAGCCTCATTGAGGTGTCCGAATCCGCCGTCGAGAAGCAGCTCGTGGCGATTCTGGGGCAGCGGCTGGCCGCTCTACGCGAGGCCAGGGGGCTCAGTCAGGAGGAGGTCGCGCACGCCGCGGGCATCAGCCGTCAGCACTACCAGCTACTCGAACGTGGCTGGGGCGTGCGCAGCACGCAGTCACCGGCGAACCCGCGCCTGTCGACGCTGATCGCCTTGAGCAAGGTCCTCGGTACTACCGTGCCCGACCTCGTCGACGAGATGTTCGGCCGCACAGCCAGCTGAGCCACGGCGGAGCACGGACGCACCGTCAAGCCTTCGGCAAATCTCGCCACACCCTCGGCAACTTATGCCAACAAACTTGGCATGTTGTGCCTATATGCAAAAAATACCGCCGAAACTTTACAAGTAAGGCCGTTTATGGGACGTTCATCACGTGACAACGTGGCAGCCAGAGCGGCCTTACAATGATCTTCCAGCGGTGCCTGACGCCGACTGGCTCGAATCCCATCACGTGCTCAAGGCTGCCATCCGTGCGAATCGAGCGCTGGCTCAGCTCGACCAAGCTGCCCTGGCAATGCCGAACCCCACCGTTTTGATCAACACGATTCCGCTGCTCGAGGCACAAGCAAGTTCGGCTATCGAGAATATCGTCACCACGACCGATGAACTGTTTCGGCACGTAGACGACGACGTGAACGCCGACTCCGCCACCAAAGAGACGCTGCGCTACCGGCACGCGCTCCGGGCAGGCTACGACAACGCGATGTCACGTGGGCTGACCGCATCGACCGCGACGCTGGTGTGTAGCACCATCAAGGGTCGCGACATGCAAGTGCGATCGCTGCCAGGCACCAGGATCGCAAACCCCGCCACCGGGGCTGTCATCTACAGTCCGCCCGAGGGACGCGAGGTGATCACCGCGAAGCTCACCGAGTGGGAACGCTTCATCCATTCGACGGACGACATCGACCCGCTGATCGCCATGGCCGCCGCCCACTACCAGTTCGAGGCCATTCACCCGTTCTCCGATGGCAACGGCCGGACTGGCCGGATTCTCAATGTGCTCATGCTCTGTGAGGCGGGTCTACTGCACCTGCCCGTGCTGTACCTGTCGCGCTACATCATCGACACCAAGCAGGAGTACTACCAGCGATTGCGTGACGTGACGGCTGACCGAGCCTGGGAGCCGTGGCTGCTGTACATTCTCGCCGGAGTGGCCGAAACCTCCGCAACGACGCTGCGGAAGATCGGCAAGATCCGCGAACTACAGGACGATTTTTCGAAGCGTGCTCGAGCGGTGTCGCGAGGCGGCGCGGATTCGGAGTTCCAATCCGTGCTCTTCGAGCAGCCGTACTGCCGCATTGCCACGGTGATGTCGCGTTGCAACGTCTCTCGACCTACGGCGACGGGATGGCTCAACGGGCTGGCCGAAGCGGGGATGCTGCAGGACAAGAAGCTCGGCCGGGACCGGATGTTCATCAACCGCGAGTTCCTGCAACTGCTGACAGCCCCGTGAACGTCCAGCTCACAACCCCACCCGTACGCCGCTGACGACCTGTTCGCAGGCCGACTGCACGCCCTCCCAGCCGTTTTCGGCGTATTGGCAGCCGACGCTCACCTGGATGCCGCGGTCGACGATGACGTGCCAGCGGACGGTGGAGCCGTCGGCGGGGCGTTCTTCGTAGGAGAGGCCGGGGCGGCCCGCGAAGACCACGTCGCGGCGGACTTCGGTGACGGTGCCCGCGGGCTTCTTCTTGATCTGGGCGGCGAGGTCGGCGGCGATCTCGTCGTAGCCCGCGCCCGCGTTGACCGGTTTCTGGGCGATGGTGATGCGGCGGCGGGCGCCGTCGTCGGGGACCAGGTCGGCGCGCAGGGTGGGGTCCGCGGCGGCGGAGCGGTGCCAGCCGGCGGGGACGTCCACGACGACGCGGCCGACTGTGACGGTGGTGGGCACCGGGTTGGTCGTGGTGGTCGACGGACGGACCAGGGTGGTGGTCGGCGCGGTGGTGGTGGTCGCGGTGGCGGCCGTGGCCTCCTTGTCGCCGGAGCCGCCGAACAGGAAGAAGCCGCCGACCGCGGCCGCGGCGATGACGACGGCCAGGGCCGCGGCGCCGTAGTAGAGCGGGCGGTTGTCGACCGGGTTGGTGGCCGCGGCACGCTCGCGCAGCGGTTGCATCCACTCGGCGGCGGGCGGGATGGTCGGGGTGTAGGCGGGGCCCTGGGGGGCCGGGCGCGACAGGTCGGTGCCGGTGAGCGGGCTGACCGTGGTCTTCGCACCGCACACGCTCTCGGCGGCGGCGGTGATCGCCGACAGCACCGCCGGGTCGGTGGTGCCGAACACCTGCACCACGTCGGCGGGGCGATCGATGAGCAGCCGGGTGAGCAGGCCCTCGAGCCGGTGCCAGCCGTCCTCGGTGGCGAGTTCGGCCGCCGACAGGGTGGGTTCGGCTTCGACGGCCTCGATGACGGTGCCGTTGGTCTCGTAACCGACCGCGGTCGCGGTGGTGGAGAGCAGACCGAACTCGATGATCGCGGTGCGACGGCTGCGCCGGGTCGCGTCGTCGACGTCGGAGGCGCGCACGGCACAGGACTCGAACGCCACTTCGTGCGCGAATTGCTGTGCGACGGAACCGAACAGGTCGAGCGCCCGCTGGCCCCAGACCGTCGGGTGGATGACCACGATGCGGTCGCAGGGCCCCGCGACGCCGAGGTTGTCCATGATCGCGCCGAGCACCGCGGACAGGGCCTGCGCGGCGCTCGGCATGCCGGGCGGCATGGCGATGCGGTCGGCACCGAGGTACTGGATCGCCGAGACCACCTGGGTGGGTGGGGTCAGCGGTTCCCCGACGACGAGATCGGAACCGTTGCTGCCCAACACGACCGACGGCGGACCGTCCCAGTGCGTGGTGGTGCCCCGGGCCCAGACTTTGGCTTCGCTGACGACCAGCTCGACGGTGGTCATTCCGGCTGCGGCATCCAGGCGGTCTGGACCAGGCCCTCGCTGTTACGCGTGACGTAGGTGCCGCGGCCCGGCGGCTTGGGGCCGGGGCGGGTGGTACCGACCATCACGCCCTCGTCCTTGCTGCAGCTCATGACGAGCGCGGCCGAGCCGAGGTCCTTCATCCGCGCCAGCGTCGCCTCGTACATGGCACGGCTGGCGCCACCGGAGCGACGGGCGATGATCAGGTGGAAGCCGAGGTCACGCGCGTGCGGAAGATGCTCGACCAGCGCGGCGACCGGGTTGCCCTGCGAGGTGGCGACCAGGTCGTAGTCGTCGACGATCACATACAGCTCCGGGCCACTCCACCACGACCGCTCGCGCAGCTGCTGCGGGGTCACCTCCGGGCCGGGGGTGCGCTTGGCGACGTAGGCGGCGAGGTCGTTCATGTTGGTGGTGAATTGCGGTGCGGTGGAACCGTATCCGGCCTGGTAGCCCTCGGGGATCAGGCCGAGCATGGTGCGGCGGTAGTCGCCGACGATGAAGCGGGCCTCGTTGGGTGTGTTCGAGGCGGCGATACCGTCGATGATCGAGCGCAGCAGCGTGGTCTTACCGGACTCGGAGTCACCGATGATGATGAAGTGCGGGCTCTCCGCGAAATCGATGTAGATCGGGGCGAGCTCGGCCTCGTTGATACCGATCGGGATGCGCAGGCACTTGGTGGCCGGATCGACCCGCGAGGGCCAGTTGCCCGCCAGGTACAGCAGCTGCTCGCGCGGCAGCTGGTCGGGCAGCATGCGGACCTGCGGGGCCGGGCGGCCCGGGGTCATCCGGGCGATGGTCTCGACCGCGGCGGTGACCGCCTGGCCCAGGTTCGACTGCTCGGCGGAGCCGTCGATGCGGGGCAGACCGGTGAGCATGTGCAGGCACTCGGCGGTCATACCGCGACCGGGGCGGCCCTGCGGCACCAGCGAGGCGAACTTGCGGCCCAGGTCGGAGTCCATCGGGTCACCGAGACGCAGCTCGATGCGGGTGCCGATCTGGTCCTTGAGCGCGGGCCGGGCCTCGGCCCAGCGGTTCAGCGCGATCACCACGTGCACGCCGTAGGACAGACCCTGCACGGCGAGGTTCATGATGGTCTGCTCGAGCGCGTCGAAGTCCTGGCGGATCGAGCCGAAGCCGTCGATCACCAGGAAGACATCGCCGAACGGGTCCTCGTGCGCGCCTGCCGCGGCCGGGCTGGACGCGGGATCGGTCGCGCGCAGCCGGCGGAACTCGGTCATCGATTCGATGCCGAGCTGCCGGAAGCGGGCCTCGCGGGTGCGGACGATGGTGGTCATCTCGGAGACGGTGCGGCGCACCAGGTCTTCGTCGAGGCGGCTGGCCACCGAGCCCACGTGCGGCAGGCCCTGCAGGCTGGCCAGGGTGCCACCACCGAAGTCGAGGCAGTAGAACTGCACCTGCTCGGCGGTGTGGGTGAGCGACATCGCCATGATCATGGTGCGCAGCGCGGTGGACTTACCCGACTGCGGGCCACCGACCACGGCGACGTTGCCGCGCGAACCCGACAGGTCGACGACGAACGGGTCGCGGCGCTGGTCGTAGGGCCGGTCGACGATGCCCATCGGGGCACGCAGGGTGGCCACCGGCAGCACCTCGCCGGTGAGGATCGAGCGCGGGACCAGCTGGTCGAGGGTGGGCGCCTCGTCCAGCGGCGGCAGCCAGATCTCGTGCGCGGGGCGGCCGTGACCGGCGATCCGGGCGACGAGCATGTTCAGATTCGACATCTGCTCGCCCTCCTCGCTGATCGGCTCGGGCTCGAAGCTCGACTCCACCGGCACCGGCACCCGGTCGGAGGTGCGGAAGCCGACGTGCGAGGCGTTGAACGGGCGGGCGTTGACGTCGATCTCGCCGCCGACGATGCCCGCGCTGGTGACCTCGCGCGCCGAACCGCCACCGACATAGGCGCCGGAGACATAGGACGCCTGGAAGCGCTGGATCTCGCCGGAGTCGGACTTGAGGTAACCGCCACCGGGCGAACTGGGCAGGTTGTAGGCGTCGGGGACACCGAGGACCTGGCGGGACTCGTTGGCGGAGAAGGTCTTCAGGCCGATGCGGTAGGACAGGTGGCTCTCCAGGCCCTTGAGCTTGCCCTCTTCCAGACGCTGCGAGGCCAGCAGCAGGTGGACCTGCAGCGAGCGGCCGAGGCGGCCGATCATGACGAACAGCTCCGCGAAGTCGGGGTGCTGGGTGAGCAGTTCGGAGAACTCGTCGAGCACCACGAACAGCGCGGGCAGCGGGTCGAGATCGGCGCCGGCGGCGCGGGCCTTCTCGTATTCGGAGACGTTGGCGAAGTTGCCCGCCTGACGCAGGACCTCCTGGCGGCGGTTCATCTCACCGGCCAGGGCGTCCTTCATACGGTCGACGAGGTCGGCCTCGTCCTCGAGGTTGGTGATGACCGCGGCCACGTGCGGGACGCCGTCGAGGCCGAGGAAGGTCGCACCACCCTTGAAGTCGACCAGGACCAGGTTGAGCTGGTCGGGCGAGTGGGTGGCCAGCAGGCTGAGGACCAGGGTGCGCAGGAACTCGGACTTGCCGGAACCGGTGGCGCCGATGCACAGGCCGTGCGGGCCCATGCCGTTCTCGGCGGCTTCCTTGATGTCGAGCTCGACCGGGGCACCGTCGGCGCCGAGACCGAACGGGACGCGCAGACGCTCGCGGCCGTAGCGGGGACGCCAGGCGCTGGCCGGGTTGAAGTTGCCGATGTCGCCGAGGTTCATCAGCTGGGCCCAGCTGGAGATGGTCTCGGTTTCCTCGGTCTCGATATCGCTGCTGCGCTGGCTGGCCGCGCGGTACGGGGCGAGCCTGCGGGCGGCCTGCTGGGCCTGCTCGGCGCTGACCCGGTCGATGGTGGCGAAGCGTTCCTGGTTGCCGGTGGCGCCGCGGCCGAGGCACTCGCCGTCCTCGACGACCATCTTGATGCCGCGCGAAACCGCCAGGCGCGGTGCGTAATTGCACAGGTCGATGATGGTGACACCCTCGAAACCGGACTCGCGCAACTGGTCGTCCTCGGCCTCGAGCAGGCCGCCGTCGACCACGATCACCACGTGCACGAGGTTGGGGTTGTTCGGCTGGTTGCGCGAGTAGCGCACGCGGTTGCCCAGCAGCGGGTGCAGGCTGCTCAGCGCCTCACGGATGGAGCCGTAGAACATGCGCTGGGTGCCGATGCCGTCGGTCACCTCGGGGTGCTGGGTGTGCGGGAGCCACTTGGTCCACTCCCACTCGCGCGCGGTGTCCGGGCCGCAGACCACGGCGACGAGCACCTGGTCGGGCGCCTGGAACATGCACAGCTGCAACAGCATCGCGCGCGTCATGTCGCGGGCCTGGGCGCGGTCGCCGTCGAGGGCGATGGTGCCGAAGCCCTTCACCGCGATGGCGGTGGGCAGGTCGGGGACGGTGGAATGCGCGCGCACGAAGCGGCGCAGGGAGACCGCCGCGATGGGCTCGAGCTCTTCCACCGGGCCGGTCTCGGGGGCGACCAGCCGGGTCGCCAGGCGCTGACCGCCCAGACCGATGCGGGCGTGGCAGAAGTCCTTGTCGCCGGAGCGGCGCTCCCACATGCGGCTGGTTCCGGCCAGCATCCAGATCAGGCCGGGCTCGGGGTGACTCCACTCGACGGCGGCGCGCTGCTGGGTGGCGGTCTCGTCGACGTCCTTGCGGACCTGGTCGAGGTAGCGCAGGTAGTCCTTGCGGTCCTCGTTGGCCTCGGCCGCCTTGGCACCCTTGCCGTTGCCCTGGCCGAACATGGTGACCATCGACATGATCATCATCAGCGGGAACATCATCGACATGGGGTTGGACAGCATGCCGCTGCCCTGGGTGAACATCAGCGCCATCATGCCGACCATGCCGACCACCATGACCACGGGCATCAGCTTCATCAGCAGGTTGCCGGGGGTGATCCGGGGGATCTCCGGCGGCGGCTGCAGGGTGACCTCGCCACCGGGCGTGCGCGGCATCTCGCGCCGGGCACGGCGCTGGAACCGAACTGTGCTCATGGTCGAAGACTCCCCCTGCTTGACTACTCGCTGTCTGTCCGCACGACGGGCTCAGTGTAGAGGTAGCGGCCGACATGTCGTATGGTTCGTCAGGCATTCTGCTGTCCGAGCGGTGGGTTCCGCAAACTGTCGACCATCTCCAGTGGTCGAGCGGAAACACGAGGTAGAGACGGAGTTGGGGGAGTTTTGACGCACGCGCGACTCGATCATGTGGATGAAGACTCCGCGCGCGGTATCGTTCGCGCGCCGGACCTTGCCCGGGTGACCATTCTGGCCAAGCACACGCAGGTCGACATGGCTATTCCGGTCGATGTCCCGGTGGCGCTGGTGATTCCGAGCGTGGTCGACATGGTCGCTCAGCACAGCCGGTCGAATACGTTCGACAACGAGGGTGAGCGCTACGAGCCCGCCGAATGGGTGCTGGCCCGCATCGGTCATCCCCCGTTCTCGAACTCGCTGAGCCTGGGCGAGCAGGGCGTGCGCGACGGCGAACTGCTCATGCTCGAGAGCGCCTCGCACACCGCGCCCACCCCGCTGTTCGACGACATCATGTACAACGTCGCGATCGCCGACGCCGAGCACTACCGCAGCTGGACGCCGAAGACGGCCCGGATCACCGGTTCGGTGCTCGCCGCGATCACCATGCTGGTCGGCTGCTTCGGCCTGCTGGCCGCGCCGGACGCGCTGCCGTCCTGGATCACCGGCTCGGTGGCGCTGTTCGTCGCCATCCTGTGTGTGGTCGCTGGCACCGTGCTCAGCCGCATGTACGGCGACACCTCGGCGGCGCTGGTCCTCGGCGGCTGCGCGCTGCCGACCGCGTTCACCGGCGGCATGCTGCTGGTGCCCGATCACTACGGCTGGGCGCATCTGCTGCTGGGCGGCGCGCTGCTCGGCGCCACGGCGGTGCTGGCCTGGCGGGTGACCGGCGTCGGCCTGGCGCTGTTCATCGGCACGGCGACGATCTCGGTGTTCATCGTGCCCGCCGCGCTGGTCGGCCTGCTCACCGATCAGCCGGTCAAGGCCGTCGGCGCGGTCGTGGCCGCGCTGGGGCTGGCCGCGCTGTCGCTCGCGCCGCGGGTGTCGATGGCGCTGGCCAAGCTGCCGCTGCCGCCGGTCCCCTCCCCCGGCACTCCGATCGATCCGACCGAGGACGATCCCGACGACCATCGCGCCCTGCCCACCCTCGACGCCCTGCGCGCGCGGTCGGAGCGGGCCCGCAACTACCTGGCCGGACTGGTCGGCGCGACCACGCTGGTCACCGTCGTCGGCGCGCTGCTGTCCACCGACGCCGGAGCCGACGATCCGTTCTGGCCCGGGATCGCGCTGGCGCTGGTGTGCTCGGTGGTGCTGATGTTCCGCAGCCGCACCTACGCGGGCGCCGAGCAGGCCATCGTGCTCATCGCCGGCGGCTCGGCGATCGTGCTGCTCATGCTGGTCGGTGTCTCGGTCGAGATGGAACAGCCGCTGCTGGTCTTCGGCGCGGCTGTCACGATCCTGATCGCCGCGCTGGTGATCGGCCTGATCGTGCCCAACCAGTCGGCCACCCCGCCGATGCGGCGCGCGGCCGAACTGCTGGAATACGCGTTCGTCGCCGCGGTACTGCCGCTGGTGTTCTGGGTCGCTGATCTCTACTCGCTGGTCCGCGGGCTGTGAGGCTGGGCCTTCGGCTGACGGCGGTCACGCTGGCCGTCGGCTTGAGTGCCGGGGTCGGGCTCGGCGGGACCGCGTCAGCCGACCGACCGCCCGCGATCGATATGGGCCTGCTGCCCGCCGGTGACCCGGCGGCGCCGCCGGACAAGACCGAGCAGGGCAGCGGCGTGAACGGCATGTGCTTCCGCACCCAGCCGACCACCGAAGTGGCCGTGCCGACCAGCCAGCGCTCGCTGGATCTGGATCGCGCGTGGGAGTTCTCGCGTGGTGCGGGACAGCTCGTCGCGGTGATCGATACCGGCGTCGCGGCGCATCCGCGGCTGCCGGATCTGTGGCACGGCGGCGACTACGTGGCGGCGGGTGGTGACGGCACCGACGACTGCGACGTGCACGGCACCGTCGTCGCCGGGATCATCGGGGCGACCAAGATCGACGGCCAGGGTTTCGCCGGTGTCGCGCCGGAATCGCGCATCCTCAGCATTCGCCAGACCAGTGCGCTGTGGCAGGCGGAAGGCGCGGGACGCAACAAGTCACCCGATGACTTCCCCGACAGCTATGGCAAGGTGTCCACGCTGGCCGCGGCCATTCGGCGAGCCGCCGATTTCGGCGCCACGGTCATCAACATCTCCCTGGTCGCCTGCACCGACGGAACATCGGTGAAGGACGCGGCCTATGGCGCACTCGGCGCCGCGGTGCGGTACGCGGCGATCGAGAAGAATGTCGTCATCGTCAGCTCGGCGGGCAATTCCGACACCTGCAAGAACGGCAATCCGACCCCGGATCCGCTCAAGCCAGCACAGGACCTGTGGGAGTCCATCCGGACGTACGTGAGCCCCGCCTGGTTCGACGAGTACGTGCTCTCGGTCGGCTCGGTCGACAACAACGGCGCACCCTCTTCGTTCACCGTGCCCGGTCCGTGGGTCGGCATCGCCGCGCCTGGTGAAGGCGTCACATCACTGGACGCGCGCACGACCGGAATCTCCAACGGCAAGTACGACAACCAGGGCAAGTACCTCGCCTACAGCGGCACCAGCTTCGCCTCGCCCTACGTGGCGGGCGTAGCCGCGCTGGTCCGGGCACGTTTCCCCGAGCTGTCGGCCAAGCAGGTCATCGAACGCCTCGAAGCCACCGCCCACGCACCCGCTGAAGGCTGGAACCCCTATATCGGTTACGGCACAGTCGATCCCATCGCCGCCCTGACCAACGAGGTCCCGGCCGCACTGCCCCCCAAGCAGTCCTCACCGCCCCGCAGCGTGCAGCTCGCGGTCCCCGCCCCCGATCCCGCACCGGACCATCTGGCCCGCAACGTGGCCCTGATCGGCACCGGCGCCATCGCCCTGATCCTCACACTCGGCGTCCTGGCCTCGTTCCCGATCCGCCGCAGGTTCGGGATGACCTCGGACGACCTGTAAGAGATCGCATCCGGAATCGGGCTGTGCTTCCTCTGGAGCACAGCCCGATTCCGTTGGGTAACCACCCGATTCCGGTTCGATGAGACCGGATCACACACCGCTGTCGTGCGCCCGGGCAGACGACCGGACCTACGAATAAAGCCCGCAGCCGGTCGGCGTGACCGGCTGCGGGCTGTCCCCCGACAGGATTCAGTTGACCTGGGCGACAGGCTTCTTCGCGGGTGACGGGTCGGGGGCGATGCCGTCGTGGGCGACCATGGCGTCTTCGCGGCCGAGGCTGGGGCCGCCGGCCAGGAGGCCGATGATCGGCCAGGGGGCGGGTTCGGCGGTGATCTTCTCCAGGCCGAGGGCCTTGACCGCGTCGGTGTTCTTGATGCCGAAGCGCACGCCGGTGTCGGCGATGTAGAACAGGCTGTCCTTGCGGCGGCTGTCGGGTTCGATGCCGGTGGCTTGGACGTAGGCGCCGGAGGCGGGCGGGATGTAGACCGAGTCGGCGTTGGGGCCCACGCCGTCGGCCTGGGCGAGGTCGACCAGCTTGGCCTTGTCCGGGATCGGCAGGTCGATGCCGGTGAGCAGCGAGAGTTCCGCGCGGGCGGTGCCGTCGGCGTTGTCGGTGGCGCCGGCGATGGGCTTCCAGGACATGCAGCTGACGGGCTGGTCCTTGTCAGCAACCAAGCTCGGCCGCTCGGTCGGGTAGTTGTGCACCTTCAGCGTGTTCGACGTCGGCGCGTACGTGCGGTCGGTCGTCTGAATGGTGGTGCCGTTCATGATCGTCGGATAGAAGTTGCGGATGATCTGGGCGGTCAGCGCCGAGATCGGCTGCAGCCCGTCCTGGAGCACCACGTAGTTCTGGTTCGACTCGTTGAAGACCTGGACCACATCACCGATCCGGTGACCGCTCACGTTGTAGGTCGGCACGCCACCCGGATTGTCGATCGTCGGTGTGATGATCGGCAGCACCTCGGGAATCGCGTTGAGCAGGCCCTCGCTGATAGTGCGTGGTGTTGCGCCGCTGATACCGAGCGCCTGGACGACGGGGGCGTCGTCCATCTTCACGCGCGCCCGCTTGCCGTCGTAGACCAGGTAGAGCGAGTCCTTGCCCTGGACCAGCAGCGCCTTACCGGCCTCCAGCGTGGCCGCCTTGGCACCCAGATCCGGCGAACCCGCCAGCACCGAGGTGGTCAGGTTGGCGCTGCCGTCGGCCTTGAGCCGGTCGCACACCGTCCAGGTCCGGCCCTTGCCGTCCTTGTCGTAGAGGATCGACGAGGGCGCGCCGGGAATACCGATCAGCTGACCGCGTGGCTTCTTGCTCAGCTCGGATTCCTTGACCACCGCCGCCTTCGACGCCTCACCGGCGGCCAGCCGGGCCGAGGCGAGGTTCAGCGCGGGATGCACGACATTGTCGATGACCACGTAGACGCCGCCGGATTCCTTGGCGATCAGGATCTTGTTGTCGCCGATCTTGTCCTGCGGCTTGAGCAGCGCGAGCACGCCACAACCGGCCAGCACGACGATGCCGAGGACCAATCCGACCACGTAGGCACGGGTCTGGGCGCGCATCGGATCGTGCAGCATGCGCACGTCCCGGCGCACCAGGGCGTGCTCCATCCGCCGCACCAGGAAGCGGTACCCGCTGACCTGCCAGCGCGTTGTGGGTTTTGAAGGCATGGTTCCTCCCCCGAACAGTGCTCTCGTCCGGGCAACACAGTACAGTTCCCCGCAGCACTTGTTCGCATTCGGCCATCGGCCGATCGACAATCGGGTACCTGGGGGAGGAACGAATGGCCGAGTTCACCGGTACGGGACCGCGCCCGCTGTTCGGTCGGATCACATTGCCGCACCTGCTGACCGCGCAGGTCATCGGCCTGATCGTCGGGGTGGTCGCGCTGGTGTGCGGGCTGAATCCGTGGATCGCGCTCGGCATCGCCGTGGTGGTGGCGCTGATCCCGCTGATCCCGCTCGGCAAGCGGACCCTGCTCGACTGGATCGCCACCCTGCGCCGGTATCTGGGCAAGCGCGAGTACACCCTCGGCGACACCGTCGACTTCCGTGACACCGACGGCCGCTCCCTCGGCCTGTACTGGGACGGCAGCCGCGTGGTCACCGTGGTCGAGGTGCTGCCGCCTCGCGGCGGGCTGACCCGCATCGCCCGCACCACCGTGCACGCCTCGCACCTGCTGCCGCTGCCCGAACTGGCCGCCTGCCTCAACCAGCACGACATCCTGCTCAGCGGCATCGACATCATCAGCCACGGCCACCGCAGCCGTTCCGGCACGCCCGCGGGCGCGATCTACGAATCGCTGCTCGGCCCGCTGCCCGCGACCGCGCATCGCACGGTGTGGCTGGCCATCAGCTTCGACGCGGTGCGCTGCCCGGACGCGGCCGAACGTCGTGGCGGCGGCACCGACGGCGCCTCGCGCGCGGTCACCATCGCCACCCAGCGCATCATGCGCACGCTCGAGGACGCCGACTGCAACGCCCGCATCCTCACCGCCCCCGAGATCCGTAAGGCCGTGCAGCAGATCACCACCGGCCTCGACCCGCGCACGCTGAGCCAGCGCTGGAAGTACGCCGAGATCGGCAACGCGGTCAATATCGGCAGTGCGGTCGACCCCAAGCAGCTCGGTTCGGATCTGCTCGCTCAGCTGTGGGTGGCGCCCTCGCGCGGCACCACGGTCTCGGTGCGGCTGCGGCCGGGCAGCGACGCCGAGTCCGTGAGCGTGGGCGCGGCCTGGCGGCTGACCGCCCGCGAACTGCCGGAGAAGACCAAGAACAAGGGCATGGTGTCGATGAACGGGCGTCATCGCGACGCGCTGCTCGCGCACCTGCCGATCGCGGTGCCCGGCCTGGACGACACCATCCCGACCACCGAGTACCCGATCGACGTCATCGGCGCGCTGCACCTGCCCTCGGCCGGGTGCGGGCAGCTGCTGGGTTCCGACGACGAGGGCAACGGCGTCGCGGCCAGGATCATCGGTTCGGGCATCTCCACCGTCTATGTGGCGGGCGAGCTGTATCTGGCCCAGCAGCTGGTGTTCCGCGCGCTGGCCGTGGGTGAGCGGGTGCTGGTGCGCACCGACCGCGCGCAGGCGTGGGAGCACCTGGTGAACACCGTCGGCAACCCCGAGCGGCTGACCATCGCGGTCGAGACCCACCAGTCCGACGCGGGATTCACCGCGACCATCGTCGACGGTGTGCTCGCGCCCGCCCCGCACGCGGGTGTCACCACCATCTACCTCACCGGCGATCCCAACGGCTGGCCCGCCTCGCGGCCCGACCTGGAGATCTACCAGCCGGGCGCGGTCGGCAACCGGGTGGTGCTGCGCACCGGCACCACGCGGGTGAACCTGAGCCTGGTGTCCATCCCGCGCGAGGCGACCTATATCGGTCAGCCGCGCGGGCAGCGCCAGATGGCCAACGCCTAGCCCGGATACGGATCGGCGGTCCGCGCCGCGCGCAGAGTCCGTCCCCACCAGGCCAATTGGCCGAGCATCCTGGCCGAGGCGTCGATCGCGGCGCGGTCGTCGGTGCCGCCCGCGGCGTCGAAGCGGCGCTTGGCCTGGGCGAAGCTCACCGACTCGCGCACCGGGACCATGTGCAGTTCGGTGATCACCTGCCGCAGCTGTTCGACCGCGCGCAGGCCGCCGGAGAGCCCGCCGTAGGACACGAATCCGATCGGCTTGGCCCGCCATTCGTGCTTGACGCTGTCCAGCGCGGTCTTCAGCGACGCCGGATAGCCGTGGTTGTACTCCGAGGTCACCGCCACGAAGGCATCGGCGGTCCCGATGCGGTCCCGGAACTGCCGCACCGCCTCCGTTTCGGTGAGATCGACGGGCAACGCGAGCTCGCGCAGGTCCAGTACGCCGACCTCGAATTCGGATCGCCGCGCGGCCTCGGCGAGGAACCAGTCCGCCACCACCGGCGCGAACCGCTCGGGCCGGACGCTGGCGACGATGACCTCCAACCGCAACGGTGTCTGCATGCGGTGAGCCTATCCGCGCGCGTCGCGCTTGACCTTCACGCATACGTGAAGCTTTAGCGTCGGGCCATGATCGAGACCATTGCCCGCACCACCGGTGCGATCCAGCTGATCTCCCGCCCCGCGGGCTTCCCCGAGCCCGCCGATTTCGCGCTCGTCGAACTGCCCGTCACCGGACCCGGGCCCGGCCAGGTGCTGATCCGCAATCTGTTCACCGCACTCGATCCCGGCATGCTCATGCGCATCGGCGACTATCCGGGAATCCCGATGCCGCCCTTCGGAATCGGTGAACCGCTCAGTGGCGACGCGATCGGCGAGGTGGTGCTGTCCGGGGACGAGGCGCTGCCACCGGGGACGCTGGTGGTGCACCGGCTGGGCTGGCGCGACTACGCCGTGGCCGACATCGCGACGGTGCGCGCCGTCGACGCCGATGCCTACGACTCGCCCTCGACCCATCTCGGCCCGGGCCTGGTGGCCTATGCCGGGCTGACCGCGGTGGCCGGAATGCGTTCCGGCGACACGGTGTTCGTCTCCAGTGCGGCCGGGGCGACCGGTGGGCTGGCCGGTCAGCTCGCCCGGCTGCTCGGCGCGGGCCGGGTCATCGGGAGCGCGGGATCGGCGGCGAAGGTGGCCTACGCCGTCGGCGAGCTCGGCTTCGACGCCGCCTTCGATTACCACGACGGGCCCGTCGCCGACCGGCTGCGCGCGCTCGCCCCCGACGGGATCGACGTCTATTTCGACACCGTCGGCGGCGAGCAGTTGCGCGCGGCCATCGAGGTCATGAACCCCGGTGGCCGCGTAGCCCTGTGCGGCGCGCTGGCCCGTCAGCGCGCGGGCGGCACCCCCGATACCGGGCCCGGCGATCTGCTCCCGGTAATCGGCAAGCGCCTCACCCTGCGTGGCTTCACCGCCTTCGATCATCTGCACCTGGCGCCGGAATACGGTCGCCGCCTGCGGGAATGGCTCGCCGATGACGCCATCGTGCGAACCGAGACGATCGTCGACGGCCTGGCGAACGCCCCGCGCGCGCTGCTGGATCTGGTGCGCGGGGAATATCGCGGGAAGGTTGTCGTGCGCCACACGCGTTGACCTGACCACACAGCGGCGAAGGGATGATCCATGCTCATCGGGGAACTCGCAGCGCGCACCGGGGTGACGCGGCGGGCACTGCGCTTCTACGAGGAACTCGGCCTGCTCACCAGCGACCGCACGCCCGCGGGCTATCGCACCTACGGCGAGGACACGGTGGCGCGGGTGCGCAATATCCGCGAACTGCTCGAGATCGGCTTCACCGTCGAAGACGTGCGCGCTTTCCAGCCGTACCTGGATCGTGAACTGCCGGAACGGTTTCCGTTCGAGCCGCGCTGCACCGACGGCTACGCGGCCATCGGGCGGCCGCGGGTGGCCGAGCTCGAGCGGCGCATCGCCCGGCTCACCGAGTTGCGCGACCGGATGGTGGAACGGATGCCGTGGCTGGCCCAGGACGATCCGGCCCGCTGACCTGCCCCACACCGCGCGCGCTCGATCGGGCACGATGGTCCGGGTCGTGTTCGTAGACGGGGTGGTGACGCGAAGGGGGCAGTGGTGATCATCGGGCGATGGCAACTGGTGGAGACACTCGGCCCACCGGACAGCTGGTCGATGCTGACGGCGGGGACGACGCCGCGGGAGTGGGCGTCGTATCAGCGCGCCGTCCCGCCCCGGCTGCAACCACTGGTGACGACCGCGCACGCCTCCGGGGAGCGCGTCGATCAGGTGCTGCCGAAATCGCGGAATGCCTGGTCGGAGGCGGTCTTCCGGGCCGAGCCGGTGCGGTGGTCCGATGGTGGGGTGCACGCGGTGCTGGTGTGGGTGGGCGAGCGGGCGCCGGCGGAGCGGCTCGGCGTCGCGCCGTTCCGGGTCGACGCGCACGCCCGCGTCGTGCGCACCATGCCCGCGGGGCTCGGCCCGCACTTCGGGGCCACGCCGGTCGAATACACCGGGGCCGAACAGTTCCAGCGCATCGAGCGCTTCGACGGCGCGCTCGATGTCGTCGCGGCGCTGACCCGCTCGGAGCCGGGCAGCCGGTGGTCGGCGATCGCGACGGTGCACTCCGGCACGGGGCCGCGTTCGCTGCTGCTGGCGGCGCGCAACAGTGCCGCCGACCGGTTCGACTGGCGTGGCCTGGCCGTCGACGTCACCGACAGCGTTGTCCCGCAACCCAAGTCGTTCGAGGCGGCGACCCTGGAACTGCTGCGCGACACCCAGCCGGGGCTGTATCTGGTCATCCTCGACACCGCGCAGGTGCGCATGGTGCGCTGGGTGACCGAGCCGGTGCCCGGGCTGCGCTGGCGCGGCGCCGACGAGCGGACCGTGCCGCATCCCGAGGACCGGGCCAGGATCGCCGCCGCCCGCGCGCAGATCATGGCGGGCGCGGGCCGGGCCGCGCTGCCCGCGCTGCGGCTGGCCGCCGAGAACGGCGGCTGGCTGACCGCCGACGTGGAGGTCTCGCCGCTGCCCGGCAGCGACGTGGTGCCCGCCTTCGTGCTGGCTCAGCTGCAGGTCACCACGCCACCCGCGTGAGTCAGGGCAGTTCGAAGGGCAGCGAGACCCCGGCGTGCACGCGGCAGCGCTCGCAGGTGTCGGTGCCGTCGACGGCCGAGACGGCCCGGCGCATCAGTTCCTTGAACGGGCCCAGGTTCTTCTTGAACTCGGCGAACACGTCCACCGCGTGCACACCGTCGCCCTCCTCGAGGCCCGCGTCGAGGTCGGTGATCAGCGCGACCGCGCTGTAGCACATCTCCAGTTCACGGGCGAGGACCGCTTCGGGGTGCCCGGTCATGTTCACCAGGTCCCAGCCCTGCCCGGCGAACCAGCGGCTCTCGGCGCGGGTGGAGAAGCGCGGGCCCTGCACCACGACCATGGTGCCGCCGTCCTCGACGCGCAGGTCGTCACCGGCCGCCTTCACGGCCGCGGCACGCAGCTCGTCGCAGTAGGGGTCGGCGAAGGAGACGTGCACGCCGCCGCCGTCGAAGTAGGTCTGCGGGCGGCCCGAGGTCCGGTCGACGAGCTGATCCGGCACCGCGACGGTGCCCGGCCCCCAGTCGGCGCGCAGGCTGCCGACCGCGCACGGCGCGAAGACCCGGCGCACGCCCAGCGAGCGCAGCGCCCACAGATTGGCCTGGTAGGGCAGGGTGTGCGGGGCGAACTCGTGCTGCTTGCCGTGGCGCGGCAGGAAGGCCACCGGCCGTCCGTCGACCTCGCCGATCGCGACGGGCGCGCTCGGGGCGCCGTACGGGGTGTCGACCTCGACGTGGGTGACGTCGTTGTCGAAGAAGTCATAGAAACCGCTGCCGCCGATGACGGCGAGGGCGGGCCGGGGAAGCGAACTCATGTCCTGATTCTCCCGCCCGGCCCGGCCGGGCGCAGCACCGGGACCTGACCTGACAACCCCCGCCCGATTCTGTACCCTAGGGGGGTATCAGCTCGCCCGGCGAGCACCTAGGCAGGCGAGGAGACCCCGGTGACCGCACCCACCCCCGAGACCGACCCGAGCTGCGAGCACGCGGCCCACGGCTACATCACCGCCAAGGACGACTACCTCAAGCGCCTGCGCCGCATCGAGGGCCAGGCCCGTGGCCTGCAGCGGATGGTCGAGGAGGAGAAGTACTGCATCGACATCCTCACCCAGGTCTCGGCCATGACCAAGGCACTCCAGGCCGTCGCGATGGGCCTGCTCGAAGACCACATCAGTCACTGCGTGGTCGACGCCGCCGTCGCGGGTGGACCCGAGGCCGAGGCCAAGATCAAGGAAGCCACCGACGCGATCGCCCGCCTGGTGCGCTCCTGAGCGAGGCGATCAGGTGTGCGCCGGTTCCCGGCGGGTGATCCGGCCGCTGGGTGTCCGGCAGGAAGCCGGGCGGTCGGAGTAGGGTGCCGGGCGCAGGGAACGGTTGATGTCCAGATCGGCGAAGATCACCCCCTCCTCGCCCTCGCCCAGCGGCGGGGCGAGTTCCAGCCCGCCGGGGCCGAAGATCCGCGAGACGCCACCGCCGCCGTGCAGCAGCCTGCGATCGGGCCTGCGCGCGTCGACCACCTCCCAGCCCGCCACCGGCACCACCGCGACCGGGGCGATCACATGGGTCGCGCCGTCCATGGCGTAGCGCACGCTGGCGGCGGTGTTGAGTTCGGGACCCCACTCCTTGCCCTCGCCGTAGTACACCGTGAAACCCGACCACGCCGCGATGTGGATCTGCTCGCGTTGCTCGTGCATGCGGCCGCGCAGCTCGGAACGCAGGTGGTCGGCGCCGCCGAGCACACCGACGCGGCCGTATTCGGTGTCGCGGATCAGCAGGCCGCCGTCGGACGGGCTGAACACGGTGCGTTCCAGGCCGGTCGGTTCGGCTTTACGGACCACCGCGATGTCACCGTCGCCGTCGATCAGCGCCTGCGCCATGAATACCTCACGCCCGGCGCGTTCGGCGAAACCGATCGAGACGTGAATGCCTTTCCGGCGCGCGGCGTATCCGATCGCGCGAAGTTCCGGGCCGTCGGCGGTGAGCGCGTTGGACAGATACCGGGACAGGAACTCCTCACCCCAGTCGACCGAGTTCAGCCACATCCACCACGGAAATCCGGGCAGGAATGTCTCCGGAAAGGCCACCAATCGCGCACCCCCGTCGGCGGCCGCATCGATGTATTCGATGGCCTGCTCGACCCCGGCAGACAAGTTCAACCACTTCGGCTCGGCTTGCACCGCAGCCACGCGTACTCGGCTCATCCGTGACCCCTGTCGCTCATCCCTGAAAAGTGTTCGATTCACTCTCTCTCAGATAGGCGCGCACCAAACTGTCATACCGTGCCAGGCGACTGACCGTCCGTGCCAACCCGGCGAAATGCGACTGTCGAGAATTCGGCACGTCAACAGTATTCGCCCTGATCGTATTCCGGGCAATCTCCGGTAATTCGCCGCGTGTGCTCAGGCGGTCACGCCGCGCAGCCGGCCGCCTCCCGGCGCCGCGGCCGCGAGCATCCGGTACTCCCCCGGCGTCATCCCCATCTCCAGCCGGAACGCCCGGAAGAAGTGCCGCTCGGAGGCGAATCCCGCCGACAGCGCGACCGAGGAGGCCGGGCGGGCGGGATCGCGGGTGAGCAGCGCGCGGGCACCGTCCACCCGCATCCGCCGCAGCACGGCGCTGAGGCTCTCGCCCACGTCGTCGAAGAGGCGGTAGAGGGTGCGGCGCGAGACCAGGCAGGACCGGGCGATCTCGTCGACGGTCAGCGCCGGATCGGCGCAGCGGCTGCGCATGAACGACAGCACCTGCTCACGGGTGAGCGCCTGCGCGGGCTGGCCGGTCGGCAGGTCACCCACCGCCAGGCGCACCGCCGAGGACAGCAGGCCGACCGCGTTGCCCGCCAGCACCGCGGCCTGACCGGGAGCCTCACCCTGGATCCGGGCGAGATCGCGGAAGAACCCGGCCACCACGCCGCCCGCGCTGTCGGCGGCCACCCGCACCGCGGTGGGCAGATGCGCGCGATCGGTGCCGAACTGCTCCTCGACCACGGTCATCGGCAACCGGATGACCACCTGCGCCCAGTCCGCGGCCGTGAGGTCCCACTGGTAGGGCCGGGAGGTGTCGTAGAAGACCATGTCACCGGGGGTGACCTCGGCGACGCGACCGTCCTGGTGCAGCGAACCGACCCCCTCGGTCAGGATCGAGACCAGCAGGAACTCGTCGTCGGAGCGCCCGATACAGCGCGGGGTGCGGCGGACGAACTGGCCGCTCGACCCCAGCGTGGACAGGTCGAAATCCGGCATGCTCGCGCGGTCGATCCAACCGTGGAAGCCCCCCTGACGGTCGGCGTCCACGGCCAGCGGCACATAACTCGCCGAGAGCATCGACTCCCACTGCGCGAAAGATTCGTTCGCGACGCGAGGCCCCGACGACACCACGCCAACCACCTCGCTCCCCAATCCGAATCGATCAGCAAACAATGGGCGTCGCCCGGAAACCGGGACGCTCCTGGCCGCTGAGCCTGCCAGATGATCCAGCCCCTTTCCACCGAAACCGATTCATCCGTCGTCGCGGCGCCGACCCGAAGATTCGACTAGCACGACCTATTGCAGGTGATATCCATTGGGAGAACAGCACATTCGACAACCACGACGTGAGGCAGATCACTCCGGGCGAGCGCGCAATACCGCTTCACGCGGCCGCGCCACCATCACGAGCAACAATCCGGTATTCGCCCGGGGTCATGCCGGTGGCGGCGCGGAAGACCCGGTAGAACTGCCGCTCGGTGCCGAAGCCGGACGCGGTCGCCACGGCCGCGATCGAGGAGACCTCCCCCGCTGCCAGCAGCGTCCGGGCCCGCTCCACCCGCAGCCGGCGCACCAGCGCCCCCAGTCCGCCGTCGAGGTCGTCGACGAGCCGGTACAGCGTGCGCCGCGAGACCCGGCATCCCGTCGCGATCCGCTCCACCGAGAGGCCGGGGTCGGTGAAGTGGGCGTGCACGAAGTCCAGCACCTGCTGACGGGTCACCGCCTCGGCCTGGGCGCGGCCCGGTTCCCGGCCGGCCGCGATGGTGGCGGCCGCGCCGAGCAGATCGATCCCGGCGGCGGCGAGCACCGCGGCCGCGGCGGGATCGGTGGCGTGCAGGTCGGCGACGCGGCGGAAGAACCTGGCCAGCGTGAACCCCACCTCGCCGCCGCCGATCACCCGCCCGGCGGGCAGGGCCTCGGCGCGCACCCCGAGGAAATCCACCACCCGCTGGCGGGGCACCCGGATCGTCAGGTCCTCGATCGGGCCGTCCGAGCGCCAGCTGATGGGCTGGGTGGTGTCGTAGAAGACCATCGCGCCCGGGGTGAGCTCGACCCGGTGGCCCGCGTGCTCCACCTGGGCCGAGCCGCCGAGCACGACACTGCCGATGACATGGAATTCCCCGGCCCTGGCGATGTGACGGCGATGCCGCCGCAGCTCGTGCCCTTCGACCGCCACCGTCCCGATGGCCACCTCGCCGAAATCGGCCGATCTGATCCGCCCCGCGAACGGGCGCGGCACCGTCGGCGCGATCGCCACCTCGGTGAGCGCGCCGGTGACCAGATGTTCCCAGTACCCGAACGCGTCCGGCGCCGCGATCTGCCCGGTCGAGCAGACCTCGGGGAATCCCTCGAACGCCATGGCGAGATCATGGCACGAACTCAGCCCAGCGCCTTCGCCTTCAGCCGATCGAATTCGTCCTGGGAGATGGCACCGGTGTCGAGCAGTTTCTTGGCATCGGCGATCTGCGCGGCCGGGCTGGTGCCCGCGGTCTCGCGAATGTAGTGATCCTGCGCGGCCTTCACCTGTTTCGCCTCGACCTCGGCGCGCTCGGCCATACCGCCACCGCGCACGATCAGATACACCAGCGCGGTGAGCAACGGCAGGATGAACAGGAACACCACCCAGATCGCCTTCACCCAGCCGGAGGTCTTCTTGTCCCGAAAAAGGTCGGAAATGATCATGAAGAGCAGCAGCAGATACGCCACGAATGCGAAGCTCATGATGATGAGCCAGACAACGTCCCAGAACGACATGGTGTTCCCCTGAATCGTTTTATCCGGCAATGATTTCCCGGGCGATTGCCGATGCACCCGCCTTCGAATGCCGAAGTTAGCACCGAATTGTTATTGCGACCAAGGAGAACCGCCGTAACGGCTCCCACCTGCGGAAGCAATTCATCGCCAGCGTTAGCCGACGGTTTGCGAAACCCAGCGGAACTGCGCGGCGTGTCTCGAAGCCGCATCGATATCGGGGTGTGCCTGGCCCCTACCGGGTCGGCGGCGCACAATGCGGCGCCCGCGGGAACTCAGTCGCCGCAGCAGCCCTCGCCCGTCGCGGGCACGGTGCGCACCTCGCGGGTCTCGGCGTTGCGGGCGGCCAGGTCGGCGTCGGCGGGATAGTCGACCGCGACCAGGCTCAGGCCGTGCGCGGGCGCCACGGTCACCGAGCTCGACCGCTCGGTCTCGGCCAGCAGGCCGCCCACCCACTCCGGTGTGCGCCTGCCCTCGCCGACGGCCAGCACCGCGCCGACCAGGCTGCGCACCATCGACCAGCAGAACGCGTCGGCGCTGACGTAGGCGCTCAGCAGCTCGCCCTCGCGCACCCAGTCGAAACGCTGCAGTTCGCGCACGGTCGTGGCGCCCTCGCGACGGCGGCAGAAGGCGGCGAAGTCGTGCAGGCCGAGCAGGTGCCGCGAGGCCGCGCGCATGGCGTCGAGGTCGACGCCGGGCTTGCAGGCCACGACGCTGCGGGCGCGCAGCGGGTCGGCGCCGTAGGGGGCGGTGGTCAGCCGGTAGACGTAGTGGCGGCGCATCGCCGAGAAGCGCGCGTCGAACTCGGCGGGCGCGGGGCGCGCGTCGGTGATGCGCACGTCCTTGGGCAGGAAGCGGGCCATCCGGTGCAGGAGCTTGGGGGCGTCGAGTTCGGCGGTGGTGTCGAAATGCGCGACCTGGCCCTCGGCGTGCACGCCTGCGTCGGTGCGCCCGGCGACGGTGAGCTGGATCGGCTCCCGGAAGACCTTCGACAGCGAGTCCTCCAGCACGCCCTGCACCGTACGCAGGCCCGGCTGACGCGCCCAGCCGGTGAAATCGGTGCCGTCGTAACTGATCCCCAGACGCACCCGGGTCGTCTCGCCGGTCTCCTGCATCGCTTCCTCTCCCACGAAAAGAACCGAGCCCGCCACCCACGCGGGGTGACGGGCTCGGCCGGAACTACCTGGGAATCAGGCGTCCTTCTTGTCCTCGGCGGCCTCATCGGCGGCCGGAGCCTCGGCGACGACCTCTTCGGTCTTCTCCTCGGCGACCTCGGCGGCGGGCGCCTCGGTCTTCTGCGAAGCGGCGACGCGACGGGCCCGGTCGGCCTCGTTGGTCACGGTCTTCTCGCGGACGAGCTCGATGACGGCCATCGGCGCGTTGTCACCCTTGCGCGGCAGCGCCTTGGTGATGCGGGTGTAGCCACCCTCGCGACCCTCGAACGAGGGGCCGATCTCCGCGAACAGCGCGTGCACGATGTCCTTGTTGCGGATGACCTTCATGACCTCGCGACGGTCGGCCAGGGTGCCGCCCTTCGCCTTGGTGATGAGCTTCTCGGCGTAGGGGCGAACCGCCTTGGCCTTCGACTCGGTGGTCGTGATCCGACCGTGCTCGAAAAGCGCCGTGGCCAGGTTGGCGAAGATCGCCTTCTGGTGCGACGCCGACCCGCCGAAGCGAGCACCCTTCTTGGGCTTGGGCATTGGATTCTCCTTGGGAAAGGTCTACCGGGGTGCCCCCCGATGACCTAGAGCTGTTCGGTCTCGGCGTAGTCCTGCTCGCCGCCGTCGGTGTCACTGAAAGTGCCGGAATCGCTCCAGGTGCCGGTGCTCGCGTCGTAACCCACCACGGAGGACGGGTCGAACGAAGCGGGCGAGTCCTTCAGCGAGAGGCCGAGCGCGTGCAGCTTGACCTTCACCTCGTCGATGGACTTCTGGCCGAAGTTGCGGATGTCCAGCAGGTCCGACTCGGTGCGGGCCACGAGCTCGCCCACCGTGTGCACACCCTCGCGCTTGAGGCAGTTGTAGGACCGGACGGTGAGGTCCAGGTCCTCGATCGGCAGACCGAAGGAGGCGATGTGATCCGCCTCGGCCGGGCTGGGGCCGATCTCGATGCCCTCGGCTTCGACGTTGAGCTCACGGGCCAGCCCGAAGAGCTCGACCAGGGTCTTACCGGCCGAAGCCAGCGCGTCCCGGGCCGTGATGGAGTTCTTGGTCTCCACGTCGAGGATGAGACGGTCGAAGTCGGTGCGCTGCTCGACACGGGTGGCCTCGACCTTGTAGGTCACCTTGAGCACCGGGGAGTAGATCGAATCCACCGGGATCCGGCCGATTTCCGCACCGGTCGCCTTGTTCTGCACGGCGGGCACGTAACCGCGGCCCCGCTCGACGACGAGCTCGATCTCGAGCTTGCCCTTGTCGTTCAGGGTGGCGATGTGCATGTCCGGGTTGTGCACGACGACGCCGGCCGGCGGGACGATGTCACCGGCGGTGACGGTGCCCGGGCCCTGCTTACGCACGTACATGGTGACCGGCTCGTCCTCTTCGGAGGACACGACCAGACCCTTGAGGTTCAGGATGATGTCGGTGACGTCTTCCTTCACACCGGGAACGGTGGTGAACTCGTGCAGGACACCGTCGATGCGGATGCTCGTGACCGCGGCCCCCGGGATGGAGGACAGCAGGGTACGACGCAGCGAGTTGCCGAGGGTGTAACCGAAGCCCGGCTCGAGGGGTTCGATGGTGAACTTCGAGCGGTTCTCCGCCACAACCTCTTCGGTCAGTGTCGGACGCTGGGAAATCAGCATGAGGATCTACTTCCTGTTCAGGGCATCCGCTATTTGATGCCTCGTCAGTGAGTGCGGGGGTCGCCGTGTGCGCGACCCCCACCAAAAGCGCTTACTTCGAGTAGTACTCGACGATGAGCTGTTCCTGCAGCGGCACATCGATCTGCGCGCGCTCGGGCAGCTGGTGCACCAGGATGCGCAGACGGCCGGGGACGACCTGCAGCCAACCCGGGACCGGACGGTCGCCGACGGTCTCGCGCGCCACCTGGAACGGCAGCGTCGGCAGCGACTTCTCCTTGACATCGATGATGTCGTACTGGGAGACCTGGTAGCTCGGGACGTTCACCTTGACGCCGTTGACCACGAAGTGGCCGTGGCTGACGAGCTGACGAGCCTGACGACGGGTGCGCGCCAGACCGGCGCGGTACACGACGTTGTCCAGACGCGACTCGAGCAGACGCAGCAGGTTGTCGCCGGTCTTGCCCTTGAGGCGGTTGGCCTCTTCGTAGTAGCGACGGAACTGCTTCTCCATGACGCCGTAGGAGAAGCGAGCCTTCTGCTTCTCCTGCAGCTGCATGAGGTACTCGGATTCCTTGATCCGCGCGCGGCCGTGCTGGCCGGGCGGGTAAGGACGACGCTCGAACGCCTGGTCGCCTCCGACGAGGTCGACGCGCAGACGACGCGACTTGCGGGTGATGGGGCCTGTATAACGAGCCATTTTTTAGCTGTTTCCTTTCCCGCTAGACGCGACGGCGCTTGGGCGGCCGGCAGCCGTTGTGGGGCTGGGGGGTGACATCGGAGATCGAGCCGACCTCGAGGCCAGCGGCCTGAAGCGAACGGATCGCGGTCTCGCGGCCCGAACCCGGGCCCTTCACGAACACGTCGACCTTCTTGACGCCGTTCTCCTGCGCCTTGCGGGCAGCGTTCTCGGCAGCGAGCTGCGCGGCGAACGGGGTGCTCTTACGCGAACCCTTGAAACCGACGTGGCCCGACGACGCCCACGAGATGACATTGCCCTCGGGGTCGGTGATCGAGACGATCGTGTTGTTGAACGTGCTCTTGATGTGCGCGTGGCCGTGCGGGATGTTCTTCTTATCCCGGCGACGCGACTTCTGAGTCTTCTTCGGGCCAGCGGCCCGGCTCTTCGGAGGCATACGCTATCCCTACTTCTTCTTGCCGGCGACGGTCTTCTTCGGACCCTTACGCGTACGCGCGTTGGTCTTGGTGCGCTGACCACGAACGGGCAGGCCACGACGGTGGCGGATGCCCTGGTAGCAGCCGATCTCGATCTTGCGGCGAATATCGGCCTGGACCTCGCGGCGCAGGTCACCTTCGACCTTGAACTCCGACGCCTCGATGTAGTCGCGGAGCTTGGTCAGGTCGTCGTCGCTGAGATCCTTCGAGCGCAGGTCCGGGCTGACGCCGGTCTGAGCCAGGATCTCGGTGGCGCGGGTGCGCCCGATTCCGAAAATGTAGGTCAACGCGATCTCCATGCGCTTTTCGCGCGGGAGATCGACGCCCATCAGACGTGCCATGTGGCAGGTTCCTTCTGGTTGCGGAGGTCTGCTCCCTGTCCGTCCCCCCGTCTTTCAGGTGGGGGCACCGGCCTCCGTACCGGTGGTTGGCGCGCACAAGTACGTGCGTGCTGGAGCTGGGAGTTCTTCTTTTTCGGTCAGTCCGATCAGACGATCGGTGCCCGGCGGTGCTGCTGGATCAGCCCTGGCGCTGCTTGTGGCGCAGGTTGTCGCAGATCACCATGACCCGGCCGTGACGGCGGATCACCTTGCACTTCTCGCAGATCTTCTTGACGCTCGGCTGAACCTTCACGTCCGTCCAATCTTTTCTTGGTCCACAAGGTCTGTGAACACAGTTTTTCCCCAGCCGACGACTGGGGAAGTCTTGTAGCGCGCTCCGGCCGGGGCCGGAACACCAGGCGACGCCGCGTGCCGGTCAGGCTCGCGGCGTCGAGCAGGTCTCACTTGTAGCGGTAGACAATCCGGCCGCGTGAGAGGTCGTAGGGCGACAGCTCGACGACCACGCGGTCCTCCGGAAGGATACGAATGTAGTGCTGCCGCATCTTTCCGCTGATGTGCGCGAGAACCTTGTGACCGTTCTCGAGCTCGATCCGGAACATCGCATTGGGCAGCGGCTCGACAACTCGACCCTCGACCTCGATGGCCCCGTCTTTCTTCGCCATATCCTCCGCGATCCCGGTTATGCTTCTAACCTGAGTTTGGATTGCCTCGTAGCTGCTCGCTGACACGCGAGCAGTCGGCGCATGGGTGCACCGCCGCTCAAGCTTACCGGGCCGGGTGTCCAGAGGCAAAAAGGCCCCGCCCGTACCGCCCGCCACGGCCGCGGAGTTGTCGCGTAAACTCGGCGCCGTCCAGATGTGGGTCGAGCAGATCGGGGGACCCTGGTGAGCGAGGCGCGCCGGTGAGCCGCAACAACGACAGTCTCCCCATGTTGCCGCCGTGGCTGTCGGAGAGCGACGTCACACAGGTCGGTTACGAGGCTCCGGTCGAGAACCTGCCCCAGGACGATCTGATCGACGAGGCACCCAAACGCCGCCGCTTCATGAGCCGCGGCGACGATTCGGGCCGCAAGGACAAGCGCCGCCGTCGCAAGGACCGCGAAGCCGAGGACGTCGCCCCCGAGCCCACCCAGGGTCAACAGGGCTGGTCCGACCACGCTCAGCCGTCCCCCGCCACCCAGAACCAGGCTGCCCCGCCGCAGTCCGGCACCCAGGACCCCACATCGGGCTCCCCCACGCCGAACCAGCAGGGCTGGACCGCCAACCCACTCGACCCGAACGAACAGCCCCCTTTCCAGGGCTCCGCGCACCCGACCCCCGGGCCGTCCACCGGCCAGGCACCCTGGGCCACCGACCAGCCTTCCCCTGCCACCCCGGACCAGGCACCCTGGAACACCGGCCAACCGCCGACCGGCGGCACCCCCGGCACCCCGACCCAAGCGCCGTGGAGCACCGGCCAGCCCTCGCCGCCCAGCGCCGCCGACCAGGCACCGTGGAGCACTGGCCAGCCCCCTACCGGTGCCGCGCCGAGCACCGCGAACAGCTCTGCCACAGCCGACCGAGCACCGTGGAGCACCGGCCAGTCGACCCCGGCACCGGGGCCGGATGCCGCCGATCAAGCGCCCTGGAACGCAGGCCAGCCCCCGATCGGTACGGCTCCGAGCACACCCGGTGTCACCCCGGCTGACCAGGCGCCGTGGAACACGGGCCAGCCCCCTACCGGCGGCGCGCCGAGCACACCCGGCGTTACCTCGGCTGATCAGGCGCCCTGGAACAACGGCCAGCCAGCCCCGGGTCCGAATTCCGCCGACCAGGCGCCCTGGAACACAGGCCAGCCTCCTACCGGTGGCGCGCCGAGCACAGTGCCCGGTGTGAACCCCGCCGACCAGGTGCCGTGGAGCACAGGTCAGTCGTCGGCCCCGGCGCCCGGACCCGACTCAGGTAATCAGGCACCGTGGAACACCGGCCAGCCCTCAGCAGCGACCTCGGCGCCGGAATCCGCGGCGGCCGCGCAGTCGGGTCTGCCGACGCGCACCCCGGCCCCGCCGTCGAACGGCTTCACTCCCCTGGGCCCGTCCGCCCAGCGTCAGCGCCCGGACCTGCCACCACCACCGCCGCTCCCGGACCCGCCGGCCCCTCGCCCCACCGAGGCCCCACCGCGCCTCACGGCCCCCGCCACCTCGCCTCAGCCGTCCACCGGCTCGACGAGCGGCGCGCCCGCCACCGACTCGGCACCACCCGTAGCCCCGTCTGCCACAGCGGCGACCGGTGGCGAGGCCACACCACTCGGCCCCGACCACTCTGCTGCCGCCAGCACCGCACCGAACAGCACTGCCACAGCGCCCGCTGACACCCGCACCCCTGGCCCGACGAGTTCCGGTCCCGCTCCGCAGCGCCTGACGGACCCCTCGGCCACACCCGAGTCCTCCCCCCGCGTCGCCGCCGCCGAAGCGGCACTGGCCGCCGCCGCCCAGGCACCCCAACGCCTCACCGACCCGTCGGCCCCCGCCGAGTCCTCCCCCCGCGTCGCCGCAGCCGAAGCAGCTCTCGCCGCCGCGGCCCAGGCACCCCAGCCGACCAGCGACCCGTCTCCCGCTCCGGAGTCGAGCCCGCACATCGCGGCGGCCGAAGCAGCACTGGCGGCCGCAGCTCAGGCGGCTCAGCAGACCGACGACCCGTCGAACACCGCTGAATCCAGCCCCCTTACCGCCGCATCCGAAACCACACAGTCGGCCACGGCCCAGGCCCCCCAGCGACTGACCGCCCCGTCGGTTCCCTCGAACACCGATTCCTCTGCTCCCACCGAATCGGCTTCCTCGGTCCCGGCGGAATCGTCCCCCCGCATCGCCGCGGCCGAAGCCGCCCTGGCCGCCGCGGCTGAAGCTGGTCAGCAGACCGGCGACCCGGCGCCCACCCGCGAGACCAACCCGCACATCGCCACCGCCGAAGCCGCGTTGGCGGCCGCAGCCGCAGCTGGACAGCGGACCGGCGAATCCTCGCCCACCCGCGAGTCCAACCCGCACATCGCCACTGCCGAAGCCGCCCTCGCAGCAGCGGCGGCAGCCGGACAGCGGACCGACGATTCCTCCGCCAACCGCGAGACCAACCCGCACATCGCGACCGCCGAAGCCGCTCTCGCAGCGGCAGCGGCGGCCGGGCAGCGGACCGGTGATCCGTCGGCCGCGCGTGAGGCCAACCCGCACATCGCCATTGCCGAGGCGGCTCTCGCGGCCGCGGCGGCGGCTGGTCAGCGGGCCGCTTCCGCTGACCGGGGCACCGATGGCGTCGCGGTCGACGATGCGGAAGAGGCCGGGCGGGCGCCGCGGCGGCTCGGCGATCCGGCGGCCGGGCGGCACAGCGCCGGGGATTCCGGTCGGGAGGAGGGCGTGTCCGGTTCGCGGGTTCCGGCAGGGCCCACGCAGTCGGCGAACGCGTTCCGGCAGGCGGGGGCCGATGTGCCCGACCCGGTCACCTCACCCGCCGACACCAAGGCCACCGAGGTGCACCCGACGGCATCGGCCGGCCAGCGCCACGCCGACCCGGAACAGATCGGCGCCGGGCAGCCATCGGGCGCACCCGCGCGACCCGCCGACGCACAGCTGCCGCACCAGCACTCCCCCTACAGCTCCGCTCCGCAGCGCGCACCCGGTCCCGACGAGCAGTCGCCGTACGCTTCGGGCCAGGCTCCCGCGGCTTACGCTGCGACGCAATACAACTCGATCCCGGGCGACCCCACGCACGACGTGCAGGCCTCGCCGGACGCGCAGACCCAGATGTTCCGCACCGAGGACGCGCGCGTGCAGCCGAGCCAGGCACCGGCCGGCGATGCCCCGCCGTGGCAGGGCGGGCCCGGACAGCAGGGCCAGGCTCCGCAATCCGACTACAGCGCAAACGGTTACGCCCAGGGCGCGGTCCAGCAGAACTACAACGGCGCACCCCAGCCGTTGCAGGGTCAGCAGGCGCCGGGCGAGCACGCTCCCCAGCAGTACCCGAACGGCGCACCCCAGCAGGCCCCGGACGGCGGTCGAGCCCCGTATCAGGGCTACCCGCCCAACAATCAGGCCCAGCCCCACCAGCAGGCCCCGCAGCAGTACCAGCAGCCGGGTCAGCACCAGCAGGGCTGGGGCGGCAACCCGCAGCAGCCGGGTTTCCAGGCCCCGTCCCTGGACAATGTCCCGGTCAAGCGGGCGAAGAAGGCGCCGGGCAGTGGCTGGCGCAAAGCGGTGCACCATGTTTCGGGTGGTGCGATCAACCCGGGCATGTCCGCCGAGGAGTTGCGTCTGCAGGAACTGGTGGCGCGCATCCGCCAGCCCGTGCGCGGTGACTACCGGATCGCGGTGCTCTCGCTCAAGGGCGGTGTCGGCAAGACGACGACCACCACCGGCCTCGGCTCGATCTTCGCCTCCATCCGCGGTGACCGGGTGATCGCCGTCGACGCCAACCCCGACTTCGGCACCCTGTCGCAGCGCGTGGCCCTGCAGACCCGCTCGACCGTGCGCGATCTGCTGCTCGATCCCTCGATCGAGCGCTACTCCGATGTCCGCAGGCACACCTCGCAGAGTTCGAGCCGCCTGGAAGTGCTTGCCAGCGAACGAGATCCGGCCGCGTCGGAGTCGTTCAACGACGAGGAGTACCGGGCGGTCGCGCGCATCCTGCAGCGCTTCTACAACATCATCCTCACCGACTGCGGCACCGGTCTGATGCACTCGGCGATGACCGGTGTGCTGGATCTGGCGCACTCGCTGGTGCTGATCTCCTCGGCCGCGATCGACGGCGCACGCAGCGCCGCGGCGACGCTGGACTGGCTGTCGCTGCACGGTCACGACCATCTGGTGCGCAATGCGGTGGTGGTGATCAACCTGCCGCGTGAGGGTTCACCGAATGTCGGCGTGCAGCAGCTGCGCGAGTACTTCCTGTCGCGCTGCCGGGCCGTGCACATCATCCCGTTCGACGAGCACCTGTCCGAGGGCGCCGAGATCGATCTGCACCGCCTGCACAAGACCACCAAGCGCGCCTACGTGGAGCTGGCGGCGACCGTGGCCGACGAGTTCGGCGTCAGTCACCACCGCTTCGGCTGACACCCAGGCTGCCGGACTACCACTCCGGCAGCCTGCGCTTGCCGGCCAGTACGTCGCGGACCAGGTCGTCGTAGGCGTCGGCCAGTTCGGCCAGGTGGTGCCAGGCCGAGTGCAGCAGCTCGTCGTGGGCGGCCAGGGTCATCAGCGCGTGGTGCGCGCGCACCGAGGACTCGGCCAGCCGGTCGATGACCGCGCCGATGGTCTCGGTGTGCAGGGTGGCGCCGAGCCGGTGCTGCGGAACACCACGCAGCACCCAGTCATCGATCGCCAGGACCAATTCGCTTCGGCGGCAGTCGATCTCACGCATGACCAGCGGATCGGTGTCGACGAAGCCACCCCGGCCGACGACCCGTTTCTCGTGCAGCACAGCAAGATCGCGCGCGAACCACAGCAACGGTCCACCGACCACTCGATGTCCGCGACACGCCCGGACGAGGAGATCGGAGAGTGGGAGCAGACCGGCACTCGCCGGCGGCCCGGCGGTATCGACACACCGGAGTGTGTCGGGGAAAGCCATTACGACCGTAGAACTCTCCGAACCAGCCACGTTGCCTCGCCGTCATCGCCGCACAGCACCGGATCAGGACGTTCATTACAATAAACCTCGCAAGCTTCCTGTCAAGCATTACTCGGCCGTAGGTAACCCAGACGAGTACACTTCGTTACCTGCACGACCTACCGAGGAGCACGATGGCGGACGGTCCTACCTACCTCCGGATCGCGAACCTCCTCCGCGAGGAGATCCGCGCGGGCACGTGGAAACCGGGCGACCGGCTGCCCAGCCATTCCGAACTCGCCGAGCAGATGCAGGTCTCGATCACCACCGCGCGCAACGCGATTCAGGTGCTGGTCGCCGAAAACCTCGTCTACACAGCGACTTCCCGCGGCACGATCGTGCGAAACCAGGAAGTGCTCGAATCCGTGGTCACCGACCACATCCGGCGCGACCGGCCCAAGTCCTCGCACGACATCTTCTCCGAGATCGCGCGCGCGGCCAACCGGGAACCGTCCAAGGAGTTCAGTACCCGGATGGAGCCGGCCGACGCGCAGGTGGCGCAGTGGCTCGGCGTCCCGGTGGACTCGTGGGTACTCGCCCGCACCGTAGTACAACACCTCGATAACGAACCGTGGTCGTGGGAGGTGAGTTTCTACCCACGCGATCTGGCCGAGGCGGCCGGTCTCGATTCCCCGCGCGACATCCCCGAGGGCACCACCCGCCGCCTGGCCGACCGCGGGTACGGCGAGACCGCGCATCGCGACACGGTGCTGGCCCGCCCGGCGACCGCGGAGGAGGCCGCGGTGCTCGGTGTCGCCACCGGCACGGTCCTGCTCGATCACCTGCGTATCGGCGCCAACCACGAGCGGGTCACCCGGGCGACCCGGCATCGTTCCCAGGCGGGCCGCAACCGGCTGGCCTACCAACTCGGCGACGCGGCGGGCACCGACGTCATCGCCAGGACCCTCGGCATCGCACCCGGGCCTGCCGTCGCCCTGCCATGACCGTGGGCATTCGCCCGGCCATCCTGGGCGACCTGCCGCTGATCTGCCGCCTGCGCGTGCAACGCACCGCCTGGCTCACCGCCCGCGGCTCGGACCAGTGGACGGTCGCGGGCCGCGGCCGCCCGATCGAGATCTTCGCGGGTGCGGTGGGCCGTTCCCTGGACGCCGGTGAGACCTGGATCGCCGAGGTCGACGGCGAACCGGCGGGCACCATCACCGTCAACCACCGCGCCGACCCCGACCTCTGGTCATCGTGGGAACTGGCCGAATCGGTGATCGTGCATTTCATGATCGTCGACCTGCGTTTCGCGGGCCGCCGGGTCGGTCACCACATGCTCGCCCACGCCGCCCACCTCGCCGCCCGCCAGCGCCGCCCCTGGGTCCGCCTCGACGCCTGGACCACCAACACCGAACTCCACGACTACTACCGCCGAGCCGGTTTCGTCCTGGCCCGCATCGCAGGCCCCATCGCCAGCGGCCCCTCCAAAGCCCTCTTCGAACGCCCCACCACCACCTGGCCACCCCACCGCGCCACGCTCCCCCACGCCGTCCCCGTCACGACCCTGCGCGACTGACGCCCCGAACCGGCCGCGCCCGGAGGAATCAGTGGAATCCGGCCTCGGCGAAGCTGCACCCACCACGCTCGGCATGCGAAAGTACCTGACCGGGAACCAATGCCGGTGCCCGGCGGAAGTATTGACGGAATCCCGGTGCGTAGAACTTCAGCTCGAACGCATGCCCCTCGATACGCCAGAACGAGAACCCGCGCGATACGCCATCAGGTGTCTCCCGGTGCAGGTCGGCGATCTCCAGACAGAGGGACCGCGCACGGAAGTCGAGGTCCCCGGCGAGGTCCCAGACCTCGTCGAACACGAGCGTCACCGGCGCCACCCAGAAGGAGAAGTAGACCGCGGGTGGAACCGGGTGGACCCAGCGGACGATGTAGTCGAGGTCGAGGACCAGCCGTGGCAGGACACCCTCGCCCGGCTGGACGCACAGGGCGTGGACGGTGGCGTCGTGCCAGCCCATCGACTCGAAGTCGTCGTCGGTCCACACGCTTTTGACCAGGCCCGACTCCGGGTGGATTTCCTCCTGCACCGCTGCTAGACCGGGGGGAGGTCGGCGATGTGGACGAGTTCGATGCCCTGGCTGCGGGAGACGAGGGTGCCGCGGCCGGGGGGCATCTTGCTCGGACGGACGTCGCCGATGAGTTTGCCCTCGTCGCGGGAGCCGCTCATGATCAGGGTCTGGACCGAGAGGTTCTTCATGGCGCCCAGGATCGGATCGTAGAGGGCGCGGGAGGCGCCGCCGATGCGACGGGTGACCACCAGGTGCAGGCCGATGTCGCGGGCCTGCGGGAGGTATTCGAGCAGCGGGGCGAAGGGGTTGCCGGAGCCGGTGACGACCATGTCGTAGTCGTCGACCACCACGTAGATCTCCGGGCCGGTCCACCAGCTGCGGTCGCGCAACTGCTGCTGGGTGATGTCGGCGCCGGGGATGCGCTTGGCCAGGTAGGCGGCGACCTCGGCGATCATCGGCCCGCAGGTCTGCGAGGAGGTGGAGTAGCCGGCGAGCTGGTCGCCTTCGAGGACGCCGAGCATGGTGCGCCGGTAGTCGATCAGGATGACCCTGGCCTCCGACGCGGTGGACTGTTCGGCGATGCTCATGACGATATTGCGCAGCAGCGTGGTCTTGCCGCATTCCACGTCGGCGAAGGCCATGAAGTGCGGTTCGAGGCCGAAATCCAGGACCAGCGGCTGCAATTCGGATTCGCCGAGACCGACGACGACCTTGGTGCGGTCCAGCGTCACACCCTGCTGACGCGCCGCGTCGAGCACCTGCTCGCGCGGGAAGCTCAGCGGCAGCATGCGCACCTCGGGCGCGCGCCTGCCCGGATACAGCGCGATCAGTTCCTCCCTGGCCCGGCTGACACCGTCGGCGATGGTGGACGGATCGGAGTCGGAGTCCAGGCGCGGCAACGCGATCAGCATGTGCAGCTGCTCGGGGGTGAGACCGCGGCCGGGCCTGCCGACCGGAACCTGGTGCGCGGTACGGCGATTCATCTCCGAATCGCCGGGGTCACCGAGGCGCAGTTCGAGGCGGGTGCCGATCTGGTCCTTGACGATGGGGCGGATCTCGGCCCAGCGCGAGGCACCGAGCATCAGGTGCACACCGAAGGACAGGCCCTGGGTGGCGATGGCGTTGATCAGCGGTTCCAGCATGTCGAACTCTTCGCGGATCGCGCCCCAGCCGTCGATCACCAGGAAGACGTCACCGAACTGGTCGGCCGCGAGCGGGTCGCCCGGCGCGGCGGTGGTGCCGTTGATCTGGCGGGCCTCGAGCGCGGAGAACTTGCGTCTGCGGAACTCGGCCATCGACTCGATGCCCAGCTCGGCGAAGCGTTCCTCGCGCTGACGCATGAGGGTGGTGAGTTCGGCGATAGTGCGCCGCACCCGGTCGCCGTCGAGCCGGCCCGCGACCGAACCGACGTGCGGGATGCCTGCCAGACCGGCCATGCTGCCGCCACCGAAGTCCAGGCAGTAGAACTGCACCTGTTCGGGGGTGTGGGTGGCGGCCGCGGCCAGGATGATGGTGCGCAGCGTGGTCGACTTGCCCGACTGCGGACCGCCGACGACAGCCACATTGCCCTGCGCGCCTGCCAGATTGATGGTGAGCACGTCACGCCGCTGCTCGTAGGGCTTGTCGATGACGCCGATCGGCATCCACAGCTGCCCGTGCCGGTTGACCGGCGAACGCCAGTCGGGATCGGGCAGGAGCATGTCGGCGGTGGGCGATTCCTCCAGCGGCGGCAGCCACACCTCGTGGGCGGGCCTGCCGTGCCCGGTCAGCCGCTTGACCACCACGTCCAGCAGCGAGTCCGGGATGCCCTCCTCGGCGACCGGGCCGCTGGGCGGCGGCGGGGGCAGTTCGGGCCTGCCGCGCAGGATCGGGTCCTGCTCGGCGGCAACCTCTTCCGGCTCGGCCACCTCGACCGGTGCGGCGGTGAACACCACCGGCCGCTGGCCGCCGACGGGTGCGCCGTCGTCGTCGACGACCGTGCCGACCGGCGCCACATACGGGCCGGACACATAGCTGGCGTTGAACCGGAGTGGCTCGGAGGCATCGCTTTTCAGGTAGCCCGCGCCGGGGACGCTGGGCAGGTGATAGGCATCGGTGATACCGAGGACCGCGCGGGATTCGTTGGCGGAGAACGTGCGCAGGCCGATCCGGTAGGACAGGTGTGACTCGAGGCCACGCAGTTTGTTCTCCTCGAGGCGCTGCGAGGCCAGCAGCAGGTGCACGTGCAGCGAGCGGCCAAGGCGGCCGATCATCACGAACAGTTCGGCGAAATCGGGCTTCTGCGAGAGCAGTTCGGAGAACTCGTCGACCACCACGAACAGCGCGGGCAGCGGATCGAGCGGCACGCCCGCGGCCCTGGCCTTCTCGTAGTCGGTGACATTGGCGTAGTTGCCCGCCGAGCGCAGCAGTTCCTGGCGGCGGTTCATCTCACCGGCCAGCGCGTCCTTCATGCGGTCGACCAGCGAGAGTTCGTCCTCGAGGTTGGTGATCACGGCCGCGACGTGCGGCAGCGAGTCCAGGCCGAGGAAGGTCGCGCCACCCTTGAAGTCGACGAGCACCAGATTGAGCGCGTCGGGTGAGTGCGTGGTCACCAGCGAGAGCACCAGGGTGCGCAGGAATTCCGACTTGCCGGAACCGGTGGCGCCGATGCACAGGCCGTGCGGGCCCATGCCGTTCTCGGCGGATTCCTTGATGTCGATCTCGACGGGGGTGCCGTCGGGCGTGATGCCGATGGGCACCCGCAGCCGCTCGCGCGCGGTGCGCGGGCGCCACACCCGGGCCGGGTCGATCTGGGCGGCGTCGGGGATGCGCAGCAGTGCCATCAGCCCCGGGTCGCTGGTGGTGCCCTCCCCCAGGCTGACGATCTGGGCGGCGGTGGCCAGCCGGTAGCGGGCCAGCGCACGGGCGAAGGACTCCGCCTCGGCGGGGCTCACCTCGTCGGCGGTGGCGAAGCGTTCCACCCCGGCCGCGCTGCGCGCCGAGACCGCGCCGTCGCCGACCACGAGTTGCAGGCCGCGCCGGGCGG
The DNA here is from genome assembly GCF_042266925.1 of Nocardia sp. NPDC056064. NCBI lineage: Bacteria > Bacillati > Actinomycetota > Actinomycetes > Mycobacteriales > Nocardiaceae > Nocardia > Nocardia sp. NPDC056064. Next base: position 4,819,093 of record NZ_JBHJWO010000001.1, on the reverse strand, counting down.
CCAGGCCGTTCTCGGGGGCGGTGAGGTCGAGCACGGTGACCGAGTCGAGCCCGGATTCGCTGATGATGCGTTCGTTGCCGCTGATGTAGCCGTCGTCGATCACCACCACCACGTGCAACCGGCCCTGGGTGGGCTGCGGATTGCGCATGAACCGGCCGCGTTCCATCAGCTCGGCCTGCAACGCGGATTCGAATTCGCCGAGCGAGGTGTACATCATCCTGGCCGAGCCGAGACCGTCGCGCACCGACGGATGCTGCACGTGCGGCAGCCATTTCGCCCAGGACCAGTGCGTGTCCGGGTCGGCGCAGACGATGGCGACGGCGAGGTGGTCGGGGCCGTGGAAGGTGGTGAGTTCCATGAGCATCGCGCGCACCAGTTCGCGGCCCTCGTCGAGGTCGCCGCCGATATTGATGGCGGGGAACGCGCGCAGCGAGACGGCGGTGGGCAGCCCGTGCACCACCGAGTGGGTGCGCACGAACCGGCGCAGGGCCACCGTCGAGACGGGTTCGAGGTCTTCGAGCGGGCCGGTCTCGGGCCGGGCCAGCTTGGTGGCCAGGCGATGACTGCCCACGCCGACCCGCACGTGGCCGAAATCCGGGTCGGCCGGACGGCGCTCCCACATCCGCCTGCTGCCGATCAGCGAGGGCAGGTCGGCCGGTTCCGGATGACTCCAGCCCAGCGTCTCGAGCTGCTTGATCCCGGTGCCGCGCACGTCTTTGCGCACCTGATCGAGATAGCGGAAGTAGTCCTTGCGTTCCTCGTTGAGCTCGACCGCGCGCTTGGGGCCACCGCCGCGCATGCCCGCCATCATGCCCACCATCGACATGAGCATCATCATCGGGAACATCATCATCATCGGATTGGCCAGCAGATTGCGGCCCATCGAGACCATCATCGCGATCATGCCGACCACCGCGACCACCATGATCACCGGCATCAGCTTCATCATCAGCGGCGAGGGGATGGCGCGCTGGATCTCCGGCGGCGGGGTGAGCGCGACTTCACCACCCGGCGCGCGCGGCGGCGCGATCCGGGGACGGCGGACGAAACCTTCGGTGGCCATCGCTCCCTACTCCTCGAATTCCTGATTGAGATCGGCGCGGCGCCCCCGGAACGGGAAGCCGAAGGCGGCGCCGATACCCAGCGCGGCCAGCAGCGTCAGCGAGCCGGCGATCGCGATCCGGCGCGGACGCGGGTCGGGTTCCGGTGCCGCGTAAGGCGTCTCGATCGGATGACCCACATCCGCGCCCCGGCTCGGTGGTTGCTCGGCCAGTGGCGCGGTGAGCGCGGCCAGCGGGTCGATCAGGCCCGCGCCGATGGCGTCGTCACGGCCGCGGCCCGGCGCGTGCGCGGTGCGGGTGATCCGGTCGATCACCTGCTGGGCGGACAGTTCCGGGAACCGGGAACGCACCAACGCGGCCAGGCCGGCCACATACGGTGCGGCGAAACTGGTTCCGTCGACGGGCTGCACGCCGTCCATGGTCTGCACGCCGTCGACCAGGCCCGTGCCGCCGGGCTTGCTGTCGAGCGAGACGATATCGCGCCCGATCGCGGCGGCCCCGAGCCACGGCCCGCGCAGCGACAGCGCTGAGGGCTTGCCGTCGGCGTCGACCGAGCCGACCGCGAGCACGTACGGGGTGAACCAGGCGGGTGAGGGAATGGTGGTCACCGAACTCCAGCCGGTGCCCTCGTTCTGGTTCTGGCAGGGCCCGCCCTGTTCCACATTGCCCGCCGCCGCCACGACCACCACATCGCGGTCGTAGGCGTATTTCACGGCGGCGCCGAGCGACCCGTCGGCGGTGTCGGAACCGGCCGCGGTGCAGGCGACTTCGGAGATGTTGATGACGGTGGCGCCCAGGTCGACGGCGCGGACCACGGCGGCGGCGAGGGTGAGCACGCTGCCGTAACCGTCGTTGCGCAGCTCGCCGGACCGGTCGGGCTGCCGGTCCTTGGTGTCGTAGGCGAGGCTGAGCTGACGGATGGTCAGGATCTCCGCCTCGGGGGCGACGCCGACGAACGCATCGTCAGGTGACGGTCGCGCGGCGATGATCCCGGCCACCAGCGTGCCGTGGCCGTCGCAGTCGACGGTGCCGTCGGAATCGCTGACGTAGTCGCCGCCCGCCTGCAGCGCGGGCAGGCGCGGATGCCGGTTGACGCCGGTGTCGATCACCGCCACCTTCTGGCCCGCGCCCCGGCTGAACTGCCAGGCCGAGGGCAGGTCGAGCACCCGCTGCGCCATCGGCGGTTCACTCGGCGCGCTGCCGCGCAGCACCGGTTCGGCGCAGAGTTCACGCTGTTCGGTGGGCTCGAGCGGGGCGGGTCGGCCGCTCAGTGCCAGCGCGGCCTCCAGGGCGACAGGGTCGATGCTCGGTGGGGCGACGGCATTCGCGGGTGCCGGGAATCCGGCGGCCGCGCCGAGCACGGTCGCCGCGCAGGTCAGCCGCAGCAGCAGGGACAGCCGGGTCATATGTTGCGAGCGGTCGAGTACACATCCATGACCCACAGCGCGAGCGGGATCATCGTGATGATCAGCAGGTACTCGACGATCTCGATCATCCGCCTGGTCACCGGGGTCACCTCGACGTGCGGGCCGATCACCCCGAACACGATCACCGCGCCCGCGGTCGCCAGCAGCAGCGCCACCGCGGCGAAGTGCAGCGAGTCGTGGCCGAGCCCGAGGCCGGTGAGCAGGGCGAGCACGGTGAGCGCACCGGCGGTGATCAGCGTGGCGGCCTGGACCAGGTCGGCGTAGGAGCGTCCGCGCAGGCACAGCACGCTCGCCGCGACGACGGCCAGCGCGACCCCGCCGGAGTGGAAGGTGCCCAGCGGGTCGGCCGCGCCGACGGCGCCGACCAGCGCGGCCAGGGCGCAGGCGATCACCAGCCCGGTCTGGATCTGGTTGGCGACGCGGGCGCGTTCGCCCAGGCCCGCGGCCGAGGGCAGGGCGATGGCGCCGATCGCGCCGATGCCCTCGATGGTCGGGCGCTGTTCGTGGTCGGCCGGGTCGATCGCGCCGCCCGCGGTGGGCACCGGCGGGATCGGCAGCCGCGCCGCCACCGCCGCCAGCCGCGGCACCGACGAGAGCAGGATCACCGCGGCCACCAGCACCCCGGCGAACAGCTTGGCCAGCCCCGGATGCCAGAGCAGATAGATCAATCCGGTGACCGCGCCGAACACGCTCAGCGTGATCGCCGCGGCGAAGAGCCCGGCGCCGACCGCGGTGATCCGGTAACCGAGCACCCCGGCCACCAGCAGCACCACACTGCCCAGCAGCACCTGGCCCGCGCCGAGCGGGCCGGGCACGATCAGCGCGCCACCGCCGAACAGCAGCAGCAGCGCGTCGAGCGAAAGCCAGTGCGCGGTGACCGGATCGGTGAACTTGCGCGCGGCGATCCCGGCCGCGGCCATGGCCGCGATCCCGGTGCCGAGCAGCGCGAAGGCGGGGACGAGCGGGTCGCCGCTCGAGCGTGAGACCCCGAGCAGCACGAGTGCGGCGAGGATGGCGACGGTGGCCAGCACCAGGCCGGTCCAGCGGGCGGCCGAGCCCGACCAGCCCCGGAATTCGCCTGCGGTGAGCCGGGATACGGCGTCGATGACATCGTCGAACAGCGCGGGTGACTCCTTGCGGGTCACCGGGCTCAGCACCAGCAGTTCGCCGTCGTAGACCTCGGCCTCGGTGAGCGTGCGGCTCGGCGCGAGCGGGTCCTGGCCGAGCCGGGCCAGGGTCCAGTGCTGGGCGCGCACGGGCGCGGAGTCCTCGTCGCCGTCGGGCAGACGCGGGTTGCGCGAGCGGATCAGGGCGACCAGATCGCCGATGAATCCGGCGATCGGCACGGTGGCGGGAAGACCGATGTCGAGCTGCGTATCACCCCCGATCACCGAAACTCGGCACAGCTCGGGCTCATTGCCTAACAACGTCGACACCAGTGATGAACTCTCAGTTGTAGCTGACTACTTCCGTTGCGACCACACGGCAGCGTTACCTAATCTAACGGACAGGGCAAACCGGCGCGATCGAAGTCTGAGCCGCCGGATTGAACAGCAGCTGTCCACCAGAGGAAGATTTCGGGGTCCGACACCACATGCCAGACATTCGCCAGGCCCAGCGCGCGTTCGACGCGGGCGTCCTCTCGCTCGGTCTGTCCATCGACGGTCAGGAATCCGCGCGCGACGAGGAGTACGCGAAGCTGGCCTTCCAGCGTGCGACCGAATGGGATTCGTCGATGTGTGACGCGTGGCTGGGCCGCGCGGCCGCGGGCGAGATCACCAAGGAGGTGCTGTTCAATCTGCACCGCACCAGCCTCGATTCGCTCGGCCGTGAACAGCGCAGGCTCGGCCTGGCGCCGCGGGCGATGGCCGGACGCTTCCTGCCCGGTCTCTACATCGACTATCCGCTGGCCGGGCTCACCGAGATCTGGCTGGCCTGGGCGAGTCAGCTGATCGCCGACAAGGACTACGACCAGGCCGAGCAGGTGCTCGACAAGCTGGCCGAACTGCGCGCCGGCCGCGCCGAGGACCCGGACAAGCAGATCGACGACCGGATCAGCGCCTACATCCGCGGCATCCTGCACTACAACACCCAGCGCTGGCCGGATGTGATGACGGTGCTGGCCGGTTCGGCGGACTGGAAGGACCCGTACCTGGCCACCGGCGCGAACGTGATGGTCGGCACGGCCTGCGCGCAGCTGGGCCTGTTCGGTGAGGCGATCCGGCGGATGGAACAGGCCGAGGCGGGCCCGATCCCGTCGGCGAAGTTCACCGCCATGTACAACCGCGGCCTGTGCCTGCGGGAATCGGGCAACGAGGCCGAGGCCCAGAAGCTGTTCGAGCAGGTCTACTCCCAGCTCCCCGATTTCGCCGCCAACACCTCGGCCATGCGCGACCGCACCTTCCGCATCGTGATCACCAGCCGCGAGGTGATCGACGCGCGCACCGACAAGTGGGACCCCACGTCGGCGCCGTCGCTGGCCGCGATGGACGAGGCCGCCGCCGAGGACCGCGCCAAGACCGTGCTCGCCGAGGCCCGCGCGCAACTGGACAAGCAGGTCGGCCTGGCCTCGGTGAAGAACCAGGTGGCCAAGCTGCAGTCCTCGGCGCAGCTGGCCAAGATCCGCGCGGGCAAGGGCCTGTCGAGCCAATCGCGCGGCCAGCACCTGGCTTTCACCGGTCCGCCCGGAACCGGCAAGACGACGATCGCACGAGTGGTCGCCAAGATCTACTGCGGTGTCGGGCTGCTCAAGACCGACAAGGTGGTCGAGGCCAAGCGCGTCGACTTCGTCAGCCAGAACCTCGGTGGCACCGCGATCAAGACCGAGAAGCTCATCGACAGCGCCATGGACGGCGTGCTGTTCATCGACGAGGCCTACACCCTGATCCAGACCGGCCTGTCCGGTGGTGACGCGTTCGGCCGCGAGGCGGTCGATACGCTGCTGGCGCGCATGGAGAACGACCGCGACCGGCTGGTGGTCATCATCGCCGGATACGACGGCGAGATCGACCGCCTGCTCACCGCCAACGACGGTCTGGCCTCGCGCTTCGCCAAGCGTCTGCAATTCCCCTCCTACACCGCCGAGGAACTGGGCCGCATCGGCGAGATCGTCGCGGGCGGACGCGATTCCCAGCTCGCGCCGGAGGCACTGACGACGTTGGTGCAGACCTGCCAGTACCTCTACGACCTGGAGAGCACCGACCAGAGCGGGCAGCCGCGCCGCGGTGTCGATCTGGCGGGCAACGGCCGGTTCATCCGCAATGTGATCGAGGCGGCCGAGGAGGAGCGCGAGTTCCGGCTGGCCAATACCGAGGGCATCGACCTGACCGAGGTCGACGACGATGTGCTCATGCGGATCGAGGATCCGGACATGCGGACCGCGCTGAGCGGAATCGTCGCCACGCTGAATGTGGGCCGGGCCCCCGGCCTCGACTGAGCCCGAAACCGTAGGGGCCGTGGGCGATCCGCCCACGGCCTCGCCTACTTGCTGGCGGAGGGCAGCGAATCGTAGCTGGTCAGCGCGTCTTTCGCGGACAGCGTCGGCCCGGGGACCAGCTGGCCGACCACCGACCAGGGCGCGAGCCGCGGCGTGGCGCCGAGGCCGAGCACCGCGGCGGTGGCGGCGTCGGGGATGCCGTAGCGAATGCCGTTGTCGGCCACATAGAACAGCGATTCACGGCGCAGGCTGCCCGGCTCGGCGCCGGTGACCTGCACGTATTCGCCGGTGCTCGGCGGCAGGTAGACCGCGTCCATCCGGTCGCCGGTGCCGTCGGAGCTGGCCAGGGCGACCGGTTTGGCCGCGTCCGGCAGCGGCAGGGTCATCCCGGCCAGCATCGTCACCGTGGCGCGCTCGCCGGGACCGTCCACCGACTTGCCCGGCGCGGCGGCCGCACCCGGGTTCTTGGCCCAGTGCACGCAGGCGACCGGGGCGTCCTCGGCGGACAGGATGCGCGGCGCGCGCTCGGGGAAGCCGTCGATCGGCAGGGTGTGCCGGATCGGCATCTGGTCGAGCGCGTCCGGGGCCAGCGCGGCGATCTCGCGCATACCGCGTGAGTCGGCATTGCGCAGCAGGTCGGCGGTGAACTCCGAGACCCGCTGCACGCCGTCGGCCAGCACCACGTACAGGGTTTCCGGGTCGGCGGCCCGCACGCCGCGCACCGAGATGATGCCGCCGATCGGCACATTCGACAGTTTGCCCGGGCCGGGTTCGCCCGCGCGGTCGATCGTGGGCACGGCCAGCGGCGGGGCCTGGGTGGTCGCGCCGAGCACCGCGCTGCCCATCGGGCGCGCCTGCTGATCGGTGAGGCCGAGAGTGCGCGAGACCACCGAGTTGGCCGGGTCGATCTCGGCCCTGGTGCCCCGGTGGACGAGGTAGGTCTTGTCGTCGCGGCGCACGAGCAGGGCGTCGTCGTCGGCCGTGACACCGATCCGCTCACCGGTCGCCAGCCCGCCGACGATGGCGGTGGTGGTCCCGCCCGTCGCACCGGACGCGCTGCCGGAGGCCGAGAGCTGGGTGGTCTCGCACAGCGTCCACTGCGAGCTCGCGCCCTGGCCGGAGCCGGGCATGGCCGCGGGGGCGCCGGGGATGCCGAGCAGCGGGCCGCGCGGCAGCGAGCCGAGCTTGTCGTCCTTCACCGATTTCGGGGTCTGCGCGTCACCGACGATCAACCGGGCCGAGGCCAGGTTGAGCACCGGATGCAGCGTCTTCTCGCCCTCTTTCGCCTCGACGACCACATACATGGCGCCGCTCTGCTTGCCGGTGACGATCAACGCGTCACCGATCGCGCCCTGTGGTTTGAGGAAACCCAGAATCGCCGCGCCCGCCACGATGATCAGCCCGAGCACCGCACCGACCATCATCGACCGGCTCTGCGAGCGCATCGGATCGTGCAACATGCGCACGTCGCGGCGGACCAGCGCGTGGTCGAGCCTGCGCAGCAGAAAACGATAACCATTGACCTGGGCTTTGGTTGTCAGCTGTGCCGGCACAGGAACTCCGTTGCTGCGTTGATCACCATCTCGTCGGACACGGTACCGTAAATCCGGAATTGTCCTTCACCATGAATCGACGGATGCCGAGCAGGGACAACGATTTTGAACAACGAAATGAACGCCGGGCGAACCGGCGGCGACAATGCCTATGACACACTGCGCGATCCGGAATTCTGGTTGTTCCGCATGTATCCGCTGCGGGCCTGTGTGCCGGTCGCGATTCTCGCGGCCGTGGTGGCGTGGGTGGTCCTGGCCACCACCGATTCCGGGTACGGGGCGCTCGGTGCCGCCGCGGCGGTGCTGCTGATCGGGCTGGTCCCGATCCGGCGCCGCCCGCCCGCGGTGCGGGTCGAGGGCTGGGTGGCGCGGCGGCTGCGCGCCCGCGCCGACACCCTCGACCGGGCCCCGGCCTTCGATGTCCCGCTGCCCGAGGGCGGCGGCTGCGGCGTGCGCTGGGACGGCGACCTGCTGCTCACCATGCTGCGGATCGACCCGCCCCCGGACACCCTCACCCTGCTGCGCCGCGGCGCGCTGAGCGCCGATCAGCTGCTGCCGCTGACCGAGGTCGCCCAGTGCCTGGACCAGTTCGACGTGGAGCTGGTGAGCATCGATGTGATCGCCACCGGCGCGCGCACCGCGGGCACCGGTGCGGCCGCGCACCTCTACGACCGCATCCTCGGCCCCCTGCCCGCCATCGCCCACCGCACCTGCTGGCTGGTGCTGCGGCTGGACCCGGTGGCCAACGCGGCAGCCGTGGACAAGCGCGGCGGCGGCGCCACCGGCGCCCTGCGCACCATGATCATCGCCACCCGCCGGGTCGCCAATCGCCTGGCCACCCAGGGCATCGACGCCGCCGTGCTCACCGCCACCGAGATGAACAGCGCGGTGCGCGAACTCTCGCACGGTTTCGACCCGCTGCGCCTGACCGAGTCCACCCACGGCCTCGAGTCCGAGTTCGGCAGGCACCTGACCCACTACCAGCTCACCGCGCCGATGATCAGCACCGCGGGCCTGGCCGAGATCTGGTCGCTGCCGACGCTGTCGACCACCGTCACCCTGCGCCTGCATCCCGGCGCGCGACGGGTCGGCCGCGCCGACGACAAGGCGGGCACGGTCGTGCTCAACGCCGTGGTCCGTTTCGATTCCCCCGCCCCCTACGACGAGGTCCCGATCGCCGGGCTGCGGGAACTGCCCGGCGGCCAGCGCCGAATCCTGCTCGACGCCTTGCCCATCGGCGCCGCCGAGGACCTGGGCGGCCGCGACGGCTACCGCGGCACCCTCACCGCGCTCACCGACATCGCCGTCCCCACCACCGGCTGCGGTCAGCTGATCGGCGCCGACGAACGCGGCCAGGGCATCGCCGTGCCGCTCATCGGCGCGGGCACCCGCCATGTCGACGTGATCGGCAATCTCGACCTGGCCCAGCAGGTGGTGCTGCGCGCCACCGCCCTCGGCGCCCACGCGGTGGTCCACACGACCCGCCCCCAGGCCTGGCACTCGATGGTCGCCAATCTGGCCACCCCACAGCTTCTCTCGATCGCGCCGCGCGCCGCCGGTGCCACACCCCAGACCCCACCCGGACCCCCACCGGCCCCCGCCGCTCCCTATCCGACGACCACGGTCCTGGTCTTCGACGGCATCGCCCCCACGAGCCATCTGGGTGGCGCGACGATCGTCGAGGTGCTCGCGACCGAACGCGATCCCGAGGCGATTCCCCCCGACGTCACCCTCGTCCAGGACCCCTACGCCCCCAACAGGATCACCGTCCGAACCGCCACGGGAAGTGCGACGGTTTCGATGGTGACGACTCCCGACGAAATGCACTACATCGGAGAATCCCTGGCAGCCCGCTGAATTCGGTCACCGCACAGCGAATGCCGGGCGTTCCCCGCATTCGCAACCACCCACGGGCCGACCTCGAGGAGGCCCCGCCCGCGCAGCGGGCGTAGCGGCCCGGCCCGAGGAAAAACGGGGCGTGACAAAGTGCCGCAGGCACAAGTCACGCCCCGTTTTTCATCGGGCCCCACAGGGGCCGCGCTCGAGCGCGCCAGCGCTCAAAAAACACAGCTCCTAAAAGTCAGCGAAGCCGTCGCCGACCTTGCCGTCGGCTTCGAGGGCGCGGTTGAGCGCCGACTCGACCTGGGCGGCCAGCTTGTCGAGCTTGTCGAGGGTGTCGGTCAGCTCGGTGGTGACGTTCTTGTGCGCGGTGTCGAAGTTCGCGATCGCGTTGTCACCCTGCAGGTTGTTGCGGAAATCCGAAGCGGCGCCTTCGAGTTCGTCGATCTCGCCCTTCATCTTCCCGCCGTAGGTCTGCAGGTCGCTGAACAGCTCGTTCATCGCCGCGGGATCGTAAAGAATGGTCATGAGCTCAGTTCCTGTTCGTGCGGGTACGCGTCAGAGGTTGGTGTAGGTGCCGCCGCCACCGGAGGCGCCGCCACCGGACAGCCCTGCGCCGTCCATGTTCACCAGGGTCGACTTACCGGTGTTGACGGCTTCGGTGAGCCGGTCGAACTTCTTGTTCAGCGCGTCGGCTTCGTCGTGCCAGGCCTGGGCGACCTTGACGAATTCGTCGGAGGCGTCACCCTTCCAGCCGCGCAGCACGGCCTGGGCCGCGTCGTCGATCTGGCCGACCGACGTGCGCAGGTTGTTGATGGTGCCTTCGAGCTTGGAGACGACGCCGTCTACGCCGCCTGCTTCTACACCTACTGGTCCCTGAGGGGGCATGTGCCGAACCTTTCCTAACTTGATGGTTGAAACGAGAGATGGCTAATCGGGCCGCCACCCCCCACCGGGAAGCCCCTCGAGGAGCGCACCGACCGCCTGGGTGAGGCGATGGTCGGTGCCCGGCGTGATGGTGGACCACACCTGCCCGTCGGGCGCCGTCATCGGCGCCACGACGATCCGGCCGCGCGCGGTGTCGTACACCGCGACCGCGCCAGGGGCCCGGGTGGTCAGCCCGTCGTGATGGACGGTGGCGACGATCTCGGTGTAGCCGTGACAGCTGCCGAAGGCCGCGCCGAGCACGGTCGCCTGGTGCGCGTCGATTCCGAGCGCGTACATCGCGTCCACGTAGTGGGAGGTGGTCTCGGCGGCGTCCAGGCGCGCGGCCAGCTCGTCGGCCGCGACGCTCACGCCCGCCACCTCGGCGGGCGGGCAGGCGGGCAGGGCGGCGAGCAGCAGGCGGGCGAGTTCGCGGTCGGAGCCGTCGATGGTGCTGGTGGTGATGTCGAACGCGGCGCCGGTGCGCACGGCGTTGGCGTGGCCTGCGCCGCGGCGGGCCAGGCAGACGCGGCGGCGGTCGTCGTCGCCGTAGCGGCGGGCGACGAGTTCGGCGTCGGGCTGGGCGAGGATGTACAGGGCGTCGGCCAGCTCGGGTTCCACATCGCCGTAGGCGTCGAATATCCCGGTCGCGGTGAGCTCGTCGACCGCGGCGTCGCGGGCCGCGCGCCAGGCCTCGAAGGTGTCCTGCTGGGGACCGACGCCCAGGACCAGCGGCAGGGTCTGCACGCCGAGCCGGTCGGCGACGGCCAGCAGCGAGTCGTTGGTGAGGGTGGTCATGGCCTGCCCTCCGCCGCGGCCGTGGTGGTGCCGGTCTGCGGGGCCGGTCGTTCGGCGACGCCGAGCACGGCGGGCGCGGCCTGGATCTCGCCCTCGGCGACGAGCTGGTCGGATTCCTCGTAGGCGATCCCGGCGCGGGGGAAGGCGCTGCCGCCGCTCTGGCCGCCCGCGCCGGCGCCCATGGCACCGGGGACGATCGGGGCGTGGCCGGTGGGGGTGTTCACCGGGGTGGCCTGCGGTGTCGTGGTGGTGACCGCGGCGGTGGACTGTACGAAAGTCGGTGCGCGGTACGCGGTTTGCACGGGCGCGGGCATCCCGGGCAGCATGCCGAGTCCTGCCGTGCCGAGGCCCGGCAGGGCGCCGGTGGCGGGCGCGCCGGGAGGTGTGGTCTCGGCCGCTTGTTCGCCTGTCAGCGCGGTTTCCGGTGCGATGGACGGTGGTGGGGCGTGCAGCCAGGGGGTGGCCAGGGGCTCGGTGGCGGCCTCGTAGCTGCGCATCACCCGGGAGGCGACGGCTTTGGCCACGTCGGCCTCGGTATCGGTCTGCGCGGCAATGGCTTTGATCGGCGCGCCGAGCGCGGCGCCGACCTGTTCGAGGGCCTGTTGCATCGCGGTGATGGCGGCGATGTCGGCGGTGGCGGGCATGGCCAGGGCCGCCACCTCGTAGGCGAGGACCTGGGCTTGCAGGCGCGCGGCATTGGCGGTCGCGGCGGCGGCCGTCTCGATGAGCCATTCGCGCAGCGTCGAGATGCGTTCCCACACTTGTTCACTGCGCCCGGAGGTCCAGGAACCGCGCAGGGTGTGCAGCACCTGCTCGTAGTCGAGCACGGCCGCGCCGAAGGCCGCGGCGAGCCGCGTCCAGGCGGCGGCCGCGTCGGCCATCGGCATCGGACCGGCACCGGAGGTGAGGTCGGTGGCGAGCTTCTCTGGCTCGCGCGCCTCCCACACCACTCCGGTGAAGCCGGGCTGCGGTGGTTCGATCATCGTCCGGTGAAGCCGCTGGTGTTGTCGGTCTCCATCTGGTCGAACTCGCTGACCTGCGCACGCAGGGTCGCGGCCAGCTTGCTCATCTCGTGCGCACCGGCCTCGGCGCCGGTCAGGTAGTCCTGGGCAACGCCGTTGGCGGTGGTCGCCGCCCGCGCGGACACCTCGTCGGTCCCCGCCGGTGCCACCTGCAGGGCGGGGGCGAGCGCGCTCAGTTCCGTGGTGAGCCGCTCGGCGATGCCGTCCAAGGCGGCCGCGGCCTTGCTCGCGGCGGTCGCGTCGAATTCGAAGCTGTTGGTCATGTGCCACTCCTGTCGTGCTGATCCCGCGTCACAGTGAGAGTTCTTTGTCCGGTGGCGCTTCGGTGGTCACCGTCTCGGCGGCACCCACCACGGGCGTCGCCACACCGGCGATCGGGCCGACGACTTCGTCGCCGTGGTTACCGGTCACCAGTTGCGAGTGCACGGCCTCGTTGCCGCCCCCGTCGACCGCGCGCGCCAGCGGTGCGCCCGCGCCCGCCGCGCCACCCATCGGCATGTAACCCGGTGAACCGCTGGCCGAGGCCGTGGTCGTGGCGGCGCCGCCGGAGGTGGTGCTCCCGCCCGCTCCGCCGAACGCGCCGGTGCTGGTGAGCCCGCCCGCGCGCCCGCCCTGCCACGGGCTCAGCGGCGTGGCGGCCGCGCCCGCGGCGCCGATCGCGCCGACGCCACCGATCGCACCGCCACCACCGCTCGCGCCGGTGAGCGCGTCGGCGGATTCCCCGGCGGTGAGTTCGGCGTCGGTGGTGGTCGTGTCGGTGGTCGTGGTGCTGGTGGACAGCGAACTCACCTGCTCGGCCAGCGTGCCGATCGAGGACACCGCGGTGCTCGCGGTGCTGATCAGCGGCGAGATCAAGCTCATCAGCTGACTCAGCGACTCGCTGCTCGCGTCGACCCCGCTGGGCGCGTTGGTGACCTCGACCTTCTCCCCCGCCTGCGCCATCTCGCCACTGCGCGCGACCATCTCGGCCTTGGTCTCGGCGGTGATCGCCAAGCCCTCGGCCATCGCCTCCATGGTCGCCGCGACCAGCACCGCCTGCCCGCCCGGCGTCGCCGCGTAGAGCGGGGCCAGCGCCAGCGTCGCCGAATAGCGCGCGATCACCGCGGCCATCTTGGCGCCGCCGACGGCCACATTGCCCGCCGCGTGGGTGAGCACCGCCTTCTCCTGGGTGCTCTGCGCGGCCAGCTTCGCGCCGTCGGACTGGGCCGCGGTCGCCTTGTTGGTGGCTTCCATCGCCGCGGCGCTCTGCCACAGCTGCATCACCGTCTGCAACGCGGTCGACCCGAGCGACATCGCGGTCTGCAACCCCGAGGTGATGGCCGAGAGCGCGTCGACCGGATTGGTCGAGGCGCCCGTGTCGGAGGTGGTTCCGCCGCCGAGGGACCCCGTGCCGAAGGCCGAGGCCAGCTGGGTGAGCGGCTGCATGAGCGCGCTCAGGTCGAGCGTCGGCAGCGGTGGCATGTCCGGCAGCTGGATGAACTCCGGCAGCGCGGGCAGCTGCGGCAGCCCCATCGTGCCGAGCACCTGACTCACCGGCTGATCCAGCATCGGCGCCAGCGAACTTCCGCGCAGCAGCTCGAGCACGGTCGGATCGACCGGCACCGCCGCGCTTCCCCCGGGATTCGTCATGACTACCGATCGACCGCGGCGATGCCCAGCTTGGACGCTCCGTCGGCGCCCTCGTAGGTGGCCGCGGCCTGGGTGGCGGTGAGCGCGGTCCCCGCGTGCACCGCGGCCAGCTCGGCCACCGAGGTGAGGTGATTGGCCTGCGCGTAGGCGAACGACAGCAGGAACTCCTGGCCGATCAGGCCGAACACCGGCACCGCGGCGGCCATCGTGGCCGCCTGGTCCACCGCGCCCGCCTGGGCCACCCCCGCCGCCATGGTGGCCGACGCACCCGCGTACGCGCGAACCGCTTCGGGAACTACCGCAACGTGATTCATGGCTATCGTCCAATCTCGAAACAGCCCATGGTGTTTCGCTACTCTATCTACCCGCTGGAAACCTGCACCATGCATATCGAGGGTGAAGTTCAGCTGAACCTCACGTGCCCGCCCGGTTGAAAGCGCTGACCAGCTCGGCGCGTTCGCCGAGCGCGCGATGCGCGGCGGCCCGTGCCGTCTCGACCAGAACGCGCTCGAAATCGGCGGGCGAGAGCTTGCCGACCGCGGCCGTGAATTCCAGCCCGACCAGCGCGCCCGCGCCGTCGACGGTGGCGGTCACCGCGCCGTCGGGCGAGGTCTCCTGCGCCCTGATGTCCTGGGTCGCCTCGTTGAGGTCCTGCAGCCGGTAGAGCTGCCCCTGCACCTTGGCGATCAGTTCGTCCATGGTCTCGACCATCGCCCCCTCCTCTCTGCTCGTCGGCTCGTCAGATCGAGCGCAGCCAGCTCTGCGGCTCGGTGTCGTATTCCTGCTCCTCGACGATCTCCGCCGCCGCCACCTCGGCCGCGGTCGGCAGCCCCGTCGCCGCCAGCAGCGCCGGGTCGAACCCGGCCTCCGCCAGCTGATTGCGCCGCGCCAGCCCCGCCCGCTTGGCCGATTTCCGGCACAGCCGCAGGATCTCGGCGGCCAGCTCGGCGGGGTCGCGCCGCAACTGATCGGCGTCCACGGTGACGCCCACCGGCAGCCCCTGCTCGGTGGTGCGCACGGAGATCGCGCCGGTGAGCGAGGCCGCGGTGAACTCGGTCGGGAACTGATCCATCGCGTTACGCCCGATCATCTCGGATGGCTCTGACAACTTCGGCGATCTGGCCGTTGATCAGCGAGACCAGCCTGCGCCGATCGGCGCCGACGGCCACCCTCGGTGAGCCCGGCACCAGCACGTAGCGGCCGTCGTCGGTCAGGTCGCGCCAGCCCAGCCGCAGCCGCACGACCCCGCGCGGCCCGAACCGCGACCAGCCCTGTTCGATGTCGATGAAGCCGTCGCGATCCAGGGCCGCCCGCTGGAAGGTCAGGGTCTGTACCGCGGCGTCGTCGTCGTAGTGCTGCACCAGCGAGCGGCCGTAGCTGTGGTCGAGTTCCTCGTCGGTGGGCTCGTCGAGCCGGATCTCCTGGCCGCGGCCCGCGGGCGCGGCGGGCAGCTGATCGGCGATCACGTCGCCGAGGGTGAGCGCGCCGTGGCGGGTGATCTCGAAACCGTCGGCGTGGTAGAGGGTCCGGCCGGGCCGCTGCCTCACCAGATAACCGACCTCGCCCTTGCGCACCGCGAGCATGCGCACCGACCAGGCCGGGTCGGTCAGGCGGGCACCGCCACCGTAGCCGCGCACGATCACGCGCAGGTCGGGCTGGGTGAGCACGTCGAGGAGTTCGTCCAGTTCGTGGCCGCACCGCTGCTTGATCTCGATCCAGGCCTGCCTGCGGGCGAACTCGGCCTCCTCGGCGTCGGCGGGCTCGCTGGTGTGGATGAACGGCTCGGGCATGTACTCGGCTTCCAGGCCGGTCCACAGCGCCTCGAACTCGTCGCCGGTGAATTCCCAGGTGGGCGTCACTGTTCCACCACCGGGCGCGCGACGATCGGCGCGTCACCGAGCGCTTCGTCGAGGTGTGCGGTCGAGTCGAGGTAGTCGGCGCGCTTGTGTTCCTTCTGCTGGCCCTGACCACCCGCGCCCGCGCCGCCCATCGGCGCCATCGGCATGCCGCCCATGGGCGAACCCGCGGTGGACGCGAGGCCGGCGCGCACGGCCGACTCCGCGCCGGTGGCGACCGAGGCGCGCGGGAACAGTTTCGAGGCACTGTCCAGGCTCGGCGAGAGGCCGCCGGGTCCCGCGCCCGCGCCACCGGCACCCGATCCGCCGCCGCCACCGCCGCCCTTGCTCGCCGCGCTGAGGGCCTTCTTGGCCTGGTCCTGTAGCGAGCTGAGCGCGGCCGAGGTCGGGATGCCCGCCAGGGAACTCTGATCGGCGGCGGAACTGGCCTGGTCCAGCGCGGACTGCGCGGCCGAACTCGCCTGCTCCAGTGCCGATTGCGCGGCGGAGGTCAGCTGATCCGCCGACGACGAACCGGTCGAGCTACTGCCGCCGTTGTCGCCGGTGCCACCGTTCTGGGTGCCGCCGTCCTTGCCCTTACCGGCGCCGGACTCCTGCTGTTGCAGCTGGGACAGGACCTTGTCGAACGCCCCGAGGGCCGAACCCGTGCTACCGCCCGAACCCGAGCCCGCACCCGATCCGGAGCCCGAACCCGAGCCCGACCCACTGCCGCTGCCGTTCCCGTTGCCGTTCCCGTTGCCACTGCCGTCGCCGGTGGTCGGCGCCGTCGGCTCGGGCAGCGTGGCGATATGGCTGGTGGTGCTGTTGACCCCCGGCACATAGACATTCCACATCACCTGTCGGCCGTTCTTGGCGCAGTTCTCCTTGTCGGTCTGCGCCTGCGTGCCATTGGGATCGGAGTAGCAGCGCGGCAGCATCAGCGCCGTGGCCAGCTGCCGCGAGGTGGCATCGAGCCACACCACCGAGTACTCGAGCGCCGACTTCACCTGCTCGACCTGATCCACCAGCACGCCGTTGCCGTCGTGATAGGCCGACATCGCCGACATGGCCTTGGTCGCGCCGCCGGGACTGGTCCAGCTCTTCTTGCTGGCCTGCACCTTGGCGTTCAGGTCGTCGAATCCGGTCTTCAACGAGGAGGCGAGCGTGCCCCAGAACAGCGCGTTGTGCGCGATATTGCCCGGCGAGGTCGCCAGCGACGCCCGGATCGTCTGGAGCTGGTCGTAGGTGAACCCGCTCGGGCTCTCGGCCTTCATGCCCGCCGGATCGAAGGTCTTGCCGTCGGCCAGGTTCTTGGGCAGGGTGACGGCGGTGCCTGCCTCGGGCAGCAGCCCGGTGGTGGGCGGGGGCGGGGGCAGCTTCATGCCCTCGGTCTTGCTCTTCTCGATCTCGGTGCGCAGCTGGTTCATGTCGACCGAGCTGTCGGATTCGGCGCCCTTGTAGTGGCGTGCCGCGTCCAGGAACGTGTTGCCGACGTCGTCGAGCACCGTTTCGTGTTTGCCGAGAATGGTTTTCAGCTGATCGGCTTTGGCCTCGAACTGCTTGGACAGCTGCTTACCCGACTCCAGCGAGGAGAAGTCCACCAGCTCGGCCACCGTATCGACCGACATCTTGACCGTGTTGACCCAGTACCGCGCGTTGGTGGCGGCCTCGACCAGGTCCGGCAACGCCGACGGCTCGAGCATCAGCGTGCCGTCCGCTGCCGCCGAACGCAGACCCGACCACTGTTGCTGCGCAGATGGTCCCGTCATGAAGTAGGCCCTCCCAGTCCGTACCGGCGTCGCCGGGCGCCTCGCCGGGCACCGCCATCACGACACCGCCGATTCGCACAGCTCGTTATCAATTCTAAGGGTTGCCGGATGAATCCCGCATGTACAGCGGCGATCTCACCGATGACCGTGCGGCGACCATCCACCGCCACGGCACGGTCACCAGCCGGAGTCGGTCGCGGTGCGCGGGCGGGCGACGGCGCCGTCGTCGGGCAGAGCCGAACCCGCTTCCCGCTCCGGCGAATTGGGCGGTGCCAGCGATGCCTCGACGGGCTGCGGAATCGCGAATCCGTCCATGTCGTCGACCAATTCGGTGATCTTGGGCAGGCGGGCCCGTTCGCGCTGCAACGGCGCCATCAGTTCCTGGGTGCGCCGCCCCACCTCGACCGCGGCCTGCTGCGCGGCCTCGGTGACGGCCTTGGCGATCTCGGTGTAGGTGAGGTCGTCGATGTCGGGGGTGAACTTCGTCTCGATCACTTTGTAATCGGCGTTGACGGTCACCGTGACCCGCTTGCGCACGGTGGCGCTGGCGACGATCTGCGCGCGGTCCCGCTGCACCTGCGCGATCGCCCGCATCTGCTCCTGGACGGTCTCGAGAATGTCCGCCATCTGTGCCTTGGCGTGCTCGTTGGCCATACCGTTCTCCCTTCGGTCAGCGAGCACACCACACCTGCCCCGGCCTCGCAACAGCGCGGCGGGGCTTACCCTTTCGCGAGCCCCGCGGTGTGCGTGCCGGTGAGCCCGGCCAGTGTCAGCTCGAACCAGGCCGCGTCGACGTGGTAGGTGTCCGCGGGAAAGACCCGGGTGAAGGTGTCCCTGGCGACGGCGGCCCGCTCGGCGGACTCGACCAGGCCGAGCACGGCGGCGCGGCGTTGTTCGGGCGCCGTGTCGCCGAGCAGACCGGTCAGCACCCGCACCACGGTCGCGGTGTCCCACATGCCCGGCACCGCGGCGGCGACCGCGTCGGCACCGGGCGAGGCGCCGCGATACCAGCGACCGCCCTCCCACCAGTAGCAGAAGGTGAGCAGCCCGTTGTCGGCCCGGCGATTGATCACCGGGGCGGCCACCCAGTCCGGCGCGCCGAGATACAGCTGCGGCGCGGGCGCGTCACGGTTGTAGACGGCGTCGAGTTCCGGTGCGTCCCAGACCCCGCCGGACAGGACCGCGCGATCACCGGGCAGCAGGCACAGCGTCGAACCACTGAACGACGACCCCTCGAAGACATGGAACGCGGGGGTCACCCGCGGACCCCACTTCGAGCCGACGGCGACGAAGGCCGCGGCGATCAGCGCCCACCGGCGGGCCATCGGTTCCAGCGCGGGGAACTCCACGTCCGGTGCCGAGCCGACCGCGTGCCTGCCCGCGGCGGTGTCGGCGCGCGCCTGCTCGGCGGCGGCCACCGGGCCCCGGATCTGGCGGTCGCCGTGACCGATGTAGGCGGCCAGCCAGACCGGCAGCCGCTCGCGCGGGTAGATCTCGATATCGGTGCGGTACACCGTCGGCGGGAACAGCTGGTCGTCGGGGAAGGGCTCGTCCCCGTAGTCGTAGTCGACGTCCATCCGGCCCGCGTTGGTGAGCGTGAGCAGGTAGCGCCACCACGGGCCGTCACCCAGCGAGGCGGACAGGTGCCGGTGCTCACGCAGCAGATCGAGCAGGTCCGGGCTCGGGAACACCCGGGCGAACCGGTCCTGTTCGTCGTGGAAGACGATCATCGACACCTCGGCCGCCGCGGTCATCGCGAACGACGCCTCGACCTTCGTCCACCCCGGCGGCCCGAGCGCCGCCACCGTTTTCGCGATGCGGTGGCTCAGCGCGGCGGCCTGCTCGGTCACACCGTTCTCGGCCACCGCCGTGGTGAGCGTGAAACCGACATCCGGCTCGCCGGTCAGCTCCTCAGCCAATGCACACTCCTTGCCTAGTCCCGGCTCCGGTCGTACTGCGCGATCAGGGCGCCGGTCTCGTCCCACAGCCGCCGGGTGAGCAGCGCGCCGTCCGGGGCGAAGACAGTTTCCTCTTTGCGGGCCCCGGTCGGGAACCACTCGCGCCAGGTACCCACCTGACGGCGGTCGGCGTATTCGCCGGTGTAGCGCGGGGTTCCGTCGAGGTACCAGCCCCGGACGGGCCCGTCGGGATAGCCGTCGGTGTAGCCGGCGACCTCGGTGATCGGGCTGCTCGGTGCGGCGCGGCGGAATTCCTGACCGGTGAACGGTTCGTCACCGCGGTAGCGGCGTTGTTCCTCGTCGTCCCAGCGCAATTCCTCGGCGGGGACGGCCGTGGCGGCGACGCCCTTGCGGGTGCGCTCGTCGGAGTATTCGACCAGCTCGCCGGCCGGGTCCCACACCGAGTGGGTCAGCAGCACGCCGTCGATGTCGTAGACGTCCTCGAGGCGGCGCGCGCCGTCGGGATACCACTCCTGCCAGGTGCCGACGGGGCGGTTGCGGTAGAACTCGCCGTTGTAGCGCATTGTGCCGTCGGGATACCAGCCGGTCCAGTCGCCGTCGCGTTCGCCGGCGTCGTAGCTCCAGTACTCGCGCCAGGTGCCGTCGGGATAGGACTGGGTCACCGCGCCGCTGTAGGGCTCACCCCGATACGACAGGGTGCCGGTCGCCGGGTCGATCTCCACATCCGGATCGTCCGGTTCGATCGGATCGTCACTCACCTGGAAAACCTCTCCGATCGGTCAGGCTCGGTCGCTGAAGATTGTCATCCGGCTCGCCGGATCGGCCACCACGTTACGGACCAGCAGGCCGAGGTCCAGTTCCGGTGGCAGGGCACCGTAGATCAGCTCACCCATCGGCCGCCCACCCACCGCGACGCTGAACCGCGTCATCCGCTGCGGCGAACGCTCCCACCCCACCTGCGCCCCATAGGTGACATCGATCGCCTGACCACCGACCTGCACCAGCAACCGGTCGGCGAGCCGATAGAAGATCACCGTCACCCCACCGAGATCGGCGTACAGCCCGTGCGCACCGTGCTGCCCCGGCGCCGCGGGCCGCAACGCCCCCGACCGCGGATCGAACTCGGCAGGCACACCCCCGCCATACGCCCGCACCAGCAACACAACCGGCTCGACCGGCGCCCGATACTCCGGCCGATAAGCCCGTCGCTCACTCCCCTGCCCACCCCCCGGCGGCATCACCGTCGGCGGATACATCGGCCCACCCTGACCCCCACCCGACCCGGAACCCGGCTGCCCACCCGGCCCGTACAGCTCACCCGATCCGAGACCATGAGGCTGGCTGCCCGGCGGATACGACTGACCGTTCCCGGGCACGTAAGCCTGGCCGGACCCCAGCGGCTGCCCCTGGCCAGCTCCGGTTCCGTGGGGCTGACCGTTCCCAGGCGCAGGGGTGTGACCATCCCCGGACACGAAGTTCTGACCGGGCACCGGCGGCTGGAGCTGACCGGTCCCGGCCCCGTAAGGCCGACCGTTCCCAGGCGACGGGGCGTGACCATCCCCGGGCACAAAGTTCTGACCCGGCGCCGGCGGCAGGAGCTGACCTGTCCCGGCCCCGTAAGGCCGACCGTTCCCAGGCACCTGGGCCTGACCATCCCCGGGTACGAAGTTCTGACCCGGCGCCGGCGGCTGGAGCTGACCGGTCCCGGCCCCGTAAGGCCGACCGTTCCCAGGCGACGGGGCCTGACCATCCCCGGGTACGAAGTTCTGACCGGGCACCGGTGGCTGAACCGCACCGGTGCCGGTTCCGTAAGGCTGACCGTTCCCCGGTGCGTACGGGTCACCGGTCCCCTGCGAGTACGGCTGACCGTTCCCGGGCGAGAAGGACTGGCCGTTCGCCGGGGCATGCGGATGACCGGTGCCCGGCATGAACGGCCCAGCGTTTCCGGGCTGGTACGGCTGACCGTTCCCAGGTGGATACGGCTGACCGCCATCCGGTTGGTAAGGCATGCCCGGCCCCGGCTGAGTCACCCACGGCGGGAGCGACGGCATGACACGACCACCGTCGGGCGGAGTCGGCCGATCAGGCCATGACGGTACCGGAGACCCACTCGCCGACGGCTCGCTCGGTACCGCGCCCGGCGGGACCGTAAGCCCCGGCGGCACACCAGATTCCGACGGTACGGATGGAGCCGAAGGCCCCGATGGATTCGTCGGCCACGGCTCGACCG
This sequence comes from Nocardia sp. NPDC056064, assembly GCF_042266925.1. NCBI lineage: Bacteria > Bacillati > Actinomycetota > Actinomycetes > Mycobacteriales > Nocardiaceae > Nocardia > Nocardia sp. NPDC056064. The sequence goes on along the minus strand of NZ_JBHJWO010000001.1, from coordinate 4,797,651 downwards.
GCAGGGGACCCGGAGTCCCCGGCGGAACCGGAATACGGGGCGGCACAGTCGGTTCTGTCGGCCACGGCGGCGCAGGCGCAGTCGGTTCGCCCGGCGACACAGGGGGCCATGGAGCGGTCGGTGGATCCGACGGCGCGGGCGACCATGGCGGAACCGGCGGGCCCGATGGCACAGGCGGCAGCGGCGGAAGCGATGGGTCCGCCGGCCCAGGCTGCGTGGGACCTCCCGGTGGAACAGGAGGCCATGAAGGTATCGGCGGGTCCGCCGGGTCAGGTGACCGCGGCGGGACCGTCGGGTCCGTCGGCACGGGAGGCCATGGCGGCACCGGCGGGTCCGACGGCACAGGCGGGTCCGACGGCACGGGAGGCTGCGGGGTCGGGTCCGACGGCGCAGGCGGCCACGGCGGACTCGGCGGCTCCGTGGGCACAGGCGGGTCCGACGGCACGGGAGGCTGCGGGGTCGGGTCCGACGGCGGAGACGGCCACGGCGGACTCGGCGGGTCCGTGGGCACAGGCGGCCACGGCGGCACCGGCGGATCCGAGGGCACAGGCGGCCACGGGGGACTCGGCGGGTCCGTGGGCACAGGCGGCCACGGCGGCACCGGCGGGTCCGTGGGCACAGGGGGGCGCGGCGGCACCGGTGGGTCCGTGGGCACAGGGGGCCGCGGCGGGACCGGTGGGTCCGCTGGTGTGGGGGGCCGCGGCGGGACCGGTGGGTCCGCTGGTGCGGGGGGCTGTGGTGGGGTCGGCGGTTCCGGCGGGGCGGGAGGACGTGGTGGTTCGGGGGTCTCCGGTGGGCAGGGCGGGTCCTGGGGGCCCGGTGGGGGTAGGGGTGGGTGGGGAGGGTGTGGTGGGTCGTGGGGTTGTGGGGTCAGGTCCAGTGGGGGGACCGGCCATTCGACGGCGTCGAAACGCGGTACGTCGAGGTCCACCTCGTATTCGTGCGGGGGGTGCGGGATGTGTGAGCGCAGGGACGAGCCCGGCAGATGACGACGCGCACCGGGGTGGTCCCCGTCCGGGGATCGGGGTGGGAGGGTCGGTCCGCCCGGGTCGAAGCCCTTGTCCGGACTTCCACCGTCCGCATCGGCATCCGAGCCGTCGGACCCGTCCGGATCGCCGCGGTCGACATCGGCCGGATCGGCAGGACGCCGCGACTCCTCGGCGGGCCCGCCCTCCTGATCGGATCGGCCGGACCCGCGCGATTCATCTTCACCGGCAACAGGATCCGGGTCCACCGAAGGTCGGCGCGACGACCCATCACCCGCGGTCGCGGAGTCGAGACCCGTTGCAGGCTGACCCTTCTCGACGGGTCCGCGATCCGTCGGGATACCGGGGTCGCCCGGGTCCGTGACCGGGTCGAGCACGGAAGGATCATCGACCACGACATCCGGTCCACTGCGCGGTGGGCGAGGCGATTCGGCAGCGGGACGATCGGCGCTTCCGGATTCCTCGTCCGAGGCAGCGGGCACATCGTGCGAACGATCCACGGATCGAGTTCCGTTATCCCCCTCGCTGTTCGGACCGGCAGGCAATTCCGGACGCACCGGCGCACCCGGCACGGCGGGAGTCGACGGCGCGGGCCTCGGCGCGCCATCCGGGTTCGACCGGGTCACGCCATCCGACCCGTCGACCTGGGCGGGCGTTTCCGGCGCGCCGAGTTCGGGGTCGGTGACGAACGGTTCGTCGAGCAGTGCGCGCAGGCGGGCGATATCGGCGGCGCGGCGGCGGATCTCGTCGCGGATCTGTTCGTGGACCTCGGCGAGGCGGTCCAGGGTGAGGCGTTCGTGTTTGTCGATGCGGCCGTCCCGGAACCAGTCGTAGACCTTGGCGATCTTCTCGTCGTCGGCGTCGGTGAGGTCGGCACCGAGCAGGCGGGCGTGGTCGCGGCTCGGGCCGGGGACGGCGTCGGTGGGCGCGGGGGGCCGGGGCGAGCGGTCGCCGATGGCGTCGGCGCCCACTTCGCGCAGGAAGTCGAGGGCGTCGCGGGGGTGGACCGGCGGGTCGTCGCCGATCGCGCGGGGGTCGGTGGCCGGGTCGTAGACCAGGTCTTCGGCGTAGGGGTCGACCTTCGCCAGCGCCCGCACGTAGTCGGCGAGCGGACCGGTGAGATCGTCGAGGTCGCCGCGCGCGGCCCGGTTCGACACGGCCTCGGCCAGGGTCGCGGCGTCCAGCGGCAGCCCGCCACGCGGGAATCCGAGATGCGGGGCGAGCGCGTCACGCGCGGCGTCGACCGCGGCCGGGTCCAGGGCGCGCAGCAGCTTCGCGTACTCGGTGAGGTCCTTGGCGCGCTGCCGGTGCAGTTCCACCCGGGTCGCCGGATCGGCGAGCCCCTCGGCCACCACCCGCGGACTCAGCTCGCCCGGGTCGACACCGAGCCGCAGCGCCAGCGCGCTGCGCGCGTTGTGCAGGGCGTTGAAGTTGTCGACGGCGTCGACGCTGAGCGCGTAGTCGACGAGCCCCTCGAGCTGCCTGGCCCGCACCTGGTTCGCGCGGTCCAGCTCGGCGAGCAGATCGTTCCACTGCCCCGGCGCGAGGTTCGACGGATCGTCGATCGCGAGCCGCCGCGCGACCTCGGCGATCTCGCCCCGCACCTCGGCGAGCGAACGCGGCTCCGGGACAGCACTGTTCGCCTCGTCGACGACAGCGGGCGGACCGGCGTGCGGCACGGTGTCCAGCGCAGGCACTTCGACCATCCGCCACGGCCCCGCCCCGTCGCGCACCATCGTCGCGTCGACGGTGCGCCCGTCCACCTCCTCACGCAGCTGACGCACCTGCGGGGCCTCGACCTCCGCGACCCGCACCCGCCCGTGCTCGTCGATCCCGACGATCCTGATGTGGATGTCGATCTCGCCCCGGTTGAGCCGATCGATGAAGTCCGCGTCGGCCGCGGCGAGCGCCCGCGCCAGCGCCGCTTCGTGCCCGGCCCCGGTGTCGACGATCGCGATCGTGCCGTTCTCCGGATCGAGCACGAGCCGGTCCCCGCTGTCGAGGTCGAGGAAATCGGCTGTCCGCCGGACGAATTCGTCGAACAGCCCGGCATTGCGGTCGAGCTGGTCACGCAGCTTCGCGATCTCGGCGTCGAGGTTCCCGACCAGCGCCGTGAGATCGGCGGCCGCCAGATGCGCCCAGGTGGACCGTTCGTCGCGCAGGCCCGCGCGGCGCAGGGCGTCGTCGAAGATCCGGCGCGCGTCCTCGGCGTGGATGGTGGGTGAGCCGTCGTCGCTCAGATCCGGCCAGAGATCGACCCATTCGCCGCCGTTGTTCACCCCGCGCCAGTTCAGCATGTCGAAGCTGAACTGCTCGCCCCTGGCCGCGACGACTTCCTTGAGGTAGGCGCCCAGCGGATCGTTGCTGAAGAAATTGGCGGGCCGGAACGGGATGTCGGCGTGTTCGGCGTTGAACAACCGCGCCGCGGCTTCCAGCGCCTGGATCACCCCGTCGCGACGCAGCAACCGGTACTGCGCCTCTGCGAGGGCCTTACGCAGGCCCTCCTCGCTGAAATCGGTGATCCGCAAGCCGAGTTCGGCGGCGAGCGCGTCGAGCACGGTGGCGTCGGCGAGTCGCTGGTCGACCGCGTCGAGCACCTCGCGCAGCCACGGCGGCAGCGGCTCGTCCGGCGGGGGTGTCCGCTCGGGTTCGGCGGAAACTCGCTGCGGCTCAGCAGGTTCCGTGTGCTGCTCGGCCTGCCGGTCGGCGAGTTCCTCCGGGGTGAGACTTTCCGGTTCGAGCAGGTGCTCGAGCCCGGCGTCGCGCAGTTCCTGTTCGATCCGGCGACGCAGTTCCGGATCGGCGTCGGAGATCCACGGCTTGTACTCGGTGCCGTCGAGATTGCGCAGCGGCAGGAACTCGCCCGCCTGATCGGCGATCCGCGCGGACAGATGCCGCAGAATCGGCACCAGCTCACGCTTGCGCCACATCTCGATGCTCTCTTTGAGGATGCGCACCGGATTGAACTTGACCTGCAACTGGTCGTATTCGCCGCCGGGCACCCCGGGTGTCGCGTCCTTCTCCGAGGTCAGCGGCAGCCCGGCACCGTGCCCGAGCATGGACTGGCCCGCGCTGTCGAGGCTCGAGCCCGACGGGTACTTCGGGTTCTCGCCGTGGAAGCCGCGATTTACCAGGCGATCCCAGAGCTTGCGCAGCCAGTTCTTCTTCGGTGCCACCTCGACCGGAGCATCGGCAGGCCGGAACGGACGCGGTTCGCGGTTCGCGAGCGGTTCGAGATGCCAGGCGTCGGGCCCGTCGGCCACCAGCCGCACCAGCATCCTGTCTCCGTCGACATCCAGCGACAGGACCCGGTCGTCGAGCTGGTGGCGCACCATCTGATACAGGTGCGCCATGTCCCCGGCATCGCGCGCCACCCCCGATCGCAACCGGAGGATGTCGTCGGCGGCGCGGACGAGACCGGGATCGGCGGGCAGTCCCAGCCGGGCGGCCCAGCGCCGCGCGACGGCCTCGCGCAGCGCCCGCTGCTGCGGATCGGTGGCGGCCTCGGCGTGCCGGACCGCGGCCGCGAACGCCTCGACCGCACCCGCCCGCAACACCTGGCGGTAGCGCGCGGCGTCGAGGGCACCCGGGTCGGTGAGGTCCACCCCGAACCTGGCGGCCAGGCGATCCATCGCCTGCTGCGCGGGCTCGAGCCGGGGTCCACCCGGCTGCCGCGCACCGTCTTCCGGCGGCAGGATCGCGGACGGACGCAAGGGCGTGGCCTGCGGGTTCGGCTCCGGTTCGGCGCCGAGCGCGGGGCGGGCGTCGTCGAGTCCGGCCAGCCGCAGGTCCTCGGCCAGCTCGGCGCGCACGCGCGGATCGCCCTCGACCCGCCAGTGATCGAGCCCGTCCTGCAATTCGTCCAGGTCGAGCGGCTCGTAGTCGTCCGGATACCGCATGGGCTTGCCGAGCTCGGCGTCGGAATCCAGGGCCCGGTCGAGGAATCCGCGCGCCCGCGCCATGTCGGCGATCTCGGCGAGCGCGCCGAGCGGATCACGCTGACCGGTCAGCGCGTCGCCGAGACCGAGCGCCTCGGCGAGTATCCGGACCTGTTCGGCCTGGTCCGGGGTGAGCGGTGGCGTGCCCGCGGTGGTCGAGGGCGGCAGGTCGCTCAGTTCCTGGAGGAACCGATGGACGTCGTTGAGGAAATCCCTGCGCTGGTAGGCACGTTGGGGCGCGTCACCCGCGCCGTCGGTGACCGGCTGATCCGGCCCGTCGGCGGCGGGGACGGCCAGTTCGGCGGGCGCCTTGGGCAGGCCCGAGCCCAGCGGTGACGAATTGCGTGACGGCTCTTCGGGTTCCGGGCTCGGCGCGGTCGGCGGCCGGGACGGCGGCTTCGACGGCGGCCCACCGGGTTCGGCAGGAAGGGGCGGCTCCCCCGGATCGTCGTCCCCACGGGAACGGCCGTCACCGCTGTCGCCGTCACCCGCGACACTCTTGCCACGGTCGCCGTTCCCACCATCGCCGGTCCCACTGTCGCCGTTGGTGCCGTCGCCGTTGGTGCCGTCTCGGTCGCCCCCCGGAGGCGCGGCAGCGGGATCGTCCGCGCGCTGATTCGCGGCCTCCCCGGCGAGTTCCTCGAACCGGCGGGCGATGTCGGCCTGCGCGGCATCGAGTTCCCGCTGGGCACGCAGGGACGACGGCTGGGCCGCGAGATCGTCATCGACACCGTCTAGGGCGCGCATCGTGTCGTCCAGCGCCGCGTCGGCCTGGTCCGCCCGGCGCTCATCGGCCTGATCGGCCAGCCTGTTCTGCCGGTCGACGGCCTCATCGATCCTGGCCAGCGGGTCGACCCGCTCGCCGGGCCCGACCAGATCGTCCAGCGTCGGCAGGGGTTCGGCGAGCTCGTCGGCGACCCGATCGAGCTTGCGCAGGGTCTCGTCGAGCTTCGCCTCGGCCCGCTCGTCGAGTTCCCGGCCCCGCTCAGGCGGCACATCGGTAGCCGACCGCGGATCCGGACCACCGTGGATCGTCCGCGGCCCGCCACCGGCTGGCCCACCGGCAGCTGGCCCACCATCGGCAGGCCCTCCACCGGTGGGCTCGGGCCCGGCGGGCAAACCCTGCTGTTCCCGGCCCACCTCGCCCGGCTCACGCCCGGGATGTTCTCTGACGGGCGGCCCGGCGGGCAGGTCCGCCACCGGCCGGTAGAACTCGTCGGCCAGCTCCCCCAGCCGCCGGATCTGCTCGGTCCTGGTCCGGATCTCCTCGCGGATGGTGGCGATCTCGGCGGCCAGTTTCTCCGGGGTCAGCCCCTCGTGCTTCTCGATCTTGCCGTCGCGGTAGGCCTCGTAGACCTTGGTGAAGGTGGCGTCGTCGGCGGTGGAGATGTCGACCCCGACCAATCGCGCCCAGTCCCGGTTCGGTTGCGGGCGTGGATCGTTCGGGTCGACGGGCAGGTCGGCGCCGTAGGCGTGCGCGAGGTTGTCCGCGATCAGGGTGGCGAAATCGAGCGGGTCGCCGCCGGGCCGGGCGGTGTCGGCCAGCTCGCGCAGCGCGTGGACCGCGTCGGCGTCGTAGATGTGCGGATCGCCGGTGGTGCGCGGGTCGGCGGCGGAATCGCCCTTGGGCACATCCTTGTACGGGTCGATCGACAGCAGCGCGTCGGCGTAGGCGGTGAGCGCGTCGAGCACCTGATCGCGCCGGCCGAGCCGGTGCAGCCGCATGACCCGCCTGCGCAGCGCGGTCGGGTCGATACCGGTGTCGGCGGGCCGGAACGACGACCTGCCGTGCCGGTCGGTCTCGCTGATCAGCGGCCGCAGCCGGTCCGGATCGCCCGGGCTCAACGCTCGGATCAGCGCGTCCTGCGCGGCCCTGACCGCGGCCTTGTCGATGTTCTCCAGCTGCTGGGAGTAGCCCGCGGTCCGTTGCGGATCGCGCTGCTGACCGGCGAGCAGATCCTCGAACTGCTGGTTGCGCAGCCCCCGCCGCTGCTCGGGGTCGGCCAGCGCCTCGGCGATCCGGCGCGGGGTGAGTTCGGCTTCCGGGATGCCGAGCCGGGTCGCCAGCTGTCCGCGCGCGTCACCGATCAGATGGAAGCTCTCGATATCGGACATGGTGCGCGCGTAGTCGGCCAGCGCCTCGGCCTGACCCGCGCGGACCGCGTTGTCCAGGTGCAGCGCGCGCACGGTGTCGGCGATGGCGTCCGGATGCAGTGCTGCCGGACCGAGCTGCAATTTCCTTGCCAGGTCGACGATTTCGCGCACCACGTCGGCGCGGTCGCGCGGCGTGGGCGGCGGCTCGGGTGCCGGCTGGACCGGACGCCACTCCCCGTCGTCGCCACGCAGCATCGTCACCTGGAGTTCGGCGCCGTCCACAACGCGCCGGATGTGCTGGACCTCCGGGGTCGCCAGCGGATCGAGGAAGCGCTGCCCGGCGCCGTCGTCGTGGGAGACGCGGAAGTCCGGCGTCAGCACACCGTTGTTCACGTCGACGGCCAGCTCGGGATGGTCACGCAACGCGCGCGCCAGCGCCTCTTCGCGGTCGAGCGCACCGTCGACCACCAGCAGCCGGTCGGGCCCACCGTCCGGATCGGGCACCCGCGCGACCTGATCGCCGTACATGGTGCCGACCGGCGGCGTGCCGTCCCCCTGCAGGAGGGGCTGCGCGGCGGCGACGAAATCGGCCAGATTCCGGGCCCGCTGCCGCGCCGACTCGCGCAGCTCGTTCAGTGTCGGTTCCAGCCGGTCGCCGGACAGATCACTCAGGTCCCGGCCGAACATGGCCGCCCAGCTGGACAATTCGTCGCGCAGCTGGTCGCGGCGCAGCGCGTTCTCGAAGAACTCGCGGGCGCGCGCCTGGTCGCGGCCCGGCTCGCGGTCGTCGGAGAAGCTCGCCCATTCGGGCAGCCGGTCCGCGCCGTTGCCGACCCGGTCGTAGTCACGCAGCGCGGTGTCGCCGTCGAAGGCGACGATCAGATCGCGCAGGAAGCGGCCGAGCGGATCCTTGTCGAGGAAGCTGGCCTCCGCCGAGAACGGCACGGCCCGCGGCTCACTGGTGTCACCCCAGTAGTCGCGCCGCGGCGGCGTGGCCTCGTCGTCGAGGTCGTCGTAATCGGCGGTGTCCTCGCGTGGTTCGCCCGAGTCGAGCTCCGCGCGACGGCCCGGCCCCGCCACGGTCCGCTCGTCCGGCGCGCCCGCCGGTTCGGTGTCGAGGGGGTGATCGGCGCGCCGGTAGGGCCGGGTCTGTTCGGCTTCGGCCCGGTGGGCGGCGTCGGCCAGCCCCTCGACCGCGCCGATCTCGCGCAGCACCCGGTGGGCCTGCCGGTCGATCGCGGCGCGCACATCCCGCGGGCTGTCGCTGTCGAGATCGATGCCGAGACGCTGAGCCATGTCGGTCAGCGATTCGCCCTCCGGCGGCGGGCCCGGCTGCTCGGGCGGCTGCGGCGGATCGGGCAGCGGCGCCTCTTCCATGGCCCGCGCCGTGTCGGTGTCGATGAGCCCGTTGAACTCCAGGTCGTCGATCAGGTCCTGGCGCAACCGCGGGTCCCTGCTGGCGCCGAACAGTTCCTCGAGGACGGCGCGAGCCTCGTCGGGGTCCATCCGGTGCGCCAGCAGCTCGCTGATCACCGTCTCGCGCACCGCGTTCGGATCGGCGTCGGTGATCCACGGCCGGTATTCGGTGCCGTCCGGGAAGTAGACCGGGTGGTAGTCGCCCGCCGTGTCCTCCTGGCGGCCCATCATGCCGCCGATGATCGGCAGGTGTTCCCGGTTGTGCCAGACCGTCAGACCTTCCTTGCCGATGCGTGCCACATTCAGGGCGGGATCGGCGGGTCCCGGCGGCGGGGCACTGGCCACCGGGCCGTCCGGCACGGGCGTCGGTGCGGCCGGTGGGTGCGCGGGCGGCGGGTCGGTCACCATGTCGATGCCGCCGGTCACGCCATCGCGAATCGCGGTCTGGCCACGTCCGTCGAGCCCCGAACCGGACGGGTACTTGAGATTGAGGCCCTCGAAGCCGCGATTGAGCCGATCGACCCACTTGCGCAGGTCACTACGGGTGTCCAGCAGCTCGGGATCGCTGTTGTGCGCGGGGGTCTGCTCGGGGTCGGCCGCACCGTCGTCGCGCGCGACGATCCACTGCCCGTCGTCGAGGCGCACATGCAGCGCGACGACCTCACCGTTGTCACCGAGCTCGACGCGAACCTCCCGCACCGGCGGCTCCGGCTCGGCGAAATCCGGCCTGCGCGGAGCGGATTCGTCGTCGGCGCCCAGCCAGTCGGTGTCGTCGGTGTCCGGTGTCCGCGCCGGATCGGCGTCGGGCTCACCCATGTAGTCGGTGGTGGCATCGTCGCCGGTAGACCGGTCGATGGTGGTGGGGTCGGCGCCGAAGGGCAGCGGCACGTCGGCGAGCAGGTCGACACCGTCGCGGTCGAGCAGCAGCTCGGTGACGGTGACCTTCCCGTTCTCGTCCGCGTGCACCAGCCGGTACTCCACCCGCAGTGTGCCGTCCTCCATGGCCGCCCGCAGCTGGTCCACCGCATCGCGGATCGCCCGGCCCTCCGGACCGTCGGGATCGATGCCGCGGGCCCGCATCTGCTCGGGGGTCTCGTTGAGCAGCAGAACGAGATTGCGGTCCTTGTTCAGGATGTGGCGCAGGTACTCCGGCGAGCCCTGTTCGGCACTGATGACCTTGGACCCACCGAGCGTCGCCCCGACACCCTTGGCCTCCACGACCAGCAGCGCCGGCCCCGAGTCGCCCTCGGCCGCCGGGACGTACGACGCGATGTCGACCACCCCGGCCCCGTCGAACGCGCCGTCGAACGGCGAGAGCTGGACCGCACCCGGCCGGGTGTCCGGATCGAGGGCGTAGTCCAGGCCCGCCAGCTCACCGAGCTTCTTGGAGACCTCGACCATTTCGCGGCCCTGGTCGTTGTAGTCGGTGGCGACGTCCTCCAGATCGCCGAGCAACGCGCGCTTACGGGTCCGTTCCTGCTCGCTGAGCGTGGTGTCGGCGAGCAGCTCCGCGCGCAGGCTCTTGATCTTCTCCGACAGCGCCTTGGGCGCGAGTTCGTGCTTGTCGGTCAGCCCGAACTCTTTCATGATCTTCGCGAGTTCTTTGCCGGTGTTGTTCCGCTCGGTCTGCAGCTCCAGTCGCCGCGCGGAGGCTTCGCTCAGCTCCGCCGCGCGTTCCGGGTCGCGCACCTCGTAGGACTCCGAATCGCCCTTCTGCACGCGATGCTGGTAGTCGGCGCCGGTGAGATGGTCCTTGAGGAACCCGCCCGCCCCGTAGAGCCGGAAGTCGACATTGCGTTTGGTGCCGGGGGCGTCGTCGTTGTGATGCCAGCTGCCGTCCGGGTCGCGGAAGCTGTCCGGGCGGTCGCCGGGGCGGTGCAGTCTGCCGTCCTCGCCGCGGAACATGCCGGGCGGCACCGGATCGTCGTCGCCCATGAAGTCGGTCTCGGGATACTCGGGCGAGACCAGCCGGGGTTCGAGCGGATCGCCGTCGCGCGCCGACTGTTCGATCTCGGCGTGGCGCAACGGGTCCACCCGGGGCGCGCCTTCGTCGATGATGTGGCCCGCGGTGCTCTCGGTGCCCTGCACCACCCGGGTGCAGTTGGCGCAGCACGGCGCTTCGGCGGCACGGCTCGGCACGTAGGGCGAGTTGAGGATGGAGGCCAGGCCGTCGAAATCGGTCGGCAGCTGGTCGTCGGGTCCCCGGCGCCGGTTGAGCAGTTCGCGGTCGTGCAGGGCAGCGTTGGTGCCGCGGATCTCGGCGTGGCCGAGCGGGTTGTCCGCGTGCGGGAAGTGCTGCCGGTCGCCGCCGTTGTGGTAGACGTCCTCGGGGTCCTGGTAGCGGGAGACGTTGTCGTGCAACGTCGGATGCAGCTCGGACGGATGGATGCGCTGCTCGGAGGTGCCGTTGGCGGCCTCGTAGACGCGCCCGGTGAGCCGGTCGATCGTGATCGACGAGACGTGACCGCGCCGGGAGGCGGGCAGCCGGTTGGCCTCGGCCTTCTCCAGGCGCTTGGCGGGCGAGTTGCCTGCCTCGGCTTCGGCCTTGTCGGCGGCGAGGAAGGTGTCGAGGGCCTCCTTGGCCGCTTTGGCCTTGTCCTTGGCGGCGGTGAGGCCCTCCTCGGCGGCGCGCACCCGGTCCTCGGCACCTTCGACCCCGGCGTCGCGGTCCTTCTGGGCGGCCTTGAGCTCGAGTGCGGCGTCACGGACACCGCGGCCCGCCGCCGCCTTCTCGGTTTCCAGGGCCTTCTGCTGGGCTTTGTGCTGCTCGTATTCGGCGACCAGGGCCGCGTCCTGCGTGGACGCGTCGACGAAGGCCCGCCCGCGCTCCTCGCTGAGCCGGTGCGAGAACTCGTCGATCGGCTCCCCGCCGACATGGGTGATCCGGCGCGGATCGCCCGTGGTCCGCACCATCGGGTCGTTCACGTCCAGCACACCGAGCAGGTGCGCGTCCACCCCGGGCGTCCGGCTGAACGGCGCGTTGACGGTGCCGACCTCCGGTGTCAGGAACGACATCGCCGCGGGGCGCGTCGGCGGGTCCTGGTCGCTCATGAAGTCGACGAGCTCGCGATCGCGGGACGGAGTGTCGCCGTCGAGGGTGTCGCGCGGGTCGGAGGGATCGGAATCCGGTTTGGTAGCCGGTGTTTCGCTGTTCGTGGTCGCCGAGTCCGGGCTGAACGTCCGCCACTGGCCGCCGCGATCGATCACCGGATCGGAGCCGGGTTCGCGCCGCACACCGACCCGGTCGGTCGGCGCGCTGACATCCACGCCGAGCTGATCCGCGATGTACTGCGCCCAGCCCGCGTCATTGCCCGCATGGCACGACAGCAGCCGAATGGGCGTGCCCTCGGTGTAATTCGGGTTGTTCCGGATCGCGTCGACGATGTCGCGCGGATGGACCGCGTCCCTGTTGCCCGGTGTCACCGAACCGTCGCTGCGGCCGTGCACCACCACATCGTGCGCGCCGTCGTTGCGGACGTTCTGGCTCACCCGGTGGGTGCGGGCGTCGTCACCGATCGCGGTGCCGGTCGGATTATGGACGACGCCTTGACCATTGGGCAGATGGGCGTCGGGGACCGGCGTGATGTCGTCGCTGTCGGGGCGCGGGTGTCCGCTGTCGTCAGCGCGGTCACGCGGGGAAGCGGCGTCATCACCCGGGTCGCGCGGCAGGCCGCTGTCATCGGTGCGATCTCGCGGCATGCCGGCCTCGTCGCCCGCGCGTGGACGCGCGGAGGAGTCGGCGCCACCGGGGCGTACCGGACGACCTGTCTCCGTACTCGGCCGTGCGGGGCTCGCGCCGGGGTCGGCGCCGACCAGCGGCACCACAGGTGCGACAGCGAGCGGGTCGGACCGGACCTCGGCTTCCCCGGCTCGCACCGGGAGCGCGGTGTCTTCCCCCTCCGCTCGCACCGAAGTCGCGCTGCTCTCCCCCTCGACTCGCACCGGCGGCGCTTCGCCCGGCGCGGCCCGCAATCCCTGGAGCGGGGTGTCGGCCAGCCCGGCGCCGCGCTGTTCGCCGGCACCGGCGCGCGATTCCTCCCCGGCGCGGACTCCCGGATCGTTCACCTGATCGGCATCGGAATCCGCCGTACGCGACGTATCACCGCCGAGTTCCGGTGTGCTGGAACGAATATCGGAGCCCTGGACGCCGTCCGGCATCCCGGCCCGGACATCGCTCGCCCCGGGCCGCGCCGCGGGAGTACCCGCCTGCTGGCCCGGTGCGGGCGGGGACTGCGCGGGGGTGGCGGGCTGCGCGGGGGTGGCCGCGGGCTGCGACGTCGAGGGCGGCGCCGACTGGCCCGTGACCGGCGCCTGACCTGTCGCGGCGGGCGACGGCGCGCCCGTCGCCGCCGGACCCGCACCGGTCATCCCGGCGGCCAACGGCGCCCCACCGGCCTGCGTGGTCGTGTCCCGGCCCGTCATCGGCGCGTCGACCTGGGTGATCGGCTTGCCGGTCGACGCCGCGTCGGTGCGGGTCCCGTCATTGACGTTCACACCGTCGGCGGGTGCATCGGCCTCCCCTGCCCGCGAATCGTTGCGGCCCGAATCAGCCTGTGCGGCAGGGCTTTCCCCGTCGGCGCGCGCACCGGAGTCCTGGCGTCCGCCGTCACCGGACTGCTGCGATTCGCCGGTCTGCGCCTCCGGCCTGGCATCCTGACGCGCACCGCCGCCACCGCCGTCTTGACGGCTCTCGCCGGTGTCCTGACGTGCTTCGCCCGCACCGGAATTCGTATCGGACGGGGCATCGGCTTCCGGCGACTGGGTGCTGCCCGCGGGCCGCATCGACTGGCCGCCGTCGTCGGCACCGGCACGACCCTCACCGGACCCGCCGTCCATGCCGTCCTCGCCCGCGCCGACCCGGACCTTGTCGTCGCCGCCCGCGCCGGTGGCACCGTCGTCGGCGCCCGCCCGGTTCTCACCCTCGCCACCAGGACGGTTGGACGAACCATCGCCCGCTCCCGGCGTCTGGTCGGTCCCGAAACTGCCCAGGTCATAGCCGGGACCCATGGCCTCGCGCACCCGCGAACTGAAGCTGGGCCGCTCGAACAGGCCAGGATTCATCTTCTGCCAGGCGGAATTCGCGCCCGCCTTGTTCAGGCCCGACAGCCCGCCGTTGGTGGCGCCCGCACTCCACATCAGTGGGTCGGAGGCCGCGGTCTGCAGGTTGTTCCAGGCTTGATCCCAGCCCTGGGTGAAACCCTCGTAGGCGAACTGGCCGAGCATGCCTCCGCCCGCGCCGACCAGACCGGCACCGGTGCCGGTGATGGCGCCGCGAAGCCACGGCGCCATGCTGTCACCGAGCCGCTTGCCGAGGAAGTCACCGAACGGTCCCGCCGCCAAACCGCCTGCGGCAGAACTGATCGCGGCCGACTTGACCTGATCCCAGTTGATCTCCTTGCGGTGGCCCTGGTCGACCTGCCACTGCTGCACACCGAGTTCCTGCAGGGTGCCCAGGGCGGTATCGATCGCCACATGCTGAGCGAGGAACTTCAGAACGCGGGTCAGCACCGCCTTCGCGCCGTGGCGCAGAATCGCCGCCACCACCCGGCCGAAGATGGTGCGCGCCACCACCCGGGTCACCGCGATCGCGGCCGCCTCCACCGCGGGCGCCGTCGGCGGAAAGACCCACGCCGCGGCGATTTCCAGCGCCAGCAAGCCCAGCGAGGACAGGAACATGATCTTGGTGTATTCGATCTCGGTGCCGGTCTGATACACCGAGTCACCGAGGATGTCGAACAGTTCGCCCAGCTTGGTGACCGACTGGTCACCGCGCGCCATGCCCTCGAAGGCCGCGAGCATCTTGTCGACGCCCTCGCCCTGCGGATACGCCTTGTACGCAGCGTCTTTGGCGGCATCGATGTCGTCGACCAGACCGCGCAGACTGTCGGCGGCCGTGCGCCAGTCCTCGGCCATGGCCCACATCTCGTCTTCGTTGCCTTCCGGCCATTCCATGCCGGCGAGAATCGAGAGCCAATGCAGCCCGGAGGGCAATTCGATCATGGGGGGCTACGTCACCAACTCACGTCCGTGAACGTCGCCATCGCCCCTCATCCTCCAAGCAAGTGGTGCCCACCCGAGCACACCACAAGTCGTTCGCCTGTGCAACAGAGTGGCAGTCATCGGCGAATCCGCCGTAACCGCAATATGAACGGCAAACGTCCGCCGCGAAGCCCGCCGCCGTCGGCTCGGTGGACCACGCCGGAGAACTTGACGGCCATGCGGAGCACGCGAAGGATCGGGTCCATGGAATTGCAGCCGGTGGCCATGTACCGCGAGATGTACGAGGGCACGCACGACGAACTGCCCTCGGTACACACCGCGCCGACCGGTGTCGTCGAGCCCGATCGCGAGCAGATCCTCGACTACATGCGCAAGGTCCGCGCCATCTTCGATGTCATGGGCTCCTCGGACCACCTCTTCGCCGAGGGCACCGATATCGAAGGCGGGCCCTCGCTGTATTCCGACGGCGTGTGGATCTGGCGCGAGGACTCCCTGGAATACCTCGCCGGACAGCCGCTGCTCCTGCCCGCCGAGTTCGTCGAGCGCGTGCGCTCCTTCGACTACACCCCGCAGACCTTCGACACCCGCGACCCCGACTTCGACGCGGCGTTCCTGTCCTATTTCTGATCGAGAGGAAGGCAAGCCAATGGGCAACTGGCGCGCTCTGCCCGCCGGCGAGGCGGCTGATCTCGCGGGCGCACTGCACACCCTCGACTGGTCGTGGGCCATCGACGACGCTCCCGCCGTGATCGAGAAGTTCGGCTGGCAGATCCTGTCGAGCCGTCCCCGCCGGATCATGCTCGACATCGGGTTCGGCCCCGACAGCGGCGCGATCCGCGCCAAGGACGGTCAGGTCACCGGGATCGAGCTGCAGCTCAGCGATTTCGCCGACGCGGATCACGACGCCGAGGTCGGCACGGCATTCGACGACATCGCCGCGGCGATCGCAGGCAGGCTCGGCGCCCCCACCGCGCGGGTCGCCGGTCCGCCACCGCAGATCCGGTGGGCCGGAGCGCGGGCCACGGTCGTGCTCGAGCGCTCCGCCGCCTCGGTGTGGCTGTACCTGCTCACCAATGCCCGGCTCGCCGCCGACGACCGCAATATCGCGCTCGACGAGCAGGGCCTGCTGTGACCGACTGGTCCCAGTTCGCCGCCGGGCTCGCCGCGGAGCTCGCGGCCGCACCCGACACCACCGTGCTGGTCATCGGCGAATCGGCGGCACCCGGGGCCCGCCGCTTCGCGCAGTTCCGCAAGGACGGTGACGCGGTGTCGGCCGAACTCACCGGCGACGAATGGCTCGAGCCCGGCTTCCGCCCCGGCGACGACGGCGCCCGGGCCATCACCGAGGCAGGCTGGCACCGGCCCGACGAAGCCCACATGGGCAACTGGTGGACCGAATTCCCCTGGCCGGTCGCCACCGAGGACTACCAGCGACTCGCCGCGAGCACCGTCACCGGCCTCCGCGACGGCTTCGGCATCGCCTCCCCGGCCGCGCTGGTCTACCAGGGCTGGGTCGAACGCGCGGGCAACAGCGATCTGCACCTGCCGGGCCTGGGCATCCGCGACGCGGCTAGGTGAGCCCGTTCCGGTTGCCCTGCTCCATCTTGTCGATGTAGTCGGCGCTCTCGGTCTGGCCGTCGGCGAAGTCGGCCATGGACTTGGCCATGGTCTTGACGTTGTCGCTGGTATTGGTCCAGGACGAGTCGTAGCCGTCGTCACCGCCGGGGCCGTCGTTGAAGCTCTGGCCGAGTTTGTCGTTGCCCCAGACGTTTCCACGGCCGTTGAGCGAACTGTTCAGCGTGTTGATGATCGTCGTGAGTTGATTGCTGACCCCGCGCGACTTGCCCGCCGCGGTCCGGAAATCGTCGGCGTCGTATTCGAACGTGCCCATCGCCCTCATCCCTCCACGAGTGGTGCTTCGAGCACACCACAACACTTTCGCGTGCGCAACAGCCTCACACAGCCGGGCGAATCCCGCATGGCGCCACCGTGAACGGCCGGTGCGGGGTCAGACACCGGCCTCCCAGTGCGCCTCCACCCGCGACATCATGCGTTCGATCGAGGCATTGATCTTGTCGGTGAGATCGGCGCGCGACATCGCGGTGGCCGTGGGGTTTTCGTGCGGCAGCTCGATCACGTAGCGGCCGTCGGCGGGCAGGTCGCGCCACACCAGGATGTCGCGGTGCATGCCGCGCGAGCCGAACATCGATTGGTTCTGCAGGATATTGATGGTGCCCGTGCGCTCGGCCGGACGGTTGAAGAACTCGGTGCTGCGCTCCACGATGGAGGTGTCGGCCTCCTCGAAGAACATCGACGGGCGGTGGCCGTAGTCGTCGGGGGTGTCGCCGGTGTCGGTGACGAGCGGGATGATGCCGCCCGTTCCCGCGCCGGTGTCGGGCATCAGGCCGACGATCGCGTCGGCCAGCCCGTAGGGCCCGATGTCGACCACGGTGTAACCGCCGCTGTGCGTGGGTGTTTCACCCGGCAGCTGGTAGATCAGATACCCGTTGGCACCGGCCCGCGCCGCCCGCGCCTTGAGCCAGTACCCGGCCTCGTCGCGCGCGGCGTCCTTCCAGCCACGCAGCCGCACATAGGCTTCCGGCCGCTCGAGCACGTCGAACACCGAGCGCAGCGTCGGATCGACCGTGTGCTGCAACCGCTGCCAGGTCTGGTACTTCTCCTCCTCGTAGTCCTCGTGCAGGCGGGTCGTGGACTGGAAGGTCAGTGGGCGCGGCAGGTCGGTGCCGACGAATCGCTGCCACAGCACCCGGAACTCGATATCGGTGAGCTCCCACCTCTGCGTCATGCCTGACCCTCCGGGCGCGCGTGCGCGAGGGAGCCGGTGGCGCCGACGTCCACCGATTCGACCGGCGCCTCGAGCTGCTGGGCGGGCGCTTCGGCCGCCAGCGACTCGGCGACCAGGCCGGTGAGCGGGGTGACGACATCATCGAGCCCGGACAGGTTCGAGAAATCGGGCAGCGAGGCGCGCGGGAACGCGTCGGCGGTCGCGGATTCGGTGGTCTCCCCGGCCACCGCGGCCCCGTCGGTGGCGGGTACGGCGGTCTCGATGCCGAGCAGTTCCGCCAATGGGGACAAGGCGGGATTGTCCGCGATCAGCTGGTTGATCTCGGGCGACTGCGACAGCAGCTCGGCCAGGTCGGGGAACTGGCCGAACAGGTTGCCGAGCTGGGTGAAGTCGGGCAGGCCGGAGGTGGCGCCGGTGTCGGTCGCGGTCGAGGACACCTGCTGCAACGCGGTGGCCAGCGACGGCAGCGCCTGGGTGAGCGAGGAGACCGCACCGGTGACCGCCGACATCACCGAGGACAGGATGCCGGACATGTCGCCGGAACCGGAACCGGCCGAACCCGACGAGGACCCCGTCGATCCGGTCGAGCCGTTGGACCCCGCGATCTGGCCGTTCGCGCTCTGCTGCGAACCGCCGGTGCCACCGCCCTGCTGCTGCAGGGCCGCCGCCGCCTGCTGGGCGGCTTGCTGAGCGGCCTGCTGCTTGGCCACGTCGGCGGCCGACTGGCCCTGCTGCTGACTCCCGCCGCCGGAATTACCACTGCCGCCGGAACTTCCGCTGCCACCGGAATTACCGCTGCCGCCATTGTTTCCGGCGTTGTTGCCATTTCCGCCGTTATTGTTGTTGCCGTTGTTGTTGTTATTGTTGTTGTTTCCGTCGTCCGGTTTCGTCACCGGACCCTTCGGCGCGGCGGGCTCCGCCGCCGCCGGGAACAACTTCTCGGTGTTCATCACACCGTTGACGTAGTGCCGCTCGTACCGATCGCGGTTCTCCTGCAGATCGTCGTCGCATTTGTCCTCGGTCTCGATCGGCATACACACCTTGGTCGCGTACAACCAGTCCGCCGTGTACTCGAGGTTCTGCTGCATCATCGTGAAGGAATCGCTGGCGACCATCGCCGACTTGCCGAACGTGCTGATCGCCGCCAGCGCCGCGTCACCGCCCTGGCTCTCCCACCGGTCGCTGGTGATCTCGCCCAGCTTCTGCTCGAGGTTGTAGGCGGCGCCGTGCACGGCGTGCGCCATGGCCTCCCAGATCGGCGCGTCGTTGGCCACTTCCTGCCAGGAGATCCGCTGACCGAGGTCGTACATGTCGCGCCAGGACATATTGTCCGCGGCGCGGACCGGGATCCGCACACCGACCGCTTCGGCCGTCGCGGTGCCCGAGTGCTTGGGCACGTTCGCGGTCTCGATGTCGTAGTTGTGCTTCTCCATCTTGATGTTCATCTCGTTGCCGGAGACCTTGACGTCGACCTCCCAGTGGTCCGGCGTGTACCCACCGGCCCGCGACACCTCCCCCGCCATGTCCTTGGCGCCGGGCGCGGAGTTCACGCTGCCGAGCTGACCCTTGAGCGCGGCGAGATTGTCGGCCGAACCCTGGTCGGTGTCGGTGTAGGACTCCCCCGCCGCCTTGAACAGCGAGACCAGGTCCTCGAGCGAGTCGATGTAGCGGCCGAGCAGGTCCTTGGCCTGGGTGGCCTCGGCGATGAACTTGTTGCGCAGCGGCGGCCCGGCGTCGACCTGGCTGCCGCCGAGCTTGGCCTCGTCGTAGTTGTTGAGGTCGCCGCGGAACAGGTCCTGGCATCCCTTGAACACCTCGATCGCCTGGCTGCACGCCTTGGCGGCCTCGAGCGCGGCCCCTGTCTCGACCTTGACTTTCGCCTTGCCTGCCAACCCTGACCAGGGAGAATCGCCCACGCTCACCGCTCCTCGAAGCACCCCACCGACGACCCACGCAGCCGGTTCGATCGTCTCGCATTCTAGTAAGCAATGCGAAATATGCACAGCCACAAGGAAACAGGGCAACACCACCGGATGAACATCGGAGTTCGCCCCAACGATCCGGCACCCGGGGCCGATCTGTGACAGACTCGATCGAAGCGCAAGGGCCGCTCGGCGGCCGGATACCGACGAGTGATGAGGCCGGAGATTGACGTCGCGATGGAACTGCTCATGCCCGATCTGAGTAGCCTCGAGCGGCGCGTGGCGGTCGACCGCACCCAGACCCGCAACCAGCGGCCCGAGGACTACCTCCAGCTCGCGGGGTCGCTGACCGAACTGGCCCAGGGCCTGCTGGCCACCCGCGACGATCCCACCGGCCGCGACCGCACCGCCGAGGCGCTCGAACCCGCGCAGGAGGCCGTGGCGATCCGGCTGCACTGGCTGGTCGAGGGCTGGGTCTCCTACGAGTACGCGGGTGCGTTGCAGGACGCGCTGCGCCTGTTCGAGCAGGCCACCCGCCTGGTCGGGCACCGGCAGCTGGCCACCAACACCATTCGCAGCGCCTGCTCGGCCTATCGCCAGGTCGCCCAGGACTATCCCGAGGTGTCGGCCATGTGCGCCGACGGCCTGTCCAAATGCGGCGTCTGGCTGATGCGCCTCGACCACGACGCGGCGGTGGCGGCCACCGAGTCCGCCGTGCGCATCCGCGCCGCCATGTACGCGCGGGCCCCGGAGCAGCCGGGCAAGTACCTGGCCAGCCTGAGCACGCTGCTGCGCACCATGATGGTCGGACGCTCCCGCAAGCAGGCCATCGCGACCTACCGCGCCCTCTACTCCGAGCTCACCTCGCCCGCGGCCACCGCGCGACTACGCGAAACCCGCGTGGAGGAGCTCGATCTCACCCTCAAGACCACCCAGGCGCTGGTGAAGCTGGGCGCCACCACGCTGGAGAAGGCCGGGCGGCTGACCCAGCAGCAGATCCTCTACCAGTCGGGCGGCGACCTGGCCACCATCGACGAGATCAACTGGCGCCTGGCCCTGGTCGGGCTCAAGCCGCTGGCGGCGGGCGCGATGCCGGAGCCGCCCTCGCGGCCGGTGGAGATCTCGGCGACCTACGGCGCGCTGGCCGTACGCTGCTCGGCCCCGGACGCGCTCGACCAGGTCCGCGCCGCCATCGTCGCCGCCTACGCGAGCGACGGCGCCACCCCGGTGGACGCGGGCCGCTTCGCCGGCGTCCACGAAAAGCACTGGGGCGTCAAGGAACCGGTGACCAACTCGGCCACCGAACTCGGCGCCGATGTCGTCCTGGTCGAAAAAGCTTCGGGCAGCTGGATTTCGGTGAAGAGCCTGAACTGGGAGATCGGCGCGCTGGCCAAGCATCCGCTGGCGGTGCGGCTTTCGGAGAAGTGGCCGGTGCTCACCGTCGCCACCATCGAGAACATCTCCTACGAGCTGTGCCTCTACGACAACGGCGTGGCCACCCAGTACGCCGCGCTCGGCAGGCCCGCCGGACAGGCCCCGCTCGACGCGCCACTGGCCCCGCTGGACTTCGCCACCCTGGCCGACTACGGCGCCGACTACGCCTCCGAGACCCAGGTGCGCGCGGCCTTCGGCAATGCCCCGATGTTCGCCAAGGTCACCGAACTGCCCGGCAGCGGCATCCGTCAGGCCGCCGAGAAGGGCCCGCTCACCGACTTCGGCCCGAACATCCTGTTCTTCGGCAAGGACTGACCCGCCGGGTCCGCACGCGCCGTCACCGGGCATGATCGGTGGCTGTGCGAGTACTGCTGCAACGGGTGACCAGTGCCCAGGTGAGCGTCGACGAGCAGGTCGTCGGCCGGATCGAGCCCACCGCCGCATCCGGCGGCCACGGTCTGCTCGCCCTGGTCGGCGCCACCCACACCGACACCGAGGCCACCGCGCGCGCCCTGGCCGACAAGACCTGGCGCCTGCGCATCCTCGACGGCGAACGCTCCGCCGCCGACCTCGACGCCCCGATCCTGGTGGTCAGCCAGTTCACCCTCTACGCCAACACCGCCAAGGGCCGACGCCCGTCCTGGAACGCCGCCGCTCCCGGCCCGATCGCCGAACCGCTCGTCGACATCTTCGCCGCCACCCTGCGCGAACTCGGCGCCACCGTCGAAACCGGCCACTTCGGCGCCCACATGCGCATCGACCTGACGAACGACGGCCCGGTCACCATCCTGCTGGAAGGCTGACCGGGCCGCGTCGAACGAGCAGAACTACTCCGGGCGGAGGGTGAGGATGCGGGGGCCGTCCTCGGTGACGGCGACGCTGTGTTCCCAGTGGGCCGCGCGGGTGCCGTCGGTGGTGACGACGGTCCAGTCGTCGTCGAGGGTCTTGGTCTCGGTGGTGCCGAGGGTGAGCATGGGCTCGATCGCCAGCACGGAACCGACCACCAGGCGCGGCCCCTTGCCAGGGGCGCCCTCGTTGGGCAGGAACGGGTCCATGTGCATCTCGCGGCCGATGGCGTGGCCGCCGTAGCCGTCGACGATGCCGTAGGCGCGGCCGTGCGCCTGCTCGGCGGCGCGGGTGCCCAGCTCGATGGCGTGCGAGACGTCGGTGAGGCGGTTGCCGGGCAGCATGGCCGCGATGCCGGTCTCCATCGACAGCCGGGTCGCTTCGCTCAGCAGTTCGTCGGCCTCGATGATGGTGCCGATACCGAAGGTCCAGGCCGAATCGCCGTGCCAGCCGTCGAGGATGGCGCCGCAGTCGATGGACACCAGATCACCCTCGGCGAGAATGTCACTCGCCGAGGGGATTCCGTGCACGACCCGGTCGTTGACCGAAGAGCAGATCGAGCCGGGGAAGCCGTGGTAGCCCTTGAACGACGGGACCGCGCCCGCGTCCCGGATGGTGGCCTCGGCCACCTGATCCAGCTCCAGGGTGGACACGCCGGGCTTGGCCGCGTCCCGCACGGCGACCAGCGCCCGCCCGACGATCGCGCCCGCCGCCGCCATGGCGTCCAGCTCGCCCGCCGTGCGGAACGGCACGACCTTCTTCTTCCGGTTGAAGACCATCCGGCCTCAGTACTCCGATCGCTACTTGCCGAGAGCGGACAGCGCCCGCGCGTTGACCTCGTCGACCTCGCCGATGCCGTCGACGGTCACGACAAGACCGTCGTAGTAGGCCAGCAGCGGCTCGGTCTCCTCGCGGTAGACCCGCAGCCGGTTGCGGATGACGTCCTCGGTGTCGTCGGCGCGGCCACGGGCGAGCATGCGCTCGACCACGGTGTCCTCGGCGACCACGAAGCACAGCACCGCGTCGAGCTCGGAGCCGTTGTGCTCGAGGATCTTCTTCAGCGCGTCGGCCTGGTCGACCGTGCGCGGGTAGCCGTCGAGCACGAAGCCGTTGGCGGCGTCCGGCTCGGCCACGCGGGCCTCGACCATGCGGTTGGTGACGTCGCTGGGGACGAGGTCGCCCGCGTCCATGTACTTCTGCGCTTCGCGCCCGAGGGCGGTCTGCTGGCTGATGTTCGCGCGGAAGAGGTCTCCGGTGGAGATGTGCGGAACGCCCAGCTTCTCCGACAGCAGGACGGCCTGAGTACCTTTGCCGGCACCCGGCGGACCGAGCAGAACAACTCTCACTTGAGGAACCCTTCGTAATTTCGATTCATCAGCTGGCTCTCGATCTGCTTGACCGTGTCGAGACCCACACTGACCATGATGAGCACCGCGGTACCGCCGAACGGCAGGTTCGCCACCGCCCCCGAATTGCCCATGTCGAGGAACAGGTTGGGCAGCACGGCGACCAGACCCAGGTAGATCGAGCCGGGCAGCGTGATCCGGCTCAGGACGTAGTTCAGGTAGTCCGCGGTCGGCTTACCGGGCCGGTAACCCGGGATGAAGCCGCCGAACTTCTTCATCTCGTCGGCGCGTTCCTCCGGATTGAAGGTGATCGCGACGTAGAAGTAGGTGAAGAACACGATCAGGCCGAAGTAGATCGCGATGTAGACCGGGTTGCCCGGGTTCACCAGGTACTTCTGGATGATCTCCTGCCACCAGCTCGGGTCCGTGGCCGTGTTCGACCCGGTCAGCTGAGCGATCAGGTTGGGCAGGTAGAGCAGCGAGGACGCGAAGATCACCGGGATGACACCGGCCTGGTTGACCTTCAGCGGAAGATAGGTCGAGGACCCGCCGTACATCTTGCGGCCGACGACGCGCTTGGCGTACTGCACCGGAATCCGGCGCTGACCCTGCTCGACGAAGATCACGGCCACGATGATCACCAGCACGGCGGCACACACCAGGCCGAAGACCAGGCCACCGCGGGTGTCCAGGATCGCCTTGCCGTCCAGCGGGATGCGCGCGGCGATACCGGCGAAGATCAGCAGCGACATGCCGTTGCCGACACCGCGCTCGGTGATCTGCTCGCCGAACCACATGACCAGCGCGGCACCGGCGGTCATCACCAGCACGATGATGATCATGCCGAAGATGCTGGTATCGGCCAGGATGGGCTCGTTGCAGCCCTGCAGCAGCTGACCGCGCGCCGCGAGCGCGACGAGACCGGTGGCCTGCAGGATCGCGAGCGCGATCGAGAGGTACCGGGTGTACTGCGTCATCTTGGTCTGGCCGGCTTGGCCTTCCTTGCGCAGTTCCTCGAACCGCGGGATGACGACGGTCAGCAGCTGGATGATGATGCTCGCGGTGATGTAGGGCATGATGCCGATCGCGAACACCGACAGCTGTAGCAGCGCTCCACCGGAGAAGAGGTTGATGAGCTGGTAGATACCGGCGGACTCACCGCCGGAAACCAGCTTCACGCACTCTTGGACGTTCTGGTAATCGACACCGGGGGACGGCAGCGCGGCACCCAATCGGTACAGCGCGATCAACCCCAGCGTGAAGAGAATCTTCCGCCGTAAGTCCGGAGTCCGGAAGGCCGATACGAAGGCGGAAAGCACAAATCCTCCTGGCGAACGACATGGTCAGGCCATCAGCCGATGACGGTCTTGGCAGACAAAGCTTGTTGAGACTCTAACAGTGGCACCGGACGAGCTTTCGACTCGTCCGGTGCCTACTGCCGACTAGCCTACCGTCAGGCCAGCTCGGTGACAGTGCCACCGGCAGCGGTGATCTTCTCCTTGGCGGAGCCGGTCACCTTGTCGGCGGTCACCTGGACCGCCACGCCGATCTCACCGTCGCCGAGGACCTTCACCAGCTCGTTCTTGCGAACGGCGCCGGCAGCGACGAGCTCGGCCTTACCGACCGTGCCGCCCTCGGGGAACAGCTCCGCGATGCGGCCCACGTTCACAACCTGGTACTCCACGCGGAAGCGGTTGGTGAAGCCCTTCAGCTTCGGCAGGCGCATGTGCAGCGGCATCTGGCCACCCTCGAACGCCGGGGAGACGTTCTTGCGGGCCTTGGTGCCCTTGGTACCGCGACCGGCGGTCTTGCCCTTGGAACCCTCACCGCGACCCACACGGGTCTTCTCGGTCTTGGAACCCGGCGCAGGACGCAGGTGGTGCAATTTGATGGTCATGTCAGACCTCCTCAACAGTTACGAGGTGGCGCACGACGTTGATCAGACCGCGGTTCTGAGCGTTGTCCTCGCGGACAACGCTCTGACGGATCTTGCGAAGGCCCAGCGTACGCAGGGAGTCCTTCTGATTCGCCTTGGCGCCGATGGTGCTCTTGATCTGGGTCACCTTGAGATCAGCCATGGTCAGGCTCCCTGTCCCGCACGCGCACGCAGCATGCCCGCCGGAGCGACATCCTCGATCGGCAGACCGCGACGGGCGGCAACCTCTTCGGGACGCTGGAGCATCTTGAGCGCGGCAACCGTCGCGTGAACGACGTTGATCGCATTGTCGCTACCGAGCGACTTGGCCAGAATGTCGTGAATGCCCGCGCATTCGAGCACGGCACGCGCCGCGCCGCCGGCGATCACACCGGTACCGGGCGAAGCCGGACGCAGCATGACGACACCGGCCGCCGCCTCACCCTGAACCGGGTGGGTGATGGTCGAGCCGATCATCGGGACGCGGAAGAAGCCCTTGCGAGCCTCCTCGACACCCTTCTGGATGGCCGCGGGAACTTCCTTGGCCTTGCCGTAGCCGACGCCGACCAGACCGTTGCCGTCACCGACGATCACGAGGGCGGTGAAGCTGAAGCGACGACCACCCTTCACGACCTTGGAGACGCGGTTGATCGCGACCACGCGCTCGAGCTGGTTCTTCTCGGCAGCGTTGTCCCGACGGTCGCCGCCACCGCGACGATCGCCACCACCGCGACGGTTGTCGCGGTTGCCCTCGGGGCCATTGCTGTTCTGTCCGGCGGGTCCGTTGCCGCCGTCACGCCGCTGACGTCCCGGCATCAGACGTTCCTTCCGTTCGAAATAACAGTCATCAGAACTTCAACCCGCCTTCACGAGCGGCATCGGCCAGCGCCGCGATACGGCCGTGGTAGTCGTGACCACCACGGTCGAACACGACCGACTCGATACCGGCAGCCTTGGCACGCTCGGCGATCAGCTGACCGACCTTGGCGCCCTTGGCGGACTTGTCGCCCTCCAGCGCACGCACATCGGCCTCGATCGAGGACGCGGCGGCGATGGTCTTGCCGACCGAATCGTCGACGAGCTGGGCGTGCAGGTGCCGCGAGGAGCGGTTGACCACCAGGCGCGGACGCTCGGTGGTGCCGACGACCTTCTTGCGCAGACGGAAGTGACGACGGGTCTTGGACAGCCGACGCTTGGTCGAGACGTCCTTGCCCAGCGGAATCCGCTTGGCCTTCTGGTTAGCAGTTTGCGCCATGATCACTTACCCGTCTTTCCGACCTTGCGGCGAACGACCTCGCCGGCGTAGCGGATGCCCTTGCCCTTGTACGGGTCGGGCTTACGCAGTCCGTGGATGACAGCGGAGATCTGGCCGACCTTCTGCTTGTCGATGCCGGACACAGAGAACTTGGTGGGCGATTCCACCGCGAAGGTGATGCCTTCCGGGGCCTCGATCGGGACCGGGTGGCTGTAACCCAGGGCGAACTCGAGGTTCGAGCCCTTGGCGGCCACACGGTAACCGACGCCGAAGATTTCCATCTTCTTCTCGTAGCCCTTGGTGACACCCTCGATCATGTTGGCGATCAGGGTGCGGGAAAGGCCGTGCAGCGAACGGTTGGCGCGCTCGTCGTTGGGACGGGCCACCTCCAGCTCGTTACCCTCACCCTTGGTGACGGTGATCGGCTCGGCCACGGTGTGCGACAGGGTGCCCTTGGGCCCCTTCACCGTGATGACCTGGCCGTCGATGGTGACGTCGACGCCGGCCGGAATCTCGATGGGCTTCTTACCAATACGCGACATTAGTCCTGACCTCCCTTACCAGACGTAGGCGAGGACTTCGCCGCCCACGCCCTGCTTGGCCGCCTGACGGTCGGTGAGCAGACCGGTCGACGTGGAAATGATCGCCACGCCGAGGCCGCCGAGGACCTTGGGCAGGTTGGTGGACTTCGCGTACACACGCAGACCCGGCTTCGAGACGCGACGCAGGCCCTGCAGGCTGCGCTCACGGCTGGGGCCGTACTTCAGATCGACGACGAGGGACTTGCCCACCGGCGCGTCTTCGGTGCGGTAATCGGCGATGTAACCCTCGCGCTTCAGGATCTCGGCGATGTTCGCCTTGAGCTTGGAGTGCGGAGCCTTCACCTGATCGTGGTACGCCGAGTTGGCGTTGCGCAGACGCGTCAAGAAGTCTGCGATCGGATCAGTCATGGTCATGGTTAGACCTCGACACCTTTCTCGCTGCGGTTCCCATGCAGCATCGGCACGCTCTCGCGCGCAGACCGTGGGCCTACAACAATTCGGCTGGTCCGGGCGGCACTTACCGACCGGATGAGTACTCTTCACGAGCGCTCGGCGCCCGGCAACGATCCGCCAACGCCGAGCGTGTAGCGGACACAGATCTGCCCAGGCAACCGCTCTAGTGTAGGCAACGCCGTGGTCAGGACAAAATCCGGGTGCCGCTCAGGTGGCGGGCAGCGGGTCGCGGCTCGCCCGGGCGGTGAACACGACCCCCGCCGCGCAGACCCCGGCCGCGACCAGCAGCATCTGATCGCCGCCGACGATCTCGCCGAGGACACCGCCGAACAGGGCCCCCACCGCGAACGATCCGTATTGCAGCGCGTAGCCGAGCCAGTCGCGGGCGCTGCCACCGCTGACATGGCTCTCGATGCCCTGGCCGAGTTTCACCACGGTGCCGGTGACATAGCTCAGCGGCACGCTGACCTCGCCGTTCTTGACGAAGGCGGTGTTGAGCGCGCCGACGGCGAAGGCGACGAAGGCGATCGGGATGAAGCCGACCTCCTGCCCGCCGGTGCGGTCCAGCGCCCAGTCGACCGCGGCGGCCACGACCAGCGCGACCGTGGCCACCACCGTGGCGCCGTGGCGGCTGTCGCGCCAGACCCGCCTGCGCAGCAGCGAGGCGACGAAGACTCCGAGGCCGAAGGACAGCAGCAGGGTGATGGCACCCGTCGCGAGCAATTGGTCGTTGTCGAACCAGCCGAGCACGGCCCGCTCGGTATTTCCGGTCATGAAGGTGACGAAATATCCGGCGGAATGCGTATAGGCGGCCGCGCCGATGAATCCGGCCAATATGGAAAGAAAGGCGACCATCGGCAGCGCGCCCTCGGGCATGCCCCGCAGCGGGGGCCGGTGGGCCAGGTCACGCCCTGTTTTCTCTGTGGTTGCAGTCACAATCCCACTTCCTCTGCACTCATCGGAAATCAGGGATCGTCATTGACACCCGTACTCGCCGCATTGTCGTGCGGCCATTCCGACAGTAGCGGCACACGCACCGGCCGACCACCATCGAATGCGAATTATCGGGAAGACCACAGAATTACCTTAATTATGTAACTTCGCGTTTACCGAACAAAGTGAAACAAATTCTGGTCCACACTCGTCGGTCCCGGACATACGCACGAATTCTGTTCGGCGCCAACTAGTTTCCCGAAGTAAGCACGTGGTAGCTTCACCTGGTTCGCCCGATCTGCAGGAGGCTCGGCAGGTGTATTCGCGCTTCGCGCGCCGTGGAACTCGCCGAGGCTGGACCAGCGCTTTCGCTGTCCTGCTCGGCATCGGCGCCCTCACCGTCCCCTCCCCCGCGCACGCGGCCGATCCGTACGTCGACCAGCTCGCCGAGGCCGCCACCACCCCGGATCTGGCCTGGTCGGACTGCGCGGACGGGTTCTCCTGCACCTGGGCCCAGGTCCCCCTGGACTACCACGATCCGCACGGCGAGCAGATCGACCTGGCGGTCATCAAGCTGCCCGCCACCGACCCCACCCGCCGAATCGGCACCCTGTTCGTGAACTTCGGCGGCCCCGGCCCGTCGGGCGTCGACCGGCTGCGCGAGCGCGCGCACTGGCCCTGGCTGTTCTCCGACGAACTGCGGGCCCGCTTCGACCTGGTGTCCTGGGACCCGCGCTCGGTCGCCCGCAGCGCCGGGACCAGCTGCTTCTCCTCGATCGAGGAACAGCAGCAGTACTTCGCCACCTTCCCCGGCACCCCGACCGGCCCCGCCGAGGAACCGGAGTTCCTCGCCCGCTCGGCCGATATCGCGGCCCGCTGCGCGGCCACGGCGGGCCCGATCCTCGCGCACGCCTCCACCACGAACACCGCCCGCGACCTGGACCTGCTGCGCCGCGCGGTGGGTGATACGGCGCTGACCTATCACGGCATCTCCTACGGCACCCAGGTCGGCGCGGTCTACGCCAATCTGTTCCCCGGCCGGGTGCGGGCGATGGCGCTGGACGGCTCACTCGACTTCGAGGGCAGCGCGAACGGCCACGGCGCCGACGGCGCGAACCTGCCGCTGGACACCCGTCAGGGTGTGGCCGACGCCATGGCCGAGACCTTCGACGCGTTCCTGCGCGACTGCGTGGCGGCGGGCCCGGACTGCGCCTTCTCGGCCGGCGACCCGAAGCTGAAGTGGATCGCGCTGGCCGAGCGGGCCCGGCTCGCGCCCATCGTGATCGACGGCACGGAGTGGACCTACGGCCAGATCGTCACCGCCGCGGGCAGCCTGGCCAGGCCCGACACCTACGCCGACCTGGCGGCCCTCTTGCAGCAGCTCTTCGACGCGGGCACCACGCTGCTTCCCGCCGTCACCCACGACGCGATCTTCGAGCGGGAGCATCCGGGCAACCGGGTGGAGGCGTTCTATTCGATCCAGTGCGCCGACAGCGCGGTGCCGACCGATCCGGCCGTCTACCAGCGGGTCGGCGCGATCGAGGACCTGCGCGTCCCGTATTTCGGCCGCACCGCCGTCTTCAACGCCACCCCGTGTGCTTTCTGGGCGGCCCACGACGCCGACCGCTACACCGGTCCGTGGAATCGCGAGACCGCCGCCCCGATCCTGGTACTGAACAGCCGGTTCGATCCGGCCACGCCGCTGCGCGGGGCGGTCGCGGGGGCCGCGCAGCTCGCGCGGGCACAGGTGGTGGTCATGGAAGGCGCGGGCCACAGCAGCATGTATGTCGCCAGTACCTGCGCCGAACACGTCAAGCGCGACTATCTGTTCACCGGTCAGCTGCCCCCGACGGGCCTGAGCTGCGGCATCGACCGCTCGCCCTTCAGCTGATCAGCGGTTGAAGCACACCGACCCGAGCAGCGGCCCGTAAGGGTTCTCGGCGCTCCCCGCGAGCACGAGAATCCCGCCCAACGGGCCGCACAGCACGTCCAGACTCGACGAACCCGAGTCCGCGACGGGCTCCTGAGCCTGTGCGGTAGCCGCACCGGCAACCGGCGCGAACACGAAAAGGGCGAGGGCGGAGGACAATACGAGCTTCTTCACAGCTACACCCTGCCCCGCCACCCTCGCCCCACGCACGCCCCGACTTGCGGGGGCACGCACCGGGTATTACGAGAACAGGCAGAGGAAATCGTAGAGCGGCGGCTTCTCCACACTCCCGGTGGAGAACAGGAACTGCGCGATCGGCGAGCAGATCAACTGCGTCTCCGACGACCCCGACCCCTGCGAGGACCCCTGCGACGACCCGGAATCAGCCACCGGCCCGGCCTGGACAGGAGCAGCCGACGCCACAGCAGGCGCGGCCAGAATCGCGCAGGACAACGCTGCGACGGTAACAAGCTTGTTCATCCGCCCAGCGAACACCACCCCACCGTTTTCCGGAGTGAAACGCAAACATTTCACCGCCGAACCCCCTCGACGATCCGAATCCCATCCAAGGACGGACTCCGACAGGAAGACCGCGCCTCATCGCTCGGTGCCCAACGCACCGCCAGCGACACATCCGTGATCATGCGGGAAGCAGGCGCCCTCGATAGGACGATCTCGACACCACGCCGTGACCGGATTCGGTGTCCACCGGTACCAAGCTGGCTCTACCAGCCCGGAATCATCGATGTTTGGAGGGATCGTGAGAAGACTCGCCGCATTGACTCTCGGAGTTTCCTTCGGCGCGCTTGCCGTACTCGGTTCGATCGCGTCCGCATCACCCGGTGAAAGCTATCTGATGGGTGAAACCGCTTCCATCCCCGTTCTGAACTACAACGGGGCCGCGACGACGGTCACCGAGATCACCGTCTCGGACTGGACCTGCGATGCCGCGCGAGACAGCTGCACCGCGTCGGTGAGCTTCGCACATCGTGGCACGCAGTCGACCGACCCGGCGACGATCGACTACAGCCTGTCCTATGCTGACGGAACGACGGTCGCAGCCACCGCAGAGCCGAACGTCGGGTATCTCTACGACGGAAGCAATGTGACGGGGACGGCGGCCTTCCCGTACGTCAGCAAGCCATCGGTGCCGGGCTCAGTAGTCCTACGCGGCGAGGTTTCCGGCGATGTGCTCGGCAAATGGGTGTTGCCCTAGTAGCAGGGCGCCATAAACGCCACAAGGCACGAACTCCCTTGCGGAAGTCCGTGCCTTGCTTCGATATTTGCCTAGGTGGCAACGCTCACGAGGAGCGCGGGCTCACCAGGAGCTCTTGTGCACGCCCGGGAGCTCGCCGCGGTGGGCCATTTCGCGCAGGCACACGCGGCACAGGCCGAACTTGCGGTACACCGCGTGGGGGCGGCCGCAACGCTGGCAGCGGGTGTAGGCGCGGACCGCGAACTTCGGCTTGGCGTTGGCCTTGTTGACCAGTGCTTTCTTGGCCATGTGCTCAGTTCTCCTTGAACGGGAAGCCGAGGTGCTTGAGCAGCGCACGGCCTTCTTCGTTGTTGGTCGCAGTGGTCACCACGGTGATGTCCATACCGCGCGGGCGGTCGATGGAATCCACGTCGATCTCGTGGAACATCGACTGCTCGCTCAGGCCGAACGTGTAGTTGCCGTTGCCGTCGAACTGCTTCGGCGACAGACCGCGGAAGTCGCGGATACGCGGCAGCGCGATGGAGACCAGGCGGTCCAGGAACTCCCACATGCGGTCGCCACGGAGGGTGACCTTGGCGCCGATCGGCATGCCCTCACGGAGCTTGAACTGCGCGATCGACTTGGTGGCCTTGCGGACCTCCGGCTTCTGGCCGGTGATCAGCTCGAGGTCCTTGATGGCACCGTTGATCAGCTTCGCGTCACGGGCGGCGTCACCGACACCCATGTTGACGACGACCTTGACGACGCCCGGGATCTGCATCACGTTGGCGTACTCGAACTCGCTGTTCAGCGCGTCCTTGATCTCGGCGCGGTAGCGCGCCTTCAGCCGGGGCTGAGTCTGCTCAGAGGTGGTCATGTCAGATGTCCTTCCCGTTCTTACGGGAGATCCGAACCCGCTTGCCGGTCTCTTCGTCGGTGCGGTAGCCGACGCGGGTCGGGTTACCGTCGGAATCGACGACCATCACGTTGGAAACCTGGATGGGGGCTTCCTGGGTCACGATGCCACCCGAGGACGCGCCACGCTGGTTCGCGGAGTCCGCGACGTGCTTCTTGATGCGGTTCACGCCTTCGACGAGAACCTTGCCGGTCGCCGGGTAGGCCTGGATGACCTTGCCCTTGGCGCCCTTGTCCTTGCCCGAGATGACGAGGACGGTGTCACCCTTGTGCACCTTCATGGTCAGAGCACCTCCGGGGCCAGCGAAACGATCTTCATGAAGCGCTTGTCGCGCAGCTCACGGCCGACCGGGCCGAAGATGCGGGTGCCGCGAGGATCGTTGTCCGGCTTGATCAGCACGGCAGCGTTCTCGTCGAACTTGATGTAGGAACCGTCCGGACGGCGGCGCTCCTTGACGGTGCGCACGACGACAGCCTTGACGACGTCGCCCTTCTTGACGTTCGCGCCGGGGATGGCGTCCTTGACGGTGGCGACGATGATGTCACCGATACCGGCATAGCGACGCGACGAGCCACCGAGCACGCGGATGCAAAGGATTTCCTTCGCCCCGGTGTTGTCGGCGACGCGCAGTCGCGACTCCTGCTGAATCACTTCAGCACCTCCTGGACCTGGATGTATACGTACGCCGGATTGCCGACCCGACGCACATGGTCAGTCACCACCGGACGCGCGCCTGCCAGCGGAGATACCTACCGCTGGGGGTTCACTGCCGGATCGCGGGCGCAGAGCTCCCGCAGGCAACCGGTCTAGTGTAGGGGAAAGCCCAGGTCGCCCCAAATCGGGGGTCACCTGCCGCGACGACCCCACCGTGTGGCCCGCGCGCCGGTAACCTGTGCGGGCTGGATCGCAACGAGCACGGGTGCGGGTGCCGCATCGGGGAAGGACATCCTGTGACAATGGATCGCCGCGCATTCCTGATCGCCATGGGGCTGGTGCCCGTGGCGGCGACGCTGGCCTCGTGCGCCACCGACGATCCCACAGTGCGGCTCACCGGCGTGGACATGGGTGGCGGCGATCTGACGATCCGCCCGCAGGACGACCTCTACCGGCACGTCAACGGTGCCTGGCTGCGCGATTTCCAGCTGCCGCCGGACAAGGTCTCGGTCGGCGCGATCACCGACGCCACCGACCGCACGCTCGACCAGCTGCGCGCGATCATCGAGGGCATCGAGGACCCGGAGCACGGTTCCGAGGCCCAGCAGATCAAGGACCTCTACGACGCGCGCCTGGACCTCGACGAGATCGAGAAGCTCGGCATCACCCCGCTCGCGGGCCTGTTCGCGGCCGTCGACGCGGCCCCGGGCAAGCCCGAGCTGGCGAAGGTGATGGCCGAGGCGCCGATCTCGGGGCTGATCGCCATGGGCATCAGCATCGACCGCAAGAACTCCACCGCCTACATCCCCGGCGTCGGCCAGTCCGGGATCATCCTGAGCGAGCAGTACTACCGCAAGCCCGAGTTCGCGGCCCAGCTCGCGGGCTACCAGACCTATCTCGAACAGCTGGCCAAGGGCCTGGGCATGGCCGAGCCGGCCGCGGTCGCCCAGCGCATGCTCGACCTGGAGAAGCGCATCGCCGCCAACCACTGGGACAGCGTGCGCCTGCGCAATACCGACGCCACCTACAACCTGATGAGCTGGCAGGAGCTCACCGCGCTGGGCCCGCAGTTCGACTGGGACCCGTGGCTGTCGGGCATGACCGACCGGCCCAAGTCGCTGTTCGACAAGATGGTCGTCGGCCAGCCGTCGTTCGTCACCGCGGCCGCGCAGCTGTGGGCCGAGGTGGACATCGCCCAGTGGCGCGAGTACCTCAAGCTGCACATCGCCAACAACTACGGGCGGTTCCTGCCCGCGGCCATCGCCGACCCGCGCTTCGACTTCTTCGGCCGGATCATGGGTGGTCTGCAGGAGAAGCCGGAGATGTGGCGTTCGGCCGTCGGGGTCGTCGACGACAATCTCGGCGAGCCGCTCGGCAAGCTCTACGTCGACGCGCACTTCCCGGCCAGCGCCAAGGAACGCGCGCTCGAGATGGTCGACGACCTGCGCGCCGCCTACCACGACAATTTCACCAACTCGACGTGGATGTCGCAGCCCACCCGCGAAGCCTCCATCGCCAAGCTGGACAAGATCGTGGCCCAGATCGGCTACCCCGACAAGTGGGTCGACTACTCCTCGGTGCAGATCACCCGCGGCAAGCTGATCGAGTCGCTGCTGGCCATCAACACCTTCGAGTCCGCGCGCGCCTTCGCCCGCCTGGGGACGCCGGTGGACAAGTCGGAGTGGAGCATGTCGCCGCAGACGGTGAACGCCTACTACAGCCCGACCACCAACCAGATCGTCTTCCCCGCCGCCTACCTGCAGCCGCCGTTCTTCGACAAGGACGCCCAGGACGCGGTCAACTACGGCGCGGTCGGCTCGACCATCGGCCACGAGATCGGGCACGGCTTCGACGACCAGGGCTCCAAATACGACGGCGACGGCAACCGCCGCGACTGGTGGACGCCCGAGGACCGGGCCGCTTTCGAGGCCAAGACCCAGCAGATCATCGAGCAGTACGACGTGCTCGTCCCCGAGGGCGCGCCCGAGGGGCAGCACGTGAACGGCGCGCTCACCGTGGGTGAGAACCTGGCCGATCTGCGCGGTCTGCAGATCGCGCTGGCCGCCTACCGCAAGGTCGCCGAGCGCACCGGTGTCGAGCCCGACTACCAGACGATGTTCTTCTCCTGGGCGCGGCAGTGGCGCGACAAGCAGACCGAGGAGGCGACCCTGCAGGGTCTGCAGGACACCCACTCCCCCAACGAGTTCCGCTGCAATCAGGTGGTCCGCAATATCGACGAGTTCTACACGACCTTCGAGGTGAAGGACGGGGACAAGCTGTTCATGGCCGAGGATCAGCGCGTCACGTTGTAGAACCGCCCTCCCCGGCTGTAGCTGTAGGTTAGCCTTGGCTGACTCTCACGGTAACCGGGTCTATGGAGGATGTTCGATGACCACTGTTCGGATTTCGCGCGGTCTGCGGCGCGGGGCGGTGGCGGCGCTGGCCGGCGCGCTCGTCCTCGGCCTGGCCGCCTGCGGTTCCACCGACGACGACACCGCCGGTGGCGGCGAGCCGGTGACCATCACCCACGCCAAGGGCGAGACCACCGTCACCGGCACCCCGGACAAGATCGTCGCGCTGGGCAACCAGTGGCTCGACACCACGCTGGCGCTGGGCGTGGTGCCGGTCGGCTACATCGACAATGTCGCCGCGGTCTCCAAGACCACCCCGCCGTGGGAGCCGGAGAGCCTGAAGTCGGCCAAGGCCCTGAACACCACGGGCAATGTCGCCGAGCAGGTGGCCGCGCTGGAACCGGACCTGATCCTGGTCGATCCGTTCATCGCCGATCAGAAGACCTACGACGAGCTGTCCAAGGTCGCCCCCACCCTGCCTGCGCTGACCACCAATGCCGTCGCCCCCTGGCAGGACCAGGTCACCGCGCTGGGCAAGGTGCTGCGCAAGGAAGACGACGCGGCGGCGGTGATCAAGAAGGTCGACGACCGGATCGCCGCCATCGGCACCGCCAACCCCGGCCTGAAGGGCAAGACCTTCGCCAGCACCTGGCTGGCCAGCCCGTCGCAGCTGATGGTCCTCACCGACCCCAACGACGGTTCGGCCCAGCTGTTCACCCAGCTCGGCATGACCATCCCCGCCAACCTCACCGCCCAGCCCTCCAACCAGGGCCGCCTTGCCCTGTCCCCCGAACGCGTCGACGAACTCGGCGCCGACCTGCTGCTGGCCGGTTACTCCGCGGGCATGGACGAGAAATACCGCCAGCTCCCCGGCTTCAACGACCTCCCCGCCGTCCAGAAGGGCGCCGCCGTCTTCCTCACCACCCAGGAGATCAGCGCCGTCAACCAGCCCACCGCCCTCTCGGTGCCCTACATCCTCGACAAACTCGACCCCTACTTCGCCGCTGCGGCGAAATAGCCACTCGCCCAGTACCACAGGGTGATGCGCGTACGGAGTCGCGGCTGACAACGTCGGACCCGTGCGCACTCTCGATACCGGCGGATCGCCGACCGCCGCATCCATTCGCGCGGCGGTCGGCGTCTATCTGCTCGCCACGCTCGTCGCGTCCATGTTCTTCCTTGCGGTGCAACCACACTCGGGCATCCACCCCGCGGCATTGTCGCTGGTGCAGTTTGCTCCGGCGGTGGGCGCGCTGGTCACCTGGCTGTTGTTCCGGCGGACGGTCTCCGGTTCGCGACCCACGGCGGTGCCGTCGCGGCGGGTCGGCCTGCGCGTCGTGGCGATGGTCGTCGTGTGTGTGGGGTTCGGGCTGCTGATCACCGTGGCGGCCGCCGTCAGCGGAATCGCGCCCGTGGGAACGGCAGCGGTCGGCGGCGTCCCCTTCGCGGTGTTCGTCCTCCTGCAACTCCTCGGCGCCGCGGGCGAGGAGATCGGCTGGCGGGGCCTGCTCCAACCCCTTCTGGA
Organism: Nocardia sp. NPDC056064; assembly: GCF_042266925.1. Classification (NCBI taxonomy): domain Bacteria; kingdom Bacillati; phylum Actinomycetota; class Actinomycetes; order Mycobacteriales; family Nocardiaceae; genus Nocardia; species Nocardia sp. NPDC056064. The sequence goes on along the minus strand of NZ_JBHJWO010000001.1, from coordinate 4,761,194 downwards.
ATCCCGCACAACGAACCTGGCCGCCATCACCATCACCGGCGCCACCTGGGCCCTCTGGCACGTCCAAGCGTTCACCAGCGACCCCGCCACCGCCTGCTACTTCACCCTCTCGACCATGTCCTTCGCCCTCGTCCTCGGCACCCTGACCATCGGCACCCTCGGCCAACGGGTCCTGATCGCCACCACCGGCCACTGGCTCATCAACATCGCCTGCTACCTCCTGGCCGGCGACAACACCCTCCACCACCCCCAGCTCCCCGTCATCACCCTCGCCGCCCTCCTCACCGCCACCGCCGTAGCGACCTATCCCCTCGCACGCCGAAGAATCCGCAGCCACCGGCCCCTTGCACAGACTTCAAGACCGTAGTGAGACCGCTGGATAGGGCCAGATCAGACCCGCGAACGCTACAAAATAGCCTGGCCCCCAGGGAATCTCGACACGCCGCTGTAGCGGGCCCGGGCTAGCTACAGCGTGTGGCCGTGGACGATGGGACCCGGCTCGCCATCCGTTCGAGGCCGACAGAGCCGCGACAGTGACTGGCGGACAGTCGCATTCCCGATCTGTCGGTGCCGCCTCGCAAGGTTCAGGGGACGAGTTTGGTGAGGATTTCGCGGAGGGTGGATCGTTCGGCGGGTGTGAGGCGGGCGAAGAAATCGTCGGATTCGCGGGTTCTGGCTTCGGAGAGGTCGGTGAGGGTGCGCCGGCCGTGGTCGGTGACTGTGACGAGGATTGCGCGGCGGTCGGTGGGGTCGGGTTCACGGGTGACCAGCCCGGCCTCCTGCAAGGCGTCGATCACCTCGGTGGCCGAGCGCGGGCTGATGCGCAACGCCTCGGCAACGGCAGACAACCGCAGCCCGTCGTGTTCGCCGGTGACGCGCAGGGCGCGGGCCTGGTGTGGGGTGAGGCCCAGCGGGGCGTAGGCCGCTGCCCAGCGTCTGCGCAGGGTTCTGGCGACCTGCATGAGCAGGTCGCTCTCGTTGTCGGGCATAAACCGGCCTCTCCATGTGTTTCCACTACCAGATAGTGAGGTAACCTCAGCATTACAGCACAACCCGGAGGGGGTTGCACATGGAAGACACTCCCCGCGGCCGCACCCGCCGCACCGACCCTGCCGACCGCGCCCAGCTGCGCGAATCCCCGGTTTCCCTGCGCCGCGTCGCCGCGCTCTTCGCGCCGTACCGGCGTCAGCTCGCCCTGCTCACCGGTCTGATCGTGGCGGCCTCGACCGTCGGCCTGGCCTCGCCGTTCCTGCTGCGCCTGGTGATCGACGAGGCGCTGCCCCGGCAGGACATCGCCCTGCTGCTGTGGGCGGTGGGCGGGATACTCGCCGTCACCGTGGTCACCGCGGTGCTCGGCGTCGGGCAGACACTCATCTCCACCACCGTCGGGCAGCGAGTCATGCACGCGCTGCGCACCGAGGTGTTCCGGCATCTGCAACGGCAGTCGCTGGCGTTCTTCACCCGCACTCGCGGCGGCGAGGTGCAGTCGCGGCTGATCAACGACGTCGGCGGGATGCAGTCGGTGGTCACCAGCACGGCGACCTCGATCGCCAGCAATGTCACCACCGTGGTGGGTATCGCGGTGGCGATGGCGGTGTTGTCGTGGCGGTTGTCGCTGCTGTCGCTGGTGGTGCTGCCGCCGGCGATCTGGCTGACGCGTCGCGTCGCGCTGCTGCGCCGGGAGATCACCGCGCAACGGCAACGTCGCCTCGCCGACCTGCACGGTCAGGTCGAGGAGGGACTCTCGGTGAGTGGCGTGCTGTTGGGCAAGACCCTCGGCACCGGGCCACTCGCCTCCGCGCACTTCGCCGAGACCTCCGGCGATCTCGTCGGCCTCGAGGTGCGGTCCCAGCTCGCGGGCCGCTGGCGGATGGCGACGATGAGCATTCTCTTCGCCGCGATCCCCGCCCTGATCTACCTCGCCGCCGGTTTCCCCGCGACCAGCGGCGGCATGACGATCGGTACCCTGGTCGCCTTCACGAGCCTGCAGTCCGGGCTGTTCCGGCCGCTGATGAGCCTGCTCAATGTGGGTGTCGAGATCACCAGTTCGATGGCGCTGTTCAGCCGGATCTTCGGGTATCTGGACCTGCCGGTCGACATCGACGAGCCCGCGCGGCCGGTGCGCCTGGACTCGCGTGATGTGGTGGGCGAGGTCCGCTTCGAGGACGTCGGCTTCCGCTACGACGCCGAGGGGCCGGACGTGCTCGACGACGTCTCGCTGGTGGTTCCGCCCGGGACGACCCTGGCGCTCGTCGGCGAAACCGGTTCCGGCAAGACCACTCTCGCGTCCCTGGTCGCGCGCCTGCACGACCCGACCCGCGGCAAGGTCACCATCGACGGCATCGACGTGCGCGATCTGGAACTGGGCACCCTCGCCCGCGTCGTCGGCGTCGTGTCCCAGGAGTCCTACCTGCTGCACACCACCATCCGCGAGAACCTGCGCTACGCCGCCCCCACCGCCACCGACGCGGAGATCGAACGCGCGGCCCGAGCCGCCCAGATCCACGACCTCATCGCCTCGCTCCCCGAGGGCTACGACACGGTGGTCGGCGCGCGCGGCCACCGCTTCTCCGGCGGCGAGAAACAACGGATCGCCCTGGCCCGTACCCTCCTGCGCGACCCCCGCGTCCTGGTCCTCGACGAGGCGACCAGCGCCCTCGACACCGAAACCGAGCGCGCCGTCCAGGCCGCCATCGACGTGGTCGCCCAGGGCCGCACCGTCATCACCATCGCCCACCGCCTCAGCACCATCCGCGACGCCGACCAGATCGCCGTCCTGCACCACGGCCGAGTAGCCGAACTCGGCACCCACCCCACCCTCCTCGACAACAACGGCCCCTACGCCCACCTCCACAACACCCCAACCCCCATAGCCGCCTGACCAGCACACGGATACTGGACTGATCAGGTGGTCTTCAGCGCCATATCAGGCGGCCCTCGACGACGGTCGGGGCCGACGAGTGGTCGAAGGTCGATCCGGTGCGGAGGCTGGTGGTGAGGTCGGTCAGCATGGCGCTCAGGGATCGCCAGCTCGGGCCGGCGTCGTCGGCGTCGACCTTGTCGAATCGGGAGACGCAGCCGTGCAGGTCGCCCGGGCGGGTGTCGACGAACAGCAGGTAGCCGTCCTGGCCCGCGAACGGGATGAATTCGGGCAGGAATGTTCCGGTGGGGTCTCCGGCTTGTGCGTCGGGGTCGGTCTCGAGGCCCATTTCCTCGGACAGGGGTCCCCAGATGTCGAGTTCCAGTTGCCGCTCGTGCACGACCCGGTCCAGGTCGAACAGTTCGTCACCGGGCAGTAATTGCACCCAGTGTTCGGTGGGAATGCCGTTCACCAGGCCGAAGAACTCGCGGAGTTCAGCGGGCCATCGTCGACCGGTCGCGGCCATCGCCCGCTCGATCTGTTCGGCAGACGCACCGCGCAGCGGCATCGTGGCGAGATTGTCGTGCAGCCATTCGGCTGTCGCCGCGAACTGCTCGGTGACCGAGCCGGGCGGGGTCGGATACTTCGGTTCCACAGCGATCCTCCGGTCGTACGTGGGTGATCATTCGAGCGTCCCACGCACCGACCGGCGGATCGACCACTGACACGGTCAGCTCTGGACGGCCTTGCGGTAGCCGCGGATGGCGAGGCCGCCGAAGATGGCCAGGCCGGCCAGTGACCAGGCGATGGTCTGTAGCAGTGGGGTGGTGATGGGGCCGCCGAGGAGGAAGGCTCGCATGGTGTCGATGGCGGTGCTCATGGGCTGGTAGCGGACGATGGGCTGGAGCCAGCCGGGGTAGTTGTCGACCGCGACGAAGCCGGAGTTGAAGAACATGCCGACCAGGACGACGATGGCGAAGATCTGGACGACCTGGCCGCCGATCTTGCTGACGCCGACCATGACCACCAGCGGCGTGAAGCCGATGATGACGATCACCGGCACGGCGAGCACGCCGAGGACCCCGAGCAGACCGGCCTCGAACCGCAGGCCCAGCAGCACGCCGACCAGCACGACGACGATGGTGGCGGCCAGGGCGCGCAGGCATTCGGCCAGCAACCTGCCGACCAGGCCCGCGCTGCGGTGGATCGGCAGCACCCAGAACCGGCGCAGCAGCCCGCTCTCGCGTTCGCCGAACAGCGACTGGCCGGTGCCCATCGCGCCGTACATGGTTCCGGCGACGGCGATCATCGGAACGAATCCGTAGATCGGTTCGTCACCGCCGCCCATCTCGAGTGTGCGCGAGAGCACGAGCTGGAACATCAGCAGCAGCAGGACCGGCAGCACCAGGGTGCTGGTGAGCACCTCGTGCTGACGGCTCCAGCGGCGCACCAGCCTGCCGGTCTCGGCGAGGCTCTGGTCGATCAGCGTGGTCACCGGCGCTTCCTTTCCACCAGGACGGCCAGCACCGCGCCGCCGATCAGCATGGCGGCGATCCAGATCGCCGATACCGTCAGTTCCGCCGGATACCGTCCCTCGGACAGGCCGCGCAGCGCGCCAGCCACCTGGGAGACCGGCTGGTTGCGCACGAACGGCTGGATCCAGCCGGGGAAGCCTTCGGCGGGCACGAATCCGGTGGACACCATCACCAGCAGCAGCTGCGGCACGAACAGCACAGTCGCACCCAGTTCCGGATTACCGGTGACGGTGCCGAGCGCGTCGGAGGCGATCACCAGCGCCGCACCGAAGGCCAGCGTGAGCCCGACGAACATCAGCGCGGGCACCAGCCCGTGGAACCGGAAGCCGAACAGGGTGCCGATCACCAGCGCGCCGATGAGCGCCGACAGCGCCCGCACGAGGTTGGCCGACATGCGTGCCAGCGGCGGCACCCACGAGCGCACCGGCAGCGCCCGCAGCCGGGTGCCCATACCGCCGGAGACCTCGCGCGCGGCGCGGTCGGCGGCGAACATGGAGGTGAAGAACATCGACTGCACCAGGATCAGCGGCAGCAGGTACTGCGCGTAGTCGATTCCGGCCGCTTCCATCGACTTGCGCAGCGGCACATAGAAACAGATGAAGAACACCAGCGGCGAGGCGAAGCCGAGCACGAGGTCACCCTCACGCACGGCCGCGCGAATTCCCCGCTCGCTCAGCGCGCTCCACTGTTCGACGGGCGGAACCCGTACCGGTCCCAGCGAATTCGCCGCCGTCATGCGACCGGCGCCTTGTCCTCGGACGGCGTGGTGAGCTGGATGAACACCTCGTCGAGCGAGGGCCTGCGCAGCGCGATATCAATGAGTTCGATCCCGGCGGCATTGACGCGGTCCAGCGCGGCGGTGAGGGTGGTGGCGCCGTCGGGGGCGGGCAGCGAGACGCGGTCGGCCGATTCGGGGACGGTGGTCTCGCCGAGGCCGCTCAGCGCGGTGACCAGCGCGGGCACATCACCCGCGGCCACCGGAACGACCTCGCAGTAGCTGGCGCCCGCGCGGGCCTTGAGCTGGTCGGCGGTGCCCTCGGCGATCACCATGCCCTTGTCGACGACGATGATGTTGTCGGACAGGACGTCGGCTTCCTCGAGGTACTGGGTGGTGAGCAGGATGGTGACGCCCTGGTCCTTGAGTTCGCGCACCAGCGTCCACAGGCTCTGCCTGCTCACCGGGTCCAGGCCGGTGGTCGGCTCGTCGAGGAAGACCACCTGCGGCTGACGCACCAGCCCGCAGGCGATGTCGATGCGCCTGCGCATGCCGCCGGAGTACTGCCCCACCCGGCGATCGGCCGCGGCCACCAGGTCGAAGCGCTCGAGCAGTTCGTCGGCCTTGACCTTGGCGGGCTTGCGGCCCAGGCCCATGAGCCGGCCGAAGAGCACGAGATTCTCACGGGCGGTGAGCATTTCGTCGAGCGCGGCGTACTGGCCGGTGAGCATGATGGAGGCGCGCACCTCGTCGGCCTGGGTGACCACGTCGTAGCCGGCCACGGTGGCGCGGCCCGCGTCGGGCCGGACCAGGGTGGACAGCACCGAGACGGTGGTGGTCTTGCCCGCGCCGTTGGGGCCGAGCACGCCGAGGACGCTGCCCGCCGGGGCCTGGAAGCTGATGCCCCGCAGGGCTTTCACCTCACCGAACGACTTCTCGACGCCTTCGACGGCAATCGCCGCACTCGATGTCAACGCTGTTCTCCGATCGTGATGGTAGCGAGAATCCTGGGCGTCACCGAGACACCGAGCCCCCTCGTGACTTTGGTAACGCTAACCTAATGGTTCTCTCGGTGCGAGACCCACGTCAGGTCCGCAACAGCCCGACGACCTCGTCCAGCGAGGCGCCACCCATGATCGCGGTGACCGGCAGTTCCAGACGCAGTTCGTTCTCCACACGCTTGCGCAGGTCGAGGGCTTGCAGGGAGTCCAGACCGAGGGCGACCAGCGGCACGGCGCCGTCGATCGGCTCGGTGGCGTCCAGGCCCATCACCTCGCGCAGAGCGAAGCGGACGCGCTCGGCGGTGTCGGCTTCGGCCGCGGGCGCGGGGGTTTCGGTCACGGGAGCGGCGACGGCCACCGGTTCCGGGGCGACCTCGATGACCGTCTCGGGCACCTTCAGGTCGGCGAACAGCGCGCCGAGCCCGAAGGCGGTGAACACCTCGGTGATCCGCGGCCAGTCCGCCGCCACCACGATGACGTTCTCCGCGACGGTGGTGATGCCCGCGGCGACCGCCCCGGCGGGGTCCATCGGTTGCAGACCGGTGCCGCTGATGGCGGCCAGCGCGTCGGCCTGGTCGGCGCCGACGGCCCGCCACAGCCCCCACTGGACCGAGCTGGCCGCGATGCCGTCGGCGCGGTAGCGCGCGGCGGCGGCGTCGAGCATGCGGTTGACCGCCGAGTACACCGCGTGACCACGCCCGCCGACGGTGGCCGAGAGCGAGGAGCACAGCAGCACGCGGCCCTGGGGGCTGCGCGGCAGCAGGGTGACCAGGTGGTCCAGGGCCACGATCTTGGGCGCGGCGGCCGCGCGGATGGAGTCGGGCGTGGGTTCGGCCGAGGCCGCGTAGTCGACGGCGGCGTGCACCAGCAGGTCGATCTCGCCGAGTTCGGCGGCCAGCGCGCGCACCGCGTCGGGGTCGGTGACATCGCCGGTGAGCACGCGCACCTTTGTGCCGCCCGCCGCGATCTCGGCGATCCTGGCCTGCGCGTCGGGCGAGCCGCCGGAGCGGCTGATCAGGGTGACCCTGCCCGCGCCCGCCCGCGCGAACTCCGCGCAGAAGTCGAGGCCGAGTTTGCCGGTGCCGCCGACGATCACGACCTCGCCGAGTTCGGCGTCGGTCAGGCCGGTCACGACCGACTCGTCGGCGACGAGGCGCTTGCCGTACCAGTTCGATTCCCGCACGGCCAGTTCCGGCTCACCGGCGGTGTGCACGGCACCGAGGACGAGCTTGGCGGCCTGCTCCCCCGCGTCGGCGGGCAGATCAAGGTGCCGGAAGGCGATGCCGGGGTATTCGGCGGCCAGGCAACGGAATCCGGCCTGCGCGGCGGCGGGGAACAGGCCGGGCAGATCGCCGTCGACCACTTGCTCACCACCGGTGGTGACCAGCCAGATGTCCTCGACACCCGAGGTTTCCGGCAGCCAGGACCGCGCACCGAGGAATTCGGCCAGCGCCGTAACGGCCGCGTCCACCTCGTCCGCCACGGTGGGCAGCAGGACGGCGATGGTGTCGTAGACCGTTCCGGCGCTACTGGTTCCGTGCTCGTGGTCGACGATGGTCGCGCCGTGCCGGGGCGCACCCGCGCGCAGGGCCTCGACCAGCTCACCGTGCGTGCCCGCGACATCGACCACGGCCAGCGCGCGCGGCCGCACCAGGCTGCGGCGCGGCAGGTGCACCCACTGCTCGGTGATGCGCGGCACCGCGACCGGCTCCGGCTCGGCGGGCAGCTGGGCCGTCTTGCCGGTGTAGTCGTGCGGGGCCCACAGGTGCTTGTCGTTGGTCTGGGTGTTCGGGAAGTCGAACAGCGGCAGGCTGGTGGTGCGCGGGCCGTCGACGAGCAGGCCGTCCCAGTCGAAATCGGTGTTGTTCACCGCGATCTGGGCGATGCTGCGGGTGAACTCGGCCAGGTCGGTCGCGGTGCGGCGGGAAGTGCCGGTGACCAGGTAGTCGCGCTTCGGGGCGAGGGTGGTCAGGTTCTCCTGGACGGCCAGCATGAGCGTCGGGTGGTCGGCGATCTCGAGCAGGGTGTCGACGCCGTACTCGGCGGCGGCCGCGATGGCCAGGTCGAAGCGCACGCGATTGCGCAGGTTCCAGTACCAGTAGTCGCCGATGGGCAGGTCGGTGGTGATCGACTTGCCCAGCGCGCCACCGAAACTCGGCACCGAGGTCTCGGCGAAGGCGGGGCTGTCGAGCTGGCCGACCATGCTGCCGCACAGGATCTCGCGGAACTTGCTCACGATGGAGGTGTGCGCCGGGTAGGCGACCTTGATCTCCTTGGCGAAAACGCCGAGGGCGGTGAGGTTGTCGACCGTTTCGGTGATCATCGGGCGCTCGCCGGAGATGGCCAGGATGTGCGCGGAGTTCACCACCGACAGCTCGGCCCAGCCGGAGTTACGGGCCAGCAGCGCCTCGCACTGGTCGCGGTCGACGCCGAGCACGGCCATGGAGTAGGCGCCCGCGATGCCGGCCTCCTGGCTGACGGTGCCGACCAGCTGGGCGCGGATGGTCACCACGCGCACGCCGTCGGCCAGCGGGATCAGCCCGGAGACGACGGCGGCGGCGATCTCGCCCTGGGAGTGGCCGACGGTGGCGGCCGGGTGCACGCCCACCGCGCGCCACATGGCCGACAGGCCGATCATCTGCATGAACAGCGCGGGCTGCACGATGCGGACGTCGTCTTCGAGCTCGCCGTCCTCGTGCAGCAGGTAGGCCAGCGGGGAGATGCCGTAGAGATCCTGGAAGACCGCTTCGCACTCGTCGACGGCGGCACGGAAGGCGGCCGAGTGCCGGTAGAGCATCAGGCCCATGCCGGGACGCTGGCTGCCCTGGCCGGGGTAGACGTAGCCGATCCTGCGCGCAATCGCGGTGCCGCGCATGAGCTTCGGATGCGAGGTGCCCTCGGCGACGGCTGTCAGCGCGGCGAGCAGGTCGGCGCGGTCGGTCACCGTGATCAGGGCGCGGTGCCTGCGCGCGACGCGGGTGCGCAGCAGCATGTCGGACACGGGGCCGGGTCCGAGGTCGGGGTGCTGTTCGCAGTAGGCCAGGACGGCGGCGCCTTCGCGGCGCAGCGAGTCCTCGGTGTCGGAGGACAGCAGCACCGGGATGGTGCCGTCGGGCAGACGATGGTCAGACATGGGTCACCTCTTGGGCGGGCATCGCCACGATGGCGTGTGCGTTGGTTCCGGCGACGCCGAAGGAGGACACCGCGCCGTAGCGGACGCCGTCGACGGGCGCCCAGTCCTGGAGTTCCTGGGCCAGCCGCAGGGTCGAGGCGTCCCAGTCCACCTTCTCGGTGGGGTTGGCGGTGTGGCGGGTGGGCGCGATCTGTCCGTGCAGGCCGCTGAGCAGCACCTTGATCAGGCCGAGCAGTCCGGCGGCGGCCTGGGCGTGACCGAGGTTGGACTTCACCGAGCCCAGCAGCGGGGCGCCCGCGCCGTAGACGCGTTGCAGTGCCGAGAGTTCCAGTGGGTCGCCCACCGCGGTGCCGGTGCCGTGGCCTTCGATCATGCCGACCAGTTCGGCCGGAATCCCCGCCGCCGCCACGGTTTTGCGCATGAGCTGTTCCTGGGCGTCGGTGCTCGGCACCGCGATCGGGGCACCCTTGCCGTTGTGGTTGACCCGGGTGGCCAGCAGCTCACCGTAGATCCGGTGGCCCAGTTCCTCGGCGCGCGAACGTCGTTCGAGCACGATCACGCCCGCGCCCTCGCCCCAGAGGGTGCCGGTGGCGTCGGCGGAGTAGGGCTTGCACTGGCCGTCGGTGGACAGCGCGTTGGCCTTGGAGAACTCGAAGAAGCCCGCGGGCGAGCCGAGCACGCACACGCCACCGGCCAGCGCCCATTCGCAGTCACCCGCGCGGATGGCCGAGGCGGCCAGGTGGACCGCCGCGATCGAGGACGCGCAGGCGGCGTCGACGGTCATGGTCGGGCCGACCAGCCCGAGCCCGTGCGAGATGCGCCCCGAGATGGCGCCGTAGGCGCTGCCGGTCGCGCGGTAGCCCGTGTGCTCGTTGACCTCGGCACCGTGCGGCCCGTAGTCGGTGTGCGAGGCGCCCATGAAGCAGCCGACCTCGGCGCCGTCGAGGCTGCCGGGGTTGATTCCCGCGTTCTCCAGTGCCCGCCAGGCGACCCGCATGGCGACGCGCTGCTGCGGGTCCATGGCGACGGCCTCGCGCGGACTGATCCCGAAGTAGCCCGGGTCGAACTGGGCCGCCTTGTCGAGGAAGCCACCGGCATCGCGCACGGGACTCCAGCCCTCCTGGCGGCCCGCCGCGAACATCTGCGCCAGCGGCCAGCCGCGATCACGCGGGAACGGCCCGAGCAGATCGCGGGATTCGGCCAGGGCCGTCCAGTAGCCGGTCAGGGTCTCGACGCCGCCGGGGGCCTCCACGGCCATCCCGCTGATGACGATCGGATCGTGCTCGCTCATCGGGTACCCACCGTCAGGCCGGTGCCCAGCAGTTCGGCGATGTCGCCGACGTGATCGTGCAGGTAGAAGTGCCCGCCGTCGAACATGCTCACTTCCAGGGGGTGTTCGGTGTGCTGCTGCCAGGAGTAGAGGTCGCCGATGGAGACGAACTCGTCGTCGCTGCCGCCCAGCGCCAGGATCGGCGCGGCGACGGTGACGTCCTTGGCGCAGACGTAGGAATCGAAGGCGGCGTAGTCGGCCTTGAGCGCGGGCAGGGCCATGCGCATGAGGTCACGGTTGCCGAGCACATCGGCGCCGGTGCCTTCCAGGCCCGCCATGTGCTCGAGCAGTTCGTCGTCGTCGGTGGGGTGGTTGGGCATGTCGGCGACCTGCCAGGGCGCGACGGCGCCGGAGACACCGAGCAGCCGCACCGGCAGCCCGGCGGCCTCGGCCAGCCGGGTGAACTCGAAGGCCACCATGGTGCCCATGCTGTGCCCGAAGACGGTCAGCGGCGTGCCGCTCGCGGCGAACGGGGTGCGGGCGTACTCGTCGAACGCGCCGCGCGCGAGTTCGGCGATGCTGCCCTTGGCCGGTTCGGCGGCCCGGTCCTGCCGGCCGGGGTACTGCAGCAGCACCACGTCGAAGTTCTCGGACAGCGCCTTCGAGAAGGGGCGGTAGCTGGACGCGCCGCCGCCCGCGTGCGGGCAGATCACCAGTGGTGGAGCGCCCGCGGTGCGCGGTCGGTGGAACTTGCGGAGCCAGCCGGGTGAGCCTGCCATTACCTGTATCTCCTAGCTAGTGCGGCGGTCACTGCCACATTCGTCTCATCGCCAACATGGCCGCGTCCTCGTCACCGAGGACCTCCGTCGCGCCGATGCGGCGGTCGAGGTCGCCCGCGAGCGCGCGCAGGGTGTTGGTGAAAGCGGTTTCGATGATCTCGGCGTCGCCCGCGTCGAAGGAGTCCTCGGCGTAGAACACGACCACCTGCCACGGTTCGCCCGGGAACAGCAGATCCGCGGGGAAGACCATGACCATCAGCGCGTTGTCGGTCGCTCCGCGGCCGGCGAAGTCCACCAGTTCCAGGTCGCGTGCGCCGAGCAGGCGCACCAGTTCGTCGCGGCCGGACGGGTAGGACTGGAACACGAACATGCTGTCGAACAGCTTGCGCGCGCCCGTGGCCTTGTTGGCCGTGGTGAGCCGGAGCTGGTGGTGCTCGAGCAGCTCCATCCGCCGCCGCTGCATCTCGGTGACGGTCTCGCGCCAGCTGCGCCGCGCGTCGAGGTCGATCGCGACGGGCACCGTGTTGACGAAGCAGCCGATGGCGGTGTCCACGTCGTCGAGATCGGCCGGGCGACCCGAGACCACCTCACCGAACACCGCCGACTCCTCGCCGGTGACCCAGCGCAGCACACTGCCCCAGGCCAGCTGGCACAGCGCGCTGAAGGTGGTGCCCAGTTCGGCGGCGCGCTCGGTGAGCGCCTCGGCCAGTTCCGGCTCGATCGGGAACCGGTGCTGCACCGGCACTTCCGAGCCGCCGGTGGCGCGATCGGGGGCGACCAGGCACGGGCGCACGTCGGACAGGTACTCGGTCCAGGCGGCTTCGGTGGCTGCCTCGGTGGCGCGGGTGTGGCGCAGGAACTCGGCGAAAGTGCCCGGGTCACCGAGGGGTTCGGTGCCGTTGTCGGCGTAGTCGGCGAAGATCTCGCGCGGCAGCAGCTGGCCGGACCAGCCGTCGGTGAGGATGTGGTGCGAGGCGAGCACCAGCATGTGCTGGTCTTCGGGCAGGTGCACCACGGTGGCGCGCATGAGCGGGCCGCGGGCGAGGTCGAAGGGCTTGGCCTGGTCGGTGTCGAGGAAGTTCTCGAGTTCGTCCGCGGCCAGGGTGATCTCGTCGACCTGGAAGTCCAGATGCTCGGCCACGATGGCGTAGGGCTGACCGGACTGCGCGACCGACACCGCTATGCGCAGGTTCGGGTAGCGGTTGAACACGGTGTTGAGCGAACTGGTCAGCCGGGTGACGTCGAGGGCGCCGCGCACGATGATGGTGGTCTGCACGGTGTAGGCGTCGCGGCCCGCCGTGCTCAGGGCGGTGAAGTACAGGCCCGCCTGGAGCGGGGCCAGCGGGTAGACGTCCGCGAAGCGGCCGTATTGCTTCTGCCAGCGGTCCAGGTCGGACTGGGAGACCTCGCTCGCCAGCACGTCGCTGGGGGTGAGGCGGGCCGCCGGGTTCTCCCGGACGGTCTTGGCCAGCTCGCGCAGTGCGGCGGTCCACAGTGCCGCGAACTCGCTCACCTCGGCTTCGGCGAGGACACCCGTCGGGTAGCGGAACGACGCGCGCAGGGCGGGCTGTTCGCCGGTCTCGACCACGGCGACGGTATTGATGTCGAGCACGGCCGGGGCGGGCATGGCCGGGTCGGCGTGGCCGCCGAGGTAGCCGAATTCCGGCGCGGCGTCCCAGGTGGTGGCGTCCTCGGCGCTCGCCAGGGCGAAGCGGCCCATGTAGTTGAAGCTGATCTGCGGTGCGGCGGCGCTTTCCAGCTCGGCGCGGGTCCGCGGGTTCAGCCAGCGCAGCAGGCCCCACGCGATGCCGCCGTCGGGCACCGCGAGCACCTGTTCCTTCACGGCCTGCACCGCGCGGACCATCTCGGGCTCGAATTCCCCACGGCCGCCGCTGATGTCGAGGGCCATCGGGTAGGCGGTGGTGAACCAGCCGACAGTATTGGCCAGGTCGGCACCGGCGAACAGGTCGTCGACGCGGCCGTGCCGTTCCATGGTGACCGACAGGGTGGCGCCGTCGCGGCCGCGATCACGGCGGAAACGGTGGGTGGCCACGGCGAGGGCGGCGACCTGGATGTCGAGGAAGTCGCAGCGGAAAGCCTGGGCGGCGGTGGTCATCAGGAACTGGGTGTCGTCGGCATCCAGCTCGGCGGTGACCTCGGCGACCGTGGCCACGGTGTCGAGCGCGGGGTCGTAGGCGCGGGCGCCGAGCAGCGGGTCGGCGGCCCCGGCCACGGCCTGCCAGGTGGGCAGGGTCGCGGTGATCTCCGGGGACTGGGCCAGCGCGGTGAGATTGGTGTTCCACGCCTGGACCGAGGTGCCCGTGGTGTCGAGATCGGTTGCGCCGTCCCAGTACTGACGCAGATCGTCGTGGAGGATACGCCAGGAGACGCCGTCGACCACGAGGTGGTGGGCGACCAGCAGCAGGCGTCCGGCGGAGTTGTCGTCAGCGCGCAGCCAGACCGCGCCGACCATCCGGCCGACGGCGGGGTCGAAGGATTCGGCGATCTCGCGCAGGTGCCGCTGGAGCAGATCGCCTGCGGTGGTGTCCCATTCGGCCTCCGGCACCAGCACTTCCACTACGGATGTCTCCGCGGCGGAGACGGCTTCCGGGACGAAGTAGCCGAGCGTGCCGTCCGGGCCGGGCTCGAGGCGGGCCCGCAGCAAGGGGTGGCGGTCGATGAGGTGGTGGACGGCGGCGGTGATGCGGGTGAGGGTGGCGTCGGTGGGGGTGACGACGGCGGTGGCCTGGGCGTAGGCGTTGTAGGCGGCGGAGCCGGTGGTGAGCAGGGTGGCGATGGGCTGCAAGGGAATCCAGCCGGTGCCGTCGCCGGATTCGATCAGGGCAGGGCCTGCGGCCTCGTCGAGGGGGGTGGTCGCGGCGGCGATGGCGGCGACGGTGCGAGCCTCGAACAGGGTGCTGGTGGTGATGAGCAGGCCGCGCTTCTTCAGGGCGGAGGCCATGCGGATGGCGCTGATGGAGTCGCCACCGAGGGCGAGGAAGTCGTCGTCGGCCGCCAGCACACTGTCGATGCCGAGAACCTGCCGGATGACTTCGGCGACAGCGGTTTCCGCGGCACCGCGCAGGGCCCGCCCGTTGCCGGACTCGCCGCCGAGATCGGGCTGCGGCAGTGCCTTGCGGTCGAGTTTGCCGTTGGCGGTCAGCGGCAGTTCCGGCAGCCGGACCAGCGCGGACGGGATCATGTAATCGGGCAACAACTGCGAGAGCTGGGCACGGATGGCGCCGGAGTGCTCCTCGGCATTGCCGCCCGCCAGGGCCGAGTCCGGCTCGGCCACGTAGTAGGCGACCAGCACGGATTCGGCTCCGCGCGGCACCGCGATGGCGACAGCCGCGGCGATACCGGGCACCTGCCGCAGCACGGTGCCCACCTCACCGAGTTCGATGCGGTGGCCACGGATCTTGACCTGGTCGTCGACGCGGCCGAGGTATTCGAGGCTGCCGCTGGGATGCCAGCGGACGATGTCGCCGGTGCGGTACATCCGCGCGCCGGGCTCGTCGGCGAACGGGCAGGCCACGAAGGTGCCCGCGCTCAGGCCGGGTCGGCGGTGGTAGCCCTGGGCGAGCTGGATGCCGCCGAGGTAGAGCTCACCGGTGACGCCGGTGGGAACGCGACGCAGGTGCTCGTCGAGAACATGCACATCGGAGTTCCACTCCGGCAGGCCGATCAGCGCCGAACGGAAGGCCGCCGGGTCGGCCAGCGCGCCCGCGAAGTCCTCGTGGGTGATGTCCATGGCGCCCTCGGTGGGGCCGTAGAGGCCGAGCACCGTGCCACCGAAGACATGGCTCGCCTCCTCCACCAGCGGCGGCGGGACGGCCTCGCCACCGAGGTAGACGAACCGCATCGACTGCAACCGGTCCGGGTCGGGCCCGGAATCGAGGAAGGCTCGAACGACGCTGGGCACCAAGGAGATCTGGGTGATCCGGTGCCGTTCGATGATGGCGGCCAGCGCCTCCACATCGGCCTGCCACCACTCCGGCGGCGGCAGCACCGTGGCCGAACCGGTGCACAGCGCGTTGACCAGCTCGAACACCGACACGTCGAAGCCGATGGGGGCCTTCTGGAGGATGCGTTCGGCCGTCTCCGGCACCGGCTGACCCAGCACGCCACGCGTGCCGACGGGGTCGGGCAGCTCGCCGCTCGCATCGGCGCTGCCGCCGAAGCCGAGGAAATCGCGCATCCACTGCACGTGGTTGGCCACGGCGCGGTGGTTGATCACCACGCCCTTGGGGCGGCCGGTGGTGCCGGAGGTGTAGAGCAGGTAGGCGGCGTCGAGCGGGTGGATCGGGCGGGTGGGCTCTACGGTGGAATCGTCGAAAGCGGCGAGCGCGGCGCGGATCTCGTCGGTGTGGATGTCGATCACCGGGACAGGCAGGGCGCCGAGATCGCGGTCGCGCTCCCCCGTCACCGCGCGCACCAGCAGGGCGGGTTCGGCGTCGGCGAGCATGAACTCGATGCGGTCGGCGGGGTAGCTCGGGTCCACCGGCACGTAGACCGCGCCCGCGCGCAGCACGGCGGCGAACAGCACCGGCAGGTGTTCGCTGCGCTCGGCGAAGATCCCGACCCGGTCGCCGGGCCGCACGCCACGGTCGATGAGCAGGCGCGCGAATCGGTTGACCCGCGAATCGAATTCGGCGTAGTCGAGCTCGGTGTCGCCGAAGACCACGGCGGTGCGCTCGGGGTAGGTGGCCGCGGAGTGGCGGATCATGGCGTCGACGGTGTCGCGCTGGATCGTCACCCGGCCGCCGCGCGACCAGGTGTCCAGGGCCGCACGGTCACGATCGGAGAGGGTGAGCAGTTCGGTGAGCGGGCGCTGGGCGGTGGCGGCGGCGAGCACCTGGTCGATGTACTCGTGCAGGCGCACGATGGTCGGCTCGTCGAAAAGATCGGTGCGGTAGGTGATCTGGACGTCGACCCGGTCGGCGTGCATGAACGCCTCGACGGCGACGGGCAGCAGGGAGGCGCCGTGATCGGCCAGCTGCCAGCTGGTGCGGGCGCCGGGCAGCTGCGGGCCGTCGATCTTCTGGTGCAGGAACAGCACCATGGTGTCGAACAGGCGCGAGCCGATATTGCCGGTGGCCTTGTTCACCGCCCGGACCACGGCCTCGGCCGGGAAGTGCTTGTGCCGGAACGCTTCCGTGGTGACGGAGCGGACCTGTTCGACCAGGTCGGCGAAGGTGTCGGCCCGGCCGGTGAAACGCAGCGGCAGCATATTGCTGAGGTTGCCGATCAGCTGGTCCATGCCGGACTCTTCGCGATTGGCGACGGTGGTGCCGACCACGAGGTCGGACTGGCCGGTGAGCTGGCGCAGCGCGACGTAGTAGGCGGCCAGGAACACCTGGAACGGGGTCACCCGCAGCTGGGCCGACAGGGCGCGCAGGTTCGCGTCGGCGTCGGTGCCCAGCAGCCGGTCCAGGCGGACACCCGCCTCGGAGACCACGGCGGGCCTGCGGTTGTAGGGCAGCGCGAGTTCGGGGACCTCACCGTCGAACTGTCCGGCCCAGAACTGTTCGGTGGCACTGTGATCGGTCTCGGCGAAGCGGTCCTGCTCCCACTCGGCGAAGTCGGCGACCTGGCGGGCCAGCGGCTCGGCGGTGATCTCGCCGGTGAGCGCCTGGCTGTAGAAGCGCTCCACATCGCGCGAGAGCGCGGGCAGGGTCATGCCGTCCCAGGCGATGTGCTGGATCACCAGCACGACCACCACGGTGGTGGCGTCGAGGCGCACGAAGCTCAGGCGCAGCGAGGACTCGGCCGACAGATCGAAGGTGTCGTGTGCGGCGGCGGCCACCAGCTCGGCCAGCGCCGCGTCGGCCTCCGGGCGCGGGCGGTCGGTGAAGTCGAGCTCGCTGATCCGGGGCGGCAGGGCGTCGT
Source organism: Nocardia sp. NPDC056064 (assembly GCF_042266925.1). Taxonomy (NCBI): domain Bacteria; kingdom Bacillati; phylum Actinomycetota; class Actinomycetes; order Mycobacteriales; family Nocardiaceae; genus Nocardia; species Nocardia sp. NPDC056064. The sequence continues at coordinate 4,744,012 of NZ_JBHJWO010000001.1, read as the reverse complement.
GGATGCGCTGGTAGGGGTTGCCCTGGTCGTCGTTGTGGTAGGTGGTGCGCAGGACTTCGTGGCGGCGCGGGAGTGCGGTGAAGGCGCGGCGCAGGGCGTCGTCGTCGACGTGGCCGGTGAAGGTCAGCGCCAGGCACAGGTTGTAGGCGCTGCTGTCGGGCGAGATCTGCTGGTGCGCCCAGACGTAGCGCTGACCGAAGGAGAGGGCGGCGCGAGCGGGGTCCCGGCGCCGGGCCACCTCGGGGGTGGTGTCCAGGCCCTCCTGCGCGAGGCGGGCGCGCATCGCGGCTTGCAGGTCTTCCAGGGATCGCATCTCGGTCCAACCAATCTCTACTGCGGTGATTCGGTACTGCGGTGCCCGCGCGCGGGCGGGTGCTCAGCGGGTGGGTACCGGTTCCGGCAGGTCGATCTCGGCGAGTTCGCACAGGATGCGCGCCACCTGGAGCAGGCGGGCGGGCACCGGTTCGGCGGCGAGCAGGCCCGCGGCGATGCGGCGGACGGTGCGGCCGTCGAGCACCGCGGCCACACCGAATCCGTCGACGGCGAGCAGGCCGCGGACCTTGGCGGTGAGGGTGGTGGCCAGGATGGAGTTGCCGCCGACATCGAAGAAGTCGGTCTCCACGCCGATCCGGTCGGTGTCGAGCACCTGGGCGGCGATGTAGGCCAGCGCGGCTTCCAGCTCGTTGGCCGGGGCGATGTAGGCGTTCACCAGGTCGCTGTCGGCGGCCAGGCGCGTGCGGACGGCGGCACGGTCGAGTTTGCCGTTGGCGGTCAACGGGATTCGATCGAGGAGTTCCAGCGTGTCGGGAATCATGTAGGGCGGCAGTGTCTCGGCGAGCCGCTCCAGCACCGGGGCCGCGGTGAGCGAACCGGCCACGGCGGTGGTGACGGCGGCGGCGAGGCGGCCGGAATCGGTGATCAGGGCGACGGCTTCGGTGATCTCCGGCAGCGCCGTGAGCGCGGACTCGATCTCGCCGAGTTCCACGCGGTAGCCCCGGATCTTCACCTGGTGATCGGCGCGGCCCAGGAAGTCGACGGTGCCGTCGGGCAGGTAGCGGGCCAGGTCGCCGGTGCGATACCAGCGCACGCCGTCGCGTTCGACGAAGCGGTCGGCGGTGCGTTCCGGGTCGCCGCGGTAGCCGTCGGCCACGCTGGTGCCGCCGATCCACAGCTCACCCAGCACCCAGTCCGGGCAGTCCTCGCCACGCTGATTCACCACGCGCAGCGCCACATTGGCCAGCGGGGTGCCGTAGGGGACGTTGTCCCACTCGGCGGGGAAGTCGTCGGTGACCTCGCAGACGGTGGAGTGGATGGCGGTCTCGGTGGTGCCGCCCAGGCCGACGAAGCGCAGGCCGGGCACCAGCGCGCGCAGGCGCTGGGCGAGTTCGGTGCGCACCCGGTCGCCGCCGGTGAGTACCAGGCGCACGGTGCGCAACTGCTCGGCGGTGCCCAGTTCGAGCAGCATGGTGATCAGGCCGGGGGCGGCGTTCACCACGGTGACACCGGTCGCGGCGATCAGCCCGGCCCACGCCTGCGCGTCGCGCTCGGTCTCGGTGTCCACGCAGACCAGGGCGCCGCCGCGCGCGAGCGGGGAGAAGATGTCGTAGACCGACAGGTCGAAGCCCAGCGCCGACAGGCCGATCGCGCTGTCGCCCTCGCCGACACCGAAGCGGGTGTCGATGGCGTCGATGGTGTTGGCGGCGGCGCGATGGCTCACCTCCACGCCCTTGGGTTCGCCGGTGGAGCCGGAGGTGAACAGGACGTAGGCGAGGTCGTCGGGGGCGCCGACGACGGGGGCGGCCAGCGCGGGTCCGGCGAGTGCGTCGGCCAGTACGACGGCGCGGACATCGCCGGGCAGGTCGGCGGAGCCCCGCGCGGCATCCACGCTCCCGGCCGGCTCGGCGACAACGGGCGGCGTGTCCACCAACGCCACGCGCACCTTCCCGCGCGCGAGAATGCGGTCGCGTCGGGCGGCGGGCTGGTCGGTGGCGATGGGCAGGTAGGTGGCACCCGCGGCGAGGACACCCAGGACGGCGGGGATCTGGCGGTGCCCCTTGGGGACGATCACCGCGACGGTGTCGCCCTGACGTACACCGGCCTCGGTGAGCGCGTGGGCGACGGCCAGCGACTGGGCGGCGAGCTCGCCATAGGTGGCCGAACCACCGTCGCGCCAGCGCAGCGCGGTGCGGTCGGGGCTCTGCGCGGCGCGTTCGAAGAAGGCGGCGTGCAGGGTGCGCGCGCCCAGGTCGGCGGCGGTGTTGTTGGCCTCGGCGCGCACGGCGCGCTGGGCTTCGGGCAGGTCGATGGTGAGGTCGGCGGCCCAGTCGGCATCGGCCGCGACCAGCCGGTCCACGATCCGGCGGAACTCGGCGAACATCGCCTCGGCCACCCCGGCGGGCAGCGCGTCGCGGCGGATGTCCCAGTTCACCAGCAGACCACCGTTGAGCTCGGCGACCTGGGCGTCGATATCGACCTGCGGGCCCTGCGAGATGATCCACACCGGCTCACCGAACACCCGGGTGACCCGCTCGGAGAACAGTTCCCCGAGATCGAGGCAGGAGGTGAACACCACCGAGGGGGTCACCGGGCCGCCGCGCAGTTTGCCCAGGTCGCGCAGCACATCCAGGCCCTCGTAGGCGGAATGCTCGGCGCAGGTGTGCAGTTCGCGCTGCAAGCGCTTGGCGCGGGCCACGGTGGACTCGCGCTCGCTCGCGTCGACCTCGACCAGCACCGAGTTGGTGAAGTCGCCGACCACCTGGTCGATGTCGTCGTGCAGCTGCTCGCGGGCGAACAGCGGGAGGTTGAGCAGGAAGCGCTGCTTGGCCGACCAGCGGGCCAGGGCCTCACCGAAGACGGTGGCCAGCGCGACGGCCGGGGTGACGCCGTTGGCATGGGCGTTGCGGTGCAGCGCGGCCTTGGTCCCGGCGTCGAACCAGTGGTGCAGGCGGATGCTGCGCGCGGCGTCGGCGCGCTCGTTCTCCGGGACCACCGGCAGCGACGGGATGTCGGGCAGGGTGGTGATCTTCTCGGCCCACCAGGCGGCATCGGCGCTGTTGTCGGCGGCACCGCCCGCCTTGGCGGCCAGGTACTGGCGGAACGTGACGCCGAGCGCGGGCAGGGTGTCACCGCCGTCGGCCTCGTAGAGGGTGGCCAGGTCGTCGAGGATGCGACGGTAGCTCTGGGCGTCGGCGGCGACCATGTCGACATCCAGGTGCAGGCGGTGCCTGCCGTCGGCCAGGGTGCTCACCGCGATGTCGACGACCTGTCCGGCGCCGACGTCCATGCGCTGGTGGCTCTTGTCCTGGCGGATGCGCTCGAGTTCCTCGGCGGCGTCGGGGCGGGCGCTGAGATCGGCGCTCGCGAACACCGGGACCAGCGGCTGGGGCAGGATGCGCTGGGTGCCGCTCTCCAGGAACTGGGCGCGCAGCATGTCGTGGCGGCGCAGCAGCGCGTCGACGGCGCGCCGCAGCCGCTCCGGCTCGAGCCCGGCACCGTCGAACTCGACGTAGAGGTGCGCGGCCACACCACCGAGCGCCTGCCCTTGACGCCGCCCGACCCAGTAGGCGTGCTGCATGGTGGCGAGCTCGAACTCCTCGCCGACGACATCGGGCGCGACAGTGACGGTGGGCGCGGGCTCGGCGGCTCCACCCGCCGCGGCGAGCAGCTCGACCCAGGCATTGATGGTCGGTCGCAGGGCGAGACTGGAACTGCGCAGGTCATAGCCCTGCTTGCGCCACTTGGCCGACAGGTGCATGAGCTTCATGGAGTGCATGCCGAGGCTGACCAGATCGTCGTCGAAGCCGATGCTGTCGGGGGCGATGCCGAGATCTGCCGCTACGAGCTCGCGAACTTCCGCCTTGCCGAACATCAGACTCCTCAATCAACCAGAACCGTCCCCCGGGGACACAAGGCAAGCCTTGCCTAACCTTGCTGGCATCGTAACCCATGAGGGCTGTCGAGATGAACATTGTGGTTTGCCTAACCTATGTTGCTACCCCGATATCAGCGGCGCCACACATTCGCGAAAAAAGAACGGCCGATCGGGTGGGATCACCACCCGATCGGCCGTCCGGCTGGATCAGGCCGAGTAGGCCACGACCACGTCGTACCAGCGGCGGGTGAGCTCGGTGAGCCGCGCCGGTGGGAGAACCGCTGTGTTGCCGTCGAACTGGGCGACCAGGCACGGGCGCCCATCGCGGGCCACGACCGCGGTGGTGATGTCGACGGTGAAGCGCAGCGGCAGGGCCGGGTCGACCGCCACCCCGAATTCGGCCGTGAACTCGGCCAGCGGGATCGGCGACCACGGACCGCTGCCGAATTGCAGCACGTCGAAGCGGCCGAGGTGGTTGAGCCGCAACTGGGCGCGCACGGCGCGCTCGCGCTCCCCCAGCTCGGGCCTGCCCGCCGCCGGAGTCCAGTCCGCGGCGAGATGCCCCGGCACGGTCAGGGTCTCCTCGACGGTGAACCAGCCGACCCGGCGTGAATCGTCGTCGGCGGGGCGGCCGTGTGATTCGCGGGTCAGCGCGATGGCGCCGGTCTCGTCGGCGGTGCCGGGGAAGGTCGCCGCGCAGGCCACCAGCATCGCCTCGTCCAGGCTCACCTCGTGCTCGGCGCAGGCCGCCAGCAATCGCTCGGTGTGGTCGGGGCCCAGCTCCACCACCTGCTGGGTGGCGTGGGTGGCACGGTGCAGGGCCGGGTCGGTGTAGCGGTCACCGAGGACGCCGCCGCGGATCACCGGCGTGACCGGAGCCGAATCCACTGCGATACCAGCGCCTTCCGGGGCGATCTCGCGACCCTGTTCCAGGTTGCGCAGGTCGTCGGCGAGGATGAGCCAGGAGACCACGTCCACCGCGAGATGGTGGATCGAGAGCAGCAGCCTGCCGTCGAGCACGGTGGCCGCGACCATCCGGCCCGCGTCCGGGTCGAGCCGGTGCACGGTCTGCTCCAGCGCCGCCGCCGGGGTGAGCGAGCCGGCGGCCACGACGGTGAGTTCGGCTGCGCTGGAGGACTCTTGGACCACCAGCACCGCGCCGTCACCGTCGCGCCGCAGCCGGGAGCGCAGCGTGGGATGAGCCACGGCCAGTGCTTCGAGACGGGCGACGATCTCGCTGACACCGGCGCCCTCGGGGAGGGTGAGCACCTGGCTCTGCGCCAGGTACCGGTAGTCGCCGTTGGCGAGGATCTCGTGAGCGAGCGCGGTCAGCGGCAGTTCGGTGCCCGCCGGGGTGACCTCGGTCGCCGCGAGTCCGGTCTCGCCGTTGTCGATCCGCTCGGCCAGCTCACGCAGATCCGCCGCCGCGAGAACGTCTTTCGCGGCCACGCTGTACCCGGCGCCGCGCAGCCGCGAGACCAGGTCGATCACGCCGATGCTGTCGATGCCCAGGTCGATGAGGCTGTCGAGGATGCCGATGCGCGCGCCCGCGCCGTCACGCATGGCCGTGATCAGTTCCAGCAGTGCGCGTTCGGTGTCGGTGGCCGGTTCGGCCTCCGGACCCTGCGCGACCGGGGCGGTGAGCAGGGCCGTGGCGGCGTGCGTGTCGAGTTTGTCGTTGCGGTTCAACGGGATCTGCGCGACGTGCACGATCCGGCTCGGCACCAGGAACTGTGGCAGGCGGCGCGCGGCGGCCGCGCGGATCTGCGCGGCGGTGCGCTCGGCGACCACCAGCGCGCCCAGCCGGGTGCGGCCGTTGTCGGTGAAGGCCAGGGCGGCGGCGTGGGTGACGCCGTCGATCTCGCGCAGCACCACGGTGGCCTCGTCGGGCTCCACGCGGTAGCCGTTGATCTTGACCTGGCTGTCGATGCGGCCCTCGTAGATCACGGTGCCGTCGGTGGCGCGACGCACCAGATCGCCGGTGCGGTAACGGCGTCCGGCCGCGCCCGCGACGAAGGCCGCGGCCGTGGTGGCCGGGCGGCCCAGATATCCCAGTGCCAGCTGACCACCGGACAGGTACAGCTCGCCCTGCCCGCCGGGCGGCACCGGGCGCAGCCGATGGTCGAGCACCTCGGCGGTCATGCCGTCGAAGGTGCGGCCGATGGTGGGCGCGGCGTGGTCGTGCACGTCGGCCATGAGCGCCTCGACCGTGGTCTCGGTGGGGCCGTAGAAGTTGATCACCCGGGTGTCGGCCAGGCCCTGCAAACGCCGCCAGGTGTCCTGGCTGATCGCCTCGCCGCCGAGGGCGAGTACGGACAGCGGGCAGTGTTCGCGCCCGTCGACGGTCTCGAACAGGCCCGCGCCGATCAACCGGCTCAGCATCGACGGGGAGGTGTCGAAGATGTCGATGCCCTCGGTGCGGATGGCCGCGACGATCCCGTCGGCGTCGGTGCGCACCTTGTCGCCCAGCAGCACCACCGCGTGCCCGCTGAGCAGCGCGACCGTCGGCTGCCAGGCCGCGTCGAACCCGGTCGACCAGCCGTGCCCGATCCGCAACTGCCGTCCGGCGCGCGCGGCGGCCGGGGCGAAGATGCGGTGCTCGTGATTGGACCAGTGGTTCAGCAGGGCGCCGTGCGGGACGACGACACCCTTCGGGCGACCCGTGGTGCCCGAGGTGAAGATGACATAGAACGGCGTCCGCTCGTCCGGAACTCCGCCGTCGGTATCCCCCGCTTCCTCGCTGCCCGGTGCGGGAACGGTGCCCCGGCGGACGACACCGGAGTTGTCCGGCACGAGGTGCGTGAATTCCCTGCCCTCGGAACGCACTTCCGCCAGCAGCCCGGCCAGCGACTCGTCGGCCAGGACGACACGCACGTTCGCGGTCTCGAACATGTACGCGAGCCGGTCGGCCGGGGTGGCGGGGTCGACATGCACGCACAGGCCACCGGCTTCGGCAATGGCGAAGGGGGCGTGCAGGACTCGCCGGTCACGCGGGAGCACCACCGCGACGGCGGTGCCGTTCCCGACACCGTAGGCACGCAGGCCACCGGCCAGTACCCGCACGGCCGAGCCGAATTCGGTGAAGGTGTGCTCGCCGATCTCGTCGACGACGGCGACCCGTGGCCCGGCGGCATCGGCGGCGGCGAGCAGCGCCTGCGGCACATTCGCGAACGGCACCGGGTGCGCGGGAGCGACGGTGAGAGAAGCGGGTTCGTCGGCGAGCAGGACAGGGACGGTGCTGCCACGTTCGGCGTCGACGATCGCGCGGACCACCGCGAGCAGGCGCCGCGCGAGCCGGTCCGGTTCGAAGCGCTCGACCAGGTCGGGGCGGATCTCCACGCGGGTGATGAGCTGGTTGTCCTCGACCACGGGGACCACCGCGATCGGGTAGTGGCTCGGCGAGTCGATGCGGCGCGGGGCCAGGGTGGCGCCGTCGGCCAGCGGCATGCGCGCGGTGATCGAGCCCATCGGGGTGTTCTCGAAGACCAGCAGCGTGTCGAAGAGCTGGCCGACCCCGGCCTGCTTGGTGATCTCGGCGATGCCGAGGTACTCGTGGGCACGCAGGGCGGCGACCTCGCGCTGGAGTTCGGCGCCGATGGCTGTCGGGGCGCGCTCGTCCATGCGCACGCGCACCGGGATGGTGGTGACCAGCGCGCCGACCAGCCGGTCGGCATTAGGCAGCGAGGCGTCGCGGCCGGAGGTGGTCTGGCCGAACACCACGTCGTCACGGCCGGTGAGACTGGAAAGCACACGGCCCCAGGCCATCTGGAGCACGGTGTTGAGGGTCAGGCCGTTGGCCCTGGCCCAGCGGGTGACCGTCTCGGTCTCGGCGCGGTCGAAGCGGGCCTCACCGAGCACGGGGATGTCGGCGGGGGCGGGACCGGCGATCATCGGCATGGGTGCCAGACCCGACAGGGCGTCGGTCCAGGCCGCGATGGAGGCGGCGGTGTCGCGGGAGGCCAGCCAGGCGGCGTGTTCGCGCAGCGGCGGGGCGGGCGGCAGCGCCGCGCCCTCGCCACGGTGCAGGGCCATCAGGTCGGCGAACAGCAGCGGGATCGACCAGCCGTCGACCACGATGTGGTGCGCGGTGCAGATCAGCTCGTAGTCCTGCTCGCCGACGCGCGCGGCGGTGACGCGGAACAGCGGGCCGTTGTCCAGGTCGATCCGGATGCGGCCCTCGTCCCAGTAGCGCTGCCGGGCGGCGGCCTTCGGATCGGCGGCACCGCGCAGGTCCAGTTCGGTCCAGCCGATGTGCCCGGCGGTGGTGGTGAGCAGCACCGGGTGCGGCAGGCCGTCGGTGACGACCGAGCCGCCCAGGTGCGGATACCGTTGCAGCACTTGGTCGAACGCCTTGCGCAGCGTCGACAGGTCGGCCAGGCCCTCCACCCGCACGGCGAAGGTCACCAGGTACGGGTCGACCGCGCCGGAGGTGGTGCTCACCGAGTAGAGGCCGCGCTGCAACGGCGACAGCGCGACGACGTCGAGGATCTGCGTGCTCACTGCCCGAGCTTCTTCCCCAGGGCCGCGAGCATGGCCGGATCGAGACCCGAGGCGCTCAGCGGCGCCACCTCGGCCGGCGCCGGGGCGGGTTCGGCGGCGGGCTGGGCGGCGGTCTCGTCGATCAGCGCGGCCAGTTCGTGGATGGCGGGCGAACCGAAGACCTGCTGCACATCGAAGGTGTAGCCGTCTTCGGCCAGGTCGGTGACCAGGCGCAGGGCGGCGATGGAGTCGCCGCCGAGGGAGAAGAAGGTGTCCTCGCGGCCGATCTCGTCGTCCTCGTCGAATTCGAGCACGCGCCGGATGGCCTCGATCACCGCGCGTTCGGTGTCGGTCTGGCCGGGACCGCCCTGGCCGGGCAGGCCGAACATGTCGAATTGCGGTGCGGGCGCGGCGAACAGGCTCAGCGCGCAGGTCTCGTCGGTGCCCGCGGCCCAGGCGCGGCAGCGCCGTTCCAGGTGCGCGGCGAAGGCGTCGAGTTCGGGCAGGGCCGGACCCTGGAGGGTCACCACGACACCGTCGGCGTCACCGGCGATGTCGACGACCAGGTCCACGCCGTGCGGCTGGACCAGCCGACGGTCCAGCTCGCGCACCGCGCAGCCACGCAGTCGCGCGGTCTGGGCCGCCGCGCGCACGCCGACGAGCACCTGGAACAAGCCGCCGGTGGCGACCGCGCCTGCGCCCTTGAGCTGGTGGGTGAGCCGTTCGACGCGGGTGCTCGCGTGGGTGCGGGCGGCGGCGACGAGTTCGGCGGCCGCGGCGACCTGGTCGCGCGGGGTGCCGCCGGTGGTCGTGTCGAATCGCAGCACCAGGTGGTTGGCGAAGTGACCGATGGTCTCCTCGGCGCCCTCGGCGTCGCGGCCCTGGTCCAGGATGCCGACGGCGAGATCGGTGCCAAGGCCCGCCTCGCTCAGCGAACGCGCGACCAGGGTCGCGAAGGCCGCCGCGCGGTCGTGTCCACCGGCGAAGTCGGCGAGGGTCTCCGGGTCGACGCGGAAGCGGCGCACCGGCTCGGCGGGCGCGGTGCCCGCGGTGGGCTCGGCGCGCTCGGGCAGTCCGGCCAGGCGGTCGAGCCAGTAGCTCAGCGCCGGGTCGTCGGCTGGGGTGGTGGTCAGGCTCTTGAGCTGACGCGGCACGAATTCGGCGAACTGCGCGGCCGCCGGGGCGACCGTGCCGGTGTTGTAGGCGGTGCACAGGGCCTCGGCCAGCAGGTCGAGGGCGAGGTCGTCGGCGGCGACCGGATGCACCGTCAGCGCCAGGATCGAGCGCTCCCCCACCACGAACCGGCGGATGCGCACCGGGATCGCCTCGGCCAGATCGAAGCGGTGCGCGGCCTCGGCGCGCAGGGCGGCGTCGAGCTGGTCCTCGTCGAGCGGCACGGTCTCCACGACCGTGTCCGGCACCGCGACCACCCGCTGATACGGCACGCGCCGATCCGCGGGGAACACGGTGCGCAGCGCGGTGTGCGCCTCGAGCACACCGGCGGCCGCGCGCTCGAGCGCGTCGGCGTCGACCTCACCCACGAGTTCCAGGGCGAGGAAGACATCGGCCGCCGGGGTGTCGCGCAGCCGCTCGGGCAGCAGGGCGGCCTGCTGCGCGGGCGCGAGCGGGACCGGGCGCGAGCTCATCGACCGACCGCCGCGAACGTCGGATCGAGGGTCTCGAGCAGGTACGGGATCGACAGCGGCGTGGGGGTGTTGACCGCGCTGATCGTCTTGGTGTCGACGAAGGCGATGCCGCCGGAACGCACCGCGGGCAGGTCGTTGTAGCCGGGCAGTTCCTTGAACTTGGCCTCGAACTGCGGCATCGCGCCGCAGATGAGCGTGTCGGAGGTCAGCTCGTTGAGGCGCTCCGGGGACAGCGCCAGGCGGCCACCGGCGGAGGCCTGGGAAGTGATGTTGGCGGGGATGCTCATGCCGAGGCGGGTGAACATCTCGGAGGAGCCGTCGTTCTGGTCGGCCAGCACCATCAGCTGCGCGGGGCCGGTCAGCATGCAGGTGAGGAAGGTCTTGCCCTTCAGGTTCGGGTACTTCTGCGAGACCGCGTCGATCTTGCCGTTGACCCCGGCGATCACCTCGGTGGCCTTGTCTTCCTGGTGCAGCACCTTGCCGAGCACGGTGAGCTGGTCGGACCACTTGTCGACCTGGGCGTTCGGGGTCACCGCGCCGATGGTGGGCGCGATCTGCGAGAGCTTCTCGTACATCGGCTGATCCACCAGGAAGCTGGGCACCAGGATCAGGTCGGGCTCGACACCGGCGATCTGCTCGGCCATGTCGCCGCCCATCTTCAGGACGGTGGCCTTCTCCAGTTCCGGCGGAGTCCACGGCAGTTGCGACTTGCCGCCCATGGCGACGCTGTCGGCGTAGGCCACCGGGGTGATCCCCATGGCCTGGGTGGCGTCGAGCCACTGGCTGCCCAGCGTGACCACGCGCTCGGGCGTCCCGGACACGGTGGTCTCGCCGAAGTTGTGCGTGATGGTCACGCCGGCGCCCGCCTCGGTGTCGTCACCGGAACCGCAGGCGACCAGGCCCGAGACCAGCCCGAGGACCAGCAGCACCAGTCCGGCCCGGCCTGCCGCGCGCCTGCGCGGCGCCTTGTCGTCTCGCCGCAGTGTCATGGACAGAACTCCTCGTGTTCACGCCCGCGGATCGTTCAGCAGGCCCTTGTCGATAGTAGGTTAGGCTAAGCGAATTTCAGCCAGCCATCAGTGGTCCAGTGCGCACGATCACCGGTCGGCACGAGTTCGCCGCCTTCCGGCCCCGCCTGCGCGACGCCACCGATCCACACCTGTCCACCCACACCCGGCGGCACCGGGGCACCCGATTCGTCGAGCACGACGACGCGCGCGCCGGGCACCGGACGGACCCGGCCGGACCCGTCGAGCGGTCCCCTGGCGACGGTCCCCGCGTAGCCGGGCACCGCGTAGCCGACCATGCCGAGCACGCCCTGCGGCGCGATGACCCGGAGCCCCTTGTCGCCCAGCACATCCCAGCGCCGGGAGTCGGCCACCTCGGGTAGCTGGGCGGCCGCGGCGACGACATGGGTCGTACGCTCCGACACCGCCGCGGCCACCCCCTCCGGCGCGAGCTCCACCAACGCGCCGTCGGCCAATCCCGCCAGTGCCTCCACCAGCAGGCCCACCGGCCCGGCCTCGACGCCGATCACCCGGCACTGAGCCGTGGATCGGGACGGGTCGGGACGGGCGGTGTCCCGGGAGGCGGCCACCCCGCGCCGGTCGGCGACGGCGGCGGCCAGTGCGGCGGGCCGGAAAGCAGGCGCACCGGGCAGCTCGACCGCCGTGCCCGTCGCCTCCGCGATGACCGCCTGGTCGAGGGCGGTGAGCAGAGCGCCGAGCGCCTCCGCGGCGACCGCCTGGTCGCGGGTGTCAGCGGTCGCGCCCGGGCGGCGGTCGCGGGCCGCGGCGGTGAGCCGCGCGCAGACCGTGCCGAAATCGAGTGTCTCGGTGCCGCAGCGCAGGGCCGGGCGCACCGACGGATAGGTCAGCGCGCGTTCCAGCAGCTCGCTCAGGCCGGGAATCTCGGAAACCTCGACGCCACAGGACCATTCGCCGAGGACCCGCCTGCGTTCCTCGGCGGGCATCACGTCCAGATCGGCCAGCGCCAGATCGGGGGTATCGGCGAACGCGCCGAGGACGCGCAGCATGCGACGGGCGAACAGGTGCGCGGTGTCGCGGTGGTAGCGGTCGGCATTGAGGGTGACCGTCGCGGCGAATCCGCCGTCGTGGTCGCCGGTGAAGCCGAAGCCCACATCGCGCAGGGCGCCGTCGAATTCCGCAGGCAGCACGGTGGCGGTGATGCCCGCGCCGAAATGCGGCTGGGCCGGCCTGTCCTGTTCGCTGAAGTGCAGGATCGTCGCGTAGCTCTCGGAACCGTCGACGGCATCGCGTGCCACATCTTGATGGCCGTATCCCGCCAGCGCGGTGGCGCGCGCCCGGTCCAGCACCGTGCGCAACGACGGGTTGCCGCGCAGATCGGTGCGCAGCGCGACGATGCCGGTCAGCGGACCGACCACGCCCGCCGCCATCGCCTCACCCCGTCCACCGACCGCGGCACCGACCACGAGATCGGTTCCGGCGCCGAGCTTGTGCAGCAGGGTGAGGACTGCCGCTTGGTAGAGCATGAATTCCGAGGCGCCGGCGGATTCGGCCAGCGCCCGCAACCGTTGACGCAGCTGTGCGGTGACGGGGAAGCGTGCGAGGTGGCCGGTTACGCCGGGGCGGCGGGTGAGGGTGGGAGCACCGAGAGGGTTCGGCGTAGCTGACACATCAGGCGCCGGGCCGGTCGCGATCGGTGCGCCCGCCAGGGCGGCACGCCAGTAGTCGCGCTGGGCCGAGAGGGCTTCGGCGGCTTCGTGTTCCCAGCGGGCCACATCGGCGAAGTCGAATTCGGCTTCGGGCCAGTGTGGTTCGGCGTCGGCGACGCGGGCTCGGTAGGCGATGGCGGTCTCGGCGAGCAGGATGTGCAGGGAGCGGTGGTCGGCGATCAGTTCGTGAGCGGTGAAGACGAGGACGTGGGATTTCTTGTCCGTCACCAGGACCCGGATGTCGAGGGGCGGGGCCACTCGGGGATCGAAGGACTGGCGGGTCGCGTCCGTGCGCGCGGCGGCGAGGGCGGCGGCACCGGGGGTCGACAACACGGTGATCGCGACCGGCTCGGCGGACAGCGCGGTGACGGGCTCACCATCGACCTCGGTGAACACCGTGCGCAGAATGTCGTGCCTGCCAACGGCTTCGGTCATCGCGTGACGCAGCGCCTCGAGGTCGAGTCGCCCGTCCAGCCGAGCCGCGAGCGAGACATTGCCCGCGCCCAGTGCCGAGTTGGCCGCGTTCTGAGCCGAGTCGATGGCAACGGAGGCGTCGGCAGAGTCATTGCGGGCGGCGAGTTCTCGTGCACGGAAACGATCCCAGCTCGCCTGCTGGGCGCGGGTGAGTGGGGGCGGGCCCGCGGTGGGGTTTCGGCGCAGCGGGGGTAGGGGGATGCGGGCCGGGGGGCGGGATTCGATGAGGGCGGCGAGGCCGGCGACGGTGGGGGTGTCGAAGGGGACGCGCACGTCGATGTCCACGCCGAATTCGGCCCTGATCCGGGCTACCAGGCCCGCGGCCAGCAGGGAGTGGCCGCCGAGTTCGAAGAAGGAGTCCTGGGCGCCGATCTCGGTGCGGCCGAAGAGCTGGGCGAACAGGGCGGCCAGCCGGATCTCGGTCTCGGTGGCAGGGGCGCGGTGCGTACCGGACCCGGCGCGCAGGGCGGCGGGCAGGGCGCGGCGGTCGAGCTTGCCGTGTTCGGTGAGCGGCAGTGCGTCGAGCAGCACGAACTCCGCGGGCACCATGTACTCGGGCAGGGTCGCGGCCACGTGCGCGCGCAGCGCGGCGAGATCCGGCGAGGTCCCGGCGGCGGGCACGACGTAGGCGGCCAGCACCGTACCGAGGGCCGGGTCGGCGGAGGCGACGACGGCGCACTGACCGACCTCGGGATGACTCGCCAGCGCGGCCTGCACCTCGGCCGGTTCGATCCGGAACCCGCGCACCTTCACCTGCTCGTCGGCGCGGCCGACGAATTCCAGTGCGCCGGAATCATCGCGGCGCGCCAGGTCACCCGTGCGGTAGAGGCGCGAGCCGGGCAGGAAGGGGTCGGCCACGAAACGCTGGGCGGTGAGCGTGGGCCGGTCGTGATAGCCGCGCGCCAATTGCGCACCGCCCAGGTAGATCTCGCCCACCACTCCGTCGGGCACCAGCCCGAGCCGTTCGTCGAGGACGTAGACGTACACATTGCGGTTGGGGATGCCGATCGGCACCGTCCCCGGCCCCTGCGGGCCGACGACGGGCATGTGCGTCGAACAGACCACGGCCTCGGTCGGGCCGTAGTGATTGCGCAGTTCGGCGTCGAACACCGCGGCGAAACGGTCGGCGACCTCCCCCGTCAGCGCTTCGCCGCCCACCGGAACATGGCGCAGCGCACCCCATTCGCTCACCTCGGGCAGCAGCAGGAAGGTGCTCAGCGTGGAGGGCACCATGTGCAGCACGGTGACCGCGCAACGGGAGATGAGTTCGGCGATGTGCGCGATGTCGCGGAAGGCGTCGGGCTCGGGCACCACCAGGCAGGCACCCACGGTGAGGGTGACGAAGATGTCGAGCAGCGAGGCGTCGAAACTCACCGACGACGACTGCAGCACCCGATCCTCGGCGGTGAGATCCCACTGCGCGCAGAACCCGATCAGATGCTCGGCGATGGCCGCGTGCGGCACCGGCACGCCCTTGGGCTTGCCGGTCGAACCGGAGGTGTAGACGAGGTAGGCCAGGTTGTCCGGGCGCAGCGGGCGCCGCCGCTCGGCGTCGGTGGGCGGGTGTTCGGGCAGGTGCAGCGCGGTCTCCTCGGCGGCGGCCAGTTCGACCGGGCCGAGGACCAGGCGCGCGCCCGCGTCGGCGTCGAGGAAGGCGATGCGCTCGTCGGGGTAGGCGGGATCGATCGGCAGGTAGGCGCCGCCCGCCTTGAGCACGGCCAGCACCGCGACGACGAACTCCACCGAGGTGCTCGATCGCAGGCCGACGATGTCCTCGGTGCCGATGCCCTGGCCGATCAGCCAGTGCGCCAGGCGATTCGCGCGCAGGTCGAGGTCGCGGTAGGTGAGGGCCTGGTCGGCGGCGTGGTCGCGGCCGGGGGCCAGCAGGGCGAGGGCGCCGGGGCGGGCGCGGACCTGGTCTTCGAACAGCCGCACCAGGGTGGTGGGCGGGGTGGGGACGAGCTCGCCGCGCGAGAGGTCGAGCAGGCGGTCGCGTTCGTCGGCGCCGAAGAGTTCCAGATCGCCCAGGCAGGTGGCCGGGGCGGACAGTGCCGCGGTGAGCAGGTGGCGGTAGTGGCGCAGCAGCCGGTCGACCAGGGCCGGTTCCAGGCGGTCGGTGGTGTATTCGGCTTCCAGGCGGGCGTTGTCGGCCCCGGCCACGACGGTCAGGCGCAGCGGCAGGCGCGCGCGGCCCGCTTCGTCGTCGAGCCGGGTCGCGGTGACACCGTCGAGACGCAGGGGCGCGGGTTCGGCACGCACGGCGAAGCCGAGCTGGGTGATGACTTCGAGGCCGTCGCGTCCGCCGGTGCGGCTGGGGTTGACCGCGCGCACCACATCATCGATGCCGACGCCACCGTGGGTGAACGCCCCGGCGCAGGTGGTCTCGGATTCCGCGACCAGATCGGCGAAACTGTCCGTGGCGGAACAGGAACCACGCAGCAGGACGGTGTTTCCGTAGTAGCCGATCCGCGCTTCGGCGTCGGCCGACCTGGTGGTGACGGGGGCGGCCACCAGGAATTCGCTCGCGCCGGTGTAGCGGTGGACCACGGCCTGCCAGGCAGCGAAGAGCACTGCGAAGGTCGAGACATCGCGCTCGGCCGCGAATTCCTTTACCCCGGACAGCAATTCGACGGGCAGTGCGGCTGCGGCACGACGACCGCGCCCGGCCTCGGCCTGCGCGAACTGCGCGCGTCCCGGCAGTTCCAGTGCGTCGGGGAGCGTGTCGAGGGTCCGGCGCCAGTAGTCCAGCGCCTGCGCGGCCGAGCCCGGCTGTTCCGCCCGTGGCGCACCGAAATCACTCCTGGTCGCGGTGCCGCTCGGGAGCGGCCGCTCGTCCGCTCCGGCGACGCCGAGATACGCCGCCGAAAGCGCGCCGGCGAACAGCGACGCCGACTCCTCGTCCCAGGCGATCGTGTGCGCCACCAGCGAGAACACGAATTCGCCCGCGCCCGTGCGGATCAGGGTCACCCGCAGCGGCGCCTCCGCGGTCAGGTCGAACGGGGCGCCGACCGCCCGGCGCAGCAGCACGGCCACGCGCCGCTCCCGGCTGCGCGCGGACAACTCGGACAGGTCGTGCTCGGTCCAGCTCGGCAGGACCGCAGGGTCGACCACCTGGTACGGCTCGCCGTCACTGCCGAGACCGTAAGTGGTGCACAGGATCCGGTGCCGATCGGCGACCGCCGCCACCGCCGCGCGCAGCC
The DNA here is from genome assembly GCF_042266925.1 of Nocardia sp. NPDC056064. NCBI lineage: Bacteria > Bacillati > Actinomycetota > Actinomycetes > Mycobacteriales > Nocardiaceae > Nocardia > Nocardia sp. NPDC056064. Next base: position 4,727,647 of record NZ_JBHJWO010000001.1, on the reverse strand, counting down.
GCGCCACGTCCACGTCCCCGGTGAGCCGGTAGCTCACCGCGACATTGAGCGAGGCGTCGGCGAGATCCCGGGTCTGCAGGAACCAGGCCCGCCGCTGTCCCGGTGCGAGCGGGGCCCGCCCCGGCCGGGACACGGCTCCGATCTCCACAGTGGGCACCCGGCTGGCGGGTTGGGCGACGGTCGTCATGATCTACTCCGCGGAGTCGGTGAGATAACCACCGCGCCGGAAGAATTCGGCGCCGTCGTGCTCGACACCGTCGGCGGTGCGCACGCGGGTGATCACCAGGCCGCGGTTCTGCCCGCGCACCGGGTTCGGTCCGCTGACCACGGCGCCGCCGTCCTCCTGGACGATCACGCGACCGTTGGTGCCGCCGTAGCGGGCGTCGGAGACCTTCGCGGCCAGCACCTCGACGCGCTCACCGCGGTAGAAGCTGTAGGCGCGCGGGTACGGCTCGGACAGGGCGCGCACGAAACGCTCCAGGTCGATCGCGTCCCAGGTCCAATCGATGCGGCTGTCGCGGTCGGAGCGCTTGTGGAAGTAGGTGCGCTCGGCCTTGTCCTGCGGGCGCCACTGCGCGGTGCCGGACTCGAGCGCGGCCAGGCCCTCGGCGACCGCGCCGGGGATGAGCTCCATGCCGGCCAGCACCAGTTCGGTGCCGGTGGCGGTGGGGCCGATGGGCAGGCGGTGCTGCACCAGGATGTCGCCGGTGTCGAGCTGCTCGTCCATCCGGTGCACGGTGAGGCCGAATTCGGACTCGCCGCTGATCAGCGCCCACAGCACCGGCGAGAAGCCGGTGAACTTGGGCAGCAGCGAGTCGTGCAGGTTCAGCGTGCCGTAGCGCGGCATGTTGTAGAGCTCGGCGGGCATCCAGGTGTACCAGCTGTTGACCACGATCACATCGGGCTCGGCCCGCTTCACCAGGTCGATGGTCTCGGCGTCGGCCGACTCGGTCAGATGGACCGGGATACCGTGCTCGCGCGCCAGCTCCTCCACCGAGTCCGACCAGATCCCCTTGTAGGAGTCCTCGCTCGCCGGGTGGGTGACCGCCAGCACGACCTCGTGCTCCGAATCGATCAGAGCCTGCAGGGTTTTACGGCCCCAGGTCTGGAAGCCGAACGACACGATACGCATGAACCGAACCTCATCTTCTCGAATTAGTAAGGCTAGCCTATCCTAGTGCCCTGTGCAGCTCGGACGCGGCCCTGCGCGCCGCCCCGGAGCGCACCGAGGACTCCGCGAGCACCCGGTCGGACAGTTCGCCCAGGCAGCTGAGGTTCGGGAAGCCGGGCCCCTGCGCCATGCCCGCCATGTTCGGCAGGAAGAGCTTGGCCTCCATGCCCGCCACCGCGAGGTCGTGACCGATGGCCGCCTCGAGCCGGGTGCGCTCGATCGGGCCACCGATGGCGAGCTCGACGAGATCGGCGGCATCGGAGTCGAACATCTCCAGGAACCACAGCGGCTGCCCGCCGGTGGCGTCGACCACCAGATCGAAGGTGTGGGTGGCGTCGGGGCGGCGCTCGTTGCGCAGGGTCAGCTCGATGCCCTCGCCGTCACCACCGACGCGGACCACGCGGCCCTGCAGGTGGTGCACGCGGCTGTCGCCGAGCAGGTTCTCCTGCACCCGCACCGAGAACACGCCACGGTCGGTGCGGCGCACCACATCCCGGCGCTCCTCGATGCTCAGCGCGCGCCACTTGCCCGGGTCGCTGTAGAGGGAGTTCTCGAAGTAGCTCTCGCCGCGGGTGTAGATGGTGGCCGCGGGCGAGATCACCGAGACGGTGAGCACATCGTGGCGGACCAGTTCGTCCATGGCCGAACCGGCCGTCTCGCCGCCGCCGATGACCGCGGCCCGCGAAGTGGACGGCAATTCACGGCGGCCGACCAGATCCCAGAACTCGGCGATGGACAACATCTTCGGGTGATCGGCCAGGGCGCGGCCGCTGTTGCCGGGGCCGGTGATCATCAGCGCGTCGGACTGCAGCCTGCTCTCGGCGCCGTCGGCGTCGACCACCAGGACCTCCCAGCCCTGCGCGGCGGCGGAGATCGTGCGCACGGTGGCGTGCACCACCTCGACGCCGGACTTACGCGCCACCCACTGCAGATACTTGGCCCACACGTGGTGGTGCGGGCTGGGCCTGCCGCGGTCGACCCACTCGGCGTAGGTGCCGCGCTCGACCAGGAACGAGGTCCAGCTGTAGCCCATCATCGCCTCGTTGATGGCGCGGTTGTGACCACGCGCCCAGGAGGAGTGATAGGGGAAGCCCACGTCCTTCTCGGGGCTGGTGCCCAGGCGGTGCTGACCGTCGGTCCAGCCGCCGGTCGGCAGCCAATTACCGCCCACCGCATGGGATTCGATCACGACGACCTCGGGGGCGGGAAGGCCCAGTTGCCGCAGTACCTGCGCTTTGGCCGCGACCGCCATGGCCTTGGGGCCCGCACCGACCACCAGAAGTCTGTCCACCGAAGTTCTCCCACATTCAAGCGTTTGAGCGCCCGATACCGGGGGCACTCTTACATGTTTGCATAGGCTTACCTTATATTGGGGACCGATGCCAGTCACCGTGGTGAAATCACGGACGAGCAGCATCCGAATCGCAACGATGGGAACCGAGAAGATGATCAAGAACAAGGTTCGCGCCACCACGGCCGCCTTCGCCCTCACCGCCGCCGCCGTCCTCGGCACCGCGGGCACCCTCGCGACCGCGGCCCCGGCTCTCGCCGCGCCGTCGATCGTCCGCACCACCCCCGCCCCGAGCGCCGGTCAGCTCCAGGCCAAGCTACAGCTGGTGCTCAACACCGGCGCCGACAGCGGCACCCGCGCCAACGAACTGGAGAACGGCGCCGCCGGCCTGCCGCTGATGGACCAGATCGGCAGCGTCATGGCCTCGGTCCCCGGCTTCGCCTGGACCGTGAGCAACGCCTACACCGAGGGCTCCTACACCTACGCCGACCTGCTGGTCACCGTGCCCGGCTTCGGCACCTTCCCGCCGATCGCGGTCAGCTGGGTCGATGTCGACGGCACCTGGAAGCTCACCTCCGAGTCGCAGTGCACCATCGCGTACTACGCGTCGCTGTCCTGCTGAACTCCCCACCAGGTCACCCGGCCCGGCAGCCCGCGGTTCGCGGGGGCCGGGCCGTCCGCTTTTCCGGGCGGCCGGGTCGCGACAAACCGGGAGGGTTAGGTTAGCCTTACAACATGGGTAAAGGAACCAATGGCCTGATCATGAAGGTCTGGCGCGCCGACAACTACGAGCTGCTCGTCACCTCGGTGGAATCGGTCACCGACAAGTACCTGCGCATCGGATTCGAAGGCAACGGTGTGCTCGCCGACCACCCCGCCCATCCGACCCAGTTCATCCGCATCTGGATTCCGGAAGCCGAGAGCGACAAGCTGCACCACCGCGGCTACACCCTGATCAACCAGGACCCCGAGAACGACCGCTTCGACATCGAATTCGCCCTGCACGGCGGCCCGGCCAGCCAGTGGGCGGCGCGCGCCGTCGTCGGCGACAAGCTGGAAGCCAGCTCGCTCGGCATGGACGCCTCGCAGCCCGACACCGAGCAGAGCGACTACGTCATCTTCGGCGACACCGCCTCGCTCCCGGCCATCAACGCCCTGCTCGACGCGATCCCCGACGCCACCGCCCGGGTCTGGCTGGAATCCCAGTACGACTCCGACCCCACGCTGCCCGTGCACGCGCACGCGAACCACGAGGTCACCTGGCTGCCCCGCGTCGACGACGGCCGTCTGCTGCGCGAGAAGGCCCAGGAGATCACCTGCGTCCCCGGCACCTACGCCTGGATCGCCTGCGACGGCGCGACCACCCGCTCGCTGGTCAAGACCTTCCGCACCACCCACGCCCTCCCGAAGACCGCCATCAAGGCCCGCGCCTACTGGAAGTAGCCGTGTCATCCCTGGGAGTGACATCGCATCCCACCTGACGGCTACGCGCGCCGGGGTTATCGGCTGATGGTGGTCTATGTGCGCACCGATACCACGCCACCCCGGCGCCGACCGGGCCGTACGCGGTGGGGTCGGAGATCTTTCGATGGGTCGACCAGGCGCGTCCCGAACCTGCGAACACGCCGACCTCCCCGCCGCCGCAGCCACCCACCCCGGCATCACCGGCGGCCCGATCTCCGGCTGAGCACTTCGACCGTTCCGTGTTGACGCAATGATTCCGTCATTGCATGATTGTTGGCATGTTGTTTCCTACGCCGAAGCTGACGAGTCAGGACCAAATAGTCCTGGACGAGGTCGACAGCATGCGTGAGCAGCTGCGCCACCAGATACAAGGTGTTCCGGCGAAGTGGAGCGGCGGCCTTCGGAAGTTCCTCACCGCCGACGCGGTGGCGGCGTCGAACTCGATCGAGGGATTCAAGGTCTCGACGGTGGATGTCGAGGACCTGATGGCCGGCGAGCAGGATGTCGACGTCTCCGACGAGAACCGCGAGGAAACGCTCGCCTACCAGCGAATGATGACCTACCTGCAAACGCTGCACGACGCTCCCGACTTCCGGTTCGACAAGGGTCAGCTCAACGCGCTCCACTGGATATTGCAGGGACATCGGCACACATCACGCAAGCCCGCGGGGCAGTGGCGGCCCGGGCCTGTCTATGTCCCGGACGCTCGCGATCCCAGCATCGCGGCCTATACCGCCCCTGACGCCGACCGCGTTCCGGCGCTGGCGGACGAACTCGTCGACTGGCTCAACGCGCCGGACGATACGCACGCGCTGGTCCGGGCGGCGATGGCACACCTGCACCTGGTGTCGATCCACCCCTGGTGCGACGGCAATGGTCGCATGTCGCGGTCTCTTCAGACATTGCTGATCGCACGGGAAGGAGTGCTGGCCCCCGAGTTCTCGTCGATCGAGGCATGGCTGGGACGGCCGGGGAACACCTGGGAGTACTACCAGGTGTTGAGCCGTCGTGGCGCGCACTACCAACCGGATCAGGATGTCTCCGAATGGATCAGCTTCAACCTGCTCGCCTACCACCAGCAGGCGCAGACGGTGCGGGCACGGTTCGAACGATCCGGACGGGTATGGCAGCGAACAGCGGAATTCACGGCACAGGCGGGACTCGACGAGCGCGTGATCTCGGCACTGCACGACGTCGCGACCTCCGGGCGAGTGCGTAGATCCCGTTACGGATCAGGCGAAGGACTCAGCGTCCAGCAGGCGCAGCGCGATCTCAAGGTGCTGACCCAGCGGGGCATCCTCGCTCCCGTCGGGCGAACCCGGGCGCGCTATTACATCGCCGGAGACGCCTTCCCGGAAGATGTGCTCGAACAGGCACAGATCCCGTTCAGCCTGGTAGATCCGTATCGACGGTGATCACCCTCCACAATCCACGATATGTGGGTCGGTGAACGGCGGCCTTGTGATCAGTGGAGGACGCGGCGGTAGGTCAGGGAATCACGGACACTGAAACCCGCCCGCTGGTAGAGGCGGTTGGCCGACTCACGTTCCGGGCTGGAGTACGCGCACCTCGCGGAGCTTCGTTGCGGAGGCGGAATGCGGCGGCCCCGCGGATAGGGATCCGCGGGGCCGCTGAGTGGGTGTGTCAGGCCGGGACCGGTTCCAGGCGCCAGCCGGTGGCGCGTTCTCGTTCGTTCCAGAAGGCGGCGTAGCGGCCGTTCTGGGCGAGGAGTTCGGTGTGGGTGCCGCGTTCGGCGATGCGGCCGTTGTCGAGGAACAGGATCTGGTCGGCGTGGGCGATGGTGGCCAGGCGGTGGGCCACGACGAGAACCGTTTTGTCCCTGGTCAATTGGTGGATGCCGCGGACGACGACGGCTTCGCTGTGCGGGTCGAGGGCGCTGGTCGCCTCGTCGAGCAGGACGATGGGGGCGTCCTTGAGCAGGGCGCGGGCGATGGAGACGCGCTGGCGTTCGCCGCCGGAGAGGGAAGCGCCGCCCTCGCCGACCTGGGTGTCGAAGCCCTCGGGCAGGCGCTCGACGATCTCGTCGACGCGGGCCGCCTGGGCCGCGCGCCGCAGTTCCTCGTCGGTGGCCTCAGGGTTGCCGATGCGGATGTTCTCGGCGACCGAGCGGTTGAACAGGTAGACGTTCTGGAACACCAGCGACATCTGGCCGAGCAGGGTCTCCGAGGGCTGGGCGCGCACATCGTGCTCGCCGACCGAGACCGCGCCGGACTCCACGTCGTAGAAGCGCGCGGCCAGGCGCAGCAGGGTGGTCTTACCCGAACCGCTGGGGCCGACGATGGCGGTGGTGGTACCGGCGGGCACGGTGAACGACAGGTCCGACAGCACCGGTTCGCCGGGGCGGTAACCGAAGCTGACCTCGTCGAACACCACCGCGGGCGCGCCGGGAGTGACGGCCTCGGTGGCCTCGGGCAGGGTGGGCTCGTCGAGCAGATCGGTGATGCGGTCGGCGGCCGCGGCGGCCGAGCGCAGCGCGCTACCCAGCTGGGCGGCCTGGTTGACCGGTTCGATGAAGCGCGAGCTCACCGCGATCAGCGCGATGGCGACGGCGGCCGAGATCTCGCCGTCGGTCACCTGCACCACCACCAGGTAGACCAGCACCAGGAACACGGCCTGCACGAACAGCGCGAACACCACCAGGCCGGGCACGGTGGCGACCATCATCCGCATGGTGGCCGACTTGTGCTCGGCCAGCGCGCCGTCGAGCTTCTTGTTGCCTGCGCCGACCGCGCCGAAGGCCCGCAGCACCGGCTGGGCCTGCGCGAATTCGACCACGCGCGAATCGGCTTCGGCCGCCGCGTCGTGCAGGCGGGCGTCGGCGCCGGTGTAGGCGCGGTTGGCGAGGTTGTTCACCAGGTAGAGCACCGGCGCGGCCAGCAGCATGGCCAGCCCGACCCGCCAGTCGATGAACAGCATGCCGAGGCCGACGGCCAGCGGCACGATGATGCCGGTGAGCACCTTGGTGAGCAGGTAGGCGATCAGGCCCTGCATCTCGCGGACCTGCTCGACCACCACGCGCGAGAGCGGTCCGGCGTCGCGGCCCTCGAACCAGCCCAGCGGCAGCGCGTTGAGCTTGTCACCGAGGCTGGTCTGCAGACCCGACTGCATGCCAAGGCCGATGCGCAGACCGAGCACGGCCTGCAGGTAACCGAACACGATCAGGCCGCCGACGGCGACGGCCATGCCCAGCGCCCACAGCCACGCCTGGCCCAGGTCGTCATCGATCAGCGATTCGAGCACCGGGACCAGCAGCAGATAGGCGGCGGCCTGGCACAGCGCCTGCAGCACGATCGCGGCCAGCAGTTTGGGGACCAGCGGCCCGAATTCGGCGGGAACCAGCCGGAATACCTTGCGAATCATCGTGCGTCCTCCACCAGGGCGAGCGTGCCGAGCGCGGCCTCGTTGATCTCCCAGAGCCGCTGATAGAGCCCACCGGCACCGACCAGATCGGCGTGGCTGCCCTGTTCGACGAGGGTTCCGTTCTCCAGCACCAGGATGCGGTCGACCCCGGTGATGGTGTGCAGGCGATGCGCGATCACCAGCACGGTGCGACCGGCGACCAGCGCGGCCAGCGCGTCCTGCACGGCGGCCTCGGACTCGGGGTCGGCGAAGGCGGTGGCCTCGTCCAGGACGAGCACCGGGGTGTCGGCGAGCAGGGCGCGCGCGATCGAGAGGCGCTGCGCCTCACCGCCGGACAGGGTGGCGTCGACGCCGATCTCGGAGTCGTAGCCGCGCGGCAGAGCGAGGATGCGGTCGTGGATCTGGGCGGCGCGCGCGGCGCGTTCGAGGGCGGCGTCGTCGGCGTCGGGGCGGGCCAGCGCCAGGTTCTCGCGGATCGAGCCGCGGATCAGGCGCACATCCTGGAAGACGAAACCGACCGTGCGATACAGCTCTTCGCTGCCGTATTCGCGGATGTCCCGGCCGCCGATGGTGATCCGGCCCGCGCCGACGTCGTAGAAGCGGGGCAGCAGTTTGGCCAGGGTCGACTTGCCCGAGCCGCTCGGGCCGACCAGCGCGGTGAGCGTGCCGGGGCGCAGCTCGAGGTCGATACCGCGCAGCACGTCGTGGTCGGTGCGGTAGCCGAACTTCACGTCCTCGAAGCGGACCACGCCGGATTCGCCCTCGGTCGCCGACGCGGTGTCGGGCGCCTGGTCGAGTTCGGGAGTCTGCTGCAGTTCGTGCAGGCGCAGGGCCGCGGCGCCACCGGCGCGCAGCGCCTGCGAGCCGTAGCCCAGACCCAGCAGCGAGCTGCCGATACCCAGGCCGACCAGCACGAAGGGCAGCATGTCCAGCGGTTCGACCCAGCCGAGGCCGACCCCGGCCAGGCCACCGGCCACCACGACCAGCATCACGAACACCGGCGCGACCACGATGTCGGAGGCGGCCTGCACGCGCAGGATCGGCATCTTCATCCGCTGGGCCGACTGCACCAGACCGTCGACCGAGTCCTGGAATTCGCGGTGCGCCTTGCCCGCCTGACCGAACGCGCGCACCACCTGGATGCCGTCGACGAACTCGATCGCGGCCTGCGAGGTGCGCTTCTCCCAGCGGGTGTAGACAGCGACGCGGTCGCGGCCGTCGCGGTCCATGATGCGGCCGAACAGGCGCACGTAGGCGAGCAGCGGCAGAAGCAGGACCAGGGTGAGCCGCCAGTCGACGGTGAACAGGTAACCCAGCGTCACCACCGGCACCACCAGCGCGCCGACGAACTCGAGCCGGGCGTGCGCGACCAGGTAGTGCAGGGCTTCGACGTCGTCGCGCAGGTAGGTCTTGACCTCGCCGGAGCTGCGTTCACCGAACCAGCCCAGCGGCACCCGGGTGAGCTTGGCGGCTAAGGCACGGCGCAGGCCGAGCTGGTAACCGGCGTCCACCGCGTGCGACCACAGCAGCACGACGACCTGCAGGAACGCGCGCACCAGCAGCACCGCCACGGCGGCACCGAACAGCCACCACACGCGATCGGTGTCGACCGGGGACTCGAGCAGTTCGCGGCAGGCCTGCACGATCAGCAGGAAGGGCACGACCGCGCAGATCGAGGCGACCGCGACGATCAGGCTCGCCACCGTGAGCATGCCCGATACCGGCGCGAGGATCTCCTTGCGCGCCTGCGCCTCCTGCTGCTTCTTCGCCTTCGCGACCGCCTTGGGCGGCCGGTTGCCCGACTCCGCCCCCGGCGGCGGCGCTACCTGCACCGTCATAACGTTCTCGCCTCTCGACCTGTTCGCGGCTACTCGCCGAGGAAAGGTTAGCCTAAATTGATTGCTGCGCGGTTGAACGCGGTCAGGAGGGGGAATGGCGAAGGTGACCGGTCGTCCACGTGAGGAGCTCTGATGTTCGCGCCGCTGCCACCGTCGGCCGCGTGGCGTCATCACGACGCGCGCACCGGCTTCGAAGTGGCCTACTTCCGTGACGGCGAGCGCGGCGTGGTGGTCGAAGGCTGCGTCACGGCGATCGAGGACGAGCTGACCTGGGCGATCGACTACCGCCTGCGGATCGACGACAGCTGGCACACCCGCTCGGCCCAGATCACCGCCCGCTACCCCGACGCCCGCCGCGCGCTCACCGTGCAGTCCGACGGACTGGGCCGCTGGCAGCTCGACGGTGTGCCCGCGCCCGAGCTCGACGGCTGCCTCGATGTGGACCTGGCGGCCTCGGTGTTCACCAACGCGCTCCCGGTGCACCGCCTCGCCCTGGCCATCGGTGACGGCGCCGACACCCCGGCCGTCTACATCGCCCCCGACCTCGCGGTCACCCGCCTCGACCAGCACTACCGCCGCCTCGCCGACGGCACCGCCCAGCGCTACGACTACCGCTCCCGCGGCTTCGACTTCCGGGCCACCCTCGATTTCGACGCGTCCGGGCTGATCGCCGGCTACCCCGGGCTGGCCACCCGCGCCGCCTGACCGGGCCCGAAGGGTCGCGGCCGGAGGGCTCCGGCCAGACTCTTCTGTATGCGACGCAGGCAGCAGCCGCCGCTGCCGAAACGGCACGGCCTCGATCCCGCCCGGCTCCGGCTCCCGGAGGACGGGCACTGGGCGACCGTGCGTGAGCACCTGGTCGAGCGGCTGCCGAGGGTGGACCCGGCACGGATCGACGCCATGCTGGCGGCGGGCGAGATCGTCGACCTGGACGGCCCGCTGGCCCCGGACGCACCGTATGTGCCGGGTGGGGCGGTGTGGTTCCACCGCGACCTGCCCGTCGAGCGCGAGGTGCCCTTCGAGATCGGGATCGTGCATCGCGACGACGACATCCTGGTGATCGACAAGCCGCACTTCCTGGCGACCATCCCGCGCGGTCAGCACATCCTGCAGACCGCCCTGGTCCGCCTGCGCCGCGACCTGGACCTGCCCGACCTGATCCCCGCGCACCGCCTCGACCGGGTGACCGCGGGCCTGATCCTGTTCGTGGTGAACCCGGCCGCGCGCGGCGCCTACCAGACCATGTTCCACCGGCGGACCGTGCGCAAGGAATACGAGGCCGTCGCGCCCTACGATCCCGCGCTGGAACTGCCGCGCACCGTGCGCAGCCGGATCGTCAAGGAAAAGCACGTGCTCGCGGCGCAGGAGGTGCCCGGCGAACCCAATGCCGAGACCGAGGTGGAACTGCTCGAGCACCGCGACGGACTCGGCCGCTACCGGCTGCGCCCGCACACCGGCCGCACCCACCAGCTCCGCCTGCACATGAACAGCCTCGGCGTGCCGATCCTCGGCGACGATTTCTATCCCGTGGTCACCGACAAGTCCGTCGACGACTACACCCGCCCGCTGCAATTGCTGGCCGCCTCGCTCGCGTTCACCGATCCGATCAGCGGGCAGCCGCGACGGTTCGAGACCGGGCGCAGCCTGCAAGCCTGGGACGACCTGCCGGGATGGTCCGGATCGGCTGTCGAGTAGCTCACAGGGCCCCGACGGCGAGTCGATCTTGATGCCGTCGCGCCGTGCCGGTCCACCCCGGTTTCGGCCGGAAATCGGGCGCTGACCAGCGTTGTCCCGACCGTTTCCTTTTCGTGATATTTCCGTACACTCGGTCGGGTGCCCTCACCCGCGACCGTCGCCGAACCCCGGCCCAAGCTCCACGCGTACATCGATATCGCCGTGGTCGTGGTCGTGCTGGCCGGGACCAATCTGATCGCGCACTTCACCACCGCGTGGGCCAATATCGTCACCGTGCCGATCGCGGCGTTCGCGCTGCTGGCCCTGATGCGCAAGCGCGGGCTCGGCTGGGCCGAACTGGGTCTGTCGCCGCGGCACTGGCGGCGCGGCACGCTCTACGCCGTCGGCGCGGTCGGCATCGTGCTCACCGCCGTGGCGATCGGCGCGATCCTGCCGGTCACCCGGCCGTTCTTCCTGGCCGACCGCTACGCCACCATCTCCGGCGCGCTGATCGCCTCGATGATCGTCATCCCCTTGCAGACGGTGATTCCCGAGGAACTCGCCTTCCGCGGGGTGCTGCACGGGACGCTGGACCGGGTGCTCGGCGTGCGCGGGCTGTTCGCGGCGGGATCGCTGCTGTTCGGGTTCTGGCACATCGCCTCGTCGCTGGGGCTGACCAGCGGAAACAAGGGACTGTCCGGGATCGTCGGGGGCGGGCTGGCCGGGCAGATCATCGGCATCGCGCTCGCCGTCGCGGCCACCGCCGCGGCCGGTGTGGTGTTCACCTGGTTGCGCAGGCGCAGCGGCAGCCTGCTCGCGCCGATCGCGCTGCACTGGTCGCTCAACGGGGCCGGTGCGCTCGCGGCGGCGGTCGTCTGGCACACCGCACTGAGCTGAGAACGACTCGCGTGGAATTCCGCGCCCGACTTCCGACATGATGTCATGTCAGAAGCACAGTTGTTTTCGATGGAAAGGCTCACTGCCGATGAAACGCATCCATGCCGGGCTCGTCGTGGCAGTCACCGGCGGCGCCGCGGGCATCGGCCGTGAGATCGCCCATCAGTTCGCGGCAGCGGGGGCGCGGGTGTGCATCGGCGATCTGTCCGGCCACGACGCGCGGGTCACCGCCCGTCAGCTACCCGGCACGGTGCACGGCTGCGAACTCGACGTCACCGACGAGCGGTCCTTCCACAGTTTCCTCGCCACCACAGAGGCCCTGCTGGGGCCGGTCGACGTGCTCGTCAACAACGCGGGCGTGATGTGGGTGGGCGCGTTCGACAGCGAGCCCGACACCGCCACCGCGCGCATGATCGCGGTCAACCTGCACGGGGTGATCCGGGGCGTCCGGCTGGTCGCGCCCGGAATGCGGGCGCGCAAACGCGGACACATCGTCACCATCGCCTCGGCGGCCTCCCGCCTGTCCCCGCCCGGCGAGGCCACCTACGCGGCGACCAAGCACGGCGTGCTCGGCTATCTCACCGCCGTGCGCGAGGAACTGCGCGGCACCGGCGTCCAGCTCTCGGTGATCATGCCCGGCGTGGTCGACACCGAACTCGCCGTCGGCACCGCCACCGGCGCCGCCAAACTCCTCGACCCCACCGACGTGGCCCGCGCGGTCATCGACGTGATCGAACGCCCCCGCTTCGAGGTCTCCCTTCCCGCCTACGTCGGCCCGCTGGTCCACCTCGCCGGCCTGCTCCCCCAGCGTCTGCGCGATCTCGCCCTGCGCCGTGCGGTCCCCGACCAGGTCGCCGCCACCCGCAGCTCGGCCGCCCGCACCGCCTACGAGAACCGGGTCCTGCGGGAGCCCGACGCCTGACTCTCCCGCGCGGCGGATTCCGCTGTGTCGTTGACCATCCCGCAGCCGACGTTTACGCTCTCTGGCAATCACACATATGTTCGATAGTCCATATGTTCGAGTGACGCGGAAGGCGCGAGATGTCCGACGACCGGTCGATCGAGAATGCCCTCAGCACGCCGGACACCGCGATCACCGCCCTCGCACAGCAGGTGGCGACGGCGCGGGGGAAGATCGGGCTGCAGCACGACACCGCGCTGTACGAGGCGCTCTCCGATGCCGAGATCCGCGCGGAACGCGAACTGGCCGAATGGGTCCGGGCGCAGCGCCGTAAACAGCGACGGCGGGCCGTCGCCGACGAACTCGCCACCGACCGGCGCGACCGCCGCACCGGCGCGCTCATCCGCCGCGCCGACGAAGCCGACGCGCGCTGGCATCGCAAGGCACTGGCCGCGCGCCGGCGGGTGTCGAGCGCCGATGCCCGGCTCGCCCAGCTGTACCGGCGGTCGGAATGGTCCTCGCGGGCGCTGATCGGGGTCGTCGTCCTCGGCATGGTCTGGGCCGGGGTGAACGTCCAGCGCAATCTCGTGCCCAGCGGGGACATGAGCGACCCGCTCTACTGGCTCAGCTACGGCATCGAGGCGATGATCTCGATCCCGATCATCGTCATCATGATCACCGCCACCACCGCCGCCCGCTGGGGACGTGAACTGGAACGCGGCAAGGTCCTGCTCTTCGAACTCGCCCTCCTCGGCACCACCGTCGCCCTCAACGCGGGCCCCCATCTCGCCGCCGGGTCCTTCGGCCGCGCCGCCGAATACGCCATCGCCCCCGTGATGGTGGGCGTGGTCATCTGGCTACACGCCTGGGTCTCGGCCCGCTACGCGATGCTGATCGAAGCGGCATCGATCGGGTTGCCGGGCGAGGCGACGATGCCGAGTTCCGTCGAGTTCCTGCGCGACCACGAGCCGGTCAGAAACTTTGCGACACAGCCGGAGCCGACTGCGGTCACCGCCGGGCCTCTAGCCGATACTCATGGTACGGATGCGGCTGAGATTCCGGCTCCAGGCACTTCCGATGCTCCGGGACCGGCAGCCGCGCCGACCCCTGCTGGGACCGAAGTTCGGGCTCCGGCAGCTACGCCGACCCCCGCTGCGGCCGAGGTTCCGACTCCGGCAGCCACGCCGACCCCCGCTGCGGCCGAGGTTCCGACTCCGGCAGCCACGCCGACCCCGGCTGCGGCCGAGGTTCCGACTCCGGCAGCCACGCCGACCCCGGCTGCGGCCGAGGTTCCGACTCCGGCAGCCACGCCGGCCCCCGCTGCGGCCGAGGTGAAGACTCCGGCAGCCACGCCGGCCCCCGCTGCGGCCGAGGTTCCGACTCCGGCTGCTGCCGAGGTTGCGACTCCAGCTGCCACTCTGACTGGAGCGGCGGACGCGGCTCCCGCTCCGGCGAAGGCTCTGGTCCCGAATGTGGCTGCGGCAGCGGCCCCAACCGCGACTGCGGCCCCGAGTCAGGCTGCGGTGGATGCGGCCCCGACGGAGGCAGCGGCTGCGGCTGCCGCGGCGACCGAGGCTCTGACGGAGGTCCTGACTTGGTCTACTGCCTCGACGGCGACGGCGACGGCGGCTGCGGCTGCGGCTGTGGGTCCAGACATCGTCGGCGATCTCGTACCGACCCAGCATGATTCGCATGAAACCGCGATGCGGGATCGCGGCATCGAGGGAGCTGTCACCGTCGATGACACTGAGCCGGTGATCATCACCGCCGGCGCGGCGTCCACTCCCGCCGAGCAGGGTGCCACTGCTTCCGTCGAACGGCACGATGCCGATGCCGATGCCGATGCCGATGCCGATGCCGATGCCGATGCCGATGCCGATGCCGGGAAGAGTGTCGCACCGGATGCCGGGCGGGCGGCGCGTACCCACGGTGTTCGTCGCGTTTCGGGCGAGAAGACGACAGCGCCCGGCACCCTCGAGCTGATCCACAAGGCCGCCGCCGAGCATCGCCGCAACGGCGCGGACCACACCGTGCGCATACCCGCCCCCACCACACGGCGAATACCGGTGACGGCCGCCGCGCAGACTCCCGCCGGCGACGCGACCGGCACCGACCCGGTTCCCGAGGCGACGGCGCACGCCGGCACCGTCGCCCGTGACCCCAACGGCGACACCTCGGCCCCCACCGATTCCACGGTGGTACACAACGATCCACAACTCCCGGCCGACGAGCCCGAACAGCTCACCCTCACCCCCGAACCCGCGTCACCACCTTCGACGCCCCGGCTCCCGCACCACCTCGAGCCGAATCCGGCGGTACCGCAACAGCTTCTCGACGACGAACCGACCCCCACCGACGACATCTCACCCACCGAAACCCCGGACTTCGACGACCCCGACCTAACGCCCGACTTCGACGACGACACCGAAGTCCGCGCCCTGGCCCGCCAGATCGCCCACCGCAACCCCTTGCGCCTGACCATCGACCAGATCGAGGAAATCCTCGAACTCACCGACCGATCCTGGTCCGCCCCCCGCATCGGCGCCGAAGTAGGCCTCTCCGGCAGCACCGTCACCAACATCGTCGAATTCGCCCGCAAGATCCGCCACCCGTATGCCTTCACCGGCTGACGGACTCACGCCGGATCAGACCACAGCTCCAAGCTCTTCGCGATCTCGGCGACCTGCTCGTCCGGAAGTGGGCGGACACGATAGCCGTTCAGCCGGAGCATGGCGACACCGACAACGAACGCGGTTCGTTGGTTGCCGTCGATCAGCGCGTGGTTACGCGCGATCGAATGCGAGATCGAGATAGATCATGCGAGTCGACGCATCAACTCGGCATGCTCGTCCCTGCCCCAACGACGAAGGCCCGCTTCCCAACGGGAAACGGGCCTTCGTGCAACGATCTCGATGGATCGAGGAGGGACCTTACTTGGCCTTCTCCAGGACCTCGACCAGACGCCAGCGCTTGGTGGCCGACAGCGGACGGGTCTCCATCAGCTGAACGCGGTCGCCGACGCCGGCGATCTCGTTCTCGTCATGCGCCTTCACCTTGGAGGTGGTGCGGATGATCTTGCCGTAGAGCGGGTGCCGGTGACGGTCTTCCAGCTCGACGACGATCGTCTTGTTCATCTTGTCCGAGACGACGTAGCCGCTGCGTACCTTGCGGCTGTTGCGCTCTTCCTTGTTCTCGCTCATGCCGCGTCTCCCTTGCCAGCGGGTGCCGTGGCCAGGCCGAGCTCGCGCTCACGCATGACCGTGTAGATGCGCGCGATCTCGTGGCGGACGACGCGCAGACGACGGTTGTTGTCGAGCTGACCCGTCGCCATCTGGAAGCGCAGGTTGAAGAGCTCTTCCTTGCTCTCGCGCAGTTTGGCCACGAGCTCTTCTTCGTTGAGCTCGCGGAGCTCTGCGGCCGGTGTTCCGGTAGCCATCAGAACTGCTCCTCCCTGGTCACGATCCTGCACTTCATGGGGAGCTTGTGCATCGCGCGACGCAGGGCCTCGCGAGCGATCTCCTCGTTGGGGTAAGACATCTCGAACATGACCCGACCGGGCTTCACGTTCGCGACCCACCACTCCGGCGAACCCTTACCGGAACCCATGCGGGTCTCGGCAGGCTTCTTGGTGAGCGGGCGGTCGGGGTAGATGTTGATCCAGATCTTGCCGCCACGCTTGATGTGGCGGGTCATCGCGATACGCGCCGACTCGATCTGACGGTTGGTGACGTAGGCGGGCTCGAGAGCCTGGATGCCGTACTCACCGAACGCCACCGCGGTGCCGCCCTTGGACATGCCGGAGCGGGACGGGTGGTGCTGCTTGCGGTGCTTGACGCGACGGGGCATCAGCATGCGTCAGCCCTCCTGGTTCTCTGCCGGTGCGTCCGCCACAGCGGTGGCGGCGCGACCGACCTCGGTCGAGGTCGCGGTGGTGCCGGCGGACCCGGAACGACGCGGGCGGCTCGGACGCTCGCGACGCGGGCGCTCCGGAGCAGCAGCGGCGGCGGTCAGCTCACGACGACCACCGACGATGTCACCCTTGTAGATCCAGACCTTCACGCCGATGCGACCGAAGGTGGTCTTGGCCTCGTAGAGGCCGTAGTCGATGTCCGCGCGCAGCGTGTGCAGCGGGACGCGACCCTCGCGGTAGAACTCCGAGCGCGACATCTCGGCGCCACCGAGGCGGCCCGAGCACTGCACACGGATGCCCTTGACGTTCGGCGAACGCATGGCCGACTGGATGGCCTTGCGCATCGCGCGACGGAACGCCACACGGTTGCTGAGCTGCTCGGCGACACCCTGAGCGACCAGCTGCGCATCCGACTCGGGGTTCTTGACCTCGAGGATGTTCAGCTGGACCTGCTTCTTGGTGAGCTTCTCCAGCTCGGCGCGGATGCGGTCGGCCTCCGCGCCACGGCGACCGATCACGATGCCGGGACGCGCGGTGTGGATATCCACACGGACGCGATCACGGGTGCGCTCGATCTCGACCTTCGAGATGCCTGCCCGCTCCATGCCCGTGGCGAGGAGCTTGCGGATCTGAACGTCTTCCTTCACGTATTCCGCGTACTGCTTGTCCGCGTACCAACGCGACTTCCAGTCGGTGGTGATACCGAGGCGGAAGCCATGGGGGTTGATTTTCTGTCCCATTTACTTTGCCCCTCCCTTCCGGCGGCTACGAGTGGCAGCGCCGACGGTGGGCACGCTCTCGACCTCGATGGTGATGTGGCTGGTGCGCTTGCGGATCCGGAACGCGCGGCCCTGGGCCCGCGGCTGGAAACGCTTCATGGTGGCACCCTCGTCGACGAACGCGGTCGAGATGACCAGGGTGGCCGGGTTGAGGCCGAGGTTGTTCTCGGCGTTCGCCGCGGCACTGGCCACGACCTTGGCAACCGGCTCGCTCGCGGCCTGCGGCGCGAACTTCAGGATCGCCAGGGCGTCCTCGACACGCTTGCCGCGGACCAGGTCCACGACGCGACGCGCCTTCATCGGGGTGACCCGCACGTGCTTGGCGGTTGCGCGGGCAGTCGGGTTCTGAACCGTTTCGGTGTTGGTTTCAGTCATCGCCGCTTGCTCTTCCGGTCGTCCTTGACGTGGCTCTTGAACGTCCTGGTCGGCGCGAACTCACCGAGCTTGTGGCCGACCATGTTGTCCGAGATGAACACCGGGACATGCTTGCGACCGTCGTGGACGGCGAAAGTGTGGCCGATGAAATCGGGGATGATGGTCGAGCGACGCGACCAGGTCTTGATGACCTGCTTCGTGCCCTTCTCGTTCTGCACATCCACCTTCGCGAGGAGGTGGTCGTCGACGAACGGGCCCTTCTTGAGGCTGCGTGGCATTTCTTACCTCCTCCTTAGCGCTTCTTGCCGGTCTTGCGGCGGCGGACGATGAGCTTGTCGCTCGGGCGGTTGGGCTTGCGGGTACGGCCTTCCGGCTGACCCCACGGGGAGACCGGGTGGCGACCACCGGAGGTCTTACCCTCACCACCACCGTGCGGGTGGTCGACCGGGTTCATGACGACACCACGGACGGTGGGACGACGGCCCTTCCAGCGCATACGGCCGGCCTTGCCCCAGTTGATGTTCGACTGCTCGGCGTTGCCGACCTCGCCGACGGTGGCGCGGCAGCGCACGTCGACACGGCGGATTTCACCGGAGGGCATACGCAGGGTCGCGTACGGCCCTTCCTTGCCCAGCAGCTGGATGCTCATGCCTGCGGCACGGGCCATCTTGGCGCCGCCGCCCGGACGCAGCTCCACGTTGTGGATCGTGGTACCGGTCGGGATGTTGCGCAGCGGCAGGTTGTTACCCGGCTTGATGTCGGCCGTGGGGCCGGACTCGATCGGGCTGCCCTGCTTGATGCCCTTCGGCGCGATGATGTAGCGCTTCTCGCCGTCGGCAAAGTGCAGCAGTGCGATGTTGGCGGTGCGGTTGGGGTCGTACTCGATGTGAGCGACCTTGGCCGGGATGCCGTCCTTGTCCAGTCGACGGAAGTCGATGACGCGGTAGGCCCGCTTGTGACCGCCACCGCGGTGACGCGTGGTGATGCGACCGTGCGCGTTACGACCACCGGACTTGGTGAGCGGGCGCAGCAGCGACTTCTCCGGCGTCGACCGGGTGATCTCGGCGAAGTCCGAGACGCTGGAGCCACGACGGCCCGGCGTAGTCGGCTTGTATTTACGGATTGCCATGAGTTCTTCTCGCTTTCTGGAGTCCCAGGCGCTTACGCGACCGGTCCTCCGAAGATCTCGATGGGCTTGCTATCGGCCGAGATGGTCACGAGCGCGCGCTTGGTGTCCTTGCGCTTGCCGTAACCGAAGCGGGTCCGCTTGCGCTTGCCCTGACGGTTGGCGGTGTTGACGCTGGTCACCTTGACGCCGAAGACCTTCTCGACGGCAATCTTGATCTGCGTCTTGTTCGAATCCGGGTGCACCAGGAAGGTGTAGGTGCCTTCCTCGATCAGTCCGTAGGACTTCTCCGAGATGACCGGTGCGAGCAGGATGTCGCGGGGGTCGGCGATGGTGCTCACTTGCTCTCCTCCTGGGCCGCCTCGGCGGGACCGTGAACGAACGCGTTCAGGGCCTCGACGCTGAACACCAGTTCGTCGCTGTTGAGGACGTCGTAGGTGTTGAGCTGGTCCGGGGCGATCGGCAGCACGTTCTGCAGGTTCGCCACGCTCTTCCACGCGGCGACGTCCTCGCGACCGACGACGACCAGGAACTTCTTGCGGTCCGACAGCTCGGACAGGAAGCTCTTGGCGGCCTTGGTCGACGGGGTCTGACCCGCGACCAGCTCGGTGATCACGTGGATGCGCTCGTTGCGGGCCCGGTCGGAGAGGGCACCGCGCAGGGCGGCGGCCTTCATCTTCTTGGGGGTCCGCTGGCTGTAGTCACGCGGCTGCGGGCCGTGGACGGTGCCACCGCCGGCGAACTGCGGCGCACGGGTCGAACCCTGGCGGGCGCGGCCGGTGCCCTTCTGGCGGTACGGCTTCTTGCCACCACCACGGACCTCGCCACGAGTCTTCGTGGAGTGGGTGCCCTGGCGAGCGGCGGCCAGCTGCGCGATGACGACCTGGTGCATCAGCGCGACGTTGGCGGTCACGTCGAAGATCTCCGCGGGGAGTTCGACGGTGCCCTCGGTCTTGCCGCCTGCGGCCTTAACGGTCAGCGTCAGGTTGGCCTTCTTGTCGAGGCTGGTCATGCGTGCGCACCACCCTTCACGGCGCTCTTGACGATCACGACGTTGCCCTTGCGGCCGGGGATGGCACCCTTGACCAGGAGCAGGCCGTTCTCGGCGTCGACCTTGTGAACCGAGAGGTTCTGCGTGGTGACGCGGTCGTTACCCATACGGCCCGACATGCGCATGCCCTTGAACACGCGGCCGGGGGTGGCGCAGCCACCGATGGAACCCGGGCGACGGTGCACAGCCTGCGCACCGTGCGAGGCGCCCTGACCGGCGAAGCCGTGACGCTTCATGGTGCCGGCGAAGCCCTTGCCCTTGCTGATACCGGTCACGTCGACGTAGGTGCCCTCTTCGAAGACGTCGGCGGAGAGCTCCTGGCCGACCTCGAAGGTGGAGGCATCCGCGACGCGGATCTCGGTGACGTGGCGGCGCGGGGTGACACCGGCCTTGGCGAACTGGCCGGAAGTCGGCTTGTTCACCTTGCGCGGGTCGATGGCGCCGAAAGCGATCTGGACGGCCGAGTAGCCGTCGCGCTCCACGGTGCGGATCTGGGTGACCACGTTCGGGCCCGCCTTGATGACGGTGACCGGGACGACGCGGTTCTTCTCGTCGAAGACCTGGGTCATGCCGAGCTTGGTGCCCAGGATGCCGGCCGCGGGCCGGTTCTTGTTGTCAGTCATATCTCGAGTCCCCGTCACTGAATGTTGACGTCGACGCTGGCCGGCAGGTCGATGCGCATGAGCGCGTCGACCGTCTTCGGCGTCGGGTCGAGGATGTCGATGAGGCGCTTGTGTGTACGCATCTCGAAGTGTTCGCGCGAGTCCTTGTACTTGTGCGGCGAACGGATGACGCAGTACACGTTCTTCTCGGTGGGCAACGGCACAGGCCCGACCACACGGGCGCCGGTGCGGGTCACCGTCTCCACGATCTTGCGCGCAGACGCGTCGATCGCCTCGTGGTCATAGGCCTTGAGCCTGATGCGGATCTTTTGTCCCGCCACGCTAAGTGTCCTTTTCTCCGCTTTCCTTCGTGGTCACAGGAGCAAGCTCCCGCACCACCCTCATTTGCACAGTCCGAACACACGGGCTCATCCCCGCACGCGCGAGGAACAAGTTGAAGACCGTGACCGGGCATCGCCCGATCCTCGCCGCTGTTCATCTGTCATGGTGCTCCGGTCCACGCGGTCGGGCGTGTCGCCTTTTCGCTCATTCTTCAGCCCTGATCACTTGCTCATCATCGGCCTGGAACGTGGTCCCGGACGTATCCGCTCCCGGCGAACCGGGGAGATACAAACTTCTGCTCGCCTGACTCGAACCGCCTCCTCCGAGGAGAAGACATGATCCTGTGCAAGGCAACCCGAACAGTATGCACCATCCCGACAACGCTCTTCAAATCGGGGGTCATGAGGCATCGATCACGCCCCCGAAGGGGCATCTACCTGGACCGCATCGCCGGAACGGGCTGTACCGAACCATGGTAACTGGCACGATGCCGAGCCCGGCGATCGAGGGTTCCGCACTAACTTACTTTTGAGTAAGATAGCCCGCATGACACAGGAAACCGCGACCTACCGCGGCTGGAAGAAGCTGCCCGACAACAAGCTCGGGCACGCGCTGTTCTCTCTGGGCATGGTCGCCCGGGTCCCCTACTTCGGCACCGTGCTGCCGCAGGTGGTCCGGCTGGAACCGGGGATCTGCGAGGTCACCTCGCCCAAGTGGTTCGGTATCCACAACCACCTTGGCACCTTCCACGCCATCGCGGCCTGCAATCTGGCCGAGGTCGCGATGGGCATGCTCAGCGAGGCCACCGTGCCCACCACGCACCGCTGGATCCCCAAGGCGATGAACGTGCAATACCTGGCCAAGGCCGAGAGCGGGCTGCGCGCGGTCGCCAAGCTGGCCGAGGTGCCGGACTTCGCGGCCATCACCGAGGGCACCGAGCTCACGGTGCCGGTCTCGATCTACGACAAGGACGGCATCGAGGTCGTGCACGCCGACATCACCACCTGGGTCACCCCGCGCTGAGTCCCTGCCCGAAAGTCGTTGAATCGGTACGGTTGTGATCGAGACGACGACAGACGGGGAGAGCTCGATGCTGGAAGTCGCGCAGCTGGTGCGCCGGTTCGGCGAGCACGTGGCGGTCGACGGGGTGTCGTTCGGCGTGCCGCCGGGAGCGCTGACGGGATTCGTCGGGGGCAACGGCGCGGGCAAGACCACCACGATGCGGATGATCATGGGGGTGCTGGCCGTGCAGAGCGGGGAGATCCGCTGGGACGGCAGGCCGGTGACCGCGCAGGATCGCCGCGGCTTCGGGTACATGCCCGAGGAACGGGGGCTCTATCCCAAGCAGCCCGTCCTCGATCAGCTGGTCTATCTGGCCCGGCTGCGCGGGCTGAGCACGGCCGAGGCCAAGCAGCGGGCCGGGGAATTGCTCGCCCGCTTCGGGCTGGCCGATCGGGGCAGGGACAAGCTGGAGTCGTTGTCGCTGGGCAATCAGCAGCGGGTGCAGATCGCGGCCGCGGTGATCGCCCAGCCCACGGCGCTGATCCTGGACGAACCGTTCTCCGGGCTCGACCCGGCCGCGGTGGACTCCATGGTCGAGCTGCTGCGCGAGTACGCCGACCAGGGTGTGCCGGTGCTGTTCTCCTCGCACCAGCTGGATCTGGTCGAGCGGCTGTGCGATCAGCTGGTGATCCTGGCCGGCGGGCGGGTCGTCGGGCAGGGCTCGGTCGAGTCGCTGCGCGCGGGCAGCGCGGCGCGGTACCGGCTGGTCGTCGACGGTGATCCGGCGTGGTTGCGGGAGTTCGCCGGCGTGCGGGTGATCTCGCTGGACGGGCCGGTGGCCCAGCTCGAACTGGCGGGGGCGAGCACCGACGCGGTGCTGACCGAGGCGCTGGCACGCGGATCGGTGCGGGAGTTCGCCGAGGCGCGGCCGACGGTCGCCGAGATCTACCGGGAGGTGACGGCATGAGAGGTCAGCGCCTGGAGGCGGCAGCCCGCGTGACCACGGAAGGCGCCCGATCATGCCAGGAGGACAGAGCGTGAACGGGGTATGGCGGATCGTGGCGGCTCGCGAGATCGTGGTGAAGCTGCGGGATCGCAACTTCGTCGTGTCGACCGTGGTCACCATCGTCGCGATCGTGGCGTCGCTGGCCATCAGCGGATTCCTCAGCAGCAGGCCGGACAAGATCGAGGTGGCCGTCACCGGGCCCGAGACGGCGGTGGTGCTCGATACCGCGAACAGCCTGGCCGAGGCCGCCGACAGCGACACCACCTTCACCGGGCATCCGGCCGCCGATCGCGCGGCCGTCGAACAGCAGGTCCGTGACGAGACCGTCGACGTGGGGCTGGTGCCCGCCGAATCCGGTGGCTGGCTGCTGCTCGGCAAGACCGCCGAGGACGACGACGCCACCACCTACATCACCGCCGCCGCCCAGCAGCTCGCCCTGCAACGCAATGCCGAGGCCGCGGGCGTCTCGCTCGAGGAGCTGGGCCGGGGCGCGGACGTGCGCTACGACCTGCTGGAGAAGGGCGCGGTCGATCCGGGGCTGAGCAAGATCGTGGCGCTGGTCTTCGCGTTCCTGTTCTATCTGGCCTCGCTGCTGTTCGGCATGTCCATCGCACAGAGCGTGGTGGAGGAGAAGCAGAACCGGATCGTGGAGATCCTGGCCAGCGCGATGCCGCTGCGGCAGTTGCTGATCGGCAAGGTCGTCGGCAATTCCGTGCTGGCCTTCGCGCAGCTGGCGCTGTTCGTCGGTGCCGGGCTGGCGGGTCTGGCCGCGACTGGTAGAGCCGATCAGCTGGGTCAGATCGCCGGGGCGGCGGGCTGGTTCATCGTGTTCTTCCTGGTCGGTTTCATCGCGCTGGCCAGCCTGTGGGCGGTGGCCGGTGCGCTGGCCACCCGCAGCGAGGACCTGCAGTCCACCGCCACTCCCCTGTCGATGCTGATCATGATCGTGCTGTTCGCGGGTATCTTCCTCACCGGCACCGGCCGGGTGGTGGCCTCCTATGTGCCGATCATGTCCATCGTCGCCATGCCCGCGCGGCTGGCCGAGGGCACGGCGGCCTGGTGGGAGCCGATCGCCGCTCTGGCGCTGATGGGTGTGGCCGCCTACGGCATCGTCCTGGTCGCCGAACGCATCTACCGGCGCTCGCTCATGCAGACCCAGGGCCGCCTGACCATGCGCCAGGCGCTCGCCCTCGAGGACTAGCCACCACCCGCCGCCGCGGCCGGTGCTTGCGCCGTGCCGCGGGGGCGGGATTGAATGCGATCGTGAGTAGTACGCGGGAATTCGATGTGTGTGTTGTCGGGCTCGGCCCGACAGGGCGGGGGCTGGCGCATCGGGCGGCGGTGGCCGGACTGCGGGTCGCTGCGGTGGATCCGCGACCGGAGCGGCTGTTCCCGCCGACGTTCTCCTGCTGGGTCGACGAGCTGCCCGACTGGCTGCCGGACAGCGTGATCGCCCAGCGCATCGCGACCCCCACGGTGTGGACGAAGACCGAGCACCGCATCCCGCGTGCGTACTGCGTGCTGTCCAAGGCCGGTCTGCACGCGGCGCTTGCCCTCGACGACGCGACGGTCTTCGCCGAGCGCGCCCGCCGCGTGGACCAGCACGAGGTGGAACTCGCCGACGGCACCGTCATCCGCGCGAACACGGTCTTCGACACCCGCGGCCTGCCCACCCTGGGCCAGCGCCGCGCCGCCTCCGCGCACGGCATCTTCGTCGACGCCGACACCGCGGCGCCCATGGTCGCCGACGGCGAGGGCCTGCTGCTGGACTGGCGTCCGGAGAACGGCGCCGGCCCGGACGAGCCGCCCTCGTTCCTCTACGCCGTGCCGCTCGGCGACGGCACGGTGATCTTCGAGGAGACCAGCCTCGGCCTGCGCGGCGGCATGCCCCAGCACGAACTGCGCAAGCGCACGCTGGCCCGCCTCGCCGCGCACGGCATCGTCCTGCGCGGTGACGAGCCCAGCGAGGCCGCCCACTACCCGCTCGACCAGCCCCCGCCGAAGAAGGGCGCGGCCGTCGCGGTCCCGTTCGGCTCGCGCGGCGGCATGATGCACCCGTGCACCGGCTACAGCGTGGCCGATTCGCTGGCTCTGATCGACACCGCCGTCACGGCCGTCCAGCAGGGCGAGGACCCGGTCGAGGCGCTGTGGCCGTGGCGGGCGCGGGCGGTGTACTGGATGCGGATGCGCGGCCTGTTCGGTCTGGGCCGACTCACCACCGCCCAGTCGATCGCCATGTTCGAGGCGTTCTTCACCGAGTCCGAACGCGGTCAGCGGGCGCTGCTCTCGGCCCACGACGACTACGCGGCGCTGGGCGCGGTGCTGTTCAACACCGTCGCCCACACCTGGCCGTTCCGCTGGCGCTACGACCTGGTCGGCTGGACCAACCGCGACCGCTGGGTCGACTACCCGTTCGCGCCCGCCGAGGTGCAGGCCAGCTGAAACAGCGACGCCCCGCAGTCACGTGGACTCCGGGGCGCGGCTGGTGGTGCCGGGACTATGCCGTCTGCGCGGCCTTCTTGTAGCCCGCGATGGCCGGGTAGGCGAACACCGCGATCATGCCGACCGTCCACGCCAGCGTCTTGAGCAGCGGCTCGGCCACCGGGCCGCCGTAGGACAGCCCGATCATGGCGTCGATCGCGCAGCTCATCGGCTGGTTGGCGACGATGGTCTGCAACCAGGTCGGGTAGGCGATGATCGGCACGAACCCGGTGTTGAAGAACATCAGCAGGGTGTTGACGATGCCGATCAGGCTCACCAGCATCACGCCCTCGGTGATGGTGGCCAGCGCGGTCACCATCACCGCGAAGCCGAGCCCGAACAGCACCGGGACGCTGATCAGCGCGATATTGGTCAGCGGGTTCTCCATGAACAGGAAACCCAGCGGCACCGCGACGAGCAGCACGATCACCGTGGTGATCAGGATGCGCAGCACCTCGGCCAGCAGCCTGCCGGTGAGCAGCGAGGCTTTGTTGAGCGGCATGGTGTAGAAGCGGCTGAGCAGGCCGGCGGCCTTCTCGCGCTTGAAGCCCAGCGCGCTCACGACCGCGCCGGTCATGGCGGCGACCAGCGTGAGCAGCGCGGCCTGGCCGTAGATGGCGGGCATGCCGCCGTAGGCGGTGATGTAGTCGCCGAGCACGATGCGGAACATCAGCAGGGTCACCGCCGGGTAGGCGATGGTCTGGATGGTGGTCGACGGGTCGCGCAGCCACACCATCAGCAGGCGCTTGGCCTGGATGACGCTGTGCGTGGCCCACACCGACACCGCGCCCTCTGGCTTGGCGTGGACCTCCGGCAGCTGGGCCGCGGTCAGGGTTGTCGTCATGATCGCCTCACACTCGCCCACACAGCCAGTGGGAGGAAGAAGATGGCCAGCCCGCCGAGCCACACCAGCGAGACCCAGGTGCCCGCCCAGCTCAGATCACCGGCGGCCATGTCGCTGAGGGTCTGCGCGGCCTGGGAGATCGGCTGGTTGCGCGCGAAGGCCCGCGCCCAGGTGGGGAAGGCCTGCTCGGGCACGAAGCCGGTGGAGAGCATGCCGAAGATCAGGATCGGCAGGGTGAGCGCCTGGCTCAGTGCCTCGGGGTTCTTGGTGAGACTGCCCAGCGCGTCGGCGCCCAGCGTCAGCACCACGCCGACCGCCAGGGCGAAGCCGACGAAGGCCAGCGCCTGCAACCAGCCGCCGGTGAACCGGAACCCGATCAGGTAGCCGTAGCCGACGGTGGCGATCAGCGAGACCACCGAGCGCACCAGGCCCGCGCTGATCCGCGAGAGCAGCGGCACCAGCGACCCGATCGGCATGGTCTGCAACCGGGTGCTCAGGCCGGTGAGCGCCTCGAACGCGGCGAGCTGGGCATTCGACATCATGGTCATGGCCATGGTCTGCAGCACGATGATCGGCATCACGTACTGCGCGTAGTCGATGCCCTGCACCTTCATCACATAGCGCAGCGGCAGATAGAACGCGACGGTGATCACCAGCGGGAACAGCACCGCGACGATCAGCTCGCCCTTGGTGACCATGGTGCGCACGATGCGTCCGGTCAGCGCGCGCCACTGCGCGAAGCTGCTCGGGTGCGCCTCGGGGAGATCGGCGAACAGGGTGTCCGCCGCGGCGGCGGGGGCACTCACTGATGCCCGCCCGAATGACCGGTGATCGAGAGGAACACGTCGTCGAGCGAGGGCCTGCGCAGCGCGATGTCGGCCAGGTCGATGCCCGCGGTGTCGAGCCTGCGCAGTGCCTCGGCCAGGGTGGCCGCGCCGTCGGGGGCGGGCACCGAGAGCTTGTCGGCGCCGCTGATCTCGGCGGCCACGGCGGCCGGGACCAGATCGCCCAGCGCCTGCACGGTCGCGGCCAGTTTGCTCGGGTCCAGCGGGACGATCTCGCAGAAGCTGCCGCCGGTCTTGGCCTTGAGCTGGTCGGCGGTGCCCTCGGCGATGACGGTGCCCTTGTCGATGACGATGATGTTGTCGCTGAGCACGTCGGCCTCTTCGAGGTACTGCGTGGTGAGCAGCACCGTGATGCCCTGGTTCTTCAGCGCCGTGACCAGGTCCCACACGCCCTGGCGGCTGCGCGGGTCGAGGCCGGTGGTCGGCTCGTCGAGGAACACCACCTCGGGCCGCACCACCAGACCACAGGCGATGTCGACGCGACGGCGCATACCGCCGGAATAGTTGCGCACCGCACGCTTTCCGGCGCTGACCAGGTCGAATTCCTCGAGCAGCACCTCGGCGCGCTTGCGGGCGGCCGATTTGGTCAGGCCCATCAGCCTGCCGAACAGCTCGAGGTTCTCCCGGCCGGTGAGGTTCTCGTCGAGGGCGGCGTACTGGCCGGTCATCATGATCGCGCGGCGCACCCCCGCGGCGTCGGTGCGCACGTCGTGCCCGGCGACCACGGCGGTGCCGGAGTCGGGGCTGAGCAGGGTGGACAGGATCTTGACCGTGGTGGTCTTGCCCGCGCCGTTGGGCCCGAGGATGCCGAGCACGCTGGCGCGTTCGGCCTGGAAACTGATGCCTTGCAGGGCGTGCACGTCACCGAAGGACTTGCGCACGTCGGATACCAGCACCGCGGGCTCGTCGCGCCGCTGCGCGAGGCCACCTGCGGGCGAATCCACTGAGTTCGAACTCGGCATCAACTCTCCACCATCGGCCGGGCGCGCGAGACTCTTCTGGAAACGCGCACACGGAATTTTTCGTCTCGGTAGGTGATCCATACCGTTCGGCGCGATGTTACCGGTCCGGCGCTTCCGCCGGTCGCGTCTCGGTCTGACTCGTCCGTTTTCCACACCTGTGTGGCCTTGCTCACGAGGGCAGTGCAAGGGCAGTGCGGCGACCTTGTCGGGCCGCCCGGGCGGCCATACGCTGACCATCGGGGAAACACTCGTCTCACCGGCCCGTTCCGACGGGCGTGTTCGATCCGCCGTGAGAGGTGACAATGATCGAGTCAGCACCGGCGGGCGCCACCGCGCCCGCGGGCCGAACCGACGTGCTGACGTCGTTCGACCCACGCACCGGCGAACAACTCACGCAGTATCCCGTCACCAGCGCCGCCGAGGTCACCCGCGCGGTCCGCACCGCCCGCGCCACCCAGAACTGGTGGGCCGAACTGGGTTTCGGTGACCGCAGACGCCTGCTGCTGAAGTGGCGCCGCCACATCGCCCGCAACGCGCATGCCCTGGTCGAGGTGCTGCGCAGCGAGACCGGCAAGCCCGAGGCCGACGCGGCGCTCGAGGTGATGCTGGCGGTGGAGAATCTGGACTGGGCCGCCCGCAACGCCGAGCGCACGCTGGGCCGCAAGCGCCTGGCCTCGGGCTGGTTCACCCGCAATCAGCACGCCTCGGTCGGCTATCTGCCGCTGGGCGTGGTCGGGGTGCTCGGTGCCTGGAACAACCCGGTCTTCACACCGATGGGCGCCATCGCCTACGCCATGGCCGCGGGCAACACCGTGGTGTTCAAGCCGCACGAGCTCACCACCGGCGTCGGCGTCTGGCTGGCCCAGAGCTGGACCGACATCGCCCCCGACCATCCCGTCCTGCAGGTCGTCACCGGTGACGAGCGCACCGCGACCACCCTGTGCCGGGCCGAGGTCGACAAGATCGCCTACGCCGGTCCGGAGGCGGGCGGGCGCGAGGTGATCGCCCAGTGCGCGCGCACCCTCACACCGGTGGTGGTGGAGCACAGCGGCAAGGGCAGCATGATCGTGCACGTCGACGCGGTCCTCGACGCGGCGGCCGAGGCCGCGGTGTTCGGCGCGATGGCCAACGCCGGTCAGAACGCCACCGGCATCCAGCGCTGTTATGTCGCCGACTCGGTGTTCGACGACTTCCTGGCCAGGGTGGCCGAGCGCGCGGCCCGGCTGCGGCCCGGCGCCGACAATCGCGCCGCCTACGGCCCGATGATCAACGCCGCCCAGGTCGACGTGGTCCGCACCCAGGTGCGCGACGCCATCGCCCGCGGCGGGCACGCGGTGCTGGGCGGGCTGGAGTCCTTCCGCGACCCGTATGTGGAGCCGATCGTGCTGGCCGAGGTGCCCGAGGAGAGCATCGCCATCACCGGCGAGGGCATCGGCCCCGTGCTGGTGGTCAACCGGGTGGCCGATCTGGCCGACGCCGTCACCCGGGTGAACGCGGCGGGCAACGGCATCGCCGTCACCGTGTTCACCCTAGATATCGCCAGCGCCGAATTCATCGCCGAGCAGCTCAAAGTCGGCGTCGTGACGGTGAATTCGTCCACCGCCTTCACCGGTATCCCGGCCCTGCCCTTCGGCGGTGTCGGTGAGTACGGCCAGGGCCACAGCCACGGCCAGCAGGGCCTCTACGAGTACAGCCGCACCATGGCCATCGCCCGCAGGCGTTATCGGGCGCCGGTCCGGCTGTCCACCTTCGACCGTCACCCGCGTCATCTGCGCACCGCGAAGGCGTTCTTCCGGTTACGGCACGGCCGCTGAGACTCCGGCTCAGTCCTGATCGGTGGGGTTGCCGATCAGGACTGAGCCGGTCAGCGCGGCCAGGCGGGCCAGCTGTTCGGGCCGCGAGTCGAAGCGCAGCAGCCGGCCGACATCGATGATCTGCCCGATCGCGGCGTGCACCCGGAAGCGTGCCTCGATCGGGTCGCCGTCGAGCAGGTTGGCCCATTCCAGGACGTTCTGGCGCTGGATGGCGCGCAGCCGGTGCTGTTCGGCCTGCGGCAGGTTGCTGAACTCGGCGTAGTAGACCGGCATGATCTCCGGGGTCGCGAAGGTGAGCCGGGCGTAGCGGTCGGCGATGCGGCGGGCGGCGTCGGCGCGGCTCTCGGATTCGGCCAGTGCCTCGCCGATGGCGACGGCGAGCCGGTCGCCGGTGCGGTGGAAGGCGGCGGCGAGCAGGTCGGCCTTGCTGTCGAAGTGCCGGTAGACGCTGGAGGCGTTGATGCCGACGGCGGCGCCGATCTCCTCGATCCCGGACTCGTGGTAGCCGTTGCGGCCGAAGATCCGGATCGCCTCGGTGAGCAGCTGTTCACGTTTCGAGGTCACCGGCAGCCCGCGGTTCTGCCGGTCGGGTTCGGCGGCGGCGGGCGCGGGCGGCAGCTCGGCGCGCACGATCGACCAGGCCATATCGAGTTGCAGGGCCAGTATCCGCCCGTGCGAGAGGGTGGTGCGGTGCGCGGCGATGCTGGCCAGGGCGCTCAGCGCGCCGACGGCCAGCAGGGTGACGTCCTCGGGGGTCGCCTCCGGGCGCAGCTCGGCGATGGGCGCGGCGACCATCGCCTCCAGTTCCCGGTAGAACGCGCGGATGCGCACCCGGTCCTCGCGCTCGAGGTAGCGGCGTTCCCAGCGGTAGAGCCCGGCCTCGCGCCGGAAGTCGATGTTCTGTTCGGCGACGGCGGTGAGCAGCGCGTCGAGCCGGGCCTCGGGCGCCAGCGCGGGGTCGTCGGCGGCGGCCGCGCCGTCGCGCAGGCCACGCGCGCCCGCCTCCGCGGCGGCCACGAGCAGGGCGTACTTGTTGGCGAAGTGCCGGTACAGGGCGGGTCCGGAGATGCCGACCTCGGCGGCGATCTCGTCCACCCCGACGGGGTAGTACCCGCGGGCACTGAAGGCGCGCGCGGCGGCCCGCATGATCTGCATCTTGCGGTCCTTGGGCCTGCGGCGCACGACCCGCGCCGGTGCGGTGGTCGGCTCGCAGGCGCGTTCGGCCTCACTGCGATCGGCGACCATGCACTCACTTTCCGTTCCGCGTACCGGGGTCATCGACTACTCGGGCGCTGCGGCGGGGCAGCGCCGGACCAGTCAACCTAAGTTAACCACAATTCGCAAACGCCGAGAGGCAGGTCGGTCAAACGAAAACCGCCCCGCCGGGCAGGCGGGGCGGTTCGTCGAGCGTGTGGGCTACAGGCCCAGGCCGCGGGCCAGGGTCGGCCACGACAGCTTCAGCTCGTCCTTCCAGTAGCCCCAGGAGTGGGTGCCGTTGGGACGGAAGTTGAAGGTCGCCGGGATACCCAGCTCGTTGAGCCGGTTGGCCAGGTTGTGCGTGCAGTAGTTGGTGCCCGCCTCGATCACGCCACCGATGACGATCTGGTTGGCCAGGCCGTAGGCACCGGGCAGCGCGTAGGGACCGTCGAGGGTGTCGTACGGGCCGGGCAGGCCGTTGCCGGTGGAGATGTAGAGATCGAGCCCGCGCAGCCCCTCGGCGTTGACGTACGGGTCGTTCTTCACCCACTCCTCCGAGCCCTGCGGACCCCACATGTTCATGGTGTCGCCGCCGCCCCAGGTCTCGACGGTGAGCTTGACGAACTCCGAGCCGACCGGATCGGAGGTCTGCGCGCACCCGCTGTAGGCCGCGACGGCCTTGTACAGGCCGGGCTTGGCGATCGGCAGCGCGAGCACGGTGGTGCCCGAGGTGGACAGACCCGCGATGGCGTTCACGCCGTTGGTGCCCAGCGCGCCGTCGATCAGCGGGGGCAACTCCTCGGTGAAGAAGGTCTTCCACTTGTTGCGGCCGACCACCGGGTCGTCGGCGATCCAGTCGGTGTAGTAGCTCCAGGCGCCACCGATCGGCTGGACGACGTTGACGTTCTTGTCGCCGAGGAACTCGAGCGCGTCGGTCTTGGCGACCCAGGACGCCGAATCCTCGCCGCCGCCCGCGCCGTTGAGCAGGTACAGGGTGGGGCGCGGCACGGACGCGTCGGCCGGGCGCTGCACGTCGACGATGATGTTCTGGTCCATGGCCGCCGAGTACACGTGCAACCGCAGGCTGCGCGAGTCCTTCACCTCGGCCTTGACGATCTTGGAGCCGTCCGGGGCGACCGGGTTGGCCAGCAGGCTCTGGGAATCGATGATCGGGTCAGCCGAGGCGGGACTCACGCCGAGGCCGGACATCAGTCCGGCCAGCACTGCCGTTGCCGCGATCATCGCCGCGGCGCGGGAGCCACGACGCCGGGTCTGCCGACGCATCAATTTCGCACCTTCGCTTCGTCTCGAATTCGTTTGCTGCGTGCCCAAGATACGGGTTATGCATTCGATACAACAGTGGTAACCACGACAACAGTGCGGTCACATCATGCCTCACCGGCCACAGTGCTGTCACCGGGCCCCGGACTCCCGGTCACCGGCGTCGAGCAGCTCGGCCAGGCGAGGGCCGATCTCGGCCAGCGCCTGGGGCGAGGTCATCTGATCATGCACCACCGCGACCGGCCGATCGCGGATCTCGCCGTCGACATACGGGGCCCAATTCCCGGCGGCCGCCTCGTGACCCAGCGCGCTGAAGTACTCGAGCCTGCCCCGGAACACCGCGGGCCGGTGTTCGGCGATCAGTTCCGCCGAGCGCACCGCGCTGCGATAGATCCGGCGCACCCGTTCCGGGGTCAGCACGGCCATATTGGCCGGGATGATCGCGTGCAGGGCGGCCAGCGCGTCCTCGTTGAGTTCGCGCACGCCGGATACCGGTAGCGCCGCGCTGATGTCCACGCCGAGTTCGGCGAGCGCGTCGCGCACCGCGGTGTGGAAATCGGGCACGTCGATGTCGGGGTGCGAGTCGAGCATGGCCAGCAGCGAGACCCGCTCCCCCGACGCCTGCAGCTCGGTCGCCACGGCGTGCGCGAGCACACCACCCAGCGACCAGCCCATGAGCCGGTAGGGCCCGTGCGGCTGCTCGGCGCGAATCTCGGCGACGTAGCGCCGGGCCATCTCGGCCAGCGTGCCGGGCAGATAGCCGGCCTCGCTCAGGGCCGGTGACTGCAGGCCGAAGATCGGGCGCCGCGACGGGATGTACTGGGCGAGTCCGGCATAGCACCAGGACAGCCCGTACATCGGGTGCACGCAGAACAGCGGCCCGCCCGCCTCGGTGCCGTGCGGCACCCGGTTGCGGATGGGCAGCAGCACACCGAGGGCGTCGTCGGATTCCTGGTCGTAGTCGCCGGTGCCCGCCTGGGTGGCGTCGATCCGGTCGGCCAGCGCGGCCACGGTGGCGTCGGTGAAGAACCACTGCACCCGCACCTCGGCGCCGACCCGGGTGCGCAGCCTGCTGATGGCCTTGGTGGCGATCAGCGAGTTGCCGCCGAGTTCGAAGAAGTCGTCGTCGAGGCCGACCTTGCCCGCGCCGAGCACCTCGGCGTAGACCTCGGCGACGGCGCGTTGCAGCGGCGTGGTCGGCGGGCGGTAGGGCCGGGTGGTGAAGGCGGGTACCGGCAGCGCCTTGCGGTCGAGTTTGCCACTGGCGTTGAGCGGCAACGACTTCAGCACCTGCAACGTGGCGGGCACCATGTAGGCGGGCAGGGCGGACCTGGCGTGCGCGAGCACCGCCGCCTCGTCGATCGTGGCGGCGGGGTCGAGCGCGTAGCCCGCGGGCTTCGTGGCCGCGGCGGGCTCGGCCGCGACGGGCACCACGTACCCGACCAGGCGGTCACCGGTCGGCCCGTGCACCAGGGCGACGGCCGCGTGGCGCACGGCGGGGTGATCGCGCAGCACGGCTTCGATCTCGCCGAGCTCGATGCGCTGACCGCGCAGCTTCACCTGGAAATCACTGCGGCCCAGGTACTCCAGCTGCCCACCGACCCAGCGGACCATGTCGCCGGTGCGGTAGAGCCGTCCGCCACCGGGCCGGGCGACGAACCGTTCGGCGGTGAGCGCGGGCGCGGCCAGATAGCCGCGCGCCAGCTGTACCCCTTCCAGATACAGCTCGCCCGCGATGCCGGGCGGCACCGGGCGCAGCTGCCGGTCGAGCACGTGCGCGCGGGTGTTGGCGACCGGGGCGCCGATCGGAACACTCACGCCCACAGCGGTTCCCGCGTCGGCGGCGGTGACCACGGTGGCCTCGGCGGGCCCGTACCAGTTGACCAGGTCCACACCCGGCAGCACCTGACCGAACCGGTGCGCGGTCGAGGCCGACAGCGCCTCACCGGCGGCAAACACCCGGCGCAGCGCCGGAAGTTCGGTGACGCCACCGTCGGCCAGGAAGGCGTCGAGCATCGACGGCACGAAATGCACCGTGGTGACGGCCCGTTCGGCGATCACCCGCGCGAGGTACTCCGGGTCACGGTGCCCGTCCGGCTCGGCGACGACCACCGTCGCGCCGGTCTGCAACGGCCACAGCAGTTCCCAGGTGGAGATGTCGAAGGTGACCGGCGTCTTGTGCAGCACCACGTCCCCGGGCCCGTGCGGGTAGGTGCGCTGTGCCCAGCGGAACTGGTTGACCAGCTGCCGGTGGGTCAGCATCACGCCCTTGGGCCTGCCGGTCGAGCCGGAGGTGTGGATGACATAGGCGAGAGCGTCCGGCCGCGCGGCTGCGAAGCCGCCGGTGGCCGCTCCGGCGTCGAGCGTGTCGATGGTGACGACGGGAACCGCCGCGCCGGTGGTGAATCCGGTACCGCTGGTGGTCAGCACGCACACGGGCCGGGCCGAGGCCAGTACCCGCTCGGTGCGTTCGGCCGGATGGTCCGGGTCCACCGGGACGTAGGCCGCACCGGTGCGCAGTACCGCGTAGATCGCGGTCACCAGGTCGACCCCGCGTCGCATGGCCACGGCGACCAGCGTCTCCGGGCGGGCCCCGAGCGCCCGCAACTCGGCGGCGAGCGCCCGTGCGCGCGCGTCGAATTCGGCGTAGGTGTAGGTCTGCTCGCCGTCGATCAGCGCGGTGGCGTGCGGGGTGCGGGCCACCTGCGCGTCGAACAGCGTCAGCAGGGTCGCCTCGTCGAGCAGTTCCGGCGCGTCGGTGGCGTTGACCGACGCCAGGGTCGCGCGTTCCTCGGCGAGCAGCACGTCGATCTCGGCGATCCGCGCGCCCGGGTCGGCCAGGAACCGGGCCAGCACCATCGACAGGCGCTGGGCCAGTGCGGTGGCGGTGTCGGCGGCGAAGACGTCACGCAGGTATTTCACCGAGACCCGCAGCTGCCCATCGGCCACCACCTGCACGGTGAGCGGGTAGTGGGTGCCGTTGGTGGCGTCCATGCCGGTGACCGCGGCCGAGCCGGTGGCCGCCTGCGCGAGCGCGGCCCGGTCCACCGGGAACGACTCGAAGACCACCAGCGAGTCGAACAGCGCCTCGATGCCCGCGATCTCCTGGATCTCGCCCAGGCCCAGGTAGTGGTGGTCGAACAGGGCGGCCTGCTCGTCCTGGAGGGTGCGCAGCAGTGCGGCGACGGTGTCGCCGGGCCGCAGCCGCACCCGGACCGGGATGGCGTTGAGGAACAGGCCGACCATGCGTTCCACGCCGTCGAGCACGGCGGGCCTGCCGGAGACGGTGGCGCCGAAGACCACATCGTCACGGTCGACGAGCCGGGCGATGAGCAGCCCCCAGGCCGCCTGCACCACCGTGTTCACCGTAACGCCGAGCTCGGCCGCCAGCGCGCCGAGGGCGGCAGTGTCGGCGGGTGAGAGCGCGAAGCCGGTCTCGCCGGTGCCGGTGGCGATCTCGCGGCCCTGGTCCACCGGGGCCAGCGGGGTCGGTTCGGCCAGGCCGGTCAGCGCGGTGCGCCAGGCCTGGCGGGCGGCCTCGAGGTCTTGATCGGCCAGCCAGACCAGGTAGTCGCGGTAGGGCGCGACCTTGGGCAGGCGCCTGCTGCGGCCGCCGACGGCGTAGGCGGTGAGCAGTTCCTGCAACAGCAGCGGGGTAGACCAGCCGTCGATGAGGATGTGGTGGCTGGTCACCAGCAGGTGCGCGCCGGTGGGTGTGCGCACCAGGGTGAAGCGCAGCAGCGGCGCGGTGGCCATGTCGAAATGGGTGGCCAGGTCGGCGGCCGCGATCCGCGGGTAGGTGTCCTCGTCGGCGTCCACGACGCGCCACGGCACCGTGAGGTCGTCGAGCACGATCTGCAACGGGGTGCCCGCCGCGTCGGTGGCGAAGGCCACGCGCAGGTTGTCGTGCCGGTCGAGCACGGCCTGGGCCGCCTCGCGCAGGCGGTCGGCGTCCACGGCCGGGTCGAGATCGAGGACGAACTGGGTGATGTAGGGGTCCACCGAGTTCTCCGCGAGCAGCGCGTGGAACAGCATCCCCGATTGCAGCGGCGTCACCGGCCACACATCGCTCAGGCGCGGGTAGCGGCGCACCAGGCGGCCGAGTTCGGTCTGCCCGAGCTGGACCAGCGGGAAGTCCGACGGCGTGAATCCGCCAGCGCCGGGCCGCAATCCGTGTTCGGCGAGGCCGCCGAGGGCGCGGATCCAGTGCTCGGCGAAGGTCTTGACCGCCTCGGCGGTGAGTACCGAGGTGGCGTAGTCGAAGCGGGCGACCATGCCGTCGGGGCCCGCGTCGACGGTGAGCACGAGGGCCAGGTCGTCGGCGGCGAGATCGGTGTGCACGGTGGCCGGGCGCAGGTCGCGGTAGCGCACCGCGAAGCGGCCCCGGTCGAGCGCGCGCACGCTGTCGGCGGCCTCGATGTCGAGGTAGCGCAGCAGCCCGAAGCCGGCGCCGTGCGCGGGGACCGTGCGGCGCAGTTCCTTGATCTGGGCCAGTGCCCGGCCCGCGGCCGGTCCGCCGACGAGGGCGTCGGCGATGTCGACGCCGTCCAGGCGCAGCGGCAGCGGGAAGTCGGTGGTGAAGCCACCGACCACGTTCTCCGCGTCGGCCCGGCCCAGCTTGCGCTGATCGGCGCGCAACCGGACCACGTTGCCGAGCACCCGGACCGCGACCGAGTCGGCGGCGGTCTGTACGGCCAGCGCGGCGGCGGTGACCAGCACTTCGTCGACGGTCGCGCGATAGGCCTCGGCCACCCGGCCCACGGCCGCGGACCCCTCGCCCGTGATGGTCAGCGAGACGCGGTTGCGCTGTCGCAGATCCACGGATTCAGCGGCTCGGGAACGGATCACGCGATGCCAGTACT
The DNA here is from genome assembly GCF_042266925.1 of Nocardia sp. NPDC056064. Lineage (NCBI taxonomy): Bacteria > Bacillati > Actinomycetota > Actinomycetes > Mycobacteriales > Nocardiaceae > Nocardia > Nocardia sp. NPDC056064. The sequence continues at coordinate 4,690,551 of NZ_JBHJWO010000001.1, read as the reverse complement.
CGCGCTCGGCGCGTGCCGCGACGGTCGACGGGTACTCGGCCAGTCTGCGGACCAGATCGCCGAGCCCGGCATCGGGCGCGCCCGGTGCCGCGTGCCTGCCCCGGCTCCACGCCGAGGTCAGCTGGTCGATCACGGTGCGCCACGAATTCTCGTCCAGCACCAGGGCATTGGCGACCACCACGAGGGTGGCGGGGCCGTCGCCGACGCCGGTGAGCACGAAGTGGATATTGCGGCCCTCGTCGGGGTCGAGCGCGGCGGCGGCCGCGGCCACCACATCGTCGACCGGCAGCGTGGACTCGCCGTCCTCGGCGTCGAGCCTGCGGAAGGCGCCGCCGGTGCGCTCGTCCTGCGGTGGGATGCGCAGGGCCGGGGTGTCCCCGGTGCGGTCGAGCAGCGCCCACAGCATCGGGTGCTGGTTCATCACCGCCGCCGCGGCATCGGCGACGGCCTGCACCGGACACTCCGCGGGCACGGCGAGCAGCACCGCGCGCGGTTCGACGGCCCGCTCCCCCGCCTCGATCAGCTGGGCGGCGGTGGCGGTCAGCGGCAGGTCGGCGCGCAGAGCGCCCGCCTCGGCGGTGAGCTCGGCGCGTTCGGCCAGGGCACCGACGGTGCGCGCGTCGAACAGATCGCGCGGCCGCAGCACCACCCCGGCGGCCCCGGCCCGCGAGACCACCTGGATGGCGGTGATGCTGTCGCCGCCGAGGGCGAAGAAGTCGTCGTCCAGACCCACCCGGTCGTGGCCGAGCACGTCACCGATCACCCGGGCGACGGCCCGTTCGGCGGCGGTGCGCGGCGGCCGGTGTTCGCGCCGCGCCACGACCGGATCGGGCAGCGCCCGCCGGTCCAGCTTGCCGACCGGTGTCAGCGGCAGTTCGTCGAGGACGATGATCGCCGCGGGAACCATGTAGTCCGGCAGCACCTGCGCGGCGAGCGCGGTCAGCTCGGCCGGAAGGTCCTGCGGCGCACCGTCTTCGGGCAGCACATAGGAGACCAGCATGGTCGACCCGGACCCGCTGTCGCGGCCGATCGTGGTGGCCCACGCGACACCCGGCGCGGCGGCCAGCACCGCGTCGATCTCGCCGAGCTCGATCCGCAGGCCACGGATCTTCACCTGGAAGTCGTTGCGCCCCACGAACTCCAGCACGTCACCACGGCGTCGCACGAGGTCACCCGTGCGGTAGAGCCGAGCGCCGCCGGCCGAAGCCGCCTCGCTGTCGAGCGGCGCGTACGGGTCGGCGACGAAGCGCGCGGCGGTCAGCGCCGGACGCTCGTGGTAGCCGCGAGCCAGCTGGATACCGCCCAGGTAGAGCTCACCGGTGACGCCCTCGGGCACCGGGCGCAGCCGCGAGTCCAGCACCAACGCGCGCACGCCCCGGATCGGACCGCCCATGTGCACGGGCTCGCCCGGACGCAGCGGGTCGCTGATGGCGGTCATGATGGTGGTCTCGGTAGGACCGTAACCATTGTGGAAGTGCCGCTGCGGCAGCGTGTTCCAGCGGGCGGCCAGTTCGGCGGGCACGTGTTCGCCGCCGACGACCAGCGCGCGCAGCCCGGGCACACCCTCGGGGTCGAGGGTGGACAGCACGGTCGGGGTGAGGAAGGCGTGGGTGACGCCCTCGGCCCGGATCAGTTCGGCCAGTTCGGTTCCGCCCACCGAACCGGCGGGTGCGATCACCAGGGTGCCCGCGCCACCGAGGGCGAGCAGCAGTTCCAGCATCGAGGCGTCGAACGAGGGCGAGGCGAAAGCCAGTGCGCGCGAATCGGGTCCGAGCTGGTAGCGCTGCTTCTGCTCGGCGCAGAAATTGGCCAGACCGGCATGGGTGACCACGACGCCCTTGGGCAGTCCGGTGGAGCCGGAGGTGTAGATCATGTACGCCGCGTGGTCGGTGCGCTGCTGCCCGCGCAGTTCGATCTCGCGCAGCGGCACACCGGGGAATCCGGCGATCTCGGCGGTGAAGGCGCGTTCGTCGAGCGCGACCCAGCCGATATCGCCCGCCAGCGGCGGCAGACCGGCGAGTTCGGCGGTGACGGTGATGCCGAACCGCGCGCCGGAATCGGCCACCATGTGGCTGATCCGCTCGGCGGGATAGCCCGGATCGATCGGCACGATCACCGCGCCGGTGCGCGCGATGGCCCACACCGCCAGGACAGCTTCGGCGGAGCGCCGGATGGCCACGGCCACCGCGACTTCCGGGCCCGCGCCGCGCGCGAGCAGTCCGCGCGCGAGCTGGTTCGCGGCCGCGTCGAGGTCCCGGTAGGGGTACCCGCGACCGTCGGCGCGCAGTGCCAGGCCGGTGGGGTTGGCCTGGACGGCGGCGTCGAGGAGGGCGGCGAGGGTGCGCGGCGGCTCGGCGGCCGGACCGCGCAAGCCGGTCTGCCGGGCGATCTCGGCGGGGTCGAGCAGTTCGACGTCACCGACCGCGCGATCGGGATCGCCGACCAGCCCGCTCAGCAGGCGCTGGAACCGCACCGCGAGGCCCTGCACGGTCGCCGCGTCGAACAGGTCTGTCGCGTAGGAGAACTCGGCCCGGATACCGCCGAGTTCGGGGAGCTCACGCAGGGTGAGCAGCAGGTCGAACTTGGCCTCGCCGGTGCGGGCGTCGAGCGCGCCGACCGCGAGACCGGGCAGCTCGACCGCAACCGGGGCGAGGTTCTCGAACGACAGCGCCACCTGGAACAGCGGATGCCTGCCCGCCGACCGCGCGGGCTGCACCGCGTCGACGACCCGCTCGAACGGGACATCGGCGTGCGCGAAGGCCCGCAGATCGGTCTCCCTGGTCCGGGTGAGCAGTTCGGTGAACGGCGCGCCTTCGTCGACGTGGCTGCGCAGCACCAGGGTGTTGACGAACATGCCGATCAGCTCGTCGAGTTCCCTGGCGCCACGTCCGGCGATCGGGGTGCCGATGGCGACGTCGTCGGTGTCGGCGAGGCGGGCCAGCAGTACCGCGAGCGCGGCCTGCACCACCATGAACACGGTGACACCCTGGGCCCTGGCGAGTTTCGACAGCTCCGCGTGCAGCCCGGCGTCGAGGGTGAACTCGCTGGTGGCGCCCGCGAAGGACTGCACCGGCGGGCGTGGCCGATCGGTGGGCAGCGCGATCTCCTCGGGCAGCCCCGCCAGCTCGGTGGTCCAGAAGGCCAGCTGCTGGGCGGCGACGGAGGACGGATCGTCCTCGGCACCGAGCGAGTCCCGTTGCCACACCGCGTAATCCGCGTACTGCAACGGCAACGGCGCCCACGCCGGTGCGGCGCCCGCGGTCCGCGCGGTGTAGGCCAGCACGAGGTCACGCGTCAGCGGACCCATCGAGAATCCGTCGGCGGCGATGTGATGCGCGACGAAGACCAGCACGTACTCGTCCGCCGACGGCAGCACCTCGGCACCTGCCGAACCGGACGGGGCCGTGGCGGCACCGTCGTGTCCGGTGACGCGCAGCAACCGCACCCGGACCGGCGGTGCGGCGGTGACATCGAAGCCGATGCCGACAATGCGCCGGACCGTCTCCGCCAGCTCGCCGGCCGCCACCGCCACCGGCGTCAGATCGATCGGCACCGCGTCCGGCGCCAGCACCTCCTGTACGGGTCCGCTACCGCGAGCCGGGTCGACCGGCGTCGCGGAGCCGACGGCGGTCCCGCCGACCTCGGGATAGCGGGTCCGCAGCACCTCGTGCCGGGCGAACAGGTCACCGACGGCCAGGCCGAGCGCCACCGGATCGAGGTCACCGGTGAGGCGGATGGCGGCCGGGATGTTGTAGACGGTCGCCTCGGGGTCGAGGCGGTTGAGCAGCCACATGCGGTGCTGGGCCAGGGAGAGCGGTACCCGGTCGGGGCGCGGCCCGGCGGCCGGTGGCAGCGCGGCCAGCGCGTCCGCGCGGTGCACGCGCAGGGCCAGGTCGGCGACGGTGGGTGCCTCGAACAACAGGCGCACGCCGATCGCGCGGTCGAGCGCGGTGCCGATGCGGGCGGCGGCGCGGGTGGCGAGCAGGGAGTTGCCGCCGAGGGCGAAGAAGTCGTCGTCGGCGCCGACCGTGTCGAGTTCGAGGATCTCGCCGTAGACGCCGGCGATCAGCTGTTCGGTAGGGGTGGCGGGCGCACGGAAGGCGGCGGACTCGAAAACCGGTGCGGGCAGGGCGTTCCGGTCGAGTTTGCCGTTGGCGGTGAGCGGTAGCGCGTCGAGCACCACGAACGCCTCGGGCACCAGGTAGGCGGGCAGTTTGTCCCGCAGACCAGACTTCACCTGTGCCACATCGGTTTCCGCGCCGACCACATAGCCGACCAGCCGGTCACCGAAGTGGGCATCGGTGCGGGCGAGCACGGCGGCCTGGGTGACGCCGGGCAGCGACAGCAGCGCGGCCTCGATCTCCCCCGGCTCCACCCGGAACCCGCGCACCTTCACCTGGAAGTCGGTGCGGCCGAAGTAGATCAGCTCACCGTCCGCGGTCCGGGCCACCAGGTCGCCGGTGCGGTACATGCGCACACCCGGCTCGAATGGATCGGCGACGAAACGTTCGGCCGTCAGCGCGGCCTTGCGCAGGTACCCGCGCGCCAGTTGCACGCCACCGAGATACAGCTCACCCCTGACCCCGGGCGGCACCGGGAGCAGCCGCTCGTCGAGAACGTAGACGCGGCTGTTCCATTCGGGGGTGCCGATCGGCACGGTCAGCACGTCGGCCGCGCTCACCCGATGATCGGTGATCGACACGGCGGCCTCGGTGGGCCCGTAGAGATTGTCGATCCTGGTGTCGGGCAGGGCGTTCAGCAGCCGCTGGGCCAGCGCGGCGGGCAGTGTCTCGCCGATGGCGAGGATGCGCGAGAGGGGGCGCGGGGTCGCCTCCCAGTATCCGGCCAGCGCGTCCAGCAGGGAGGGGACGGCGGTCAGCGTGGTGACACCGGTCTCGGCGATGAGCATGTCGAGGTAACCCGGGTCGCGGTGCCCGTCCGGCGCGGCCAGCACCAGGGTGCCACCGCAGACGGCGGCCGACCAGAACTCCCACACCGACAGGTCGAAGGTGGCAGGCGTCTTGAGCAGGAACACATCGGACGCGTCGGTGCCGAATTCGCCACGCAGCCACTGCAACTGGTTGACCACCGCGCCGTGCGAGACCGCGACGCCCTTGGGCCGCCCGGTCGAGCCGGAGGTGAACAGGACGTAGGCGGTGTTCTCGGGCCGCAGCGGCGCACGCCGGTCGGCATCGGTGACCGGTGACGGGTCCTGCGACCCGACGACCGGATGGTCCACGTGCACCACCGGCGCGACATCGGTGCGGAAACCCTTGGTGAGCACGCAGATCGGGGCCGCGGTGCCGAGAATGTAGTCGGTGCGGTCGGCGGGCTGTTCGGGATCGATGGGCACGTACGCGCCCCCGGCCCGGACCACCGCGTACATGGCGACGACCAGCTCGATCGAGCGGGGCAGCGCCAGCGCCACCAGCGATTCCGGCCCCGCGCCCAGGGAGATGAGGTGGCGGGCGAGCCGGTTGACCCGAGCGTCGAACTCGGCGTAGGTGAGTTCGACCCGGCCCTCCGGCAGGTCGGCGACCAGCGCGACGGCGGTGGGGCTCGCCTGCGTCGGCAGATCGGCGAGCGTGCCGCCGGGCACGGCCAGATCGGCTGCCCCGCTGACGATCTCGCTCGCGATCTCGGCGGCGGTCCGCAGCTCCACCGCGCCGACGACCACCGAGGGATCACGCACCACGGCCGCGAGCAACAGCGTGAGCCGTTCGCCGAAGGCCGCCACCGTCGCGGCGTCGAACAGTTCGGTGGCGTAGGTGAAGAAGCCCTCGATGCCGGTGGGGGTGCCGTCGGCGGTGTAGCCGTCACCGACGATGAGGTGCAGGTCGAACTGCGAGACCGCCAGCTCCGCCGCGACCGGCGCGATCCGCAGGCCGGGCAGTTCCAGCGCCGCCCGGTCGACGTTCTGGAACGACAGACCCACCTGGAACAGCGGATGCCGCGCGGTCGAGCGCGGCGGATCGAGCACCTCGACCAGGCGCTCGAACGGTACATCGGCGGCGGCGAAGGCGGCCAGATCGCGGGTGCGCTGGGCGGCCAGCAGCTCGGTGAAGGTGGCGGCGCCGTCGTAGCCGGTGCGCAGCACGACCGTGTTGACGAACATGCCGATGAGCTCGTCGAGTTCGCGTTCGCCGCGTCCGGCGACCGGGGTGCCGACGGCGACCTCGGAGGTACCGGCGAGGCGGGCCAGCAGCACGGCGAAGGCGGTGTGCAGCACCATGAACACCGTGGCGCCGCTGTCGCGGGCGATCCGGGCGAGCCCGGCGTGGGTGTCGGCGTCGACGCGCACCGGCACCCGGGCGCCTGCCAGCGAGGCGACGGCGGGGCGGGGCCGGTCGGCCGGGAGTTCGAGCAGATCGGGAAGCCCGGCCAGTTCGTCACGCCAGAACGCGATCTGCTGGGCGGCCGCGGAATCGGTGTCGTCCTCGGTGCCGAGGCGGTCGAGCTGCCACAGCGCGTAGTCGGCGTACTGCACCGGCAGCTCGGCCCACTCCGGGGCGCGCCCGGCGGCGCGGGCGAGGTAGGCGGTGGTCACATCGCGCACCAGCGGCGGCATCGAGGACGCGTCGGCGGCGATGTGGTGCACCACCACGGCGAGCACGTAGTCGGTGGGCGCGTCGGGGCCGGGCTCGGTGATGTCGAGCAGGCGCACCCGCAGCGGGACCTCGGTGGTGACATCGAAGGCGGTGGCGGCCAGCGCGGCGACCTGCTCGACCAGCTCCGCGACATCGCCGCGGCGCGGGCTGACGTCGAGATCGACGGCCTCGACGGGCAGCACCCGCTGGATCGGGCCGTGCCCGGTCTCCGGGTATACGGTGCGCAGCACCTCGTGGCGGGCCAGGACATCGCGCAGGGCGGCCCCGAGCGCGGCCACGTCCAGACGGCCGGTCAGGCGCAGCGCGAACGGCAGGTTGTAGGCGGCGGCCCCGTCACCGCCCATGCCCTGGTCGAAGCGGTTGAGGAACCACATGCGCCGCTGGGCGGGCGAGAGCGGCAGCTCGGCGGGCCGGTCGATGGTGCCGAGGCCGCTGGCGGCGACCGGCTCGGCGTCGAGGTCGAGGACGGCGGCCAGCGCGGCCACGGTCGGGTTCTCGAACAGGGTGCGCACCGCGACGCGGCCGCCGGTGGCGGCACCGAGCCGGGCGATCAGTCTGGTGGCGATCAGCGAGTTGCCGCCGAGGGCGAAGAAGTCGTCGTCGGCGCCGATCTCGGGGCGGCCGAGCACCGCGGCGAACTGCTCGGCGACCAGCCGTTCGGCCGGGGTCGACGGCGCCCGGAAGGCACGGGTGCGGAAGTGCGGTGCGGGCAGCGCCTTGCGGTCCAGCTTGCCGGAGGCATTGAGCGGCAACGCGTCGAGCACGGTGATCGAGGCCGGAACCATATAGGCGGGCAGGGTTTTCGCGACCACTGCCTGCAACCGGTCGGGATCGGCGGCGTGACCGGGAGTGGGCACGACGTAGGCGACGAGCTGATCGCCCAGCTCGGTCGCGGCGACCAGCGCCACCGCCTGATTGACGGATTCGTGGGCCAGCAGCGCGGTTTCGATCTCGCCGAGCTCGATACGCTGCCCACGGAACTTCACCTGGAAGTCGATGCGGCCCAGATAGTCCAGCCGGTGCGGCGCGGTGGCCGTCGGCTCGCGCCAGACCACCAGATCGCCGGTGCGGTAGAGACGTTCGCCGGTGCCGAAGGGGTCGGCGACGAACCGGTCGGCGGTGAGACCCGGGCGCGCGACATACCCGCGCGCGAGCTGGTCGCCCGCGAGATAGAGCTCTCCCGCGATCCCCGGTGGCACCGGCCGCAGGCGCGAGTCCAGCACGTAGACGCGAGTGTTCCACTGCGGCAGGCCGATCGGCACCGAGCGCTGACCGGAACGGGCGGGCCAGTAGGTCACCGAGACCGCGGCCTCGGTGGGGCCGTACAGATTGTGCAGCCGCGCGGGGCTCACCTCGGCCATGGCGTCGACGGTCTCCGGCGGCAGCGCCTCGCCGATCACGAACACCTCGCGCAGCGAACCCAGGCTGCCCGGGGCCGCTTCCGCGGCGAAGACGGTCAGCATGGAGGGCACGAAGTCGGTGACGGTCACGTTGTGCCGCCCGATCAGCTCGATCAGGTAGGCCGGGTCGCGATGCCCGTCCGGGGTGGCCAGCACCAGCGTGGCGCCGACGCGCAGCGGCATGAAATAGCCCCACAGCGACACGTCGAAGGTGGTGGCGGTCTTCTGCAGGTACACATCACCCAGGACCAGCGGGTACTTGGCCAGCATCCACACCAGCTGGTTGTGGATGGCGGCGTGGGTGACGGCCACGCCCTTGGGCTTGCCGGTCGAGCCGGAGGTGAAGATGACGTAGGCCGGGTGCTCGGGGCGCAGCGGGGCGCGCAGTTCCTCCGGGCGCACGGCGTCGATCGGTACCGCGCGGGTGTCGAGCTCGTCGAGCAGCAGCAGTTCGATGTCGTCGGGCACCGCGATGGCGTCGGCGCGGGTGCTCAGCACGGCGGCGGGGCGGGCGGTGTCGAGGATGTAGGCGAGGCGGTCGGCCGGGTGGTCGGGGTCCAGCGGCACATACGCGCCACCGGCGGTGAGCACCGCGTACATGCCGATGACCAGCTCCGGCGAGCGCCGGATGGCCAGGCCGACCAGCGCTTCCGGGCCGACTCCCGCGCCGATCAGCAGCCGGGCCAGCGCGTTGACCCGCTCGTCGAACTGCCGGTACGACAGTTCGACACCCTCGTAGACCAGGGCGGTCGCCTCGGGGTAGGCCCGAACCGCGCGGCGGTAGGCGTCGAGCATCAGTTCCGGTGCCACCGGGTGGGCGGTGCCGTTCCAGGCCGTCAGCGTGAGTTCGCGCTCCCGCTCGGTGATCAGGCCGATCTCGGCGATCGCGGTATCGGGTGCCGCGGCGACCGCGCCGAGCAGGTGGGTGAAGCGGGCCGCGGTCGAGGCGATGGTCTCGGCGTCGAACAGGTCGGTGGCGTAGGTGAACGACGCGGCCATCGGTTCGGCCGGGTCGGTGCCGGGCACGATGGTCAGTTGCAGGTCGAAACGCGCTACGGTGCCGCCGAATTCGACCGGGGCCGCGTCCAGGCCGGGCAACCGCAGGTTCGGCAGGTCGAGGTTCTGGAAGAACAGCGCCACCTGGAACAGCGGGTGGTGGGCCTGCGAGCGGACCGGGTCGAGCAGTTCGACCAGCCGCTCGAAGGGCAGGTCGGCGTGGGCGAAGGCGGCCAGATCGGTCTGTTTGGTGGCGCGCAGCAGTTCGGCGAAGCTCGCGCGCTGGTCGATCTGCGAGCGCAGCACCAGGGTGTTGACGAACATGCCGATCAGGTCGTCGAGTTCGCGGGCGCCGCGCCCGGCGACCGGGGTGCCGATGGCGATGTCGTCGGTGTGCGCGACGCGGCTGAGCAGCACCGCGAAGGCCGCGTGCACGACCATGAATTCCGACGCGCCGCTGCGCTGGGCCAGTGCGGCGAGCGCGGTGTGCACCTCGGCGGGGATCTGGAAGCCGTATTCGGCGCCGCGGCCGGTGAACACCGGCGGGCGCGGGCGGTCGGTGGGTAGGTCGACGCGATCCGGCAGCCCGGCCAGCGCACCGCGCCAGTAGGCGATCTGGGCGGCGGCGAGCGAGCCGGGATCGTCCTCGTCACCGAGCAGTTCCCGGTGCCAGAGCGTGTAGTCGGCGTACTGCACCGGCAGCGGCTGTTCCCTGGGCCGCGAACGGTTGCGCCGGGCCAGGTAGGCGCCGAGCAGATCGCGCAGCAGCGGCGCGATGGAGGCGCCGTCGGCGGTGATGTGGTGCAGGGCCACGGCCAGGACGTGATCGCGCGGGCCGAGCTGGGCCAGCGCCACCCGCAGCGGCACCCCGGCCGCCACATCGAAGCCGGTGGCCGCGAATTCGGCCAACCAGAGCGGCAATTCGTCCTCGGTCAGCGAGTCGACCAGCACATCGGGCACGGCCTCCTCGATCGGCAGGATCACCTGGTGACCCACGCCGTCCACAGCCGGGTACCAGGTGCGCAGGGATTCGTGGCGGCGCACCAGATCCGACAGGGCCGCGTGCAGGGCGCGCGCGTCGAACGGTCCGGCCAGGCGCAACGCGAACGGGATGGTCTCGGCGGTGGAGGCGGGATCGAACTGGTTGAGGAACCACATCCGCCGCTGGGCGGGCGAGAGCGGGATCAGCTCGGGCCGTTCACGACGGGTCGGTGCCTCGTGCCCTCCGGCGCCCTTGAGCGGTTCCAGCAGCACGGCGAGCCCGGCGACCGTCGGACTTTCGAAGACGTGACCGGCCGGCACCCGCCCCGACAGCTTCGCGCCGAGCCGGGCGGCGGCCTGGGTGGCCAGCAGCGAGTTGCCGCCGAGGGCGAAGAAGTCGTCGTCGGCGCCGACCGGGCGCTCCGGGGTGAGCAGTTCGGTGAAGACCTGGGCGACGAGTTCCTCCATCGCGCCCGACGGCGCGCGGAACTCCTTGGCGCGCAATGCCGGTGCGGGCAGGGCGGCCCGGTCGAGCTTGCCGACGGGGGTCAGCGGGATGACGTCGAGCTCGGTCAGCGCGGTCGGGACCATGTGCGCGGGCAGTCCGGCCCTGGCGTGCGCGAACAACTCGTCGAGGTCGATGCGGACACCCGGGGTGGCGTGCACGTAGGCGGCGAGAATCGTGGTGCCGTTGTCGAGTTCGTGCCCGACGGTGACTGCGAAGTCGACGCTGTCGTGCGCGGTGAGCACCGTGTCGATCTCGCCGAGCTCGATCCGGAATCCGCGCACCTTCACCTGGAAGTCGTTGCGGCCGACGAACTCCACGGCGCCGTCGGGGCGGCGGCGCACCAGGTCGCCGGTGCGGTACATGCGGCCACCGGCGGGGTCGAACGGATCGGTGACGAAGCGCGCGGCGGTCAGCGCGGGCTGGTGGTAGTAGCCGCGGGCCAGGCCGTTGCCCGCGATGTAGAGCTCACCGACCATGCCGTCGGGCACCCGCACCAGGCGCTCGTCGAGCACGTACTCGGTGACCCCACGCAGGGGCGCGCCGAAGTTCATGGCGTCACCGACCACCAGCGGCGCACTGATATTGGTGACGATGGTGGTCTCGGTCGGGCCGTAGCAGTCGTGGAAGCGGCGGGTACCGGTGGCCCAGCGGCGGATCAGGTCCGGCGGGCAGGCTTCGCCGCCGGTGGTCACCATCGCGAGATCGTCCAGACCGGCCGGATCGAGCCCGGCCAGCGCGGCGGTGGTGATGAACATGTGCGTCACCGCGTCGCGGCGCAGCACCTCGGCCAGATCGTGGCCGCCGAGGATGCCGGCGGGCACGATCACCATGGTGGCCGCGGCGCTCACAGCCATCAGCAGTTCCAGCACGGCGCCGTCGAACGAGGGCGAGGCGAAATGCAGTGTGCGCGAAGCCGGTTCGACACCGTAGTGGGTGCGCTGCTCGGCGCAGTAGCCCGCGAGACCGGCGTGGGTCACCGCGACGCCCTTGGGCAGGCCGGTGGAGCCGGAGGTGTACACCACGTAGGCGGGGTGGGTCAGGCGCAGCGGGCGCACGCGATCGGCGAAGGTCACCGGGTCGCCGGGCTGCTCCTCGACCGCGCCGCGCACGGCCGGGTCGTCCAGGCACAGCCAGTCCAGGCCCGCGGGCAGCCGGTCCAGCTCGGCGCCGCTCGACAGCCCGGCCACCGCGCCGGAATCGGCGAGCATGTGCTCGACCCTGGCGCGCGGATAGTTGGGGTCGACCGGCAGGAAGGCCGCACCGGCCTTGGTGATCGCCCACATGGCCAGCACCGAGGCAGGCGAGCGCGGCAGCCCGACGGCGACCACGTCCTCCGGGCCGATACCGCGCGCGATCAGCAGCCGGGCCAGCCGGTTGGCGCGCTCGTCGAGTTCGGCGTAGGTCCAGCGCACCGGCTCGGACACGCCGTCGTCCCAGGTCAGCGCGAGACCGCCCGGATTGGATTCCACCGCGACGGACAGCAGTTGCGGCAGCGACTTTCCGCGCTGCCGGGCACGGGCACCGGACGCCCGAGACGCCCGGGTCACGCCAGTCCCCTCCGTTCGAGCGTGAGGACTAGCCGCTGCCCGGTCATGCGCTTTCCACCTATCCATCCATGCCGATCACCGCGCGCCGCTGCTGCGGCACTCCGGCGTCGCCGATCATCTCACCCAGCGCCACGATCGTCGCGCCCGCGCCGTCCCCCGGTGCGGCCACCGCGACCGCCGCCTCGGTGAACACGTGACTCACCTCGTCCTCGCCGTCGTCGGGCGAGAGCACCACCGTCGCGCCCGCGATACCCGCGGCCACGATCTCCAGCACCGCGGCCACCGAATCCGGCCGCCCCGCGGCCCGGGTCCGCGACTCGAAGTTCAGTCCGGTGCGCTGGCCCACCCGTTCGGCGGCCCCGGCCAGCTCGTCGTAGCTGAGCGTGCGGCCGCCACCGACGAAGGCCACATCGTCGCCACGCAGCGCACGGGTGCGGTGCGCGTAGCCGATCGGGCGCGGCGACTCGGCGGCCAGCTCGGCCTCGAGCGCCGGGTCGGCCAGGTCGTACCAGTCCAGGCCGTCGGGAACATCGTAGATGTCCAGCGTCAGACCGAGTTTCACCTCCAGGCCGTGCGGCAGCTGGGCGTCGAGCCGGGCCAGCGGGACCACCGCCGCGCCCGCCTTGAGCACCGCCCAGGTCGCGATCGCCGCCTGCACACCCCGGTCCAGCCGCACCGCGACACCGGTGCCCGGACCGGCACCGCGCGCGATGAGCGAGCGGGCCAGTTGCGAAGAGCGGGCGTCGAATTCGTGGTAGGGCAGCTCGGTGCCGCCCAGGTCGAGGGCGGGTGCCTCCGGGTCCTCCTCGACGGCCGAGGCCAGTTCCTGGGCGAGGGCGGCGCCGTTGGCCGAGGGCACCGGCGCGTACGCCGCGGCGGTGAGTTCGCGTTCGCGCTGCTGGGCGTCGCGCAGGTCGATGTCGCCGATGCGCACCCGCGGATCGGCGGCCACCGCGTTGACGATCTCGGTGAGGCCGTGGGCGAACATCGTCACCGTCGGCTCGTCGAAAAGGTCGGTGGCGTAGGTGAACACGATGTTCACCTCGTCGGGTTCGCCCTGCTGGGTGAGCCGCGGTTCCACGTTCACCTGCAGGTCGAACTTGGCCGGGCGCGCGGCCAGGTCCATCGCCTCGATGGTGAGCCCGGGCAGCCGCAGCAGCGGGGCCTCGTTGTTGTGGAACGAGAGCACCACCTGGAACAGCGGATTGTGCGAGACGGTGCCGGTGGGCGCCACCTCCTCGACGATCCGCTCGAACGGCAGGTCGGCGTGGGCGAAGGCGGCCAGGTCGACTTCGCGTGCGGCGGTGACCAATTCGTCGAACCCGCGCTGCGGCGAGACCTCGGTGCGCAGGGCCAGCGTATTGACGAACATGCCGACCAGGTCGTCGAGCTCCGGTTCGCCACGACCGGCGATCGGCGTACCGATCGTCACGTCGGTACTGCCCGAGAGCCGGGCCAGCAGCACCGCCAGCGCCGCGTGCACCACCATGAACAGCGAGGCATTGTGCGCGCGGGCGATATCGGTGAGCCGCACGTGCACGTCGGCGGGCAGCGTGGTAGTCACATCGGCGCCGCGCAGCGAGGCGTGCGGGGGCCGGGGATGGTCGTGCGGCAGTTCGACGGTGCCGGACTGCCCGGCCAGGGTGCGCCGCCAGAAGTCCAGTTGCCTGGTGGCGGTGGATTCCTCGTCGGATTCGTCGCCGAGGACCGCGCGCTGCCACAGCGCGTAGTCGGCGTACTGCACCGGCAGCGGCGCCCAGCTGGGCGAGCGTCCCTCGACCCTGGCCCGGTAGGCGATCACCAGGTCGCGGGCCAGCGGTGCCAGCGAGGCACCGTCGGCGATGATGTGCTGCACCACCACGGCCAGCACGTGTTCTTCCTCGGCCAGCGGGTCGTCGTCGGGCGCGGTGAACAGCCCGGCGCGCAGCGGAACCCGCTCGGCCACATCGAAACCGCCCGCGAGCAAACGCATCACGCGCTCGCGCGGATCGTCGCACTCCTCCACCGGCAGACCGTTGGGCAGCACCGCGCTGACCGGCAGGATCTCCTGGTACGGCACGGCGTCGGGGCCGTCGGCCGGGAAGCGGGTGCGCAGCGCCTCGTGCCGTTCGAGCAGGTCGGCCACGGCGTAGCGCAGGGCGGAGGTGTCCAGCGCGCCGCGCAGGCGCAGCACCAGCGGGATGTTGTAGGCCGGGGAATCCGGGTCGATCCGGTTGAGCAGCCACATCCGCTGCTGGGCGGGCGAGAGCGGGACACGGCCGCGCTCCTGCGCCGGGAGCAGCGGCGGGCGCGGGGCGGCGACCGCGCCGGGACGCACCCGGCTCGCCAGTGTGGCCACCGTGGGCGACTCGAACAGGTCGCGGACCACCAGGTCGGCGCCGAGGGCCTGGTCGATCCGGGCGATGGCCCTGGTCGCCAGCAGCGAGTTGCCGCCACGGTCGAAGAAGTTGTCGTCCAGGCCCACCTCGGGCACGCCGAGCAGCGCCGCGAAGACCTCGGCGATGCTCAGCTCGATCGGTGTGGTCGGCGCCCGGAAGACGGTGGCGGCGGTGAACTCCGGGGCGGGCAGCGCGGCCTTGTCGAGCTTGCCGTTGGCGGTCATCGGCAGCCCGGCGACCACCACCACGGCGTCGGGAACCATGTAGCCGGTGAGGAAGTCGGCGACGGCACCGCGCACCGCGACGGGGTCGAGGGCGGCACCGGCCGCCGGGACGACGTAACCGATCAGCCGGTCACCGGCGTGTTCGTCGGCGCGCACCACCACGGCGGCCTGGCCGACGCCGGGCACACCGAGCAGCGCGGCCTCGATCTCGCCGGGCTCGATCCGGAAACCGCGCAGCTGCACCTGCTGGTCGCCGCGGCCGCCGTACTCGAGGGTCGGGGTGCCGCGGAAGCCGATCCAGCGGCCGAGGTCGCCGGAGCGGTAGCGGCGGGCACCGGGCGGGCCGAACGGGTCGGCCACGAACCGGGTGGCGGTGAGCCCCGGCTTGCCGAGGTAGCCGCGGGTGACCTGGTTGCCCGCGATGTAGAGCTCGCCGGCCACGCCGAAGGGCACCGGCCGCAGCCGGTCGTCGAGCACGGCCACCGACAGTCCGGGCAGCGACCGGCCGATCAGGCTGCCGGGCAGCTCCACCGGCGCGCCGTCGGCGTCGGCGGGGCGCGGGGTGATGGCCATGTGCGAGACGTGCACGGTGGTCTCGGTGATGCCGTACATGTTCACCAATTGCGGTGCGCCCGGCCCGAATCCGTAGCGGTCGTACCAGCGGTTGAGCTTGCGCGGGTCCAGCGCCTCGCCACCGAAGATCACATAGCGCAGCGCCAGCGGCACGGCACCGGCGGCCTGGGCGGCCCGGTCGGCCTCGTCGAGCTGGGCGAACGCGGTGGGGGTCTGGCTCAGCACCGTCACCCGTTCGCGGGCCAGCAGCTCACGGAACTCGATCGGCGAGCGCGAGGTGAGATGGTCGACCACCACCACCGACGAACCGCCGGCCAGCGCGCACCACAGCTCCCAGATGGAGAAGTCGAAGGCGACCGAGTGGAACACCGTCCACACGTCGGATTCGTCGAAGGTGAACAGCAATTGGGTGTTGGCGAACAGTTCCAGCACATTCCGGTGACTCACGGCCACGCCCTTGGGCAGGCCGGTGGACCCGGAGGTGTAGATGACGTAGGCGAGGTGGTCCGGCCGCAGCGGCGCGCGCCGCTCCTGCGGACGCACCGGCGCGGTGGAATGGGCCGACCGCTCGTCGAGCAGCACCACCGGCAGCCCGGCGGCGGGCACCCGGTCCAGCTCCGACGAGGTGGTCAGCAGCACAGTCGGTTTCGCGTCGGCGAGGATGTACTCGAGGCGCTGGGCCGGGTAGCTCGCGTCGATCGGCAGATATCCCGCGCCCGCGAGCAGCACCGACAGCAGCGCCACCGGAAGTTCCTCGGTGCGCGGAACGGCCACGGCCACCAGGGTTTCCGGGCCTGCGCCGTGCGCGATGAGGGCCCGCGCGAGCGCCGAGGCCCGGCCGAGCAGCTCGGCGAAGCTCAGCGAGTGCTCCCCCGCGCGTACGGCGACGGCGTCGGGCCGCTGCTGGGACTGCGCGGTGATCAGGTCGGCCAGGGTCACCTCGGGCACCGCCATGCCCGGCGAATCCCCTTCGCGCAGCACCAGTTCGCGCTCACCGGGCGCGAACACGTCGATGTCGCCGACGGGGGCGGCCGGGTCGGCGACCACCGCGGCGAGCACCCGCGACCAGCGGTCGGCGAAATCGGCCACGGTGGCCCGGTCGAACAGATCGGTGGCGTAGACGAACGAGACCGCCATGCCCTGTGGCGCGCCGTCGGCGCCGATGTGCTCGGCCAGCTCCACCTGCAGGTCGAACTTGGCCAGCGGCACCGTGAAGTCCGCGCCGGACACGGCCAGACCGGGCAGTGCCAGGTCGGTACGGGCCAGGTTCTGGAAGGTGAGCATCACCTGGAACAGCGGGTGCCGGGCGGTCGAGCGCACCGGTTCCAGCAGTTCGACCAGGCGCTCGAAGGGCACGTCGGCGTGGCCGAAGGCGGCCAGGTCACCGGCCCTGACCTCGGTGAGCAGATCGGTGAAGCGGGTGCCGGGGTCTACCTCCGTGCGCAGCACCAGCGTGTTGACGAACATGCCGATCAGCTCGTCGAGCGCCTGCTCGCCGCGCCCGGCCACCGGCGTGCCGATGGCGATGTCGCGGGTGCCGGAGAGCCGGGCCAGCAGCAGCGCCAGCGCCGTGTGCACCACCATGAACAGCGTGGCGTTGTGCTCGCGGGCCAGCGCGGCCAGCCCGGCGTGCACCGAGGCGGGCACCTGGATGTTCATCGTGGCGCCGCGGCGGCTGGCCACGGCGGGGCGCGGGCGGTCGGCGGGCAGGTCGAGCTGCTCGGGCAGATCCGCCAGTGTCGAGCGCCAGAAGGCCACCTGGGCGGCCAGCAGCGCCCGCGGGTCGTGCTCGGCGCCGAGCAGCTCGCGCTGCCACAGCGTGTAGTCGGCGTACTGCACCGGCAGCGGCGGCCACTGCGGGGCGCCCCCACCGCGGCGCTCGGCGTAGGCGGTGAGCAGATCGCGCGTCAGCGGCGCGAAGGAGAACCCGTCGGCTGCGATGTGGTGCACCACGCACACCACCACGTGCTCGGTCTCCGAAAGAACCAGCACGCGAACCCGCACCGGCGGCCGCGCGGTGACATCGAACCCGGTCAGCGCCGCGGCGGCGATGGCCTCGGTGACCTCGCTCTCGGCGACCTCGACGACCTCGAACTCCGGCGCGGCGGCCGGATCACCCGCGGCCAGCACCACCTGGTGGCCCTCGCCGTCGAGGACGGTGTCGGTGGGGACGCCGTCGTAGACCGGATAGACGGTGCGCAGCACCTCGTGCCGGGTCACCAGGTCGGCGACGGCGGCCTGCAGCGCGGGCAGGTCGATGCGCCCGGACAGGCGCACGGCGACCGGGATGTTGTCCACCGCCGAGGCGGGATCGAAGCGGTTGAGGAACCACATCCGCTGCTGCGCGTAGGACAGCGGCACCACCGCCGGGCGCGGGCGCGGGGTGAGCGCGAGCGCCCGGGCCGAGGCCCGCTGCTGCTCGGCCCTGGTGGCCAGTCCGGCGACCGTGGGCGCCTCGAACACCGCCTGCACCGGCACCCGCACGTCGAGCGCGGCCCCGATCCGGGCCACCGCCTGCGCGGCCAGCAGCGAGTCGCCGCCGAGTTCGAAGAAGTCGTCGTCGGCGCCGACCCGCCCCGCGCCGTCGCGCAGCAACAGCGCGGCGAATACATCGGCGACCACCTGTTCGGCGGGCGTCGCGGGCGCGCGGAAGCCGCGCACGGTGAACACCGGCGTCGGCAGCGCGGCGCGATCGAGCTTGCCCACCGAGGTCAGCGGCAGCGCGTCGAGCACCATGATGACGGCCGGAACCATGTACGCGGGCAGCGATTCGGCGAGGAACTCCGCGAGCGCGCCGGTGTCGACGGAGTGGCCGACGCGCGGCAACACATACGACACCAGCCCGGTCGCGCCCGAGGGCATGGCCTTGCCGAGGGTCACCGCGTAGTCGAGATCGGGGTGCGCGGTGAGCGCGTTGTCGATCTCGCCCAGCTCGATCCGGAACCCGCGCACCTTCACCTGGAAGTCGGTGCGGCCCAGGTATTCCAGGCTGCCCTCCGGCTCGAGCCTGCGCACCAGATCGCCGGTGCGATACAGCCTGCCCGCGCCGAACGGCGAGGCGACGAAACGTTCCGCGGTGAGCCCCGGCCTGCCCAGATAGCCCTGCGCGAGCGCGGGCCCGGACAGATACAGCTCGCCGACGACCCCCGCGGGCACCGGTCGCAGCCGCGCGTCGAGCACGTAGAGGCCCATGCCGGGGATCGCGGTGCCGATGGTGATCGGCGCGTTCGCCCGCAGCGGGCGGGTGCTGGTGGCCAGGATGGTGGCCTCGGTCGGCCCGTAGCCGTTGTAGAAGGCCCGCGCGTCGGTGGCCCAGCGGCCGACCAGTTCCGGACCGAACCGGTCACCGGCGACGACGACCGCGCGCAGATCCGGCAGCCCGGCCGGATCGACCGACTCCAGCGCGCCCGGGGTGATCAGCAGATGGGAAATCCGTTCGCGGCGCAGCAGATCCGACAGCTCGAAGCCGCCGAAGATCCGCGGCGGCGAGATCACCAGGGTGGCGCCGGTCGCGAAAGCCAGCAGCAACTCCAGCACGGAGACGTCGAAGTTCGGCGAGCACACATGCAGCACACGCGAATCCGGCTCGACGCCGTAGTGCTCGCGTTCGGCGGCGACCAGCGCGGCGAGGCCGGTGTGGGTCACCACCACGCCCTTGGGCTTGCCGGTGGAACCGGAGGTGTAGATGACGTAGGCCGGGTGCCGCTCGTCGATCGGCCGCAGCCGGTCGGCGTAGCTCACCGCGTGCGCCTGCCGCGCGGCGATGCGCTCGGCGACCACCGGATCGTCGAGTTCGATCCAGTACAGGCTGGTGCCCAGCAGCGCGCGGTGCGCGGCGGTGGTGAGCCCCAGCACGGCACCGGAGTCGGCGACGATGTGCGCGATCCGCTCGCCGGGATAGGCCGGATCCACCGGCACATAGGCGGCACCGGTCTTGGCCACGGCCCAGACCGCGAGCACCGATTCGATCGAACGGGCGATCGCCACGGCGACCACGTCACCGGCGCCGACACCACGGTCGATCAGCTCACGGGCCAGCCGGGAGGATTGTTCGTCGAGCTCGCGATAAGTGAGTTCCCGTTCACCACCGGGCATCCCGGTGGGGTTGTAGCGAACAGCTATCGACCCGGCCGCGGATTCGACGGCGGCCGTGAGCAACTGGCCGAACAATGTACCGGTAGGACGCCGCCTACCGGTGCGGCCAGAGCGGCGGGAGTTTTCCACAGACCAATACACCTCTCGCGTCCGGCGGGCCGATTCGGACACAGCATAGCCACACCTACCTTGCTACCGCCGACCGTCGCCGAGGTGTGCGCCACGACACACCAACTCTCTCGAAACGAAATCGTAATCCCCCGGCGACCCGTTACGGGCCGCTATCCGACTACCGCTCGAAAAGGGCGAGGACCTGCGCCGTTACCGGGCCGATCGTGGCCGATGCCACGGGTGAGAGCAGTTCGTTATGACCGGAGTCCACCGGATGATCGGTGATGACCCCACCGATATGGGCCCGCCAGCGCGAGGCGCCGCCGCGTAGCGCCGCCGGATCGCGCAGGGCGGTGAAGTAGGTGAGATCACCGTCGTATCGGGTCGGCGACAGTTCGGTCACCGCCGCCACCGTGTGCAACGCGCCGCGATACATGCCGACGAACTGCTCGCGCGAGATCGGGATGTCCGCGGCCAGCGTGGCGTGCAGCGCGCCGACGGCCTCGTCGCCCAGCTCGGTGAGCCGGTCGGCGGCGGGCAACTGGTGATCCGGGATTCCCAGCTCGATCAGGGCGTGGCGCAGCTCGTCCCGGAAGCCGGTCAGGTCGGCGCCGGGGACGCTGTCGAGCATGATCAGCGAGGCCACCGTCTCCCCCTCGGCCTGGAGCCGGGTGGCGACCGCCTGCGCGAGCACACCGCCCAGCGACCAGCCGAGCAGATGGTAGGGCCCGTGCGGCTGCGCGCCACGGATCTCGGCCAGGTACCGGTCGACCAGTTCCCCGGCCGAGGCGGGCCGGAAATCGGGGTCGCTCAGCGCCGGGGACTGGATGCCGATGATGGGCTGCTCGGCGGGCAGGTGCGGTTCGAGGCTCGCGTAGGCCCACGCCAGGCCCGAGACGGGGTGCAGGCACAGCAGTGGCGGGCGGTCGCCGCCCGCGCGGATCGGCAGCACCACGGCGAGTGCGGCGGCCAGGTCGCCCGCACCCGCGTGTTCGTCGCCGACACGGGCGGCCAGCCCGGCCACGGTCGGGTCGACGAAGAAGGCGGCCACGGTGAGTTCGGCGCCGGTGCGCTCGCGCAGCAGGTGCACCACGCGCGTCGCCAGCAGGGAGTTGCCGCCGAGGGCGAAGAAGTCGTCGTCGAGGCCGGGACGTTCGGCGCCGAGGACCTCGGTGAACACCGCCGCCACGGCGATCTCCTCCGGGCTCTCCGGCGCCCGGTAGGTGCGGGGTTCGAGGGCAGGCGCGGGCAGGGCGGCACGGTCGAGTTTGCCGTTGGCGTTGAGCGGCAGGTGATCGAGGACGACGAACACCGCAGGCACCATGTAGGACGGGAGCACCTGCGCCACAGCTGCTTTCACGGTGTTCACGGACAGATCGGCGCTGGGTTCGGGCACGACGTAGGCGACCAACCGGTCACCGAGTCGCGTGTCGGTCTGCGCGATGACAGCGGCCTGCGCGACCCGCGGCACGGCCAGCAACGCGGCTTCGATCTCGCCGAGCTCGATCCGGAAACCGCGGATCTTCACCTGGAAGTCGGTGCGGCCCCGGTATTCCAGTTCGCCCGCGGCGGTCCAGGCCACGAGGTCGCCGGTCCGGTACATGCGGGCCGACGCGTCGAACGGGTCGGCGACGAAGCGGTCGGCGGTGAGGTCGGGGCGGGCGAAGTAGCCACGGGCCAGCTGGTCCCCCGCGAGGTACAACTCGCCCGAGACACCGACCGGCACCGGGCGCAGACGCGCGTCGAGGACATAGACGCGACTGTTCCACTCGGGCGCGCCGATCGGGACCGTGGTGCGGTCCTTCGCGGTGACGCGGTGATCGGTGATGGAGACCGCGGCTTCGGTGGGGCCGTAGAGATTGTGCAGGGCGGCGGAGTTGCCGTCGAGGAACCGCTGGGCGGTCGCGGCGGGCAGCGCCTCGCCGATGGCGAGTACGCGGCGCAGCGAATCCGGCAGGGCGCCAACGGCTTCGGTGAGCAGGGCATCGAGCATGGACGGCACGACATGCAGCGTGGTGACCGCCTGCCGGGCCAGCGTCCGCAGCAGGTACGCCGGGTCGCGATGCCCGTCGGGCGCGGCGATGACCAGCCGTCCACCACACACCGCCGCCGACCAGAATTCCCACACCGAGAGATCGAAGGTCGCGGCGGTCTTCAACAGCACCGAGTCGTGGGGTCCGAGGCCGAATCGCTCTGTCTTCCACCGCAATTGGTTGACGATCGCGCCGTGCGACACGGCGACACCCTTGGGCTTGCCGGTCGATCCGGACGTGAAGATCACGTAGGCCGTGTTCTCCGGCCGCAGCACACCCCGCCGCTCGTGCGTGGTGATCGGCGTGCCCGCGATCCCGGCCAGCTCGACCGCATCGATGGCGACCACAGGCGGGGCACCCGCCGCGGCCGGGTCTGCCACTGGCGCACCGAATCCGTCGCGCGTGGTCGTCAGGACGCGGACCGGCGCGGCGGTGTCGAGGATGTGGGCGATGCGGTCGGCGGGCTGGTCGGGGTCGATCGGCACATAGGCCGCGCCCGCCTGGGTCACCGCGTACATGGCGACGACCAGATCGGTCGACCGCCGAATGGCCAGGGCGACGCGGTCTTCCACGCCGACCCCCTGGGCGATCAGGTGCCGGGCCAGCCGGTTCACCCGGTCGGCGAAGTCGTCGTAGGTGAATTCGGTGCCGTCGGGATCGACCAGCGCCACCTCCGACGGGTGGGCGGCGGCGGTCCCGGCGAACAGCGCGGCCAGGGTGGTCGGAGCGACCGGATGGCCGGTGTCGTTCCAGCCGTGCAGGATTCGCTCACGCTCGGCGACCGAGAGCAGCTCGAGCTCGTCGACGGGGCGCTCGGGTGCGGCGGCGACGGCGGCCAGCACCCGGGCGAAGCGGTCGGCGTAGCCCTGGGCGGTGGCCGCGTCGAAAAGGTCGGTGGCATAGGTGAACACGCCGCTGATGCCCTGGGCGATGCCGTCGGCGTCGTAGTGGTCGGCGACGATGGCGTGCAGGTCGAACTGCGAGACCGCCAGGTCGACGTCGACCGCCTCGACCGCCGCCTGCCCCAGTTCGAGACCGGTGCGGGTGAGGTTCTGGAACGACATCCCCACCTGGAACAGCGGGTGCCGCGCCGTCGAGCGGGCCGGGTTGATCGCCTCGACCAGCCGCTCGAAGGGCAGGTCGGCGTGGGCGAAGACCTGTAGGTCGATATCGCGCTGGCGGGCCAGCAGGTCGGCGAAGGGCTCACCGGGAGTGAGGGTGGTGCGGAAGACGAGGGTGTTGACGAACATGCCGATCAGGTCGTCGAGCGCGGCCTCACCGCGCCCGGCGATCGGGGTGCCGATGGCGAGATCGTCGGTACCCGCCAGCCGGGCCAGGGTCACCGCGAGCGCGGTGTGCACCACCATGAACAGCGTGGCGCCCTGCTCGCGGGCCAGGGCCACCAGCGCGCGATGGGTCTCGGCGTCGATCTCGACCGGCACCCGCCCGCCCGCGAAGGACTGCACGGCGGGCCGCGCCCGGTCGGCGGGCAGGTCCAGCTGGTCGGGCAGCCCGGCCAGGGCCTCGCGCCAGTAGGCCAGCTGCGCCGAGGCCAGCGAGTCCGGATCGTCCTCGCTGCCGAGCAGCGCGCGCTGCCACAGCGCGTAGTCGGCGTACTGCACGGGCAGCGGTGCCCAGTCCGGCGCGGCACCGGCCGCGCGGGCGCCGTAGGCGAGCATGAGATCGCGGGTCAGCGGGGTCAGCGAGGAACCGTCACCGGCGATGTGGTGCACGACCACGGCCAGCACCGATTCGGCGTCGCTCAGCTGGAACAGCGCCACCCGCACCGGCACCTGGCTGCGCACATCGAATCCGGACGAGCCGAGTTCGTGGGTGGCGGCGGTGAGCTGATCGGCGGTGATCCGCCGCACCTCGAGCCGCGGCGTGGCGTCGGAGGCGGCCAGCACCTGCTGCACCGGCCCGTCCTCGGTCTCGGGGTAGATGGTGCGCAGCGTCTCGTGCCGGGCGACCAGATCGCCCACCGCGGCCCGCAGCGCCTCGACATCGATCGCCCCGTCGAGCCGCACGGCCATCGGGATGTTGTAGGCCACCGAGCCGGGATCGAACTGGTTGAGGAACCACATCCGCTGCTGGGCCAGCGAGAGCGGGACGCGCTCCGGCCGCCGCACCGCCACCAGCGCGGGCCGCGCCCCGGCGCCCGCGGTCTCGGTGAGCCGCTGGGCCAGCGCGCCCACCGAGGGCACCTCGAACAGCAGCCGGACCGGGAAGTCGGTGTCGAGCGCGGCGCCGAGGCGCGCGGCGACCTGGGTGGCCAGCAGCGAGTTGCCGCCGAGGGCGAAGAAGTCGTCGTCGAGGCCCAGCGTCGCGTCCTCGGCCAGGTCGAGCACCTGCGCGAAGGTCCCGGCGACGATCTGCTCCACCGGTGTGGTCGGCGCGCGGAACTCCGCGTGCTCGAGCACCGGTTCGGGCAGCGCCCGCCGGTCCAGCTTGCCGACCGGGGTCAGCGGGATGGTGTCCAGCGGCATGATCACGGTGGGCACCATGTGCGCGGGCAGGCTGCGTTCGGCGACGGCGACGAGTGCGACCGGGTCGACGGTGGCACCCGGCGCGGCATGCACGTAGGAGACGAGAATCGTGGCGCCGCTGTCGAGTTCGTGTCCCACCGTGGCGGCGAAGTCCAGGCTCTCGTGACTCGACAGCACGGCGTCGATCTCGCCGAGCTCGATGCGGAAGCCACGTATCTTGACCTGGAAGTCGTTGCGGCCCACGTATTCCAGCGCGCCGTCGGCGGTCCAGCGCACCAGGTCACCGGTGCGGTAGAGGCGGGAACCGGCCGGGTCGAACGGGTTGGCGACATAGCGTGACGAGGTCAGGCCGGGGCGGGCGTGGTAGCCGCGGGTCAGCTGGGCGCCGGTGATGTAGAGCTCGCCGGTGACGCCGGGCGGCACAGGGCCGAGCCGGTCGTCGAGGACGTATTCGGCGACGCCACCGATCGGCCCGCCGATGGTCAGCGGGTCGCCGGGCTTCAGCGGCACACTGATATTGGTGACGATGGTGGTCTCGGTCGGCCCGTACACATTGTGGAACTCCCGCAGGGTCCCGTCGGCCAGCGGAACGGCCCAGCGCCGCAACAGATCCGGCGGACACGCCTCCCCGCCGACAGCGACCACCCGGAAATCGTCGAGCCCGGCCGGATCGATCGAGGCCAGCGCGGCGGGGGTGATGAACGCGTGGCTCACCCGCTCGCGGCGCAGCAGCGCGGCCAGGTCGTCGCCGCCGAACACGCTCGGGTCGACGATCACCATGGTCGCGGCCGCGCCGACCGCCAGCAGCAGTTCCAGCAGCGACGCGTCGAACGATGGCGAGGCGAAATGCAGGGTGCGCGAGCCGGATTCGACGCCGTAGAGCCTGCGCTGTTCCTCGCAGAACGGTGCGAGCCCGGCCTGGCTCACCGCGACGCCCTTGGGCAGGCCGGTGGAGCCGGAGGTGTAGATGATGTAGGCCAGATCCTCCGCGCGGACCGGGCGCAACCGGTCGGCATTGGTGATCGGCTCGCCGGAGACCTCGTCGAGCAGCGCCTCGGCCCGCGGACCGTCGATGGCCAGCCAGTCGACCTCGGTGGGCAGCCGGTCGGCGACGGCGGTGACGGTCAGGCCGAACACGGCGCCGGAGTCGGTCACCATGTGCGACACGCGATCCGGCGGATAGTTCGGGTCCACCGGCACGAAACCGGCACCCGTCTTGGTGACCGCCCAGACCGCCAGCACCGATTCGATCGAACGCGAGATGCCAAGGGCCACCAGATCGCCCGCGCCGATGCCGCGCGCGATGAGCAGGCGCGCGATCCGGGTGGACCGCTCGTCGAGTTCGGCGTAGGTGCGGCTGTCGATGGTGCGGGTGGCGTCGGCGAGGACGACGGCGGTGCCGTCGGGAGCGGTCTCGACGGCGGTGGCGAGCAGCTGCGCCAGGGTGGTCACCCGGGGGCGCCGCGTGCGCACCGGTCGGGTCCGTGCCGGTCGTGTCATTGCTGTTCCACCTCACCCATCACCGAAACTTGTTGCGCGCGGGCAGGATCAGGCGACCGGCGCGCGCAGATCCCCGAGTACCAGGACCACCTCGGCCGGGCCGGGGTCGGCCGGGGCCGCGTCGTCGGCGATCACGGCCCGCAGGTCCTCGAGGTCCGTGGTGTCGATCGCCTCCAGCGTGGCGCGGTCGCCGAACAGGTGGCTCACCCATTCCTCGGCGAGTGCCGCCGAACTCGCCAGCACCATCGACGCACCGGCCACACCGGCCGCGACCGGCTCGACCAGGGCGGCGAAGCTGTCGGCCGCGCCGTTGCCGAAGGTGCGCGACTCGTAGGTCAGCTCGGCGTCGGCGCGCACCCGCGCACCGGCGGTGGCCAGTTCGTCGTAGCTGCGCACGCCGTCGGCGCCGACGAAGGCCGGGTCGCCGCCGCGCAGGGCCCTGGTGCGATCGGCGTAGGTCACCGGTCGCGCGGACTGGGTGGACAGTTCGGTCCGCACCGCCGCGTCGTCGAGGACCACCCAGTCGATCTCCCCGCCGCGCGCGCTGCCCAGGGTGATCCCGATCTTGGCGCACGGCTCACCGATGGCCCGCCCATCCGGCACCGGCACCACGGCCGCACCGGACTTGAGAACGGCCCAGACGGCGACCGCCCAGTCCACGCCACGCGGAAGATCCAGCGCCACACCGGTTCCGGGCCCGAAACCACGGCCGATCAGCAGCCGGGCCAGCCGCGAGGAGCGGGTGTCGAGCTGCTCGAAGGTCAGCGATTGCTCGCCCCACACCAGCGCCGGGCCGTCCGGATCGTCCTCGGCCGCCGCGGCGAACGCCTGGGCGAGGGTGGTACCACCGGTCGGCGCGCTCGCGGCGGCGGCCTGTTCGGCGCCACCGAGCAGCCGGGCGCGTTCCTGCTCGTCGAGGATGTCGATATCGCCGATACACAGCTGCGGGTCGGCGGCGACCGCGGTCAGGATGCGGGCGAAGCGGGTGCCGAGCGTGCGCACGGTCGCCTCGTCGAACAGGTCGGTGGCGTAGTTGAACAGCGTCACCAGCTCGTCGGGCTCACCGGCCGCGGTGAAGCGCGGTTCCACGTCGACCTGCAGATCGAACTTGGCCGCCACCGCGGTCTCCAGCGCGGTCACGGTGAGGCCAGGCAGTTCCAGCGCGGCGGCCTCGTTGTTGCTGAAGGTCAGCGCCACCTGGAACAACGGGTTGTGCGCGCTGCCCTTGCCCGGCGCGACGACCTCGACGACCCGCTCGAACGGCAGGTCGGCGTGGGCGAAGGCGCCCAGGTCGGTGTCGCGGGCCAGGTCGACGGCCTCGTCGAAGGACCCGGCCGGGTCCAGCGGTGTGCGCAGGGTCAGCGTGTTGACGAACATGCCGACCAGCTCGTCGAGCGCGCGCTCGCCACGACCGGCGACCGCCGTGCCGACGGCGATGTCGGAGGTCCCGGAGAGCCGGGCCAGCAGCACGGCCAGCGCCGCGTGCACGACCATGAACAGCGACGACTTGTGGTCGCGGGCAAGCTGATTCAGCCGCGCGTGCACCTCGGCGGGCAGCCGCAGTTCGGTGGTGGCGCCGCGCAGCGTCGGGACCGCCGGACGCGGCCGGTCCTGCGGCAGTTCCAGCAGCGGCGGCAGACCGGCCAGCTGCTCGCGCCAGTAGTCGAGCTGTTCGGCCGCGCCCGAGCCGGGCTCGTCGTCGGCGCCGACCACCTCACGCTGCCACAGCGCGAAATCGGCGTACTGCACCGGCAGCGGGGTCCAGGCCGGGGCCTGCTGCCCGGCGCGGGCCACGTAGGCGGTCATCAGGTCGCGGGCCAGCGGCGCCAGCGAGGCGCCGTCGGCGGAGATGTGGTGCACCACGAACACCAGCAGCCAGTCGGCGGCCGAGCCGTCGGTGAGCAGCCGTACCCGCAGCGGCACGTCCTTCGTCACGTCGAAGCCGGCCTCGGCCAGCTCGGCGACCCTGGTCAGCACCTCGGTGGTGGTCTCCACCGTGAGCCCGTCGGGCAGCACCTCGGCGACCGTGCGGATCTCCTGCACCGGGTTGCCGTCGACGGCCGGGAACCGCGTGCGCAGCGACTCGTGCCTGCCGAGCACATCCAGCACCGCCGCGTCGAGGGCGGCGACATCGAGTTCGCCGGTCAGGCGCAGCGCGAAGGGGATGTTGTAGGAGCCCGAGGCCGGGTCGAGCTGGTTGAGCACCCACATGCGCTGCTGGGCCAGCGACAGCGGAATCCGTTGCGGCCGTTCGGCGGCCACCAGCGCGGGCCGGGCGGCACCGGCGGCCGCGCCGATCCGGGCGGCCAAAGCCGTCACCGTGGGCGCCTCGAACAGGTCGCGGATGGTGATGTCGGCGTCGAGTGCCTCGTTGATCCGGGCGATGGCGCGGGTGGCCATGAGCGAGTTGCCGCCGAGCGCGAAGTAGTCGTCGTCGGCGCCGACGCGGCCCATGCCGAGCAGTTCGGCGAACACGCCCGCCACGATCTCCTCGGCGGGGGTGGCGGGTGCGCGGAACTCGCCCGCGGTGAAGGTCGGAGCGGGCAGGGCCTTGCGGTCGAGCTTGCCGCTGGTGTTGAGCGGGACCTCCGCCAGCGACACCAGCGCGGCCGGAATCATGTACTTGGGCAGCGATTCCCCGATGGCGGCCAGCAGCGGCGCCTGCTCGATCTCGGCACCCGGCTTGGGCACCACGTAGGCGACCAGCTGCTCACCGGCCGCCGAATCGGCGACGATCGCCACGGCCTGGCTGACGTCGGGCTGGGCCAGCAGCGCGGTCTCGATCTCGCCGAGCTCGATGCGCTGACCACGGAACTTCACCTGGAAGTCGGTGCGGCCCAGGTACTCCAGCACGTGCGTGTCGTCGGCCGAGGTGCGCCAGACGACGAGGTCACCGGTGCGGTACATCCGCGCGCCGGGCTCGAAGGGGTTGGCCACGAACCGATCCGAGGTGAGATCCGGCCGGGCGACATACCCGCGCGCGAGCTGGTCACCGGCGAGATACAGCTCGCCGACCACCCCGGACGGGACCGGGCGCAGCCGCGCGTCCAGCACGTAGACGCGAGTGTTCCACTGCGGCACACCGATCGGCACCGAACCGCGATCGGTCTCACCGGCGGGCCAGTAGGTCACCGACACGGCCGCCTCGGTGGGGCCGTACAGGTTGTGCACCTGCGCGGTGGACACCGCCCGCAGCGCCTCGACCGTCTCCGGCGGCAGCGCCTCGCCGATGGCGAACACCTCACGCAGCGTGGGGATCGAGCCCGCGGGGGTGTGCGCGGCGAACACGGTGAGCATCGACGGCACGAAATCCGTCACCGTGACACTCTGGGCGGCAATGGTTTCGGCGATGTAGGCCGGGTCGCGGTGCCCGTCGTGGGTGGCCACCACCAGCTTGGCGCCGGTGCGCAGCGGCATGAAGTAGCCCCACAGCGACACGTCGAAGGTGGTGGCGGTCTTCTGCAGGTACACATCGCCCGGGCCCAGCGGGTACTCCGCGAGCATCCAGGCGGTCTGGTTGTCGATGGCCGCGTGCGAGACCGCGACGCCCTTGGGGCGGCCGGTCGAGCCCGAGGTGAAGATGACATAGGCCGGATGCTGCGGCAGCACCGGGCGCAGCAGCTCGGCGGCGGTCAGCGGCGCGGCGGAGAAGTCTTCCAGCGCGACGGTATCCATGGTGATCACCGGCGTACCGGCGGGCACCTCGACAGCGTCGGCGCTGGTGGTGAGCACGCACACCGGCTGGGCGGTGTCGAGGATGTGGGCGATGCGCTCGGCCGGGTGGTCCGGGTCCAGCGGTACGTACGCGCCACCGGCGGTGACGATGGCGTACATCCCGACCACCAGGTCCAGCGAGCGCCGCACGGCCAGGCCGACCAGCGATTCCGCGCCGACCCCGCGCTGCACCAGCAGCCGGGCCAGCCGGTTCACCCGCTCGTCGAACTCGCGGTAGGTGAGTTCGGTGCCCTCGTAGGCGACCGCGACGGCATCGGGGTGCGCGGCCACGGCCGCGCGGTAGCCGTCGAGCAGCAGGGCCGAGGGCAGTTCGTGCGCGGTATCGTTCCAGCGCACCAGGATTCGCTCGCGCTCGGCGGGCTCGAGCAACTCGATCGCGCCGACCGGGCGGGCCGGATCGGCGACGACCTGGGTGAGCAGACGCACCAGCCGGTCGGCGAAACCGGCGACGGTGGCCTCGTCGAACAGATCGGTGGCGTAGGTGAACGCGGCCGAGACGCCGTCGGCGACCCCGGCGGTCTCCAGCGGCACCATGGTCAGTTCCAGATCGAACTTCGCGAACGGCGTGGCCAGATCGACCCCGGCGACGGTGAGACCGGGCAG
Source organism: Nocardia sp. NPDC056064 (assembly GCF_042266925.1). Lineage (NCBI taxonomy): Bacteria > Bacillati > Actinomycetota > Actinomycetes > Mycobacteriales > Nocardiaceae > Nocardia > Nocardia sp. NPDC056064. Next base: position 4,660,773 of record NZ_JBHJWO010000001.1, on the reverse strand, counting down.
CTGCAGTTCGGTGTTGGCCAGGTTCTGGAAGGTGAGCATCACCTGGAACAGCGGGTGCCGCGCCATGGACCGGGCCGGGTCGAGCAGTTCGACCAGGCGCTCGAACGGCACATCGGCGTGGCCGAAGGCCGCCACATCGGTGGTGCGGACCGTGCCGAGCAGCTCGTCGAAACTGCGGGCCGGGTCGACCTCGGTGCGCAGCACCAGGGTGTTGACGAACATGCCGATCACGTCGTCGAGCACGGCCTCACCGCGCCCGGCCACCGGTGTGCCCACGGCGATGTCGGTGGTGCCCGACAGCCGGGCCAGCAGCACGGCCAGCGCGGTGTGGACCACCATGAACAGCGTCGAATTGTGTTCGCGCGAGAGGCGATCCAGCGCGGCGTGGACGTCGGCGGGGATACGGAAGTCGTAGCTCGCGCCGCGGTTGGTCATGGCGGCGGGGCGCGGCCGGTCGGCGGGCAGGTCCAATTGTTCGGGCAGCCCGGCCAGTTCGTCACGCCAGAACGAGATCTGCTGGGCCAGCAGCGAATCCGGGTCGGATTCGGCGCCAAGGGTCTCGCGCTGCCACAGGGTGAAGTCGGCGTACTGCACCGGCAGGTCGTGCCAGCGGGGGGCCAGCCCACGCAGGCGGTCGGAGTAGGCGGAGATGAGGTCGCGGGTCAGCGGCGCCATCGAGAAACCGTCGGCGGCGATGTGGTGGACCACGCACAGCAGCACGTGTTCCTGGGCACCGAGGCGGAACAGGCGCAGCCGCACCGGCGGTGCCTGCGTCACGTCGAAACCGGCCACGGCCTGCGCGCCGATCAGCGCGGGCAGCTGGTCGGCGGTCGCGTCGACCACCTCGAGCCGCGGGACCGCGCGCGGGTCGCGCACCGGCAGCACCAGCTGCACGGCGTCACCGTCGACCTCGGGGTAGATGGTGCGCAGGACCTCGTGACGGGCGACGAGATCGGTGACCGCGGCACGCATGGCGGCCAGGTCGAGCACGCCCGACAGGCGCACCGGCAGCGGAATGTTGTTGGCGCCACTGGCCGGATCGAACCGGTTGAGGAACCACATCCGCTGCTGCGCGTAGGACAGCGGGATCTGCTCCGGGCGCACCTGCGCCGTCAGCGGATGACCGGTGCCCACCCCGATATGCGATTCGACCCTGGCCGCCAGCGTCGAGACCGTCGAGGCCTCGAACACCAGCTGCACCGGCACCCGGGTCTCGAGCGCGGTACCGATGCGGGCCACCGCCTGCGCGGCCAGCAGCGAGTTGCCGCCCAGCTCGAAGAAGTCGTCGTCGGCGCCGACCTGCTCGCTGTCGTCGGGAACCAGCAGATCCGCGAACACCCGCGCCACGATCTCCTCGACCGGGGTGCTGGGCGCGCGGTAGGCGCGCGCGGTGAAGGTGGGCTCCGGCAGGGCTTTGCGGTCCAGCTTGCCGACCGGGGTCAGCGGGATCTCGTCGAGCAGCATGACCGCCGCGGGCACCATGTACGCGGGCAGCAGCCCGGCCAGGTGGGTGGTGAGCTCGGCCGGGGTCACCGCGGCGCCCGCGCGGGGCAGCACGTAGGACACCAGCGAGGTCGCGCCGCTGGCCAGCGTGCGGCCCAGGGTGGCGGCGAAGTCCACGTCGGGGTGGGTGGTGAGCGCGTTGTCGATCTCGCCCAATTCGATACGCAGGCCACGGATCTTGACCTGGAAGTCCGAGCGGCCCAGGTACTCGAAGTCACCGGAGGTGTTGCGGCGCACCAGGTCACCGGTGCGGTAGAGACGGCCACCGGGCGCGCCCGCGTCGGCGCCGAACGGATTGGCGACGAAACGCTCCGCCGTGAGCCCCGGACGGTCCAGATATCCCTGTGCCAGTGCGGGTCCCGCCAGATACAACTCGCCGACCACCCCGGCCGGCACCGGCCGCAGTCGCGCGTCGAGCACGAACGCGGCCACGCCGGGGATCACCGAACCCAGCGTCACGGGCTCGCCGGCGACCATCTCGCCGGTGGTGACCATGACCGTGGCCTCGGTCGGCCCGTAGGCGTTGAACACCGAACGACCCTGTGCCGCCCAGCGATCCACCAGTTCCGGGCCGAGCTTGTCACCACCGGTGACGACCACGCGCACGGTCTCCACCGCGTTCACGTCCACCGACTCCAGCGCGCCCGGCGTGATCAGCAGATGCGAAACCTGTTCGCGGCGAACCAGATCGGCCAGCTCGACGCCACCGAACACCGTCGGCGGCACCACCACGAGGGTCGCGCCCGCGCTGAAGGTGAACAGCATCTCCATCAGCGAGAAGTCGAAGCTGGGCGAGCTCAGATGGGTGACCCGCGCGCCGGCCTCGATGCGGTACTGCCTGCCGACCGCGGCCATGGTCGCCAGTCCGGCCTGGGTCACCGCGACGCCCTTGGGCAGGCCGGTGGAGCCGGAGGTGTAGATGAGGTAGGCCGGGTGGCGCTCGTCGAGGGTGCGGACCCGGTCGCTGTAGGAGATGGCGTGCGCGGGGCGGGCCGCGACGGCGGCGGCGAGGGTGGGGTCGTCGAGTTCGAGCCAGGCGGTGCTGTCACCCAGGCTGTCGCGGTGCGTGGTGGTGGTGATGCCGAGCACGGCCCGCGAATCGGTGACGATGTGGGCGATGCGATCGGCTGGGTAGGCGGGGTCGATCGGCACGTAGGCCGCGCCGGTCTTGGCGACCGCCCACACGCTCAGCACCGACTCCACCGAGCGGGTGATCGCGACGGCGACGATGTCACCGGGGCCGACACCGCGGCCGATCAGCTCGCGGGCGAGCTGGGAGGACTGCTCGTCGAGTTCGCGGTAGGTGAGTTCGCGCTGGTCGGCGGGCTCACCGGTGGGGTTGAACCGCAGGGCGACGGCCTCGGCGGCTGATTCGACGGCTGCCGTCAGCAACTGCCCGAATGTCGGACTGCTCGACCGGCGACGGCGGTTACCGCGGGCAGAACGACGGGCAGTTTCCATTCGGGTTCATTCACCTCTCATCGAGCCTGGACGCGCGGCGACACCGCACCGTGCAGATCGAGCCATCATATCGACCGGTCACATCGCCCTGCCGGTCGCGCCGGTGCCCCCAGCACTCGGGGCCCTGAGGAGTATCGGCCCGACCCCGGACGGTGTTGCCGGATCAACAGCAAAGTGACGGGGGTCATACCAACCACCGCCACTGTGCCCACGCGGGTCATCCGCGCTCGAAACGCTCACTCAGTGCGAGGAGGGACCCCACTCCAGCGGCACACCCTTGGAGGCGAGGTAGGGCATCGGGTCCATCTTGGCGCCGCCCTGGTCCCAGATCTCCAGGTGCAGGTGCGGGCCGGTGGACTGGCCGCGGTTGCCGACGGTCGCGATGACATCGCCCGCGTTGACCCGCTGACCCTCGCTGACCAGCATCTCGTTGACGTGGCCGTAGACCGCGGTGGTGCCGTCGTCCTGGAGCACCCGCACCCACAGGCCGAAGCCCGAGGCCGGGCCCGCCTCGATGACGGTGCCGTTGGACACGGAGTGGATGGGGGCGCCGATCTGGTCGGCGAAGTCGAGGCCGTAGTGCATGGCGCCCCAGCGGGAGCCGTAGCCGGAGCTGATCGGGCCCGCGACCGGGCGCACGCTCTGCGACGGCGCGACCTGGTGCTGGATGCCCTGGAGGATGTCCTCGACCTGGCTGAGCGGGCCCGCGATCTCGGGCGGCAGGTTGCCGATGCCGAACGGCGCGGCCACGGGGGCGGCGATCGGGGCGGCGACGGCGTCGACCTGGGTGGGGGCCTCGGTGTGCGCGGAGACTTCCTGCGCGGCGACCAGGTTCACGTCCTGGCGGGCCGACTCGGGGACGACGGAATCCTGCACGTCGTCGTGGCTGGGCAGCAGCGGGGCGGCGTAGGCGATGGTGGGGGCGATCTGGGCGGCGATGCCGACCAGGGCGCCGGTGGCGACCGCGGCGCTGGCGGCCACGCGCACCCGATCGGTCCGCGAGGGCTCGGCACGGTGCCTGCTGGGGCGCCCGGCCGCTCCGTCACCCAGCAGAGCCTGCACGGAGATCGATTCGGGGCCAACCCGGTGCTGCGACAACGTTTCGTCCTAGCGTCCGACTACAAGGAAAACGTCACCGGCGGGGCCGGTCCGGGAGCCTCCGAAGTGGTACCCGGTGCCGAACTGTCTGTAACGGTTCGGCATCCGTTGTGACGGGAACTCTACTCGGCCGTGATCATTCCGCAACCTTCCGGGGAATAAACGCAGGTAGATGACGTATCGCACAGTGACCGAAGTCGTGTCCGGCGGCTCACACCGGACGCCAGGGGGCTGGACACGCGCCGGGGCGAGCAGACTCTGACCCATGGTGCTCGAGAGCTTGCGTGTCCCCATCGTCGCCGCGCCCATGGCGGGCGGCCCCACCACCGCGGAGCTGACCGCCGCGGTCTCGGCCGCGGGCGGCTTCGGCCAGGTCGCCGCCGGCTACCTCACCGCGCAGGCGCTGGCCGAGCAGATCGCGGCCACCCGTGCCGCCACCGCCGCGCCGTTCGGCGTCAACCTCTTCGCGCCCGGCCCGGTCACCGAACCCGCCGACTACGCCGGCTACCTCGCCGAACTCGGCGCGCGGTTCCCCCTGGGCAGCCCGACCCACGACACCGACGCCTGGGCCGAGAAGCTCGACCTGCTGGTGGCCGACCCGGTCGCGGTGGTCTCGACCACCTTCGGCTGTCCCAGCGCGGTGGAGGTCGACCGCCTGCACGCCGTCGGCACCGAGGTCTGGGTGACCGTCACCTCCCCCACCGAGGCGCTGATCGCCGTCGACGCGGGCGCCGACGCCCTGATCGCCCAGGGCGCCGAGGCGGGCGGCCACCGGGCCGGCTTCCACGACGTCCCGGCCGACGACCCCGTCGACCCGCTCGCCCTGCTGCCCCTGCTGCAACTGCTCACCGCCGTCACCGACCGCCCGCTCGTCGCCGCGGGCGGCATCGCCACCGGCGCGGGCGTGGCCGCCGTGCTCGCCGCGGGCGCGCGGGCGGCCCAGATCGGCACCGCCCTGCTGCGCTGCGCCGAGGCGGGCACCAACGCGGTACACCGGGCCGCGATCGGCTCGGCCGAACCCACCATGCTGACCCGCGCCTTCACCGGACGCCGCGCCCGCGGAATCCGCAACCGCTTCCTCGTCGAGCACTCCGCCGACGCGCCCGCCGCCTACCCCGAAATCCACTACGCCACAGCCCCGCTGCGGGCCGCCGCCAGGGCCGCGGGCAACCCCGACGAGGTGAACCTGTGGGCGGGCCAAGCCCATTCGCTCAGCACCGGGCAATCGGCAAGCGAACTGGTCAGCGACCTCGCCGCCGACGCGAAAAGCGCTCTCCGAAAAGCACTTTCGGAATGAATCCAGGGTTATTGACAACGAATTTCGTTTAGACTCGGACAGGCACACCCCGCCCCAAGCAGGAGGAGAGCGCCATGTCCCTCGATGTACCCGCCGCCTTGCTCGAACGCGCCGAACAGGGCGATATCGACGACGCGGAATTCGTCGAATGCGTCCGCACATCACTGCCCTACGCCTGGGAAGTGGTGAGCCGGGTCGCCGGCGAACTGCGGGACGGTGACGCGGAATTCGCCGACAACGTGGTGCCCCCGCCGGACGAGGTCGCCCGCGGTCAGCTGCTGCGCGCCCTGGCCTCCGACGCCATCCGCGGCGGGCTCGAGCGGCACTTCGGCGTGAAGCTGGCCTTCCAGAACTGCCACCGCGTCGCGGCGTTCCCGCTGTCGTCGGTGGGCGGGGAGACCTACACCCGCTACATCAGCCCCCGCGCCCAGCTCCTCAACCAGAGCCCCGAACTGCGCAACTGCTGACTTTCGGTCGACAACTGAATATCGACAACTGCATCGCACAACAGAATCCGACAACCGAATACGACGACAGCGGGCGTGGAAGCGAATTCCACGCCCGCTGTCGGTCCTACTCCGGGACTCAGCCCAGGGTGACGACGTCCAGCTCGCCCTCGGCGTACTGGGCCCGCAGCCGCTTCTTGTCGAACTTGCCGACGCTGGTCTTGGGCACCTCCGCGATGAAGGTCCAGCGCTCGGGCAGCTGCCACTTGGCGAACTTGTCGGCCAGGAAGTCGCGCAGTTCGGCGGCCTCGGTGGCCGAACCCTCGGCCCGCACGATGGCCACCAGCGGGCGCTCGTCCCACTTCTCGTCGGGCACACCGATCACGGCGGCCTCGGCGACGGCAGGATGGCCCATCACCGCGTTCTCCAGATCCACCGAGGAGATCCACTCACCGCCGGACTTGATCACGTCCTTGGAGCGGTCGACCAGGGTGAGGTAGCCGTTGGGGCTGATCTTGCCGACGTCACCGGTGCGCAGCCAGCCGTCGTCGAACTTGTCCGGGTCGATCTCGGCGCCGGTGGGCGAGTAGTAGGAGCCGGTGATCCACGCGCCGCGCACCTCGAGCTCGCCGAGCGATTCGCCGTCGTTGGGCACGACCTTGCCGTCGTCACCGACCAGCCGGGCCTCGACATTGGCCGGGAAACGACCCTGCGTGTAGCGGTAGGCCCACGCCTCCTCGCCCTCGGCGCCGGCGGGCGCGTGCGCGACGCTGCCCAGCGGGGAGGTCTCGGTCATGCCCCAGGCGTGCAGGATGCGCACGCCGTGCTTCTCCTCGAACGCGCGCATCATCGACGGCGGCACCGCCGAACCACCGACCACGGCGGTGCGCAGGTGCGAGATGTCCTGCGGCTGGGCGGCCAGCGCGGCCAGCACGCCACCCCAGATGGTCGGCACGGCGGCGGCGAAGGTCGGCTTCTCGGCGGCCATCATCTCCAGCAGCGGCGCGGGCTGCAGGAAGCGGTCCGGCATCAGGATGTTGGCGCCCGACATCAGCGCCGCGTACGGCAGGCCCCACGCGTTGGCGTGGAACAGCGGCACGATGGCCAGCACGTAGTCAGAGCCCTGGAAGCCCATGCCGTTGGGCGAGTTCACCTGCATGGCGTGCAGCCAGTTGGAGCGGTGCGAGTAGACGACGCCCTTCGGGTCACCGGTGGTGCCCGAGGTGTAACACATCGCGGCGGCCGAACGCTCGTCGATCACCGGGAAGTCGAACTCGGCGGACTGTGCGTCGAGCAGCTCGCGGTAGGCGTGCACCTGCACACCCTCGGGCGCGGTGAGCGCGGCGGCGTCGCCGTTGACGACGATCACGTGCTTCACGGTCTTCAGGTTCGGCAGGTACTGCGCGAACAGCGGCAGCAGCGTGCCGTCGACGAGCACCACCTGGTCCTCGGCGTGATTGGCCACGAACACCAGCTGCTCGGGGAACAGCCGGATGTTGAGCGCGTGCAGCACCGCGCCCATGGCGGGCACCGCGATGTAGGCGGTCATGTGCTCGTTGTTGTTCCACATGAAGGTGCCGACGCGGTCACCCTCGCCGATGCCGAGCCCACGCAGCGCATTGGCCAGGCGCGCCGAATCGGCGCCCAGCTCGCGGTAGGTCATGGTCCGTACGCCGTCGCCGGTCCAGGTGGAAACGATCGAATCGCCCTGGAAAGTGGTGGCGTACTTCAGCAGTGTGGCCAGCGACAGCTGGTCGTTCTGCATGGTGCTCAGCATTGTGGTGCTCCTTCGGTCCCTGCCATGGCATGAGCCACGTCACACCGGATGCTACCGAAAAGTATGCGTCGGGAGATTGTTTCCTCCGGCAACATTCCTGCAGGTCTGTAGGGTCACCGCGAAGTCGGCGGCGGGTCGTGCGGCGGCTGGGCCCCGGGCCCGCGATGATGCGCCGGGACGCCCGGTCCGGCGTGCTCGGCGTTGTGCACCGCGTCGACCACCAGCCGGCGCACATGGTCGTTGTCGAGGCTGTAGTAGATCGTGGTCCCCTCCCGCCGGGTCCGCACCAGCCGCGCCATCCGCAATTTCGCCAGATGCTGTGACACCGAGGGCCCGGCCTTCCCCACCCTGGTGGCCAGCTCGGTCACCGACAGTTCCTCATCGGCCAGTGCCCACAACACCTGCACCCGCGTCGCGTCGGCCAGCATCCGGAACACCTCGACGACCAGACCGACCTGGTCCTCGTCCAGCGGCGGGCGCTTGTCTGCGGTCATGCGCAGATAGTAGAGAACCGCCGAAGGCGCAGCACCTCAGGCGGCGGTCGGCAGGGCCGAGTCGATCAGCAGTTTCACCGCGACGCGCGCGTCGTCGAGCGGCTCGGTGGTGCGCGCCCCACGGCTCTGCGCGATGGCACCCTCGACCGCGCTGACCACCGTGCTGGCGACGACCTTCGCGGTCGCGGCTTCGGCGCCGGATTCGATCAGGGCGGCGGCGATCTTGTCGGTCCAGATCGCGAAGACCGCGGCGGAGGCCGCCTGCACGGCGGGTTCCTGCGCACCCGCCTGCGCGGCCGCCAGGATCGGACACCCCATGGTGTAGTCGCTGCCGGTGAGGACCTGTTCCCAGTGATCGATGATGCCGTCGATCGCTCCGGCCGGGGTCCGGGTGGCGAGCAGGTCGTCGAGCAGCGCGGAGATGGTGCGCCCGGCGGCGTAGGTGGCCTGCTCGAACAACTCGGACTTGCCCGCGGGAAAGTGCTGGTAGATCGAGCCACGCGCGGTGCGGCTGTGCGCGAGCAGATCGCTCAGTCCGGTCGCGTGCACACCGCGCTCGCACATCAGCGCGATCGCGCTGAGCAACAGTCGCTGCCTCGGTCCCTGCGTGGTCACCGAGCCTCCTTTCCCCGAAAGACACTATAGACCGACCAGTCTATCGTCCTGTACCGTTCGAGCACGACATAGACCGACTGGTCTATCGAGGCGAAGGGACAACGGCATGCAGGACTGGGACGCGATCGTGGTCGGCAGCGGCATGGGCGGGATGACCGCCGCCGCGTATCTGGCCGCAGGCGGGCGCCGCACCCTGGTGCTCGAACAGGGCGACGTCCTCGGCGGCTGCACCCATGTGTTCCGCCGCAAAGGCTACGAATTCGAGGTCGGCGTGCACTATCTGGGCGACTGCGGCCGCCCCGAGGGCAATATCCCGACGATCCTGCGCGGCCTCGGCGTCGACAAGCACGTCGAGTTCGCCGAGATCGACCCCGACGGATTCGACGTGCTGGCCTTCCCGTCGGTGACCTTCCCGGTGCCGCGCGGCTGGGACGCCTACCGCGACCGGCTCATCGAGACCTTCCCCGACGACGCCAAGGCACTGCGCCGATACGTGCGCGTCATCCGCAAGCTGGCCGACGTCGTCGACCGCGCCACCACACCCGCCTCGTTCGGCGGCAGCGCGGCGATGGCGGCCCGCGCGGGCTGGGCGGCGCCCTTCGCCCTGGTGCCACTGACCCGCCTGTTCGACCTCTGCGGCATCGGTCCCGCACCCCGGCCGGTCCTGGGCGGGCAGACGCCGGCGTACGCGTCCCCCGGTGACCGGGCACCGGCGATCGTGCAGGCCGGATACCTGAAGAACTACGTCGAGGGCGGCGCCTACTTCCCCGTCGGCGGCGGGCAGGTGCTCTCGGCCACCATGGCCGAGGTCGTGCGCGCCAACGGCGGTGACTTCCGGCTGAACGCCAGGGTGCGGCGGATCCTGGTCGAGGACGGGCGGGTGCGCGGGGTCGAACTCGACGGCGGGGAGACGATCACCGCGCCGGTGGTGGTGTCCAATGCCGACGTCAAACGCACGTTCCTCGAACTGCTCGACCCGTCGGCGGTCTCCGCGCGCACGCGCAAACGGGTCGCCGGGTACACGATGGCGTGGCCGCTGTTCAACACCTATCTCGGCCTCGACATCGACCTGTCGCAGACGATGAGCAGCGCCCAGATCTGGAAGTTCCGCTCCGACAGCGACTTCGGGCCCATGCAGCGCGCGCTCAGCTGGGAGGCCGCGGGGCGCGACCGTGACCGGTGGCTGCGACTGGTGCGCGAGAACATCGCCGCGATGATCCACATCGCCGGGAACAAGGACCCGCACACCCCGTACGCGCCCGCGGGCCACTCGGTCGTCGAGATCATGACGTATCTGCCCGCCGATCACGACCTGTGGGGCGTGCGCGCGGGCGGCCCGGTCGCCGGGGAGAAGTACCGCGACAACCCCGACTACCTGGCGGTCAAGGACGCGGTCACCGAGATCCTGATCGATCTCGCCGCCGAGGTCATCCCGAACCTGCGCGAGCACCTGGTGTGGCAGGAGGCGGGCACCCCGATCACCCAGGAGCGCTACACCCATTCCTCAGGCGGCGGCTCCTATGGCATCGAGATGAACCTGCGTCAGCTCGGCCCGTTCCGCCCTGGCCCGACGACCGAGATCACCGGGCTCTACCTCGCCGGTGCCAGTCAGGGCTGGGGACCCGGTGTGGAAGGGGTGATGTTGTCCGGGGTCGGCGCGGCCGGTGCCGTCCTGCGCCGCGACCTGTTCACCGAGATCCGCGGCGGCACCGTCCTCGGCAATGCCGACCAGCTCCCGACCCACGGCACGGACTGGGACCCGCTGGCCGTGGCCACCGACACCCGGCTGCGCGGCCAGAAGGCACGCAAGCAGCGCTGACCACACCACCCTGGGCCCCGGACTGGGCTACTCCACCCTGGAACTGAAGGTGAACTTCATCCGCACGGTCGCCACCGACGGACAGCGCCTGACCGCCACCGGCACCACCGTGCACGTCGGCCGCCGCACCGCGACCGCCGAGGGTCGCGTCGTCGACGAGCGCGGCAAGCTCGTCGCCCACGGCACGACCACCTGCCTGATCCAGCCGCTCGGCTGAGTCAGCGCAGGGCGGTCTCGGCCAAGGTGGTCCAGTCGGCGAGCACCTGCTTGCGCCGCGCCCGGTCACGGCCGACCATCTCGTCGAGCGTCGCGCCACGGACGAGGTCGATGGTGAGCCAGAAGGTGCTCTCGAGACGTTCGCGGGCGATGTCGGGGGCGATCAGTTCGGCGCAGCGGTCGAGGAGTTCGACCGTGAGATCGTGCTGGACGCGCAGCATCTCGCGGCGCAGCGCGGCGTCGTTGGCGATGCCGACGTAGAGCTCGACCGCGGCGCGGCCCAGTTGTCCCGCGAACGTGGCGGTGACCAGTCGCACCAGCACCGCACCGGCGGAGCTCTCCCCGGCGAGCGCTTTCGCCTTGCGCTGCATGGCTTCCCGCTGCCGGTCGGTGAGATGGCCGATGGTCTGCGCGAACAGCTCGGCCCGCGTGTGGAACTGGTGCAGCTGGGCACCGCGGGTCACCCCGGCGCGGGCGGTGATGTCGGCGATGGAGGCGCCCGCGTAGCCGACCTCGGCCAGGCTCTCGATCGCGGCGTCGAGCAGCAGCGTCCGCGTGCGCAGACTCTTCTCCTGATGCTTGTTCGGTGGCAACGCGGGCATCGGACCAGTATACGGGCTGAAAATTCCGTGCTGCCTTGCACGCAATTCCGTGTGACACGTACTGTGACAGGCATGGCTGTAGACCGGATGCTGCCCACCGACGAAGCGCGCGAGCTGATCGAGCTGACCCGCGACATCGCCGACAAGGTCCTCGAACCTCGGGTCGCGGAGAGCGAGAAGACCGGCGTCTTCCCCGAGGGCGTGTTCGGTGCGCTCGGCGCCGCCGGGCTGCTGAGCCTGCCGTACCCGGAGGAGTTCGGCGGCGGCGCGCAGCCCTACGAGGTCTACCTGCAGGTGCTCGAGGAACTGGCGAGCCGCTGGGCGGCCGTCGCCGTCGCGGTGAGCGTGCACGGCCTGAGCTGCCACCCCCTGTTCACCTACGGCACCGACGAGCAGAAACAGCAGTGGCTGGCCGGCATGCTCTCCGGCGAAACCGTCGGCGCCTACAGCCTTTCCGAGGCCCACGCCGGGTCCGACGCGGCCGCCCTGCGCTGCCGCGCCACCCCCGTCGACGGCGGCTACCGCGTCACCGGCACCAAGGCGTGGATCACCAACGGCGGCCGCGCCGATTTCTACACCCTGTTCGCCCGCACCGGCGAGGGCTCGCGCGGTATCTCCTGCTTCCTGGTCCCCGCCGACACCGCGGGCCTGAGCTTCGGCAAGCCCGAGGAGAAGATGGGCCTGCGCGGCATCCCCACCACCACCGCCGCCTACGACGACGCCTTCCTGCCCACCGAACGCCGCATCGGCGCGCAGGGGCAGGGCCTTTCGATCGCCTTCAGCGCCCTGGACGCGGGCCGCCTCGGCATCGCCGCCGTCGCCACCGGTGTGGCCCAGCGCGCCCTCGACGAGGCCGTCGCCTACGCCAAGGAGCGAGAAGCGTTCGGCCGCAAGATCATCGATCACCAGGGCCTCGGTTTCGTCCTGGCCGACATGGCCGCCGCCGTCGACACCGCCCGCGCCACCTACCTCGACGCGGCCCGCCGCCGCGACGCCGGTCTGCCGTACTCACGCCAGGCCAGCGTCGCCAAGCTGGTCGCCACCGACGCGGCGATGAAGGTGACCACCGACGCCGTGCAGGTCTTCGGCGGCTACGGCTACACCCAGGACTTCCCCGTGGAGCGCTACATGCGCGAGGCGAAGGTCATGCAGATCTTCGAAGGCACCAATCAGATCCAGCGCCTGGTGATCGCCCGCCACCTCGCCGGGTAGCTATCCCGCCACACGCTGATCAACACAGGTCGGCACGATCGGGCAACCAGCCAGTAAACTCGATGGCATCTCGAGACCTCGACGTGAAAGAGGTGCGCGATGCTGTGGTGGCTGGTCGTGATCGTGATCGTCTGCGTGGGTCTGCTGCTGTATCTGCGCGCCGAACAGAACCGGCGCACAGCGAGGGAACTCGAGGAGGCCCAGGCCGACGCCAGGGTGACCATCGAGCGCCTCGGCGGGCAGGTCTACCAGCTCACCCCGCGCAACGAAGCCGCCCGTCAGGCGCTGGCCGACGCCTCCGAGCGCTACAACGCCGCGGGCGGCCAGATCGACCGCGCCACCTCCGCCGCCCAGGCCGTGCTGGCCAAACAGTCCGCCGTCGAGGGCCTCTACTACATCGCCGCCGCCCGCACCGCCATGAACATGGACCCCGGCCCGCCCATCCCCCCGCTGCCCGGCCAGGACATCGCGGGCCGCGTCGACAAACCCCGCGTCATCGAACACGACGGCCGCCGCATCGCCGCCTCCCCCGCCGCGTCCCCCGGCACCCCGAACTACTACCCGGGCGGTCGCGTCGCCGGTCGTCCCGTCCCCGCAGGCTGGTACTCCGAGCCCTGGTGGCGGCCCGCGCTGATCGCGGGCGCCTGGGGCGCGGGCTCGGCACTGCTGTTCACCTCGCTGTTCGCCGGAATGCCCGGGGTCGGCTACGACGCGCAGGCCTTCGAGGACGGCGCCGGGGAAGCCGCGCTCGACCAGGGCGACCCGGGCGTCGACCCCACCGGATTCGACGACCCGAGCGGGTTCGACGACCCCAGCTGGGGCGGCAGCACCGACACCGGATTCGACGGGGGCTTCGACGGCGGATTCGCCTGAGCGCGACCGGTCAGCTCCTGGTCTGGCATTCGGCCAGTTCCGCGGTCTCCCGCCGCACCTGATCGGAGGCGGGCAGGCGGTCGGCGACGAGCCGCACGCGCGGATTCTGATTCGCGATCTGCTCCGCGGACGCCGCGATCAAATCGCGAGCGGCGGTTTTCAAATGCTCCGGATCGCCCGGATCGACCGCGGCCATCTCGGTGGCCCTGGACCGGTCGGCCAGGTGCAACCCGTCGAACAGCAGGATCAATTCGGCCTGCGCCGACCGCCATTCCTCCGGGAACAGCTCCGGAATGGGCAACTCCGCGACCCCACGACGCGCGGTGTCGGCAGCCGTGGCCCGCGCCGTCAGCATGGCCGCCGCCGCGTCTCGATACCGCACCGGCGTCAACTGCCCACCACCCGCCTCGGCCGCCTGCAGATCAGCGCGATACCGCGTCTGCACCACACACACCGACCGATAGAACGCCACCATCTCCGCCTGCACCGCGGGCCCCGCCCCCTCGATCTCGGCCGCCCGAGCCACCACCGCCGGATCGGCCTCCCGCGTCACCGCCGTCCCCACCAACCCCCCTTCCACCGCACACCCACCCAGCACCCCACACGCCGCGACCGCGACCAGCACACCCCGAAAACCCGCCCGACCAGCCATGACCACGTACTCCTCGGAAGAAGAACACTCAGCATGCCCACCATCGCCCCACGGGGCGGAAACAAACCGACGCTAGATCACCATCCCCCGAGTACCCCACCCCACACCCATTTCACATCCGGCGTGTCGCCCCACCACCAAGGTTGTAACCACCCCACCCCCACCCGGTAGACTCCCCTCTCGTCCCCCCGGGACCCCCGCCTTCGTAGCTCAGGGGATAGAGCACCGCTCTCCTAAAGCGGGTGTCGCAGGTTCGAATCCTGCCGAGGGCACCCAAAACATGGCCAACCGCGGAGCGGTTGGCCATGGAGGAGGCGTACCGTATCTGACCAGCGTCTTCTCGGATTGCTGACACCCATGCCGGTGCGTGTTCGCCCACCGGGCAGCTCGAAACTTGTCTTGAAGCGGCTGCGAATCCTCGATCACGGCTGACCTGTCCGATGCCAGCCCATTGACGGATGTCGACGGCATGCGACATCTTCGGCCAGGCCGAGCGTGCGTGCCGATGAACGGTGGCGGGCTGGAGCACGATCTCTGGCCGGATAATCGCACCGTCGCCGATCATGGCACCGAAACATGTTTGGTCCCAAGTGCTTTCACGTCATCCTCTAGGGCTGGGATGTGACATACTCCTCGCGTCGCGATCGATAGGGCGGGGGTGTGGCAGTGACGCAGGGTCAGGAGTTCGACTGGCTCGCAGAAGCTATCTCGATCTTCGGTGCGTCATGCAAGGCCATGGTGAACGGACCGGGCGACCCCGAGGCGTCAATTCGACCACCGCTGCAGAATCTCCTGGAAGCTGTGGGCAGCCACGACGCCATGGACGGCGTCCTGTGGCATTCCGAAACGCCCCTGCGTGATGTTGGCGTGCGCCCTGACTATGCGGTCGAGGTGCACGGTGAAATCGTAGGTTATGTCGAGGTCAAGCGCCCCGGTCAGACGGTCGATCCAGAGAAGTTCACCGGGCGTAACAAGAAGCAGTGGGAACGGCTCCGCGACTTGCCGAACGTCCTCTACACCAACGGCACTGAATGGCGCCTCTTTCGCTCCGGCGAGCTGATCGGTGCGCCAGTCTTCTTCGACGGCGATCTCGGAAGCGTAGGACGCTCGTTGTCCGTCCGGGAGCCTGCAGCGTTCCATGCCCTTCTGAGGACCTTCCTCCACTGGGTTCCTGAGCCGATCCGCCACATCAACACACTGGTCCGGCGCACCGCGCCGCTGTGCCGCCTGCTACGCGCGGCCGTCCTGGAGCAGCTGGAATGGGAGGGACAGTATGCAGCTGAGGGCGCGCGTCCCGAGGAACTGCGCTTCACTGGGCTGAAAAACGACTGGCGTAGGCTGCTTTTCCCGTCAGCTGACGACGCTACCTTTGCTGACGGATATGCCCAGACGGTGACCTTCGCGCTTCTGCTGGCGCGTACAGAGGACATCTCTGTCAAAGGAGTGGGGCTACACGAGATCGGCCGACGCCTGGACGACGGACACGCCTTGATGGGCAAAGCCCTTCAGCTCCTGACCGACAACATCACGGTAAGCTTCGAGGTCAGCCTCGACCTGCTTCTCCAGGTAATCGACGCTGTCGAATGGGCGGTGATCCGCAAGGGCCGACGGGATGCGTACCTACACCTGTACGAATCGTTCCTGGAGGTATACGACGAGAAGCTGCGCCAGAAGAGCGGCTCGTATTACACCCCTCGGGAAATTGTCGAGGAGATGGTGCGCCTCACCGAGGATGTGCTCCGTACCCGCTTGGGTCGCCAGGCCGGATACGCGGACGACGGCGTGCGCATCGTCGATCCGGCGATGGGGACGGGCACATACCTGCACGCGGTCATCGAGCACGTCGCCGCTTGGACGGCGGATAACGATGGCCCTGGGGCGATTCCGGATGCGATAGGCAGTCTGGCAAAGCGCCTCATCGGTTTCGAGCTGCAGATGGGCCCCTTCGCCGTCGCCGAGCTAAGGGCTTCGGACTTGCTCAAGCGGCATCAAGCAGTCGCACCGCCCGACGGTATGAAGCTGTTCGTCACCGACACATTGGACAACCCGTATCTGGCCGAGGAAACCCTCGCCTCAACGTACGGCGTGATCTCGGAATCGCGTCGACGAGCGAACCAGGTGAAGGCAAACACACCGGTCACCGTCGCGATCGGCAACCCACCCTACGACGACAAGGCCATGGGCCGTGGAGGCTGGATAGAGAAGGGAAGCCCGGCGCAGGGCAGCACCCCGATCGAAGCGTTCAAGTGGCCCGGAAACGGCCGCTATGAGCACGTGCTCAAGAACCTTTACATCTACTTCTGGCGCTGGGCAACCTGGAAGGTCTTCGACGCCGATCAACAGGACCAGCAGGGAGTCGTCTGTTTCATCACCCCCGCCGGCTTCACCACTGGACCCGGCGGGCGTGGCATGCGTAACTACCTGAGGCGCACCTGCGACGAGGGTTGGATTATAGACCTCTCTCCGGAAGGGCATCGCCCAGATGTGGCCACCCGGATTTTCCCTGGTGTTGCCCAGCCGCTGGCCATCTGCATCTTCGTCCGCAGCAAGGACGCCGATCCCGATCGACCCGCCCGCATCCACTACCGAGCCGTACACGGCAGGCGAGCAGATAAGTACCGCCAGCTCAAAGAGATCCAACTGGACGACGACGGCTGGCAGGACACGCACTCTGCCGACATCCGGCCGTTCCGCCCGAGCACCGAGACGGGGTGGGAGGACCATCCCGCTCTCGATGATCTCTTCCTCTGGGGAAGTCTGGGAATTACCGCCAACCGCTCGTGGGTCAACGCCCCCAGCGAGCAGTTGCTCCAACGGCGCTGGGCGCGTCTGATCCACGAGGCCGACCCAGACAAACAGGCGAAGCTGTTCAAGGGGACGCGAGATCGTTCACTGCACGCCCGCCGGCCCCCGCTGCCCGGACAACCTGAGCACGCCCACGGGCTTGCAGACGAAACTGACCTCACGCCGGACCTGATCCGCATCGCCATGCGCAGCTTCGACCGGCAGTGGCTGATCTCTGACAGTCGCGTCATCGACTTCGCCCGACCCACGCTGTGGGAAGCCCTCCAGCCGGGACAGCTCTTCCTCAACCAGCAGTCCTCCCAGGAGATCGAGACCGGGCCGGCCGTCGTCGCCACCGCGCTGCTCCCCGACACCCACCACTTCAACGGCCGCGGCGGCAAAATCATGCCGATCCTCCACCCGGACGGCACACCCAATGTGCATCCGCGGCTGCTCGCCCACTTGGCAACCGAGCTCGGCCTCGACCGCATCACGGTGCACGACCTGGCCGCATATGTGGCGGCTGTCGCCGGGCACAGTGGGTTCACCGAGCGGTTCGCCGAGGAACTACGCACCCCTGGCACACGGCTGCCGCTCACTCGCGATCCCGATCTGTGGCACGAGGCCGTGAAGCTTGGCGAGCGTCTGCTGTGGGCTTCGACGTACGGGGAACGGTACATCGATCCGAAAGACGGTCGACCAGCAGGAGATGTCCTCTTCCCTCCAGGCGATCCGCGTCGGCTCCGCTACGACCAGCACATCGGGACGGAGGTTCCGAGCGAAATCCACTACGCCGAGCTGAACCGAACCCTGTACTTGGGTGCCGGATTCGTCAGCCCGGTCCCCACAGAGGTGTGGAACTATGACGTCGGCGGCATGCAGATCGTCAAGAAGTGGTTCGGATACCGCAAGGCGAACCCCAACAGCCGCAAGACGAGCCCCCTGGACGACTTGCATGTCGACTCGTGGCCATCCAGCTGGTCGCGCGAACTCATGGAACTGCTCTCCGTGCTGCGCCGACTCACCGACCTCGCTCCCGTGCAACAGGAACTGTTGGACCGGATCCTCGCCGGACCCAAGGTCACGGTGGCAGACCTCGAGCAGGCCGCTATTCTGCCGGTGTCCGACAAGGCTCGCAGGCCCCGTCGTCAACTCAAGACCAGTCAGGACGAGCTTCATCTGGACGCCGACGAGAAACCGTAGCGTCAGCTCAGCGCGTCTTCGCGCAACGCTCGACATACGCTACCGCCTCTGTTCCGGTCCATGCACCTTCTGCGAGTTCACGGAGCGCGTGCATTTCCGGACTGAGTGAGGGTGTACGTCGCTGCATCTCATCGGCGAATACGCTCACCTCAGCCAGGCGTTCGCCAAGCGTGGCGCACTCGGCTTCGAAGTACACTGCCTTGCCTCGCGGCGTGATAACCAGACTCTCACCGGTGACTTCCAGTAGGCCCATCCAACTGAGAGTTTGCACGTCGGCTGCGATGCTCTCCTGGTCAAGCCCCCGGACTGCGGCCGCTATAGCATCAGGGAACGGAATCTCGGCGGTCACGAGATGATGCAGAACCCGAATCTGTGATGGCGAGAGCGCTGGGTGCACGGATGCATGTCTAGCAGCACCGGGGACGATCCTGCCGCAGGCCACGCGTAACGGGGCTTCTAAACAAACCCTGCGCCCGCTTCTGTCGCAATAACGCGAACGCGTGGCTCAGGGTCAGGTCACCGACACACCGTCAAACTGCCACGACACGCCGATCAACCGTATCGCCTGTCCCGACCAGCACCGCCTGTGTTCAGCTCCCACCGTCACCGTCCCCATGATCGCGGAGACAGACCAACCAACAGCGCGGCAATCGCCTTGGTCTGCATCGCGGCGAGGCGCTCTCCTTCCGCGCCGTCGACATGGCGAATCCTGCGAAAACACCGTCGCGACCAGTAGCCGAGTTGACCCGCGCGGTAGTCGCTACGACATGGGCGCGGCAGCCCGCAACGGGCTCAACCACTCGGCCACCCTCGACCAGCGCAAAGCCATGATCGATACCGCCGTCGCCCAGCGCGACGTCGAATTCACCGGTGGCCCCGCCGAATACACCAGCGGCACCGTCCACGAACTCACCACCGAATCCACCCCGATCGAGCGCGAGTTCTACGGCTTCTACCGCACCCAGCGCAGCGCGGTCACTCCCGAAGGCGCCACACCGGAAACCACCACCCACCCGACCCTGTCCAGCAACGTCAAGTTCCTGAACTTCCGCCCCTTCAACGACATCGAGACCATCTCCCCCGCGCCCGATGCTGTTCGTCACCGGCGAGAACGCCTACTCCCGCGAATTCAGCGAGGAAGCCTTCCGCCTCGCCGGCGACCGCAAGGAACTGGTCGTGCTCGGCTTGTCGTGACCGCGCCGAGACGCACCAAAAACCGTTCCTTCGCCGATATCGACACTGTCGAGCCGAAGCCCATGAAAAGATCTCAGCGGCAATGCATCTCATTCTCACCATGGGGCCAGGCAGCAGCCGGACACCCACCACTTCAGGCGAGAGGAAGACTGTCTTGACATCAGGTGTCACCGTGGCCGACGACGTAGTCATCCAGTTCAACGACTTCAAGCTCAAGCGGCCGCCGCACGACTTCCGGTATTTCATCTACAAGATCGAGAACGACGCGCAGATCGTCATCGAGTCCACCGGCCCCATCCAGACCGACTACGAAAACTTCTTCGACGCCATCTCCTCGATCGAAGACGAATGCCGCTACGCACTCGTCGACGTGCCGGTCGAAACGAGCGACGGCAGACCGACCTCGAAGATCGTCTTCATCAGCTGGTCGCCGGATACCGCGAAGATCAAGAGCAAGATGCTGTATGCCTCGAGCAAGGAAGCGATCAAGAGGGTCCTGGTCGGTGTGGGCATCCACCTCAACGCAACCGACGTCAGCGAACTCGAACGTACGAACGTACTCGACAGCATCAAGAAGTACCTCTGACCGAACAACCGGCCGCACGCTGCCCCGTCTTCGACCTGGGAAGTGCCCCGTTCCTGATTCTCGTCGTGCCGTCGGCGGGGCGGCAGCAGTCAGCCCAGCGCCCGCAGCAGTTGCTCACGAATGTCGGGCCAGCCGATCGATATGCTCGGGGTGCTCAGTGGCGCGGCGAGAAGGTAGCCACGCATGGCCGCGATCACCGTCATCAACCACCCGTCGAATCCTTCGCGCGCGGCGAGTGTCGGGAACTGCTGGCGGGCAACCTGCATCGCGAGGGTCAACGCGGTATCGAGAACCGGCGCGAAACGCTCGCGCAGTTCGATGTCGGTGTGGGCGATCAGATGCAGTTCCAGGACCGCCCCGGCGACCGGGAGGTTGTGGACCTTCCACAGCGTGTCGAGGAAGGTCTGGCACCGTTCTCGCTCCGTCGCCGCGGCAGGGGAAGCCGCGGCGACGGCCAGCCACTCGCCGACCTGACCCATCAGACGTAGCAGAGCCGCTTCCACCAGGGACACCTTGGAGGGAAAGTGGTGCTGCAGGGCACCCTGACTGACACCGGCACGACGGGCCACTGCACGCGCTGACGTTGCCGCGTAACCGCGTTCACGCAAGCTTTCCATCGCGGCGTCCAGCAACGCTTCGCGAGTTCCATGTGCCACCGGTTCGGCACTCATATGAGGATCTCGCGAAGACGGCACCACGGTGTGAGCATATCCACCCCTCGCCCAAGTCGGCGACTTGCCACCCTGCGCGTCGACGGGATAGCCTCACCGCCGACCGACCACAAGTGACCCCAGTCACTGTCTGCCAGCCGTGGTTGCACATATTGCGAGGACTCGCAGGAAGCCCAACGATGCCCGAGTCCCGCACCGCACAGATGGAGACAACCCATGGCCCTGATGTCCCCGCTGGATTCCATGTTCCTGCTCATGGAATCTCGCGAACACCCGATGCACGTGGGAGGACTGTCACTGTTCGTCCCGGACGCGGGACGCCCTGATGCGACGGCGCGCACCCTGTACGAGGATCTGTGCGCCGCGGGCGAGGTCGGCTCGGCCTTTCGCCGTCGTCCCGGCCGCCTGCTGCAGAACTTCTCGGCGCTGCAGTGGATCGCCGACGACGACATCGAGATCGAGTACCACGTCCGGCTGCTCTCACTGCCCGCGCCGGGCCGCGTCCGTGAATTGCTCGAGCTGGTCTCGATGTTGCACGGTTCGCTGCTCGATCGCCATCGTCCGCTGTGGGAGGTCTACGTCATCGAGGGCCTGTCCGGCGGGCGGATCGCGCTGTACGCCAAAACCCACCACGCCCTGATGGACGGTGTCAGCGCGGTGAGGTCCTGGCAGCGGGCACTGTCGGCGGACCCGGACGCCCGCGACTGCCGTCCACCCTGGGCACGGCGTGACGAGCACGGCACGTCCGCTCCGCCGAGCCTGCTGAGCCGGACCGCGAGCACAGCCGGCGCGATCGCGCGCCTGGGGGGTTCGCTGCCCGACACCGTGTCGGGACTACGGGCGATGGTTCGCGACTATCCCCATCCTCGCCCGTTCCAGGCACCACCCACGATGCTCAATGTCCCCATCACCGGGGCGCGCCGGTTCGCCGCGCAGTCCTGGTCACTGCAGCGATTGCGGGCGGCGGCGACGCGTTACGAGGTGTCGCTCAACGACGTGGTGCTCGCCATGTGCGCCGGCGCGTTGCGGGACTATCTCCTCGCAGAGCAGGCGCTGCCCACCGATCCACTGGTCGCGATGGTGCCGGTGTCGTTGCGAGGGCGTCAGGAGTTCGAGGGATCCGGCAATGCCGTCGGTGCGGCCCTGTGCGACCTCGCCACCGATACCGCCGACCCGCGCCTTCGGCTCGCCCGGATCCACAATTCGATGAGCCTGGCCAAGTCGACGGCGTCGAAGCTGACGCCCCTGCAGGTGCTGGGCATGTCCGCGGTGAACGTCGCCGGTCTGGCGCTCCCGGCGCTTCCGGTGCCGCTGCCGCTCTCGGCACCGCCGTTCAACATCGTCATCTCCAACGTGCCCGGAGCCGTCGAACCGCGATACTGGAACGGCCTGCGGCTCGACGCCGCCTATCCCGCATCGATTCCGCTCGACGGCCAGGCGGTCAACATCACGACGATCAGCTCGGGGGGCGGAATGCATTTCGGCATCGTGGGTTGCCGTCGTACCGTGCCCCATCTGCAGCGGCTGCTGATCGGGTTGGAGGACGCGCTGCGCGCACTGGAGGACGCCCCGCTACCCCCACGTCGGTGAGTGAGTGGCCGAGCCGATGCCCGGTTCTTCGAAATGAAGAATTCAGACCCGCCATTCAGTGTCGCGATACTAAAGAAATGTCGAAAAATTCGCCGTCGCCGATATTGTGAGACATCGACAAGTCGGCGACTTGTCATTGATGTGCAAGATAGTTGATCTCACTCCCGATCCGATCACCGTGATACCAGTCACGACAATCCGAGAAGCGAATAGAACGCTCACACAACGGAACGATCGATCGTGGGATACGGCCCCACCGCTCGCCGTGGAGAAGGAGCGTCGTGAACAAGGGATTCTGGCAGCGGAACAGCAGGGGCGCTGGATTTTCCACTGGTCGGCCCGACGGTGGTCGCCGCGGCTGGGCGCTGACCGCTGCTGTCGTCGCGGGCATGTTGTGCGCGGCGGCGCCGACCGTACCGGTCTCGGCCGAACCGGCCCCCGCCGGGATCATCACGGTCGTCACGGCCGCGTAGGGCCGGCCATCGGCACCGGTGGTTCGGTACAGCAACTGCCAGGCCTGGACATCGAGGGGCAGCAGCTGCATCGACTTCAGCGCGACCGGGCGAGACTTCAGGATCTGGCCGGGTGTGGCGGCCGCCAGGTCGGACGGCAGGTCATAGAACGCGTCGGCAGGAGGCGCGGGCTCGACGACCGAACTGGCTGTCGACCGGGTCGTGGCGACCGACGAGCTCGTCGCGGCGACGGTCCGCTTCACTGCGCGCCGCGACGGCCGAATCGCACTCGACCAGAACGGCGTCGACGTGTTCCGCGTCAGCGGCGACCGGATCGCCGAAGTGTGGTTGATCAGCGCGGATCAAGATGCTGAAGACGAATTCTGGGGCTGACCCGATCCCGTTCACGAACGAATACCGGCGCCGCCTCGACGACCCATCCGCGCGAAGGTCGTCGAGGCCGGTCGAATCAGCCGGCGCTGATGCTGCTGAACCAGTTCTGGATGAGGTTGCCGATAATGGCAGCCGCGAACTCGGAAGCCGAACCGGACAAGGCGATCTCCTTCTTTCGTGAACTCATCTGGGTGATGCGATCGAACAACTGAATCATGCATGCTTCACTTCGCCATGGTTCGATTTCGCACTTTCATCCCGGGCTTTCTGCTCACGAGACGAATCAGGTCACCGGATTTCTCCGCCACGCCGGCGACTGCGGACGAATTCAGATCGGCGAACTCGCCGGCCGACCGACAATGATCGTCTACGAAGGCATTTCGGGGTGACTCGGCGTCGTGAGGGCTCGTTCGCGGAACTCGGCGGGGCTCAGGCCGGTTTCGGCGCGGAATGCGCGGTAGAAGCTTCGGTCGCCGCTGAAGCCGCTGGCGCGGGCGATGGCGGCGACCGTTTTGTCGGGGTAGTTCAGCAATAGTTCGCGGGCGTGCTCGATGCGCAGGTGGCGCAACAGTTTCATCGGGCCGCCCCAGGGTTCGGCCAGGATGCGGTGTAGCTGGCGTCTCGACATCCGGCAGCCGCCCGCGATCGCATCGACGTCGAGGTCGGGATTCTCGAGATGTTCGCCGAGGAACGCGAACACTCGCTCGAGCGCGACGGTCCGGGCGGCTTCGTCGCCGGGCCGGGCGCCCAGTCCCAGGGCGATTCCCGCGCCGAGCAGGTCGATCCCGGCGCGTAACAGCGCAGGGGCCGCGGCTTCCGAGGTGGGCAGGGTCGACAGGCGCCGGAAGTAGTCGATGACCAGCGCGGCGCGCCCGGCGGGCTCGAGGACCACCGCCCCGGGGAACTGGTCTTCGCCGAGGCCGGAGGCGGCCATCACCAGGTCGCGGTCCGCGCGGATCATCAGCGAGGTCAGCTGGTCACTGTTGCGTAGTTCTTGCGGGTGGCGGTCGTCGATGATGTACATCGATCCGACGGGTGTGCTCCATCGCCGGCCGTCGACGAGCGCCTCGCAGTGGCCCGCGAGCGGGATGACCGCCACCACCGAGGTCGGGTTCGAGCGGGAGATGTGGCGTCCCGTGCGCCGGGCGACCTCGGCGGCGGTGCGGACTCTCGCCGTCGAGATCGCGGCCGAGTACAGCAGCGGTGTCATCGTGGCGTGGAACGGGTCGGTGCCGATCGGTTCGATCGAGCACGAGGTCATGTGCTCCTGCAGGATCGCTTCCCACATGCCGAACGCCTCGCGCGGTGGCACCACCGCGGTGGAGACCGTTTCCCCGCCCACCACGACCTCGTCCATCCAGCAAGTATTCCGCACGAGTCACCTGGAAATAGCGATCCGGGCCGGTTGTCGGTGTAGACGTGTTTCCCGCCTTGCTGCGCGAACACTTCGTTGTTGAAAACGCCGCGGCTTGATCGCGAGTCTTGTCGCTACGCGACTTTGTCACTCGGAAACGCGCGCCCACGCGTCGCGAACTGTGTGCAGCGCAGTCGCGACGACGCCGAAGTCGGTGGCAACGCGATCGTGATCGTCAATCTTCAACTCCCACCCAGCTTTCCACACGTCGGAGCACCGCGACTCGGCGCTGATCTTTCGCCAGGCGAGCCAGGTGAGCCGGATCGCTTCGGCGATAGAGGGTTTCGACCGCCGCACGCACCTCCGGTTCGGCGTTGCCTAATTCTGGGCGCCGGATGAGGTCCAATACAGTCTGCTCGGGAGTGGTCACCAATGCCGGGCCGAGTGGTGTTTCGATCCGCTCCGCGTCGAGCGCGTCGGTGTCGCGGCGGACGAATCTGATCTGTGCGGGTCTGTCGACCATCGCGATCGGCCGGTGCTGGGTGGGAACCGCGACGACCGCGGTCGCCAATGCGCGCGGTATCGCGCCGAGTAGGCGTGCCGCGCTCACGCCCATGACGATGGCGTCGTCCGGACCGTAGATCGATGTCGCGATGCCCGCCGCGGCGACCTCGAGTCCGGGTTGCCAGCGACGGCCGATCCGGTCGGGCGGGACGATGATGTAGTAGCCGTGTGCTGCTCGATGCATTGCGCCGTGGTCGACGAGCCGTGCGATCTCCGGGCCGGGTTGCGCGTAGACGTTCGCTAGGTCCTGCGGTCGAATGGTGCGCAGCGGAGCCCGTAGGAGCTCGACCGGCAGGGTGATACTGCGACGCTCAGCCATTCACCCTCCCGAGAGTATGCGAATAATTGGTTCTTACCCAATGAAATGCATACTATCAAACTCTTGGGGCGCACTGGCGTGGAGGTCGGTCCCGGACTCTGACGCGGTAGCGACCGGGCTGGGTGGGTCGGTGTGTGGAACCCGTCCGAACTATCGCCTGTCATCGATATTCTCCGTTACGTTGTTGAGCCGCAATGGTCTTGGAGGGTGTGATGGTGGAGCGGGTCGATGTGGGCGATGCCGGGGTCGATGGGGGTGGTGTCAAGGAGGGGTTCGGCCGGACCGTCGATGGGATCGGGAAGGCGGCGCGGACGGCTTCGTCGCAGTTCGCCGGGCAGTTCGGGAATGTCGCCGGGCAGTTCGGCACTGTCGCGGGGCAGTTCGGCTCGGTCAAGGACGCTGCCAAGGGGCGGGTCGAGAAGCTGACGGTGAAACAGCCGGACCCCTATGAGGTGGCCGTCGCGGAGTACAACGCCGCGTTCACGGCGATGGCCGACAAGGGTTTGTCGCTGTTGCGTCAGCGTGAGCGTTCGACGGATCTGATCGAGCTGGTCGAGCGGTTGGTGAACAGCATCGCCAACACCCCGAAGTCGTTCGATACCGAGTTCGAGGAGATCGAGGTTCATCGGCAGCGGTTCCTGAACACCGAGGACTTCGCGCAGAAGGAGCTGGAGGCGGCGCGATTGTCGGCGGTCGGCGCCGGTGCCGGGTTCGCGGCGGGGACCGCGGTGGCGGGTCTGGCGCCCTCGGCGGCGATCTGGGTCGCGACCACGTTCGGGACGGCCTCGACCGGCACCGCGATCTCGACCCTGTCCGGGGCGGCGGCCAGTCAGGCGGCGCTGGCGTGGCTCGGTGGTGGTGCGCTGGCCGCCGGTGGCGGCGGTACCGCGGCGGGCACCACACTGCTCGCGCTGGCAGGCCCGATCGGCTGGACGATCGCGGGCGCGACCCTGCTGGCGTCGATCGCCCTGTTCGCGAAGAAGAAGTTCGAGAATCGGGAGGCCAAGCATGAAGCGCTGACCGCGATCAAACGCAACACCACCCTCGTCGCGGGCATGGACGCGCAGATCGGCGACCTCCTCACGCGGACGACCTCGCTGCGCGAAGGACTGGTGACGAACTATGGCGACGCGCTGGTGCACTACCGCGCCGATTTCCAGGCACTCGCTCCCGCCGAGCGGTCGGCACTCGCGACCTTGGTGAACAACACGAAATCGTGTGCGGCCATGCTGAGTATGCGCGTCGAACAGGATGCCGAGAGTGCGTGACACCGCCGAGTTCGTCACGAACGTCCAGGAACAGGCCGTCGATTCCTGGGTGGGCTATCTCAACCAGCTCCGCATAGACACCCTGCTGAGCGCGCTCGGCAGACAGGACCAGCACCTGCGCGATGCGCTCACCAGCGTCGACGAAGCCGTCAGCAGGATCGATCTCGAGGTGGTCGCCGCCAACCGCGGCGGGCAGCGTGGCATGCATGGTTTCATCGCCGAGATCGCCGAGGTGGGGATCGGCAATGCCCGCAAGCAGATTCTCGGCCTGGCGGCCGACTACCGGTGGGTGAACGACAACGGGCCCGTCGACCTGATGCGCGGCACCGTCGAGATCCAGCAGAAGTTCGTCGCGGCGGGTGGGCGTTACTCGCTGGGCGCGATCACCGAGCACCTGCGGAAGTATCCCGAGTACGTGAGCAACGGTGGGAGGTACCAGATCCCCCGCGATCACTTCGAGGTGATCCAGCGGCTGTATGCCCTGTCACCCGAGGACGCGAGCAAGCTCTCGCGCAGTGGCGACGGACCATCCCTCGGGGACTGGCAGCGGGTTCAAACTTTCTTCCAGGACAGAGCGGTCGGCTTCGAAGCGCTCGAGCCCTCGACGCTCGACTACGACGAGGTGCAGCGCGATGTCTACGCCACGACCATGACGGCCGAGAAGGACTCGCTGCGCGCCACCGACCGGTCCCTGCGCGAGGACGCCTACCAGGACAGCAGGCCGTCGATGCGGGAAGGAGGCACCGCTGCGCTCACGGCCGCCGCGACCGCGGGCGGGACGGCGTTCGTCATGGCCGTGGTCACCAAGCGCCGGGAAGGCAAGCGGTTCAACGAGTTCAGCGGTCAGGACTGGACCGAGATCGCCGGGAAGACCGGGTCGGGATTCGGCAAGGGCGCCGTCCGTGGACTGAGTGTCTACGCGCTGACGAATTTCACCGCGACCTCCGCGGCCGTCGCCGGCTCGATCGTCGCCACCTCGTTCAGCATCGCCGAGCAGGCGAACAAGCTGCGCCGCGACGAGATCGACGAGCTCGCGTTCATCGAGAACTCCGAGCTCATCGCGCTGGAGGCCGCGGTGCGCGCGCTGTCCTCGTTCGTCGGCCAGGCGACCATCCCGATCCCGATCCTCGGCGCCGTCATCGGCACGACGGTCGGCACGGTGATGTACAAGGCCGTCGCCTCGTCGCTGACGAAGCGCGAGGCGGCGCTGATCGAACGCTACCTCGACGAGCAGCGCACCCTCGACGCACAACTCGCCGCAGAGCATCAGGCCCTACTGGCAGAGCTGGATCGGAGCATGTCGGACTACCTCGGACTGCTCGAACGAGCCTTCTCCCCCGACGTGCAGATCGCCCTCCTTGGCTCGATCGAGCTGGCGACGGAACTCGGCGTGGCCGCAGCCGAGATCCTCGATTCCGAGGAGAAGATCGACGCCTTCTTCCTCGACTAGCGGAGGTGCGCGACCCTAACGCTGGGCTTCGATGCGGCCGCCGACGGTGTGGATCACGACCACATCCGGATGCCACGGAACCAGGTCGTCGACCGCGGACTGCAGCTGCGATACCGGGGGCAGCTGGTCGGGGCCCAGCACGGTCACCGTGGCCAGCTCGCCGTGCAGGGTGACATCGACGACCTGGGCGTCGGTGTCCTCGCGCAGCCAGTCACGCGCGGCATCGGCGATCTGGCCCGCCCACAGCGTCGACAGCGAATTCACGACCAGCGGGACCGCGATGATCGCCAGTGCCGCGCCCAGCACCAGGTAGGCGCGGCCGCGGCGCAGCCCCGCGGCCTGCGCGTCGTGGTGGTAGCCGGTGAGCAGCAGGACGACGGTCGCGGTGATCACCATGGCGACCACGTTCGAGGCGAACAGCACGAAGGCGCCCAGCGCGAGAGCCGGGGCATTCGAGCCCAGGCAGACACCGACCACGCCCAGCGGTGGCACCAGCGAGATCGCGATCGCCACCCCGGGAAGCACGTCACCGACATCGCGGCGCACCACCGCGATCGCCGCGACCAGGCCCGTGGCCAGCGCGGCGGTCAAGTCCATCAGCTTCGGCGAGGTGCGCCCTTGCACCTGGGCATTCGACAGCACGTTCACCGGATTGGGCAGCACCTGCGCGAACAGGTAGCCGAGCACGACGACCACGAGCACCCCGGCACCGACGAACAGCAGACTGCGCGCCAGCACCGCGCCCCGGCCGGTGACGATGCCCAGCGCGATTCCGAGGATCGGCACCGACAGCGGCGCCACGATCATCGCGCCGATCACGGTCGCGGTGGAGTCACCGATGACACCGGAGATCGCGATGACCGCCGACAGCACCAGCATGATCCAGAACGCCGACTGTTTGGACCGGGCCTCGCCGTCGGCGAGATCGAGCCGGTCGGTGAGTTCGACGAGGGTCCGGCGTTCGGTGTCGGGGACGAGATAGCCCATCGCGCTGCTCCTTTCGAGGTCGGCTCCGGTTACATGGTCAGCGCGACCACATCCCGCGTCGCCATGTTCCTCGAATGTCTGGGCCGCACGCATCACCCGGATCGGATGAACCCGCGACATCGCCGCTCGGTGATCCTGCGCGGCCACGTCACCATCGGCGCCGGTGCGCCCGGCGGTCCACGCTACGAACCGCAGGCCTGCAATCCGGGGTGGTTTTCGTGGGTCGTCGCGTAGGCCCGGAATTCCGCGGGTGTCATGGCTTCCTCGCGCCGGAAGGTTCGGTAGAGGGTGCGTTCGTCGCGGAAGCCGGCTTGGGCCGCGATCAGGGTGATCGGTCTGTCCGGGTAGCGGCGCAGGGCTCTGCGGGCATGGTCGATGCGCAGGCGGCGCAGCCGGCCTGCGACGCCGTCGGAGCCGACGATCCGGAACAGGGTGCGCCGCGAGACCAGCAGCGCGGCGGCGACATCGTCGACGGTGAGGTCCGGGTTGTGGTAGTTGGCGTGGAGGAAGGCCGTCAGTTCGCGTTGCAGATCGGTATCGCGCCCCGAAGCGGGGCGATCGTGGCCGGTGGCGATGTCGATCGCCGCCGCCAGCAGGCCGGGTGTGTGCTCGGCCAGGGTCTGCGCGTTCCGCGGTTCGCGCACGGTCAGTTCGACGATCGAGGCTAGGAATCCGGTGATGACAGCGGCCGCCGAGGCGGGGACCTCTACCGTGGCCGCGCCGAACAGATCGCGCCCATGACGTGACTTCTCCGCTACCGCCTCGCGATTCGCACGCAGAATCAGCATGGTGCGCGGACTTTCGATCATGAGCTGCGCGGGGCGGGCGGTGTCGAACAATGTCATCGCTCCCGGCGTATAGCGGCCGGACGCGGGGAGCACCTCGGCGAGATCGATGACGGCGACGACGAATTCGACCTCGGCGCGGGCGGTGTGCGCCTTCGTGCGCGTGGACAGCTGACCCGCGCAGCGTGACCAGGTGAGATCGACCGTGTCGGTGGCGACCACCGGCACGATCTCACCGTAGAAATCATGATCACCGACCGGCACCAGAGTGACCGGCGCGGCTACTTTCTCGACGACCGACTTCCAGAAATCGACGACATCGCCGGGGTCGACCTGATCCGTACTGATCCGCCCTTGCTCACCGAACACATTGTCCCCCAATCGAAAGCAATGGATATCCGCACCGCATCAATCAGATCGTGATCAACACGCGCGCGAAACACCACCCACCCCAACCCGGCGAACATCTCTGTACGACGACTGACCATGCCTCCCGAAACTTCGTGATACTCCACTACGCGCACGCGGGCCCACGTCGCCGTCGCCCTTCTGGGTTCCACCACAGCGCGCAGCCGCTTTCACCACGACCTGACACAGCTGACCCAGACACCTCTTGCGGGGGTGGATGTGATCGGGGTAACCTCACTCCCCAGATTTGAGACGATCGCGTCTCAAACGATGGAGGAGCAGAACATGACCCCGCGGACACGGTTGTCTCGCAGGTTGGCGACCCTGGCTGTCGCCATCACAGCCATGACAGCCATCACGACCACCCTCACCAGCGCCCCCGTGGTCGCCGAACCTGCTGGGACAGTTCCGGTGCAGCCGGGACCCCCGATCGCCGTGCCGCCGGAGCTGGATGCGGCGTTCTACCGGCCCGCGCCGGAGGTGGTGGCAGGCAAGCAGCCCGGGGAGATCATCGCGGCGCGGGAGGTCGATGTCGCCAATGTGGGGCTGATCCCGCTCAATGTCGACGCCTGGCAGGTGTCCTACCGATCCAACAACACCAGGGACGAGCCGATCGCGGCGGTCGCGACGGTGCTGAAGCCGCGCGGGTCGTCGCCGGACAAACTGGTGTCGATGCAGATCGCCGAGGACTCGCTCGCGGCCTACTGTTCGCCCTCGTACGCGGTGCAGCAGTGGTCGGCCGCGGCCGCGGTCGGGCAGATCGTGGTGCCGCTGGAATTCCTTGTGGCGCAGGCACAGTTGCAGCAGGGGTGGGCGGTCGTCATCCCTGATCACCAGGGGCCCGACAGCGCGTTCGGCGTCGGGCCGCTGGGTGCGCGCATCACCCTCGACGGCATTCGCGCCGCCCGCAACTTCGAGCCGATGCGCCTGGCGCCCGAGACCCGCATCGGCATGTACGGCTACTCCGGCGGGGCGATCGTCACCGGTCACGCCGCCGAACTGAAGCAGACCTACGCGCCCGAACTGAACATCGTCGGCGCGGCCGAAGGTGGTGTTCCGGCCGACTTCGGGCCGCTGCTCGACATCGGCAACGGGCAGATCTGGTCGGGCATGATCTTCGCCGCCGTGCTCGGGCTCGGGCGCGAGTACCGCGAATTCGGTGACCTGCTCGCCCGCGACCTGGACCCCCTCGGCCAGGGACTCTCGCTGATCAAGGGCGGGCTGTGCGTGCAGTACAACACCGCGCTGTTCCCGTTCGCCAACCTCAAGGGCATGCTGCGCGTTCCCGAAGGCGACCCGATGCGCAACCCGGTCGTGCGTGACGTCCTCGACAAGACCCGCATGGGCAAGGCCGTGCCCGACATGCCGATGTTCATCTGGCAGGCCAACCCCGACGAACTGATCCCCGTCGGCCCGGTCAACACCCTGGTCGACACCTACTGCCGCAACCCCGACGCCGATGTCCAGTACACCCGCGAACACCTCGGCGAGCACATCACCACCGAGGTCTCCGGCTCCGCCACCGCCCTGCTGTGGCTGCGCGACCGCCTCGAGGGCGTGCCCGTCACCCAGGGTTGCAGCACCTCCGACGCGGGCCTGCTCGCCCTCAACCCCGACGGACTGTCCCTGCTGGCCAACACCTTCGGCGAAACCATCGCCTCACTGTTCGGCAAGGCCATCGGCGTCCGCTGATCACTCCCCGGTCGGCCGGCGGCATCCCTTCGGATCTGCGGCCGACCGGTCAGCCGGCGTCGGGCAGCCGGGGACGGGCCTGTGCTCGGCTGCGCCGCCGGACCGCGGGGCGCATCACCTCGTCCCACCAGGACTGCAGTGGGCTGGGGTCGGGCCAGGAGACATCCTGATCGGGGTCGGGTGTGGGGTGCGGCGTCATCGGACGCTCCTGTCATGGCCGCGTCGTCGGCCGGTCGAATCCGGTGGGGCGACCTCGGCGGTCGGCGCGAAAGGTTCCGGATACTTCGAGCCTACACTTGTCCGCGATGTCGCTCTACGTTGTAGACACACAGTGTAGAAGTCCGTAGCATCGACGATAGGGACGCGGACAGCGAGCGCGGATTCGGGGTTCGGACATGGCCATCACCGACGTCGCGCACTACGCGCACTTGAGTTCTTCCGACGTCGAGTCACTGGGACAGGAACTCGACACCATCCGCCGTGACGTCGAGAGCTCGCTCGGCGCGGCCGACGCCGCCTACATCCGGCGCACGATCGCCTTCCAGCGACTCCTCGACCTCGGCGCGCGCGCCCTCCTCGCCTGCACCGGAAGCCGTGCCGGATGGCTGGCGGGCACCGCGGCACTGGCGACCGCCAAGAGCATCGAGAACATGGAGATCGGCCACAATGTCTCGCACGGCCAGTGGGACTGGATGAACGATCCCGAAATCCATTCGCGGACATGGGAATGGGACATGGTGGCGTCCTCGGCGCAGTGGCGGTACTCGCACAACTACCGCCACCACGTGTTCACCAATGTCATCGGCATGGACGACGACCTGGGCTTCGGCGTCCTGCGGGTGACCAAGGATCAGCCGTGGCGGCCACGCATGCTGGTGCAACCCCTG
Organism: Nocardia sp. NPDC056064; assembly: GCF_042266925.1. NCBI lineage: Bacteria > Bacillati > Actinomycetota > Actinomycetes > Mycobacteriales > Nocardiaceae > Nocardia > Nocardia sp. NPDC056064. Next base: position 4,628,121 of record NZ_JBHJWO010000001.1, on the reverse strand, counting down.
CAGAATCTGCTGCTGGCCGCGACCTTCGAATGGGGTATCGCCCTGCACGGTCTCTACGCCGAACAGGAACAGGCCGCCACGCCGGCGGCGAAGGCGGCGGTGACCAAGACGTTGCGGCGCAAGGTCATCCGCCAGACCGTCAAGGACTACGTGCTGTTCCCGATCCTCAACGGACGACGCTGGCGGCGCACACTCACCGCCGACATCGCCGCGAACGCCCTGCGCAATGTGTGGGCCTACCTGGTGATCTTCTGCGGCCACTTTCCCGACGGCGCCGAGAAGTTCACGATGGCGGCGCTGGCCGAGGAGACCCGCGCCGACTGGTATCTGCGGCAGATGCTCGGCACGGCGAACTTCGACGCGGGCCCGGTCATGGCCTTCCTCAGCGGCCACCTCTCGCACCAGATCGAGCACCACCTGTTCCCCGACCTGCCGAGCAATCGCTACGCCGAGATCGCGGTGCGGGTTCGCGCGCTGTGCGAGAAGTACGGGCTGCCCTACACCACCGGCCCCCTGCCCCGGCAGTATCTGCAGACCCTGCGCACCATCCACACCCTCGCCCTCCCGGACGCGGCACCGGCCGCGCCCTAGGCCGGGTCATGTCCGGCGTACCACCGGGCCGGCGAGGTGGGCGGTCAGGCCGGTCAGCAGGATGTCGAGCCCCTGCTCGAGCTCGGCGGCGCCGTCGTAGTCCGCCAGGACCGGAGCCAGTTCACGCACCAGCGGGAACTCGGTCACGGGCAGCCGGTACAGGCCGAGCCGGAGCACCTCGTCGGACTCCTCCGGGCGCTCGACTACCTCCTGGAGTTCGTTGAGCACATGGCCGTAGAGGAATCCGAACAGCGCGCGGTAGACGTGCAGTGCGTCGGAACCGGCGAACCCGGCGCGGGTCAGCAGGCCGAGGATGTCCTCCAGCGGACGCACCATCGCGCGGGGGCGCGAACCCAGTGGCGTCGACAGCGGCCGGGTCACCAGCAGCGGAACCACCTTCGGGTGCCGCAGGGCCAGCGCGCGGAACGAACGGGCCACACTGCGCAGCTGCCCAGTCCAGTCGTCGTCGATGGCGTCGACCTCCAGCTCGGCGAAGACCGCCTCGGCCACGCCGTCGAGCACCGCGGCCTTGTTCGGCAGATGACGGTAGATGATCATCGGATCGCGCCCGACCGCCTCGGCGAGGCGGCGCATCGATAGACCGTCGACTCCGTCACGATCGATGATCACCAGCGCCGCGGCCAGCACCGATTCCCTGGTCACAGGCCCTGCCGACATCGCGGCGTCTCCGTTCTTCCCCATTGTCAGCAGTGTAGTCCTACATCGTTGACATGGGCAGTGGGTCAGCGTCTACTGGAGGGACAGGAGTCCACGCAGCGGCGACCTCCGCCGGTGCCCGGCCTCCGCCGAGAGGTCGTCATGTCCGTCCACGGAACCAGCTCCCGCCCGATCACCGACCACCTGAGCATGGGGACGGCTTCGGCGCAGCCTTTCGCGACCCCCACCCGCACGCCGCGGGTCCTGCTGCGCGAATCCGGGCACACCGAAGAGTTCGACGGCGCCTGGTGGCCGTGGACCACGAATCTCACCGCCGAGGTGCACGATCTGGTCAGCGTCCTCGCCCCGCGCCTGGGCCACGCCGCGCGCATCAGCTTCGACTGGAACCTGACCAGCCGCAACCAGCGCCGGATCGACGACGCCGACGGCATCCAGCTGGCAGGCCCGGATGTCGGCCAGCTGCCCGACGTCATGCACCTGGTCGGCGTGGCCGGTGTCCGGCTCACCCTGGTGGTCATCCCGGCCGACGCCGACCCCGGCGAGGCGGCCGACCAGTTCTCGGCCGCCGCGGGACGTAGTACCCGCGACGCCCCGAGCCCCTGACCTCGTCGACGTGGTGATCCCCGCCGACCGGTCACAGGGCGGCGGGGACCGACGTGTGGGGGTCAGTGGGAATAGTCGCGGAAGGTCATGATGCCGCCGACCAGGACGAGCATCACCGTGAGGATGTAGACGGTGACACGGATCCAGGTGGGGCCGTAGAAGCTGACCGCCATCGACGCGCCGAGTGCCGCGAGAATCAGCACCACGCCGTAGAAGGGTGTGCGTTGCTCTCTGTCAACCATTCCTCCAGTGTCCGCCGACACGGGGCGGGCGGCAATGGTGCGGGGGAAAAGTGTGGGGTGACCGGACGGCGGGTCCGCTTGCCATCGATGTGGCCGCTGTGTTTGCGTAACCCATTGTCTCCATCAGCACGGTCGTCTTCCCGGAAGGGTGCAAACACTGATGCGGATAGGCAGATTTCTTCGGGTGGCCGCGCTTTCTCTCGCCACGGTCGCCGGAATCGGACTCGCGGCGGCTCCGGCAAGCGCGGACAGCGAGGTGGACCGCTATCTGGACCTGCCGCTGGTGAATCGGGATGCCGCGCAGGGACCCGGTGGGGTGAATCCGGAATTGCCGTACGACGGGGCCCGATTGCGGGAGCTGCTGGATCAGGCCCGCGCACAGGGCGTGGCCCCCACCCGGTATGCCGCGTTGCTGTATCAGTACTGGCTCGTCGATGTCACCGGAAAAGCGGGGATCGACCTGCGCGGCTGGGACCCGCGGGCCGGGGTGCGGGCCAATCGGCAGAATCTGATCAATTCCTACCGGTATTACGAAGACCTCCAATTGGCGCACCGGGAATTGCAGTGGGCCGGGATGGGCGGCCAGGTCGGGGCCGATTTCGGGGGCGGGCTCGAGGACTTCGAGCTGATGACCGACATCTACAGCACGCCCGGCGTCTCCGAGTCCGCCCGCGCGGTGATCGGCGCGGTCCAGCAGGTGGCGGGCCCGCAGGCACTGGCACAGCTGCCGCGCGGGCTGTTCGCGCTGGCCGAGGCGGGCTCCCAGATCACCCCCGAGGATCTGCGCTATCTCATCGGCGCGATCCTGGTGATGCAGAAGAACATCTTCTCCGATCTGATGCCCATGCACGACGCGTATGTCACCGGAGGACTGGACGCGCTCGCCGAATTCCAGGCGGCCGGATTGTTCGGCGACGACATCATGAACGCCTGGCGCGATATCGCCTCCGGCGACAACGATCGCATCGCCCGCGGCAATGCCGTTCTGCTACGGCGCGAACAGGATTGGGTGATCGGGGAACAATGGAATCAGGCGCGCGCGTACAAGGGCGCGGTCGGTGAGGCGATCACCTATGCCAGCGGTGCGGCCGGGTCGCCGTCGGTGGCCGGGGTGCGCCCGCCCCGCGAATTCCGGCCGGTGCGTATTCCTTTCACCATGGCCGACGGAAGACCCGCGCTGCTGACATTGCCGCTGCCCGACTGGAACTGGTCGGAACTGGACCCGCGCTGGGACTACATCACCACCGAACTGCTCCCGAAATACAAGGACCAGGTCGAGAACAATTGGCCCGCACTGGAAGCGACCATGCGGACCCCGTACGAGATCCAGATGGAAACGCACCGGCCGCTGCTGACCATTCCGCAATTGCTGGATTCGGCGATCCGCGGATTGCAGATCACACCGGTGGAGCGGGAAATGGCGGTGAACTGATGAGGTACCTGACCGCGGCCCTGGCCGTCACCCTGCTCGTCGGCGGCGCGGGAGTGGCCGCGGCGCAACCGGTTCCGCCGCGCACGCCGGGACTCGGCGAGATCTTCAACGGTTTCGTGGTCGGCTCGCTCCAGGGCGCCACGCCCGGCTCCCCGGAGGAGATCTTCCACGGCCTGCTCGCCGACGACCCGTTCTACGCCGAACCCCCGCTGACCGGCACCGAGCGGCCCGGCACGCTGCTGAAGTCGAAGAAGGTCGACGTGCTGTTCACCGGGCTGAAACCGGCGAACCTGGACGCCTACAAGCTCATGTACGTCACCACCGGGCTGGACGGGGTCACCCCGGAGATCAGCACCGGAATCCTGATGATCCCGCGCGACGGGCAGCCGGTGGCGCAGAAGAAGCTGATCTCCTATCAGGAGGCCAACGACAGCGTCGGCTGGTCGTGTCATCCGAGCACGCAGTGGACCGGCGGCGCGCCGTTCGACGGGTCCTCCTGGTCGGCGCTGGGACCGCTGGCGCTGATGTTCGGCAAGGGCTACGCGGTGATGATCTCCGATGTCGGCAACGACGCCGACCGCGCGCCGCACGGGGTGTTCGCCGGCAAGTACGCCGCGCACACCCAGCTCGACGGCGCCCGCGCGGCCCTGAACTTCGGCGAGGCGGGACTCGACCCGGCGACCCAGATGGCCCTGTTCGGGATCGCCGGAGGCGGTGTCGGCGCGGCGTTCTCGGCCGAACTACAGCCCACCTACGCGCCGGAACTGAATGTGAAGTCGACCGTGCTGGAGGGGATGGTCGTCGATCAGCGCAACTTCCTGCGGGTCGCCGACGGGTCGATCGGCTCGGGATTCGGCTTCGCCACGCTGCTCGGGCTCGAGCCCCGCTATCCGGAGATGCGGGTGAACGACAAGCTCAATCCGCTCGGGCGCGCGGTGGCCGATTTCTACCGGACGCAATGCCAGGACGCCTATTTCACGATGCCGTTCGTCCCGCTGCATGCCCTGTTCGCGACCGGCCGCAGTCCCGCCGACGAGCCCGATTTCCAGCGGGCCTTCGACGACAACCTGCTCGGCCGTTCCGGCGCGCCCACCTCGAAGGTCCTCATCGCCTCGTGCGCGGCCGACGACTCGTTCATGTCGCTGGTGCCCGCCCAGGACGCGCGTAACCTCGCCGACGCCTACCGCGCGCAGGGCACCGACGTCACCTATCAGCCCACCGACTGCGGCATGCTCACCATGCTCACCGACCTCTACGGCTGGGGCACCGACCTGTTCGGGATGCAGACCATCGACTGGCTGACCGCGCAGTTCGACTGACCGCCCGCCCGTACGGCCCCGTAACCGGCGCCGTGGGGCCAGAATCGAGGGATGAGCAGTACCGCATCGGCAGTCGCCATCGCCGTCGTGTTCGTCTGGCTCGGCATGGTCGTGGCCATCTCGTTCCTCGAGGCACCGCTGAAGTTCCGCGCGCCGCAGGTCACCCTCGCGATCGGGCTGGGGATCGGACGCCTGGTGTTCCGCGCGCTCAACGGGTTCGAGACCCTGTGGGCCGCGATCGTGATCGCGACGCTGGCGCTCGACCCGCCCGGCACGACCGCCCTCGCCGCCCTGGGGACGGCCGTGCTCGCGCTGGCGGTCCAGCTCATCGCGGTGCGGCCCCGGCTGACCCGCCGCAGCGACGCGGTGCTGGCCGGTCTGGACGCGCCCCGCTCGCACGGGCACTACGTCTACATCGGCCTGGAGGCGGTGAAGACCCTCGCCCTGCTCGTCGGCGGCATCGCGCTGCTGGCGGGCGCCTGACGGGCCGGGCTCACCGCGAGCGGCGGTAGGCGGCGACGAACATCGCCACTCCCACCGACAGGACCGCGACGACGGCGATCGCCAGCAGGATCAGCGGGGTGGTGGCGGCGGCCACCCCCGCGCCGTTGTGGCGGATCAGCGCGGCGGCGATCAGCGGGCCGACCATGGCCAGCCCGGCCGCGGTCAGCACCATCCCGCCGGTGATCAGTTCGACGGGGCCGAGCGAGAAGCCCGCCGAGCGGGCCCGTCGCACAGGTTGAACTCCGGCACCCAGCAAACGATGCTCGACGGACATGGCTACCCCTTCCGGTTACCACGCGGACACCCTGTTGAACTGGTAACCGAAAGGTACCCCTTCCCGCTCTCTGCCACGCCGCACCGTGATCCGACTGACGCCGAGACCGACATCAGCAACTTCTCAGCGACCAGGTGTGCCACCGCGAGCAGCCTGTCATGCCCGCCGCTCGTAGCGCTGACGGGCGCGTTCGTGGGCGGTGCGCAGGAGTTCGCGGAGGGTGTCGGCGGTGCGCTCGGCCGGGTCGACGACGGCGAGCCAGCCCGCGGCGGCATAGAGCGGGTGGGCGTGGACCGTGTCGGGGACGCTCGGGTCGGTGCCCGCGGTGGTGTGGTCGCGGAGGGCCTGTGTGCCCGCGGCGATATTGACGCGGTAGGCGCCCGGGCGGTCCAGCCGCGACAGTTCGTCGCCCGGGTAGTTCTTGGTGACGATGGTGGCGAAGGGCTGGGTGGTGGTGGGGACCTCGCCGTCGGGGGCGTAGTAGAAGAAGGTGTCGCCCCAGCTGATCTCCGGGTGGGCGCTGCCCTCGGCCGGGCTGAGGACGAGCACGCCGCCGAGGCCGCGGACGTAGTCGATGATGTCGGTTATCGTCATGATTCGAGCGTCGCATTGAAGTGCTTGTGTGGACTTCGGCACCGATATCCGGGGGTTTCGCGTGGACAACCTCAACTCGCTGGTCGGGCGCACCGTCGATGTGGCGCGCGCGGCCGGGTACTCCACGCAGCAGGTGCGCGACCTCGAACGCGCGGGCGTGCTGCCCGCGGCCGGGCGCACGGCCGGTGGACATCGGATCTATCGCGAGGCGCACCTGCGCTCGGCGCTGGCCTACCGGGCGCTGGCGGCGGGGGCGAGTCCGGGTGCGGCGGGGGCGATCCTGCGGGCGGTGCACGCCGGGCGCACGGGCGAGGCGCTGGCCGCGCTCGATGCCGCGCACGCGCGTCTGCACACCGAGCGGGCGGATCTCGAGCTGGCCGTGCGGGCCGCGGCGGCGGTGTCGGGCGAGGCGATCGTCGAGGTGCGGCGCTCGGATTCGATGACGATCTCCGAGCTGGCCGGGGCACTCGGGGTCCGGGCGTCGGCGTTACGGCATTGGGAGGCCAGCGGTCTCGTGGTGCCGGACCGGGAGGGCACCGCCCGGCGCTACTCCCCCGCGCAGGTGCGCGACGCGCGGATCGTGCACCAGCTGCGCCGGGCCGGGTATCGCATTCCCCAGCTGCGCGCGGTGCTGCCGGAGTTGTTGCGGGCCGGTAGTTCCGGCGACCTGTCCGGGGCGCTGGCGGCCAGGGACTCGGCGATCACCGCGCGTTCGCTGGCGCTGGTGGCGGGGGCCGCCGCGCTGCACGCGGTGATTCAGTCCTCGGCGGTGCTGCCCGACAGCGGCATGGCGGGCAGGCCCAGCTTGCGGTGATCCCAGGAGCGGACCCGGTTCGGCTCCACGCGCACCACGATGCGCTTGTTCATCATCGCCTCGACGAACGGGTGCGCCTCGGGGCTGTACGGGCCGACATAGCGTTCGTAGATGTCGACGGCCGCTTTCCAGTACTCGTCGGCGGTGGTGTCCTCGAGCAGGCTCGCGGTGCCCTCGATCGCGACGCCGCGCAACTGGTCGTAGGTGTCGCCGGCTTCGGCCATGCAGGTGATGGTGGGGTCGCGACGCAGGTTCACCGCCTTCTGCGACTTGGCCTTGGTCTCGAAGTAGAGCACCCCGTCGATGTGCCCGAACCACATCGCGGTGAGATGCGGTTTGCCGTCCTTGTCGAGCGTGGCCAACGTGAGCACCCGGCTCCGGTCCAGAAATCGCGCGATCTCCTCCGCGCTCATCTGCACCGCCGCCCGCTGATTGACTCCCACGCCTGCCACCTTCCACTCCGAACCACCTGCGGCCGACCCTACCGACCCTCCACCCCCACCGAACCCGAATTCCCCAACCAGCCCCCGACCAGGGAAACGCGGCGCACAGCGTCCTATGGGCTCGTCAGGGGGTGACGATCGGGAAGTTGGGGTCGGGGGTGTCGAGGAGGGCGAAGAGGCGCTGGAGGACGGTGGGGTCGCCGGTGTGGTCGACGCCGTCGAGGCCGTTGCCCGCCAGGATGCCCAGGAGCTGGGGTTTGGTGAGGGTGAGGGTGAGGTCGATGTCGGCCTTCGAGCGGGGGTCGACGGTGCGGATCAGGACGCCGTTGGACAGGGTCAGGCGCATGACCGTGTCCAGGTCGGTGAAGTGCCATTCGATGCGGAAGCAATCCCGCGCGGCGCGCGGGCCGTTCACCCGGATGGCGAGGGTGTCGAAGAGTTGCTCGATGGTCAGGGCGGCCGCCATGCCGCCACCGAGATCCATCGGGATCACCTCGATGCCGTGGCGCAGTTCGTTGGCGCCGGTCAGGTAGAAACAGCGCCAGGTGGCGTTCTCGGCGCCGAAGCCCAGCTTCTGATAGGTCCGGGCGAGCGCCTCTTTGGCCTGCGCGTTGTCCGGCTCGGCGAACACGGCGTGCTTGAGCAGTTCGGCCGCGAAACGCAGGTCGCCCTTGTCCGCGTACTCCTCGCCCTTGGCGATCACCGTGTCGATGCCGCCGATCGTCTCGACATACCGCACCGCCTGCTCCTGCGGCGTCCGCTGCCACAGCGAGCTCGGATTCCCGTCGAACCAGCCCAGATACCGCTGGTAGATCGCCTTGACGTTGTGGCTGACCGAGCCGTAGTAGCCGCGGGCGCTCCACGCGTCGTCCAGGCCGGGCGGCAGCTCGATGGCCTCGGCGATCTCGACGCCGGTGAGGCCCTCGTTGAGCAGTCGCAGGGTCTGATCGTGCAGGTACATGTAGAGGTCGCGCTGCACCGACAGGAACGCGCGGATGTTGTCGACGCCCCAGGTCGGCCAGTGGTGGGAGGCGAAGGCGACATCGGCGTCGGTGACGAACAGCTCGATCGCCTCGTCGATGTAGTGCGACCAGATCCGCGGGTCGCGGACCTGCGCGCCACGCAGGGTGAGCAGGTTGTGCAGATTGTGGGTGGCGTTCTCGGCCAGGCACAGCGCGCGGTGACGCGGGAAATGGAAGTTCATCTCCGCGGGCGCCTCGGTGCCGGGCGTCATCTGGAACACGATGGGCACCCCGTCGACGGTTTCCTGCTGGCCGGTATGGGTGATGTCGACCGTCGGCGGGATCAGGCCGAAACTGCCCTGCGAGGTCTGGATGCCGAGGCCGGTGCCGCACTGGCCTTCCGGGCCCGGCGTCATGCCGACCCCGTACATGTAGGTGGCGCGTCGGGTCATCGCCACGCCCGCGTAGACGTTCTCCGAGACCGCCTCGGCCATGAATCCCCGCGGCGCCAGGATCGGCACGTCACCGCGGCCATCGGGCAGCACGCCCTCGACACCGCCGAAGTGGTCGCCGTGTGAGTGGGTGTAGATCACGCCGGTGACCGGCCGGTCGCCGCGATGCTCGCGGTACAGCTTCAGTCCCGCCGCGGCGCATTCGGCGGAGATGAGCGGGTCGATGACGATGATGCCCGTGTCGCCCTCGACGATGGTCATATTGGAGATGTCGAACCCGCGGATCTGGTAGATCCCCTCGGTGACCTGGTAGAGGCCGTTCTTCACGACCAGCTGGGCCTGCCGGAACAGGCTCGGGTTCACCGTGTCGGGGCAGGGGCCGTCGAGGAAGCTGTAGGCGGAGGTGTCGAACACGACGGTGCCGTCGGCCTTGGTGATGCGCATCGGGGTCAGTGTCGCGAGGAAGCCGCGGTCGGCGTTCTCGAAATCGGTGCGATCGTCGTAGTCCAATGCCATCGGATGTCAGCTCCTCAGCTCGGGTCGGTCGTCTTCTCGATGGTCGGCCGGATGGTTGCGTGGCACCTCACCCGCCACGGATGAATCCGGTGCGGGTTCAGCGATGGGTGGGTGGCGGTTCGGGGAGATCGGCGGAGGCGGCGGCGACGGTGGGATAGACGCCGATGGGGGTGTCGCCTGCTTCGGCCGAGCCGAGGGCGTCGCCGAACTGGGCGATGGAGCGGGCGATGCGGAAGTCGATGCGCCGGTGGGCCAGGGTGTTGCGGAGGTCGAGCAGCATTTCGGCGGCGGTGACGTCGAGGCCGGGTGAGGTCTCGGCGTCCAGGACGACCAGGCGGGTGTCGTCGGTGCACAGGTGCTGGATCTGCTCTTTGACGTAGTCGGCGTTGGCGAAGAACAGGCCGGATTCGACCCGGACGACGAGCAGATCGCGGCGGGCGGTGAGCTCGGGATGCCGCGCGGTGTCGACCCACAGCCCACCCGTTTTCGCCAGGGCCGCGATGTGCGGCTGGGAGGCGCGGTACACCAGCAGCAGCACCGAGACGCCGACGCCGATCAGCAGGCCGGGCAGGGTGTCGAACAGCAGCACGCCGAGCATGGCGGCCAGCGCGCCCAGGAAATCGGCGCGGGCGGCATGGCCGTAGATGCTGCCGAGCAGGTGGGTCCACACCCGGTAGAGGCGGCGCAGGGCGGCGATGTCGACCAGTTCGATCACCGCCGCGATCACCACCGCGGCCAGGGTGGCCTCGGGCAGCTTCTCGAACAGGCCGGTGAGGAACAGCAGGGTCAGTACCGTGAGCGCCGCGACGACGAGCCCGCTGACCTGGGTCTTCGCGCCCGCCCCACCGTTGACCGCGGTCTTGGACAGGCTGCCGTTGACCACCATGCCCGAGGCCAGCCCGGACCCCAGATTCGCCGCGCCGAGCCCGAACAGCTCCCGGTTGGCGTCGATGGTGTAACCCGACTTGGCCGCATAGGTTTTCGCCGCGCCGAGCCCCTCGGCGAAGCCGATCACGAGTACGCCGACGGCCGGTCCGAGCAGGTCGAGGTAGTCGTGGAAGCCGACGCCGCCCGGCAGGCCGAGCGCGGGCAGACCCGCGTCGATGTGCCCGACGATGGCGACGCCCTTGTCGTCGAGCCCGAACAGCTGCACCGCGACGATGCCGAACACCACGGCCAGCAGCGAACCGGGCACCAGCGGCAGCCAGCGTTTCACGCCGAGCACGATCGCCAGGCTGAGCAGGCCGATCAGCAGTGTGCGCCACTGGGTGTCGCCGAGATTCCCCAGCAGTCCCCAGGTCTGTTCGAAGAAGTTGCCCTCGTGCTTGTGCACGCCGAACAGCTTGGGCACCTGGCCGATGATGATCGTCAGCGCCAGGCCGACGATGAAACCCTTGAGCACGGGTTCGGAGATGAACGCGGCGATGAAACCGAGCCGGATCAGCCCGGCCAGCAGGCCCGCGATGCCGGTGGCCACGGCCAGTGCCGTGGACAGGGCGAGGTAGCGTCCGGCGTCGGCACCGGCCAGCGGGGTGATGATCGCGGCCGAGAGCGCCGCCGTCGCCGACATCGGCCCCACCACCAGGTGCCGTGAACTGCCCGCCAGCGCGTAGAGGACCAGCGCGGGCACCGCCGCGTAGAGACCGACGACCGGCGGCACCCCGGCGATCGAGGCATACGCCAGCGCCTCGGGCACCATGACCGCCCACACCGTGAGCCCGGCGACCACGTCCGGCCTGATCCAGGCGCGCCGATACCCCTGCAAGGACTCGAAGACCGGTAGCGATTTCACCCGAACTCCCTTCAGAGCCCGCCGAGGCCCTTGCCGACCACGACGGCGCCCATGACCAGCAGCACGATCGCCATCACCGCGTGGTTGTTGGCCTGCAACCACTGCCGCGCCGAGTCGAGCGTGGGCCCGAGCCGGTCGGCGGCGAGCGCGTAGCCGATGACCACCGCGAGCACGCTGGCCGAGCCGAGCAGGGTGAACACCACGATCGCGACTATCTCGCCGCCCGCGCCCAGCCCACCCGCGCCGATGGCCACGCCCGCCGAGACGCACAGCAGCAGGTTCTTGGGGTTCACCGCCGAGAGCACCGCGCCCAGACCCGCCGCCTTGACGACGGTGAAGGTGTCGATGGCCTGCATCCAGCCGGGGACCTCGGTGTCGGCGCGCGAACTCCACTGCTCGGCGGCCAGCGCGATCAGCAGCACGCCCAACACGATCTTGATCCAGGACGCCGCGGCCGACGGCTGCTTGTCGGTCGAGTCGCCGAGCAGGCCCGCGAGCAGCGTCACCACCACGGTCACCGCGAGGATGCCGCCGACCCACCCGGCCGCGAACCCCTTCGCCGCGCCGCCCGCGTTCTTCGACAGGATCATGAGAATGGCCGCGACGATCGGGATGGGCGAGATCGCCACACCGACCGCGAGCGGCAGCAGATCACCGATGACTGAGCCCATGCGGCTCACGGTAGGAGCGGCCGGGTGTTCGCGCGTCACACGTTGCGGGTGAGATCCGTGCGAACGACTACACCCCGCTGGACCCCGTCGACTTCCAGGTGCCCGGCCCCGAACACGCGGGCACCGTCTTCTTCACCACCCCCGACGGGCGCCACTGCGCCATCTACTGGAACAACGGCCCGTCAGGCTGCGACGCGGTGCCGATCGACGCACCCGAGGGGACCAACCAGGTGCGGGTGGGCATCGTCGAGGCGGCGCATTTCGTCGCCGCCGAGGAGCCGACCTTCACCCATCCGGACGCCCAGGTGCTGCCGGAGGGTCACCGGATCACGCTGGAGAACACCACCTGTGGCGTCGGCTACCAGGGGACGGTGAGCTGCGAGGTCGGTGAGCACGGCTTCGTCCTGGCGGCCACCTACAGCGTGCTGCGCTAGGCCCTGATCAGCTCGAACAGCGCGGTGACGCTCTGTTCGCCACGGCCTGCCGCGACCGCGCGTCGCAGCAGGTCGTGGATCGGGGCGTGCCAGGACATGTCGACGCCCGATTCGGCGGCGAGCTCGACCTCGGATTCGACGGCCGTGTGGAACAGCTCGATCGAGGACCCGAGCCGGGTGTAGTCCTCGCTGTCGATCTCCTCGGCCAGCACCGGCAGGATCGACTCGATCATCCGCAGCCATTTCACCGAGTGCTCGACCATGCTGTGGGCGGGGAGCCCGCGCGCGGCCAGCACCGCCGCACCCTCCACGAAGCCGAGCAGGGCGGGGAGCAGGGTGGCGCCGACGGCCGACTCGTAGAGGGCCGCGAGATCGGGTGCGGGACCGAGGAATTCGAGGTCGCCGCCGAGGACGCGCAGGGTCTCGAGATGGTCGTCGAACACCTGCCGGTCGCCCCCGAAGTACAGCGGCGTGTCCGGATCACCCACGGCCGCCGGGACGTTCTTGATCGCGCCGCCGAGATAGCGGGCCCCGCCGCAGTGCGCCCAGCGGGCGAATTCCCGTGCCTGGGAGGGGGTTCCGCTGTTGAGGGTGATGATGTCGCGACCGGCGAGCGCGTCGGCGGGCAGGTGTTCGCGGGTGGCCTCGAAGGTGGTCGGCACCGCGATGGTCAGCGTGCTCGCGGCCACGGCCTCGCCGATGGCGGTGTGCGCGGTCGCGCCCGCGGCGGCCAGCGGCGCGGTGCGCTGTGCGGTGCGATTCCAGACGTGGGTGCGGTATCCGGCCGCGAGCAGCGCGCGGGCCAGGGCGCTGCCCATCGATCCGGTCCCGAGCACGGTGACCGACTTGCTCATCTCGACTCCGATCCGCGGGATCCGGCGATCTCCGCTGGAACGAGTCTCGGCGCGGCGCGACGGGCGCCACAAGTACGCACTTTGCGCGGGAGTTGCCCACCTCCGGGTAAGGATCGAGGTCGGCGGGCTGTGAAGTGTCCAGGGTCGGCGCGAGGATCGCCGGGGTGGCGGGCCGAAGTCGTAGAGTTTGCGTATGTCGGACGCCGAAATGACCGAATTGGTGCAGCGCACGCTAGACCAGGCGCTGCTCGGTGGACCCCGGGCCTACACGCGCACGCAGGTGGGCGAGCGGTCCGGAGTGCCCGAGGCCGAGTCGCGGCGGCTGTGGACCGCGCTGGGCTTCCCGGCCACCGATGACGACCAGGTCGACTACACCGAGCTCGACATCGCCGCCGTCACCAATTTCCGCGGCATGAAAGTGGTGGCCGCCTCGGGTCTGCGCCAGCAGGCGGCCGCGGCGCGGACCATCGGTCAGGGCATGGCGCGGCTGGCCGAATGGCAGGCCGACCTGGTGGTCGCCGAGATCAAGGCGCGGGTGGCCGACGCCGACCCGGCCGTCCCGCTCGACGAAAGGGTCAGGGCGGCAACGGAATCGACACTGGCCGGCGTGGAGCAGTTGCAGACCTATGTCTGGCGCAGGCATCTGGCCGCCGCGGCCGCGCGGGTCATGGACGCGAGCGGGGCGACCACCGAGGGCTCGCTGCGCACACTGGCCGTCGGGTTCGCCGACATGGTCGGTTTCACCCGATTGACCCGGCACCTGCATCCCGACGAATTGTCCACGCTGCTGGAGGCTTTCGAGTCCACCACCACCGCGGCGATCACCGACAACGGCGGCTGGGTGATCAAGAACGTCGGCGACGAGGTGATGTTCGCCGCCGAGACCGCCGTCGACGCGGCGCGCATCGCCCTGGCCATCCAGGAGTCGACCATGCTGGTCGGCGGCACCCCCGAACTGCGGGTGGCCCTGGCCTACGGCGAGGTGCTGCAACGCTTCGGCGACCTCTACGGCTCGGTCGTCAATATCGCCGCCCGGCTCACCGGCGTGGCCCGCCCCGGCAACATCCTGATCGACGACGCCGCCGCGGCCGCCCTCGAGGGCGACCCGGAGTTCGCCATCCGCCATCTGCGCAGCGTCCGCGTCCGCGGCTTCAACCGTCTGCGCCCCCACCGCCTGCGCCCGGCATGAGCGGCGAGGTGCGCCACGACGACACCGTTGCCTACGGTATGCGGGTGGACATGGATTGGGACGGGGTGCGGCAGCGCTGCACGGTCTTCGCCGACGACGCGGTGCTCGCGCTGAACAAGCCCGCGGGGATCTCGGTGACCGGGGAACGGCACGACACCGACCTGGTGGAGCTCGCGCAGGCGGCCGGGACGCAGCTGTATCCGGTGCACCGGATCGACAAGGTGACCTCCGGGCTGGTGCTGCTGGCAACCGATCTGGCCGCGCACGGGCAGCTGACCAGGCAGTTCAACAAGCAGACGGCGCAGAAGCGGTATCTGGCGATCGTGTCGGGGGCGGAGCTGCCGGATCGTGGCGAGATCGATCTGCCGCTGAGCGTGGGGCGCAAGAACCGGGTGCGGATCGCCGCCCCGCGCGAGGCCATCCGGCGCGAGGGCGACCGCTGGTTCGTCGAGGAGGCCGATCTGCTGCCCGCCAAGAACTATCCCTCACGCACGCGCTTCGTCACCGTCGCGCGCCACGGTGAGCACGCCCTGCTGGCGGTCGAGCCGGTCACCGGGCGACGGCACCAGATCCGCGTCCAGCTGGCCTGGATCGGGCACCCCATCCTCGGCGACCCGCTGTTCGACCGCACCGCCACCCACCCCCGCACCCACCTGCACTCCTGGCGCCTGACCCTCGACGCCGACTGGCTGACTCCCCCGGTGCTCGCCCTGGAGGCCACCCCCGGCCCCGACTTCTGGGCGCCGCTCACCGACGACCCCGCGGCGGGTGCCGAACTCCTGCGCACGGCGGCCGGACTCATCTCGCCCGGCGGGTGAGCGGCGACACAGACCGGGGCTCCGGTTTCGGGTGGTGGTACGGCTCATGGAGACGGATAAGCGCAGGTCATCTAGCCTGGATGGGTGCCGATGAGTCATACCGGCGCACTCTGACGCAACGGAGCGATCCCAGAGAAGAAAGCGACTGCCGATGATCCTGGCGGCTCAGCTCAGCGACACCCATTTCGACCTCAGCACACGCAACACCGAACGGGTGGAGGCGGTGATGGGCTACCTCGCGGAGCTGCCGCGCAGGCCCGACGTCATCCTCGTGACCGGCGACCTCACCGATTCCGGCAAGCCCGAACAGTACGCGCAAGCCCGCCTGGCCCTGCGCTCCGAGATCCCCGTGCACGTGCTGCCCGGCAATCACGACGACCGCGCCGCCCTGCGCGCGGAATTCCTCGGCGAACCCGCCACCACCACGCCCGTCAACAGCGCCCATCGCGTCGGCCCGCTCACCGTGCTCATGCTCGACTCCAGCATTCCCGGCGAACCCAGCGGCCGCCTCGACGAGGACACCTACGACTGGCTGCGCGCCGCCCTGGCCGACGCACCCGCCGACGGCCCCGTCCTGCTGGCCCTGCACCACCCGCCCAAGCCCCTGTTCAGCCCCATCGTGGACGTCATCGCGCTGGCCGATCCGGGCCGCCTGGCCGCCGTGGTCGCCGGGGACCCGCGCATCGTGGGCACCCTCACCGGCCACGCCCACTCCCCCATCGCCACCACCTTCGCGGGCAAACCCATGATCACCTGCCCCAGCACCGCCTCGGTCCTGGGCGGCACCTGGGAGGTGACCCCGCCCCACCGGGTCATGGACTACGCCCCCGACCCGGCCATCGCCCTGCACGTCATCGACGAATCCTTCGGCCTGACAACCCATTTCCGCACCGTCGCGATGGGCGGCTGGCTGTCCGAACCCCCGGCCTGACGACACCGGCGTGTGCGGGCCGGTAACCCGCCCGCGCGATCTCTCCACACAACCCCCATTCAGCTCTCACCGTCCACACAGTCCGTCCTGGCAGACTGGACGCGTGACAGAGACGCCCGCGGCTTCGCTTCGCGGACCCCTACGCCCGATCGAGCTGGCCACCGCGGCGGTCATGGCCGGTCTCACCGTCGGCCTGATCACCGTCGGTTCGCTGGTTCCGATGGCCGCCGCACTCCAGCTGGTCGCGGCGGTCCCGTTGGGGTTGCTGGCCCACCGCTACCGGCTGCGCGCCCTGGTCACCGCCACCATCGCGGCCACCCTGGTCACCTTCGTGGCCGCGGGGATCATGCCCGCGCTGGGTGTGCTCGGCGCGGCCACGCTGGCGGGCATCATCGGCACCGTGAAGCGCCGGGGTGGCGGGTTGGCGACCGTGCTGATGTGGTCGGTGGTGGCGGGCGCGGGCTGGTCGCTGTTCACCGTGGGCACGCTGCTGCTGTTCAGCCGCACCAGGCAGCTGTTCTTCGACGCCATCCGCAACACCGCCCAGGGCATCCAGAATCTGGCGGCCCGGCAGTCCCAGCTCGAGCCGCTGGGCCGGATGGCCGCCGAGGCCACCGACGCGGTGCTGCGCTGGTGGTGGCTCTACATCGGCGCCTCGGTGGCACTCGGCGTGGTCACCAGCGCGGTGATCTCCTGGTTCGTGCTCGGCTCGGTGCTCGACCGGCTGGCCTGGCTGCCCGGCAGCGACCGCCTCGACGCCCCCACCGACGACCGGCCGGTGGCGCCGCTGCCGGTGAGCCTGCACGATGTCGGCTATCGCTACGAGGGGGCGAGCACCGACGCGCTGGCCGGGATCGAGCTGACCATCGGGCCCGCCGAGTTCGTCGCCGTCGTGGGGCACAACGGGTCGGGCAAGTCGACGCTCACCCGTGTGCTGGCAGGGCGCCCACCGACCACCGGCACCGTGCGACGACCCGGCTCGGCCGGGCTGGGCGAACTCGGCGGCACCGCGCTGGTGCTGCAACGCCCGGAGAGCCAGACCCTGGGTGTCTCGGTGGCCGACGACGTGGTGTGGGGCCTGTCGGCCGAGCTGGCGGGCGAGGTGGACGTGGACGGTCTGCTCACCGAGGTCGGCCTGGCCGGGATGGGCGCGCGCGAGACCGCCACGCTCTCGGGCGGCCAGCAGCAACGTCTCGCGGTGGCCGCCGCGCTGGCCCGCCGCCCCGCGCTGCTCATCGCCGACGAGGCGACCTCCATGATCGACCCCGACGGCCGCCGCGACCTGGTCGCCCTGCTGGCCGAACTGCCCCGCCGGCACGGCACCGCCGTCGTGCTGGTGACCCACCACGAAGCCGACGCGAGCGCCGCCGACCGGGTGATCCACCTGGCGAACGGCCGCATGGTCGAGCACCTGGCGAGCTGGCCGCAACCGGCCCGCGACCAGCGCCGACGCCCCATGGGCGCGCCGATCCTGGAACTGGCCGGCGTGCGCCACACCTACAACCGCGGCACGCCGTGGGAGGCGCCTGCCCTGCACGGTGTCGACCTGTCGGTGCGCCAGGGCGAGGCACTGCTGATCGTCGGCGGCAACGGCTCGGGCAAGTCGACGCTGGCCTGGATCATGGCCGGTCTGGTCGCCCCGAGCGAGGGCCGCTGCACGCTGCGCGGCGCCCCGGTGGACAAGAAGATCGGCGATATCGCGCTGGCCTTCCAGCACTCCCGGCTGCAATTGCAGAAGCAGACCGTGGGCGCCGAGATCGCCGACTGGGGTGGCCGGGCGACCGGCTCCGGCGCGGTCGGGCAGGCACTGGACGCGGTCGGTCTCGATCGCAGGCTGGCCGCGCGCTCGATCGAGGAGCTCAGCGGCGGGCAGGCCAAACGGGTGGTGCTGGCCGCGATGGTGGCCAGCCGTCCGCAGGTGGTGGTGCTCGACGAACCGCTGGCGGGCCTGGACCCGCAGGGTCGCGCCGAGATCGTGGAACTGCTGGCGCGGCTGCGCGATTCGGGGCTGACGCTGATCGTCATCTCGCACGACGTGGCCGATATGGCCGCGGTGTGCGACCGCACGGTGCACCTGGACTCGGGGGTGATCGCCGAGACCGCGCGTCAGCCGGTCACCGCGGCGGCGGGCCGCGAACCGGTCTGGCGCCTGGACAATCCGCCGCACAACGAACCGGGGTGATCCGATGAGCACTGTTCTGCTGCGCGAGGTTCCGGTCGACAGTGTCGTGCACCGGCTCTGGGCCGGGACCAAGATGATCGCCGCGTTCCTGATCAGCCTGCTGCTGATGTTCCTGCCGATGTGGCCGGTGCTCGGCCTGATCATCGCGTTCCTGGTGGTGATCTGGGTGGCCGCGCGCCTGCCGATCCGCACGCTGCCCCGGCTGCCGTGGTGGTTCTGGGGACTGGTCGCCCTCGGCGCGCTGATCAACGCCCCGATCGGCACCAAGGCGCTGCTCGGCTACGCGCAGGTGTTCGTCTTCGGCATGGTGCTGGTGGCCGCGTCGTTCCTCATCGCCTACACCACGCCGATGGGTGAGGTGGCGCCCGCGCTGGCGAAACTCGGTGCGCCCCTGCGCAAGCTGGGCCTGCCGGTCGACGAGTGGGCGGTGGTCGTCGCGCTGACACTGCGCGGGCTGCCGCTGCTGCTCGACGAGATCCGGGTGCTGCGCGCGGCCCGCAAGCTGCGCCCCAAGGACAACCTGATCCATCGCGCCGCCGACCAGAACCCGCTCATCGACATCCTCACCGCGTGCATGGCGGTGGCCTCGCGCCGGGCGGGCGAACTCGGCGAGGCCATCACCGCGCGCGGCGGCACCGGCATGCTCACCGCGCATCCGAGCAGGCCCGGGCGCAACGACGCCATCGCGCTGGTGATCGTCGTCGCGGTGTGCGCGGGTGGGGTGGTGCTCGGCGCCGCGCTCTGACGCCGGGCCTCCCGCCCGCCGCCCGCGCACCGGGCGATACTGACTCGCGTGACCGACAGCGAGCAGGCGGTACCTCCCTGGCAGCGGCCCACCGAGGGCGAATCCCGGCTCGCCGCGACGGCCGCGATCCTGGGGATCGTGGTGGTGCAGGTGCTGCTGCCCAACGAGTTCCTGCCCTCGCCCCCGTGGGTGCTGCCCGTGCTGGAACTGGGTGTGCTGCTGATCCTGCTGGTCGCCAATCCGAGCCGGATGGACCGGGAGGAACGCTGGATCCGCTTGCTGAGCCTGGTGCTGGCCGGGCTGATCAGCTTCGCCACCGCGCTGTCGGCGCTGCGCCTGCTGCACGCCATCGTCACCGGTCAGGTCGGCCAGGAACCGGCCGAGCTGCTCGGCAGCGGCGCGCTGATCTGGGCGACGAATGTGATCGCCTTCTCGCTGTGGTACTGGGAGTTCGATCGGGGCGGTCCGGCGGCGCGAGCCAACGGCCGGCAACCCGTTCCGGACTTCCTGTTCCCGCAGATGCAGGACCCGGGCGTCACCGACCGTGACTGGCGGCCGGAATACCTGGACTACCTGTACCTTTCCTTCACCAATGCCGCCTCGTTCGCGCCCGCGGACGTGTTGCCGCTCTCGCGCTGGTGCAAGGCGGTGATGCTGGCGCAATCGGTGATTTCGCTGGTCATCGGCGCGTTGGTGATCGCACGGGCGATCAACATCCTGCACTGATCTCATAGCAATTAACTATGAGAAATTTCAGGTTTAAAATCGGATTCCACTCTTCGGCAACCCGATAGCGGGCTATGGTTCAACCGATAATTCGAGCTGGACCGCTACACGCGCCGTCACTCGGTTCTCGGGGGAGCCACGACCGCGGCGCTTTCGTTTGGGCACGTCAAATCGTTTGGCACGTCACCTGATGAACCAGATGGGAACGTACACATGATCATCCGTAAGATCGCCGCGGTCGCCATCCCAGCGCTCGCGGCAGCACTCGTCGGCTCCGGAATCTCGCACGCCGACCCGGTCACCCCCAATGTCGACTACCGCACCGAACTGGTCGGCAACAAGGTGGTCACCACCCTGACCAACGGGACCTTCGAGCTCACCGGCAACGGGGTCGAGATCCGCGACCAGGCCGGGGCCACCGTGGTCGCCCTGCCGCTGTCGGTGCGTGACGGCAGTCTCGAGTACCCGCTGCCGCACGCGGTGAGCCAGAACCAGACCGTTCTGGAGATCACCGCGGTGAAGGACGTGGCACTGGCAAGGCCGAATCTCACGCCGGTCGCCTCGCCCGCGGAAAACTATGCGGCACAGGCGAACTTCGCCTCGACCTTCGGCCTGGCCACCGCCGTCGGCAGCTTCGTCGGCATGGCCATCGGCGCGGTGATCGGCCTGGTCGTCGGTGCCGCGGCCGGTGGCGTCGGCGCGATTCCCGGCTTCATCACCGGGGCCAGCATCGGCGGCATCATCGGCAGCCTGGTCGTCGGTGGTCCCACCCTGATCGTGGCGGGCCTGGACCTGATCAACACCCTGGCCGCTCCGCCCGGCACCACCCAGTGGGCTCAGCAGACCAACTAGCCCGCAGCACAGCCACTTCCGCGCCGGGCGCTACCGCCGGCCCGGCGCGGAAGTAGCTCGCGGAAACAATCGTGCCGAGGCCCGGAATCGACTCCGGGCAAACTCCCGGCACGCTGATCCGGCGGACCGGTGGCGGCCGGTCCGCCGGAGCAGATCAGTGCTGTTCGCGCAGCGCCTTCTTGGCGGCTTCCTGGGCCGAATCGACCTGGCCCGCGAACTTCCCGCCGGTCTTGGCGTCGACCACGTCACCGGCCTTGTCGATGACGCCCTCGACCTTGTCGGCGTTCTTGGCCGCCAGATCCATCGCCTTGCCCGCCAGGTTCTTGAAATCCACCGTGCACTCCTCGTGTGTCCAACCGGTTCAACGCGATCACCCTAGCAACACCACAGCTTTCGTGGACAGGGCTCAGCGCCGCGAACCCGTCACACCGTCCCACACCGGATGCCACAGCCTGCCGGTGTCGGTCCACGCCTGGAACCGGACGGTGCCGGTGAGTTCGGGGTCGACCCACTGCGCGTCGCGGCGCTCGTCGGCGGTCAGCTCGTTGACGAACGGCGACGTCGCACGCGAGAGCCGCGCCAGTTCGGTGGCGATGCGGCTCGCCTGTTCGTCGCCGAAGCCCGTGCCCACCCGGCCGATGTAGACCAGTCCGTTCTCGTGCGGAATCCCCAGCAACAGCGACTTGAACTGGCGTTTCTCGCTGCGCCGCCACCCGCCGACGACCACCTCCCTGGTGCGCCAGTTGCGCTCCTTGAGCCAGGTCTGGGCCCGCTTGCCCGGCTGATACACCGAGTCGCGCCGCTTGGCGACCACGCCCTCCTGCCCCTGGTCGCGACTGTCGGCCATCGCCTCGGCGCCCGAACCGTCCAGCAGCATGGACACATTCATCGACGGCGCCAGCCTGCCCAGCGCCTCGAGCACGGTCCGGCGATCGGTGTACTTCTTGCGCAGCAGGGAGGTGCCGTCCAGGTGCAGCACATCGAACGCGACGAAGATCGCGCGCGCCGAATCCGCTTGCAGCGCCGAGATATCCGAGAGCCCCGCCTCGTCGAGCACCACGGCCTCCCCGTCGAGCACCACCCGGTGCCCGGCCAGTTCCTGACCGAGGGCGGCCATGCGCGGATAGCGCGCGGTGACGGTGTTGCCCGCCCGGCTGCGCACGGTGACGGTGCCGTCCTCGATCTCGACGATCACCCGGAAGCCGTCCCACTTGGTCTCGAAGGCCCAGTCGCGCGCCGACAACCCGGTCACCTCACCCGCCGTCGCGAGCATGGGCGAGAGCCCACGCGGGAGCGTGCCGGAACCATTGTGCGACACCGGTTCCCGGCGGGTCTGGTCACGCATGTAGTGCATGAGCCACTGGTCGCCCTTGGTCTGGATGAAGGCGTAGCGGCCGTGCAGGCGCTCACCGTCGAATTCGACGATCACCTCGTCCTCGCGCCACTTCTCGGTGAGATAGGTGCCCGAATCCCAGATGGTCATCTCCCCCGCGCCGTACTCGCCCTTGGGGATGGTGCCGTGGAAATCCAGGTACTCCATCGGGTGGTCCTCGGTGCGCACGGCCAGGCGGTTGTGTTTCGGCTCGGTCGGCGGGCCCTTGGGGACGGCCCAGGAGGCGAGCACGCCTTCGTGTTCGAGGCGCACGTCCCAGTGCAGGCGGCGGGCGTGGTGTTCCTGCACGACGTAGCGATTGCCGGGGCCGGGCGCGGGTGCGGCGGCGGGGACGGGTTCGGGGGTGCGTTCCGGATCGCGCATGCTGCGGTACTTGGTGAGCGCGTCGGCCAGGGGCGGGTCGAGGGCGGCGAGCAGGTCGCCGTCGGCCTGCCAGCGGGCCAGTACCTCGTCGAAACGCAACTGGCGCAGGGCATCCGCGTCCTCGATCTCGGCCCAGGTGCGCGGGGCGGCGGCGTGCGGCTGGGCGCGGCCGCGCAGCGAATAGGGGGCGATGGTGGTCTTGGCGGCGTTGTTCTGGCTCCAGTCGAGGAAGACCTTGCCGGTGCGGGCCGCCTTGGCCATGGTCGCCGTCACCAGATCCGGGTGCAGCTGTTGGAGATTGGTGGCCACCTGCTTGGCCACGGTCGACGCGCCCGACGAACTCATGACGCGATCCAGCGGCACGTAGAGGTGAATTCCCTTGCTACCACTGGTGACCGGGAACGCCCGCAGACCGATCCCGGCCACCATGTCACGCACGGCCAGCGCCACCCGCGCGCACTCGGCGAGCCCGGCGTCCGGGCCGGGGTCGAGATCGAACACGATCCTGGTGGCGGGCCCGCGCCGCTCGCCGTCGAAACGCCATTGCGGCACATGGACTTCCAGTGCGGCCTGCTGACCCAGCCAGGCCAACCCCGCCTCGGAGTCGATCACCGGGTACACCACCCGGCGGCTGGAATGCTCCATGGCGACGCGCCGGATCCAGGCGGGCGCGTGCTCGGGCAGGTTCTTCTCGAAGAAGTCGGCGTGGTCCACGCCGTTGGGCCACCGCTTGCGGGTGACCGGGCGCCCCACCAGGTGGGGCAGCATCGCCGGGGCGATCGCCGAATAGTAGGCGATCACCTCACCTTTGGTCGTTCCGGTCGCCGGGTACAGCACTTTGTCGAGGTTGCTGAGCTCGACCTCGATACCCGGTTCACCCGGCGCGCCCCGGAACTCCCGGCGGACCATCGACGCGGTTCGGCGGCGGGGACCGATGCCCGGCCCCCGCGAGCCGAATCAGGCCTTCGGCCCCGGATCGGTCGGTGCGGGACCGCCGGTGGCGGGACCGGCGCCCGGCTGCTGCGGCGGAACGACCTTCTTGGCCGCGTCCTTGCCCTTTTCGATCTTGTCGCTGTACTTGCCGCCGGTCTTCTCATCGATGAACGAGCCGGCCTTGTCGACCGCGTCGTTGATCTTGTCGGCGTTCTGGGCGGCGGCGTCCTTGCCCTTACCGAGCAGGCCCTTCAAGGTATCCACGAGACTCATCTGCCGAAATTCCTTTCGCGAGGAGGTTCACTCCACATCTTCCCACCACGAAACCCGCGGTGGGAGGTCATTCGGAACCACCCGCTGGCCCGGCTTGGGCACGACCGTGGCCGTTCCGGCCGCGTCGGCGGCCTCGACCAGCCGCCGCACGGGTTCGGCCCAGCGGTGGAAGGCCAGGTTGAAGGTGGCCCAGTGGATCGGGACCAGCAGCCCGTAGCCCGGTTCACCCAGGCACAGGTCGGCGTGCGCGCGCACCGCCTCCTCGGGATTCATGTGCACATCGGTCCAGCGCTCGTCGTAGGCGCCGATGGGCAGCAGCGTCAGATCGAACGGGCCGAGCACCGCGCCCGCCTGCGCGAACGCCTTGGTGTAGCCGGTGTCGCCGCCGAAGTACACCCGCTTGGTGGGGCCGGCCAGCGCCCAGGACGCCCACAGCGTGGTGTTGCGGACCAGACCGCGACCGGAGAAATGCCGGGCCTCGGCGCAGGTGATGGTGAGTCCGCGATCGTCCTTGCCGTGGCCCAGCGAGACCGAACCACCCCAGTCCAGCTCGATGATCCGGTACTCGGGCACACCCCACTGGCGCAGGTGGGCGCCGATGCCGGTGGGCACGACGAAGGGCGCGAGCTGACCCCGGACCAGCTCGTCGACGGTGGCCTTGTCGAGATGGTCGTAGTGATCGTGGGAGATGATCACCGCGTCGACCTTCGGCAGCGTGGCCAGCGCGCCGGGCACCGGATGCAGGCGGGCCGGGCCGATCAGCGGCGAGGGCGAGACCCGCTCGCTCCACACCGGGTCGGCCAGCACGCGGTAGCCGTCGAGCTCGATCAGGGCGCTGGCGTGCCCGTACCAGGTGACCGCCAGCTCGGCGGCCTGTTCCGGCACGGCGGGGGTGACCAGCGGCACCGGCTTGCCCGGCCTGCCGACCCGGCCCTTGGTGAGCCCGGACCACAGCAGCGAGGGCGCGGCACCGGCCGCGAGCATGCTGCTGGGCTCGGTGTTGTGGAAACGGCCGTCCCGATAGGACGACTTGCCCAGGGCGGTCGGCTCGATGGCCGACGGCCCGGCGCCGAGCGCGGTGGGCAGACCCCACACCGCGCGCGCCACCCAGGCGAGCCCGAGCGAGCTCGCCACCGACCCCGCGACGCGCGCGAGGCTCATCACCGGCCCACGAATTTCGCGGGACGCTTCTCCTGCCGAGCCAATCGACCCTCCTTCGCGTCGTCACTGGTCCAGGCGGCTTCCAGCGCGGCCTGCTGGATCGCGCTGGCCGGTGCCCTGGTGCCGTCGTCGTTGAGCATGAGCTTCATCGCCCGCAGCGACAGCGGGGCCAGCGCGGCGATGGACTTGGCCCAGTCCTGGGCGTCGGCCAGGGTGCCCAGCTTGTTGGCGAAGCCGTATACGTAGGCGTCGGCGGCCGAGACCGATTCGGCGCCGAGCAGGATGGTGCGGGCGGGGCCGCCGCCGATCAGCGAGACCAGCCTGCTCACCGTCCACCGGTCCACCGAGATGCCCAGCTTGGCCGCGGGGACCGCGATGTAGGCGTCGGGCTCGATCACCCGCAGGTCCGAGGCCAGCGCCAGCTGCACGCCCGCACCGAGCGCGCCGCCGTTGATCGCCGAGATCACCGGCACCGGAAGCGATTCGATGGTGTGCAGCATGTCGAGCAGGCCGCCGAGGAACGATTCGGAGTACACCCCGGTCAGGTCGGCCCCGGCGCTGAAGATGGGGCCGCGGCCGGTCAGCACGATGACGCGGGCGCCCTGGTCGACGGCGTCGAGCATCGCGGCGCGCAGCTGGCCGACCAGGTCCTCGTTGAGCGCGTTGCGACGCTGTTCGCGCTGCAATTCGATAGTGATCACGTCACCGTCGCGGGTCACGCCGAGCATGGATCCTCCCCTGAAGGAACGGGTTCACTGAATGTCTTCACTTTGCCACAGGCCGTGGTCGACGCCCCGTAAGGCGATAGCATCGGCGGCTGTGGCGACCGACTTCGACATCCTGGTGATCGGCGCGGGCCAGGCCGGGCTGTCGGCCGGTTATCACCTGCGCAGGCTGGGACTGGTGCCCGAACGCGACTTCCTGATCGTCGACCACGCGCCCGGTCCCGGCGGCGCCTGGCAGTTCCGCTGGCCCTCGCTCACGCTCACCACGGTGAACCGCGTGCACGACCTGCCGGGGATGTCCTTCGCCGAGACCCTGCCCGCCGGCTCGGCGTCCGCGCCCGCCGCGACCGCGGTGCCGCACTACTACGAACTCTACGAAAAGCGCTTCGACCTGCGGGTTCGGCGTCAGGTCACGGTGTCGGTGGTCTGTGACCGGACCGCCGACGGCCACAGCTGCGCGGGGCGCGGCGAGGTGTTGCAGGTGGAGACCGAGGGCGCGGGGACGCTGCGGGTGCGCGGCCTGGTCAACGGCACCGGCACCTGGGAGCACCCGTTCATCCCGGTGTATCCGGGCGCGGGCGGCTTCGCCGGACGTCAGCTGCACACCCGCGACTACCGCACCGCCGACGAGTTCGCCGGCGAGCACGTGGTGGTGGTCGGCGGCGGGATCTCGGCGGTGCAGCTGCTCGACGAGATCTCCCAGGTGACTTCCACCACCTGGGTCACCAGGACCGAGCCGCGCTGGCGCGAGACACCGTTCGTGGAACAGGACGGCCGCGACGCGGTGGCGATCGTGGAGGACCGGGTGCGACGCGGGCTGCCGCCGGGCTCGGTGGTCTCCGTGACCGGCCTGCCCCTGGACGACCGGCTGCGCGCCGCGCGCGAGCGTGGGGCGCTGGACCGGCTGCCGATGTTCGAGCGGATCGAGACCGACGGGGTGCGCTGGGCCGACGGACGGTTCCAGCACGCCGATGTCATCCTGTGGGCCACCGGCTTCCGCAGCGCCCTGGACCATCTCGCGCCGCTGCGGCTGCGCGGGCCCGGCGGCGGGATCACCATGACCGGGCGGCTGGCCACCCAGGTCGCGGTCGACCCGCGCGTGCACCTGATCGGCTACGGGCCCTCGGCCAGCACGATCGGCGCCAACCGGGCCGGACGCGCGGCGGCCGTGGAACTGACCCGCTATCTGGGGATCACTCCAGACCGGCGCTGAAGGTGCCGGGATCGGGCCCGACGCGGGTGCCCTTGTCGAGGCGGTTGATCGCCTCCATCGCCTCGGCGCCGAGTTCGAAGGTGAACACGTCGAAGTTCTCCGCGATCCGCGAGGGCGTCACCGACTTGGGGATGACGATATTGCCCAGCTGCAGATGCCAGCGGATGATCACCTGCGCGGGCGTGCGGTCGAGTTCCTCGGCGATGCTCGCGATGGTGGGGTTGTCCAGCAGCGTGCCCTGCCCGAGCGGGCTCCACGCCTCGGTGGCGATGGCGTGGTTGGCGCCGTACTGGCGCAGGTCGCGCTGGGACAGGGTGGGGTGCAGTTCGATCTGGTTGACCGCCGGGGTCTCCCCCGTGTCGGCGATCAGGGTCTCCAGGTCGATCACCCGGAAGTTCGAGACACCGATCGAGCCGATCCGGCCCTGCGACTTCAGCGCCTGGAACGCGCGGAAGGTGTCGACGTAGCGGCCCGCCGAGGGCACCGGCCAGTGGATGAGATACAGGTCTAGATAGTCCAGACCCAGACGTTTCATGCTGGCATCGAAGGCGCGCAGCGTGGAGTCGTAGCCCTGATCGGCGTTCCACAGCTTGGTGGTCAGGTAGATCTCGTCGCGCGGGATGCCCGACTCACGGATGGCGCGGCCTACGCCTTCCTCGTTTCCGTAGACCGCGGCCGTGTCGATACTGCGGTAGCCGACCTTCAACGCCTCGGCCACCACTCCGGTGACGTCCTCCGCGGGCACCTGGAACACGCCGAACCCCAGTTGCGGGATCACGTTCCCGTCGTTGAGCACGATGGTGGGAACGAGGCTGCTTGCGCTACGGAAGGTCACCCTTCCGACCGTAGAAGTGCTTCGCCGTACCGTCAACGACGCCGACCTGCGTGTTTCCCCGAGTCCCGATGGGGTACGAACCGGGGCGTGGGTCAGTAGACCACCCCGGTGAGCCCGATCCGGCGGTAGCGGACCCGGCGCGCGGCACGCAACTCGACGGGCGCGACGGTGCGCAGGGCGGCGAGTTCCTCGGTGACGGCCAGCACCACGCGCCGGGCGAAGGCGACGGGTTCGGCTGCGGCATCGGGATATTCGCCGACGATGCGGTCGACGACACCGTCGCGATGCAGGTCGATCGCGCGAATACCCTGGGCGTCGGCCAGTTCCGGCGCGTGCGCGGTATCGCGGAAGACGATCGCGCTCGCGCCCTCGGGCGGCAGCGGCGCGAGCCAGCCGTGCGCGGCGGCCAGCACCCGGTCGGCGGGCAGCAGCGCCAGCGCGCCACCGCCGGTGCCCTGGCCCAGCAGGATCGAGACCGTCGGGGTGTCGAGGGTGACGAGATCGGCGAGACAGCGGGCGATTTCGGGGGCGAGCCCGCGTTCCTCGGCCTCTTTCGACAGCGCGGCGCCGACGGTATCGATCACCAGCACCAGCGGCAGCCGCAGTTCCTGGGCCAGCGCCATCGCGCGGCGCGCTTCGCGTAAAGCGGCCGGGCCCATGGTGTGTTCGCCGCGCTGGCCGGATCGGTCGTGGCCGAAGACGACACAGGGCTGTCCGCCGAAGCGGGCCAGGGCCAGCACGACGGTGCGATCGGATTCACCCTGGCCGGTGCCGCTGAGCGGAACACGGTGTGTCACATGGCGTAACAGGTCACGGATGCCCGGACGCCCGGGCCGCCGGGTGCTCAGTACCGAATCCCACGCGCTGGCAGTGGTATTCGCCGCCGTCACCGGACTCAGCACGGGCGCAGCCCATCCCGGCTCCGCCGACACCGGCATCACCGCACCGCTGGCCACGCTCAGGGCGCGGTGGGCGATGCGGCGGAACACCTCCACCGGGACGACGCCGTCGATCACGCCGTTGCGGTAGAGGTTCTCGGCGGTCTGCACGCCGGGCGGGAAGGGCTTGCCGTAGAGCGCCTCGTAGACGCGCGGACCGAGGAAGCCGATGAGCGCGCCGGGTGCGGCGAACGTGATGTGCCCCAACGATCCCCAGGACGCGAAGACGCCGCCCATGGTCGGATCACGCAGATAGACGAGATAGGGATATCCGGCGGCCTTGTGCACGGTGACCGCGCCCGCGATCTTCACCATCTGCACGAAAGCGACGGTGCCCTCCTGCATCCGGGTGCCGCCGGAGGTCGGTGAGGCGATCAGCGGCAGACCCAGTTCGGTCGCGCGCTCCACCGCGGAGACGATCCGTTCCGCCGCGGCGACACCGATCGAACCGGCCAGGAACGCGAACTCGCACGCGATCACCGCCACCCGGCGCCCGCGCAACAGTCCCTCGCCGGTGAGCACCGACTCGTCGGTGCCCGCGCGCACGGTGGCCTCCACCAGTTCCTGGCGGTAGCGCGGGGTGATCGGGGGCTCGACCGGGGGCTGATCCCAGCTCACGAAGGTCCCGGAATCGAGCAGCTGACCGAGCAGCTCATTCGCCGACATACGCACGAACAGAGCCTAGCGGGACCGGTCGCCGACGCGGATCACCGCGGCGCGACCCGGCCCGGAGCCGGACCAGGAGTGGGGGCTGCGGCCTTCATCGCGGCAGCCCCGCTTCCGGTCAGTAGCCCTGCATGACCTTGCGCAGGGCGTACTCGGTGAGCGAGACCAGGGCCTGCTTGGCGGGCTCCCGGCGACGGGCGTCGATCGACATGATCGGCACGTCGGCGGGAACGGCCAGCGCCTGGCGGATGTCCTCGAGCGGGTACTTCGGGGCGTCGTCGAACTCGTTGAGCGCCACCAGGAACGGCAGGCCGCGCGCCTCGAAGTAGTCGACGGCGGCGAAGCTGTCTTCCAGCCTGCGGGTGTCGACCAGCACCACGGCGCCGATGGCACCGCGGATCAGGTCGTCCCACATGAACCAGAACCGGTACTGGCCCGGGGTACCGAACAGGTACAGCACCAGGTCGTCGGCGAGGCTGATACGGCCGAAGTCCATCGCCACCGTGGTGGTCGACTTCATCGGAATCCCGGTCAGGTTGTCGATTCCGGTACTGGCGTTGGTGACCAGCGCCTCGGTGCGCAGCGGAACGATCTCCGACACCGCACCGACCAACGTGGTCTTACCGACACCGAAGCCACCGGCGACAACGATCTTCGCCGAAGTCGGCTTGCTCGTGCGGGTGTCGACCTGCGCCGTCGAATCAAATACGCCGGAGTCCACTGAGAACCCTTTCGATCAGCTCGCGACGTTCATCGTCGCTGGAATCGTCTTTCAAAGTCGCCGAGACTCGCACGTGACCGGCCTCGATGAGGTCGGCGACGAGAACCCGCGCTACACCGATCGGTATACCCAATTGGGCAGCTATCTCGGCAACGGACGGCGATTGCCTGCACAACTCCACGATGGACGTTTCGAGGTTGTTCAGTTCGAACTGCCGCTCCATGGCGACCGGATGCGATGCGACGAGTGCCTCCAGCGCCAACTCGACCGCCGGCCTGGTGCGGCCGGCAGTCAAGGAGTACGGGCGAACGAGGCTGGGCTCGGCGCTCCCCATGCGGTGATCGTCTATGTCCATCCCACCATCAGGAACCCATCGTGACACGTGGCGTGGCCTGGACGGTCTGGCCCACACGCTCGACCAACAAAGCCATTTCGTAGCCGACCTGACCGATGTCACACGAGGTGTTGGTCAGGACCGCGAGGTAGGAGCCGTCGCCCACTGCCATCAGCAGCAGGTAACCGTGCTCCATCTCGACGACGGACTGCAGTACAGTACCGCCTTCGAACAGATTCGACACGCCGACGGACAGACTCGCCAGGCCGGCGGTCACCGCGGAGAGCTGTTCCGCGCGGTCCACCGGGAGCTGGGCGCTCGCGGCCATCAGCAGGCCGTCAGCCGAGACCAGGACGGCATGGGCTACGCCAGGAACCTCGTTGGCGAAGTTCGAAACCAGCCAATCCAGCTGACGGTTCGTACCACCTAGATCGGGGTTCATCGGTCTCCTTTATCTCCGGTTAGGTTCATTGCCTTCATTGCGCGGCCATCCCGGACGCCCTGCTGGTGACGACTCAAGCTGGACCTGATCGTTTCGGGATCACGTTGCGGAGTGCTGTCGGCCTTGCCGGTGACACCACCGGGCACGAGCCTGCCGCCCGGATTGCGCTGAGGCAAGCCCGCGGCGGTACGAACCTCGGGTTTGGCCTCGCTGGCCCGGCGGGCAGCCTGCCAGCCGTCGTCACCGGGTGATTCGAAGGCGGCGGCCGCTTGGGACCGGTCGGAATTCTCGTCCGTGAGCCAGGCCGACATCATCTCCGCGAAGATCGGCGTTCCGCCCATGACGGAATCACCTTCCGGTGCCGGCTGCAACCTGGTCTGGAAGAACGACGCAGCCTTGGCCGGGTTCGACCGGAAACTGTGCCGACCCGGATCGCGCCCTGCCGACGCAGCGCTCTCCGGCTCCGCAGGTTCCCGATCCCGTTGCGGCAGAGCCACTCCGGGCCCGGCGTTCGCCTGCGGTACCACAGTAGCGCCGGGGGCGCGCTGCGGCAGCCCATTCGGGCCACCCGGACGCGGCGGTGCCGAGTCGGCGGCGGGCGCCTGTCCGGCCGCGGGCGCCCGCTGCGGCAGACCCGAGGACGGGTCACGCTGCGGGAGTCCACCGGTCTGCTCACGCTGGGGCAGGCCGGTCGACGGATCGCGTTGCGGGAGACCGCCG
The DNA here is from genome assembly GCF_042266925.1 of Nocardia sp. NPDC056064. NCBI lineage: Bacteria > Bacillati > Actinomycetota > Actinomycetes > Mycobacteriales > Nocardiaceae > Nocardia > Nocardia sp. NPDC056064. Next base: position 4,596,786 of record NZ_JBHJWO010000001.1, on the reverse strand, counting down.
GTCTGGTCACGCTGCGGCAGACCCGTGGCCGGGTCACGCTGCGGGAGACCGCCGGTCTGCTCACGCTGGGGCAGGCCGCCGGACGGGTCGCGCTGTGGCAGGCCGCCCGGGAGGTCCCGCTGCGGGAGGCCGCCGGTCTGGTCGCGGTGCGGCAGGCGCGGGGTCGGCTCACGCTGCGGGAGTCCGTTGGCCGGGCCGCGCTGGGGCAGGCCGGTCGACGGGTCACGCTGGATCGGGGCCGAATCCCGCTGCGGGCCACCGGCACCGCGCTGCGGGAGCCCGGTCGACGGGTCACGCTGCACCGACGACGGATCACGCTGCGGCAGACCCGTGGCGGGGTCACGCTGCGGAAGTCCACCGGTCTGCTCACGCTGGGGCAGACCACCCGACGGATCACGCTGCGGGAGACCACCGGTCTGCTCACGCTGGGGCAAGCCGCCGGAGGGGTCACGCTGCGGGAGACCGCCGGTCTGCTCACGCTGGGGCAAGCCACCGGAGGGGTCACGCTGCGGGAGGCCGTTGGACGGGTCGCGCTGCGGCAGACCGCCCGTCTGCTCCCGCTGGGGCAGGCGGTTGGCCTGGTCGCCGCGCTGCGGCAGACCGGCCGACGGGTCGCGCGGCGGCGCGCCGTTGGCGCCCGGCGAACGCTGCGGCAGTCCACCCGGGGTCTGCTGCGGCTTGGCGGGTTCACGCGGCGGCAGGCCACCGGCGGGCGACGCCGACTCGCGCGACGGCGCACCGTTGGCACCCGGCTGCCGCACGGGTAGGCCACCCGAGGACTGCGGCGCACCGGCGGGCTTGGCCTCGCCCGGCTGACCGGGCGCGGCGGGCGGACGCGGCGGCCCACCCGGGTTCAGGTTGCGCTTGGGCAGGGCGGCCGCGGCGAGCTTGCCCCGCTGCGGCACATTCCCGTCCTGACCGGGCGCGGCCGGACGCAGGGTGGGTGCCGACTGCTCGGCCGCGTCCTGCTGCGCGCCCTGGGCCATCGAGTTGCCCGGCTGACGCTGCGGCAGGCCGCCGTCACCGGGGGCCGGACCGCTGACACCGGGATCGACGGTCACCATCATGTTGCCGCCCGGGGTGCGGGTGATCGCCCGGGTCTGCATGGTGCTCGGCTGGTTCTGCGGGTTCGGCTGGTTCTGCGGGTTCGGCCGCTGCTGCTGGGGCTGAGGCTGCTGCTGCGGCGCGACGACCGGCCCACCGGCACCCGAGACGATCAGGCCGACCGGCACGTGCACCGTGACGGTGACGCCCGGATCGCGCGCGGTGTCGAAGGTCGGGCGCAGCCGCACGGTGAGGCCGTGGCGCTCGGCCAGGCGGCCGACCACGAACAGACCCATGTGACGGGCGGTGTCGGGGCCCGGCTCGGCGGTCTGCTCGAGCCTGCGGTTGATCTCCGACATCTCCGCGGGCGGCATACCGATACCGCGGTCGGCGACCTCGATCAGCAGACCCTGGTCGTGGGCCTGGGCGAAGGTGAACTTGACGTCGGTCTCCGGCGGGGAGGCCCGCAGCGCGTTGTCGAGCAGCTCGGCGAACAGGTGCGCCATATCGGAGGCGGCCGGTTCGACCAGTGAGCCGCGCGGGGTGGCGCCGAGCTTGACCCGCTCGTAGTCCTCGACCTCGGAGATCGCGGCGCGCAGCACGTCGGCGATCTCGACCGGCGCCGACTTGGTGCGGCGCTGCTTGGTACCGGCGAGGATGAGCAGGTTGTCGCCGTTACGGCGCATGCGCGCGGCGAGGTGGTCGAGGCGGAAGAGGTTCTCGAGCAGGCGCGGGTCCTTCTCGTCGTACTCCATCGCCTCGATGAGGGTGAGCTGATGGTCGACGAGCGACTTGGAGCGCCGGGCCAGGGTCTCGAACATGTCGTTGACCTGCGAACGCATCTGCGCCTGATCACTGGCCAGGCGCAGCGCCTGACCGTGGATGTCGTCGACGGCGCGGGCCAGCTGGCCGATCTCCTCGTCGGAGCGCACCGGCATCGGCTCGAGCGGCACGTCCTCGGGGGCGGCGCCGTTACGCAGCTGGGCGACCTCGTGCGGGAGGTCGGACTCGGCCACGCGCAGCGCGGCCAGCCGCAGACGGTGCAGCGGCACGATCATCGAGCGGGCCACGAACACCGCGAGCAACAGCGCGGCGAGGATGGTCGCGATGACGACGCCGGTGTAGGTCCAGGCGCCGGTGGCGGCCGAACCGGCCAGATCGTCCATGGCCGACTCGATGGCCTTGGTCGACTCGTCGACGACCTTCGCGTAGCCGACGAGGCTGGTGTACAGCGAGGTACGCATCTCGCCGACGGGCAGCTTGCCCGCCTGCACCTCCGGCCCGGTCGCCAGGGTCTCCCTGGTCTCGGCCTGGGCCTTGAGGTCGGCGATCACCTGGTCGCCGTCGGGGAAGCGGTTGCTGAGCACGTCGAGCAGGTGACGCTCGGTGCTCACGCCCGCCAGGAAGTGCTGGGCGCCGGCCGCCTGGCCGCGCAGCATCTCGGTCATGCCCGCCAGCTCGTCGACGAGCACCGAACGGGTGTTGAGCGAGTCGACCAGCCGCAGCTTGGCCGCGTCCATCACCGGATCGCTGACCTGGGTGAGCGTGGTCTCGACGATGTCGACGCTGTCGCGGCGCACCGCCTCGACCGAGGCCAGCGCGGGTTCGGTGGAGGTGGTGAGCCCCTTGCCCTGCGCGCGCACCGCCTTGGCCTGCTTGATCATGCGCTCGAGGGCGGCGTGGGCCCTGGGCAGCTCCTCGAGCCTGCTCAGCGACTGCTCCGCCGCGGCGATCGCGCCGTCGAGCTTGGCCAGGTCGTCGTCGGTGACCAGGGTCGTGCCCGGGCCGGTCGGCACCATCTGGCTACCGGAGACCTGCGCCGAGGTAGCACTCAGCGCGGTGACCGACGGAATCGTGTCTACCTGCTCGTTGATACTGGAGAGCCGGTTGGCTTCCGAGAACTCGGAGGTAATCCTCGACACGCCGAGCCCGACCGCGACCGCGAGTGGCACGGCCAGTACGGCCGTAACCTTCCAGCGCAGGTCCCAGTTGCCGAGCGCCCAGCGTTTGCTGCCGGACCTAGCGGCGTCACGCATCTCCCACTCACTTTCCAAACTGGCCTCGTATACCAAGCGGTCTACCAAGCGCCACCAGCGAACCTTCACACTCGCAATGCTGGCTCGCCAGGCGGTGCTGGCCGAGAACTGCGGCTGGCCGAGAAATTGCGTCTACGACTGCCCTAATAAGTGACATCAGATTCTAACGGATCAATAACTTCTTGGCTCACTCCCGGTAGAGGTCCGCGCGATGACCTGCCCGTTCCAGGCAAAACCAAAGGTCGCGGCACCCCCTCGGGTGTCGCGTGAAGTCTGCCACAATCATCAGGATCTATCGAGCGGGCATCGAAGCGAGGCTAGGGAGTCACGGGCTTGGACACCGAACACGAGTACCGGCCGGTCTATCAGACCAGTCTGGTCGATCCAGCCCACTTCTGGTCCGCCGCAGCTCAGGCCGTCGAGTGGGACGTGGCGCCGGAACAGATCGTGGACGCGGCGGACAAACGATCGGCCCGCTGGTTCCCCGACGGCAGGCTCAACACCTGCGTGAACGCGCTGGACCGGCACGTGCGGGCGGGCACCGTCGCCGAGGGTGGGCACGCCGATCAGGCGGCTCTCATATATGTCTCCGCTATGACGGACACCACGACGACTTATACCTACGCCGAATTGCTCGACGAGGTCGCCCGATTCGCCGGAGTCATGCGTGATCTCGGTGTGGTGGCCGGTGACCGGGTCGTGATCTATCTGCCGATGGTGCCCGAGGCCGTGATCGCGATGCTGGCCTGCGCGCGTATCGGCGCGGTGCATTCGGTGGTCTTCGGCGGCTTCGCCGCGCCCGAACTGGCCGCCCGGATCGACGACGCCGAGCCGGTATTGGTGGTCACTTCCTCCGGCGGGATCGAGCCCGGCCGCCGCATCGACTACCCGCCGATCGTCATGCAGGCGCTCGACCTCACCACGACCACGTCGGTGCGCACGGTGATCGTCAAGCAGCGGCCGCAGTTCGCCACCATCGAGTTCCCCGCTCCCCTGCCCGCCACCGATGTGCTGCCCGCCTCCGAGCAGACGGTGGCCGCGCGCTGGGTGGACTGGGACGCCTCCGTCGCGGGCACCGAGCCCGCCGAGCCGGTGTCGGTCGCCGCGACCGATCCGCTCTACATCCTCTACACCTCCGGCACCACCGGGAAGCCCAAGGGCGTGGTGCGCGACAACGGTGGGCACGCGGTGGCGCTGTCCTGGTCGATGCGCAACATCTACGACGTCGGGCCGGGTCAGGTGTTCTGGGCGGCCTCGGATGTGGGCTGGGTGGTCGGCCACTCCTACATCGTCTACGCGCCGCTGCTGGTGGGCGCCACGACCGTGCTCTACGAGGGCAAACCGGTCGGCACTCCCGACGCGGGCGCCTTCTGGCGCATCGTCGACGAGCACGACGTGCGGGTGCTGTTCACCGCGCCCACCGCCCTGCGCGCGATCCGCCGCGCCGACCCCGAGGCCACCATCGCCCACCGCTCGGACCTGTCGAAACTGCGCGCGCTGTTCTGCGCGGGCGAACGCCTGGACCCGGCCACCTTCGAATGGGCCACCGACACCCTGCTCGCCGGGCATCCCGATGTGCCCGTGGTGGATCACTGGTGGCAGACCGAGACCGGCTGGCCGATCTGCGCCGACCCGCTGGGCCTGCAGGAACTGCCGGTCAAGCCCGGTTCGGCGTGCGTGCCGGTGCCCGGTTACCGGCTGCGGGTGCTCGACGCCAACGGCAACGCGGTGCCCGCGGGTGTGGAGGGCAATATCGTCATCGGCCTGCCGCTGCCCCCCGGCACCCTGACCGGCCTGTGGCGCGACCGCGACCGGTTCATCCGCTCCTACCTGGCCACCTTCCCCGGCCACTACCTCACCGGCGACTCCGGCTACTTCGACGAGGACGGCTACCTCTACGTCCTGGGCCGCAGCGACGACGTCATCAATATCGCCGGTCATCGCCTCTCGGCGGGCAGCATCGAGGCCGCGATCTCCGGACACGAGGCGGTGGCCGAATGCGCGGTGATCGGCATGCCCGACGAGCTCAAGGGCAGCCTGCCGCTGGCGTATGTGGTGCTCAAGCAGGGTGTCGAGATCGATCAGGAGCGCTTGCGCGCCGAGCTCGTCGAGCGGGTCCGCACCCAGATCGGCGCCATCGCCAGCCTCTACGACGCCATCATCGTCTCCGGCCTGCCCAAGACCCGCTCCGGCAAGATCCTGCGCAAGACCATCCGCCAGCTCACCGCGGGCGAGCACGTGGAACCCCCCGCCACCATCGAGGACCCGGCGGTCTTGACCGCGCTGTCCGACCGCATCCTGGCCAACCCCCCGCTGGGCATCCCGTCCACGGAAACCCCAGACCGCGACGGCGACCCGGTCGCACCCACCTCCTAGGGACCGTCCCCGTTCTCGGCGCGCCTCCGCCTCTGGACTGACCGGAGGGTGCGACGAAGGAGTACCCGCAGGGAGGGAAGAGGCGGAGTCAAGCGCCGAGAACCGCGGCGCCAGCCGCTAGTGTCACAGCGTGACCGAACGTGCCGCTGCCACCGTCCTGGTCGTCGACGATGACGAGGACGTCCTGGCCTCCGTCGAACGTGGCCTGCGCCTGTCCGGGTTCCGGGTGCTGGTCGCCCGTGACGGCGCCGCGGCGTTGCGCGCGGTGGCCGAGCACGGCCCCGACGCCATCGTGCTGGACATGAACATGCCGGTGCTCGACGGCGCGGGCGTGGTGACGGCGCTGCGGGCGATGGGCAACGACGTGCCGATCTGTGTGCTCAGCGCCCGTTCCTCGGTGGACGACCGGATCGCCGGACTCGAATCCGGCGCCGACGACTACCTGGTGAAACCCTTCGAACTGGCCGAGCTGGTGGCTCGCATCCGGGCGCTGCTGCGCCGCCGCACCGACACGCCGGAGCCGAGCGCGCCGGGCGCCATCGCGGTGGGGCCGCTCCAGGTCGATGTGGCCGGGTATCGGGCGTTGCTGCACGGCCGGGAAATCGAGCTCACCAAACGCGAATTCGAATTGTTGTCGACCCTGGCCAGGAATGCGGGTGTGGTTCTCACGCGGGAACGGCTGCTGGAATTGGTGTGGGGTTACGATTTCATAGCGGATACGAATGTCGTCGATGTGTTCGTCGGTTACCTTCGCCGCAAACTCGAAATAGATGACACGCCAAGGATTCTGCATACGATCCGTGGCGTCGGATTCGTGTTGCGGGAACCCAAATGACCGAAGCACCGCCGAAACGTCGTCGGAGACAATCGTTTTCGCTGAGAACGAGGGTCGCCGGCGCGGCCGCGGCCGGTGCCGTCCTGATCGTCGGGATCGCGACATTCGTGAGTTTCCAGGCGATCGAACGCAACAATGTCACCCAGACCGATCAGCAGCTCGAGATCGCCTCGCGCATCGTGCTGATCGAGCCCGTGCTGGCCACCGGTTTCGTCAACCTGACCGGCCTGCAGAACACCATGGCGCTCACCGTGCGCGACGACGGCCAGGTGACCGCCTCCAGCTCCACCCAGCTGCCAGCGCTGCCGCCCGGCTCGCAGACCGTCGAGGTCGACGACCAGCCCTATCGCGTGCTCACCACCACCGAGAACCAGCCCGCGGGCCGCACCGTCTCGCTGGCCATCCCGACCACCGAGTCGGCCAAGGCCACCGACGACCAGCAGCGCTGGGTGCTCGCGGGCGCCGGGGTGGCGGTGGCCGCGGCCGCGGCGCTGGGCTGGCTGCTGGCGGGGCGGGCAGTGGGACCCATCGTCACCCTGACCCGGCAGGTCTCGGCCCGCAGCGCCTTCCCCGATCCGGCCAATCCGGCCCAGCCGGTGGACGGTTCGGGCGTGGACGAGGCGGTGAAGCTGGCCGAGGCGGTGAACACCATGCTGGCCCGCGTCGACGAGGCGCAGGCCGAGACCGCGGCCGCCCTGGAGACCGCCCGCGATTTCGCCGCCGTCTCCGCCCACGAACTGCGCACCCCGCTCACCGCCATCCGCACCGACCTCGAGGTCCTGCGCACCCTCGATCTCACCGACGCGCAGCGCCGCGAGATCCTCGACGACCTGGCCCGCAACGAGACCCGCGTCGAGACCACCCTCACCGCACTGGAACGGCTGGCCCGCGGCGACCTCACCGCCGAGGCCGACCACGTGCCCACCGATGTGGCCGACCTGTGCGATCAGGCCGCCCACGACGCCATGCGGCACAACCCCGGCCTCCAGGTGCGCATCGAGACCGACGCCGAGCTGGTCACCCTCGGCCTGCCCGCGGGCCTGCGCCTGGCCATCGACAACGCGCTGACCAATTCGGTCAAGCACGGCGGCGCCACCCAGGCCGTGGTCGCGGCGCACCGCTATCCCGGCGACCACATCGTGATCGCCGTGGACGACAACGGCACCGGCGTCCCGCCCGGCGAACGCGAGGCCGTCTTCGCCCGCTTCGCCCGCGGCACCAATGCCACCAAGGGCGGCTCCGGCCTCGGCCTGGCACTGGTGGCCCAGCAGGCCCAGTTGCACGGCGGCCACGCCTATTTCGCCGACAGCCCGCTGGGCGGGGCCCGCCTGGTCATCGACCTGCCGATCCGCCGGGCCTACTGAGCGTTCCTCAACGAACTCTCAGACCTCCCCCAGACCACGCAGCGAACAGGCCCGATACCGTCGGCCCCGTGATCGACAAACCCCTGCGCCTGCTCAGTCTCACCGTCGCCGCCCTGCTCGCCGGTGGTGTGCTGGCCGCCTGCGCGGGGCAGGACTCCGCCCCGACCGGCTTCGCCCTGGTGAACGCCGATACCGGCCCGACCGGGGAGCGGGTCGCCAAGGCCGTGCAGGACGCGGGCGGCTACGACTGGACCGTGGCCGAGCCCGGCGAGGTCGATCCCGCCGACTACGCCGCGGTGATCACCCTGCCCGCCGACCTCACCTCCTCGATGGCGACCCTGGCCACCCCGGACCCCAAGCGCGCCAAGGTCACCGTGACCGCCCACGAGGGCGCCGACACCGGCACCGTGAACGGCGCGGTCGACGTGGTGACCCACCGCATCGGCGCCTCCGGCGTGGACGCGGCGCTGGCCGCGGTGGCCCAGGCCCGCAATCAGATGACCTCGGTGCAGTTCACCGCGCAGCTGCTCAACGCGGGTGTGAACGCGGCCGCCGCAGGCGCCGACCAGTTCAGCGGCGGTGCCGAGCAGATGCTGGGCTTCCTCGATTTCGCCAAGGAAGGCGCCGGGCAGCTCACCTCGGCCATCGCGCTGCTGAACCAGACCGTCGACGGCGCGGCCAAGCAGGCCACCCAGCTCGCCGACGCGTTGAGCGCGACCGGTGTCACCATCGCCGGGGTGCAGAGCAGCGCGGCGGCCATGGGGTCCGGGCTCGATCAGATCCTGCCGCCGCTGAAGAGCCTGCCGTTCGCGAACGATCCCCAGCTCGCCCCGATCATCGCCAAACTCGAAGCGCTGCAGACCGTCTCGAAGCAGGCGGGCACCCAGCTCGACGGCCTGAGCGAGCTGACCGGCGCGGCCGTCGACCCGAACACCGAGCTGGGCACGCTGCTGCGCACGGTGGTCGAGCGGCTCAACGGCGCCCGCGACCAGCTCACCCAGGGCGCCGCCCTCGCCGAGGGCCTGCCCGCCCTGGCCGAACAGGGCGGCGCGCAGCTGGTCTCGGCCATGGAACAGCTCACCAGTGGCGTGGGCGCGATGCAGAACATCGTCGGCAACCTCAACACCCAGACCGGCAAGGCACTGGAGGCGCTGCCGCCGCGCGGGCAGGCCCAGCAGTCCGCGCTGGCGCTGGCGCTGACCGATCCGGTCGAGGTCGTGCGCGAATAGCGCGACGGCCCGCGCCGCGAGCCGGCGCGGGCCGCTCGTCGATTCAGCCGATCAGGGCAGCACCTGCGGGATGATGTCCGGCGCGACCACGCCGACCACCGCGCCGATGAGCGCGCCGACCAGCGCATTCGGCAGCCCGACCAGGCCGACACACGGCAGGTACAGGATCATCGTGGTGATCATCGGAATGCACACGATGGCCGCGGCGATCGCACCGATACCCGCACCGATGGCGGCGGCATTCTGGACCGGATCGGGGAACTGGGCGGTGGGCGTGGTGGCGATGTCCTTCAGTTCGGTGGCCGCCGCCGGGGTGATCTGCGGGGTCACCGTGAGACCGCGCCCGTCGGCGGCGATCTCGGTGGCCAGCGCGATGACCTCGCCGCCGACCGTGCGGAACGAACCGGGGATCTCCCCGATCCTCGCCCCGGTGGCCGACTCCACCACGACGCCGTCCTCGGCCGCGACGAACCGGCCCGCGTCGAGGGAGGCGGAGACCGTCTTCAGATCCGGTGCCACCGTGCTGCGGTACCCGACCCCGTCGGTGACGCCCACGCTGGACAATCCTTCGGCGTAGCGGGTCTGCTGATCGACCTCGGCCGAGCCGGTGCCCGCACCCACCAGACTCACCGCCACCGCGATCGGCAACGCCGCCGCGAGTACGTGTCGAGCACCCTTGCGATGGAACATGATCGAGAAACTCCCTCCCGAAACCCCCGAAGAAAGCCCCGAACCCCGGGCGAATCGATCAGCGCGCACTGTCATGGACATCAGCAGTAGTAGCCCACGGGCCGACTGATAGCAAATCGACACAACCGGTCACAGACAACCCGTCTCCGCGCCCGTCTGCGCCCCGAACGGCACCACGACATCAGCCGAACCCGAAAGCCCTTGTCGGCTAAGGTGATCCCGAAAGGGGGGAACACCATGACAGGCCCTGACACCCCGTATCCCGGCAGGCCGCAGCCCGCGCCACCACCGCAACCGGGCTACACGCCGCCGCACCAGCCGGGCTACGCGCCGCCGCCCGGCCCGGTCCCGCCCGGGGCCTATCCCGCGCAATCGAACTGGCCGCCGCAGGGCGTGCCGCAGCCACCCGCCACCGCGCGCAAGGTGTGGCCCGCCGCCCTCGCCACCGGGCTCGGCGGCATGGTGCTGGCGGGCGGGATCGTCGCCGGTGTCGCCGCCGCGCTCTGGCCGGACCCGCCCGCACCCGACCCCGCCGCGTCCGCTCTGGCCCAGACGACCGCGAACCGGGAAGCCGCCCGCGTGGCCAGCTGCGACTACGCGCGCGTGGTGTCTACCTACGACTCCACCAACCTGGACGACTACCTCGCGCGATCTTCGGCGGGCGCGACCGACCCGTACAAGACGGAGTTCGACGACGCGTCCCAGGCGCTGCGCCAGGCGATGGAGACCGCGCAGGTGAGCTCCCGCGTCGAGGACCTGGAGTGTTTCTACAAGTCCGGCGAGGGCGCCGAGATCGTCATCCTCGACATCATGTCCCAGTTCCGCCGCTCGCTCACCCAGCCGGTCGAGGACAAGCAGACCTTCGTCATCGAGATGACCATGCGCAAGGTCGGCGACCGCTGGCTTGTCAGCAAGATGAACTCGCCGATGCTGAAGAAGTAGGCACAACGACCGCGGCCCACCTTCCGGGGGGAAGGTGGGCCGCGGTGCGGTGTCAGGTCAGTTCGCGTCGAGCAGGTCGATCACGAAGACCAGGGTCTTACCCGAGAGACCGTGTCCGGCACCAGCCGGACCGTAGGCCAGCTCCGGCGGGATGGTCAGCTGACGGCGGCCGCCGACCTTCATGCCGGGGATGCCGTCCTGCCAGCCCTGGATCAGGCCGCGCAGCGGGAAGGTGATCGATTCGCCGCGGTCCCACGAGGAGTCGAACTGCTCGCCGGTCTCGAACTCGACGCCGACGTAGTGCACCTCGACGGTGCCGCCGGGCACCGCTTCCTTGCCTTCGCCCTCGACGAGGTCCTTGATCACGAGCTCGGTGGGCGCGGGGCCCTCCTGGAATTCGATCTCCGGCTTGGTCATTCGGCTATCCCCTTCGATAGGTTGCGTTGTCGCCAGTGACGGTGGTCGAGATCAGCGGGTGCCGATGTCGAGGTAGTCACGCTCACCGTAACCGGTGTAGATCTGGCGCGGGCGGCCGATCTTCAACGGCTCGGAGTGCATCTCGCGCCAGTGCGCGATCCAGCCCGGCAGGCGGCCCATGGCGAACAGCACGGTGAACATGCGGGTCGGGAAGCCCATGGCCCGGTAGATGACGCCGGTGTAGAAGTCGACGTTCGGGTACAGGCGGCGCGAGACGAAGTAGTCGTCGGTGAGGGCGGCCTCTTCGAGCTGCTTGGCGATGTCGAGCAGCTGGTCGTCGCCGCCGATCTTCGACAGGATCTTGTCGGCGGCCTGCTTGACCAGGGTCGCGCGCGGGTCGTAGTTGCGGTAGACGCGGTGCCCGAAGCCCATGAGCTTCACGCCGTCTTCCTTGTTCTTGACCTTGCGGATGAACTCCTTGACGTCGCCGCCGTTGGCCTTGATCTCGTCGAGCATCTCCAGCACGGCCTGGTTGGCGCCGCCGTGCAGCGGGCCCCACAGCGCGTTGATGCCTCCGGACACCGAGGTGAACAGGTTGGCGTCGGAGGAGCCGACGAGACGCACGGTCGAGGTGGAGCAGTTCTGCTCGTGGTCGGCGTGCAGGATCAGCAGCATGTCGAGCGCGGCGGCGATCTCCGGGTCGACCTCGTAGGGCTCGGCCGGGAAACCGAAGGTCATCCGCAGGAAGTTCTCGACCAGGCTCAGCGAGTTGTCCGGGTAGAGGAACGGCTGGCCGACCGACTTCTTGTACGAGTAGGCCGCGATGGTGGGCAGCTTGGCCAGCAGGCGGATGGTGGACAGCTCGACCTGCTCGGGGTCGCGCGGGTCCAGCGAGTCCTGGTAGTAGGCCGACAGCGCGTTGACCGCCGAGGACAGCACCGGCATCGGGTGCGCGTTGCGCGGGAAGCCGTCGAAGAACCGCTTGAGGTCCTCGTGCAGCAGCGTGTGGCGGCGGATGCGGTCGGTGAAGTCGTCGAGCTGGGCCTGGGTCGGCAGCTCGCCGTAGATGAGCAGGTAGCTGACCTCGATGAAGGTCGAGCGGCCCGCGAGCTGGTCGATCGGGTATCCGCGGTAGCGCAGGATGCCCGCTTCACCGTCGATGTAGGTGATGGCCGACTTGGTCGACGCGGTGTTCATGAAACCGGGGTCGTAGGTGACGTAACCGGTGCTGGACAGCAGCTTGCCGAGGTCGAGTCCGTTGTTGCCCTCGGCGGCCGTGGTGACCGTCATCGGGAACTCGCCGCCGGGGTACTGCAGTACCGCCTTGGCGTCCTCGGCGACGTTGGTGATGTTCTCAGCGGGCACGGAAGGATCCCTCTCAGGCTAGTTGAGATTCTCGCCGGGCCCTGAAACCCGGCGTGTAACCGTCAGCCCCGATGCGGTCGGCATACGGTGCGCTTGACGTAACGCTAGCTGTTGTTCGGGCGAGCTGAACAATCAGGGTTACCCTGCGGTGTTCTCACACCGGAGCCGATCGGCGGTGAGGTCTGCCGACCCGCCGTCGCGGTGGTCATCCGGTGGCGGCGCCGGAGTGCGCCCGGCTGACCTGGTACCGCACGAACGCGGGGAAGGCCAGCGCGGCCAGCACCACGCCGATCACCACCAGAACTCCACCACCGGCGGCAGCTACAGCGGTACCCAGGCTCGCTGCGGCGAAACCGTGGGCAACATCACCGATGCGCGGCCCACCTGCGACGACCACGATGAACACCCCCTGCAACCGGCCGCGCATCTCGTCGGTGGAGACATTGAGCAACATCGCCGTGCGCAGGGCGGCCGAGATCATGTCCACCGCGCCGCCCAGGGCCAGGAACGCCACCGCGATCCACAGCCACACCCCCAGCCCGAACAGGTGCCCGGTCAGCCCGACGGCCAGTCCGAACCCGACCATCGCCACGCCCCAGATCGCGATGCACACGATCACCGCCAGCCCCTGCCTGCGGATGCGCGGCACCCAGCCGGAGAACACCCCGCCCAGCACCGCGCCCGCCGAGATCGCGGCGAACAGCAGACCCAGCGCGACGCCGCCCTCGGCCGGGTCGTGGAAGGTCTCGTGCGCGATCTGCGGGAACAGCGCGCGGGGCATGCCGAAGACCATGGCGATGATGTCGACGACGAAGGAGGCCAGCAGGATGCGCTGGGCGGTGAGATAGCGGAACCCGTCGATCACCGTGCGCAGCCCGGCCCGGCGCTGGTCGCCGGTCGGCGGGAAGGACGGCAGCTTGCTCACCGCCCACAGCGTGGCGAGCAGGGCGATGGCGTCGAGCAGATACAGCGTGGGCAGGCCGAGCACCGGGATGAGCAGACCGGCCAGCACCGGACCGGCGATCATGCCGACGTTCTGCACCGTCATCGACAGCGAACTGGCCGCCGCGATCTGTTCCGGCGGCAGCATCCGCGCGATGGCGGCGCTGCGGGTGGGCTGGTTGACCGCGAAGAACGCCTGCTGCACCGCGAACAACCCCAGCACCAGCCACACATTGCTCATCCCCAGCGCGGCCTGCACCCAGAACGCGACGGCCGTGGCGCCGGTGCCCGCGGTGGTGATCACCAGCAGCGTGCGCCGGTCCATCACATCGGCCAGCGCCCCGCCCCACAGCCCGAACACCACCAGCGGCACCAGGCCGAACAGCCCGGCCAGGCCGACATAGCCGGAGCTGCCGGTGATCTGGAAGATCTGCTGCGGCACGGCGACCACCGAGAGCTGCGCGCCGACGACCGTGACGATATTGGTGGTCCAGAGCCTGCGATAGTCGCGATTGCGCAGGGGTTCGGTGTCGGCGAGCAGTTTCACTTACGGCACGTTAGCCAGTGCACCTGTAAACGTCCCACGATTTTTCTCGGTGAGATAGCCCACTCCCCGCCGCCGGTGGCGGTTATGCGGTGCGCTCGGACAGGCCAACGTCAGCCAGGAGGATCCCGGTCAGGTCGGTCGCGGGCGCGATGGTACCCTGCCATGAACTATCAGGTGTCATTACGGGGGCGATACGACGGAGATATTGCAGGCAGATCTTGATGCTCTGAGAAAAATGAGCGCAGCACTCGAGATACATGCAACTGCGATCGAGGGGATCGAGATAGCAACGGAGCTACTCATGCCAGGATCTCCGATCCAGGCAGCGGAAGCGATGGCTGAGCAAGCAGTCCTCGGCGCCTACCGCGCCATTTCGTCGAATGTGAGACGCATGGCCGAAGTAACACACATGAGCGCCACTTCGTACGAAGAAGTCGACGCATGGTTCGCGAATCAGGTTCGCACGCTCGATGGCGAAATCTGATGGCGACGATCAGTTACATCCGGGCTTGCCAACCGTCCACTATGGTCAATTATGGGTCGGACCTCGCGGCACAGAACAGCAGCTTTGTAAATTCAGTTGAACAGGTAGATCGCGATGTCGACTCAACGATGAACGGTTGGCAGGGAGACGCCGCGGCCGCAGCTTCGGGCCGTACCGTTGCGAGCAAGCTGGCTGCAACAAATATTGACGACGTTACGACACGGCTGGTTGGTCATTACCAGACCTTCGGAACCGAAATGGACGGATACCGAACCGCGCTTCTCGGGATTGTGGACAACGAGGCGGTACCCGCAGGAATGACAGTACCGGATGACGGATCAGTAATCGCACCAAAGGTTCCCGGTGCGCCGGCCAACCCTACCTCACTGATCATCCAGCGCCGGCTCGACGGACAGGCCGCAGGCTTTCAGACCCGCATCAAGGAACTCTTGCACAACTACGATGTCGCGGAGACAAAGGCAACCCAGGCCGTTCGACTGGAGGCGAGTGCCCTTCAGATCCTGACAAAGGCCCCCACCGCTCCGATCCCTGAGCCCCCTACATTTTCCATCGACGGCTTGACCTACAAGATCGGCGCACCAGAGAAGCCAAACCTTTCGACCGACAACGGATTTACTCCCGGCAACGCTACACCCGGAATTGGCGACTATATGTCGGCCGCCAAATGGAAAGCAATGCTCAATGCCGGCGAAATCGGACGATCCGACCTGGATGATGCAACCGCAGCCTACCGGCACTTCTGGGAAGGAGACGGGGCGGCTCTGGAAATCGACTACGAAGAAGCATACCGGGAAGATCCCAGCGTCAAGTCGGCCGTTGATGAAGAAATTACCCGGGCCGCGATGGCCGCAGACGCCTTCGTACGTGACGGAAACACAAACTTCCAGATCACGGGCACTGCCGCCGACGTCGGGGGCAAAGATGGCGGCTACCCAGAGACGGAGAATTGGCAGAAGACCATCGGCGCATACCAACAGTGGAGTCATTCAAATGTTCGAGTCGAGGGGGATCGAGTGGTCATGGATGTCACTGTCGAGGCGATGGACTACTACAACTTCAACAAGGGCGCCAACGACCTCGAAACTGGCGCACCGGACGATGAAAACGGACGATTCGCCGAACTGGGTTGGGCGAAAGATTTTGAGACCGGAGGGAAGTTGACTCGGACTGTATCCTGGGAAATCGGCCAACCGCCGTCGACGGCAACGGCGTTGGAAACCTCCGATCCCGAACGCAATCCAGGCAGAGAAGACCGCGCCGACAACCGCGACTCGAGCGGTGATCGGTTCCCCTCCGACAACAATTCCGATTCTGGAAGGCCGAGAAAATGACGGCGCGGCGACTGGTCTCGATCATCGCGATTGCACTGATGACGGTAGTTGGATGCTCGTCACCGGACTCGAACTCTGCCGACCAGAAAGACAAAATAAGGCACGACCCCGATCCGCTGACCAAACGGTTCCCCCTGATCGAAAACCCCACTTCGGTCAGCTGGATCACCTGGAACAATCAGGGCGGTCGCGCACCGGGACCGACAACCCATTGGATACAGGCAGTCGTAGAGTTGCAGCCTGAGGTGGCGAATGGTCTCAGAGCAAGCTTCAAACTCTCCATTTCGGAGCCAAATCAATTCGAATCGACAGTTCGCTCCAGCATTCCACCCGGACCTTACATGTCCGGGGCAGAATTCGATGAAGCATTCAGCAAAAACGGATGGAAAGTGGGTGTCCACCTGCAAGCCGATGGCAACATACTTCTGATCGATGCAGTCGATTGAGTTGGAGCTGCAAGTGATGCTTCCCCACAAGAACACCGAACTCGGCATGAAGGTCCGAAGGGCACAGGAACGCCTTGCCGATATTCGCGGCATCGGAACTTCCCGAAAAGTTCGCGTAGTTGTCGATGCCGAGAACAAACTGATCGATGTTTACGTTCCCGGGCTCGATTCGGATACCACAGATGCCATCATCGCAGCATACCGCGCCGCACTGGTCGATCAACAGCCAAAAGTAGCAGAAGCGACCAGCGAATTAATGGCCGACCCGCAATTCGAGACGGTGTCTGCTTTTGTCCAGGAGAGCTCGAACGCACCCGAATCCACATGGACAGAGGAAGACGACGACCGCTATTTCGAAGAGCGGAATAGGCGCGGATGGCGGAGCTGAATGCCCACGGCCTCGGATAGACCGGGACCGAGCTGCCGCAGTTCGCTCTCAGGGCTGTAGACGGACAACCGATACATTCGCCCCGTCGACGCGCACCACGATGCGATTGTGCAGGCGGCCGCGCCTGCCCTGCCAGAACTCCACCTCGTCGGGCCGCAGCAGGTAGCCGCCCCAGTGCGGGGGCACGGGGATGTCGTCCACGTCGGCGAAGCGGGCCGTGGTCTCGGCCAGCGCGCGGTCGAGATCGGCGCGCGAGGCGACCGGGCGCGACTGCTGGGAGGCCCAGGCGCCCAGCCGCGATTCGCGCGGACGCGCCTGCCAGTAGGCCAGCGTCACCTCGGCGGGCACGCGCTCGGTGCGCCCGCGCACATGCACCTGCCGGGCCAGCGAGGGCCAGACGAAGGTGGCCGCGGCGTAGGGGTCGGCGGCGAGCTGCTCGCCCTTGGCCGAGTCGTAGTTCGTATAGAAGGTGACGCCCTCGGGCGCCAGGCCCTTGCACAGCACGGTGCGCGCGACCGGGCGCGGCGCCGGGCCGGTCAGCGAGACGGTGGCCAGCACCATCGCGTTCGGTTCGGCCACGCCAAGGCTCCTGGCCTGGTCGATCCAGTTCCGCAGCAACGGTTCCCAGCCGCCCGCCACCCAGCTCTCGTCGAGATCGGCTTCGGTGGTGGGCACGGCCAGTGGGTCGCCGTAGTCGACGCGCATCGCGGCGAGATCGCCCGCGAGGGGTTCCGGGTCACGCATGGTCACAAACGCTAC
The DNA here is from genome assembly GCF_042266925.1 of Nocardia sp. NPDC056064. Lineage (NCBI taxonomy): Bacteria > Bacillati > Actinomycetota > Actinomycetes > Mycobacteriales > Nocardiaceae > Nocardia > Nocardia sp. NPDC056064. The sequence goes on along the minus strand of NZ_JBHJWO010000001.1, from coordinate 4,579,570 downwards.
GCCGACCCCGCCGGTGGCCCTTGCCACGGCCGGGCGAGGGGCGGGGTTACCAGCGGGTATCCACAGGTCTATCGTTCAGGAAGATCGGCATTTCCCGGCAAGGAGAGTCACCATGACGGCCAGCGCGGTACCCCAGGATTTCGTCAGCGGATTGGAAGGCGTGGTGGCCTTCACCACCGATATCGCCGAGCCGGACAAGGACGGTGGCGCGCTGCGATATCGCGGCGTGGACATCGAGGATCTGGTCGCCAACCGCGTCACCTTCGGCGATGTCTGGGCCCTGCTGGTCGATGGTGCGTTCGGTCGCGGTCTGCCGCCCGCCGAACCCTTCCCGCTGCCGGTGCACACCGGTGACGTGCGCGTCGACGTGCAGGCCGGCCTGGCCATGCTCGCCCCGATCTGGGGCTACGAGCCGCTGCTCGACATCGACGACGAGACCGCCCGCGAGAACCTCGCCCGCGCCTCGGTGATGGCGCTGTCGTATGTGGCGCAGTCCGCGCGCGGCATCTACCAGCCCGCCGTCCCGCAGCGCAAGATCGACGAATGCACCACCGTCACCGAACGTTTCATGACCCGCTGGAAGGGTGACCCGGACCCGCGTCACACCGAGGCCATCGACGCCTACTGGGTCTCCGCCGCCGAGCACGGCATGAACGCCTCCACCTTCACCGCCCGCGTCATCGCCTCCACCGGCGCCGACGTGGCGGCCTCGCTGTCCGGCGCGATCGGCGCCATGTCCGGCCCGCTGCACGGCGGCGCCCCCGCCCGCGTGCTGCCGATGATCGAGGCCGTCGAGCAGTCCGGCGACGCCCGCGCCCTGGTCAAGGGCATCCTGGACCGCAAAGAGAAGCTGATGGGCTTCGGCCACCGCGTCTACCGCGCCGAGGACCCCCGCGCCCGCGTGCTGCGCGCCACCGCCCAGCGCCTCGACGCCCCCCGCTTCGAAGTCGCCGCCGCCCTCGAACAGGCCGCCCTCGCCGAACTCCGCGAACGCCGCCCCGACCGCGCCATCGAGACCAACGTCGAGTTCTGGGCCGCCGTCATCCTCGACTTCGCCGAAGTCCCCGCCCACATGATGCCCGCCATGTTCACCTGTGGCCGCACCGCAGGCTGGTGCGCCCACATCCTTGAACAGAAACAACTCGGCAAACTGGTCCGCCCCGCCGCCATCTACACCGGCCCGGGCCCCCGCACCCCCGAAGAAGTAGCCGGCTGGTCCACCATCGCCCGCTCCTGAATCACTGCACCCGAGTCGGTCCGGCCCGGTATCCCCGGCCGGACCGACTCGATTTCCCACCCGACCACCGAATCAGCATCCGCGCCGAGACCGACCAGTTCGCTGACCCGCGCAGGAGCACTTCGTGAACGCCCTGGGATCGACGACGGCGCACCGCCGTACCTCGCGACGAAGTACTGGCGGCTTTCGCCGGCCTGTCGGCGGCCGGCGAGGTAAGGGACGCCGACGCGGGCAGCGCTGTCGACGACTCGCTGTACGACCCTTACGATCGCGCCTACCAGCGTGGCGAATTCGCCCAGGAAGGCGAGTGATGGCCGAGGCTTCGCGCGGGTCGGCACCCCGATAATCTGATCTATATTCAGAGAATGGTGAAACTGGATCGGCGGACGGGGCGGGCGGGGGCGGAGATCGCGTTTGCCGATAGTGGGGGTGATGGGCCGGTTGTGGTCTTCACGCATGGTGCGGGGATGGATCACAGCATGTTCGATGCGCAGGTCGAGGCGTTGGCCGCGGGTGGGTATCGGGTGATCACGTGGGATCTGCGGGGGCATGGGGAGTCGGTGTTGGGGGCGGGGGTGCGGTTCGCCGGGGTGGATGCGGTGAGGGATCTGGCGGCGCTGATGGCGGAGTGTGGGGTCGGGCGGGCTGTGCTGGTGGGGCATTCGCTCGGGGGGAATATCGGGCAGGCTTTCGTGCGGGCGCACGGTGAGCGGGTGGCGGGGCTGGTGGTGCTGGATTCGGCGTGGAACGCGGGGCCGCTGACGTGGGGTGAGCGGGTCGCGTTGCGGGTGGCGGCGCCGTCGCTGGCGGTGGTTCCGGGGCGGGTGTTGCCGGGGGTGATGGCTCGGGCTTCGGCGATGGCGCCGGACGCGATCACCAGGGCCGAGGCGGTTTTCGCGCGGATGCCGAAGCGGGTGTTCCTGGATGTCTGGCGGGCGACGGTGTCGTTCGTCGAACCGGAGCCGGGGTATCGGTGTCCGGTGCCGCTGGCATTGATCCGGGGTGCGCGGGATCGGACGGGCAACATCGCGACCGCGATGCCGCGGTGGGCGCGGGCGGAAGGGGTTGCGGAGCAGGTGATTCCGGGAGCGGGCCATCTCGTCACCTGGGACGCGCCGGAGGAGACCTCTCGGGCGCTGCTGCGGACACTCGCGCACTGGGACCTGGCGTGCTGAGCCCGGAGCGGGAACAGTTCGTCAACGCCATGGGCGACACCCTGGCGACCTGGCACCTCCCCCGCGCGACCGGCCGCGTCTACGGCTATCTGCTCCTGCACAGCGCCCCGTCGACCTCCGAAGAACTGCGCGCCGACCTGTCCCTCAGCTCCGGCGCGGTCAGCACCGCCATCCGCGAACTGGTCTCCTGGGGCCTGGCCCACACCATTCCCAGCCCGGGCTCCCGCCGGCTACTCGTGGAAGCCGCGGGCGGCTTCGAGCAACTCCTCGCCGCCAGTCACGAACGCACCCGCGCCTTCATCCGCACCCTGCGCGCCGCCGAACCCCTCACCGACGACACCGCGACACGACGCCTCCGCGATGTCACCGCCCTGTTCACCACCTATGTCGACGCCGGAGAACGAGTCCTGCGCGAGCGTGCGCGGGAGTGAGGCTGTTGCCGAGACCCCGCGAGGGCGAGCAGGCGGTGTCAGCGCGGTTCGGGTCGCCGGTCCGGCCGGTCGGCGGACGCGCCTCGGGTGAGGGAAGCGAAGTCCAGGGCGACGGAGTCGCCCCGGTCGACGGTGAAGAAGGCGGCGTCGAGGCGGGTGCCCAGTTCTATGTAGCCGACGGCGGCCAGGGGCACGGGCTGGATCAGGCGGACTCGCCAGGGAGACGGTTCGTCCCAGGCGCGAAGCTCCAGGTCCAGGCGCAGGATGGGGTCGTCACGGCCGGTGTAGTCGGCGGCGACGGGGGCCACGGCCAGGACGGTCGCCTCGGCGCGGCGGCCGTTGGCGAGGATCTTCGCCGCCGCGCTGCGGCCGGATTCGGGGGCCTCGGGGACGAACAGGGCGACGCGTTCGCGGTCGCCCGGGTCGACCCGGCAGTCGACGAGGTCGCCGGGGCGCATCCAGGCGAGGTCCTGGCTACGCACGCGCTGGCGGACGCGGGTGTCGTAGGCGAGGCTGCCGGGGAGCTGGACGCGCACCGAGAAGCGGTATCCACCCTCCCCGCGCCGCGTGCGCACCGAGAGCACGGTCGCGCGCGCCGGCAGCCCTCTGATCAGCAGTTCCCGGCGTCCGGCCTCCGACAGCAGTCCGCGCCGCCGCCCGAATACCCAGGCACATCGGTCGAGCAGGGTCCTACCCGAGACGGCCACGGCGAGACTCATAGCGGAAGAGTAATGCGAATGCCGTTCACGCAAGGGCAAATTCCCCGCACCCGGCTGCTCAGCCCAGGGTGGTGATCCCGGCGAGGACGAGATCGATGCCCGCGAGGAACTGTTCGCGGTCGTCGTGGTCGGCCAGTTGCGCGGCGACCCGGTGGGCGAACGGATAGTCGGCGGGGTCCTGCTCCGTCCAGCGGGCGGCCACCGCGGCGAGGAAGGCGGACCGGTCGCCGCCGGGCACGGCGAGGCGGGCGTTGGCCGCGTTCTGCCCGGCGACGCCGAGGATGTAGTTCACCAGCGCGGAGGCGGCGAAGAACAGCGCCTTCTCCGGCACACCGAGACCCTCGAGCCGTCCGCCGATCCGCTCGTAGATCCGCAACACGGCGAGTTGACCCGGCGCCTGGCCCAGCTGGGTGCCGACCCACGGCCGGGCATCGATCGCGTCGAAGATCCCCAGCGCGACAGCGCGGATCGCCGCCGCGGGCTCCGCGTCCCCGACCGGGACGGCGAGCACCCGCGCGATCACATCGTCGGCGGCCGCGGCGAGCAGTTCGCCCTTGTCGGCCACATGCCAGTAGATCGCGCCGCTACCGGTTTCGAGGCGGGCCGCCAGCACGCGGAAGGTGAGCGCGCTCTCGCCCTCGGTGTCGAGGATCTCGACGGCGGTGTCGACGATGCGCTGTTTCGACAGCGCGTCGGCCCGCCGATTGGTCCGCTGACCTCTGGTCGCCATACCCCCATCTTGACACTGATGGAACGCTGTTCCAAACTGGAACGACGTTCCATACAGCTCAGGAAGGGATCCACCATGACAGTCACGATCATCGGAGCGGGCTTGGGCGGGCTCACCCTCGCCCGCGTCCTCCACGTCCACGGCATCTCCGCGACGGTCTACGAGGCCGAGACCTCCGCGGGTGCCCGCACCCAGGGCGGACAGCTCGACATCCACGAACACGACGGCCAGTTCGCTCTCGCGGCGGCCGGGCTCGTCGACGAGTTCCGCGCGATCATCCATCGGGGCGGCGCGGCCTCGCGGATCCTCGACCGGCACGGCGAGGTCCTGCTCGACGAGCCCGACGAGGACAGCAGGCCCGAGGTCCTGCGCGGCGACCTGCGCCGGATCCTGCTCGACTCGCTTCCCGCCGGAACCGTGCGGTGGGGCAAGAAGGTGACCGGCGTCGATCCGCTGGGCGGCGGACGGCACGAGGTGAGCTTCGCCGACGGCACGACCACGCGCACCGACCTGCTCGTCGGTGCCGACGGCGCCTGGTCGCGGATCCGTCCCCTGGTCTCGGCCGCGCGGCCCGAGTACACCGGCGCGATCTTCGTCGAGACCTACCTCCACGACGTCGACCGCAGGCACCCGGTCGCCGCCGCGACGGTCGGCCGGGGTGGCATGTTCGCGCTCGCGCCCGGCCAGGGCATCTCCGCGCACCGCGAGGCAGGCGCCGTCCTGCACACCTATGTCGAGCTGGCCCGCCCGGCGGACTGGATCGACGACATCGACTTCACCGACCCCGCCGCCGCGCTGGCCCGCGTCGCCGCCGAATTCGACGGCTGGGCCCCCGAGCTGGTCACCCTGATCACCGAAGGCGACACCCCGCCGGTCCCCCGCCCGATCCACGCCCTCCCGGCCGGGCACCGCTGGGATCATGTCCCCGGCGTGACGCTGCTCGGCGATGCCGCCCATCTGTCCCCACCGGCGGGCGACGGCGCGAATCTGGCCATGCTCGACGGCGCCGAACTCGCCCTGGCCCTCGTGGCGCACCCCGGCGACACCGAGGCCGCCCTCGCGGCCTACGAGGCCGCGCTGTTCCCACGCAGCGCGACCGCGGCGGTCGACGCGCACCACATCCTGGATCTGTGCCTGGGCGCGAGCGCGCCCGCCGGATTGGTCGAGTTCCTGAGCGGGGTCGGCTGAGCATGCCGGGTGGTCCGTCTCACAGGACCCCACCCACCACCACCACGGCAAACCCCCGACCACTAAACTCGCCCGCATGACCAGTGCGTTCCCGACGATTCCCGCCGACCTCAAGCCCGCCGACGGACGGTTCGGCTGTGGACCCTCCAAGGTCCGCCCGGAGCAGCTGCAGTCCCTGGTGACTGTGGGCGCCTCGGTGTTCGGCACCTCCCATCGCCAGAAGCCGGTCAAGGACGTGGTCGCGCGCGTTCGCAACGGCCTGCGTGAGCTGTTCTCGCTGCCCGAGGGCTACGAGGTCGTGCTCGGCAACGGTGGCACCACCGCGTTCTGGGACGCCGCCGCGTTCGGCCTGATCCGCGAGCGTTCGCTGCACCTGACCAACGGCGAGTTCTCCTCGAAGTTCGCCTCGGTCGCCAAGGGCAACCCGTTCATCGGTGACCCGATCGTCGTCTCGGCCGAGCCGGGCAGCGCGCCCGAGCCCGTGTCGGACCCGAGCGTCGACCTCATCGGCTGGGCCCACAACGAGACCTCGACCGGTGTGTCCATCCCGGTGTCGCGTCCGGCCGGTTCGGAGAACGCCCTGATCGCCATCGACGCCACCTCCGGCGCGGGCGGCCTGCCGGTGAACATCGCCGACTCCGACGTCTACTACTTCGCCCCGCAGAAGTGCTTCGCCGCCGACGGTGGCCTGTGGATCGCGATCATGAGCCCGGCCGCGCTGGCCCGCGTCGCCGAGATCAAGGAGTCGGGTCGCTGGACCCCGGAGTTCCTGTCGCTGCCGATCGCCATCGACAACTCCACCAAGGACCAGACCTACAACACCCCGGCGCTGGCCACCCTGCTGCTGTTCGCCGACCAGATCGAGTGGATGAACGCCAACGGCGGCCTGGACTGGACCGTCAAGCGCACGCTGGACTCGTCCTCGCGCCTGTACTCGTGGGCCGAGTCGAGCTCCTTCGCCACCCCGTACGTCACCGATCCGGCGCACCGCTCGCAGGTCGTCGGCACGATCGACTTCGACGACGCGGTCGACGCCGCCCAGGTCGCCAAGATCCTGCGTGCCAACGGCATCGTCGACACCGAGCCGTACCGCAAGCTGGGCCGCAACCAGCTGCGTGTCGGCATGTTCCCGGCCATCGATCCGGAAGATGTTTCGCAGCTGACCCGTTCGATCGACTGGGTCGTCGGCCAGCTCTGAGATAAGACCGCAATCAGCGCCGGTGCGCGGCGGAGAAATGGCTCCGCCACGCACCGGCGCTTTGCCATGTGTTCGCAATATTCGCATTCTCGAGCACCGCTAAATGATGTTGATCCATCACCAAAGTCCCTGCACAGGACCGGAATTCGGGTGGGGAGCCGATCAGATTAGCCGGAGCGGGAGCCCTCGTGCGCGATTTCGGTCGTGCGTGTCTGCTGCGGCGGGCAAGTAATGTGCACTACTGTCTAGGAAAGTGGGCGGTGTCGTAGCCGACGCGATAAGGAGGTAACGGTGCGTGAACTTCGAGTGATCGGGGTGACGCCCGACTCCACGCACATCGTGTGCAGCGACATCGAGTCCGGTACCAAGTTCCGGCTGCCCGCCGACGACAAGCTCCGCGCAGCGGCGCGCGGCGACCTCGCACGATTCGGCCAGATCGAGATCGAAACGGAGGCGTCTATGCGTCCTCGCGATATCCAGGCCCGTATTCGAGCCGGAGCGTCCGTCGAGCAGGTCCAGGCGGAATCCGGCATGCCGGCCACCAAAGTCGAACGTTTCGCCTACCCGGTGCTGCTCGAGCGTGCGCGCGCCGCCGAACTGGCGCAGAAGGCGCACCCGGTGCGGCCCGACGGCCCCGCGGTGGAAACGCTGCACGAGATCGTCACCGCGGCCTTCGCCGAGCGCGGCCACACCATCGAACAGGCCGAGTGGGACGCCTGGAAGGACGAGAAGGGTTTCTGGGTCGCGCAATTGCAGTGGCGGCACGGTCATTCCGAGATCGCCGCGCACTGGCGCTACCAGCCCGACGCGCACGGCGGCTCGGTCTCCCCGCTCGACGACCCGGCCAACGATCTGATCGACCCCGACTTCGGCCGAGCGTTGCGCGGGCTGGCCACCATCCTGCCCGAGCCGTCCACACCCGTCGTCGAGCCGCCGGTCCCGGTGGAACCGCGCCCGCGCGAACAGCTCTCGCCCACCGCGCGTCCGGCCGCCCGGCCGCAGCCGAAGTTCGACGAGTTCTACGAGCAGCGTCAGGTCGCCGCGGGCGGCGGCACGGCGGCGATCCCGGCCGCCCCGGTGCCCGCGGCGGCTCCCGCGCCCGTCCCGGCGGCAGCGGCCCCCGCGGCCGCGCCGGTGCCCGCGGTCCCGAGTCAGCCGGTGGCCCAGCAGGACAAGCCGACGGCCGACGAGCCGGTGCCGGTCGACACGCCCGCCCCGAAGCCCGCCCGCCCGAAGCGCGGCAAGGCTCCGATGCCGTCCTGGGAGGATGTCCTGCTGGGCGTCCGCAGCTCCGGCCACTAGCACCGCGGGTCCCGAGCCGGATTCCGGCACGGCGGGACAGGAGGTGGGTTCATGCGATCGGCTTCCACACTCTGGTACATCGACACCGCCGACCCGATGGCGGTGCTGAAAGAGGGCCCCGACCCCGATCCCGAGGCCGCCGCGGCCCTGGCCGGGCAGCTCTACAGCGAGCACGACGTGCGCCCGATCACGATCGGCACGCTCGAAGGCTGCGCGGCACCGGATCGCGACGAGGTCTACATCGGCTGCTATCCCGGCTTGACCGTGGTGTGCACGGCCGAGGCGGCCCTGGTGGAGCCGACGAAACTGCCGGATCTACTGGTGCGGCCGCTGGCCTCGGAGCACACCTTCCTGGTGTCGTTCGACGACCGGGTGCACTGGGGCGCGTTCGCGCAGTGGGAGCGTGGGGAGTTCCGGCGCTCGTTCAGCTCCACCCGGGTCGACATCCTCGAGAACGAGGGACTGCCGATGGTGTGGGAACGGCAGTACTGGGCCGGGGAGCATCCGGTGCCGTGGCGCGGGGCCGATCATCCGCAACCGCGCTCGCTGCCCTTCGACCCGCCGGAATTCGCCGACGCCGCCAACGACGAGTGGCTCGGTTTCCGCTATCTCGGGTCGGGCGAGGAGGAGCTGACCCCCGGCTCGCTGGCCGTGTGCGGCTTCACGCTGTACCCGAAGGGGCGCGCACCCGAGCCCGCGCCGCGACCCGCCGCCGAACCGCGCGCCAGGCACGGACTGTTCGGCTGGCTGCGCGGCGGCGACCGGGTGCGCTGATCACAGCAGGCCGCTGAGCTCGTCGACGAAGATCGCCAGCCAGCCGAGTACCAGGCCGACGGCCGCCCCCGCGAGCACCCAGCGCACCACCGGCGTGTACCGCCACCGCCACGCCGTCGGTGCCACCCCGAGCACCGCGACCGCGTTCACCGCGACGGCGAGCAGCGGATGCACCGCGGCCAGCGCGGTGCCGAAGGCGTACACCGCGACGGCGGCGAGCACGGCGACCAGCGCGATGACGGTGCACCCGGCCGCCCACGGCACCGAATCCGGTTGCGCGCGATAGGGACCGTCGGGCTTCACGAGGTGCGCACCCGCTCGTAGAAGGCCATCGCGGCGGCGGTGGCGACATTGAGCGAATCGGTCCCCGGCGACATGGGTATCCGGGCGCGCACATCGGTGGCGCGCATGGCCTCCTCGGTGAGCCCCGGGCCTTCGGCGCCGAGCAGCAGCGCCACCTTCTCCCCCGTCATGGCCGTGGCCAGGTTCACCGCCGACGGGTCGGGGGTCAGCGCGATGATCTGGAAGCCGCGCTCCCGCAACAGCTCCAGCCCGCCGGGCCAGGTCGGCAGGGTCGCGAACGGCACCCGCAGCACGTGGCCCATCGAGACCCGCACCGCCCGGCGATAGAGCGGGTCGGCCACCCGGTCGCCGAACAGCACCGCGTCCGCGCCGAGGCCCGCCGCGTTGCGGAACATCGAGCCGAGGTTCTCGTGGTCGTTGACGCCCTCGAGCACCGCCACCGTGCGCGCGCCGTCGAGCACGTCCTCGGGGGTGAGTTCGGCGGGCCGTGGCGCGACGGCGAGCACGCCACGATTGAGATGGAAGCCGACGATCTCGGCCATCACCTCGGCGCTGGCGCGGTAGTACGGGATGTCGCGGCCGGCGAGGTCATCGGCCAGCGCCTCGTGGCGTCTGGCGACACCGAGCAGCGCGCTGGGGGTGAAGCGGGAGCCGAGCATGCGCTGGACCACCACCACACCCTCGGCGATCACCAGGCCCTTGCGGCCGGGCAGGTCGGGTCTGCGATCGGCGGAGGACAGATCGCGGAAGTCGTCGACCCGGGGGTCGGCGGAATCGTCGATGTCTATCACTGCGGCCACGCGCTCATCCTGGCATGCTGGACACATGAAGGTCGTACAGTTGATCTTGAACATTCTCTGGGTGGTGCTGTGCGGCTTCTGGATGGCCCTGGGCTACCTGCTGGCGGCGATCATCTGCTTCATCCTGATCATCACCATCCCCTTCGGCGTCGCCTCGCTGCGCAACGCGGGCTACGTGCTGTGGCCGTTCGGGCGCACGGTGGTGAGCAAGCCGAGCGCGGGCGCGGGCTCGCTGATCGGCAATGTGATCTGGTTCGTCTTCGCGGGCTGGTGGCTGGCGCTGGGCCACATCACCACCAGCATCGCGCTGGCGATCACGATCATCGGCCTGCCCTTCGCCTGGGCCAATCTCAAGCTGGTGCCGCTGGCGCTGTTCCCCCTCGGACACGAGGTGGTCTCCTCCGACGACGCCCGCGCCCAGCTGTGATCACTCCGATCCGGCGACGATCTGGTTCATGATCGCGACCGCCTGATCCAGCACCGCGAGCTGCTGCGGATCGAGCACGGCCAGCTGCTCGGTCATCCACGCCTCGCGAGCGTGGGTCTCGTCGGCGATCAGCGCCCGGCCCGCGGAGGTGAGCGAGACGATGATCTGCCTGCCGTCGGTCGGGTGGGGACGGCGATCCACCAGTGCCAGGTCCGACAGCGAGGCGATGACGCGGGTCATCGACGGCGGTTGCACGCGTTCCTTGCCTGCCAGGGTGCCCGGTGTCATCGCGCCGTCGCGCGCCAGCGTGGCGAGTGCCGACAGCTGGGTGAGCGAGATCTGCGCGTCGGTACGGCGGCCGCGCAGGTGTCTCGTGAGCCGCACGATCGCCAGTGAGAGGTCACCGGCCAGGGCGCGGACGTCGGATGGCATTGTCACAGTGCAGAACTCTACGGTACGTCCGGCTGCCAGATCGGGTTTCACCCGGCTACTGTTTGGGTATGGAAGCCGGACGCGTCACCCCCGAGATTCCGCACCTGCCCCGATTCCTCGTCGACCCACGCCCGGTCGTGCTCGCCGGATTCGCCGCCTGGATCGTCGCCACCGTCCTGTCGTGGCTGGTCCCGACGCTGGCCGATGCCCGGCCGGTCTGCCTGATGGGACTCGCTGTCGGCGCGCTGGGCTCCTCGATCTTCCTCGCGCAGCGCCGGTCGGCCCGGCGCGGCGACAAGGGTGCCCAGGTCGGCCTGCAGACCGATTAGGCGCTGACCTGGAACTCCGCACTCGTCCCGACCACCGGCCGCAGGGTGCCGTCCGCTTGGAGAACGTCCACGTAGTGCACGAAGCGATGTAAACCCGGCTCGACAGATTCGGGGACATCCCAGGTGAATTTCGCGAGCGAGATCGCCGCCCCGCCCGAGCTCCAGTGGTACCGCACATCCCACTCGCCCTCGTTGGCCACCCGCACCCACTGCCCCGCACCCGTGCGGCGTTGCACCTCGAGGAAGGTGTCCCCGCGCCGCGGATTGTGCTTGGGATGGGCCGAGACGAACTCGACCGTCACCCGGTCACCGCGGCCGGTGTCGGCCGGTTGTTCGATGACGTCACCGAAATCCCGGCCCGGCGGGGTCGCGTCCGGACCGGGCACGGACGCGAAGTTCGGTTGCAGCGCGGAGACATCGCGCGGTGCCGGACCGCGCCCCAGCGCCGCGCCCGCCACGAACGCCTCGGCCACCCGGGTGAATTCCTGCACATAGCCACACAGGGTGTAGCGCCCGAACAGCGTCGAGGCTCCCTCGTACTGCTGGGCGTCGTACTCCTCCGGCGTCGTCACGTACTCGTGGTAGCTGTTGGCGTAACCCTGCAGCAGCACCTGTTCCACCGCGACACCGAGCACCGCGGCCACCGCGCGCCGCACCCGCAACCCGGCGACGATGGTGAACTCCGCGCCCGCCGCGGCCAGATACAGCTCACCGATCCGGACCAGCTGCACCGGAACCACATTCGGCACCCACGGCACCGGCGGCAGCAGCCCCAGCGGCGCGAAGATCGCCTTGGGCGCCTGCGCGTCGGCCAGCCAGGCCGGATGCGGATGGTCGATGCCGCCGAGGAAATCGACCATCGGGTTGCGCACGCCCTCCGGGATCGGCCCGCCGGGCAGGCCGGGGCCGTCCTCGACACTGCCCGCGGCCAGCGAGACACCCGCGGCGGCGGGCGAGGTGCGGCGCGGGGCACCGTCGGGAGTGAAGCGCCCGTCGACGGCCAGGTCGGCGAAGTCGACGTAACACAGCAGCGCACCGACCGCGCCGCTCATCGGGACCGCCTGTCCGGCAGCCGCTTTCGATGCCGCGTACTGACGTTCGCCGATGATGCGGGTGTTGGCGAACTCGTCGGTGGTCGGCCCGTCCCCCGGTCGCAGGTTCAGGTTCGGCGACATGTCACCGGCATTGGTCTGGGCGAAGGCGGCGATGTAGTCGGGCCTGCCGTCCAGGTGCCGCACGCCGTGTTCGAGCTGCTCGGCGGCGTAGCTGGCGTAACCCTTGTTGTCGGCGCTGATCAGGCGGTTGGCATTGGTCATCGAGGTGTTGTGGGTGGCGAACCAGGTGAGCGCGCCGACCTCGCGGCCCGCGCGCCGGAAGACCAGCGTCGTCACCGCCGGGTCGACGGCATCGGGGAACTCCGCGCGATCCTCGGCGGGATTGCGGTCGAAGGCCACCCGCGACCGGTTCATGCTCGCGTCGCGCAAGCGCGCGCGGCCCACCGCGATCGTGCCGGGCGCGTAGTCGGCGTCGGCGGCCACGATCGCCTCGACGATGCCGGCCACCTCCGCGTCGTAGACCTGCCGCTGGAATCCCAGGGTCGCCAGGGTGTAGGCGTAATCGTGCGCCGAACCGCCGCAACTCGCGTGGGTGTGGGTGGAGGTGAGTACGACATTGCGCTCGGTGTATCGATCACCGAAACGCTGTGCCAGTGCCAGCAGGACGCCACTGTGCACCGAACCGAACACCGCGCCGTTCTCCACCGCCACGTACGCGACGCGATTCTCACCGGAACCGATGACGAATGCCCGCGCGCGGGGACGCAGATGAATTCCGGCGGTGGTCTGCTCAAGTTGTGAATAGCCCATCATGCCGCATTCCGCGGCCGGTCCGGTGAGATCGGCGATCCCCGTTCCGAATTCGAACCCATCGCTTTTCGGATTTGCGCGGGCGGTGGGCGCGCCCGGCATCGACACGAGTGGCACGGCGGTGACACTCAGTGCCGACGCGGCGAGTACTGCGCGGCGGGACACGGACATCAGGCGACTCCTTCGCTACTTCCGCTCCGGAGAAAACCACATCAACTGGTCGCATGTCCAGGATTTCGGACGGATCGGCGAATTGACTGTTTGCGACGCGAGCGCTTAACTCGCACACGTGTCCTCCCGATTGAGCGTCGAAGAACGACGAGCCCACCTGATCGAGGCAGCGATCGGTCTCGCCGAGAAAAAGGGCGTCGCGGGCGTGACCACGCGCGATGTCGCCCAAGCGGCCGGCGTCTCGCTCGGAGTGGTGCATTACTGTTTCGAAAACAAGGACGCGCTGATGACCGAGCTGGTCAAAGCGCTCTCGATCGAATTGCGTGATTCGGTGGACGCCGAAGAGTCGGTGTGGGAAGACGTCGGGACCGGAAAAGAAGCGCTTCAGAAATTGGTGCGCCGCGCGCTGGAGCTGATGTGGCGCAACATCGAAGCCACTCCCGAACGTCAGCTGCTCACCTACGAGACCACCACCTATTCGCTGCGCGAAGGTGAGGCCACACCCGCCAAGATCGCCATCGCGCGCGACCAGTACGGGTTCAACGACAGCACCGTGGCCGATGTGCTCGACCACTGCCGCGAGGCCACCGAGACCACCTGGACCACCCCGGTCACCGAGCTGAGCCGGTTCAGCCTGGCCGTGATCGACGGGATCGTGCTGCGCTGGCTGGTCGACGACGACAGCGAGTCGGTACAGACCCAGCTCGACCTGCTCGCGGCCATGGTCGCCACGCACGCGAACTGAGTCAGCCGCGCGGCACCTGCACGTGCACCGCGCCGTCGGCGCTCCACCACGGCACCCGCACGGTGCCGGTGATCACGCCGCGCAGATGCACTTCCAGCGTCTCGTGCAGCACCAGGTCGCCGGAGGTGTCCGGCGGTGACCACAGCTGACGCAGCACCACCCCCAGCGGATCGGCCGCCCAGCTGGTCCGCCTGCCCGCCCCGAGGATCTCGGCGCTGACCTCCTCGGAGACCAGCGGCAGATCGAGCAGGGTGGCCAGGGCCTCGGCGGGCCCGCCCGCCACCAGCTGCCCGGCGGGCACCACCAGTCCGAAGCTGGGCTGATCCAGCACCATGGCCGTGCTCGCCGCGACGACCTCGCCCGACAGCGCGCGGACGTGGTCGGGCAGGTCGAGATCGCGCGGGTCGAGGGTGCCCTCGGCGACGGCGGCGGCCAGTCGCGTGTGGGTGCGGGCGACGACCTCGGGAGCCGGGGTGTTGGTGGGGTCGGCGAGGGCGTCGAGCAGTTCCTCGGCCAGCGCGGCCGACATCACCTCGGGCCGCACCAACAGCGGGCGCAGGGCGTCGAGGTCGCGGGCGTCGAAGCCCTCGGTGGGGAAAGCCGGGAGCAGACCGGCGAATTCGGTGTCGTCGGGGTGGCGCAGGCGGCCCAGCGCGATGCCGTCGAGGTGGGCGTGGCGGTGCAGCCACCAGGCCGTATAGCCGTCGCGGTCGGCGAGCAGGGCGCGGGTGCGCGGGTCGGCCAGCAGCAGGCGCAGGGCCGTGGCCCAGCGGTCGTCGTCGACCAGATCGAGATCTCGGACGGCGGTGAGCTCGCGCGGGTCCTCGGAAAGGCTGTCCCACCAGTCGTGTTCGTCGTCGAGGTCGTGATCGGGGCCCACCGGGTCGGGTTCGGTGAGGATCGCGAAGTCCCAGCCGACGCCGATCGCGCGCAGCGCCGCTTCGCCGTGCTCGGCGACGGTCGCGGCGGCCACGGTGCCGAACGGGGCGTCCTCGGCCAGCACGGTGGACAGCGGGGCGTCCGGGAGCAGCAGTTCGTCGGCGGGGCGCAGTTCGCCGGTGTCGTCGGGGAGTTCGAGCAGGCCGAGCCAGTGCGGCAGGTCGTGCGCGGCGGCGAACGGGGCCAGCTGGAGGACGGCGGCGACGGTGTCCGGGTCGGCCGGGTCCTGGTCGAGCAGGTCACGCAGCCCGGGGTCGGCGAGCAGGTCGTCGGCGGAGGCGCTGCGGGCGCCCAGCCGCGACAGCAGGGCGTGGGTGGCCTCCGGGTGCACCAGGCGGGCCCAGTGCACCGGCACGGCGACGGTGAGCTGGTCGTCGAGCACGACGGTGCGCGGGCCGGTCACCACCCGGCCGTCGGCCAGCGGGACGGCGAGGGCACCCAGCTCCTCGGCGATCCGGGAATCGGTGACGAAGGGTTCCAGCGCGGCGTAGAACCGTTGCCACCAGCGGGGTTCGCGATCCAGGCCGCTCGTCGTCTCGGCCAGGGCGGCGGGGCCGAGGCGGTGGACGTCGAGGGTGGAGAGTTTGTCCTGGTGCTCGCGGCCGGAGAGTTCCGGGATCAGCAGGGGGCCGGTGATGTCGGCGAGGAAGGGGGCCAGGTCCGGGGTGAGATCGGGGAAGACGGTCGCGCGGGTGGGGATGGCGAGGGCGGGGCGTCGCGGGTCGTCCGGTGTCGGCTCGTCGATCTCGCCCAGGGTTTCGCCGGATGCGCCGAGAGTGGTGTCCCAGTCGAGACCGCCCTGGTCCGGCGAGGTGTCGTGGCTCGCAGCGGTGGGGCAGATCGGGAGCCAGGGGTGGGTGCGGAGTTCGGTGATGATCGCTTCGCGCAGGAGGGTGTCGGCTTCGCTGCGGGGGAAGCCGGGGGCCGGGACCAGGGTGAGGCGGTCCTTCGGCGGGAGGGCGCGGGCGAAATCGGCATAGCCGGTGGCGATTTCGGCGAGGTGGGCGCCGGGGAGCAGGCGGCGGCGGTCGGGTTGCATGGGGATGTCGGCGACGAGCAGGGCCGGGAGGGAGAGTTCCTCGTCGGAGCGGGTGGGGGCGCGCAGGACGTCCGGGGCCGCCGGGGCCGGGCGGCCGTGGTGCAGTGGGAGCAGCCAGCGGGCGCGTTCGGTGCGGAATTGCCACCAGGTGCGGGTGTTTCCGGACGGGAGGGTGATGGACAGTTCGTCCAGCTCGCCGAGAGTGGTTACCGCGCTGGTGAATTCGTCTTCGTCGATGCGGATGCGCTGGAGGGCGGGCAGTTCCAGGAGCAGGTCGGGGGCTTCGGCGCGCATGGCGTCCAGGAGTGCGTCGGCGTCGATGCCGTCGCGCAGGTGGATGACGATCTCCGTGTCGAAACCCGCGGGCGGGGTGGTCGGGACGGGCCAGGCCAGGCGCAGCACCGGGGGTGCGAGGGCGGCCAGGTCATCCGGGACGGTGATCCCGTTGTCGTGCAAGGCGTTCAACGTGGCCGTCCGCGAGAAACGGAGGGACCCGGTGGTCGAGCGCACCTCGACCTCGTCGCCCACCGACCGCACCGCCGTGAACCCGACCCCGAACCGCCCGACCTGCGCGGCATCACCCTTGCCCGAGGCACGCAGGGCCGTCAGCGCGTGCACACCCGGGACATCCAGCGGCGCACCGGTATTCGCGATGTGCAGGCGCCCGTCGAGCACCCGCACACTCACCGCCCCGGCGACACCACCCTTGGCCGCGGCGTCGGCCGCGTTCTGCGCCAGCTCGGTGAGCAGCCGATCCCGGTAGCCCGCGGCCACCAGATCGCCCTCACTCGCAGAGTCCTCCCGCAACCGCGTCGGCGAATCCCGCCACGCGGCGAGCACACCACCCCGCAGCGCCGCCGTCCCGAACGGATCCCCCACTCCGTTCAGCGCGCCACCGGCGATCCGTGCTCCACCTCGACCGCGGGCACCTCGGCATCTCCGCCGACAGCATCGCGCGCGTCAGAACTCTGCTCGACGTGGTCGGCCTGGTCAGAGCCGGACTGATCAGGCTCGCCGGCAACCTGTCCGGACTCGGTGACCGCCTGTCCGGACTCGCCGGCAGCCGGGCTGGGATCGCCGGCATCTGCCGTCTGCGACTCCGCCGCCACGACCTCGGCGGCCGACTCGGGCGCGGCGCCTTCGGCCAGAGCCACCTGCTCGGCGGCAGCGGCTTCGACGGCTTCGGCCTCGGCGGTCTCCTGGTCGGTCAGCGACGGCTCGGCGGGAGCCTGCTCGCCCACCGACTGCGCCACGGCCACGCGCACCTGCACGTACTCCACCGCGTGATCGTCGAACGCCTCGTACCGGGGCGAACCGTTCCCGCTCGGCGCGACCACATCGGAGTGGGCGCCGCAGCCGTATTCGACGTGGACGACGTGTCCGTCCGCGCCCATCGCGTTGGCGCACACGCCGAAGGATTCGCGCAGCGCGCCGGCCAGGGGGACGTAGAAGCCGCACAGGCCGCAGGTGGAGGGGGCGGCCTTGGCCATCTCGGTGTCGGGGCCGTATTCGAGGTACCAGCGCTGGGCGGCGTCGACGCGGCCCTCCAGGCTGAGCACTTGGACACGGCCGAGGCCGACCTCGCGGGCGATGTCGTCGACGACGGGGTCGCCGGTGGCCACGTAGCCGGGAACCAGGCGCGGGTCGTCGGTGGGCGGGGCGAGCAGGTCGCCGGGGCCCAGGTCGCCGGGGCGCACGCGCTGTTCCCACGGGATGAAGTCGGGGGCGATGAGGGCGTCGGGGCCGGGCAGCAGCGCCGACTCGCTCACCGTCGCGGATTCCGCACCGGGCGGCGCGGCCACGACGACGGCCCACTGCCAGCCGCGGTAGCCGGGCAGGCTCGCCTCGAAGCGGTGGGTGGCCGCCGTCTCGTCTTCGGCGGTCACCCCCAGATGGACTCCGACCCCGTGGGGTTCGAGTTCGACGAGCGCTCGACGTGCGACTTCGGCCGCATCGGCCAGAACGGGACGCACGCCGGACTCCGAAACAGATACTGCGCTCACGGCATACATTTTGCCGTATGAAGTGCAATCGGAGTTCGTTGGCCGTCGTAGTGCTGGTCAGCCTGCTCGGCGTGGGGGCGTGTAGCGGTCCCGGCGACGGCGCGCCGCAGCGGCTGCGGGTGGAGGTGATCGGCTCGTCACCGCACGATCCACGGGCCTTCACCCAGGGGCTCGAGGTGGTCGACGGGGTCCGCTACGAAAGCACCGGCATGTGGGGCGTGTCGAGCGCGCGGGCCGCCGATCAGGCGACCGGTTCCGAGACCGCGCGGGTCGATCTGCCGGGCCGCCTGTTCGCCGAGGGGATGACCAAGGCGGGCGACATCGTCTGGCAGCTCACCTGGCAGGACGAGATCGCCATCGCCCGCGATCCGGTCACGCTGGCCGAGATCCGCCGGGTCGGTTACCCGGGCGAGGGGTGGGGCCTGTGCGCGCAGCCGGACCGGCTGATCATGTCCGACGGCACGCCGAAACTCACCTTCCGCGACCCGGTGACCTTCGCCGAGACCGGCTCGGTGACCCTGACCGGCTACCGCGACCCCAAACCCAACGAACTCGACTGCGCCGCCGACGGCACCGTCTACGCCAACAACTACCCGACCGACGAGATCCTGCGGATCGATCCCGGCACCGGCCGGGTGACCGGGGTGATCGAGGCCGGCGGGCTGCTCACCACCGAGGAACGCCAACGCACCGATGTGCTCAACGGCATCGCGCAGCTGCCGGGCACCGACCGCTTCCTGCTCACCGGCAAGTACTGGCCGCACCTTTTCGAGGTCCGTTTCGTCCCGAAATAGCACGCTGTGTCCGACACCGCCGCGCCGCGAGTGAACGCCTGTCGCCCGCGTGCGACAGAATTGGACTGTGACTACGCCCCGCGAACCATCCGGTCCCGACCGTGGTCGCCGGGACGGCACCGCCGCGGGCGCCCCGCCCGGCCGACACCCCGGCTTCGGGCAGTACCCGCCCCGCGCGGGCGACCCGGAACCGCGGCGCGCCCCGCGCAAGGTCTTCCCCCGCCCCGATCCCCCGACGGCCCGCTTCCGGGGCGGAGGCCGCGAGGACGACGCCCCCACCAGCGACTTCCGCAAGCCCGACCCGCGCCCGATCGATCCGGGCCCGCCGCGCACCCGCCCGCTCCCCCGGCCCGACGACGCGGCCGAGCCCGAGGAGATCCGGCAGCGCGTTCCGCGCAAGCTGACCGTCACCCGGGTCGCCGCCATGCGCAGCCGCGAACTCACCGAGCGCGGCATCGCCACCTTCCAGCGCGCCGCCAAGGCCGACGGCGCCGACCAGTCCGGCCTGACCGCGCTCACCTACGCCACGATGGCCAATTTCGCGCTCGACGCCGCGATCGCCGTCGCCCTGGCCAACACGCTGTTCTTCGCCAGCGCCACCGCCGAGTCGAAGGTGAAGGTGGCGCTGTATCTGCTGATCACCATCGCCCCCTTCGCGATCATCGCCCCGCTGATCGGGCCGCTGCTGGACCGGCTGCAACGCGGCCGCAGGCTGGCCCTGGCCACCACCTTCGGGTTGCGCGCGGGGTTCGCGGTGCTGCTCATCTTCAATATCGACACCTGGGGTCTGTATCCGCTGGCCCTGTGCATGATGGTCGGCTCGAAATCGTTCGCGGTGCTCAAGAGCGCGGTCACCCCGCGCGTGCTGCCACCCGATATCGACCTGGTCCGCACCAACTCCCGGCTGACCGTGTTCGGCCTGGTCGGCGGCACCATCGGCGCGGGCGCGCTGGCCGCGCTGGCCGCCCTGATCGCCGATTCCACCGGCGCGCTGATCTTCGCCGTCGCCATCGCGCTGACCGGCGCGTATCTGAGTCTGCGGATTCCGTCCTGGGTCGAGGTGACCGAGGGCGAGGTGCCCGCCACGCTGAGCTATCACGGGTCCGACGCGCGCACCGAGGTGCTCGATCCGGGCGAGCTGTCGGCCGTGCCGGCCAGGAAACGCCGTCAGCCGCTGGGGCGCGCGGTGGTCACCGGGCTGTGGGGCAACAGTTCCATCCGGGTGCTCACCGGTTTCCTGACCTTCTACATCGCCTTCGTCGCCAAGGGCTCGGGCGGCAGTCCCACCGAGCAGGCGGCGATGCTGGCCGCGGTCGGCGCGGCGGCGGGCTTCGGCAATTTCGGCGGCAATGCCACCGGCGCCCGGTTGCCGCTGGGCAGGCCGTCGCTGGTGGTGCTCGGCTGCACCGCCGCGTGCGCGGGAGTGGCGCTGTTCGCGGTGTTCACCGGCAATCTGTTCGGGGCCGTGTTCGCCGCGCTGGTGGCCTCGGCGGCCAGCGCGCTGGCCAAGGTCTCCCTCGACGCGGCCATCCAGGACGACCTGCCGCCGGAGTCGATCGCCTCCGGTTTCGGGCGTTCGGAGACGGTGCTGCAGCTGAGCTGGGTGGTCGGCGGCGCGGCCGGTGTGCTGCTGCCGATCGAGTTCTGGAAGGGTTTCGCGGTGATCAGTGTGGTGCTGGTGGCCGGGCTCGTGCAGACCTTCGCCAGCTACACCGGACATTCGCTGCTGCCGGGTCTGGGCGGAAACCGCCCGCAGCACGCCGAGCAGGAAGTACCGACAACCCATCCGTTCCGGGCAGGTCCCGGCACGGTTCCGCGAGGGACAGGAGACCCCATCCGGTGAGCAAGCTCAACGTTCGCACGACCCTGGCCCTGGCCGCGGCGGGCCTGCTGGCCGTCGCCGTGGTGACGGCCGTATGGGTCGGGATCGCGGCGTCGAAGGCACCCGCCTACCAGCCCCAGATCACCGCGTACGCCTACGGCGAGACCGTCACCGTGGAGCCGTTCATGTACTGCACGGTCCGGATGGAGGACTGCCGCTACGGCGAGACCACCCCGCTGACGGTGCCCTCGGGCCTGCCGGTGCAGCTCTCGCTGCCCGAAAAGATCTCCGGGTCGCCGTGGCTGATCCAGCTCATCTACCAGCGCCCCTCCGGCGAGCAGGTCGACCGCGTGCTGAGCTTCGCCGACTTCCCCGACGGCGCCCGCGCCATCACCGTCGACTCCCAGCCCGAACCCGACCTGCGCCTGGTCGGCATCGAGGTCCAGCTCCCGATCCTGGCCCGCGACACCGCGACCGGCCGCGAGACCTACATCCCGCACGCGGCCTGGTCGATCGTCACCCCGGAGCCGTGAGACAGCTCGGCCCCGGACAGCGGTCCGGGGCCGATTCGTCTCAGTGGTCGAGTTCGCGGGCGACCGCGCGCACGACCTCGGAGATGCGCTGGGAGAGCTTGCGATCCGGGTACTTGCCGCGGCGCAGGTCCGGCTGGACCTTCGTCTCGAGCAGCGTGATCATGTCCTCGACGAGGCCGTGCAGCTCGTCGGGCGACTTGCGCGGCCCGGCGTCCTTGCGGGCGGGCGCCGACGAGCGCTCACCGCGCACGCTGGGCGGCGCCTCGAGCAGCTTGAGGCTCAGCGCCTGCGGACCACGACGACCCGCGGCCATGCCGAACTCGACGCGCTGCCCGGGCTTGAGCCCTTCGACACCTTCGGGCAGCGCGGAGGAGCGGACGTAGACGTCCTCGCCCTCGTCTTGGGAAAGGAAGCCGAAGCCCTTTTCGACGTCGTACCACTTCACCCGGCCGGTCGGCACTGCGCTCACCCGTTCATCGTCATTCGGCACCCGAACCCCTGCGGTTCGAGTCGGTCCTGCGTTGTCGCGAAAAGAACGCGCCCCACAACATGGCGGGACGCGATGTGCTCAGAGTCTACCCCGGTGGCTATACCGCGAGCACATCAGTTTTACGGTGCACCAGTGACCAACTCACCTCGGCGTCGAAGCGATCGCCTGCTGCAACTGGCCGTCGCCCTGTTCGGGATCGGCATCCTGGCGGTGATCGGCATCTTCGTGTGGTCGATCGTGTCCGACAGCGAGCCGGGCCTGTGGCTGTACCTGCTCGCCATGCTCGCCCCGGTCGGTTTCCTGCTCGCACTGGTGTTCGCACTGTGGTCGGGACGCCGGGCCCGCTAAACATGTGACCTTCGTCACATAACAGCGGGATAACGAACTGAGCGTGCAACCGTCGCGAACACCCGGCGTGCCGACTACCAGCGCGGACGCCTCGGGGATCACCCTGAGACCACCCCGAGACACCCCGGAACCCGCCGGTTACCAAATAGTGACTTTCGCCGCTGGGCGTCGTACCGTTTCTGGCAGCCGGGGCAAACCCCGGAACCACCGGCCCGCCGCACCGAACCTCACCCCGCGGGTACCGGACCCCGATTGGAATCAGGGGTGAGGGCGGACCGGGAGACCTCTCAGTCCGGACCACATGCAGGTGCGCACGAGAGGAAGAAACCCGATATGAGTGGACGCCACCGCAAGCCGACTTCCACCGGGCGCACTGCTGCCAAGGTCGCCGTCACCGGCGCGATCTTCGGCACCGCAGCCGCGGCCCTCGCCGGAAACGCCAGCGCGGCCCCCGACTCCGACTGGGATCGCCTCGCGCAGTGTGAAGCCGGCGGCAACTGGGGTATCAACACCGGCAATGGCTACCAGGGCGGACTGCAGTTCTCCCCCTCCACCTGGAACGCACACGGTGGTGGCGAGTACGCCGCCACAGCCAACCAGGCCACCCGCGAACAGCAGATCGTGGTCGCCGAAAAGGTTCTCGCTTCCCAGGGTTGGGGTGCCTGGCCCTCCTGCTCGGCTCAGCTCGGCCTGAGCAGCGGCCCGACCGAGCGCATCGCGCCGTCGTCCCCGAGCTGGGTCCCCGAGGTCAGCGTCCCGCAGGTGCAGGACCCGAGCCAGGAAGTCTTCCAGGCCGTGGACCGCGCCCTCGAGGTCGTGCAGCAGCAGGGCATCGCCGTGCCCCAGCAGGCGCTCGACTTCGTCGCCAACGCCAAGGGTTCGCAGCTGGACCCGGCCGTGATCGACTTCTTCCAGGCGAACAAGGGCCTGCTGCCCTCCTGATCGCCCCCGCAGACAACAAGAGCCCGCATCCTCGAAGGATGCGGGCTCTTGTCTTTCCCGTCCGATTTACACCCGGTTGATGGTGGTCTGCGGGTGCACGTAGGGCAGCTGCGAGGCCGGGACGGGAAACTCGGTCTCCTCGCCGAAGGGCGAGAGGTTACCGGCGCGGGTCGACGACAGTTCGGTCACGGCGTGCTCGCCGTCGGCCACCTGCGGCCAGCCGTTGTCGACGTAGGGTTTCTTCGATTTGTTCACCACGGCCTCATTCTGGCACATGTGGCACCGGGCTCGATCGCGGCTGGCACAGCAGCTTCTCGGCCGCGAACGGTAAGCTTTATCCGATGATCGCGACGGACTCCCTCGCCGACTGGCTCGGTGCGCGTACCGACGCCCAGCTGGTGAAACTGCTGCAGTTGCGGCCCGATCTGGCGGTGCCGCTGCCCGCCTCGATGTCGGTGCTCGCGGTGCGCGCCCAGCAGCGCGCCTCGGTGCTGCGTGCCGCCGACGATCTGGACACGCTGGAGTTCGCGATCATCGAGGCGCTCGCCGCCAACGACGACGCCCGCACCATCGGCACCGCGCTCACCCCGCTCACCCGCGCGACCCTGCACGCGCAGCTCAAGGACCGGGTCACCAAGACCGCCTTCACCGCGGCGCTGACCAGGCTGCTCGACCGCGCGCTGGTCTGGCAGACCGGCGACGACCTGCACGTCACCCCGTCGGCGGTGGAGGCCCTGCCCTGGCCGCTGGGCGCCACCACCGCGCTGCCCGACGCGCTCACCGAACCCGAGGCGAATGCCGCGCTGGCGCAGGCGAGTCCGCCCGAGCGCGCGCTGCTGGAGAAACTGGCCACCACCGGCCCGCGCGGCCGCACCCGCGACGCCGCACCGGGCGCCCCCGCCGACCGTCCGGTGCAGCGGCTGCTGGCCGCGCGGCTGCTGCACCGGATCGACGACGAGACCGTGGAACTGCCGGTGACGGTGGGTCAGCTACTGCGCGGCGAACCCGTCACCGACCCGCACGCGCTGGCCCCGCCCAAGCCGTCACCGGTCAAGAATCCGCCCGCCGAGGTGAACGCGGTCGGCGCGGGCGAGGTGGGCGAGCTGCTGCGCGACTGCGCGGATCTACTCGAGGCACTGGGCAAGCTGCCCGCCCCCGCCCTGCGCGCGGGCGGGCTCGGCGTGCGCGAACTGCGCAGGCTGGCCAAGCAGACCGGCGTCGACGAACAGCGCACCGGCCTGCTGCTCGAGCTGCTCGCCGCGGCCAAGCTGGTCGAGAAGGGCCTGCCGGAGCCGCCACCGGATCTCGACACCACCGACGACTTCTGGGCCCCGACCCCCGCCGCCGACGCCTGGTCCGATGCTCCGCCCGCCACCCGCTGGGTGGTGCTCGCCCAGGCCTGGCTGGAACTGGACCGGATGCCGTGGATGATCGGCCTGCGCGACGCCGCCGACAAGCCGATCGCGGCCCTGTCGGCCGAGCTGCGGATTCCGCACGCCGTGCGCGACCGGCACGCGATCCTCGCGCTGCTGGCCGAGTTCCCCAGCGGCAGCGCCCTCACCCCCGCCGAGATCGGCAAGCTGCTGGCCTGGCGGATGCCCCGGCGGCGCAGGCACTTCCGGCTCGACGCGGTGACCGCGACGCTGGCCGAGGCCGCCACCGTGGGCCTGCTCGGGCGCGGTGCGCTGGATTCGGCGGCCCGCGCGCTGCTGCACGGCGCCGACACCAGCGTCGCCGACGCCGAGGCGGAGATGGCGGCCGCGCTGCCCGAACCGGTCGATCACGTGCTGGTGCAGGCGGATCTGACGGTGATCGCGCCCGGTCCGCTCGTCCCCGAACTGCACGGCCGGATCGCGCTGGTGGCCGATGTGGAATCGGCGGGGGCCGCCACGGTCTACCGGGTCGGTGACGCCTCGGTGCGCCGCGCGCTCGACGCGGGCCTGACCGCCGCCGAACTGCACGCCCTGTTCGCCACCCACTCGCGCACCCCGGTCCCGCAGTCGCTGACCTACCTCATCGACGATGTCGCCCGCCGCCACGGCCAGCTCCGCGCCGGGATGGCCCAGTCCTTCCTGCGCAGCGACGATCCCGCCCTGCTCGCCCAGGTCCTCGCCGCTCCGGTCGCCGAGACACTGGCCCTGCGCGCCATCGCCCCCACCGTCGCCATCGCCCAGGCCCCCCTCGGCGAACTCCTCGAGCAGCTGCGCGCGGCCGGTTTCGCCCCCGCGGGCGAGGATTCCGGCGGCGCCATCGTCGACCTGCGCCCACGCGGCGCCCGCATCGCCGTGCGCCCGCTGGCCCGCAGGCCCTATCGACCGAGCTCGCCCAGCGAGACCCAGCTGGCCCAGCTCGTCACCGAACTACGCGCGGGCGAGCGCGCCGCGGGCGCCCGCACAGGCCAGTCGGTCCGCAGCGACGGCACCCGCACCGGCACCGCCGCCACCCTCGCCCTGCTACAGCTGGCCGCCCGCGTCCGCCGCCCCGTCAACATCGCCTACGTCGATGCCCAGGGCGTAGCCACCCAACGCGTCGTGGAACCCCTCCGAGTCGGCAACGGCCAACTCGACGCCGTGGACCCCGTCACCGGCGCCACCCGCCACTTCACCCTCCACCGAATCGCCTCGGTAGCCCTCCTGGACTGAAGCCCCAAACACCCGACCACACTCCCAGCCACACCGCACACCCAGAATCCGCCATGACCGCACTCCCAACCCCGCACCCGCGACCCCGAGGAGCGGCGGCCACGAAGTGGCCGGTCGCGGCCGGGCCGCCGGTCAGGCGCCGTTGCGTACGCGACGAAGGAGCAAGCAACGGTGCCTGACCGGCGGCCCTTTGGGGCCGCGACCTCGAGCGCGCCAGCGCTCCAACAAACACAGCCCTGTACACAACCCCGGGCAAGTAAACCCCGGGTCCCGCCCCCCGAAAATCCCCTACGGCTTAGCCAAGCAGAACGTGGTCTTCGGGTCGGGGACGGTTCGGAACTGGGTGGCGTCGGCGCCGCAGAGCAGCTCGTCGGTCTCGCCGTCGATCCGCTTGACCACCTTGAACGACGCCTCCGGGGCCGTACAGGCGATCGACTCGGCCGGGCGCGTTCCCGCGTCCGTGTAGCACTGGCCTTCGGCGAAGTTCGGGGTCAGGCACAGTCCGGTCTTGGTGTCGCCGACGGTTCCGTTGAAGGTGGCCGCGTCGGCGTCGCAGTCCAGTGGCGCGGCGCCGGTGGAGGCGATGCGGTAGGCGGCGGCGCTCGACGAGCAGTCGGCGACGGTGGCCACCATCGCGTCGGCGGTGTTGTCGGTGACCTGCACGCACGAACCGGCCGCGACCGCACCGGCCGAGGTGGACGAGTCGTCACCGGAGGAGCAGGCCACGACCGCTCCGACCAGCGCGACCGTGGCGACGGGGGCGAACACGAGCCGTGCCAGCAGTCGCTTTCCTGGGATGAACACTGAAAACCTCACTCACCGAACGGTTCAGGCAGATATGACCGCCGGTGACGATACCCAAGGCCGCTACCATGGGGGAGATGAGCATCGACGATGCCGCGGCCGAGCTGTACGGGCTCGACCCCGGCGAGTTCGTCTCCACGCGCACCGAGCGCGCCGCCCAGGCCCGCGCGGACGGCGACCGCGAGCTCGCCGCCGCGATCACCGCCCTGCGCAAACCCACCGTCGCCGCCTGGACGGTGAACCTGCTGGCCCGCGACGCCCCCGCCGAGATCGCCGCCCTGCTCGACCTCGGTGACGCCCTGCGCGCGGCCCAGCGCCAGCTCTCCGGCACCGAGCTGCGCGCCCTGGGGACCCAGCGCCAGCAGGTGGTGAACGCGATGACCAAGCGCGCGGCAGAACTGTCCGCTGAGCACGGCCGCACCGCCACCGAACAGACCCTGCGCGAGGTCGGCCAGACCCTCACCGCAGCGCTCGCCGATCCGGAGGTGGCCGATCAGATCCGCACCGGGGTACTTCCGGCCACGGTCACCTACGAGGGTTTCGGTCCGGCGGGCCTGGTCGCGATCACGGGCGGGAAAGGTCGCACCGAGTCCGGCCGTTCCACCGGTAGTGGCAAGGCGGGCAGCAAAGCCGCCCGCCCCGAGAAACGGACCGGGGAGGAGATCGCCGCCGCCCGCCGCGCCGAGGCGCAACAGGAACTCGACGACGCCGAAGCCGGCCTCGAATCCGCCCGCGCCGACCGCGACGAAGCCGAATCCACCGCCGCTGAGGCGAAATCCGCTCTCGCCGCCGCCGATGACCGCGTCGCCCAGCTCCGCGCCGACCTCGAACACGCCGAACAGCAACGCCATTTCGCCCAGACCGCCGAGCACCGCGCCCGCGGCGAACTCACCGCCGCCCGAAGCCAGTTCGACAGGATGCGACGCTGGGCCGACCGGGCCCGCGCCCGCCTCGACGAATCCTGATCAGCCGCCCAGCGTGCCGGGGTACAGGAACGCGTCGCGCGGCGCCCGCGTGCCGTCCAGCCATTCGGCCAGGAAGTCCTTCAGCGGCATCGAGGTGCGTGTCTGCAGGAACTCCCGGAACTCCGGCATCGAGGCGTGCCCGTCGCGGTGGGCGGTGACGAAGTCCTTCAGGGCGGCGAAGAAGACGTCCTCGCCGATCAGCTTGCGCAGGGCGTGCAGGAACAGCGGCCCCCGGTAGTAGACCGAGGTGAACTCGTTGCCCACCCCGGGATCGGCCAGCGCGTACTCCCAGAACTCGGTGTCGTCGCGGTACTTGCCGACCGTCTCGCGGTATTTGGTGTCCACGTCGGCCCCGTCGATCCGTTCGATCCACAGGTAGTCGGCGGTGTAGCTGGCGAAGCATTCGTTGAGGCAGATGTCGGACCACTGCCGCACCGACATGGTGTCGCCCCACCACTGGTGGGCCAGTTCGTGCACCACGGTGTTGAGGTCGGTCCACGGCGCGTAGGTGGGCCGGGTCTGGGTTTCCAGCGAGAACGGGATCTCGGCGTCGACGTAGATGCCACCGGCGACCTCGAACGGGTAGGGCCCGTAGAGGTTTTCGAGGAAGTCGAGGATCTCCGGCACCCGTTGTTCGTCCTCGCGATTGTGCTCGGACTCCGGCGCGAAGGCGCTCAGCACGGGCGTGCCGTCGGGGCGCCGGTTCTCCAGGAAGGTGAAGTGGTCCACGGCCATCGTGGTGAGGTAGCCGATCACGGGCTGTCTGGTCTCCCAGGTGGTGAGCAGTTTCCCGTCGCGCACCTCGTGCCGGGTGCGCGCACCGGTGGACATCACCTCCCACCCGTCGGGCACCGAGGCACGCAGGGTGAAGGTCGCCTTGTCCAGGGGTGTGTCGTTGAGCGGATACCAGCTGCTCGCGCTGTGCGGCTGGCCCACGGCGAAGGCGCCGCCGCTGGGCGCGTAGGTCCAGCCCTCGCCCTCGGTGTCGGCCACCTCGCCCGCGTAGTCGACGACGATGCGCAGCGGCAGCCCGGCGGGCAGCGGCAGCAGCGGCGTCACCACCAGCTCGTGCTCACCCTCGCGCGCGAACCCGGCGGGCTGCCCGTTGACGGTCACCATCCGCACCTCGGGCCCCCGGAAGTCCAGATTGAACCGGGCCAGCGGCTGCACGGCCCTGGCCTCGATCCCGGCGGTGCCGCGCAGCTGATGGGTCGGCGGGTCGTAGTCGACCGCGAGATCGTAGTGGCTCACGTCGTAACCGCCGTTGCCGTCGAGCGGGTAGTACGGGTCGCCCACCCCGGGCGCGCCGATCAGCGCCGGGTCCGCCGCCGCCGGTCCCGTTCCCAGCACCAGCAGCGCGAACGCCGCGCACACCCCCGCCGGCCATCGCCTCGCACGGACGCTCTTCCCCGGTCCGGCCACGTCAGCCCAGGTCGTCGGGCAGCTGGTGGGGGTCGAGCAGGAGGCGTTTGGTGGCGGTGCGCTTGACGCGGGCGGCCAGGGCGAGGTTCTCGGCCAGCAGCCGCCATTCGATCTCGGTGATGGCGGCGGCCGCGCGGTCGATGACGTCCTGGTCGCGCGTCCCCCAGGCGATCGGCATCGCGGTGACGAGCTGCCAGCGCTCCCCCACCTGCCGGGGCGCGCGATCGGTGCGCACCGCGACCGCGGGCACCCGCTCACCCCGCCGCGGCGCGTGCCCGGGCAGCGCCCGCACCTTGCGGGTGATCAGCGCCCAGCTGCGCGTGGTGGCGGTGGGCTCGGCGATGTCGACCAGGGCGAGCAGCACGATCCCCGACGGCTCGGACTCGGTGACCACGGCGGGCACCAAAGGCCCGTCCTGGTACAGCTTTTCGATGCTGGAGCGGTGCGGCGTCCACAGCGCCACCCACAGCGCGATGATCGCGGCGAGCACACACACCACCGCCAGCAGATATCCCCAGGCCTGCCCGCTCCACACCAGCGCGACCGTGGCCGCGACGGCGAGTCCCGCCACGAGCAGGGCCAGCAGGCGCAGCCTGCGTAACCCGGTGAACGTCTCGTTGACCGCATGAGCGTGCTCTCGGTCGACCACGAATTCGAAGCGGCGCACAGTTGCCACCGTACCCCGCCCCGACCTGGGGATGAGCGCTACGCGCCGTCACCGATCGGCGGTCCGAGCAGATCATCGGCATCGGTGATGCGATACGCATACCCCTGTTCGGCCAGAAAACGCTGCCGGTGCGCGGCGTATTCGGCGTCGAGGGTGTCGCGGGCGACCACCGAGTAGAAATGCGCCTGTCCCCCATCCTGTTTGGGCCGCAGCAGCCTGCCCAGGCGCTGCGCCTCCTCCTGCCGCGAACCGAAGGTGCCCGAAACCTGCACCGCCACCGAGGCTTCCGGCAGATCGATGGAGAAGTTGGCCACCTTGCTCACCACCAGCACGGGGATCTCCCCGGACCGGAACGCGTCGAAGAGCGCCTCACGCTCCTTGTTCTTGGTCGCACCGGTGATGACCGGGGCGTTCAGGTCGATCCCGAGTTCCTCGAGCTGGTCGAGATAGGCGCCGATCACCAGCGTCGGCGCACCCTTGTGCCGCTCGAGAATCGACTCCACCACCGGGATCTTGGTGCGCGCGGTCGAGCACAGCTTGTAGCGCTCCTCCGGCTCGGCGGTCGCGTACGCCATCCGCTCGGCGTCGGTCAGGGTGACCCGCACCTCCACGCAGTCGGCGGGCGCGATCCAGCCCTGGGCCTCGATGTCCTTCCACGGCGCGTCGTAGCGCTTGGGGCCGATCAGCGAGAACACGTCGCCCTCGCGGCCGTCCTCACGCACCAGCGTGGCGGTGAGACCGAGCCTGCGCCGGGACTGCAGATCGGCGGTCATCCGGAAGACCGGCGCGGGCAGCAGATGCACCTCGTCGTAGATCACCAGGCCCCAGTCGCGGCTGTCGAACAGCTCCAGATGCTTGTACTCACCCTTGGACTTGCGGGTGATCACCTGATAGGTGGCGATGGTGACCGGCCGGATCTCCTTGCGCTCACCGGAGTACTCGCCGATCTCGTCCTCGGTCAGCGTGGTGCGCGCCAGCAGCTCACGCCGCCACTGCCTGCCCGCCACCGTATTGGTGACCAGGATCAACGTGGTCGCCTTGGCCTTGGCCATCGCGGCGGCCCCGACCATGGTCTTGCCCGCGCCACACGGCAGCACGACCACCCCCGACCCGCCCGCCCAGAACGAGTCGGCGGCCATCTCCTGATAGTCGCGCAGGTGCCACTTGCCCTCGGTGTAGTCCAGGCCGATGTCGTGCGCCTCACCGTCGACATAACCGGCCAGGTCCTCGGCGGGCCAGCCGATCTTGAGCAACATCTGCTTGATGTGACCGCGCTCGGACGGGTGCACGACGATCGTGTCGTCGTCGATGCGCGCACCCAGCATGGGCGCGATCTTCTTGTGCCGCAGCACTTCCTCGAGCACCGCGCGATCCAGGCTGACCAGGCACAACCCGTGCGCGGGATGCTTCACCAGCTGCAACCGGCCGTAGCGGCCCATGGTGTCGACGATGTCGACCAGCAGCGGCTGCGGCACCGCGTACCGCGAGAAACTCACCAGCGCGTCCACGACCTGCTCGGCATCGTGACCGGCCGCCCGCGCGTTCCACAGCGCCAGCGGCGTGATCCGGTAGGTGTGCACATGCTCGGGCGCGCGCTCGAGCTCGGCGAACGGCGCGATGGCCTGCCGTGCGTTGCCCGCCAGCTCGTGGTCGACCTCGAGCAGCAGGGTCTTGTCGCTCTGGACGATCAACGGCCCGTCGGTCACAACCTGCTCCTGTGTTTATTGGCGGCTGGTGCCGCGGGTTTTCGGCCCTGTGAGCCTCGCATCCGAGGGGCGATACTTCGGCTTCGCCGTTACGTCTCGCCCCTCGGATGCGAGGCGGCCGAAAACCGTGGTGGGTGCGTTGGGTGGGTACGTGAGGGCGGTGGTGGTTCCTTTTGCCGCCTTGTTCGATTGTACGGACTTGCACCGACACGACCTGGGGGTTCGTTTCGGGCGGACGCGGTGCCAGGCGGTCCAGCGGGTGGCGACTGGACCGCGACAGACCGGGCACGACCAGGTCAGACTCGGTGCATGTTGCAGACGACGGCGGTACTCGGGGTGGGCGCGGCCGCGCTCGGGATGGTGCTCACGCCGGGGCCGAACATGATGTATCTGGTGTCGCGGACGGTCGCGCAGGGGCGGCGGGCCGGGTTGATCTCGCTGGGCGGGGTGGCCGCCGGGTTCGGGGTGTATCTGCTGGCCGCCACGGCGGGGATCACCGCCGTGTTCGCCGTGGTGCCCGGCCTGTATCTGGCCGTGAAGCTGGCGGGTGCGGGCTATCTGCTCTGGCTGGCCTGGCAGGCATTGCGCCCGGGCGGAGTCTCGGTGTTCGCCCCGGCGGACCTGCCCCACGACCCGGCTCGCCGCCTGTTCACCATGGGCCTGGTCACCAACCTGCTCAACCCCAAGATCGCCATCATGTACATGGCCCTCATCCCCCAGTTCGTCGACCCGGCCCGCGGCGCCCTCTGGCTCCAGAGCCTGTCACTGGGCGCGGTCCAGATCACCGTCGCCCTCACCGTCAACGCCCTCATCGTCCTCACCGCCGCCACCCTCGCCGCCTTCCTCACCACCCGCCCCGGCTGGCTGCGCACCCAGCGCTACCTCATGGGCACCGCCCTGGGCACCATCGCCGTCCTGCTCGCCACCGACCGCACCCGCCCCACCCCGGCCTGACCCCTCGACCGCCACCCTCTCGGTTCGCCCGGTAGCGACGCCGCCCCGACGGGCATCAGGGCCCACCTGCTCACCCCGCCGCGATGCCGGACTACACCGGCGGCGGCACCCACCTGCTCACCCACTATGTCGCCATGTCGGCACGACCGGTGCGACGCGCCGGGGCGTGGGTGGCGGCGCGGTGACGCGGCGGGCGTGTCAGTCTGCTCGGGAGCCGGTGTGAAGGAGTGAGCGGTGAGTGGTGGCGTGCTGGTGACGGCGGTCTTGGCCGGGCCGTCGGTGACCGAGCTGGATTCGGCGGTGACGGCGGTGCATCGCGGTGGCGAGCTGATGGGGGTGATCTCGTTCGCGGCCTCGGGTGCGCTGGTCGCGGTGCGCAAACGCCTCGACCTGTTCGGGATAGCGGTGCTCGCCATCGCGACCGCGCTCGGCGGCGGCATCGTGCGCGACCTGCTCATCGGCCGCACCCCGCCCGCCGCGTTCACCGACCTCACCTACCTGTGCGCGGCCCTGCTCACCGCCCTGGTGCTGTTCTTCATCGCGCCCTCCCCGCGCCTGACCAAGGGCCCACTCGAGATCGCCGACGCCATCGGCCTCGGCCTGTTCTGCGTGACCGGCACGGTGATCGCCTACTCCGCCGACGTCGGCGCCCCCACCGCCGCGCTGCTCGGCATGACCACGGCCATCGGCGGCGGCGTCCTGCGTGACGTGCTCAGCGGCGAGGTCCCCAGCGTCCTACGTCCCGACCAGGACCTCTACGCCATCCCCGCCCTCTTCGGCGCCGCCACGACGGCCGCCCTGCTCCACTTCGACCTCTACCACGCCTGGACCGGCTTGCTCGCCGCCGCGGGCGCCATCGGCTTCCGCCTGCTCGCCCGCCACTACCAGTGGCACGCCCCCTTGGCCCGCCACGCCCGCGACTGACTCCGCCCGGCACCGTCCGCGCACGGCCGACTCAGCGACCCCACGCCCCGGAGCATCCCGCACCGAGGCGCGCGTGCTCAGCCGACCGCGATCCCCGCACGCAACCGCCGCACTCCCTCATCGATGGTCTCGTCGCGCTTGCTGAAGGTGAAGCGCACCAGGTGTTTCCAGTCCTCGGCATGATCGGCGAACACACTCACCGGCACCGCCGCGACCCCGAGCCGGGCCGGGAGCTCGCGGCAGAAGGCGAGGCCGTCGGTCGCGCCGAGCGGGCGGATGTCCGCGCACACGAAGTAGCCGCCGGAACTCGCGTGTACGCCGAACCCGGTGTCGCGCAGGGCAGCCGAGAGCCGCAGCCGCTTGTCGGAGAGCCCGTCACGCAGTGCCAGCACCCACTCGTGCTCAGCGGTGATCGCGTGCGCGACGGCGGGCTGGAACGGCCCGCCACCCACGAAGGTGAGGAACTGCTTGGCCGCGAGCACCCCGTCGAGCAGCGGCGCGGGCGCGCACACCCAGCCGATCTTCCACCCCGTCACATTGAAAGTCTTGGCCGCACTGGACACCACGACGGTGCGCTCCCGCATGCCCGGCAGCGTGGAGATACTGACGTGCTCCACACCGTCGTAGACGAGATGCTCGTAGACCTCGTCGGCCAGCACCAGCAGATCGTGTTCACATGCCAGCTCGGCGATGGCCGCCAGATCGTCGCGATCCAGCACCGATCCCGTCGGATTGTGCGGCGAATTCACCACCACCATGCGGGTTTTCGGAGTGATCGCGGCGCGCAGGCTGTCGCGGTCGAGCACGAAGCGGTCCCCGTCGGGCACCAGCCGGGCGGTGCGCCGCTGCGCCCCGGCCAGCGCGACCGAGGCGGCGTAGGAGTCGTAATAGGGCTCGATGAGTACCACCTCCTGCCCCGGCTCCACCAGCCCGAGCACCGCGGCACTGATCGCCTCGGTGGCTCCGACCGTCACCAGCACCTCGGTCGCCGGGTCGTAGGCGGTGCCGTAGCGGCGGGCCCGATCATCGGCGACGGCCTGGCGCAGGACCGGCATCCCGCGCCCCGGCGGGTACTGGTTGAGCCCGTCGGCGATGGCCGCGCGCGCCACCTCGAGCATGCCCGCGGGCCCGTCGGTATCCGGGAAGCCCTGGCCCAGATTGACCGCGTCGTGGCGCAGGGCCAGCTCGGTCATCTCGGCGAAGATCGTCGATCCGAACGGGCGCAAACGGGCGACAGTGGGTGTTTCCGGCGACATCCCCGCAGCGTATCCCACTTTTCCCCGACGTTGCCGAACGATAGCGAACACCTATGTTTCACAAACGTTTTACCCGTTTGACCTGCACTATTGTGCGTTGACCCAACCTCAGCTAGCCTCGCCGTGTTCTACCTCACACACCACATCGTGGTGGTATATCGAAAGGGGCTCCCTATGGCCTCACCCTTGCTCGACTTCATCGTGCACCCGGCCGCGTCGGAGGTCGCCGGTTCGGCACTGCAGTTCATCCACGATCATCTGATCGCCAACCCGATCGTCGACTACTTCACCGGTTCGGCGACCCCGGACAACAACATGGGTTCCTCGACAGGCGATTTCAACCTCGGCTCGTCGACCGGAAACCACAACTGGGGCTCCACCTACCCCTAGACCCGGCTGTGCGCGTCGGACCGGATCGCGCGGGTCCGGTCCGATGTCGCCGTCAGCGCAGCCGCGCGCCCGACAGCTTCGCCACATTGGCGAAATCATAAGCGGCCCAGATCTTTTCCTCGTGCACCGTGAAGCCGAGTACCCGTACCGGCCGCCCGAACGGCGAGTTCGGGTCGGTGAGCACGAGCCCCGATTGCCCGTTCACCGTGGCGGACCCCAGTTCCAGCGCCTGCTCGGCGAGATGCCTGCGCCACAGTCCCAGCGCCAGACGGGCGATCGTGTCCACTCCCGCGACGACATCCAGTGCCGTCTCGATGGTGCCGCCCGCGTCGCCCGCGAAGGTCGCCGCCGGATGCAGGCTCGCCGCGACCCCGTCGACATCACCCGCCGCCAGCGCGGCCAGGAAGCGCTGTACCGCCGCGTCGTGCACGTCATCGCTGGTGGGTGCCGGTGCCACGGCCCGCCGCCCGACCGCCAGGGCTTCCCCCACCGCCTCGCCCGGCATGTCGAGAATCGCGCCGATCTCCTCGATCGGCACACCGAACCCGTCGTGCAGCACCAGCGCGACCCGCTGCGGCGGGGTCAGCGCCTCGAGCGCCACCATCGCCGCCAGCCTGCACCGCACATCCCGCGCCACCGGATCCAGCGGCCCCACACCATCGCCGGTGACGATCGGCTCCGGAAGCCACTGCCCCACATAGCTTTCCCGGCGCACGGCCGCGCTGCGCAGATGATCGACACAGATCCGCGCGACGACTGTCGTGAGCCAGGCCCGCAGATCATCGATCTCCGACTGGTGCACCCCCGCCATCCGCAGCCAGCTCTCCTGCACGGCGTCCTCGGCGTCGCCGACGCTTCCGGTGAGCCGGTAGGCGACCGAAAGCAGATGCGCTCGATGCGATTCGAACAGGTCGGCGAGAAGTGGGGAAACCATCGCGGCCGATCCTACGGAGGACACCCCGCGCCTCCCCGACCACCCCGTGTGCCGCCCGATCAGTTCTCGCGGGCTCGGCGGGCGGTGCCTCGGTGGGGGACGACGGTGGTGGGGTCTTCGGGCCAGGCGTGTTTGGGGTAGCGGCCGCGGAGGTCGGCGCGGACCTGGGGCCAGCCGTTGCGCCAGAAGGACGGGAGGTCGGCGGTGACGGCGACGGGGCGCTGGGCCGGGGAGAGCAGGTGGAGCAGGAGGTTGGCGCGGCCGTCGGCGAGGGTGGGTGGGGTGGTCCAGCCGAAGATCTCCTGGACCTTGACCGCCAGGACGGGCTGGTCGGCGCTGTAGTCGAGGCGCACACGGCTGCCGGAGGGGACCTCGAGGCGTTCGGGGGCGAGCTCGTCCAGGCGGGCGGACTCCGGCCAGGGCAGCAGGCGGCGCAGGGCGGTGCCCGCGTCGATGCAGGTGAGATCGGCGCGGCGGCGCACGGTGGTGAGGTCGGGGGCGAGCCAGCGGTCGAGGTCGGCCAGGAGGGTGTCGTCGTCGACGGCGGGCCACGGGGCGCCGAGGGTGCGGTGCAGGAAGGCGAGACGTTCCCGCAGGCCGCGGGCGTCGTCGTCCCAGCGCAGGAGCTGGAGTCCCTCCGCGCGCAGGCCCTCGCGGACGGCGCGGTCCAGCGCTAACGGATCAGGTTGGCGCAGTGGCTTTTCCGACAGCACGATCGCCCCGAGCCGTTCCACCTGCCGGGCGACCACCGCACCGGATTCCCAGTGCACTTCCTCGGCCCGCGTCACCAACCCCGGCGCCGCCTCCCGCGCGAGATCCTCATCCGCGATGGCCGCCAACCGGATACGCCCTTCGGCCCGTCCCGGATCACGATCGGCCACCGCCACCGCCAGCCACTCCGCCTCGGCCAGCCCGGACCCCGGCGGCAAGGTCACCGCGGTACCGCCGGCCATGAGGTACGACGTCCCACCGGGCCGCCGCCGGGCCAACCGCTCCGGCTGCGCCAACGCGATCATCAACGCCGCGATCTCGTGCACCCCGCGCGCCGAATCCCCGGAAGCGGTCCGGCTCTCCGAGTGAGCGGTCCGGCTCTCCGAGTGAGCGGTCCGGCTCTCCGAGTGAGCGGTCCGGCTCTCCGAGTGCCCGGCAGGAACACCGCCCGACCTCACTGCGCCGACCGGTGTTCCAGCGTCCGCCGGAACGGAAGCGGCATTCGGCCCACTGTCCGCGCCGAGCAATCGGACCAGTCGTTGCGCCTCCTTGGTCCAGCGCGGCGGACGTTCGGAGCGCAGGGCGCGGAGGGCGGCGGCCGCGTCGGCGGTGTGGGCCAGGGAGTCGTCGTCCATCAGCACCACCATTTCGGCGGCGGCGCGAGGACCGACGTGGGCGGCGCCGTCGAGAAGAGCGCGGGCCAGGCGGGGATGCAGGCCGAGGGCGGACATGGCGCGCCCGCGGTCGGTGACGCGATCCGACGCGTCGAGGGCGCCGAGCGCGCGCAGGACGGCGCGACCCGCGGCCAGACCACCTTCGGGCGGTGCGTCCCACCAGGCCAGACCCGAACCGTCGGGCGTGCCCCAGCACGCCAATTCCAGTGCGAGCCGGGTGAGTTCGGCGGTACGGATCTCCGGCTCGGGATAGGCGGGCAGCGTCTGATGCTCGTATTCGGGCCAGCACCGCCAGGCCCGGCCGGGCGCCTCACGACCGGCCCGCCCCGCCCGCTGCTCGGCCACCGCCGCCGAAACCCGTACGGTCGCAAGCCCGGACAGCCCACGCCGATGATCGATCCGCGGCACCCGCGACAGACCCGAGTCCACCACGGCCCGCACCCCGGGCACGGTGAGACTGGATTCGGCCACCGCCGTGGACAAGACGACCCGCCGCCGCACCCCCGGCCGCAAGGCGGTGTCCTGCACCGAACTCCCCAGCCGCCCGTGCAGCGGCACCACATCGACACCATCGAGATCCCGCAACAACCCCGCCGTCCGATTGATCTCCCCGACACCGGGCAGGAACACCAGCACATCCCCCTCGGTACCGGCCAACGCGGCCCGCACACCCCGCGCCACCTGCGCCTCGACCCGCTCCCGCGTCAACGCCGGAAGATACTCCACCTCAACGGGATACGCCCGCCCCCGCACCTCGAGCACCGGACACCTCCCCGGCTCACCGGCCGACCCCACGTCCACCCCGCGTCCGCCCGCCACAGCCCTCGTCCCCGCCTGCACATCGGCGCCCTCCCCCGACCCGGCCGCGCTACCAGCGCCCTCGCCCGACCCAGCGGCGACCTCCCCCGACCTGGCCTGCACATCGGCGCCCTCCCCCGACCCGACCGCGCTACCAGCGCCCTCGCCCGACCCAGCGGCGACCTCCCCTGACCTGGCCTGCACATCGGCGCCCTTGTCCGACCCGACCGCTCTATCAGCGCCCCCACCAGACCCCGCCGACCCGTCAACGCCCTGCCCCGGTCCGACCTGCCCATCGACCTCGCCACCCTGCCCGAGCAGCGCGGCGAGACGCCCCGCCGCGACGGTGGCCGACGTGGCGAGTACCCGGAGATCCGGTCGCAGCCCGGACCGCGCGTCCAGCAGCAACGCCAGCAGTAGATCCGCGTCGAGGTGCCGCTCATGGCATTCGTCGAGCACCACCGTGCCGACTCCGGGCAGCTCCGGGTCCTGCTGCAATCGCCGCACGAGCAGCCCCGAGGTCACCACCTCGATCCGCGTTCGGGCTCCCACCTTGCGATCCCCGCGCACCGCGTAGCCGACGGTCTCGCCCACCCGTTCGCCGAGCAGCGCCGCCATCCGTGCCGCCGCGGCCCGCGCGGCCAGCCGACGCGGTTCGGCGACCACGATCCGCCCCTCGCTCGCGGCGGCCAGCGCCAAGGGCACCAGCGTCGTCTTCCCGGTCCCCGGCGGCGCGACCAGCACCGCGACCCCACGTCCGGCCAGCGTCTCGACGATCTCGTCCAGCGCGGGCCGCACCGGCAGATCGGGCAGTTCAGGCAGCTTCATCACCCACCAGTCTCCCCTGCTGCGCCGATGTCCTACTCGTCACCTCGGTGCCCCGGCCGGAAGAATCGCCGGGTCGCGAGATCGGCGGGGAGATACGCCTCGATCGCGACCTCCTCCAGCGCCACCTCGAAGGCCGCGCCGAGCGTGGTGACGGTATTGACGAAGCTGAGCTCGGCCCCTCGGAACGCGAGCCGGATGACCAGCGCGACCTCGGCGGGGTCCGGTGTCCCCGGCTCGGGCGTGGGCCCGTAGGCGACCAGTTCCTCGTGCAACGCGTGCAGCCGAGGATCACCACTGCGGGCGGCTTGGTGGGCGAGCCTGGGCAGCAGGTACGCACGCACTTCGTCCAGATTGCGAAGGCGGCGCGCGAGCCCGTCGGGGTGCAGACCCAGCCGCATCATATTGATCGGCGGACGCGTCAGCTCCGGGGCCGCACCCTCCAGGAAGACCTCCACCGCGCTGTTGGCCAGCACGAGGTTCCATCGCCGGTCCACCGCGAGCGCGGGATACGGTTCGTGGGCCAGCAGCACCTGCTGCACGGTCTCGCGCGCCCGCGCCAGATCCGGCCGGTCCAGCGGTCGCGCACGGAAGACCGGCGCGTGCCCGGCCGCCACCAGCAGCCGGTTGCGCTCACCGACCGGCACATCGAGCCGATCGGCCAGATGCAGCACCATCGCGCTGCTCGGCACGGTCCGCCCGGTCTCGACGAAACTGAGATGCCGCGCCGACACCTCCGCCGCGATGGCCAGATCCAGCTGACTCAACCCCCTGCGCCCGCGCCACTCCCGCAGTAGTTCACCGACCGATCGTTCCCGGGTCATCCCCCGAGTCTGCGCCGCCCCGCCCCCGGCAGCCACTACCCGGCGGGTAATCGACACACCCACCGCGCACCGGCGACAGTCACCCCATGACAACGAACAAGGACCTGGTAGTCGACGCCTTCCACCGCTTCGCCGCAGGCGACATCGAAGTCCTGCGCACCCTCCTGCACGCGGGCTTCATCGAACACAGCCCCGGAAACCCCAGCGGCCGAGACGCTTTCATCGACTTCATCCGCACCTCCCCCGTCGCGGCCGCCGACCTGACCCTCCACCGCGTCATCGCCGAAGCCGACCTCGTCGCCCTGCACTACCGGATGACACCCCACAACACCCCGAACCCCGTTGCCGTCGTGGACATCTGGCGACTGGAGAACAACCTGATCGTCGAACACTGGGACGTCGTCCAGCCCCTCCCCATCCCCGGCGATCACGACAGTCAGTGAAGCGCACCGGGGTTCAGGAACTGCCGACCCCACAACGCGGCCCGTTCTGCCTGAGTCAGCTGCGCCTCGTCGGCAGCATCCGCCCACCCTTGCCGGATGCTGTGGACGATCCCGTCCACGATCCCGAGGCCACGCGCGCGGGTGAGTCCATAGACGTGTGCGCAATCGACCAGAGCCGCGAGCCGACTCTCCCGCTCGCCGTCGAGGCCGTAGGCCAGCGCCTGGAAGGCGGTTTCACCGCTGCGGGGTATCGGAGAGAGGTCGTACGCCGGCGTCAGGGTCAACGTGCGCCCGTCCCAGAACGCGGCGTGGTTCCTGAGGTGGTCATCCGTATTCGAGATCGCCATGTTGAACGCGATACGCGCGTAGAGGTCGGCGCCTGCGTCGGTGCCGTGTTCACGCAAGCTCGCGAGCAGCATCGGGTAGGTGCCATAGCGCGCGGTCATCTCGCCGAGGCCGGACAGCGTCAACCCCGACACAACGCGAGCGCGCCGACCACCACCTGGTCGATCGAAGCGTTCGACCAACAGGACTCGTCGTCCGAGTGAGGAAACAACCTCGAAATCGGGCACTGTGATTCCAGCGCGGCGCGCCAGCGAGAGGGCAGCCGCCTCGGCAGGAACGACCGGAAAAGGATCCGACGATGTAGAGAACTTCGCGAGATACTCGCGCGAATCGCTCTTGATCAGAGCTTTGGGCCGGGCGCCGCCCATCGTTGTTCCATCGACGAGAGCTTCGGCCAAGGCGGGTGGCAGACTTTCTCCGGCTTCGACAACCTGCGCGGCGCGGTGCAGATCGTCGAGCGATGCGGTGTCCTCTCGCCCAGCGTATCGAGAGGAACTGGATTGGAAGTCGTTCGCACCGAATCGGTTCGATCCCGATCGAAGCAGGTAGGTCTGTTCGTCCAGTCGGGTGACATCGGCCTGATGCCCCCGTTCACCGGTGAGCGCATTGAGCAGGACTCGTCGACCCCAGGCATCGGGTGCGCCGTCACGAAGCGCGCCGGGCATCCCGAGATCCTCGGTCGGTGGGTACGCCGCGACGTCGAGGGGCAGCGTGGGCGACAAGCTCACCGCCTCCGGCCGCTCCAGGTATCGCCGACCGTATTCGAACCACAACCCGTCGGGACGACGGCGCAGTCGGCCTGCGGGGATGGGCTCCACCGCATCGGCCGTCCACGTCCAGACGTACACATCGTCAGAAGTCGAGGCCATCGTCGTCACCCTTCGTTCCGGCCGAGCGAACTCTCGCGGGCAGCAGGGCGAGGCGTTCCTCGCCGCGCAGCCGCATTCGGGTCAGTTCGGCCTGGTCGGTGACGCCGTACAACGCGACTCCGGAGATCACCGCGACGTTCAGCACGTTTCCGATCGATACCGCGGGCGATCCGGTTTCGATCGAGCTGACGGTACGCGCGGATACTCCAGCGGCAGCGGCGAGCTGGGCCGCGGTCCACCCTTTGGCGATCCGCGCCTGCCGCACCTGCTGACCGAGGACCTGGACCGCATCGGCCGCCGCGGGATGAAGTCCTATCCGCTGCCTGGGCATAACAAGACCCCTCACTCCACATGATGCAATACTTCGCATTTAATCGAGGATTTGCCTCAAAGTATTGCACATTCAGGGACGCAGGATCTCGGACACCGCCGGGGTTATGGCCTCGACATGACGATCGTTGTGGCCCCGGTGTTTTCCGGGGCCACTCGGCGGCGGTTCAGGCCTTGCGGCGGGCATCGACCGCGGCGGCGAGGCGGTCGAGTTGGGTGGCGGTGGTGGTCCAGTCGATGCAGGCGTCGGTGATGGACTGGCCGTAGGTGAGGTCGTCGGAGCGGCCGAGGGTGAGGTCCTGGCGGCCCGCGACGAGGAAGGACTCCAGCATCAGGCCGACGACGCCCTGTTCGCCGGCGGCCAGGCGGTCGGCGATGTCGGTGACCACGTCTACCTGGCGGTTGTGGTCCTTGTTGGAGTTGCCGTGGCTGGCGTCGACGACCAGGCGCTGGGGCAGCGAGGACTTCTCCAGGCGCAGCTTGGCCTCGGCGCAGGAGGCCGCGTCGAAGTTGGTGCCGTTGCTGCCGCCGCGCAGGATGACGTGGCAGTCGGGGTTGCCCGAGGTGCGGATCAGCGCGGAGCGGCCGTCGAGGTCGGTGCCGGGGAAGACGTGGCTGGCCGCGGCGGCGCGCACGCCGTCGACCGCGACCTGCACGTCACCGTCGGTGCCGTTCTTGATGCCGACCGGCATCGACAGCGCCGAGGACAGCTGGCGGTGCACCTGGCTGGCGGCGGTGCGGGCACCGATCGCGCCGTAGGAGACCAGGTCCGCGATGTACTGCGGGGTGATCGGGTCGAGGAACTCACACGCCACCGGCAGGCCGAGGGCGGTGATGTCGACGAGGACCTTGCGGCCGATGCCCAGACCGGTGTTCACGTCGAACGAGCCGTCCAGGTGCGGGTCGTTGATCAGGCCCTTCCAGCCCAGCGTGGTGCGCGGCTTCTCGAAGTAGACGCGCATCACCACGTGCAGCCGGTCGCTGAGCTCTTCGGCCTTGGCGGCCAGCTTGCGGGCGTAGTCCAGCGCGGCGGCCGGGTCGTGCACCGAGCACGGGCCGACGATCACCATCAGGCGGTCGTCGTCGCCGTTGAGCACGTCGACGGTGGCCTTGCGGCCCGCGCGCACGGTGTCGGCGAGCTCGTCGGTGATGGGGTGGACCAGGCGCACCTCAGCGGGTGAACGCAGCGGGCTCACGCTGAGGGTGCGCTGATCGTCCAGGTCGGAGTGGCGCGAATCGACATCAACTGCCGTTGTCATGGGAATCGTGGGTCCTTTTCGTTGGAAGGCCGACCCACGGAGTTCGCCACCCGTCGAGCCGGTCAGGTGTCCGGCTCGGGCGGAGGAAGTCAGCGCGCAGGGTCGCAGACCGGCCCACCCAGGGCCGGGTCGCTAAACCAGAAATATGCGCGCTGCATGTCAGGGACTCTACCACCGGCGAATCGGCGCAGTCCTGGACACGGTCTCCGGGAGTGTGGACGATCACACTCCCGGAGACCGCGTGGCTCTCCTCGGTCACGACGCGACGCGGGCCTTCGGCGCCGGTGACCGAGGAGGGGAAAGTGACTGCGCGAGTTGGGTTCAGCCCAGCTGACCGGGCACGTAGTGACCTGCCGGGGTGTGGGCGACGGCATTGAGCCGGTTCCAGGCATTGATCATCGCGATCGCGGCGATGAGGGCCGCGATCTGATCGTCGTCGTAGTGCTTGCGCACCTGCTGCCAGGTCTCGTCGGTGACCTTGCCGCCGTCGGCGACGCGGGTGGTCTCCTCGGTCAGCGCCAGCGCCGCCCGCTCGGCCTCGGTGAACACGTCGGCCTCGTGCCAGGCGGCGACCAGGTGCAGCCGCACCGAGGTCTCCCCGGCGTGGGCGGCGTCCTTGGTGTGCATGTCGACGCAGAAGCTGCAGCCGTTGATCTGCGAGGCCCGGATCTTCACCAGCTCGTGGGTCACCGCGGGCAGCGGCGAATCGTCGATCACCTTGGCCGCCATGCTCATTCGCTTGACGAAGCTGGCGGTGACCTTGTTGCCGTAGAGATCGAAGCGCGGTTCCATGTTGACTCCTTCGTCGTGTCCGTGGGGTTCACAGAGACGACGGAGCGGGACCGCGCCGTGTGACATCGCGTCAGGTGAGCCCGGTCACAGCAGGCCGCAGAGCTTCTCCGACAGCTCCCACAGCGCACCGGCCAGCCGCTGGTCGCGCGAGGCGGCCGAGCTCGACACCCGCTTCGGGTAACCCCGCAGCTCGAGCAGCCCGTCGGGACCGTAGAACGCGCCCGGCTCGATATCGGCGGTGGCGGCGAACAGCGTGGGCAGCGCGCCCTGCTCGGCGCTCTGGGCCAGCGTCCGGTTGCCCAGCCACATGAACCATTCCTGGATGGACTCGGTGTGTG
Organism: Nocardia sp. NPDC056064; assembly: GCF_042266925.1. NCBI lineage: Bacteria > Bacillati > Actinomycetota > Actinomycetes > Mycobacteriales > Nocardiaceae > Nocardia > Nocardia sp. NPDC056064. The sequence continues at coordinate 4,535,962 of NZ_JBHJWO010000001.1, read as the reverse complement.
ACATGAGCTCGGTCGCGGCGTAGCCGGGGTGCGCGGCCACCGAGACCACCGCCGAGCCCTCGCCCGCGAGGCGGCGCTGCAGTTCGTAGGCGAAGCTCAGGTCGGCCAGCTTGGACTGGCCGTAGGCGAGCCAGCGGTCGTAGCGGCGCTGCTCCCAGTTCGGGTCGTCGAGGTTGATCCTGCCGATGCGGTGGGCATTGCTCGACACCGTCACCACGCGGTCGGTGATGCGGTCGAGCAGCAGGTTGGTGAGCGCGAAATGGCCCAGGTAGTTGGTGCCGAACTGCATCTCGAAGCCGTCGGAGGTGCGTTGCAGCGGCAGTGCCATCACGCCGGCGTTGTTGATGAGCACGTCGGCGCGCTCGATCGAGTCGGCGAAGGCGCGCACGGAGTTCAGGTTCGCCAGGTCGAGCGCGCGGACCTCGGTGTCACCGGGCATGCCCGCCGCGACCTGCTCGGCCTTGGCCGTATTGCGGCAGGCCAGGATCACCCGCGCACCCGCCGCGCTCAGTGCCCGGGCGGTGGCGGCACCGAGCCCGCTGTTGGCACCGGTGACGATGATCGTGCGGCCGGTCTGGTCGGGCATGTTCGCGGTAGTCCACTTGCTCACCCGCGGAATTCTAGTTACACCAGGCAAAAGCGCGAATCGGCAAGAGCCGGAGCGCAGTTCGCGCGAGGATCACGGTATCGACTCCTGCACGGCGGCGCTCTACGCTCGATGATATAGGGTTGCCTAACCTACGACGGACGCAAGTGAGGGCAGTACATGACGTCGACATCGGCCGCGGCAGACCTCCGCGAGGGCTATGTCCCGTTCCCGGCGGACGCCGCCCAGGAGTACCGGACTGCCGGTTACTGGTCCGGCCGCACCCTCGGTGACCTGCTGCGCGACTCCGCCGAGGCGAACCCCGCGCGCCCGGCCGTACTGGGCGACACCCCGCTGACCTACGCCGAGCTCGACGCCGCCGCCGACCGGATGGCGCACGGCCTGCTCGCCCTCGGCATCGCGCCCGGCGACCGCGTCATCGTGCAGCTGCCGAACATCCCCGAGTTCGCGACCGTGCTGTTCGGGCTGCTGCGGGCGGGCATCGTCCCCGTGCTCACCCTGCCCGCGCACCGCCGCGCCGAGATCGAGCACCTCACCGCGCTCTCGGGCGCCGTGGCCTACCTGATCCCGGACCGGCTCGGCGATTTCGACTATCGCGAGCTGGCCGAGACCGTGCGCGCGGCCGTGCCGAGCCTGCGCCATGTGCTCGTCGCGGGTGATCCCGGCGCTTTCACCGCGCTGGATTCGGTTCCCCGCGAAGGTGATTCGCTGCCTGTGGTCGATCCGTCCGAGATCGCGGTGATGCTGGTCTCCGGTGGCACCACCGGTCTGCCCAAGCTGATCGCGCGCACCCACGACGACTACGTCTACAACGCGACCGCCAGCGCCGAGGTGTGCGGCCTGACCGCCGAGGACGTCTACCTCGCGACCCTGCCCGCCGCCCACAACTTCCCGCTGGCCTGCCCCGGCATCCTGGGCACCGTGGCCACCGGCGGCGCGATCGCCTTCACCCTCGACCCGAGCCCCGAATCGGCCTTCGCCGCGATCGAACAGCACCGGGTGAGCGTCACCGCCGTGGTGCCGCCGCTGGCACAGCTGTGGAGCGCGGCGGTGGAATGGGAAGAGGCCGACCTGAGTTCGCTGCGCTTGCTCCAGGTGGGTGGCGCGCGGCTGGCCGAGGTCAATGCCCGCGACGTGGAGCCCGCGCTGCGCTGCACGCTGCAGCAGGTGTTCGGGATGGCCGAGGGGCTGCTCAACTTCACCCGCCTCGACGACTCCACCGAACTGGTGTGCACCACCCAGGGCCGCCCACTGTCCCCCGCCGACGAACTGCGCGTCGTCGACGCCGAGGGCAACGATGTGGCGCCCGGCGAGGAAGGCGAGCTGCTCACCCGCGGCCCCTACACGTTGCGCGGGTATTACCGTGCGCCCGAACACAATGCGCGCGCCTTCACTCCCGACGGCTTCTACCGCAGCGGCGACCTGGTGCGTCAGCTGCCCAGCGGGCACCTGGTGGTCAGCGGCCGGATCAAGGACGTGATCAACCGCGGCGGCGAGAACATCTCCTGCGACGAACTCGAGGAGCACCTGCTCGCCCACCCCGCCGTCCGTCACGCCGCCGCCGTCGGCCTGCCCGACGCGACCCTCGGCGAAAAGGTCTGCGTGGTCCTGGTCGTCACCGGCGACCTCCCCACCCTGGTCGAACTCAAGACCTTCCTCACCGACCGCGGCCTGGCCACCTACAAACTCCCCGACCTCGTCCGCCAGGCCGACGCCCTCCCGCTCACCGCCGTCGGCAAGATCGACAAGAAGGCCCTACGCGCCACGTCGTAGCCCTTGCGGCTCAGCCGGGCGGAAACCGCGAACCCACCGTGCGGTCGATCACAGGTGGGGGTCAGTTGTTTCCGTCGAGGAGGGGTCGGAGGGTGTGGGCGAAGGGTTCGGGCTGGCCGGGGTAGCCGGATTCGGGGCCGGTGAAGCCGCCGTGGTGGCTGGGGAACAGGACCGGCTGGTGGCCGAGCTGTTCGGCGATCGCGGTGGTGGTGCGGTGGGTGACGGTGCCTGTCGACTCTTCGCCGTAGCCCAGGACGATACGGGTGGGGGCGGTGGTGAGGGTGGGGATGTCGAGGACGTAGGCGAGGACGGGGCGGGAGCGCTCGGAGAGCAGGGGGTCCTCGCGGGTGCCGTCGTCTTCGGTGGGGAGGCCGAACATCGCGGGGTCGGGGGTGGGGGCGGCGAAGTAGGCGTCGGTGTATTCGCCCTGCCAGGAGGTCATGGCGATGAAGGCGGCCATGCCCGCGCCGAAGCCCTTGGCCGCGTAGGCGTCGCGATAGCCCTCGGCCGCGCGTTCGGCGGCCGCGGCGTCCGGGAGGGCGGTGAGCAGCGGGGGTTCGTGGGCGACCAGGGTGGTCACGTCGTCGGGGTGGGCGGTGACGAGCGCGAGCGCGACGATGGCGCCGCCGCTGCTGGCGAAGACCTGGACCGGGCCCGCGCCGAGCGCGTCGATGACGGCGTGCACGTCCTCGGCGTGGACGGCGGGGACATTGTCGACCTGCCCGTCGGTGCGAACACTGCGGCCGAGCCCGCGCGGGTCATAGGTGACCACCGTGCGGTCGGGGAAGTACGCGGCGAGCGCCGTGAAGCCACCGGCTTCCATCGGCAGCCCCACCATGAGCAGCGGCGGGCGCCCGTCGGCGGCCGGAAGCGGGCCGTGGACGTCGTAGGTGAGCGTGGCGCCGGGAACGTCGAGCTGGTGTGTGGTCATGTCCGTACCGACGGGACGGGCGCCGGAAACTCATCGGTCCCCGCGAAAGACGAACGGCGGCTCGCCAGGGAAGGGATGAGCCGCCGTTCTCGCCGGTTGGTTTCAGGCCTTGACCACGTAGGGAGCCACGCTGCCGAGCTTCTCGCAGGTCTCCTCGAATTCGCGTTCGGGGCGGGACTGGCCCACCACCCCGGCACCGGCGCGCAGCCACGCGCCCTCGCCGGTCTGGTAGACGGCACGCAGGACCAGGGTGGCCTCGAGGGCGCCGGTGGGCGAGATGCGAACCACCGCACCGGAATACAGGCCGCGGGGTTCGTGGTCGTTGCGGAAGACCGAGTCGACCCCGGCCCGCTTGGGGATGCCGGAGGCGGTGACCGAGGGGAACAGGACCTCGAGCGCGTCCCAGCTGGTGCGGTCGGGAGCCAGGGTGCCACGGACGGTGGAGGCCAGATGCTGGACGCTGCCGCGTTCGCGCACCGCCATGAAATCGGAGACGGCGGGCGTGCCGGGCACGGACACCGCGGTGATCTCGGCGAAGGAGGTCTGCACCGAGATGGCGTGCTCGACGATCTCTTTCGGGTCGGCCAGCAGATCGGCGCGCGCGGCGCCATCGGCTTCGGCGCCGAGCCCGAAGGCGCGGGTGCCCGCCAGCGGTTCGGTGGTGACCACGCGATCGTCGTCGACGGAGGCCACCAGCTCGGGACTGAAACCGGCCGCCTCCAGCCCGCCCAGGCGCAGCAGGAACGAGCGGGCGGGGGTGTTGTTGGCGCGGCCGAGCCGGTAGGTGGCGGGCACGTCGACCGCGAAAGGCAGCTCGACCTTGCGCGACAGAATCACCTTCTGATAGCTGCCGGAACGGATTTCGGCGACCGCGGTGGCGACCCGCTCCTGGTAGCCGGTGGGGTCGAGCCGCACGTCGACGGGGGTGGACTCGGGCAGCTCGGTGCCCTGCGACTCGGCGATCAGATCATGGATGTCGCAGGCCTCGGTGGGGGTGGCGCCGCTGATGCGCACACCGGCGGCGTCGATGCGCACCTCGATGCGCGGAATCATCAGGTTGACCAGGGGCGTGCGCTGGTTGAGGTGGTCGGTCGCGGACAGGGCGTAGGCGCAGAATTCGAAGCCGATCCAGCCGTAGGCGTGGCGACCGTCGAGCGGGAGTTCGGCGAGGGCGGCGTCGACGACTCCGGCGGGGCTGCCGGTCCACGCGCGCGCGGTGGTCTCCCCGTTCCAGTGCACGCGCAGTTCCCCGGCGTCGAGTTCGACCCCGCCCAGCGGGTCGGCCGCGAAGACCCACTCCCCTGGCTGCTCGTACATCACGTACTCACCGAATCGGTCAGCCGCGGCCAGCCGGGACATCGCTGCCGCTGGATCGGTCACATACTCCACCCGGATGGGCTGCTCCGTCGACGACAACGATCCTCCAAGGTAATGCTGACCTAACTTTGCCGAGTTAGGTTAGCATTACCTCGCGGGTTAGCCAGCTCCAAAATGGGTATTCTTCACCACTCCCTCACCGCGCAACGCGCTGTGGTCCAAGTTCGGTGCGCCGAGGCCGAACTGCGGCTTGAATGGAGGGATGATCGACAACGGTGGGCGGCGTGGCCGACGTTCAGGATCGTCCGCGGACTCGGTGGTCGCCCTGGTCGACGCGGCCTCGGGCGTGGAACGCGAAGTGATCGGCACCTGGATCGCCGAGGGCGGCCTCGGTGCCGAGATCGGCGCCACGGCGCCGGTGACCCAACTCGACATGGACGCCAAGGCCATCACCAAACGCCTCGTCGGCAGGCACGACGATCCGCTCGTGGTGCCGGTGCGGGTGCTGTGGCTGCCACCCGAGCGCGACGGCGTCCGCCGCGTCACCTTCGCCGACCTGGCCCTGCTGACCAACCCGCGCAAGCCCAACCGGCTGGTCCAGCGCAGGCTGCTGCGCACCGAACCCGACCGGCACCGGGTGCTGGTCGGCGCGCCCGCGCGGCTCAGCGAGCTGCGCGCCAACAACCCGGAGGCGGCCGCGCTGTTGCGCGCCGGGACGGCCGACCCGTTCGCCCGCGCGGTGGTGCGCGCGGCGGTGGTCGCGCTCGAACGCGCCGAACGCACCGTCATCGGCGATCGGTACAAGGTGCCCCAGCTGGTGGCCGAGGAGATCCTGGACTCCCCCGAATTCCAGCGCAAACTCGACTACATCGCCGAGGAGATCGGCTCCGAACCCGACCAGGTGTATCGCGGCGCGGAGAAGGCGCTGCGCGAACTGGTGGCCGCGCAGAGCAGGCTGGTCTCGGACCTGTTCACCCAGGCCATGCGGCCGGTGCACGCCTCGACCTGGAAGGTCGACACCGATCTGGGCGGCCTGGACGCGCTGCGCACCCTCAACCGCAAGTACCCACTGGTGTTCCTGCCCTCGCATCGCTCCTATGTGGACGCGTTCGTCCTCGGTGACGTGCTGGCCCGCAACGACTTTCCGCCCAATCACGTGATCGGCGGTGCGAATCTGAGCTTCTGGCCGATGGGCCCGATCGCCCGGCGCACCGGCACGGTGTTCATCCGCCGCAGTTTCGGCGACGACGAGGTGTACAAGGCTGTCGTCGAGGAGTACTTCGCCTATCTGCTGGCCAAGCGCTTCAATATGGAGTGGTACTTCGAGGGTGGGCGCACCCGCACCGGCAAGCTCCGGCCGCCCCGCTACGGGCTGCTCAATTATCTTGCCGCCGCGGTGCGTTCGCGCCGGGTGGAGGACGTGATGCTGGTGCCGGTGTCGATCACCTACGAGCGGCTCAACGAGCTGGGCGCGATCGCCAGCGAGCAGTCCGGCGGCACCAAGAAGGCCGAGGGCATCGGCTGGCTGGCCAGATATGTGCGCAGTCAACAGCATTCGGCGGGCCGGGTGTATGTGCGCTTCGGCGAACCGATCTCGGCGCGCGAAGGGCTCACCACCCACGGCGATCCCCTGGATCAGCGCCCGGTGACCATCCCGCTGCGCGACACCGCCTCCGGGGCCACCAGCCGTCCCGACGAGTCGGCGCTGGCGGAGGTGGAACGTAAAGCGGTGCAGCGCTTGGCCTTCGATATCGCGGTCGGCATCAACGAGGTCACGCCGATCACGGTGAACGCGCTGGTCACCCTCGCCCTGCTCGGTGTGCACGAGCGCGCGCTGACCCTCGGCGAGGTACGCACCGTACTCGATCCGGTCCTCGGGTACATCGACGCGCGCGGCCTGCCCAGCGGCGAACTGACCGCCCTGCGCGACGAGCAGGGGCTGCGGGTGGTGCTCGAACAGCTGGCCCTGGCCGGGGTGGTGACGGTGTATCGCGGTGGGCTGGAAGCGGTCTACGCGATCGAGCCGGGCGCGCATCTCGAGGCGGCGTTCTACCGCAACAGCGCGGTGCACTGGTTCGTCAATCGCGCCATTCTCGAACTGGCGGCGCTCACCGCGGTGGAGGCGCCCGGCGACGATCCGCTGCGCTCGGCGTGGAAGGCGGCCTTCGCGCTGCGCGATCTGCTCAAGTTCGAGTTCTTCTTCCCGGAACGCCAGGAATTCGCCGACCAGATCATCGCCGAGGTACGGCTGATCGTCCCGGAATGGGACGAGCACACCCCCGACGACCGCCTCGACCGCCAATTCCTCAACGCCCTCACCGATTCCGGCTTCGTGATGGCGCATCGCGTGCTGCGCTCGTTCTTCGACGCGCAATTGGTAGTGGCCGAAAGGCTCGTGGCACGACCCGCGGACGCGGTGATCGATCGCAAGGAATTCATCGACGAGTGCGTGGCCGTGGGTAAGCAGATGCTTTTGCAGCAGCGGCTGCACAGTGCGGAATCGGTGTCGTCGGAATTGTTCACCAGCGCATGGAAACTCGCGGAGAACCACAAACTGATCGCCCCCGCCACCGGCGACGCCGCCGCCGAATTGATCCAGCGGCGCGCGGAATTCGCCCAGCAGCTGCGTGATCTCGGTGAGCGGATCGCGCGGGCGGCCACCCTGGACCCGTCGAACCGGACGGCCCTGTGATGAGCACGCTCGAGGCGGCGGTGGCCGCGATCCGGTCGGGTCCGCAGGGCGCGCAGGTGATCGCCGCGTTCGATTTCGGGGGGACCGTGGTCGACGGGATGCCGCGCCGGGGGCTGGTCAGCCGGGTGGTGCGGCGTGGTGACGCCCGGCGCGCCGCGCTGCTGGGCGGTATCCGGCGCGGCGGTGGGGACGGCGACTACGGGCGCTTCCTGCAGGCCGTCGAGCGGACCTGGGCCGGGGTGCCCGAGGAGGAACTGGTCGCGCTGGGCCGCGACGCGTTCCGGAAGGAGATCTACGGGCGGCTGTTCCCGGAGGCGTGGCGGCTCGTCCGCGAACATCAGCTGGCCGGGCACACGGTGGTGCTGGTCAGCGAGCTGACGGTCTATCAGGTGGGCCCGGCGGCCGGGCGGCTCGGCATCGAACACGTGCTGTGCACGCGACCGGCCATCGAGGACGGCGTCCTGACCGGCCATCTCGACGGGCCGCCGCTGTGGCGTGCGGGGAAGGCCGGTGCCGTGCGCGAGTTCGCCGCGGGGCTCGGCGCCGAGGTGGGCTATGTCTACGCCGACAGCGCGACCGACCTGCCCCTGCTCGAGCTGGCGGCCGTCCCCACCGCCGTCGACCCCGATCCGGCGCTGGCCGAGCACGCGGCCGCCGCGGGCTGGGCGAGCCTCACCTTCCGCGCGCGCCGCGCCCCGCGCCCGATCGACTACCTGCGCACCGTGGCGGGCTTCGCCGCGCTGCTCGGCGGCGCGCTGACCGGAGTGCTGCGCAAGTCCTACACCCGCAGGCGCCGGGCCATGGCCGACGCGCTGCTGCACGACGCCACCACGGCGACCCTGCGCGCGATCGATGTCCGGCTGCGGGTGGTGGGCGCCGAGCACGCCCGCGCGCCACGGCCCGCGGTGTTCCTGTTCAACCATCAGAGCCAGTTCGACGTGATCATCGTGCCCAAGGTGCTCGACGGGGCGGTGACCGGCGTCGGCAAGAAGGAACTGGCCAAGCATCCGCTGTTCGGGCCGCTCATGCGGTTCGTCGGCGTCACCTTCATCGACCGCTCCGACACCGAGCGCGCCAAAGCCGCACTGGCCCCGGTGGTCTCGACCCTGCGCGAGGGGCTGTCCATCGCGGTAGCGCCCGAGGGCACCCGCTCGTACACGCCCGGGGTGGGGCCGTTCAAGAAGGGCGCGTTCCACATCGCCGTGCAGGCGGGCGTCCCGGTGATCCCGGTGGTGATCCGCAATGCCGGTGAGATCGCCTGGCGGGATTCGCCGATCGCGCGCGCGGGAATCGTGGATGTGGCGGTGCTGGCACCGATCGATGTGTCGGAGTGGGACCCGGCGGAGATGGACGACGAGGTCGAGGGCGTGCGTCGGCTCTACGAACACACGCTGCTGAACTGGCCACACGACTGACATCTGTGGTGCGCGGCGGCACCGGCGCCGCGCGGGTGGCGCGCGCAACTGGGTGAGCACGCCTGGCAGCTGTGTAGCCGCATCGGAATCGCCGACGACTGGGCGGCCGCACGGCGATGCGCGGCCGCCCAGCGGTCAACTGTCGAACAACTGCTGGCCCAAGTAGTGGCCTGGGCCGGGGACACCGGCGGGGATCGCGAAGACCGCCGATCCGATGGGGGTCGTCCATTCGTTGAGCGCGTCGAATTCCGCCAGTCGTCGCTGGACCGGCAGGAACTGGGTGTCGATATCGCGCTGGTAGGCGACGAACAGCAGGCCCGAATTCGACACCTGGCCGGGTGCCGGGGGCTCGTCGTAGTTGAAGCCGCGGCGCAGGAACCGTTCCCCGGCGTGGGTGTGCCGGGCGCGGGCGACGTGGGAGCCCGGTGGGATGACCGGGATGCCGTTGCGGTCGACCGCGGTCAGGTCCGGCTCGTCGTGCTCGGCGGTACCGGTGAGCGGGGCGCCGTCGGACACCCGGCGGCCGACGGTGAGTTCGCGGCCGTCGGCGTCGAGTTCGTCCCAGGTGTCGAGGTCCATGGCGATGCGCCGCAGGACCAGGCTCGTGCCGCCGGACAGCCAGGGTGTGGTCGCGCCGTCGTCCCAGATCAGCCGGTCGAAATCGGCCGGGGCGATGCCGACGGTGCCGTCGAGCTGGCCCATCAGGTTGCGCGGGGTCTGCCCGGGTGGGGCGTCCCGGAAACCGCGCTGCACCCAGCGCGTCCGCACCAGCGAGCGCACGTGCTTGGACAGCACGCGCGTCGCGTGGGCGACGGTGGTCGCCTCGTCGGCGCAGATCTGGAGGACCAGGTCGGCGCCGGTGTAGGCGGGGTCGAGACGGTCGATCGGGAAGGCCGGGAGCGGGCGTAACCAGGGCGGCCTGCGGTCCTCGACACCCGCGGCGGTGAACAGGCCGGGGCCGAAGCCGACGGTGATGGTCAGGCGGGCCGGTCTGGCCGCCAGTTCCGGTTCGGTGTCGGCCAGGGCCGGGCCGCCCCGGGTGAGGCGGTGGGCGTCGTCGGTCCAGATCCGGAGCAGGCCGATGATGTCGTCGCGGGTGACCTCCGGCGCGAGGTCGAAGCCCGCGAAGGTGACGTGGCCCGGCGGCGGGGTCGCGATACCGGCCTGGTGCGGGCCGTAGAACTCGACGACGTCAGCGGCCGGGTCGCGCTCCGGCTCGGCACGCGGGAGACCGGCCGCGCCCCAGCCGATTCCCGCCGCGCCGACCACACCCACCGCCGCCGCTCCCCCGCCGAGCAGACGCCGGCGGGACAGGCCCGGCTTCGGATCAGCCACCGTGGGCGGGGTTCTCGGCGCCCGGCACGTAATGCTCGTTGCCGCCGGCGAAATCGCGGATCTGGGCGGTGACCACGGAGGTGGAGCCGTCGGCGAAGGTGAGCGTGAGCGAGGTCTCCGCGCCGGTGCGCAGGGGTTGCAGCAGGTCCATGAACATGAGGTGCTCGGCGCCGGGGCGCAGGGTCACCGCGCCGTGGGCGGGGATGGTGATGCCGCCTTCCTTGGGGCGCATGGTCTTCGCGCCGGTGCTGTCGGGGACCACCTCGTGGATCTCCACCCGGGCCGAGGCGGGGCTGGTGGCGGCGACGAGGGTCACCGGTTCGTCGCCGGTGTTGGTGAGATCGCCGAAGGCGGCGGACATGCCGGAGTCGGCGGCCTTGATCCACTGGTCGCTCAGGGTGACCCTGTCGCTCTGGGCGGACGACGGCGCGGCGTCGGTACCGGTGCAGGCGGTGGCGAAGACAGCGAGGACGGACAGGGCGGTCGTGGCGCCGAGGCGGCGGGCGATGCGCGGGGTACGCGGGAACGCGGACACGGAAGATCTCCGATCGTGGGTGAGTGGACCCCGGACCGGTCGACACGGGAAATCGGTCGCCGGGAAGACGACCGGTGCCGATGCGGGTTGAGCGCCCGAAGCCGGACAGGCGGGGCGCTAAGCCGGGGTGAGGTGACGCGCGATACCGGGGACGCGCGGCGGGGCGCGCAGGCCGATGCCGGGATGCCGGAGAAGCCGGTGGAGGATCGCGCGGTCGTCGGCGCGGGGTGAGCGCGATGGCGCGGTCGGGGTGGCGAGGAAGCCGGTGAGGATGACGATCAGGCGGCGGACGCTGGTGATCGCGCGGCGGGCACCGGCTTCGGCGGCGCGGATGGCGAGGGCGCAGACCGGGACCGCGATGCCGTGCGCGAGCAGCATGGCCGCGGTGAGGTCGTGGTGGTGGGTGTGCCCGAGGGACAGGGCGGTGTGGCCGACGGCCTGGCCGCCGGTCAGCAGGGCCATGGTCGCGGCCGGTCCGGTGGCGCGGGGCAGCGCCGCGGCGACGACACCGATCAGGGCGCAGGCGGCCAGCAGCAGGGTGATCGCCGCACCGCTGGGCGCGGCACCCGCGCCGCCGAGTCCGTGGGCCAGGATCGCGACCGCACCGGCGGCAGCACCGACCGCGGCACCGCGCAGGTGCGCGGCCGGATCCGGGGGTGCGGGCACCCCGCCATGCTACGATCTCCTGTCGTAGTTGTCCGGCGCAGGTCCCTCACCAGCGTTTTCCGTTTTCCCGGAATCGAATTCGCGTACAACGCTTGACCTAAACCATTGTTCAGGTTGGATGCTCGTCTCACCACCGAATGAGGGAGAACATCATGACCACCATCGCCGCCACCGCCGACCGCACCCTGCCCGCCCTGAACCGGCCCGTCGCCGTGCTGGGTGGCGTGGTCGCCGCGGTCGTGCTGAATCTGATCGTCTGGGGCATCGGCGCCGCCGCGGGCGGATCGTTCGTCGTCACCGACGGGGACACGGTCAGCGATGTCGCACCGGGCGGGGTGGTGATCATGTCGGCCGTGCCGCTGCTGATCGGCCTGACCGCCGCGGTGCTGGTGTCCTACCTGTGGACCGGCGTGCTGCGGGTCGCCGAGGTCGTCGGCTCGGTGCTGGCCGTCGCGACCATCGGCCTGACGGTCGCCGCGGACTTCGACACCGCCTCCACCGTCGCGCTGTCGGTCATGCACGTGGTGCTGGTGCCGGTGATCGTGGTCGCGCTGGAAGGCGTGCGCCGCGGCATCGCCGCCCGCTGACCCCGGACACGACGAAGGGCCCCGCCGATCCGGCGGGGCCCTTTCGTGCGAACGCTCAGACCGAGCGGCCGAACAGCAGCTTCCACGGCATCAGCGCCGACTCGATCTGCACCTTGAAACTCATCTTCGAGGCACCCACGGTGCGCTCCTCGAACCGGATCGGCACCTCGGCGATCGTGTACCCCTTCTTGATCGCGCGGTAGTTCATCTCGACCTGGAACGAGTAGCCGTTGCTGCGGATCGAGGCCACGTCGATGGCGCGCAGGGTGTCGGCCTTCCACGCCTTGAAGCCCGCGGTGGCGTCCTTGACGCCCAGGCGCAGGATCAGGTTGACGTAGAAATTGGCCCAGGCCGAGAGGGCCTTGCGGTACCACTTCCACTCCTCGGCGGTCGAGCCGCCGGGCACGTAGCGCGAGCCCAGAACCACGCCGACATCCGGCGAGCTCAGCTTGTCGAGCATGGCCGGGATCACCTCGGCGGGGTGCGAGAGGTCGGCGTCCATCTGGATCACCACGTCGGCGCCGTCGGCGAGGGCCTGGGTGATGCCCGCGATGTAGGCGCGGCCGAGGCCGTCCTTCTCGGTGCGGTGCAGCACGCTCACCACGTTCGGCAGGTCGGCGGCCAGCTTGTCGGCCACCTCGCCGGTGCCGTCGGGTGAGTTGTCGTCCACCACCAGCACGTGCAGATCGGGGACCGGCAGCGCCGTCAGCCGCTCCACCGCCACCGGCAGATTTTCCCGCTCGTCGTAGGTCGGCACAACAACGGTAACCCTCAAGGGTCGCCCTCCCTGCTCACCTGGTAACGCCCGGCGACCCGGGTAACCGGGCGCCGCGGCATGTCATCGATTCGTTATGACGGTACTCGATCGACCTGACAGGAAACCGATCGGCCGGGCCGGGCCCTCACCACAGCCGCCCGGCGTGGACCAGCGCGTCCACCACCAGCGCGACACCGAACACCACGAAAAGCACCCGCACCACCGGCGGCCCGAAGCGGGTGATCCCCCGCACGAGCAGGCGGTACACCCGCCGCGCCCGCGGAGTCCGGCGCAGGGCCAGCGCCAGCACGATCAGCGGCAGCACCAGCGCGACCAGGCAGTACGCCGCCACGATCACCGGCCAGCCCAGCGGCAGTGGACGCTGCGCGGCCAGCAGCGCCAGCGCCGCCAGGTACGGCACCGAGGTGGGCACCTTGGCCAGCCCGAGGGTGAAGCCGACCACACCCATCAGCCACGGCCGCTCGCGCACCGGCCGCACCCAGCGACCGCCCGTGCGCGCGGTCGCGGTCACCGGCAGCGCCGCCACCCCGATCAGCCCCAGGCCGATCAGCAGTTCACCCCAGTACCGCAGCGTCGGGGTGAGCTCGAAGTCCAGCCAGCGGACCAGGAAATCGAGGCCGAGCACGGTGCACAGACCGAAGGCGAAGGAGACGGCGAAGACCCCGCCGATGAAACTGAGCACCCCGACCACCGGCGAGCGACGGGTCAGTCTCGCGTCGGCGACCACGGCGGTGGTGATGGCCACCAGCAGCACGTCGAGCGCGTCGAGGACGGCGAACCCGAGCAGCGTGATCAGCAGGACTCCCATGACTTGCGCGACCCTACTCGGCCCGACCCCGCCCACAACGGCCGCGACCTGGTTACGCTTTTCCTGGGAGCACCCGCGATCGTGAAGGGGAAGACCTCGTGGCAGAAATGTCTTTCGACCCGGCAGCGCTCGACGCCTATCAGCGTGCGGCAGCCCGGGTTTCCGAACTACTCGGCACAGCGGCAACCGACACCACCACCGCGGCGGGGGTCGATCTATCCGGATTAGGCGTGCTCGGGCGCGAATTCGCGGCCGCCTGGAGCAAGGCGGCGGGTGATCACGCCGCGACCCTGAGCACCGCGGGCAATCTGGTCAGCACCTACCAGGGCATCCTGGATCGCTTCGGCAGCGCGGTCGTCGGCATCGACACCGGACTGGCGGGCGACCTCGACGCCGTCGCGAGCGAGGTGGCGTGATGCGCACGAAATCGCTGGTCACCGAGAACACCCTGAGCACGATCACCCCCGCCGAGGCCGAGGCCAAGCTCGCGCCGGTGATCGCCCTGCTCGAGGTGCCGCTGCTGGAACTGCGGAAATCGCTGGGCACCAACACCTCCGCCGACCCCGATCCGTCGGTGGTCTCGGCACTGACCTCGGCCTCGAACGCGACCACCGCCACCGAGGACCCGCACCGCCTCGGCCTCTACGCGCTCGAGTCCACCGACACCGCGGCCCCGGCCACCCCGGCACTGCGCCAGACCGCGACGGAGGTCTCCGCGGCCGCCGACCGCGGCCAGCGGCTGAGCACCCTGCTCGGACAGGCACATTCGACCCAGGCCACCGCGGCCGCCAAGGTCGACGCGATCATCGCCGACTTCCGCGCCAAGGCCAAGGCCGCCGCACCGGCGGTGAACAGCAACAACCTCGACGCCATCGTCGAACTCGCCGAGGAGGCCATCACCGAGGCGGTCGGGGTGGTCGGCACCGCCAGCACCGACATGGACCAGTACACCCGCGACACCGAAGAGCTCACCAGCGATCTCGGCGGCACCAACGGGGTGACGGTCCCGCCCGGCGCCACCGAGGTCGCCCCCGGCGTCTACGTGCTCGGCACCGGCGGCACCTCGACCGGTGACTACAGCTTCGACGACGACACCGAGTCCACCGGCGACCCCGCCACCGATGCCCAGATCGCCTTGCAGAAGGCGCTGATCAGCGGCGGGGTGTCGCTGGGGACCGCGGCGATCGACGCGGGCGTGGAGTTCGGCACGCACCTGATCGACAAGATCGCCGAGGTCGCCATGTACGGCATCGACTCGGGCACCGAACTGGCCACCACCGGCATCGACACGCTGGCCGCGGGCGTCACCGGTGGCGACACCGCGACCGCCCCGGCGGGCACCACGCCGACCACACCCACGACCCCGTCGGGCAACGGCGGCAATTCCAGCACGCTGTTCGGCGGACTCGGCGGGACCAGCGACAAGCCGGCCACCGCCGCGCCGAGCACCCCCAGCAAGCCCGACACTCCGTCGACGGTCACGCCGACCACACCGGAGCCGTCCTACCAGGCACCCAAGACCGAGGTGCCGTTCCAGTCGCCGGGCAACAACCAGGCGCCCACCCAGCAGCCGGTGCAGGGCGGGGTGATCCCGCCCGCCGCCCGTCCCCAGCAGGATCAGGAGAGCGAACGGCCCGCCGCGCCCAAGCACGGCCAGCCGGGAGTCGTCCCGGCCCCGGCCTAGGAGGCGTGCGTGGACAACCCGTTCGGCGCGTACTTCACCTCACCGGACGCGCCACCGCCCGCCCGCCGCCGCCCGCAGGGCAAGCGACGGCGCAGGCGGCGGCGCGAGGCCGAGCCGCAGACGATCGGCACCACCCCGGAGACCTGGCCGCCGCCGGACCCGGAGCCGTTCGACGACCGGCCGGTCGCCACGCCCGTCCACGTCGAGCCGGTGTACCGCACCGACGCCGACGACGACGGGTTCACCGGCGACTGGAACGACTGGCACGACGACACCCCCGTCCCCGAGGCACCGGCGCGCCACGACGACGTGGACTGGAACGACTGGGCCACCACCACCGCCACCGAACAGAGCGGCGACCACGTCGAGATGCCGGTGCTGCCGCGGCTCAAGGACTTCGGCGGGGGCGGCACCGTCACCCGGCGGCCGCGCAAGTCCTTCGACGACGAACGCTACGACGATCCGCACGGGCGCGCGAAGGCCGCGGCGGTGATCAAGGGCGTGGTCGGCGCGCTGGTGTTCGTGGTCGCGCTCGGCCTGGCCGCCAATATCTTCCTCGGCCCCTCCGACAAGGCCGACTCCGCGAAACAGGCCGCGCTGGCGGGTGTTCCGGTGACCACGGCCGCCGAGGAGACCGTGGTCGCCCCGGCACCACCACATGCCGTGGACGGCTGCGAGTCCTTCCGCAGTTCCTCGATCACCATCAGCGCCGACCGTGGCGACACCGCGACCCCCCAGGGCGCGATCCTGGGTTTCGAATACAGCTACTACGTCGACCGTGACGCCGCCAAGGCCCGCGCCTACGTCACCGACAACGCCCATGTCGGCGACGAGGCCGCGCTGGCGGCGGGCATCGCCACCTTCCCGGCCGGGGTGAAGTACTGCATCCACATCACCCGCGCCGACACCACCGATCCGTCGGTGTGGAACGTCACCGTGCAGCAGCAGTGGCCCGGTGACACCGCCATCGAGAAGATCAACCAGACGATGCGTACCACCGAGGTCGCCCCCGGCCGCTACCGCATCACCAGCATCGATCACCGGAACTGAAGGACGCGAAAGGCCCCCACACCGGCATGGTGTGGGGGCCTTTCGTGGCGACCCTGACGGGACTCGAACCCGCGACCTCCGCCGTGACAGGGCGGCGCGCTAACCAACTGCGCCACAGGGCCTCGATGTAGTGCTGGTGCAGCGTACGCCAGGTGGGGCGTCGGGGCGTAATCGTGCTGGTCGGCTCGATAGTTGACACCCACGTCAAGTCCGATGACACTGTGATCGTGACCACACCGGGGGCTGAGTCGTCGAGGAATCCCGTGAAAGTGCTGATCGCCAATCGTGGTGAGATCGCCCTGCGCGTGCTGCGCACCGCCACCGAACTCGGGCTCGGCACCGTCGCGGTGTACGCCGAGGACGACGCGCTCACCCCGCACGTCCACCTGGCCGACGAGGCGTTCGCCCTGCCCGGCACCGGCGCCGCCGCCTACCTCGATCAGGACGCGATCCTGGCCGCCGCCAAGGAATCCGGCGCGCACCTGGTCCACCCGGGCTACGGCTTCCTCAGCGAGAACGCCGCCTTCGCGCGCGCCTGCGCGGCCGTGGGACTCGTCTTCGCCGGGCCCGATCCGGCGGCGCTGGACCTGTTCGGCGACAAATCCGCGGCCCGGCGCGCGGCGGTCGCCGCACAGGTGGCGGTGCTGCCCGCCACCGACGGACCCAGCGAGCTCGCCGAGATCCGCGCGTTCTTCGCCGCGCAGCCCGGCGGCGTCATGATCAAGGCGCTCGCCGGGGGCGGCGGGCGCGGGATGCGGATGGTGCGCGCGGCAGACGAACTCGACGACGCTTTCCGGCAGTGCGCCGCGGAGGCCCAGCTCGGTTTCGGCGATCCGGCCGTCTTCGCGGAGGCCCTGTTCGAGCACGCCCGGCACATCGAGGTGCAGATCGTGGCGGCCGACGGGGTGGCGCTCGCGGTGGGTGACCGGGATTGCAGTGTGCAGCGCCGTCAGCAGAAGCTGATCGAAATCGCTCCGGCCCAAGACCTTTCACCGGGGCTGCGCCGGGAGCTGCACGCCGCGGCGGCCCGGCTGTGCGCGAGTGTGGACTACCGGGGACTGGCCACGGTCGAATTCCTGGTCTCCGGCGGCGAATTCGTGTTCCTCGAGGTGAATCCGCGTATCCAGGTGGAACACACCGTCACCGAGGAGGTGACCGGGATCGATCTCGTCGCCGCGCAGCTCGCGCTCGCCCAGGGCGCCCGCCTCGACGACCTGGATCTGCCGCCCGGCGTCCGCGCCGAGGCCGGCGCCACCACCGGCGAACCCGCCGCGGCCGACGGCATCGCCATCCAGACCAGGGTGAACATGGAAGCACCGGCCGCCGACGGTTCCACCGTGCCCACCGCGGGCACCCTCGCCGCATTCGCCCCGCCCACCGGCCCCGGCGTGCGCGTGGACACCTTCGGCCGCCCCGGCCTCACCCCGAGCCCGCGCTACGACTCGCTGCTGGCCAAGGTGATCACCCGCACCCGCGGCCGGTCCTTCGCCGCCGCGGCGCGCAAGGCCGAGACCGCGCTGGCGGAGTTCACCGTCACCGGGCTCGGCACGAATATCGGGCTGCTGCGGAAAATCCTCGCCGACAGCACCTTCCGCTCCGGCACCGTCACCACCGGCTACCTCGCCGAACACCTGCCCGCACTGCTCGCCGGGACCGACCGGCCCGAGGTCACCGGTGCGGCCGTGGAGCTGTATCCGGGGCAGGAGGCCGTGCGCGCCCAGCTCGCGGGCACCGTGGTCGAGGTCGTCGGGGAGGACGTGGAGGTCGGCGCCGGGGCGCAACTGGTGGTGCTGGAGGCGATGAAGATGCAGCACGTGCTGGCCGCGCCGGTGGCCGCGCGGACCGTGCGGACGCTGGTCACGCCGGGTCAGGTGGTCTCCCCCGGCGACCCGCTGGTGATCATCGCCCACACCGGCGCCGACGACACCGGCGACGCCAGCGCCGACCTCGATCCCGGCAGGCCGCGCGCCGATGTCGAGGAGATCCTGGCCCGGCACCGGGTGACCCTCGACGAATCCCGGCCCGAGGCCGTCGCCAAACGACACCGCCTCGGCCGCCGCACCGCGCGCGAGAACATCGCCGACCTGGTCGACGACGGCAGCTTCGTCGAATACGGCGCGCTCACCATCGCCGCCCAGCGCAGCAGGCGCGCCGAGGACGACCTCATCGCCAACACCCCGGCCGACGGCCTGGTCACCGGCCTGGCCACCATCGGCGCCGACCGCTTCGGCCCGGCCGCCGAAGCCGTGGTGATCTC
Source organism: Nocardia sp. NPDC056064 (assembly GCF_042266925.1). Classification (NCBI taxonomy): domain Bacteria; kingdom Bacillati; phylum Actinomycetota; class Actinomycetes; order Mycobacteriales; family Nocardiaceae; genus Nocardia; species Nocardia sp. NPDC056064. The sequence goes on along the minus strand of NZ_JBHJWO010000001.1, from coordinate 4,517,527 downwards.
CTACGACTACTCCGTGCTCGCGGGCACCCAGGGCAAGAACAATCACGCCAAGACCGACCGCGCCTTCGACCTGGCCGCGCGCAAACGGATTCCGGTGGTGCTGTTCGCCGAAGGCGGCGGTGGCAGGCCGGGCGACACCGACTGGACCGGCATGGGCCTGGAGGTGCCCACCTTCCGCGCGCTGGGCGCGTTGCGCGGGCGGGTACCGCTGGTCGCGATCGTGTCGGGACGCTGTTTCGCGGGCAATGCCGCGCTGGCGGGCACCTGCGACGTGATCATCGCGACGCCCGACGCCAATCTCGGCATGGGCGGGCCCGCCATGATCGAGGGCGGCGGGCTGGGCGTGTACCGCCCGGAGGACATCGGCCCGATCGAGGTGCAGCGGCGCAACGGTGTGGTGGACCTGGCCGCGCGCGACGAGGCGCACGCGGTGGCACTGGCCAGGCAGTACCTCGGCTATTTCCAGGGCGCGGTGGACGAGTACGAGGAGCCGGACCCACGTCTGGCCCGGCACGTGGTACCGGAGAACCGCTTGCGCGCCTACGACATCCACCGCGCGATCGAGGCGATCGCCGATGTGGGCTCGGTACTGGAACTGCGCGCCGACTACGGCGTCGGGATCGTCACCGCGCTGATCCGGGTGCGCGGCGCGGCGTTCGGGCTGGTCGCCAACTCCAGTCATCATCTGGGCGGCGCGATCGATGCCGAGGCCGCCGACAAGATGGGCGATTTCCTCACGCTGTGCCAGTCGTTCGGGCTGCCGGTCGTCTCCCTGTGCGACACCCCGGGTTTCATGGTCGGGCCCGAGGCCGAGCGCACCGCCACCGTGCGCCGGTTCAGCAAGCTGTTCGTCCTCGGCGCCCAGCTCGACGTGCCCTTCGGCACGGTGATCCTGCGCAAGGGCTACGGGCTCGGCGCGATGGCCATGGCCGCCGGGCATCTGCGCGCGCCGGACTTCACCGTCGCCTGGCCGACCGGCGAGATCGGCCCGATGGGCCTGGAGGGCGCGGTGCGGCTGGGCTTCCGCAAGGAGCTCGAGGCGGTGGCCGATCCGGCCGAGCGCGAGACGCTCTTCGAGCAGCTGCTCACCCTGGCCTATCAGCAGGGCAAGGCACTCACCGCCGCGACCGGCTTCGAACTCGACGACGTGATCGACCCCGCGGCCACCCGTGACTGGATCGCCACCCTCCGCCGATAGTTGACGCTGACGTCAACTTCAAATAGGTTCGCTCCATGTCACTCTTCGAAGTCTCCGAACGGGCCGAGAAATACCGGGCTGACCTGCTCGATTTCATGGACAGCCACGTCTACCCGGCCGAGCCCGTCTACGCCGCGCAGATGCGCGAAGCAGGCGACCCGCACTTCCAGCCGCCGGTTCTCGAAGAGCTCAAGGCCGAGGCCAAGCGCCGCGGACTGTGGAATCTTTTCCACCCGCACCCCGGTCGTGGCCCCGGCCTGACCAACCTCGAGTACGCGCCGCTGGCCGAGATCATGGGTCGCAGTGTGCTCGCGCCGGAGGCGTGTAACTGCAACGCGCCCGACACCGGCAATATGGAAGTGCTCGAGCTGTTCGGCACCGAGGAGCACAAGCGCAAGTACCTCGAGCCGCTGCTCGACGGCACCATGGCCTCGGCCTTCGCGATGACCGAACCCGCCGTGGCCAGCGCTGATGCCACCAATATCGAGCTGTCGATGGTGCGTGACGGCGAGGAGTACGTGCTCAACGGCCGCAAGTGGTTCGCCAGCAACGCGCTGCATCCGCTGTGCCGGGTGCTCATCGTGATGGGCAAGACCGATCCCACCGCGGCCACCCACCGGCAGCAGTCGATGATGGTCGTCCCGATCGACGCGCCCGGTGTCACCGTGCTGCGTGGGCTGCCGGTCTTCGGCTACCAGGACCGCGAGGGCCACGCCGAGATCGATTTCGAGGACGTGCGGGTGCCGGTCACCGACGTGCTCAAAGGCGAGGGCGAGGGGTTCGCGATCAGCCAGGCGCGGCTGGGTCCGGGCCGTATCCACCACTGCATGCGCAGTATCGGCATGGCCGAGCGGGCGCTGGAACTGCTGTGCAAGCGGGCCCTGAGCCGCGAGACCTTCGGCAAGCCGATCGCCGCCAACGCCAATATCCGCGACTGGATCGCCGAAGCGCGCATCGACATCGAGATGATCCGGCTGCTCACGCTGAAGGCCGCGTATCTGATGGACACCGTGGGCAACAAGGAGGCGCGCACCGAGATCGCCGCGATCAAGGTGGCGGCGCCGAGCATCGCGCTGAAGATCGTCGACCGGGCCATCCAGGTGCACGGCGCCGCAGGCGTCACCGACGACTTCCCGCTGGCCATGGCCTGGGCGCACCTGCGCACCCTGCGTCTGGCCGACGGCCCCGACGAAGTGCACAAGCGCAGCATCGCGCACCAGGAACTGCGCAAGTACCAGGAGAAGAAGTGATGACCGGACTCGATCTCACCGGCCGCGCCGCCATCGTCACCGGCGCCTCGCGCGGCATCGGCCTGGCCACCGCCCAGGCCCTGGCCGCCGCGGGCGCCGACGTGGTGCTCACCTCGCGCACCCAGGAGTCCGCCGACGCGGCCGCCGCGCAGCTCGGCGGCACCGCACTGGGTGTCGGCGCGCACGCCGTCGACGAGGACGCCGCCCGCCGCTGCGTCGACCTCACCATGGAACGCTTCGGCCGCATCGACATCCTGGTGAACAACGCGGGCACCAACCCCGCCTTCGGCCCGGTGATCGACCAGGACCACGCGCGTTTCGCCAAGATCTTCGACGTGAACCTGTGGGCGCCGGTGCTGTGGACCTCGCTGGTCACCAAGGCGTGGATGGGCGAACACGGTGGGGCCGTGGTGAACACCAGCTCCATCGGCGGCTTCACCATGGAACCCGATATCGGGCTCTACAACGCCTCGAAGGCCGCGCTGATCCACCTGACCAAGCAACTGGCACTGGAACTCTCGCCGAAGATCCGGGTCAATGCCGTCGCGCCGGGTGTGGTGCGCACCAAGCTGGCCGAGGCGCTGTGGCGCGAGCACGAGCAGGCCGTGGCGGGCGCGACCGCGCTGGACCGGATCGGCGAGCCCGACGACATCGCCGCCGCCGTGGCCTTCCTGGTCTCCGACGCGGCGAGCTGGGTCACCGGCGAGACCATGGTGATCGACGGCGGTCAGAAGCTCGGCCACGCCGCGATGTTCCGGTCGGTGTCCGGTGGCTGATCTCACCGGGATCGACCCGGCCGTCATCGAGCGGTGGTTCACCGCGCTCGGCCTCGAACACGCGGCGCCGCTGCGGTTCGACCGCATCGGCCTGGGTCAATCGAATCTCACCTATCTGGTGCGCGACGGCGCCGACCGGCGCTGGGTGCTGCGGCGCCCGCCGCTGGGACACCTGCTGGCCTCGGCGCACGACGTGGTGCGCGAGGCCAGGATCATGGCCGCGCTCGCCCCGACCGACGTGCCCGTGCCCGCGGTGCTCGGCGTGCTCGACGACCCGGCGGTGTCGGAGGCGGCGCTGGTGCTGATGGAGTTCGTCGACGGACAGGTCCTCGACACCATGCCCGCCGTCGAGGCACTCACGCCCGCCCAGCGCGGCGCCGTCGCCGCCTCGCTGCCACGCACCCTGTCCCGCATCCACGCCGTCGACCTCGACACGGTGGGCCTGGCGGACCTGGCGAGCCACAAGCCTTACGCCGCACGCCAGCTCCGGCGCTGGGGCGGGCAGTGGGAGCAGTCCCGGACCAGGGACCTGCCCGAGATCGACGCGCTCACCCGCCGCCTGGCCGCCGCGATCCCCGAGCAGCGCGAGGTCACCCTCGTGCACGGAGATTTCCACCTGCGCAACGTGATCACCTCCCCCGTCACCGGCGAGGTCGTGGCCGCGCTGGACTGGGAACTGTCCACCCTCGGCGACCCGCTGGCCGACATGGGCAGCCTGCTCGCCTACTGGGTGGAACCCGGCGAGGACACCGGCGGCGATTTCCCCGCCTCGTCCCTGCCCGGCTTCCCCACCCGCGCCGAAATGTCTGCGACCTACCTGGACCTCACCGGCCGCGACCCCGCCGCCCTGCGCTACTGGCACACCCTGGGCCTGTGGAAACTCGCGATCATCGCCGAAGGCGTCCTGCGCCGCGCCCAGGACGACCCCCGCAACAGGGCCGCCGCGGGCACCCCCACCGTCGAACGCATCGACGCGGTGGTCCAGCAGGCCCTCACCGTCGCCGACGAAGCCGGCATCTGACCCACGAACGCAAAAATCCCCTCACCAGAATCTGGTGAGGGGATCGTGGTGGCCAGAGCCGGGATCGAACCGGCGACCTTCCGCTTTTCAGGCGGACGCTCGTACCAACTGAGCTACCTGGCCGCAGGCACCCATACTGAATGCCGAACGCGAAGCGCCGGAATGAATCCGGCGCTTACTTGCGACCCTGACGGGACTCGAACCCGCGACCTCCGCCGTGACAGGGCGGCGCGCTAACCAACTGCGCCACAGGGCCTTGCTGTACTGCTACACAGTCCGAAGACTGTACCCCCTACGGGATTCGAACCCGCGCTACCGCCTTGAAAGGGCGGCGTCCTAGGCCGCTAGACGAAGGGGGCTCGTCCCGGATCTCTCCGGACCGGCTTTCAACGTTTCCGTTGGGAGCTCGCATAGCTTATGACAGGTGTGCGCAGACTTCCAAATCGGCTGGTCAGGCGCCCAAACCGAGGTCGTCGAGGCGAGCCTGCGCACGCCACCCGTCGCTGCGGAAGCTCTGGATCCACAGCGGGGTCGCCATGGCCTCCACGATGACCTCGAGCACCTCGGCGAAGCGGCCGCGCAGATCGGCGGCCGAGCCGTTGGCGATCGGGTCGACCAGGTAGCGCTGGCCGGCCAGGGCCGCGGACAGGGTGCGGGTGAAGCGGTCGGGGTCGGCGTCGGCGCGCAGCTGGCCGTCGTCGATGGCACGCACCGCGAGCACGCGGGTGGCCCGGCCGACGATGCGCCCGCCGCCGTTGCCCGCGTCGCGGTGGAAATCGGGTTCGATCACCAGGCGGTACTCGGCCTGCACGATGGTGTCGTGCTCGAGCCGCAGGGCGATCTCGTCGACCATGCCGTGCAGCACGTCGAGCGGACCCAGATCGGCGCGTGCCAGCCAGCGCTCGGCACAGAACCGGTAGCGCTCGACCGCGGTCTCGAGGACCGCGCGCGCCAGATCTTCCTTGGAGTCGAAGTGGAAGTACATCGCCCCCTTGGTCGCCCGCGACCCCTCCAGAATGCGGTTGAGCGATGCCGCCGCGTATCCGCTCTTCCCGAACTCGACGGCCGCGGACTTGATTATCGCCGCGCGTGTCCGGCGTGCCCGCTCTTGCTGCCGTGCCATGCTCGAAACGCCTCCGAACGTTCGCTGACGCGAATAGTGGTTTGAATAGCCGGTACCCCACCGACTGGTATGGTTCGTCGGCCCGGGTGCGCCGCAGGGGGTGCACACTCGGGCTCCACTACCTGTGCGAACCGCCTCCTCCTGCGGTGCCGATTACCCCTTTGCCAGAAGTTCGCGTGCCCATCGCGATCACCCCGGCACCCGAACCCTCGATGAATTCCCCGGCCTGTCGCACCAGGCGTGTTCCGAAATTCACCAGGTGGTCACCGTACCCGTATTCGCGGGTCGACACGCGGCAAATGAGGCACCCGTCCGAACATCCGGACCGGATATCCACCACAGCAAACGGATAGCGACCGAATTGGTTACATCGGCTACCAATTCCACAGTGGCACAATCCGGTTGACCTGGCCTTCCGCCCTTCCGGGAACCCCCTGCAGTTCGCCGAAAGGTCGCGAGACCGGCACCCCTACCGGACCACCTCATCGACCGGACACTCCTAGCTCTTTCAAAGTTGTTGCCCGGCAACAGTATTCGATAACCCACCGAAACGGGAAGTCCGAACGTCGATGGGTACCAGCCGTTTACCGCCGATAGCGACACCCACCAGCGGCGTTACCGACCTCCGCCGGACACCACGCGACGGCACCGGGTACCGGTATTCGGCCCATCGCGGCACCGTCCGCTAGACTCCCCACCGCGCCCCTTTAGCTCAGTTGGTAGAGCTGGTGACTTTTAATCACTAGGTCGTAGGTTCGAGTCCTACAGGGGGCACCACACCGCGAGGTCCACGGATACCCTGGGCGCGACCCGGGCCTACCGGGCACCCTCTACCCAGGCGGAGCCGATGACCTCTTTCGATGATTTGCTCTCCCAAGTCCCCATCGCCCAGATCGCCGAGCAGCTCGGCGTCGACCAGGCGACCGCGACCACCGCCGTCCAGGCGACCCTGCCGACGCTGCTGGGCGGCCTGCAGGAGAACGCGGCCGCGCCCGAGGGCGCCGCGTCGCTGCTCGGGGCACTCGACAACCACGGCGGCCTCGTCGAAGGCGCGGGCGCGGTGGATCTGAACCAGGTCGACGTGGCCGACGGCGCGAAGATCGTCGACAACGTCTTCGGTGACCAGAAGAACACCGTCATCAGCGCGCTCGGCGCCACCGGCGAGACCGGCGGCAACGACCTGGTCGCCAAGCTGCTGCCGATCCTGGCCCCGATCGTGCTCGCCTACCTGGCCAAGCAGCTCACCGGCGGCGGGTCCGCACCCGCGCCACAGCCCCAGCCGCAGGCGGGCGGGGGCGGGCTCGGCGACCTGCTGGGCGGGCTGCTCGGCGGCGCGGGCTCCACCGGTGGACTCGGCGGGATGATCGGCGAGGCGCTGTCGAAGAACGCGGGCGCAGCGCTGGGCAGCGTGCTCGGCGGGCTGCTCGGCGGCAAGCGCTAACACCCTGCGGCCCGCAGCGATAGTCCCTACGCTGCGGGCCGTACACCTACACTCGTCAGCAAGACCAACCGGCATCTGCCGACGATGTGGCCGCGCACGACAATGTTTCGCATCACACCTACGGTGCCGTAAGGTATGGCCGCATCGCGACGTTCGACCGCAAGCACGACAGCGAAGGGTTTTTACATGGCAAGGGATCTGACTCAACTCGAACTGCTCACGGAGTTGGAGCCGGTTGCCGAGGAAAACGTCAACCGGCACCTGTCGCTGGCCAAGGAATGGCACCCGCACGACTACGTCCCGTGGGACGAGGGCCGCAACTTCGCGGCCATGGGTGGCATCGATTGGGATCCGGAGCAGTCCCAGCTCAGCGAGGTCGCCAAGGCGGCCATGATCACCAACCTGCTCACCGAGGACAATCTGCCCTCCTACCACCGTGAGATCGCCGAGAACTTCTCCCAGGACGGCGCCTGGGGAACCTGGGTCGGCCGCTGGACCGCCGAGGAGAACCGCCACGGCATCGTGATGCGCGATTACCTGGTGGTCACCCGTGGCGTGGATCCGGTCGCCCTGGAGAACGCCCGCATGATCCACATGACCAACGGCTTCGCCTCCCCCGCCGAGGTGGACGCGGGCTTCCTGCACTCGGTCGCCTACGTGACCTTCCAGGAGCTGGCCACCCGCGTGAGTCACCGCAACACCGGCAAGGTGTGCGACGACCCGATCGCCGACCGCATGCTGCAGCGCGTCGCCGCCGACGAGAACCTGCACATGATCTTCTACCGCAACCTCTGCGGCGCGGCGCTGGACCTGAGCCCCGACCAGGCGATCGAGGCCATCTCGCTGATCGTCGAGAACTTCCAGATGCCCGGCGCCGGGATGCCCAACTTCCGGCGCAACGGCGTGCTGATGGCCAAGCACGGCATCTACGACCTGCGTCAGCACCTCGAAGAGGTGGTGCAGCCGGTGCTCAAGAAGTGGAACGTCTTCGAGCGGACCGACTTCACCGCCCGCGGCGAGGCCACCCGCGAGCGCCTGGCCGGCTTCCTGGAGAAGCTGGGCGAGGACGTGCTGAAGTTCGAGGAGCAGCGCGACCGCATGCTGGCCCGCGAGGCCAAGAAGCGCGAACTGGCCGGCGTCTAGCCGGCACCGACGACGAACGCCGCCCGCCGAGTGATCGGCGGGCGGCGTTCGGTGTCGACGGGGGTTACTTCACCGGGAGCATGCCGTCGGTGCCGCCGCCGACATCGGTGATCTTCCAGTCCTGGCCCGCGTCCACGGTGATGGTGAACAGCACGGTGTTGCGCTGCGGGTCGGGATTCTGGGCATTGGTGGTGCTCACGTCGACGAAGGCGTCGACCTGGTAGACCTCGCCCTCGTGCGAGATCACCTTGGCGGTGATCGGGGTGGCGGCGGAGGTCCACTTCAACACGGCGAGGATCTGCTCGAGCTTGGGGCTGGCGGCGTCGAACTTGTCGGCGACCGGCTTGGCGGTGCCCGCCTTGAGGTTGGTGAGCCAGGCGTTGTAGTCCTGGTAGTTCACATTGCCCGAGCCGACGGCGTAGTCCAGGGCGATCTGCTCGGCCCTGGCGTCGTCGGCGGCCTGTGCGTCGCGGTCGGACAGTTCCGAGCGGGCGGAGCCGAGCAGGACGCCCAGGACGATGGCGATGATCGCGAGCACGGCGATCACGCCACCGCCGATCAGCGAGGAGACCCGCAGCGCGACGGTGCCCTTCTGCGGCTCGGTCGGCTCGGCCTTCTTCGTCAGGTCGGTGGCGCCTTCGGTGCTGTCGGGCATGGCTCGTCGCTTTCGATTACGGAGGTGTCGGCAGACACAGGCTACTGACGACCGACCCGAACCGGGACATCGCGTCCCAGGTAACTCGCGCCGTCGCGTTGCTCAGGACCAGCGCAAACCCGGGAAACCGGCGTCCGGGCGATATCGATCACACCCGCTGGTCTCAGGCATCGAAGCGCTCGGCGAGCCAGGCCAGCAGCGGGTCGGTGTCGGTGTGCAGCACGCCGAAGTGCGGGCTGATCGGGTTGGGCGCGGACTGCTCGTAGGTGACCTCGGTGATCCGGTCGGGGCCGTTGATCGCGCGCAGCTGGGCGACCAGCGCGGCCGTCCCGGCGGGGTTCACGCGCGGGTCGTCGGCACCCTGCACCACCCGCACCGGTGCCGCGATGGGCAGGGCGGGCTGGGTCGCGGTGAGCCGGGCGATGAGCTTCGCGAAATCCGGGCCGCCCAGCGCCTCCGGGCGCACGATCTCGGTGCCCCTGATGCCACCCCAGGAATCGGGCTCGCTCAGGCCCACCCGGCAGCGCGACTCGGTGTCGCGCAGGTACAACTCGTAGGCCCGGTCGGTGAAGATCGCGCGGGGGTCGATGCCCGGGTCGGCGGCGACCGCGCCGGTGACGAACAGCGGATGGAAGGCGAAGCCCTCGTTGGTCACCGGCGCCAGCAGGCTCGCCTGGAAACCGGCGGCGATGTTGTTGGCCGGCGCGGTGGCCACGGCGGTGACGAGTTCGAGCTCGGGGGTCCAGGTCGGCGCGTGATGGGCGGCGAACAACGCGGCCTGGCCACCCTGCGAATGACCGAAGGTCGCGAAACGCGCCGACAGCTCCGGATGCAGGGCGCGGGCGGCGCGGACGATGTCGAGCACGCCGCGCGCCTCGGACTCACCGAGCAGATACGGGTGCGGGCCGGGGGTGCCAAGCCCCTCGTAGTCGGTCATCACCACGGCGTAGCCCGCGCGCAGCAGCGCGTTGAGGACCGGCTGTGGGTCGGCGTTGAACGGGTGTGCCGGGGATTCGGCGGTATCGCGCGAGGGCGCGCACAGGTCGGCCGAGCCGAGCGTGCCGTGCGCCCAGCTCACCACCGGGTGGCCGGGCGCGGGTGTCCTCGGCAGGGCGATGATGCCGGAGACGGCGATCGGCTCGCCGTGCACCGATTCCGAGCGGTAGAGCACACGCTCGTTGACGGCGGCGTCGGCCAGGGCGGCGACGCCGGTCAGCGGGGCCGACCAGATCGGGTCACCGTGCTCACCGGCCGCGAACGCGGGCGGCTGATAGAACGCCTCGCCGTCCGGGGCGGCGAGCGCCGGGCCGCCCGCGGCGAACACCGCCGCCGCCACGGTGGCCGCGACCGCGGCCCGTCCACTGGTCGAATCGCTCATCTGTGACCCTTCTCCTACTCGGTGTGACGGACGGTACGCGGGTAATTTCGGGTGCTACCTCGGGCAATGAGACAATGGCGTGCGTGACTATCACGATGCCCCAGGCCCCCGCGGCGCTGCGGATCGGGCCGTACGCGGTCGATCCGCCGGTCGTGCTCGCACCGATGGCGGGCATCACCAATCTCGCGTTCCGCAAACTCTGCCGGGAATTCGGCAGCGACACCGCTATTTACGTCTGCGAGATGATTACCGCGCGGGCGGTGGTGGAGCGCAACGAGAAGACGCTGCACATGATGGCCTTCGACGCGAACGAGCATCCGCGCTCGATGCAGCTCTACGGCGTGGACCCCAAGACGCTCGGCGAAGCGGTGCGCATCGTGGTCGGCGAGGGCTGGGCCGATCACATCGATCTGAATCTGGGCTGCCCGGTCAAGAAGGTCACCCGGCTCGGTGGCGGCTCGGCGCTGCCCTACAAGCGCAGGCTCTTCGCCAATATCGTGCGCGAGATGGTCGCGGCGGCCGAACCGGCGGGCGTGCCGGTGACGTTCAAGTTCCGCATCGGCATCGACGACGACCACCACACCTACCTCGACACCGGCCGCATCGCCGAGGCCGAGGGCGCGGCCGCGGTCGCCCTGCACGCGCGCACCGCCGCCCAGCTGTACTCCGGTGCGGCCGACTGGTCGGCCATCGCCCGCCTCAAGGAGGCCGTCACCACCATCCCCGTGCTCGGCAACGGGGACATCTTCACCGCCGACGACGCGCTGAAGATGATGGCCGAGACCGGCTGCGACGGCGTCGTCGTCGGACGTGGCTGCCTGGGCCGCCCGTGGCTGTTCGCCGAACTCAGCGCCGCGCTGCGCGGCGAGCCGATCCCGGACGGGCCCACCCTCGGCCGGGTCGGCGAGATCCTGGTGCGCCACGCCACCCTGCTCGCCGAGCACGACGGCGAGGACAAGGCCATGCGCGACATCCGCAAGCACATGGCCTGGTACCTGATGGGCTTCCCGGTCGGCTCGCAGCTGCGGCGCAGCTTCGCGACCGTCTCCCGGCTGTCCCAGATCGAGGAGCTGGTGGCCCAGCTCGACCCGGACGTGCCCTTCCCCACCGACGCCCTCGGCCCCCGCGGCAGGCAGGGCTCCCCGCAGACCAAAGTGGTGCTGCCGGAGGGCTGGCTCGACGATCCCGAGGACGACACCGTGCCCACCGCGGCCGATGTGATGCACAGCGGAGGCTGAGCGCGAGCCAGGTCACGGGGGCAATGTCATCAGTGCGCAACGAGATCGCCAGCGGTTCGTTTGCGCACAGGAGTGGCCTCTCGTGGCGGAATCGTTATCATTGCGGACATCGTTCCTCTCCGGTCCGACCCGGAGCCGGACGATGACGCGCAGGCTGCGCCAGAGTGAGAAGTGAGGTTCGTTGGTGGGTGACGATCGGCGCGGGCGTACGCCCAGGTCCGGAGGTCGCGCCCCCTGGGAGCGCTACCCCACGGCAGAACCCACCGAGACCGAGAGCACCGGCAGGCGCTCCCGGCACGCCGACTCGGCCCCGGACTCCGGTTCCGCGCCGCTGACCGTGCAGGACCTCGTCGACCGCGTCGACAGCGAACGCACCAAACGCAGACGCCCGGCTCCCGCCCCCGAGGCCGCCCCCGCCTCCCGCGCGGGCCGCCGCGCCCGCGAACAGGCTCCCCGCCCCACCCCGCGCGCCGACATCGCGCCGCGCACCGATTCCTCCCCCGTCGCCGAGGACATCGCGGGCCGCACCGCCCCCTCCCCCGCCGACCGCACCGCGACCACCGCGCTGCCCGTCGGCGTGCGCAACGATCCGGGCGACCCGGTCACCGACATCCTGCCCGCCATCACCGACACGGCCGCGCCGCCCCAGCGGGCCAGGCCGGTCAAGACGGCGCCGCCCGCGCCACCCAAGCGGCCCGACGGGGACAAGCGCTCCGGTGCGGACGGGCATCGGCGCAGGCAGGCGCGGATGGCGGGACGCGTCTCGCTGACCTTCATGGCGGTGCTCGCCCTGGTGATCACCGGTGGCGGCTGGAGCTATCTGCAGGCGACCAACAGCGGCTTCACGCAGGTCTCGGCGCTGGACGGATCGACCGAGGACGTGCTCGACGGCGATCTGCAGCTGGGTGACGAGAACTACCTGATCATCGGCACCGACACCCGGGCGGGCGCCAACGCCGGCGTGGGCGCGGGCTCGATCGAGGACGCCGAGGGCGCGCGCGCCGACACGGTGATGCTGGTGCACGTCCCGAAGGACCGCTCGCGCGTGGTCGCGGTGTCGTTCCCCCGCGACCTGGACGTCTCCCGGCCCAAGTGCGAGGGCTGGGACAACGACAAGCCCGGGTACACGGGCGAGTTCTTCCAGCCCTTCATGGGCGACAAGCTCAATGCCGTCTACGCGCTCGGCGGCCCGAAGTGCCTGGTCGACGTCATCCGGAAGATGACCGGCCTGTCCATCGGCCACTTCATCGGTATCGACTTCGCCGGGTTCGAGGCCATGGTCGACAAGATCGGCGGCGTCGAGGTGTGCTCGACCAAACCGATCATCGACGGTGTGCTCGGCACGGTGCTGGAGTCGTCCGGCCGCCAGGTCATCAGTGGCCAGACCGCGCTGAACTACGTGCGCGCCAGGCATGTGATCGGCGAGGAACGCAGCGACTACGACCGCATCCATCGCCAGCAGCAATTCCTGTCCGCGTTGCTACGCGGAACGCTGTCGAACAAAGTGCTGCTCGACCCGGGCAAGCTGCAGGGCTCGGTGGAGGCCTTCCGCGAGCACACCTTCGTCGACGGGGTGAACACCCAGGACCTGATCCTGCTCGGCCGTTCGCTGCAGAAGGTGAGCGCGGGCGCGGTCACCTTCATCACCGCCCCGACCGCGGGCACGACCGCCTACGGCAACGAGATCCCGCGTGAGTCCGACATCAAGGCCATCTTCCGCGCGATCATCGACGACCAGCCGCTGCCCGGCGAGCAGACCGCCCCGCCGATCAGCTCGTCGAGCTCGGCTCCACCGACCGAGGCGCCCAAGATCTACGCGGTGAACCCCAGCTCGGTCTCGGTGCGGGTGTCCAACGGCTCCGGCCTGGGCGGTGTCGCCCAGCAGACGGCCAACCGGCTCGGCGCGCAGGGCTTCGGCATCTACCACGTCGGCAACTACGCCTTGGGCAGCAGCGACACCACCAAGGTGCGCTACTCCGCGGGCAACGAGGCCGAGGCCGCCACCGTCGCCAGCGCCATCCCCGGCGCCTCGATCGAGCGCGCCGACGACCTCGACGGCGGCATCGTCGACCTGATCCTCGGCTCGGATTTCGCCGGCACGGTCCGCACCCCCACCGCGGTCGGCTCCGAGATCACCGGTGCCGCTTCCGGTGAGCCGATCACCGCCGCCCCGGTGGCCCTGCCCTCGGACCTCGAGCACATGAACGCGGCCGACACCAGCTGCGATTGAGCAGCCGCGCAGCCATCCGCCATTAACCCGGCGTTGGGTGACAGCGCTGCTGGTACCCACTAGGGTCAGCTTTCATGCGTGTGATCTACAACGAGCAGATGGCCGATCTCGCCAACCTCCTCGGCGAGATGGCCGGTCTCGCCGGCCAGGCGATGGAACGGGCCACCCAGTCGCTGCTGCAGGCCGACCTCACGCTGGCCGAGCAGGTCATCGGGGAGCAGGACCGGATCTCGGTGATGATCAGCGAGGCCGAGGAGAAGGCCTTCGCGCTGCTGGCCTTGCAGGCGCCCGTCGCGGGCGATCTGCGGCAGGTGGTGAGCGCGATCCAGATCGTCAACGACGTGAACCGGATGGGCGCGCTGGCGCTGCACGTCGCCAAGGTGACCCGCCGCCGCCACCCCAACCACACGCTGCCGGAGTCGGTGAACGGCTACTTCGCCGAGATGGGCCGCATCGCGGTGAACATGGGCGCGGGCGCCAAGGAGGTGCTCGAGACGCGTGATCCCGAGCGTGCCGCCCAGCTCAACCAGGACGACGAGGCGATGGACGACCTGCACCGGCACCTTTTCACCCTGCTGATGGACCGCGAGTGGAAGTACGGCGTGGCCTCCGCCGTCGACGTCACCCTGCTGGGCCGCTACTACGAGCGCTTCGCCGACCACGCCGTCGAGATCGGCCGCCGGGTGATCTTCCTGGTCACCGGCGTGCTCCCCTCCGACGAGGACGTCGAGAACTAGGAACACGCAAAAGCCCCCGCACTCCTTCGAGGAGGCGGGGGCTTTCTCGTGGCCGGGGTTTTTCCTAGCCGAAGCGGCCGGAGATGTAGTCCTCTGTGGCGCGCTGGGTGGGGTTGGAGAAGATCTTCTCGGTGTCGTCGATCTCGATGAGCTTGCCGGGCTTGCCCTGGGCCTCGAGGTTGAAGAAACCGGTCTGGTCGCTCACGCGCGCGGCCTGCTGCATGTTGTGGGTGACGATGACGATCGTGAACTCTTTCTTGAGCTCGGTGATCAGGTCCTCGATCGCCAGGGTGGAGATCGGGTCCAGCGCCGAACACGGCTCGTCCATCAGCAGCACGTCGGGCGAGACCGCGATGGCGCGGGCGATGCACAGACGCTGCTGCTGACCACCGGAGAGGCCACCACCGGGCTTGTCGAGCCGGTCCTTGACCTCGTTCCACAGGTTCGCCCCGCGCAGCGAGCGCTCGGCGACCTCGTCGAGTTCCTTCTTGTTGCGCACGCCCTGCAACTTCAGCCCGGCCACCACGTTGTCCTTGATCGACATGGTGGGGAACGGGTTCGGGCGCTGGAACACCATGCCGATGGTGCGGCGCACGCCGACCGGGTCGATGGCCGAGCCGTAGATGTCCTCGCCGTCGAGCAGCACCGCGCCCTCGACGCGGGCGTTCGGGGTCACCTCGTGCATGCGGTTGAGCGAGCGCAGCACGGTGGACTTGCCGCAACCCGACGGACCGATGAAGGCGGTGACGCTGCGCGGCAGCACGGTCAGGTCCACGCTCGACACGGCGTGGAAGCTGCCGTAGTAGATGTTGAGATCTTTGACGTCGATCCGCTTGGCCATGGGAGTTGTCCGTTCGCTTCTATCGGTTGCGGGTGAGCAGCTTGTTGACGCCGGCGGCGGCCAGGTACAGCACCGCGATGATCAGGATCAGCGTGAGCGCCGCACCCCAGACTCGTTCGCGGCCCGCGGCCTCCGGGTTGGCCAGCTCCTGGTACATCATCAGCGGCAGCGAGGCCATATTGCCGTCGAAGATGTTCTGGTTGATCGACTTGCTGTAACCGACCAGCACCAGCACCGGCGCGGTCTCGCCCATCACGCGGGCGACCGAGAGCAGGATGCCGCTGATCATGCCGGGCGCGGCGGTCGGGACGACGATGCGCACGATGGTCTTCCACTTCGGCACACCGAGGGCGTAGGAGGCTTCGCGCAGCTCGTCGGGCACCAGCTTGAGCATCTCCTCGGTGCTGCGCACGACCACCGGCAGCATCAGCAGCACCAGCGCCAGCGAGACGGCGAAGGAGCTCTGCGGCATGCCGAGGGTGGCGATCCACAGCGCGAAGATGAACAGCGCGGCCACGATCGAGGGCACACCGGCGAGGATGTCGACCATGAAGGTGGTGACCTTGGCCAGCCGCCCGCGCCCGTATTCGACCAGGTAGACCGCGGCCATGATGCCCAGCGGCACCGCGATCACCGAGGCCATCGCCGACTGCACGATGGTGCCGTAGATGGCGTGGTACACACCGCCGCCGGTCTGGTCGGGCAGGATGCCCTTCTGCGAGTTGAACCACCAGTCCGCGGTGACGATCGCGGTGATGCCCTTGCTCACCACCAGCCACAGCACCCAGGCCAGCGGGATCAGCGCGATCACGAAGCAGGTGGTGACCAGGGCGGTGGCGAGGTTGTTCTTGATCCGCCTGCCGGTGCTGACGTGACGGAACGTCGGCGCCTTGACCGGCTTGTCGAGCAGCGTCGTGGTGGCCATCAGCCGTTCACCTTTCCGCCGGAGGCCAGGCGGGCCAGCGCGTTGACGACGAAGGTCAGCGCGAAGAGAACGAAGCCGGCGGCGATGTAGGCGCCGGTCGGCAGCGGGGAGCTGAACTCCGAGGCCGCCGAGGCGATCTTGGAGGCGAAGGTGTAGCCGCCGTCGAACAGCGACCAGTTCCCGGCCTGGCTGGCCGTGCGCAGCACCACCAGCACCGCGATGGTCTCACCGAGCGCGCGGCCCAGGCCGAGCATGGAACCGGCGATCACACCGCTGCGGCCGTAGGGCAGCACGGTCATCCGCACGACTTCCCACTTGGTGGCGCCGAGGGCCTGCGCGGCCTCGATGTGCGCGCGCGGGGTCAGCGCGAAGACCTCGCGCGCGACCGAGGTGATGATCGGCAGGATCATCACCGCCAGCACCACACCGGCGGTGAAGATGGTGCCGCCACCGGCGATCGAGACATTGCCGTCGGCGAAGAGGAAGAACCAGCCCAGCTTGTCGTTGAGGAAGTCCTGCACCGGCGCGATCTGCGGCGCCAGCACCAGGAAGCCCCACAGACCGAACACGATCGAGGGCACCGCGGCGAGCAGGTCGATCAGCATGGTGAACGGCTTGCTCAGCCGCGAGGGCGCGTAGTGCGTGAGGAACAGCGCGATGCCGACCCCGATCGGCACCGCGACGATCAGCGCGAACACCGAGCTCAGCACCGTCACCATGAACAGGTCACGGATGCCGAAGCGCAGGTTGTTCGCGTCACCGGTGGAGAACTCGGTGCTGGTGAAGAAGTTCGCCTCGTCGGCCATGAGCGAGGGGACCGCGCGGATCAGCAGGAACAACGCGATCAGCGCGATGGCGGCGACGATCGTCGCGCCCGCCGCGGTGGCCGTCCACCGAAAGATCGTCTCGGCGTCGATACGGCCGGTACGACCCGCAGCCGGGGTCTTGTCGGTTTTCGGTTCGGGCATAGTCGCAGTATCTCCGGCCGCCCGCGGGCCCGTCGAATTCGACGGGCCCGGCGCGGTCACCTCGGGGTGCATGGTCATGGCCGGCTCAGGCGATCAGGAGATGGCGTCGATCGCGGTGGTCAGCTTGGTCTTGAACGTCTCCGGCAGGGGCACGTAGCCCGCGTCGGCGAGTCCGCTCTGGCCGTTGGTGACGACCGAGGTCAGGAAGGCCTTGACGGCCTTGCTGGTGTCGGCGTCGGCGTACTTCGAGCAGACGATCTCGTAGGTCGCCATCATGATCGGGTACGCGCCCGCGGCGGTGGGCTTGTAGAACGAGCTGGTGTCGAGCACCAGGTCGTTGCCCTCGCCCTTGATCTTCACGCCGTCGATCGAGGCCGCGGCGGTCTCGGCCGACAGGGTGACCGGGTCCTTGCTCGCGGAGGTGATGATCTGCGCGATGGACAGGTTCTGCGCCTTGGCGAAGGACCACTCGTTGTAGGTGATCGAGTTCTTGGTGCTCTTGATGGCGGCCGAGGTGCCCTCGTTGCCCTTGGCACCCTCACCGACGCCGCCGTTGAAGGTCTTGCCGCCGCCCTTGCCCCACGCGCCGTCGGAGGCCGCGTCGAGGTAGAGCTGGAAGTTGTCGGTGGTGCCCGACTCGTCGGAGCGGAAGATCACGGCGATCTTCTCCGAGGGCAGCTTGGCGTTGGGGTTGAGCGCCTTGATCTCCGGGGCGTCCCAGGTGGCGACGGAGCCGTTGAACACCTTGGCGGCGGTCGGGCCGTCGAGCACGAGGTCGCTCACGCCGTCGACGTTGTAGGTGATGGCGATCGGGCCGAAGACGGTCGGCAGGTTCCAGGCCGGGGCGCCGCAGCGTTCCTGGGCCTTGGCGGGCTCGTCCTTCTTCGAGCTCAGCGGCGAGTCGGAGCCACCGAAATCGGTCTGCGCGCCGAGGAACTCGTTGACGCCCGCGCCCGAACCGGACGAGGTGTAGTTGAGGGTGAAGCCGTCGCAGTTGGTCTCGTACGCGGCGACGAAGCGCTCCATGGCGTTCTTCTGCGAGGAGGCGCCGGAGGCCTTGAGTGCCTGCTTGCCACCGCAGTCGATGCTGGTGTTGGCGACGGTGCCGCCCGCGGTGGTGTTGTCATCGCTGCCACAGGCGGCCAGGGTCATCGCGCCGACGGCGACGGCGCCGACCAGGGCGCTGGTGCGCTTGAAGTTCACTTTTCCTCCGACATTGCTGACAACTCGCTCGGTCCCTCACCGGCCCGGGCGAGTAGGGCGATGCGCGGCGCGGACAGCGCGCACATCAGGCGACGACTGTGCCGCCCAGAAGAAACGTAAGGTCGCACGGTTGACAGTTGGCCCGACGTGGATGAACGGAGAATGAACAGCCCGGCGCCAACAGGGTCACGGATGTGACGTTTGCCCTATTTTCACCGCGCGGTACCCGCTCAGCCGCGCGTTATTCAGCGTCGGCGCGGAATTCACCGTTGCTGTGAGGTGTCTCGCACCCTCAGGCGAGCGCGTAGGCGACATCCACATGCGCCGGGGCGAAGCCGAGTGTGGTGTAGGTGTGCACCGCGGCGGTGTTGTCGGCCTCGGTGTAGAGCAGCACCTCGGTGAGCCCGGTGTCGCGCAGGTACCGCAGACCGGCCAGGGTGAGCGATCGGCCCAGGCCACGGCCCTGCGCGGCGGGGTCGATGCCCACCACGTAGACCTCGCCCGCCGGGGCGGCGTCGGGGTGCGCCTTGGTCCAGTGGAAGCCGAGCAGGCGCTCGGGATCGGTGGCGTCGAAGGCCAGGAACAGCCCGGCCGGGTCGAACCAGGACTCGGCGCGGCGGGCGGCGATATCGCGTTCGGTCCAGCCGCCCTGTTCGGGGTGCCAGGCGAAGGCGGCGTTGTTCACGCGCAGCAGTTCGGCGTCGTCGGCGGGGCCCGCGTAGGTGCGCAGTTCCACGCCGTCCGGGACCGTCAGCTCGGGTAGCTCCGGAGTAGCCAGCGAGCGGCGCATCTGCCACAGCTCGCGGGCGGTGGCCAGGCCCAGACGGGCGGCGAGGGCCTTGGCGGCGGGCAGGTCACCGTGCGCCCAGACCCGCGCGCCCTCGCCCCCTTCGGCCAGCGCGGCACCGACGAGTTCGGCACCGATGCCCGCCCGGCGCGCGTCCGGGTCGACGGCCACCTCGGCCATCGCGGGGTGTTCGTCATGTGCCGCAACGAGATTCGCGTAGCCCACCAGTTCGCCGTCGCGCTCGGCCAGCAGCTGCCGGGTCGACGGGTCGGACTCGGCCAGCGAGAGCACCGCCTGTTCCGAGACCGGGGCGACCCCGTCGGCGGCCTTGGCCCGGCCGAGCAGGGCGCGCACCAGGGCGGCGGTGTCCTCGTCGATCCGATCGGTCCAGGTCAGATTTGCTGCGCCCACCTCGGCCGCCTCCTCACAGTCGCGCGCGACCACGGCCACGCCATCGCACCATCCAACACCAGCCCGGCCTCCGATACTCCCCGGCCGGCGAAGACGGACGGGTCTCGCGGCTACTTGGCGGTGCCGTTGCTGGCCGGGGTGAGCGAGTCGTCGCCGTCGATATCGTCGTCGGGGAAGCTCACCGAGTCGCCCTTGGCCGGGGTCCGGGCCGGGCGCACGGCCTTGTAGCCGACATTGCGCACGGTGCCGATGAGCGATTCGTACTCGCTGCCCAGCTTGGCGCGCAGGCGCCGCACGTGCACGTCGACGGTGCGGGTGCCGCCGAAGAAGTCGTAGCCCCACACCTCCTGCAGCAGCTGGGCGCGGGTGAAGACCCGGCCCGCGTGCTGGGCGAGGTACTTGAGCAGCTCGAATTCCTTGTAGGTGAGGTCGAGCGGGCGCCCGCGCAGCCGCGCGGTGTAGGTGCCCTCGTCGATCACCAGCTCACCCAGGGTGATCTTGCCCGTGTTCTCCGGGCTGGCCACGCCACCGTTGCGCCCGACCAGCAGACGCAGGCGCGCGTCGAGTTCGGCGGGGCCGGTGCCGGGCAGCAGGATGTCGTCCAGGCCCCAGTCGGCGTTGACGGCCACCAGGCCACCCTCGGTGAGCACCGCGACCACGGGCACCGAGGACCCGGTGCTGCCCAGCAGCCTGCACAGGCCGCGCGCGGCGGCCAGATCGGTCCTGGCGTCGACCAGGGCGACATCGGCGCTGCCTGCCTCCAGCAGCGAGGACACCTCGGTCGGCGCGGGGCGGACGTTGTGCGCCAGCAGCGCCAACGACGGCAGTACCGCGTCGGGGTTGGGGTCGGAGGTCAGTAGGAGCAGCTCCACCGGGCTCTCCTCCTATCTCGTGGCTCCGCGGACGACAGCAGCCGCGTAGCTACGTCGCCGAAACACAGGTCAGTCGTGTGCAACATTAGCGCCTGGCAGGCCATGACCTCGCACCATGTGCCCGACCCGATGTGTCGGCAGCGATAGAGTCACCCGCATGCGCAAGCTGATCATCGGGCTGCTGTGCCTGGCCGGGTTGGCGGTGGTGATCGATTTCGGCGCCGCCGCCTACACGGAATACGACGTGTCGCGGCAGCTGCGGGCCGGAGCCGAACTGTCGGCCGACCCCGAAGTGACCTTCCACGGTTTCCCCTTCGCCGCCCAGGCCCTCGGCGGCCGCTACGACAAGGTGACCCTGCGCGCGCGCAGCATGCGCCCGGACATCCCCGGCGAGATCGGCATGGAGGCCACCCTCAGCGGCCTGCACGCCCCGATCGGCCAGCTGCTCGACGGCGCGGCCCGCAATGTGCAGGTCGACTGGGTCGAGGCCAGCATGCGCATCGAGCCCACCGAACTGGGCAGGCTCTTCGGCATCCCCGACCTGCAGGTGCACACCCGCCCGGCCGACAAGTCCGACAGCACCGGCGGCTCGGGCGGTTCCGGCATGACCACCGCGGGCGCCCTCGTGCTCACCGGCACCCTGGCCACCGCGCCCAACGGCCGCGTCCTTGGCACCGGCGTCGTCCCGACCAGCACCAGCACCCGGGTCCCGGTGCAGGTGCAGGCCGATCTGCTGCTCGACGGCGACCAGGTCCGCATCCAGGCCACCGGCTTCTACCGCGACACCAGCGGCCCCACCGACACCACCACCACGACCAAGAACGAGATCCCCGAGGCCGATCAGGCGGCGGTGCTCGAGCGCTTCAGCCGTACGATCGATACCAAGGAGTTGCCGTTCGGTGTCACACCGACCGAGGTGTCGGCGCTCGGCGGCCAGATCGTCGTCGAGGGGATCGGCCGCAACGTGACCATCGACCTGGACCGATTGCAACGCAGATGATCGAACTCGCCATCCTCGCCGCCGTGGTGCTGGCCGCCGTCGCGGTCGGGCTGCTGCTGCGCCGCCGCCAGGGCGCCATCCGCCCGGCCACCCTCGACCCGCAGACCGCCCAGCGCGCCCGCCTGCTCGACGCGGCCGGGGTCACCGGTTCGGCGCCCGCGGTGCTGCACTTCTCGGCCGACAGGTGCGGCCCGTGCGACGCGGTCCGCCGCGTGGTCGCCGGGGTCACCGCCGACCTCTCGGATTCTCCGAACGCCCCGCGCGACATCGAGATCGACATCGACGCCGACCCCGCGCTGGCCCGTGAGCTCAATGTCCTGTCGCTGCCGACGACCTTCGTCTTCGACGCCGAGGGCAAGGAACGCTTCCGCATCTCCGGCGTCCCGAAGGCGGGCGATCTGCGCACCGCCCTGGAACCGCTGACGGTGTGATCCAGCTCCCGCTCGAGGGGGGCCGCGACATTTCCCGGGAAGACCGGGTAAACTACTTCTCGTGCAATCCGACCACGAGCTGATGCTCACCCGACGCCGCACAGTTGACCTGTGTCGCCTCGGTGGTTGTTGCTGCCTGTGCCGCTGATCGGTCGGCATCTCCGAGGAGATTCCTGACGCCGACCTATGTCCGCCGCGCGAGTGATCGTCTCGATCCCCCGGCGAACTGGCAGATCCGAAGTCAACTGACTCATCTCAGCGCAGGAGTTCGCACC
Organism: Nocardia sp. NPDC056064; assembly: GCF_042266925.1. Taxonomy (NCBI): domain Bacteria; kingdom Bacillati; phylum Actinomycetota; class Actinomycetes; order Mycobacteriales; family Nocardiaceae; genus Nocardia; species Nocardia sp. NPDC056064. Next base: position 4,495,624 of record NZ_JBHJWO010000001.1, on the reverse strand, counting down.
CATGACCACCACTCTCGATTCCGCACCGCGCGTCGATGTCCGAGGGCCACGCTTCGTGGCCTGGGTGACCACCGGCGTGCTGGTCCTGGTGCTCGTCACCGCCGCCTTCTCCCCCGTCGCCGCCGCGATCCTGATCGGCCTGCAGGCCGTCGTGTTCGCGATCGGCGCGATCGGCGGCCCCGCCAAGCACCCCTACGGGCGGATCTACGCGGCGTTCGTGGCGCCGCGGCTGGGTCCGCCGACCGAGACCGAGCCCGTCCCGCCGCTGCGTTTCGCGCAGGGGCTGGGATTCGCGTTCGCCGGTCTCTCCCTGCTGGGCTTCGCGCTCGGCTCCCCGATCGTCGGCGCGGTGTTCGCCGGCTTCGCCCTGTTCGCGGCGTTCCTGAACGCGGCGTTCGGGGTCTGCCTGGGCTGCCAGATCTATCCGCTGGTGGCCCGCTTCCGCCGGCATCAAGCCCCGGCACCGAACTGATCCCCCGCAAGTCATCTCTGAAAGGAACAACATGGCTCGCTCCGATGTCCTGGTCTCCGTTGACTGGGCCGAAGAGAACCTCAACGCCCCCGGCGTCGTCTTCGTCGAGGTCGATGAGGACACCTCCGCCTACGAAGGTGGCCACATCGAAGGCGCGGTCCGCCTGGACTGGAAGACCGACCTGCAGGATCAGGTTCGTCGTGACTTCGTGAACCAGGAGCAGTTCTCCGACCTGCTCTCCGCGCGCGGCATCGGCAACGACGACACCGTCGTGCTGTACGGCGGCAACAACAACTGGTTCGCCGCCTACGCGTACTGGTACTTCAAGCTCTACGGCCACAACGACGTCAAGCTGCTCGACGGCGGCCGCAAGAAGTGGGAGCTCGACGGTCGTCCGCTCTCGCGTGACGCGGTCTCGCGCCCGGCCACCCAGTACAAGGCCGCCACCCCCGACACCTCGATCCGCGCGTTCCGCGACGAGGTCATCGCGGCCATCGGCACCAAGAACCTCGTCGACGTGCGTTCGCCCGACGAGTTCTCCGGCAAGATCCTCGCTCCCGCGCACCTGCCGCAGGAGCAGAGCCAGCGTCCCGGCCACATCCCGGGCGCGATCAACGTGCCGTGGAGCAAGGCGGCCAACGAGGACGGCACCTTCCGTTCCGATGCCGAGCTCGCCGAGCTCTACAAGGATGCGGGCCTGGACGGCGAGAAGGAGACCATCGCCTACTGCCGCATCGGCGAGCGTTCCTCGCACACCTGGTTCGTGCTGCAGGAGCTGCTCGGCCACCAGAACGTCAAGAACTACGACGGCAGCTGGACCGAATACGGTTCGCTCGTCGGTGCACCTATCGAGTTGGGAGCGTAAATCTATGTGTGCAGCACCTACCCAGGGTCAGGCCATCCCGGCCGGCGTCGACGTGGAGAAGGAGACGGTCATCACCGGCCGTGTCCTGAGCACCGACGGTCAGCCGGTGGGCGGCGCGTTCGTGCGTCTGCTCGACGGCAACGGTGATTTCACCGCCGAGGTCGTGGCCTCCGGCACCGGTGACTTCCGCTTCTTCGCCGCGCCGGGTTCGTGGACCCTGCGCGCGCTGTCCTCCTCGGGCAACGGCTCGGCCGAGGTCCGCCCCGAGGGCGCCGGCATCCACGCCGTGGACGTCGCGGTCGCCAAGTAGTACCGCCGCAAACGGCCCTGGTAGGTCTCCTACCAGGGCCGTTTGCGTATCCGTCGCCCGGACTGACTAGACTTCGGCTCGTGGTCTCATCTTCCGATCCGGCCGAGCAAGCCAGTGACGTGACCGACGCGGCCGCCCCGCGTCGCAGCGGTGACGAGGCAGTGAACGTCGCCGCCGAACGAGCCAAGGAAACCGGTGTCCGGAACATTTCCGTGCTGCCGGACCTGCCGCTGCCGCCCGACACCGCGAATCTGCGCGAGGGCCCCGACCTCAACCACGACATGCTGGCGCTGCTGCCGCTGGTCGGCGTGTGGCGCGGTGAGGGCGAGGGCAACCACCCCACCGACGGCGACTACCGCTTCGGCCAGCAGATCACCGTCTCCCACGACGGCGGCGACTACCTGGTCTGGGAATCGCAGACCTGGAAGCTCGACACCGAGGGTGCCTTCGTGGGCCCCGACCTGCGCGAGAGCGGCTTCTGGCGGGTCGGCACCGAGGGTGACGACGAGATGCTCGAACTGCTGCTCACCCACAGCTCCGGCATCGTGGAACTCTTCTACGGCACCGCCCGCACCCAGTCCTCCTGGGAACTGGCCACCGACGTGGTGATCCGCAGCCAGTCCGGCGCGGTCGTCGGCGGCGCCAAGCGCCTCTACGGCATCGTCGAGGGCGGCGACCTGGCCTACGTCGAGGAGCGAGTGGACGCCGACGGCACCCTCGAACCCCGCCTCTCCGCCCGCCTCCAGCGCTACATCGGCTGATTCCGGCCCGCGCGCTAGTTCTCGAGCGCGGTCAGGTCGATGTCCAGCGCGAACGGCACCTGGGTCGTCAATCGCTCGTGATAGATCCCCACGGGCAGGTAGCGCTCCGAAACCGGGTCCAGCTCGTAGGCGTAGACGATGACCTGGTCACCATCCCCGCGTTCCACGCGCCAGTAGTTCGGGATTCCCGCCTTCGCGTACTTGAACGGCTTGGTATCGCGATCGCGCTCCTCGGAGTCCGGCGAGACCACTTCTACGGCGACGACGACGTCCTCGGCGTAGTAGTGACTCTGCGGCTCATCCCGGACATAGGCCGCCGCGCTCACCACGAGCACATCGGGTTCCGGCATCTGCCGGTCGTTCAGTCGCACCGCCATTTCCCGGTCCGCGCGCACGCTGTCGGGGAGCTGCGCGCTCAGCTGCCCACGGAGCATGTCGACGACACGGCGATGCCACTTGCGCTGCGGGCTCACGAAGACCAATCCCCCATCGATCAACTCGGTGTGTTTCGGCAAGCCGCGCATCGCTAGAAACTTCTCCGCCGTGTACCCCCCTGGAGGCGCCAACCACGTAGGTGGCGCATCCGCATCGTCTACCTCCCCGGGTAGCGGCTCTGCGTTCATCCTCACATCGTAGCGACGTGTCACCGCTCCGAGCAGCATGTTTTCCTCCGGACATGGAGCGACCCCCGAGCCATTCGCGGGTTCCGGGGAACTCCGCGTCCCGGTCGGATGGGCCGGGGGCTCGGGGGTCGGGTGACTGCTTGGGATTCGCTCTCAGCGCACCGCTGGGGGTGATCCCACAGTGGGGCTGCTAGCGGGCAGCCACCTCACGCATCCGTTGAACATACATTCTTCAGACCACCTCCTCTCTTGTGTACCGATGAATCTAGCCGCGTGCGGCGAGGTGGGCAATTGATTTAATCGTGGCTCTGACCTGGGTGGATTCTCTCGGTCATGCGTTGCTGTGGGCCGTCGGTTCGATATGGACGGCGCCGGTGGCCGTCACCGTCACCACGGTGTCCGCGCGGTGATCGGCCGGGAGCTGGTGCGTGACCACGACGACGGTGCGCTCCGGACCCACCAGTCCGCTGTCCGCGTCGAGCAGCGCGCGCAGCAGCCGCTCCCCTTCGGCGGCGTCGAGATGCTCGGTCGGCTCGTCGAGCAGCAGGGTGTGCGCCGGGGCGACGAGGGCGCGCGCGAGCAGGATGCGCCGCCGCTGCCCACCGGAGACCGCGGCCGCACCCCCGGCGAGCGTCGTGTGCACGCCCTTCGGCAGCGATTCCAGCCACGACCCGAGTCCGACCGCGCGCAGGGCGTTCCCGGCGTCCTCCTCGGTGAGATCGCCCCGGGCCACACGCAGGTTCTCCAACAGCGAGGTGCCGAACAGGTGCGCGTCCTCGGCGAAGAACGTCACCCCCGCACGCGGTGTGTCGAACAACCCCGCCCACGCCATCAACAGAGTCGTCTTCCCGGCCCCACTGGGCCCGACCACGACCACCCGCCGCCCTTCCGGAAGGTCCACCACTGATCCGCCGGTAGCCACAGCGGCGCCACGCACCGGCCCCGCCATGGCGGCGGACTCACGCTCGGCAGCGGCAGCGCGGGTAGCCCCATCGGTAGCAGCGCGATCACGTGCGGTTGCGAGATCACGCGCGGCAGGGCTCGTGGGCGCGACCGTGTCCCGTTCGGCCTGTCGGAGGCGGTGGAGGGCGGCGCGGGAGATGGTGAGGGTGGTGGCCGCGGTGGGCAGGGCCGCGACGGCTTCGAAGGCCGACAACGGGACGAGGACCAGGATGGTGAGGGCCATGGGGGTCATACCGCCGGGGAGGCCGCCGGTGGGGCCATAGGCGGCGATGCCGACGAGGAGGGCGCCGAGCGTGCTGACACCGATGGACAGCGGGGTGGCCGCGGCGGCCCAGGCGCTGTGGGAGGCGGCCTTGTCCTCGGCTGCCACGGCCCGGCGTGATGCTTTGTCCGCCTGGTCGAGTGCCGCGTCCAGTCGTCCCGCGACCCGCAGTTCGGCGGCGTGATCGAGCACCGTCAGCGCCTCGGCGGTGAACTCACCGCGGTCCGCGCGCACCGCCCGCTCGGCCTCCCGCCCCGCCACCGCCGACAACCACGGCGCCAGCATCCCTGAAACCCCTAGCGCCACAGCCAGAATCACCGCGGCGAGCGGCGAGATGATCGCGATCAACCCCACAGCCGCCAGCGACAGCACCACCGCGACCGCCACCGGCACGAAGACCCGCACCACCACGGCACCGAGGTCGTCGATATCGGCGCCGACCCGAACCAGCACATCCCCGCGCCGCATCCCCACACCATCGCGCCGAGCACCCGACCGCTCCGAGGCGGTGCCGACCGCCAGACCGGCGCGCTCGGGATCACGCCACCACCAGATATCCGAATGTGCCAGCGCCCGATACACACTCGTCCGCGCCGAGGTCATCGCCCGCAACGCCACATCGTGAGTCGCCAACCGTTCCAGATACCGGCACAACCCCCGCGAGATCCCGAGCGCCCGCACCGCCACCACCGCGACACTGAGATCCAGCACCGGCGGCATCTGCCACGCCCGCGCGATCAACCACGCCGCCAGCGCCGCCAGCCCGAGCCCACTCCCGAGCGCCACCACCCCCCACGCGACCGCCACCGCCACCCGCCACGGCGACAACGCGAGCAACCCCCACATCTCCCGCACATCCCCCACCAACGCCCCACGCTCACGCCCGGCCACGAACCCCACCCCCATCGCTACCCTCGTCCGTCCCGTGCCCGTCCGCCACGGAGCCACCCGACAATCCCCGACCATCCACACCCTCGTCCGACTTGTGCGGGGCGCGAGCTGCTCCCGACCCATGCGCGATCTCCGCAGCACCACCCGACGCGCGAGCTCCTGTCGACCTTCGCCCGTCCAGCCCGTGAGATGCCACAGGAGCCTCACTCAGCGCGGGCATTTTTGTCGACGGCCGACTGTCGTCCATGGATTCCGGCGGACCAGCGTTCACCCGCACCACGACATCCGCCGCGGCCAGCACGGTCGGCCGGTGTCCGACGATCACCACTGTCGCTCCGCGCGCGGCGATGTCGCGTAGGGCGGTGAGGACGCCGTGTTCCGCGTCGGCGTCGAGGTGGGCTGTCGGTTCGTCGAGCAGCAGAATCGGGCGGTCGGCGGCGAGGACACGGGTGAGGGCGAGGCGCTGACGCTGGCCGAGGGACAGGCCGGTGCCGCCCTGGCCGACGACGGTGTCCCAGCGGTCGGGTAGCTCGTCCAGGACTCCATCGAAACCTGTGGCGGCACTGATCTTTTCGAGCTTCGACAAGTAGTCCGCGCCACCCTCGGCCGACCCGATACCGCCGACCCCGGCCCCCAGCAGCTCGACGTTCTCCCGCAAGGTCCCCGGCACCAGCACCGGACGCTGCGGCAACCAGGCGATCCGCCCCCACCAGTCCCCGGAATCGAGTTCGCGCACGTCCACACCGTCGACCCGAACGGACCCGCTATCGGGTTCGATCAGGCCCAGAATCGCTTGCAACGCAGTGGATTTACCGCTGCCGTTCGCCCCTGTCAGCACTGTCACGATGCCCGACGCCAGCTCGGCATCGAGCCGATCGGGCGCGACACCCGACCGTGCGCCCACCGTCAACCCGCGCAGCGTGATCGTGTGCCTTGGCCCGGATTCCGGGACCGACACACCCTGCGCCAGTTCAACGGATCGCACGGAAAGTCGCTCTCGCGCATCGCCACCCGATGCCGGGCCCGGTTCCAGCACCGCGAACGCCTTCTCCGCCGCCGCCATCCCGTCCTGCGCCGCGTGGAACTTCTCCCCCACCAGCCGCAGCGGCCAGTACACCTCCGGCGCCAGGATCAGCGCGACCAGCCCGGCATACAACGTCATGTCCCCGTACACCAGCCGCAACCCGATGGCGACGGCGATCAGCGCGACGCTCAGGGTCGCCAGGCTTTCCAGCACCATCGAGGACAGGAACGCGATCCGCAGCGCCTTCATGGTCCGCTGTCGCAGCGAATCACCCAGTGCCCGCACCTGATCCACCATGCTGGGCCCGGTGGGACCTTCGCGGCCCAGCGCGCGCAGGGTCGGCATCCCGGCGAACAGGTCGAGGATCTGATCGGAAAGCCGGGTGGTGGCGGCGAGGGTGGCTTCGGCGCGGCCCTGGGTGAGCAGGCCGATGAGGATCATGAAGATCGGGATGAGCGGCACGGTGATCACCGCGATCAGCGCCGAGGTCGGATCGTGGAAAGCGATGACCACCAGCACGATCGGTGGGACCAGGCAGGCCAGCAGCAGGGCGGGCAGGTAGCCGGTGAACCAGCCGCGCAGCCCGCTCAGACCGTTGCCGACGACGACCGCGATCTCGGTGCGCCGCGCGTCGAGCTCACGCGGCGGCAGTTCGGCCCCGGCCCGCAGCACGGCGTTCTCCAGTTCGGCCACCACCGTGCTGCCCGCCCGGTGCGCCAGCCGCGCCTGCCACCAGCTCGCCGCCGCCCGCACCGCCACGGCGATACCGAGCAGCACCAATTCGGTCGTCCACGAGGCGAACTCACGCTTACCGGGATCGGTGATCACCCCGGCCAGCACCCGCCCGAGCAGCAACGCCATCGCCACGATCGAGGCAGTGATCACCAACGCCAGCACCACCGCGATCACCAGATGCGGCCGAGCCGACCGCGCATACCGCCACAGCCGCGGATCGACGGGCTTGCGCCCACCCGCCCGACCAGCCCCTACCGCATCGGCCCGCGATGGCCCCACCACCCGGCGACCGGATCGCAGCGCCGGCTCGTCGACCGCTCGCCCCGTCGAGGAATCGGCGGCCGCATCGCCACGCGCCGGGCCCACCGGGGTCAGTCCTTACCGGTGAACGGCAGCCCGATCGGGGCCGGGATCTGTTCGACCCGGATCCGCTGACGGAACACCCAGTAGGTCCAGCCCTGGTAGATCAGCACGACCGGGGTCGCGATGAGGGCGGCCCAGCTCATCACCTTCAGGGTGTAGGGCGTGGAGGAGGCGTTGTAGACGGTGAGGTGGTAGAGCGGGTCGATGGTGGAGGGCAGCACGTTCGGGAACATGGAGCCGACGATGAGCACCGTCGCGCCGATCACCGTCAGCGTGGTGCCGACGAAGGCCCAGCCGTCGCGTCCGGTGAGGTTGGCCGCGGCGGCGAGCAGCAGACCGGCCACCGCGAGCCCCAGCATCGCCCAGGTCCAGCCGGTGCCGTAGGCGAGCTGGGTCCACAGGCCGAAGGCACCGACCACCACCGCGGTGGGTATCAGCAGCAGCCGGGCGACGCGCTCGGTGTCGGCGCGCACCTCACCCGCGGTCTTGAGGGTCAGGAAGATCGCGCCGTGCAGGGCGAACAGGGTCGCGGTGGCCAGGCCGCCGAGCAGCGCGTACGGGCTGAACAGGTCCCACACCGAGCCGACGATCTGCTTGCGCTCGTTCAGCGGCACCCCGCGCACCATGTTCGCGAACACCCAGCCCCAGGCCAGCGCGGGCACCCACGACCCGATCCCGATGCCGATATCGCACCACTTGCGCCACTTGGGATCGTTGATCTTGCCGCGGTACTCGATCGCGCAGACGCGCAGGATCAGCGCCACCAGCAACAGCAGCAGCGCCAGGTAGAACCCGGAGAACATGCTCGCGTACCACTCGGGGAAGGCCGCGAACAGCGCGCCGCCTGCGGTGATCAGCCACACCTCGTTACCGTCCCACACCGGGCCGATGGTGTTGAGCACCACACGCCTGCGGGTGTCGGAGCCCTTGCCCAGGATCGGCATGAGCATGCCGACGCCGAAGTCGAAGCCCTCCAGCACGAAATAGCCGGTGAACAGCACGCCGATCAGGACGAACCAGAATTCCTGCAGATTCACGGCGGGCTCCTAGTAGGCGAAGGACAGTTGTTCGACGGACGGCTCGTCCGGGGTGTCCGGCGCGGGCTTCGGCGTGTCCGGCCCGGCGACGACGTACCGGCGGATCAGGTAGAACCACACCACCGCCAGGGCACCGTAGAGCAGCGTGAACACGATCAGCGAGAACAGCACGGTGGTGGCGGAGTGTTCGGAGACCGCCTGCTGCACCGTCATCCGGATGTTCGGGTCACCGGTGGGATTGGGTACCACCGCCCACGGCTGACGCCCCATCTCGGTGAACACCCAGCCCGCGCTGTTGGCCAGGAACGGGGTGGGGATGGCGAGCAGGCTCAGCCAGGAGAACCACTTCTGGTCGGGCACGCGGCCACCGCGCGTCACCCAGAAACCGGCGAACACCAGCAGCATGGCACCGGCGGCGAGGCCGATCATGGCGCGGAAGGACCAGTAGGTGACGAACAGGTTGGGCCGGTAGTCACCGGGACCGTACTTGACGTTGTAGGTCTGCTGCAGGTCCTGCACACCCGCCAGCGTGACGTCGCTGAACTGCCCCTCGGCCAGGTACGGCAGCACATACGGCACCTTCAGCACGTGGATCACGCTGTCGCAGTTGTTGTGCGTGCCGACGGTGAGCACCGAGAAATCGGGGTCGGTCTCGGTGTGGCACAACGATTCCGCCGAGGCCATCTTCATCGGCTGCTGGTCGAACATGAGCTTGCCCTGGATGTCTCCGGTGAACACCAGCGCGATCCCGGCGAGCACGACCACCACCAGCGAGGCGCGGGCGGCCGGACGCCACATCGTGCGCGCCTCTTCGAGTTTCGCGGCGTCACCGCTGCGCGCGTTGCGTACCATCCACCAGCCCGCCACACCGGCGACGAACACCCCGGCGGTGAGGAACGCTCCCGCGACGACGTGCGGGAACGCCGCCAGCGTCGTGTTGTTGGTGAGCAGCGCGGTGATGCTCTCCAATTCGGCGCGCCCGGTCTCGGGGTTGTAGCGCGCGCCGACCGGATGCTGCATGAAGGAATTGGCGGCGACGATGAAGTACGCCGAGGCGTTCACGCCGAGCGCGACGATCCAGATCGTCGCCAGGTGAACGAGTTTCGGCAATCGCGTCCAGCCGAAGATCCACAGCCCGATGAAGGTGGACTCCATGAAGAAGGCGATGAGTGCTTCCAAAGCCAGTGGGGCGCCGAAGATGTCGCCGATGAAGCGCGAATATTCGCTCCAGTTCATACCGAACTGGAATTCCTGCACGATGCCGGTGGCCACGCCGAGGGCGAAGTTGATCAGGAAGAGTTTGCCGAAGAATTTCGTCAGCCGGTACCAGCGTTCGTTACCGGTGACCACCCAGGCGGTCTGCATCATCGCGATCAGTGGCGCCAGGCCGATGGTCAGTGGTACGAAGATGAAGTGGTAGACGGTCGTGATCCCGAATTGCCACCGGGAGACATCGAGCGTGTCCATCCGACCTCCAACTTCCACTACGACGACTTGTAGTAGATGTTACGCGGGGAACGGCGCTGATCAAGGGTGACGACGGACACGACGCCGAAACCCCGCAGGGGCACGCCCACCCGTGCCCCACGCACGGCTCACCAGTCGCCGATGGCACCCGGTCGTTCGATGCCCTGATCCACCAGGTCGATGATCTCCTGCGCGTTGTCCGGCGCCGACATACGCACCCCGTCCAGCTGATTCACCCGCGCGGCCAGCGTGATGCTCGACAGTAGCCAGATGCTGTCGCAGTCGAACAGGTCGGCGGTGAACAGCGACTGGTACTTGCACTCCCAGCCGGCCTTCTCCGCCACCGCGAACAGCGAGCGCTGCGTAACCCCCGGCAGCACACCGTTTTTCGCGGGCGGGGTGATCAGCTGCTTGTCGCGCGCGATCACCACCGTGGAGCGCGGGCCCTCGAGCACGCGGTGCTCGGTGCTGTGGAAGATCACGTCCTCGGCGCCCATCCGGCGGGCGAACCGCAGCGCGGCCATGTTCGTCGCGTACGACAGCGTCTTCGCGCCGAGCAGCTGCCAGGGCGCGGCCTGGGCCAGATCGATCGAGATGCCCCGCGCCAGCGACATCACCTTCACGCCCTCGGCGCGGGCGGTCGCGACACGTTCGGGGACCGGGGAGACGAGCACATACGCGGTGGGCTTCGGGTCCTCGGGCACCAGTTCCGAGCGCGGCGCGTCGAATTCCGCGTCCCGGCCGCGCGAGTAGACCAGCCGCAGCATGCCCTCTTCGTCGGCGCCCCACTCCTTGACCGCGAGCTTCACCGCCGAGCGCCATTTCGTCAGCCCCGGATCCGGCAGTTCCAGCGCCTGCGCGGAGCGGCGCAGCCTGGCGAGGTGGAATTCCAGCGCCATGGCGGTGCCGTTGCGGACCAGAATCGTTTCGAAAACCCCGTCGCCCCGCAGTGCTCCGATGTCGTCGGCATAAAGCAACGGCGCGTTCGCATCAGCGAACGCGCCGTCGAGTGTCACAAGTACCCGTTCTCCCATGTGACGAGCGTAGGCGTTATCGGTCCGTTATGCCTACGGCTGCCGGGAAACGGGCCTTCGGATCAGCCTGTCGCGATGCCCGCCTGCGGCACATGTCGGCGCACGCGCCTACAGTGGGTGTTGTGTCGCAGGTCGTCGCCCCCAGTCCTGTTCTCCATACTCCGGGTGCCGTCGCGGGCGCACCGGGCTCTCCCGACGCGGCGGTCGCCTGGCATTACGGCGATCCCTTCGGCGAGCAGAAGGCCGCGGTGCAGCGGGTCGCGGTCGTCGACCGGTCCCATCGCGGCGTGGCCACCATCACCGGCGCCGAGCGCCTGAGCTGGCTGCACACCATCACCAGCCAGCACATCGCCGCCCTGCCCGACGGACACAGCGCCGAGAACCTGGACCTCGACCTCAACGGCCGCGTCCAGCACCACTTCGTGCTCACCGACCTCGACGGCACCGCCTGGCTCGACACCGAGGCCGAGCGCGGCGCCGAGCTGTTGTCGTTCCTGCAGAAGATGGTGTTCTGGGCCGACGCCAAGCCGGTCGCCGCTCCCGATCACGCCGTGCTGAGCCTGCTGGGCCCGCAGGTGGACACCCTGCTGCCCGCGCTGGGCATCGACGCCCTGCCCGAGGTCTACCGGGCCGTGGCGCTGCCCGGTGGCGGGTTCCTGCGCCGGATGCCGTGGCCGGGCGAGCACTCCTTCGACCTGATCGTGCCGCGCGCGACCCTCGGTGACTGGTGGACGAGACTCACCGCCGCAGGCGCCCGGCCCGCGGGCATGTGGGCCTACGAGGCGCTGCGGGTGGCCGCCCTGCGCCCGCGCATCGGCCTGGACACCGACGAGCGCACCATCCCGCACGAGGCCCGCTGGATCGGCGGCGTCGACGAACACGGCGCGGTGCACCTGAACAAGGGCTGCTACCGCGGCCAGGAGACCGTCGCCCGGGTGCACAACCTGGGCAAGCCGCCGCGCAACCTGCTGCTGCTGCACCTCGACGGCTCCGCCGACGAACGGCCCGCCACCGGCGACGACATCACCGCGGGCGGCCGCACGGTCGGTCGCCTGGGCACCGTCATCGACCACTACGAACTCGGCCCGATCGCCCTGGCACTGGTCAAACGCTCGGTCCCCGCCGGCACCGAACTGGTCGCCGGATCGATGGCCGCCGCCATCGATCCCGACTCCGTCCCCGCCGACGACGGCGTACAGGCGGGCCGCGCCGCCGTCGACCGGCTGCGCGGGCGATGAGCGAGGACCTCCGGCGCGCCGACCACCCCGGGTCGGCGACTCCGGCGATCGGCCGTCCGTCTCAGCGGGTCGGTGACACCGGCCGGGTCGAGGCGGTCTGCGTGGTGCATGCCGACATCGAGGTACGCACCCGGGTCGGCCGCTCCGCGATCGACAAGCGACCGGTCGAGGGGCGCGTCCCGGTGCGAGCGCTCGGACTCGCGGGCGATCACGTCTGCGATGTCGAGCACCACGGCGGTGTCGATCAAGCCGTGTACGCCTACTCCGATGCCGACGCCGACCGCTGGGGCCACGAACTCGGCCGCACCCTGCCCGCGGGCTGGTTCGGCGAGAATCTGCGCCTGAGTGGGCTGCCGGTGAGCGACGCGGTACTCGGCGCGCACTGGGCGATCGGCGACACGCTGCTGGAGGTGAGCGCGCCCCGCGTCCCGTGCGCCGCGTTCCAGCAGTGGTCCGGTGAACGCCAGTGGGTCAAGCGCTTCACCCTCCAGTCCGACACCGGCTGCTACTTCCGGGTGCTCACCGAGGGCAGCATCGGCGCGGGCGACGAGGTGCGCGTGGTGCGCGTGCCCGAGCACGGCATCACCGTGCGTGACCTGTTCACCGGCGCCGACCACGCGCTGCTCGAACGCCTGCGCGCCGAGGAGCCGACCATCTCCGCCGACGTCCACATGCAGATCGACCGGCACACCAGGAGCAGGCGCGCGCTCGCGCAGGCAGGCGGAGGGGAGACGGCGTGAGTGTCGAACTGGTCGAAGTGGTGCGCTCCGGTTTCCGCGAGTGCGTGCACCGCGGTTCGGTCGTCGTCCTCGATCCCGACGGCACCCCCACTCTCGAGCTCGGCGAGGTCCACGGCCCGATCTTCCCGCGCTCGACCAACAAGCCGATGCAGGCGCTGACCCTGCTGCGCAACGGCTTCGACCCCGTCGACGACGCCGAACTCGCCATCACCACCGCCTCGCACTTCGGCGAGCCCGACCACGTCGCGCTGGTCCGCCGCCTGCTCGACCGCTTCGGCCAGACCGAGGCCGACCTGGCCTGTCCACCCGACCTCCCCTTCGAGGAGCAGGCCCGCGCGCTGGCCCGCACCGGCTCCGGCCCGAGCCCGCTGTACATGAACTGCTCGGGCAAACACGCGGCGATGCTGGCCACCTGCCTGATCAACGACTGGCCGCGCACCGGATATCTCGAGGTCGAGCACCCACTCCAGCAGGCGGTTCTCGCCACCGTCGCCGACGTCACCGGCGAACCCGAGACCGACCTGGGCATCGACGGCTGCGGCCTGCCGATCGTGCCCGTCTCGCTGATCAATCTGGCCCGCGCGTTCGCCGGTTTCACCACGGCCGAGCCCGGCACCGCGCCGCGCCGGATCGCCGATGCCGTGCGGGCGAATCCGCGAGTGATTTCGGGCACCAACGGCCCCGACCTGCTGGCCATGTCGAGCACCCCCGGACTCTTCTGCAAGATCGGTGCCGACGGTATGCACGCGGGCGCGCTGCCCGACGGACGCGCCTTCGCCTACAAGATCGACGACGGCCACGACCGGGCCAGGATGCCGCTGACGCTGGCGATTCTGCGCAGGCTCGGCGTCGACTGGACCGACGTCCATACCGAGCTCGCCGCCACCGCCGTCACCGGTGGCGATGCCAGAGTCGGTGTGATCCGCGCGATTCCGGGGGTGCTCTGAGACCGGGCGGTCACGGCGAAGAAGGGGCAAACGGTAGCGGTTCGGGAGTTCTTCACCCACTCCTGGGAGCGCGACCGTCTAACACACGCTAAAGTGTCTGTCAGGAAGAGTATTAATTCGAACGGGGCCGCCAACAAACCCCAGGCCGCCCCGCAGTGACGCGAGGGGGTCAGCCATGGGCCGTGGCCGGGCTAAGGCAAAGCAGACCAAAGTCGCACGTGAGCTCAAGTACAGCTCCGCGCCGACCGACTTCGCGAGCCTTCAGCGCGAGCTGTCGGATAGCACTCCGCTCTCACCACCGAGGAGCGGCGGAGTGATCTCCGATGAGCACGACGCAGACGAGTCGGCGTCCCGTTGGAACAACGAGGACGACGACTACGACAGCTGGCGCCGCTGACCGACCGTCGGTGAAGGGGGAGGCCATGCGCGGCCTCCCCCTTCAGCCGTTGTCACTCAGCGCGTCGGGCTCGCAGCAGTACGGCGAACATCCGAATAGACGACGAGCGTCCTGTGCACACACAGGACGCTCGTCGTGTTCGCCGCCTCGAGGCCCCGACCACCCCGAGCCGGGGGGTACCTACCCCTTCATCGGAGGGGTAGCCGATCCAGGCACAGCACAAACCCCGCAAACGCCGTGAGCCGGGTCGCGAAAGATCGCGACCCGGCTCAGCGCGTGACAGGGATCAGAACCGCGGGTGGTCGCCCAGCAGGATCGCGCGGGGCGCGTCGGCGTCGGCGGCCTTCTTGACCTGGCCCAGGGTCCAGCAGTCGATGTGGCGGGCGGTGAGCACCGCCAGCGCGCGGTCGGCGTCCTCGGGGGCGACGATCGCGACCATGCCGACGCCCATGTTGAACGTCTTCTCCATCTCGACCCGCTCGACGCGCCCGCGCTGGGCGATCAGCTTGAACACCGGCGCCGGGTTCCAGGTGCCACGGTCCAGCTCGGCGACCAGGCCGGCGGGCAGCACGCGCGCCAGGTTGGCGGCCAGGCCACCACCGGTGACGTGGGAGAAGGTGCGCACGTCGGTCTCGGCGATCAGCGCCAGGCAGTCCTTGGCGTAGATGCGGGTGGGCTCGAGCAGTTCCTCGCCCAGGGTGCGGCCGAACTCCTCGACGTAGCCGGTCAGCGACATACGGTCGATGTCGAGCAGGACCTTGCGGGCCAGGCTGTAGCCGTTGGAGTGCAGGCCCGAGGAGCCCATCGCGATGACGACATCGCCCGGGCGCACCCGGTCGGGGCCGAGCACCGAGTCGGCTTCCACGACGCCGACGCCGGTGGCGGACAGGTCGTAGTCGTCCGGGTCCATCAGGCCCGGGTGCTCGGCGGTCTCGCCACCCAGCAGCGCGCAGCCGGCCTTGATGCAGCCCTCGGCGATGCCGGAGACCAGCTCGGCAACCTTCTCCGGGACGACCTTGCCGATGGCGATGTAGTCCTGCAGGAACAGCGGCTCGGCGCCACAGACCACCAGGTCGTCGACGACCATGGCGACCAGGTCGAGGCCGACCGTGTCGTGCTTGTCCAGCGCCTGGGCGACGGCGATCTTGGTGCCGACGCCGTCGGTGGAGGCGGCCAGCAGCGGCTCGCGGTATCCGCCCTTGAGGGCGAACAGGCCGGCGAAGCCGCCGAGCCCACCCTGCACCTCGGGTCGGCTGGCCTTCTTCGCCAATGGTCCGAACAATTCGACGGCGCGGTCACCGGCTTCGATGTCCACGCCGGCCGCGGCGTAGGAAGCGCCGGCGCCGCTGGGGGTCTGTTCAGTCATTGTGGGGGAAAGCTCCAAACCGAATCGGCGGATAGATGCCTAGTAACTCTAAGTGATCCGCCCGTCCAGCTGTCGTGCGGCTCCTAGCTCATTGTTCCAGCTCCCCGGCGAATGTGGTGTCGCTCTCGCCCCGGCGTGCACGCTGCCGGACCGGGTCGGGAACCGGGACGGCCGCGACCAGGCGACGGGTGTAGGGGTCGACGGGGTGACGCAGGATCTGCTCGCGATCGCCCTGTTCGACACAGCGGCCCTCGCGCAGCACCACGATCCGGTCGGCCAGCTGGTCGACCACGGCCAGGTCGTGGCTGATGAACAGGCAGGCCCAGCCGCACTCGCGTTGCAGCTCGGCGAACAGTTCCAGCACCGCCGCCTGCACCGAGACATCCAGCGCGCTGGTCGGTTCGTCGGCCACCAGCAGGTCGGGGCCGAGGACCAGCGCCCTGGCCAGGCTGGCCCGCTGACGCTGCCCGCCGGACAGCTCGTGCGGATACCGTCGTTCGGTGCCCGCGGGCAGGCGCACGTCGTCGAGCAGTTGCCGCACCCGATCGCGGATGCCGGACCTGGTGCCCACCTTGTGCACGGCCAGCGGCTCGGCCACGCACTCGCCGATGGTCAGGCGCGGATTGAGCGAGCCCGCCGGGTCCTGGAACACGAACCCGAAGCGGCGCCGGATCGGGCGCAGCCTGCGCTGGGAGAGCGCGGCGATGTCCTGCCCGCGCACCAGCACCTGCCCGGCGCTCGGCCGCTGCAGGGCCGCGACGCAGCGCCCGATGGTCGACTTGCCCGACCCCGACTCCCCCACCAGCCCGAGCGTCTCCCCCGGCCGGATCACCAACCCCACCTCGTCCACCGCCCGGAACGCGGGCCGACCGAACGGCCCGGGGAACTCGACCACCAGATCGCGCACCTCGAGCACCGGCTCGGCCGCCGGATCGGGCACGGGCCGCTCGCCCGCCGCGCCCAGATGCGGGACCGCCGCCAGCAGCGCCCTGGTGTACTCGGCGCGCGGCGCGGCGAACAGTTCGTCCACCGGCGCCTCCTCGACCACCTCGCCGGCGCGCATCACCACCACCCGGTCGGCGAGGTCGGCGACCACGCCCATGTTGTGGGTGATCAGCACGATCGCGCTGCCCAGCCGGTCGCGCAGGTCGCGCAGCAGATCCAGGATCTCGGCCTGCACGGTGACGTCCAGTGCCGTGGTCGGCTCATCGGCGATGATCACCTTCGGCTCGCACGCGATGGCCACGGCGATCATCACCCGCTGCTTCTGCCCGCCGGAGAGCTGGTGCGGGTAGTAGTCCACCCGGTGTCGCGGATCGGGCAGGCCCACGGTGCCCAGCAGCTCGATCGCCCTGGCCCGCGCGGCCTTGCGGCCCATCCCGCTGTGCGCGCGCAGCGCCTCGGCGAGCTGGAACCCCACGGTGAACAGCGGGTCGAGCGCGCGGGCGGGCTCCTGGAAGATCATCGAGACCGCGCCGCCGCGCAACGCCGTCAGCTGACGTTCGGTCATCGCCGTCACCGCCCGGTCGCCGACGCGCACCAGCCCGCGCACCCGCGCGGTGTGCGGCAGCAGGCCGATCGCGGGGCGCGCGCTCACCGACTTGCCCGAGCCGGACTCCCCCACGATGGCGAGCACCTCGCCAGGGAACACCTCGTAGGACACTTCCCGCACCGCCTCGACCGGCCCACCGTCGGTGGCGAAGGTCACCGACAGCCCGTCCACCGACAGGGCGGGTGTGCGCGGCTCAGTCATCGGCCTGTTCCTTCTCCGTCGCGGTGGTGACGGCCCGCCGGGTGCGCAGCAGCGGATTCAGCGTCTCGTCGACGCTCTCGCCCACCAGCGTCATCCCGAGGACCACCAGCACGATGGCGGTGCCGGGGAAGATCGAGGTCCACCAGATCCCGTTGGACACGTCGTTGAGCGCCTTGTTCAGGTCATAGCCCCACTCGGCGGCCTGGGTGGGCTCGATGCCGAAGCCGAGGAACCCCAGCGCGGCCAGGGTGAGAATCGCGTCGGCGGCATTGATGGTGACGATCACCGGCAGCGACCCGGTGACATTGCCCAGGATGTGCCGGAACATGATCCGCGTCGTGGAGGCCCCGGTGACCCGCGCCGCGTCCACATACGGCTCGGTCTTCACCGCCACCGTCGCATTGCGCACCACCCGGAAGTACTGCGGCACATACACCACCGTGATGGCGATGGCCGCCGACAGCATCCCGCCCAGACTGCTCGACGTCCCGCCCGCCACCACGATCGAGACCACGATGGCCAGCAGCAGCGTGGGAAACGCGTAGATCGCGTCCATCACCACCACCAGCACCCGGTCCACCCAGCGCCCCACATACCCCGACAGCAAGCCGAGCGGCACACCGACCAGCAGCGACAGCGTCACCGCGACGACGATCACCAGCAGCGCGGTGCGCGCGCCGAACAGCACCCGCGAGAACACGTCCTCGCTGCGCACCGAGGTGCCGAACCAGTGCTGCGCCGAGGGCGGCTGCTGCGACACGAAAGCCACCCCGTCGGCATTGTTCTGGGCCAGCCCGTAGGGCGCGAGCAGCGGCGCGCACACCGCGACGAAGACGAACCCCGCCACCAGCACCAGCCCGGTGATCAGCGTGACCCGTTGCAGCCCGGCGGTCATCGACAGCATCCGCGCGCCCGGAATCCGGCGCCCGCCCATCAGAACCGCACCCTCGGGTCGATCAGCGCGACGACGGCGTCCACCACGAAACTCATCACCGCGACCAGCACCGCGATGAACGCCACGATCCCCTGCACCGCGATGAAGTCACGCGCCCGCAGGTACTCGGCGAGCTGGTAGCCCAGCCCCTTCCATTCGAAGGTGGTCTCGGTGAGGACCGCGCCGCCGAGCATCATCGCGACGCACATGCCCATCACCGTGACGATGGGGATCAGCGCGTTGCGCACCGCGTGGCGCCCGGTGACCACCCGCGCGGACAAGCCTCGCGCTCGCGCCGCCTCCACGAAATCGCTGCGCAGCGTCTGGATCAGGTTCACCCGCACGAGCCGCAGGAAGATGCCGCCGGTGAGCAGCCCGAGCGCGACGGCGGGCAGCACCGCGTGCTCGAGCACGTCCAGGACGTAGGACGGCTCCCCGTAGCGGATCGCGTCGACGATCAGGATGTTGGTCCGCGGCGAGACGTGCCGCAACGCCAGTTCCACCCCGGTACTGGCCCGCCCGCCCACCGGGAACCAGCCCAGCCACACCGAGAAGATCAGCTTGAGCAGCATCCCGACGAAGAACACCGGCGCCGCGTAGGCCAGCACCGCCGAGAACCGCAGCGCGGCATCGGCGGTCGAATCCCGATGTGTCGCCGCGTATCTGCCCAGCGGAACGCCCACCGCGAAGGCGATGAGCAGCCCCCAGAACACCAGCTCGAAGGTGGCGGCGCCGTAGATCACCACCACCTCGGCGATCTCCTGATTGTCCTGGGTGCGCCCGAAATCGCCGTGCAGGAAACCGGTCAGGTACTCCCAGTACTGGGTGAGGATCGGGCGGTTGAGCCCGGCGGCCTCCTTGCGCTGCTCGATCTGGTCCTGGGTCAGCCGCCCGCCCATGGCCGCGCTGATCGGGTCACCGATCACGCGCATGAGGAAGAACACCACGGTGACCAGCAGCCAGGCCGTCGGCAGGATCAGCAACAGCCGGACCAGCAGATACCGCGCCAGCGCGAGCTGCCGGGAATCGCTGCCGCGCAGCCCTTTCCGGCGCCGTACCCGCTCCGTTTCGGCGCTCACCGCGGCCTACTTGCTCAGGACGGTGAACCGGAACTTGAACGAACCGTCGAGGGTCTGGTCCACCCCCGAGACCGACGGCCGTGACACCGCGACCTGCTTGCCCGAGAGCAACGGCAGCGTCGGCAGGTGGTTCTGTGCCAGATCGGTCTGGAGTTTCTCGATCAGCGCGATGCGCTCGGCCCGATCGGGTTCGGTGGCCTCGGCGGTCAATTGCGCGGTGACACCGGCGTTCTCGAAGTGCGACTGCAGGAAGTTGTTCGGTCCGAAGAACGGCGTGAGGTAGTTGTCGGCGTCCGGGAAGTCGGGGAACCAGCCGAACTGGTAGAGCGGGTAGCCGTCGGCGGCGCGCTCCTTCTGATAGGTCACCCACTCGGTCGACTGCAGGTTCACCGTGAACAGCCCCGAGGCTTCGAGCTGCGACTTCACCGCCGCGTACTCCTCGGAGGAGCTGGAGCCGTAGTGGTCGGGGTTGTACTGCAGGTTCAGCGTCACCGGGGTGGACACGCCCGCGTCGGCCAGGAACTTCGCCGCCTTCGCCTTGTCGGGCCGCGCGCCGTAGAGCTGCTTCAACGGCTCGGCCGCACCCGTCATCCCCTGCGGCACATAGCCGTACGCGGGCTGATAGGTGCCCTTGTACACCGAGGTGGCCAGCGCCTCGCGATCCACCGAGGACGCCACCGCCTTGCGCACGGCCAGCTTCTGCTCGGGTGTCGCGCCCGGCATGGTGTTCATGTTGAAGACGATGTAGCGCAGTTCGCCGCCGGGCCCGTCGGTGACCTTCACCGACGAATCCGCGCGCAGCGAGTCGATATCGGTGGGCGTGAACGAGCGGTAGCCGACATCGATGGCACCGTTGCGCAGGTCGAGCTTGAGATTGTCGGAGGTCGCGTAGTACTTCATCGACACCGTCTCGGTGCGCGGGGTGCCGAGCACGCCCTGATAGCCCGGGTTCGCCTGGTACTCGACCAGCTTGTTCTTGTCGTAGCTGCTGATCGTGTACGGACCCGAATAACCCTTGGCGGCAACGACTTCGTCGTCGGTGGCGACGCGGTCGGCCGGGAACACCTTCTCGTCCACGATCGGTCCGGCCTGGGTCGGCAGGATGGTCGGGAAGGTCTGGTCGTCGGCGACCTTCAGCGTGAACGCGACGGTGAGATCGTCGACCACATCGGTTTTCGCGAGATTGCCCAGCAGCGAGGCAGGACCGTGCGGATCGTTGATCGCCACCATGCGGTCGAAGGAGAACTTGACACTGTTGGCGGTCAACGGATTTCCGTTGGCGAAGGTGAGCCCCGATTTGATCTTGCACGTATAGACCGTCGGAGCGGTGAACTCGCATTTCTCCGCCGCGTCGGGCTTCGGTGTGGTGTCACCTGGCGCGAAATTCAGCAGATACGAATAGATCTGGGTCTCCACCAGCAGCGAGCCGTTGTCGTAGGCGGCGGCCGGGTCCAGCGAGAAGATCTTGTCGGTGGTGCCCAGCACCAGCCCACCGGCACCATCGGTGCGACCCGAGCCGCATCCGGCGAGCGTGGCCGCGACCACGGCGGCGATTCCTACGGCGGCAACATATTTCTTCACCATCGGGCCCCGTTCTCGAACTGCGATTGAGGGGACCGTACCGGCGCCGCATTACCGCCCAGTTTCGAATGCGTCGATCGGCGGCCGGGATGCCATGAACAATTCTTACGTAATAATGTTGCGCCGCAATGTCATTCATTCGACACATGCGAAGGGCCGGTCAGGTTTATCCTGACCGGCCCTTCGACTGGGAAACCTACGGACGGCTCAACGCGTCGACGTTGACGTTCTCGCCCAGCAGCTTGGCTTCGGACTTACCCGAGAGCATCCCCTCGAGCACGTTCTTGCCGATCGCGGCCTCCTGCGGCAGCGCGATCGGGTAGTCGCCGGTGAAGCAGGCCGTGCACAGGCGCGAGGCGGGCTGCTCGGTGGCGGCGATCATGCCCTCGGTGCTGATGTAGCCGAGGCTGTCGGCGCCGATCGAGCGGCGCACGTTCTCCACCATGTCGGCGTAGCTGTCGTCGGAGCCGGTGCCGTTGGCGATCAGCTCCGCGCGCGAGGCGAAGTCGATGCCGTAGAAGCAGGGCCACTTCACCGGCGGCGAGGCGATGCGCACGTGGATCTCCAGCGCGCCCGCCTCGCGCAGCATGCGGATCAGCGCGCGCTGGGTGTTGCCGCGCACGATCGAGTCGTCGACCACGATCAGGCGCTTGCCGCGGATCACCTCGCGCAGCGGGTTGAGCTTGAGCCGGATACCCAGCTGACGGATCGTCTGGCTGGGCTGGATGAAGGTGCGGCCCACATAGGCGTTCTTCATCAGGCCCTGGCCGTAGGAGATGCCGGAGCCCTGCGCGTAACCGACGGCGGCGGGCGTGCCCGACTCGGGCACCGGGATCACCAGATCGGCCTCGATTGGATGTTCCTTGGCCAGCTTGCGACCGATCTCCACGCGGGTGGAGTGCACCGAGCGGCCGGAGATGGTCGTATCCGGACGCGCCAGGTACACGTACTCGAACACGCAGCCCTTGGGCTCGGGGTTGGCGAAGCGCATGGACCGCACGCCGTCGGCGTCGATGGCCAGCAGCTCACCCGGCTCGATCTCGCGCACGAACGCGGCGCCGACGATGTCGAGCGCGGCGGTCTCGGAGGCCACCACCCAGCCGCGGTCGAGGCGGCCCAGCACCAGCGGGCGCACACCGTGCGGGTCGCGCGCGGCGTAGAGGGTGTGCTCGTCCATGAAGGTCAGGCAGAACGCGCCGCGCAGTTGCGGCAGCAGCTCCATCGCGGCCTGCTCGATGCTCGAGTCGGCGGCGGCGTGCGCCAGCAGCGCGGTGACGATGTCGGAGTCGGAGGTGGCCCCGGTCATCTGCGGGCGGCCGTTGATCACGCCCGCGCCGATCAGCCCCAGCTCACGGGCGCGACCGGCCAGTTCGGCGGTGTTGACCAGGTTGCCGTTGTGGCCCAGCGCCAGGCCGGAACCGACGGCGGTGGTGCGGAAGATGGGCTGCGCGTTCTCCCAGGTGACCCCACCGGTGGTGGAGTAACGACAGTGCCCGACGGCGATGTGCCCCGGCATGGCGCCGAGGGTCTGCTCGTCGAACACCTGGGAGACCAGGCCGAGATCCTTGAAGACCAGGATCTGCGAGCCGTCGGAGACGGCGATACCGGCCGCCTCCTGGCCGCGATGCTGCAGCGCGTAGAGGCCGTAATAGGTGAGCTTGGCGACGTCCTCGTCCGGAGCCCAGACGCCGAAGACGCCACACTCCTCGCGGGGCTCGTTCTCGGGCTCGTCCGGAAGTGTGGATGTGCTGTCGATCGCGCGATCGGCGTGGGTCACCGTGTGCTCCCTGTTCGGGCGGGCTGGGGGCAGGTCTCATTCTACGGGTGAATCGGGCCTCGACGCGCACCACAGTGCAAACCCGGCGCAATCGACGGTGGTGATCACGCGAATTCCGGGGACACAGCTGTTACCGTGCCGATCGTGACCACCGATGGCAGTGCGCACGAACCAGCTGATTCCCCAGCGTCTCCCGTGGACAACACCGAATCGGTCGCGAAGGATTCCGATCCGGCGCGGAGCCGGAGAGCGACGTTGGACACACTCCGCATCCCACCGCGCCGCTGGCTCCGGATCGTGTTCGCGCCCACTGTCGTGCTCTCGATCGTGTTGTCCCTGCTCGGGGTGATGTACCTGGCCTACATCTCCGACCCGGAGGGAAATCTGCACGATTTCCCGATCGCGCTGGTCAACCAGGACGTCGGCGACACCATCGACGTCGACGGCCGCTCCCAGCAGGTGAACTTCGGCAAGCAGGTGGCCGAGGCGCTGGTGGCCGGGATGCCCGCCGACCAGATCGACCTGAAGGTCGTCGGGATCAGCGAGTCCGAGCGGCTGATGCGCAGCGCGCAGATCTACGGTGCCATCGTCATCCCCAGTGATTTCAGCAAACGGCTGGGCATTCTCGGCGTGGGCAGTGTGGTCGGCGGCGAGATCGAGCGCCCGATCATCACCGTGCAGACCAATCCCGGCATGGGCCCGTACTCCGCGGGCATCGTCACCCGCATCGGTGACCGCGCGATGAGCGAGGTGAACAACCAGGTCGGCCGCCAGCTCACCGCCCAGGTCCGCGACACCCTCGCCGCGACGCCGGAGGGCGCGCAGGCGCCGCAGATCTCCGGTGCCGCCCAGATCACGCTGTCCCAGCCGATCCACATCATCGAGCGGGACTGGCGACCGCTGGGCCAGGGCGCGGGCCTCGGCCTGACCGCTTTCTTCTACGCGCTGCTGATCCTGATGGCCGGGGTGGTCGGCGCGATGGCCATCCACACCATGGTCGACGCGCAACTGGGCTTCCAGCCCACCGAGTACGGCCCCTGGTACGTGCACTATCCACCCACGCCGATCTCGCGATTCCACACGCTGCTCATCAAATGGGGCGTGATGGTCTTCGTGGCGATCGTGGTCTCGCTGCTCTATCTGCTCGTCGCGAAGATCCTCGGCGTCGCCGGTCAGCAGCCGACCCAGCTGGTCCTGTTCTCGGTCCTTGCCCTCATCGCGGTCGGCTTCACCTGCATGGCCTCCCTCGCCGCCTTCGGCACCGCGGGCCTGCTCATCAACCTGGCCGTCTTCGTCATCCTCGGCCTGCCCTCCTCCAGCGGCACCGTCCCCATCCAGGCCACCCCCACCTACATCGCCTGGCTGGCCGAATTCGAACCGATGCACCAGGTCTACCTGGGCATGCGCTCGATCCTCTACTTCGAATCCGACTACACCGCCGGCCTCGGCCGAGGCATCTGGATGTCCCTCCTCGGCCTCCTCATCGCCCTCATCGGCGGCGTCGTCATCACCAAGTACTACGACTACAAGGGCCTCCACCGCGAAAACCTGGTCGACAAGAAGAAAACCGCGGCCTGACCTACCCGGTGCTCGGACGCACCGCGACGATCGGTAACCAACCCGCGATCTCCCGCGCCCGCAAGCCGGAAACCGACAGTGCTCCGGAGTCGACGGCGGTGTCGAAATCCAGGAGGCCGGTGGCCAGGAGCAGCCAGGTGCGGGGGTCGGTTTCGACGACGTTCGGCGGTGTTCCGCGCGTGTGGCGGGGGCCCTCGATGCACTGCACGGCCACGAACGGCGGCACCCGCACCTCCACCGAATGCCCCGGCGCACTCCCCGCCAACGCCCGAGCCGTCCCCTTGACCGCCGCTCCCAACTCCGCCCGCCCGGGCGCCGTCGCCTCGTCGTCCCGCAACCACCCCTGCACCGCCAACACCGCGGCCCGCACCTGCGCGGGGTCCACCACATTCCGTCCAGCCATGGCCGAAACGCTACCGACCGGCGGAGAGTGCGGGCCGCAGGCGACCTTGCTGCGGGTCGTAGCAGATCAGGCCGTGGGCTTTCGCCAGTCCGGCGACGAACGTCGACACCTCGTCGTGGTCGCCCCAGCGGATGTGGACGCTCAGCGATGAGCCGTCGGCGTCGCTGGTTGGCTGTTCGCCTTCCCAGATCATCAGGTCGAAACTCATGGGCGAGATTGCCCGGGGGCACCGACACGAGCGACAGCCGTCAGTCCAAGGGGCGGACGGTGAGGATCTGCTGGGCTACGCCGACGGGGCCGTGGTGGTCGTGGAGGACGGTGCTGGTGAGGCCCTGGCCGGTGTGGCCGAAGGTGACGGTGGTGTCGAGGCCGGTCCATGGGGTTTCGGGGCGGCGGTAGAGGTGGAGGGTGAGGTCGACGTTGGGGAACATCCACTTGGTGGGTTCCTGGCGGACGGCGATGCCGTTGGCGGTGTCGACCAGGGCGATGAAGGCGGCGACGGGGTCGACGGGCTCGCCGGCGACCAGGTCGACCCGGGTGCGCACCCACGCGGTGGTGCGGCCGGGCTGGGGTGTGCCAACGGGGCGGGTGTCCAGGGAGGCGATGTAGCCGCCGGTCCAGACCGAGGTCAGCGGCCAGGACGCGAGGGATTCCGGGGTGGGCAGGCGGTCGGGTTCGCCGCCGGCGACGCTGTCGGTGTCCTGTTCGCCGAGGAACCAGGCGCGGGCGCTGACGACCGCGCACCCGGCGATGCTGACGGTCGCCTCGACCAGTTCGATGGTGCGCCCGGGCCGCACGATCCGCACGTCGACGTCGAATTCCTCGAACCCGATCCGGCCCAGGATGTCGAAGCTGACCCGGCTCAAAGCCAGGGCGGGACGCTGCGCGCGAGCCCGCAGGATCTCGTGCACGACGAGGCCGCCGAGCGGGCTGAAGTGCTGCTCGTCGGGGTCCCATGCCCCACCCACGTGGACGGTCGGCGCGAACCGCCCCTCGCCGACGCGTACGAAATAGCTGGTCGCCTGTGTCTCCGTCACATTTCCCAACCTACGGGTCGAGTTTTGATCCTGCAAGTCGATCAATCTTCTGCACGGTCGACCAAGAGACCCGCTGGCTATGATCGGCCGATGACTACGGACGAGGCCGTCGCGTCCCCCGGCCGCGCGACACGGCGCCGCGACCGCCGCAAGGCGGAGATGATCGAGACGGCGCTGCAGATCCTGTCCACCAGCGGCTACCAGGGCATGCGCTTCGAAGACGTCGCCGAACGCTGCGATATCGCCAAAGCCACGCTGTACCACTACTTCCCGAGCAAGGACGCCCTCGTCTCCGCCGCGCTGGAGAAGCTCACCACCGACGTCCTGACCCATCTCGACGCCGCCCTCGACGCCGCCGCGGGCGAGTCCGCCACCACCCGCCTGCGCGCCCTGATCGGCGAGCAGCTGCGCGTACTCACCGTGCTGTATCCCGAGGTCGGCACCCTGTTCTCGTTCCCCGCCCCCTGGCCGGACGAGCACGCCGAAGCCATCAAGACCATGCGCCGCCGCCACGACCGGCTCTTCCGCGCGGTCGTCGACGCGGGGGTCGCCGCGGGCGAGTTCGACTGCCCCGACCCGGCGGTCGCCCTGCACTGTCTGCACGGCATCCTCAACCACGCCTCCATCTGGCTGCGGCCCGACGCCGACCCCGACGGGCACACCCGTACCGCTGTCATCGACGAATCCCTGCGGTTGTTCACCAGGTAAACCGCCTGGCGCGGGCGCGGCCGACCCGCGAGGATGGGGCGATGTCGACCCGTGAGCTGCTCGTCCTCGGTACGGCGGGGGCCGTGCCGACGCGCCGCCGCAACCACAATGGATACCTGCTGCGCTGGGACGGGCAGGGCGTCCTGTTCGATCCCGGTGAGGGCATCCAGCGGCAGATGTCGCTGGCGGGCGCGTCTGCGACCGAACTGCGCTGGGTGTGCGTCACCCATTTCCACGGCGACCATTCCCTCGGCGTCCCCGGCATCGTGCAGCGGCTGGGCCGCGACCGCGTTCCGCACGACGTGCACGCCGTGTTCCCTGCCGAGGGCGCCGAATACTGGCAGCGCCTGCGGTACGCGACCAGCTACCACGACGAGCCCTCCCTGGTGGAGCACCCGGTCAGCGGCGCCCGGGAAACGTTGCAGGGCAACGGTTTCACCATCACCGCGCTCCCGCTGGCGCACAGCATCCCCACCTACGGCTACCGCCTGGCCGAGCCGGACGGCCGCGCCCATCTACCGGCGAAACTGCGTGAGCACGGCATCACCGGCGCGGCGGTCCGTGAGCTGTCGGGCGAGCTGCTCGCCGAATGCACGACCCCCAAGCCCGGCCAGAAGTTCGCCTTCGTGATGGATACCGGCTTGTGCGACAACGTCTTCGCGCTCGCCGACGGCGTCGACCTGCTCGTCATCGAGTCCACCTTCCTCGACACCGAGACCGAACAGGCCGCCGAACGCGGACACCTCACCGCCCGCCAGGCAGGCGAGGTCGCCCGCGCGGCCGGAGTGAAAACCCTTGTCCTGACCCATTTCTCCGAGCGCTACACCGAATCCGACGACTCCTTGTTCCTGGAACAGGCAGGCTTCCCCGGCGCCGTCCTCGCCCACGACCTGGCCCGCGTCCCCCTGCCCGCCCGCCGATCCGGCCGCATCGCGCCGCCCGCGCACTAGGGTGGCCACCATACGAGGCGTGCCCGCCCTGATCGCGCTGTGCGCCCTGGCCACCGCCTGCCAGGCCCCCGACGACACCACCCCACCCGAACCGTCACCGCTGGTCGCCGCCTGCGCGGGTGACCAGCCGACCGGGCCACAGACCATCGCGGGCCCCGACCTCGCCCGCTTCGTCGCCGCCACCCCGCTGCCCCCGGATGTCCGCGTGGCGGGCGGCCAGCTGGCGTTCTCCCCGCAACAGGACGGGCTGGTCGACCTGTCCCTGGACCTCTGTCTGCCGGGCACCCCCGGCATCGACGAGCTGCGCGTGGTCGCCACCGCCCTGGCCCACGATCTCGCCGCCCACGAGCTGGGCGAACGCACCGCCGCGCTGTCGATCGCCTGCGTGTGCCCGCACGATCCCGCCACCGTCGCGGTGCGCGACCCGGCATTCCGGCAGCACCCCTGGGACGGCACGCCCTCACCGGAGGCCGAGCTCCTGACCTGGGAAATCGTGACCGGCTAGGCACGGAGACGCACAGAAGTCGTACATTCGTCCCATGAGTGTCCTCGATCCGGAACCGACGACGTTGCGGCTGCGCAGCAGCAGCGACGGGCTCACCCTCGCCGCCGACAGCTTCGGTCCCGACACCGGCCAGCTGGTCGTGATGCTGCACGGCGGCGGCCAGACCCGGCATTCCTGGAAGCGGACGGGTCGCGCGCTGGCGGCCGCCGGGATGCGGGTGGTCGCCGTCGACGCGCGCGGGCACGGCGACAGCGACTGGTCACCGGAGCGCGACTACTCCCGCACCGCCATGGTCGCCGACCTGCACTCAGTGCTCGCCCAGCTCGGCGCGACACCGGAAGCAGGCGCGGTGGTGGTCGGTGCCAGCATGGGCGGGATCACCGGCCTGCTCGCCACCGCCGACCCGGCCGGTTCCGCCATCCGCGCCCTGGTGCTGGTCGACATCGTGCCCCGCACACAGAACGCGGGCGTGGAGCGCGTGATGGACTTCCTCGGCAGGCACCGCGACGGCTTCGACACCCTCGAACAGGTCGCCGACGCCGTCGCCGCGTACATGCCGCACCGCCCGCGCCCGGACAACGCCGACGGCCTGCTGCGCAATCTGCGACAGCGCGACGGCCGCTGGTACTGGCACTGGGACCCGGACCTGATCAGCGATGTCGACGCGAACCCGCAGGACCGCGTCGCCGAGATGGAGGCCGCCGCCGAGGCGCTGACCATCCCGGTGCTGCTGGTGCGCGGCGGCAAGTCCGATGTGGTCAGCGACGAGGGCGCCGCGGCTTTCCTGGCCCTGGCCCCGCACGCCCGCATGGCCGAGATCGGCACCGCCGCCCACACCGCCGCGGGCGACGACAACGACGCCTTCACCGACGCCGTCGCCACCTTCGTCGCCACCGCCTGACCCGGCCTACCGCCGGTTCTCGATCCACCGCGCCGCCACCGGCGCCAGCGCTCCCCCGGCATTGATCGCCAGGTGCAGCAGCGCGGGCGCGGTGGCACTGCCGGACCGGCGCCGCAACCACCCGAAGACGAGCCCGGCGAGCGTGGTCGCCGCGACCGTCACCGCCACCGGGTCACCGGCCGCACGCGCCGGATGGACATGCCACACACCGAAATCGAGGGCGCCGACCACTGGGGCCGCCGGGCCGAGCTCGTCATCGAGGAGCGGGTCGAGCGTCCCACGGAAGACCGCCTCCTCCGCCAGCACCGTGCCGACGGGAATGTGCAGCGCGATCCATTCCAGCGTGGACGTCTCCGGCACCCGCTCGGCCACTTCGAGCGGCAACCGCCGTACTGCCGGAATCGACAGCGCCACAACATAACCGGCGATCACTGCGGCAGCTCCGCCCAGTCCCCAGCGAAACCCACTGGCCGACAGCCAATTCGGCCGCCCATCGAACACCCCGGAGTACAGCCCCGCGAAGGCGACATTGGCCGCCGTCCGTCCGCGCAACGGCAGTTCCAGCGCGGGGAGCACCCGATTGCTCCACAGCGGCGGAACGACCAGAGCGAGAACAGTTCTCGGCGCGCGCCACGCGCCCCGGACACCGCCCGTCACTTCACCTCCCGCTCGTAGACCTCCGCCGCTTCCAGCGCCGCCCGGATGCGGTCGACCTCCACCGCGCTCACGTCCGGCGGTGCCGCCACCGCGAGCCACCCGTCCAGCACCAGCGTCCCGTACCGGTGCCCGTGCCCGTCGACGACGCCTTGGGCATTGGTGAGATCGGCCGTGACCTGCCAGAACGTCACGAACGGCGCCCACCGCATCTGCGTCGACACATCGGTCCCGCGTGGTTCGCTCAGCCAGTCCGGCTGGGTGAAGATGAGGTCGGCCGACCACCACACGATGGGGTCGGAGGGGTGCTGGAGGTAGGCGATGCGCGGTGCGCGCCAGGTCTCGGGTGGACCGAGGTCGGTCGCGTCGTCGGCGAAGCGGACCACCAGCCCATCGGCGTACACCGGCTCCACCTGCGGCGATCCCGGATCACGGCGGTCGACGAACTGTTTCCACAGCCGGTTGGAGTTGGGCGGCCCCACCCACAGCGCGCCGTCGACCTTCTCGCGCAGATCACCGAGCCCGTCGAAGGCCTCCTCCGAGCCCTGCGAGCCCAGGCTCTCCCCGTAGACGAACAGTTTCGGCCGGTGTCCCTCCGGCTGGGCCAGCCACCGCTGGTACACCGCGTCGAACAGTTCGCGGCTCGCCGCGGCGGCCTTCTCCCGGTCGGACAGGAACGAGAGCACGCTGGGCAGATAGGAGTACTGGGTGGCCACGAGGGCGGTGTCGCCACCGTAGAGGTATTCGATCGCGCCGGCGGCCATCCCGTTGACCCACCCGGTCCCCGTGGTGGTGACCACGACCATGGCCTCACGCTCGAAAGCCTTGGTCCGGTCGAGTTCCGCGACGGCGAGTTGCGCGGCGGTCTGGTCCCCGTGCGTGGATTCCAGCCCCACATAGGCCCGGATCGGTTCGCGCGCAGGCTTTCCCGTCACCTCGGCGATGTCGTCGGCGCTCGGCCCGTTGGACACGAACCACCGGCCCTCGTAGCCGAGGGTCTGCCAGGCCGCCAGCGAGGCCGGGCTGCCGGAACGTTCGGGGCTCACCGGCCGCACCGCGTACGCGCTGTCGCGGTCGTTGCGCACACTGAACGCGGAGTTGGCGACGGCGAAGAACGCCCGCGAGGCCACACCGTTGAACAGTGTTGTCGCGAACACCACCAGCACCAGCGCCCCGGCGGCGGGCGCGAGCTCACGCGGCACCTTCACCCAGCGGTTGAGCTGACGCGCCAGCACCAGCACCAGCGTGCGCAGCGTGCGATAGGCGGCCACCACCGCGACGCCGACCGCCACACTGAGCAGCCCGGTGCGCAGGTAGGCGGGGGTGGTGGTCCCGGCCATCCCCATCAACGAGGTGATCTCGCGCTGCCAGCGCGCCGACTGGATGAGCATCAGCCCCGCGACCAGCACGCACGCGACCAGCACCGTCGCCTTGATGCCGTAGCGCAGCCGGTCCGAGGGGCTGGGGATCGGGATGCGCGCCCGCACCCACCGCCGGAAGATCCACTCCAGCACACAGCCGAGCCCGTAGCCGATCGCGGCGTTGATCCCGCTGATCAGGCCCTGGAACAGCCAGTCGCGCGGCACCAGCGAGGGGGTCACCGACAGGGCGAAGAACAGGGTCGCCAGCACCAGGCCCGGGTAGTTGAGGTCGATGACGTCCTCGGCGCGACGCAGCAACGCGGCGCCGCGCGCACGCAACGTCACGAGGGTCGAGCCTGCCGCAGACACTCCCCCAGTATGGCTGGCCGGGTTGGGCGCAGCAGGCTGTTGTGAGTGGCGGGTCGGTCACTTTCGGCGGCAACTACCCATCGCACTCGAGTAGTTTCACGCGCCCGCGCGAACAACCTGGTCAGCACACTTGTTCCCATGAGCACACCCAATGCCAAGCCGAAGAACACCTCGGCCTACATGGCCCAGGCCGCGATCGCGTTCGCCGTCAGCCTGTTCGGGACCGGCGCCGGAATCGCCTACCTGCCGCTGGACGGCTGGCAGCGCGCCTTCCTGGCGATGTCGGGCCTGTTCCTGGTGACCAGCTGCTTCACCCTCGCCAAGGTGGTGCGCGACCAGCAGGAGACCCAGTCGGTGATGACTCGACTGGACGAGGCGCGCATCGAACAGCTGATCGCCGAACACAATCCGTTCAAGTCGGTGTCGTGAGCGAACCGGGGCAGCCCCGATCGAGGGGTTCGGCGCTGCCCTGGTTCCTCACTTCAACTGCCGCTCGGTGGCCATCGACTCGATCAGATACGCCTTGATCCGCTCCGCCAATTCCGGCGTGTAGTCGGCGGGTTGGGCCACCGCGGCCCACGCGTCGGGCACCAGATTGCCGTAGTTGTGGCCGTGCCCGTCCGAAACCGTCTGCGCGCGGGGCAGATCCGCCGCGACCTGCCAGAACGTGACGATCGGATACCACGACATCGACGGCGACACATCGGGCCCGCGTTTCTCCCGCAGCCAGTCGGGCTGACCGAACAGCAGATCCGGTGACCACCACACCACCGGATCGGAGGCGTGCTGGAGATAGACGATGCGCGGATCGGTCCAGTTCGGTGACGGTTTCCCGAGCTGATCGGCACTGGCGGCGAAGCGCACCGACAGCCCGTCGGCGAAGGTCGGGGTGATCTCCTCGGTGCCGGGATCGCGGCGCCGCACGAACTCCGACCAGAGCCGGTTGGAGTTGGGCGGGCCAACCCAGAGCACGCCGTCGGTGCGGTTGCGGATGTCGGCCAGGCCGGAGAAGGCGCCCTCGGAGCCCTGCGAGCCGAGGCTCTCGCCGTAGACGAGCAGTTTGGGCCGGTTGTCCTCGGGCAGCGCCGACCAGCGCTCGTAGACCTTGTCGAAGAGCAGGCGGCCCATCGTCATCGACTTGTCGCGGTCGGACAGGAACGACAGCGCGCTGGGCAGATACGAGTACTGGGTGGCCACCAGCGCGGTGTCGCCGTGGAACATCAGCTCGATGGCCTCGGCGCTGGTCGTGTCGACCCAGCCGGTGCCGGTGGTGCTGATGACCACCAGGACCTCACGCTCGAAGGCCTTGGTCCGGTCGAGTTCGGCCACCGCCAGATCGGTCTGCGCCTCGAAACCGTCGGCCGACTCCAGGCCCGTGTACACCCGGATCGGTTCGCGGGCAGGCTTTCCGGTGACCTCCTCGATCGCCAGCGGCGTCGGCGCGTTGGCGACGAACCAGCGCCCCTCCGAACCCAGGGTGTCCCAGGCCGCGAGCGAGGCCGGGCTGCCGGAGCGTTCGGGCAGGGTCGGCTGGACCGCGTGCGCGGAGGTGTGGCTGTTGCGGGCGCCGAACGCCGAATTGGCCACGGTGAAAAAGGCTTTCGCCAACACACCATTGAACAGCAGCACCGCCGCGACGCCGACGATGAGGATGCCGAGCGGGCGGGCGAAGGAGGTGGGGATGCGCACCCACTGGTTCAGCCCGCGGCTCACCGCGCGGACCAGGCGCACGACCCCACGGGAGATCCAGATCAGCAGCCCGACCACCACGGCACCGAGCAGGGTGGTGCGCAGGTAGGCGGCCAGCGAGTCCGACACCGGTTCCATGCCCATGAGATCGGTGATCTCGCGCTGCCACCGCGCCGATTGCAGGGTGATCAGGATGGCGAACACCAGGCACACCAGCACGATCGCGGACTTCACCGCGAGCGCGGTCCAGCTCGGCCGCTTCGCCCAGAACGCCTTCGCCCGGTCCGGCCAGGTGATCCGCGGCAGGACCCAGCGCCGCCAGGCCCAGGCCAGCGCGCAGCCGAGGCCGTAACCGATGGTGGCGTTGATACCGCTGACCAGGCCCTGGAAGAACCAGCCGCGCGGCAGCAGCGAGGGCGTCATGGACCAGCCGTAGAACATGGTGGCCACGAGCAGACCGGTGTAGTTCGGGTGGAAGAACCGCTCCACCAGGTGGATCACCCGGAGCTTGCCGGAGACCGGTTCCGCGGGGGCTGCGGCCACCGCGGCGGGCGCCGAGCTCGCATCATCGATGGTCAAGCTCGACTCCTCATCGTCGGCTTACGTGTGCGCTCCGAACAGCTTAGGCAGCGTGCCCTCGAACGCCTCGCGCAATTCGGCGAGTGTCACCGAGAACTGGCCCTGCACCTCGACCGAATCCGAGCCCTGGTCGACCACGCCGATGCGCACCCACGGCAGCTGCCGCGCGTCGCACATCTTGGTGAAGCGGGTCTCCTCCGAGCGCGGCACCGCGACGAGCACGCGCCCGGCCGACTCGGAGAACAGCTGCACGAACGGGTCCGACCCCTCGGGAAGCACGATGCGGCAACCGGTTTCCCCGGCCAGCGCGGCCTCGACGACGGTCTGCGCCAGACCGCCCTCGGACAGGTCGTGCGCCGCGGAGATCATGCCGTCGCGCGAACCGGAGGTAAGGACCTCGGAAAGCAGCTGCTCGCGGGCGAAGTCGACCTTGGGCGGCACGCCACCGAGGTGGTCGTGCACGACCTGCGACCAGATCGAGCCGTCGAGCTCGTCGTGGGTCTCGCCCAGCAGGATCAGCGACTCGCCGGGCTCGAGGCCAAGGCCGGTGGGGATGCGGCGGTGCACGTCGTCGATCACGCCCAGCACGCCGACCACCGGGGTGGGCAGGATGGCGTCCTTGCCGGTCTGGTTGTAGAAGCTCACGTTGCCGCCGGTCACCGGAATGCCCAGCGCCGCACAGCCGTCCGCGAGACCGCGCACGGCCTGCTGGAACTGCCACATCACGCCCGGGTCCTCCGGCGAACCGAAGTTGAGGCAGTTGGTGACGGCCTTCGGGGTGGCGCCGGTGGTGGCGACATTGCGGAACGCCTCGGCCAGCGCCAGCTGCGCGCCGGTGTAGGGGTCGAGCTTGGTGTAGCGGCCCGAGGCGTCGGTGGCCAGGGCGATACCGCGGCCGGACTCCTCGTCGATGCGCACCACGCCGGCGTCGGCGTGCTCGGCGAGCACGGTGTTGCCGCGCACGTAGCGGTCGTACTGCTCGGTGATCCACTTGCGGCTGCACAGCTGCGGGCTGGCGATCATGGTGAGCAGGGTCTCGCGCAGCTCGTCGGCCGTCTTGGGCCGGGTGAGCGTCGCGGTGGTGTCGGCGATCAGCGCGTCCTGGGTGTCGGGACGCTGCACCGGGCGCTCGTAGACCGGGCCCTCGTGGGCGACGGTGCGCGGCGGCACGTCCACCACGGTCTCGCCGTGCCAGGAGATGACCAGGTGATCGCCGTCGGTGACCTCACCGATGACGGTGGCCAGCACGTCGTGACGCTTGCAGACGGCCATGAAGGCGTCCACGTTCTCGGGGGTGACCACCGCGCACATGCGCTCCTGCGACTCGCTCGACAGGATCTCGGCGGGGGTCATGTGCTTGGCGCGCAGCGGGACCTTGGTCAGGTCGATGTGCATACCGCCGTCACCGGCCGCGGCCAGTTCGGAGGTGGCGCACGACAGCCCGGCACCGCCGAGGTCCTGGATGCCGACGACCAGACCGGCCTTGTACAGGTCCAGACAGCACTCGATGAGCACCTTCTCGGTGAACGGGTCACCGACCTGCACGGCGGGCAGCTTCTTGCGGCCGGTGCCGGTCTCCTCGCCGGAGAAGGTGTCCGAGGCGAGCACGGACACGCCACCGATGCCGTCGAGGCCGGTGCGCGCGCCGAACAGGATGATCTTGTTGCCCGCGCCGGAGGCGAAGGCCAGGTGCAGGTCCTCCACGCGCATCGCACCCGCGCACAGCGCGTTGACCAGCGGGTTGCCCTGGTAGGAGGCGTCGAAGACGGTCTCGCCGCCGACATTCGGCAGGCCGAGGGAGTTGCCGTAGCCGCCGACGCCACGCACGACGCCGTCGACCACGCGGCGGGTGTCGGCCGCGTCGGCCGCGCCGAAGCGCAGCTGGTCCATCACCGCGATCGGGCGCGCGCCCATCGCCATGATGTCGCGCACGATGCCGCCGACGCCGGTGGCCGCGCCCTGGTACGGCTCGACGTAGGACGGGTGGTTGTGGCTCTCGACCTTGAAGGTGACCGCCCAGCCGTCACCGATGTCGACCACACCGGCGTTCTCGCCGATGCCGGCCAGCATCGAGGCCTTCATCTCGTCGGTGGTCGTCTGGCCGAAGTAGCGCAGATGAACCTTGGACGACTTGTACGAGCAGTGCTCGCTCCACATCACCGAGTACATCGCCAGTTCGGCGTCGGTGGGCCGACGGCCCAGAATCTCCTTGATGCGGGCGTACTCGTCGTCTTTGAGACCGAGTTCCTTGTACGGCTGCGGAGCATCCGGGGTGGCTGCGGCGGTGGCGACGGTGTCGACCTGCAGTGTCACGGGAGACCAGGGTCCTTTCGGCCGGGGGGAACTTGACTACGGAGTCTAATCGGCCCCGCACCTGCCGCTGCCGGAGGGCCCGGCGGATTCGAGCTGATCACACCCGCGCTTCGACCAGGCGCTGACCCGTTAGTCTGACGCCGTGAACGAAAGTCCGGGGGTTGCCGAGCAGGTCGAGCCGCCTGTTCCCGCGCGCGGGGCGGAATCGAGCGCCACTTCTTCCGGTCAGGACCGTCCGCCCGAGCCGCTGGATCCGGACCGCCAGCGCCGCTGGCTGGCCGCCGCCGTCGGGCTGTTCGTGTTCTCCGCGGCCGTCGCGCTGCTGGCGCACTGGTGGCACGGCTTCATCGACTTGCAGGTCTACCGCAACGGCGCGCGCGTGTGGCTCGACGGCGGCGATCTCTACGGCCCGATGCCCCCGGTCTACGGCCTCGGCCTGCCCTTCACCTATCCGCCGCTGGCGGCGATGTTCTTCGTGCCGCTGGCGCTGATGCCGCTGGTGGTGGCCGAGATCGTGGTGCTGGTGACCTCGCTGGTCAGCCTGGGCATCGCGCTGTGGCTGGCGCTGGTGCGGGTGCGCCCCGAACTCGACCGGATCTCGGTACTCACCGTGGTGATCGCCGGTCTCGGGCTGGCGCAATTCCTCGAACCGGTGCGCCAGACCTTCAACTTCGGCCAGATCAACCTGGTGCTGATGGCCGTGGTCGCCGTCGACGCGCTGGTCCGCAAGCCGTTCTGGCCGCGCGGCATGCTCATCGGCATCACCGTCTCGATCAAGCTCATTCCCGCCGGCTACCTGCTCTACTTCCTGCTGCGCCGCGACTGGAAGGCCGCGGCCACCCTGGTGGTCTCGGCGGCGGGCGCGGTGGGCATCGGCTTCCTGCTGTTCCCCAACGACTCGGTGCAGTACTGGTTCCACACCGTCACCGACACCGGCCGCATCGGCACCCCGTACTTCGCGGGCAACCAGTCGATCAAGGGCACGCTGTTCCGGCTCGGCCTCGACGAGACGATGGCCACCGGACTGTGGATCGCGCTGTCGGTGCTGACCGTCGGGCTGGCCGCGATCTGGATGGTGCGGCTCATCGACGCGGGCTCCGATGTGGCGGCGCTGCTGGTGAACGCCGCCGCGGTGCTGCTGGTCTCGCCGGTGTCGTGGTCGCACCACTGGGTGTGGGCGGCGCCCGCGCTGGTGATCGCGGTGGATCAGGCCACCCGGCGGCGCTCGCGCGGATTCACCGCCGTGGTGGCCCTGTTCACGCTGATGTTCATCGTCGGCCCGCAGTGGGTGCTGCCGCATTCCGAGGACAAGGAACTGGCCTGGAGCTGGTGGCAGCAGATCATCGGCAGCAGCTATGTGTGGGCCACGTTCGCGGTGATCGTGTACGCGGTGTGCACCTACCGGCCGAACAAGCCCGCGCTCGCGAGCGCCTGATCAGTCCAGCTCGACCGGGGTCAGGAAGGCCGCCAGCGCGGCCGCGTAGGCGGAAACATCCGCGGCCGCCATGAGTTCGCGGCAGGAGTGCATGGCCAGCTGCGGGGCGCCGATGTCGACGGTCGAGATGCCGGTGCGCGCCGCCGTCATCGGGCCGATGGTCGACCCGCACGGCAGATCGGCGCGATGCACGTAGCGCTGCAACGGCACCCCCGCCTGCGCACAGGCCAGCGCGAACGCGCCCGCGCCCGCCGCGTCGGTGGCGTAGCGCAGGTTCTGGTTGACCTTGAGCACCGGCCCACCGCCGATCTCGATGCGGTGCGCGGGCTCGTGCCGCTCGGGGTAGTTGGGGTGTGTGGCGTGCGCCATGTCGCCGGAGGCCACGATCGAACCGGCGAGGGCGGCGAGGTAATCCGCGCGACCACCGCCGCGCGAGAGCACGATCCGCTCCAGCACCGCGGGCAGCAGATCCGACTGGGCGCCCCGATCGGACTGGCTGCCCACCTCCTCGTGGTCGAACATCACCAGCACCGGTGACGCGGCGCCGGGTTCGTCGACGGCGGCCAGGAACGCCTGCAATCCGGCGTAGCAGGTGCCCTGGTTGTCCAGCCGGGGCGCGCTGACCAGGTCGTGCTCCCGGCCGACGATCGTGCTCGGCGCCAGGTCGTGGGTCATCAGTTCCCAGCCGAGCACATCGGCCCCGGCCACCCCGGCCCGTTCGGCGACGAAGTCCAGGAACGGCACTCCGGGTGCGCCGATGCCCCAGATGGCGTTGACGTGGCGCTGCGGGTCCAGCGTCACCCCGCGCCGGTCCTCGGACAGGTGGATGGCCAGCTGCGGCACCCGCAGGATGGGCTCGTCGATGCGCACCAGCAGATCGCGCATCCGGTCGCCCTCGCGCACACTCAGCCGCCCCGAGATGCCGAGTTCGCGATCGAGCCAGGAGTTGAGCCAGGCCCCGCCGTAGGGTTCGAGCCCGACCAGCTGCCAGCCCGCCGACGACAGGTCGGGATGCTGCTTGACCCGCAGGTTCGGGCTGTCGGTGTGCGCGCCGACCACCCGGAACGGATCGGTCGGCGCGGCGTCGAAATCGGCCCACGCGATCAGCGAACCCCCGCGCACCACATAGTGTTTGCCCCCGGCCGACTCCCACGGCTGCGCCTCCGGCAGCGGCGTGAACCCGTTGCCCTCGAGTTCGGCGGCCACCGTCGCGCACACGTGGAACGGCGACGGCGAGGCATCGATGAAGGCACACAGTCCGCTGGCAGTGGCCGCTGTCAGAGATACAGGCATGGGCCCGATCCTAGGGGCTAAGCCTCGGCGACGACCCCGAGCGCGGTGACGAGCTCGCCGTAGCGGCGGGCGCCGAGGCGGGTGCGCAGTTCCTCTTCGGCGGCCTGTTCCTCGGCCCTGATCTTGGCGACCAGGGTGGCGCCGAGGCTGCTCAGGCCGATGAGGATGCGCCTGCGGTCGTCGGTGGCGGCGACCCGGAAGATCAGCCCGCGTTCGGCGAGATTGTCGGCGTGCCGGGTGGCCGAGGACGGCGCCAGCCGCGCCTGGGTGGCCAGTTCCGACATGGTGATGCCCTCGTCGGTGGACAGCTGCGACAGGATCGCCCAGTGATCTGCCGAGAGATTGTCGGCGGTGAGCGCGGACTCCAGCCGCCGCACCCAGTTCCGCTCGGCACGGCGCAGCGCGGCATGCACTGTGGAATACCCACTTATGATGGACACCGAATGCTTTCCCACCTGCCGAAATATCCTTCGAACGACGCCGTTCGCACCAGTGGATAGAGTACCGAATGCCCACGTTCCACGAGAGCCGGGAGCAGACGATCGAGATTCTCTCGATCGTCCCGACTCAGGGTCCGGGTGGCATCATCGCCCCGTCGTGTACCGCCGCGATCTCCCTCGCGGTCGACGAGATCAACAGCGGCACCGGCATTCTCGGCCGCGAGATCCGGCTCACCACCCTCGACGGCGGCCGCCCGCCGCACGAGGTCGCCACCGAAGTGGAAGCGCTGCTCGCCACCGGCATGATCGGCGCGATCACCGGCTGGCACACCTCGGCGGTGCGCCGCGCGGTCGCGACCGCCACGGCCGGGCGCGTGCCCTACCTCTACGCGACCGATCACGAGGGGCTGCCCGACGAACGTCCCGGCGTGCTGCTGGTCGGCGAGCATCCCGATCACCAGACCGTGCCCGCCGCCGCCTGGATGGCCAGGGAACTGGGCGTGCGCCGCTGGGCGGTGATCGGCAACGACTACATCTGGCCGCGCCAGACCGTGCACGCGCTGCGCCGCGCACTGCCCTCCCCCGCCGACATCGTGCTCGAGCGCTACGTGCCGCTGGGGACCACCGATTTCCACGCCTTCCTTGACGAACCGGCGCTGCTGTTCGCCGACGCGGTGCTGGTGCTGATGGTCGGCGCCGACACGGCCCGCTTCAACCGGCAGTTCACCGCCACCGGCCTGCCCGCCGTGATGCCGCGCCTGAGCCCCGCCGTGGACGAGAACGTGCTGCTCAGCGCGGGCCCGAAGGCCAATGACAATCTCTACGTGGCCTCGGGCTTCTTCCTCGACGACCACACCGCCGACGGCCGCGACCGCCGCGCCCGCTACCGCAGGCACCAGGGCTCCTTCGCCCCCGCCCTGACCACCTTCAGCAATTCCGCCTACGAGGCAGTACACCTGCTCGGCGCCCTCGCCGACGCCGTCGGCACCCTCGACGTGGACACCCTCTCGGCCCACCTGGCCGACGGCATCACCCTCGACGGCCCGACCACCCGGCACGGCTTCACCGGCAATCAGGCCGTCGGCCCGGCCTTCCTGGCCAGAGCCGACGGCGTCGACTTCGACATCATCGACCGATTGGCCTGAATCAAGCGTTGATCAGGGTGTCCAGCACGGAGTAGAACATTCCCAGGCCGTCGTCGCTCGGGCCGGTGAGGGCCTCGGTGGCGTGCTCGGGGTGCGGCATCAGGCCAACGACGCGGCCGTTGGCCGAGGAGATGCCCGCGATCCCGCGCTGCGAACCGTTCGGGTTCTCGCCCGCGTAGCGGAACACCACGCGACCCTCACCCTCGAGCTCGTCGAGCACGGCCTGCGAGGCCTGGTAGCGGCCCTCACCCGACTTGAGCGGGATGAGGATCTGCGCGCCCTGCTCGTAGCGCGAGGTCCAGGCGGTGTTGTTCGCCTCGACCTGCAGCCACTCGTCGCGGCAGATGAAGTGCAGGCCCTCGTTGCGGGTGAGCGCGCCCGGCAGCAGCCCGGCCTCGCACAGCACCTGGAAGCCGTTGCAGATGCCGAGCACCGGCAGGCCCTGACCGGCCGCGCGCACGACCTCGCCCATCACCGGCGCGAACCGGGCGATGGCGCCGCAGCGCAGGTAGTCGCCGTAGGAGAAGCCGCCGGGCACGATCACCGCGTCGACACCCTTGATGTCGGCGTCGGCGTGCCACAGGCTCACCGCCTCGCCACCGGCCAGGCGCACCGCGCGGGCCGCGTCGACGTCGTCGAGCGTGCCAGGGAAAGTAATGACGCCGATACGCGCGCTCACGAGACCCGAACGACCTTCCAGTCCTCGATCACCGTGTTGGCCAGCAGCGCCTCGGCGATCTGCTCGAGCTCGGCGTCGGAGACACTCTCGTCCACCTCGAGCTCGAATCGCTTGCCCTGCCGCACATCCGAGATTCCGGCGAATCCCAGACGCGGGAGCGCGCCGACCACGGCCTGTCCCTGGGGGTCCAGGATCTCGGCCTTCGGCATGACCTCGACCACGACTCGTGCCACGCGTTGCTCCTCATGTGGTGTGGGGGTTTACTCCAGAAATCCTAGTTGACCCGGCCGTCGTGCCCACGTTCCGGGGTCGCGGCGGCTTAGCATCGGCTCTATGCGCATCGCCCACTTCGGTCATTCCTGCATCCTCGTGGAACTGCACGGTGTGAAGGTGCTGTTCGATCCCGGCACCTTCGCGCACGGCTTCGAGGGCATCACCGGACTGGACGCCATCGCGGTGACCCACCAGCATCCCGACCACATCGACCCCACCCGCATCGAAGCCCTGATCGAGGCCAACCCCACCGCCCGCCTGCTGTCGGACCCGCAGACCGCCCAGCAGCGCAGCGAGGGCTGGGAGCCGGTCTCGGCCGGGCAGGTGCTCGAGTTCGGTGACCTGCAGATCACCGGCGGTGGCGGACGTCACGCGGTGATCCACCCGGACATCCCGGTGATCGACAACACCGTCTTCCAGCTCGGCACCGCCGCCGACCCGGCCCAGCTCGTGCACCCCGGCGATTCGCTGTGGGTCCCGCCGGTGCCGGTCGGTGTCCTGGCCATCCCCGCGGTCGCCCCGTGGATGCGGATCTGGGACACCGTCGACTACCTGCGCGCCGTGAACCCCCGCACCGCCATCCCCATCCACCACGGGATCATCGACCCGGGCGCCCACGGCATCTACTTCGGCAGGCTCAGCGAGATGGCGCCAGCGGGCACCGAGTTCCGCGCCATCGCCCCCGAGGACCAGGCCCAATTCTGAGTCTCAGCGGTAGGTGCTGAGGAACAGCGCCTCGGCCAGGGCCATGTGCTCGATCTCGCTCGGGTCGACGCTCTCGTTGGGCGCGTGGATCAGGCACTTGGGCTCTTCCACGCCGATCAGCATGATCTCGGCCTTCGGGTAGGTGTCGGCGAAGACATTGCACAGCGGGATCGAGCCGCCCTGCCCCTCGGTGGTGACCGCGCGGCCGTAGGCGGCCTCCATCGCCGCGCCCATGGCGGCCCGGGCGGGCCCGTGCTCGGCGGCGGCGAAGGGTTCGCCGAGCGATTCGAGTTCGATGTCGAGCTGGGCGTTCCACGGCACGTGCGCGCGCAGGTGCTTGCTGAGCAGGTCGTAGGCCTGCTTCGGGTCGGTGCCGGGCGGGATGCGCAGGTTGAGCCGGGCCCGGGTGCTGGGCTGGATCGCCGCCGAGGAGCCGACCACCGCGGGCACGTCCATGCCGAGCACCGTCAGCGCGGGACGCGACCAGAGCATGTCGGAGACGGTGCCGCTGCCGACCAGGTCGACACCGTCGAGAACATCGGCGTCGGAACGGAAGTCGGCGTCGGGGTACTGCGCGCCGGTCCACTTCTGGTCGTTGGTGAGCCCGTCGATGGTGGTGTCGCCGTGTTCGTCGCGCAGGGTCGACAGCAGCTGGATCATCGCGGCCAGCGCGTCGGGGGCGGGGCCGCCGAACATGCCCGAATGCATCGGTCCCGCCAGGGTTTTCACGGTGAGCACCACATTCACCATGCCGCGCAGGGTCTGGGTGAAGGTGGGCACGCCGACGGCGAAGTTGCCGCAGTCGGCGACGAGGATGGCGTCGGCGGCCAGCAGGTCGGGGTTGGCGACGACGAACTTCTCCAGCCCGCCGGTGCCCTGCTCCTCGGAGCCCTCGGCGACCACCTTGATACCGATCGGGAAGTCCGGGCCGATGGCGCGCAGGGCGGTCAGGTGGGTGACGATATTGCCCTTGCAGTCGGCCGCGCCGCGCCCGTACCAGCGGCCGTTCTTCTCGGTCAGCGTCCAGACCGGGGTGTGCCAGGCGTCGTCACCGAGCGGCGGCTGCACGTCGTAGTGGCAGTACAGCAGCACCGTCGGGGTGCCCGCGGGGCCGGGCTTGTGCCCGATCACGGCCTTGCTGCCGTCCGGCGTCTCGTGCAGGCCGATCTCGGTGAGCCCGGCCGCGGCGAAGGCGTCGGCCACCCACTGCGCGGTCTGCTCGCAGCCCTCCGGCGGGAACTGGCGCGGATCGGCCACCGACTTGAACGAAACCAGCTGGGCCAGATCGTCTTTCGCCCGGTCCATCAGCCCGGAAATCCTGCTGCGCAGCTCTGTGTCGGTGGTCATCGATCACGCCTCACTTGGTGGTGTCGTCCAGTTTCAGGGTGTCCAGATGAGAAAGGTAGTCCGGCAGGCGATCCGGGCAGTAGACGGCGATGGTGAGCGCCACGGCCTTGACGGTGTCGTTGGGTCCGATCACCGGTCGCTGCCCCGGACCGGCCGCGCCGTTGGTGATCGAGGCCTGGTATTTCGCCTTGATCAGCGGTGAACTCGGGTCCTGGCAGACCGAACCGCCGTCCTCGCCGAGCGCGTCGGCGATCACCCGCGTCTCCGGAGCGGGCAGCCCGGCGGCGACCAGATTGTTGTGCAGCTGTTCGGCTTTGGCGTTGGCTTCGGTGCTCTCGCGGATGCCGCGGAAGGTGAGCAGCCCGATCAGCGCGAACACCACGAGCAGGACCGCAGCGGTGATGTAGATCCAGCGGCGCTTGTGGTCGGGAGCGTCTCCGGTCGTCATGCCTTCTCCCCTTCCGGGACGGCGCGTTTCCAGCTCTCACTGCGGTTTCGGTAGAACAGGTAGGGGATGAGCAGGCCGACGATGCCCATGCCACCGCCGACGATCAGCACATAGATCCACGGGCTGCCCGCGCCGAACTGGGAGGGCGGCACGAACCCGATGGCGAACGCCGCGATCGAGGACACCGCACCGAGCCCGCACAGCGCGAACAACATCGGTGCCCGATAGCCGCGCGGATGACCGGGGTTGTCGCGGCGCAGTTTGGCGGCCGCGGCGAACATCAGCACGTACATGATCAGATACACCTGCGTGGTGATCACCGACAGAATCCAGTACGCGCTGGAGACATTCGGGATGAAGGCGTAGAGCAGCGCGATGAATGTGGTGAACACGCCCTGCGCGACCAGCATGTTCTGCTGCACACCGTGTTTGTTCAGCTTGGTCAGGATCGGCGGCAGGTAGCCCTCGCTGCGCCCGATCAGCAACAGCCCCTTGGACGGTCCCGCCAGCCAGGTGAGCATGCCGCCCAGCGCCGCGGCCACCAGCGCGATGCCGACGATCGGGGTGAGGAAACCGATCCCGAAGTGGCTGAAGAAGCCGTCGAAGGCCTGCATCACGCCCGCGGTGAGACTCAGGCTGGCCGAGGGCACCACCCAGCTGATCGCCAGCGCGGGCAGGATGAAGA
The DNA here is from genome assembly GCF_042266925.1 of Nocardia sp. NPDC056064. Lineage (NCBI taxonomy): Bacteria > Bacillati > Actinomycetota > Actinomycetes > Mycobacteriales > Nocardiaceae > Nocardia > Nocardia sp. NPDC056064. Next base: position 4,451,508 of record NZ_JBHJWO010000001.1, on the reverse strand, counting down.
TCACCAGTACCAGCCCCATCGCCAGGAACATCGCCTTGGGGAATTCCTTGGCCGGATTGCGCAGCGAGGAGACGTGCACCGCGTTCATCTCCATGCCCGCGTAGGACAGGAAATTGTTCACGATCAGCACCAGGCTGGCCAGACCGGTCCACGCGGGCAGCAGATGACCCGAATCCATCGGCGCCGCGGACGGATTTCCCTGCGCCAGGAACACCAGACCGAGCACCACCAGCACCGTGCCGGGAATGAGCGTGCCGATCACCAGGCCCATGCTCGACAATCCGGCCACCGTCTTGGTGCCCTGCGAGGACACATACACCCCGGCCCAGTAGACGGTGATGATCACGATCGCCACATACAACCCGTTGGACGCCAGCGAGGGATGGATGATGTAGGCGAAAGTGCTTGCCACATAGGCGAGCAGGCTCGGGTAGTAGAAGATTGTCATGGCGAACTGGCACCAGACGGCGAGAAAGCCGAGCGGTTTGTTCAGCCCCTCCCCGACCCATTTGTAGACCCCGCCCTCCCAGCCCGAGGCCAATTCCGCGGCGACCAGCGAGGTCGGCATGAGGAACAGGATCGCGGGAATGACGTAGAGGAATACGCACGCCAGACCGTAGACGGCCATGGTGGGTGCCGAGCGGAGGCTGGCCACCGAACTCGTGGTCATCAGCGCCAGGGTGACCCAGGACAGATATTTCGTCGTCGTCGCGGCTTTCGTCGCGGTGCCCGTCATCAGCGCTGCCTCCTGCTGTGTACCGCACAACCAAGGGAAACTCGCCCATGCATAGTAACTGCTGAGCATCCCGCCGGTAAGCTCGAAACGAGCGCTTATGCGATGAAATCGTGACCAGATCGACCCAGAGCAAACACCCGGCAGTGCACCCTCTCCCTGGAGGCAGACAGTGGCCGAGACTCCGGACCGCAATGACCTTTTCAGTCTTCCCGGTTTCACCCGTCCCGCCCCGCAGGGCGATTTCCCCACCCTGGAACTCACTCCCGACGTCGCCTACGAGATCGTGCACGACGAATTGATCCTCGACGGCGTCGCCCGGATGAACCTGGCGACCTTCTGCACCACCTGGATCGACGATCAGGCCCACCGGCTGATGGCCGAATCGGTGGACAAGAACATCGTCGACAAGGACGAATACCCACAGACCGCGGAATTGGAGAAACGCTGCGTGCGGATGCTCGCCGACCTGTGGCACGCCCCCGATCCGGCGACCACACTCGGCACCTCCACGACCGGTTCCAGCGAGGCCGCGATTCTGGGCGGTCTCGCCGCGAAATTCCGCTGGCGAGCGGCGGGCGGCACCGGCACGCCCAATCTGGTCTCTGGACCCGTCCAGGTCTGTTGGGAGAAATTCGGCAGATATTTCGATGTAGAACTACGTCAAGTTCCGCTGCGCGCCGACAATTACACCCTGCACCCCGACGACCTCGCGAAATACTGCGACGACAACACCATCGCGGTCGTCCCGACTTTCGGCCAGACCTTCACCGGCCTGTTCGAGGACGTCGCCGCCATCAGCACGGCCCTCGATCGCCTGCACGCCGCAGGCGGCCCCGATATCCCGATCCACGTCGACGCGGCCAGCGGCGGTTTCCTCGGCCCGTTCACCGCGCCGGACCTGGTGTGGGACTTCCGGATACCGCGCGTGAAATCCATCAATGCCTCCGGCCACAAGACCGGACTCGCGCCCCTCGGCGTCGGCTGGGCGATGTGGCGCGAGGCCGCGGATCTGCCGCGCGAGCTGGTCTTCGATGTGGACTATCTCGGCGGCAACATGCCCACCTTCAATCTCAATTTCTCCCGCCCCGGCGGCCAGGTGATCACGCAGTACTACGACTTCATCCGGCTCGGCCGCACCGGATACACCCGTGTGCAGTCCGCGATCTATCTCGTCGCCCGGCATTTCGCGCGGGGTCTGGCCGAGCTCGGGCCGTTCGAGCTGATCCACGCCGCCGAACCCGACCGTGGCATCACCGCGGTGGCCTGGAAGCTCACCGACGGCGCCGACTACAATCTCTACGACCTGTCCGACCGGCTGCGCGCCCGCGGCTGGCTCATCGCCGCCTACCCGCTGCCCGCCGACCGGCAGGACGAGACCATCATGCGGGCGGTCTTCCGGCACGGCTTCACCGTCGACATGGCCGAACTGCTGCTCGCCGATATCGGCCGCGGGCTGCGTCAGCTCGCCGACAACCCGTGGCGCACCCCGCTCACCAAGGAGCAGGCGGGCGGTTTCACCCACGACGCCGCCCCCGAAGTGCCCTGAAAGGCCACCGCCGCGCTCGATCGCCCACGCGCGCGGCGGTGGCGGTATCAGGCGGCCCGGACCGCCGGGAACGGCTCCCAGCGGTAGACCTCGCTGCGCGCACCGTGATACAGCGCCAGGTCGACCGCGTCGAGCATCGCCTGGCGCGGACCCGGCCGCTGCAACTGCGCGGCCGAGATCGCCAGCCGCAGCACCCCGCCGCGCCGGGCGGTGCGCGCCGCGCCCATCACCAGCGCCCGGCACCACCACGGTTCGGCCCGGAAACCCTCGCCGATCCCGTACACCCGCGCCCGCTGGACGGTGTCGCGTTCCAGATCGAGAATGCTGAACAGGCTCAGCGCGAGCCGGAAACCCACGTCCGGCAAGGCATCCAGCGCGCCCGCCGAAGCGTCCCAGCGCGGAGCCGCGAACAGCCGGGTGCGCAACTGCACCTGTTCCATCACCCGATCCGCCGCCGTGAGCCGCAGGGTGGCCTCGTGCCGGGGCAGACTCGCGAACTCCGCACGCCGCGTTTTGGTGGCCGCCTGGTCGTAGCCGTGCAGCACGATCGCGTCACCGTCGTGGCGCCTGCCCCGCAGCCAGGACTGCGTGGCGGGATCGTCGACGAGCCGGTACTTCCCCTTCAACCGGGGCGCCACCAGCAGCGACAGGCGCACCGCCCGCCGATCCATCTCCGCCGCGAACTCGATCGCGGCATCCCGGGTGGTGTCCCGGATCCCCGACACCGAAACGATCAGCTCAGCGTTCATGACCTGACGATGTCAGCCCGAGATGACACCCGCGTGCTGCCCCGATGACACCGCGACGAACAACTCACCACCCCTGCCAGTGCAGCACTTCCTCGCGCGGCACCCGGACCGCGGGCCGGAAATCCGTGCCGTGCGTGAAGGCCAGCGGCAGGAAGGCCGCCAGCATCACCTTGTCGTACGGCACGCCGAGGATCGCCGCGAGTTCCCGCTCCAGCGGCGCCTGCGCGGTGGTCCACACCGTGCCGAGCCCGCGAGCGCGCGCTGCCAGCATGAAGCTCCACACGGCGGGCAGGATCGAGCCCCAGGTCCCCGCCTGGATCTCCACCGAGGCGCGATCGGTACGCCCCTCGACCGCCGGGATCACGAAGGCGGGCACCCGGTGGATATTGTCGGCCAGGTAGCGCAGACCGTCGAAAACCTTTGCGGTGGAACGCGGATCGACCCGCATCCGCTCGTGATCCCTGGCCGTCAGCGGCGCCGCCTCACCCAGCGTCAATGCCCGCCGGAAGATGTCGGCGAGCTCGCGCCTGCGCCGCGCCTCGGTGACGACGAGGAAGTGCCAGCGCTGCCGATTGCGCCCGGTCGGCGCCTGCGTGGCCAGGTCGACGCACTCCTCGATCAGTTCACGCGGCACCGGCCGGTCGAAATCGAGCCGCTTGCGCACCGCCCGCGTAGTGGACAACAGCTGGTCGGGGGTCAGATCGAGGGTCATGCGCTCTCCTGGATGGACGAAGCAGATCATCTGCTGACAGATCATCTGCACTCAGATGAATCCGACCGTAGAGGCACCACCGTCTGCCGTCAAACGATCTGCGCACAGATGATTCAATGGACGCACCCGATCGAGGAGGCTCCATGTCGACCTACTTCCCCCGCCTCGCCGCCGAACGCCCCGATATCGCCCTGTGCCGCGCCTCGTCCGCCGTCGCCCGCGCGGGCGAAGCGCACGCGACCGCCCAGGGCCTCGGCGTCGGCCAGCACCTCGTCCTCAAGATGCTGGCCGAGGTCGGCCCCTGCTCCCAGCAACAGCTCGCGGTGGAACTGCGCATCGACCGCAGCGTGATGGTCAACGTCTGCGACGACCTCGAACAGTCGGGCTACGTCCGGCGCGAACGCAACCCACAGGACCGCCGCTCCTACGCCGTCACCCTCACCGAGGCCGGCCGCGATCGCCTACGCCTGGCCGAGGCCGTCACCCCCACCTTCCTCGATGACGCGTTCGCCGCGCTCACGGCGGACGAACGCGCGCAACTCACCACCCTGCTCGGCAAGCTCCTCGCCCGGATCACTTGACCCACGAGTTGTCGCTCACCCCTATGCGTCCGCCAGGCCGACCTTGTCCAGTACCCAGGCGTACTCGAAGCCGACTTCCTTCCACTTCTCGTAGCGCCCGCTCACGCCGCCGTGGCCCGCGGTCATCTCGGTCTTGAGGAGCAGTTCGCTGTCGCCGGTCTTGGTGGCGCGCAGCTTGGCGACCCACTTGGCCGGTTCCACGTAGAGCACGCGGGTGTCGTTGAGGCTGGTGATGGCGAGGATGGCCGGGTAGTCCTTGGCCTCGACGTTCTCGTAGGGCGAGTACGACTTCATGTACTCGTAGACGTCCTTGTCCGCCAACGGGTTTCCCCACTCGTCCCATTCGATCACCGTCAGCGGCAGCGACGGGTCGAGGATGGAGGTGAGCGGGTCGACGAAGGGCACGTTGGCGAGGATGCCGGTGAACAGCTCCGGTGCCAGGTTGGCGACCGCGCCCATCAGCAGGCCGCCCGCGCTGCCGCCGTCGGCGATGAGCCGGTCGGCGGCGGTGGCACCGGTGTCGATGAGATGCTGTGCGCAGGAGACGAAGTCGGTGAAGGTGTTCTTCTTCCGCAGCGTCTTGCCGTGCTCGTACCAGAGCCTGCCCATCTCACCGCCGCCGCGCACGTGCGCCACCGCGAACACCATGCCGCGATCCAGCAGCGACAGCCGCGATACCGAGAACGACGGGTCGATGCTGGCCTCGTAGGAGCCGTAACCGTAGAGCAGCATCGGCTTCGGGCCCTCGGGCAGCCCGCGGCGCTTGATGATCGAGATCGGGATGCGGGTGCCGTCGTGCGCGACCGCCCAATCCCGGTGCTGCTCGTAGTCGTTCGCGTCGTAGCCACCCAGCACCGGCTGCTCCTTGCGCAGCAGCAGCTCACCGGTGGCGGGCACATAGTCGAACACCTGCATGGGGGTGATGAACGAGGTGACGCCCACCCGCAGCGTCGGCTGCTCCCACTCCGGGCTCGAACCCGCACCGGCGGCGAACAATTCGAGGCCGAAGTCGAGTTCGGTGAGCTCGCCGTAACCGTCGGCGGTCAGCGGCCAGACCGAGATGCGCGGTAGCGCGTCGCGCCGGTAGCCGAGCACCAGGTGATCGGCGAAGGCGTCGATGTCCTCGAGCCGGACGTCTTCGCGATGCCCGATCAACAGCGTCATGGCGGACGGGTCGGTGGCGGGCGCCTCGGCGAGGACGAAGTTCTCCGCCTTCACGCCGTCGACCACGTCGTTGTGCAGGATCAGGAACCGGTCCTCGCCGCCGATCACCGCGTGCTCGGCCGAGTACTCCACGCCCTCGCGCCGCTCGAGCAGCACCCGGAACTCGCCCTCGGGATTGTCGGACTCCAGCACCCAGCCCTCGGTGGTGATCTTGGAACCGAGCCAGATCATCAGGTACTTCTCGGAGCGGGTGGCGCCCACACTGACCCAGTAGCGCTCGTCGGGCTCGTGGAAGACCGTCACGTCGGCGTCGGAACCGGTGCCGATGCGGTGACGCCACACGGTGTCGGGGCGCCACGACTCGTCGACGGTCTGATAGAAGATGTGCGTACCGTCCAGCGACCAGGTCGCCCCCGGCGCCGCGCCGGCGACCTCGTCGGGCAGCAGCTCACCGGTGGTCAGGTCCTTGATCCGCAGGGTGTAGCGCTCGTCGCCGGTGCTGTCGACGGAGTAGGCCAGCAGCTTGCCGTCGTGGCTGAGCGAGAACGCGCCGAGCGCGAAGAAGTCCAGGCCCTCGGCCAGGACATTGCTGTCGAGCAGCACTTCCTCGCCCTCGATGACGGTGTCCACCTCGAGCTGCGGCGGGGTCCACGCGTCGATGCCCTCGGCGTTCGCGTCGATAGGACAGCGGCAGTGCACGCCGTACTGCTTGCCCTCGAAGCTGCGCGAGTAGTACCAGTACTCGCCGAGCCGGGTCGGCACCGAGAGATCGGTCTCCTGGGTGCGCGCCTTGATCTCGTCGAAGATCTTGTCCCGCAGCGGCTGCAACTGGCCGGTGCGCGCCTCGGTGTAGGCGTTCTCGGCCTCCAGATGCGCGATGACCTCGGGGGATTCCTTGTCCCGGAGCCACTCGTACTCGTCGACGAACGTATCGCCGTGATGCACCCGTTCGGTGGGCACCGTCTTCGCGATCGGCGCCGACACCGACTCAACATTCTCGCCAGCCATGCGCTCCACCGTAGCCGCCGCACTCCCGCGCGGCCCGGCAACTCACCCGGTCACCGGGCCCGCGGAAGAATCTCAGGCGCCCAGCGCCGGGCCGATGACCGGCCAGGAGGCGTGCAGCGCGTCCTGCCAGTACGACCAGGAGTGCGTCCCGACCGGGTGGTAGTCGATCCTGGCGCCGATGCCCGCGACGCGCAGCCGCTGATCGAAGGCGACCATGCAGGTGTTGACGCCCAGTTCGATCGGACCACCGAGGAAGATGTTCTCCGCCAGCTGCGGCTTGATCTCGGCCTCGTGCGGGCCGGGGATGCCGGTACCGGTGGACAGATACAGCGCCTTGCCGCGCAGCCCGTCGACCATCAGGGCCGGGTCGTGCGCCGCCCATTCCGGGCTGCCGGGCGCACCCCACATGTTCACCGGATTCCCGCCGCGATTGGCGATCGAGAACATGATCGCCGCGGCCGCCATCGCGCTGTCGGGGCACGCGCTGTACCCGGCGACGGCCCGGTAGAGCCCGGGATGCCGGGCGGCCAGGATGTAGGCCGCGTTCCCGCCCATCGACAGGCCGCCGATGCCGTTGACGCCGTTGCCGTTGAACTGGCCGTCGATCAGCCCTGGCAGTTCCTGGGTGAGGAAGGTTTCCCACTTGTACCGACCGAACCGCGGGTCGTCGGCGATCCAGTCGGTGTAGTAGCTGGCCTGCCCGCCCATCGGCAGCACCACGTTGACGTTCTTGCCGCGGAAGAAGGCCTCGGCGTCGGTGGCGTTGGTCCAGGTGCTCTGGCCGATGCCCGGGTCGAGTCCGTCGAGCAGGTAGTACGTGCCACGCGAACCGCCGCCGGCCGGGTGCAGGACCTGGAGGTCGACATTGCGTCCCATCGCCGGCGAGGTGACCGTGATGGCTGTGCGGGTGGGGCTGAGCTCGTTCACCCCGACGATCTGCGCCGCACCGGCGGGCGCGGGGTGCACCACCGCCGGTCCGATCAACGCGATGGCGAAAGCCAGCACTGAAGCAGCAACACCTGTACGACGCACGTCCCACCCTCCATTACCGCATGCCAATGACAGTCCAAGGTAACCCATGAGTGGGGGAAGTCACAGCATTCGGCGTTTCGGGCGTTTCTTCAGCAAACTTCACGGTTTGCAATGACCGGTTCGCCCGAAAATGCAGGTCAGCGGGTGAGAGCGCCGCGAATCGAGCCCGCCAGATAGTCGAGATCGGCGCGGGCGGGCGAACTCGGGCGCGCCCGCAACCCGAACCCGTCACCGGGGCGGCGCGGGATCACGTGCAGGTGCACATGGAAGATCTCCTGCCCGGCCGTGACGCCGTCGGCGAGAAAGAAATTCACCCCGTCGGCGGCGACCTCGCTGTCGCGCAGGGCCGCGGCGATGCGCTGGCCGACCTGGAAGAGCTTGCCGCCCAACGCCGGATCGAGATCGGCCAGACTCGGCGCGACCACCTTGGGCACCACCAGCACATGGCCGGGTGTCACGGGCCGGATGTCCATGAACGCCAAGACATCATCGTCCTCGTAGACGTTGGACGACGGCGCCCGCCCCGCGATGATGTCGGAAAAGATCGTGTACGGATTCACAGTGTTATTTTGCGGCTGGCGCCGCGGGTTTGCGGCCCTGACGGGCCTCGATTCTTCCCTCCTCCGCTCAGTCGCTGCGCTCCTTCGCTCCGTCAGTCCAGAATCGAGGCGGGCCGCAAACCGAACGCAGACTCCCTACAAGATCGGCGACGGCGTGTAGCGCGCGGCCTCCGGGTTGGCCTCGACCAGCTTCTGCACCTGCGCCACCACCTCGGACACCTGGTCCGTGGCCGCGCCGATGAACGCCGACTTGTCGGCCAGCGCCGCGTCGAGTCCGGCGCGGTCCAGCGGCATCCGGTCGTCGGCGGCCAGGCGGTCCAGCAGGTCGGGCTCGCGGCCCTGCTCGCGCATGGCCAGCGCCACCGCGACGGCGTGCTCCTTGATGACCTCGTGCGCGGTCTCGCGTCCGACGCCCGCGCGCACCGCCGCCATCAGGATGCGGGTGGTGGCCAGGAACGGCAGGTACCGGTCGAGCTCACGGGAGACCACCGCCGGGTAGGCGCCGAACTCGGCGAGCACGGTCAGGAAGGTCTCCATCATGCCGTCGATGGCGAAGAAGGCGTCCGGCAGCGCGACGCGGCGCACCACCGAGCAGAACACGTCACCCTCGTTCCACTGCGCGCCCGACAGCTCGGCCGCCATCGAGGCGTACCCGCGCAGCACCACCTGCAGGCCGTTGACGCGCTCGCAGGAGCGGGTGTTCATCTTGTGCGGCATGGCCGAGGAGCCCACCTGACCCGGCTGGAAACCCTCGGTGACCAGCTCGTGCCCGGCCATCAGCCGGATGGTGTGCGCGAACGACGACGGCCCGGCACCCAGCTGCACCAGCGCGGAGAGCACATCGAAGTCCAGCGACCGCGGATACACCTGGCCGACGCTGGTGAACACCGAGGCGAAGCCGAGATGGGTGGCCACCTGCTGCTCGAGCGCGGCGAGCTTGCCCGCGTCACCGTCGAGCAGGTCGAGCATGTCCTGGGCGGTGCCCATCGGGCCCTTGATGCCGCGCAGCGGGTAGCGGTCGATCAGCTCGCGCAGCCGGGTGAGCGCGACGAGCACCTCGTCGGCGGCGGAGGCGAAGCGCTTGCCCAGCGTGGTGGCCTGCGCGGCGACATTGTGCGAGCGTCCGGCCATCACCAGCGTCTGGTACTCGGCGGCCCGTTCGGCCAGCCGCGCCGCGATGGCGATGCCGTGCTTGTAGACGTGCTCGAGCGACAGCCGCACCTGCAGCTGCTCGACGTTCTCGGTGAGGTCGCGGCTCGTCATGCCCTTGTGCACGTGCTCGTGCCCGGCCAGCGCGTTGAACTCCTCGATGCGCGCCTTGACGTCGTGGCGGGTCACCCGCTCGCGCTCGGCGATCGAGGCCAGATCCACGTGGTCGATGACCCGCTCGTAGTCCTCGATCACCCCCGCCGGAACCTCGATCCCCAGCTCACTCTGGGCCCGCAGCACCTCCAGCCACAGCCGGCGCTCGAGCACGATCTTGTTCTCGGGCGACCAGAGCGCGACGAGCTCCGGGCTGGCGTATCGGGTGGCGAGGACATTCGGGACGCGGGTCACGAACACTCAGTCTAGTTGGCGCACCCGCTCGGGTTGCTGGGGCATCAGGTTCGGGACCACGGGCGGGGCGACGATGTCAATCATCTCCAGCAGGCCGGCCCTGGCGGGGCGGCGGGGCTCGGATTGTCCTTCGATCAGGGCGCCGACCACCGCGCTGTCGACCACGGCGACCAGGCGGCGCAACTGCTCGGGGCGCACCACTCGGTCGGAGCGGCGCAGCACGTCGGCGAGCAGGTCTTCGAGCTGGGTGCGTAGTCGGAGCTGGACCTCACGTAACTCGGGGTGACGGGCGGAGGCGACGGACCGCTCGTAGCGGGCGATGAGCTGACCGCGCGCGTCGAGGTCGCTGTCGTCGGGGCCGACGAGCAGATCCAGCACCAGGTCGACGGTCGCCTCGGCACCGCGCCTGCGGTGGCTCACCTCGCCGACGCGGCGGCGCATGGCGTCGAGTTCGATCGCGCCGCTGAACTCGACGGCGCGGGCGATCAGATCTTCCAGGGACTCGAAGTAGTAGGTGGTCGAGGCGAGCGGAAGATCGGCCCGCGACGCCACCGACCGATGTCGCACCGCATCGAAGCCACCTTCGAGCAAGAGTTCAGCCGCCGCCGCCACCAGTGCCTGGCGACGTCGTTCGCCTTTGGGGGTCGTTGCGGTGGTCACCGTGCCATCGTGCCAGTCATCATCAGTTCAACCGTGCGCAATCGTCATCGGGGAAACGCTGGGAAATCGGGATAACTGATTTTTACCGCATCCTGGCACCGAAGTGTTCGTACTAGGGAAAGTTGTTGTCGCACATCACTGTTGACAGATGAACTGGTCAGTACTTCAGGAAGCGTCCCAACCGGTCCAGCGCTGCGGCGATGTCGTCGGTGGCGCCGGCGAAGGAGAACCGGACTGTTCGGTCGCCGTGCACGGTGTCGAAATCGAGGCCGGGTGCCAGCGCGACGCCCGTCTCGGCGAGCACCTCGGCGCACCAGGCGCGCGAATCGTCGGTCAGGTGCGTGATGTCGGCATAGGCGTAGAAGGCGCCGTCGGCGGGGGCGAGATCGGTGATGCCGAGCGCGGGCAGGCCCTCGAGCAGCAGCGCGCGGTTGGCGGCGTAGCGGCGCACGTGCCCGTCGAGCTCGTCCTTGGCCTCGGGCCCGAACGCGTGCACCGCCGCGTACTGGGAGATGGCGGGCGGGCACACGGTCATATTCGAGGCCAGGCGTTGCAGCGCCGGACGCAGATCGGCCGGGGCCAGCATCCAGCCCAGCCGCCAGCCGGTCATCGAGAAGTACTTCGACACCGACCCGATCACCACCGCGTCGCGGGAGAACTCCCAGGCCGAGGCGGTCGGCGTGCTCGCGCCGTAGGTGATGCCGTGGTAGATCTCGTCGGAGATCAGCAGCGTGCCGTGTTGTTCGCACCAGCGTGCCAGCGCGGCGAGTTCGGCCGGGTCGATCATCGTTCCGGTGGGATTGGCGGGGCTCGCGACCACCAGACCCGCGGGCGGTTCCGGCAGCGCTTCGAGCATGTCGACGGTCGGCTGGAAGCGGGTCTGCGGGCCGCAGTCGAGCTCGACGACACGACAACCCAGCGCCGTCAGCGTGTTGCGGTAGGCGGGGTAGCCGGGCCGGGCGACCACCACGGTGTCGCCCGCGTCGAAGGCCGCCAGGAAGATCAGCGTGAACGCGCCGGAGGACCCGGTCGTCACCACCACTTCGTCCGGGTGCACGTCGTAGCCGTAGGTCTCGCTGTGGTGCCCCGCGATGGCCTCGCGCAACGGCAGGATGCCGAAGGTCTCGGTGTAGCCGAGCAACTCGTGGTCGATGGCGGCCCTGGTGGCCCGCAGCACCGGCGCGGGGGCCTGGGTGGAGGGCTGTCCCGCGGCCAGGACCAGCACATCTCCGTGCGACCTGGCGCGTTCGGCTGCCGCTTTCCACACATCCATCACGTAGAAAGGGGGAATGGTCGACCGGCGCGATTCTCTGGACACTCGACAGACGGTAGAGCACCCGATTGCGCACGTTCACAGATATGGTCGGCACAATGGCTTCGACAGCGAACACGCAGCCACCGACACGGCCGGTCCGGCCGCGTCGGGAACGGGGCGCGGGGGCAGTATGCGGACATCGACGGTGAGCGCGCGGATGCGGGGCGGTGCCCGGTGAAGCCGCTGTCACGCACGCGGCGCCGGACCGCGACCGACGAGGCGCCGACCGTGCAGTCCCCGTCGACCGACGCCTCCTCGACCCGGACCGAGGCCGAACCGCCGGCGCCGTCGGCCGACCCATCCACATCCGTGCACAGCGGTCCCTCGACGCCGCCGTCCGCGACCTCCGTCGCAGGCAGGAAGCCCACCGGCCGTCCACCCCAGGCCATGGTCAACGGCCGCCTCCTCCCCGCGAACTGGCGGACCGAGCAAGCCGCGAAACCCGGTGTCACGGAACGATTCTCCACCTGGGCCGCCAGGTACCCCATCGTCGGCGAAGTCGCCGGTGAGCTGCGCAGCGGCGAAGTCCGCAAGGTGTTCTGGCAGCGGCCCCGGGCCACCGCCGAAGCGCTGTGGTCACGCAGGCCGAGCCCGGAGCGACTGCGGCACCTCGTGATCGAGCGCCGCGTGCTGATCGCCGGAATCGCCGCCGTGGCGCTGTTCGCCGCCGCCGACGGACACCTCGGCGGCGGCCTCGCCCAGCACCCACCACAGCCCGGCGAGGCTCAGCGCGTCGCCATCGCCTATCCCCCGCAGGTCCCGCCGAACCCGCAGTCGGCGGCCCGCATGCTCGCCGCCATCGCCAAGGGCGAGAAGCGCCGCGAGGCGGGCGTGGTCGCCGCCGCCACCCTGGCCACCCTCGAGCGCGCCAAAGCCGAGGCGGCGGCCGCGGCGTCGGGCGAATGGCAGCCGTGGATGGGTGACCGCGCACCGGTGGTGCCGGGCGTGCTGGTCCCCGGCTCCACCCCGTCGACCGGCGGTTTCAGCCTGCCCGCCAAGGGCGCGTTCACCTCGGGTTTCGGTTCCCGCTGGGGCACCATGCACCGCGGCATCGATATCGCCGCCCCCATCGGCAGCCCGATCTACGCGGTCGCCGACGGCACCGTCATCGAGGCGGGCCCCGCACAGGGCTTCGGCCTGTGGGTCCGCATCAAACACGACGACGGCACCATCAGCATCTACGGCCACATGTACGACTTCTTCGTCTCCCCCGGCGAACGCGTCCCCGCGGGCATGCAGATCGCCCGCATCGGCAACCGCGGCGACTCCACCGGCCCGCACCTGCACTTCGAGATCGTGCAGAACGGTCAGCACGTCGACCCCCAGGCCTGGCTGGCCGTGCACGGACTCAGCCTGACCTAGGGGTCGCGCGGGGGTACTACTTCGCGCGCTCCGGCACGACGACCTCGGTCGCGCCGATATCGGTGCGGAAGTGGCTGCCGGGCAGCTTGATCTGCGCCAGCCGCGCATAGGCGCGCTCGCGGGCCTCGGCCAGATCGGCACCGACGCCGACCACGTTGAGCACGCGCCCGCCCGCCGACACCAGCGCCTTGTCCTCGCGCAGCGCGGTGCCCGCGTGCATCACCAGGGTCTCGCCCTCGAGCGCGCTGTCCTCGGCGCCGCTGATCACATCGCCGGTGCGCGGCCGGGCCGGGTAGTTCTCGGCGGCCAGCACCACGGTGATCGCCGCGCCGTCCTTCCAGCGCGGCGGCTCGACCTCGGCCAGGCGGCCGGTGGCGGTGGCGTGCAGCAGCTCGGCGAAGGGGCTGTCGAGCAGGGCCAGCACGGCCTGGGTCTCGGGATCGCCGAAGCGGCAGTTGAATTCGACCACCGCCGGGCCGTTGGTCCCGATCGCCAGCCCCGCGTACAGCAGACCGGAGAACGCGCTGCCCCGGCGGACCAGTTCGGCCGCAACGGGTTTCACCACGTCCTCGACGATCTCGGTGAGCGTCTCGGCGGGCAGCCACGGCAGCGGCGTGTAGGCGCCCATGCCGCCGGTGTTGGGCCCGGAGTCGCCGTCGCCGACGCGCTTGTGGTCCTGCGCGGGCAGCAACGGCACCACGGTCTCGCCGTCGACCAGGCAGAACAGCGACACCTCCGGCCCGTCCAGGAACGACTCCAGCAGCACCGGATGTCCCTGTTCGAGCAGCTCGGCGCCGTGCTCGCGCGCGGCCGCGCGATCGGCGGTCACCACCACGCCCTTGCCCGCGGCCAGGCCGTCGTCCTTGACCACCCAGGTCGGGCCGAAGCGGTCCAGGGCGGCGTCGAGCTCGGCGGGGCTGTCCACGATCTCGCTGTGCGCGGTCCGCACGCCCGCGGCGGCCATCACGTCCTTGGCGAACGCCTTGGACCCTTCGATCCGCGCCGCGTCGGCCGAGGGACCGAACACCGGGAACCCGGCCGCGCGCACCGCGTCGGCGATCCCGAGCACCAGCGGCACCTCCGGCCCGATCACCACCAGGTCGGCGGACACCTCCGCGGCCAGCGCCACCACGGCCTCGGCCGAGCACGGATCGACCGCGCGCAGCTCGGCGTGCTGACCGATCCCCGGGTTGCCGGGGGCCGCGATCACCGCCGTCACCGAGGGATCCCGGCGCAGCGCCAGGACGAGGGCATGTTCACGGGCTCCGGAACCGATGACGAGTACGCGCACGCAGACAGATTAATCGAGCACAATGGAGCCAAGAGTCATCGGGGCGAAGGGGACACCATCATGGGACTGCTCGACGGAATGATGGGCAACGCGGGTCGCGTGGACCCCGCTGCCGCACAACAGGAATACGCGAAACTGTTCGGCCAGGGCGAGCAGGTCTACTCGGCGTTCCTGCTGGTCCGCGACGCGATGCTGTTCACCAACCGCCGCCTGATCATGGTCGACAAGCAGGGTGTCACCGGCCGCAAGGTGAGCTATCACAGCATCCCGTACCGCTCGATCACCCGCTTCGCCGTGGAGACCGCGGGCACCTTCGACCTCGACGCCGAGCTCTACATCTGGGTCGGCAGCAGCCAGGAACCGCTCAAGCAGCGCTTCAACCGTCAGGTCGACATCTACGAGGTGCAGGGCATCCTGTCCCACTTCGTCGCCATCTGACGCATGGTCGCCCGCTGACTCAGCGCCGCGCCGCCCGCATCGCCGCCACGGCCAGCAGCACCGCCAGCAGCCAGAGCACCGCACCCATCGGAACCGCCGGAAACCACGGCCCGATGCCGTCCGGGAACTCCGCCGCGCGCGGTACCAGCAGCCCGAGCAGCACTTGGGCGAGCACACTCACCGCCGCCAGCGCCGGCCACCAGCCCGGCCGCACGCGCCGCACCCACCACGCCGCCGCGAGCGCGGGCGCGGCCATCAGCACCGCCGTCAACGGAACCACCCAGGCCAGCTGGGTGACGACCGGCAGCGTGACAGTCGTCAACTGCACCACCCACACCACGACCACGAGCGCCGGAACCACCACGAACCCCAGCCCCAGCCACCTGCGAATCCACCGGTCCAGCCCCGTACCCACCTGCACCACAGCCGGTTCCTCCCCGCCTGGGCAAGAGCTAGGCTCGCCCGTATGGCATCCGTTTTCAGCGCGATCATCGCAGGCCAGCTGCCCGGGCGGTTCGTCTGGTCCGACGACGAGTTCGTCGGCTTCCTCACCATCGCCCCCGTCACCCAGGGCCACACCCTCATCGTGCCCCGCGCCGAACTCGACCAGTGGCAGGACATCGACCCCGAGGTCATGGCCCGCATGACCGGCGTCGCCCAGAAGGTCGGCCAGGCCGTCCGCACCGCCTTCGACGCCCCCCGCGCCGGCCTCCTCATCGCCGGCCTCGAGGTCCCCCACCTGCACACCCACGTCTTCCCCGCCTACACCATGGGCGACTTCGACATCTCCGGCGCCAACCCCTCCCCCACCCCCGAATCCCTCGACGAAGCCCAAACCAAGATCAAGTCCGCCCTCCGAGACCTGGGCCACGCAGCCAACGTCCCCGACTGACCCTCCATCCCGAGGGAACCGAATCGTCGGCCGATGCGTCTATAGAGATCGAGTGGGTGTTGTGCGGAACAAGGAGACAATGATGCGACTGGTCGGCTTGGCGGCCGCGAGCTGCGCGGTGCTCGCGCTCGTGGGGTGCTCGAAGGAGGTCGACGGGCAGCCGGAAGCGAGCGGGGCTCCGTTGACCAAGGAGCAGTTGTTCGATCCGTGCGCTACCCCGGACAGTGTGCTGTTGGCGGCGGGCGCCGATCCTGCGTCCAAGGACGACAATCCATTCTCGGTGGAGCGGGCGGAGTGGAAGGGATGCAGTTGGCGAGCCGATGGCTACTATCTCAACTTCCACTCAACTACCAAGACTATTCAAGACTTCCGCGCGAACGACTACCTGCATGACTTCCGCGACATTACTGTCGGAACCCGACCAGCCCTGCAATACCTCATGGGCGACAGGAAGCCAGTCGACCAGTGCGCCATCGCGTTCGACACCAGCAAGGGGACGGTGTCATTGACAGCCGCACTGTTCGTGGCCGACAAGTCAGGAACCGACCCGTGTCCGCTTGTGAATACTGCAGCAACGAAGTTCTTGGAAATCATCCCCGAGTAGCTGATCACTGTGCATAGAAGAGAGAGATCTCAGTAATGGCTCAGAACGAGATGGCCGACAAATTCAAAACCCTGGCTGGCGAGGCTTCCTCGGGGCAGTTGATAATCGAGTACGCCGCGGCTACGCAATGCGCGAATCTGTGCGATGCATATATTGCCGACCTCACCGATCTCTCCAACCGCACTCGACAGATGGTGTTCGTCGGTTCATTTGGCGACCTGGAATCCTCGAAAGCACTCGGCAAGAAGTTCGTCGACTTGGCCGAAGGCGGCGAGGGAACAGGGTCCTACCTCGACGCCGCCACTAAGCATATCGAGATCCTCACCCAGATGGCCGACATGTACCGCAAAGCGGGCGCGGCATACCAGAACTGCGACGAGGCAACACAACTCGCCATCAAGCAACAGACCAATAAGCTCGACTGATTTCGGGGGGAGCGACATGTCGTTCACAAGTTTCATCATCGGCCTCGCCAATCCGAGTACGACCGCCAGCACGCTGGCGAACCGTGTTGGTTCTCTATTCGACACCGATGTCGAACAGACCGATACGGAGCGAAAGGCGCAGGAAGACGGCAACAACGACCGTACACGAATCTATGCCGACAATAAGGCTCTGGCCAACGGATTCAACGGTGAGTACACCGCACCCGTCGTCCCGCAGGTGATGGAAGACTTCACCGATATGTCGCATTCGCGAATCATGGCGTATGTCGAATCGATTGATGTCGAGGCGCTGGGAACGAGCATCAATGGTTGGACCAAACTGGCTGAGGACACCGGCACCAAGGGCCAGAACTTCCATGACAACATTCAGAAGGAAATGGAGCGCGGGTGGTCGGGAAGCGCGGCCAACCAGGCGCTGGCCAGTACCAGGAGCTACCTCGCCGACGTAGACAAAGTCGAACAAGCTGCGCGGTTGATCGCGAACAAAATGGAAGAGGCCCGGTCCGGACTCCAGCAGGTCAAGTACTCCGTACCCCACGAGTCCGATGACCAGAGCAAATCCAAGCTGGGCATCGTCGCCTCCGTCCTTTCTCCGGGCACCGGACTGGTCATCGACGCGGCGAGCAACGCGCGCTCGGAGGCCGCCCAGAACGCCGCCCGCGAAGTCATGAAGACCGTCTACAAGCCGGTAGCCGAGCAATCCGACACCCAGGTCCCCAAGGTGCCCTTGCCGGTCGACCCCTCCTCCGACAAACCGGACGACGGCAAGAACAAGCCCACCGGCAACCAGAACGACAACAACAACAGCAACAATCAAAACGGCACCAAGCCGACCACCACCAACCCCACCACCGAGGACCCGACGACCGAGGACCCCACCACCGAGGACCCCTCGACCGACGACCCGAGCGACGACGACACCACCGACGACGACACGAACCCGTCGACCACCCAGCCCGACACCACCCCGGAAACCCCCACCACCACCAACCCGGGCACCACTCCCGCCGGCACCACCCCGAGTGGCCTCACCCCCGGCGGCGGCAGCCCCGGTGGCAGCCCGGGCGGCGGCAGCCCTGGCGGCACTCCCGGCGGCACCCCCGGCACCCCGACCGCAGGCACCCCGGGCTCCCCGAACGCGGCGGGCGCCGCAGGCACCGCGGGCACGGCAGGCGGCCGCAACGGCATGACGGGTATGGGCGGCATGGGCGCCCCCGGCGGACGCGGCGGCGGCAAGGACGACGAGAACGAGCACTCGGCCCCCGACTACCTGCGCGGCGTGCACGAGGAACTCCTCGGCCCCGACCGCCTGCACGTCCCGCCTGTGATCGGTGGCGACGCATGACCGACTCCTGGGAGCTGACCCCGTTCGAGTTCTGGGTCGCCTGGGAAACGCTCGGCCGCGACCGCATGCCGTGGCCGCTCACGTTCACCTCCGGCGTGGAAACCCAGGTCGAGTTCGACCAGCAGTGCCGCCGTGCCGCCGATTCCCTGATCGCCAAGATCGGCACCGACGAGTCGCTCTATCACGCCCTGCACGCCCTGGCCCATCCCGACCTGCGCGTGGAACTGTTCGGCCACCGCTTCGACGGCCGCACCCGGATGATCCGCGCGTGCGGCGCCACCGAGTCCAACACCGGTGTCGTCGCCGCCCAGATCCCCGCCGAGGAATACGGCAAGGGCGGCAACATCCTGATCTACCTGCGCTCGTCCTCGGCCGTGGTGAACCGCCTGATCGGCATCCTCCCCAAGGTCCCCCCGGGCACCACCGGCGGCTTCAACGTCCACCGCGACGAACTCACCGCCACCCCCGACCCCTACGCCCGCCACCGCTCCCCCGGCGAACAAGCCAAAACCTTCCTCACCCGCCCCTTCCGCACCTACGCAGAATTCCGCGTAGACACCGGCCCCGCCCTCGACGGCTGGAAAGAAGGCGGCACCCGCCTCCAGATAATCGACTACACCGACGACGGCCGCTACCTCATCCACGAGGAAGAACGAGTCCGAGCCACCCCCACCACCCCCGACCACCTAGCCACCGAACTCCAATCCCTCATAGACAACGCCACCCGCCCCACCACCCAATCAACCTGGTACTGAACCACATCCAGCACCACCGACCGAGGAGCGCACCATGCCCTCCTCGGTCACCTACGCCGCTGTTTGCCACAGTGCGCTGACCGGAACGGCAAGCATTTTCAGGCCTGCTTTGACCTCGATGCCTACCACTTCGCCTCTGCGGTTCTCCAGTACGGCATCGACTTCGACCTGGTCGCGTGTGCGGTAGTGGAACAACTCGACCTCTTCGTCGGACCAGCTCAATTGCCGGGCGATCTCCATCAGAACGAAGCCCTCGAGAAGCCCGCCGAGCTGTCCCGATGGCCGTCGCAGACTCCGTGCGTCCGCGCCGATCTGGTGTGCCGCGATCCCAGAGTCGACAAAGGCGAGTTTCGTACTGGTTGATCTGCCGCAGTTGAGCTGGTTGATCTGCCGCACCTGGTACCAGCAACCCGCCGTCACGAACAACACACCATGCAGAAGAAGGAGACATTTCATGCGCCTGGCCGTGACAAGCCGCGCAGTACCTACTCAGGCGGACTGCCCGAAAGTAGTCGGCTGATGAAGCAGCGCATCCTTGCCATCCTGATCACCTGCGCCTTCGGCCTCTGCCTCGGCGCCGCGACCCTCATGGCGCTGAGCCAGCCGATCAATGTGGTGGCCTATTGGGCTGGGTATGGCGACCCCGTGCAGGTGGTGATAACCGAAGG
Source organism: Nocardia sp. NPDC056064 (assembly GCF_042266925.1). Lineage (NCBI taxonomy): Bacteria > Bacillati > Actinomycetota > Actinomycetes > Mycobacteriales > Nocardiaceae > Nocardia > Nocardia sp. NPDC056064. The sequence continues at coordinate 4,432,087 of NZ_JBHJWO010000001.1, read as the reverse complement.
GTCTTCGGGGTGGAGCTGGGGTCGCAGCGATCCTGGCGAGGGGCGAACAGTGCTCGGGGACAGCATGGTTCGGCTCTACGACGTCAGCGTGGGCGAGACGGTCACCGCTCGTGCGCGTCTGATCAATATCGGCACCGAACCGTACCTGTATCACAGCTCCCTCAATGCGGCCGCAGACCTCGTCTGGCTCATCCCCACCATCCTTTTCGGCGCCCCCTTCGCCCTGCTGATCCTCGCGGTCGTCGCACCGAGCCGCGTCCACCACATCACGCGACGACTCCAGGCCTACAACGAACGAAAGCGCTGACCGACACACACGAATCCTGCTCATACCCTGCGGATTCGAGTCATCACCGGTCCAGATCGCAACGTGCCGAAGCAGTTTGCCGATCTGTTACCAGAGGTGTACCGTCGCGAACACAGAACGGCCCCCGGGAGTGCTACCAACACTCTCCGAGGGCCTGGGTACGAAACAGCATGCACCTGCTCGCACCGTAGGGGACACCCTACCTTGCAACGCCTCGGCGTCTCGCCCTGCCGAGCCGACGTCCTTGATGCCAGGAGTGAACACTCCCGAGCTCGGACGACCGCGCTGTCTCGTCCCAGGCCCCGGCGGGCTGCTCGATGGTCGTCACCGACGAGCCCGACCAGGGGGATCCACCAACACCCCACTACCCAGCCGTCTGCGAGTACCACCGTCGTACGCCTCGCACGTACGCACCGTGTCGGCTCGGGCGTGCACACCTTCGACACGGTCCAACCCAGCCACGCGTCCCCTACGACGCGGGGCCAGAAGTGTTGGCCGAGAGGGTCTATCGGGGCATGGCGATCGGGAGTCCGGGGCAGGGGGTTACGACACCGGCACCCCTGGGTGCTCCGATTCTCTCCTGGAGCCCTGCCCTGACGTCCGGACCGGATGACGGTTTCAGTTCGTCTACCTGGTGGTTTACGAATTCCGCAAGGAACCGGCACTGCCTGGCTTCCTAGCCTCGTCTCATGATCACAAGCATCTCGACCGCAAAGACTTTGGTGGCCATCGGGACTGCCGCGTTCACCGCGCTCGGTGGTGGGTTCGCCTCGGCCGACATCGGCATGGACACCTACGTCGACGAGGACTACCCCGACTCGTGCCTGGTGCTCCAGAATCACGCCGGGAGCGACGCCGAAGTCCGGCTCAACTACCCCATTCACGGGGGTAGCTGGACCGTGGCCCACGACGAGGTCTTCCATCTCGCCGACGATGGCTACCCGGTGATGTCACCGACTGGTGCCTGGAGCGTTCAGGTGAACCCGCCCGCCCAATTCATCTGGAATTTCGACCCCGGCTTGAACACCGGCCTGGGTTGCAACGGGTCGTGGGTTCTCACCTTCGCCTGATCGCCCGAAACCCCTGTCGGGATTTGTCCACAGTTACCGACAGGGGTTGGGATCAATGGTGTATGGCCTCGCCCAGCCGAGGCAGGAGCGAACGCTTCCAGCCCCGTTCCATCGCGTTGCGCAGCATTCTCTGCCTGCGGTTGGTGATGTCGAAGCCCGTTTGGGTGAGCAACAGGCGGGTGCCGCGGCCCTGCGGGATGAGGGACCAGTCGACAGTCCAGCATTCCGGGTGTTCGGTGCGCAGGTAGCGCCAGGTGTAGGTGAGCTGGTGGAACGAGCGCACCGCCAGGACTTCGCAGTGGATCTCCTGGCCGGGCTCCTCCGGGATCGCGAAGTGGAACCGGGCGCCGACGACCGCCACGAATCCGATCGGACGGAACAGCCAGCGCGCCAGCAGATCCGGGTCTGTCAGTGCGCGCCACACCTCCTCCGGATGTTGCGGGAAGAAGTTGCCGAGTTCGATCGCAGCGGGGTCCGACTGCGCGTCAGCGATCAATTGTCCTGCCCTTCCCGATATTTCGCCTCCATCTCGGCGGCGAGTTGTGGCTGCTCGGCTTCCATCTTCTGCACGTAGACGACCACGTCGCCGACGGTGCGCAGTGCCGACAGGTCCTCGTCGGGGATCTTCACGCTGTACTTGTCCTCGAGCTGCACGGCGATCTCCACCAGCGACAGCGAGTCGATATCCAGGTCCTCGATGAAGGACTTCTCCACCGTCACCTCATCGGCCTCGATACCCGTCACTTCCTCGACGATCTCGGCGATGCCCGCGACGATCTGTTCTTCTGTAGTTGCCATGGATCAATACGCTAAAAGCTCCACCGGGGTGGAGGTGCAAGGAATTGTGATGGACGACACACGCGTGAGCATCGGCGAATTGGCGCGCCGCTGTGGTCTCACGGTGCGCACGATCCGGTTCTATTGCGACGAGGGAATCCTGGAATCGCATCGCAGTGCGGGTGGACACCGCCTTTTCGACGCCGACAGCGCCACCGAACGACTACTGCTGATCCGCCGCCTGCGCACCCTCGGGCTCGGCCTGGAATCGATCACCGCTGTGCTGCACGGCGATCGTTCGCTGGAGGAGGCAATCGTCGCCGAAACCGCCAGTGTCGATGCGGAATTCGCGTCGCTGGCATGGCGCCGCGCCTCCTTGCGCGCCGTCACCGCCGCCCCGGCATCCCAACGCACCGCGCGACTGACCCTGCTCGCCGCAGCCCAAGACGGCGCCGCCGCCCACGATCACCTGGTGCGTTTCTGGCGCCGCATCCTCACCCCCATACCCCGGCACGACATCGACCGGTACGTGTCCTGGAACATCCCCGAGCCGCCCATCGACCCCTCCGTCGACGACATCGTCGCCTACGCCGAATTGGCCTCCCTCGCCGCAGATCCCAGCATGCAGAGCACACTGAAGCGCCATGTCTGGCGAACCCGACCCGAACTCGTCCGCGATCCGCGAACCCTCTACGACGAGATCGGCGAAATCATGGACGATGTCGTCACCCGCATCACGCAGAACGTAACCCCTCATCACGGCAGAGAACTCGACCACTTCGTCACCGCCCACGCCAACGCCCGAAACCTCCCGGACTCCCCGGAATTCCGAACCCAACTACTCGCCGACACCACCGACCCCCGAATCCACCGATACTGGTCCCTGACAGAACAATTGCTCGCACCACGCATCACAGTCGGCCGGGCCCTCCACTGGATCCACGACGCACTGGGTGCACAACTTGTTCGGCCACACTCGGCTGATCGGCGATATTCAGGAGGGTGACGGGCCCTGCCAGGGCTCGCATGGCTCGCGTGGGTCGGTGTGGCGGAGGGAGGCTGTCCAGCCGTCGGTCGATTCGCCGCGTTGGGTGATGATTCTCGGGGCGGTGCCGTCGTAGCGGAAACCGTTTCGCCACACTGTTTTACGGCTCGCCCAGTTGCCGACGACCGCGCGCCAGTACATGACTTCGATTTCTTGCGCGAAGGCGTGGTCGAGGGCCAAGGCGACCGCGCGCGTCATCAGGCCCTCCCCGCGCGCGGCGGGGTGCAGGCCGAAGCCGATCGAGGCGGTGCCGGAACCGTCCGGGCGGTAGTCGACGGAACCGCAGAAGTCGAGACGTTCCGTGCTGATCGCCCAGGTGCGCAGGGCTGTCGGCGACGGTGATTCCCAGTCGCGGGCGGTGCGCTCCAGGAAGTCCTCGGCGTCCGCACGGCCGTAGGGGGACGGCACGGTGGTGAACCGCAGCATCGCGGCGTCGCGGCACTGTTCGACCATGGCGTCGAGATCCGTCGGCCGGTGCGCGCGGAGGGTCACCACGCCGTCGGTGAGGACGGGGACGTCATCGGGGAAGCGGGTCATGGGGATATGGCAACAGGAACCCGGGCGCGCCGCAATCCAATTCCCGGCGGCGGAACGCGGTGTTCAGAAGTATTGCGCCAGGCGGGTTGTCAGGTCGGTCAGCCCCTGCTCGTCGACGCGTGGGCCGTCGGGCCAGGAGTCGATGTCGAACCAGTGGGTTTCGGGTGGGGTGCCTGTGGGGCGGGCGAAGACGTGCTGGTGGAAGTGGGGGACGCTGCGGCCGACGATCGCGGAGAAGACGGATTCGGGGGCGAGTTCGGCGCGTAGGGCGGTGGCGGCTCGGTGTGCCGCGCGGCCGACGGCGGCGGCCTCGTCGTCGGTGAGGTCGGCGAGGGTGGGTGCGTGGCGGAGGGTTTCGATGAACAGGTAGCCGGGGCGGGGTGCCGCCTGGTCCAAGGGACGGTGGGTGACCAGCACCAGGTCGTCGGCGAAAATCACCGGTCCGACCAGTGGCCCGATGCCTTGATGCTTGTCGCAGATCGGGCACGGGGCAGGCACGATCGCGAGGGTAACAGCGATGTGGTCAGGTCGCTGGTCAGCACTTTGTCGCGTACCGCCGCCAGGCCCACCAGCACTACGTGCTCCGCCCGGAGCCGGGAGCTCAACCGCCCCTCACACCACATACGTGATCGCCGCTACCACCGACAGGGCCAGCATGCCGAGGCAGTTGATCCAGAATTCGGAGCCGAGGAAGCGGGCGCGGTAGTGGGCGTAGGCGGCGCAGAGGAAATAGGCGATCACGCCGATCGCGGTGGCCAATCCGACGCCGGGGTATTTCAGGCCGGCGAGCAGGCCGGCGGTGGCTGCCAGTTTGATGGCGATCAGGGTCCACCACCAGTCGCGGGGGAAGCCGACGCCGTCGAGGCATTGCTGGATGAACTTCGGTGGACGCACGGACATGAGGGCGTCGGCGAACAGGGAGAGCGCGAGTAGCGCTGGTAGCCACCAGGGTTCTGGAGCGTGGATCATCGGGTGCCTTTCGGGTGCGTGATGACGAATTCGATGGTCTCTCGGAGTTGGACGGCCGCCTCGGGCATCGCGATGGCACCGGAGGAGGCGGTCATCAGCAGGCCGAGGTAGGCGAGATAGATGGTTCGGGCGCCGCGGGCGACCTGGTCGGGGGGCAGCGCTGTTCGGGCGAGTACGGCTTCGAGTTCGCCGAGCAGGGCCTGCGCGAGGTCTCGGAAGATCACCGACTCGTGGTTTCCGCGGACGAGGATCGCCAGGTACTCGCGGGAGAGCTCGGAGTCGAGCGCGAAATATCCGACGAAGGGTCCGAACAGTTGCAGGACGTCCTCGGCGGTCGCGGTCGTCGTCGCGGGTGCGGGTTCGGTGTGCCTGTTGTCGTGGACCGACGTGATCCAGTTCTCGAAGATCGCGACGAGCAGCGCGTCCTTGTCCCCGGCCGCCATGACGGTCCCGGTGCTCACGTCCGCTTCGGCGGCGATCTGCCGAATGGTGGTCGCCTTGAAGCCTTGGGCGCGGAAGAGCCGATCGGCTGCCGCCAAGACCTTCTGCCGCGTCGCCGCCTGCTGCTCCGACCGCGACTGAACGCGTTCATTGAACATGTTCAGTAGAATACATCGTGGTTGATCACCGCCGCAACAGGGCGCCGCAGAAACCGGCGGAAGGCACGAAAAAAGGCCCTGACCTGAGGTCAGAGCCTTTTTCTTATTGAGCCCCCTGTCAGGATTGAACTGACGACCTTCGCTTTACAAGAGCGGTGCTCTACCACTGAGCTAAGGAGGCGGGGTTCTAGCTGGGGCCCCGGAGGGCAGCGACCATCATAACCGGGCGCGGCGGCCGCGGGCATCGGTAGTGCCGCGCGGCCGGCGCGCTCGGTGTGCGGTCCCGGCGCAGTATCGGAAAGTTACTGCTCAGGACTGGGCGCGGGCCGCATCGTCGGCGGCCATCGCGTCGCGCAGGCTCTTGGGACGCATATCGGTCCAGTTCTTCTCGACGTACTCGACGCACGCGGCCCGGCTCTCTTCGCCGAACACGACACGCCAACCCGCCGGGACCTCCGCGAACGCGGGCCACAGGGAGTGCTGCTCTTCATCGTTGACCAGAACGAAGAAGCGGCCGTCCTCGTCGTCGAAGGGGTTGGTGCTCAATTTCACCTCACTGGATACTGGCGCTGTGTACGGGATCGCACCGGGTGCGAACCCCGGGCGTTGTGTCGACCCTAGCAAGGGAGACGTTACGTCTGGGCGGTTACCTCGGGCAGTGTCCGTTTCCGCCCGGCCGCCGGGTTCAGCCCGCGAAGAAGTCGAGGAGGATCTTGTTGACCGCCTCGGGCCGTTCCAGGTAGCCGTAGTGGCCGGTGTCGGGGATCTCCTGGTACCTGGCGCCGGGGATGGCCTCGGCCACCTCACGCGACAGGTACGGCGGGATCATCCTGTCATCGGCGAAGCCGATTGCCAAGCACGGCACCGTGATCGCGCGGTAGGCGGCCACCCGGTCGAACTCGTGGTCCATCGCCCGCTGGGCGCGGATACCGGGGGTGGCGGGGCCGCCGGTGAACTCGAACAGGTCCAGCCAGTCGCGCGCGGCGTTGGTGTCTGCCATGGTCGCCGGCGACAGGTTCATCACCGCGGTGAGGGCGGCCTCGAACTTGGCGGGCAGTTGCACACCGGCGGCGTCGAGGTCCTGCTCACCGGCCGAGAGGGTCTTCTGGAACTGGTCGAGACGGCCGTGACCGGCCATGAACACGGCCTTGCGGACCAGGTCGGGGCGGGCCAGCGCCAGTTCCTGGGCCACCCGCGCGCCCATCGAGGTGCCCGCGACCAGGGCGGGGCCCTCGCCGAGGAGCTCGATCAGCGCGGCGGTGTCGGCGACCAGCTCCTCGATCCGGATGCCGTCGCCGCCCTCGTAGGAGGGCGCGATGCCGCGGTTGTCGAAGGTGCACACCCGGTAGCCGGCGGCGACCAGCGCGGGCACCTGGTGCAGCTCCCACACCCGGCCGGGCGAGCCGGTGCCCATGATCAACACCACCAGCGGACCGCCACCGGCGACATCGGTGCCCTTGGTACGGTCGCCCTTGACCTGATAGTTCAGTGCGATGCCGTTCACCGTGGCCACTGGCATGAAACAAACCTCTCTGGGGAGTTGAGCTGTCCGGCACCACGGTAACGGGACAACGACGACACGGCACCGGGGCGGGGTGATCGGGCCGGGAGTTCATCGGCCGTCCACGGGAGCCCGATAGTATTGACTACTCGCACGCGAAGCGTTTGGAAACCGGGAGGACGAACCATTATGGCCGCGAAGAGCAGCGCCAACGACATCGCCGACGACGAGCTCGAGCCGCTGGCCGACGAGACCGCTCGCCAGGCACAGCGTGTCGTCGCGGCTTACGCCGAAGACGCCGACGAGTGCCGGATGCTGCTGTCGATGCTCGGCATCGGCCCCAGCTGACCCCACCCGGCGACCACAACCTCAAAGCGGGACCCTGCGACGCGCAAAGGATGCGTGAGTGGACAAGATGATCGACGACCAGTCCAACAACCGTCCGTCCGAGAACAGCGAATCCGTCGCGCCCGCCCCGAGCGGGTCGGGCTCGGGTTTCGTGGTCGTCGCCAACCGGCTGCCGGTCGACCTCGAGCGTCTGCCCGACGGGACGACCAGATGGAAGCGCAGCCCCGGCGGTCTGGTGACCGCGCTGGAGCCGGTGCTGCGCAGCAACAAGGGGGCCTGGGTCGGCTGGGCCGGGGTACCCGATGTCGAGGTCGAGCCGATCATCGAGGACGGGCTGGAACTGCATCCGGTGCCGTTGTCGGCGCAGGAGGTCGAGGACTACTACGAGGGGTTCTCCAACGGCACGCTGTGGCCGCTGTATCACGACGTGATCGTGCGGCCGGTCTACGACCGGTCGTGGTGGGCGGCCTATGTCGAGGTCAACCGCCGTTTCGCCGAGGAGACGGCGAAGGTGGCCGCCGAGGGGGCGACGGTCTGGGTGCAGGACTACCAGCTGCAGCTGGTACCCAAGATGCTGCGGATGCTGCGGCCCGATCTGACCATCGGATTCTTCCTGCACATCCCGTTCCCGCCGGTCGAGCTGTTCATGCAGATGCCGTGGCGCACCGAGATCATCGAGGGGCTGCTCGGCGCGGATCTGATCGGCTTCCATCTGCCCGGGGGCGCGCAGAACTTCCTCTACCTGGCCCGCAGGCTGGCCGGTCAGCCCACCTCGCGCGGCAATGTGGGCGTGCGGTCCAAGCTGGGCGTGGTGCAGGTCGGCTTCCGGACGGTGCGGGTGGGCGCGTTCCCCATCTCGATCGACTCCGCCGATCTGGACGAACTCTCGCGTCGGCGGTCGGTGCGCGAACGCGCGGCCAAGATCCGCGCCGAGCTGGGCAATCCCAAGAACATCATGCTCGGCGTCGACCGGCTGGACTACACCAAGGGCATCGACATCCGGCTCAACGCGCTGCAGGAGCTGCTCGAGGAGGGCCGGGTCGACCCGGCCGACACCGTGATGGTGCAGCTGGCCACCCCCAGCCGCGAGCGCGTGCAGAGCTACATCAAGATGCGCGGCGACATCGAACGCCAGGTGGGCCGGATCAACGGCGAGTTCGCCCGGGTGGGCTACCCGGTGGTGCACTACCTGCACCGGCCGATCCCCCGCGACGAGCTGATCGCGTTCTTCGTGGCCGCCGACGTCATGCTGGTGACCCCGCTGCGCGACGGCATGAACCTGGTGGCCAAGGAGTACGTGGCCTGCCACAGCGACCTCAACGGCGCGCTGGTGCTCAGCGAGTTCACCGGCGCGTCGGCCGAGCTGCGCCAGTCCTACCTGTGCAATCCGCACGATCTGGACAGCGTGAAGGACGCCATCATCGGCGCCCTCGACGACGAGCGGGACACCCGCCGCCGCCGGATGCGCTCGATGCGCCGCCAGGTGCTCACCCACGATGTGGACCGCTGGGCGCGCGCCTTCCTCGACGCGCTGTCGCAGGGCAATGTCGCCGGGTCCGCGCTGCTCAGCGACGAGGACGTGTACCCCGACTCGCCGAACTGAGCGGCACACAGCGACCTCACAGCGTCGGTCCAGCCACTTCCCAGCGTGGTGGTGGAGCATGAACCCATGAGTGGTGTGCCGCCGGAACCCGAGGCCCGGGTGCTCGTCGTCGACGACGAACCGATGATCGTGGAACTGCTGTCGGTGAGTCTGCGGTTCCAGGGCTTCGAGGTGGCCACGGCCGCCGACGGCGCCGAGGCGCTGGACCGGGCGCGCACGTTCCGCCCGCAGGCGCTGATCGTCGACGTGATGATGCCCGGGATGGACGGCTTCGGCCTGTTGCGCAGGCTGCGCAGCGACGGCATCGACGCGCCGGTGCTGTTCCTGACCGCCCGCGACGACGTGGACGACAAGATCACCGGGCTCACCCTGGGCGCCGACGACTACGTCACCAAGCCGTTCAGCCTCGAAGAGGTGGTCGCGCGGCTGCGGGTGATCCTGCGCCGCGCGGGCCAGGCGAAGCCGGAGCGGACCAGCACCCGGCTGCGCTTCGCCGATATCGAACTCGACGACGACACGCACGAGGTGTGGAAGGCGGGCGAGCCGGTGGCGCTCTCGCCCACCGAGTTCACGCTGCTGCGCTATTTCATGGTCAACGCGGGCAGCGTGCTGAGCAAACCGCGCATCCTGGATCACGTGTGGCGCTACGACTTCGGTGGCGAGGTGGGCGTGGTGGAGACCTATGTGTCGTATCTGCGCAAGAAGGTCGACACCGGCGAGCAGCGGCTGATCCACACCCTGCGCGGGGTCGGCTATGTGATGCGGGAGAAGTGAGCACCGGGCTGCGCGCCCGTCTCGCGGCGATTCCGCTGCGGGTGACACTGGTGCTGATGCTGGTGCTGCTGGCCGGGATCGGTTTGGTGGCTTCGGGTTTCGTGGTGACCACCGCGACGGAGAACTCGCTGCGCAACCGCACCGATCAGCAGCTGGCCGACGCGGCGATCGAATGGGAACGCCGGATGAGTGTGCCCGCGCCGCCGACACCACCGCAGAACACCGGCGGCCAGCCGCCGAGCCGGTACTACCTGCGCGCCGAAAGGCTCGACGGCAGCAAGACATTGGTGCTCGACCACGTGTTCGGCACCGACGCGGAACCCGAGCTGCCCGATCCCCCGGTGACGAAACCGGTGACCGTGGGCTCGACCGGCGAGTCCACCGAGCAGTGGCGGGTGCTCACCGTGCGCGGGCACAGCTCGCAGGCGACGGTGGCGCTGCCGCTCACCGAGAACATCGACACCGTGCGCGATCTCGTCGTCGTCCAGCTGATCGTGGGCGCCCTGGTGCTCACCGCGCTGGCGGTGGCCGCGTATTTCGTGGTGCGCGGCAGCCTGCGACCGCTGCGGCGGGTGGAGGCGACCGCGGCGGCCATCGCCGAGGGGCAGCTGCATCGCCGGGTTCCGGTGCGCGGCAACGACACCGAGGTCGACCGGCTGTCGCGCTCGCTCAACAGCATGCTCACCCAGATCCAGCAGGCCTTCGCCGCGACCGAGGCGTCCGAGACCGCGGCGCGCGAATCCGAGTCGCGGATGCGGCGATTCGTCGCCGATGCCAGTCACGAGCTGCGCACCCCGCTCACCACCATCCGCGGCTTCGCCGAGCTCTACCGCCAGGGTGCCACCGGCGACCCGGCGATGTTCATGAACCGCATCGAACACGAGGCCCAGCGGATGGGTCTGCTGGTGGAGGACCTGCTCATGCTGGCCCGGCTGGACGCCCAGCGCCCCGTCGACCTGCGTCCGGTGGACCTGCTCGCCCTCGCAGGCGACGCCGTGCACAGCGCCCGCGCGATCCATGCCGCCGAGGGCGCGCACCGCCCCACCACCCTCGAAATAGCCGACGGCACCGGCACTCTGGAGATCCTCGGCGACGACCACCGCCTGCGCCAGGTACTCACCAACCTGCTCGACAACGCCCGCACCCACACCCCCGACGGCACCGCGATCACCGTCCGCCTCACCCCCGCCGAGGACGAGGTACTCCTCGAAGTGGCCGACACCGGCCCCGGCCTGCCCCCCGAGGACGCCGCCCGGATCTTCGAGCGCTTCTACCGCACCGACGCCTCCCGCGCCCGCACCAGCGGCGGCACCGGCCTCGGATTGTCCATCGTCTCGGCCCTGGTCGCCGCCCACGGTGGCACGGTCGAGGTCACCAGCGAGCCGGGCGTGGGCACCACCTTCACCGTCCACCTCCCCCGCACCGAGTCTTGAGACAGGCGGAAGGTTCAGCCCTCAACGCCGCTGAAGGCAACCGAGAACAATCCACCGCCTCCGACAACACCGAACACCTGTGACCAGACGACCGCGACAGGGGCCGAGGTTATCGCGTGGATGTTCACGACGGGGACGCAATACCGAAGCTGCCGCCACATTCCGACACAATGCCATTGCATTGCCTGAGGCCGAGCACCGCATGACCGCGGTCACAGACACTCCTGGGCCGGTAGACCGGTCGCGCGATCGCAGCCCGACTGATTAGTCTCCTGTGAGCATCGACACCGTCGGCCGATGGAACCGAATCGCGTCGACTCCCGTCCAAACCATCATGATCGCCAAACACCAGAGTACCGGCGCATGACAAGCCAACCCGGTTCGACCAGCACCGACTTCGCCCTCGTTCCAGACGAGGTCAGCGATGCAGGACGTTACCTTCAGCAGGTTGCCGATACCCTTGTCAGCGGGCTCGCCTCCCTCGACACCGATATCACGGCACTGTTGTCCACTTGGAGTGGCGTTTCCGCCGATTCATTCAGTGCAGGATGGACCGAGACCAAACAGGGCGCCGACACTGTTCTCGAAGCCCTCGCCGACATGGCCGAACTGCTCGGTGTCACGAGCACGACACTCGATGACCAGGACCATTCATGGGCGGCAGACACCTCCTCCCTGTCTGGATCTCTCGACCTACCGGGACTCTGATGGTCGAGAACGCGCAACCATTTCGCGTCGATCTCGACGAACTCGAACAGATCATCGCCCGAGTGTCCGGATTCGTCGGTTTCCTCAACGACAGCCTCGACGGACTGCAGCGGAGGGTGTCGACCGTCCAACAGAATTGGAACGGCGATGCCGCAGATGCCCAGGCCGAAGCATTCCGTGAGTGGCACACCGGTGCAACCGATGTCGCCGACGGAATCGCGGTCATGCGGCAGGCCGCCGTGGACGCTCACGGCAGGTACCACGCCGCCATAGCTGCGAACCTCGCCATGCTGGGCAGGGCGTAACCGCCGATGACAACCCTGGTAGTCGACCCCACGGTATACTCACTAGCCGGGGCTTCCATGCACTCCTATGCCACCGAGTATCAGCGCGTCTACTCCGCACGGATCGCAGCCCTCAGTGGCACCGCCAATATGGGCGGCAACGTCGGCGAGTCCAAAGCGTGGGCAACTTCCTACGATTCGACTGTCATGACTGCGATGAGCATGACCGAGTTGCTCATCACCGCGATGGGGAACTACGCCAATATCCTGCGCGAGCTCGGCTACAACCACGCCTTGGCCGACTATGTCGCAGGCACCGGTCGGCTCGAACCGACCAAACCCACCCAACTGGCCCCGGCATGGGCCCCATGCCTCGTACCGCCACCATCCGCGGGTGGTCCGGGCAGTGGCCTGTTCGACGACGTCGGATTCGCGGTGTCGGCGCTCGAGGACTTCGGCGTTTCGATACCCGATGGCGAACCGCACGATCTCCTGACCGCCGCAGATACCTGGGACAAATTCGGCTCCGAGTCAGGAGTAGGCAATCTGCCAATCCTTCTGGATCAGCTCGCGAAGACCTTCGAACGCGAAACCGCACCAGACGCAGCGCTTGTTGACGACGACATCCGCGAACTGAAGAAGACTGCGGAAGGAGTCCTGACCCTCTACAACGATCTCGCCAAGTCCTGCCGCGAGCACCGTGCCGCAATACTGGAGTTCCGAACACAGCTCGGCCAGCTGCTGGTTGATCTCGCGAAGGACCTCGCCCAAGAAATCGCAGAAACAGTCCTCCTCACCGTCATCGCGGGCGCCTTGACAGCCGGATTCGGCGGCGCCGCCATCGCGGCTGCCAAGGCAGGCAAGCTCGCGCTGAAGATGCAGCAGTACGTCAACCGTGTCCTCGACGCCAAACGTACAGCCAAATTCGTCGAGAAAGTCGCCCAGACCGGCGATGATCTCGAAGCCAGACGTGCCGCAACTCAGCAGATCGCCGACCTTCTCGCGCAACGCATGGCCGATATCGCCAAGGCAGCGCGAGACAAGCTCAAGGGCTCCCTCGATTACGCGCTCGACAAGGAGGCGATGGGTCACGTCTTCGTGCCGAAGCATAAACTGGATAATCTCGTGAAGTCACTGGGCGGCGAAGAAGCGACGATGACCAAGATCATCGAGAACGTTCAGGGCGTTCCCGACGGTGTATACAATGCCTCGAATCCTCTGGTGCGCACAATCAACGGTGAGACCGTTCATATCCGTGGCGCGATGATCGATGGCGTGTTCAAAATCGGCACCGCCTACATTCCCTGACCACAGCGCAATACCGCAGGAGAACGATGAGCAGCACACCCATTCAGCCGCGCCCGCTGAGCGACCTCGAGTCCGCAGTCGTCACCAAGATGCTGTCGGCCGGTGGAGCGGGCGCCGACGAACTCCTCGCACAGATCCCACATTCGCGGGTTGTTGCGACGTGGGGTGTCGGGTCTCCCAGCATCGACCTGGCTGTGCAGCCTGGAGCTGTGCAGACAGCCTGGTCCGCAGATGGGATCTTCGCCAACGGAGCCGTCACCGACTGCAGCGGGTCCCCGGTCGGCGAGATCATTCTGTGGGTGGAGAAAGGCCTGCTGAGCAGCATCGAGTACGCCTGGTATACCGACGAGCGTCCGCGCACCCTTCCTGAACCTGCCCGGATCGAAGTGCTCTGACAGCGAGGTGCGTCGAGATCAGACCGGGGTGACCTGGGAGACCAGCCAGCGGTCGCCGGACTTGTCCAGGGAGACCCGGACCCGGCTGCCCGAGGTGGTGCCGTCGGGGGTGTCCTTGCTGGTGGTGAGCTGGTTCAGGTAGAGCAGGACGACGGCGTGGTCGGGGTCGGCGTCGACGATGCCCTCGGCCTGGGTGGTGGCCTTGACGGTGAGCTGCTTCTCCTTGGCACCGGGGGCGATGGCCTCGGTGATCAGCTTCAGGTAGTCCGAGCGGAAGGACTCGGTCAGGCCCTCGGCGGCCTTGGTCAGCTCGGTGTCGACGGTGGCGGGTTCGTAGGTGAACATGGCGCTCACCGTGTGGCTCGCCGTGCTCATGGCATCGGAGCGGGCCTGCTCGGTGCGGTCGTGCTGCCAGAGCTGGTAGCCGCTGACGCCGAGCACGGCCGCGGCGATCAGGCCGACGAACGCGAGACTTCCGAAGACGATCTTCATGCTCTGGCTCATCCGACGAACTCCACCTTCGACACGGTCATCCCGGTGTCGGCGTTCGACACGGTGACGCGGAACCGGTACTGACGCGACTGCGGTTCGGGCGAACCGTTGTTGCTCACCGTCTGCTTGGCGGCCACGAGCACCTGGGCCGAGTCCGCGTCGGCGGTGACGATGCCCGACTCGACGACCTCGCCGGTGGAGACCACATTGGCCTGCTTGACGATGTCCATGAACGGGTCGACGCGGCCGTCGAACTCGGTCTTGAAGTCGCCGGAGGCCACCGCGAGGATGCGGTCGATGTCCTCCTTGGCCGATCCGGCGCGGATGGTGGTCAGGTTGAGTACGGCCTGGCGGGCGGTCTCGGTGTACTGGGCGCGCAGGTCGTCGTTGTGGTCGACGCGGTAGGCGGTGTAGGCGGTGAAGCCCGCGCCGCCGGCGAGGCCGAGGACGAGCAGAACGGCGGCGGCCAGGGCGAGGACGCGACCGACCGAAGTCGCGGAGTCGCTGCCGACCGGTGCGGTCGCATCGCGCTCGATGTCCGCGTCGAGCCGCGCGGTGTCGGTCTCGAGCCGCACGGTGTCCTCGGCCGGCGGCACCGAAGCGGCGGCGATCTTCGCCGTGGCCTCAGTCTTGGCCGGGGCGTCGGCGAGCTTGTCCGTCTTGTCGACCACCGCCGTCGAAGTGACCCGCACCGTCGGGTCGACATCCGCGGCCAGTGATGCGGTTTCGCTCTTACCGAGTGTGACCGTGGCAGCCGTGGCATCCTCGACCGGCGGGCCCGCCGAGCGGGCGGCCCGCCTGCGCGGGCGGCGGTTGTCGTTGTCGTTCATCGTTGCTGCTCCTCCAACATCGCCTGCCAGCTGGCCGGGACCGTGCCCGAACCGTCCGTGGCGATATCACCTTGGCGGTAGGTACGTCCGTCGGTGCCCAGATAGCTGCCTGTCGACGGATCATAGGGGCGCGCTGCGGCGGGGGTCACACCACCCGTCGATGCGCCTGCCGGTGCCGAGGCCGGGGCGACCGGCTGAACCGGGCCGAACGGCGGATTGTTGCCCTCGGGCACGAACCCGGTGCGGCACAGCTCGGGCGTGGGCGCCCGCACCCCGGGCACCTCCATGCACGGGGTGTTGCGGATGCCGCGCACGGCGATGTTGGAGTCCTGCGGCACCTTGCAGTACAGCCCCGGCGGCGTGTCCATCGGGGTCAGATCGCTGGGCTGACGCCACTGGTCGGCGGGCAGGAAGCCGGTGGTGCAGGCCGGGGGGTCGTTGAGCACGGTCATGAAGTCGACCATGACGCCGTACTGGATCGGGCCGCGAATCGCGGTGCGCAGCGCGGCGATCAGCGGCGGGAACACGACAAGAAGCTGTTCGACGCTGGCGTTGTAGGTCACGCCGACCTGGCCGATACTCACCAGATTGCTGGCCAGCAGTGGCAGCGTCGGACGCAGGTCCTGGAACTGCTGGTTCACGGTCTCCATCGCGGAGGGGCTGTTGTTCAACAGGTTTCGCAGGGCGGGGTCGTGTTCGCGCAGCTGATCGGTGACGGTCGCCAGATCCGCTGTCCAGGAACGGATGTCGTCGGCGGAGCGGGTCTGGGTGTCCAGCAGCGGGCCGATCTGGTCGAGCAGCTTCTTGGTCGGTTCGATGTCGTCTTCGGCCTGCTGGATCAGCAGTGCCGCCGAGTCGATGAACCGCTGCAGGTCGGGCCCGGCGCCGTTGAAGGCGTAGAAGGCCTCGTCGATGACCTGCTTGAGGCGGGTGTCGGCGACGGTGGCCAGCAGTTTGTCGGCCTGGTCGAGCATCGCGCCGACGTCCTGGGGCAGGTGGGTGCGCTGCACGGGGATCACCGAGCCGTCGCGCAGGTGGCCGTCGGCGGGTTGTTCGCTGGGCACCAGGTCGACGTACTGTTCGCCGATCGCCGACACACTGCGCACCCACGCGCTGGAATCGGCGGGCACCTTGTAGTCGCTGTCGATCGACAGATCCGCCTCGACGCCTGCCGGGGTGAGCCGCACGGCCTCGACCTTGCCGATGTTCTGGCCGCGGTAGGAGACATTGGCGGTGGGATAGAGCCCGCCGGTGGCCTCGAGCTGCACGGTGACCGCGTACCGGCCGATGCCGAGCATCGCGGGCACCTGCAGGTAGGTACCGCCCATCACGACGAGACCGACCACGGTGAGCACCGCGAAGATCACGAGCTGGGCTCGCACGAACCGGGTGAGCTTCATCGACCCGCCCCTTCCTGGCCGGGCAGCGGCGCGGTGATACCGGGGATGGCGGGCAGGCCGGGGATCGGCGGCAGCCCGGGCACGTTCAGCGCGGGCGCGGGGGCGGGCGGTGCCGCGAAGGGCGCGGTGGCCGGGTCGCCCGCGTCGGTCGCGGTCGAGGGCGCGAACGAGCCGACCACACCCTCGACCCCGCCGAAGCGGCCACCGAGCGGGGTGCCGGTGAGCCAGTTGCTGTCGAGGCGGCTGGCGGTGAGGTCGAAGGTGATGAACAGGTTCATGTAGTCGCCCATGATGGCGTTGTCGATGTTCTTGATGGGGAACGGGAACGTCGGCAGGATGCCCATCGCCTGGACCAGGTTGTTGCCGGTGTCGGCCAGGGTCTTCAGCACCGGGCCGAGGCTGCGCAGGTTGGCGACGAGGTCGTCGCCGCTGGTCTTGATGAGCCGCTCGCTGACATCACCGAGTTCACCCAGCGCGGTGATCGCGTTGGTGATGTTCGCCGACCGGTCGGCCAGCGCCGTGAGGGCCGGATGGATCTGCTCGATCGCCTGCGCGATCACATCCTTCTGCCCGGCGAGCTTGCCCGCGAGCTGGTCCAGGCCCTCCATGGCCGCGATGATGCTGCCGGTCTGGCGTTCCAGGCCGGTGGTCAGCTCGTTGAGCTGCGGGAGCAGGTCGGCGATCTCGGCCTCGCGGCCGCCGAGCATCGCGTTGAGCTCGGTGGTGATGGTCTCTAGCTGCGCGATGCCGCCGCCGTTGAGCACCACCGACAGCGACGACAGCACCTGCTCGGTGGTCGGGTACGCCCCGGCCCGGTCCAGCGGGATGACATCCCCGCCGCGCAACTGCCCCACCGGCTCGACGGTGGTCGGCGCGGACAGCTCGAGATGGTTGCTGCCCAGCAGACTGGTCTGGCCGATCTTGGCGACCGCGTTGGCGGGCAGGTGGACATCGGGATTGAGCGAGACCGTCACCAGCGCGTGCCAGCCCTCGACCTCGATCCCGGTGACATTGCCGACCTCGACGTCGTCCACCCGCACCGGCGAATTGCGGGTCAGGGTGGTGACATTGGGCATCTGGATCCGCACCGTGTACGAACCGGGCCCGCGGCCCTCGGAGCCGGGCATCGGCAGGGAGTTGAGTCCGTCGAACTGACAGCCGGTGGTCCCGAGTGTCACGGCGACGCCGAGGGCGAGCCCGGCGAATGCGCGCCTCATCGCTGTCCTCCTGGAACGGCAAGCCCGGCAAGACCTTCGGGCACGGTGATCGGGGCGACGGCGGGCGTCTGGTTCCGCGGGGCCTGCCCGGCCAGGCTCGGCGGGCTGTACTTCAGCTGGTCGGGGAAGGCCGTGACACCGCTGGCCGGGTTGGTCATGATGGGCACGTAATTCATTGCCAGCGAACTGATCACCGGTGCCAGGAACTCCGCGCACAGGTCAGCGGACTTGTCCGAGTTGTTGTTCTCGAGCGCGCGGATCGAACCACACAGGAAGCTCAGCGGATTGGCCGTGTTGTTCAGCGCGACCGCGCCGGTCAGCGAGCCCTGGGCGGGCTTGTAGAGCTGGTAGAAGTTCACCATCGCGGTCGGGCCGGAGTGCAGCACCCGTTCGATCTCGGGCCGCTTGTCCACCAGCGTCTGGGTGACATCGGCGAGCCGCTCGACACCCTCGGTCAGTTCGCCACCGGTGCCGTCGAGGAAGCGCTTCACATCGGCCAGCGCCACGTCCAGGCTGTCGAGCCCGTTGCCGAGGTCTTCCGACGCTCCGGCCAGCACCGAGGACACCGAGGACAGCCGGCCGCTGAACTGCACGATCTGCTCATTGCTCGCCGAGAGCACCTCGACGAAGTGCTGCAGGTTGCGGATGGTGCCGAACAGGTCGGTGCGGCCGTCGGAGAGGGTGGTCAGGGTCGCGGACAGTTCGCGCAGGGTGTCGCGGAACTTCTGGCCGTTGCCGTCGAGGTTGTCGGCGGCGGTGTCGACGAAGCGGCCGAAGGAGCCCTTCTCGTCGTCACCGACCGGGCCCAGCGCCGTGGAGAGCTTGGTCAGTTCGGCCTTGATCTCGTCCCATTCCACCGGCACCGCGGTGCGCGCGAGCGGGATCTGCGCGCCGTCGGCCAGTTTCGGGCCGCCGGAGTAGGCGGGGGCGAGCTGCACGAACCGGGCCGAGACCAGCGAGGGCGCGATGATCACCGCGCGCGCGTCGGCGGGCAGGTCGACATCGTCGTCGATGCTCATGCGCACCTGCACCTGGCCCTGACCGGGTTCGATCGAGTCGATGCTGCCGACGGTGACCCCGAGGACACGCACCTCGTCGCCTTCGTAGAGCCCGGTGGTCGAGGTGAACGCGGCGGTCACCGTGTTCTTCCCGCCGCCGGTGAGGAGGTAGACGCCGAGCGCGACCAGTGCCGCGATCACCACCACCGCCACCGCGATCGTCCAGCGCGGCAGTCCGCGCACCTGCTGGGTGAAGCTCATCGCGGCGGATCCTCCTCGGCGGGAGCGATGTAGGGCGTTCTCGGGTTGGTGAAGATGTCGATCAGGTCCTGGGGCACCTGTTCGGGCCAGACCAGCGCGTCGACGAGTGGACGCAGCTCGGTACTGGTCGCGTTCACCACGTAGGCGTTGAACCACGGGCCGTTGCCGACCTGCTCGCCCAGCGCCGCGGCGTAGGGACCGAGGCCGTCCAGGGCGTCGCGCAGGTTCTGCTCGTTGCGCTGGAGCAGGCCGAGCACCGAGTTGAGGCGGTCGAGCACCGGCCGCATCTGTGGTTCGTTGTCGGCGACCAGGCCCGAGAGCTGCCTGGCCACATCGTCGACGTAGACCACGAGCTGGTTGATCGCGGCCCGGCGCCGGTCGAGCTCGCCGAGCAGTTCGTTGCCGTCGAGCAGCAGCGTGTTGAGCTGGGTGCTGCGGTCGGCCAGGATCTTGGTGACGTTCTGCGCCCTGGCCAGCAGATCGGTGAGCGCCTGGTCGCGGGTGTTGATACTGCGCGACAGGGCGGTGACGCCGTCGAGCGCGTTGCGCAGCGGGCCGGGGGTGTCGGCGAAGGCGGCCGAGAGGGTGTCGAGGGTCTGGTCCACCTGGTCCAGGTCCAGGTCCCGCACGGTGCCGCCGAGATCGCTGAGCGCCTCGTTGAGCGAGTAGGGCGAGGTGGTGCGCTCGACCGGGATGGTGTCGGCGGTGCCGATGGCGCCGGGCCCGGCGGGCACCACGTCCAGGGACTTGCGCCCGAGCACCGTGTTGGTCTTGATCGCGGCGGTCGTCTTCTCCCCCAGCACGATCGACTCGTCGAGATCGAACTTCACCAGCACCTTGTCGCCGTCGAGCGAGACCTGCCGCACCTCGCCCGAGCGCACGCCGGCCACGTGCACCGGGTCGCCCGGCACCAGCCCGCCCGCGTCGACGAACTTCGCGGTGAAGGTCGCGCCGGAGCGGATGAACGGCAGCTCGGTGAACTGCAGCGTGGCCAGCGAGATCGTCACCGCCAGCACGATGCCGACGATGCCGATCGTCGCGGCCGAGGACTTGTTCTCATTCATTGGGCGTGCACCTTCCGGTCGCCTGCAGACCCGGCATGTGAACCTCCATCGGCTGGCCGTCGGGGCCGCTGACCAGGATGTTCGTACCGCAGATGTACAGCTGCAGGAACGAGCCGTAGGCGCCGATCCGGATGAGCTTCTTGTAGGTCTCGGGCAGCTTGCCGAGCACCCAGTCGAGGTGGTCGGAGCCCTCGTCGAGGTTGGTGGCCAGGCGGCCGGTCTGTTCGATGGTGTTGCGCAGATCCGGGCGCGCCGTCACCAGCAGGTCGTTGAGTTCCTGTGTCGCACCGGCGATACGCGGTAGCGCGGCGCCGATCGGGTCGCGCTGGGCCGACAGGTCACTGACCAGCCGCTGCAATTCGTCGATGGTGGTGGCGAACTGGTCGCCCCGGTCGTCGATGGTGGCCAGCACGGTGTTCAGGTTGTCGATCACGCTGCCGATCAGCGCGTCGCGATCCGAGAGCGTCTTGGCGAAGTTGCCACCGCTGTTGAGCAGCGAGACCAGCGTGCCGCCCTGGCCCTGGAAGATCTGCAGCAGCGCCTCGGTGAGGTCGTTGACCTGGGTCGGGTCGAGTCCGCGCAGCAGCGGTTTGAAGCCGCCGAGCAGCAGGTCGAGATCCAGTGCGGGCGAGGTCTGTTCGAGGCCGATGGTGTCGCCGTCGGAGAGCCGCCGGGCCGAGCCCGGCCCTTCCAGCAGTTCCAGGTAGCGATCGCCGACGAGGTTCTCGTACTTGATCGTGGCGCGGGTGCTGGCCAGCACGGCGTACTTGCTGTCGACGTCGAACTCGACGTGCGCGTGGTTGTCGTCACCGACCTTCACCGAACTCACCGACCCCACCGGCACCCCCGCGATGCGCACTTTCGCACCGGGCAGCATGCCCGAGGAGCTGGTGAACACGGCCTGGTAGCCGGTCTCGCGGGAGAAGCGCGCCTGGCTCAGCACGATCGCCAGACCGGCGAACACCAGCGTCATCACCACGGTGAAGATCCCCAGCTTGACGGTCGTCCCCGTGTTCCTCACCGCGTCACTCCCGGCATTCCGTCCAGCAGGAGCTGGAAAACCCTTGGCAGACCGTTGAATTCGTGCGAGGTGTTCGGGGTGTACGGCGCGCCCTGGCTGGTGTCGGTCACCACGTAGTCCGAATGGCTGTTGGGCACCCGGTCGACCACGCCCTCGCAGTGCGGGCCACCGGTGGCGTTCACCTTCGGCAGGTCGTCGGGGTAGGAGTACGGCTTGGCGCCGAGCATGAAGCTGGCGTTCATGCCGACACCGGGCAGCCTGCCGCCCATCATCTCCTCGGCGATCGGCATCAGCGGGCCGAGGCCGTCGATGATGCAGCCCAGCGCGGGCGCGTAGTCGAACAGCAGGCCGGTGGTCGGGCGCAGCAGATCCAGCGCGGTCACCAGATCGTGCTCGTTCTCGCGCAGCACCGAGCCGACCGTGTCGGACAGCCCGATCACGTTCACCAGCACGTTGTCGAGCTGGCCCTGCATCTCGGCGATGGTCTGCGAGGTGACCGTCGCGTTGTCGACGGTGCGCAGCAGCGGGTCGGTGACCTCGCTGTAGAGATCGGTCACCGCGGCGGTCTTGTCCAGGTCCGACTGCAGCGTGGGCAGGTACGGATTGAGTTCGCGCAGATAGCGATCCGAGCGCACCAGCAGGTCGCCCATCTTGTCGCCGCGGCCCTCGAGCGCGGTGCCCAGCGCGGTCAGCGTGGCATTGAGCTTCTCCGGCTCGACCTGGGCGAGCACGTCGGACAGGTGCTGGAACAGGGTGTTGAACTCGACGGTCACCGAGCTCGCGGCGACCGTGGAGCCGGGTGCGAGCGAGGTCGTGGCCGGCTGCTCGGGGACGATGAAGTTCACGTACTTGGCGCCGAAGACCGTGGTCGAGCGGATGTCGACACCGGCGTTGGCGGGCACCAGCTTCAGCTGGTCGGGGTCGACCTCGAGGCGCAGCTGGGCGCCGTCGTCGTGCAGGGAGATGTCGGCGACCCGGCCGATCTCGACACCGCGCACCTTCACCTTGGCGTCGGGGTCGAGCACGAGGCCCGAGCGGGGCGCGTCGATCAGCACCGTGGCGGTGTTGGTGAAGGCACCCTGGAACAGGGCGATCGCGAGCGAGGCGCCCGCGACGAGCAGGCCGACCAGCGCGAGCGCGGCGAGCTTGCGCCCGAGCCCGCCCTGCAGTGCGGCAACGATCCGTGAGGTGTCCATCGCGCTATCCCGAGAGGTGGAAGTTGCCGGAGGTGCCGTAGATGGCCAGCGAGATCAGCAGGGTCACCGTGACCACCGCGACCAGCGAGGCCCGCACCGCGTTGCCGACCGCGATCCCGACGCCGACCGGACCACCCGCGGCGGTGAAGCCGAAGTAGGTGTGGATCAGCATCACCGCCAGCGCCATCACGATCGCCTGCGCGAACGACCAGAGGATGTCGCTGGGGATCAGGAAGGTGGAGAAGTAGTGGTCGTAGACGCCCGCGGACTGGCCGTAGATGACCACGGTGGCGAAGCGGCTGGCCAGGAAGGAGGCGATCACGGCGAGCGCGTAGAGCGGCACGATCGCGATCATGCCCGCCAGCACCCTGGTACCGACCAGGAACGGCACCGGCCGGATGGCCATCGATTCCAGCGCGTCGATCTCCTCGGCCACCCGCATGGCGCCGAGCTGGGCGGTCGCGCCCGCGCCGATGGTGGCGGCCAGGCCGATGCCGGAGATCACCGGCGCGGCGATGCGCACATTGATGAAGGCGGCGAAGAAGCCGGTCAGCGCCTCGACACCGATATTGCCGAGCGAGCTGTAGCCCTGCACCGCGATGGTGCCGCCTGCCATCAGCGTCAGGAACCCGACGATGACGACGGTGCCGCCGATGACGGCCAGCGCGCCACTGCCCATGCTGATCTCGGCGATGAGCCGGATGGTCTCGGTGCGGTAGTGCACCAGCGCGCGGGGCACCGAGGCGAGCGCCTTGACGAAGAAGATCGCCTTGTCGCCCAGGGAATCCACGGATTTCGAGGCCCGCTCGAAACGGCGGACCGTGCGCGGGAACTTACTGCGAACAATGAATGCCATCGTGGTCACCGCACCGTGAATTTCAGGCCGATCGCGGTGACCACGACGTTCACCACGAAAAGGGCCATGAAGGCGAATACCACTGTTTGGTTCACCGCGTCACCGACACTCTTGGGCCCGCCTTTCACCTGCAATCCCAGATAGCAGGCGACCATTCCGGCGATCAGGCCGAACAGGCCGGCCTTGATCTCGGAGATGATCAGTTCGGGCAGATTCGTCAGCAGCGGAATGCCGTTGACGAACGCGCCGGGATTCACGCCCTGCAGAAAGACCGAGAAGGCGAAGCCGCCGACGATACCGACCGTGCACACCAGACTGTTGAGCATCAGCGCCACGAACATCGAGGCGAGCACGCGCGGCACGACGAGCCGGGCGACCGGGTCGATGCCGAGCACCTTCATCGCGTCGATCTCCTCGCGGATGGTGCGCGCGCCCAGGTCGGCGCAGATCGCGGTGGCGCCCGCGCCCGCCACGATCAGCACCGTGACGATCGGCCCGACCTGGGTGACGGCGCCGAAGGCGGCGGCCGCACCGCTGAGGTCGGCGGCGCCGATCTCGCGCAACAGGATGTTGAGGGTGAACACCACCAGCACCGTGAACGGAATCGCGACCAGCAGTGTCGGCACGATGGAGACGCGGGCGACGAACCAGGACTGGTCGACGAATTCGCGCCATTGGAAGGGTCGGCGGAAGGTGGACCGAGCCACTTCCGCGCCGAGTTCGAAGAATCCGCCGACCGCCCGCAACGGGACAGCAAGGAGGTCGTTCATGCGGATTCCTCCTTGTTCGACGGGCGGACCGATATGCCCGCGCACCCGTACTTCACCGCCACCCCGATCTGAAGACTGCCCAAAGACTAGAACACGTTCCCGCTAATGTCTGCCGTTTGAGGAGACTCAGACCAGGACATTTTCTGGTATTTCGGATCCAAAACTGAAACGAATGCTGATCGAACTCACCCGGCCTCCTGTGAGGTGCCACACACCCCGACGCTCATGTCTACCAACACCTGGACCGCCGTACAACAGGACTCAGGTCAATGTTTCGTCGCGGCGCGTGGCGAGCCAACATCCGGCAAATCGCCGGTGCGCGGATCAGCCCAGATCGCGGAGGGCGCGAGCCGAGAAGGTGTGGTCGGCGGGACGCTCTGCGAAGTAGCCCGCCAGCGTGGCGGCCAGGTCGGCCTCGGACCACTCGGCGCCGGCCGCGTCGAAGCGCTGCTCGACCGTCGGTGCAGCCATGAGCGCCACCATCGGTCCGTAGACGACGAACACCTGGCCGTTGACCGCCTCGGCGGCGGGCGAGGCGAGGTAGGCCACCAGCTTGGCCACATGCTCGGGGGCCAGCGGGTCGACCGTGCCCTCGGGCGCGGAGTCGAAGACCGCCTCGGTCATCGCCGTCCTGGCCCGCGGGCAGATGGCATTGGCGCGCACGCCGTAGCGCGCGAGGCCGCGGGCCGCGGTGAGCGTGAGAGCGGTGATACCCGCCTTGGCGGCGCCGTAGTTGGCCTGCCCCTCCGGACCGAGCAGACCCGCCTCGGAGGAGGTGTTGATCAGGCTGCCGTAGACCGGCGCACCCGCCGCCTTGGAGGCCGCGCGCCAGTAGGCACCGGCATTGCGCGAGAGCAGGAAGTGCCCGCGCAGGTGCACCGCGATCACCGCGTCCCAGTCCTCGTCGGACATGTTGAACAGCATGCGATCACGGGTGATGCCCGCATTGTTCACCACGATGTCGAGGCCACCGAGGGCGTCCTGCGCGGTCGCGATCAGGGCGTCGGCGGTGGACCGCTCGGCGATCGAGCCGCCGACGAACTCGGCCTTGCCGCCGAGCTCGCGGATCGCGGCGATGGTCTCGGCGGCGGCGTCCTCGGTGAGGTCGTTGACGACCACCGCCGCGCCCGCCGCGGCCAGCGCGAGAGCTTCGGCCCGGCCGAGTCCCGCGCCGGCGCCGGTCACGATGGCGACCCGGCCCTCCAGTGAAGTCTGCATCACACTCATCGGGCCGACTTTAGAACGTGTTTCACTATCCGACAAGAGGCGATCACGCCAACCGCAACGCGGCCTTGGGACACTGCGCCACGGCCTCCTCCGCGTCGGCGACGCGATCGTCGGCCACGTCACCCTCGAGCACGTGCAGGTTGTCGTCGTCATCGAGTTCAAACATGTCAGGGGCGATTCCGACGCAGACGCCGTTCGCTTCGCACCGGTCGAAATCGACGATGATCTTCATGAGAGCTTCCTTCCACGCGGTCTCGGCGACACTAACCCGGGCTGTGGGTCCCGCGGAGCGGAACGGCCACCGATTCACTGTCAATACTGGAACATGTTCCAGTTGATATGCAATGATCGGTTTCGGCGGGGCTCATCCCCTGCGTCCCGCCACCCACTGTTTGGCCGCGAGAGACCGAGGTAGCAAGCATGCGCGTCGCGTATACGCCGCAGCAGGAAGAACTCCGCGCCGAGCTGCGCGAGTATTTCGGCAAGCTGATGACGCCGGAGCGGCGCAAGGCGCTGAGCCTGCAGACCGGCGAATACGGCGAGGGCGATGTCTATCGCGAGGTCGTGCGGCAGATGGGCCGCGACGGCTGGCTCACGCTGAGCTGGCCGAAGGAATACGGCGGCCAGGACCGCACCACGATGGATCAGCTGATTTTCGTCGAGGAAGCCGCCATCGCCGGCGCCCCGGTCCCCTTCCTCACCCTGAACTCGGTCGCGCCGACGATCATGCAGTACGGCACCGAGGAGCAGAAGAAGTTCTTCCTGCCCAAGATCGCCTCGGGCGAACTGCATTTCGCCATCGGCTACTCCGAGCCGGGCGCGGGCACCGACCTGGCCTCGCTGCGCACCTCGGCCGTGCGCGACGGCGACGACTTCGTGATCAACGGCCAGAAGATGTGGACCAGCCTCATCGCCTACGCCGACTACATCTGGCTGGCCGTGCGCACCGACCCGTCGGCCAAGAAGCACAAGGGCATCACGATGTTCATCGTGCCCACCGACACCGCGGGCTTCTCCTGGACCCCGGTGCACACCATGGCCGGGCCCGACACCTCCGCCACCTACTACCAGGACGTGCGGGTGCCCGCCTCGGCCATGGTCGGCCCGGAGAACGGCGGCTGGTCGCTGATCACCAACCAGCTCAACCACGAGCGCGTCGCGCTCACCTCGGCCGGACCGCTCTCGCTGGCGGTGAACCAGACCGTGGAGTGGGCCAAGAAGACCATCGGCCCCGACGGCCTGCGCGTCATCGACCAGGAATGGGTGCGGCTGAACCTGGCCCGCGTGTACGCCAAGGTCGAATACCTCAAACTGCTGAACTGGGAGATCGCCAGCCGCGCCGACCAGGGCGGAGAGGCGGCGCCCAAGCCGTGGGACGCCTCGGCCTGCAAGATCTACGGCACCGAGCTGTCCACCGAGGCCTATCGCCTGCTCATGGAGGTCGTCGGCGCGCACGGCTACCTGCGTCAGGACTCCCCCGGCGCCGCGATGCTGGGCAGGCTCGAGCGGATGCACCGGGCCGCGCTGATCCTCACCTTCGGCGGCGGCACCAACGAGGTGCAGCGCGACATCATCGCCATGACCGCCCTGCGCCAGCCCGCCTCCGCCCGCTGATCGACGAAAGCCGGTATCCCCTCATGGATTTCACTCCCACCGAAGCCCAGCTCGACCTCGCCCGGCTGACCGGCGATATCTGCGCCAAGCTCGTCACCGCCGACCGCCTGCGCGAACTCGACACCGCGGGCCGTTTCGACGAGCAGCTGTGGAAGGCGCTCGCCGACGCGGGCGTGCTGGCCGCCGCCCTGCCGGAAGACCTGGGCGGCAGCGATTTCGGCGCACTGGAACAGACCGCGATCCTGCGCGAACTCGGCAAGTCCGTGGCCGCGGTGCCGGTGCTGTGGTCGGTGGTCGTGGCCGCCGACGCGCTGGCCCGCTTCGGTGACGCCGATCAGCGCGCCCTGGCGGCTCGCGCGGGCACCGGCGAGATCGTGCTCACCGCCGCACTGGCCGAACCGCTGCACGCCACCACCGACGCGCCGGGCATCGCGGCCACCGAGGCCGACGGCTGGACCCTCACCGGCACCGCGACCACCGTCGCCGTCGCCGACCGTGCCGAGCGAATCCTGGTGCCCGCCCTGGTTTCCGGGCAGACCGCGGTGTTCGTGGTCGACCCCGCGCACGCCTCGGTGACCCGCACCGCCCAGCAGGTGGTCGACCTCGCGCCGGAGTTCCTCGTCGAGTTCTCGAACACCCCCGCCGAGCTGCTCGGCACCCTCGACACCGGCGCCGAAGTCCTGTCCCGGCTGCGCGAGCAGGCCTGGCTGGGCCTGTCGGCCCTGCAACTGGGCACCCTGGAGCGGGCGCTGGAACTCACCGCCGAGCACACCCGCACCCGCGAACAGTTCGGCAAGCCGCTGGGCTCGTTCCAGGCTGTCGCCCAGCGCCTTTCGGACGCCTACATCGATATCGGCGGCCTGCGCCTGGCCGTCACCCAGGCCGCCTGGCGCGTCACCGAGGGCCTGCCCGCCACCGAGGCCGTCCACATCGCCAAGTTCTGGGCCGCCGAAGCGGGCCACAGGGTCGCCCACACCGTCATCCACATCCACGGCGGCCTCGGCATCGACCGCGACCACATCGTCCACAACTACTTCACCGCCGCCAAACACCACGAATTCGCCCTCGGCGGCGCCACCCCCCACCTCCTCGCCTTGGGCGCAGAACTGGCGAGTTAGCTACACCCGCACACGAAAGCGGACGCAGTGGGCGTTATCGAGCGAAGCGGACGAGTTCCTTCGCGATGGCCGACACGTCGAGCTGTCCCTGACACACAGCGAGCACGAACTCCTCAGCGCGGTCCACGTCGAATGTCTCGTCGAGCGGGGCTCCATTGAGGTGCAGGAACACCCAGGTCGCATACCAGGCAAGGCGCTTGTTCCCGTCGACCAGGCCGTGATTGCGGGCGAGCGATTCCATCAGCGCTGCGGCCTTCTGCCACATGTCGGGATAGGCGTCCTGCCCGAAAACGCTCGACTGGGGCCGCGCCGATGCGGAATCGAGCAGCCCGTAGTCGCGGACATCCGGGGTGCCGAGCCGCTTGGCCAAGCTCAGCAGCTCCGACAACGTCAGATACTGCATCAGGCAAGCCTCCGGTTCAGCTCTTCACTGACCCGGAGCACATGATCTGCCGCCTCGTTGAACAATCGCGCCCGCTCGTTGATCGCCGCGACAACCGCATCGTGCGCGAACTGCTGCATACTCCGCCCTTCGGCTTCGGCGCGCTGCCTGAGCGCATCCAGTTCCTCATCGGTGAATCGCACGTTGAGACCAGCCATGCCCCGATGGTACCGCGTGGTACCAGTCGGTTCTACAGGTTTTGTCCAGCATCACCGATAGCACCCGAAGGCTCGGCGGTCAGGTAGCGCTGGATGGTCGGGGCTATGTCGGTGATGATGGCTTCGGGGCGCATTTCGACCACCGGGGGTAGGCGCAGGATGTAGCGGCACAGGGCTATACCCAGGAGCTGGGTGGCGATGAGGCCCGCGCGGCGGGGGGCGTCGGTGGGGTCGCCGACGCGGAGGACGGCGGGCAGGACCTGCTCGGCGAAGATGGCGCGGACGCGGTCGGCGACGGCGTCGTCGGTGATGGCCGTGCGGAGCAGGATGAGCAGGACCGGGTTGTCGCTGCCCTCCCAGATCGTCAGGAAGCGCCGGATCAGGCGCTTGCCCAGGGTGTCCGGTGACGCGGTGGTGAGATCGGGCAGGTCGAGGTCGATCCGCACGGCCGCCGCGAACAGGCCGTCCTTGCTGCCGAAGTACCGCATGACCATGGACGGGTCGATTTCCGCGTCGGCGGCGATGGCGCGGATGGTGGCCTTGGCGTAGCCGTCGGCGGCGAAGCGCGCGCGGGCCGCGTCGAGGATGACGGCTTTGGTGGCGTCGGAGCGACGCACCGGAGGGTTCGGCGTCTTCATGCCAACAAGTGTAGGCCAACAACTGTTGACTGCTGCCACCAGCAGGTCTACCGTTATGCCTACAAGCGTTGGCAAACAAGCGTTGACCAGGAGTCGCAGATGTCCGCCACCCAGCTCCCCGCCTTCACCTCCGTCGTCATCGTCGGCGCGGGCCCGGCCGGGCTCACCGCCGCGATCGTGCTCGCCGAGGCCGGCATCGACCACGTCCTCATCGATCGGCTGGGCGAGGGCGCGAACACCTCGCGCGCCGCCGTGGTGCATGCCAGGACTCTCGAAGTTCTCGCGGAACTGGGTCTGGCGGACGAGCTCGTGGCACAGGGCATCAAGGTGCCCACCTTCAAGATCCACGACGGTCCGAAGACCTTGGCCACCATCGGTTTCGGTGATCTGCCGACGGAATTCCCCTACACACTGATGATTCCGCAGGATGTCACCGAGGCGGTGCTGCTCGAGCGCCTGCACCGGGCGGGTGGCACGGTCCACCGGCCCTACACGATGACCGGGCTGACCGACGAGAACGGCAGCGTCACCGTCGAATACACCGATGCCGACGGAACTCCGGGCACCATCACCGCCGCGTATGTGATCGGCGCCGACGGGATGCACAGCGTGGTGCGCGAGCAGGCGGGCATCGGGTTCACCGGCGACACCTACCCGGCCTCGTTCGTCCTGGCCGACGTGCGGATGAGCTGGCCCACCCCGCGTACCGAAGTGTCCCTGCATCTTTCGCCCGAGGGTGTCACCGTGGTGGCTCCGCTGCCCGATCCCGCACAGGAACGCTACCGCGTGGTCGCCACCGTGGACGACGCTCCCGAACACCCGTCACGCACCGACATCCAGCGGCTGCTCGACGCCCGCGGCCCCGGCGGCGAGGTCCGGGTCGACGAGGTGCTGTGGAGCTCGCGTTTCCGCGTGCACCACCGCGTGGCCGAGCGGTACCGCGCGGGCCGCGTCCTGCTCGCGGGTGATGCCGCGCATGTGCACAGCCCGGCGGGCGGTCAAGGTATGAACACCGGCATCCAGGATGCCGCCGCGCTCGCGGGCCTGCTGGCGAAAGTGGTCGCGGGCGAGCCGGATTCGCTGCTCGACAGCTACGAGACCGTCCGCAGGCCGATCGCCCTGGACGTCGTCGCCTTCACCGACCGCATGACCCGCATGGCCACCCTCCGCTCGGCCCCCGCCCGCACGGCCCGCAACACCGCCCTGCGCCTGCTCACCCGCATCCCCACCATCCGCACCACCCTCGCCCACCGGCTCGCCGAACTCAGCACTCGCTAGGGAGCCGGTCGTGACGGCATCGACCGATGCGTGGTGATCAACGCGAATCGGCCCGCCCGGTGACACCGGGCGGGCCGTTCGGTGGTGGGACTACGCGGAACCCGCGTCGGCGTGCTCGTCGGCAGGCCGCTCGTCGGTCTGCGCCTTGGCCCAGCGGTAGTCGGGCTTGCCCGCGGGCGAGCGCTTGATCTCGTCGACGAACCACAGGCTGCGCGGCTGCTTGTAGGAGGCGATCTCCTGGGTGAGCACCGGCTTCAGGTCGGCCAGCGTCGGCCGCTTGCCGTCGCGACACTGCACCACCGCGACCACCCGCTGACCCCAGCGCGCGTCCTCGACCCCGACCACGAGCGCGTCGAAGACGTCCGGATGCGCCTTGAGCGCGCCCTCGACCTCCTCGGGGTAGATCTTCTCGCCGCCGCTGTTGATGCTCACCGAACCACGGCCGAGCATGGTGACCGTGCCGTCCTCCTCGACGCGCGCGTAGTCGCCGGGGATCGCGTAGCGCACCCCGTGGAACTCCTTGAACGTCGCGGCCGACTTGACCTCGTCCTTGTAGTAGCCCAGCGGGATGTGCCCGCTGCGCGCGAGCAGACCGATCACGCCCGAACCGGGCTCGACCGGATTGCCCTGCTCGTCGAGCACCTGGGTGGCCGCGTCGATCTTCACCCGCGGGCCGCCGGTGTGGGTGGCGCCCTTGGCGACCAGCGACAGACCACCGAAACCGGTCTCCGAGGAGCCGATGGAATCGGAGATCATCCGGTTGGGCAGCAGCTCGAGGAACTTGTCCTTGAGCGGCGGCGAGAACAGCGCCGCGCTGCTGGCCAGCACGTAGAGCGTCGAAAGATCGTAGGGCTCACCGGTATCCGGGTTGCCCTGCTCGAGCGCGTCGAGCATCGGCTGCGCCATCGCGTCGCCGGTGATGAAGATCAGGTTGATGCCGTGCTTGTCGACGGCCTGCCAGACCCCGTGCCCGCTGAACTCGGGGATCATCACGGCCTTGCCGCCGCCGAAGAGGCTGTGGAAGGTGGCCCACTGCGAGCCGCCGTGGATCATCGGCGGGATCGGGAAGCGCACCATCTGCGGGTTGGCCGCACCGACCTTGGCCAGCTCCCACTCGTCCTTGACGTATTCGCCGGTGACGAAGTTGATGCCGGCGCCGAGCACCCGCCACACGTCCTCGTGCCGCCACATCACGCCCTTGGGCAGGCCGGTGGTGCCGCCGGTGTAGAGCATGTAGATGTCGTCGGGCGAGCGCTCGCCGAAGTCGCGCTCACCCGAGGACGCGGCCAGGGCGGCTTCGTACTCGATGACGCCGGGCGGGGTCGGGCCGTCGGTGCCGTCCTCGACGACGACCAGCGTCTTCAGGCCGGGCACCTTGGCCCGCACGGCGTCGACCTTGTCGGCGTAGCGGCGCTCGAAGATCAGCGCGGCCATGTCCGAGTTCTCGAAGATGTGCAGTAACTCGTTCTCGACGTAGCGGTAGTTGACGTTGATCATCACCGCCCGCGCCTTGAAGATCGCGACCATCGCTTCGACGGCCTCGACGGTGTTGCGGGAGTAGATTCCGACTTTGTCGCCGGGACGCACGCCCTGTTCTTGCAGGTAGTGGGCCAGCTTGTTGGCCCGCTCCTCCAGTTCGGCATAGGTCGACTCACGATGCTCGCCGACCAGCACGATCCGGTCGGGCATCAGGTCGACGGCGTGTTCGACGAGATCGGCTATGTTGTAGCTCACAAAGTCAAAAATAGAACGTGTTACTGTTTCTGACAAGGTTTCGGCGAGACTCGCCCGCGAGTCCGCGACGTGGAGGAGAATTCGGATGGCCCACTGCCTGGTCGAGAAGCGCGACCATGTCCTCATCGTGACCATGAACCGGCCGGAGGCGCGCAATGCCCTCTCGGGCGAGATGATGGCGATCATGCGCGATGCCTGGGACCAGGTCGACAGCGATCCCGAGATCCGCGTCGCCATCCTGACCGGCGCGGGTGGGGCCTTCTGCGCGGGCATGGATCTGAAGGCGATGAGCTCGCAGCATCCGGGCGACACCGCCGCGGGCGGCAGCTGGGACCCGGCCTACCTGCCCGCGCTGCTGAAGGGCCGGCGACTGTCCAAGCCGCTGATCGCCGCGGTCGAGGGCCCGGCCATCGCCGGTGGTACCGAGATCCTGCAGGGCACCGATCTGCGCGTCGCCGGGGAAAGTGCCAAATTCGGTGTCTCCGAGGCCCGCTGGGGCCTGTTCCCGCTGGGGGGTTCCGCGGTGCGCCTGGCGCGGCAGATCCCGTACACCGTGGCCGCCGATCTGCTGCTGACCGGGCGGCACATCACCGCGGCGGAGGCCAAGGAGATCGGCCTGATCGGACACGTGGTCCCCGACGGGACCGCCCTCGACAAGGCCATGGCGCTGGCGGGCCAGATCGCCGACAACGGCCCGCTCGCCGTCCAGGCGATGCTGCGCACACTGCGCGAAACCGAGGCGATGCCGGAGAACGAGGCGTTCCCCATCGAGGCGAAGATCGGCATCGAGGTGTTCCGATCAGCCGACGCCAAGGAAGGCCCGCGCGCCTTCGCCGAAAAGCGCAAGCCGAACTTCACCGGCTCCTGAACGGCCGCGAGGGCGCCGGGCCGACCGCCCTGCGCCCTCGTCGACAAGGCAGATCTCAGCCCGGGTAGTTCATGTAGAAGGGCTCCCACTGGTGGCCGTCGGGGTCGAGGAAGGTGCGGCCGTGCATGCCGACCTCGGCTTCCTGGGCGCGCTTGTCGTCGTTGGTCTGTTCGGTGGCACCGGCGGCGACGGCTGCGTCTGTGAGGGAGTCGACCTCGGCGGCGCTGGCCAGCGAGAGCGCGTAGCCCGCGGCAGCGGTGTTGACGGTGTCGGCGATCGGGCGGGTGCTGAAGGTCGAGAAGAACGGCTTGGTCAGCAGCATCAGGCAGATGTTGTCGTCGATGACGATGCACGACGCGTTCTGATCGGTGAAATCCTCGTTCACCTTCCAGCCGAGGGCCTCGTAGAAGCTCTTGGAGCGGTCGAGGTCGGCGACGGGGAGGTTGATGAAGATCATCTTGCTGCTCATGGGTATCGGCCTTTCGGGCGTCGTTGCGGTCTCGAACATGTAGACGCGGCGCCCCCGGCGGATTAATCGGTCACCCGTGAAATCGGCGGAATCCGCCGCCGATCGTTTTCGCCCCTGTCGGCTGTCGGACCCCTGTGGCATCGTGAGGAACTATGAGCGACGCCACAACCGCCACCACCGGCCCCGACCCCGCTGTGCTGGCCGAATTCGAATCCCACCGGCGCGAGTTGTGCGCGTACGCCTACCGCATGCTCGGCTCCTCCTTCGAGGCCGAGGACGCCGTGCAGGAGACCTTCACCCGCGCCTGGCGCTCCTACGATTCGTTCGAGGGCCGCGCGAGTCTGCGTTCGTGGCTGTACAAGATCGCCACCAATATCTGTCTGGACATGCTCGATCGCCCACAGAGCCGGGCCAGACCGATGGATCTCAACGGGCCCGGCCGCCCCGATTCCCCGCTGCCCGCCCCGCAGCCCGATTACGTGTGGATCGAACCGATCCCCAACGGCCTGGCCTTCGGTGCCGACCCGGCCGAGCACGCCTCCACCAAGGACACGCTGCGCCTGGCCTTCGTCGCGGCCTGCCAGCATCTGCCCGCCACCCAGCGCGCGATCCTGATCATGCGCGAGGTGCTGCGTTTCTCCGCGAGCGAGACCGCCGAGGCGCTGATGATGTCGCCCGCGTCGGTGAACTCCGCGCTGCAACGCGCGCGAGCGACCATGTCGAAGGTGCAGCCCTCCACCGGCGACGGGTTCGACGAGTCCGATCCCGGCCAGCGCAAGCTCATCGACGATTTCGTGCAGGCGTTCGAGGCCTACGACATGGACGCGCTCACCACGCTGCTGAAAGCCGATGTGGCGCTGTCGATGCCGCCGTTCGAGCTGTGGATCTCCGGGCCGGAGAACGTGGCCGCGTTCATGCTCGGCACCGGCAGCGCCTGCCGCGATTCGCGGATGGTGCCGCTGGCCGGCGCCAACGGGCTGCCCGCCTTCGGCCACTACAAGCCGAGCGAGGAGCCGGGCGTCTGGGTGCCGTGGTCGATCACGGTGCTCGAACTCGACGGCGACACCATCGCCGGACTCAACTTCTTCCTCGACACCGAGCGGCTGTTCCCGCTGTTCGGCCTCGCACCCGAGTGGCGCGAGGCCGTCTAGCGGCGCCGGTCAGAGCAGGCGGCGCTTGTACAGCTTGCCGTTGGGATCACGCGGCAGCTCCGCGCGGTATTCCACCGTGCGGGGCAGCTTGTACTTGGCGAGCTGGCCCGCCGCGAACTCGATCAGCTCCGCGGTGAGCGCATCGTCGCCGTCGGCGCCCTCCACCGGCTGCACGAACGCCTTCACCTGCTGACCCCAATCCGGGTCGGGCACACCGAGAACCGCCACATCGGCCACCTTCGGGTGGCTCATCAGCACGCCCTCGATCTCGGCGGGGTAGATGTTGACGCCACCGGACAGGATCAGGTCCGAGCGCCGGTCGCACAGGTAGAGGTAGCCGTCCTCGTCGAGGTAGCCGATGTCGCCCACGGTGAACAGGTCACCGACGCGCGCCTCCTCGGTCTTCTCCTTGGCGTGGTGGTACTCGAAGCTGGAGGCGCCCATCTTCATGTAGACCAGGCCCTCCTTGCCCGCGGGCAGCTCGGAACCGTCGGTCTCGTCGAGGATCTTGATCACCGACCACGGCCACGCCTTGCCCACCGAGCCGGGCTTGCGCAGCCAGTCGGTGCCGTTGATGACCGTGCCGCCGCCCTCGGTCGCGGCGTAGTACTCGGTGACGACCGGGCCCCACCAGTCGAGCATCTGCCGTTTGGTCTGCTGCGGGCACGGCGCGGCGCCGTGCACCATGCTGCGCAGCGAGGACACGTCGTAGCGGGCGCGCACGTCCTCGGGCAGGGCCAGCAGCCGGTGGAACTGGGTGGGCACCATGTGGCTGTGGGTCACCTTGTGGCGCTCGATCAGGGCGAGCATGTCCTCGGCGGTCCACCGGTCCATCAGCACCAGCTTGTGGCCGAGCTGGATGGAGATGGTCGAGAAGTTGAGCACGGCGGTGTGGTAGAGCGGCGAACCGCAGATGTGCACGTGATCGTCGTAGGGGGCCAGCTCGAACAGGCTGAAGAACGACTTGTTCGGCGCCGGAACCACATCCGGGTCCGCCCCGGTGAGCGGGCGGCGCACGCCCTTGGGCCGCCCGGTGGTGCCCGAGGTGTAGAGCATCGGGGCGCCCACCGAGCGCTCGTCGGGCCGGCCGGTGTCGGCGGCGCCGAGCCACGAGACCGGCCGGAAGCCCGGGACCGTGCCCACGGCGAAGCGGGCGTCGGCCGGCAGTTCGGCCAGGTCGGCGGCCTCGGCGGCGGTCGCGGCGAAGCGCTCGCTGGCCAGGAAGGCCGCCGCCTCGCTGTCACCGAGGATGTAGGCGATCTCCGGCGCGGTGAGGTGCCAGTTCACCGCGACGATGTAGAGACCGGCCTGGTAGGCGGCGAAGTACGCGGCGATGGCCTCGACGCCGTTGTGCAGCATGCTGACGACGACGTCCCCGGTCCGCAAGCCGATCCCGCGTAGCCCGTTGGCGTAGCGGTTGGCCAGGGTGGCCAATTCTCGATAGCTGATCTCGGTGCCGTCCGGGTCGACGACGGCGATCCGCTCGGGATCGGCCGCGGCGATATTCCACAGTCCGAGGACTTCCGTTGTCTGCTGGCTGCTCATCTCATCGAATTTAGAACGTGTTCTACCGTTCGACAAGGGGTGCGATGCGGCGCAGTTGATCCGCGTCGGACACCGAGATCAGCATCATCGTCACGCCGGCGTCCTCCCATTCCTTCAACCGGGTCCGCACGTGGGCCTCGTCGCCGAAGATGGCGGTGTCGGTGATCAGCTCGTCTGGCACCGCGGCGGCGGCCTCGGCCTTGCGACCCGCCTGGAACAGCGCCGAGATCTCGTCGACTTCCTTGCCGTAGCCCATCCGTTTGTAGACCTGGGCGTGGAAGTTCAGCTCGGGCGCGCCCATGCCACCGATGTAGAGCGAGGTGATCCAGCGCATCCGCTCGATCTCGCCCGCGGGGTCGTCGGTGACGACCACCTGCGCGCTCGCCGCGATCTCGAAATCGGCTCTACCGCGCCGCGCACCCGCACGCGCGAAGCCCTCGTCGAGCCACTCGTTGTACATCCCGGCCAGCCGCGGGGCGTAGTAGATCGCGAGCCAGCCGTCCGCGATCTCGGCGGTCTGGGCCACGTTCTTCGGACCCTCCGCACCCAGCCAGATCGGCAGGTCCGCGCGCAGCGGATGCACGATCGGCTTGAGCGGTTTGCCCAGGCCGGTGGCGCCGGGGCCGGCGTAGGGCAGGCCGTAGTGCTTGCCGTCGGAGGTCACCGGCGCCTCGCGGGCCAGCACCTTGCGCACGATGTCGACGTACTCCCTGGTGCGCGCCAGCGGCTGGGCGAAGGGCTGGCCGTACCAGCCCTCGACCACCTGCGGTCCGGAGACGCCGAGGCCGAGGATGGCCCGGCCGCCGCTGAGGTGGTCCAGCGTCAGCGCGGCCATGGCGGTCGCGGTGGGGGTGCGCGCCGACAGCTGCGCCACGGAGGTGCCCAGCCGCATCCGGCTGGTGTCGGAGCCGTACCACGCCAGCGGCGTGAAGGCGTCCGAGCCCCAGGACTCGGCGGCGAAGACGGCGTCGAATCCGGTCTCCTCCGCGGCCGCGATCAATTCCCGCGTATCGGCGGGCGGCTGCGCGCCCCAATATCCGAGTTGCAAGCCAAAGCGCATTTGCCTGTCCTTCCTGGAATATCCGGCTCTTGCCACCGTCACTAGAACCTGTTCTACTCGATATCGTGACTCTGGGGAACACCGAAGTACTCTCCGCACCGCTGCGGATGAAATTCGACTACACCCGCTCCACCGGTCCGACCATCGGGCGCTTCCTCACGGAACTGCGCGCCGGCAAGGTCGTCGGGGTGCGGAGTTCCGACGGGCGCGTGATCGTGCCGCCCGCGGAATTCGATCCGAAGACGGCGGAACCGCTGACGGAATTCGTCGACGTCTCCGATGTCGGCACGGTGCAGACCTGGTCCTGGGTGGCCGAGCCGTTGCCCGCCATGCCGTTCGACCGGCCCTTCGCCTACGCGCTGATCAAGCTCGACGGCGCGGACACCGCCATCCTGCACGCGGTGGATGTGGCGAGCCCCGCCGACATCTCGACCGGCATGCGCGTGCGGGCCCGCTGGGCCGCCGAGCGCACCGGCGACATCCACGACATCGCGGCCTTCGAGCCGGGTGAGACGTCTGCTCCGGCGACGGCTTCCACCGCCGAGGCGGAGCCGGTCACCGGCATCGTGACCCCCGTCGACTACTCGGTCCAGCACACCGCCGCGCCGCAGGAAGCCGTCTTCCTGAAGGGCCTGATGGAGGGCAAGCTGCTCGGCGCCCGCGCCAAGCTGGACGGCAAGGTGTACTTCCCGCCGCGCGGCGCCGACCCACGTGACGGCTCGCCGACCGACGACTTCGTCGAGGTGTCCGACAAGGGCATCGTGACCACCTTCTGCATCGTGAACGTGCCGTTCCTCGGCCAGCGTCTGAAGCCGCCGTACGTGGCCGCGTACGTGCTGCTCGACGGCGCCGACATCCCCTTCCTGCACCTGGTGCTCGGCGTCGACGCCAACGAGGTCCGGATGGGTATGCGGGTCGAGGCCGTGTGGAAGCCGCGCGAGGAGTGGGGCCTGTCGATGGCCAATATCGACCACTTCCGGCCGACCGGCGAGCCCGACGCCGACTACGACTCGTTCGCGCACCACCTGTAGAGAGGCGCTGAAACACTGTGACCAACACAGCAACCGACATCGCGGTGGTGGGCTTCGCCCACGCACCGCACGTGCCGGAGACCTTCGGCACCACCAACGGCGTCGAGATGCTCGCGCCCTGCTTCCACGAGATCTACGAGAAGCTCGGCATCGGCGTCGCGGACATCGACTTCTGGTGCTCCGGATCCTCGGACTACCTCGCCGGGCGCGCGTTCTCGTTCATCTCCGCCATCGACTCGATCGGCGCGGTGCCGCCGATCAACGAGTCGCACGTGGAGATGGACGCGGCCTGGGCGCTGTACGAGGCGTGGGTGAAACTCCGCTCCGGACAAGCGCGGACGGCGCTGGTCTACGGTTTCGGCAAGTCCTCGGCCGGTACCCTGCGCCAGATCCTGGGTCTGCAGACCGACCCGTACCTGGTCGCGCCGCTGGGCGTCGACTCGCTGTCGCTGGCGGGCCTGCAGGCCCGCGCCGGCCTGGACGCCGGTGTCTGGACCGAGGCCGAGATGGCCGCGGTGGCCGCCCGCACCAGCGGCGGTGACATCGACAAGCTCTTGGCCGCACCGAAGCTCAACGACCCGCTGCGCGCCCACGACATCGCCCCCATCACCGACGGCGCGGCCGCGGTCGTGCTGGCCGTGGGCGACCGGGCCCGCGAACTGTGCGAGCGCCCGGCCTGGCTGACCGGCATGGCGCACTACATCGACTCCCCCGTTCTGGGTGCGCGCGACCTGACTGTGTCGGCGTCCGCCGCCAAGGCCGCGAACGCCGTCACCGGCGGTGACGCGGGCGGTTTCGACCTCGCCGAGCTGCACGCGCAGTTCACCCACGAGGAGCTGATCCTGAAGCAGGCCATCGGCCTGAACACCGACACCCGGATCAACCCGTCCGGCGGCCCGCTCTCGGGCAACCCCATGTTCGCGGCCGGGCTGGAGCGCATCGGCTTCGCCGCCCGCGAGATCATCAACGGCACCGCGAACCGCGCACTGGCGCATGCCGCCAGCGGGCCCGCGTTGCAGCAGAACCTGGTGGCTACCCTGGAGGCACGTTCATGAGCTACGCAGCTGCCGTCCTCGGCACCGGTCAGACCCATCACGTGACCAAACGGTCCGATGTCTCGATGGCCGGAATGATCCGCGAGGCCGTCGATCGGGCGCTCACGGACTCCGGCCTGACCATGGCCGATATCGACGCCGTGATCATCGGCAAGGCCCCCGACTTCTTCGAGGGCTCCATGATGCCGGAGCTGTTCCTCGCCGACGCCCTCGGCGCCACCGGAAAACCGATGCTCCGCGTGCACACCGCCGGTTCCGTCGGCGGCTCGACCGCCATTGTCGCGACCAACCAGGTGCAGGCGGGAGTGCATCGCCGCGTGCTGGCCGTGGCGTGGGAGAAGCAGTCGGAGTCCAACGCCATGTGGGCGCTGTCGAGCCCGGTGCCGTTCACCATGCCGGTCGGCGCAGGCGCGGGCGGCTACTTCGCCCCGCACGTGCGCGCCTACATCCGCCGCTCCAACGCCCCGCTGCACGTGGGCGCGATGGTCGCGGTGAAGGATCGCCGCAACGGCGCGCGCAACCCATTCGCCCATCTGCACCAGCCCGATATCACCGTGGAATCGGTCATGGCGTCCCAAATGCTGTGGGATCCCATTCGTTTCGACGAGACCTGCCCGTCCTCGGACGGCGCCTGCGCCATCGTGATCGGTGACGAGGACGCGGCCAGGGCCGTGGAAGCGCAGGGCAAGAAGGTGGCGTGGGTGCACGGCACCGCCATGCGAACCGAGCCGCTCGCCTACGCGGGCCGCGACCAGGTGAGCCCGCAGGCAGGCCAGGCCGCCGCGGCGGCGCTGTGGCAGCAGGCCGGGATCACCGACCCGCTGGAAGAGATCGACGCGGCCGAGATCTACGTCCCCTTCTCCTGGTTCGAGCCGATGTGGCTGGAGAACCTGGGTTTCACGCCCGAGGGCGAAGGCTGGAAGCTCACCGACGCGGGCGAGACGGCCATCGGCGGGAAGCTGCCGGTCAACCCATCGGGCGGCGTACTGTCGTCCAACCCGATCGGCGCGTCCGGCATGATCCGCTTCGCCGAGGCGGCCAAGCAGGTCATGGGCCGCGCGGGCGACTACCAGGTGGACAACGCGCGCAAGGCGTTCGGCCACGCGTACGGCGGTGGCTCCCAGTACTTCTCGATGTGGGTCGTCGGTAGCGAGCGTCTGTCATGAAATTCACCGTCGGCGTCGCGCTGAGCCCGCTGGACCAGCTCACCGAGCTGGCCAAGACGGCCGAGGAATGCGGATTCACCTCCATCGGCCTGCCCGACTCGCTGTTCTACATGAAGTCGCAGGCCGCCGACTACCCCTACACCCCCGACGGCAGCCGCTTCTGGGGTCCGGACACCCCGTGGGTCGATCCGCTGATCGCCGCGGCATCCATGGCCGCGGTGACCACCGACCTGCGCTTCTACACCAATGTCCTCAAGCTGGGCTCGCGCAATCCGCTGCTGCTGGCCCGCCAGGTGGGCTCGATCGCCAACATGTCGAACAATCGCTTCGGCTTCGGCGTCGGGATCGGCTGGGCACCCGAGGAATTCGAGTGGTGCGGGGTGCCCTACGAGCGCCGTGGCGCCCGAGTGGACGAGATGATCGAGGTGATCAAGCTCGTCCTCGACGGTGGCATGGTCGAATTCCACGGCGAGTTCTACGATTTCGAGTCGCTGCAGATGAGTCCGGCGCCGAGCGAGCCGGTGCCGTTCTACGTCGGCGGGCACACCGGTCCGGCGCTGCGCCGGGCGGCCCGCATCGGTGACGGCTGGACCTCGGCGATGATGAAGTTCGAGCAGTTGCAGACCACCATCGCGAAGCTCACCGAACTGCGCGCCGAATACGGCCGCACCGAGGTGCCCTTCGAGATCCAGGCCGTCTGCATCGACCGCTACGGCCGCGCCGGCTACCAGGACCTGGCCGACGCCGGTGTCACCGACACCATCGTGGTCCCCTGGCTGATGGACGGCATCGGCTTCGACGGCGAGCTGGCCGCCAAGCAGGACTCGCTGCGCCGCTTCGCCGAGAAGTACATCGCCGATCCGATCGTGGCGGTGGCGGGATGAGCCTCGACCGTTCCGCGCGCGCCGCGGGCCTGTCCTCCCAGGCCGCGGTGCGCGCCAAGGACAAGGACGCCTGGGTCGCGCTGTTCGCCGCCGACGGCATCGTCGAGGACCCGGTCGGCCCTTCGGGTTTCGATCCGGAGGGCGTCGGCCATCGCGGTCACACGGCGATCGCCGCCTTCTGGGACAAGGCCAT
This sequence comes from Nocardia sp. NPDC056064, assembly GCF_042266925.1. NCBI lineage: Bacteria > Bacillati > Actinomycetota > Actinomycetes > Mycobacteriales > Nocardiaceae > Nocardia > Nocardia sp. NPDC056064. Next base: position 4,390,693 of record NZ_JBHJWO010000001.1, on the reverse strand, counting down.
CGCGGCCACCGAGTCGATCGAGTTCCTGTTCGAGGACTCCTTCGCCTGCGGCGACGAGATCGCTTTCACCGGCATGATCCGCACCACCATGGCGGGCCATGTCATCGACGCCGAGGGCGTGTTCACCTACAAGGTCGACGCCGACGGCAAGATCGCCGCGCTGCGCGCGTTCTGGGAAGTCGACCGGGCGATGGGCACCGCGCGCGCCGTGTCCTGATCAACCCGCACAACGTGATCGGCCCCGATACCTTTCGAGGTATCGGGGCCGATTCGCGTTGCGGTGGTCAGTGGGCGACCGGGCAGCCCTTGGTCTGGTAGTCGACCGGCAGTTCCTTGATGCCGTTGAGCCAGCCCGAACGCAGGCGCTTCGGGTCGCCCATCTTGGTGATGTCGGGCAGGTGGTCGGCGATGGCGTTGAAGATCAGATCGACCTCGAGGCGGGCCAGGTTCGCGCCGACGCAGAAGTGGGCACCGGTGCCACCGAAGGCCAGGTGCTGGTTGTCCTTGCGCATGATGTCGAACTTCTCCGGATGCTCGAAGACGTCCTCGTCGAAATTGGCCGAGCAGTACAGCATCACCAGCCGCTGGCCCTTCTTGATCTGCACGCCGCCGAGTTCGGTGTCCTCGAGCGCGGTGCGCTGGAAGGAGGTCACCGGGGTGGCCCAGCGGATGATCTCGTCGACGGCGCTGGCCGGGCGTTCCTTCTTGAAGAGTTCCCACTGGTCGGGGTTCTCCATGAACGCGATCATGCCGTGGCTGATGGCATTGCGGGTGGTCTCGTTGCCCGCGACGGCCAGCAGGATGACGAAGAAGCCGAACTCCTCGGGAGTGAGCGCCTCACCGTCGACATCGGCCTCGATCAGCGTGGTCACCAGGTCGTCGGCCGGACAGGCTTTGCGCGCCTCGGCCATCTGGTACGAGTAGCCCAGCAGCTCCATCGACGCCTTGACCGGGTCGATGTCGACATTGTCGGGGTCGTCGTAGCCGGTCATGTCGTTGGACCACTCGAAGACCTTCATCCGGTCCTCCTGCGGCACCCCGATCAGCTCGGCGATCGCCTGCAGCGGCAGTTCGCAGGCCACCTGGGTGACGAAGTCGCCCGTGCCCGCCTCGGCCGCGGCCTTGACGATGCGCTCGGCGCGCGCGGACAGCTCGGCGCGCAGGCCGTTGACCGCGCGCGGGGTGAAACCCTTGGCGATCAGCTTGCGCAGCTTGGTGTGCTCCGGGGCGTCCTTGTTGAGGATGACGAAGCGCTGCAGTTCGATCTGCTCGCGCTGGATGTCGTCGTTGAAGCGCGGGATCGCGGTGTTCTCGTAGGTGGAGAACACGTCGCTGCGCCGCGACACCTCTTTGACGTCGGCGTGCTTGCTCACCACCCAGAAGCCGTCGTCGTGGAAGCCACCGACCTCCGGCGACTGCGCGTTCCACCAGATCGGGGCCGAGCGGCGCAGCTCGGCGAATTCCTCCACCGGGACACGCTCGGCGTAGATGTCCGGGTCGGTGACGTCGAACCCGTCGGGCAGGTTCGGCAGGGTACCCGTGGCTTCGTTGCGCGGATCTACCACCAGATGTCTCCTTCGACAAACTGAAACACGTTCTACAATCATTCAAGCACAGGGGTTGCCGGTACGGAAGAACCTCGCGGTTTTACTCTGGGCTACAGAACAGAACTTGTTGCAGTTACGAGGGAGAATCAGATGGGCACACCCGTGATCGTGGAGGCCGTTCGCACCCCGATCGGCAAGCGTCGGGGGCAGCTTTCGGGACTGCACGCGGTAGAACTGCTCGGCCTGGCCCAGCGCGGCCTGCTCGACCGGGCGGGCCTGGACCCGGCCGAGGTCGAGCAGGTGATCGGCGGCTGCGTCACCCAGGTCGGCGAGCAGGGCAACAATGTCACCCGCACGGCCTGGCTGCACGCGGGCCTGCCCTGGCAGACCGGCGCGACCACCGTCGACGCCCAGTGCGGCTCGGCCCAGCAGGCCAACCACCTCATCGCGGGCCTGATCGCCACCGGCGCGATCGATGTCGGCGTGGCCTGTGGCGTCGAGGCCATGAGCCGGGTGCCGCTGGGCGCCAATGTGCCGAAGGAGGCGGGCGCGCGCCGCCCGGCCAGCTGGTCGATCGACATGCCCGACCAGTTCGGCGCGGCCGAGCGGATCGCCCGCAGGCGCGGCATCACCCGCGCCGATGTGGACCAGTTCGGTTTGCGCTCACAGCAATTGGCCGCACAGGCCTGGACCGAGGGCCGGTTCGATCGCGAGGTGCTGCCGGTCTCGGCGCCCGTGCTGGATTCCGAAGGACAGCCCACCGGCGAGAAGGTGGAGGTCACCCGGGACGGCGGCCTGCGCGCGACCACCCTGGAGGGCCTGTCGGCACTGAAGCCGGTGGTCGAGGACGGCATCCACACCGCGGGCACCTCCTCGCAGATCTCCGACGGCGCCGCGGCCGTGCTGCTGATGGACGAAACCGTCGCGCGCCGTAAGGGTCTGCGCCCGCGCGCCCGCATCCACACCCAGGTGCTCGTCGGCGCCGAGCCGGAGTTCCACCTCGACGGACCGGTGCAGGCGTGCACCCGGCTGCTGGAACGCTCGGGAATGTCGATTTCGGATATCGATGTTTTCGAGATCAACGAAGCATTCGCTTCGGTCGCCCTTTCCTGGGCCGCTGTACACAAGCCGGACATGTCTCGGGTAAATGTCAACGGCGGTGCGATCGCAATCGGGCATCCGGTCGGCTCCACCGGCTCGCGCCTGATCACGACCGCGCTACACGAACTGGAGCGGACCGGCGCCGGCACCGCCATGGTGCTCATGTGCGCAGGCGGGGCCCTGTCCACCGGCACGATCATCGAGCGCCTGTAGACTGCTCTCACCGAAACCGGGCGCCCAGGTTGAACATTCATCCCAGGGCGCCCGGAACGTGTCGTACGCCACACAATCAAGGGGGCCGGGGGGACGATGACATATCAGCTATCTTTGAGCTACCATGAGTCCATGGTGGAAGACCCCTGCGACGGGCACGAACTCGGACACCCCACGGCTCCACAAGAGTCGTTGGCGTGGCCCGCAAACGCGACCGCCGCCGCCCCTGCACGCAGGTGAGCGCCGGAAATCGCAGAGAAATCCCGAATCAGGCGTAGGTTTTCAGTTACTGAGCCGCTAATATCAATGATACGTATCCGAGATAACGACTGTTAGTACAGTGAAGGGAATTGGGCGGCTCACAATGGCTGATTTCGCGGCGCGGCTGAACAAGCTGTTCGAAACCGTGCATCCCCCGGGGCGCAAGCCGCATACCAACGCAGAGGTTGCGGCTGCGCTGACTGCCTCCGGGCATCCGATCTCGAAGCCGTATCTCTCGCAGTTGCGGTCGGGACAACGAACCAACCCGTCCGACGAGACGGTGGCCGCCCTGGCGAAGTTCTTCAAGGTCAAGCCTGACTACTTCTTCAACGACATCTACGCGGCCAAGATCGACCACGACCTGGAGCTGCTCGCGCAGTTGCAGGGCTACGGGCTGCGTCGACTGTCCAGCAGGGCATTCGACCTCTCCGAAGAATCACAGAATCTGCTCACCTCCATGGCGGAGAAGCTTCGGGCGAGCGAAGGTTTGCCCGAAATTCCGCCGGATGGAACGGAATAGGATCCACACGGCGGTCGGCCTGACGCACCTGATGGTGTCCTGGGACCGGCCGGAGAAGATCGGATACGCACAGAGAACGGGCCTGAGACGGTGCAACCCACCAGCTCAGGCCCGTTCTCTGTGACATTTGCCGCTGGTGCCGCGGTTCTCGGCAGTGGGCGAGTCAGCCTCGGGCGGCGGTGGCTTTCGGGGCGGGGCCCGCGGCGGCGGCGACTTCCTCGTACTTGGTCGCGAGGGCGAGGACCCAGCCGCGGGGGCTGACGCCGGGGGGTGGGGCGATCCAGCGGGCGTCGACGAACAGGTCACCCAGGGGGTTGCGGGCCCACTCGGCCACGACGGCGGCCCGCTCGGGGACCGAGTCCGGGGGTTCGCCCGCCGCCGGGATGACGATGCCGCTGCCGGAGAGCAGATACAGCGCGTCCATCACCTGCGCGACGTGGTCGGAGGCCTTGAGCTGGGCGGATGTCGCGTTCTGCTCGGGCGCCACCACCTCGGGGAACCGGCCGACCATCAGCTTGTGCAGCGGCCGGATGCGGCGCAGCAGCACCCGCGCCCGCCACCACAGCTCGATGACGATCGACACCGCGCCCAGCGAGATCAGCAGGCTCGCGATCTCCCACGCGGCCCAGCCCCACAGCGGCTCACCGGGCGGCGGCGGCACCGCGCCCTGCAATGCGCGACCCGCGTTGGCGACCGCGAGGATGGCGACCAAAGCCGTTCCCGCCGTGTAGATCGCGATGCCACGACCCAGGGTGGTCCAGTCCAGATTGCGCAGACCGGTGGTGACGATGAAGACCGCGCCCAGCGCGACCACGATCCAGCCGAAGGTGAACGACCAGGCCAGCGTGATCGCGATCGCCAGCGCGCCGATGCCGTAGACCACCATCGCCACCTGGCGCAGATTGCGCCGCGACACCACCGGCCAGGCCGCCGAGGCGACCACCGAGGTGGCGGTGGTGAACAGGATCCACGCCGAGACCACGATGCCGGTGGACAACCAGCCGTTGTGCACACCGCCGGGCAGCAGGTTGTCGACGGCGACCGCGATATCGGGAATGGCGACGGTCGCGGCGAGCGCGACCGCGGCCACCGCGACGACGATGGCGACGCGGGCCGTCGTGGCCGGCTTCACCAGCACGCGTCCCACTCGCGCACCCGCGGCAACCCAGACCAGCAGGGCTGTCAACCAGAGTGTCATCCGAGTGCCTCATCGAATCGAAGGACCGAGACGCCTGCGCCCCGGTTGTTGAACACGCGCAGGCGGGTCATCAGCATGGCCGCGAAGGTCTCGGCCTCCCATTCGGCGAGGTCGTCGGAGCCGTCTTCGACGATCTGCGCGTGCGCGCGCTGGCTGAGCATGTAGGCGATCAGGTCGTCGCTGACCTCGAGCGTGGTCTCCACGGTCGGGGCGCCCTCGTGGTCGAACACGATGTGGCCCAGTTCGTGGGCGAGGGTGTGGTCGCGGCTGGGCAGGGCATCGGCGAGCACGATGATGTCGCGTTCGGGATAGAACCGGCGCTGCCCGCACACACCCGGCCCCAGCTGCGCGCTGGTGATCTCGATCTCGCGGTCACGTTCCAGCGAGACCGCCGCCACCACCTCGTCGAGGGTGGTCGCGTCGGAGTCGGCGGCCACCGCGCAGACCGCGTCGACGGCGGCGGCCACGCGGCGGTAGGACCGGGAGGTGCTCTGGGTCTTGCTCCTGCTCATCGAAGATCCCCTCACGACCTCGGTCCGAAGAACTCGGCACGCGCCGCGTTCACCCGCGCCTGGGCGGCCGCGGCACCTTGGAAACTCACTGCGCCCGAACCGGTTCCGGCCAGGGTGAGCGCGATCAGACCACCGATCACCGACAGCAGCTTCGGCTCGGGCAGGCCGCTGTTGTCACTGGTGGGGACGAACTCGTGGTTGGGCTTGGCGGCCGGAGCGGGAGCGGCGGCGGGTGGCGCGGCAGGGGCAGGCGCCTCCGCCGCGGGCGGCGCTGCTGCCGGAACCGGCGCTGCCACAGCGATATTCGGTGCCGCGATCGAGGGCACGTCCGGGGCGGGCGGGATGGCGATCGACGGTAAGGCGGGGGCGGCCGGGGGCGTGGGCAGCGGGATCAGCAGCAGGAGCAGGGGGCTGGCCGAGCCGACCGCCGCGGAGCCCACGGCGGCGGAACCGGTCGCCGCCGAACCCGCACCGGCGGAACCGACCGCGGCCGAGCCGATCCCGGCGGAACCCACTGCGGCGGAACCTGTTCCGAGGACCGCCGAGCCGAGGCCGAGGGCGGCGGAGCCGGTGCCCGCGGCGGCCGAACCGACCGCGGCCGAGCCCGTCCCGAGCACCGCGGCGGCGCCCGCCGAACCGGTGGCGAGCACGCCCGCCGCACCGGCGGACCCCGTGGCCAGCACCGCGCCGACACCGGCCGAACCGGTGCCGAGGACCGCGGCGATGCCCGCCGAGCCCGTCCCGAGGACGGCGCCGACCCCGGCCGAGCCGGTGCCGAGCAGGATGCCGAGGCCCGCCGAGCCCGTGCCGAGGGCCAGACCCGCCGCGGCGGAACCGGCGCCTGCAGCGGAGCCGACGGCGGCCGAGCCGGAGGCGGAACCGGAGCCCGCTACTTCCCTGGTGGGGATGTCCTGATCGGACTGGCCCGGGATGGAGAGCGGCTGCCATTCGTCTTCGGCGACCGGGGCGCCCGCCGGGTTGCTGCCGGGCTGTCCACCGCCGGAGCCACTGGGCACACCGGGGCTGCCGTTGTCCTGGCCCAGCCCGTTGCCGCTGTCCTCGCCCTGGCCCTGGCCCTGGCCCTGGCCGGGAGTCTGGTCGGCGGCGGGGCACTTGTCGGCCGGGCCGCCGTGCCCGCAGCTGTCACGCTGACGCTCCCCCGGCGCACCGGGCAGGGTCAGTTCGGCGTGCTCTCCGGCGTCCTGACCGTTGTCGCCGCTGCTCCCCGTCCCACTGCTGCCACTTCCTGGCGCCTGGGCGGCGGGGGTGGACGGACTGCCGGGGGCGGCGACAGCGACCGCGGGCCCGAGTAGCGCACAACCTGCCAGCACACTCGCGGCGGCAAATACGCGCAACATGCGACCAACGGCCATGCGCTTGTCATCCCCTTCGTTCCCGGCGCAGCATTACCCCCGGTCGCGATTCATGCCGGGATCGACGAACAGTAGCCCATAGTAAACCCACCGCCGCTCCCCCGCAGAGGAGAGCAAAAGTCGTACAGCCCCCTGAACGCGCGTGAAATGGCAAAAGCACAGGTCCCGGGAGATTCCCGGGACCTGTGCCACAAAGTTTGCTATGCGCCGTAAACCGGCTCCGGCGCTACGCTCTTCTCGATCAGTTCGGCCACCACCGGACCCAGTTCGGCGGGGTTCCAGCGGGCGCCGCGGTCGACGGGCGCACCGTGACGCCAGCCCTGCGCGAGCGCCACCTTCCCGCCCTCGACCTCGAACATCCGCCCGGTCACCCCGGCCGACTCGGTACTGCCGAGCCACACCACCAGCGGGGAGATGTTCTCCGGGGCCATGGCGTCGAAGCCGGAATCCGGGGCGGCCATGGTGTCGGCGAAGACGGTCTCGGTCATCCGGGTGCGGGCGGCGGGCGCGATCGCGTTGACGGTCACCCCGTAGCGGCCGAACTCCGCCGACGCGGTGAGCGTGAGCCCGGCGATGCCCGCCTTGGCGGCGCCGTAGTTGCCCTGACCGACGCTGCCCTGCAGACCGGCACCGGAGCTGGTGTTGATCACCCGGGCGTCGACCGGCCGACCGGCCTTCGACTCCGCTCGCCAGTACTCCGCGGCGTGACGCATGGTGGCGAAGTGGCCTTTGAGGTGCACGCGCACCACCGCGTCCCATTCGTCCTCGCCGAGATTCACCAGCATCCGGTCCCGTACGAACCCGGCGTTGTTGACCAGCACATCCAGCCCACCGAAGGTGTCGACGGCCTGGCGGACGAGCCTGCGCGCGCCCTCCCAGTCGGCCACGTCGTCGTAGTTGGCCACCGCCTCGCCACCGGCCGCGACGATCTCGTCGACGACCTGCTGCGCCGGCGTCTCGGCGGTCTCGGCGCCGTCGAGGGCGGTACCGACATCGTTGACCACCACCCGGGCACCCGCCGCGGCGAACGCGAGCGCGTGCGCGCGACCGATCCCCCGTCCCGCGCCGGTGACGATGACCGTGCGGCCTGCGCAGATCTGCTGGTCGTCCATGTTCAAGACTCCTGTGTTCGTGCTTGTGACTCAGTGATTGGTGGTGGCGGCGTCCAGGAAGGCCGGGCGTTCGCCGCCGCCGTGGACGAGCAGGGTGGCCCCGCTGACGTGGGCGGCCAGCGGGGAGGCCAGGAAGAGGGCGGCATTGCCGACATCGGCCGGGGCGGCCAGCCTGCCCAGCGGGACGGTGCGGGCGACCGCGGCCACCCCGTCGGCGTCGCCGTAGTGCAGGTGGCTGAGCTCGGTCTCCACCGGACCGACGACCACGGAGTTCACCCGCACCCTGGGCGCCCATTCGACGGCCAGCGAGCCGGTGAGGTTGTCCAGTCCGGCCTTGGCGGCGCCGTAGGCGGCCGTTCCGGGCGAGGGCCGGTGCCCGCTGACGCTGGTGATCATCACGATCGAGCCGCCCGCGTCCTGCTTCTGCATCACCGCGTTGGCGTGCTGGGCGATGAGCAGCGGCGCGAGCAGGTTCAGCTCGACGATCTTGGCGTGGAACTTCGGGCTCGCGGCCTCGGCGAGGGCGAAGGGGGCGCCGCCCGCGTTGTTCACCACGTGGTCGATGCGGCCGTGGGTGGCCACGATCCGGTCGAACATCGCGGCCACGGCGTCGGGATCGCGCACATCGCAGCTGTGGTGTTCGGTCCCGCCGATCGGTTCGTCGGCGGGCCTGCGCGCGCAGGTCAGCACGGTCGCGCCCGCGGCGAGGAAGGCCCGGCTGATTCCCGCGCCGACGCCGCGGACCCCACCCGTCACCAGAACGATCTGCTCGGAAAGGTCGATTTCTACAGCCACCGTGTTAACCTACCAAGCAATTGCTTGCTTTGTCTCGGGTTCGCCGGGGCGCGCACGATGGGACACCGCGATGGGGATCAACCGTCACACCGAGACCGAGGGCGTCGAAGTCGTCACAGTCGACTATCCGCCGGTCAACGCACTGCCCTCCGACGGCTGGTTCGCGCTGGCCGAGGCCGTCCGGGCGGCCGGGCGCGATCCGGCGACCCGGGTGGTCGTGTTGCGCGCGGAGGGGCGGGGCTTCAACGCCGGCGTCGACATCAAGGAGATGAACGCCGACACCGGCCACACCGCGCTGATCCGGGCCAACCACGGCTGCTTCGACGCCTTCGCCGCGGTCTACGACTGCGAGGTGCCGGTGGTCACCGCGGTCAACGGCTTCTGTCTGGGCGGCGGCATCGGCCTGGTCGGCAACTCCGACGTGATCGTCGCCTCCGACGACGCCACCTTCGGCCTGCCCGAGGTCGACCGGGGCGCGCTCGGCGCGGCCACCCACCTGGCCCGGCTGGTCCCCCAGCATCTGATGCGGACCATGTTCTACACCGCGGGCAAGCTCACCGCCCAGCAACTGCACCACTACGGCTCGGTGTATCAGGTGGTGCCGCGCGCCGAACTCGACGCCGCGGCCATGGAGGTCGCCGAGAACATCGCGAACAAGGACGGCCGCGTGATCCGCGCCGCCAAGCGCGCGCTCAACGGCATCGATGTGCAGGACGTGCACCGGTCCTACCGCTACGAGCAGGGTTTCACGATGGAGCTGAACCTCGCCGGGGTCGCCGACGAGATCAGGGCGCGTTTCGACGACGATCTCGCCGCGCAGAAGAAGGAGAAGTAATCGCCATGCGCGACAAGAGGATGACGCTCGACGAGGTGGTCGGCGAGCTGCGCAGCGGCATGACCATCGGCATCGGGGGCTGGGGTTCCCGGCGCAAGCCGATGGCGCTGGTGCGCGCGCTGCTGCGCTCGGATATCACCGACCTGACCGTGGTCACCTACGGCGGGCCCGATCTGGGTCTGCTGTGCTCGGCGGGCAAGGTCCGCAAGGCGTACTACGGGTTCGTCTCGCTGGATTCGGCGCCGTTCTACGACCCGTGGTTCGCCAAGGCGCGCACCTCCGGCGCGATCACCGTGCGCGAGATGGACGAGGGCATGGTCAAGTGCGGCCTGCAGGCGGCCGCCGCCCGGCTGCCGTTCCTGCCGATCCGCGCGGGCCTCGGTTCCTCGGTGCTCGACTTCTGGGAGGGCGAGCTGAAGACCGTCCGGTCCCCCTACCCCGCCGCCGACGGCCGGACCGAGACGCTGGTCGCCATGCCCGCGCTGAATCTCGACGCCGCCTTCGTGCACCTGGACCTGGCCGACAAGCACGGCAACGCGGCCTACACCGGCGTCGACCCGTACTTCGACGACCTCTACTGCCTGGCCGCCGAACGCCGCTACGTCACCGCCGATCGCCTGGTGGAGACCGAGGAACTGGTGAAAGCCGTTCCGCAGCAGGCGATCATTCTCAACCGGATGCTGGTCGACGGCGTGGTGGAGGCACCCGGTGGCGCGCACTTCACCTTCGCAGGCAGCTATGGGCGCGACGAGAAGTTCCAGAAGCACTACGTCGCCGCCGCGGCCACCGACGAGTCGTGGGCCGAGTTCAAGGCGCGCTATCTCGATGTCTCCGAGGCCGAATACCAGGCCGCCGTCCACGCTTTCGCCGAGGAGCAGAAATGAAAGTGACCCGTGCCGAAGTCTGCGTCGTCGCCGCCGCGGAGATCTTCCGTGGGGCGGGTGAGATCATGGCCAGCCCCATGTCGACGGTCACCACCATCGGCGCGCGCCTGGCCCGGCTCACCTTCGAGCCCGATCTGCTGCTGTCCGATGGTGAGGCGCTGTTCTTCGCCGAGGTCCCTGCGATCGGCGCGAAGGCCCCTGTGGAGGGCTGGATTCCGTTCTCCAAGGTGTTCGACGTGGTCGCCTCCGGCCGCCGTCACGTGGTGATGGGCGCCAATCAGCTCGACCGGTTCGGCAATCAGAACCTCTCGGCCTTCGGCCCGCTCCAGCAGCCGACCCGGCAGATGTTCGGTGTGCGCGGCGCGCCGGGCAACACCATCAACCACGCGACCAGCTACTTCGTGCCCCGGCACAACAAGCGGGTCTTCGTCGACCAGGTCGACATCATCTCCGGAATCGGTTACGACCGCGTCGATCCCGACAACCCCGCCTTCCGCTTCCACCACCTGCACCGCGTAGTGAGCAACCTGGGCGTGTTCGACTTCGGCGGCCCCGACCACACCCTGCGCGCCCTGTCGCTGCATCCGGGAGTGAGTGCCGACGAGGTCGCCGAGAACACCTCGTTCGCGGTGGCCGGGCTGGACACCGTGGGCGAGACCCGGCTGCCCACCGAGGACGAGCTGCGCATCATCCGAACCGTGCTCGACCCCAAGGGTTTCCGGGAGAAGGAAGTGGCGGCATGAGTCGGCTTCGCACTCCGCTCACCGAGCTGGTCGGGATCGAGCATCCGGTCGTGCAAACCGGTATGGGCTGGGTCGCCGGGCCGCGCCTGGTCGCGGCCACCGCCAATGCGGGCGGTCTCGGCATTCTGGCCTCGGCCACGATGACCTTCGAGGAACTCGAGGCGGCGATCGCCAAGACCAAGTCGCTCACCGACAAGCCCTTCGGCGTGAACATCCGCGCCGACGCGACCGATGCCACCGAGCGCATCGACCTGCTCATCCGCGAGCAGGTCAAAGTGGCTTCCTTCGCGCTGGCGCCCAAGCAGGACCTCATCGCCGAGCTCAAAGACGCTGGCGTGGTGGTGATTCCGTCGATCGGCGCGGCCAAGCACGCGGTGAAGGTGGCGTCCTGGGGTGCCGACGCGGTGATCGTGCAGGGCGGCGAAGGCGGCGGGCACACCGGTCCGGTCGCCACCACGCTGCTGCTGCCCTCGGTCCTCGACGCCGTCGACATCCCCGTGATCGCGGCGGGCGGCTTCTTCGACGGACGCGGCCTGGCGGCGGCGCTGAGCTACGGCGCGGCCGGGGTCGCCATGGGCACCCGCTTCCTGCTCACCCAGGAGAGCACCGTGCCCGAGGCCGTGAAGCGGGAATACCTCGCGCGCGGTCTCCAGGACACGGTGGTCTCGGTGAAGGTCGACGGCATGCCGCACCGGATGCTCAACACCGAACTGGTCGACAAGCTGGAGCACTCCGGCGGCTGGCGCGGCCTGTCGGCGGCGGTCGGCAACGCGGCCAAGTTCAAGTCCATGACCGGCATGAAGTGGTCGACGCTGGTGCGCGACGGGCTGGCCATGCGCAAGACCAAGGACCTGAGCTGGTCGCAGGTCGTGATGGCGGCCAACTCGGCCATGCTCACCAAGGCCGGGCTGGTCGAGGGCCGCACCGACGCGGGCGTGCTGCCCGCGGGCCAGGTCACCGGAATCATCGACAGCCTGCCGACCGTGGCCGAGCTGGTCGAGCGGATCGTCGCCGACGCGGTGGCCCGCATCGAGTCGGTCGCGGCGCTGACCAGCGAACCCGCCGTCGACCAGCACTGAGAGGCGGGGGCGGTCTCACCCGCCCCGCTCAGGCGACCCGACATCGCCTGGGCACCCCGACCTGCCGTTGATCCGGCGAACCGACGCCGCCTCCCGCACCGACGGACGAGCCACCGTCCGCGGGAGGTGGCCGAGCACCGGGCAGGGTGCGCACCCACGAAGTGCGCATCCGGTCCGGTGTTTCTCGTTCCGGCGCCGGTAACGACGACGTTCTAGAATGTGATGTATATCACGTAAGGGTGGGCCCGCGGGGCTCACCGAGACATCGACCGGCGCGGAGGCCTGTCAGCAGTCGGGGGCGTAGTCCCCCACGCTGATGGGAGGTTGTGATGAGGGCGCTCGTCAGAAGGGCGATGGTGAGCACGTCGGCGGCGGCGCTGCTCGGCGCGGGCGTGGTGCTGGGTGTGGCACCCGCGCAGGCGCAGTGGCAGCCGGGCTGCGCGGCGTATCCGGTGAACAACACCGCGGCGTACTCGCAGTGTTACTGGCCCACCCGCCATCAGGTGCGCATCGAATGCAGGAATTCGTGGGGCTGGTTCGGCAGCCCGTGGGGCACCTACCAGCGGTGGGGAAACGTGGCGTGGGACGGCCAGCAGTCCTGGGCTCGCTGTGATTTCCCGGGCACGCTGGTGCGATGGGAGGTCGTGAACCCCTGGTGGTGATCCGGGTCGACCGCGGGGTGTGTCACCGGCATGCCCCGCACTCAGCGCGGGCGGACCTCGACGCGGTTGTCGTGGAACACCGCGCCGCCCGCGTAGTCGGCATCGCGTTCGGCGATGGTGGCGTTGACGGTCGCGCCGCCGGTGAACTTGGCCCAGCGGCCCTTGGTGGTCGCGGCGACGCCGGGGCGGACGCGGTCGGAGATCTCGGCGACGGCCTCGAAGGAACCACGCTCGTTGAGCACCACGACCGGTGTGCCATCCGCGATTCCGCGTGAGGCCGCGTCGTCGGGATGTAAGGCGATCCGGGATTCGCCCGCGCGGCGGCGGAGTTCGGGGTTGGAGCCGAAGGTGGTGTTGAGGAAGTAGTGGGAGGCGGCCGAGATCAGGACGAGGCCGGGACCGGTGTCGCCGGGCGGGGTGAAGCCGGGGAGGGGATCGTGGCCGGCGAGCTCGGCTCTGGCCGAGACGAATTGGAGCTTGCCCGCGGGAACGGGGCCCGGCTCGATCTTGAGGTAACCGTCGGCCCGGAGACGATCGAGGTCGTAGCCCTTCAACAATTGCCGCATCAGTTCTTCGTCGGAGTCGTAGAGCGCGGGCTCGGTTAGACCCAGCCGTCGCGACAGCCGCCGGAAAGTCTCTGTCGTGGACAGGCATTCGCCCGGCGGCTCGACGGCGGGTTCGTTCCAGACCAGGTACAGGTGGCCGTACCCGGCGAGCACATCGAGGTGCTCGGGCTGCATGGTGGCGGGCAGGACGATGTCGGCGTAGTCGACGGTGTCGGTCGAGAAGTGTTCCAGGACAACGGTGAACAGGTCGTCGCGGGACAGGCCCTCGATCACGCGGCGCTGGTCGGGATTGGAGCCGACCGGGTTGGCCGCGATCACGAACAGGGCTTTGACCGGTGGTCCCTCGGCTTCCAGCAGGGTCTCGCCGAGCCGGGTCATCGACAGGGTCCGCACGGGGTGCGGGAGCAGGTCGTCGCGGATCAGCGCCTCGAGATCGACCCGGAAGTGCCCGCTGGTCGAATAGTGCAGTCCCCCACCGGGAATCGCCCAGTCGCCGGTGACGCCGGGCAGGCAGGCGAGCAGCCGCAGCGCCATCCCGCCGCCCGCGTGCCGCTGCATACCCTGGGAGGCACGGATGGCGGTCGGGCGGGTGCGGGCGATCCGTTCGCCGAGGCCGACGATCTGTTCCTCGCTGAGGCCGGTGATCGCCGCGACGCGGGCGGGCGGGTACTCGGCGATGCGCTCGCGGAACTCGGGCCAGCCCTCGGTGTGCTCGGCCAGGTAGGCGTCGTCCTGGGCGCCCAGCGAGACGATGACGTGCAGCAGGCCCAGCGCCAGGGCCGCGTCGGTGCCGGGCAGCGGCGCCAGGTGCTCGTCGCAGCGTTCGGCGGTCTTCGTGCGCACCGGGTCGATGGCGACCAGGTGCGCGCCACTGTCCTGGATGAACTTCCAGACGTGATGGCCGGAGCTGAGCGGATTGGTGCCCCAGAGCAGGATCAGCTCCGAGTGAGCCAGGTCCTCGGGGTCCATGCCGCCGGAGGTCCCGAGGGTGTAGCGCACGCCCGCGCTGCCCGCGACCGAGCAGATGGTGGGCCGGTGATGCGAGGCACCGAGCACATTGAACATCCGGCGGCCGGGGTAGCCCTCCAGCCCCTGGAGGTAGCCGAGGCTGCCGGTGCCGTGGAACGGCCAGATCGCCTCGGCACCGAATTCGTCGATGATCCCGGTGAGCCGCGTCGCGATCTCGTCCAGCGCGGTCTCCCAGCTGATCCGCTCGAACCGCCCCGACCCCTTCGGCCCGGTCCGGCGCAGCGGATACCGCAGCCGATCCGGCGCCCCGACCTGCTCGAGATAGCGGTTCACCTTCACACACAGCGCACCGCGCGTGACCGGATGCTCCTTGTTCCCGCGCAGCCCGGTCGCCACACCGTCCTCGACGGTGACCACCCAGGAGCACGCGTCGGGGCAGTCGAGCGGGCACGCACCGAGCACCTTCACACCGCCCATCGTAGGCAGCCCCACTGGACTCCCGATGGAGCGGTGATCGAGGTCGGACGGGCCTACCTGTCCAGGCGTTCGATGATGGTGACGTTGGCGGTGCCGCCGCCTTCGCAGATGGTGAGCAGGCCGTAGCGGCCGTTGACGCGCTCGAGTTCGTGCAGGAGGGTGGCGAAGAGTTTGGCGCCGGTGGCGCCGAGGGGGTGGCCAAGGGCGATGGCGCCGCCGTTGACATTGACCTTCTCCGGGTCGGCGCCGATTTCCTTGATCCAGGCCAGGACGACCGGGGCGAAGGCCTCGTTGATCTCGATGACGTCGATGTCGTCGATGGTCAGGCCCGCCTTGTCCAGGGCCCACTGGGTGGCGGGGATGGGGGCGCTGAGCATGAAGATGGGGTCGGCGCCGCGGGCGCTGACGTGGTTGATGCGGGCGCGCGGGGTGAGGCCGTATTCCTGGACCGCCCATTCGGAGGCGAGCAGGGTGGCCGAGGCGCCGTCGGAGATCTGGCTGGCCACGGCGGCGGTGAGCGGGCTGCCCTCGCTCAGCGGCTGCAACGAGGCCATCTTCTCCAGGCTGGTCTCGCGCGGGCCCTGGTCGACGGTGAAGTCACCGACCGGCACGATCTCGGCCTCGAAGCGTCCCTCGGCGATGGCGGCGCGGGCGCGCTCGTGGCTGCGCAGCGCCCAGCGCTCCATGTCCTCGCGGGTGATGCCCCACTTCTCGGCGATCAGTTCGGCGCCGCGGAACTGCGAGACCTCACCGGTGCCGTAGCGCGTATCCCAGCCGGTGGCGCCGACGAACGGCGAGTCGAAGCCGTACTCCTTACCCGCCAGCATGGCCGCCGAGATCGGGATGGCGCTCATGTTCTGCACGCCCGCGGCCACGATGACCTCGGCGGTGCCGGACATGATGGCCTGCGCGCCGAAGTTCACGGCCTGCTGGCTCGAACCGCACTGCCGGTCGACGGTGACGCCGGGAACCTCTTCGGGGTAGCCGGCGGTCAGCCACATGGTGCGGCCGATATTGCCCGCCTGCGGGCCGATGTTGTCGACACAGCCGACGATCACGTCGTCGACCACGGCCGGATCGATCCCGGTGCGCTCGATCAGCCCGCGCAGCGCGGCGGCGCCGAGGTCGGCCGGGTGCACACCGGCCAGCGCGCCACCGCGCTTGCCGACCGCGGTACGCACCGCGTCGATCACATAGACCTGTCGCAGCGGGGTGTAGGGCCGAGCGGTCATGGGGAACTCCTAGGTGGGACTGCTCCCGGGCACGGTGAGCCCGTCGAGCACGATGGTGAGGTATTGCTGGGCAAGGTTTTTCACGGTGATCGGGCCACCGGGGGTGTACCAGCGCACCGCGACCCACACGGTGTCGCGCAGGAAGCGGAAGGCCAGTTCCACGTCGAGTTCGGGCCGGAAGCTGCCGTCGGCCACACCGGCGGTGAGCACCCGGTGCCACAGGTCGCGGAACTCGATGTTGAATTCGCGGATGTAGCCGAAGCGCTCGACATCGCGCAGGTTCTTGGCCTCGGCCTGGTAGATGGCGACGGCGGCGTGGTGCCGATCGAAGGCCTCGTAGGAGGCGAGCACCAGCGCCTCCAGGGTCTCGCGCGAGCTCAGCCCGGCGGCCGCGATCTCGCGGTAGCGGCCGAACAGGTCGTCGAGGAAGCCGCGCAGGATCTCGTCGACCATCGACTCCTTGGAGTCGAAATGGTGGTAGAGGCTGCCGGAGAGGATGCCCGCCGAGTCCGCGATATCGCGCACCGTGGTGGCGCGCAGTCCGCGTTCGGCGAACAGGTCGGCGGCGAGGTCGAGGAGTTCGGCGCGGCGCGTGCGTTTCACGGTATCGGGTGCGGTCACACCTGACATCGTACAACCAAGCAATTGCTTGGTTCCCTGAATCGGGAACCCCCGCGCCGCGCCGAGCCGATCATGCGCGCTGACTGCTCACCGAGACCACCTCACCGGTCAGGTATGAGGTGTAGTCACTGGCCAGCATGGCGATCGTTGCCGCCACTTCCCAAGGTTCGGCGGCGCGGCCGAAGGCTTCGCGCTCGCTGAGGGCGTCGAGCAGTTCGGTCGAGCTGACCTTGTCCAGGAACGGATGACGCGCGATGCTCGGCGCCACGGCGTTGATCCGCACCCCGAATTCGGCGGCCTCGACCGCGCTGCACCGGGTCAGCGCCATCACGCCCGCCTTGGCGGCGGCGTAGTGGGCCTGGCCGTGCTGGGCGCGCCAACCGAGCACGCTGGCGTTGTTGACCAGCACGCCACCGTGGCCCGCGCCACGGAAGTAGTTGAGGGCGGCCCTGGTGCAGCGGAAGGTGCCGGTCAGCGTGATGTCGAGGACCTGGTCCCACTGCTCGTCGGTCATGTCGACCACCGGCGTCTCGCCGCCGAGCCCGGCGTTGTTGACCATGATGTCGATGCGACCCAGCGCGGCGGCGGCCTCGGTGAGCAGGCGGTTCACCTGTTCGGTGTCGCGCACATCGCACACCACCGCGGCCACCTGACGCTCCGGGAACTCCTCGGCCAGCAGCTCGGCGGTCTCGGTGAGCCTGCGCTCGTGCCAGTCGGAGACGACGACATCGGCGCCCTCCTCCAGCAGCCTGCGCGCGGTGGCCGAGCCGATGCCGGTGCCCGCGGCGGCGGTGATCACGGCCTTCCGGCCGGTCAGCAGGCCGTGGCCGGGAATGGACGGGGGCGGGACGGACAGTGGACCGGTCACGGGCGGGCCTCCCGCGGCAGACCGAGCACCCGCTCGGCGATGATGTTGCGCTGCACTTCGTTCGAACCTCCGTAGATGGTGTCGGCGCGGCTGAACAGATACAGCCGCTGCCATGCGGTCATGTCGTCGTCCCCGGTGACCAGCCCGGCGGCGCCCTGCACCGCCATGGCGAGCTCGCCGAGTCCGCGATGCCAGTTGGCCCACAACAACTTCGAGACCGAGGCGCCGCCCGCGTCGTCGTGGTCCTCGCTCATGGTGCGCAGCGCGTGCGCGCGCAGCACCCGCAGCCCGACCCAGGCACGGTCGAGCCGGTCGGCGATGAGCGGGTCGCCGGCGGCGCCGGTGCGCCGGGCCAGTGCCTCGATATCGGCGAGCTCGCGGGCGAAGCGGATCTGCTGACCGAGCGTGGAGATACCGCGCTCGAAGGTCAAGGTGCCCATGGCGATTCGCCAGCCGTCACCGGGTTCGCCGACGACCAGGTCGGCGTCGGTGACGGCGTCGTCGAAGAACACCTCGTTGAATTCCGAGGTGCCGGTGAGCTGTTCGATCGGGCGCACCTGGATGCCCGGCTGGTCCATCGGCACCAGCAGGTACG
The DNA here is from genome assembly GCF_042266925.1 of Nocardia sp. NPDC056064. Taxonomy (NCBI): domain Bacteria; kingdom Bacillati; phylum Actinomycetota; class Actinomycetes; order Mycobacteriales; family Nocardiaceae; genus Nocardia; species Nocardia sp. NPDC056064. The sequence goes on along the minus strand of NZ_JBHJWO010000001.1, from coordinate 4,372,530 downwards.
ACAGCCCCTTGTGCCTGTTCGAGCCGCGCTCGGTGCGCGCGATGACGAAGCACCAGTCGGCCACGTGCGCGAGTGAGGTCCAGATCTTCTGGCCGTTGATCACCCACTTGCCGTCTTCCAGGCGTGCGGTGGTGCTGACCGCCGCCAGGTCGGACCCGGCGCCCGGCTCGGAGTAGCCCTGGCACCAGAGCTCGCCGACCGAGCGCACGCCCGGCAGGAAGCGGCGCTTCTGCTCCTCGGTGCCGAAGGCCAGCAGGGTCGGGCCGAGCAGTTCCTCGCCCACGTGCGAGACCCGCGCAGGCGCGTCGGCCTTCGCGTACTCCTCATGGAAGATCACCTGCTGGCGCACGCTGGCACCGCGGCCGCCGTATTCGACCGGCCAGCCCAGGCAGGTCCAGCCGGACGCGGCCAGGTGCCGGTCCCAGGCGAGGCGCTCGTCGAAGTATTCGTGTTCGCGGCCGGGTCCGCCGGTGCCGCGCAGGTCAGCGAACTCGCCGGAGAGATTTTCGGCCAGCCAGTCGCGTATTTCCGCGCAAAACTCCGCGTCGGAGGTCGCGGTATCGGAATCTGAGGTCTGGATCACACCCACGCCGATAGGATAACCTACCAAGCACTTGCTTTGTTAGCTGCTTCGTGGAGAACAGCAACCGCACAACGGTGAGGACCCCGTGACACCCCCTGCACAAACCACCCCGCAGGCGCTGCGAGACATCGCCGCGGCGCACCCGCACGAGCCCGCCCTGATCGACGGCGCGATCCGCCTGACCTGGGCCGATCTGCTCGATCAGGTGCGCGTCGCCGCTCGCGCGCTGATCGCCCGCGGCATCGTCACCGGCGATCGGGTCGCCATGTGGGCGCCCAACACCCACCACTGGGTCGTCGCCGCGCTGGCCGCGCATTCGGTCGGCGCCGCGCTGGTTCCGCTCAACACCCGCTATGTCGCGGCCGAGGCGGCCGACGTGCTGGCCCGGGTCGACGCCGCGGCGCTGTTCGTCGCCGGGCCGTTCCTCGGGCGTGACCGGGCCGCCGAGCTGCTCGACAAGGTTCCGGATCTGGGAATCGGGACGGTCGTCGTCATCCCGGTCGAGTCCGACGCGCCGGTCACGACGACGCCGAACGCGGAGCCGGCCGAGGTAACGCCAGGCCGCGACGCCGATCCGCGAACGCCCCAGGTGACGCTGAGCTGGGACGAACTGCTCGCCCAGGCCGCGACCGTGCCCGAGGCGGTCGGCGAACAGCGGGCCGGCGAGGTCTCCCCCGACGATATCGCCGACATCCTGTTCACCTCCGGCACCACCGGCCGCAGCAAGGGCACCCTCGTGGCACACCGGCAGGCGCTGGGTGTGGTGCGCGGCTGGGTCGAGTGCTCCACCCTGCGCGCCGACGACCGCTACCTGATCATCCCGCCGTTCTTCCACAACTTCGGCTACAAGGCGGGCATCCTCGCCTGCCTGGTCACCGGGGCCACCATCGTCCCCCAGGCGACCTTCGACGTGCCCGCCGCGCTCGCGCTCATCGAGTCCGAACGCATCACCGTGCTCACCGGCCCGCCGACCATCTACCAGACCGTCCTCGAGCATCCCCAGCGCGCCGAGCGCGACCTGAGCTCGCTGCGGGTGGCGGTGACCGGCGCGGCGACCGTGCCGGTGGTGCTCATCGAGCGCATGCGCGAGGACCTCGATTTCGAGGTGGTCATCACCGCCTACGGCCTGTCCGAGTCGGCCGGTTTCGGCACCATGTGCCGCCCCGACGACGACGCCGTCACCATCGCCAACACCTGCGGCGGGCCGATCGCCGATTTCGAACTGCGCCTGTCCGAGGCGGGCGAGGTGCTGCTGCGCGGCCCCAATGTCATGCTCGGCTACCTAGACGATCCGGAGGCCACCGCCGAGGCCATCGACGCCGAGGGCTGGCTGCACACCGGCGATATCGGCGTCGTCGACGAGCGCGGCTATCTCAAGATCACCGACCGGCTCAAGGACATGTACATCACCGGCGGATTCAACGTCTATCCCGCCGAGATCGAACAGACCCTGGCCCGCCTCGACGGCGTCGCCGAATCGGCGGTGATCGGGGTGCCCGACGAGCGGATGGGTGAGGTCGGCAAGGCCGTCGTGGTCCGCAAGGCCGGATCGAGTCTGACCGAAGCCGACGTGATCGCCTTCGCCACCGGTGAATTGGCCAATTTCAAAGTGCCCCGGCTCGTGGAGTTCCGCGACCAGCTGCCCTACAGCGCGGCGGGCAAGGTACTCAAGCGTGAGCTACGTGAGGAGAAGTCGTGAGTCCCGAATCCGAAACCGACGTCGTCACCTATGAGGTGCGCGGGCCGGTCGCCGTCGTCACCATGAACCGGCCCGATTTCCGCAATGCGCAGAACTCGAAGATGACCTACGCCCTCGACGCCGCCTTCGTGCGCGCGGTCGAGGACCCGGAGGTCAAGGTGATCGTGCTGGCGGGCAACGGGAAACACTTCAGCGCGGGCCACGATATCGGCACCCCGGGCCGCGACCACCATGTGCACTACGAGAACAAGGCCGCGCTGTGGTGGGACCATGTGGACCGCCCCGGCGGCGATCAGCGTTTCGCCCGCGAGACCGAGGTCTACCTGGGCATGTGCCGCCGCTGGCGGGAGATCCCCAAGCCCACCATCGCCATGGTGCAGGGCGCGTGCATCGCGGGCGGGCTGATGCTGGCCTGGGTGTGCGATCTCATCGTCTGCTCCGACGACGCGTTCTTCTCCGATCCCGTTGTCCGGATGGGCATTCCGGGTGTGGAGTATTTCGCGCACCCGTGGGTGATGGGTCCGCGCGCGGCCAAGGAATTCCTGTTCACCGGTGACCGGTTCGGTGCCGCCCAGGCCAAGGAATGGGGCATGGTCAACCGGGTCGTGCCGCGTGACGATCTCGAATCCGAGGTGCTGGCCCTGGCCGAAAAGATCTCGGCCATGCCGCAATTCGGGCTCGCGCTCACCAAGAAGGCGGTCAACCAGGCCGAAGACCTGATGGGAATGCGCAGCGGCATGGATTCGGTCTTCGGGCTGCACCATTTCGCGCACGCCCACAATGCCGAAGTCGGCGCCGATTCGCTGGGCGGAATGAACGCCCGCTCGATGAAGGACAAAGCGTGAATCTCGAGATCGACCCGGCAGCCCAGGCTTTCCAGCTGGAGGTGCGCGAATTCCTCGCGACCCACGTTCCGCGAAAGCCGTTGCCGTCCATGGACACCGCCGAGGGTTTCGAGGCGCACCGCGAATGGGAGGCGACCCTGGCGGGCGCGCGCCTGTCGGCGGTGTCGTGGCCGCGGGAATACGGTGGCCGCGACGCCTCCATCCTGGAATGGGTGCTCTTCGAGCAGGAGTACTACGCGGCGGGCGCGCCCGGCCGCGTCGCCCAGAACGGAATCTTCCTGCTCGCACCGACCCTGTTCGAGCACGGCACCGAAGAACAGCTCGCGCGCATCCTGCCGCGCATGGCCCGCGGTGACGACATCTGGGCGCAGGCCTGGTCCGAGCCCGAGGCGGGCAGCGATCTGGCGAGCCTGCGCTCGACCGCGCGCCGCACCGAGGGCGGCTGGATTCTCAACGGCCAGAAGACCTGGAGCTCGCGCGCGTCCTTCGCCGACTGGGCCTTCGGCCTGTTCCGCAGCGACCCCGACGCCCAGCGTCACCACGGCCTCACCTACGTGATGTTCCCGCTCACCGCCGAGGGCGTGAGCGTGCGCCCGATCCCGCAGCTCGACGGCGAACCCGGCTTCGCCGAGATCTTCCTCGACGACGTCTTCGTCCCCGACACCGACGTGATCGGCGCCCCCAACGAGGGCTGGCGGGTGGCCATGGCCACCTCGAGCAATGAACGCGGCCTGTCGCTGCGCAGCCCCGGCCGCTTCAGCGCCACCGCCCAGCGGCTGATCGACCTGTGGCAGGAGACCACCGACCCGGCCGACACCGCCGCCCGCAACGCCGTGGTGGACGCCTGGCTCGGCGCCGAAGCCTACCGCCTGCACACCTTCGGCACCGTCACCCGGCTCACCGACGGCGGCCAGCTCGGCGCGGAGTCCTCGATCACCAAGGTGTTCTGGTCCGAACTCGACATCGCCATGCACGAGACCGCCCTGGACCTGCTCGGGTCGGCCGCCGAACAGCAGAGCAGGTGGACCGACGGCTATCTGTTCTCGCTGTCGGGCCCGATCTACGCCGGTACCAACGAGATCCAGCGCAACATCATCGCCGAGCGCATCCTCGGTCTGCCCCGCGAGAGCAAGCGATGACCGCGCCGTCGCGCGTGCGTGCGACCGCCATGGCACTGCCCGACCGGGCGGACACGGCCGCGCGCCGCACCGCCCGTCCCAGCACAGGAGGTCAGCGATGAGATTCGCCCTCAGTACCGAACAGCTCGATTTCGCCGCCGAGTTGCGCAAGATCCTCGACGCCGGTCAGGTGCCCGTCGCCGTGCGGGCCTGGTCCGACGGTGACACCGTCAAGGGTCGGGCGCTGCTGCGGCAGCTCGCCGAGATGGGCGTCTTCGGGTTGATCGTCGACGAGCAGTACGACGGTGCCGACGCGACGCCGGTCGACCTGGTGGTCGCGTTGATCGAGGCGGGGCGCGCGGCGCTGCCCGGTCCGGTGATCGAGTCGGCGGCGGTGATTCCCGCGCTGCTGCAACGTCTTCCGGATTCCACGGTCGCCCAGCGGTTCCTGCCCGCGCTCGCGTCCGGGGAGCAACTCGGCACCATCGCCTTCGATGACCCGCAGCGTGGGATCGCGCTCGACGCGAACACCGCCGATCTGGTGCTGGTCACGACCGGGAGTCGCGTCACCACCGGCGCGAAGTCCACGGGGGTTGCGGCTTCGGTCGACCCGGCCCGGGAGCTTTCCCAGCTCGTCGCAGATGCCCTGATCGCCGAGGGACCCGAGGTCGAGGCCGCCATCGCCTATGCCTTCGACCTGGGTGTCCTCGCTTGCGCCGCACAGCTTCTCGGCGCCGGGCGCGCGATTCTCGAGCAGACCACCGCCTATGCCAAGCAGCGCAAGCAGTTCGGTCGCGCGATCGGCGAATTCCAGGCGGTGAAGCAGCAGCTCGCCGATGTGCTGATCGCCCTGGACCTGGCCGAACCGCTGCTCTACCGCGCGGCGCTGACGCTGGACTCCGACGATCGCGCCCGCGACGTGTCGGCCGCCCTGGTGACCTGTGCCGACGCCGCCCACCGCGCCGCCCGCGCCGGCCTGCAGGTGCACGGCGCCATCGGCTACACCGCCGAATGCGACCTGTCGCTGTGGCTCACCAAGGTCACCGCGCTGCGCACCGCCTGGGGCACCGCCGATTTCCACCGTGCCCGCATCGCCGCCGCGCTGCGCACGGAAGCAGCGAGCTGATGGGCTCGCAGCGCACCGCGACGGTGCCGATCCCTGACCATCGCGAGGAGTCCCATGTCATCGAATGAACTCATCGAATTCCGTGATTCGGTGCGCGCCCTGCTGGACAAGCACGCGAACTCCGCCGCCCTGCGCACCGCCATCGACACCGATCTCGGCTACGACCCGAAGCTGTGGGCGATGCTGTGCGAGCAGGTCGGCGTCGCCGCGCTGGCCGTCCCCGAAGAATGGGGCGGCGCGGGGGCCGGGCTGGTCGAATCACTGATGGTGGTGGGCGAATTGGGCCGGGTGCTCGGCTCGGTGCCGATGCTCGGGTCGGCAGTGCTCGGGGTGCAGGCCATCCTCCTCGCCGAGGACGACCGGGCCGGCGCGCGACTCCTGCCCGACCTTGCCGACGGATCGCGCACAGCCGCACTGTGCTGGGCCGACGCCGACGGCTGGGATCACCCGGGCGTCACCGCCACCGACGGAAAGCTCGATGGCACAGCGCATTACGTGCTGCACGGCGCCCAGGCCGACCTGCTGCTGGTACTCACCGACGCGGGACTGTTCGAGACCACCGCCGACGCGGCCGGCGTCACCGTCACCCCGACGCCCGCGCTCGACCCCACCCGCCGACTCGCCACCATCACCTTCAGCGGCACCCCCGCCACCCGCATCGGCACCGGCGACCCGGCAGCCCTGCGTGCCCGGCTGCGCGATATCGCCTGGGCCGCCCTCGCGGCCGAGCAGGTCGGCGCGGCGCGCCGCTGCCTGGAACTGACCGTCGACTACACCGCCTCGCGCGTGCAGTTCGGTCGTCCCATCGGCAGTTTCCAGGCCCTCAAGCACCGCATGGCCGACATGTACGTGCTGGTGGAGTCGGCGGATTCGGCCGCTCAGGCCGCCGCGCAGGCGGTCGCCGAGAACTCGCCGTCGGCCGCCGAGGACGTCTGGGTCGCCCGCAGGCACTGCACCGAGACCTTCTCCACCGTGGCCGCCGAGACCATCCAGCTGCACGGCGGCATCGCCATCACCTGGGAGCACGACGCGCACCTCTACTTCAAGCGCGCCCACGCCACGAGCGAACTCTTCGGCACCGGCAAACGCCCGACAGCCGCCTGACCGCTCCGCGAAAGCCCTGGCTGCGCGCCCGCAGCCAGGGCTTTCCGCTGTCGTGCGCCATCTCACCGCTGCACCCCTCGATTTAGATAGTTAGCTTATGTAATAATGTGAGACGTGCAGCAGAACGAGCAGCCCTCCGCAGACGACATCGTGGTCGACCTGTTGGTCACTGCCGGTCGGCTCACCCGGTTGGCCGGGGCGATCAGCGAGGACGAGGTGCCCCGGGCGGTCCTGCGGGCTCTCGCCGTGCTCGACGAGCACGGGGGAATCCGCGTCAGCGAATTCGCCCGGATCGATCGATGTTCACAACCGGCGGCAACGGCGCTGCTGGGACGACTCGTCACCGACGGACTCGCCACCCGCACCAAGGACCCGCACGATTCGCGGGCGGTGCTGGTGGAGCTCACCCCGGCCGGCCGGACCCGCCTGGCCACCGCGCGGCGCGCCTTCGCCGCCGCCATGGCACCCGGACTCGCCGACTTCCCGCTGGATCGGCTGATCCGGCTCGACACCGATATGAACGACCTGCTGACAGCCCTGCGTGCGGTTGCCCGCGGTCGACAGTGAAGCAACCAGGAGCTCTGTATGAGTAGCAGCCCCGTGTTGACTCGCGACGACAACGCCGCGGCCACCACCCCGTCGATCGGGCAGCCCAAGGCTGTCTGGGCCGTCGCCTTCGCCAGCGTGATCGCGTTCATGGGCATCGGCCTGGTCGACCCCATTCTCAAGCCGATCGGCGAACAACTGCACGCGAGCCCGTCGCAGGTCTCGCTGCTGTTCACCAGCTATATGGCCGTCACCGGCGTCGCGATGCTGATCACCGGTGTCATCTCCAGCCGGTTCGGGGCGAAGAAGACGCTGCTGTCGGGTCTGGCGATCATCGTGGTGTTCGCGGCGCTGGCGGGGATGTCGTCCACGATCGGCGAGATCATCGGCTTCCGCGCCGGCTGGGGTCTGGGCAACGCGCTGTTCATCGCGACCGCGCTGGCCACCATCGTCGGCGCGGCCACCGGCGGCGTCGCCAAGGCGATCATCCTCTACGAGGCCGCGCTCGGCATCGGCATCGCGACCGGCCCGCTGCTGGGCGGGCTGCTCGGCGGCATCAGCTGGCGCGGACCGTTCTTCGGCGTGTCGGTGCTGATGGCCATCGCCTTCATCGCCATCGTCGTGCTCCTGCCCGACATGCCCAAGCCGGCCAAGCCGACCTCGATCACCGCACCCTTCAAGGCGCTGCGCCACCGCGGCCTGCTCACCGTCAGCATCACCGCGCTGCTCTACAACTTCGGCTTCTTCACCCTGCTCGCCTACACCCCGTTCCCGCTGGACATGGGCACCTACGCGATCGGCTTCATCTTCTGCGGCTGGGGCATCCTGCTCGCCCTGGCCTCGGTCTTCCTGGCCCCGAAACTCCAAGCGCGCTTCGGCACCCTGCCGATGATGGCGCTGTCACTGGGTCTGTTCGCCGCCGATCTGGCCGTGATGGCCATGTTCACCGAACACAAGATCGTGCTGATCGTCGGTGTCGTCATCGCCGGCCTGTTCCTCGGCGTGAACAACACCCTGATCACCGAGGCCGTCATGATCTCGGCCCCCGTCGAACGCTCCACCGCCTCGGCCGCCTACAGCTTCGTCCGCTTCGCCGGCGGCGCGGCCGCCCCCTGGGTAGCGGGCAAACTCGGCGAACACAGCATCTCCCTCCCCTTCTGGCTGGGCGCCACCTTCACCGCCGCCGCCGTAGCCGTCCTACTCCTCGGCCGCTCCGCCCTCGCCCACATCGACGCCCACGACCCCGCACCCCACAGCGTGGAAGAAGCCCAAGCCATCACCGTCGGCGACTGACCCGCAGCGCAGCCGAGCCTTCACCGCTCGGCTGCGCTGTCCACGAAGGACACTGCGCCATACTCGAATTCCGCTTGCCTGATCGCCGAAGCGACATCGTCGTGATAGGTGTCGGTGATGCAGTTCCACTCGGCATCGCAGTAGAACAGGTAGAACCCGTCCGCACCGTCATACCGAGCGATCGCAAGCCTGTCGAAACGGTCCACAAAGGCCCCGAAGACGATGTGACGTGTACGCCCCGTCGGTACCAACGCACTGATATCGGCCACCCGCAGAACCCGCGCACCGTCGATCAACACTGGAATCCGCCGCATCGAATCATCATCCACAACTGACCCGGGCCTATGTTGTGCCGGCGACCAGCTCACCCTTCTTCGCGGCTGCCACGCTAAGGACGCTCCACGGCCTCGGGCGCGTCAAGCCAGTCCAGGTCGGCGTGGCCCAGGCCGGCTGCGATAGCCGTAGCCGTCTCTTTCCATGACGTCAGCTCGGCGATCGCCAGATGCGGTTGGTCGGTGGCGAACGAGGCACGCGCAGCGTCCACCAGATCCTGCGCGCAAGACTCCCGATCCGCCGGCGACAGGGCGAGCATCCAGGGAAACGCCTTGGACATGCGCTCGGCCAGCGAGCCACGGTCGTCGAGGGTGACCGTGATGAGCTGTGCCGCGAAGCGCAGCAGGCGGGCACGGCCCTGCGCCTCACGCTGCGACATCAGAACCAGCGCTTCGCCGTCGCGCCGCGTCACCGTCACAGGATGGTTCTCGGCCTCGGCGAAGACCTCGGCGGGATGCTTGCTCAAGTCCGAGGACCGCCGAGTCGCCGCGGGTAGATCTGCTGCGATGCTCATGAACAAAGAATATTCGGAACGTGTTCGGAAGTCCAGGAGATCGTCGGCGGCGGACCGCCGCGTGGTGAGGAGATGGCCTGATTTTCGGTACGGTTGGGTGGGTTGCCGATGGGGAGGAAACGATGACCGGCGAGCCGGTGACTTCGTTCTACGACTTTCAGCTTTCGATGCTGCATGCGATGTGTGCGAGCGCGCCGGAGCAGGCCGAGGCGCTGCTGGCTCGGGTTGGGGCGACCCGGGGCGAGGCTGCGGTCGCCCAGAAGCGGTGGTGGTATGCGGGCGCGACGAACAACTTCACCACGATCGCGGAGTATGTCGCGGCCTGGGGGCCGCCGGATACCGAGCGCAGTCGAGTAGAGAATGGTCGCGAAGCCCGTTTCGCGGGATGGAATCTGACCTTCTGGCCGGGACTCCAAGTGGAGTGGTTGCAGATACAGGACCACTCGGCGCTGTTCAGGAATCTCCTGCGGCTACCGACCTCTCCCCCGCCCTCACCGACTTCAGTCGCCGATCTGACGCCCTGGTCGTGCACCTGGGCCGAGTTCCACCAAGCGCCTCTGGGGCCCACTGAGCACGTCGACGGCTTCGGCGATATCGGGACGGTGGCCTCGTTGAAAGCCACGGATCCCGAAACGGGACGCGATCGCATCTACTGGGCGCATTTCGACTGGTGCATTCTCCAGTCCGTCGAACCGGCTCCCGACGCCTATGTGTGGGGGCAGTAGGTCCGCCCCCGGGGGACGCGCCGCGAGCGTCGGCGGGACCGGTGATCGCTGGCGTACCGTCGAGAAGGTGACTGATACCCAGCGGTGGCGGGCGCGGATTGCGGGGAGTTCCAAGCGGGTGCGGGTGTATCTACGGGGGCGGTTGGTGGGTGATACTTTGCGGCCGTTGTTGGTGTGGGAGGTTCCGTACTATCCGACGTATTACGTGCCGTTTGTCGATATCAGTGCGGATCTGGAGCCGAACGGGGGTAGTGAGCATCATGACGGCCGGGGGACGGCTACGGGGTACGACGTGGTGGTGGATGGGTTGCGGGCCGAGGGGGCGGCGGTGCGGTATGCGGATTCGGCGTATCCGGATCTGAAAGACGCTGTGCGGCTGGAGTTCGGCGCGTTCGACTGGTTCGAGGAGGACGAGCCGATCTTCGTGCATCCGCGTGATCCGTATTCGCGGGTCGATATTCTCGCCAGTTCGCGGAATGTGCGGGTGGAGGTCGACGGGGTCACCGTGGCCGATTCCTCGTCGCCGCGGATTCTGTTCGAAACCGGGTTGCCCGCACGGTATTACCTGCCGCTGCCCGATGTGCGGATGGATCTGCTGACGCCCTCCGACACCCACAGCAGCTGCCCGTACAAGGGGACCGCCGACTACTGGCATGTGGAGGTGGAGGGCGCCGAGCATCGCGACATCGTGTGGATCTACCGGACGCCGCTGCCGGAGAGCCAGAAGATCGCGGGGCTGGCCTGCTTCTACAACGAGAAGGTCGACATCTTCGTCGACGGGGTGTTGCAGGAGCGGCCGGACACACCGTTCAGCTGATCACTCGGGGATCTCGAGCACGCCCTCGTCGACCGCCCATTTGATGGATTTCTCCAGCGACGGGCACGATTCCGGCCTGCCGGGACGGGCGCCGTGCGCGCTGAGCTGGGCGAAGACGGGGCAGTGGGTGTCGGGGCGTTCGGTCCACTGCACCGAGGTCTGGTGCGCGCTGGATTTGCGCACCAGCACCTGGGCCTGGCAGGCCTGACACCGCAGCGGTGTCAGGCCGTTGTCCAGGTAATGCTGCTTGTCGACCGTGGTCTGGGCACGCACCGCCGCTTGCCGCGCGGGCTGATCGGCGAAGTCGGGCGCTTTGGCCCAGGTCGGAGAAATCGACGCGCGCTGCGTCGAATCCGGTGAACGATGCGGACTGCCAGACCCCGGGGACATACCTACACGCCTGCTTCTTCGGACTCGGCCTTGCGGCGCAGGTTCTCCGCCACCTCGGCCTCCCATGCCTGGTTGGCCTTGGTGGTGTCGACCTCGAACTCGAAGCGCTGAGTCATCTTCTCGGTGACGTCGGCGGCATCGACATAGAACTGCTCGTACCAGCGGCGCAGCTGGTAGACGGGCCCGTCCTCCTCGCACAGCAGCGGGTTCTCGACCTTGGACTTGTGCTTCCAGATCTCCACGTCCTGCAGGAAGCCGTCGCCGAAGAACTCGGTCATCGAGGCGGCCAGTTTCTCGGCGGTGGCGTCGTCGATGCCCTTGGGCTTCTCCACGGCCAGGCCGTACTGCAGCACGAAGGCGTCCTGGCTGACCGGGTAGTGGCAGTTGATCAGCACGACCTTGATCTCGTATCCGCCGTAGATGTTGATCAGCGGATTGACCATGTACGACGGCCCGAAGTACGAGGCCTCCGACTTCAGCAGCGTCTCGCCGCCGTACTTGGCGGCCATGCCGATATCGGGGCGGCCCTTGGTCTCGAGGAACTGCGTGGCCACATGCCCCTCGAAGACGTTCTTGAAGTACGTCGGGAAGGCATAGTGGATGTAGAAGAAGTGCGCCATGTCCACGACGTTGTCTATGATCTCGCGGCAGTTGGAGCCCTCGATGTGCATCGTGTTCCAGGTCCACGGCGTCCAGCCGCTGTCATGAACCTCGCTGGGGTTGCCCTCGGTGTCGGTGTAGGGGCCCTCGATGTGCGGGATCGTGACGTCGGCGGGCGGCTCGTTGCCCTCGTGGTCGTGCCAGATGAACAGCTGACCATTGCGTTCGAGCGTGGTCCACTTCCTGGTGCGGGCCAGCGGCGGAACGCGGCGCGCGTACGGAATCGAGGTGCACTTGCCGCTGGCGCCCCAGCGCCAGTCGTGGAACGGGCAGGCGATGTCGTCGCCCTTGACCGTGCCCATGCTCAGGTCGCCGCCCATGTGCCTGCAGTAGGCGTCGAGCACGCGGATCTCGTCGTTGGTGTCGGTCCACACCACGAGCTTGGTGCCGAAGATCTCGATCGCGTGCGGCTTGCCGTCGCGGTAGGTCTTCGCGAGACCGACACAGTGCCAGCCGCGCGCGAACCTGGTCGGCGTGGTGCCGACGTCGAGTTCCCTCACCTTGGGGTTGACTGCCATCCCGAACCCTCCTTGTTCACTAGAACACGTTACAAAATGAGGGCGCTTCACGCCAGTTGTCCAGCGAACTTCGCTCCACGCCCCTGTTATATCCGAGGTAGGGCCATCTTCTCGACAGAAATGAGAACCTGTTCTAATCTCAGAGTCGAACAAGAACCGGTTGTCGATCCGACAAGGCAGGAGCGGGCTCCGAAATGACGCAAGAAGTGACCGAACGGGTCGAGGCACTGCTGCCGACACTGCGTGAACGCGCGCAGGAGGCCGAGGACCTGCGCCGCATTCCCGAGGAATCCATGAAGGCGCTGCAGGAGACCGGCTTCTTCCGGCTGCTCCAGCCCACCCAGTGGGGCGGGCACGCCGCCGACCCGGTCGTCTTCTACGACACCGTGCGCCGCATCGCCAGCGCCTGCGGGTCCACCGGCTGGGTGGCGGGCATCATCGGCGTGCACAACTGGCACCTCGCGCTGTTCGATCAGCAGGCCCAGCAGGACGTCTGGGGCGAGGACACCGACGTGCGGATCTCCTCCTCCTACGCCCCGATGGGCGCCGGTCAGGCGGTCGAGGGGGGCTACATCGTGCGCGGCTCGTGGGCCTGGTCCTCGGGCTCGGATCACGCCACCTGGGCGGTGCTGGGCGGTCCGGTGATCAAGAACGGCAAGCCGGTCGACTTCGGCTCCTTCCTGATCCCGCGCTCGGACTACCGCATCGACGACGTGTGGAATGTCGTCGGCCTGCGCGGCACCGGTTCCAACACCGTGGTGGTCGAGGACATCTTCGTCCCCACCCACCGCTTCCTGAGCTTCCGCGCGATGAGCGAGGGCAGCGCGCCCGGCCTCGCGCAGAACCCCGACGCGGTCTACAAGATGCCGTGGGGCACCATCCACCCCACCACCATCTCCGCGCCGATCGTCGGCATGGGTTACGGCGCCTACGAGGCGCACGTCGAGCATCAGGGCAAGCGCGTGCGCGCGGCCTACGCCGGCGAGAACGCCAAGGACGACCCCTTCGCCAAGGTCCGCGTGGCCGAGGCGGCCAGCGATATCGACGCCGCCTGGCGGCAGCTCTCGGGCAATGTCGCCGAGGAGTACGCGCTGTTGCAGGCGGGTCAGGAAGTGCCCTTCGACCTGCGCGTGCGCGCCCGCCGCGACCAGGTGCGCGCCACCGGCCGGGTGATCGCCTCGATCGACAAGCTCTTCGAGTCCTCCGGTGCCACCGCGCTGGCCAACGGCACCCCGCTGCAGCGCTTCTGGCGTGACGCGCACGCCGGGCGTGTGCACGCGGCCAACGATCCCGAGCGCGCCTACGTCATGTACGGCACGCACGAGTTCGGCCTGCCCGTCACCGACGCCATGGTGTAGCCGATGACCCAGACCGCTGAACTCACCTACGAATCGACCTCCCGGTTCGCGCAGGTCACCCCCGACCTGAAACTGCACTATCACGAGGCGGGCGTGGGCAACGGCCCCACGATCGTGCTGCTGCACGGCGGCGGGCCCGGCGCCTCGGCATGGTCGAACTTCGCCCGCAACATCCCGGTGCTGGCGCAGCACTATCACGTGATCGCGCCCGATCAGCCCGGCTACGGCAAGTCCGACAAGCCGGTCGATCACCCGCAGTACTTCGTGCACAGCTCGAACGCACTGCTGGCCCTGCTCGATCACCTCGACATCACCGAGCGCGTGCACCTGCTCGGCAATTCCCTCGGCGGCGGCGCCTCGGTGCGATTCGCCCTGGACCACCCCACCCGCGCGGGCAAACTCGTGCTGATGGGTCCCGGCGGGCTGAGCACCAACCTGTTCGCGCCCGACCCGACCGAGGGCGTCAAGCTGCTCTCGAAGTTCACCTACGAACCGACCAGGGACAACCTGGAGAAGTTCCTGCGGATCATGGTCTTCGATCAGTCGCTGGTCACCGAGGAGCTCATCGACGAGCGCTTCGCCCTGGCCAATACCCCCGAGTCGCTGGCGGCCATGAAGGCGATGGGCAAGTCCTTCGCCGGTGCCGACTTCGAGAAGGGCATGCTGTGGCGTGACGCCTACAAGCTGCGTCAGCCGGTGCTGCTCATCTGGGGCCGGGAAGACCGGGTGAACCCGCTCGACGGCGCGCTCGTGGCCACCAAGGTGATCCCGCGCGTGCAGCTGCACGTGTTCGGCGGCTGTGGGCACTGGGCGCAGCTGGAGAAGTTCGACGAGTTCAACCGGCTCACCATCGATTTCCTCGGAGACAACTGATGAGTATCCGCGCACTCGGCTACATGCGCATCGAGGCCACCGACATGGCGGCCTGGCGCGAATACGGCCTCAAGGTCCTTGGCATGATGGAGGGCACCGGGCCGAACCCCGACGCCCTCTACCTGCGCATGGACGATTTCGCCGCCCGCCTGGTGATCGTGCCCGGCGAGCGTGACCGGCTGCTCGTCTCGGGCTGGGAGGTCGCCGACGCCCGCGGACTCCAGCAGTTGCGCGAGACCCTCGACAAGGCCGGGGTCTCCTTCACCGAGGGCACCAAGGAAGAACTCGACGAGCGGCGCGTCGAGGGCATGATCCGGTTCCAGGACCCCTCCGACAACACCCTCGAGGCGTTCTACGGCGCGCAGTACCTGGGCCGCCGCTTCGTGAGCCCGTACGGCCACAAGTTCGTCACCGCCGAACAGGGCCTGGGTCACGTGGTGCTCACCTGCACCGACGACGCCGCCGCCCAGGCTTTCTACCAGGACATCCTCGGTTTCCGGTTGCGCGACTCCATGCGGCTGCCCCCGCAGATGGTGGGTCGTCCCGCCGACGGCGACCCCGCCTGGCTGCGCTTCTACGGCTGCAACCCGCGTCATCACGCGCTGGCGTTCCTGCCGCTGCCCAACCCCACCGGCATCGTGCACCTCATGGTCGAGGTGGAGAACTCCGACGACGTCGGCCTCTGCCTGGACCGCGCGCTGCGCAAGAAGGTGAAGATGTCGGCCACGCTCGGGCGGCACATCAACGACAAGATGCTGTCGTTCTACATGAAGACGCCCGGCGGGTTCGACATCGAATTCGGCTGCGAGGGACTGGAAGTCGACGACCACGACTGGATCGCCCGCGAATCCACCGCGGTGAGTCTGTGGGGTCACGACTTCAGCGTCGGGTTCCGGCCATGACCGAACAGACCCCGGCGATCGACGGCCGGCAATTCCGTAATGTGCTGGGGCAGTTCTGCACCGGCATCACCGTGATCACCGCGCTCGACCCCGACGGTGCCCCGATCGGTTTCGCCTGCCAGTCCTTCGCCGCGCTGTCGCTCGATCCGCCGCTGGTGCTGTTCTGCCCGACCAAGGGCTCGCGTTCGTGGGCGGCGATCGAGGCGGCGGGCCGGTTCTGTGTGAACGTGCTGGCCGAGGAGCAGCAGCCGACCTGCGCGCGCTTCGGCTCCCGCGAGACCGACAAGTTCGCCGGAGTCGACTGGCGCACTTCCGAATTCGGGGTGCCAGTGCTGGCCGATTCGCTGGCCACCATCGAGTGCACGGTCGATTCCGTGGTCGACGGCGGTGACCACTACATCGTCATCGGCCGGGTCCACGCGCTGGCCGAATCGGAGACCACCGGTGGGCGGCCGCTGCTGTTCTACCGGGGTCAGTACACCGGCATCGAGCCGGACAAGACCACGCCCGCGCCGTGGCGCGCGGATCTGGACCACTTCCTCACCACCACCAGTCTCGACACCTGGTTGTGAATGTCGCTGCCGCCCCGCTCATCACGCGATGAGCGGGGCGGTTCGCATGTGCACTCAGCGTGCGGCGACCAGCGCGGTGAGCAGCGTCGCGGACAGTGCCGCGGCATTGGTCTCGGGTCCGTCCCAGTCGCGGGTGGTGACCGTCATCGCCGCGGGGTCCGGTGCGCCGATGCAGTGCCGCGCGAACGCGGCGAAGAAGCGGTCCGGGTCGAGCAGGGTCTCGGGGGCGTGGACACCCGGCCTCGGCTCCTCGGCCAGGAGCAGGGCGCCGACGGCGAGTGGTACGCCGGTGTTCTCGGCCATGGACAGGCCGGGGACCTGGGACAGCGCGGTGGCCACCGTCGCGGGTGAGTCGTGACGCAGACCGGTCGCGATCGCGAACAGCGGCGGGAGGCCACCTGCCGCGACGAGGGTGGCCGGGTCGGCGGGGAGCAGGTGTTCGGCGCGGGCGGCGAGACGGGCGGCGCGGTCGAGGGTCAGCAGGCGGCGGTCGATGGCCCAGCGCAGGGCTTGCAGGGCGGTCGTGGTCGTCCGGTCGCCGACGACCACCGAGGTGGCGGCGCGGAGGCCGGGGAAGGCCAGCGGCAAGGTGACGGCCTCCGGGTGGCCGAAGCTGCGGCCCTCGCCGGTGCCGAGTCCGGGATAGTCGAGGCGGAAGCGTTCCAGCGCAGGGCGTTCGGTGCGGGCGCCGTCACGGGTGACCGGGATGTCGCCGCTGATCTGGCGCATGCCGTGGACCACGGCGGCGGTCGGTCCGGTGGTGGTGGGTTCGGTGTGCGCCGAGTGGATGTTCCAGCCGGTGACCAGGGAGTCGACCCGGTCGAGTTCGGCACCCGCCCGCACCGCGAGCAGATTGGCGACGCCGGGGCTGGCGCCCATACCGAGCAGCGCGGTGACGCCGGCGGCCTTCGCTCGCGCGTCCAGTTCCAGCATCTCGATGGTGGGCTGTGGGTCGTCGCAGATGTCGATGTAGTCGCAGCCCGCGGCGATGGCGGCGGCCAGGATCGGCGGGCCGAAACGGAAGTACGGGCCGACGGTGTTCACGACGAGGTCGGCCGCGCGCAGGGCCGCGTCCAGCGCCGGACCGTCGGTCACATCCAGGCCCAGGGCCTCGACGCCCAGTTCCGCGGCGAACGCCCCGGCCGCCGCCTCGTCCCGGTCGGCGATCGTCAGCGCGGTCACCCGGCTGTCGCCGTGCAGGACGCGCGCCGCCACGCGCCCCATCTCCCCTGCCCCACCCAGTGCCAGAACTCGCATCACTACCTCCCCATCGAATATATTGACTATCATGACAATAAATAAAGTCGGGCGCCCGAGCAAGGCCAAGGAGCGGATCGCCGAGATCCTGCGGGCGGCGCGTTCGGTGGTGGCCGCGGAGGGTTTCTCCGCGACGACGCTGTCGCGGGTGGCCACGGCGGCGGGTGTGCAGCGCACCCTGGTCCTGCACTATTTCGGCAATCGCGACGGGCTCATGCGGGCCTTCATCACCGATGCGGTGGCGGCCTACGGCGATGCGATGTTGCGGCTGGGCGCCGACGAGCCGATCGAGCGACGGGTGGCGTCGATGTTCGAGCCGGGCGCGTACGAGAGTCGCGATGATCTGGTGGTGTGGTGCGAGCTGGTCGCGCTCGCGGCCAGGGAAAGCGTTGTGCGCGAGCGCCTTCGCGAACTCTGGACTGGGCGGTGGCTGCCCGGGCTCGAGCAGCAGCTCGCCGTTGCCTACCCGGCCGCGTCACCGGATCAGGTGGCCACCACGGCGTACGCCCTGGCCTGCCTGTTCGAGGCGCACTGGGCTTTCCACCTGCAAGGCGTGGACAGTCCCGAGCGCACCGATCAGGCACAGCGGGCCGCGCGAACCCTCCTCGCCGCGCTTGCGTAGATCGCCGGGCAAACTGCTCATTCGGTGAGCACTTTGCGGCGCAGGATGGTTCCCATGAACCAGATCGAATTCCTCACCTGCGCCGACGCCCGCGAATGGGATGCCTGGCTGGCGGCCAATCACGCGACCGTGGGCGAGGTCTGGGTCCGCATCGCCAAGAAGGGCGCACCCGAACCCTCGGTGACGATCACCGAAACCCTCGACGGTGCCCTCTGCTACGGCTGGATCGACAGCCACCGCCGCCGCCTCGACGACCACCACTACCTCCAGCGCTACTCGCCCCGGCGCGCCCGCAGCCCGTGGTCGCAGGTCAATGTGGCCAAGGCCGAGGCGCTCATCGCCGCGGGCCGTATGCGGCCTGCCGGTCTCGCCACCATCGAGGAGGCCGTCGCCGACGGCCGCTGGTCCCGCGCCTACGAACGCCAGAGCACGGCCGATACCCCCGCCGACCTGCTCACCGCCCTCGCTGCGCATCCCGCAGCCCACACCGCCTACGACGCCCTCGGCCGCTCCGACCAGTACCGGCTCTTCCTGCCGGTCCTCAAAGCGACGAGCCCCACCGCCCGGGCGCGCCGAATCGCCCAGGTCATCGAGGCTCTCACAGCGTCGGTCAGACCTCTTTGACCAGCACCGCACGCGTGTAGAGCAGCGAGAATCCCCGCCCCTGCGCATTCCGCTGGGACGTCGACCCGGGCTGGGTGGTGATCACCGCCAGCTCACACCCCGCCGCTTCGGCCTCGGCCAGCCGCGCGGACAGCAGTGCCGTCTGCACCCCGCGCCGCCGATGCCCGGGCAATGTCGCCGCCCCCGCGAGCGCCGCCACCCCGCCCCCGGTCCGCATACTCGCCCCACCGGCGGGCACACCATCACGAAACGCGAGATACCGACGAGTGTTGTTGGTGGAGGCCATATCCCGCATCACCGCCGCGATCGCCTCCCGCGGAAACTCCTCGTGCGAAGCCACACCCTCGTCATCGGCATGCGCGAACCCCTCCACCACCACATCCAGCCACGTCCCCATCTCCGCACCCTCGTCCCTGCGCACCTCCACCCCGACCGGCGCCACCCAACTCCGCCCACCGAGCTCCACCCCGAGCACATCCTCGAACGACACCAACCGATACCCCCGCCCCGTCAACTCCGCCCCGATCCGCGGATCCGCCAGATGCGCCAACTCCACCTGCACCGACACCCCCACCGCCGCATACGCCCGCTCGACTTCCTCCCACTCCCCCACCGAAGGCACCCCACCGAACCCCACCCCCACCACCTTGTTCAACGGCGACCCCACCCCCGTGAAACAAGCCGCCCCGCCCCCGAACCCCCGCACAAACCCCGCCCCCTCCCGCCCCGCGGCCACCTCAGCCGCCCCGGCAATAGCCGCAGCCTCCAACCCCTCGACCCGAGCCGCCAGCTCGACCCCACAGAACAATGTCCCGACAGATTCGCCCATCCTTCACTTATAACCCCCGCGTCCAGCGAGTTTCCCGCCATCCCGGGCCTGCTCACCGGGCATGATCGTCAGGTGAAGAAGAGTTACGGTGCCGTTCCCGATCCATCGGCCAAGCACCCGTACGACATGACCGACCGCGAGTTCTTCGCCGAGTTCGCCAAGAGGACCGGGCTGTATATCGGCTATACCGATCTGCGGGGCGTATTTGCCTACATCGAGGGTTACGACATGGCCTGTCGGCGGCGCGGTGAACCAGTACTGACCGGATGGCACGAATGGCTGGTTCGGTATCAGAACCTGGAGCACAGTCCACTGGCGTGGTCGGCGCAGATCCGGCAGATCGCGCTCCCCGACCACGACTCGGTGTCTCCGCTCACCAAGGAGCAGGAGACCATCGTTCTCACAGCGATTTTCGACCTGCTCGATACTTTCCTCGCCGAGCGGGAGTCCGCGCAACAGGTATCTTGACGCGAACGGCGTGGCCCGGGGGTGCCGGGTCACGCCGTTCGGTTGAGGTGGTGGGTCAGGCTGTGGTGGCTTCGCGTTGGAGTTCGAGGGCGATGTCGATGAGTTGGTCTTCCTGGCCGCCGACCAGTTTGCGTTGGCCTGCGCGGACGAGCATTTCGGCGGCGGAGACGCCGTAGCGTTCGGCCTGGCGTTCGGCGTGGCGCAGGAAGCTGGAGTAGACGCCGGCGTAGCCCATCATGAGGGCTTGGCGGTCGAGGAGGCATTCGGTGGGCATGGCGGGGCGGACGACGTCTTCGGCGGCGTCGGTGACGGCGAAGAAGTCGACGCCGGTCTTGATGCCGAGTTTGTCGCAGACGCCGATGAAGGCTTCGACCGGCAGGTTGCCCGCGCCGGCGCCGAAGCGGCGGGCGGAGCCGTCGATCTGGGTGGCGCCCGCGCGCACGGCGTAGACGGAGTTGGCGACGGCGAGGCCGAGGTTCTCGTGGCCGTGGAAACCGACCTGGGCGTCGTCGCCGAGTTCGGCGACCAGGGCCGAGACGCGGTCGGAGACCTGTTCGAGAACGAGGGCGCCCGCGGAATCGACGACGTAGACGCACTGGCAGCCCGCGTCGGCCATGATGCGGGCCTGCTTCGCCAGCTTCTCCGGGGTGGTGGAGTGGGCCATCATGAGGAACCCGACGGTCTCCAGGCCGAGTTCGCGCGCCAGGCCGAAATGCTGGATGGAGACATCGGCCTCGGTGCAGTGGGTGGCGATGCGGCAGATGGAGGCGCCGTTGTCCTGGGAGATCTTGATGTCTTCCTTGACCCCGACACCCGGCAGCATCAGAAAGGCGATCTTGGCCTGCTCGGCGGTCTCGGCGGCGGCCTTGATCAGTTCCTGCTCAGGGGTTTTCGAGAATCCGTAGTTGAACGAGGAGCCGCCGAGGCCGTCACCGTGGGTCACCTCGATGACGGGCACACCCGAACTGTCCAGGGCGGCAACGATATTACGCACCTCGTCGACGGTGAACTGGTGGCGCTTGTGGTGCGAGCCGTCGCGCAGCGAGGTGTCGGTGACGCGGACGTCGAGTTCACCCGAGAAGGGCTTCAGGATATTGCTCATGGTCGAATCTCCTTACACCCGAGCCGAGATGATCTGGTCGGCCAGCACATCGCCCACGCGGGTCGCGGCGGCGGTCATGATGTCGAGGTTGCCCGCGTACGGCGGCAGGAAGTCGCCCGCGCCCTCGACCTCGACGAAGATCGAGACCTTCGCCATGCCGCCGGAGATCACCGACGGATCGTCGAACTGCGGGTCGTTGAGCAGGCGGTAGCCGGGCACGTACTCCTGGATCGACTTCTCCATGCCGAAGATGCTCTCGGCGATGGCGTCCCGGTCGGCGTCTTCGGGGATGGCGCAGAAGATGGTGTCGCGCATGATCATCGGCGGTTCGGCGGGGTTCAGGATGATGATGGCCTTGCCGCGCTGCGCGCCACCGATGGTCTCCACACCCTTGGAGGTGGTCTTGGTGAACTCGTCGATATTGGCGCGCGTGCCCGGACCGGCCGACACCGAGGACACCGACGCCACGATCTCGGCGTAGGCGACCGGCACGACGCGGGACACGGCCGCCACCATGGGGATCGTGGCCTGACCACCGCAGGTGATCATGTTGACGTTCGGGGCGTCGCGCAGCGAGTCCAGGTTCACCGGCGGGATCACCGCGGGGCCGACCGCGGCCGGGGTGAGGTCGACCGAACGGATTCCCGCGGCCTCGTATTTCGGCGCGTAGGCGCGGTGGACATAGGCGGAGGTGGCCTCGAACAGCAGGTCCGGCTTCTCGTCGAGGGCCAGCAGCCAGTCCGCGCCCTCGGCGGAGGTCTCCAGACCCAGCCCGCGCGCCCGCTTCAGCCCCTCCGACTCCGGGTCGATGCCGATCATCCAGCGCGGCTCGATCTTGTCCGAGCGCAGCAGCTTGTACAGCAGATCGGTGCTGATATTGCCGGACCCCACGATCGCGGCGGTGACTTTGCTGGTCACGGTGTACTCCTAGGAAGTCTGGTCAGCTGAAACGCAAACGGACAGAACCGAGTCCGGTGAACTCGGCGAGGAAGTCGTCACCGGGACGGGCATCGATGGCGCGGGTGCAGGAACCGGGCAGCACGATGTCGCCGGCCTTCAACCGCACCCCGAAGCTGGCGACCTTGCGGGCCAGCCAGGCGACCGCGATCAGCGGATCACCGAGCACCGCGTCGGAGCGGCCCTCGGCCACGACCTCGCCGTTGCGGGTGAGCACGGCGTCGATGGCGGTGATGTCGATGTCGCCGGGCGCGACGCGTTCGCGGCCGAGCACGAAACCGGCGGAGGAGGCGTTGTCGGAGATGGTGTCGGCCAGGCCGATCTTCCAGTCCTCGATCCGCGAATCGATCAGCTCGATCGCGGGGGCGAAGGCGACGGTCGCGGCGAGCACGTCGGCCTCGGTGCAGTCGGCGCCGGGCAGGTCGGCGCCGAGCACGAAACCGACCTCGACCTCGACGCGCGGCAGCAGGTACTTCGAGGTGTCGACGGGGACGTCCTCGAAGACCTCCATCTCACCGAGCAGGTGCCCGTAGTCGGGCTCGTCGACGCCCATCATCTGCTGCATGGCCTTGGACGACAGGCCGACCTTGTGGCCGACGACCTTGGCGCCGGACCTGAGCCGGCGTTGGATATTGAGCAGCTGGATCTCGTAGGCGTCGACGACGTCGATCTCGGGAAACCGGCCGACCAGCGGCGAGACGGCGACCCGCTCGTCCTCGGCACGGGCCAGTTCGTCGGCGAGTCGGGTTCGTACCGCGTCGGGCAGCACGCGGACCTCCTTGGCAGCACGGGCGGAAGCTTGTGGACTTCAAAACTGTAACCGGTTTCCCGGACAACCATCAGCCCTTCTTCCAGACAACATAGCGGAAATAGGGTCTCATTCTATAACGTGTTCTACATGAGTGAGGAATATGATGTGGTGGTCGTGGGTAGCGGCGCCGCTGGGATGACCGCCGCCCTCGCCGCGGCTCACAAGGGACTGAGCGTCGTGCTGCTGGAGAAGGCCGCGCACTACGGCGGGTCCACGGCCCGATCCGGCGGTGGCGTCTGGATTCCGGGCAACAAGGCGCTGAAAGCCTCGGGCCGTCCCGACGACCGCGACGACGCGCGGACCTACCTGCACAGCATCATCGGCGATGCGGTGCCCGCCGAGAAGATCGACACCTACCTCGATCGCGGTGCCGAGGCCTTCGACTTCGTCCTCGACCACACGCCGCTGAAGATGAAGTGGGTTCCCGGCTATTCCGACTACTACCCGGAGGCGCCGGGCGGGCTGGGCGAGGGCCGCTCGTGCGAGCCGACGCCGTTCAACGGCAAGGTCCTGGGCGCCGAGCTGGCCAATCTGGAGCCGCCCTATGCCAAGGCACCGCTGAACGTGGTCGTCATGCAGGCCGACTTCGTGCGGCTCAACCTGATCAAGCGTCATCCCAAGGGCATGATGCGGGCCATGCGGGTCGGCGCGCGCACCTACTGGGCCAAGGCCACCGGCAAGCACCTGCTGGGGATGGGTCAGGCGATCATCGCCGCCATGCGCAAGGGCCTGCTCGACGCGGGTGTTCCGGTGCTGCTCGACACCCCGCTCACCGATCTGGTGGTCACCGACGGCCGGGTCACCGGCGTGCAGGCCACCGTCGACGGGAAGCCGACGACCTTCACCGCCCGCTACGGCGTGGTGCTGGGCACCGGCGGTTTCGAGCACAACGCCGACATGCGGGCCAAGTACCAGCGTCAGCCGATAACCACTGAGTGGACAACCGGTGCCGCGGCCAACACCGGCGATGGCATCGTCGCGGGTATGGCAGCGGGTGGCACGGTGGATCTCATGGAGGACGCGTGGTGGGGTCCGACGATCTTCAAGGGCGGCAAGCCCTGGTTCGCGCTGGCCGAGCGCAATCTGCCGGGCACCATCATGGTCAACGACCGGGGTGAGCGCTTCGGCAACGAGTCAGCGCCCTATGTCGAGGCGGTGCACACCATGTACGGCGGCGAGTACGGGCAGGGGCCGGGGCCCGGCGCGAACATCCCGGCCTGGCTGGTGTTCGACCAGCGCTACCGCAACCGCTACATCTTCGCCGGGTTGCAGCCGGGTCAGCGTTTCCCGTCGCGCTGGCTGGAGAACGACTACATCGTCAAGGCCGACAGCATCGCCGAGCTGGCCGAACGCATCGGCGTGCCCGCCGACAGCCTCACCACCACGGTCGAGCGGTTCAACGGCTTCGCCATCACCGGCAAGGACGTGGACTTCGGCCGCGGCAACAGCCACTACGACCGCTACTACGGCGATCCCACCGTCAAGCCCAATCCGTGCCTGGCCGAGATCTCGCAGGGCCCGTTCTACGCGGCCAAGATCGTGCCGGGCGACCTGGGCACCAAGGGTGGCCTGGTCACCGACACCTCCGGACGCGTGCTGCGCGAGGACGATTCGGTGATCGAGGGTCTCTACGCCTCGGGCAACACCAGCGCGCCCGTGATGGGCCACACCTACGCGGGCCCCGGCGCCACCATCGGTCCCGCGATCACCTTCGCCTACCTCGCGGTGCTCGATATCGCCGCCGCCAAGGCGGCCGCGGCCGCCCCGACCTCCTAGGAGTCAGTCGATGCCGATCGATCTGCAGACCGCGCTCGGCGCGGAGCTGCCCGCCAGGGAGTTCAGCTGGACCTCCACCGACGTGCAGCTCTACCACCTGGGCCTGGGCGCGGGCGCGCGCTACACCGAGCCCGCCGAACTGCGCTACCTCACCGACGGCACCCCGCAGGTGCTGCCCACCTTCGCCACCGTCGCG
Source organism: Nocardia sp. NPDC056064 (assembly GCF_042266925.1). Lineage (NCBI taxonomy): Bacteria > Bacillati > Actinomycetota > Actinomycetes > Mycobacteriales > Nocardiaceae > Nocardia > Nocardia sp. NPDC056064. The sequence goes on along the minus strand of NZ_JBHJWO010000001.1, from coordinate 4,347,912 downwards.
CCCACCCTGGGCGAGACCGATCCGCCGCGGGTGAGTTTCCCCGGCATCGAGATCGACCTGGCCAAGGTGGTGCACGGGCATCAGGAAATCGAGGTGCACCGGCCGATCCCCGCCACGGGCAAGGCGACCAGCACCGGCCGGATCAGCGAGATCTGGGACAAGGGCGCCAACGCGGTGATCGTGCAGGAACACACCGTGACCGGCTCCGACGGCGCGCCGCTGTGGACGGCGCGCTCGTCGATCTTCGCCAGGGGCGAGGGCGGTTTCGGTGGCGAGCGTGGACCGGGCGCCAAGACCGCGCTGCCGGAACGCGCACCCGACGCGGAGCTGCTGACGCCGACGCTGCCACAACAGGCCCTGCTCTACCGGCTCTGCGGTGACCGCAATCCGCTGCACTCGGACCCCGAATTCGCCAAGGGAGCCGGGTTTCCCGCACCGATCCTGCACGGGTTGTGCACCTACGGCACGGTCTGCAAGGCCATCACCGACGCGCTGCTCGACAGCGACGCGGCCCGGGTGGCCGGTTTCCGCGCCAAGTTCGCGGGCGTGCTCTATCCCGGCGAGACGCTGCGCGTCAAGGTCTGGCGCGAGGACGATCAGCTCATCGGGGTGGTCACCGTCGCCGAACGCGACGACGCGCCCGTGCTGAGCGACGTCGCCCTGCGCATCGCCTGAGCCGAACACCCCGGTGGCGGTGCGGGATTCGCCGTCACCGTCACCGGGGTGCCCGCCGCGGCGCGGGTCGGGTGTCGGTGGGTGGTGCGATCATCCGGAGATGGCACTCACACAGACGGAAAAGCAAGAGTTTCTCGCGCGACCGCATGTGGCCGCGCTGTCGGTCGGGCTCCCCGATCGCGGACCGTTGACCGTTCCCATCTGGTACGCCTACGAGCCCGGTGGACGGCCCTGGATCACCACCCTGCCGGGGTCGACGAAGATGGCGGCGATCACCGCCGCCGGGCGCTTCGGGCTCATGGTCGACACGGTGGAACCCGAGGTGAAGTACGTCTCGGTGGAGGGCCCGGTCGCACGGGTCCAGACCTCCACCCCCGCTCAGGTGGAGGAGATGGCCGCCCGCTATCTGAGCGGCGACGCGCTCACGCAGTACCTGGCGTTCGCGCACGACCAGCTGGGCGAACACGTCACGGTGTGGCTGGAGCCCGAGCACTGGCTCGGCGCGCTCATCGGGTAGCGGACGTCTCGGCGTGCGGTCGTGCGGTGAGGCCGCCGACGAGCAGGGCGTAGATCAGCACGATGAGAATCGGCGCGGCCAGCGGCGCCCAGACGAGCTGGACCGGCACCAATGCGGCGGTGGCCGCGGCGATGGTGAACAGGATGGCCCCGCCCACCGAGGGGATCGTGGTGGGCACCACGCCGTCGGGGGCGTGCAGCACGGCCGCGTTCAACAGGTACGTGGTGGCGACCAGGCCCGTGGCGGCCGCCGCGATGACACCGATGTCGGCGAAGGCCAGCACACCGATCACCACCAGGACCGCGCCGATCGAGGCCGGGCGCCACCACCAGCTCGCGATGACCAGCGCCAGCGCGGCCAGCCCGGCCGGTGGATTGATCAGCGCGACAGCGGCCACGAGCAGCAGACCGGCGAGCAGGGCGAGGAAACGGATCATCGGCGCACCCGGACCGTGCGGCGGTGCTGGGGCAGCAGGCGCATGGCCTGGTCGAGCCGGGTCTCCTCCGGCCAGGCGATGATGTCGACACCGATGGTGCCCATGTCGCGATACATCGAGGCGCGCTCGAGCTGCCACATCTTGGCCATGGTCGGGTCGAGTCCCTCCTCGAACGGGGTGCCGCGCAGCACGTCCACCGCGACGACGACGTGGCCGCGCTTGCGCAGGTCGATCAGCGCGAGCGCGAACTGGGTGTCGAGCAGGGTGGAGAACGCGACGACGATCGCGCCGATCGGCACCGCGGCGTGCGGGGCCAGGGTGCCGGTGGTGTCGACGTGTTCGTCGCCGACGCCAAGGACGGTGTCGACGATGCGATAGAACTGCCTGCGGCCGATGTCGGGCCGCAGCCAGCGCGGCGAATCACCCAGGCACACCACGGCGGTGCGGTCACCGGCCTGCAGGGTGGACTGCACGACCTGGGCCGCGCCGCGCACCGACAGTTCCAGCGAGGCGGTGGCCGGGCCGGGCGCCTGCTGGGAGGTGTCGACGAGCACGACCACATCGGCGGAACGGTTGGTGAACCGCTCGGTGACGTAGAGCCTGCCGCGCCGCGCGCTCACCGGCCAGTTCACCGTACGCAGCTGATCACCCGGCGCGTAGGCGCGGATGTCGGCGTACTCGACGCCGGGACCGTGCTTGCGGGTCAGGTGGGTGCCGATGCGATCGGGAAGTTCGGTGCGCGGCAGGCGCATCCGCTGCGGGTCGGCGATCGGATACACGTACAGATTGGCCGCGGGCAGCTCGGCGGTGGCGACCGCGAGCCCGGCCGGGCTCAGCGCGGAAACCTTGACCTGCACCGGATACCGGCCCCAGCGCGCGGCCGAGAGCGACAGTTCCAGACCGGCGGGCGCCCCGCCGGAGTCGTGCGCGTCCTCCACCTCGAGGTTCAGGCCGTCCAGCGGCACCGGGGTCATCCGCAGCAGCGCGTGCCCGCTCTCGACGAAAGCCGCCGCGTTGCAGCCGATCACCTCGTTCTCGAAGCAGCGCACGGTGCCGCTGCCGTCGACCTGGATGCGGGTGCGGCCCTGCTGCCAGGGCGCGGTCGCGAGCACGCCGAGCATCGGCGCGGCGAAGACCACGAGCTGCCACTGGCCGCGCAGCACCGCGACGACCAGCGCCGCGGCGGCACAACCCGCCAGGATGAACACCAGGGGCGCGGGCCGCCAGCGCAGGTCGACCTCGACGGTCCTGGATTCGTCGCGGTGCTTCATGTGCTGGTGGCGCGGGGCACCGGTAGCCGGCGCAGCAGCTCGGTGATGACGTCCTCACCCCTGATCCGGCGCACCCACATCTCCGGGCGCAGCGTGATCCGGTGCGCCATCGCGGGCACCGCCAGCGCCTTCACGTCCTCCGGGATGACGTAGTCGCGCCCGAGCAGCAGCGCCCTGGCCCGCGACATCTGCACCAGATCGAGTTCGGCACGCGGGCTGGCCCCGACCTCCACCTGCGGATGACTGCGGGTGGCCGAGGCCAGCGCGACCACATAGTTCACGACATCGGGATGCACGGTGACGAACTCGACCGACTGGCGCATCTCCATCAGCCCGTGCGCGTCGACCACCTGGCCCACCTGCGGTGGGGTGGAACCGCGTTCGAGCCTGCGCCGGATCATCTGGGTCTCGTCCTGCTCGGACAGGTACCCCAGCCGCAGCTGGATGGCGAAGCGGTCGAGCTGGGCCTCGGGCAGCGGGTAGGTGCCCTCGTACTCGATCGGGTTGTCGGTGGCCAGCACGATGAACGGCTGTGGCAGCAGGAAGGTTTCGCCGTCGATGCTGACCTGGCCCTCGGCCATGGCCTCGAGCAGCGCCGCCTGGGTCTTGGGCGGGGTGCGGTTGATCTCGTCGGCGAGCAGGACATTGGTGAAGACCGGACCGCGACGGAAGTTGAACCGGCCCGAGGACATGTCGTAGATCGTCGAACCGAGCAGGTCGGCGGGCAGTAAATCGGGCGTGAACTGCACGCGGGTGAAATCCAGGCCGAGCGCGGCCGCGAAGGACCGCGCGATCAGCGTCTTGCCCAGACCTGGCAGGTCCTCGATGAGGATGTGTCCTCCGGACAGCACGGCGATCATGATGAGCTGCATCTCATCTCGCTTGCCGACCACGACTCGGCCCAGCTCACGCAGCACGGCGTCGGAGCGCTGGACGGTCACGTTCAACGGCATTGTCATCGGTGGCCTCTAACCCCTCACATCGTCTGCAATCGGCGCAGGATCTCGTCCAGCGCCTCCCTACCCGGTGCGCGACCGGTCTGGTCGCGCAATGCCGAGTTCGCCGGATCGACCCAGCGCCACAGTTCAGGACCGAACTGCAGCTGACCGGCGGCTTCGGTGGCTCTGCGGTTCTTGGCGACGCGCAGGCCGGTGGACAGTTCGAACTCCTTGGCCAGCAGGGGGCGCAGGTGGCGGTCCCAGTCGGCGCGGGTGCCGTCGGCGCGGGCGGTGAGCATCTCCGCGCGCGCGTGCCAACGGCCCAGCATCTCGGCCGGGCCGTTGTCGATGTACTCGGTCAGCGGTTCCTCGCGCACCACGCGATGTCGCAGCGACCAGACCAGCATGCCCAGCGCGACGGCCACCGGCAGGGCCACGGCGAGCAGCACGAAGTCGCGTTCCAGTCGCACGAGCGCGATCTCGATCACCACCACGGCCACCACGGCGGTGGCGATCACCGAAGAACGCCCCATCCCTTGGCTTCCCTGCTCCAACGTCACGCCGGCACCAGCCTTCGCTGTAGATCGGTGAGCACGATGCGCAGCAGCTGCTCGGCGCGCATGCGCTGCCATTCGAGCATCGAGTGCGGGCTGAAGCGCGCCTCCTCGAACAGAGCGACCAGCTCGCGGGCCGAAGCGTCGTGCAGCACACCGCTTTCGAAGGCGCGGGCGAGCACTTCCATCGGGGTGTCGGAGGCTTTCGGCCGGGCGGCGAGGTCGCTGGACAGGCCGCGTTCCATCGCCACGTAACAGGCGATGATGGCGGTGCGCGGGTCCTGACCCGGCGCGTTCATCGCGGCCAGGCCCATCTCGGCGGCGCGGGTGAGCGAATCCACCTCGCTGGGCGTGGGTTCGGGCGCGGCGGCGGTGGGCGGCGGGATCTCCCGGCGCGCGGCCACCGCGACGACCACCAGACCGACCAGCGCGACCCCGATCAGCACCACGGCCAGCACGATCGCGATCAGCATCGCGGTGCCGGTGAGGTCGTGGGCGCCGGTGGTCGGGTCGGGCGCGGGCGCGTCGGTGGGGGTGGGAACCGGGCCGGAACCCTCGGGCAGCGTCTCGGAGGCGGGCCGCATCGGGCGCGCGCCCGGCAGCAGGAACAGCGCGGTGACGCCCCCGGCGAACACCAGCGCCACCACCGCGATGGCGATCGGCGCGAGCACCGCCATCCGGCGCCACCGGAAGCGGGGCAGGGCCTCGCGTTCGTGTTGCGGCATGGCCAGCGGCAGACGATGCTGACTGGCGATCACCCCGGCGACCAGGATGACGATGGACACCAGCAGCAGCACCGGCATCACCGCGACCAGCAGCGGATTCGGCGGGCCGGACGTGCTGTCGCCGCCCGCCTCCGGCAGATAGCCCTGTAGTGCGATGGTCGCGCCGGCTACCAGTGCGATCACGACGATCGCCCGCGGTATGGGCTGATTCACCCCGATCACAGCTGTACCACCAAACCCCAGTGCCTGCACAAAACAGCCACATAGTTACATGCCGAGTGGTTCGCTCGGGAGGAAATCGGTTCTTTTGGATTACCTCCCCTTTATTGTCCTCCCGCACTAGGGCGTTTGGTGAGCGGAACAAACGACCCTCGGCAACTGCCCGAGCCTGCTCGCCGTGCGCGCGAGCTCCGTGACACCGGGTACACCCGATGTCAATTCGTCCGCTGGTTCGGCGGCGTGCACGGTGCACGGGATATCGGCGTCGTAGAGCACATCGACGAGGTTCACCAGCCGCATGGCCCAGTCCGCGGGGACCTCCCGCAGCGGTGGGACCGCGCACAGTGTCCACCGCCGGAAGCGCCTGGTCAGGGCGAGATAGTCGGCGGCGCCGGTCGGGACGCCGCACAGCTGCGTGAATCCGAAGGTCACCGCGTCGCCGTCGACGGCCAGCGCGCGGACCATGCGGCCGTTCCCCAGCTCGATGACGACACCGTCCGCTCCACGGTCGACGAACTCCGTGTCGAGGACATAGGCGCCCGCGACGAAGCCGGTGTCGCCGTGGCCGCCGAGAGTGCGGTAGTCGAGCGGGCCGTCGAGGGTGACGACGTCGAGATTGTCGAGGATGCGCGCGATGGTGGGCACGAACCGGTCGTGGAACAGCGGATTGGGCAACAGCTCGCCGGGCGCGTAGTTCGAGGTGACCACCAGGGTGCGGCGCTGGGCGAACAGGGTGTCGAGCAGTCGCGTGACCAGCATGGCGTCGCCGATATCGTTGACGTGGAACTCGTCGAAGCACACCAGATCCGCGTCGGCCAGCAGGGCCGCGACGGCGCGTTCGATCGACCCGAGTTCGTGATTGGCCGCGTGCAGGGCGGCGAAGAAGCTGTGGAAGTGGAAGCGGCGGGTGCGCTCGGAGCGCACGTCGGCGAGGAAGCGGTCCATCATCATCGTCTTGCCGCGCCCCGGCCTGCCGTGCAGGTAGAGGCCCCGATGCCGCTTGCGCGGCCTGCCGTGGCGGTCGAGCAGGGCGGCGAGCGCGTCGCCCACCGCCACCTGGGCCGGATCGAGAATCACCGTGTCGGTACCCATTGCCACCTCCTGGTCCTCTACAGTTGTAGAGGACCAGCCGACGGCCGACCAGCGAAGGTGACGATGTCCACAGACCGGCGCAGCCAGATCGTGCGCGGCGCGATCGATCTCATCGCCGCGCGCGGTATCCGCGCCCTCACCCACCGCGCCGTCGATACCCACCTCGAGCTGCCGCCCGGCTCGACCTCGTACTACTTCCGCACCAGGAACGCCCTGATCGAAGCGGTCGCCGACGGCATCACCGCCCGCTCACGCGCCGATTTCGCGGCGGCGCGCGCACTGTCGGCACTGCCGGGCGAGGCCGCGATCGGCGATCCGGTGCAGGTCGCGCGCGATATCGCCGCCTGGCTGGCCGAGCTGCTCACCGACCGCCGCAACGATCTCGTGGCCCGGCACGCGCTGCTCATCGAGGTGCGCTCCGACCCCGGCCTGCACGCGCGCCTGGCGGGCAGCCTGTTCTCCCTCGACCGCGCGACCGAGCTGTTCACCGCGCTGGGCGCCCCCGACCCCGCCCGCGCGGCGGGAGACTTCCTGGCCCTGCTCGAGGGGCTGGTCTTCGACCGCTTCGCGGGCCTGCGTGCGGACCGCCCGGTCACCGTCGCCGAGCTGGCCGGTCCGGTCTCACAGTTTCTGGCAACCGCGAATAGTGACTATTCCCAACCATATTCCGAATAGGGTTCGGCGGAATCGAGTGCGGCAATTCCGAGAGCCGAATATTCGATCAGATCGGCCGGAAGATCGTGCAGCGTAAACCACTGCAGCGCATAGCATTTTTCGGGTTCCCGATTGAAAGGCTCGCCCTGCCAACGTTCGGTCCGGAAGAACAGCCCGAGCCGCGAATCCCGGCCCGGCGCGGTGACATGGGCGACATGCACCAGCCGCAGATCGGCGGGATCGATCGCCACCCCCACCTCCTCGGCCGCCTCGCGCGCCGCCCCCACCCGCGCGGACTCCCCCGCCTCCAGCTTGCCCGAGGGCAGATGCCAGCGATTGTCGTACTTGTCGCCGCTACGACGCAGACTCAACAGAATCTGATCCCCCCGGATCAGCAGGAGATGGGCATCGACGACATGGCGTGTGATCACCCACCGAGCCTACGAACCCGCCGAGCGCGCGGTAGGCGAGAATCGCTCGATGGCAAGCGATCCCCTCATGCTGATCCACGATCCCGAACGTCTCGCCCAGGGTGAACGGGTGCTCGGCGCCGAGTTCTCCGCGATGCACCAGCGCGTTCTCGCGGTCACCGCGCTCACCGCCCGCCTCAATGCCACGCCCTTCGACGACGAACCGGCCAAGGCCGCGCTATTCGAGCAGATCCTGGGCCGCCCGCTCCCGGCGGGCGTCACCATCTACCCGCCCTTCTACACCGACCACGGTCTCAACCTGGACCTGGCCGAGCGGGTGTTCGTCAACCAGGGCTGCACGTTCCTCGACTACGCGGGCATCCGGCTCGGGCGCGGCGTGATGATCGGGCCCAAGGCCACCTTCATCACCATGGGCCATCCCGTGGACCCCGAAGAACGCCGCCGCGTCCTCACCGGCGCGCCGATCGACATCGCCGAGAATGTCTGGATCGGCGCGGGTGCCACCATCCTGCCCGGCGTCAGCATCGGGCGCGATGCCGTGATCGCCGCGGGTGCCGTGGTGGCCGACGACGTGCCCGCGGCGAGTCTGGTGACCGGGCCCAAGGCCATGGTCAACCGCACCTGGTAGCCGGCCCCGCCTATGCGGTGAGGACCAGGCCGGAGGTGGGGACGCCGGTGCCCGCGGTGACGAGGATGCGCTCGAGGGCGTCGACCTGGTTGACCGAGGTGCCGCGGATCTGGCGGACCGCTTCGGCGATGCCGTTCATGCCGTGGATGTAGGCCTCGCCGAGCTGGCCGCCGTGGGTGTTGAGCGGGAGGCGGCCGCCGAGTTCGATGGCGCCGTCGGCGATGAAGTCCTTGGCCTCGCCTCGAGCACAGAAGCCCAGTTCCTCGAGCTGCATGAGGACGAAGGGGGTGAAGTGGTCGTAGAGGATGGCCGCTTGCATGTCGGCGGCGGTCAGGCCGCTCTGGGCCCACAGCTGGTCACCGACCAGGCCCATTTCCGGCAGGCCGGTCATGGCGTCGCGGTAGTAGCTGGTCATCACGTACTGGTCGGCGCCGCTGCCCTGCGCGGCGGCGGCGATGATGGCCGGACGCTGCGGGAGATCCTTGGCGCGTTCGGCGCTGGTGACCACGATGGCCACGCCGCCGTCGGATTCCTGGCAGCAGTCCAGCAGGTGCAGCGGTTCGGCGATCCAGCGCGATTGCTGGTGCTGTTCCAGGGTGATCGGCTTGCCGTGGAAGAAGGCGTTCGGGTTCACCGCGGCGTGCTTGCGGTCGGCCACCGCCACAGCGCCGAAGTCGGCACTGGTCGCCCCGGTGACGTGCATGTACCGGCGCGCGACCATGGCCACCTGCGCGGCCGGAGTGCCGAGACCCTGCGGATAGGCCCAGCCCGCGTCGATGCCCGACGAGGTGGGCGCGGCGGCCAGCGCGGGCGAGAACTGCCCGAACCGGGCCCCGGAGCGCTCGTTGAACGCGCGATAGGCCACCACCACATCGGCCACCCCGGTGGCCACCGCCATCGCCGCCTGCTGCACGGTGGCGCAGGCCGCGCCACCGCCGTAGCCGATGTGGCTGAAGAACTTCAGGCTCGGGATACCGACGGCCCTGGCCACGGCGGCCTGGGTGTTGGTGTCCATGGTGAAGGTGGTCAGGCCGTCGACATCGGCGGGGGTGAGTCCGGCGTCGGCGAGGGCGGCGCTGACGGCCTCCGCGGCCAGGCGCAGCTCACTGCGGCCGGAGTCCTTGGAGAAGTCGGTGGCCCCGATCCCCACGATCGCCGCGTGTCCGGACAGTCCCGGCGTGGTACCACTCATTTCGCCTCCAGTGCGGGAATGTCGATGACGGCGGTGGCGGTGATGTGCTCACCGAGGCTGTCGCGGCCCCGCACGTCGAGGGTGATCCGGGTGCCGTCGATCTCGGTGACAGTGCCCGAAAGGGTCAGCGTGTCACCGGAATACAGCGGCACCCCCAACCGCAGCGCGATCGACTTCACCAGCGCGGCCGGCCCCGCCCAGTCGGTGACGAAGCGCTGCACCAGGCCGGTGTCGGTGAGGATGTTGACGAAGATGTCACTGGACCCGCGCTCGACCGCCTTGTCACGGTCGTGGTGCACGTCCTGGAAGTCCCTGGTGGCCAGGGCGGTGCTGATCACGAAGGTGGGATCGGCGTGGATCACCAGCTCCGGTAACGGGGTACCCACCGCCAGGGCGGTGAGATCGACGGTGGAGGTCATCGTGGCGTCCTTTCCGGACGGCGGCGCGCTGCGCGCGAGACGGCGCGGCGAGCTACGGGCAGGCTGGTCGATCGCGTGGGCGGCCCCGCACAGCGGTGGCGGGCGGATAGCGGGCCGGCGTCCGCGCTCATCCGGCAGCCCGCCAGTACGGGAGCACCGTGCCGTCGGGCAGCCGCTCGAAGGCCGCCCGCACCGGTGTCCCGATGGTCACCTCGGCGGGATCGATGCCGCGCAGCTCACCGAGCATGCGCACGCCCTCGTCGAGTTCGACCAGCGCCACCACGAACGGCAAGTCGCGGCCGGGCACCTTGGGCGCGTGGTGCACGACGAAGCTGAACACCTCACCGGTGCCCGCGGCGACGACGTAGTCGGTGGTCTCGGCCTTGTCCTGCCACAGCGCGGGCACCGGCGGATGACGCAGCGAGCCGTCGGGCAGACGCTGGATGCGCAGCTCACCGAGTTCGGTACCGGCCCAGAAGAATTCGGTGTCCTCGGAGATCACCGGACCCACCCGGCCCTCGGCGGCGAGCGGGATGTCGCCGGTCGCGGGCGCGTCCTTGGCGGCGGGCGCGAATTTCAGGATGCGGAACAGCATCTCGGTGACCACCTCGTCACCGACCGACCAGGTGGTGGTGAAGGTGAGGAACCAGCCGTCGCCGAGCCCGGTCCGCTTGGGGCCCTTGAACTCCGAGAGCCTGCTGGTGACGGTCACCTCCTCGCCGGGACGCAGATAGCGGTGGTAGGTCTGCTCGCAGTTGGTGCCGACCACCGAGGTGTAGCCCGCGTCGTCGAGCAGCTGAGTGGCCAGGCCGAGCGGGTCGTCGGCGGTGCGCCTGCCGTGCAGGCCGTTCATCGTCCACACCTGCGCCATGGCGGGCGGGGCGACGATCCCGGGGTGACCGGCAGCCTTGGCCGCGGCCTCGTCGACGTAGATCGGGTTGGTGTCGCCGATCGCCTCGACCCAGTTGTTGATCATCGGCTGGTTCACCGGATCGCGGCCCGCGCGCGGCGCGGATTCCCCCGCCGCCGCCAGCTCGGTCAGCGCCTCGGGGATGTCTTCGGGGGCGATGCTGTCCGGCACGCGCGGCTCCTTGCTCATCGGGGAACGCGCGGCAGTTCCAGGCCGGCCGAGGCCACCAGTTCGCGCATGATCTCGTTGACGCCGCCGCCGAAGGTGACGACGAGGTTCTGCTTGGTCCGCCGGTCCAGCCAGTCCAGCAGTTCGGCGGTGCCCGGCTCGGCCGGGTCGCCGTAGCGGCCCACGATCTCCTCGACGATCCGGCCCGCGTCCTGCAGCGCCTCGGTGGAGAAGATCTTGGTGGCCGAGGCGTCGGCGATCACGGTGTTCTGCGCGGCGGCCGGGTCGGCGGCGGCGACCTGCCAGTTCAGTAATTCATTGAGCCGCACCATGGTCCGCACGCGACCCAGCGCGCGCCGGACCTCCGGTTCACCGAGCAGATCGTGTTCGGCCGACCAGTCCTTCAACCGGTCGTAGAGCTGCTCGATCTTGCCCGAGGGGCCCAGGCTCACGCGCTCGTGATTGAGCTGGGTGGTGATCAGCCGCCAGCCGCGGTTCTCCTCGCCGATCAGCATCTCCGCCGGAACCCGCACATCGTCGAAGTAGGTGGCGTTGGTGTGGTGGGCGCCGTCGCAGGTGATGATCGGCGTCCAGGAGTAGCCGGGCTGCTTGGTATCGACGATGAGGATCGTGATGCCGCGGTGACGCGACTCGACGGTGCCGGTGCGGCAGGCCAGCCAGACGTAGTCGGCCTCGTGCGCGCCGGTAGTGAAGATCTTCTGCCCGTTGACGATCCAGTCGCCGTCGCCGTCGCGCACCGCGGTGGTGCGCAGCGCGGCCAGGTCGGTGCCCGCCTCCGGTTCGGAGTAGCCGATGGCGAAATGGATGTCACCGGAGAGGATTCCGGGCAGGAACTTGCGCTTCTGTTCGTCGGTGCCATACTTCTGCAGCGTCGGGCCCACGGTCAGCAGGGTCACCAGCGGCAGCGGCACGTCGGCGCGCACGGCCTCGTTGAAGAAGATCTGCTGTTCCATCGGGCCGAAGCCCTGGCCGCCGAACTCCTTCGGCCAGCCGACACCGAGCCAGCCGTCGCGGCCCATCCGGCGCACCACCTCGCGGTAGGCGTCGCCGTGCCGGTTGATCGCCATCTCGGCGTGTTCGGCCGGGGTGACCAGATCGGCGAAATAGGAACGCAATTCTTCGCGCAACCGCCGCTGTTCGGCGGTCAGATCGATGAACATCTTGCTCCCAGAAGGTCGAGGCGCAGCCCCGCACCGCCGAGCAGACGGGCGAGATCCTTGGCCTGTGAGTAGTACCGGTGCATCGGGTGGGTGATATCCACACCGAGCCCACCGTGCAGGTGATGACATTTCTGCATGGCGCGCGGGACTTCCGCGGCCGCCCAGTAGGCCAGCACATCGAGGTCCTCGTCGATGCGCTGACGCCGCTCGGGCGACGAATCATCCTGTGCCAGCGCCCAGCACGCCGATTCGGCCGCCACGTGCAGGGTGCGCGAGACGACGTAGAGATCGGCGATCTGCTGGGCGACGGCCTGGAACTCGGCCAGCGGCCTGCCGAACTGTTCGCGGGTGCGCACATGTTCGGCGGTGAGCGTGAGCGCGCCCTTGAGCAGCCCGTCCGCGACGGCACCGATGGTCGCCAGGGCGTGGCGGTGCAGGGTAGGCAGCGCGTCGGGCAGCAGCTGGTCGGCGGGGATCTCGACCTCGTCGAGCACCAGCGTCGCCTCCGGGATACCGGCCGATCCGGCGACCGGGATGATCTCCAGTCCCGGCGCCACCGAATCCACCAGTGCCACACCGTGATCGGTGGGCACCAGAATCCAGCGGGCCTGTTCGGCGTAGATCACCCCGACCTTGCGGCCGGTGATCCGCACGGTGTCGCCGGTGCGCACGGCCTTGGTGGTCGGCGCGGTGGTGAACGGCGCGCCCGCCTCATTGAGCGCGGCGGTGAGCACGGTGCCCTTGCCGACCTCGGCGAGCACGCGTTCGGCCACCTCGTCGGACAGCTGCGACACCAGCGGCAGCACACCGAACCCGAAGGTCGGCAGCGCGGGCACCGCGACGGCGTCGGTGGCCAGCTCCATGAGCAGCGCCGACACCTCCAGCAGGCCCATGCCGTCGCCACCGAAACGCTCGGGCACGGGGACCGCGAGCAGGCCGGAGTCGATCAGGCTGGGCCACAATTGCATATCGCGCGCCTGCTCGCGTTCGAGCAGGCTCACGACCACCTCGGCTACTGCGTCGGCGCTTTCGTCGCGGGTGAAGTCCACGGCGTCCTCCCTCATCGAGCTAACTGTCCGCATCGCGCGGCAGGCCGAGAATCCGTTCGGCGGCCACGGTCAGCAGAATCTGCTCGGTCCCGCCGGCAATCGAGAGACAGCGTGTGAGCAAGAATTCTTTCAGAGCGTCACTGTCCAGGGAACCTTCTTCGCCGGAAAGTTCGAGCGCGTATTCGGCCAGATCCTGTCGATGCCGGACGCCGACGAGCTTGCGGACGCTGGCTTGGGCGCCCGCGTCGACACCGGCCATCGCCGCCACCGCGATCCGTTGCTCCAGCAACGAACCCGCGACCGACGAGGTGATCAGGGCCCCGAAACGGTCCTCGCGCAGTTCTGTTCCCCAGCCGCCGGCCGGGAAACGGTCGAGCAGCGCTTCGAGCGCACCGCCGATTCCGCCGCCGCCCATGGCGACCCGTTCGGCCGACAGCGTCGTGCGCGCGATCTTCCAGCCGTTGTTCAGGTCACCGACCAGGCAGTCGTCGGGCACGAACACGTCGTCGAGGAAGACCTCGCTGAAGCGGTCCTCGCCGGTGATCTGCACCAGCGGGCGCACCTGCACGCCGGGCGCGCGCATGTCGACCAGGAAGTAGCTGATGCCGCGATGCTTGGCGGCACTCGGGTCGGTGCGGGCCAGGCAGATGCCCCAGTTGGCCAGCGAGCCCAGCGAGGTCCACACCTTCTGGCCGCGCAGCCGCCAGCCGCCGTCGACGCGTTCGGCGGTGGTGCGCAGCGCGGCCAGATCGGAACCGGCGCCGGGTTCGCTGAACAGCTGACACCAGGTGACCTCACCGTGCAGGGTCGGCCAGACGAAGCGCTCGATCTGCTCGGGGGTGCCGAAGCGCAGCAGAGTGGGCACGGCCCAGCCCGCGACCGCGAGATCCGGGGTCGCCAGCTCGGCGCGGCGCAGTTGTTCGGCGATCTGCAGGCAGGTCATCGGGTCGGCGCCGCGGCCGTAGGGGGCGGGCCAGTGCGGCATGACCAGGCCCGCCTCGACCAGGGCGCGCGGCTGTTCGGCGGCATCCAGGGCGGCGATGGCGGCGATCTCGGCGGCCAGCGCGGAATCGCCGGTGTCGTCACCGAGCACCCGCTCGGCGCCGGTGGTGCGCCGCTGACCGGCGCGGGTGAGCTCGGTGACGCGGGCCCGCCAGCGCGCGGAGCCGCCGAGCAGCTGCCGCAGGGCGGCGGCCCGGCGCAGGTAGAAGTGCGCGTCGTGTTCCCAGGTGAAGCCGATGCCGCCGAGCACCTGGATGGCGTCCTTGGCGGTGTCGACCGCGGCGTCCAGGGCGACCGCGGCGGCGACCGCGGCGGCGATCGGCAGTTCGGCACCGCCCTCGTCGATCGCGGCGGCGGCGTCGGCGGCGACGGCGCGGATCAGCTCGGTGCGGCACAGCATCCAGGCGCAGATGTGCTTGATCGCCTGGAAGCTGCCGATCGGCTTGCCGAATTGCTCACGGACACGGGCATATTCGACCGCGGTGCGCAGGCACCAGCCCGCGACACCCGCCAGCTCGGCCACCGCGAGGGTGACGAACAGGTCGGTGACATCGGCCTCGGGCGCGAAGCCGCGCTCGGCGGGGACGGCCACCTCGGTGGCGGCGACCCGGGCCAGCGGCACGCTGTGGTCGCCGTGGATCAGCGGGATGACGCTCACCGCCTCGGGGGCGATCAGCAGCCAGCGGGTGCCGTCGACGGTGTTGGCAGGCACCAGGATCTGGGTCTCGGTGTCGGCGCCGTAGACGAAATCCCATGCGCCGGTGACGATCCAGCCGTCTTCGTCGGTGCCGGACGCCTTGGCGGCCTGCTCGTCGGCGGGCACCGCGACCGCGCACGGGGTGCCGCCGGCCAGGGCACCACCGGTGATCAGCCCGGCCAGCGCGGTGGCCAGCACCGGGCCGCCGACCAGGTCGGCGCCGGTCTGCTCCAGCATCACGGCCAGGTCGGCGACCGTGCCGCCGAGACCGCCATTGTCCTCGTCGAGGGCGACCGCGAACAGCCCGAACTCGCTCAGCGCGGGCCAGTACCCGCGCCAGGCGCCCGTGCCGCCGGCCCGCATTGTTGCAATCGGCGGATGCGAACTCGCCCAGCCCCGCAGCGACTCGGCGGCGGCTTTCTGCTCGTCAGTGGTGGCGATGGTCACAAGAAAATCCGCCCTTCCGGCGTGGTTCCCACTCCTAGAACATGTTCTAATATCTGAGCCGGGTATAAGTCAAGACACCTACACTCGGCGATGTTCCAGCGCACAGCGGCGTGCGGCACCACGACGAGAATGCACTCAGCGAAAGGGTTTCCACGATGGACAGTCCCGCCCCCACGCCCACCGTGACGACACTGTCCGAGGACGAGCTGAGTTCCAACGCGCAGCGTGAGCGCCGCAAGCGCATCCTCGACGCCACCCTGGCGCTGGCCTCCAAGGGCGGCTACGACGCCGTGCAGATGCGCGCGGTCGCCGAGCGCGCCGATGTGGCCGTCGGCACCCTGTACCGCTACTTCCCGTCCAAGGTCCACCTGCTCGTTTCCGCCCTGGCCAGGGAGTTCGAGCAGTTCGAGGGCAAGCGCAGGCCCCTACCCGGGGACGGCCCGTCCGAGCGCATGCACGGCCTGCTCACCCAGATCACCCGGATGATGCAGCGCGACCCGCTGCTCACCGAGGCCATGACCCGCGCGTTCATGTTCGCCGACGCCTCCGCCGCCGCCGAGGTGGACCGGGTCGGCAAGGTGATGGACCGCGTCTTCGCCCGCGCGATGAGCGACGGCGAGCCCGACGACCGCCAGCTCGCCATCGCCCGCGTCATCTCGGATGTGTGGCTGTCGAACCTGGTGGCCTGGCTCACCCGGCGGGCCTCGGCGACCGATGTCACAGAACGGCTCGAGCTCACCGTCGACCTGTTGCTGGGTGATCGCGGGTAGCGCCGCAAGACCGTCACAAATCGTCCACACCTGTTGACAGGGTCGGCTGTGCCGTTTCCAGTAGGAAGATGCATAGCCGACCCCGCATATGCAAAACATCGCATCTACCGGGCGAACGCGCCTCGCCGCAGGTGACGCGCGCGCACTGATCCCGGCCGTGCCGACCCCGGCGGGCGGTGCCGATCCGGATTTGCGGCGTGGTCGCGAGCGAGCGCCCGCACAACCCGCCGCGCCGCCCGCGCGCCAGAATTGACCCAGTATTGTTCTCGGCGACCCCTGATCAACTCCCCCGATCACTAGGTTGGATGCGTGAGCGCACAGGATCTGCCCTTGGATGTCCGCCGTGCACTGGCGTCGGTTGCACGCGTGCCACGGCTCTTGGTTGCTTCGGACTACGACGGGACAATCGCCCCGATCGTGTCCGACCCGGCGAAGGCCTTCCCGCATCGGGAATCGGTGAGCGCGCTACGCGCCCTGGCGGGGCTGCCCAACACCACCGCCGCGGTGATCTCCGGCCGGGCCCTACGTGACCTGGCGGCGCTGTCTCGCCTGCCGGTCGAGGTGCAGCTGATCGGCAGCCACGGCTCGGAGTTCGACGTGGGCTTCGTGCACGCCATCGACAACGACGCGCGGCAGCTGCTGGCCGAGATCCAGTCGGCCTTCGCCAAGATCGCCGCGGAGAACCCCGGCGTGACGGTGGAGACCAAACCCGCCAGTGCCGCCCTGCACGTGCGCAATGCCAGCCCCGAGATCGGCAGGCGCGCACTGACTTCGGTGCGTCAGGGCCCGGCCTGCTGGGTGGGTGTGCAGGTCACCGAGGGCAAGGCGGTGATCGAACTCGCCGTGGTCCCGACCGACAAGGGCACGGCGCTGGACACCATCCGGCATCAGGAAAGCGCCTCGGCCGCGGTGTTCTTCGGTGACGACGTCACCGACGAGAAGGCCTTCCGGGTGCTGTCCGGTCCCGATGTGGGCATCAAGGTCGGCGAGGGCGAGAGCCTGGCCAAGCTGCGGGTGGACTCCACCGAGGCCGTCGCGCGGGCCCTGGCCTTCCTGGTCGAGGAGCGCCGTACCTGGCTGGCCGGGGCCAGCGCGCCCCGCATCGAGCGGCTGACCATGCTGGCCAGCCCGCGCTCGGTCGCGCTGCTGACCCCCGACGCCACCGTCACCTGGTTCTGCCACCCCGAGCCGGATTCGGCGGCGGTGTTCGCCCACCTGCTCGGTGGCGCGGCGGCCGGGCACTTCACCGTGGCGCCCGAACGCGCGGGCCTGCCGCTGTCGCAGCGCTACGTGGACGGCACCATGACCGTCGAAACCCGCTGGGCCAGTTTGCAAGTGGTCGACTACCTGCCGCACGACGTGGCACCCGACCGCACTGATCTGACGCGCGTCATCAGCGGTGACGCCAAGGCCGTGGTGACTTTCGCGCCGCGCCCGGAGTTCGGCCAGGTGTCGGTGGGCATCGAGGCGGTGCCGGGCGGACTGCGGGTCAGCGGCACCAACGAGCCGATGGTGTTGCGCTCCAACGGAGTTCAGTGGGAGATCGTCTCCGACGGGATCTCCGAATCGGCGCGCGCGGTGGTCGATCCGTCGCAGGCGCCCGTGGTGCTCGAATTGCGCTGCGGGACCGCCGATCTGGCGCCCTCGATGACGCCGGAACCGCAGCGTCGTCAGCTCGCCGAACAGTACTGGTCGCAGTGGGCGGCCGGATTGCAGCTGCCGCCGCTGAAGCCTGATCTGATGAAACGCTCGGCGCTGACGCTGCGCGGGCTGGTGCACCGCCCGTCCGGTTCGATCCTGGCCGCCGCCACCACCTCGCTGCCCGAGGACATCGGCGGCGTGCGCAACTGGGACTACCGCTACTGCTGGCTGCGCGACGCCTCGCTGACCGCGCAGGCGCTGGTCACCCTGGGTTCGCTCACCGAGGCCGAGGAGTTCCTGGACTGGGTGCACAAGGTGCTGGCCACCCTGCCAGGGCCCGAGCGTCTGCACCCGCTGTACACGATCTACGGCGAGACGCTGCCGCCGGAAGCCGTCATCGACCTGCTGCCCGGCTACGCGGGCTCGCGGCCGGTGCGTGTGGGCAACGCGGCCAATATGCAGGTGCAGCTGGATGTGTTCGGGCCGATCGTCGACCTGATCACCTCCATGGCGCACGAGCGCGAGCGCCAAGGCGCCACCTCCCCGGCCAAGGCGCTGCCGGATGCCGACTGGGAACTCGTGCACGCCATGGTCTCGGCGGTGCAGCGGCGCTGGACCGAGCCCGACCACGGCATCTGGGAGATCCGCGGCAACCCGCGCCACCACGTGTACTCCAAGGTGATGGGCTGGCTGACCATCGACCGCGCGCTCACCCTGGCCGAGCGCTTCGACCGGCGACCCGACCCGGAATGGGCGCAGTTGCGCGATGTCATCGCCGAGGAGGTGAAGGCCAAGGGCTGGAACGAGCAGGTGCAGTCCTACACCGCCGCCTACGACGGCACCGACCTCGACGCCGCCACCCTGCACATCGGCCTGAGCGGCCTGATCGACCCGGCCGACCCGCGCTTCGCGGCCACCGTGGTCGCCACCGAGGCCGAGCTGCGCAGCGGCGCCACGGTCTACCGCTACCACCACGACGACGGGCTCCCCGGCGGCGAGGGCGGCTTCCACCTCTGCGCCGCCTGGCTCGTCGAGGCCTACCTCCTCATCGGCCGCCGCTCCGACGCCGAGGCCCTGTTCGCCCAGCTCGTCGCCGCCGCGGGCCCCACCGGCCTGCTCAGCGAGGAGTACGACCCGGTCGCCGAACGCTCCCTGGGCAACCACCCCCAGGCCTACAGCCACCTGGGCCTGCTCCGCTGCGCCCAACTGCTGAGCCAGCCGGCGAACGTGCTCGTCTGACGATCGCCGAAAAGCCGGGTCCGGAAATTCCGGGCCCGGCTTTTCGGTGTGGTTAGTGGTGGGTACCTGTGCCTGCTAATCTAAAACGGTAACGATTTCCATTATGATCTGGGGCACAGTGTCGGCGTGCCTGGATATGAGCACGGCCAGGAGTTCCGCGTGAAGAGTCGATTCGCCCGTTTGTGTGCCGGGGTCACGGTGGGGATCGTGGCGGGGGTTGTGCTCAGCGCGTGTGGTTCCGGTGGCGAGGACGACGGGAGTGTGTCGGTCGTGGCGTCCACGAATGTGTGGGGGTCGATCGCGAGTGCGGTGGCGGGGCCGGATGTGCGGGTGACCTCGATCATCAATGATCCCGCCGCCGATCCGCATTCGTTCGAGACCTCGGCCACCGATACCGCCAAGATCAGCGACGCGGATCTGGTCGTGTTCAACGGTGGGCACTACGACGAGTTCATCGAGAAGGCGATCTCCGGTAAGGACAAGCGGACCGTCGAGGCGTTCGCGCAGCGTCCGGACAAGGGCGACGACAACGAGCACGTCTGGTACGACGTGCGCACCGTCGCCGCGGTCGCCGACAGCATCGCCGCCCAGCTCGGCGAGATCGACGGTGCCAACGCGGCCGGCTACACCGAGCGGGCCACCACCTTCAAGAACCAGCTGATCGGCGTCAGCACCATCACCGGGACCATCGCGACCCAGCATCCGAACGCGCCGGTCGCGCAGTCCGAGCCGCTCGCGCACTACCTGCTGGTGGCCGCGACCGCGCAGGACAAGACCCCGCACGAGTTCCAGGAAGCGATCGAGCAGGAGACCGACCCGGCGCCCGCCGCCGTGGCCGCGACCCGCGACCTGATCAGCGGCAAGCAGGTCAAGGCCCTGATCTACAACATCCAGACCCAGGACAAGATCACCCAGGACCTGCGCGCCACCGCCCAGTCCGCGGGCATCCCGGTCGTCGAGGTGACCGAGACGCTGCCCGAGGGTGTCGACTACATCCAGTGGCAGACCGCCAACGCCAAGGCGCTCGCCGCGGCCCTGCGCTGAGGAGTGCGCCGATGACCGAGGGAGCAGCCCTGTCCGAGACCACCGTCGCGCCCGCCGTCACCGCCGAGGCGGCCATCCGGCTGCGCGCGGCGACGCTGTCCTTCGGTGACCGGACGCTGTGGCGCAACCTCGATCTCACCGTCGCCCCGGGCGAGTTCATCGCGGTGCTCGGGCCCAACGGCTCCGGCAAGACCTCGCTGCTGCGGGTATTGCTGGGCAGTCTCGGGCTGAGTTCCGGTGACGCGCAGGTCGCGGGCAGGCAGGCCGGGCTCGGTAATCCGGGCATCGGGTACGTGCCGCAGCAGAAGACGATCGACGCCGGGGTGCAGTTGCGCGGGGTCGACCTGGTCGGGCTCGGCGTCGACGGGCATCGCTGGGGACTGGGCTGGCGGACCCGACGCGAGCGGGACCGCAAGGTGGCGGCGGCGGTCGCCGCGGTCGGCGCGCAGGCGTTCGCGCACGCGCCGCTGGAGAGCATGTCCGGTGGCGAGCAGCAGCGGCTGCGGGTGGCGCAGGCGCTGGTCGGTGACCCGTCGGTGCTGCTGTGCGACGAGCCGCTGCTGAGCCTGGACCTGGCCAACCAGCGGCTGGTCGCCGAACTGGTCGACAAGCGCAGGCGCGAGCACGACACCGCGGTGCTGTTCGTGACCCACGAGATCAATCCGATCCTGCCGCTCGTCGACCGGGTGCTGTACCTGGTCGACGGCGAGTTCCGCATCGGCACACCCGCGGAGGTGATGACCTCGGCCACGCTCTCGGAGCTCTACCGGACCGAGGTCGAGGTGCTGCGGGTGCGCGACCGGCTGGTGGTCGTCGGCACCGGCGACGACATGGACGCGCTGGGCGGGACCGCCTGATGGACAAACTCACCAAGGTGCTCGAGCAGATGTTCGACTTCGGCACCACCGCCGACCTGCTCACCTACGACTTCGTGCAGCAGGCGCTGCTGGCCTCGGCGCTGCTCGGGCTGCTGGCCGGGCTGATCGGGCCGCTGATCGTGGCCAGGCAGATGTCGTTCGCGGTGCACGGCACCAGCGAGCTCTCGCTGACCGGCGCGTCGGCGGCGCTGCTGGTCGGGGTGGGTGTCGGGTTCGGTGCCATCGCCGGGTCGGTGGTAGCGGCCGTCTTGTTCGGCTGGCTGGGTTCGCGTGCGCGGGAACGCGATTCGGTGATCGCGGTGGTGCTCTCGTTCGGGCTGGGCCTGTCGGTGCTGTTCCTGTGGCTGGCGCCCGACCGGGCCGGATCGAAGTTCTCGCTGCTCACCGGGCAGGTGGCCAGCGTCGGCTACGACGGGCTGGCCCTGCTGCTCACCTGCACCGCCGCCGTGCTGGCCGTGCTCGCGGTGGTCTACCGCCCGCTGCTGTTCGCCAGCGCCGACCCGGAAGTGGCCATCGCCCGCGGTGTCCCCGTGCGCGCCCTGTCGGTGGTCTTCGCCGTCCTGCTCGGCATCACCGCCGCCTTCGGCGTCCAGATCGTCGGCGCCCTGCTGGTCCTGGCCCTGCTCATCACCCCCGCCGCGGCCGCCGCCCAGCTCACCTCGAGCCCCCTGCGCGCCACCGTCCTCGCCGTCGTCTTCGCCGAGGTCTCCGCCGTCGGCGGCCTGCTGCTCTCCCTGGCCCCTGGCGTCCCCGTCTCCACCTTCGTCACGGCGATCTCGTTCACGATCTATCTGGTGTGCCGGGTGGTGGGCCACCGAACCCGGCACACCCGTCCCTCAGCACACCCGGTCGCCTCGCGGTGAGCCGGAGCGTGAACCCGGGATGAGGGACAGCTCGACCGCGCGATTCACCGCATCCAATCTCGAGACCGCGTGGAGCTTGGCGAAGATGTTTCGCAGGTGCCGTTTCACCGTGGCCTCGGTGATGCCCATGGTGCTCGCGATCTGACGGTTGTTGCGGGCCTCGGCCACCAGCACGAGTACCTCGCGCTCCCGAGCGGAGAGCACCGCGGGGTCGTCGGTGGGTGTGCGAAGGCTGGCCGACGACACCGACAGCGTGATGGTCCGTGGGCCCTCTCCGATCGACTGGCGAACAGCCGCGGTCAGCGTCTGTCTGCCGGTGCCTTTGTGCAGATAGCCGGACACGCCCAGTGCCAGCAGCTGCTGTACCAGCTGCTGGCCGTCGTGCATGCTCAGCACGATGATCCGCAATGCCGGGTCCTGGGCCAGCAACCGGCCCACTGTCGCGGCCGGATCGCTTTCCGGCATCTCCAGATCGAGTAAGAGCACGTCGGGGCGATGTTCTCCGGCCAGCGCGACGGTGGCGGTGCCGGTACCCGCCTGCGCCACCACATCGAAATCGGGCTCGGTGCTCAGCAGCTCGCACAGTGCTTCACGAAGCAGGGTGTGGTCGTCGGCGACGAGGATACGGATGGGGCTGTTCACTGTGGCTCCCGCGGGATCGGGATGCACAGTGTCACGTGGGTACCGCTGCCGGGCACGGAGTCGATGTTGACTGTGCCGCCGACCAGCTCACACCGCTCCCGCAGGATCAGCAGACCGCTGCCGCCGGTGGGCGGAGCGTCCACGTCGAAGCCCGTTCCGTTGTCGATGATCTCGGCGAGCACTTCGTGGGGTGCGAGGTGCAGGTGAACATCGACATCGGAGGCACCGGAGTGATCGACGCTGTTACGCAGACACTCGCGAACCATGACGAACAGTTCCTCGACGATGTCGGCAGGTATCGAGCCGTCGTCACCGTGTACCCGGATCCGCATCGGCGCGCCCGCGGTACCGAGAGAAGCGGCGAAGCCGCGTAGTGCGGTCTCCAGAGACCCGGAAACGCTTGGTGTGCGCAATTCCCCGGCCAGCTCGCGGCTGTGGGTGAGGGTTTCGACGATGGCGGCCTTGGCGAGTCGCACATGCCGCGAACCGGCGCCGTTGCCCGCCTGCTCGCACTCCACCTCGTAGAGCTCCAGCCGGCGTAACGCGAGACCGGCCGAACTGCCGATGTGATCGTGGATCTCCCGCGCGAGTCTGCGCTGCCCCAGCTCGTGCACCTCGCGCACGCGTTGGAGCAGGAAGGCGTCGTAACCGATCGCTCCCGCTTCCAGTCTCAGACCGATGCCGCGTTGCAGGGCCAGCACCGCCGCGACCAGCTCGGACTGCGGCGCACCGACCTGCTGCGCGCATTCGGCGAGCGCACGTGTGCCCAACTCGGCGAGGATATTGCCGGCGCGCACCGAATGCGCCGGATGACCACCCTGCCTGACCCGTTCCGAACCCAGGTCGTAGACGTCGGCGATGTGCCCGACCGTCGGTTCACCGAACGCGAGACTCCGGACGCAGTCGTCGAAGATGCGGCGAGCCTGGACCGCGCACTGGTCCCATGCCTCCGCGTCGGTGAGCGGGCTTGCGATCTTGTTCAGACCGGCGCGGTAGCGATCGACCAGCTCCGGAACCCGAGCGGCGAATCGCTCGGCGAATGCGGAGCTCCCGCCGGAATCGAGACGCGCCGCCGTCCTCTCAGATCCTTCGCTACTGTTCACCAGCCCCCCTCGGCCCACCCGATCGAGCTGTAGCGCGCGAATTCGGTCCTCGAGCTCGCCCGAATATTACCCGCGGCAGTACCTGGGTGGACGCCGGAAAAGCCGGTCGCCACGGGGGCCGGGCGGGCACAATGCCGACATGATCGACTTCACAGTGCCCGAGGACCTCGCCGCTCTGCGCGATCGTGTGCGCGCCTTCGTCGTCGAGCAGATCGTGCCGTTCGAGCGCGATCCACGGCTCACCCAGCACGGGCCGACCGACGAGCTGCGCGCGGAACTCGTCAGCTACAAGGTGTAGATATACGATGCGGGCCGATTGGCGCGAGCCAACCGGCCTGCCCCCGACCACGCACCATCACGTGACGGCGCAACCAGATATCGTCAGCCTTGTTGCCGACCAAGAGCTTTGGGGTGTACCGTCGCGCGCATAGAACGGCCCCCAGTAGCGCGCCAACGCTATCCGAGGGCCTGGGTACGAAACAGCACCAACCTGTTCGCACCGTAGGGGACACCCTACCTTGCAACGCCTCGGCGTCTTTCCCTGCCGAGCCGTCGTCCTCGATGCCAGGAGTGAACACTCCCGAGCTCGGACGACCGCGCTGTCTCGTCCCAGGCCCCGGCGGGCTGCTCGATGGTCGTCACCGACGAGCCCGACCAGGGGGATCCACCAACACCCCACTACCCAGCCGTCTGCGAGTACCACCGTCGTACGCCTCGCACGTACGCACCGTGTCGGCTCGGGCGTGCACACCTTCGACACGGTCCAACCAAGCCACGCGTCCCCTACGACGCGGGGCCAGAAGTGTTGGCCGAGAGGGTCTATCGGGGCATGGCGATCGGGAGTCCGGGGCAGGGGGTTACGACACCGGCACCCCTGGGTGCTCCGATCGGTTCAGGCAGCGCCGGAGGCATCCGATCAGGTCCGCAACCCGCGCGTCATCATGGGCAGATGGGAGGGGAAACCATCGCACGCTCGATCCACGTATCCGCGCGTTGTCACCCGAACAGGTCGGTCTCGACTTCCGCGAAAGGTACCGCCGCCATGATGTCGACAACGCCACGATCATCGCCCAACTGCGAGTCTGGAACACGTTTCTGGATCAGCAAAGCGGACAACCACTTTCCGAAGACCCCGAGCAGCGCTGGCTGTTGGGCACCGCACTGCACATCACCCGATGGCTGCAACAGGAACTCGGTGATCGCACCGAATGGCTGAAAGATCGAGAGCGTGCCGCACGCAAGGTCGGGCAGCGGCTGGCCGCCATGCTGTGCACGCTCGGCGAGGCCATGTCCTTCATGGCCGACAAGGCCGGCGAGCTGGCCGACCTCGCCGAAACCCTTGTCTCCGAAGGCTTCGAACTGACACCGTCGGGTCTGATCGCGCTCCCCGACCACCCTCGACAGACCGACCCGGAGTCCGTCGAACACCGACGAGCCCAGCTCTACGCCATGCTCGTTCAACTTGTCCACGAACGCGAAACCGTCCAAGCCGAAGCCATCGCGAGAATGCGGGCCGAACTCGGCGCGAGCGGCACCGGCATCCCATCGATCATCTCCGAATGCCAGCGATTCGGCATCGACCTGATCGCACCTTTCCGCCAACTGGCCGCGAACATGCCATCATCGCCCCTGCTCACAGCCGTGCAGCAGTTCATCGCCGATGCCGAACTCGCCCAACGCCTGATCGAGGACCCCGACTCCGACATCGACTTCTACCACGCGAACCTCTGACCGATCGCGCACTGGAAGCTTGACCCTCCCCCGATGACATTGATATTTTCGTGCCGCACCGGCCCGGGTGGGGCTGCATACCGAAGGGCTATGGGTGGGGGCGGCGACAGCACGTGGGGGCGGGCTCATCGCATTGATCGGTGCCGCGTTGATGGTTGCCGCATGCGGACCATCCGAAGACCGACCAGCACCGGCGAACACTTCTCCGACCTACGCGGCGGAGGTTCCGACCGGGTTCGATCCGTGCACGCAGATCCCCGACGAGGTGATCAAGTCCGAAAATCTGGTTTCGACAGGGGAGTCGAACCTGGGGTCACCCGGTGGCGTGTACTGGCGTGGCTGCGGGTGGGTCTACAAGAACGGTGACGGCTACGGGGTCGACATCACCACTACGAATCTGACCGTCGAGATGGTTCGCGCACGCAACTTCGCCGACGCGGAAGAGTTCGTCGTGGCCGGTGGGCGTCCGGCGATCGTGTCACGGCAAGACGGTAGCGACCCAGCCAAGCCGGATCTCGACACCAGCTGTGTTGCCGACATCCAGATCACCGGCGGAAGCGTCGGGATCTTCGTCAGCAATTCGAAGAAAGCCCCCGCTACCGGGCACATCCCGGCCTGCACCATCGCACGCACGCTGGCCGAGAAGATCGCACCGGCCATCCCCGCCGGAGCCTGACCGACTCAACTGAACACCAGATCGACACAGGGGGAAATTCTCGATGGCCGACACACCACTGGCACCGCTGATCACCGAAGCGAAGAACGGCAGCCTCACCGTCCGCATGGACCCTGAAGAGTTCGCCAAGATCGAATATGAATGCCAAGCATTCAAAGCCACGATCGTTCAGATCCAGAAGAAGATCGAGGGTGTCTCGCAGCTGCAGACCTGGGGTTTCGGTGACCACGATGGTTCGCAGCTCACCTCCGCGACCACGATGGCCGACCGGTTCCGCAAGAAGTCCAAAGGTCAGGAAGACGGCAACGACTTCCACACCGTCCTGCAAGAACACTGGAACGCTGTCGAGGACATCCGCATGCTCCACGTAGCCATCCGCGACCGGTTCATCGCCGAGGACGAATCCTTCGCCGCCCGCTTCACCACCGAATCCGAACGCCTGGACCAACTCCCCGGAGCGCACTGATGGCCGGGACCGAGGGCGCGAAGATCCCACCTCACACCGAACGCCCGAAAGCGTTGAAGCACAACGAGATCGTCGACCGGTTCACCCCCGTCAACGGCGACCCCGCCTTCGACGCCGTCGCCGTCTACTGGCAAGCCAAAACCGACTGGACCATCGGCCTGGAAACCTTCCGCCAACGCATGAACACCGCCATCGCCCAAGCCTGGGAAGGCAACGCCGCCGAAGCCTCCAAAACCGCCATCAACACCTACACCACCAAAGCCGACGCCCTCACCGGCACCTTCGAAACCGTAGCCCGCCTCATCTCGGACTCGGTCATGGCGGCCTCCAACACCAAAACATCACTGCCCCCACGCAAAGACGACCCCGACATCTGGGACATCAACGACCGCTGGATCAACAACGACGAGTTCGAACGCGGACGCGACGACGACGAAGAACAAGCCCAAGCGATCATGGCTGCCGCTTACGTCGCTCCCTTTGAAACCATCGACAACGGCCTGCCCATCCTCGACCACCCCACCAGCCTCGTCGACAACTCATTCGTCCCCAGCGGCGACGATGGCGATGACACCGGTGGCGGCGGAAAACCGAACCAGAACACCGACGATGGCGACGACACCACCGCAGACGACGAAACTCCGCAGGACCCGACCGACGACGGCGACGACGACGACGAAACGGCCGACGACGACACCACCGACGATGACGAGTCCGCAGGTGACGACGATGACGACTCCACCGACGACGGTGACGACGACACCAACCCGGCCGGCACCCAGCCAGCCGGCACCACCCCGGCCACAACTCCCGACACCAAACCCACTACACCCGGCTCCCCCGGTTCACCGTCCAGCCCCGGCGGCGGCACCCCCGCCGGCGGCGCCCCCGGCACCACTCTCAACCCCGGCCGCGTAACACCCGGCATGCCCACCACCATCGCCCCGGCCGCCGTCGCCGGGGTCACCACCACCGGTACTGCCAGCGGGCGCGGGATGATGTCCCCCGGCATGATGGGCGGCGCAGGCGCAGGCCGGGGCAAAGACGACGAGACGACCCATGAGATCCCGGAATATCTGATCAACGAGGAGAACACTCGGGAACTCCTCGGAGAGACCGCCAAGGCGACCCCTCAAGCGATCGGTTCACACTTCCCCGCCGCTCAAACCCGGCCGGTCGAACCCGAAGGCGGGCCCCAGTGACCGCCTGGACCCTCGACCCCGACGACTTCGCCGCCCACTGGTACAGCGAAGCCGTCGACCGCTTCCCCCGCCCCCTGCACTACCTGTCCCGCTTCACCTACCAACAAGACTTCGACAACCACCGCGCCCGACTCCTCGACACCTACACCCGTGACGACCTGGCCGAAATCCGCCGCGCGATCGACACCGTCACCACCGCCACCTGGCACATCGAAATATCAGGCAGAACCACCAAGACCCGCGACAACACCACCGCCCAATACCGCATCCACGCCACCCACAACGGCTACCGAGCCGTCATCCTCGACCAGATCATCCGCAACAACATCGACGGCCCCATCACCATCCACCTCGGCCGCCCCGAAAACCTGCCCCAACGCCTCATCAGCTACCTCCCCAAACTCGGTCCCGGTACCCACCCCGCCGTCACCTTCCCCACCCGCGACACCAAACCCAGCCACGACAGCTACTTCGAAGACGTCGCCCACAACTCCTCCCACGAACGCTACCGCCGTTTCATCGACCGCCCCACCCATGGAGGCGGCTCCGCAGCGCTCTACCAAGGCACCATCCTCGACCGCCCCACCCCAACCCACACCCTCGAATGGCGCGACTTCACCGACGACGGCCGCTACACCATCACCCGCAACCCACACGAAGTCGCATTCGATCAAACCACCTCCCAAAACCAGCGGAACGCAATTTCCCGGTGGATAGATTCTGCCACGAATCAAGCACTAGCCTTAGAGGACGAGATATGTGACGAGGCGTGGTAATTCTTGAGACCAGTCACGCCAACTCAAATGGTCAGATCGGCGAAACAAATACGAGGGGAGAAATCACGTGGCCGAGAAATTCAATGCCGTTGCGCAACAAGCCAGCGGGCTCGGAGCCATGCCCAGTGAGCTATCGACAATGCTGACTTTGGTATCGAATCTGGCGAGCATGGACAAGATCGAAGAATCCGAGGCCCGATATAGGCCTGATACGCAGGCTCAAGCAACCCGAGAAATACATTTGCTGAACCAACTAGCATGTGGCTCCGTAGACGCGATCAATTTCTCACCGACATAGGATTGCATCTTCAATGGGTACACGGAGGCATCGACCGCGGGTAAGAATTCACTACATATACTACCAAACTAGCCGATCAGCACACCAAAGAATGTATCTCACGTCGTGGTGAATTAAGGAAGACATGGCAACTCAAGGATGGTTCAATCACTATGACGACCCCGATGAGTTCGATGATGAGGTCATAGAACCGCTACAACCTGCATTTGATCGCACGCGGAGACACTCTACAGATCAGTACATCCCTTCCCGCGATAGGCCGACTGAGAGAATCAACAGCGCCGCACCTCTGCTGGAATACACTGCAGCCAATCTCCACAATCAGAGGAACCCAGCTTTCGAAGAAGGCCGTGGGTCAAAACTAGGCGATCCCAACCTATTTGCCATGAGGCTGGATTCCGATTGGCTTCCTATAGACGTCCAGGTCGATCGCAATGTACACGACCGAATAACCACAACGACTTATAACGAATCGGCTATGGGCGGCTATCACCTCGCAATTTGGGAGCGCGCCCTTCCCATGGTCGAGCAAGGTCGTACCTTTTCTTCTCTCAGATTTCAAGTTTCTCGTCGGCTTCAGATGATATCACTATTGAATACCAGGTCCCTCGCAGAATTCGTAGAACTAGAGGGTGCATATGCCGGACGGGCTATATTTAGAGCCTATGGTCCAACAACTGATTCAGGGCAACCATCCATGGTTGTGCACGCAAACCTATCCTGGATAACTCAGATTGACATTTCCGTAGAGTGGGCGGCAAGCGCCGAACCGTGGCATATCGGATCAGATATAGTCTCTTGCGCTGAAGCCATACGGCAGAAACGCCCGAAATATCACGCGAACAGCGGATGGGAAGGCCGTACGGACGATGAGCTTTTGTTAGAACTTCGGAGATACCGGGAATACCTAGGAAGGTCAGAATAGTGCCAGACTTCAGCGCGGATATGAACAGGCTCATGCAGGTCTCGGGAGTGTGGGAAAGTGCATCTAATGACCTCTCCCAGGGGCACAAGAAGGCCCAGGAAATCGAATTCAGCAATACGAGTGTTGTATGGTCAATCTTTCAACCTACCTGGGACGCCCACCTTAAAGCTATTCGGTACATGAAGTCAAGGCTCACTGAGGGTGAAGCTGCAGCCGATGAAATGTCGACTACGCTCGACCATGTCGGTAAGGTCCTACTCGAACAGGACGCTAACTTTGCCGGAGTCATTCTCCGACTGGAGACGGAGGAAGAATAGATGGGTGCGGTCAAGACACTTGATGACATAAATGCAGCACTGGCCGACTTCTCGAAACAGGTCCAAGAAGTCAGGGACTCCCCGAGTGACGTCGATAGCGCATTCCGCGCAGGACAAGCAGCTATGGTTGCCAGCCAAGTGCTATTGAATCCCAATGGGATAGGCACCGCCGTTGCCATGCAGAAAGATAAGGATAAAGTAAAGGAAAAGATCAAAGAGCTACTCACAGAGCTACAGGGAGCAATAGATGCATTACAAGCCCCACTCGCCCTTCTCAGCGCTAGCACCGAATGGCTAGCAGTACAGACTCAGGTCAACGAGGCGCGCAACTGGATATTGAATAAAGCCGATCTCCGAGGAAAATGGACCGGAGGTGCTGCCGAAGAGTACTTTGCAAAATTGCAACTCCAAATCACAGCTACCGACACCGCATCGGCCATTTGCGAGGCTGTTAGCAATCAGTTGGGCACTGTATCGGATGCCGCATGGGAATTCTATTCGAAGGTAGCTACAGATCTTGTTGCGTTCTTTACAGATTTTGCAGCTGCACTCACGAAAATATCGACTGGTATCTCAACCCCGATCGGAATAGGTGATGCGATCGACGCCCTTGTGTCGATAATTAATAAGGTAATGGAATACGGAGTCGTGCTCGGTGGAGTGCTCATGACGCAGGCGCATGCGATTAATTCAATTGATAGCAGCGTAGATAATCCGAGGTCCTTCCATCAGAACAAATGGCCGGAGATCGGTGCAGCCAAAGACTTGTCGATCGATGCCCCCGATAACGAAAGATGGGCTGCGCGTTGATAGAGCGGATCGTCGCATCGGTCGCACTGGCTGTTGCTCTATCTAGTTGCAGTCAACCCCCCTCCGGCCATCCCAGTGAACGCAGTACGCATACACTCAGCGAATTATGCGAATTTCCTCGAGAGTTCTTTCAATCGCAATTCGAAGTCGCCGAGATAGCTGCTACCGTAGTTATCGGTAAGCCGATGGAAGCCCCCATTAATGCAGGAAATGGATGCTTGTACACTGCCGAGGGCGCTTCCGTGCATGGCTACCTCGGAACGATTTCGATCTCGCGCGGCCACGGAGAGAATTCACTATCAACAGCCGAGGGTATGCCGTCGCGATACATAGAAGTCGATGGCTTCTCCGTCGCGATGTACATAAATCCGATACCCGAATTCCGCGATCCGGAAACAGCCCACCCTTCATATACGTTGAACGTCGAAATTGACAACTGGACTGGCGAATTGACGTTCGAAGGAGGTAATGACGCTGGGGCCCGAGCCGGTGCGGATATGCTGGTGCGGATGGTTCAATCGCTGAAGGGGTGATGATCGAACCCGGTAGCCATGAGCCGGATCAGTCGATATCCCATCATATGGGATATACGACAAGCGATCGACGGTGTGGTCGCTGAGCGAGCAGAATACCGGGCATGATCGACTTCACAGTGCCCGAGGACCTCGCCGCTCTGCGCGATCGTGTGCGCGCCTTCGTCGTCGAGCAGATCGTGCCGTTCGAGCGCGATCCACGGCTCACCCAGCACGGGCCGACCGACGAGCTGCGCGCGGAACTCGTCGCGCTCGCGCGGAAAGAGCGGCTGCTGACCGTGCAGGCGTCCGAGGAGTTCGGTGGGCTCGGGTTGAGTCATGTCGAGCAGGCGGTGGTGTACGAGGCGGCGGGCTGGTCGACGCTGGGGCCGGTGGCGATGAACTGTGCCGCGCCCGACGAGGGCAATATGTTCCTGCTCGGCAAGGTCGCCGACCCGGAGCAGGCCGAGCGGTATCTGCTGCCGGTGATCCGCGGCGAGCAGCGCTCGGTGTTCGCGATGACCGAACCCGACGGGGCGGGCTCCGATCCCGGTCAGCTGCGCACCGAGGCCGTCTTCGACGGCGAGAACTTCGTGATCAACGGGCGCAAATGGCTGATCACCGGTGCCGACGGGGCCAAGACCTGGATCATCATGGCCCGGCTCGCCGACAACCCGCACCTGCCCGCGGGGCCGACGCTGTTCCTGGCCGACGGCGACGCCGAGGGCATCGTCATCGAGCGGATCATGAACACGATGGACCGCAACTACGTCGGCGGGCACGCCGTGGTGCGCTTCGAGAACCTCACCCTGCCCGCCTCGGCCGTGCTCGGGCGCACCGGCGAGGCGCTGCGCTACGCCCAGCTGCGGCTGGCCCCGGCCCGGCTCACCCACTGCATGCGCTGGCTCGGCGCGGCCGAACGCGCGCAGAGCATCGCGCTGGACTACGCGCGCACCCGCACCGCCTTCGGCAAGCCGATCGGCGAGCACGAGGGCGTGTCGTTCATGCTCGCCGACAACGAGGTCGCGCTGCACCAGTGCCGGTTGACGATCTGGCACAGCTGCTGGCTGATGGACCAGGGCCAGCAGGCCAGGCACGAATCCTCGATGGCCAAGTCCTACGTCTCCGAGGAGCTGTTCAAGGTCACCGATCGCTGCGTGCAGATCCTCGGTGGCATCGGCATCAGCGACGAGACGGTGGTCGAGATGTTGTTCCGGGACATGCGCGCGTTCCGGCTCTACGACGGGCCCACCGAAGTGCACAAGTACGCGATCGGCAGGCATCTGCTGCGCGAGCGCTAGTACCATTCGGCCCATGAGTCCGGAACTGCTCGTCGACGTCGCAGGCGGCGTCGCCGTGCTCACGCTCAACCGTCCCGCCCAGCAGAACGCTGTCACCCCGACGATGGCCGCCGAGCTCAGCGCCGCGCTGCGCCGCTGCGATACCGAGGACGCCATCCGCGCCGTCGTCATCACCGGCACCGCCCCCGCCTTCTGCGCCGGGGCCGACCTCTCCGCCCGGGCCGGCGAGGTGAGCGCGACCCTTGACCCGCCGCCCTGGCAGGTCCGCAAGCCGGTGATCGCGGCGGTGAACGGGCACGCGGTCGGGATCGGGCTGGCCCTGGCCCTGCAGTGCGACCTGCGCTACTTCGCCCGCGACGCCGTCTACGGGCTGAGCCAGGTGCGCCGCGGCGTGCTGGCCGACGGCTACGCGCACTGGACCGTGCCGCGCCTGGCCGGGCTCGCCAACGCCGCCGACATCATGCTCACCGGCCGCACCTTCGACGGTGACGAGGCCAAGTCGATGGGTCTGGCCAATGCCAGCCTGCCCGCGGGCGAGGTGCTGCCCACCGCCATGTCGGTGGCCCACGACATCGCCGGTGGTCCGGCGCCGCTGCCGGTGGCGCTGTCCAAGCGGCTGATCTGGGAGAGCCTGGGCATGACCCCGGCCGTGGTCGGTCAGCTCGAGTCCGAGCTCAACGCGCACGTCGCCAAGAGCGTCGACGGCGGTGAGGCGATGGCGGCCTTCCGCGAACGCCGGGCGCCGAACTGGACCGGCAGCATCAGCGGCGAGTGGCCCGCCTGGGACGCGGGCACCGACCGCCGCGGCCTCGAGGACTGACTAGAAGTTCCCGTTGCAGGAACCGGCCAGATACAGCAGCGCGAACAGGATCATCATGATGGTCCCGACGATGCCGGCGATGTAGCCGATCAGCACCTGGGACCGCCCGCTGAGCGCGCCGTAGGACGAGTCGATCTGATTGAGCGCCCGCTTGCCGAGCACCCACGCGACCGGCCCGAAGATCCCACAGCAGAACGGGCTGAGCAGCCCGAGCACGAGGATCAGGTTCGCCTGCGGGTGCTCGACCGTCTCGCCGATCGGCTGATAGGGAATGGCCACGGATCGAATTCTACGGCGAGAGAGCGGGTTTGCGCGTCATCCGCGCACAGTCAGCCCAGACGGCGCTGTCGGGCGATGTCGGCCAGCACCACACCGGCGGCGACCGAGGCGTTGAGCGATTCGACCGGGCCCGCCATCGGGATACTCAGGATCGAGTCGCAGTTCTCGCGCACCAGCCGCGACAGGCCCTTGCCCTCGGACCCGACGACGACCACCGTCGGCATGCTGCCGTCGAATTCGTCGAGCGGCGTGTCGCCCCCGGCGTCGAGGCCGACGATCTGGAAGCCCTGCGAGGCCCAGTCCTTGAGCGTGCGGGTCAGGTTGGTGGCCCTGGCGACGGGCAGCCGCGCCGCGGCACCGGCGCTGGTGCGCCAGGCCACCGCGGTCACGCTGGCGCTGCGCCGCTGCGGGATGACCACGCCCTGACCGCCGAACGCGGCCACCGAGCGGATCACCGCGCCGAGGTTGCGCGGATCGGAGATGTTGTCCAGCGCCACCAGCAGGCCGGGCTCGCCGGAGACCTTCACCCGGTCGAGCAGGTCGTCGGGGTGGGCGTAGCGGTACGGGGGCACCTGCAGGGCCACGCCCTGGTGCAAGCCGTTGGCGCTCAACCGGTCCAGATCGGTGCGCGGCACCTCGAGGATGGAGATCCCCAGATCGGCCGCGCGCTGCACGCTCTCGGAGAGGCGGTCGTCGTTCTCGGTGCCGACCGCCACGTACAGCGCGGTGGCGGGCACGTCGGCCCGCAGACACTCGAGCACGGGGTTGCGGCCGAGCACCAGCTCCGGACCGTCGTCGGACTTGCGGCCCGCGCGCGGCACACCCGACTTACCGGTGGGCCGGTTCTGCTGTGCCGCCTTGGCTTTGGCGGCCGCGGCCGCCCGCTTGGCGGCGGGATGCTTGGTGCGCGCCTCGGCGGGCGGGGTCGCGCCCCGGCCCTCGAGGCCGCGACGGCGCTTGCCGCCGGAACCGACGACGGCACCCTTCTTGGTGCCGCCCTTCCTGATCGCTCCGCGTCGCTGTGAATTGCCTGCCATCAGTTCGCCTTTCCGCTAGCTGCGCCCAGCGACCATTCCGGCCCCTGCGGGGTATCGGTGACCTCGATACCCGCCGCCACGAGCCGATCCCGTGCGGCATCGGCTTCTGCCCAGTTCTTCTCCGCCCGCGCGCTCGCCCGGCGGTCCAGCTCGGAGCGGACCAGCACGTCGAGCGCGTCGAAGGCCGCCGAGTTGTCGGCGGGGGTGTACCACTGCGGGTCCAGCGGGTCGACGCCGAGAATCCCCAGCATCGCGCGCACCTGCCCGGCCAGCTCGACCGCGGTCTCGAGCGCGCCGGACTCCATCGCCCGGTTGCCCTCGTGCACCACGTGGTGGATCTCGGCCAGCGCCTTCGGAATCGCCAGATCGTCGTCGAGGGCGGCGGCGAATCCGTCGGTCCATTTGCCGACCGGCACCTCACCGGCGCGATCGAGCACCCGCTGCACGAACGCCTCGATGCGCTGATACGAGGCGACGGCGTCGTCGAGCGCCTTGTCGGAGTATTCGAGCATCGAGCGGTAATGCGCGCTGCCCAGATAGAAACGCAATTCCACCGGGCGCACCCGGGTGAGCACATTGGGCACCGAGAGCACATTGCCGAGCGACTTCGACATTTTCTCGCCGCCCATGGTCACCCAGCCGTTGTGCAGCCAGTAACGGGCGAATCCGTCACCGGCGGCCTTGGACTGGGCGATCTCGTTCTCGTGGTGCGGGAAAATCAAATCCATGCCACCGCAATGGATATCGAATTCGCCACCCAGATAGAACTCGGCCATCGCTGAGCATTCCAGATGCCAGCCGGGGCGGCCGGGGCCCCACGGCGAGGGCCAGCTCGGCTCGCCCGGCTTGGCCGACTTCCACAGCGTGAAATCGCGGGGATCGCGTTTGCCGCGGGTGGGGGTCTCGCCCTGGTGCACGTCGTCGAGTTTGTGGCCGGACAGCTCGCCGTAGTTCGGCCAGCTCAGCACGTCGAAGTAGACGTCACCGTCGGCGGCGTAGGCGTGCCCGCGCTCGATCAGCCGTTCCATCAGCCCGACCATCTGGGTGATGTGGCCGGTCGCGCGCGGTTCGGCCGAGGGCGGCAGCACGCCGAGCACCTCGTAGGCGGCGTCGAAGGCGCGCTCGTGGGTGGCGGCCCATTCCCACCACGGCCTGCCCGCCTCGGCGGCCTTGTTCAGGATCTTGTCGTCGATATCGGTGACATTGCGGATGAACCACACGTCGAAGTCGTGCGCGAGCAGCCAGCGGCGCAGGACGTCGAAGGCGACGCCACTGCGCACATGCCCGATATGGGGCTGACCCTGCACGGTGGCCCCACACAGATACACCGAGGCACGGCCGGGGACCAGCGGGGTGAATTCCCGCAGGGTCCGCGTGTCGGTGTCAAAAAGGCGCAAGGTCACGGCATTCGATCCTAGTCGGTGGGATGGGCGTGCGATTGACCGGCCGGTGGTCGCCGGGCGGGTCGAGCGGCGAGCGGTGGCGGCGGAGTTTCCGGCAGCCGTCAGGACTGCGGAATATCCGCCAACAGACAGGTGGCGATCGCGGCGACGCCTTCGCCACGGCCGGTCAGCCCTAATCCATCGGTGGTCGTGCCGGACACCGACACGGGAGCGTCGAGTAATTCGCCGAGAACTTTCTGCGCCTCGGCGCGGCGCGGACCGATCTTGGGCCGGTTCCCGATGACCTGCACGGCGGCATTGACCACCGAGAAACCCTCCTCGGCCAGCAGCCTGCGGACCTCGGTGAGCATGGCGGCGCCGGTGACCCCGGCCCATTCCGGGCGGCCGACGCCGAAGACCGCGCCGACATCGCCGAGACCGGCGGCCGAGAGCAGGGCGTCGCAGAGGGCGTGGGCGGCGACGTCACCGTCGGAGTGGCCCGCGCAGCCGTCGGCGTCGGGGAACAGCAACCCGGCCATCCAGCAGGGACGACCGGGTTCGATGGGGTGCACGTCGCTGCCGATCCCGACTCTCACCGGTCGACCGCCTGCTTCGCGGCGGTCTGGGCGAGTTCGGCTCGGCCGGTCGGGGCCGAGCCGGTGGCGTCAGCCGACGACGGGGTGGGTACAGCGAGGGCCGAATCCGCACGGTCCGGCGCGTACGCGGCCTGGTCGGCACGCAGGGCGTCGGCCAGCCGCAGGTCGAGCGGGGTGGTGATCTTGAAGGCGAGCGGGTCGCCGGTGACGGTGCGGACGGCGACGCCGAGGCGTTCGACCAGGCCGGCGTCGTCGGTGGCGCCTGCCTCGGTGGCGTAGGCGCGGCGCAGCAGTTCGGCGTCGAAGCCCTGGGGGGTCTGGACGGCGCGCAGGTGGGCGCGCTCGGGAGTGCCGGTGACGACGCCCTGGTCGTCGACCGATTTCACCGTGTCGACCACCGGGAGCGCCGGAACGACGGCCTGGGCGCCCGCGTGCAGCTCGGCGGCCACCCGGGCGATGAGTCGCGGCGGGGTGAGCGCGCGAGCGGCGTCGTGCACGAGGTAGAACGCCGCGTCGGGCGCGGCCGCGATCCCGGCGCGCACCGAATCCGTGCGCTCGGCGCCGCCAACGACGACCTGCACCGGCACAGGGGGCATCGAACCGCCGGTCAGTGAGGTGGTGGACAGCAGAGCGGACGCGGCATCGACCAGCTCGATGGGGACGACGACGATCACCCGGTGCACCGCACCGGACGCGATCAGCCCGTCGACCGCCAGCCGGACCATAGGTGTGCCGCCGACCGGGACGAACGCCTTCGGGGTGGACTCACCCAGGCGCACGCCACGACCGGCGGCAGGGACCAGTGCTACGACAGGTCGCACTTCTAGGAAGCCGCGGCGAGGACCTCGTCGAGCAGCGATTCGGCCTTGCCGTCGTCGGTGCCCTCGGCGAGCGCGAGCTCACCGACGAGGATCTGACGAGCCTTGGCCAGCATCCGCTTCTCACCGGCGGACAGGCCGCGGTCCTGCTCACGACGCCACAGGTCACGCACGACCTCGGCCACCTTGTTCACATCGCCGGAGGCGAGCTTCTCGAGGTTGGCCTTGTACCGGCGGGACCAGTTGGTCGGCTCCTCCGTGTGTGGCGCGCGCAGCACCTGGAAGACGCGGTCGAGACCTTCCTGGCCGACGACGTCACGGACGCCGACGTATTCGGCGTTCTCTGCGGGAACCCGAACGGTCAGGTCGCCTTGCGCAACCTTCAGGACCAGATACTCTTTCTGCACACCCTTGATGGTGCGGGTCTCGATTGCTTCGATCAGCGCCGCTCCGTGGTGGGGGTAAACGACGGTGTCTCCGACCTTAAAAATCATGTGTCCCGTGCCCCTTTCGATGTTCACAGTTTAACATGCGACTCGATAACGGCGCGATCAACTGTGCAGGTCAGGGCCACAACGAGGCCATCGTAGGGGTTGACAAGAAAGAATCGGTGTGCATTGCGTTGTGCCAGAACGGGTTAACCGCCAGCACAGCGACCGATATGCGTGCCCCGAGCACCGGGCATCGATCCGGCAACCCCGCTCCGGACACCGAACTGTTACTTCCGCGCCCGCGCGTCGCGAGCCCGGACGCCACACGCGCGGAGCCAACTACTACGCTGCCTAGTTACTACCCTCCGCTCCCCTCATCGGGACGGAGTGAGCCCGGTCGACATGGAGGACTAACCGTGACTGCCCTGAAAGCTGTGACCGCCCCGTCGGCGCGACGTCGCATGGCGACGGTTGCCGCGCTCGCCGCTGCCGCGGGCATCGCCCTGAGCGGCTGCAGTGCCGGCCAGCACACCCAGACCTCGTCGCAGGCCGCCGCCATCAACGGCAACCACGCCGAGGTGGGCGCGATCTCGCTGCGCAACGTGCACATCATCTACCCCGAGGCCGACGCCGAGCACGACAAGGGCGGCCGGGCCGTGCTGTCGCTGTCGATCATCAACGGCAGCGAGACCGTCACCGACGAGCTGACCAGCGTCAGCACCGACCTCGGCCAGATCAAGCTGACCGGCCCCGCCGGCGACAGCAAGCTGGTGCTCGCGCCGCAGCAGACCGTGGTCATCGGCCCGGTCAACGCGCCCGGCGGCCCGGCGGCCGACGACCACCACGCCGCCCCGACCACCACCTCGGCCGCGCCGACCACGGCGGGCCAGGCCGAGGGCGACAAGCCCTCCAACGACCCGGCCGCCCAGCCCGGCTCGATCGAGATCACCGGCCTGACCGAGGACATCACCCCCGGCCTGACCTACAACGTCACCTTCAACTTCAAGGACGCGGGCACCGTGCAGGTGTCGGTCCCGGTCGACGCGGCCGCGACCATCCGCGTGGAGAACGAGAAGTCCGGCCCGGCCCCCGAGGGCGCGGGCGGTCACTGAGACCGACTGTTCGACAGAGAAGCCGTCGCGGTTCGCCGCGGCGGCTTTCCTTTTTGTCGGAGCCGGTCCGTAGGGTGCGCGTGTGGCCAAGACCAAAGCTGTCTACCGATGCACCGCGTGCTCGCACGAGGTGTCCAAGTGGGTCGGTAAGTGCCCGGATTGCGGCGCCTGGGGCACGGTGAACGAGGTGGCCGTCTCGGCGGCCGCCGCGGCGCCGGGACGGCGGGCCATGCTGCCCAGCACGGCCGCCGCGCCGCTGTCGCAGATCGACGCCAAGGTCACCCGGGCGCGGTCGACGGGCGTCAGCGAGCTGGACCGGGTGCTCGGGGGCGGGGTGGTGCCCGGCTCGGTGGTGCTGCTGTCGGGTGAGCCGGGGGTGGGCAAGTCGACGCTGCTGCTCGAGGTGGCCGCACGCTGGGCCGCGCAGCGCCAGGAGACCGCGCTCTACGTCACCGCCGAGGAGTCGGCCGGGCAGGTGCGGCTGCGGGCCGACCGGACCAACGCGGTGCACGACCGGGTGTATCTGGCGGCCGAATCGGATCTGTCGATCGTGCTCGGGCACGTGGAACAGGTGCGGCCGTCGCTGCTGGTGGTCGACTCGGTGCAGACCATGCTGGCCCCGGAGGTGGACGGGGTGATCGGCGGGGTCACCCAGGTGCGCGCGGTCACCGCGGCGCTCACCTCGCTGGCCAAGGCCAGTGGGATCGCGGTACTGCTGGTCGGCCATGTCACCAAGGACGGCAATGTGGCCGGGCCGCGCACGCTCGAGCACCTGGTGGACGTGGTGCTGCAGTTCGAGGGCGACAAGAACTCCTCGCTGCGCATGGTCCGCGGCATCAAGAACCGCTTCGGCAGCGCCGACGAGGTGGGCTGTTTCGAACTGTACGAGGACGGCATCGCCTGCGTCGACGACCCGTCCGGGCTGTTCCTGCACCACCGCACCGACACCGTGCCCGGCACGGCGGTCACCGTGGCCATGGACGGCAAGCGCCCGCTGGTCGCCGAGGTGCAGGGGCTCACGGTGAAGACCGAGATCCCGCAGCCGCGGCGCGCGGTGAGCGGGCTGGACTACAACCGCGTCGCCATGGTGCTGGCGGTGTTGCAGAGCCGCGGGCGGGTCTTCCTCGGCAAGCACGACGTGTACGCCGCGACCGTGGGCGGGATGCGGCTCAACGAGCCCACCGCCGATCTGGCCATCGCGCTGGCCATCGCCTCGGCCGAGGCCGATATCGCGCTGCCCGCGGGCTGGGTGATCCTCGGTGAGGTGGGGCTGGCCGGGGAGGTCCGCAAGGTCACCGGGCTGTCCCGGCGCCTGGCCGAGGCCGAACGGCTGGGTTTCACGACCGCCCTGGTGCCGCCCGGTTCGGAGAAAACCAAGATCGGTTCCATGCGAATCCACGAGGTCGGCGACCTGCGTTCGGCACTGCGCCTGGCACAACTCCGCAAATCCCGCGCATCACGCGAACCCGTCGCCGCGGAATAATCCCGGCAAACCGCGAATTCCGCGCCGGAGCGGCCATTTCACGCCAACAACCATTGACATCGCCGACGATCTTGCGAACCCTGCAAATCGACCGAACCTGAACATGTGACCTACCGCGCACCCGGACAATGCGCGGCGCGCGCGTCAGTCGGCGAGATTGAACGGTTCGGCGGCGCTGCGGATCGAGCCGAGCTGGGCCACCACCATGTAGGCGCCCGCGGGTACCGGCAGCCGGTCGCCCGCGCACTCGGGCTGGGAGGTGGTGCCGAACCAGGTGCCCTTGTAGGACAGCTGCTGCCCGGCCGCGAGGGTCTTCGGGTCCGGCGGGCCGTCGGGGTTGCAGTCGTTGCTGGCCCACAGCCTGCGCTGGCCGTCGAGGGTGTAGACGAGGAACTGCGGGCCCGCGCCGAGATCACGGCTGCACGGCGCCGAGGAGATATTGGTGATGACGGTCCCGAACCCCGGCTGATCGCCCACCCGGTAGGTCGGCTGGCCGACGGTCACCTTCAGCGCCAGCGACTGATCCGGGCACGGCTGGGCCGCGGGCTGATCGGTGGCCGACGGGCTGGAGGTGGCCGAGCTGGTACTCGTCGCGGTCGTGCTCGAGGTGGCACTGCTCGACTCGGAGGTGGTGCTCGACGCGGCCGCACTGCTCGATTCCGCCGTGGTGG
This sequence comes from Nocardia sp. NPDC056064, assembly GCF_042266925.1. Lineage (NCBI taxonomy): Bacteria > Bacillati > Actinomycetota > Actinomycetes > Mycobacteriales > Nocardiaceae > Nocardia > Nocardia sp. NPDC056064. Next base: position 4,306,884 of record NZ_JBHJWO010000001.1, on the reverse strand, counting down.
TGGCCGCCACGGGCTTCTCACCGGAGGAGTCGCCGCCGCGCGTGACCATCACGGCCAGCCAGATCACCAGCACGAGGGCGACAGCGACGATGCCGATGGCGAGCGCGCGGCGACGCCAGTAGATCTCCGGTGGCAGCGGTCCATTCGGTTCCAGCACGCCTCAACGGTAAGCGCAGCGCACGGGGGCGCGCTCGATGACCTCGGCGTGTCGGCGGCCGGAACCGAACCGCGACGCTGGTATTACCGGATTTCGCCGATGTTGCCCACGGTGCTGCGCAGCTGCGCGCGCCCGTCCTCGAGCTTGTAGGTGACGCTGGCGATCGCGAGCTGGCCGGTGGCCACCCGCTGGGAGATGATCATCGACCGCTGCATGAGCAGTCGCGAGGTCTCCTCCACGTGCCGCGCCTCGAACTCGTCGATGGTCTCGAGGCCCTCACGACGGCCGATCAGGATCGACGGGGTGACCCGCTCGACGATGCTGCGGATGAACCCACCGGGGACCTCGCCGCCGTCGAGGGCGTCGATGGTGGCCTTCACCGCGCCACAGCTGTCGTGGCCCAGGACCACGATCAGCGGCACGTTGAGCACCTCGACGCCGTACTCGATCGAGCCGAGCACCGAGCTGTCGATCACGTGACCGGCGGTCCGGACGACGAACATGTCGCCCAGGCCCTGGTCGAAGATCAGCTCGGCGGCCACCCGCGAGTCACCGCAGCCGAAGAGGATGGCGTGCGGATGCTGACCGCCGACGAGCTTGGCTCGATCGGCGGCGCCCTGGCTAGGATGCAGCAGATCACCGTTGACGAAGCGCTCGTTGCCTTCGCGCAGTGACTTCCAGGCACTTATCGGATTAGAACCAGGCATACCGACCATTGTGCACAGACCGTTGGTTACCAGCGAGTCCGCGGCGTTACGCGTCGGCAAATGAAGCCTGACGGAGGCGGAACGACAACAGTGAGTATCGACGCGGAAGTCCTGCTGGACTGGTTCTCCGACACCGCGCGCGACCTGCCCTGGCGCAGGCCCGAGGCCACCGCCTGGCACATCCTGATGAGCGAGATCATGCTGCAGCAGACGCCGGTGGTGCGGGTGGAGCCGATCTGGCGCGAATGGGTGGCGCGCTGGCCGGTGCCCTCGGCGATGGCGGCGTCCTCGCAGGCCGAGGTGCTGCGCGCCTGGGGCAAGCTCGGCTATCCGCGCCGGGCCCTGCGGCTGCACGAGTGCGCGCGGGTGCTGGCCGACCAGCACGGTGACGTGGTGCCGTCCGATGTCGACGTGCTGCTGGGCCTGCCCGGCATCGGCGCCTACACCGCCCGCGCGGTCGCCTGCTTCGCCTACGGCCAGCGAGTTCCCGTGGTGGACACCAATGTCCGCCGTGTGGTGGCCCGCGCCGTGCACGGCCGCGAGCCGGGCAACCCGTCCGCGCGCGACCTCGCCGAGACCGAGGCCCTGCTGCCGACGCCCGTCCCCCGCGCCGCGAAGTTCTCCGCCGCGCTGATGGAACTGGGCGCCCTGGTCTGCACCGCCCGCAACCCCGCCTGCGCGGGCTGCCCACTGCCGGATTGCGCCTGGGTCGCCGCCGGGAAGCCCGCCGCCACGGTGGCGCGCAAGGTGCAGAAGTACGAGGGCACCGATCGCCAGGCGCGCGGACGGCTGCTCGATGTGCTGCGCGACGCGTCGGGGCCGGTCGAACGGGTGCGCCTTGATCTCGCCTGGACCCGCGATCCCGGTCAGCGGGCGCGGGCGCTGGACTCGCTGCTGGTCGACGGCCTGATCGAACAGACCGAGGATGGCCTGTTCGCCCTGGCAGGCGAGGGCAGCTGACCCCGGACCGCGCACCGACACTGCGCCGAGCGCCGCCTCTGTGCGCCGTCGCGCTCGACGCGGGCTGCGCGCCGGACCGCCTGCGCCGACACCGCCTCGAGCACCACCGCGAGGCGCACCCGATGGCAGGCGTGTACTCCGGCGGCAGCCCTATCGGAATCAGGCGGTGCGAGTTCAGCCGAGCACGCGGGCGAGGAACCCGCCGACCAGCTCGCGGTACTCCTCGGGCCGCTCGTCGTGCACCAGATGCCCGGCACCCTCGACCCACGCGTACTCGGCATCCGGGTGCACCTCCGCCATGGTCCGCATCTGACCCGGCGGGGTGATGGTGTGCTCGCCCTCGATGAGCAGTGTGGGCATCGTGAGCGATTTCCATTCGGTCCAGAAATCGCGGGTGCCCCATTCCTCGGAGATCGCGCGGAAGGTGTCGACCTCGCCGTGCAGGCGGTAACCGTCGGCGCTGCCGGTGAAAGCGCGCAGGAAATACCGGCCCGCGACCGGCCCGAAATAGTCGAGCACCGCCTGCTCGTCCGCGAACGGCTGCGGCCAGGAGTGGATGAGTTCGGCCCAGTGCGCGGCGGTGCGGCCGGTGAAATCGGGGGCGATGTCCTCGACGACCAGCGCGCGGACCCGCTCGGGATGGGTCGCCGCGAAGACCCAGCCGTGGATGGCGCCCATCGAATGCCCCACGATCACCATCGGCTCGCCGATCCCGGCGGTGAGCCCGGCCAGATCGGCCACGAACGCCTCGGTGGTGAGCTCGGCGGGCGGGACGCGCCCGTGCCCGGCCGCGTCGACGGCGTACACGTGCCCGTACCCGCGCAACCACGGCAACTGATCGGACCAGGTCCGCGCACTGCCCATCAGCCCGTGCAGCAGCAGGATCGGGACGCCGGTTCCGCCTTCGTCGTACAACACCCTGCCGATTGTGCACCGGCCGAGAACCCGCGGCGCCAGCCGCCACGGATACTGTGAGGTCATGGCTGTTGTGAAGATCAATGCGATCGAGATCCCCGAAGGTGCCGGTCCGGAGCTGGAGAAGCGCTTCGCCGCGCGGGCCCACGCGGTGGAGAACTCCCCCGGTTTCCTCGGCTTCCAGTTGCTGCGCCCGGTCGCCGGTGACAACCGGTATTTCGTGGTGACGCAATGGGATTCGGAGGAATCCTTCGCCGCGTGGCGCGACGGTCCGGCGCGCGCCGCGCACGCGGGCAACGGTGGTGAGGGCGAGCGTCCCAAGCCGGTGTCCACCGGTGCCTCGCTGCTCGAGTTCGAGGTCGTCCTGGACGTGCCCGCCAAGGGCTGACAGCGGCGTTTCCGCTGGACATGCGGATGCGCGTATTGACGTGGGCGCCTCGCGACTGTCACAGTTCGAGGGAAAACATACGCGAGGGTGCGCGGTAATCCGGTGAGATTCCGGAGCGGTCGCGCCACTGTATCCACGTACCGGGTCCCCGGTGCCGGAGAGCCAGACACCGGCACCTTCGCACCGCTTCGACCATGGGACGCGTATCCCTGAGGAGGACCCGAATGGCGCTCGCGCATTCACCCAGCCGGTCTGCCGGCCTGGACAACCTGGCCACCGTGCTCGTCACGGTCGGTGTCGTTCTGCTCGCACTGCTCACGCTGTACCTGGTCGGATTCGATCAGGGTGCCGTCTCCCGTAGCGGCATGTACCTGCACGAGCTGATGCACGACGGACGTCACCTGCTGGGTGTCCCGTGCCACTGATCGGATCACTCAAGACCCTGCTGTTGCGCGGCCTGCTGGCCGGCCTGATCGCCGGCCTGCTGGCCGCCACAGTGGGCTATTTCGTCGGCGAGCCCCAGGTGGACGCCGCGATCGCCATCGAGGAAGCCGCCGCCGCCCCTGCCGAGCACGGTCACGAGGCGGCCGAACCCGCGGGCCACTCACACGGTGACGAGGACGAACCGCTGGTCAGCCGTTCCGGGCAGAAGGCGGGACAGTTCCTCGCCCTCGGTCTGGCCGGGATGGCCTTCGGCGCGCTGCTCGCGTCCGCGCTCAATGTCGCCCGCCGCTTCACGAGCCTGTCGGGACCGCGCCTGTCGCTGCTCGCCGCCGGATTCGCGTGGGCGGCGATCGTGGCGGTGCCGTTCTTCAAGTACCCGGCCAACCCGCCCGCGGTGGGCGACCCGGAGACCATCAACAGCCGCACCTGGCTGTGGGTCGCCGCCGTGGTACTCGGCCTGCTCGCCGTCGCGGCCTCGGTCGCGGCCTACCGGGCGCTGGCCGGGCAGCTCGACACGCTGCGGCTCATCGCGGCGGTGGTCGCGTTCGTGCTGGTCACCACCATCGGCTACATCCTGCTGCCCGGGGTGAACGAGGTGGCCGATGACTTCCCCGCGACGCTGCTGTGGCGTTTCCGGGTGGCCTCGCTGGCCGAGACCACCACGCTGTGGGTGTCGCTGGGCCTGGCCTTCGCCGCGCTCACCGAGTTCGCCTCGCGGCGTAGCACCGCGGTACCGGAGAAGGCCGCTACCGCAGGGTGATCCGCGCGGGTATCGCGTGAAGGCAGTGTCGGTGTCATGACCGACACTGCCTTTTCCGTTTCCGCGTATCGTCCCCGCGCGGTGGTCGTCGCCTTCGGCGGATTGCTCACCGCGCTCGCCGCGGGGGCGGCCGAGGGGGTGCTGCGCGCGGTGCGCGGTGGCGACGAGTTCGGCGCCACCGCGGCCGGACTGCTGCCCCGCCTCGCCCTGTATCTGGTCGTCGCCGCCGTCGCCCTGTACATGGTGCGGGGCAGCCGGATCGCGCGTGCGGTCCTGACCGTGGGCATCGGCGTGGTCGGGATGATCTCGCTGATCATCGAACCGCTGGCGGTGCTGCTGTCCACCGACGACTTCGCCGCGCTGTTCACCGGCCTGTCGCCGTCGTCGACCGTGCTGGTGAGCCTGCGGGCCGTGCACATCCTGGCGGTCGCGGTCGCGATCCCGGCCATGTACAGCCCGGCGGCGCACCGCTGGTTCACCCAGCGGTGACCGGGCTCAGATCAGTTCGGCGTCCAGCTCGATCTCTGGGACACCGCTGAGCGCCTTGCTCACCGGGCAGCCGTTCTTGGCGGCGGTGGCGGCGGTGTAGAAACCCTGCGCGTCGAGCCCGGCGGCGACGGCGCGCACGGTCAGCTTGATCTTGCTGATCTGGAACCCACCGGCCGGGTCGGGCGCGAGGGTGACATCGGCAGTGACGTCCAGGCTCTCCGGGGTGCCCCCGGCATTGGCGATCTCGGCCGAGAGCGCCATCGAGTAGCACGAGGAGTGCGCCGCGGCGATGAGCTCTTCAGGGCTGGTGCCCTCGGCGTTGTCGGCGGCGCGGCGCGGGAAGGTGACGTCGTACTTGCCCACCCCCGAGCTGACCAGTTCGACCTGCCCGGAACCATCCTGCAGCCCGCCTGCCCAGAGGGTGCGTGCGCTACGAGTCGGCATGCCAAATCCTTTCTAGGCCACGCTGCCGGTGACCTCGTCGAGTCGTTCCAGCATCTCCGGCCAGACCTGCTGGTGCAGGTCACGAATGGCCGCGGTGGGGAACCCGGAGTGCCGCAGGCGCAGCCGGATGCCGCGCGGCTGCTTGCGGAATTCGACGTCGACCACGGTCTCCACGCCTTCGGTGGCGGCGGTCACCCAGGTGAACACTACGCGCCGGTCCGGCTCGAGCGTGAGGATCCGGCCGTAGTGCGGGTTGCCCTTGTCCGCAGTGCCGGTGTCGAAATAGAGGGGCTCGCCGACGAGGGGACGCATACGCACCGAGCCGGGAACCGCCAGCCACAGATCCAAGCCCTGGGTCCAGGTCGCGTAGAGCAGACTGGGCGCGGCTTTCATCACGCGCTCGACCGTCAGCTCGTGCGGTCGTGAGGACAGGTCCGGGTGGCGAACTGGCTGGTCCATCCGTGGACTGTACCGGCTCGCGCCCCACGAACGCCGCATCGGGTGTGGCGCAGTGTCACTCGGGATTGGTGACACGGGCGAGCACGATGCCGCCCAGGATCAGCGACAGGGCCAGAATCCGGCCCGCGCTGAGCGGGTCCTTGTGCACCACGATGCCCAGCGCGATGGCGCCGACCGCACCGATTCCGGTGAACACCGCGTAGGACGTGCCGACCGGCAGCTGCTGCATGGCCCGCGAGAGCAGGTAGACCGCCAGCGAGCCCAGCGCGATGCACAGCAGGGTCGGGCCGAGGCGGGTGAAGTTCTCGGTGGGCTTGATGGTCTGCGCCCAGACGATCTCCACCAGCCCGGCCAGGCCGAGGATCAGCCAGCTCATCGCACGTACTCCACGGCCAGCTCGCGGACCCGCGCCTTGGCGGCGATCAGCGAGGTCTCGTGCGCTTCGCGCAGGTGGGCCAGGTTCGGGTCCTGCACCGCGTTGGCCAGCTCGGCGTGCACGAAGGTGGTGTCGGTGACGGCGAAGTGCCCGGCGAAGAAGTCACGCAGATAGCGCTCCTGATAGTCGAACGCCACCTTGGGCGCACCCGGCGAGTACGCCCCGCCACGCGCGCTGACCACCACGAAGCGACGCTGCCCCAACGACATTCGCGGGAAGGTGACCTGGTCGAGCCAGGCCTTCAACGCGGCGGGGATCGAGTAGTTGTACATCGGCGTGCCGATCAGGATCACGTCGGCGGCCAGCACTTCGGCCAGCAGCGGTTCGACGATCCGCCAGGCCGCTTTCGCCGCGGGTGTGGTGGCCAGGTCGGCGAGCCGGTGCAGGTCGGTGCGGCCCGCGGCCAGGACCGCGTCGCAGAGTTCGGTCCAGCCCGCGTCGATGAACGGTGTCGGCTGGGCCGCGAGGTCGCGATAGGTGTAGGTGCCGGTGGCCCCGGCCGCGCGCCAGGACTGGACGAATTCCGCGCCGAGACCCCGGCTGACGGAGGTGGGGCGGGCGCTGGCGTCGAGGTGCAGCAGGTGCGTCATGGTCGAGCCTCTCCAAATGTGGACATCATGTCCGCTTGTCGTGGAACCGACCATAGAACACAAGTGGACACCTTGTCCATATTCATTTTTCTGGGCTACAGTCGAGGACATGGAGCTTCGATCCGACCTGCTCACCGGCACCACGACGCCGCCGGAGCGCACCGACGCCGCCCGCAACCGGGCCAAGGTGCTGGCGGCGGCCGCCGAACTCTTCGCCACCCGCGACCCGCGCACGGTCACCATGGACGACATCGCCAAGGCCGCGGGCGTCGGCCGCGGCACCCTCTACCGCCGCTACCCCGATCGCACCGCCATCGCGGTGGCCCTGCTCGACGAACACGAACGCACCCTGCAACAGCACCTGCTCAGCGGCGAGCCACCCCTCGGCCCCGGCGCCCCGCCCGCCGAACGCCTGGCCGCCTTCTACGCCGCGATGGTCGAATTGCTGGGCACCCACGCGCATCTGGTGCTCGGCGCGGAGGCCGGCGGCGCCCGCTTCGCGACCGGCGCCTACGGCTTCTGGTCGGTACACGTCCGCGCGCTGCTCACCGAAGCCGCTGTGCCGCAGCCTGATTCACTGGTCGACACCGCGCTCGCGCCGCTGGCCGCCGAGGTCTACCTGCAGCAGCGCGAGCGCGGGCTCACCCAGGCCCAGATCGTCGACGGCTTGACCACCCTCGCCCACCGGCTGCTGCGGCCACACGGATCTGTCGGACCCGGCGAGTAGCGTCCGCCCCGTGACGAGCACCCACGACGACACCACCCGCTTCTGGACCCTGATCGACTCGGCCTGGGCCGCGACGGGCACCACCCCCGCCGCCGTGCTGCGCGCGGGATACGACGGGTTCGACGCCCACCTCGACGCCTTCCTGGCCCAATTGGCCACGCACGCCGAGGGTTTCACCGGCGAGGAGCTGATGGCGCTCGACCGGGTCGCCGAGCGCGCGCTCTACGACATCGACCGCGCCGACATCCAGGAGATCACCGACGGCTCCGACGACGGGTTCCTCTACGCGCGCGGGTTCATCGTCGCGCTGGGTCGTGAGTACTACGAGGCGGTGCGCGCCGATCCGAGCGCCGCGATCACCGATGCCGAGTGTGAGGAGATGTGCTATTTCTTCGCCCATCTGCATCATCTGCGCTTCGGCACCTTTCCCGATACCGGCTCGGGGATCTCGCGGGAGACGGCGTCGAATCCGGCGGGCTGGAGCTGATCAGGCCAGGTCGCGGCGGGACATGAGCCAGATCGTGCCCGCCGCGAACACCACCGCGTAAGCGGCGAGCAGGCCCAGCGATTCACCGCGGGTGAGGATGTCGAGCACCCCGGGTGTGGCCGGGCCGTTCACCGTGCGCATGGCGCCCGCGAGTGACCCGGCGGCGGTGCCGGGCAGCAGGTCGGTGACGGACTCGATCGGGCCGAAGATGTTCGCCACGCCGCGCAGCAGGTTCTCCACGACCAGCACCCAGACCAGGCCGAGCCCGACAGCGAGCGCCGGACCGCGCGCCACCGCGCCGATGAACGCACCGGCCAGCGTCCACATCCCCAGAATCGCTGTCCCGGTGAGTATTCCGAGCACCGAGCGCTCGACCGACGGCAGCGCCAGGGACTGCCCCTCGGTGGCCGCGATGAGCGCCGAGACGCCGAGGTCGACGGCGAAGGCCACACACACCAGCCCGACCACCACCAGCACCAGACCCACCAGCAACCCACCGACTGCCGCCGGTCGGCCCGGCCCCTGGGTGAACACGGTTTTCCACGTGCCCCAGCCGTAGCCGCTGCCGACCGCCAGCGCGCCGAGCAGCAGCATCAGCGCCCCGCCGAACATGGCCATGCCCTGGGTGAACACCTCCGGCACGGCCGCGGGCAGCAGTTGCCCGAGCAGCACCTCGCGGGGCAGGCCGTCCGACAGGGCACCGCTCTCGCCGGAGGTGTAGGCGAGGTAGTTGAACAGGTAGGCGAAGGTGAGATTGAGCAGCACCCAGGTGCCGAGCACGATCCAGAAGGCGGGCCAGCGCCGCAACCGCAGCGCCTCGGCGCGCAGGCTCGACCACAGATCCCTTGTCGTACCGATCATTTCGCGACCTCCATCGCTGTCATCTCGAAGAACACTTCCGCCAGGGACCTTTCGTCCACGCGCAGTTCGCTCAGGTCAGCGCCCGCCCCGACGACCGCGCGGGCGATCTCGGGGGCCCGTGCCGCCGGCACGTCGACGCGGATGCCGTCGGGCCCGGCCTGCGCGGGCGCGCCGGTGGCCCGGATGGCGTCCAGCGCCGTACGCACCGGCTCGGCGCGCACCAGAAGCGATGCGGTGCCGCGCAATTCGGCCACCGTCGACTCCGCGAGCAGCCGTCCACCGGAGATCACGCCGACGCGATGGCAGATCTCCTGCACCTCGGTCAGCTGGTGACTCGACAGCAGGACGGTGTGGCCGTCAGCGGCGAGGTCGACGATGAGGGCGCGCATGTCGGCGAGCCCGGCCGGGTCGAGGCCGTTGGTCGGTTCGTCGAGAATCAGCAGGTCTGGGTGGCCGAGCAGGGTGGCGCCGACGCCGAGGCGCTGCTTCATGCCCAGGGAGTAGGCGCGGAAGCGGTCGTTCGCGCGGTCGGCCAGACCCACCCTGGCCAGCACCCGGTCGACCTCGCTGTCGGGGTGGCCCCGGTAGCGGGCCAGGACGCGCAGGTTGTCACGGCCGGACCGATACGGGTAGAAGCCGGGGCCCTCGATGAGCACGCCGAGGCGGCGCAGGACCGCCGGGTCGCCGGGCGCGTGGCCCGCGACGGTGGCGGTGCCCGCGCTGGGGCGGATCAGGCCGGCCAGCATGCGCAAGGTGGTGGTCTTGCCCGCGCCGTTCGGGCCGAGGAAGCCGTAGATCTCGCCGGCGGCGACGCGCATGTCGACCGCGTCCACCGCGAGGTGCGCGCCGTAGCGCTTGGTCAGGCCGTTCGTGACGACGATCGCATCGTTCATGCATCGAGAATCCCCGGCGAGGTGCCGGTGCGACATCGGTCCCGGAGCGGCAATCGGCCTACGTCGCGCGGCCTACCGCCCGCGACCAGATTTACGGGTGCAGGCCGACGCGCGCGGCCCCGGTACGCAATAGGGTGACAGAGGTGGGAGCGTCTGCGAAGTGGGAGCGTGGCTCGGTCGTCGGTGACTGGGGCCTGGCGGTGGTTGTCGCGGTGATCCAGCTCGCCGGCAGTTCCGGCGCGAACGGGCATCAGACGGGGGTGCGCGCGCTCGACGCGTTCGCGTATCTGCTGCTGCTGGCCGGGCCGATCGCGCTCGGTTTCCGGCGGTTGCTGCCGGAACCCGTGCTGCTGGTGACGCTGCTGGCCGCCGTGTCGTATGTGCTGCGCGACTACGGGTACGGGCCGATCTTCCTGTCGCTGGTGATCGCCTTCCTCACCGCCGCCGTCACCGGATCACGCTGGCGCACTTATCCATTGGCCGTGCTGGGCTTCCTCACCATGGTGTGGCCGGTGCCCGCGCTGCTCGGCAGGGACACCGGTGCCTGGCAGGTGTTCGGGCTGCTCGCCTGGATCGGGGTGCTGGTCGGGATCGCCGAGGGCATCCGGCTGCGCCGCGCGGTCGTGCTGGCGCGCGAGCAGCGCGCCGAGGCGGCCCACCGCGACGAGCAGGCCCAGCAGGCCAGGGCCGCGAGCGAGGAGCGCCTGGCCATCGCGCGCGAACTGCACGACGTGCTCGCGCACAGTCTCTCGCTGATCAATGTGCAGTCCTCGGTGGCGCTCGAACTGTTCGATCGCAAGCCGCAGCAGGCGGCGGCCGCGCTGGCCACCATCAAGACCACCTCGAAAGAGGCGCTGGCCGAGGTGCACACGCTGCTGCACGCCATCCGCAGCGGGGCCACGGTGGCGCCGGAGGTGCCCGTCGAACCTGTTGCCGCCACCCCTGATTCGCCCGCACCGGTGGCGCCGCCGCGTCCCGCGCCGCGCGCGCCCGCGCCCTCACTCGACGATCTCGACACCCTGCTGGAACGCACCCGCGCCACCGGCCTCGCCGTCGAGACCAAGATCATCGGCACCCCCAAGAAGCTGCCCAGCGTGATCGATGTGGCCGCCGCGCGGATCATCCAGGAATCGCTGACCAACGTCATCCGGCACGCGCCCGGCGCCGTCGCCACCATCACGCTGCGCTACACCTCCGAAACGGTCGACATCACCGTCGACAACACCCGCCCCACCGGCACCACCGTGCGCACCGGACCCGGCGGCAACGGGATCATCGGCATGCGCGAGCGGGCGCACGCGCTCGGTGGCGCGCTGACCGCAGGGCCGCGCCCGTCCGGCGGGTTCCGCGTGGCGGCCCGATTACCCGCGCGACCTGCGGGTTCCGCGCCGACGCGGGGCAGGAGCGCGTCGGGCGACACCTCCACCGACGGAGCGACGCTTCGGGCGGGTGCGTCGGGCCACGGGTCCCGGACACCGGAGTCGCGGGCGGCCGAGAACGGGCGGGGCTCGTCCGGTGGGGAGAGTGAGGCCACCGCATGAGTGGGCAACGCGCGATCCGGGTACTCGTCGCCGACGACCAGGCGCTGGTGCGGGGCGGGTTCGTGGCCCTGCTCGACGCGCAGGACGACATCGAGGTGGTCGGCGAGGCCGACAACGGCGAACAGGCCGTGCGGATGACCCGCTCGCTGGTGCCCGACGTGGTGCTCATGGACATCCGGATGCCGATCCTCGACGGCCTCGCCGCCACCAGGATGATCGCCGACGACGCGCACCTGTCCGAGGTGCGGGTGGTCGTGCTCACCACCTTCGAGCTCGACGAATACGTCTTCGAGGCGATTCGCGCCGGCGCCTCGGGCTTCCTGGTCAAACACACCGAACCGGCCGATCTGCTGCGCGCGGTCCGCGTGGTCGCCGAGGGCGAGGCCCTGCTCTCCCCCGGCGTCACCCGCCGCCTGCTCGCCGAATTCGCCACCCACGCCAAACAACCACCCCCGGATGCCCTCGCCGCGCTCACCGACCGCGAACGCGAGGTGATGACCCTCGTCGCCGAGGGCCTCACCAACGCCGAGATCGCCGCCCGCCTCTACCTCAGCCCCGCCACCGCCCGCACCCACGTCAGCCGCATCCTCACCAAACTCGCCGCCCGCGACCGCACCCAACTCGTCGTCCTCGCCTACGAATCCGGACTGGTCCGCCCGGGCTGGCAGTAGCGCGCAAAGGATTTCCCAAGCGGCCGCTTCTAGCGTTGCCATCGACAACGACGCTGCGGGAAGGGGCTTTTCGATGGGCATGGTCTATACGTTCACCCGGGTCGATCCGGCCGATGCGGAGCGGATTTCGGCGGAGCCCGGGATCGCCTGGGATGTGCTCGAGGCGCTTCGTCATCGTGAGGGTGAACCTCGGGGTGATCTGGACAAGGCGTGGGACGGTCTGCGTCATCTGCTCGCCGCCGCCGAGGTAGTCGAGGACCTGCTGCGGGAGAACGAGGCGGTGAGTCCGGGCGATGAGACCTGCACGGTGGTGTGGAGCGTGGAGGATGTCGCCACGACCGCGCGGACACTGGCCGCGGCACCGTTCGACGTGCTGGCCGGGCATTTCGATGCCGCGGCGATGGACGAGGAGGGGATCTACCCCGAGATCTGGGAAAGCGACTGGAGTCTGGACTATCTGCGGGAGAACTACGACGCGCTGCGGGAGTTCTTCTCCTATGCGGCCGGGGTGGGATCGGCGGCGGTGGCGCGGTTCGAGTAGGGGCGGCAAACCTGGCGTTTCAGTCGGGGTGGCTGGCGTTTGAGTCGCGGGGCGGAGGCGCCGGGGGCGTTGCATCTGGCATGACTACGACCTTGACGGCCGGTGTTGGGCCGGTGGTGGGACGGCGGGCCTGGCCTGCGTTGCTCACGATGTTTCTCGGCAGTTTTTCGCTCGTGACGGCGGAGTTCCTGCCGCCGGGGGTGTTGACGACGATCGCGCGGGATCTGGGGGTGCGCGAGGGGGTCGTCGGGCTTTCGGTGAGTGTGACGGCGGTGACGGCGTTGCTGGCGGCGCTCGGGTTGGGGGCGGTGTTCCCGCGGCTGGATCGGCGCACGCTGCTGTTGGGGCTCACGATCGCGGCGGTGGCGTCGAATGTGCTGGTGGCGGTGGCGCCGAATATCGGGTTGCTGCTGGTGGCGCGGCTGCTGCTGGGTGTGGCCGTGGGCGGGTACTGGTCGATGGCGCTGGTGATCGCGGCGCAGCTGGTGCCCGCCGAGCGGCTCGGCAAGGCGATGATGATCGTGAACGCGGGCACCACGGTGGCGACGGTGGCCGGTGTCCCGCTGGGCGTGCTGCTGAGCACCTTCGCCGGCTGGCGGGTCGTGTTCGTGGTGGCGGCGGGGCTCGCGCTCGCCGCCGCGGTGACGGTGCGGCTGATCCTGCCGCCGATCGCGCCGAGGGAGGGCATCGGTTTCGCCGCGATGGGCAGCGCGCTGCGGGCCCCGGGGGTGACGCCGGGATTGGTCGCCATCGTGGCGGTCATCGGCGGGCATTTCGCCGGATACACCTACATCCGGCCCGCCCTCGCCGAACTGCTCGGCGCGGGCCCGGCCGCGATCCCGGTGCTGCTCGCGCTGTTCGGAATCGGCGGTCTGCTGGGCAATTTCGTGCTCGGGTCGCTGGCCGACAAGCATCTCGCGACCCTGCTGCTCGCCGTCCCCGCCGCCATCGGGCTGTCGCTGGCGGCGATCATCGCCTCCGGAGCCGTCCCCGCGCTGGCCTATGTCGCGGTGGTGATCTGGGGCGGTGCCTTCGGCGGCATCCTGAATCTGGTGCAGGTCTGGATATCCCGCGTGCTTCCCGACCGGATCGAAGCGGGCAGCGGCCTCGTCGTCGCCGGGTTCCAGACCGCGATCATCCTGGGTTCGGCCGTCGGCGGACGCGGCGTCGACACCCTCGGCCTGACCCCCACCTACTGGCTCGCGGCCGGTGCGGCCGTGCTCGGCGGGGTGCTCGTCCGGGCGTCGCTGGCGCGACGCTGACGGGTCTGCGGCTCAGCTGGCGGCCCGCGGGTCCCGTTCGGCGGCCTCGCCGGACGGGGCCCCGGTTTCGCGCCGCCACTGTGACGGGGTGCGGCCGGTATGACGGCGGAAGGCCCGGCCGAAGGCGGTCTCGGAGCGGTAGCCGAGGCGGCGGGCGATCGTGGCGATGGCGGCGTCGGTCTCGGCGAGCGCGTGCTGGGCGCGGTCCAGGCGCAGCTCGGTGAGGTAGCGGCCGGGGGTGCGTCCGGTGGCGGACTGAAAGCGGGCGGCGAACCCGGAGCGGGAGGCCAACGCGACGCGGGCCAGGGCTTCGACGGTCCAATCCCGGCCGGGGTCGGCGTGGATGGCGGCCACGGCCCGCGCGATGCCGGGTTCGTCGACCCGCAGCAGCCAGCGTTTCGGCGCGCAGCCCAGGGCATGCCAGGCCTCCACGGCCATCGCGGCGATCAGGGTGGCGACGCGGTCGCCCTGCACACCGAAGGGGTCGGCGCACTCCTGCACGAGGTGGCGGAACATGGTCGCGGCCAGCGGGGAATGCCGCACGAAGTCGGTCAGCAGCACCCGCTCGGGCAGGGCCGCCATGGCGCTGCCGGTGGCCGCCGGGGTCAGCCGGACGTGCAGCACGGTGCTGTCGGCGAGTGCTTGGACGGCGCAGCGGTGCGCGCCGGGGACGAACAGGAAATCGCCACACGCCAGGTCCTCCGGCACGGCCAGGCCCTCCACGCGGATCAACCCGTCGAGCACGATCAGCGCGCTCGACTCCCCCGCCGGATGCGCCCACCCGCCGGCCGCCAGCACGAACTCGTCGCGCCCGGCGAAACGCCACCGCAGCCCCGCCAGCACTTCCTCGAGGCCGCGCGCATCCGAATCGACCAGCGACACCAGACACCCCTCACGGTGGAACTCCAACGGAATCTCACGGTAGCAAGACCGTCCGATCCCGGCGCAGCACACCGAATCGCCGCCCCCGTCCCCGTGGATAATGGCCGGGTGGTGAGCGCGCGGCGGATTTCGGTGGTCGGTACATCCGGGTCGGGGAAAAGCTCGCTGGCCCGGCGGATCTCCCGGCAGCTGGGAATCCCGCACATCGAACTCGATGCCATCCACCATCGCGCCGGGTGGACTCCGCTGCCCGCCGAACAGTTCCGGGCCGAGGTCAGCGAGCGGATCGGCCCCGAGAGCTGGGTGGCCGACGGCGCGTATCACAGCAAGCTCGGCTCCCTGGTCTGGGATCGGGCCGACACCGTGGTCTGGTTCGACCTGCCCAAGGCGCAAGTGATGTTCCAGATCATCCGGCGTTCGGTGAGCCGGGCGATCACCCGCGAGGAACTCTGGAACGGCAACCGGGAGAACTGGCGCAATCTGTTCGCGCTGCGACCCGAACAGTCGGTGATCATGTGGGCGTGGACGACCTACGACCGCAACCGAACCCGCTACCTCGCCGCCCAGAACGATCCGGCCTTCGCCCATCTCACCTTCATTCGCGTGCGCTCACACCGCGCCGCCGACCGGTTCCTCGCCGACCTCACACCCCACTGACCTGCGCCGTGGACGAAACCTCTTCCGGCGAGTGAGGTCTCGTGTCGGTGCCCGCTGCTAGCTTCGGCGGACATTCAACGGGAGGAAGAGGAGTTACATCATGGGGGTGATCATGTCGTTCACCAGGGTGAGCGCCGTGGAGCTGGAACGGCTTGCGGCGACGACGGACTGGCCGGACGATTTCCTCGACAACGTGGAGCGCCACGACGACGGACCCGACGGCTACCTGGACAAGTCCTGGGCGGGCCTGGAATTCCTGCTGCTCCAGGCGAACGTCGGAGTCAGCCCTGTTCGACAACGGCCGCCCGCTCCCCGACGACAACTACTTCGCGTGGCACCCCGACGACGTCGCCGCCGCCGCGAAAGCCCTCACCCGCTTCCCATTCGACGAACTGGCCCTGTTCTTCGACCCCGTGACAATGGACGGCGCCGGGATATACCCCGCCATCTGGGCCCGCGACGGCCAGGACGCCCTGAACTACCTACGCCACCACTACGTCGCCCTCGAACAGGTCTTCCGCCACGCCGCCGAACACGGCTCCGGCCTCCTGCAACACTTCGGCTGACCCGGGAACCGGCGCGATAGGTTCGAGCCGTGGGACATTCGATCACAGCGCTTGTCGTGCCGGAAGCCATCGATACGGATGCGGCCGCTCGATGGGACCTGGTGCCGGTGCCGCTGTATGACGGACTGAGCCTGCTCCATGTGACGCACTACTACACCGCGTATTGGCAAGCCGTGCACGGTGTTACGGGACAGATGGAGCGGCCGCGCGGGATGCCCGCGCTCTTCCCGGGAGAAGACGTCATACGGGTGATCGTCGCCGACCTCACGGCACGGCTCGATCCCAGCTTCGCCGTGGTCCACACGGACTACTCGGCGGGTGTCGGTGCCCAGTGGGGTGCCGTCTGCCTTGCCGGTGCGGCGATCCGGTCCGTCTCGACCGTCAATGCCGCGCTGCGAATACTCGGCATCGTCGCCATGGCCGGGTCGGACGAATTCGACACCGTCGGGCTGGGGAGGCACCGATCGACGCCGGATTACCTCGAGCGCTACGTCGACCTCTGCGATGAACTGGGTGTGTGAGGCTCTGACGATAACGAAGTCCGCCCCCGACAACGTGTCGGGGGCGGACTTCGTTCGATCAGACGATTACTCGCCGGAGGCGGCGGCTTCGGGGGCTGTGCCCTCGCCGGCGCCGGTGAGGACGACCTCGGGCTTGTCGTCGCCCGCGGGGGCCTTGGTCAGCTTCGCCTTGCCGGTGAAGGTGAACTTGGCGTCTTCGCCGAGGCCCTCGCCGTTCCAGCCCTCGACGTCGACCACGATGGTCTGGCCGGCGCCGATCTCGCCGAAGAGGATCTTCTCCGAGAGCTGGTCCTCGATCTCGCGCTGGATCGTGCGACGCAGCGGACGCGCGCCGAGGACCGGGTCGAAACCGCGCTTGGCGAGCAGGCTCTTGGCCTGGTCGGTGAGCTCGATCGCCATGTCCTTGTTCTTCAGCTGCTTGGCGACGCGGCCGATCATCAGGTCCACCATCTGCACGATCTGCTCGCTGTTGAGCTGGTGGAAGACGATCACGTCGTCGATGCGGTTGAGGAACTCGGGGCGGAAGTGCTTCTTCAGCTCGTCGTTGACCTTGAGCTTCATCCGCTCGTAGTTCGACCCCTCGGCGTTGGACTGGGTGAAGCCCAGGCCGACGGCCTTGGAGATGTCGGAGGTGCCCAGGTTCGAGGTGAAGATCAGCACGGTGTTCTTGAAGTCGACCGTACGACCCTGACCGTCGGTGAGACGGCCGTCCTCGAGCACCTGCAGGAGGGTGTTGTAGATCTCCTGGTGCGCCTTTTCGATCTCGTCGAACAGCACCACGGAGAACGGCTTGCGGCGCACCTTCTCGGTGAGCTGGCCGCCCTCCTCGTAGCCCACGTACCCGGGAGGGGCACCGAACAGACGAGACGCGGTGAAGCGGTCGTGGAACTCGCCCATGTCGATCTGGATGAGCGCGTCGTCGTCGCCGAACAGGAAGTTCGCCAGTGCCTTGGACAGCTCGGTCTTACCGACACCGGACGGACCGGCGAAGATGAACGAGCCGGAGGGGCGCTTGGGATCCTTCAGGCCGGCGCGAGTGCGGCGGATCGCCTTGGAGACGGCCTTGACGGCGTCTTCCTGGCCGATGATCCGCTTGTGCAGCTCGTCCTCCATGCGGAGCAGACGGGTGGTCTCCTCCTCGGTGAGCTTGAAGACGGGGATACCGGTCCAGTTGGCCAGCACCTCCGCGATCTGCTCGTCGTCGACCTCGGCCACGACGTCCAGGTCACCGGAACGCCACTGCTTCTCCCGCTCGGCGCGCTTGGCGACGAGCTGCTTCTCCTTGTCACGCAGACGCGCGGCCTTCTCGAAGTCCTGCGCGTCGATGGCGCTTTCCTTCTCGCGGCGGGCGTCGGCGATCTTGTCGTCGAAGTCGCGCAGGTCCGGCGGCGCGGTCATCCGGCGGATGCGCATGCGCGCGCCCGCCTCGTCGATGAGGTCGATCGCCTTGTCCGGCAGGAACCGGTCGTTGATGTAGCGGTCGGCCAGCGTCGCGGCGGCGACCAGGGCACCGTCGGTGATGGAGACCCGGTGGTGCGCCTCGTAGCGGTCGCGCAGACCCTTGAGGATGTTGATGGTGTGCTCGACGGTCGGCTCGCCGACCTGCACCGGCTGGAAGCGGCGTTCCAGGGCGGCGTCCTTCTCGATGTACTTGCGGTACTCGTCGAGGGTGGTCGCGCCGATGGTCTGCAGCTCACCACGGGCCAGCTTCGGCTTCAGGATCGAGGCCGCGTCGATGGCACCTTCGGCGGCACCCGCGCCGACGAGCGTGTGCAGCTCGTCGATGAACAGGATGATGTCGCCGCGGGTGTTGATCTCCTTGAGCACCTTCTTCAGGCGCTCTTCGAAGTCACCGCGGTAGCGGCTGCCCGCGACCAGGGAACCCAGGTCGAGGGTGTAGAGCTGCTTGTCCTTGAGGGTCTCGGGGACCTCGCCGTTGACGATGGCCTGCGCCAGGCCCTCGACGACCGCGGTCTTACCGACACCGGGCTCACCGATCAGCACCGGGTTGTTCTTGGTGCGGCGGCTCAGCACCTGCATGACGCGCTCGATTTCCTTCGAGCGGCCGATGACCGGGTCGAGCTTGCCCTCGAGGGCGGCCTGGGTGAGGTTGCGGCCGAACTGGTCGAGCACCAGCGAAGTGGACGGAGTGCCCGCCTCACCGCGCGAGCCGGAACCCTCGACGGGCTCCTTGCCCTGGTACCCGGACAGCAGCTGGATGACCTGCTGACGGACCCGGTTCAGGTCGGCGCCGAGCTTGACCAGCACCTGGGCCGCGACGCCCTCACCCTCGCGGATGAGACCGAGCAGGATGTGCTCGGTACCGATGTAGTTGTGGCCGAGCTGCAGCGCCTCGCGCAGGCTCAGCTCCAGCACCTTCTTCGCACGCGGGGTGAAGGGGATGTGACCGGAGGGAGCCTGCTGGCCCTGCCCGATGATCTCCTCGACCTGGCTGCGCACACCCTCCAGCGAAATGCCAAGGGACTCCAGCGACTTCGCCGCCACGCCCTCGCCCTCGTGGATCAACCCAAGCAGGATGTGCTCGGTGCCGATGTAGTTGTGGTTGAGCATCCGGGCCTCTTCTTGGGCCAGGACAACGACACGCCTCGCGCGGTCGGTGAACCTCTCGAACATCGCTCCCTCACTCTCCTGCTCCGACATTCTGGCAACTGACGCCGACCGACAACTGTCGCCGTCAGCCTGCCATGAAGCCCGGGGGTTGCGGCCCCCGCCATCCACTCTAGTTGGCAGGGCATTCCGCCGCCGCCGGTCCATCCTATTGATGACCGGCGGCAACATGGTCATTCACTCATAACGCGCACGTCGCGGCATTCGTTTCCCGTGGAGTTTTGCCTACAGCGAAATATGACGGCGCGGTGTCGGGCTCAGCCGGTGAACGGCGGCACGAACTCGCACGGGACCGGCGCCTGCCGGGCCGGGTCGAGGGCGTTGAGGACGAAACCCGCCGCTCGGGGGCTGCCCGCGATGGCCATGTGCTCCGACCAGTCCTGGGCGCAGCCGTCCTGGACCACGTGCGAGGTGGCGTTCGGGCCGGGAACCAGGCCGGAGGTGTGCGGGACCACCAGTTCGTCGAGCACGGTGACCACATTGGTGTAGGTGACCCGCGGATCGTAGACACCGTCGGCGTTGAGGGCGGTCATGAACGGCGAGCCGGTGAGCATCTGCCCGCACGCCTGGCACAGCGAGCCGGCCACGGCGTCGAAGGCCGGACCGGTGCCCAGCGCGCGGCTGAAGGCGGCGATGTCGCCCGCGCCCGCCGCGTTGGTGCCCAGCCAGGGCGGGGCGATGGCGGCGAACTTGTCGACGTGCGCGCCGCCGCCGAGGCGCTTGATGTAGTAGTTGCCCACGATGTTGCCCTGGGAATGGGCCACGAAGTCGACCCGCTCGGCACCCGTGCTCGCGAGCACCCTGGCGACGAAGGCGGCGACCTCGGCCGCGCTCTGCTCGATCGGGCGCATCCCGCCGATCGCCGAGATCGGCCAGGGCACCGGGTAGGCGCCGTAGGTGAGCGAGAAGACGCAGTAGCCCTCGTTGGCCAGCAGCGGCGCGTAGACGCCCCAGTTGGTCTGGGCGGCGCCGCCGGTGCCGTGCAGCAGGACCACCGGGTTGGGATGCTCGGCCGAGGGCACGCAACCGAAGTCGTTGGAGCCGGGCAGGGAGCCGCCCGGGTTGGTCAGCTCCGGGACGATGCCGCCGAAGAAGTTGTAGTCCACCGGGTAGTCGGCGGCGGCCTGGCCGGCGCCACCCACCCAGCCCAGCACCGCGGCAGCGGCGATGACCAGCAACGATCGTGTCCTGCGTCGCATCGGCGACCCCCATCACTAGAACGTGTTCCATCATCATGGAACACGTTCCAGTAATCTCGTGGCGCTACCGGCCGGTAACCAGCGCTTGTGTCTGGGACACCACCGGGGGCGCCTCGGACCGGCCCTGCTGCACACCCGCCGCGAACAGCGCGCCACACAGCACCAGGAAGGCCGCTGTGTGCAGCACCGCGCGCACGATGTTCCAGCGCACCCAGCTCGCCTCGAAATCCGCGCGCACCGCGGCGAGGTCACCGATGGCGGCCGGGTCGCCCGCCGCGGCCAGCGCGTCGTTGAGCGGGACGTTCAGCCCGGCGGTGACGGCGAAGGCGATCACGTTGAGCGCCAAGGCGATCCCGATCCAGATCAGGGTGGTGCGATGCTCGCGGCCGAGGCTCAGCGCGGCGGCCAGCGCGGTGAAGCCGACCGTGCCGAGGAACCCGAACATGAACCAGGGGTTGATGATCACCACATTGATCTTCTGCATGACATCGATCAGCGTGCGGGCGTCGGTGCGGGCCAGCGCGGGCATCACCGAGATGGCGTAGGCGTAGAAGACCCCCGCGATCAGCCCGGTGCTGAGCAGTGCGAAAACGATGGCGGACAACCGGATTGCGTACATGGCGGGCTCCTGACTACCGATCGCGGAGCGGTGGTTCCCGGCTCCGGCGTTGGTATCAGTCAACCGTGGATCGGCCGTGGCCGACATCGTCGAGACGCTCACCCACCTACGCGAGCGTCGCGGGCTCACAGATCGTGATCGGAGATCATTCCGCTCTGCATGGCCAGGGCGGCCAGGCGGGTGCGTTTCTGGTTCTGCGGCAGATTCTCCACCCCGAACTTCGCGAAAAGTGCGCGCAGGTGGGTCTTGATCGCGTCGATCGAGAGGAACAATTCCTCGGCGATCTGCTGGTTGGAGGCCGGGGTGGCGAAACCGGTGCCGTGCTTGTACGGGCGGCACAGCGCGACCAGGACCGCGCGCTGGGTATCGGTGAGCGAGCGCATGGTGGGAATGGCCGCGGCGGCGGCATGGGTGGCGTCGTCGACCACGCCACCGAAATCGAAGAAATGCACCAGGGTGGTGCCGACGCGGATGCGGTCGCCGGGGCTCAGGCGACGACGGCCGATCAGCCGTTCACCGTTGACGAAGGTGCCGTTGCGCGAGAGGCCGTCGTCGATGATGGTCCAGTGGGTGCCCAGGTGCTCGATGGCGGCGTGCAGGCGCGAGACCTCGGCATCCCAGCCGAGCACGAGATCGGCCTGGACATTGCGACCGATGGTGAAGCGCTGCTGGGCCGGGACAAGCGGCAGTTCGTGCTGCCGACCGGTGTTGTCGGTATACCGCAGGAACGAACTGGCTGCTTCGGTCACTGTGTCTCGATACCTTACCTACCTCGGAGTCCCCCTTCAGCCCACCCATTCTATCTCCCGGCTCCCCCGCACCGGATCACGCTGTCCACCAGGGCCTTCCGATACGCCTGAGGGGCCGATTCCGCCGCAGACGACCTGCGGTGGAATCGGCCCCTCGGGCGCGGAGACGGGTGGCGCGACGAGCGCCGGCCTGCTAGTTCTTGCCGACCTCTTTGTTGTAGGCCTCGGTGATGTCGGCGGAGATGCGGCCGCGGGCCGAGACCTTGTGGCCCTTGCGGCGGGCCCATTCGCGAATGGCGGCGCTCTGCTCGCGGTCCATGGAAACGCGGCTCTTGCCCTGCGGCGCGGGCGCACCGGCGGCCTTCACCCGGCGACGGCCACTCACGCGGCGGGCGTTGGCGACCCACTCGTCCAGGCCCTCACGCAGACGCGCCGCATTTGCCTCCGACAGATCGATCTCGTACGACACCCCATCGATAGCGAACTCGATGGTCTCGTCCGCGATGGACTCACCGTCGACATCGTCGATCAGGCTAACGGTGACCTTCTTTGCCATGAGATGAACGTCCTCTCGAAATCGTCAAGCCTGCCTCCAGGCCGAATACCCGAGGCAAGAATACCCCGAAATGCGAAATTTCCAACACGAGACCTTCGCCCCGCAAATTGACTGGTCAGCGACTAGTCGGACGCACAATCGGGAACAGGATCGTTTCCCGGATTCCCAAACCGGTGAGTGCCATCAACAAGCGATCGATTCCCATACCGGTTCCGGTGGTCGGCGGCATGCCGTGTTCCATCGCGGCGAGGAAGTCTTCGTCGAGCACCATCGCCTCGTCGTCACCCGCCGCGGCGAGCCTCGCCTGGTCGACGAAGCGTTCCCGCTGGATCACGGGGTCGACCAACTCCGAATAGCCGGTGGCCAACTCGAAGCCGCGGACATACAGATCCCACTTCTCCGTAACACCGGACTCGGTGCGATGCTGACGCGTCAGCGGTGATGTCTCGACCGGGAAGTCGCGAACGAAAGTCGGCGCGTAGAGCTTGTCACCATAGGCATGTTCCCACAGTTCTTCGACCAGTTTGCCGTGACCGTAGCCCTTGCCCGTCGGAATTTCCAGACCTACCCGATCGGCGAGCGCGAGCAATTCTTCGACAGTGGTTTCCGGAGTGACCTCCACACCGATCGACTCCGACAGCGAGGGATACATCTCGACCGTCGTCCACTCGCCACCGAGATCGTATTCCGTACCGTCCGCGAGGGTCACCAGCAGGGTCCCGAAAGCCTCCTGCGCGACTTCCTGGATCAATTCCCGGATCATCGTCGCGGAGGTGTCGTAGGTGCCGTACGCCTCGTAGGTTTCCAGCATCGCGAACTCGGGCGAATGCGTCGAGTCGGCGCCTTCGTTGCGGAAGTTCCGGTTGATCTCGAAGACCTTCTCCAGGCCGCCGACCACGCAGCGCTTGAGGAACAGTTCCGGCGCGATACGCAGGAAAAGGTCCATGTCCAGGGCATTGGAGTGGGTGACGAACGGGCGCGCGGCGGCACCACCGTGGATGGTCTGCAGCATGGGGGTCTCGACCTCGAGGAAACCGCGGCGCTCGAGCGCGGCGCGCAGCGCCCGGACCACGTTCACGCGGGTGCGGGCCATCTCCCTGGCCTCCGGGCGCACGATCAGGTCGACATAGCGCTGCCGGACCCGCGACTCCTCGTTCATCTCCTTGTGGGCCACCGGCAGCGGGCGCAGCGACTTGGCCGCCATCGACCAGGACTGCGCCATCACGCTCAATTCCCCGGTGCGCGAGGAGATGACCTCACCCTGCACGAAGACGAAGTCGCCGAGGTCCACATCGGACTTCCAGGCGGCCAGCGACTCGGCCCCGACACCGTTGAGGCTGATCATCGCCTGCAGCTTGGTGCCGTCGCCCTCCTGCAGCGTGGCGAAGCACAGCTTGCCGGTATTGCGCACGAAAATGACGCGGCCCGCGACACCGACCTGCAGACCGGTCTGGGTGTCGGGCTCGAGATCGGGGTAGGCGGCCCGAATTTCGGCAAGGGTGTGCGTGCGCGGCACCACCACCGGATAGGCCTCACCCCCCTCGGCTAGCAGCCGTTCCCGCTTCTCCCGGCGAATCCGCATCTGCTCGGGGACATCACTGTCCACGGCGGAACTGACGGCGCGGCCGGTCTCGGCGGGGTTAGGGGTACTCACATCCGATAACAGTAGCCTGCGCCGAAAATGGATTTGCGCGCTCCCCGCACAAACTCCCCGGTCACCACACATCGGCACGCCCATTCCCCCGCCCGATGCAACCCACGTCACACAACCGAAACACAACACCGCGCCGGCGGGGCCTGAAACAGCACGCGGACAACACAACTCACCCCACCATCCGCGATAGCGCGCGGAGAGCGGGGTGATCGAACGAGAGGACTACAGCGAGGCCAGTGCGTCCAGTTCGCGGGCGAAGTGGGGGACGCCGATGCCGACGGTCAACATTCCCGCCGACTTCAATGCCTGGTAGCCGCCGATGAGATCGGTGGCGCGGTGCAGACCCAACTGCTGCAGCGAGGACGCGGCCAAACTCGAGGTGTAGCCCTCCGAGCAGAAGATGATCCATTCCACGTCGTGATCCACCGCCAGCGACAAGCGGGCCGAGGAGGTGGGGTCCAGGCGCCATTCCAGGACATTGCGTTCGATCACCAGCGCGCCCGGCAGCGCGCCTTCGCGGACCCGCTGGGCGGCGGGTCGGATGTCGACCAGAATCGCACCCCTGGCCAATGCGGCGGGCACGTCGTAGACATAGAGCCGTTGTAGATCCGCGCGGGCGTTCTCGAGCATCTGATCAATCGTCAAACGACTCATCACAGGTCACCTTCGGGCTGGTCGGTGAGGACGGTTTTGGTGCGCCGCAGGGTGCCGTGCCCGGTCACCTCGTAATACGACATCGCCGACAGGGGCGGGGAATAGGCGTGCACGCTGAGCGTGGGGTCGAGCGGGCCGACGGATTCGGCCGCGGCGGGGGCGCGCACCACGTCGTGCACCCAGCCGATCGGGAAAGAAGCCTGATCGCCGGCGGCGAGGGTGCGCCTGCGCAGTTCCGAACCGTTCCAGCGGAATTCCGAGAGCGCGCCGCTGAGCACGGTGAGCGCGCCGAGCGAACCGGCGTGATCGTGCAGGTCGGTGGACTTACCGGGGGTCCAGCTGATCAGCCAGACGTCGACCTCGTCGTCGTGCAGCAGGCGGGTGGCCCAGCGCTGCTCGGTGGGCCAGATGCCGTCGGCGGGTAACAGGTGGTCGTAACGGCCCGCCAGGACGTCTTCGGCGCCCTCGTCGGTCAGGCGCAGCAGGTCGGCGGGGCGCAGGCGGGTCGGCAGGGCCGAAGCGATCGCGCGGTCCAGCGGCGGCGTCGCGGAGTAGCTGTCGCGCGCAGAGGAAAGGGAAAGAACAGAGGAACGCATGAGCGCATCTCCAGAAGGTGTGGATCGGTCGAGGGGAAAACGTCAGCCTCGAACGGTCGAGGCAGGTCAGCCTCGACAACACTCCTGGGTGCTCACACGGAAATACACAAGCGTGAGTTTAGCAGGTCATGATCAGCGGAGTCGATCATGACCTGCGTCTCACTTCTTGTTGCGCTCGTAGACGTGCCGCAGGCCGGTCAGCGTCAGGTGCGGCTCGTGGGCGTCGATCGTCTCCGATTCCGGGATGATGAGCGGGGCGCCCGCGCCGGTGCCGACGACGGTGACATCGCTGCCCGCGAAGGCGTCGAATTCGTCGCGGATGCGGTCGATCAGGCCGTCGACCAGGCCCGCGAAACCGAACACCGCGCCCGACTGCATGCACTCCATGCTGTTCTTGCCCAGCACCGAGCGCGGGCGGGTGAGCTCCACCCGCCGCAGCGCGCTGCGCTCGACCAGCGCCTCGGTGGCGATCTCCACGCCCGGCGCGATCACCCCGCCGAGGAACTCGCCCTTGGCCGAGACCAGGTCCACGCAGATGGCGGTGCCGAAATCGACCACGATCGCCGGACCACCGAACTGGCGGTAGGCGGCCAGGCAGTTGACGATGCGGTCGGCGCCGACCTCCTTGGGGTTGTCCACCAGCAGCGGGATGCCGGTGCGCACACCGGGTTCCACCAGTACGTGTGGCACGTGCGCCCAGTAGCGGGCGAGCATGGTGCGCAGCTCGCGCAGCACCGGCGGCACGGTCGACAGCGCCGAGACGCCGATGACCTGGTCCAGCTCGTCCCCGACCAGGCCGCGCACCTGCATGGCGAACTCGTCGGCGGTGAGCAGCGGGTTGGTGTGGATGCGCCAGTGCCGCACCAGCTTCGCGTGGTCCCCGGAGCCGGAGATCAGGCCCAGTTCGATCCCGGTGTTGCGGACGTCGATCGTCAGCAGCATCTCGCGACCCCCGTCCGCGCTCAGGCGAACGAGAGCGAGCGCGGGGAGGTGAGCCCGGAGCCCTCGGGGGCGTGCGCCGGGTCGGAACCGAGTTCGACCGGGCGGTTGCGCTCGTCGACGAAGACCACCTTGGGGTCGTAGGCGCGCAGCTCGGCCTCGTCCATCTGGCCGTAGGCGATGAGGATGACCAGGTCGCCGGGGTGCACGAGATGGGCGGCGGCGCCGTTGATGCCGATCACGCCCGAACCGCGCTCACCGGCGATCACATAGGTCTCCAGGCGGGCGCCGTTGTCGATGTCGACGATGCAGACCTGTTCGCCCTCGAGCAGGTCGGCGGCGTCGAGCAGGTCCTGGTCGACGGTCACCGAGCCGACGTAGTGCAGGTCGGCGTGGGTCACCGTGGCGCGGTGGATCTTGGACTTCATCATGGTGCGCAACATCGTCGTCGCCTTTCTCAGAGCGCCTGCGCGGCAGGCAGGGAGTTCGCGTCGGGGTGTCCGTCGATCTGGGCGCCGAGGACGATCGGGGCGTTGTCGATCAGACGGGTGTCGCCGACCTTGGCCGCGACGAGGAGGCGGGCATTGCCCGCGGTGGGCGCTGGGCCGAGATTGGCGTCGCGCAGTTCGAGGTAGTCCAGGTCGAGGCCGTCGACCGCGTCGAGCACGCCGCGCGCGGCGGCCAGCACGGCCTCGCCACCCAGACCCGCGGCGTGCCTGCCCGCGGCCAGGGCGGCCGAGAGGGCCAGCGCGGTGTCGCGCTGTTCGGCGCTGAGGTAGCGGTTGCGCGAGGACAGCGCCAGGCCGTCGGCCTCGCGGACCGTCGGGTAGGCGACGATCTTGGCCTCGAGGTTCAGGTCGCGCACCATCTGGCGGATGAGCGTGAGCTGCTGGTAGTCCTTCTCGCCGAAGTACGCCTCCGAGGCGTGGGCGATATTGAGCAGCTTGGCGACCACGGTGAGCATGCCCGCGAAGTGCGTCGGCCTGCTGCCGCCCTCGAGCTCGGCGCCCAGCGGGCCCGGCTGCACGGTGGTGCGGGGACCGTCGGGGTACATGTCGTGGGCCGAGGGGGCGAACACCAGGTCGACGCCCTCGTTGCGCAGCAGCTCCAGATCGGAGTCCAGCGTGCGGGGGTAGGCGTCGAGGTCCTCGCCCGCGCCGAACTGCAGCGGGTTGACGAAGATCGACACGATCACCACCTGGTTGGCCAGCTTGGCCTGGCGCACCAGCTGCAGGTGACCCTCGTGCAGAGCGCCCATGGTCGGCACGAAACCGATGGTGCGGCCCGCCCCGCGCAGCGCCTTGGTCACGGTGGCGACGACCTCGGGGCTGTGGTGCACGGTCAGCGCGCCGGGCTTGTACGCGCCGGTGGCCCGGGCCCCGCCCTGGTGGTGATGCACTTCTCGGGGTTCCATCAGTGGCCTTTCTCGGCAAGCAGGTCCAGCAGGGCAGGATTGGTCTCGGCGAGCTCGGCGGTGCGCAGCGACAGGGCCCGGTAGGCCGCCGCCAGGCGCGGGTCCACCGACTCGAACGCGCGCAGATGCGCGGCCACCGCGTCGACGTCGCCACGCGCGACCGGGCCGGTCAGCGCGGCGGGGCCCCGGCGCAGCGCGTTGTCGAGCGCGGCCGAGACGAGCGGGGCGAGCAGGCGTTCGGACAGGCCGCCGGGCTGGTCGTCGACCACCGGCTGACCCAGCAGTCCCGGACCCGCCAGCGCCTCGCGCAGCGCGGCGACGGCGTCGACGATGACCGTCACCAGGTGATTGGCGCCGTGGGCGAGGGCGGCGTGATAGAGCGTGCGCTGCTCCTCGGCCACGCGCACCGGCTCGCCGCCCATCTCGATCACCAGCGCCTGGGCGATGGCGTAGCCGATCTCGTCGGCGGCGGTGACACCGAAGCAGGCGTTGGCCAGACGGTCGATGTCCTCGTCGTGGCCGGTGAAGGTCATCGCGGGATGGATGGCCAGGCCGAGGGCGCCCTGGTCGGTGAGCGGCTGCAGCACGGCGATGCCGTTGGCGCCGGAGGTGTGCGCCACGATGGTGCCCGGCCGCACCACACCGGCACCCGCCAGGCCGCGGACCAGCCCGGGCAGTTCGGCATCGGGGACCGCGAGCAGCAGCAACTCGCTGCGGCGGGCGATCTCCTCCACCGGCAGCACGGGTGATTCGGGCAGCCGCGTGCGCGCCCGGTGCACGGAGGCATCGGAGATCGCGGCGACACCGAAGACCACATGGCCGGCTCGCTCGAGCGCGACACCCAGGGCCGAACCCACGCGTCCCGCCGAGACGATTCCCACCGTCAGCCGTGCGGGCGCAGGGTCGAGACCCACGTTCGCGCCATCGGAATTGACACTTCTCGAGGTCAACATTGTCCTCTCGATCGCGTTCCAGTCCCGCGGAGCGGGTACCGGACGTTACGCATCGAGAATAGAGGGCGGCCGGTCTCTACCGCCACGGGCCGTCCCCGTGATCTATCTCTCGGGGTTCAGGAGCGGGAGGACTCGGATTCGAGGTTGGCCATGATGTCGGCGACCGACAGGCGGGGCGAGCCCTCGGATTCGGCGCGGCGGCGCCGGCGGGAGCTGGTGCCGACGGTCGGGGCGGCGGGCTGGGCGCCGATGGGCTGCTCGGCCGGGGACGCCGAGGGTTCGGGCTCGAGCTCGGAGTCCGCTGCCGGAGCGGGCGGCGCCGGGGTGTCGTCGAGGCCGTCGGTACCGATCTGCCGGGTGTGCGGGGCCGACAGGCGCGGCGGGGGTGTCTTGCCCGGACCCGACGCGGGCGCGACGAACGCCGAATCGGCCGCCGGGGCGGGCGCGACGAAGGGCGAGTCGGTGGCGGCGGACTCCTGGGCCTCGGCGTAGTCCTCCAGCGAGACCGCCGAGGTCTCGGCGGTGACCGGATCGTCGTACGGGTCGGCGAAATTGGCCGCGACGGGCTGCATGAAGACCGGCTTCAGTGCGCTGGGCGGTTGCTGCCACGGGCCGAACCAGGCCGCGTTGGCATCCACCGGGCTATCCTCGAAATCCGGCTCGATGTCGTCGAAGGCGTCGAAACTGCCCGCGGGCAGGGCATCGATGCGCACGGCGTCGGCTTGCAGGGCGACCTGCTCGGCGGGCAGGGCGCCGTCGAAGAGAACCTGCAGGTTCTGGCGCAGCAGCGTGAGCTCGGCGCGCAGCGCGGCGATCTCGGTGGCGTCGGCGCCCACCTCGGCGCGCACCCGCTGCTCGACCCCCATCTCGTACTCGCGACGCGCGTTGATCTCGCGTTCGAGCTGCAACTCGTAGACGGTCTGCAGATCACGCGCCTTGGCCTTGTCGACGGCCGCGTCCTTGCGGTAGCGGGTGGCCGCGAGCGCGCCGATCACCGCCGCCCACAAGGCCGCTACCAGGCCGATCCGGATGTATTGCACGTTCTCGCTGAAGATCAGGAAAACGCTGGCGGTCAGGCCGAGCAGGATGAGGGCGCCGATGAAGAGCTTTCCCGCGTCGTCCCGCCGTCGACGGGGCGTGGTGCTACGGGAGGGTGAAACCATGGTGGCCAGGGTAGCCGGGAATCGCTGGTCGGCGCACCGTTGTGGCCGGTGGTTCCGTTCGGAAATTGCTAGGTGGTAGCCGGTTCGTCCGGTGGATCCTCCGGTGCGCGGCAGCAGTACTCCAGCCAGAATGCCGCAGCAACCAGGGCAGAACCGGCCACCAGGCCGACGAAGGCACCGGGGATGTCGGCCGCGGCGGCGGTCACCGTGTCGCGCTGTGGGAATACCCACAGCAGGAATCCCAGCCACACACCCGCCGCCAGCGAACCCACCTGCAGCGATGCCTTCGCCAGCGCGGCCAGGCGCGCCACATTGATCGGGTGCAGTTCGCCGGGGCCGTCGCCCACCTTCTCCTCGGCGATCTTGCCCTTGATGACGAACCCCAGCGCGGCCTCGATCGCGGCGACCGGCAGCAGCGAGGCGCCCGCCGCCACCGAGATCGGCGGGAAGGCCGAATAGGCGACCCTGGTGCCGATCCAGGCCACCGCGGCGGCCAGCACCACGTTCAGCGCGAGGTCGAGCAGCCGGGTGGGTTTCAGCACGGGTGGATGCTCTCGTCGGTCAGCGTGAGCTCGGTGCGATGCACCCCGGCCCGCTCGGCCGGATCGAGCGCGGCGAGCAGCTCGGCGATCGGTGTCTCGGTGCCCGCCACCGGCAGCGTGGCGCCGGGCTGCGCGGCCAGCCACGGGACGAGCACGAAGGCGCGATGCCGCGCCTGCGGGTGCGGCAGGATCAGCGCGGGATCGGTGTCGCGCACGATCGGGGCGCCGGTGGCATCGGTGCAGGTGATCACGTCGACATCGAGCGTGCGCGCGCCCCAGCGCACCTCGCGTACGCGGCCCGCGGCCTGTTCGAGGTCCTGGCCGAAGCGCAGCCAGGCGTAGTCGTCGAAGGCCGGGTCCTCGGCCACGAGTACCGCGTTGAGGTAGTCGTCCTGGTCGACCCCGCCCCACGGCGCGGTGCGGTACACCGGCGAGACCGCGACGAGCCGCTCCCCCAGCGCGTCGGTCACGCTGCGCAGACGCGCGAGGCGATCGCCCAGATTCGCGCCGATCGACAGCACCGCGCGAGTCATCGGCGCTGGTCCGGGGCGTGGGTGCGGTAGCGGGTGGCGACCACGCGGACATCGGCGAAGGTGTGCGGGATGGGCGCGGAGGGCTTGTGCACGACGGCCTCCACGGCCTCGATGCGCGGGTCGGTCATCACGTCGTCGGCGATCTCGGAGACCACCGTCTCGATCAGATCGCGCGGTTCCCCGGCGACGATGCGGACCGCGCGTTCGGCCAGGGCGCCGTAGTCGACGGTGTCGGCCAGGTCGTCGGAGGCGGCGGCGGAGGCGAAATCGACCCACACTGTCAGGTCGACGACGAACTCCTGTCCGTCGCGGCGCTCGAAATCGAACACGCCGTGCCTGCCGAACACCCGCAGTCCGCGCAGTTCGATGCGCGAGGTCGCGGCGCGACCGGCGGGCGGGGGCAGCAGCGGTGAGTTCATCGGGTGGCTCCTCGGGCTGCGGTGGCGCGGCGCCACGTGTCGACGACGGCGATGGCGTCCAGCGAGGCGCGCACGTCGTGCACGCGCACGCCCCACGCGCCCTGGGTGGCGGCGATGGCCGAGACCGCGGCGGTGGCGGTCTCGCGGCCCGCGGGCGGGCGCGGCCCGGACGCGTCGGCCAGCAGGGCGCCGAGGAAGCGTTTGCGGGAGGCGCCGATCAGGATCGGCAGGCCGTCGGCGACGAATTCCGGCAGCGCGGCCAGCAGTTCCCAGTTGTGCTCGGCGTTCTTGGCGAAGCCGAGGCCGGGATCGAGGATCAGCTTGTCGGCGGCCACGCCCGCGGCCACGGCCAGCTCGACCTGGGCGGCCAGTTCGGCGCGCACCTCGGCGACCACGTCGTCGTAGTGGTCGGCGGGGCCGGTGTGCCGGTAGTCCGCGCCCGCGCGCCAGTGCATGAGGATCCACGGCACCCCGGCGGTGGCGACGACCTTCACCATGTCCGGGTCGGCGCGTCCGCCCGAGACGTCGTTGATCACCGCCACGCCCGCCTCCAGGGCGGCCTCGGCGACCGCGGCGCGCATGGTGTCGACGCTGGTCGGCACGCCGGCGGCGACCAGCCCGCTGATCACCGGCGCGACCCGGGCCGCCTCGGTGGCCGGATCGACCCGGTCGGCGCCGGGCCGGGTGGACTCACCACCCACATCGACGATGTCGGCGCCCGCCTCGTACAGCTCGATACCGTGCGCGATCGCCAGGTCCGGGTCCAGATACCGGCCGCCGTCGGAGAAGGAATCCCCGGTCACGTTGACCACGCCCATGACCACACAGGAGCGGCCACCGCGCGCGAGCACGCCGGAATCGCTCATTTGCGCAGGATCAGGTCCAGCGCCTCGGAACGCGAGGCGGCATTGGTCTGCAACAGGCCGCGCACCGCCGAGGTGGTGGTGCTCGCGCCGGGCTTGCGGATACCGCGCATGGCCATGCACAGATGCTCGGCCTCGACCACCACGATCGCCCCGCGCGGCTCCAGCTTGCGCATCACCGCGTCGGCGATCTGGCTGGTCAGACGCTCCTGCACCTGCGGGCGCTTGGCGTAGAGGTCGACGACGCGGGCCAGCTTGGACAGGCCGGTGACCCGGCCGTGCGTGCCGGGGATGTACCCCACGTGCGCGACACCGTGGAAGGACACCAGGTGGTGCTCACAGGTGGAGTACATCGGGATGTCACGCACCAGCACCAGTTCCTGGTGACCCTCGTCGAAGGTGGTGGAGAGCACCTCGTCGGGCTCGGTGTAGAGCCCGGCGAACATCTCCCGGTAGGCGCGGGCCACCCGCGCCGGGGTGTCGAGCAGGCCGGGACGGTCGGGGTTCTCGCCGACGGCGAGCAGCAGTTCCCGCACCGCCGCCTCGGCTCGTTCCTGGTCGAACGCACGGCCGGTCGCCAGTGCCGTCAGCTGCGACGGGCTCGTCGCGCCGAGCTCGCCAGCGGAATCGGCGCTCGACCCGTTACTAGACAACTTCTCCGCACCTCCACATGTCGACGCCGCCACTTCGTCCGGCATCCGACGATCGAGCGTAGTTGGCCACCGGTCAGCGGCGGCCGTTCGGCCCTTCCCAGTCGTTGTTCTCCGGCTCGGTACCGGGCGCGGGCTGCTCGCCCCAGCCGGCCTGGTGGCGGGGCTGCTCGGGCGGGGCCCAGGCACTGCCCTGGTTCTGCGGCGGGGCCTGCGGCTGCGGGGGTTGCTGCTGCTGGGGCTCCTCGCGCGGCGGCCAGCCCGGCGCCGACCAGCCGGCCGGGGCGCCGTAGTCGGGTCGCGAACCGTGCGTGCCGGACTGGCGCGGGAACGCCTGGGTCGGCGCGCTGGGCAGCGGGTAGCCCGACGCGGGCGGCGCGGGCTGGTACTGCGGCGGCGCCGGATGACCGTTGGCCGGTTCGAGCGGCGCACCGGCGGGCACCGGCGCGGGCTGCACCGGCGGCCACGGCTCGCCGCGCTCGGCGGCCAGCTCGCCCGGGGTCTTCACCGGCGGCTTGTCCGAGGGCAGCCGGTCACCGAAGTCGTTGAACGCGGTGATCCGCGGCCGCTTCACGACACCGGCCAGGATGGTCTCGAGGTCCTTGCGGTGCAGGGTCTCGCGCTCGAGCAGGGCCGTGGCCAGGGCGTCGAGCTGCTCGCGGTACTCGCTCAGGATCGACCAGGCCTCGGTGTGCGCGGCCTCGATGAGGTTGCGCACCTCCTCGTCGATCTCGCGGGCCACCTCGTGCGAGTAGTCGGCCTGGGTGCCCATCGAGCGGCCGAGGAACGGGTCGCCCTGCTCCTGGCCGTAGCGCACCGCGCCCAGACGCGCGCTCATGCCGTACTCGGTGACCATGCCGCGGGCGATCTTGGTGGCCTGGTCGATATCGGAGGACGCGCCGGTGGTCGGCTCGTGGAACACCAGTTCCTCGGCCGCGCGACCACCCATGGCGAACACCAGCCGGGAGATCATCTCCGAGCGGGTCATCAGGCCCTTGTCGTCCTCGGGCACGGTCATGGCGTGACCGCCGGTGCGGCCGCGGGCCAGGATGGTGACCTTGTAGACGGGCTCGATATCGGGCATCGCCCAGGCCGCCAGGGTGTGGCCGCCCTCGTGGTAGGCGGTGATCTTCTTCTCGTGCTCGCTGATGATGCGGCTCTTGCGGCGCGGGCCGCCGATGACGCGGTCGACCGACTCCTCCAGCGATTCGCCGGTGATCAGCTGACCGTTCTCGCGCGCGGTGAGCAGCGCGGCCTCGTTGATCACATTGGCCAGATCGGCGCCGGACATGCCGACGGTCCGCTTGGCCAGACCCTCGAGATCGGCGTCGGGCGAGATCGGCTTGCCCTGCGAGTGCACCCGCAGGATGGCGCGGCGACCGGCCAGGTCGGGGTTGCCGACCGGGATCTGGCGGTCGAACCGGCCGGGCCGCAGCAGCGCAGGGTCCAGGATGTCGGGCCGGTTGGTGGCCGCGATCAGGATGATGTTGGTGCGGTCGCCGAAGCCGTCCATCTCGACGAGCAGCTGGTTGAGCGTCTGCTCACGCTCGTCGTGACCGCCGCCGAGACCGGCGCCACGCTGGCGGCCGACGGCGTCGATCTCGTCGACGAAGATGATGCAGGGGCTGTTCTGCTTGGCCTGCTCGAACAGGTCGCGCACGCGCGAGGCGCCGACACCGACGAACATCTCGACGAAGTCCGAACCGGAGATGGTGAAGAACGGCACCCCGGCCTCACCGGCGACCGCGCGGGCCAGCAGCGTCTTACCGGTGCCGGGCGGGCCGTAGAGCAGCACGCCCTTGGGGATCTTGGCGCCGAGGGCCTGGTAGCGCGAGGGGTTCTGGAGGAAGTCCTTGATCTCGTAGAGCTCCTCGACCGCCTCGTCGGCACCGGCCACATCGGCGAAGGTGGTCTTGGGCATGTCCTTGGACAGCATCTTGGCCTTGGACTTGCCGAAGCCCATCATCCCGCCGCGACCGCCGCCCTGCATGCGCGACATCACGAACAGGAACAGGCCGACCAGCAGCACCATCGGGACGATGAACAGCAGCAGCTGCGACAGCCAGCTCTCCTGCTTGACGACCGTGTCGTACTCGGCGCCGGAGGCCTTCACCGCGTCGAAGATCTGCGCGGAGGTCTCCCCGCCGCCCGGGTACTTGGCGACGATCTTGGTGTTGTTGTTCGTCGCCTCGTTGCCGTTGTTCAGTTCGATACGGAGCTGCTGCTCCTTGTCATCGATCTGGACGTTCTTGACGTTGGCTTTGTCGTTCAGCTGGCTGAGCGCCACGGAAGTGTCGACACTCTCCCAGCCGCGCGTGTCATCGCTGAGAAAGCTGAACAGCCAGATCATGAGCAGGATGCCCGAGATGATCGCCAAAGTGCGAAACACTGTCTTGCGGTTCATAGAGCGTCGGCCGGACGGCCCAGTCCTTTCCGGTTATTTCTCCGGGTGTGCCTAGCGAAGCGTCGAGATCGGCGGGTTTCGGATGCGGACATGCCACGTTACCGCGTACGGTCTAGTTCGATACATCGCGCAGTTCGGCTGCTGGTGCAGTTGCACTGGTCAACGCCCGGAGAACGCCAGAGGTTCCCGAACGCTCCGGGGCTGGTTGTGGCAAGTGGCCACAATCATGTCATGCCCGTCCTATCGTGGGCGACGACACAACTACAGCGCAGGGGGTACGGACATCGTCGAGCTACGAACACCCACAGCGATTCTGCGCCACGGCCGAGGGCGGCTCACCGTCCTGCGACCGGGTACCGACGGCGAACGGGTTCTCGACGTTCCCATCGCCGACCTGCTCAAAGTGCGGCTCAACCGCCGTGCCGACGACGCGGTGGTCATCGAGATCTACCTGCGTTATCCCACCCCGGTCCTCACCGGCGTGCCCGCCGACCGCACCCCGCTGCCGGTCCTGATCGCCGAGCACGACGTGCCCGCCGCGCTGGGCATCGTCGACCGGATCAACGACCAGATCATGGCCACCCAGCGCATCGACGTGGCCGCCCCCGACCTCACCCCGCCCGCGCCCGAGTGGGGCAAGTCCGGCCCGACCCGCGCCGATGTGGAGCGGGCGGTGCGCCGGATGGCCCCGCGCAAGGAGGCCCGTTCGGCGGTCACCGCGCTCAACCGGTACGTCACCCCGGACGAATACGTGCTGGAGACGGCCATCGCGGCGGCGGCACCGCCCGCGGGTTCGGGCACCGGTCTGCTCGCGGCGACCACCACCCGGCTGTTGTTCATCTCGGTGGGCGGCGGCGAGCGCTATGCCAACGAGCTGCCGGTCCCCGCGATCCTCGGCGCCCGCACGGTCGAGGGCGCGCGCACCGCGCCCGGTGAGATCGACACCAGGCACGGCGGGTCGGGCATGGATGTCAACGACGGCAACCGCACGCTGCACTTCGCCGGCGTCGACCGGGCCGACACCGAGCGCGTCACCTGCGCGGTGAACTTCGCCGTGCGCAGGCAGGCCGCCGACGGTGCCGCGGGGCCCGCCGATCCGGGCGTGTCGCAGCTCTACGCCGAGTGGGAACTGCTGGTGGAACGGCACTCGCTGGGCATGGTCGACGACACCCAGTTCCAGCGCTACGGCCGCGGCATCCTGCGCAGCCTGTAGGGCTCAGTTCGGCTCGGGAGCTTCGGCTTCGGCCTTCTGTTCGGGCTCGTTGAGTTCGATCCGGCGCCACGGGCTGGTCGGGCGGGTCCACAGCCGCAGCAGCTCCATGCGCCGGTCGACGCCGCCGTTCTTGAGTTCGGCGAGGTCCTCGGTGGCCTGCCAGTAGGTCCAGCCGGTGAGGTAGGCGTCGCCGAACTGGCGCCAGTTGCGGTAGCGGCGCTGCGCCGGGGCCAGAGCGCGCATGGCGTACTCCCAGGCCACGTCGGCGTCGATGTATCCGGCGGTGAACGCCATCCGGGCCACCGCGACGACGCGGGCCAGGTCCCAGGCGTGGATGTCGTTGGGCAGCGGCCGGGCGAGGTGGTCGGTGAAGCCGATCTTGATGGCCTGGGCCCAGATGTCGTAGTCGCGCACCAGGGCTTCGGGGTTGTCCATGCCGCGGAAGGAGCCGACCTGGCGCAGGAAGGCGCGGTGGCGGTCGGCGCGCTCGCCGAAGCGGTCGCGTTCGCTGGCGTTGATCGAGGCCGTCACCAGGGGGTGCACCAGCGCGTAGAGCGGGGCGTGCATGCCCTCGAGCAGCTGTTCCATCGAGGCGCGGGCCTCGGTGCCGTCGGTGATGCCCCAGGCGCCGGTGAGGGTGTCGATGGCCAGTTCGCGGCGGTCACCGAGGGGATGCTCGCGTTCGGGGCCCAGCAGCATCGCGTCGTGGAAGGCGTCCCAGCGGGTGGAGTAGAAGGCGCCCAGCGACAGGGCGCGCAGTTCGTCGTCGCTGACCCCGGCGCCGGACCAGTGGTCTTCCTCGCGTTCGTCCAGTTCCGGGTAGGGAAAAGTGGTCAGCGCTGGTACTCCCCGAGCAGGCATGCGGCCGAGTCTAGTGCGGTATCCGCCGTCGCGGGCGGACAGCGAAGGCCCGTGCGTCACGAGATTTTCAGATCCCGGCTTTCTTGCCCTGACGTGAGATGCCCCACAGGTCTATGGTTCTGACATGTGTAGAAACATCACCGTCTTGCGTGGTCTGGAGCCTGCCGCCACCGAGCAGGAGATCTACGCTGCCGCCTTGCAGTACGTGCGCAAAGTCGGCGGCATCTCCGGGCTGAGCAGCACCACCAAGCCCGCTGTCGACAAAGCCGTCGCCGCCATCGCCGCGGCCACCACGACGCTGCTCGCCGAACTCCCCGACCGGCGTGTCCCCCCGCCCACCGAGCCACCCCTGCGCCGGATCGCCGCCAGGGAAGCCGAAGCGGGCGAGGGTACGGCCGCTCGATAGCCGCCGCGGGCTCCCCGGACCTCGGCGCTCCGGCGCCGGGGCGGATATCTCTGTTGTCGTCGCGCCAACTGTGCGACGCTGGGAGAAGGTGAACTGATTCACACAATGAAGTGGGGAGCACGACGGTGACCGATATATCGCAGACCGCCTCGGTGATCGAGGTCCGCAATCCCGCGACCGGGGCCCTCAGCGGCACCGTGCCGGATACCTCGCCCGACGACGTGGCCGCCGCGGTCCGGGAACTGCGCCTCTACCAGCCCGAATGGGAGGCCATCGGCCCCGAGGGCCGCAAGCAGTGGCTGCTGAAGCTGCAGGACTGGCTCATCGACAACACCGAGGACCTGGCCGCGGTCCTGCAGTCGGAGACGGCCAAGCCGCGCGTGGACGCGCTCATCGACCCGGCCTTCGCCGTCGACCTGCTCGGCTACTACGCCCGGCGCGCCGCGAAGTTCCTGTCCGACGACCACCCCTCCCCACACAGCCCGCTGGCCCGGGTGAAGAGCCTGACCGTGGCCTACCGGCCGTACCAGGTGGTCGGCGTGATCACGCCGTGGAACTTCCCGCTGGCCATGCCCGCGATCGACGTGTTCCCCGCGCTGGCCGCCGGTGCCGCGGTGATCCTCAAGCCGTCCGAGGTGACCCCGCTCTCGGCGGTGGAGCTGGCGCGCGGCTGGGCCGAGATCGGCGCGCCGCCGGTGTTCAAGGTGGTCACCGGCGCAGGCGCCACCGGTGGCGCCGTGGTCGCCAACGCCGATTACATCCAGTTCACCGGCTCCACCGCGACCGGCCGCAAGATCGCGGCCACCTGCGCCGAGCGGATGGTCCCCTACAGCCTGGAGCTGGGCGGCAAGGACCCGGCGATCGTGCTGGCCGACGCCGATATCGACCGGGCCGCGCACGGCATCGCCTTCGGCGGCATGTTCAACGCCGGGCAGGTGTGCATCTCGGTGGAGCGGGTGTATGTGGAGGCGCCGGTCTACGACGAGTTCGTCGAGAAGCTGACCGCGGCGGTGGCGGCCCTGCGCCAGGGCGCCGACGGACGCGAGTCGAACAACGATGTGGGCGCGCTGGCCAACGAGAACCAGGTGCGCATCGTGCAGCGACACGTCGAGGAGGCGGTGGCGGCGGGCGCGCGGGTGACCACCGGTGGCAAGCGCACCGGTGTCGGCACGTTCTTCGAGCCGACCGTGCTGGTGGACGTGGACCATTCGATGTCGTGTGTGGCCGAGGAGACCTTCGGCCCGACCCTGCCGGTGATGAAGGTGGCCGACGAGGCCGAGGCGATCCGGCTGGCCAACGACTCGATCTACGGCCTGTCCGCGTCGGTGTGGACCGGCGACAAGCACCGGGGCGAGCAGGTGGCGCGGCAGCTGAACGCGGGCGCGGTGAACATCAACGACGTGTTCGCCAACCTGTTCAACTTCGCCATGCCGATGGGTGGCTGGGGTCAGTCCGGTGTGGGCGCCCGCTGGGGTGGTGCCAACGGTGTGCGCAAATACTGCCGCGCCCAGGCGATCACCAAGCCGAAGCTGCCGACGATGACCAAGGAGCCGCTGTGGTTCCCGTACGACCTGAACAAGATCATCTTCTCGCTCGGCGCGATGCGCGCGGCGGGTGCGCGCGGCCTGCGCCGCATCGATCTGCCCGCCCTGCTGCGCCTGAAGAACGGTAGCTAGCAACGGATTCCGGCTGCGGCCGAGGTCTCGTCCGCAGCCGGAATCAGCGTCTCGAAACCTGTTGGTGACGAATATCACTCCCCTAACCGGTCCAGGGGCCTGAACCCCGGTCGACGGGCGATTTCCCACGCCGCCACGACGCCCGCGGCACAGCCCACAGCCAGGCACGATGTGTGAACCCCGACGCATTTGCGCTGGTCAAGCGCCCAGCTCTGCCGGATGACCCCGGGCGGCACCGATTCCGGCCCTCCACAACCGACTCGATGGTGCAACGCACCATGCCAGGCCATATGCTGTGCGTTACCAACCTGGTGACTGTTTTGATCCACCTCCGCGAACTTCCTTGCCCGTTTTGGCTGGAATTTCCCGACCGATTCTGATAGCAAGGTGCTATGGACCCGCATTTGCGCGATCTGCGGTATTTCGTCGCCGTCGCTGAGGAACTGCATTTCACCAACGCCGCCCAGCGGTTGCACATCGCTCAGCCGACGTTGTCGCGTCAGATCCGCCAGCTCGAACGCCAGCTCGACGTGGTCCTGTTCGACCGCAACCAGCGCAGCGTCGCCCTCACCGTCGCGGGCAAGGAACTGCTCGAAGGCGCCCGCAAGATCCTGGAGCTGTGGGAGGTCACCAACGTCTCCCTCCAGGAAGCGGGCGAGGTTCTGCGCGTCGGCATCCAGTCCGCGCTCGGCCGCGGCCTGCTCAACGATCTGGAGAGCGCCAGCGGCCACCGCCTGGCCCTGCACGCCGCCTCCTGGAACGACCCGTCCAGCGGGCTCGCGGGCCGTCAGGCCGACCTGGCCCTGGTGTGGCTGCCGCTGCCCGACCCCAACCGCTACCGCTGGCAGGTGCTGCGCACCGAGCCACGCTGGGTGCTGCTGCCGGAGACCCACCCACTCGCCGAGCAGGACACCATCGAATTCGCCGACCTGCTCGACGAACCGTTCGTCGCCCTGCCCACCGAAGCCGGTGCGGTGCGCGACTTCTGGCTCGGCAACGACGCCCGTGGCGGCCGCGCGGCCAAGATCGGCGCCGAGGCCGCCACCCCCGAGGACAAGCTCGAGGCGGTGAGCCTGGGCCTGGGCGTGTGCCTGCTCGCCGAGAACAATGTGCCCATGTACCGCTGGCCCGGTCTGACCGCGCGCCCGGTCGCCGGGCTCACCCCCTGCGAGCTCGCGGTGGCCTGGCGGGCCGACGACACCCGCCCGACCATCCTGGAATTCGCCGGTCGCGCCGTCGACGGCGGGTTCTCCGAGCCAGCCCCGCAGCCGCAGCCGATCGCGGTCTAGTTCGACAGTTCCAGTTGGGCGGCGAGGCCGAGCAAGGTGGCCTCGCTGCCCGGCGGACCGGCCAGCTGCGCGGCCAGCGGCGTGTGCGCCTCGGGATGGGTGCCCATCGGCACCGACGCGGCGGGCCAGCCCACCAGGTTCCACAGTCCGGTGAAGGGCGTGTAGCGCAGGCCCGCGAAGACATTGGCGCCCCACCCGCGCCTGCTCCAGCGCCGCGCCTTGGGCGGCTGCGCGGCCAGCGTCGGGGTGATCACCACATCGAAGTTCTCGAAGAAGTCGAGCATGCGGGCCTCGGTCCGGTCGACCTGCTGCGGACGGACCAGCCCGAGCCGGTGGATCAGCTTGCCCAGCGCCAGATGACGGCGCGTGCGCCGCTGCAACGCGGCCGGGTCCCGCAGCCGCTGGGCGTCGGTGAGTCCCACGCTCGGCCAGCGCAGCAGCATGCTCAGCGCCGCGTCGCCGTAGGGCAGCTCGACCGGCTCCACCAGGTGCCCGGCCGCCGCCGCGCGCGCACCCGCGGTGCGCGCCGCCGCCGTCCAGTGTCGATCCATCCGGACCAGTCGCGACGGCGGAGCCACGGCCAGCCCGACCCGTAGTCGGTGCGGGGCGCGCACCTCGGCCAGATCCGGCCGCCCCGCCATGACCGACAGCCCCAGCGCGGCATCCGACACCGTGGTCGCCAGAATCCCGTTCTCGGCCATGCCACCCCAGGAGTCGGCGCCGATCGCGCTGGGCACCGTCTGCCTGCCGGGCTTGATCCCGAAGACCCCGCACGCGGCGGCCGGTACCCGGATCGAGCCGAGCCCGTCGGTGCCGTGCGCGATCGGGACCAGCCCCGCCGCCACCGCGGCGGCCGCGCCACCGGAGGACCCACCCGGCGTGCGGCCGACATCGCGCGGATTGCGTGTCACCCGGCCGTCCTCGTCGGTGCAGGCCCACAGGCCCAGTTCCGGCATGGCCGTCAGCCCGACGATGATCGCGCCCGCGGCCCGCAGCCGCGCCACCACCGGATGATCGTCGTTCTCCGGCGCGGTCGAGGTGGCCGCCGAACCCGCGCGGGTCGCCTCCCCGGTGACCGCGATGTTCTGCTTGATCGCCACCGGCACCCCGGCCAGCGGCAGTTCGTCGAGATCGTCGCGGGCGGCCAGCTGCGCGGCCTCCACCCGGGCACGCTCGGCGCGCACCACGGTGAAGGCGTTGATCTTGCGGTTCTCCGACGCGATGCGGGCCAGGGCCTCGCTCACCACGTCGGTGGGCGTGATGGTGCCAGCGCGTACCCGTGCGGCCACTGCCGCGGCGGGGCCGCCGATCGGGTACTGGTCGGCGGGTGGGTGGGACGAATCCATCGTCACCTCAGCGTCCGTCACGCCGTCGTCGTCGACGGACTCCCATGCTACCGCTGTGAGGTCATCGTGCATCTGCGGATTCGCCCCCGTTCGCATGGACGTCGAAATTCGGGTGATCAGCTCTCGAGGCGCAAGTTATCATTTCGAGTACGGCTCGGGGGCCCATGGCGTTGGGTGTCGCACGAACCTTTAGGTCGGTTGATGAGCGATAACACCGCAAGCGGCGGACGACCCGACGAGAGTGCCGGTCGGTCGGCCGATCTGCGCGCCGACATGGTCGAGGCGTTCGCCGCGGCATGGGGCGAGGCCGATGCGCGCCCGCCCGAGATCGCCGAATTCCTGCCAGACGCGCGCACGCTGCGCAGGCACGCCCTGCACGAGCTGATCCGGGTGGATCTGCGCCATCGCTGGCTGCATCACGCCGGTGACGGGGTCGACCGCAAGCGGCTGGCGCAGTACTGCGCGGAGTTCCCCGAACTCGACGCGGCCACCCTGCCCGCCGGGCTGGTGTTCGAGGAGTTCGTGATCCGCAGGCACAGCGGTGAACGGGTCGATCCGCGCGAGTGCCTGCGCGAATACCCGCACCAGGCGGTCAGCCTGCGGGCCCTGCTCAACACCGACGACCTCGACCAGAGCACCCACCGCAGCGAACCGACGGTGAACCATCCCCCCGACCCCACTCGTACTACCGAGATGACCAGTCCGCAGCTCGACCTCACCGCCACGGCGACCTCGGCGGCCACCGCCGCGGACTCGGCCGCCGCGGACCTCGAGCCGCTGGACCGGATCGAGGTCGGCGAGCGGATCGGCGATTTCGAGCTGCTCACCGGGCTCGGTTCCGGGGCGTTCGCGCGGGTCTTCCTGGCCAGGCAGCGCTCGATGCAGCGGCTGGTCGCGGTGAAGATCTCCGCCGATCGCGGCACCGAACCGCAGACGCTGGCCCAGCTCGACCACGACTACATCGTGCGCGTGTTCGACCAGCAGCTGCTCGACACCGGCACCGCGCGCGCCGATTCACGCCGGCTGCGGCTGCTCTACATGCAGTTCCTGCCCGGCGGCACGCTGCTCGGCCTGCTGCGCTGGGTGCGCGCCACCCCGCCCGCCGAGCGCAGCGGCAAGCTGCTGCTCGACGCGGTGGACGCGGCGATGGAGGAGAAGGGCGAGATCCGGCCCACCGACTCCAGCGTGCGCGACGAACTGGCCGCGCTGAGCTGGCCGGAGACCGTGGCCTGGCTGGGCCGCAGGCTGGCCGAGGCGCTCGACTACGCCGCCACCCACGGCGTGCTGCACCGCGACGTGAAACCGGCCAATGTGCTGCTCACCGCGGAGGGCGTGCCCAAGCTGGCCGACTTCAACATCAGCTTCAGCCGCACCGTGGCCGGGACCAGCCCGGTGTCGTATTTCGGTGGGTCGCTGTCGTACATGTCGCCCGAGCAGCTCGAGGCGTGTCATCCGGGGCTGGGCCGCACCGCCGCCGACCTGGACACCCGCTCCGACATCTACTCCCTCGGCGTGGTGCTGTGGGAGCTGCTGACCGGCGCGAAACCGTTCGACGACAGCACCGCCGAGGAGGGCCACGGCGACGAGACCACCCTCGAGGCGATGCTGGAACGGCGCACCGGTGGCGTCGAGCCCAGCGCCATGGACCGCGTGCCCCCGGACTGTCCGGCCGCGCTGCGCCGCGTGCTGCTCACCTGTCTGGAGCCCGATCGCTCGCGGCGCTGGTCCGACGGCGCGGTGCTGGCCAAGCAGTTCGATCTGTGCCTGGACGAGCGCGCCCGCGACCTGGTCGACCCGCCACCCAACAGCTGGCGGCTGTGGTTGCGCAAGTGGCCGCTGCTGGTGCTGGTGCTGGCCATCGGCGTGCCCAATGCCCTGGCCTCCTGGTACAACATCCAGCACAACGAGACCCTGGTGGTGAGCAGGCTCGGCGAATCCGCCCAGCAGACCTTCATCCTCATCACCGCCGGGGTGAACCTGATCTTCTTCCCGGCGGGCGCGGCGCTGCTGATCTACCTGTCGCGCTTCGTGCTGTGGGTGCCCGGCGGCTTGCGCAAGGGCCGCCGCTACGACTCCGACACGCTGCGCCGAGCCAGACACGACACGCTGCGTTTCGGCGACCGCGCGGTGGTCGTGGCCTTCTCGCTGTGGGCGCTGGCCGGATTCACCTTCCCGATCGCCCTGCAACTGGCCAGCGGTGACGTCCCCGGCCGGGCCGTGGTGCACTTCCTGGCGTCCCTGCTGGTCTGCGGCGCGATCGCGGTGGCCTACCCGTTCTTCCTGGTGACCTACTACCTGGTCCGCTGCCTCTACCCGGTGTTCCTGCGCCACGGCGAGATCAGCGCCGACGACGGCAAATGGCTGCGCGACCTGCGCCGCCGCTGCA
The DNA here is from genome assembly GCF_042266925.1 of Nocardia sp. NPDC056064. Taxonomy (NCBI): domain Bacteria; kingdom Bacillati; phylum Actinomycetota; class Actinomycetes; order Mycobacteriales; family Nocardiaceae; genus Nocardia; species Nocardia sp. NPDC056064. The sequence goes on along the minus strand of NZ_JBHJWO010000001.1, from coordinate 4,262,814 downwards.
CCTGGTACCTCGCCGTCGCCGCCTCGGTCCCGCTGCTGGCCGTCGCGGGCCTGACCTTCCTGCCCCCGGCCGACATCCCCTCGGTGATCCTCGCCGTCCGCGTCCTGTGCGTCGGCGGCATCATCGCCTTCGTCGGCTCCTATGTGCTGTTCCGCGCCCTCGAGGCCGACCTACAGGCCCTCGAGCGCGTGGTCAGCTAGGAGTAGACCGCCGGGTTCAGGGTGCCGATGTAGGGCAGGTCGCGGTAGCGCTCGGCGTAGTCGAGGCCGTAGCCGACGACGAACTCGTTGGGGATGTCGAAGCCCACGTGGGCGACGTCGACGGGGGTGCGCAGGGCGTCGGGCTTGCGCAGCAGGGTGACCACTTCCAGCGAGGCCGGGTTGCGGGTGGCCAGGTTGCGCTTGAGCCAGGACAGCGTGAGACCGGAGTCGATGATGTCCTCGACGATCAGCACGTTGCGGCCGGCGATGTCCTTGTCCAGGTCCTTCATGATCCGCACGACGCCCGAGGACGAGGTGGACGAGCCGTAGGACGACACGGCCATGAACTCGAGCTGGGTGGGGATCGGCAGTGCCCTGGCGAAGTCGGTCATGAAGAAGATCGCGCCCTTGAGCACGCAGATCAGCAGCAGGTCGCCCTCGGGGCTGTCGGGCGGGTACCGCTTCGCGACGAGCTCGGCCAGTTCCTCGATCTTGGCCTTGATCTCGTCTTCGGTGATCAGCACCGAGGCGATGTCGTCTCCGTACACGGAAGTGGGTGTCCCTTCGTGATGTCGATCCCGACCGGGCCGGTTCATTATGTGTCATCGAGACGCGGCTGTGCGCGCACCGCCAGCGTGCCATGCTCGCGCCCCACGACCAACCTGTGGGCCCGGCTTCCCCCGCCCACGGCCACGCCACCCTGCCCGCGCCAGTCGCTCACCAGCTCGTCGATCGCCTGTAGATGCGCGTTCATCAGCCCACCGATCCCCTGCTCGGCCAGCCACGCCCGCACCGCCCTGCGCCGCAGCGGCGCGGGGGCAGTGGCCAGGATCTCGATCGACAATCGCGGGCGATCGGTGTCGTCGAGGCCACTGTCGCCCACCATCGACGCCGGCGAGGTGGTCGGCACCGCCGCGCGCCGAGCCGCCGAATCCGCGGTCGCCTCCGACGCCGACGCGGGCCCGGACGCTGTCGAGGCAGGCCTGGACTCGGGCCCGGGCGGGACGGTCGCCGAGCGCAGCAGTTCGCCGGCGAGCGCGTCGAGGAGGGTGCCGTCCTCGCGCAGTTGGTCGGCGGTGCGGGCGAGCGCCCGCGCGACGCCACCGCCGAGGACGTCCTCCAGCAGTGGCAGTACCTCGGTGCGCACCCGCACGCGCGTGTAGCCGGGGTCGGCGTTGTGCGGGTCGTCCCAGGGTTCGATCCCCAGGTCCGCGCACATCCGCACCGTCTCGGCCCGCCGTACCGCGAGCAGCGGCCGCCCCCACGGCGCGTTCCAGGCCGCCATCCCCTGGATCGACCGCCCACCCGACCCGCGTCCCAACCCGAGCAGCACCGTCTCGGCCTGATCGTCGAGGGTGTGCCCGAGCAGCACCGGCCGCCCGTCCCGCACGTCCTCCAGCGCCGCGTACCGAGCCGCCCGCGCGGCCGCCTCCACACCCCCGTCCCGCCCGACCGCCACCGCCACCACGACCGCGTCCACGCACCCCAGCGCCAGCGCCTGGTCCGCCGCCCGGCGAGCCACCTCCCCCGACCCAGCCTGCAACCCGTGATCCACCACCACGGCCGTCACATCCCCGGCCTCGACCACCGCCGCCGCCACCAGTGCCAGCGAATCCGCCCCACCGGACAACCCGACGACCACCGGCACCCGGCCACCCCGCGCCGCGACCCACTCCCGCACACCCCGGCGCACCGCCAGCACCGCCGCGGTCTCCGGCAAGCGCACGTCCCCGCCGAACCGCCTACCCGTCATCGGCCGCGTCCTTCCGAAACATCACACGCCTGGGCGACACCTCGCCTACACCCGGAACGAACCGGACGGGTTCAGCGCAGAACGCGCGAGACCCAGCGGTCGGGATCGTCGATCTCGTCGAGCAGGGGCAGGGTGTCGGCGTCGGTCCACACCGTGTTGAACTCCGCGACGCCGACCCGGTCCACCACCGCGTCCACGAACTTCTTGCCGCGCACGTACTGCGCCACCTTCGCGTCGACGCCCAGCAGCGCCCGCATGATCCGCTGGATCGGGTTGGACGGCTTCTTCCTGCGCCGGTCGAACGCGGCACGGATCTCGGCGACGGACGGCACCACGGCCGGGCCGACGGCGTCCATCACGTGATCGGCGTGGCCTTCGAGCAGGGTGCCCAGCATGAGCAGCTTGTCGAGCGCCTCGCGTTGCGGCGGGGCCTGGGCGGCGCGCAGCAGGCCGACGATGCCGCGGCTGTTCGGGTCGTCGTCGGCGTCGGCGGCGCGACGCGCGCGCACCTCACCGAGCAGCCGGGTGAGCATCTCGCTCAGCGGCTCCTCGCCGACCTCGCTGAGGATGTCCACATTGGTGCGCATGTAGTCGGCGAGCCACGGCGCCGAGGAGAACTGCACCCGGTGGGTCACCTCGTGCAGGCAGACCCACAGCCGGAAGTCCGACGGGTCCACACCCAGCGCCTTCTCCACGCCGACGATGTTCGGCGCCACCAGCAGCAGCGTGCCGTCGTCCCCGGTGAACGGGTCGTACTGCCCGAGAATCGCCGTCGACAGGAAGGCCAGCATGGTCCCGGCCTGCACGCCGGCCGGTTTCCCGACGAAACGCCCGGTCAGCGAGGTCGACTCGGTGCCGGTGAGCACCGCCATGGAATCCGCCGCCGCGGCGATCCAGCCGGGCCGGTCCACGATCCTGGCCTCGGGCACCGGCCGATCGTCGAGCAACCCGCTGACCTCGCGCACCGGCCCCTCGGCCCGCACCGAGGCGGCCGCCAGCTCGGTGACGGCCTGTTCGGCTGCCTCCCGGGAGATCCTGGGTCCGGCGGGCGCGAGCGCGCCACCGGTCCGCGCGGCGAGACGCCAGTCCACCGCTGCGTTGAATCCCGACGGCTTGCCGGTCTTGTCCTCGCTCATCGCCACCCGCTCTCTCAGGAGCAACCGCAGTTGCGCAGGGCGCCCGCCACCGCGTCGAGGGCGGGCCTGCTCACCTCCGGCAGCCTGTCGTTGGACATCAGCGCGAAAGTCAGCACCCGTCCGTCACGGTCGAGCACATACCCCACCAACGCGCTGGCCACGCTCAGAGTTCCGGTCTTGGCCCGCACCCAGCCCGCGCCCTGCCGGTTCTGGGTGACGAAACGCGGCGCCAGCGTGCCGGTGCCGCCCGCCACGGGCAGGTCGTCGAGCAGCGGCGCGAGAGCCGCTGCGCGCGGGTCGGTTTCGGGCCTGGCCTGGGTGCCCGCGGGGATCACGGCCGCGTCGCCGGTGGGCCGGGCGGCGATGGCGATGATCGAGTCGAGCAGTCGCGGCGGCACCCGGTCGTCCACCGAGAGGCCGCTGTTGTCGGCCAGATGCAGTCCGCTGACATCGAATCCGGAGGTGCTCAGCACGGCGGTGGTCGCGGCGACGGCACCGGCGAAGGACGCCTCCTGCCCCGTCGCCATGGCCAGTTCGCGCCCGATCGCCTCGGCCAGCACATTGTCGGAGTGGATCATCATGTCGTGCAGCCGGACTCGCAGCGGCGCCGATTCCACCCTGGCGATCTCGGCGCCACGCTGGGCGGCCTGCCCGACCCGCACCGCGGCCGGGTCGACCCCGAGTTCGGCGGCCAGCGCGCGGCCCGCGTCCAGGGCGGGGTTCGCGCTGCGCGGGGAGTAGTCGGCCGAGGGATCGAAGCGGCCGCCGTCGAGCATGATCGGCTCGATCGGCGCGATGGAGCCCTCGGGGATGTCGATGGGGTCCCAGCCCGAGGCCATGGTCGGCCCCGCGTAGACGGAGGTGTCGACGACGATCGAGCTCACCTTCGTCCCGGCCGCTCTCACCTTCGCGGCCAGGTCGGCGACGCGCGCGCCGTCGGTGTAGTAGCCGCCGTCGGCGCGGGTGGTCAGGGTCGGATCGCCGCCCGCCACCAGCACCAGCTCGCCGGGCGCCCCGGCGGTGACCTTCGTGGTCACCCGCTGTTCGTCGGGCAGGGTCAGCAGCGCGGCCGCGACCAGCATGATCTTGGCCGTCGAGGACGGGATCATGGCCTTGACCGGGTCCTGGCTCCACAGCACCGTCCCGCTGGCCGGGTCGGTCACCTGACCGGCGAACGACCCCAGATCGGGACTGCCGACCACCGGCGCCAGCGCGGCCGCGACCCCGGCCGGAGTCGGCGCGGGCGCATTGGACCCGGCCGGTGTCACCTGCGCGGGCGCGGGCTCGCCCGTCGGCGGCGCGGCCACCGTCAAGCCCCCGTGCCGGAATTCCGGTGACCACGGCTTCGCGATGGCCGCGAACCCACCCGCGATCACCAGCACCGCGACGAACACCGCCGCCAGCCAGATCCACAACGAACGACGCCCCCGCGGCCGTGCGCTCTCGCGCTGGATGACCACGGTCGGCGCCTCACTGCCGTAGGGCGGCTGTCCCCCTCCGCGCTGATCCATCAGGCCACCCGGCCGGCCGGAATCACGAACCTCGACATGAACGCCTCACCGATCCTCGACTGTCTCGCCCGACACGCCTCGACTGCGCGCGCTGAGCCGCCTGCCGCACCGGTGTTCCAGCACACCACACTATCCTCGTTGCGCAACGGTTCCCCAGAACGATCTGGCGATTCGGCACAGATGCACTCGAACGAGCAAGGAGATGGCGTGGAGTTCGACGTCACCATCGAGATCCCCAAGGGTTCTCGGAACAAGTACGAGGTCGATCACGAGACCGGCCGGGTCAAGCTGGACCGGTACCTGTACACCTCCATGGGCTACCCGGCCGACTACGGCTTCATCGAAAACACCCTCGGTGAGGACGGCGATCCGCTGGACGCGCTGGTGCTGCTGCCCGAGTCGGTGTTCCCCGGCGTGATCGTCGAGGCCCGCCCGATCGGCGTGTACCGCATGACCGACGAGGCAGGCGGCGACGACAAGGTGCTGTGCGTGCCCGCGGGCGACCCGCGCTGGGACCACGTGCAGGAGCTCGGCGACGTCTCGGAGTTCGAGCTGTCGGCGATCAAGCACTTCTTCGAGCGCTACAAGGACCTCGAGCCCGGCAAGTTCGTGCAGGGTTCGGAGTGGCTCGACCGCGCCGAGGCCGAGAAGGTCATCGACGAGTCCTTCACCCGCCTGAAGGAATCCGGCCACTGAGCCGCTAGCTTTACGCGAAACGGGAGGTCCGAATACTTCGGACCTCCCGTTTCGTTCGGTGGCTCACCCAGGGCGCTTCACCTTGCCTACCCTCGGGCCGCCGTGTCGGCCAGCGCGCCCGCGCCGTCGGCCGCCTTGGTGTCACCGGCGGCCTGGATGCCGCCCTGCATCCGCAGCGGGACCTCCTTCCAGAACAGCACCAGCAGCAGGGCCAGTGCCGCGACTGCCGCGGCGACCAGGAACACCGTCGACATCGAGTCGGCGAAACCCACCTGGAACGGCTTGGCCAGCTGCGGGTCGAGCTGCTGGATGATCGAGCTGTCCTCGAGCACGTGCCCGGCCGCCGAGGTGTCGTGCGCGAGCAGACCCTTGGCCAGCGCGGCGTCGGCGGGGTTGTCGCTGTGCGCGCCCGCGACCACGGCCTGCTGGTAGGCCGGATCGGTGGCCGCCTGCTGCATCTCGGTGGTGATGTTGGGGGTGAGCAGCGAGAACAGGATCGACAGGAACACCGCCGCGCCCAGCGTGCCGCCGATCTGGCGGAAGAACGTCGCCGACGCGGTCGAGACACCCATGTCCTTGGGCGGCAGCGCGTTCTGCAGGGCCAGCGTGAGCGGCTGCATCAGGTTGCCCAGGCCGAAGCCGGTGAAGGCCATGAAGATCATCGCCAGCCACAGCGGGCTGTCGGCGTCGAGCAGGTGCAGCAGGAACAGCCCGGCGGTCAGCATGACCGCGCCGATCACCGGGAAGGCCCGGTAGCGGCCGGTCTTGGAGATCAATCTGCCCGACACGATCGAGCCGATCATCAGCCCGAGCACCAGCGGCAGCATCTGCAGCCCCGCCTCGGTCGGCCCGGCACCCCGCACCACCTGCAGGTACTGCGGCAGCAGCAGCATGCCGCCGAACATGGCTGCGCCGACCACGAACGAGATCACCACGCCCAGCGCGAAGGTGGTGTTGGCGAAGATCCGCAGCGGGATCAGCGCCGCGTCACCCATCCGGTTCTCCACCGCGACGAACCCGACCAGTCCGAGCGCACCGATCACGTAGCAGATCACCGACGCGGTGCTGCCCCAGCCCCATTCGCGGCCCTGCTCGGCCACGATCAGCAGCGGCACCAGCCCGACGGCCAGCACCAGCGCGCCACCGAAGTCGATGCGGTGGGTGGCGTGCGGCTTGCGCGGCAGGTGCAGCACCTTGGTCACCACCGCCAGGGCCAGCAGGCCCAGCGGCACGTTCACCAGGAACACCCAGCGCCAGCCGGTGATGCCGAGGATGGAGTCCTGCCCGGCCAGCAGCCCGCCCAGCACCGGCCCGAGCACGCTCGAGATACCGAAGACGGCCAGGAAATAGCCCTGGTAACGGGCCCTTTCGCGGGGGCTGATGATGTCACCCATGATGGCCAGCGCCAGCGACATCAGACCGCCCGCGCCCAGGCCCTGGAACGCGCGGAACGCGGCCAGCTGATACATCGAGGTGGCCAGCGTGCACAGCAGCGAGCCGATGATGAACAGCCCGATCGCGGCCAGGAAGAACGGCTTGCGGCCGAACATGTCCGAGAGCTTGCCGTAGAGCGGGGTGCTGATCGTGGCGGTGATCAGATAGGCCGTGGTGGCCCAGGCCTGCATCGAGTAGCCGTGCAGGTCGTCGGCGATGGTGCGGATCGAGGTCGACACGATCGTCTGGTCCAGCGAGGCCAGCAGCATGCCGAGCATGAGCCCGGACAGGATGGTCAGGATCTGGCGGTGGGTGAAGCCGGCGGGCGATTCCACCGGGGGCGCCGTCGTGGTCACGAATTGTTCTCCGTACAGGTCGCGCTCGGTTCCGCCGGGCGGGCGAGCAGGGTGAGGCGGGCGCGGTCGTAGTCCGCGACGAAGCGGGTCAGCAGCGCGGCGAAGCTCGCGCGGTCCTCGTCCGACCAGTCCTCGGTGACGATGGCGACGCTCTCCTGGCGCCGCGCCCTGATCCGGTCGGCCACTTCGCGGCCCTTGGTCGTCACCTCGAGGACGGTCGCGCGTCCGTCGTCGGGATCGGCGGTCCGGATGACCAGCCCCCGATCGACGAGCTGGGCGACCTGCCTGCTGACTGTCGACGCGTCCGAGTGCACGGCCTCGGCCAGCGCACCCGAACGCATCGGCCCGTCGCAGACCAGCCGGAACAGCACGACGAAACCCGCCGGGTCGATCCCCGAGCGGTCCTTGACCTGCGCCAGCGCACGATCACGCAGCCGGTGCAGCCGCACGAGCTGGGTGGCGATCACATCGATCGCCGGTTCGCTCCGACTCACTACCTCACCTTTACTTGCATCAATCAATTAGTTGTGTGATGCAAGTATGTAGACAGAACGGTCACCGGGGCAACCGTTTGAACTGCCTTTACTCGCCCTTGAACTCGGGGGCGCGCTTCTGGAACACCGCCGTGATGGCCTCGGTGAGGTCCTTCGACGGCAGGAACGCCGCGTTCCAGGTCGACACGTACCGCAGGCCCTCGGCCACCGCCGGGCTGGTCCGCTGCTCGAGCACGTCCTTGATGCCCTGCACCACCAGCGGCGGGTTCTCGGCGATCTCGCGCGCCATGGCGTGCGCGGCCGCGACCACCGCGTCCTGATCGGCGAACACCTCGTTCACCAGGCCGATGCGCTCGGCGCGCGCGGCGTCGATGTCCTTGGCGGTGTAGGCCAGCTCGCGCAGGTGGCCCTCGCCGATGATGCCGGGCAGGCGCTGCAGCGAACCCATGTCGGCCACGATGGCGACCTTGGCCTCACGCAGGCTGAACTTGGCGTCCGCGCTGGCCAGGCGGATATCGGCGGCCGCGATCAGGTCCAGGCCACCGCCGATGCACCAGCCCGAGACGGCCGCGACCACCGGCTTGGTGCACTCGGCGACGGCCGTGATCGAGTCCTGCATGTCCCGGATGACCTTGAGGAATTCGGTGCGCGGCGCGGCCTTGGCGTCGTCGGCCAGCACCGGCGCGAGCATGCCGCCCATCGCCGCCAGGTCCAGGCCGAAGGAGAAGTGTTTGCCCGCGCCGGTGAGCACCACCGCGCGTACCTGCGGGTCGGCGTCGAGCGCGCGGAAGATCTCCGGCAGCTCGCGCCAGAAATCCGGTCCCATCGCATTACCCTTGCCCGGCCCGATCAGGGTGACCTGCGCGACATGGTCGGTGGTCTCGACGGTGAAGGCTTGCCATTCAGTCATGGGTCGAGTCTATTGGCGCCCGGCCAAGTTCCTCCGAGCACCCTGGCCGAACCCCAAAATCCCGCTCCCCCGGCATATTTCCCGCAATCGCCCTACTCTGGAATCATGCGCAGGTCGTCTCTTCCGGCGGTCGCATGCCGCGTCGCCGACACGCTCATCGCCCGCGGGCACCACGGCGTCATCGTTTCGCCCGAGACGCCGACCCCCACCGCGGCCGATGCCGCCCGCGCCCTGGGCGCCGACCCGACCGCCATCACCACCTGCCAGGTCTTCCTCCTCGACGACGACCCCGTCCTGCTGCTGGTCGCCGACCACCACCAGGTCGACCTGAAACGCACCGGCAAACGCCTCGACGGCACCCTCACCCCCGCCCCCGCCGCCCTGGTCGAGCGCATCACCGGCCAGCCCATCGACGGCACCGCCCCCGTAGGCCACCCCACCAACCTCCCCACCTGGGTGGACACCGCCCTGGCCGCGCATCCGGAGATCTGGGCGGCGGGCGGTCACCCGAACACGGTGTTCCGCACCAACTTCCGCGAACTGGTCCGAATCACCGCCGGTCTGCCCCTGGACATCGACTGAGCCCGCCGGGGTGACATCGATCAAATACCCGGCGTGGCCGTAGGCGCTCCGGGTGGCCGGGCGTAGTTTGGGGCGGTGGGTGATGTGCGACCGAATCCCGGCGAATTGGTGATTCCCGACGATCTGAGCGGGATCACCGCCGAGCAGTACCGGGCGTCGATGCGCCACTATCCGGCCGGTGTCACCGTGGTGACCCTCGGCGCCGACCACGGCCCCGTCGGCTTCACCGCCACCTCCTTCGCCTCCCTGTCGCTCGAGCCCCCGCTGGTCTCGTTCAACATCGCCCACACCTCCTCGAGCATCGCGGCCCTGCGCGAGGCGGGCTCGGTGGTCATCCACTTCCTCGGCGAACACCAGCACCACCTGGCCCACCGCTTCTCCCGCACCGCCGCCGACCGCTTCACCGACCGCTCCCTGTGGACCCCCCTCGACACCGGCGAGCCCGTCCTGCACGGCACCCCCATCTGGCTCCGCGCCACCGTCCACCAACTCATCGACATCGGCGACCACACCATCGCCATCGCCCTGGTCACCCGAGTCCACGACGAAACCCACGAATCCCCCTCCGCGGCCCCCCTCCTCTACTACAACGGCAGATACCACCGCCCCACCGTCCTCGACACCTGACACAGATCGGACGACGACCGTGGCCACAAGCGAGTTCCGCGTTACCGGCGTCTTCCCCGTCAGCTACCAACCGACCCCGCACATCGTCGGATATGTCAGCGGCACCTTCACCGTCGGCGACCCGGTAGAACTACGACGAGCAGGCGAGACCATCGCCCACGGCGTCGTGGAGTGGATCGGCTTCCACACTTCTCCCGCCGGCGAGTTCTCCTTCACGCTGTCGACGAGGCTCGCCGGTCATGTCCAGGCAGGCGATGTCCTGCACGCGATGGATACGACGGAATACCTGATCGCCACCCACGGAGGCGATTCCCTGCTCGAGTCCGCGAAGCACGCGCGCGCCGGGCGAACGGTGGGACGCGAGTTGGCGGATCCGGAGGCGAGATCGTGATCGTCGCCGTCGGCGGACATTACGAGGAGTAGTCCGCCGACGCACCGCTCAGTGGACCGACGAACATCCCGGCCGGGCGGGCCGGGACGACCCGGAATCAACCGATCAGGCAAGGGGCGGCGCCCGCCTCGGAATCGGGAGTGAGGGGGCGGGTTTCGGGGGTGGGGTTCCAGAGGCCATCGGTGGCGGCGTAGTCCCAGGTGGGGCCCTGGGTGACGAGGGTGGCGACGGCGGTGATCAGGCGGTCGACGTCGGCGGGGGTGGTGCCGAGGCCGATGCTGGCGCGCAGGGCGGCGTCGAGGCCGAGGCGGGCGAGCAGGGGGTGGGCGCAGAAGCGGCCGTCGCGGACGCCGATGGCGTGTTCGGCGGAGAGGTAGGCGGCGACCTGGCCGGGGGCGTACCCGTCGACGGTGAAGGCGACGATGCCGACGGAGTCGGAGCTGTCGGACCAGATGCTGACCAGCGAGACACCGGGAAGAGCACTCAGCCCGTCACGCAGCCGGTCGGCCAGGAAGCGTTCGTGCGCAACGAGTTCGGCGGGATCGATGGCGGCCAGCGCGTCACAGGCGGCGGCGATGGCGGCCGCGCCGAGCACATTCGGCGATCCGGCCTCGTGCCGCTGCGGCGCGGGAGCCCATTGCACCGCGTCCACACCCACCGACCGCACCGCGCCACCACCGGCCAGATACGGCTCCCCCGCGTCCAGCCAGTCCCGGCGCCCGACCAGCACGCCGGCGCCGAAGGGCGCGTAGAGCTTGTGCCCGGAGAAGGCGAGGTAGTCGATGCCGGTCTCGCGCAACGAGATCCGGCGATGCGGCGCGAGCTGGGCCGCGTCGACGAGGATGCGCGCCCCGCACAGGTGCGCGATGGTGGCCAGCCGCTCCAGCGGCAGCACCTCCCCGGTGACATTGGAGGCCCCGGTGATGGCGAGCAGCGCGGCGGGCTTGCTGCACAGTTCGGCGACGACGCGGCGGATGGTCTCCTCGACGGTGTCGGCGGCCTGCACGACCCGTCGCCCGTGCGCGGTCCACGGCAGGAAGTTGGCGTGGTGTTCGATGTCGAGCACCACGGTCTCGCCGGGCACGCACCCGGCCAGCAGGTTCAGCGAGTCGGTGGTGTTGCGGGTGAACACCACCACCTGGTCGTCGTCGGCGTCGAGGAACCGGGCGACGGCGCCGCGCGAGGCCTCGTAGCACTCGGTGGAGATCCGCGAGGCGTAGCCGGCCCCGCGGTGCACGCTGGCGTAGTACGGCAGCAACTGCGAGATCCGGTCGGTGACCTGCTTCAACGCCGGCGCGCTCGCCGCGTAGTCGAAGTTGGCGTAGGTGCTGGTACCGCCCTGCACGAGCGGCACCTGGAGGTCGGCACCGGAGACGGCGGCCAGGGCACAGGTGGGGTCGATTACTGCGGTCATGACGAAATCCCGTCGGCTCAGGGACTCGTTCCCGAGGGGGATGCTCCGAGTCCGCGCTTGCCGCGCCCACTGCGGACGGCGGCCAGGTCGTCACCCGGAGCACCCCACCGCGGAGGAGGGTTGCCGACCAGCTAGCCGGGGCTTGTCGCTGGTACTCGTGACCTGTTCCGAGAGTGACAGACGATCCCCGCGGCTGTCAACCACCGCCGCGGAATCACCGTCCGACAGCCCCCGCACGCGATTGCCCCCGGATTGCCCTCGCGCGCGAACCTCCGCAACCATCGGACGACTCCACGATGGAACAGCCAAATGATTGAGTTCCCCCACTATTTGTTAGAGTGGCCGCCATGTCCTCGAACCCGAACGCCGCCCGCGGCCTGCCGCGCTACCCGGTGTACGCGCTCGCACGACTCACCAAGGCCCTGCACGCCGAGATCGACCTCCCGCTGCGCGACCACTGGGTGCTCACCTTCGTCGCCGAGAACGCCGACCTGACGCAGAAGAAGGTCGGCGAGGCGCTCGGTATCGACCGCAGCGAAGTGGTCCGGCTGGTCGACACCCTCGAGGGTGCGGGCCTGGTGGAGCGCACCCGCGACGGCACCGACCGCCGCAAATACCGGCTGCGCATCACCGACGCGGGCCGCAAACGCTGTAAGCGCACCGACAAGCTCATCGCCGAGGCCACCGCCCGGGTGCTGGCCCGCCTCGACGCCGACGAGCAGGCCACCCTGCACCGGCTCGTCCTCACCGCGCTCGGTGACGAGGCGGATCCGTCCACCTGAGCACCGGCGCGGCACGCCGCGCACGAAGTCGGAAACAACGTCCGGCGAGTACCGTTGGCATCTGGTGACCATCCCGTTTGCCCTCCGGTAACCCGACCGTGAAACAACAGACACCGATGGGGGTCAACCGATGAGAGGTGGACGCAGCGCGATGCTCGAGCCACACACCGAATTCGGGGCAGAGCTGCTCCGCGACCCGCTGCTGCGCGCCGATCTGGCCGCCGCGCCGCGCACCCTGGTCGACATCCTGACCAGCACCGCCCAGGCCCACCCCGACGCACCCGCGATCGACGACGGCACCGTGGTCCTGAGCTACCTGGAACTGGTCGCCGCCGTCGAGGCCAGGATGGCCGAGCTCACCGACGCGGGCGTGCGCCCCGGCGACCGGGTCGGCGTGCGGATGCCCTCGGGTTCGGCCGCGCTCTACGTCACCATCCTGGCGGTGCTCTACTGCGGTGCCGCCTACGTCCCCGTCGACGCCGACGACCCCGAGGAACGCGCCAAGCTGGTCTTCGGCGAGGCCCGCGTCAGCGCGATCGCCACCGGCGAGGGCATCGAGTCGGCCACCACCGCCACCGGTGACGCGCACTGGGACACCCTGCCCACCCCCGCCGACGACGCCTGGATCATCTTCACCTCCGGTTCCACCGGCACCCCCAAGGGCGTCGCGGTGACCCACCGCAATGCCGCCGCCTTCGTCGACGCCGAGGCCCGGCTGTTCTTGCAGCGCAAGCCGATCGGCCCCGGCGACCGCGTGCTGGCGGGCCTGTCGGTGGCCTTCGACGCCTCCTGCGAGGAGATGTGGCTGGCCTGGCGCCACGGCGCCTGCCTGGTCCCCGCCCCGCGCGACCTGGTGCGCACCGGCGCCGACCTGGGCCCGTGGCTCATGCGCCGCGGCATCAGCATCGTCTCCACCGTGCCCACCCTCGCCGCCACCTGGCCCGCCGAGGCGCTGGAATCGGTGCGGCTGTTGATCTTCGGCGGCGAGGCGGTGCCGCCGGAACTGGCCGAACGCCTGGCCGGTCCCGAACGCGAGGTGTGGAACACCTACGGCCCCACCGAGGCCACCGTCGTCGCGTGCGCGGCCCAGCTCGACGGCACCATGCCCGTACGCATCGGCCTGCCGCTGGACGGCTGGGACCTCGCGGTGGTCGATCCGCAGGGCAACCCCGTCCCCGAAGGCGAGACCGGCGAGCTCGTCATCGGCGGCGTCGGCCTGGCCCGCTATCTCGACCCCGCCAAGGACGCCGAGAAGTACGCGCCCATGCCCTCGCTCGGCTGGGAACGCGCCTATCGCAGTGGCGATCTGGTGCGCAACGACGACCAGGGCCTGATCTTCCTCGGCCGCGCCGACGACCAGATCAAGATCGGCGGCCGCCGCATCGAACTCGGCGAACTCGACAACGCCCTGCAACACCTGCCCGGCGTGAGCGGCGCGGCCGCGGCCATCCGGACCACCAAGGCGGGCAACAAGATCCTCGTCGGCTACCTCACCGGCGCGGGCCCCGGCTACGACCTGAAGAAGGCCAGAGAGATTCTGGCCGAACAACTTCCGGCCCCGCTGGTCCCGCGCCTGGCGATCGTCGCCGACCTGCCGACGCGCACCTCGGGCAAGGTCGACCGCGACGCCCTGCCCTGGCCGCTACCCAGCGCCGAGGACACCGCCGAACACGGCCTGCACGGCACCGCCGCCTGGGTCGCCGGACTCTGGGACGCCATCCTCGGCGCCGAGGTGACCGGCCTGGACACCGACTTCTTCGATGTCGGCGGCGGCTCGCTCGCGGCGGCCCAGCTGGTCGGCGCGCTGCGCGAACGGTATCCGCACGTCACCGTGGCCGACCTCTACGACCATCCGCGCCTCGGTTCGCTGGTCGAGCTGCTCGACGGCAGCGCCCCGGTCGACGCCGTTGACGAACGCGTCGTCACCCCCACGCCGCTGCGCGCGCAGATCACCCAGGTGCTGGCGACCATCCCGCTGACCACCCTGACCGGCCTGCAATGGGTCACCTGGCTCACCGTCGTCTCCGCCATCGCGGGCTGGTCGGGCTCGCTGCCGTGGCTGCCGCGCCTGTCGTGGTGGTGGATCGCGCTCGCGTTCATCCTGTTCATCTCGCCACTGGGCCGGATGACGCTGTGCGTCGCCGGTGCGCGCGTCCTGCTGGCCGGGCTGCGCCCCGGCACCTACCCGCGCGGCTCGGGGGTGCATCTGCGGCTGTGGGCGGCGGTGCGGCTCTCGGAGGCCAGCGGTGCCGAAAGCCTGTCCGGCGCACCGCTGATGGTCCCGTTCGCCCGCGCGCTCGGCGCCAAGATCGGCAAGGGTGTCGACCTGCACACCCTGCCCCCGGTCACCGGCATGCTCGAACTCGGCGACGGCGCCAGCGTCGAACCCGAGGTCGACCTGTCCGGCTACTGGGTCGACGGCGACCGCGTGCACATCGGCGGCATCACCATCGGCGAGGGCGCGGTGATCGGCGCGCGCTCGATCCTGCTGCCCGGCAGCAAGATCGGCAAGAAGGCCGAGATCGCGCCCGGCTCGGCGGTCTCGGGCAAGGTGAAGGCCGAGCAGGAGTGGGCGGGCTCGCCCGCGGCCAAGACCGGCAAGGCACCGCGCCGCTGGCCCGATCACGCACCCGAACGCGCCCGGCACTGGCTGCTGGTCTTCGGGGTGTCCTCGATGGTGCTGGCCGCCATGCCGGTGTTCGGCCTGGCCGTCGGCGGCACCTTCATCGCCTGGTGGGTGCGCGAGGAGACCACCATCGGCGCGGCCGCCCTGCACGGTTTCGCCATCCTGCCGGTGGCCACACTGCTGAGCCTGTTCGTCTACGCCGCGGCCACCGTGCTCGCCGTGCGACTGCTCGGCATCGGCCTGCGCGAGGGCTACCACCCCGTGCGCAGCCGCACCGGCTGGCAGGTCTGGGCCACCGAACGCCTGCTCGACTCCGCCCGCACCTTCCTGTTCCCGCTCTACGCCAGCCTGCTCACCCCGCTGTGGCTGCGCCTGCTCGGCGCGCGGATCGGCAAGAACGTCGAGGCCTCGACGGTGCTGCTGCTGCCCAAGTTCACCGTGGTCGCCGACGGCGCCTTCCTGGCCGACGACACCATGATCGCCAGCTACGAACTCGGCGGCGGCTGGCTGCGCATCGGCGAGGCCAAGGTCGGCAAGCGCGCCTTCCTCGGCAATTCCGGCATGACCGCGGTCGGGCGGCGGGTCCCCAAGAACGGTCTCGTCGCGGTGCTCTCGGCCGCGCCGAGCAAGGCCAAGGCGGGCTCGTCCTGGCTGGGCAGCCCGCCGGTGCGGCTGCGCCGGGCCGCCGAGTCCAGCGACACCTCGCGCACCTTCGACCCGCCGCTGCGGCTCAAGCTGGCCCGCGCCGTGGTGGAGACCTGCCGGCTGATCCCGGTGATGGTCACCTTCGCGATCGGGCTCGGCGTGCTGTTCGTCCTCGCGCTGATCGCCCAGCACTCCGACTACCTCGTCGCCGCGCTGGCCTCCGGCTTGGTGCTGATGGCGGCGGGCGCGCTGGCCGGTGCGCTCGCGGTGGCCGCGAAGTGGTTGCTGGTGGGGCGGATTCGCGCGGTCGAGCATCCGCTGTGGAGCTCATTCGTGTGGCGCAACGAGGTCTCCGACGCCTTCGTCGAGACCGTCGCCGCACCCTGGTTCGCGCGCGCCGCCACGGGTACTCCCGTGATGAATCTGTGGCTTCGCGGACTCGGCGCCAGGATCGGGCGCGGGGTATGGTGCGAGTCCTATTGGCTACCGGAGGCGGACCTGGTGACACTCGGTGACGGCGCGACGGTGGAACGCGGCTGCGTGGTGCAGACCCACCTGTTCCACGACCGGATCATGTCCATGGACACCGTCACCCTCGACGCGGGCGCCACCCTCGGCCCGCACTGCGTCGCCCTGCCCGCCGCCCACATCGGCGCGGGCGCCACCATCGGTCCCGCGTCGCTGGTCATGCGCGGCGATGTCGTCCCGCCCTCGACCCGCTGGTGGGGCAACCCCATCGCGCCGTGGACCGGCCCCGTCTCGACCGTGGAGTCGAGGCAGCGCGGAGCCGCCTGATGCGGAGCAAGTTCTACGAGGACCCGATCGACCCCTACCTGCCGCAGAACGGCAATCGCGGCTACCGGGTCTCGCGCTACGAGCTGGAGCTGAGCTACCGGCCCGCCAGCAACCGGCTGGCCGGGCGCGCGGTGGTCATCGCGGTCACCACCGCGGCGCGGACCTGGTTCACGCTGGATCTGTCGCAGGCGCTGACGGTGTCGAAGGTGCTGGTCAACGGGTCGAAGGTGGCCAAGTTCGCGCACCAGCAGGGCAAGCTGGCGATCACCCCGCAGCAGAAGATCCCGGCAGGCGGGGTCCTCGAGATCACCGTCGGCTACGCGGGCACGCCCAAGCCGGTGCGCGGGCCGTGGGGCGAGGTCGGCTGGGAGGAGCTCACCGAGGGCGCGCTGGTCGCCAGCCAGCCCAACGGTGCCGCCTCCTGGTTCCCGTGCGACGACCACCCGAGTTCCAAAGCGTCCTACCGGATCTCGATCACCACCGACAGCCCCTTCCACGCACTGGCCAACGGCACGCTGATCAGCAAGCAGGCCAAGGCCAGCCAGACCACCTGGGTCTACGAGATGGCCGAGCCGATGGCGACCTACCTGGCCACCATCCAGATCGGCAACTACCGCAAGTACCGGGTGGGCACGCCCGGCGAGCCGGTGCCGATGCAGGCCGTGGTGCCGCCCCGGCTGCGCGCGAACTTCGAGCACGATTTCGCGCGTCAGCCGGAGATGATGGCGCTGTTCACCGAGCGGTTCGGTCCGTATCCGTTCGAGAACTACAGCGTGGTCGTCACCGAGGACGAACTCGACATCCCGATCGAGGCGCAGGGCATCTCCATCTTCGGCGCCAACCACTGCGACGGCAGGCGCGGTTCCGAACGCCTGGTCGCCCACGAACTGGCCCACCAGTGGTTCGGCAACAGCCTCACCCTGAAGCGCTGGAGCGATATCTGGCTGCACGAGGGCTTCGCCTGTTACGCGGAATGGATCTGGTCGGAGGCCGCGGGCGGGCCGAGCGCCGACCAGCTGGCCAGGGCCGCGCGCGCCAATCTGGCCCGTCAGCCGCAGGACATCGTCGTCGGCGATCCGGGCCCCAAGGACATGTTCGACGACCGCGTCTACAAGCGCGGCGCCCTCACCCTGCACGCCCTGCGCCTGGAACTGCGCGACCACCTGTTCTTCGAACTGATCCGCGAGTGGACCGCGCGCTACCGGCATGCCACGGTCACCACCGAGGAATTCGTCGACCTGGCCGGTCACTACAGCGTGGCGCCGCTGCGCTCGCTGTTCGCGCTGTGGCTCGGCACCAAACCGCTGCCGCAGCTACCCCCGCTCGGCGGACAGGCGCATCAGAACACCAGATAGCGCTGGGCCAGTTCCTCGATGAGCGGATCGTCGGCGGGCACCATCTCCAGCGCCTCGAGATCATCGGACACCGCGATGCTGCGGGAATCGTCGCGCTCGGGGTCGGGGCCGTCCTCGGCCAGCTGGCGCAACAACTTCTGCCGGACTCGATCCTTCAGTGAATCGCGCATATCTCCACAGTGCCTGGCCGACGGCGCGGTTTCCAGTATCAGACCGGGGCGAGCCAAGTCCCCCACGGCGTGTTGCGCAACACGGAGTAGACCGCGAGCAGGCCGAAGAACGTCCACACCGTCACCGCGCTCAGGCGCGGTAGCCGCCACCCCAGACCGCGCCGGGCCCGGATCAGCCAGTCGACGACGAACACCGCGAACGCGACCACCAGCGCCACCGCCAGCAGATTGCTCTGCAACGCGTCGACGACCCGGCCGTCGGTCAGATTATGGATCGAGCGCATGCCGCCGCAGCCCGGGCAGTACACCCCGGTCAGCGCGTAGACCGGGCACAGCCCGTAGGAACCCTCCACATGCGGGTCGCGCACGTGCAGCACCACCAGCGTGGCGATCCCCGCCCCGGCGGCGAGCAGCGGCGGCGCCAGCCGACGCCACAGCGGGCGCGGGGCAGGCTCCTGACCTGCGCCGGAAAAACCTGCGGTGACGTGCGAGATGTCCACCCTGAACACGGTAGCGGCGGCCGTTGCGCACCGCCAGCACGCCGCCGTCGTGACAGTTCCCGCCACGCCGTAACTTTCCGGTGTTTTCGTGCGATTTCACAGTGTCTTCGCCCGCTGTGACCCAGTCGACAACAAATGGGACACTGTGACCCGCTAACACTAGCTAGCGCGCGTGCTTGCACTGTACGGTGGCCTACGACACAAAGGAGTGCCGACATGCTTGCGAAGTCGATGAAGACGCTCGCGGCAGCGCGAAACCTGGTCTCGCACGTAGAGACCGGCGCCCTGACCGCCCAGTACCGTGCCGCGCTGCGTAACCGCAGCTTCGCGACGGAGAGGCTCAACGCCCCCACCGTCGCGCACGAGGTCGTTCCGGTCACCACCGCCGACGGCGCGAACCTGCGGGTTCACGTCTACGGCCCCGAGACCGCCCCCACCCTGGTCCTCATCCACGGCTGGGCGTGCAGCATCGAGTACTGGAACCCGCAGATCAGCGCCTTCGCCGGCGAGTACCGCGTGGTCAGCTACGACCAGCGCGGCCACGGCGAGTCGACCCTGGGCACCGTCGCCCCCAGCGAGCACACCCTCGCCGACGACCTCACCGCCGTCCTGGACGCCACCCT
The DNA here is from genome assembly GCF_042266925.1 of Nocardia sp. NPDC056064. Lineage (NCBI taxonomy): Bacteria > Bacillati > Actinomycetota > Actinomycetes > Mycobacteriales > Nocardiaceae > Nocardia > Nocardia sp. NPDC056064. Next base: position 4,243,814 of record NZ_JBHJWO010000001.1, on the reverse strand, counting down.
GCGCCCCGACGAGCGCGCCGTCCTCGTCGGTCACAGCATGGGTGGCCTCACCATCCAGGCCTGGGCCAAGCACCACCCCGAGCAGGTCGCCGAGCGGGCCGCCGCGGTGCTGCTGGCCAATACCGCCAACGCCGACATCCGCTGGGAAACCGACATGCTGCCGGTGCTGAACAAGCAGCTCACCTTCGGTGAGTACCCGGTCACCGTGCTCGGCGCGCCCGTGCGCATGCCGCAGCCGATCAGCGAGTCGCTGCTGTTCGCGCCGCTGCCGATCCCCGCGGGCTGGCTCACCGAACAGGTCTTCCGCTACCGCATCGTCACCCCCGAGGCCACCGCCGACGAGGTCGACTTCGCGATCGGCATCATCCGTTCCTGTCGCCCGCTGGCCCGCGGCCGCCACGCCGCCGCCATGGCCGACATGGACCTGTCCGAGGGCACCGCCAACCTGAACGTCCCCACCACGGTGATCGCCGGCGCCCAGGACCGCCTGCTCCCCCAGCGCCTCTCGCGCCCCCTCATCGACACCCTGCGCCGCACCGGCCACCTCGCGGATTTCCACATCCTCCCGCACGGCCACCTCGGCAACATCGAAGACACCGCCGCCTTCGACGCCGTCCTCCGCCAGATCCTGCTCTCCGCCACGAACTCTCGGGCCACCCGCCGCAACGTCGCCGCCCGCTGACCCGAGTCAGGTCTCCTGAGCCGGTCAACGGCGATTCGCTCAGGAGCACCCCGTGAAGGGCCCTCGACCATGTCGGGGGCCTTTTCCGTTAGCCTTGAAAGGTGACTCTTCGGCACATGGCGGTGTTCGAGTACGGCGGCGAGTCGATCCACTACGCCCAGCGCGGCTCCGGTTCGCGGGTGGTCATCTTCCTCCACAACCTGGGTTCGAGTCGGCTCATCTGGGAACCGGCGATCGCCGGACTCGACGACCGTTTCACCGCGTACGCCCTGGACTTCCCCGGCTACGGCGACTCCCCGCTGACGACCGAGCCGAGCATCGACCGCCTCGTCGAGATCCTCGAGGGCTTCGTCGCCGAGATCGGTGCCGAGCGCATCGATCTGGTCGGCAACTGCGTGGGCAGCGCCGTCTCGCTGCTGTTCGCCGAGCGCAACCCGTCGACCGTCGGGTCGATGGTCCTGTTCAACCCCGCCACCGCCGCCACCCTCGCACCGACCCCGCTGGGCGTGCTCGCCCGGCTGGCGGCACGAAATGTCTTCCCCCACCGCCTGCTTCGCGCGCTCACGTTGCCGAAGCCGATCGCCGACGCGATCGTGTGGGCCCAAACCGGCACCGGCCGGGTCGCGGCGTCGAACGCGGGGACCAGGGAGCGGTTACGAGACCTGTGGACCGACAAGGGGCGCATCCTGCCCATGGCGGGCATCGCCGCCGCCGTGGCCGTGCCGTTCGAGCGCGTCGACCGGATGTCACCGGATGTGTTCGCCGACATCAACGTTCAGATGATCTGGGGTGAACGCAACAGGGTGCTCTCCGCGAAAGCGGGCCGCGAACTCGCCCACCGCCTCGGCGTCCCCTACCTCGGCCTTCCCACCGCGGGCCACCTCGCGATGCTGGAAACACCCCCGGAAGAAATCGACGACATCCTGCGCGCGACACTCACCCCTTGATCACAGCGAGGGCGAGCCCTGCCCCTTACGCCGGTACGGAGCAGAGTCAGGATTCGCGCGCCGCGATGGCGGCCTGGATCCGCCGCAGTGTGCGCAGCCCCTTCTTCGCGGCCACACTCACCATCCCGTCGAACACCGTCGACCCCCTGTCCTCGGCCATCAGCCGCTCCAGGGTCGGCACCGCGCGATCGTCCCCGGTCGACCCGAGCGCGACCGCCGCCCAATACCGCTGGTCCGGATCATCGCTCCGCGCCGCCGCACACAACCGGGGGATGATGTCCGGCGCGAACCTGGCCAGCGCACTGGCGATGTAGCCGATCCGGAAGTACCGCCGGTTCTCGAACTCGTCCCACAGCGCGGCCAGCGCCGCCTCCCCACCGATCAGCCCGAGCGCCTCGGCGGCCCGCTCCCGCATCCAGCTGTCCGAGTCCCGCAGCAGCGGCGCCAACACCGCAACCACCGACTCGTCCCCCAACTCCCCCAGCGCGATCACCGCCTGCTCCCGCGCGATCTGCTGCGAATGCTCCAGCATCGCCACCAACCCGGGAACCGCCTCCCGCACCCCCAGCGCCGCACATCCCATCGCGGCCCACGCCTGACAGTTGTACCGAGTGTCGGCGAGCGCGTCGAGCAGCGACGGCGCCAACGACGCGTCCCCGAACACCGCCGCCCGATTCAACGCCCGGCTGTATAGCGCCCGATGGTAGGCGGGATAGTCGCGAACGAGCACCCGCAGCGTGTCCTTCGCCGACCCGTCCCCCGCATCTGCCCGCTCGAGCAGAACCCGCAGGTTCTCCTCCCGGGTCTCGAGATCGCCATCCCGAAGAAGTCGCGTGTCAGCTGAGTTCACCCCGCAACGATACGGCCAGATCCCCGACCCACCGCACCATCTGCTCCCCCGCCTCGACCACCACCGTCGTGGACGCCGACCAATTCCCGTCCGCATGCCGCCACGGCCGGACTGTCCAGGTCAACCCGACATGACCCCCGGACCCGAAAACCGCCTCGACCCGCAGATCCCGGTCCACGCTCGACCATTCCCGAACGCCGTCCCAGCCGGCGAAGTCGGCACACAAACCATCGAAGAACGGGACCAGATCACACTCGCCCAGCACAGCCAACGTCACTCGATGCAGGGCCGCGCGCAGCCCGGGCCCCCCGACCTCGACACAAACCTGAACCGATCCATCGTCCCAAGGATCGACCCGATTCCCCAGCCGAACCCACGTCCCCCCACCCGGCGTTCCGAAGGACACGCCCACATCCTGGCCGCAGTCACAATCACTCACCGTATACCCCCTGAATCCACACGGTGATCACGCGAACCCTCTCTCCGACAAACGATTCCCAATCCACAGTCGTGGATGCGATCACCTACCCAGACTCGGCAACCTTTCGTGCGAGTGCGCGGGCCGCCCGTTGTCTAGCCAGAACGTGTACTCCCGAAGAGCGGTTTCGAGCCCATTGTCCAGGTACCGCGAGTAGGCGCGCAGCCCATCCGCCGCCTCACGCTCCTGATCACGATCATGAACAGACCATTCACGCTCGAGCCTTCCGAGCCATTCAGCGACCTTCGCCCGATCCGCCCACCAGTCACGGATCAGCTCGACGGTCCAATGAGCGTCGCCGTCACAGGCGTAGGCGCGGAAGGGATCGACCCACGCGGCGGACAGCAGCAGTCGGGTTTCACGAGCGTCGCGCGGCTGCCGGAACACCACTTCGCTGCCCATGCCGTCCTCGTAGACGATGTGATCCTGCGCGATCAGCCGCCCCATCCAGCAACTGTCGGTAGCGGCCCCGTAGAACGGCCCCGGCACATTGCGCCAATCCCGCTCCTCCCACAAACCACGACAGTAGTCATCCGGATCGCCCAAGCGCCGATCCTTTTCGCCAACCACCGGAAGTTCCGCGGAGGCGACGACCGTCGGCATCGGATCCCAATACATCCCGCGACCATAACCGCCAACGCACCCCGGCTCAGGCGCCGTGTAGACATTGGGGCATGGGAGCTTGGGGCTACGGAGCCTTCGACGACGACACCGCGCTGGACTTCCTCGATGCCCTCGACACAGACAAGGACATCACCGCGCACCTACAGGACCTGCTCACCCAGGCGACGTCCACCGAGCACCTGACCTACACCGTGTCCGTCTCCGCACGGGCGGTGATCGCCCTGGTAGCCGAACGTGCACAGCCCGGCGCAATCGCCGATGACACTGGTCGCGAGTACTCCCGCACCCTCGCATTCACCACGGACGAGACCCTGCGCGACCTCGCCGTTCGCGCCCTGGACCGCATCCTCGACCCACACCACAACGAGTGGCACGAGCTCGTCGCCCGGAACGGCCTGCTGGAGCCCGAGATACACACTGAATGCGCGAGCTTTCGATCAGCCCTGGCCGGAAAACAGAAAAACAGCCCGTAAAGGGCTGTTTCCGAGTGGAGCCGCCTGGGGGAATCGAACCCCCGACCTTTTCATTACGAGTGAAGCGCTCTACCGACTGAGCTAAGGCGGCGTGCCTTTCGGCGACGCGAGTCTATCGCGGGGAGGGGGTGAATGCGAAAACGGGTGGTCAGGTGGCGCGGGCGGAGATGAGGGTGGCGACCATGGCGGCGACGGCGAAGCGGGGTTTGACGTTGAGGTCGAGGGCTTCGCGGCAGGCGAGGACGGCGTCGATGCTGCGGAGCAGGCCCTCGGGGCGGACGGCGGTGGCGAGGTCGGTGATCTCGGTGGCCATGTCGGGGTGGGTGAGGGTGATGGGGGTGCCGCGGCCGGCGAAGCGCATGGCCAGGGCGTCGCGGTACATGCCGGCGACGTCGATCAGGGCGCGGTCGAGGGCGTCGCGGCCGGTGCGGGTGGCGCGGGACTTCTGGCGGCGTTCGAGGTCTTTGAGCACGCCGGCCGAACCGCGGGTGGCGGAGGCGGCGCCCTTGCCGGTGCCGCCCGCGCCGAGGGCGGTGGCGAGTTCGTCGCGTTCGCGGTCGTCACGCTCGGCGCTCATCTGCTTGGCTTCGTCGTCGGCCGATTTCACCAGTTCGTCGGCGGCGGCGTAGGCGGCGCCGGGGCGTTCGGTGGCGGTGACCAGGGCGAGGGCGCGCTTGCGGCGCTTGCGGGCGTCGTCATCGGTGGCCAGCCGACGGGCCCGGCCGACGTGGCCGCCGCTGACCGAGGCCGCCCATTCGGCGGTCTTCGCGTCGAGCTGATCGCGCTCGCGCAGTACGTGCGCGATGGCGGGTACCGACGGCGTGACGAGGTGGACGTGCCTGCACCGCGAACGCAGGGTGACGGAGATGTCCTCGGGATCGACCGAGGGCGCGCACAGCAGGAACACCGTGCGGTCCGGCGGCTCCTCGACGACCTTCAGCAGCACATTGCCCGCCGCCTCGGTGAGCCGGTCGGCGTCCTCGACCACCACCACCTGCCAGCGCCCGGTGCTCGGCCGCCGCGAGGCGACCTGCACGATCTCGCGCATCTCCTTGGTGCTGATGCTGAGCCCTTCGGGCACCACCCTGCGCACGTCACCGTGCGTCCCGGCCATCGTCGTGGTGCAGGCGTGGCACTTCCCGCACCCGACCACCTCGGGATCGGTGCACTGCAAGGCTGCCGCGAAGCACAGCGCGGCCACCGACCGACCCGAGCCGGGCGGCCCGGTGAACAGCCACGAATGTGTCATCGCCCCGGTGACGACACCGGCCCGCGCCGCCGTCGCGGCAGCGGTCAGCTCCGCCTCGACCACGTCCTGGCCGACCAATCGATCGAAGACACCTGCCACGCCAGACACCCTAGTCGCGGGCTACGACAGGTTCGACGAACGGCCCACCACGACCGGCCTCGGCCGCCGAGACCCGACGCCACGATGGGCGATGCGGCACCGGGTTGCGGATGCTGCTCCGCGCCGACCGGATACAGGACGGCGGACGACTCGCCCCTGGTCAGTCCTCGTCCGAAGCGGCGGGTTTCGCCGGGGCCTTCTTCGCCGCGGTCTTCTTGGCCGCCGTCTTCTTGGCAGCGGTCTTGGTCGCCGTCTTGGTGGCGGTCGACTTGGCCGCGGTCTTCTTCGCGGGCGCCTTCTTGGCCGCCTTCTTCGCGGTGGTCTTCTTGGCGGCCTTCTTCACCGGCCCCCGCGCGCGGCGGTCGGCCAGCAGCTCGGAGGCGCGCGCGTCGGTGATCGACTCGACCTCGTCGCCCTTGCGCAGGCTCGCGTTGGTCTCGCCGTCGGTGACGTACGGACCGAACCGGCCGTCCTTGATCACCATCGGCTTGTCGGTGGCCGAGTCCTTGCCCAGCTCACGCAGCGGTGCGGCGGCAGCAGCCTGACGACCCCGGCGCTTGGGCTCGGCGTAGAGCTTGAGCGCCTCGTCCAGGGTGACGGTGAACAGCTGCTCCTCGGTCGCCAGCGAGCGGGAGTCGGTGCCCTTCTTCAGATACGGGCCGTAGCGGCCGTTCTGGGCGGTGATCTCCTCACCGGAAGTGGGGTCGGCGCCGACCACGCGCGGCAGCGACAGCAGCCTCAGCGCGTCGTCGAGGGTGATCGTGGCCAGGTCCATCGACTTGAACAGCGAGCCCGTGCGCGGCTTGACCTCGGCGGCCTTCTTGGTGGTCTTCTTCGCCGGAGCAGCGGCCGGGTCGGGTGCGGGCGGATCGGGCAGCACCTCGGTGACGTACGGGCCGAAACGTCCTTCCTTGGCGACGATTTCGTGCCCCGACACCGGATCGACGCCGAGCGAACGGCCTTCCTGCGGCGTGGAGAACAGCTTCTCGGCGACCTCGGGTGTCAGCTCGTCGGGCGGCAGATCGTCGGGCAGGTTGGCCCGCTGCGAGATCGGATCACCTTGCGGGTCATCGGGATTGACGACCATCCGCTCCAGGTACGGCCCGAACCGGCCGACCCGGACCACGACGTCGCGTCCCTCTTCGTCGACGAACATCTTGATCGAGTTCACTTCGCGGGCGTCGATGTCGTCGAGCTGCTCGCCGACCATCTTCTTGAGCCCGCCCGAGCGCGCGACCGAGCCCTCGGCGCCGTGATCGCCACCGAAATAGAAGCTGGTCAGCCAGTTTCCGCGCTGCTCGCGGCCACCGGCGATCGCGTCGAGGTCGTCCTCCATCGCGGCGGTGAAGTCGAAGTCGACCAGCCTGCCGAAATACGCCTCGAGCAGCCCGACCACCGCGAACGCCACCCACGACGGGACCAGCGCGCTGCCGCGCTTGTAGACGTACCCGCGGTCGAGGATGGTCTTGATGATCGAGGAGTACGTCGAGGGACGGCCGATGCCGAGCTCTTCGAGCGTCTTGATCAGCGACGCCTCGGTGTAGCGGGCGGGCGGGTTGGTGCTGTGGCCGTCGGGGGTGAGCTCGACGGCGGTGACGCCCTGGCCCTCTTCCAGTGCGGGCAAACGGGATTCGGCGTCGTCGGACTGGCCGCCCGCTTCCTCGTCCACGCTCTCGACGTAGGCCTTCAGGAACCCGGGGAAGGTGATGGTGCGACCCGAGGAGGAGAACACACACTCCTCGCCGGTACGGGCGGTGCCGGTGATGCGCAGGGTCAGCGTGGTGCCGCGCGCGTCGGCCATCTGCGAAGCGACGGTGCGCTGCCAGATCAGCTCGTAGAGCTTGAACTCGTCCTGGTCGACCTTGGACGCAAGCTGGCCCGGCGTCATGAAGGTGTCACCGGACGGGCGGATCGCCTCGTGGGCTTCCTGCGCGTTCTTGACCTTGCGGGTGTACTGGCGCGGCGACGGCGAGACGAACTCCGCGCCGTAGAGCTGGGTGGCCTGCGAGCGCGCCGCCGCGATGGCCGACTCCGACAGCGTGGTCGAGTCGGTACGCATGTAGGTGATGTAGCCGTTTTCGTAGAGCCGCTGGGCCACCCGCATGGTGCGCTCGGAGGTGAAGCGCAGCTTGCGACCCGCCTCCTGCTGCAGCGTGGAGGTCATGAACGGCGGGTACGGCTTGCGCGTGTACGGCTTGGCCTCGGCGGAGGACACGACCAGATCGGCGCCGTCGAGCGCCTCGGCCAGCCTGCGCGCGTACGCCTCGTCCAGCACCACGACGCCGGAGGCCGACTTGAGCTGCCCGTCGGAACCGAAATCGCGGCCCGAGGCCACACGGTCGCCCTGGACCTGCACGAGGCGGGCGCCGAAAGTGCGCGGATTGGTCGAATCGGTGGCCTCGTCGAGGCCCGCGTCGAGCTTGGCGGCGATGTCCCAGTACTCGGCGGACCGGAACGCCATGCGCTCACGCTCACGCCGCACGATCACCCGGGTGGCCACCGACTGCACGCGACCGGCCGAGAGCCGGGGCATGACCTTCTTCCACAGCACCGGACTGACCTCGTAGCCGTAGAGGCGGTCCAGGATGCGGCGGGTCTCCTGCGCGTCGACCAGATCGTTGTCGAGTTCGCGCGTGTCGGCGGCGGCGGCGAGGATGGCCGGCTCGGTGATCTCGTGGAAGACCATCCGGCGGACCGGGACCTTCGGCTTGAGCGTCTCGAGCAGGTGCCAGGCGATCGCCTCGCCCTCGCGGTCGGGGTCGGTGGCGAGGTAGAGCTCGTCGGCGTCGGCCAGCAGGCTCTTGAGCTCGGAGACCTTGGCCTTCTTGTCCGGGCTGACCACGTAGATCGGCTCGAAGTCGTGATCGACGTCGACACCGAGGCGGGCCCAGGACTGGCCCTTGTACTTGGCGGGCACGTCGGCGGCGCCGCGCGGAAGGTCGCGGATGTGGCCGACCGAGGCCTCGACGGTGTAGTTGCGGCCCAGGTAGGGCGCGATCTTGCGGGCCTTCGTCGGGGACTCGACGATCACGAGACGACGCAGGGGACGCCCCTGGTCGGCTGAACTGCGGTCTCGTGTTGCCACCGGCGAACACCTTCCTTCTAGATCCGCGCGTCGGGTGGTCCGCTCGGTGCGCGACTGGGGCAGACGGCGCGACGTTCGGACATCGCCACCAGTGACGTTTATACCCTGCGCGCCTGGGTAGCCGCGTCGACCAGGCTACGAAGACACCCGAAAGTCATACGGATCGGGCCCGGAAACGGCTCGTCCCCCACCTCCGAAGACGGAGGTGGGGGACGGGCGTTGATGGGTTTCGCAGCTCAGGAGAGCGCGCGAACGCCGGTGGCCTGCGGGCCCTTGGTGCCCTGGCCGACCTCGAACTCGACCTTCTGGTTCTCTTCGAGGGTACGGAAGCCCGTGCCCTGGATCTCCGAGTAGTGGACGAAGACGTCAGCGGAGCCGTCCTCGGGCGCGATGAAGCCGAACCCCTTCTCCGCGTTGAACCACTTCACAGTTCCCTGTGCCATTCTGTTCCTTCTCTTTCTTACCGGAACGGCGGACAACTGGGTTCGTCCACCGGGCCCGTTCCGACCGCTGTACTGTTGGTCCCCCTGCAAGGAAATCCTGAGCACGGCGTTCGCAACATCGATCCTGCTGATGGTTGGACCTTCGATCCGTCCCTCGAACACAGAAGCTTGCGACCGAGACCCAGTGAACCATGTCTTTGAGCAATTCAACAGCCGAGTTACCGACAATTTGCAAAATTCTTGATCTTGCGAATGTGCAGGTAAGGGACACATTGGGTGAATCCGTACTTTCAGTCTGTTTGCTTCAGGATAACCGGGTGAGCTTCCAGCAAACCAGCTGTGACCCAGGTCGCTATTGGGTTACGAAATCGCAGGTCGTGGTCTCGGCACACACACGTTTCACACTTCCCGTGTCGCGGGAGAGGGGTCAGGGATGAATCCGACAGACCGGACCGGGGTTCGGCAGCCCGGAACAGGCGAAAGCTACGGTCGATCGTTGCTGAATCGTGTCCTGACAGACGTGGTCGCCGGCGCCGACCCGCTGACCCACGTCGCCGAGCTCCCCGCACAGCGCGCCAGCACCACACCGTGGCCGGAGTGGACGCCATCGGAGCTGGTCACAGCCCTGAACGCGAACGGCATCGACCTGCCGTGGGAACACCAGACCCGCACCGCCGAGCTCGCGGCCGCCGGAAACCACGTCGTCGTGAGCACCGGAACGGCCTCCGGGAAATCTCTCGGCTACCAACTGCCGGTCCTGACCGCCCTGCACGCGGACCCGCGCGCCACCGCGCTGTACCTGTCGCCCACCAAGGCGCTCGGGGCCGATCAGTTGCGGGCCGTCACCGGCCTGATCCACGACAATCCCCTGCGTGAGGTGCATCCGGCCGCCTACGACGGCGACACTCCGACCGAGGTCAGGCAGTGGGTCAGGGCCAATGCGCGGTGGATCTTCACCAATCCCGACATGCTGCACGTCGGCGTGCTGCGCTCACACCAGCGCTGGGCGCGCGTGCTGCGCAATCTTCGCTACATCGTGGTCGACGAATGCCACGCCTACCGGGGCGTGTTCGGCTCGCACGTGGCGATGGTGTTGCGCAGACTCCGCCGTATCGCCCGTTTCTACGGCGCCGACCCGGTGGTCGTACTGTGCTCGGCGACCAGCGCCGACCCCGCCGCCTCGGCGAGCAGGCTGATCGGCGCGCCGGTCACCGCGGTCACCGACGACGCCTCGCCGCGCGGGGCGCGGACCGTCGCGCTCTGGGAGCCGCCGCTGAGCACGAGCGTCACCGGGGAGAACGGTGCGCCGGTCCGGCGCACCGCGACCAGCGAGGCAGCCAAGATCATGGCGAGCCTGGTGACCGAGGGCGCGCGCACGCTCGCCTTCGTGCGGTCACGGCGCGGGGCCGAGCTGATCGCCCTCGACGCCCGGAGAATCCTCGCGGAAACAGCGCCTGAACTGCGGGAACGGGTCGCCGCGTATCGGGCGGGCTATCTGGCCGAGGACCGGCGCGAGCTGGAGAACGCGCTGTCGCAGGGCGCGCTGCTCGGCGCGGCGAGCACCAACGCGCTCGAGCTCGGCGTCGATATCGCCGGGCTCGACGCCGTGGTCATCGCCGGTTTTCCCGGCACGGTGGCCTCCTTCTGGCAGCAGGCAGGACGGGCGGGCCGACGGCTGCAGGGCTCGCTGGTGGTGCTCGTCGCCACCGACGACCCGCTCGACACCTACCTGGTGAATCACCCGGAAGCGCTGCTCGACCGGCCCATCGAGGCCACCGTCACCGACCCCTACAACCCGTATGTGCTTGGCCCGCAACTGCTGTGCGCGGCGCTGGAGCTGCCGCTCACCGACACCGAGGTGACCGAACTGCGCGCCGCGGAAGTACTGGCTGACCTGGCCGAACAGGGGCTGATCCGGCGCCGGGCAGGGGTTCGCGGGCAGGAAGGCCGCTGGCATGTCACCGCGCACAGCCACCCGCACGACGCCGTGGACGTGCGGGGTGGACTCGGCACGCCGGTGGCGATCGTCGACGCCGAGACCGGGCGGCTGCTCGGGACCGCCGATGCCGGCCGCGCGCCCGCGACCCTGCACGACGGAGCCGTCCACCTGCACCAGGGCGAGACCTATCTGGTCGACGAACTCGACCTCGACGGCGGGGTGGCCTTCGTCAACGAAGTGGATCCCGGCTTCACCACCAGCGCCCGTCAGGTGACTTCGATCCGCGTCGAGGAGGTGCTCGCCCAGCGGGTCCACGGGGGCGTCACCGTCGCATCCGCGCAGGTCGCGGTGACCAACCAGGTGGTCGGGTACCTGCGCACACTGGTCACCGGGGAAGTGCTCGACCAAGTGGAACTCGACCTGCCCGCGCACACTCTGCACACCAGAGCCGTGCTCTACACCGTGACACCGGGCCTGCTCGCCGCGGCGAGTATCACCGACGACGCGCTGCCCGGCGCCCTGCACGCCGCCGAACACGCCGCGATCGGGATGTTGCCCCTGGTCGCGGGCTGCGACCGGTGGGACATCGGCGGCGTCTCCATCGCCGAACACCCCGACACCGGCGCGCCCACGGTGTTCGTCTACGACGGCCAGCCCGGCGGCGCAGGCTTCGCCGAGCGGGGATTCGCCCAGCTCGAGGCCTGGTTGACGGCCACGCTCAGCGTCATCGGCAGTTGTGCCTGCCAGGACGGCTGCCCGTCCTGCGTGCAGTCGCCCAAGTGCGGCAACGGCAACAACCCCCTCGACAAGGACGCGGCGGGCCGCCTGTTGAGCGCGGTGCTGAGCGAGTTGCGAGCCGACGAGAAGGGCCGTTGCGAGCTGTGACACCCGCGCGGTGTTGACGCGACAACGGCGACACCTCGCCCGCCGATTACTGGTCGACTGTCCGAATTTGCGCTGACCAGCAGCGGAGGGCGAGTCAGCGATTAAAAAGGACAGGTTTTCTGTTAACTGATGCATTGCCCGGCGATACGCGCGAGTAACCACCACCATTGTTTTCATTTTTTTCGCCGTGTCATCAAAGAATGCGCATGGAATGGCATCGGAGCTATTCGGCGAATTACCGAATAGCCCGGGGCGGAACTACCACCGGCCGGTGTGAACACTTCTGTGTCACCCACTCTCGTCCACCGGACCGGCGCGGGCCGTCGCCGCGACAGTGCGCATACCGAGCACCCCGAACGACACCTCCGCCCGCACCGCCACCACCACATCCCACTGCTCGACCGCGCACCGCCCGACCGCCGCGCCCATCCGTCCCGCAACATCCCCCGCCGCCGCGCATCCGGCGTCCGCACCCTCCACCAGCCTCCCCGCCGCAGCCAGCGCGCCCAGATCGGCGGCTGCCTGCGCCCGGTGCCTGGCCGCCACCACTGATCCGACATGCCCGACCAGCAGGGTGGCGGCGATCAGTCCCGCCAGGGCGAAGCACGCGAACGCCGTCGCCCCACCTCGATCAGCCCGCATTGCTCGCCGGATCCACGCGCCGGGTGCCGTCCACCGCCCTATGCGAGGGCCGGTTCGCGATCTCGGAGTCACCCACCCCGTCACCGCGCCCCAGGGGCCGGTTCGCGACCTCCGGGGAGCACTCCCACCACCGCACGGGTCGACCCGTGACCTCCGGGTTGACCGCCCGGTCACCACACCGCAGGGATCGGATCGTGATTTCCGGGCTACCTGCCCATCACCACACAGGTCGGACCGCGACGTCCGGACTACCCGCCCATCACCACACAGGTCGGACCGCGACCTCCGGACTGCCGGTTCCATCACCGCACCCCGGGCTCGGTGATGGCGACTGCCTGGGCGTGTAGGCGGAGCCCGGGGAGCAGGGGTGTTTGTGCCGAGACTGTGGCGACTATCCGGTCGCCTTCGGTGCGGAGGTCGATCGTCGCGCCGGGTGGAGCGACGGTCTTGCCCGCAGCGTGTGCGTGGGCGGTGTCGCCTCGGGCGGCGAGGCGGGCGGCTTCGCGGGCGGCGTCCTGGCAGCGGACCTGGGTGGAGGCCGCGAGCAGGGCGCCGATACAGAGGGTGACGGCGCAGACGAGGGCAGCCAGGGCGATGGCGGCTTCCACCGTCACCGCGCCTGCGTCGCCCGCGAGTCTGCTCGGGTTCGTGCCGGTCACACGCTGGTGTTGAGCGCCTTGTCGATGATCTGGGTCAAGGCGTTGACGATGCTGTCGCCGGTCACCACCCCGTACAGCACCGCACCGAACGCCGCCGCCGCGATCGTGCCGATCGCATACTCTGCGGTGCTCATCCCGTCGTCGTCGATCAGCAGGCGAGTGAGCCTGGTGCGCGCTCCTATATATACGGTGCGAACGAACGTCATCGTGTTCTCCTCTACTTCCACACCGTGCGGCGGATCCGCAGGGTGACGATTCGGTGGCCTCGTCGAGGCCGGTCACAGCAGGCCTCCGTCGCCGAGCACCCGGTCGGCGAGGCCGATCACCACCGGGACGATGCCGAGGCAGACGAAGGCGGGCAGGAAGCACAGGCCGAGCGGTCCGCCGATCAGCACCCCCGCGCGCTCGGCGCGCGCCACCGCGGCATCCTCGACCGCCTCGCGCCGCTGGACGGCGAGTTCGCCGACCGCATCGGCCAGCGAGGCGCCGGACCGCGCGGAGCGGCGCGCCATCCTGGCCAGCGACTCGACTTCGTCGGCGCCCGGCGAACTCGCCGCATCAGCGGCCGCCCGCTCCCAGGCCGTCGCGGCATCAGCCCCGAGTGCCAGCAGATCCGCAGCCCGCAGCAGCGCGGCCCGTAGGACCGGCGGCGCCGTCGGCGCGGCGGCCCTTGCGGCGGCCGCCATGGGCAAGCCCGAGCGCAGACACGCGGCCAGCAGATCGAACGCCGAAGCCGACCCCAGCGGGTCGGCGCGCCCCGGTCGCCGGTCCTCCCGCACCACACCGACATCGGTCCCCGCCAGCGCCCGCACCCGTCGGCTGACGGCCACGCGCCCCGGCAGAACCAGAACCGCCATCGCCGCCACAACCAACGCCCCCGGCGACACTCCCCCAACCAGCTCGACCACGACACTCCCTCCCGACTCCATCGATCGATCCCCACCTGTCCACACCAGGTCTCAACCCACCGACCTGTCCTCCTGCCACCGCTGACACACGCCATCCACGCCCGGCCATCGAGCGATCCAGCCGACCGCGGCCCGCGAAAACCGCAGGCATGTCCGTCACGGTCGGCCTTCGAGCGGCCCCAGTTGTTCACACCCGGCATGTCTGCTCCTCCGGACCCGCGGCATGTCTGCTCCTCCAGCTCCCACGGTGGGTGTCGGCTCGCGGCTGTTCGACGGCCCTGACTGTCGTCATGCGGTGCTTCGGCGGGTGATGGCGTCTGTCCACAGCAATCCACAGCAGGCCAGGGTGGCGCCGAGTGGGAGGAGGAGTTGGCCCGCGGGGGAGGTGAACAGGACGCTGAGGGGGGCGGCGCCCATCAGTTGGCCCAGGGCTATGCCGATGACGGGGAGGCCCGCGAGGACGGTGGCGGAGGCGCGGGCGCCGGCAAGTGCGGCTTCGGTGCGGTCGCGGAAGCGGAGGCGGCCGAGGAGGTCGGTTCTGGCGGCGGCGAGGAGTTCGGCGAGGGCGAGGCCGTGTTGCTCGGCGACGCGCCAGGCATTGGCGATGCGGGAAAGTTCCTCGGCCACTGGCGAATCCGGATGGATCCAGCCGTCAGCGCCGGAACCACCGAGGCGGCTGCGGCCCGCACTGACGGACAGGACGCGGGCCGCTTCGCCGCGTGACTCGTTCGCAGCGGACTCGGCGGCCGCACTGGGATGCGCGCCGACCCGGAGTTCCCCGATAACCGCTTCGAGCCCGGCCAGCAGATATCCACATTCCTGTCGGCGATTACGCTCGCCGAGCCCACGCCGCCGCCGCACCGCGAAGGTGACGCCGACGATGAGGGCCGCCAGCGCGATGCCGAGGCCGAAGGCGAAAGCCGCTGCCCCGACAGCGATTCCCGCACACCACTCCACAGGAACCCGTCGCGGCGCCCGTGAACGAACCCGCCCGAACACCCGGCTGAATCTGCGCTTGTCCCCAGCCATCGGCAGGACGAGCAGCGCCACCGCACAGCAGAGCAATCCTGTCCCCATCGATCCACACCCTTCCTGACATCTACGAGAGCCCCACGACGCCTCAGCAGTCGAAACTTGGTCACTGGGGTCGCGGATGACGTTCTGTCCCATCGGCATTCGACGCACGATCACGCCGCTCCTGCCACCTACGCCGACAGCCGCTGCGGCTGGCGTTGCCGCCGACCGACGCGACAACTGTTCATCCGAGCCGCACTTCGAGCAGACGCCGCAGCTCGGCGGCGCCGGGAGTCGGGAGGTCGTCGGAGCGCCAGGCCGGGGTGATGTGGATGCCGTCGGGATCGCGCTCCAGGACGCCTATTTCGCGGAGTCCCCGGGTGCCGTCGGCTCGCCGGTGGACGTGCAGGACGACCTGGACGGCGGCGGCCAATTGGCTGTGCAGGGCCGCGCGGTCCATGCCGCCGAGGGCGGCCAGGGCTTCCAGGCGGGCGGGGACCTCCTGTGGTGAGTTGGCGTGGACCGTTCCGGCGCCGCCGTCGTGGCCGGTGTTGAGAGCGGTGAGCAGGTCGACGACTTCGGCGCCGCGGACCTCGCCGACGACGATGCGGTCGGGGCGCATGCGCAGGGCCTGGCGGACCAGATCGCGGACGGTGACGGCGCCGACGCCTTCGACATTGGCGGTGCGGGCGACCAGGCGTACGACGTGGGGATGGACGGGCGCGAGTTCGGCGGCGTCCTCCACGCAGATGATGCGTTCGGCCGGATCGACCGCGGCGAGCAAGGCGGACAGCATCGTAGTTTTTCCCGCTCCGGTGCCGCCGACGACCAGGAAGGCCAGCCGTGCGCGGACGATGTCGACCAGCAGCCGGTGGGCCGCGGGCGGTACCGACCCGGCGGCGGCGAGTGCCGCCAGGCCCTGGGTGGCCGGGCGCAGCACGCGCAGCGACAGGCAGGTGCCGTCGTGGGCGACCGGGGCGAGGACCGCGTGCAGGCGGACTCCGAAGGCGTCGCCGAGGGTGGCCTCGGTGCCGGCGAGCTTGCCGTCGACCCAGGGTTGCGCGTCGTCGAGGCGGCGCCCGGCGGCCAGGGCGAGCCGCTGGGCCAGGCGGCGGACGGCCGCTTCGTCGGCGAAGCGGACATCGGTGTGTTCGAGGCCGTGACCTCGATCGATCCACACCGAATCGGGTCCGGTGACGAGCACATCGGCCACGCGGGGATCGTGCAGCAGCGGTTCGAGCAGCCCGGCGCCGGTCATCTCGGTCTGCAACAGGCGCAGGGCGCGCAGCAGGTCGGTGTCGGCGAGGACGCCGCCTGCTTCGGCGCGGATGGCGGCGGCCAGCTGGGCCGCGTCGGGGACGCCCGTGTGTTCGGCGAGGCGTTCGCGGACGCGTTCGAGCAGTTCGACGGTGACGAAGGTGGTCATCGCCCCTCCGCTCCGGCGACAGCCAGGACCGCGTCGGCCGCGTCGCGCAGCGGGCCGCGGCGGCGCACTGTCAGCCCGCCACGTTCGAGCCGGGCGGCCAGACCCGCCTCGCCGCGCACCGCGGCCAGCAGCGGCAGCCCGAGAACTTCGGCCACCTCGGCACCGCGCAGACCACCGGGCGCGGGACCACGAACGATCAAGCCCCGGTTGGGATTTCGCTCACCCAGACATCCGGCGACCACCTCCGCTGCGGCGACCGCGCGCAGCCGGGCCGGCACGACGAGCACGACCAGATCGGCGGCATCGACCATCGCGTCGGCCGCCGAGCCGCGTTCGCCGGATACGTCACAGACCACCAGATCGCCTGCGGCCCTGCCGGATTCGATGACGGCACGCACCGCGGCGGGAGCGAGCTCGGTGGGTGGACGCTCGCCGACCGGTCCGTGTCGTCCGCCACGGACCCGCCCGCACGAGAGCACCGCCAGGCCGGGGGCCGCCGCGGGTAGCGCGCTGTGCAGGGCGGCGGCGGAGACGCGGCCGTCCTCGATGACCAGATCGGGCCAGCGCAGGCCCGCGATGTTCTCCATACCGAGGACCAGGTCGATACCACCGGCGAGCGGCGCACCGTCGATCAAGATCGTGTCGCGCCGCAGCTGGAGCGCCGCCGCGCGCAGGGCCGTGGCGGCGGCGAGAGTCGTCGCACCCGCGCCACCACCCGCACCGGCGACCGCCACGACCACCCCTTCGCCGGTGCGCAGTTCGGCGTGTTCGGCGAACTGCTCGACGAGCGCCACCGCGCCGCCGGGTAGCGCGACCACCCGTTCAGCGCCGACGGCGGTGGCGGCCTGCCAGTCGGGAACGGCCGGTTCGCCCTCGGTGACCAGCACGATTCCGGGCCTGCGCGGACAGCCCGCGGTGGTGGCGGCCGTGGCGGCCGCGGTATCGAGGATCACCAACCCGGCGGCGGACCAGGCGTGCCTGCTGACCGGCATGACCCGTTCGTCGGTGACGCGTTCGGCCGCGGCCGCCACGCGACGGACTTCGTTGCGCAAGCGGGGATCGGCGACGAGCACGAGAGCGGGCGCGAGCGCGGCCTGCGCGGGGCTGCGGGGCGGTGCGGCGAGGTTCATGCAGCTCAGCGTGGTCGAAACCGCGAACTGTCAACACCCACCCGGGGGCGATTGTGGATAACTCGGGGGTGTGGAGAACTTTCACACACCGTGCCGGAAATAGAGGACGGCCCCAGCCGGGGGGGAGGAGGCTGGGGCCGTCGGGTTCAGCCCCGGGGGGTCGGGCTGAACGCGCCTGGACCATGTCCAGGTGCCAGCAATACTACACCCATCCCCCGCCGCGGGCGCAAGTAGCGTTCGCCACCATCTTCGGGCGATTCGCGGCTCCGGCGTCCCCGGGGCAAACCCTGTGAAGTCGCTGTGCAGGGCGCCTCCTGCGGACCCGGCGGCGCGTGCCTATCCTGATGACGTGACCGACGATCGTGACCAGACATCGCCTACGGACACAAGTCTCGCCGATGCGGCGCGGGCGCCGGTGCCGGGCGGACGCGTCGCGGCGTTCTTCGATCTCGACAAAACGGTGATCGCGAAATCGAGCGCGTTCGTGTTCAGCAAACCGTTCTACGCCCAGGGTCTCCTCAACCGCAGGGCGGTCCTGGAGAGCAGCTACGCGCACTTTTTGTTCCTGCTCTCCGGTGCCGATCACGACCAGATGGAGAAGATGCGGGCAAACCTGGCCAACATGTGCGCGGGCTGGGATGTCGAGCAGGTGAAATCCATTGTGGCGGAGACACTTCACGAGCTCGTCGACCCGGTGATCTACGCCGAGGCGGCCGATCTGATCGCCGATCACAAGATCCGCGGACATGATGTGGTGATCGTCTCGGCCTCCGGCGAGGAGATCGTGACTCCGATCGCCGAGGCGCTCGGCGCCTCGCACACCGAGGCCACCCGGATGGTGGTCGAGGACGGCCGCTACACCGGTGACATCGAGTTCTACTGCTACGGCGAGGGGAAGGTGGCCGCGATCGAGAAGCTGGCCGCCAGTGAGGGTTACGACCTGTCGCGCTGCTACGCCTACTCCGATTCGGTGACCGATGTGCCGATGCTGAGCGCCGTGGGTCATCCGACGGCGGTGAACCCCGATCGCGGGCTGCGCAAGGAGGCCGCCGCGCAGGGCTGGCCGGTGCTGATCTTCTCGAATCCGGTGTCGCTGTGGTCGCGGTTCCAGGCCCCGTCGGGCACCACCGTGGCCGCCACCGCCGCGGTCGGGCTGAGCGCGATCGTGGCGGGCGCGATCAGCTACCGGTTGCTACGGAAACGTCGCTGACCTGCGTCGAGACGGCAACGCCCCCAGCACGGATCGCCGTCTGACACGCCGAAAATCGCGGTAATCGGTAATGCCTGAGAAATGCTTGATGTGAGTGCGGTCACAGTGTAAGAATGGAGGCACGGAAGGACGGAAGGCCAAGACGGAGCCGGAAGAGAAGGCATTCGCCTCCCATCCCACCCTTCCCAGCACGGACGCCAGGCACCCACGCGGAGCGCGCCGCGACAAGGGCAGCAGAGTTGTGGGCCTGCGAAATTCGGGCAGTCGTCGGCGAACGCCTCGCACAGGTTGCGGGGATGAACCGGCGGGGTTCGGATGATCGCCGAGGCCACCGAACACAACCCACCCCAGCACGCTTGGTAACCGGGTGTTCCGTGCTCAGCGGGCGGCGAGACCGAGGAATCGGTTACGCCGCCCGCTTCGATGTGCGGGTCAGTTCGCTGCGGCGGCGTCGGCGATCGAGTTGGCCTCGCGGGCACCGTCTTCCAGCGCGCCCGCGCAGAACAGCACCCAGCCGCCCACTCCCTCGGCAGTACCCATGCCGAAGCCGGCGGCGGCGTCGAGATAGGCCTGGCGACGGCGCAGCCAGAAGACCTCGGGGACGCCGAGGCTGTGCGGGTCCAGCCCGCTGGCCACCGCCACCAGCCGGGACGCACCGCGCGCGACCACGCCGTCGGCGGTGCCGAACGGGCGCAGGGTCAGCAGTTCCCCGTGCACGACCGCCGCGATCACCGGTGCGGGGGCCTTGCTGGACTGGACGGTCTGCACGAGCATGTCGAGGCGCTCGGCGACGCCGGGGGTGGTGCGCGGTCGGCCGAGTTCGAGCTGGTCGTCGACGAGGTCGGCGGCGGCGAGCAGGTGCAGGCGGGCCAGGGCCTGGAGCGGAGCGCGGCGCCAGGTGCCGACGAGGTTGTTCAGCGCGTCGCCGTCGAGGGCCTGACCCACGCGCAGGGCGCCGGCGAGGACCGGATCGCTGACCTGACCGTCGGCGGGCAGGTCGGTGCTCGCGCCCTCGATGGCGGCCGACGAGCGTGCCGCGCGGACCGCGGCTTCGGCGGCGGTGGTCGCCCAGCCGCGCCGGTTGGACCGGTGCCGGTGCACCGCGGCGAGCGCGTCGCGGGCCTTGTCGGCGGCGTCACGCACGCCGGGCAGGTCGACCAGGGGCTGCAGCGGATCAGTCACGGCATACGAGGCTACCGTTCGAGCACAGCGCCATCGACGAGGACGTGCAGCCCGCCCACCCGCGGCCACGCCCGGTCCGGCCACAGTGTTTCGGCCAGCCGCTTGGCTGCCGGGGTGTGCGCCCGGCGCCGTCGCGCTTCGAGCTCGGCCTGGCGTTCGGCATCGATCCGGTCCATCGGCGTCTCCTACCCCTGCGACTCCACACGCGGACCCCGCCCACGCTACGCCGACGAGCCGCGACCGCACGCTGAATTCCGGCCCGGCATACCGCCTCGACGCGGGTTGTGCGGTCCGGACACCGGCGGGCAGCGTCACCCACGCGCGCCACAGCCGCGGCCACCCGGCTTCACCCCGGTCAGCCGAGGAGCAGCTCCCGGCCCGGAATCGCCTCCAGCAGCGCGCGCGTGTAGTCCTGTTCCGGGGCCGCGAACACCTGATCGGTGGTCGCCGCCTCCACCACCTCGCCCGCCCGCATGACCAGCACGTTGTCGGCGATCTGCCGGACGACGGCCAGGTCGTGGGTGATGAACAGATACGTCAGGCCCAGTTCGGCCTGCAGATCGTTGAGCAGGGTGAGGATCTGGGCCTGGACCAGGACGTCGAGGGCCGAGACCGCCTCGTCGCAGACCACCAGCTCCGGTGACAGGGCCAGCGCGCGGGCGATCGCGACCCGCTGACGCTGCCCGCCGGAGAGCTCGTTGGGATAGCGGCGCAGCACCGAGGCGGGCAGCGACACCTTGTCGAGCAGGTCGCGCACCACCGCCGCGCGCTCGGCGGCGGTGCCGATCTTGTGTACCCGCAGCGGTTCCTCCACGGTGCGGAAGATCGAGTACATCGGGTCGAGCGAGCCGTAGGGGTTCTGGAAGATCGGCTGGACGCGGCGGCGGAAGGCGAAGGCGCGCTTGCGATCCAGGGTCGCGACCTGTTGTCCGTCGAAGGCGACACTGCCCGAGGTCGGCGCGAGCAGACCGAGGACCATCTGTGCCAGCGTCGACTTGCCCGAGCCGGACTCGCCCACGACGGCGGTGGTCGTGCCCCGCTCGACGGTGAAGCTCACGTCTTTCACGGCGACGAAATCGGTGGACTGCCACGGCCGGGTGCCCCGGATCTTGAACGCCTTGGTCAGGTTCCGCACGTCGAGCACGGTGTCGGGCAGTTCCTCGCGCTCGGCGACCTCCACCGCCTGCGCGCGCACCTGGGCCCGCTGCCGCGACGACGACATCCGCTGCGCGGCCAGCGAGGGCGCCGAGCGCACCAGCTTCCTGGTGTACTCGTGCTGTGGATCGCGCAGGATCTGCTGGGCCGGGCCCGATTCCACGACCCGGCCGCGATACATCACCACCAGGTGCTCGGCCCGTTCCGCCGCGAGCCCGAGATCGTGGGTGATCAGCAGGACCGCGGTGCCCAGCTCGGTGGTGAGCCCGTCGAGGTGGTCGAGGATCTGACGTTGCACGGTGACATCGAGCGCCGAGGTGGGCTCGTCGGCGATGAGCAGCTTGGGCCGGCACGACAGGCCGATGGCGATGAGCGCGCGCTGGCGCATCCCGCCGGAGAACTCGTGCGGATACTGGTTGACCCGGCGTTCGGCGTCGGGCATGCCCGCCTCGGTCAGCAGCTCGATCGCGCGCTTGCGGGCGGCGTCACCGGTGGCGATGCCGTTGGCAGCCAGCGTCTCCCGGATCTGGAAGCCGATCTTCCACACCGGGTTCAGGTTCGACATCGGGTCCTGCGGTACCAGCCCGATGCCGTTGCCGCGGATCGCGACGATCTCCTTGGCCGAGGCGGTGGTGAGCTCGGTGCCGTCGAAGCTGATCCGGCCGCCGGTGACCTTGCCGGTGCCGGGCAGCAGGTCGATGATCGCGTGCGCGGTGGTCGACTTGCCCGAGCCGGACTCGCCGACGATCGCCACGGTCTGCCCGGGGAAGACGGTGAGGTTCACCCCGCGCACGGCGGGCACCGGCTTGCCGTCGGTGGTGAAGCTGACCTCGAGGTCGCGGATGTCGAGCAGCGGTTCGGGCTCGCTCATCGGGTGCGCTCCTTCGGATCGAGCGCGTCGCGCACCGCGTCGCCGAGCATGATGAAGCTCAGGACGGTGACGGCGAGCGCGGTCGCCGGATAGAACAGGATCGGCGAGGTGCGGATCTCGCTCTTGGCCCTGGCGATATCGGTGCCCCAGGACACGATCTCGGGCGGCAGGCCGACCCCGAGATACGACAGCGTCGCCTCGGTGACGATGAAGACGCCCAGCCACAGTGTCGCCACCACGATCAGCGGGCCCGCCGCGTTCGGCAGCACGTGCCTGCCCAGCGTGCCCAGCCGGGAGACGCCCAGCGCCTCGGCCGCGGTGACGTATTCGCTGTTCTTGGCCTCGATCACCGCGCCACGGGCGATGCGCGCGGCCTGCGGCCAGGTGAAGGCGACCAGGATCAGGATCACCGTCGTCACCGTGGCCGGGCGCAGCAGTTGCAGCAGCACGATCGCGGCCAGCACCATCGGGATGGCGAAGAAGACCTCGGCCACGCGCGAGACGATCGCGTCGAGTACGCCGCCGAAGAATCCGGCCAGCGCGCCGAGCACCCCACCGACCAGCAGGAACAGCAATGCCGCGCCGACTCCCACGCTCACCGAGGCGCGGGCGCCGTAGATCGTGCGGGCGTAGATGTCACAGCCCTGCTTGTCGAATCCGAACGGATGACCCGATCGCGGGGTGTCCATGCCGTATTCACCCAGGCACAGGCGCGGGTCCTGCCCGGTGAACAGCGACGGCCAGACCACGATCAGCAGCACCAGCGCGATCAGCACCACCGCCACCAGGAACACCGGATTGCGGCGCAACCGGCGCCAGGCGTCGCCCCAGATGCTCGTCGGGGTGCCGGTGTCGGTGACCCGGTCGGTGGCGAGCACCTCCACCTCGTCGGGCGGGGCCACGAAATGCCGCTGACTCTCATGCATAACGGATCCTCGGGTCGAGCGCGGCGTAGAGCAGGTCGACGAGCAGGTTCATCACCAGGAAGATCACCACCAGCACCGTCACGAACGACACCACCGTCGGCGGCTCGCCGCGCGTGATGGCCTGGTAGAGCGTGCCGCCGACGCCGGGGATGTTGAAGATGCCCTCGGTGACGATGGCGCCCGCCATCAGCGCGCCGAAGTCGGCACCGAGGAAGGTGACCACCGGGATCATCGAATTGCGCAGGATGTGCACGGTGACCACCCGCCTGCGGCCCAGCCCCTTGGCCGTCGCGGTGCGCACGTAGTCGGCGGATTTGTTCTCCGCCACCGAGTTCCGGGTCAGCCGCAGCACATAGGCGAACGACAGCGACCCGAGCACGAACGCCGGCACGAGCAGCTCACCCAGACTCGCCTTCCCGCTGACGGTCACCGGCGCGATCCCCCACTTCACCCCGAGGAAGAACTGCGCGAGATAGCCGACGACGAACACCGGCAGCGCGATCAGCACCAGACTCGCGATCAACATCGTCGAATCGAACAGCTTACCTTTGCGCAAGCCGGCGATCAGCCCGAAGACGATGCCGAACACGCCCTCGATGAACACCGCGAGAAACGCCAGTTTGATGGTGATCGGGAAGGCGCGTTCCAGTTCGGCGCGCACCGGCCTGCCCGAGAACGAGGTGCCGAAATCGAGGGTGAGAATTCCTTTCAGGTAGTGCAGGTACTGCACGATGAACGGCTGATCGAGGTGGTACCGGGCGCGCAGGGCCGCCTCGGCCGCCGGGGTGAGTGGCTTCTCCCCGGCCAGCGCCTTGATCGGATCGCCGGGGATCAGGAACACCATCGCGTAGATCAGCAGCGTCGCGCCCAGGAACACCGGGATCATCTGGAGCAGGCGCCGCAGTATGTACCAGGCCATCGCTCCGTGTGCCTATTTCTCGATGTTCTCGAAGTCGAACAGGCCGTTCCAGGCCAATTCGGCCTTGGTCACGCGGTCGGAGCGGCCCGCGGCGGCGACGTAGTCGAACACCGGGATATCGGCCATGTCCTTGATCATGATGGTCTGTGCCTGCGCGATCAGCTGGTAGGACTCCTGCTGGGTGGCTGCGGCCATGGCGGCGTCGAAGAGCCGGTCGACCTCGGGATTGTCGTAGTCGACATTGTTGGTCTCGGAGTAGCTGTAGTACTGCGAGGACAGGAACTGCATCATCGTCGGGTAATCGCCCTGCCAGCCGTAGCGGAAGGCGGTGCCGATGGTCTTGGCGTTCACCGCGTCGCGCACGTTCTTGAAGGTCGGGACCGGATTGGTGACCGCATCGATGCCGAGGGTGTTCTTGATGCTGTTGGCCACCGCTTCGATCCAGGCCTGATGGCCGCCGTCGGAGTTGTAGGTGATGGTGTACTTGCCCGACCACGGCGCGAGGGCGTCGGCCTGGGCCCAGAGCTTCTTGGCCTGGTCGGGGTTGTAGTCGAACACCTCGGAACCGGGCAGGTCGCCCTGGAATCCGGGCAGCGTGGAGGCGGTGAAATCGCGGGCGGGCAGGCGCAGGCCGTTGAAGATCTTCTCGCTGATCTGCGGGCGGTTGATCGCCATCGAGATCGCCTTGCGGCGCAGCACGCCTTCCTCACCACCGAAATGCGGCACGGTGGTCTGGATGCCGATGTGCTGGTTCTGCGCGGTGGGCTTGGTGATCGCGCGGTCGCCGAGATCGCTCTTGTAGGAGGTCAGCGCGCTGTCGGGGATGGTGTCGAGGGTGTCGAGATTGCCCGCCTGCAGGTCGGCGTAGGCGGTTTCGAAGGACTGGTACATGACGAAGCGCAGGCCCTTGTTCTTGGCCGGGCGGCCACCGGGATAGTCCGGGTTGGGCTTCAGGTCGATCTTGACGTTGTGTTCCCAGGATTCGAAGGCGTAGGGGCCGTTGCCGACCGGGTTCTCGCCGAACGCCTTCATGTCCGCGAACGCCGACTCCGGCAGCGGGTAGAACGGGGCGTATCCGAGGGCGCTCTCGAAATCGATCGAGGGTGATTTCAATTCCACCGTGAAGGTGCGATCGTCGACCACTTTCAGGCCCGACATCGTCTGCGCGGTGGGTTTCTCGGAATTCACTTCGTCGAATCCGACAATGGGCGTGAAGACATAACTCTGCAATTGTGCGTTCGTGGCGAGTGCGCCGTAGTTCCACGCGTCGACGAATGATTTCGCGGTCACCGTGGTGCCGTCGGTGAATTTCCAGTCCGGCTTGATGGTGATGCGGTAGGACTTGCGATCGGCGGTCTCGATCCTCTCCGCCATCTCGTCGTGCGCCTCACCGGTGGCGTCGTAGTACTTGAGCCCGGCGAACAGGCGATCGACCACGCGACCACCCATGTTCTCGTTGGTATTGGTGGGCACCAACGGATTCTGCGGCTCCGCCCCGTTGGTGGTGACGATGGCCGCGTCGGCGCTGTCGTCGGCGCTACAGGCTGCCAGTGCGAGGCCCATGGCCGTGACGGTGGCGGCGAACAATGCGGTCGCTCTGGTCAATCTCAACGCGGTCTCCCGAAATAAATGAACAATTCTCGGAACCATCAGCTGAACGGTTGAGATAAAACGATAGCCCGGGAACGGCGGATCTGTCCGGGAAGTCATCGGATGAACCCACCGGCGAAACCTGCGCGATACAACCGCCGCGCGGGGCCGGGTGCGTTGACTAGTGTCGAGGGAGCAGGGCTGGCGCCCTCGCGACCGACCCGACCGCACGAGGCATGTGAGGCTGAATCGACATGACCGAAACCGCTGCAGGACACCCGGACTCGTTCCCGCCGAGCGCGGAGTTCGCCGCGTCGGCCAACGCGCACGCCGCACTGTACGAGCAGGCCGAGACCGAGCGTGACGGCTTCTGGGCCGAGCAGGCCAACCGGCTGCACTGGCACACACCCTTCACCCAGGTGCTCGACTGGAGCGACGCCCCCGTCGCCCGCTGGTTCGCCGACGGCGAGCTCAATGTCGCCTACAACTGCGTGGACCGCCACGTCATCGACGGGCACGGCGACCAGGTCGCCATCCACTGGGAAGGCGAGCCCGGCGATTCACGCGACATCACCTATCGCGAACTGCTCGACGAGGTTTCGCGCGCCGCGAACTACCTGATCGAGCTCGGGCTGGAGGCCGGGGATCGCGTCGCGATCTACATGCCGATGGTGCCCGAGGCCATCGTGTCGATGCTGGCCTGCGCGCGGCTGGGTCTCACGCATTCGGTGGTGTTCGCCGGGTTCTCCCCCAGCGCGCTGCGTCAGCGGGTCGACGACGCCGAGGCACGGCTGATCATCACCACCGACGGACAGTGGCGGCGCGGCAGGCCCGCCCCGCTCAAGGATGCCGTGGACGAAGCCCTCGGCACCGATCCGACGAGTGTCGAGCACGTGCTCGTGGTGCGCCGGACGGGTCTGGAGGTGCCGTGGACCGAGGTCCGTGACCTCTGGTGGGACGAAACCGTCTCCGTCGCTTCACCTTCCCACCAAGCACAAGCCTTCCCCGCCGAACACCCCCTGTTCATCCTCTACACCTCCGGCACCACCGGAAAACCCAAAGGCATCCTGCACACCACCGGCGGCTACCTCACCCAAACCGCCTACACCCACCACAACGTCTTCGACCACAAACCCGGCCGAGATGTCTACTGGTGCACCGCCGACATCGGCTGGGTCACCGGACACAGCTACATCGTCTACGGACCACTGGCCAACCGCACCACCCAGGTCGTCTACGAAGGCACCCCCAACTCGCCCAACGAACACCGCCACTTCGAGATCATCGAGAAATACGGCGTCACCATCTACTACACGGCACCGACGCTGATCCGCACCTTCATGAAGTGGGGGCGAGAGATCCCCGACGCCCACGACCTCACGTCGCTGCGGGTCCTGGGCTCGGTCGGCGAACCGATCAATCCGGAAGCCTGGCGCTGGTACCGCAGCGTCATCGGGGCCGACAAGACCCCCGTGGTCGACACCTGGTGGCAGACCGAGACCGGCGCCATCATGATCTCGCCGCTGCCGGGTGTCACCGCGACCAAACCCGGCGCGGCCATGCGACCCCTGCCGGGCATCTCGGCGAAGGTCGTCGACGAAGAGGGCAAGCCGGTGCAGCTCGGGGAGACCGAGGCCAACGGGTACCTGGTGCTCGACAAGCCGTGGCCGTCGATGCTGCGCGGCATCTGGGGCGATATGGACCGCTACCGGGCCACCTACTGGGAGCGCTATGCCGAGCAGGGCTGGTACTTCGCCGGTGACGGCGCCAAACTCGACGCCGACGGTGACCTGTGGGTGCTCGGCCGCGTCGACGACGTCATGAACGTCTCCGGGCACCGCATCTCCACCGCCGAGGTCGAATCGGCGCTCGTCGGGCACCCGGCCGTGGCCGAGGCGGCGGTGGTCGGCGCCAGCGACGACACGACCGGGCAGGGCATCGTCGCCTTCGTCATCCTGACGGGCGAGTCGGCGGGCACTGCGGGGCCCGGCCTGGTCGACGAGCTGAAAGCCGAAGTCGCCAAGCAGATCAGCCCGATCGCCAAGCCGCGCGAGATCCATCTGGTGCCGGAACTGCCCAAGACGCGCAGCGGCAAGATCATGCGCCGGTTGCTGCGCGATGTGGCCGAGGGACGCGAGCTCGGGGACACCTCCACGCTGGTGGATCCGGGCGTTTTCGAGGCGATTCGCGCGGGCGGCAACTGAGCCGCGCCCGGTCGGCGGCGGGTGAGCCGCCGACTGGGTCCGTTAGGATCGGTGCCAGGTGTGCCGGGAAGTCTGGTCGGCGTGCGGTCGTGAATCCGGGTGGAGGAGCGCCCGCAGCCGAGTCCACCCCTGCCGAGAGGCCCGCGCTTGATCACCCGTGTGCGATCCGAACTGACCCGCTATCTCCGAACCGAAACCGTCGGCGGAGCGCTGCTGCTCATCGCCGCCGCGGTCGCGCTGATCTGGGTGAACTCACCGTGGGGCGCGAGCTATCAGACGATGGTCGACACCCCGCTGAGCATTCCCGCGCTGCACCTGGACCTCACGCTGGCGGACTGGACCAAGGACGGACTGCTGGCCGTCTTCTTCTTCGTCGCGGGGCTGGAACTCAAACGCGAGTTCGTCGTCGGGGAGCTGGCCGATCCGAAACGGGCCGCGCTGCCGGTGGTCGCCGCGGTCGGCGGGGTGGTGACCCCGGCGGTGATCGCGCTGATCGTCGGGCACGGCGTGCCGGGCATGGACAAGGGCTGGGCGATCCCGGTGGCCACCGATATCGCCTTCGCGCTGGCGGTGCTCGCGCTGACCGGCTCGCGCATCCCGCCCAGCGCGCGGGTGTTCCTGCTGAGCCTGGCCGTGGTCGACGACCTGCTGGCGATCGTGCTCATCGCGGTGCTGTTCACCGCCTCGCTGTCGCTGCTGTGGCTGCTGGCGGCGCTGGCCTGCTGCGCGGCCTGGGCGCTGGCCCAGAAGTTCCGGCTGCACACGCCGCTGGTGTATCTGCCGATCGCGCTGGTGTGCTGGTACGCGCTGCACGAGGCGGGCATCCATCCCACGCTGGCCGGTGTCGCGCTGGGCCTGCTCACCCGGGTGCGCGCGGACCCGGGCGAGCCGATGGCACCGGCGACCCACCTCGAACACGTCGTGCAGCCGCTGTCGGCGGGGGTGTGCGTGCCGCTGTTCGCGCTGTTCGCCTCGGGCGTGCCGCTCGACGGCGCGGTGTTCGGTTCGCTGTTCACCGAGCGGTTGTCGCTGGCGATCATGCTGGGGCTGCTGCTGGGCAAGACGATCGGCATCTTCGGTGTCAGTTGGGTGACGATCCGGCTCGGCTGGGTAAAACGCCCTGCCGGACTGGGATATCGCGACATGTTCGCCCTGTCGGTACTGGGCGCGATCGGGTTCACCGTTAGCCTTCTGGTGGCGGAACTCGCGCTGGCCGATATCGGCGAGGAAGCCATCGATCTCGCGAAGGCGGCCGTTCTGGTGACCTCCATGGCAGCATCGCTGATCGGATCGGCGCTACTGTTGCGCCGAGGACGTGTGCACCAGGCGCGCCGTGACGCGGACGAACTACCACCGGACAGAGAAGGGTCGACGAAGTGAGTTACACCCAAGGCGGAAATGACGGTCGGACGGTCACTTCCATCCCGTTGACCGACGCCAATCCGCCCGGATCGGCCAGTATCGGCAGTCTGGTCCGCGATGCGACCGAGCAGATGTCGACCCTTGTGCGCGCCGAGGTGGCGCTGGCCAAGGCCGAGGTGACCGCCGAAGTCCGCAAGGGACTCACCGGCAGCGTCTTCTTCATCCTCGCGCTGACGGTGCTGCTGTTCAGCTCGTTCTTCTTTTTCTTCTTCCTCGCCGAACTGCTGGATGTGTGGCTCTACCGCTGGGCCGCGTTCCTGATCGTGTTCGCGCTGATGGTCCTCACCACCGCGTTGCTCGGCTTCCTCGGCTGGCTCAAGGTGCGCAAGCTGCGCGCGCCGGAGAAGACGATCGGCTCGCTCAAGCAGACCGCCGAGGTGCTGCCGCAGGCGCTGACCCACCGCGAGAGCGCGCCCGCGCTGGAGAAGTCGACCCGCCGATGACGCGCCGGGCGGGCCCGGTCGCACCAGCCGGACCCGCCTACTAGGCTCGATCGGCGTGTCGTCCAATTCATTCCCGGATCCGTCCAGCGTCCGTTACGACGGACCCTGGACCCACCGTGACGTGCACGCCAACGGAATCCGCTTCCACGTCGTTGAGGCCGACCCGCCCGGGCGCGCCGACGCGCCCCTGGTCCTGCTCCTGCACGGTTTCGCCGACTTCTGGTGGTCGTGGCGTCACCAGCTCACCGGGCTGCCCGACCACGGTTACCGCACCGTCGCCGTGGACCTGCGCGGATACGGCGATTCCGACAAACCCCCGCGCGGCTACGACGGCTGGACCCTGGCCGGTGACATCGCGGGCCTGGTCCGCGCGCTCGGGCACACCGAGGCGACCCTGGTCGGCCACGCCGAAGGCGGACTGGTCTGCTGGGCGACCGCCGTGCTGCATCCGCGACTGGTGCGCTCGATCGCCGTCATCGGCTCGCCGCACCCCGCCGCGCTGAAGAAGGCCGTCCTGCGCGACTCCGCCCAGCGCGCCACCTGGCTGCCCGACTTCCTGCGCTACCAGCTGCCCCGCTACCCCGAACACCTGCTCACCCGCCGCGACGGCGCCGAGGTGGAGCGCCTGCTGCGCGAGCGGGTCGGCGAGAGCTGGTCGCGCGGCGCCGAATTCACCGAAACCGCCGCCCGCATGCGCCACGCCGTCCGCATCCCCGGCGTGGCGCACTGCGCCCTGGAGTACCAGCGCTGGGCCTTCCGCTCCCAATGGCGCCCCGACGGCAAGCGCTTCATGGCGACCATGCGCACCCCCATCGACATCCCCGTCCTGGCCCTGCGCGGCGACCAGGACCCCTACTTGCTGCCCGCCACCGTCCACCGTGGCGCCCGCTGGTCCCCCGCCCGAACCCTGGTATCGATCCCCGACGCAGGGCACTACGCCCACCAGGAGAACCCCACGAGGGTCAACCAGGAACTGACCACCCGCTGGCGCGAACAGAACGGCGTCAACGGCACCCCCAAGGACGACCTGGTCTCGCCGTAGGCCAACGCACCGCGACCATGCCCGGGGCCGTCGAACAACGGCCCCGGGCCAGTACCTAACTCAGCACACAAGCACCCGTATCCACCGGCGTACTACTCGGCGCCGCCGCAGCCAGCTCCGAAGCGACCTCGTTCAACGTCAGCACATACCCCGTGTCGTCATCGGTGACAGCCGCACCGAACACAACACCCAGCACCTGCCCCTCAGTATCGACCAGCGGCCCACCCGAGTTACCCGCCCGAACCTGACCGCGCACCGTGTACACCTCACGCTCGACAGTCCCGTCACGATGAATGGTCGGCCCCGTCAGATCGAGCGTCTCGCGCACCCGCGCGGCACTGGCCGTGTAAGGACCGCCCCCCGGATACCCGAGCACGATGGCACTCTCACCCGAACTCGCCGGCCCGGGTGCCTGCGGGACGACCGGCGCCGTGAGCCCCGGTACCGCGAGCACGGCGATGTCCTTGGACGGATCGAACAGCACCACGGTCGCGTCGAGAGCACCCCGCGCGGTATCGACGGAGACACTGTTCGTACCCGCGACGACGTGCGCGTTGGTCATCACCCGTTCCGGCGCGACCACGAAGCCCGAACCCTCCAGCGCCCGCTGGCAGCTCGGCGCGACACCACGGATCCGCAGCACACTCTGCTGCAGCGACGCCGCGACAGGGCTGGCGAGCACGCTGGGGTCCGGTGGTTCCACCGCGGCGATCGGCGCGCGCCCGAACGGCCCGATGACATCGGGCAGCCCGGAGGTGTTGAGCAGCCGGGAGAACTCGTTGGGCAGCTTGCGCAGCCAGTTCGGCGCCACCTCGTTGACATCGGCGAGCACACGCGAACCGTTGATGGCCTGGGCGATGCCCGGCTGTGAGGCGGTGGCCAGCGGCAACGCCAGCAGCCAGGCCGCGACCAGCACGGTCGCCGCCTGCAACACCGCGCCGACCACGCTGTCGACCCCGCGTGCCACCGGATGCCGCATGCTCGAGCGCGCGGCCCGGCCGAGCACCATGCCCGCGACCTCGCCGACGATCACCAGCAGCACGATGAGCAGGATGCCGCCGAGCACCCGGCTGCGCCCCTCGCTGAGGTGCTGGAGGATGTGCGGCGCGATGAGGATGCCCGCGACCGCGCCCAGGGCGACGCCGAAGAACGCCAGCGCCGAGGCCACCGCCCCCTGCCGCCACCCGGTGGACGCCGCGACCAACGCGATCAACACCACCGCGATATCAAGCCAGACCGAGGCGCTCACAGTGTCATTCCGACCGCAGCCAACGAGCTCTCCAAGTCACGCACGTCGCCCCGATCCCAGTCTCGTTCCCAGCCCGCTGTTTTGATGATGCCGGCGAGGATACCGCCGGTGAGGCCCCACACCAGCATGCCGTCCACCTGGAACGCGGGGCTCTGGTAGCCGAGACTGCCACGCACCATGAATCTGTGTGCCGGATCGAGTAATTCGGTGAGCGGGACACGCACGACACGCTCGGTTTCCGCGGGATCGACGACGCCGACCGCGCTGGGTGCCCGCCAGTAGCCGAGCACCGGGGTGACATCGAATTTCGAGGGCGGGACGAACAGTTTCGGCAGCACAGCGAACGGCTGGACACCGCCGGGATCGAGCCCGGTCTCCTCGGCGGCCTCGCGCAGGGCGGTGCCGACGGGTCCGTCGTCGCCGGGGTCGGCGGCGCCGCCGGGAAAGGCGATCTGACCGCGATGCTGACGCATGGTCGAGGCGCGCTGGGTGAGCAGGACGTCGGCGTCGGCGGGCAGGCCGCTCTGGGTGCCGTCGGCGGGGTCGGCCGCGCCGCCGAAGAGCACGAGCACGGCGGCCTGGCGCGGTTTCCCGGTGATCGACATGGCCCGGCGCAGCGCGCGGGAGGTGGCGAGGGTGTCGTCGGCGTCGGGTTCGCCGGATCTGATCGCGGTGTGCAACCACGACGGGATACCGGAATCGTCGAGCCTCGTCACACCGTTCACGCCATCGCCTTCTATCCGACCGTCCGCACTGCCGCCACCCTCTGTCATACCGTGACGCCGAGTTTCGCGGACACCGTATCCGCGATGTCGGCCACGTCGGCGAAGGTTCGCACCTCCACACTCGCGATGGTGCCGTCGGCGCGCACCAGCACCGAGACCGGCAGCACCGCGGGTGCGCCGACCGCGGCGCGCACCGACGCCTGCGGATCGGAGACACCGGGCAGGGTGATGCCCAGACCGGCGAGCCGTTGCAGGGCCTTGGCCTCGTCGGGGTCGCTGTGCACGGTGAGCACCGTCAGCGCCGGGCCCGCCCGCTCGGCGAACTCCTGCAGATGCGGCAGCTCGACCGCGCACGGGCCACACCAGTAGGCCCAGAGATTGAGCAGCGCCGGTTTGCCCGCGAGGGCGGCGGCCAGGTCGACCGGAGAGCCGTCGGCCAGGCAGGTCAGCGTGAGTCCGGCCAGCGGACCCTTCCCGGATTCGGTTCCCGGGCCAGGGGCGGTTTCCGGACCAGACGTAGTCGCCGGACCAGACGTGACGGATGGACCGGGCGCAGTTGCCACACCGGGCGTGCTGGCTGGGCCAGGCGCAGTCGACGGACTCGGGCAGGACGCGAGACCGGCGGCGGCGCGGTCTTCGGCCGAGATGCTGGCCCGCGGCGGGGTCGAGCCGGTGGTCGTGGTGGTGTCGGCGCCCTCGCGCGGCCACAGCGCCACCGTCGCCGCGAGGACGAGGATCACCGCGGCCAGTACCCAGCGCACCGCGGGCCGTCGCCAGGGCGACGGGTCGACCGGATCGCTCACAGCCCGACCAGATCCAGCAGATGCTCACGCTCGGGGCCCTTGACCAGCTCCGCGGCGACCGCCGGATCGGTGGGACCGATCCCGAACGAGGGGCAGTCCGCGGCCAGCACACACGCACCGCAGGCCGGCTTGCGCGCATGACAGACGCGGCGGCCGTGGAAGATCACCCGGTGCGAGAGCATCGTCCAGTCCTTGCGCTCGATCAGCTCGCCGATCGCGTGCTCGACCTTGACCGGGTCTTCCTCCTCGGTCCACTTCCAGCGGCGCACCAGCCTGCCGAAGTGGGTGTCGACGGTGATGCCGGGAACGTCGAAGGCATTGCCGAGGATGACATTGGCCGTTTTGCGCCCGATTCCGGGCAATTCGACCAATTTCGGCAGGGTGTGAGGCAACTCACCGTCGTATTTCTCGACCAGTGCCTGGCCCAGCCCGATCAGCGAACTGGTCTTGTTCCGGTAGAAGCCGGTGGGCCGGATGTATTCCTCCAGTTCGGCCCGGTTGGCCTCGGCGTAGTCGCGCGCGCTGCGGTACTTCGCGAACAGCGCGGGAGTGGTGAGGTTCACCCGCACGTCGGTGCACTGGGCCGACAGGATCGTCGCGACGGCCAATTCCAGCGGCGTGGTGAAGTCGAGTTCGCAGTGCGCGTCGGGGAAGGCGGTGGCGAGCGTGCGGTTCATCCGGCGGGCGCGCCGGACCAGACCGACCCGCGTTTCCGCAGCTATCGACCGGTTCCGGCGCTTGCGCGCGGCGGACAGACCGGCCGTTTCCACGGCGGGCGCGACCTCGCGGGACGCTGCGGCGGAGGGGGAAACGGGCACCTGTTCACCATACGGAACCACTCCGACAACATTGCCCGTCGAGTTTGCCCGCTGTGTTCCATCTGAGACCTGGACCGTGTTTACTGCCTGTCATGCAAGGACTCGCTGTGGTGCTCTTCCCAGTGCTGTTGATGCTGTTCGCGCTGGGGATGGAGCGGGTCGAGAATCGGCTCCGAAAGCTTCTCGAACCCGACGAAGAGGTTCAGCAGTACCTGGACAATGCCAGCAACGCCGAAGTGAAAGAGCTGACGAAGCTCGGCCTGCCCGCCGCCGTGGCGCGCGTGCGCAAGCGCCGTTCCCGCACGTCCGAGATGGATGTCGCGCGGGCCAGCTGACCATTCGATTTTCCCGGGCCGATCGCCTGTTCACAGTGTGCGCACCGAGCGCAATCCACTCTTTACGTGGTGTCTGTCACTGTGGTGCCGTGATGCCGCGTAGACTGCGCTGTTGGTCGATTCGCTCGACCAGGTTCGCAAGCCATATCCCATAAGGAGCACATTCGTGGACGAGGCCCTCGCCAGAGCAGGCATCTTCCAAGGCGTCGAGCCCACCGCGGTGGCCGCGCTCGCCAAGCAGCTGCAGCCCGTAGATTTCCCGCGCGGCCACGTCATCTTCAACGAGGGCGAACCCGGCGATCGGCTGTACATCATCACCACGGGCAAGGTGAAGATCGGCCGTCGGTCCCCGGACGGCAGGGAGAACCTGCTGACGATCATGGGCCCGTCGGACATGTTCGGTGAACTGTCGATCTTCGACCCGGGCCCGCGTACCTCGACGGCCACCACGGTCACCGAGGTCCGCGCCGTGACGATGGACCGCGACGCACTCAAGTCGTGGATCGATCAGCGCCCGGAGATCGCCGAGCAGCTGCTGCGCGTGCTGGCACGACGCCTTCGCCGCACCAACAACAACCTCGCCGACCTCATCTTCACCGACGTGCCCGGCCGCGTCGCCAAGGCGCTGCTGCAGCTCGCTCAGCGCTTCGGCACCCAGGAAGCGGGTGCGCTGCGCGTGACCCACGACCTGACCCAGGAGGAGATCGCCCAGCTGGTCGGCGCTTCTCGCGAGACCGTCAACAAGGCGCTGGCCGATTTCGCCCATCGCGGGTGGCTGCGGCTCGAGGGCAAGAGCGTGCTCATCTCCGACTCCGAGCGCCTCGCCCGGCGCGCGCGCTGATCGAGCGGTAGTACGACATCCCGGCACGCCGGGACCACCGGTGCGGCTCCAGGGGAAGAGGGCCTCGTCCGCACCACGGTGGTTCCGGCGTGCCGTCGTCGTTTCAGGACTCGCGTTCGGCCCGCAGGTATTCCAGCTGGGCCTGCACCGAACTGCGGGCGGCCGGCCACAGCCGCTTGTCCACGTCGGCGTACACCTTGCGCACGATCGCGAGAGCGCCCGCGTCCTGGCCCAGTTCGGCCAGCGCCGCGCGGATCTGATCGAGCCGTTCGTGACGGTGGTTCAGGTAGTACCGCACCACCGGCTCCGCGTCGGGATGATCGGGACCGTGCGCGGGCAGCAGCGCCTTGCCCGCGCCGCGTTCGAGCAGCAGCTCGAGCGAGGACAGGAACGCGGCCAGCGCACCGGTCTCCGAGACCAGCACGGTGGTGCCACGGCCGAGCACCGTGTCCCCGGTGACGATCGCGTCGTCGAGTTCGAAACTCACCGAGTCGCCGGTGTGACCCGGAGTGCCCAGCACGGTGATCCGCACCCCGGCCGCCTCGATGACCTCCCCCGCCACGAGCACGTCGACCTCGCCGCGCAGGTACTTCGGGTCCACCGCCCGCACCGGCGTCCCGGTGGCCTTCACCAGGTGATCGATGCCGCCGGTGTGATCGGCGTGGTGGTGGGTGATCAGCGTCAGCGCGATCCGGCCGCCGGTCGCCTCGACGATGGCGGCGATGTGCTTCTTGTCCTTGGGCCCCGGGTCGACGACGACGTACTCGTCGCTGCCGGGACCGCGTAGCAGCCAGGTGTTGGTGCCGTCGAGCGTCATCTGCGACGGATTGTCGGCCAGCAGCACCGACGCCGTCGGGGTGACCGGCCTGACCTGGCTGTACGCGGGATGTTCCAGTGCCATGACGGCGTGCCTATCCGACCTCGACGATCAATTCCACCTCGACCGGCGTGTTCTTCGGCAGCTCCGACACACCGACCGCCGAGCGCGCGTGCACGCCCGCCTCGCCGAACACCTCGCCGAGGAATTCCGACGCGCCGTTGATCACGATCGGCTGGTCGGTGAATCCCGGCGCGGAGTTGACGAACCCGACGACCTTCACGATCCGCACCACCCGGTCGAGGCCGACCAGGTCGTGCACCGCGGCCAGCGCGTTGAGCGCGCACAGCCGGGCGGCCTCCTTCGCCGTCTCCACATCGACCTCGGCCCCGACCTTGCCCACCGCCGACAGCTCACCGTCGACGAAGGGCAGCTGGCCGGAGGTGTAGACCAGCGAACCGGTCTGCACGGCCGGGATGTAGGCCGCGACGGGGGCGGCGACCGGCGGCAGGGTGACCCCGAGCCGGTCGAGCGCGTCCTTCCACGCGGTGGCCACGGCTACTTCTGCCGCTTCAGGTAGGCGACGTGCTGCTCACCGGTCGGGCCGGGCAGCACCGTGACCAGCTCCCAGCCGTCGGCGCCCCACTGGTCGAGGATCTGCTTGGTCGCGTGCGTCAACAGCGGCACGGTCGCGTACTCCCACAGGGTGACTTCACTCATGGGGAGAGTTTAGGGCTCACCCCGACCGCCGCCGGGAAACGGGTTATAGGCTCGGCGACGTGGGAGCACCAACAGCAGAGCCGGTTTCGTCGGTTCCCGGACCGTCGACCGGATGGCCACAGCGCGCAACGATCGCCCGGTTGCACTACGTGACCGGCAAGGGAGGCACCGGCAAGTCGACCGTTTCGGCCGCACTGGCCCTCGCCCTGGCCGCGGGGGGACGGAAAGTACTGCTCGTCGAGGTGGAGAGCAGGCAGTCCATCGCGCAGCTGTTCGACCGGCCGCCGCTGCCACCCACCGAGACCAGGATCGCCAGTGCCGACGGCGGCGGCGAGGTCTTCGCGCTGGCGCTCGACATCGAGCACGCCTTCCTGGAATACCTCGACATGTTCTACAACCTGGGCTTCGCCGGCCGCGCGATGCGCCGGATGGGCGCCATCGAGTTCGTCACCACGATCGCGCCCGGCCTGCGTGATGTGATCCTCACCGGCAAGATCAAGGAATGCGCGGTGCGCGTCGACAAGACGGGCAAGCCCGCCTACGACGACATCGTGGTCGATGCCCCGCCGACCGGCCGGATCGCCAGTTTCCTCGACGTCACCCAGGCCATGGCCGAGATCGCCAAGGGCGGCCCGATCGCCTCGCAGGCCGACGGCGTGTCCAAGCTGCTGCACTCCGATCAGACGATGATCCACCTGGTGACGCTGCTCGAGGCGCTGCCGGTGCAGGAGACCGCCGATGCCGTCGCCGAGCTCACCGCCAACGACCTGCGCATCGGCACGGTGATCGTCAACCGGGCGGCCACCGCCGAGCTCACCCCGAGTGACCGTGACGCGGCCGTGGCAGGTGACCTGGACACCACCAAGATCGCGGCGGGTCTGGCCGAGGCCGGGATCACCCTGCCCGAGGCGGATTTCGACGGGCTGATCGCCGAGACCGTCGAGCACGCCACCGTGCTGGCCGCGCAGGACGAGAGCGCCGCCGCCCTGGCCGAGGTGGACGTGCCCCAGCTGGCACTGCCCGCCCTCGGCGAGGGCATGGACCTCGGCGGCCTCTACGAACTGGCCGAACAGCTATCCGCGCAGGGAGTGCGATGAGCGAGCAAGTGACCACCCCGCCCGCGCTGGACGTGTCGCGGATCATCGCCGACCCGAGCGCACGGGTGATC
Organism: Nocardia sp. NPDC056064; assembly: GCF_042266925.1. Lineage (NCBI taxonomy): Bacteria > Bacillati > Actinomycetota > Actinomycetes > Mycobacteriales > Nocardiaceae > Nocardia > Nocardia sp. NPDC056064. The sequence goes on along the minus strand of NZ_JBHJWO010000001.1, from coordinate 4,205,841 downwards.
GTGTGCTGCGGTTCCGGCGGCGTCGGCAAGACGACCACCGCGGCCTCGATCGCGCTGCGGGCGGCCGAGGCGGGCCGCAAGGTCGTGGTGCTGACCATCGACCCGGCCCGCAGGCTGGCCCAGTCCCTCGGCGTGGCCGAGCTGGACAACACCCCGCAGCGGGTGGAGCTGGGTCCCGAGGTGCCCGGCGAGCTGCACGCGATGATGCTGAACATGCGCCGCACCTTCGACGACATGGTGCTCGAGCACACCAGCCCGGACAAGGCCGAGCAGATCTTCGCCAACCCGATCTATCAGACGGTGGCGTCGTCGTTCGGCGGCACGCAGGAGTACATGGCGATGGAGAAGCTCGGCCAGCTGGCCGGGCGCAAGGAGTGGGACCTGATCGTGGTCGACACTCCCCCCTCCCGCAACGCGCTGGACTTCCTGGACGCGCCCAAGCGGCTGGGCACCTTCCTCAACGGCAAGATGATCCGGCTGATCATGGCGCCCGGTCGCGGGGTCGGCCGGTTCGTGACCGGCGCGATGAGCCTGGCGATGCGTGGGGTCTCCACCATCGTCGGCGGGCAGATGCTCAAGGACGCCTCGACCTTCCTGCAGTCGCTGGAGTCGCTGTTCGGTGGGTTCCAGGATCGGGCCGAGCGCACCTTCGCCATGCTGTCCAAGCCGGGCACGCATTTCCTGGTGGTCGCCGCGCCGGAGCCGGACGCGCTGCGCGAGGCGTCGTTCTTCGTCGACCGCCTGTCCACCGAGCAGATGCCGCTGGCCGGGCTGGTGCTCAACCGGACGCACCCGGCGCTGTCGGGCCTGTCCGGTGACCACGCGCTGACCGCCGCCGACCAGCTGGCCGAGTCCGACCCGCTGACCGCGTCCGTGCTGCGCATCCACGCCGACCGCGTGGCCACCGCCAAGCGCGAACAGCGGCTGCTGCACCGGTTCACCGGCGCGCACCCCCGGGTCGCGATCGTCTCGGTGACGGCCCTGCCGTTCGAGGTTTCCGATCTCGAAGCCCTGCGCGCCGTCGGCGACCAGCTGACCGGCACAGCCGCTGCCTCCTGATTCCGTTCGGCTATAGATAACAGTCCCGTAACACCTGTCGACGGCGCCGATTCCGCAAAGTGCGCGGGCTCGGCGCCGTCTGTGGTAACGGTCCGGTCTCACCTGCTAGATAGCCACCTGGTGCTGACGCTGGGCGTTGAAGAATTCAGCCCAGGACGTGACGTCGGGATGCTGCTTGAGCAGCGCGCGCCGCTGCCGCTCGGTCATCCCGCCCCACACCCCGAACTCCACCCGGTTGTCCAGGGCATCGGCGCCACACTGCATCAGCACGGGGCAGTGACGGCAGATCGTCGCCGCCTTGCGCTGGGCCGCACCGCGAACGAACAGCTGGTCAGGGTCCACTTCCTTGCATCGCGCCTGGGCAACCCAAGCGATCCTTGCCTCGGCCTGCTCTACATCCAGTCGAGCGATGGGGGTTGTGATGTGCATTTGATGTGCCCCTTTGCAGTCCGAACACCGTTGTGCGGCGCTCCAGAATCGCGAGCGCGGATCACAGCAACCCAACTACCGCTGCGGTCCGCACCACATTCCACTTTGAGTGTTAGCTCTATCACACTGGGTTCTCAATCTAGGTAAAGGTATGGCGCTTACGCAAGACCGAGCCCCGATTTTTTGGTACGACCGTCCATTCAAATCGGCGGAAGATCGAGAAGCGGCGCTGATCACCGGCGTGCCCGGTCGCGACACGCCGATGTGATCATTTTGTTGACACGCCCGAGCAACCCCCCTGGCACCGGCCGGACATTCCCCGTCGAGCAGCACAGCAGTGAACCCCGCCACCCCACCCTTTAGGCTGGGCTCGTGCCGATCACTCAAACGCTCGCGAGGCTGGCCGGCAGCTGCGCGCTGGCCGCCGTGCTAGTCGCTGGGCTGTTGTTCCCCTTGGCCGGTGGGTTCGGGTTCATCTCCAACCGAGCCGCCGATGCCGTCGACAACGTGTCCGCGGAACTGGTGGAGGGAACGGTCCCCGCCGTGTCGACGATGGTCGACGCGGGCGGAGCGCCCATCGCGTGGCTCTACGAGCAGCGCCGCTTCGAGGTGCCCAGCGACCGGATCTCCAACAACATGAAGCTGGCGATCGTGTCCATCGAGGACAAGCGCTTCGCCGATCACAAGGGTGTGGACTGGCAGGGCACGCTGCGCGCGTTCCTGACCAACACCTCCTCCGGTGAGGTGCAGCAGGGTGCCTCGACCCTGGACCAGCAGTACGTGAAGAACTTCAACCTGCTCGTCGTCGCCAAGACCGACGCCGAACGCCGCGCCGCGATCGAGACCACCCCCGCGCGCAAGCTGCGCGAGATCCGGATGGCGCTCACCCTCGACCGCGAGCTGAGCAAGGACGAGATCCTCACCCGCTACCTGAACCTGGTGCCCTTCGGCAACGGTTCCTACGGCATCCAGGACGCCGCGCAGACCTACTTCGGCGTCGACGCCGCCGACCTGAACATCACCCAGTCGGCGATGCTGGCGGGCATGGTGCAGTCCAGCTCCAAGCTGAACCCGTACACCAACGTCCAGGGCGTCACCGACCGGCGCAACACCGTGCTCGACACGCTGATCCAGAACATCCCCAGCCGGGCCACCGAGTTCGCCACCGCCAAGAGCGAACCGCTCGGCGTGCTGCCCGAGCCCAAGGGTCTGCCACGTGGCTGTATCTCCGCGCACGAGAAGGGCTTCTTCTGCGACTACGCGCTGGAGTACCTGGCCGAGTCCGGGATCAGCCGCGAGCAGATCGACAAGGGCGGCTACCTGATCAAGACCACCCTCGACCCGGCGCTGCAGGAATCGGTGAAGCGCGCGGTCACCGACGCCGCCGACCCGAACCTCGACAACATCGCCGAGGTCATGTCGGTGGTCTCCCCCGGCCAGGACGCCCACCACGTGCTGGCGATGGCCTCCAGCCGCACCTACGGCCTCAACCGCGACGCCAACGAGACGCTGCTCGGTCAGCCGTACTCGATGGCCGGTGACGGCGCGGGCTCGATCTTCAAGCTGTTCACCACCGCCGCCGCGATGGAGAAGGGCCTCGGCATCGCCGCCCAGGTCGACGTGCCCAGCTTCTACGCCGCCAAGGGCATGGGTTACTCCAACTCCCCCGGCTGCCCCGCCGACGCGTGGTGTGTGAAGAACGCGGGCGCCTATCCCGGCTCGATGTCGGTGACCGACGCGCTGGCCACCTCGCCCAACACGACCTTCGTCAAGATGATCCAGGACGTGGGCGTCGAGCCCGCGGTGGACATGGCCGTGCGCCTGGGCATGCGCTCCTACACCAAGCCCGGCACCTCCGGCCACGGCAACTCCAGCCTGGCCGACCACATCAAGAACAACAACATGGGTTCGTTCACCCTCGGCCCGTTCGCGATCAACCCGCTCGAGCTGTCCAACGTGGCCGCCACGCTGGCCTCGGGCGGCAAGTGGTGCCCGCCCTCGCCGATCCAGGAGGTCATCGACCGGCAGGGCAAGACCGTGCCGCTGACCCAGCAGGCCTGCGAGCAGGTCGTCGACCCGGGTCTGGCCAACACCCTCGCCAACGCGATGAGCAAGGACGACGTCAGCGGTACCGCCGCGGGCGCCGCGCGGGCGGCGGGCTGGGCGGCGCCGATGTCGGGCAAGACCGGCACCACCGAGAGCCACCGCTCCTCGGCCTTCCTCGGCTTCACCAACTCGCTGGCCGCCGCGGTCTACGTCTACGGTGACAGCCCCACCCCCGGCGAGATCTGCTCGTTCCCGCTGCGCAACTGCGGCGGCGGCGATCTCTACGGCGGTAACGAACCGGCCCGCACCTGGTTCAACGCGGTGAAACCCGCGCTCGACCACTATCCGCCGCCCGCCCTGCCGCCGCTGGACGACAAGTACGTGCGCGGCGCGAACAACTCGCAGGTGCCCGATGTGGCGGGCAAGTCGCAGGGCGAGGCCACCTCGATCCTGTCCGGCGCAGGCTTCCGGGTGACGGCGGTGAACGCGCCGGGCTCGCAGGCCAAGGGCACCGTGATGGGCAGCTCGCCCAACGGCGCGGCCATCCCCGGCTCGGTGGTCACGATCTACATCAGTGACGGCACCGTCCGCGTGCCGACCACCACGGCCCCGCCCGCACCCTCGGCACCCGGGCCCGAGCTGCCAGGACTCCCGCAACTACCCCGCCTGCCACCGATCCCCATTCCGGTGCCACGCTGACGACACGCGAAGGGCCGCCGTCCATTCCGGACGGCGGCCCTTCGTCGTTCTCGCGTCAGAGGCGCGCTTTGACCGCCGCCGACAGGCGCGACCCGTCGGCCTTGCCCTCGGCGAGCGCGGTCGCGGCCTTCATGACCTGACCCATCTGCTTCATCCCCGGCCGCTCCCCGAGCTGCTCGGCGACCTGGGCGATCGCGGTATCGGCGACCTGGGCGACCTCGGCCTCGGTGAGCTGGGTCGGCAGGTACTGCTCGATCACCTCTTCCTCGGCGCGCTCGTTCGCGGCCAGCTCACCGCGCCCGTTCTGCTCGTAGATGACCGCGGCCTCGTTGCGCTTCTTGGCTTCCTTCTGCAGCAGCGCCACCACGTCGGCGTCGGAGAGTTCGCGCGCCTGCGTTCCGGAGACCTCGGCGTTCTGGATCGAGGCGAGCAACATCCGCAGGGTGGACAGGCGCAGCGTGTCCTTGGCTTTCATCGCGGCGGTCATATCCGCGCGCAGCTGCGATTTCAGTTCCGACATGCGCCTCACGGTAGCCCGTCACCACCGCAACTCTCATCACATTTTCATCGCGACCGAAATTCGTACCGTTTGTGCGGAAACACACGCGCCGTTCCGGGAGGGGGTCGCCTATGCTGGGCAAATGCCCGTTATCTCGACGTCCGCTGTCCGCCGCACCGTCTGGGGAGCCGCTGGGGCCGCCGTCGCAGGCATCGGCTATGCCACGCTGATCGAGCGCAACGCGTTCGTGCTGCGTGAGGCCACCATGCCGGTGCTCGCGCCCGGGTCGCCGACCCTGCGCATCCTGCACGTCAGCGACCTGCACATGATGCCGGGACAGCAGCTCAAGCAGCAGTGGCTGCGCGAACTCGATCGGCTCGAACCCGACCTGGTCGTGAATACCGGTGACAATCTTTCGCACCCCAAGGCCGTGCCCGCGGTGGTGCAATCCCTCGGCGCGCTGCTGGCGCGTCCCGGTCTGTTCGTGTTCGGTTCCAACGACTATTTCGCGCCGGTGCCGAAGAATCCGCTGAAGTATTTCAAGAAGGATCACCGCCGCGTCTACGGCGACCCGCTGCCCTGGCAGGATCTGCGCGCGGCCTTCACCGAACGCGGCTGGCTGGACCTGACCCACACCCGGCGCGATCTCGAGGTGGCGGGCATCCGCATCGCCAGCGCCGGCGTCGACGACCCCCATCTGCAGCGCGACCGCTACGACACGGTGGCCGGTGCGCCGAATCAGCTGGCGCAGTTGAGCATCGGCGTCACCCACTCGCCCGAGCCCCGCGTGCTCGACCGCTTCGCCGAGGACGGCTACGACCTCGTCCTGGCAGGCCACACGCACGGCGGACAGCTGGTCGTTCCCGGTTACGGCGCGCTGGTGACCAACTGCGGCATCGACAAGTCGCGGGTCAAGGGTGCCTCGCAGTGGGGCGAGCACACACAGCTGCACGTGTCGGCGGGCATCGGCACCTCCCCGTGGGCGCCCTACCGTTTCTGCTGCCGCCCCGAGGCCACCCTGTTGACGCTGGTCGGCGCCCCGCCGAAGCGTCCCTCCGCCGACACCGACCACGGCTTGTCCACCTCCGAAGCCGTCGCCCGCTAGGGTTGCGCCCCGAACGACAGATTTGTCATTAGGGGAACAATCGTGAGCAACGGATCCGACGACAGGCGCAACGACCCGACCGTGTTCGGCGGACCCGGCGCACCGCAACCCTCCGACGCGCAATGGCAGCGCCCCGGAGCCGCCCCCGCGCCGGGCACACCCGACCCGACCACCGCCTGGACCCCCGGCGGCACCGGCCTACCCCCGACCCTGCGCTGGGACGGCTCGGGCCCACCCCCCGGCCTGCCGGACCCGACCCAGTGGTCGCCCGCCGGTCCCCAGGACTGGCAGGGTCAGCCCCCGAACCCCGCCGGCTCGCCGGGCGATGCCACCCAGGTCGCCCCCTGGTCCGGCGCGAATCCGCCTGCCGGACAACCGGGCTCACCGTGGCCCGGCGCGAACCCACCCGGCGGACAGCCCGTTCCCCCCGGCGCCGATGCCACCCAGGTCGCCCCGTGGTCCAGCACCAATCCGCCTGCCGGACAACCCGGCTCACCCGGCGCCAATCCGTCTGGCGCACAGCCCGGCTCGCCGTGGCCCGGTGCGAACCCGCCCGGCGGACAGCCCGTACCTCCCAGTGCCGATGCCACCCAGGTCGCCTCCTGGTCCAGCACCAATCCGCCCGGCACCAATCCGTCTGGCGTACAGCCGGGCTCGCCATGGCCCGGTGCTGACGCAACCCAGATCGCGCCGTGGTCCGGGGCGAACCCTCCCACCGGACAACCCGGCTCACCGTGGCCGGGCGCGAATCCGGCAGCCGGACAGCCCGGCGCACCGCAGCCCGGGGCCGACGCGACTCAGCTGCGGGCTCCCGGAACGGGGTGGGCGGGGGCGCAGCCCGATCAGCAGCAGTGGGGTGCGCAGCAGTGGAATTCCGTTGTGGGACAGCCGAATCAGCAGTGGGGGCAGGGTGCGCCCGGGTGGCAGCAACCGCAGCAACCGCAGCAACCGCAGCAACCGCAGCAACAGTACGGCGAGATGCCGCCGCTCGAGCAGTACGGGAGTCAGCCGTACGGGCAGCCCGGGTACGGACAGCCGGTTCCGGCGAAGTCCGGGAGCAAGGCGGTCCTGTGGACGGTGCTCGGGGTGTCGGCGGCGCTGATCGTCGCCGGGACCGTCACCGCCGTCGCCATGTCCGGTGGCGACTCGCCCGGCACCACCGCCAACGGGAGCACCACCCCGTCGATGGTCAGCGCCCTCACCACCACCGGCGCGCCGCCGTCCACCAGCAAGGCCAAGCCGAGCACCACCACGACCAAGCCGAGCGGGGCGGCCGCCACGGTCGCGCCCGTCATCGAGGGCTATCAGGTGGTCGCCTCGCCCGACCGGGGCGCGGCCTACGATGTGCCGCCGAGCTGGAAGGTCGCCAGTGAGGGGACCATCGGCGGGTTCGGCGAGCCGCCGGGCGACTCGGTCATCGGCAAGGGCTACGCCTCCGACGGCCGCGACTACTGCCCCGACTCCACCCGCACCGTCTCCCTGCTCACCGGCTCCAAACAGGCCGACAACGCCGCCGCGGCTGCCGAGCTCGGCACCAAGACCGCCCCGCTCGCCTACGGCGGCTCCACCGGCACCCCCGGCACCGCCCAGGCCCTCACCTCGATGGACGGCAAGACCCGGGGCATGTTCGTCGAGACCACCGGCACCGTCGCCAACCCCAAGCCCGGCTGCGCGAGCACCTACTCCATCTACACCTACGCCTTCAAGGGCACCAAGGACGGCAGCTTCGTCATGGTCATGGTCGCCGACACCGGCGTCCCCGACGCCGTAGACGTCTCCCTCGCCAAACGCATCTTCAGCTCCATCCGCCCCCTCTAACCCCCACCTGACCAGCCAATTTAACGTTTCGCACCCCCACGTTGTAAGCTACTTCAGGTTCGCCTCACGGGGTGTGGCGCAGCTTGGTAGCGCGCTTCGTTCGGGACGAAGAGGTCGCAGGTTCAAATCCTGTCACCCCGACGTGTTGGTTGAGACACAGAGGAGCCCCTGACCAGTTCACTGGTCAGGGGCTCCTCGTATTTCCGGGGTCGGTTCACCATCCGCAGCCCACCGCGGCAGCGAAAATGCAGCACTACGTTCCGTTGCGTAGCGGCGACACTCGCGCGCCTCGTTACTCGGCGAGCGGACCGCCGTGTTGGTCGAGACTCGTATGTCGGGGCTATGTGTAGTGGTAGCGGCTGTGCATTGTCCAGCTCCCGACGGGGTCCTTTCGGTACTGATATATCGCCTGGGTCAATCCTGAGGCGTACTGCTCGTGGAGATCGACCAGGTCACAGATGGCTTGGACGAGTTCGTCGTCGGGGAGATTGATCGGCTGGGCGTCCGAGATGAGCGTGTATCCGACCTGCCGGTTTCGTACGGTGATCGTCAGTTCTGCGCTGGTCTCGTGCTCGTAGACATGCCGCAGCACATGACCACCGACGGCCAGGTCGAGCGGAGCCTGCTCGTCGAGCGGAACCGGGGACTTGCTCACCGAGCCGGCTCTTCCTCGGAATCACGGTTGCCACCCTCGGCGTGTTTGGCGCGGAGGGCGGCTCGGCGGGCTTGCGTTCTGGCCTCGTGGCGGGCGGTGGAGGCTGCGGAGCGGCGGGGGTTCGAGGGTTCGGTGGGGGCTGGGGGCTCGGTGGGTGGGCCGAACAGGCGGAGGCGGAGCCGGGTCAGGGCGGTGCTGGTGGCGTCCCAGAGGAACGAGGCGGCGCAGAGCAGGGCGAAGGCGAGAGCTGCCCAGAGGAACAGGTCGCCGAAGAAGGTATTGGCCAGGAACTTCACACCGGTACTCCGAGAATCCTTGCGGCACAGCCGCAGTGGTCAGAACCGGAGGATGTTACCGGGTCAGATGCCGTCGCTGCGGGGGGAGTGGCTTTCGCGGAAGGTGCCGTCGGTGACGGGGTCTTCGAAGGGGGAGTCGCGTTCCAGGGGGTTGGGCCAGTAGATGGTGACGGCGATGATCGCGATCAGGGCCAGGACTAGTAGCGCGATGGCGGAAGTGGTCATGGGCGCCCTCCTCGCGGGGAATACTTCTCCGCGGGTGTGTCGGCTGAGGTTCCCTGCGTGTTCGGGCTGTGTTGAGAAATTCTCTCGGAACTGCCGTGGCGGCGGTGAGGCTGTGAGCAAGCGATAACCTGCCGCTTACTTTCTGTCACTTGATAGAAATTACCGATCGATAGCGTATACACCCATGTCGACAAGGGTGGATGCCGCCGGACGACCGCTGCGGGAGGTCGTCTACACGGCCCTGCGCGCGGAGTTGATGAACGGGGAGATCCGGTTCGGGCAGCGCCTGACGGAGCCGAAGCTCTCGGCCCGGTTCGGGATCTCCCGGACGCCGGTGCGCGAGGCGCTGGCGATGCTGTGCGCCGACGGGCTGCTCGAGCGCGCCGAGTTCGGCTTCAGCCCCGTGCGACCCAGCCTGGCCAATATCCGCGACCTCTACGAACTGCGGCTCACTCTGGAACTGGGTGGCATGGCCGCGGTGCGCGACAACCCGGACCGCGTCCACGACGCCGAGCTGCTGCGCGCCCAGCGGCAGCGCTGGCTGGCCCTGCGCGCCGATCCGCCCGAGCAGGAACCGGGCTTCGTGGTGGTCGACGAGGAGTTCCATGTCGCGCTGCTCACCGCGGCGGGCAATGCCGAGATGGTGCGGGCGCTGGTGGCGGTGAACTCGCGCATCCGGCATGTGCGCCGCTACGACTTCATGATCAACAACCGGATCGAGACCACGATCAGCGAGCACCTCGGCATCCTCGACGCCGTCCTCGCCGACGACATCCCCGCGGCGCAGCGCCTCCTGCACGCCCACATCGGCGATTCGCTGGATGTGGTGCTGGAACGGATCACGCGCGCCATCGCCGCCATGTCCATGAGCGAGTAAGGAAAACCCATGTCCGACAACGCAACCGCCAGGGTCGCCGCCGCGTACGCGCGCATCGCCGAGGTGGACCGGCCCGAAATCTGGATCACCCTGCGCCCGCAGGCCGAGCTCACCGCCGAAGCGGCCGAGGTGGACCGGCGGGTGGCCGCGGGTGAGCCGCTGCCGCTGGCCGGGTTGCTCGTCGCGGTGAAGGACAATGTGGACGTGGCGGGGTTGCCCACCACCGCCGCCTGCCCCGAATTCGCTTATCCTGCAACAGTAACCGCCGCCGCCGTCGACCGCCTGGTCGACGCGGGCGCGCTGGTGCTCGGCAAGACCAACCTCGACCAGTTCGCCACCGGACTCGTCGGCACCCGCAGCCCGTACGGCGCGGTGCGCCACGCCGAGCATCCCGAATTGATCTCCGGCGGTTCGAGTTCCGGCTCGGCGGTGGCGGTCGCGCTGGGAATCGCCGATATCGGCGTCGGCACCGATACCGCGGGCTCGGGCCGGGTGCCCGCCGCCTTCCACGGCATCGTCGGCATCAAGGCGAGCCTCGGACTGGTCCCCGCGCACGGCGTGGTGCCCGCGTGCGCCGACTACGACGCGGTCACCGTCTTCGCCGCCGGCCTCGACCTCGCCGTCACCGCGGCGGCCGTCATGATCGGTCCGGACGAACGGGACCCGCGCAGCCGCACCTGGCCCGCCGACGTACGCCTGGCCGCAGGCGCCCGACCCACGGTCGCCATCCCCGACGACCTCACCCCACTGAGCCCCGCCTATCGCGCCGCCTTCATCGAAACCGTTGCCGCCCTGCGGGATCAGGGTGTCACGGTGCGCGAGGTCGACATCTCGCCGCTGCTGGACGCGGCCCGGCTGCTCTACGACGGCGCCATCGTCGCCGAGCGGTACGCGGCCGTCGGCGCGTTCGTCGACAAGGGCGCCGACGGCCTGGACGAGACCGTGGCGGGAATCATCAGCGCGGCAAAGGAACTGGACGCACCGTCCTTCGCCGCCGACCTGGACACCCTCACGAAGGCCAAGGCCGCCGCGAATGCCCTGCTGACCGGCTACGACGGCCTGCTGCTCCCCACCACCACCGAGCACCCCACCATCGCCGCGGTGACCGCCGACCCGGTGACGATCAACCGCCGCCTCGGCACCTACACCAACTTCTGCAACCTGCTCGACCTCGCCGCCGTCGCCGTCCCCGGCACCCCCACCGCCGACGGCCTGCCGTTCGGTGTGATGGTCGTGGTCCCCACCTTCGCCGACCAGCTCGCCGTCGACCTCGCCGCCCGCGTCACCGGCACCCCCGCACCCCTGCTGGTCGACACCGGCGTCGCGCTGGCGGTCTTCGGCGCGCACCTGCGCGGCCAGCCCCTGCACTGGCAGCTCGAACAGCTCGGTGCCCGCTTCGCGGGCGAGATCACCACCAGCGACGCCTACCGCCTGACCGCCCTGGACACCGTCCCGCCCAAGCCCGGCCTGGTCCGCCACGGCGACGGTCTCGGAGCGCCGATCCGGGGCGAACTGTTCCTGGTCTCCCCCGGCGGACTCGGCCGCTTCCTCGCCGAACTGCCACCCCCGATGGCACTGACGAGTATCGAGCTGGCCGACGGGCGCTCGGTGGTCGGCTTCGCGTGCACCTACGACGCCGCGCTCACCGCCACCGACATCACCGAACACGGCGGCTGGGTGGCCTACCTACAACGTTGACGACCGGGCCGGTCACCCCTCGTTCGGACCGGCCCGGTCGGCATACCCCGCGACACTGCTGGAACATCGCCGGTGAAGTCCGTCGGTGTGGTTACCGTCGGCAGTGATTCTTCAGCGTCTGGAAGAGCCACCTTCTGGGCTGCACCGCCGGGTCCGTCCGGTCACCCCTCGAGATCGGCCGGACCCGGATGTTCCGGTGTCTGGAAAAAGGATGCGACGGCGGTCTCTAGAGGTTCTTAAGAACAACTTGTCGCCTCGGGGAGTGATCTTCGGGATGATTGAGGGACCGATCACAGAGGGAGAACGACGATGGAGACCTTGGTCGTCTGGCTGCTGGCCAGCCTGCTCTACTGGTTCAGCAACTTCTGAGCCGCACACTCCGAGGCAGGGCCGCTCCCGGGCGGACCTGCCTCCCGCACGTAGCGCGCGTCACATCGGGGGGGCCGGAATTATTCGGCGGGGACCCTCGTTGAACCCCGTGTCGGCGTCCGAACAGCCCCGGGCCTCACCCCATCTGTCGCTTCGAGCGACCACTCGCCGAGAGGCGCTTGTGGGGCGCCGACACCCTGACGGGTCACCCACGCGGTGCCCCTTCGACTCCGAACGCCGCCAGGTCTCCCTCATCGACCTGGCGGCGTTCGTCGTCGCAGGGGGGTTACGGCGAGATGAAACTTCGGCTCGATCAGGGTCTACAGCGGCCGTGCTTTACGGGTTACGGCAGGTGGGGAGGTCTACCCTCCCCGCATGGGGCAGCGCAGGGGATTTTTCGTGGGAACAGTTGTGGCGGTTGTGGCCTCGGCGAGCCTGTTCGCCGGCCCGGCACCGGCCGCACCCGGCACCCCGGCCACCTGCGCGGTGACCTCGGAGCGCGAACTGCAACGAGCCAGTCCCGAACAGGTGGGGCTCGATCCCGGCAAGCTGACCGAGGCGTTGCAGTTCGCGGCGACGCGGAATCGGCTCAATGTGCAGGTGTTCCGGCACAACTGCCTCGTCGGGGAGGGGCTGCGCAACGAGGAGACCGGCAACGTCGCCTGGAACATCTGGAGCGTCACCAAGTCGGTGGTCTCGCTGCTCGCCGGAATCGCCTCCGATCAGGGCAGACTCGATGTGTCGGCGCCCATCGACCGCTACCTGCCGCCGGGCCTCGGTGACGCCGCCCATCGCTCGATCACCGTGGAGAACCTGCTCACCGAGACCTCCGGCATGAAGGTCGGAGTGCTCAGCGAGGGCATCACGGCGGTGATCCCGGTGGACCCGAACTCGGCGGTGCAGGCGCTGGCCGTGGAGCTGACCAACCCGCCGGGCACCACCTTCAGCTACAGCCAGCGCAATGTCGACCTGCTGTCGTATGTGATCGAGCTGGCCGTGGGCGAGCCGCTCCAGGACTTCGCGCAGCGGCAGCTGTTCGACCCGCTCGGCATCCCGCGCAGCGACTACTACTGGGCGCGCGACCGCTCCGGGCACACCTATGGCTACGCCCACCTCATGCTGCCCCCCAACGACCTGGCCAAGATCGGCCTGCTGGTCACCAACGACGGGCAGTGGGGTGGCACGCGGGTGATCTCCTCGGACTACCTGCGCCGGGCGCGCACCCCCTCGGCGGCGAATCCCTGCTACGGGTACCTGTTCTGGGTGGGGGCCGACTGCGCGGAGTCACCGGACTTCCTGCCCGCCGACACCTTCTTCATGTCCGGGCTGGCGCTGCAGAACGTCTTCTTCATCCCGAGCCTGGATCTGACGGTGATGTGGACCGGCACCTTCGGCAACCAGTCCGCTTACGGGGCGAGCGGGGTGATCGCGCACCCGGAGGAACTGCCGCACGAGTTCTTCCGCAGGCTCTTCGCCGCCTTCACCGATACGCCGGTGCCGGTGGCCGCGCCGTATGTGGAGCCGCCGCTGGACTTCGACGCGGCCAAGCTCATCGACTCGGAGATCCTGCTCGCCGTGTTCGGTGTGGGGCCGGGCGCCTATCCGGGGTGCACCGTGTTCGCGTGCCTGAATCAGCCACTGGCGGCACCGTTCTCTAGTATTCCGCCGGGCTGCGCGGTGCTGGTCTGCGTGGGCAACGATCCGCGCACGCCGGGCATCCGGTAGACGACGCAGGCCGGGCCGTCAGCGGACGGCCCGGCCTGGACGAGAGCGGACTCAGCGGTTGTTCAGCAGGACTTCCGCGATCTGAATGGTGTTGAGCGCGGCGCCCTTACGCAGGTTGTCGCCGGAGATGAACAGCGCCAGACCACGGCCGCTCGGCACACCCGGGTCCTGGCGGATGCGGCCGACCAGCGAGTCGTCCTGGCCGGCGGCGGCCAGCGGGGTGGGCACGTCGACCAGGCGCACGCCCGGTGCCTTGCCCAGCAGCTCGCGCGCCTGCTCGACCGAGATCGGCTCGGCGAACTCGGCATTGATCGACAGCGAGTGCCCGGTGAACACCGGCACGCGCACACAGGTGCCGCTGACCAGCAGGTCGGGCAGGCCGAGGATCTTGCGGCTCTCGTTGCGCAGCTTCTGGTCCTCGTCGGTCTCGAACGAGCCGTCGTCGACCAGCGCGCCGGCCAGCGGGATGACATCGAACGCGATCGGCGCGACGTACTTGTTCGGCGCGGGGAAGTCCACGGCCGAACCGTCGTGCACCAGCTTCTCGGCGTCGTCGGCGACGGCGCGGATCTGCGAGGCGAGCTCCTCCACACCGGCCAGGCCCGAACCCGACACCGCCTGGTACGACGACACGATCAGGCGCTGCAACCCGGCCACGTCGTGCAGCGGCTTGAGCACCGGCATCGCGGCCATGGTGGTGCAGTTCGGGTTGGCGATGATGCCCTTGGGCAGGGTGCGGGTGGCCTCGGGGTTCACCTCGGAGACCACCAGCGGGACGTCGGGGTCCTTGCGCCAGGCCGAGGAGTTGTCGATGACGGTCACGCCCGCGGCCGCGAAGCGCGGCGCCTGCACCCGCGACATGGTGGCACCGGCGGAGAACAGCGCGATGTCCAGACCCGACGGGTCGGCGGTCTCGGTGTCCTCGACGACGATCTCGCCACCGCGCCACGGCAGCGTCTTACCGGCCGAACGCGCGGACGCGAAGAACCGCACCTCGTCGGCCGGGAAGTTGCGCTCTTCGAGCAGCTTGCGCATGACGGCGCCGACCTGACCGGTCGCGCCGACGACTCCTACACGTACACCCATGATTCAGCGCCCCGTTCCGCCGTGGACGACGGCGGCCTCGTCGCCGCCGAGATCGAAAGCCTTGTGCAGCACCTGCACGGCCTCGTCGAGTTCGGTGTCGCGCACCAGCACCGAGATCCGGATCTCCGAGGTGGAGATCAGGTCGATGTTGACGCCCGCGTTGGCCAGCGCCTCACAGAAGGTGGCGGTGACGCCCGGATGCGACTTCATGCCCGCGCCGACCAGGGAGACCTTGCCGATGTGGTCGTCGTAGAGGACCTGCGCGAAGCCGATCTCGTCCTGACGCTTGGTGAGCATCTCCACCGCGCGGGCGCCGTCGGTCTTGGGCAGGGTGAAGGTGATGTCGGTCTTGCCGGTGTCGACCTTGGAGATGTTCTGCAGCACCATGTCGATGTTGATCTCGGCGTCGGCGACCGCGCGGAACACCTTGGCCGCGTAGCCCGGCTCGTCGGGCAGGGCGACGACGGTCACCTTGGCCTCGCTGCGGTCGTGCGCGACGCCGGTCAGGATTGCCTGCTCCACGGGAATGTCCTCCATCGATCCGAAAACTGTGGTGCCGATCTTGTCGGTGTAGGACGACCGGACATGAACGGGAACGTTGTAGCGGCGCGCGTACTCCACGCAGCGCAGCATCAGCACCTTCGACCCGCAGGCCGCCATCTCCAGCATCTCCTCGTAGGAGATGTTGTCGAGCTTCTGGGCGTCACCGACGATGCGCGGGTCGGCGCTGAAGATGCCGTCGACGTCGGTGTAGATCTCGCAGACGTCGGCCTTCAGCGCGGCGGCCAGGGCGACGGCGGTGGTGTCGGAGCCGCCGCGGCCCAGCGTGGTGACGTCCTTGCTGTCCTGGCTGACGCCCTGGAAGCCCGCCACCAGCACGATCTGGCCGTCGGCCAGCGCCTCCTGCAGGCGGCCGGGGGTGACGTCGATGATCTTGGCCTTGCCGTGCGCGCCGGTGGTGATCACGCCCGCCTGCGAACCGGTGAACGAACGCGCTTCGGCGCCGAGCGAGTGGATCGCCATGGCCACCAGCGCGTTGGAGATGCGCTCGCCGGAGGTGAGCAGCATGTCCATCTCGCGGGCGGGCGGCGCGGGGGCCACCTGCTCGGCGAGATCGAGCAGTTCGTCGGTGGTGTCGCCCATGGCCGAGCAGACCACGACCACGTCGTGGCCCTGCTTCTTGGTCTCCACGATCCGTTCAGCGACGCGCCGGATCCGCTCGGCGGTGGCCACCGAGGATCCTCCGTACTTCTGAACAACGAGAGCCACGGCAATGGTCCTTCACGATCGGGAATCGAGCTGCTATCAGCGACCAAGAGTACCGGCCGCTACACACCCGATCCGCCGCTACCTCCCCAGCCTGTGGAAAACGACACAGGCTTGTCACCTGTGGCTGACCACCGGAATCAGCCCCGCTCGAACCAGGTGACCTGCGCGCCGTTGTCGAATTCCTTGCGTCGCACGGGAGTGAACTGTGTCGGTTGGAAGACGCCGCCGAAGACCGATACGCCCGAGCCCGCGACCACCGGATAGCTCTTGATGATCATCTCGTCGATCTCGCCGAGGAGTTGACCGGCCAGGTTGCCGCCGCCGCACAGCCAGATGTCGAGACCGTCCTGCTGCTTGAGTTCGCGCACGAGCTCGACCGGGTCACCGGCGAAGATCTCGACGCCCGGGTGATCGGCCTGGCTCAGCGAGTTCGATACGACGTACTGCTTCATGTGCTGGAACGGGCTCTCGACGTGCTCGCCCGGGAGGATGTAGGTGCCGCGGCCCATCAGCACGGTGTCCCAGTGCCTGGCGGGCAGATGCGGGTCGACGCCCGCGTGCGGGCGGATGTGCGTCGGCATGGCGTCGGGGAATTCGGCGGACATCCACGCCACGTAGTCGGCCGGGGTCGGATAGAAGTCGACCTCGCCGCCGGGGCCCGCGATGTAGCCGTCGAGGGAGACGCCGATGTAGTAGACAAGCTTTCGCATGGGTACCGCCTCAGTTGTTGTACTCTGATTGAAGCGGTTTGAACGTAGTACTACGAATGGAGTGGTGTCAAGTGCGGACTAATCCGGAGCGGCGTCAAGCCCTGTTGGACGGGGCGATCGAAGTGCTCGCGGCCGAGGGGGCGCGGGGGCTCACCTTCCGCGCGGTGGACAAACAGGCCGGGGTGCCCGCGGGGACGGCGTCGAACTACTTCGCCAATCGCGACGAGCTGCTCACCCAGGCCGGCATCCGCTTCTACGAGGTCATCGCGCCCAGCGCGGAGGCGATGGCACAGGTCAGCAACGGCCCGAGGACCAAGGAGCACATCGCGGTGCTGATGCGCGAGGTGGTCAGCCGGCTGGAATCGCATCGCACCGCCTACCTGGCCCTGCTCGAACTGCGCCTCGAGGCCACCCGGCGCCCGGAGCTGCGCGCGGTGCTCACCGAGCGGGTGCGCGCCGATGTCGAGTTCAATATTCGCAATCACCTGGCATCCGGATTGCCCGGCGACGCCGATTCGGTGCTGCTGCTCTATCTGGCGCTGAACTGGCTCATCGTCGAACACCTCACCCTGCCCGGAATCTTCACCGAAGAGCAGAGCCTGGCGCTGATCGAAACCGCCGTCGAGCGGGCGATACCCGGCTGACCCGGTCATTTGACCAGACCGTAGACGTGTTGACGATCACTGGTACAACTGTGCACAATCGGGCGCGAAGACAGCGGGGGTTCGGAGGATAGACACAGATGCGCTCGAAGATCGACATCCGATTCACCGTTGAGGCTGAGATCGACCAGGTCATGGACGCGCTCCTAGCCGTCGATCAGATGGCGGAGTGGTCGACCTCCTACAGCGATGTCCGCGTCGGCCCGCGCGACGCCGACGGCAGGCCGCGCCGCGTCTTCGCCACCGCCCACTTCATGGGCAATTCCGACTCCCAGGTCCTCGAATACAGCTGGGAACCGCACCGGGTCACCTGGGATGTGGTCGACAGCAGCCGCGGCTCCAAGGGCCACGGCTGGTTCGACCTGCTCGAGGCACCCGAGGGCACCGAGATCGACTACCACGTGGAGCTGCAGCTCCCGCTGCCGATCCCGGGCATCCTGTTCAACCGCTCCCTGCGCAAGGTGCACGACGAGGCCGTCTCGAACTTCATCGATTTCGCCGAGCGCTACGCCGGGAACGCGGGTTACGCCGTCGGCTGACGTTCCCGGCGCGCATCGCCGCGGGGTGCGACGATGAGCGCCATGATCGGTACACGACGGCCGCGGTTCCGGCCGGTCACCGCGGACTCCTCGGTGACCCAACTCGAACTGTTCTTCGACCTGGTGATCGTGTTCGCCTTCACCATGGTCACCGACCTGGCGGCCCACGACACCACCGCCGTGAACGCGCTGCGCGCGGTGCTGGTCCTGGCGCTGATGTGGTGGCTGTGGATCGCCTACTCCTGGCTGGGCAATGTGGTGCGCGCCGACGAGGGGCCCGCCCGGGTCGGCATGTTCGTGGCGATGGGCGGGGCGTTCCTGGCCGCGCTCACCATTCCCGAGGCGTTCACCGACCTGCCCGGCGGCTGGTTCGGCCCGCTGGTGTTCGCCATCGCCTACCTGATCGTGCGGCTGGTGCACGTCGGGCTGTTCTGGGCGATCAGCGCCGACGACCCGCAACTGCGCGGACAGCTGCTGCGCTGGGCGCTGGGCTCGATCACCGTCGGCACCACGCTGCTGGTCGTGGCCGCGATGACCTCCGGGGTCGTGCAGATCGTGCTCTGGATCGCCGCCATCGCCGGCGACATGCTGTGGACCTGGGCCGCGGGCACCGACTGGCGGATCAACTCGGCCAAGCACTTCGCCGAACGCTACGGGCTCATCGTCATCGTGGCGCTGGGCGAATCGATCGTCTCGATCGGCATCGGGGTGGCCGGGCTGCCGATCTCCTGGCCGATCGCGGTGGGCTCGATGCTCGGGCTGGCGGTGTCGGGGCTGCTGTGGTGGCTCTACTTCGATGTCGCGGCGATCTCGATCGAGCACGCCTTCGCCCATGCCAGGGGCGCGCACCAGATCAAGATCGCCCAGAACAGCTACACCTACGGGCATTTCCCGATGATCGTCGGCGTCATCGCGCTGTCGCTGGGCCTGAAGAAGGTGCTCTACTACGTCGGCGATGCGTCGCACCACACGCTCACCGACGCGCTCTACGGCATCCCGCTGGCCGCGCTCTACGGTGGGCCCGCGCTGTTCCTGCTCGGGGTGGTGGTGGCGAAGTACTACGCGGTGAAATCGGTGTCGGTCGGGCGGGTGGTCGTGGCCGTCGCGCTGTTCGCGCTGATCCCGGTCGCGGCGAACCTGCCCGCGCTCGCCTCGCTGAGCATCCTGTGCGCGCTACTGGCCGGGCTCGTCATCTGGGAGACAGTGCACTTCGCCCAGCCGCGTGACCGGATCAGACACGCTTGACCTGACCGAGGTGATGGCGCACGCCGTGCTCGGCGGGGGTGGCGCCGCGATGCGACGGCGGCACCCTGACCCCCGACCGGACGGCGTCGTTGATCTGGTCGAGGTTCTCGCGCAGCATGTCGGCGACCAGTTCGTCGGTGCGCGGGTCGTCGAGCAGCTGGCGCAGCATGCGGTAGACCGTGTCGGCGACGAGCCGGATGATGTCGTCGTGGAACGGGATGTAGCGCAGCTTGCCGGTCTGCGGGTCGTTCTTGATCAGGTCGACGATCATCTGGTCGACCTCGGCGCGGTTCTCCTCCAGCGCCGCGGCGATGTTCTTGGTGTAGTGGCCGGTGCGCAGCACCTTGGAGACCTCGTCGAGGATGGCGATGGTCATCGGGCGCTTGATCACGTCGACGATGGTGCCCACGAACCGGTTGACGATCGTCGCGGTGACCCGCTCCCCCAGCGCCCGGTCGGCGACCCGGCCCAGTCGCAGCAGGATCACCACGATCCGGAACAGCCGGAACCCGCGGAAGATCGGGCTGGTCACCGGGATCATGCCCAGGACCTCGTACCAGTAGACGAACGGGAAGGTCCACGGCCAGCCCGCCCGGCGCCAGCGCCACAGGAATTCCAGCAGGAACACCGCGCAGATGCTCCAGTCCACCACCACGATCGCGTGATAGGTCGAGCCGGAGACCGGGAAGAAGGTGATCCACACGACCAGTGCCACCGAGATGATCGCCAGGATCAGCATGACGATGTCGGTGCGCAGCGACGGGGTCTTGGCGCGCACGTCCGGCAACGCCTCGACCCGCTCGATACCCGGTGAGACCACCCGTGCTCCTGCTGTCTGGCGGCCCGGGGCCGCGGTGTCGGGGCCACCCGGCCCGGCGCTGCTGTTGCCCACGCTAATTGGTCCCCCGCCGCGGCGCGGGCAGTTGCGGGTGCCCGATCGAGGGCGTGTTCGGCGGGCTCAGCCGCGCAGGATCGCCTCGATATTGCGTTCGGCCAGGGCGGTGATGGTCAGCGAGGGATTGACCGTCGCGGTGCTGCCGGGGATGGCGGCGCCGTCCATCACGTACAGGCCGGGGTGCCCGTGCACGCGGCCGTAGGCGTCGGTGGCCCGGCCGAGCACCGCACCACCCAGCGGATGCGCGGTGAACCGGGCGTTCGCGTCGTAGCCGAGCGCGCCGTACTCGGCCATCGCGCCCGCCTTCTCGGCGATGCGGTGGTCCACCGCGCGGGCCGCGTCGACCACCGACCGCTGGGCGGCGTCGGGCCAGTTCAGGCCGACGCCACCGGAACCGGCGTCGTAGCCGAAGCGGGCCCTGGTCGAGTCGAGCACCATGCCGAGCGAGGCCAGCGCGCCGGTCTCGAACGGGATGCCCGGGATGTACCAGTTCTCCAGGGTGAGCGGCGCGCCGGATTCGTCGTAGATCCGGCTGGCGCTGGGCACGCCCTGGCCGTGCCCGGCCACCGAGCTGGCGCCGCGGGCCAGCACCACGTCACCGTTGGTGCCGAAGCCGTCGCCGATGTGCTCGTTGAGATTGGGCAGCGCGCCGGTGGCCTGGGCCCGGACCAGCAGGGCGGAGGTGCCCACCGAACCCGCGCCGAGGAACAGCTTGTCGCAGGTCAGGGTGCGGGTGGCGAGGTGACGGCCGGTGGGGTCCAGTTTCGTCACGGTGACCACGAACTTGCCGTTGCCGTCCTGGGCGATGCTGTCGACCTGGTGGCCGGGGTAGACCTGCGCCTTGCCGGTCTCGGCCGCGTAGCGCAGGTAGTTCTGGTTCAGGTCGAACTTGGCGCCGTTGGAATTGCCCAGGTTGGAGCGGGCGGCGGTGGCAGAGGGGCGCGAGGTGCCCGCCAGTTCGCTGCGCAGTACGTCCCAGGTGAAGATCGAGTCGTTGGGCACCGGCTGGTAGCCCGCCGCACGGACCTGGTCGTCCCAGGCGCGCGAGTGCGCGAACGGCTCGGAGTGGTAGATGTCGGCGGGCATGGCGTCCAGGCGCAGCATCTGGCGCACCCGCGGGTAGTAGACGCGCTCGAGTTCGCCGAAGTCGACGACTCCGCCGAAGACCTGGTCGAAGAGCCTGCGCTCGGGCGCCACCATCGCGCCGGTGAACACCACCGAGCCACCGCCCACCGCCGCGGCCCGCCACACATCGATCCCGGCGAACTCGGTGACATCGAGCACGCCGCCGAAGGAACCGAAGCTCATCGGCACCTTGGTGACGCCGGTGAAGCTGGTGCGATGCCAGAAGCCACGGCCGTCGGGCAGGTCGTCGCCGGTGAAGATCTCGCGCCACGGGTCGTTCGGCCAGCGCGAGCCCCGCTCGAGCACCGTCGTGACGACCCCCGCCTCGGCCAGCCGCAGCGCGGTGACCGCCGCGCCGAACCCCGAGCCGATCACGAGGGCGGGCGAATGCTCCGGCGCGTCCGGAATCGGGGCGAAGATCTCCGGCACCCACGACTGGAACATCGCCTCACGCGGGTCGGCCGCCGCCGCCCGCATCGTCAGGTTCGTCCCCACGGCACCGGCGATCGTCGCCAGCCCCGCCGCCTTGAAAAAGGCACGTCTGTGCACCCGGCCACCTCCTCATCACGCATGACCGAGCCGCACAATACCGCGAAAACCCGGGCCTCCCAGGGGAGCGAAGCCAATTTGTCACCACTCACACCACCAGCCCCGCACCCGCGACCCCGAGGAGCGGCGGCCACGCAGTGGCCGGTCGCGGCCGGGTCGCCGGTCAGGCGCCGTTGCGTAGGCGACGAAGGAGCAAGCAACGGTGCCTGACCGGCGGCCCTCCAGGGGCCGCGACCTCGAGCGCGCCAGCGCTCCAACAATTCAGCTGAGCAGACGTACCACGGCGATGGTGCCCACCACCACGATCACCGCGCGCAAGACGTTCGGCGGCAGCTTGCGGCCCACCCGCGCGCCCAGCTGACCGCCGATGATCGAGCCGATCGCGATCAGCGCCACCGCCTGCCAGTTCACCTCGGCGATCGCGATGAAGATGGTCGCCGAGACCGCGTTGACGATCAGCGCCAGCACGTTCTTCACCGCGTTGAGCCGCTGGATGTCCTCGTGCACGAACACCCCGAGCAGGCCCAGTAGCAGCACGCCCTGGGCGGCACCGAAGTAGCCGCCGTAGACGCCGGTGAAATACACCGCGACCAGCAGGATCGGCCCGCCGTGCGCGGGTGCGGGGGCGTCTTCACCCCGGCGCTGCTTGACCCAGGCGGCCAGGCGCGGCTGCACCACCACCAGGATCAGCGCCGCGATGATCAGCACCGGCACGATCGCCTTGAACGCCTCGGCGGGCAGCACCAGCAGCAGCACCGCGCCGGTGATGCCGCCCAGCAGCGAGGCGGTGCCCAGCTGCAGCAGTCGCGACCGCTGTCCTTGCAGTTCGCGCCGGTAGCCGATCACCCCGCTCACCGAGCCGGGGACCAGGCCGATCGTGTTCGACACATTCGCCGTCACCGGTGGCAGCCCGAACGCCAGCAGCGTCGGGAAGGTGATCAGCGTGCCCGATCCGACGATCGTGTTGATGCCGCCGGCCGCGACACCGGCGGCCAGGACCAGGAGTTGTTCCAACCAAGTCATGCGAGTTCCTTTGTGCCGTCTCGTCGGACGCGATGGTCCGTACAAGCGTGCGTTTCGCTGAAACCGTACCGCCCGGTTGCTACCGGCCGGTTTCTCCAGGCCGCTTACCCGCCGGATGGGGTACGCGGTATCCTCGAAGGATCATGCAGCGGGCACTTCTTCTCGGCCGCCGCGACGGGTTCTGATACGGACCGGCTCCCGTCGCGGGGTTCCAACGCGCCGGTCGACCCGCTCCCACCAGGGAATCCACTCACATCCACGGAGAAACTTGCATGTCCTCGGCTGACGCATTCGTATCCGCTTCGCGCACCATCACGGCCCCCGGCAAACCCGCACCGGCCGACCAGCCCGCCTGGAACAATCAGAAGAACTCCTCGATGCCGGCCTTCCGGTACCGGCCCTTCGCCGAGGAGGTCGAGCCCATCTCGGTGCCCGACCGCACCTGGCCCGACAAGATCATCGACCGCGCGCCCGCGTGGTGCGCCGTCGACCTGCGCGACGGCAACCAGGCGCTGATCGACCCGATGAGCCCGGCCCGCAAGCGCCGCATGTTCGACCTGCTGGTGCGGATGGGTTACAAGGAGATCGAGGTCGGCTTCCCGGCCGCGAGCCAGACCGATTTCGACTTCGTCCGCGAGATCATCGAGGACGGCGCCATCCCCGCCGACGTCACCATCCAGGTGCTGACCCAGTGCCGTCCGGAGCTGATCGAGCGCACCTTCGAGGCGTGCAACGGCGCCCCGAACGTGATCGTGCACTTCTACAACTCCACCTCCATCCTGCAGCGTCGCGTGGTGTTCCGCGCCGAGCGCGACGCGGTGAAGAAGATCGCCACCGACGCCGCCGCGCTGTGCCTGGAGATCGAGCAGAAGTACCCGGACACCGAGTGGCGCTACGAGTACAGCCCGGAGTCCTACACCGGTACCGAGCTGGACTACGCCCGTGAGGTCTGCGACGCGGTCTCGGCGATCATCGCGCCGACGCCGGAGAAGCCGCTGATCATCAACCTGCCCGCGACCGTCGAGATGGCCACGCCCAACGTGTACGCCGACTCGATCGAGTGGATGCACCGCAACCTGGCCCGCCGCGATTCGATCGTGCTGTCGCTGCACCCGCACAATGACCGCGGCACCGCCGTCGCGGCCGCCGAGCTGGGCTACCAGGCCGGTGCCGACCGCATCGAGGGCTGCCTGTTCGGCAACGGCGAGCGCACCGGCAACGTCTGCCTGGTGACGCTGGGCATGAACATGTTCTCCCGCGGCATCGACCCGCAGATCAACTTCTCCGACATCGACGAGATCCGCCGCACGGTCGAGTACTGCAACCAGCTGGCCGTGGCCGAGCGCCACCCCTACGGCGGCGACCTGGTCTACACCGCGTTCTCCGGCAGCCACCAGGACGCCATCAACAAGGGCCTGGACGCCATGAAGGCCACCGCCGACGCGCAGAACGCCGACGTGGCCGACATCGTCTGGGAGGTCCCGTACCTGCCGATCGACCCGAAGGACGTCGGCCGCACCTACGAGGCCGTGATCCGGGTGAACTCGCAGTCCGGCAAGGGCGGCGTGGCCTACATCATGAAGACCGATCACGGGCTGGTGCTGCCGCGCCGCCTGCAGATCGAGTTCTCCCAGGCCATCCAGGCGATCACCGACGGTGAGGGCGGCGAGGTGACGCCCAAGGAGATGTGGGACGTCTTCGCCACCGAGTACCTGAACCCGATCCTGCCGCTGGAGCGGATCAAGCAGATCGTCACCGCCGCCGAGACCGACGGCGGCGTCGACTCCATCGTGGCCACCGTGAAGGTCGACGGCGCCGAGCAGGAGATCACCGGCTCCGGCAACGGCCCGCTGGCCGCCTTCGTCGACGCCATCGCCAACGTGGGCTTCGACGTGCGCGTCCTGGACTACAGCGAGCACGCCATGTCCGCGGGCGACGACGCCCAGGCCGCCGCCTACGTCGAGGTCGCCATCGGCGACAAGGTCGTCTGGGGCGTCGGCATCGCCACCTCCATCACCACCGCGTCCCTGCGCGCGGTCGTCTCTGCGGTCAACCGAGCAGCCGCGCGCTAGGAACTGGTAGCCGACGAAGGGTCGGGTCCGCCACCACGGCGAGCCCGGCCCTTCGCCGCGGTATCGCCGGAGGGGCCGCAGCTCCCGCACTCCCAGCCCCGCACCCGCGACCCCGAGGAGCGGCGGCGCGCAGCGCCGGTCGCGGCCGGGTCGCCGGTCAGCGCTCGAAGCGCATGCGCCGTAGGCGCGAGTCTCGAGCGCTGACCGGCGGCCCCTAGGGGCCGCGACTCGAGCGCGCCAGCGCTCCAATTAACACCGTGCTAGCGTTTTAACTGCACATTCAGGCCGACTTTCCTGCTCGAGCCGATCGAGCAAGTGGGGGAACTGTGACCGACAACGACCATAATCCGACCTCTCCGCCCTGGCTGCAGAGTCCGTCGGCTGACACGGCCGACGCTGCGTCCGGTACCGCCGGTGTGCAGACGGCGACCGAGGACAATCCCGAGAAGGCCGGTGCCGCAGCCGAATCGGCTGCCGGGGCCGGGGAAGCACAGGAGCCTACGGGCGCCGAACAGGAACCGCAGATCGGCCTGGCCGAGCAGACCGTGTTCCAGCCGGGCGGTTTCGCGCCGGGCCCGTTCGCACCGCCCGGTTATCCGTCGCCGGACCCCCATCAAAGCGGTGGCGCGCACCCGGTGGCCGCCGGGCCGGGCCAGCCCGCGCCGGGCACCGAACAGCCGTGGCCCGGCCTGGGTCAGCCGGGGCAGGCCGCCGAGCAGCCCTGGCCTGGGCCCCCGCCGACCGGTGGTGAGCAGCCGTGGCCCGCGCCGCCGCAGGGCGGTGAGCAGCCGTACCCCGGTGTGCCCCCGCAGTATCCGGGCGCCGAGCAGCAGTTCCCCGGCGCGGGCCCGCAGCCGTATCCGGGTGCCGAGGCGCAGGGCCAGTTCCCGGGCCAGGAGCCGCAGCCCTACCCCGGTGCCGAGCCGCAGGGCCAGTTCCCCGGCCAGGAGCAGCAGCAGCCGCCGCAGGACCCGCAGGGCGAGCCGATCTACAGCTGGGCTCCCCCGCCGCCGCCGATGTACCAGCCGCCCACGCAGACCGGTATGCAGCCGGTGCCCGGTGGGCCGGGCATGATGCCCGGTCAGCCCGCGCCCCAGCAGCCGGGTCAGCCGCAGTGGCAGGGTGGTCCGCCGCCGCAGCAGCAGCCGTTCCAGCCGCAGCATGTGCCCGCGCCCGGTCAGCCGGGACATTCGGTCAATGACCTGAACCTGCTCAAGCGGGCCCGCAAGGCGCCGCGCAGCGGGTGGCGCCGGGCCGTGCACAAGGTCTCCGGTGGCGTGATCAATCCGGGTGAGTCGGCCGCCGATGTGGTGCACCGCGACCTGGCCGAGCGGGTCAACCAGCCGGTGCGCGGCGATTACCGGATCGCGATCCTCTCGCTCAAGGGCGGCGTCGGCAAGACCACCACCACGGTCGGTCTCGGCTCCACCTTCGCCTCCCAGCGCGGTGACCGCGTCATCGCCATCGACGCCAACCCCGACCTGGGCACCCTGGCCCACCGGGTGCCGCGCCAGACCCGTTCGACGGTGCGCAATCTGCTCGAGGACCAGAGCATCACCCGCTACTCCGACGTCCGCGCGCACACCTCGCAGGCGCCGAGCCGGCTGGAAGTGCTCGCCTCCGAACAGGACCCGGCCGTGTCGGAGGCCTTCAGCGAGGCCGATTACCGCAAGGCGATCGGCATCCTGCAGTCCTTCTACAACATCATCCTCACCGACTGCGGTACCGGTCTGATGCACTCGGCGATGTCGGGTGTGCTGGACATGGCGAGCTCGCTGGTGCTGGTCACCTCCCCCGCGATCGACGGCGCGCGCAGTGCCTCGGCGACGCTGGACTGGCTCGATCACCACGGCTACAGCAAGCTCGTCGAGCGCACGGTCGTGGTGGTGAACGCCTCGCGGCGCGGCGCCTCGACGGTCGACCTGGACCAGCTGCGCAAGCTGTTCCTCGACCGCACCCGCGCCGTGCAGATCGTCCCCTTCGACGATCACCTCGCCGAGGGTGCCGAGATCGACCTCGAGCTGGTCAGCAAGCCCACCCGGCGCGCCCTGCTCGAGCTGGCCGCCATGGTGGCCGACGATTTCAGCTACCACGGTCAGCCGCAGTTCCAGCCCGGCCAGCCGTACCCGGGCCAGCAGCAGCCGCAGTACCAGCCGGGACAGTACTGATCGGACCCGGTCGCGGGCGGACACTCAGCCCGCTCGCGACCGGCCTCGTCGACCCGGAGCACCGGCACGATCCAGTCGCATCGACCCGCCCGCTCACCCTCGTGTTTCACCCCGCGCATTCGACCAGGCGGGTCATCCCGCGCTCACTGCCCGCGCCGCGCCCTCGAACGCGTCGAGCACCGTCGCTATGGCGGGTCGTCGGTCGGCTTGCGGTCTGGTGACGATCTCGTAGACCCGCGCGGCCCGCACTCCAGCCAGCGGCAGCACCGACAACCCCGGATGCGCGACCGCCCAGCGCGGCATCAGCGCGACACCGTAGCCCGAGGCCACTAGGGTCTCGATCACCCGGAAATCGTTGAGCCGCTGGGCGATCCGTGGCCGGACCCCGGTGATGGTGGCGATCGATTCGAGCACGTCGTCGACGGGGAACCCGCCGCGCACGCTCACCCAGGTCTCCTCGGCCAGTTCCTCGGCGCGCACCGATTCCCGCGCCGCCAGCGGATGATCGTGCGCGACAACCACATCGATCGGCTCCCGCACGAGCACCCGGGCGGCGATGCGCGGACCGGTCAGGGACGGCGCGCGTTCGTCGCGGTGGGTGAGCACGATGTCGTAGTCGGCCAGCAGTTTCGGTGCCTCGCTCGGTGGCAGGTCCTCGTCGCCCGCCACGATCTCCACGCCGGTGCCCTCCAGCGCCCTGAGCACGAGCGGGAGCAGCAGCGCGGCACCGGACGGGAACGAGGCCACCCGCACCTGGCCGCGCGGGGAGCCGCGGTAGCCGGCCATCTCGGCGACGGCGCGGTCCATGGCCGCGAGGACATCGTCGGCGCGCAGCACGAGCGCCTGGCCCGCGTCGGTGAGCCGCACGCGGCGCCCGTCGGGTTCCAGCAGGGCGACGCCTGCCTCCTTGGCGAGCACCTTCAGTTGCTGGGAGACCGCCGACGGCGTCATCGACAGCACCTCGGCCACGGCGGCGACGGTGCCGCGGTCGGCGAGTTCGCGCAGGATGCGCAGCCGCTCTATCGAGAACATGAAGTAAATCTACGTTATCGGTGCATTTTTATTCGATTGTCCTGATGCTTTGCCGACCGCACGATGAGTGCGTGACCACCCGCGACCGCCTGCTCGGCCTGACCGTCGTCGTGCTCTGGGGCCTGAATTTCCTCGCCATCCGGATCGGCCTCGACCACTTCCCGCCCTTCTTCTTCGTCGCCCTGCGCTTCGCCGTGATCGCGATCCCGGTGCTGATCTTCGTCCCGCGCCCGGCGGTGCGGACCCGGTGGCTGCTGCTCTACGGCGCCGGATTCGGCATCGCGCAGTTCGCGTTCCTGTTCACCGCCATGCGCGTGGGCATGCCGACCGGGCTGGCCTCGCTGGTGTTGCAGTCCTCGGCGCCGTTCACCGTCGTCCTCGGCGCGGTGCTGCTGCGCGAGCGGTTGCGGCCGGTGCAACTCGCGGGGCTGGCGGTGGCCGTGGCCGGGATGACGATCATCGCCGCCGACCGCTTCGCCACCGCCACCCTGCTCCCGGTGCTGCTCACCCTGGCCGGTGGCCTCGGCTGGGCGTTCGGGAACATCGGTGCCCGGCAGGCGGGTGCCGACTCCCCCGGCGTCGACCCACTGCACCTCACGCTGTGGATGTCGGTGGTGCCGGTGCTGCCGATGCTGGCGCTGTCGATGCTTGTCGAGGGCCCTGGCACCGGGTTCCGCGCGCTCGGCACCGCCGTCACCACCGCCGCCGGATGGCCCGCGCTGGCCGCGCTGGCCTATATCGCCGTGCTCGCGACGGTCTGCGGATCGGGGCTGTGGACGTATCTCATGAGTCGCTATCCGGCGGGCACGGTGGCGCCGTTGTCGCTGCTCGTGCCGGTGGTCGGCATCGCGGCGGCCTGGCTCGCGCTGGGCGAGCAGCCCTCGGCGGCGGCGCTGCTCGGCGGGGTGATCGTCATCGCGGGGGCCTTCGCCGCGACGAGCACCCGGCGCGCCGCACCCGTCCAGGAGCCGGAACCGCGCCCCCGCCTCGCCGGGGTCTGATGTCCGATTCGGCGGACGATCGCGGAAACGTGTGGCTAGCATGTGTGCCGGTCGTCCGATGCGTTTCCGGGCGACCGGTCGGTACCCTGCGGCCCGCTTTTCGCCGCGCTCTACAGTGGTAGCAAATTGCAAGCAATACTCGAACAAGGCAGCTGAACAGCGTATGGCGGAACAGCGGTGGCCCGTTTCGCGAAGGACGTTTCTTCGCGGCACGGTCGCAGCGGGGGCGGTATCGGCAGGGGCGATGGCGGGAGCGCCGGGCATCGCGCTGGGCGCACCCGGACGGCGGGTCGCGGTGCTCGGCGGCGGTGTCGCCGGGCTGACGGCCGCCCATGAGCTGGCCGAACGCGGGTTCGAGGTCACCGTCTACGAGGCGCGCGCCTTCGGCGGCAAGGCCCGCAGCATCCCGGTCCCCGGCACCGGCCGCGACGGCAGGCCCGATCTGCCCGGTGAGCACGGCTTCCGCTTCTTCCCCGGCTTCTATCAGAACCTGCCCGACACGATGCGCCGGATTCCGGTCGCGGGCAATGCCGACGGCGTGTGGTCCAACCTGATCTCCGTGCCCGAGGCCCGGTTCTCCCGCCGCGACGCCGACGACATCCTGCTCGCCCTGCCCGACGGCATCACCGCCCCGACCACGCCCGAAGCGATCCGCGAGACCCTCGCGGGCACCATCACGACGATGTCGAAGATGCCGCCCGCCGAGGCGGCCTA
Source organism: Nocardia sp. NPDC056064 (assembly GCF_042266925.1). Classification (NCBI taxonomy): domain Bacteria; kingdom Bacillati; phylum Actinomycetota; class Actinomycetes; order Mycobacteriales; family Nocardiaceae; genus Nocardia; species Nocardia sp. NPDC056064. The sequence continues at coordinate 4,176,251 of NZ_JBHJWO010000001.1, read as the reverse complement.
CTTCGCCAACCGGCTGCTGGTGTTCAACAGCAGCTGCGAGGCCCGCCGCTTCGGCCAGTGGGAACACACCTCCTGGCAGGACTTCGTGCGCGGCCACGAACGCTCGCACGAATTCCGCGCGCTGGTCTCGCGCTCGCTGACCAGCATCATGGTCGCCGCCAAGGAAGACCTCGCCAGCACCCGCACCATCGGCAGCATGGGCGAACAGTTCCTCGGCAATCCGCTGGGCCTGGGCAACGACGGCGGCCTGGACCGGGTGCTCGACAACACCACCAACACCGCCTGGATCGACCCGTGGGTGCAGCACCTGCGTGGCCTGGGCGTGCGGTTCGAGCTCGGCGCGCGCGTCGAGGAACTGACCATGCGCGACCGGCGCGTCAGCGGGGCGCGCATCGGCGACGGGCGCACGGTGGAGGCCGACTACTTCGTCGTCGCGTTGCCGGTCGAGCAGGCGCGCACACTCTGGTCTGCGCAGGTGCTCGCCGCCGCACCGGAACTCGCGGCGACCGAGCGGCTGTTCGTCGACTGGATGAACGGCCTGCAGATCTATTTCCGTTCCCCGCTGAACATCTCGCGCGGGCACACCGCGTTCGTCGACTCCCCGTGGTCGCTCACCTCGATCAGCCAGAACCAGCTGTGGACGCAGAAGCTGAACACCTTCGGCGACGGCACGGTGGCCGACTGCCTCTCGGTCGACATCTCCGACTGGCACACCCCGGGAATCCTCTACGGCAAGCCCGCCGAGGAATGCACCCACGAGGAGATCTTCCGCGAGGTGTGGGCGCAGCTGGCCGAACACCTCAACGATCGCGAGCAACTGCTGCGTCCGGTCGACGTGCACTCCTGGTTCCTCGACCCCGGCATCACCTGGCAGGGCAGCCGCAACGCCAACGCCGACCCGCTGCTCATCAACACCGCGGGCTCCTGGGACGCGCGCCCGGAGCCACACGGCTCGATCGAGAACCTCTTCCTGGCCGGCGACTACGTGCGCACCGACGTTGACCTGGCGACCATGGAAGGCGCCAACGAGTCCGCCCGCGCGGCCGTCAACGCGCTGCTCGACGTGGCAGGCTCCCCGGCCGCGCGCTGCACCACGTTCCGCCTGCGCCGCACCCCCGAACTCGAACCGCTGCGCGTCATCGACGCCGACCGCTACGCCCGCGGCCTGCCGAACCTCTTCGACGAGTAGAACGCCGGTTACACCGCCCGTAACACCGCGCACATAGACTCGCGGCGTGGCAGACATCTCGGTGCGTGGGCGCCTGGCCTTGCGAGCGGCGGCGGCAGCGTCGTGGGCTTCGCAGAAGGCGGGTCGCGGCAAGGGTTCGATGATCGGCGGCCTGATCGCGTTGAAGATCGATCCGTCGATCATGACGCAGCTCGGGCGGGGCAGGCGCACGGTGCTGATCACCGGCACCAACGGCAAATCCACCACCACCCGGATGACCACCGCGGCGCTGGGCACCCTCGGCGCGGTCGCCACCCAGGCCGACGGCGCCAATATGGACGCGGGCATCGTCGCCGCGCTGAGCCTGCATCCCGGGGTGGCGCTGGCCGCCATCGAGGTCGACGAACTGCATCTGCCGCACGTCAGCGACGCGCTGGACCCGGCCGCGATCGTGCTGCTCAACCTGAGCCGCGACCAGCTCGACCGGGTCGGCGAGATCAACATGATCGAACGCAAGCTGCGCGCGGGGCTCGAGCGTCATCCCGACGCGGTCGTCATCGCCAACTGTGACGACGTGCTGGTCGCCTCGATCGCCTACGACCATCCGAACGTGGTGTGGGTGTCGGCGGGCAGCGGCTGGGCCGTGGACGCCACCAGCTGCCCGCGCAGCGGTGAGCCGATCGTCTGGGAGGGCGAGAACTGGCGCTCGACCGGCGCCGACTTCCACCGTCCGGAACCGCAGTGGTGGCTCGAGGGCGAGGACCTGTGCGGGCCCGACGGCTTCCGCGCGGCCCTGCACCTGGCGCTGCCCGGGCGCGCCAACCGCGGTAATGCCGCGCAGGCCGTCGCCGCGGCGGTGGCGCTGGGCGCCTCGCCGGCCAAGGCGACCGACGCCACCGGCACCGTGCGCGAGATCGCGGGCCGCTATCGCACCGTCACCGTCGGCGAGCACGACGCGCGGCTGCTGCTGGCCAAGAATCCGGCGGGCTGGCAGGAAGCGCTGTCGATGATCGAGCCGACCTCGGCCGGACTGGTGATCGCGGTGAACGGTCAGGTGCCCGACGGCGAGGACCTGTCCTGGCTGTGGGACGTGCGCTTCGAGCACTTCGAGGGCGTGCAGGTGGTCGCCGCGGGCGAACGCGCCACCGACCTGGCCGTGCGCCTGACCTACGCGGGCGTCGAGCACACCCTCATCCCCGATCCGCTGCGCGCCATCGCCTCCTGCCCCGCCGGGCACGTCGAGGTGCTGGCCAACTACACCGCGTTCCGCGATCTCAACCGCGACCTGGAGGCACGCAAGTGAGCGAGTCGACCATCCGTATCGGCCTGGTGCTGCCCGATGTGATGGGCACCTACGGCGACGGCGGCAACGCCCTGGTGCTGCGTCAGCGGCTGCGTATGCGCGGCTACGACGCCGAGATCATCGACATCACCCTGGCCGACCCCGTGCCCGATTCCTTCGACATCTACACCCTCGGTGGCGCCGAGGACTCCGCCCAGCGCCTGGCCACCCGCCACCTGCAGAAGTACCCCGGCCTGCAGCAGGCCGCCGCCAAGGGCGCGCCGGTGCTCGCCATCTGCGCGGCCATCCAGGTGCTCGGCAACTGGTACGAGACCTCGGCGGGCGAGAAGGTCGACGGCGTGAGCCTGTTCGACGTCACCACCTCCCCGCAGGACATCCGCGCGATCGGCGAGGTGACCACCACTCCCCTGATCCCCGGCCTGTCCGCCCCGCTCACCGGCTTCGAGAACCACCGCGGCGGCACGAAACTCGGCCCCGACGCCGCGCCTCTGGCCCGCGTCACCCGCGGTGTCGGCAACGGCGTCGGCGACGGCACCGAAGGTGTGGTCCAGGGTTCGGTCATCGGCACCTACCTGCACGGCCCCGCCCTGGCCCGCAACCCCGAACTGGCCGATCTCCTCATCGCCCAGGCCCTGAACATCCTCCCCACCGACCTGGCCCCCCTCGACCTCCCCGAAGTCGACCGCCTCCGCCGAGAACGCCTGCGCGCCTGATCAGCAGACCAGCGACGCCACGTCGTACCGCAGCGACAACGGGTCGCGGGTGACCAGGGTGAGGTCTTCGCAACGGGCCTGCGCCACCAGGATGCGGTCGAAGGGATCGCGATGGATCAGGGGAAGGCGGGCAGCCTCGATGGTGTGGCGCGCGTCGATCGGCAGCGGGAGGAATCCGCTGCCGACGATACGTTCCGGTAGATCCGCCGGGCCGGCCAGCTTGCCCGCCGCCTGCTTCATCGCGATCTCCCAGACCGAGGCGGCGCTGACGTAGACATCCGGGTCGTGGTCGAGGCGCTCGCGCAGGGCCGCGTCCAGCGTGGGGTCGTCGGTGAGCCACCACAGGATCACATGGGTGTCCAGCAGCAGGCTCATGCGCCGAAGTCGCGCGCGATGGCCGCGTTGGTCTCCGGCGAATCCCATTCGGGTGACAACACCAGCCGCCCCCGCAGCGAGCCACGACCGGTCCGGTTGACCCGGCGACTCAGCGGCACGACCTTGGCGACCGGAGTACCGGCACGACTGATCACGATTTCCTCCCCCTGCTCCACCCGCTCGATGATGCGCGACAGATTCGTCTTCGCGTCGTGGATATTGAACTGCCCAGCCGCGTGACCTGCCATGACGCCTCCTTAGCTAAGAGGTTAGCCCGCTACTGGGCCGTCGTCCACCCCCCGGCATCGGCATTCGGCTCAGGGCGACTTTTACCCTCGCTGAGCCGCCGCGTGCGCCGATAGCGTCGGGCCTCGCATGTGCCGCGACCGCCGGGGCACCGGAGGTGGAGGTGAGTCGGGTGACCGGAGTGGTGACGGCCGGGGTCGCCGGGCAACGGGAGGCGCGCACGGCGAGCAGGGCTCGGGTGCGGCGGGGGCGGTCGGTGCTGGCCGGGGTCGTGGCGGTGGGGATCGTGCTGGTGGGGTGGAGCGTCGTGACCGGCGCGGGGCTGGTTGATCCGCTGTATCTGCCGTCGCCGAAGGCCGTGTGGGAGGCGTTCGTACGGGCCAACAGCACGCATCGGATCGCCGACGGGGTGGATCGCTGGGTGGTCGGCGAGCAGAACTACTACCTCTGGGAGCACCTGCTGGCCAGCATCCAGCGGATCGCCGTGGGCGTGGGGGCGGCGATCGTGATCGGGCCGCTGGTCGGGTTCGTGATGGGGATGGTCGCGCCGGTGCGGTGGGTCACCGAGCCGGTGCTGAACTTCCTGCGGGCACTGCCGCCGCTGGGCTACATCGGCCTGCTGATCGTGTGGTTCGGCATCGGTGACACCTCCAAGATCTGGCTGCTGTTCCTGGCCGCCTTCCCACCGATCGCCGTGGCCACCCTCGACGGCGTACTCGGCGTCAAACAGGACTATCTCCACGCCGCCCGCTCGCTCGGCGCCGGGCGCGCCCAGGTGATCGCGCTGGTCGTGCTGCCCGCGACCCTGCCCAATGTCATCAGCGGCATCCGCATCGCCACCGCGTTCGCGTGGACCACCGTGGTCGCGGCCGAACTCAACAATGGCATCCCCGGCATCGGCGGGCTCGCCTATGTGGCCGGCACACAACTGAATACGCCGCTCACCATCGCCTGCATCATCGTGATCGGCGTGGCGGCCCTGCTGCTGGACGCGGCGATCGCGTTTCTCGGCACCAAAGCTGTTCCCTGGAAAGGCAAAGCATGACAACCACTGTGCGCAAGGTCGTCGCGACCTCGGCCGCGCTCGCCGCCGTTCTCGCCGTCACCGCGGGGTGCGTGGAATCGGGGCGCGGTGACACCGGCGCCGCGGCCGCGAGCTGCCCGTTCGCCGCCGACACCAGCGTCACCAGCACCGTGCGGCTGGGATACCAGGCGATTCCCAACGGCGACCTGCTGGTGAAGGACCGCGACCTGCTGCAGGTGTGCCTGCCCAACGCGAAGATCACCTGGAGCCAGTTCGCCTCCGGCGCGGATGTGGTGCAGGCCTTCGGCGCGGGCAGCCTCGATATCGGCACCCTCGGTTCCAGCCCGGCGACCAAGGCGTTGTCCGCGCCGCTGAACCTGCCGGTGCAGGTGGTGTGGATCCACGACGTGATCGGCACCTCGGAATCGCTGGTGGTCAAGGACAAGTCGGTGACCACGCTGGCCGGGCTGCGCGGCAAGAAGGTCGCCACACCGTTCGGCAGCACCGCGCACTACAGCCTGCTCGCCGCCATCGACAAGGCCGGGCTGACCGGTCAGGTGGAGCTGATCAACCTGCAGCCCGAGGCGATTCCCGGTGCGTGGCAGGGCAACCAGATCGATGCCGCCTGGGTGTGGGACCCGACCCTGTCCAAGCTGACCGCCGCGGGCGGCACGGTGCTCACCAGCAGCGCCGAGACCGCGGCCGCCGGTGCGCCCACCTACGACGTGGCCATCGCCGACAAGAAGTTCCTCGCCGCCAACGCCGCGTTCGCCACCGCCTGGGCGAAGGTGCAGAACTACGCCGTCGAGCAGTTGCGCACCCAGCAGGCCGACGCGGCCGTCTCGATCGGCGCGCAACTCGGTATCGCGCCCGACCAGGTCGTCCCCCAGCTGGCCGGATACCAGTACCTGCCCGCCGCCGAGCAGGCCGGACCGCGCTATCTCGGTGGCGGTTTCGCCGCCGACCTCACCGGCACCGCGCGCTTCCTGCTGAGCCAGGGTGGCGTCACCGCGGTCGGCAGCGAGCAGCAGTACCGCGACGGCATCGCGGTCGCCCCCGCGGCGGGCGCGGCCTCGTGAGCACCGGGCCTGCGACCGGCGACGCCGAGCGGGTGACGCTGACCGGGGTGCGCAAGAGCTACCCCGGTCCCGACGGTGACGTGGCGGTGCTCGCGCCGACCGATCTCACCATCGAGCCCGGCGAATTCGTCTGTGTCGTCGGCCCGTCCGGGTGCGGCAAGTCGACGCTGCTCAATATCCTGGCCGGTTTCCTCGCGCCGACCTCGGGCGAGGTCCGGGTGGGCGAGCGGGTGGTCACCGGACCCGATCCCGATCGCGGAGTGGTGTTCCAGCAGGCGAATCTGTATCCGTGGCTGACGGTGCGCGGCAATGTCGAGTTCGGCCCGAAAGTGCGTGGGGTACGCAAGGACGCGCGTCGCGCCGAGGCCCAGCGGCTGCTCGAGCTGGTCGGTCTCGACGAGCTCGGCGACCGCAGGCCCTACGAGCTCTCCGGCGGTCAGCAGCAGCGCGCGCAGATCGCCCGGGTGCTGATCAACGATCCGGGCATCGTCTTGATGGACGAACCCTTCGGCGCACTCGACGCCCTCACCAGGGAGCGCCTGCAGCGCGAACTGCTCGGCCTGTGGCGCGAGCGCCGCAAGACGGTCCTGTTCGTCACCCACGGCATCGAGGAGGCCATCCTGCTCGGCACCCGCGTCCTGGTGATGGACACCCGGCCCGGCCGGATCGTGCACGATGTGACGCCCGGCTTCGAGCCCGGCGCCGACTTCGACACCGTCCGGGCGGACCCCGGCTTCAGCGCCCTGCGCGACGAACTGGCCCGCCACATCTACGCCGCCCACGCCTGATCACTCGGCGGGCGCGGGTACCCGCCGCAGCCACGGCCGGGTGATGAGCCAGCCGAAACCGGCCGCCAGCGGGAACATCACCACGCCGTAGACGGCCGCGGGCATCGCCATCTCGGTACTGCCGATGACGCTGAGCGCGATGGTGATCGCGATGGTGCTGTTGTGCAGGCCGACCTCCATCGAGCAGGCGATGGCCTGCCGGGTGCGGATGCCGAGCAGGCGCGGCACCAGGTAGCCGATGCTCAGGCTGATCAGGCAGAACACCAGCGTGATCACGCCGACGTCGGCCAGCGCGTCGTCGGCGCCGCTGTCGCTGAGGATGGCGCCCACGATCACCAGCACCAGCGTCACCGCCGAGCCGATGCGCACCGGGCGTTCCATCCGGGTGGCGAAGTCCTGCGACCAGCGCCGCACCAGCATGCCCAGCGCGACGGGCACCAGCACGATGGCGAACACCTGCACCACCTTGCCGATCTGCAGGCCGATCGCGTCGGCCCCGCCGGACGGCTCGAAGTAGTCGATGGCGAAGTTGGTGACCAGCGGCACGGTGACCACCGCCAGCACCGAGTTCACCGCCGTGAGCGAGACGTTGAGCGCCACGTCCCCGCGGAACAGGTGACTGAACAGATTGGCCGTGGTCCCGCCGGGCGAGGCCGCGAGCAGCATCATGCCGACGGCCAGGATCGGCGGCAGCCCGAAGGCCAGCACCAGCCCGAACGCGATGACCGGCAGCACCACCACCTGGCAGATCAGCGCGATGGCGACCACGCGCGGGGTCTTGGCGATGCGGGTGAAGTCGGCGACGGTGAGTGAGAGCCCGAGGCCGAACATGATCACCGCCAGCGCCAGCGGGAGTCCGACGGTGACCAAGGGTGTGTTCATAGCATCCTCATCCAGCGGGTTCTGAGACGCGTTGGTCTCAAACCGGGAGGATAGCCGCAGACACCCGGTGCCGTACCCGAAATGCCGGGTTTGTCCGCTCTAGGCGGTGGCCTTCACCGCCGCGGCCGAGGTACTGGCATCGGTGCACAGATCGTGCACGAACCGCATCTTCTCCAGCACCCGGTCCGGCAGCACGAACGGATACAGGTCGTCGTGGCCCATCGAGCGGTTGACCATGTTCAGCGCCCAGGCCAGCGGCAACCACAGCTCGATGATCTTGTCGAAGCCCGCCCGGCCCACCTGCGGACGGTCCAGCGTGGCGCCCGCGGGGGCGAAGCCGAAGGCCGCGGCGGTGTCGAGGGTGTCGCGGATGTGCAGGTAGTGGGCGAAGGTCTCGGCCCAGTCCTCGGCGGCGTGCATGGTGGCGTAGGAGGACACGTAGTCGTTGTCCCAGCCCGCGGGCGCGCCCTGGGAGTAGTGGCGGTCCAGGGCCGCCTGGTAGTCGGCGTCGGGGTCGCCGAACAGTTCGCGGAAGCGGGCGAGCGCGTCGGCACCGGTGACCAGGACCGGGAAGTAGTAGTGGCCGATCTCGTGGCGGAAGTGGCCCAGCAGCGTGCGATAGGGCTCGGCCATCTCGATGCGCAGCTGCTCGCGGTGCGGGTCGTTGGCCTCGGCGAGGTCGAGGGTGACCACGCCGTCGACATGGCCGGTCAGCACGTCGGCGGTGCGGCTGGAGAGCAGGTCGAAGGCCAGGCCGTGCGGGTCGGCGTCCCGGCCGACGATCGGCAGCCCGAGTTCGGCGAGCTCGAAGATCAGGCGCCGCTTGGCCGCCTCGGCCTCGGCGAAGGCGGCGAGCCCGGCGGTGTCGGCGTCGTTGGGGCGGGTGCGGGTGAGCGCGCAGGAGACGCACAGCTTCGGGCCCGGCGCGCCGTACTCGTCGGAGACCAGCCAATTGCACTGCGCCACATGCAGGTTGTCGCAGAGCCGGAACCGGTCGCCGTCGACCACCCCGCCCACCGGATCGACCGCCGCCGCGCCCGGCGGATCACCGATCACCACCAGGGCGCGCTCGCGCAGGCTGAACCCGAGCGGGCTCGAACACGACAGGCACACCGAATTCTCGAAAGCCAGCTGCTGCCCGCAGTTCGGGCACACGAAATCACGCAAGACCTACACCTCCACCGGGGCTACATCGACCGAGACCGTGATCGTGGACTGTTTGGCGTCGGTGTAGATGATGCCACGCAGCGGGGGAACATCCTGGTAGTCGCGGCCCCACGCCACGGTCACGTACCGCTCGTCGGCGAACTGGTCGTTGGTGGGGTCGAAGGCGATCCAGCGGCCGGTGCGGTCGGTGGGATCGGTGCCGGGCAGCCAGACCGCCGCCCAGGCGTGGGTGGCGTCCACGCCGACCATGCGCTCCTTGCCCGGCGGCGGATCGGTGGCCAGATAGCCCGACACATAGCGCGCCGCCAGCCCGTGCGAGCGCAGGCAGGCCGCGCCGATGCGGGCGAAATCCTGGCAGACGCCCTCGCGCGCGGCGAACACATCGGCCACGCTCGTGCTGACCGTGGTGGAACCGGAGACATAGCGGAAATCGCGATTGATCCGGGTGTTCAGCTCGGTGACCGCCTCCAGCAGCGGCCGCCCCGGCGCGAAACTCTTGGCGGCGTAGTCGAACACCTCCGGGGTGATCTCCGGGGGCAGCAGGTCGAGGGTGAACTCGACGGCCAGCGGGCCGGTGGTCGCGTCCGGACGCGCCGACTCCCACGGGAGATCGGCACCGGCCAGCGTGGACGGGTGCTCGCCGTCGACGTCGACCAGCGATTCCCCGGTCACCTCGAGCGTCCGGTGCTCGGCGGTGACGTGGAAGAAGGTGGTCGCGTTGCCGTAGACGTCGTTGCCCACCGACCGGTCCGACGGCACCGGATCGATGACGATGTCGTGTTCGAGCAGCCGCTGCCCGGCGAATGCGCGCGGGGTGAGGAAGGCACGCCCGTAGGAGCTGGTGACCTCGTCGGAGTAGCGGTAGGTGGTGCGGTGCACCACCCGGTAGCGCCTGCTCATCCGACCATCCTGGTGTTACCCCACAGCGGCTGGATGCCCACGGGCACCGCGAGTTTGGTCGCCTCGAACGACTCCGACAGCTTGCGCAACCGCAAGTGCACCCCCTCCAGCAGTTCCACCAGCTCGGTGCGGACCCCGGCCGGGTCGGTGTTCTCCAGCTCGGCCGGGTCGACGCGGCGCAGCATGCGCTGGGCGTCGGCCAGCAGCCGCTGCGACCGCGTGGCGCCCGAACCGCCGGGCAGTGCCTGGAAGTCGGCTTCGAGCCGGTCGAGCTGATACACCAGCGAGCGCGGATTGCCCGCGTCGAACAGCAGCAGCCCGGCGAGCGCGGCCACGTGCGCCGAACCGCGATGGCGGCGCCGGTAACTCACCGCCGACTCGGTCGCCACCAGGACGGCGTCGGCGACCACGGCGTCCACCTCGGGCGGGTTCGACTGCGCCAGCGTCGATTTCAGCAGTGCGGCCAGCCCGAGTCCGCGTTCGATCCGCTTGCCGATATCCATGACGTACCAGCCGGTGTCGCGCACCAGCGATTCCGCGCCGATCCCCGACAGCGACAGCAGTGCCGCCAGCGTCAGCGAATGCACCGCCGACAGGGCGTTCTCCTGTTCGGCACTGGCCCCGCGGAATTCGGCCAGCGCGCGGTCGACGGCGCCCAGGATCATCCAGGTGTCGGCCGAGAGCTGGTCACGCACGGCGCGCGCGGCCGAACCGTAGTGGTCGACCGCGTAGGACAGGGACCCGGGCAGGTTGCGGTCGCCGGTGAGCGATGCGAGGTAGTCGAATCCGTCCGCCGAGGCGCCCGCGACCGCGCGCCGGACCTGCGCGGTGAGGTCACCCGGCTCGGGCACCGCCGCGTCGGTGTCCGCGTCCGGCTCGCCGGGCCGGTCCTCGCCCCGGCCGAGCTGGATCTGCGCGACCGGCGCCGGACCGGCGGGTGTCTCGTGCGGCAGCACCGACTCCGGCGCGGTGGTGCCGGTGGTGAGCGACAGCGCGCGCATGAGAATCGGCAGACCCTCGGCGCCGTCGTGCCAGGGACGGTAGCGATAGTCCTGGTAGATGTCGTGCGTGGCGGCCAGCAGACGGACGACCGCCTCGGCGCGTTCGCTGTAGCGGCCCATCCAGAACAGGTCGTTGAGCACACGCGGCGAGCTCACCGCCTCCACCACCGGCACCGCGCGACGCAGCCGTTCCTCGTGCGGCGCCTCCGCGCCGACCGCGGCGGCCACCGCCGGAGCCGCCCGCACCCACACGTCCTTGGCGGCCACCTTGATCACGGTGCGGCTCGGTTCCAGCCGCATCCACTGCTGCCCGAGCCCACCGGCCATCGCCGTGTAACCACCGCGCCTGGCCAGCGAGAACAGCCGCATGCCGACCGGCACCGGCGCCAGCCCGGTGGCCCCTTCCACGGCGGGCGCGACGGAGAACTCGGCGGGCTCCTGGCCCACCCACTTCCACCGCTCGGTCTCGATCCGGGCCGCGAGTTCGCCGCGTTCGGCCGAGGACAGGGTGGGCCCGACGATCGTCGTCCCGTCGACGGCCGACCGCACCACCAGCTGGTCGAGATGGCCGATCAGGTGCGCGCGTTCGGTGTCGTCACCGCCCCAGTAGGCGGGCGTACCGTCGAGTAGCAGGTCCTCGCCGAGCACCGAGCGCGCGATCCGCGGCAGGAACGCGCTCAGCGCGGGCGATTCCAGCAGTCCGCTGCCCAGCGTGTTGACCACCGTGACGGCCCCGCGCCGCAGCACCTCGACCAGCCCCACCACGCCGAGCCGCGAATCCGCGCGCAGGTCCAGCGGGTCGGAGAACTCGGCGTCGACCCGGCGCAACACCACGTCGACGCGTTCCAGGCTGCCCAGCGAGCGCATCCACAGCGCGCCGTCGCGCACCACCAGATCGGCGCTCTCGACCAGCGGGAACCCCAGTGTCTGCGCGAGATAGGCCTGGTCGAAGGCGGTTTCGGAGTGCGAGCCGGGGCTGAGCACCACCACCACCGGTTCCTCGCCGTCGGCCAGTTCGGGCGCGGCCTCCTCGAGCATCAGCCGCATGGCCCGCGCGAACGGGGTGAGCGGGCGCGGGATCGCGTGCTCGAACGCCTCGGGAATGGCCTCCGACACCACCCGCCGGTCGGCCAGCGCGTACCCCGCGCCCGAGGGCGCCTGCGCCCAGTCGGCCAGCACCCGGAACTGTCCGTCGCTCCAGCGGCTGATGTCGCAGGCGTGCAGGAACAGCTGGTGGGTGCCGGGAATGGTGATGCCGTGCGCGGCCCGCACATACCCGGTGCTGCCGAACACGATCTCCGGCGGCAGCAGTCCCGAGCTCAGCAGCCTGCGCGGTCCGTACACATCGGTGAGCACCTCGTCGAGCACCTGCGAGCGCTGCACGAGCCCGCTCTCCAGCCGGGTCCAGTCGTCGGCCGAGACCAGCAGCGGGATCGGGTCGAGCCGCCAGGGCGAGGCGGTCGCGGCGTCGTCACCGAGACCGACCTCGGTGTAGGTGACGCCGTCGTCCTCGATCTGCCTGCGCACCCGGTCCTCGATGCGCCCGATCCCGGCGACACCCTGATCGGCGAACCCCGCCGACAGCTCCGACCACATCGCCCGCACCCGGCCGTGACTGTCGACCAGTTCGTCGTAGTACCCGGCCGTCGGCCTGCCGCACCCGTCGAACCGCGCGTCGGCGTCGCCTACCGCCCGGTACCGGGCGAATTGCTCGGCCACCTGTTGATGCAGGGTCGGCACGCTCGGGGGACGGTCCAGTCGATCAGGCACCCTGGCTTGCTCCTTCGCTCGCCGATCCCTACCGGTCGCCGGCCCAGTCCCACACGGTGCGCGCGCGACGTAGATCCAGGATGCCCGGTGCGCCGACATCGGTCGACTGCGCCGCGATCTTCGCACGGAGTTCGGCCGGATCCCGGGGATTCACGGTGTGTCCCGCGGCTTCGAAGCGGCGATTGCGCCGGGACTGCGCGGCGACGGCGTTGACGGGAGCGTCGTCGAAGGCGCGGCCGCCGGGATGCACGACGTGATAGGTGCAGCCGCCGCGCGACAGGCCCGTCGCCGGGTCGACCAGGTCGAAGACCAGCGGCGCGTCGACGGTGATCGAGGGGTGCAGCGAATTCGGCGGCTGCCAGGCGCGATACCGCACGCCCGCCACCTGCACATCGGTCGTGTCGGTGGCCAGCAGCGGCACCGGCATCCCGTTGCAGGTGAGCACATACCGGCCGCGATCGGCCCCGACCACCCGCACCTGCAAGCGCTCCACCGAGGAGTCGACGTAGCGGGCGGTGCCCTGCTCGGTGGCCTGTTCGCCCAGGGTCAGCCAGGGTTCGATCGCGCCGCGCAATTCCAGTTCCACCCCGTCGACGATCGCGGTGCCGATGCGGGGGAAACGGAACTCGGTGAACGGGTCGAGCCAGCCGGTGTCGAAGTCGATGCCGTGCGCGCGCAGATCGGCGGCGACCTCGGCGATATCGGCAGTCAGGAAATGCGGCAGCAGGTAGCGGCCGTGCAGGTTCGCGCCGTGCCGGATCAGCGGCGCCCGGTAGGGCCGCTCCCAGAACATCGCCACCAGCCCGCGCACCAGCAGCGACTGCACCATCGCCATTTGGAAATGCGGCGGCATCTCGAAGCCGCGCAGTTCCAGCAGACCGAGCCTGCCGCGCGCGGAATCCGGGCTGTAGAGCTTGTCGACGCAGAATTCGGCGCGGTGGGTGTTGCCGGTGAGATCGGTCAGCAGGTGCCGCAGCGCCCGGTCGATATGCCAGGGGGCGGACCGGATTTCGGCCCCCGGAGCGGCCTTCTCGGCGGTGAGGCGGGCGATCTCGGCGAAGGCGATCTCGAGTTCGTAGAGCGCGTCCTCACGACCCTCGTCCGCGCGCGGCGCCTGCGAGGTGGGACCGACGAACCGCCCCGCGAACAGGTACGACAGCGCCGGATGACGCTGCCAGTAGGTGAGCATCGACACCAGCAGATCCGGCCTGCGCAGCAGCGGCGAACGCGCCGGAGTGGCACCGCCGAGCGTGATGTGGTTGCCGCCGCCGGTCCCGCCGTGCGTGCCGTCGACCTCGAAGGATTCGGTGCTCAGCCGTGCGAGCCTGGCCTGCTCGTAGAGGGTGCTCAGCACCTCGGCCTGCTCGGCGAAGGAAGCCGTCGCCATGATGTTCACCTCGATCACACCCGGATCGGGGGTGATCGAAAAGGTGTGCAGGCGAGCGTCACCCGGCGGGGCATACCCCTCCAGCACCACGGGCTGCTCGATCGCGACCGCCACCTGTTCGATCTTCGCGAGCAGATCCAGGAAGTCGTCGAGTTCGGCGACCGGCGGCAGGAACACGTGCAACCGCCCCGCGCGCACCTGCGCGACCAGCGCGGTGGTCGGCCGGAAATCCGCCTCTTCGACCTCGGCGGGCGGTTCCGTGCGCGACGGCCGCAGCGGCCCCTGGAACAGCGGGTCGGCCTCGGGCGGCACCGGCGGTTCGTGCCACGACACCGAATTCAGCGGAAGCCTGAGTCCCGCGGGCGAATCGCCCTCGGCCAGCACGATCCGGCCCGGACCACCATCCTCGCGGCCCCGCCGCAACTGCCAGTCCGCGCTCGCCCAGCCGGTGCCGTCCTCGCGCCGGTGCAGTGGCAGGACGAACGCGCTCGGCTCGTCGACGGCCGCGTCGAGCCTCGCGAGCAGGTCGCGCCGGGTCTGCGGGGCATCCGTCTCCGGGGCGATGTCGTCCTCGGGCGGCTCCCCCTCGGGGGCGCTGACCTTGGCGGCCAGCCGGGCCAGGGGGTCTTCGTAGGCGGGCCGTACCTGGGTCGGTGGCAGGCCGAGGGACTTCGCGACCCCGGCGATCAACGAGCGCGCGGCATCGTTGTCCGCGGGCGGTTTCTGTCGGTTGCCGGTGGTCCACGGCGAAGGATGTCCGGTGTCGAGCGAGTTCTCGACAACCGGTGTCGCGGGAGCATTCTGGGGCTGCGTGGAAGCAGGCTGTGTCGTCACCGGGGGCGAGGGGTCGTCCAGTGGCTCGACCGCCCGCGTCGCCGGGTCGATCAGCGGTTGCGTGGCGATCGGCTCTGCTGCCATCGGCGGGCGACGGCGAGCGGCCTCGCCACTTCTTCGCGCCAGGTCCGGATCGGAGGTGTCCCCTACGGTCCCCAATTGCACCGCCCCGGCCACGGTTGCCGCGTCCACTCGCTCGCCGAGTTCACCGCCCGTTTCGCCGCTGATCACGTCGGTGCTACTCGACGGCGGACGGGTCGGGGCAGCGGGGGCCGCGTCGCCCGTCGTCGAGTCCGGGCTGGTGGTGCCGCCCACTTCGCCGCCGGCCGCGCTGTCCGCTTCGCCGGTAGCGACTCGGGCCGGGCCGAGCGGCGTCCACGGGTCGGCCAGTAGATCCTGTCTGGTCCAGATCGGCTGACCGTCCGCGCGCCAGGCGATGGCGATCTCCCAGCGGGGCAGCGGTTCTCCCGGGTACCACTTGCCCTGGCGGTATTGGACGATGCCGGTGGGGGCGTAGATGCCGCGCAGGCGGTCGGCCAGGTCGACGGCGCGTTCGCGTTTGTGGGGGCCGTCGGCGTCGGTGGTCCACTGGGGGCTCATCTGGTCGTCGATGGAGACGAAGGTGGGTTCGCCGCCCATGGTCAGGCCCACGTCGGTGGCGGCCATGCGCGCGTCGACGGCGGCGCCGGAGGCGGTGATGCGGGCCCACTGGGAATCGGTGTAGGGCAGGGTGACTCGCGGGTCCTCGTGCACCCGGCGCACCACATTGCTGAATTCCAGGGTGGCCTCGGTGATCCCGGTCGCCCCGGTGATGGGCGCCGCCGCACCGGGATGCGGCGTCGCGGCCAGCGGAATATGGCCTTCACCGGCGAACAATCCCGAGGTGGGGTCCATGCCGACCCACCCGGCGCCGGGCAGATACACCTCGGTCCAGGCATGCAGATCGGTGAAATCGGCGCCGGGCCCCGACGGCCCGTCCAGCGCGGGCGTATCCGAGGTGAGCTGCACCAGATACCCCGACACGAACCGCGCCGCCAGCCCCAGCTCCCGCAGGATCGCCACCAGCAGCCACGCCGAGTCCCGGCACGACCCGAGCCCGCTGCGCAGCGTGTGCTCGGGCGTCTGCACCCCCGGCTCCATCCGCACGGTGTAGCCGACGGCATTGCGCAGCGCGTAGTTCAGCTCCACCAACCCGTCGATCGACCGAATCCGCCCCTGCGGCCGATGCACCCGCACCCACTCCCGCACCAGTTCCCCGGCATCCCCGACCGGCCGCAGGTACGGCTCCAGATCCGCCGCCAGCGCCGCCGGATAGGCGAACGGGAAATACTCCGCGTAATCCTCGACGAAGAAATCGAACGGATTGACCACCTCGAGATCCGCGATCAACCCCACGGTGATCGACAATTCCCGCGTCGGCTCCGGAAACACCAGCCGCGCAACAAAATTCCCGAACGCGTCCTGCTGCCAATTCACGAAGTGCCCCGCCGGGGACACCTCCAGCGAATAAGCCTCGATCGGCGTCCGCGAATGCGGCGCGGGCCGCAACCGCACCTCGTGCGGATGCACCTCCACGAGCCGATCGAACGAGTACGCGGTCCGGTGCTCGAGCGACACCTTGATGCCCATACCCCAGTTGACCACACCGAACCACCCCACCGCCCCCGCACAACCCCGGCGTTTCCCGACCCGAACCCCACCGAAACCCCACGGTAACGCCCTGCGCGCGGCGCCGGGACACCGAACCGGGACGGCGGGTTTGCTGCACGTAGGCTGGGCTGGTGAGCTACGACCACATCATTCTTCCGTCCGGGGTCGCCGGGTCTATCGATGAGGTGGACGCCTATCTGGCGGAGCAGGAGGGGAAGCCGGAGTCGGAGGCGATCGCGGAGATCGCGGCGGAGTTGAACGAGCGCAACAGTGAGTTGCCGGTCGATGACGTGTTTCTGAGTGTGGACACGGTGGGTGGGCCCAGTGGGGACACGCTGTATGTACCGTCGCCGTACGACGCGATCGGGTTCGTGCGCAATCTGCTGTTCGATCTCGCGACGCCGCGTGGTTACGCCGTCTACGATCCGCAGCTGAGCTGGCTGATCGATCCCGCGGGGCACATCCCGATCGCGGTGACGCATGGCGGCGCGGGCGAATTCCCGTATCTCACCGAGGAATTGGCGCACCGGTGGGTGGCGGGGCTGGCCGATCCGAATCCGTATCTGATCGTCGAGCGCGGCGAACAGCGCTACATCCAGACCTACCGCGACCCGGCGGGCCCGTACACCCTCGAATACCGCGACGGCTCGGCCGACAAGCACTTCGGCACCACCCTGGAGGACCCCGCCCAGGTCGCGCGCATCATCTGGGCCTGGGCCAACGGCGAACCCGACGCGGGCGCGGAGGTCTCCTGGACCCGCGTCGAGTTCTGATCAGAGCGCGCGGCGGCCCGACAGGGCGCGGCCGAGGGTCAGCTCGTCGGCGAATTCCAGGTCGCCGCCCATCGGCAGGCCCGAGGCGAGCCGGGTGACCGACAGTCCGGGGAAATCGCGCAGCATGCGCACCAGATAGGTGGCCGTCGCCTCGCCCTCGGTGTTCGGGTCGGTCGCGATGATCACCTCGCTGACGTCGACGCCGTCGTCCTGATTGCCGATCCGGGTGAGCAGCTCGCGAATGCGCAGCTGGTCGGGCCCGACGCCGCTGAGCGGGTCGAGCGCGCCGCCGAGCACGTGGTAGCGCCCACGGAACTCGCGGGTGCGCTCGATCGCCTGCACGTCCTTGGGTTCCTCGACCACGCAGATCATGGTGCGGTCGCGGCGCGGGTCGGCGCAGATCCGGCACAGTTCGCCGTCGGCGACGGTGCCGCACGACACACAGAACTGCACACCGTCGCGCACCTTCTGCAACGCGGCCTGCAGCCGGTCGATCTCCGGCGGCTCCACGCCGAGCAGATGGAACGCGATGCGCTGGGCGCTCTTGGGACCGACGCCGGGCAGTTTGCCCAGCTCGTCGATCAGATCCTGAACCGGCCCCTCATACATCAGAAGTCGGGCAGACCGGGCAGCGAGCCGCCGCCGAGACCGGCCGAGAGCGGGCCGAGCCGCTCGGCCGCGAGCTTCTGCGCGTTGGCCATGGCGTCGTTGATCGCGCCGATGACCAGGTCCTGCAGGCCGTCGACATCGTTGGGGTCGACCACCTTCGGGTCGATGGTCAGCGCGGTGACCTCACCGCTGACCTTGATGGTGGCCTGCACCAGCCCGCCACCGGCCTGCCCCTGCACCTCGGACTCGGCCAGCTCGGCCTGGGCCTGCATCACCGCCTGCTGCATCTGCTGGGCCTGGGCGAGCAATGCCTGCATATCGAACTGACCATCACCGGGTTGCACAGGAAGTCCTCTCTAGAAAGTCGTCGGCTCCAAGCCTAGTACGCGCGGCTTCGCCGGCGATGGTCCCACATGCGCGACCAGGGGCGCGCATACCGACCGGACCGTAACCGGCACCTGTTCAGATAACAGATTCGTTGCTGGCATTCCGCATTCGATCCGGATCGCGGTGCGCGCCCTACGATCGATCGAGGTCGGGCCAGGTCCAGCAACCCCAGGGAGAACAGATGAATGCCACCCGTGCTCGACTGTCCACTGCGGCAGCCCTGTGCGCGTCGACCGCCTGCCTGCTCTTTCTCGCCGCCCCCACCGCGTCGGCGGAGGTCACCGACTACGGACGCGGTTGCGTCGTCGACACCGGCAACCCCGGGGTGACTCTGGATTCGCTGCGGTTTCGCTGCAGCGTCACCCAGCAGGACCAGATCTATCGCGACGCGGAGGCGGGGGCCGTCCCCAACGGGGTCACCAACGGCTGGGTGACCCGCCCGCAGCAGTTCACCGGCATCGCGCCCGCCCTGTGGATCGGCAAGGTCTTCCGCACCGGGCCCGACGGCGGCACGCTGACCAACCGGGTCACCGGCGCGGGCATCGAGGCCTTCCCCGCCGACGTCTACCGGGCGCCCTCGATCCTCGACGGCAAGACCACCTGGGCACTGAACTACGCCCCCTCGCCCACCCCGCAGGTCTACGACGAGATCCGCGAGATCGCCCCCGGCGTCTGGTTCGGCTACTCGTGGTGGCGCGAGGGCGAGTGGCCCCTGCTGGCCGCCTTCGTGCTGGCCCCCGCCTGAGCCGTTGTTGACCCTCCCCCCGCTGGAGGGTGTTGGCTGGTTCCCATGACAGCCACCGTGGCGATCGGCGAATTCGCCCGCCTCACCCATCTCAGCGTGAAGACGCTGCGCTATTACCACGAGATCGAGCTGCTCGAACCCGTCGCGGTGGACGCGGGCACCGGCTATCGCAGGTACTCCACCGCGCAGGTCGAGCGCGCGCATCTGATCCGCAGGCTGCGCGATCTGGACATGCCGTTACCGGAGATCCGCGCGGTGCTGGCAGCCACCGACCCGGCCGAACGCGATGTCACACTGCGCGCGCACCTGACCAGGATGGAAGCCGAGCTGCGGCGCACGCAGGACGTGATCTCCTCGCTGCGCGCGCTACTCACCGAGCCCGCGCCCCCGCTGCGGGTGGACTACCGGGTGGAACCGGCGTTCACCGCGCTCACCCGCACCGAACTCGTCGAGCACCAGGCCATCGGGCCGTGGTGCGACGAGTCGTTCGAGCAGCTCTACACCAGCCTGATCGCCCTCGGCGTCACCCCGGGCGGCGTCGCGGGCGCGACCTATTCGACGGAGTTCTTCACCGAGGACTTCGGCACGGTCACCGCCTACGTTCCGATCCCGCCGGGCACCGAACTGGTGGTGCCCGCGGGCATGGAGGTCACCGGGTTCCCGGCGGTGCGTTTCGCGATCACCGTGCACACCGGCGCCTTCGAGGACTTCGACCGCACCTACGGCGCACTCGGCAGCCACGTCGCCGAGCACGCCATCGCCCTACCCGACGAACCGGTCCGCGAGCGCTATCTCGTCGGACCCGACCTCACCGAAAACCCGGCCGACTACCGCACCGAGGTGTGCTGGCCGATCACCGAAGGAGAAAACCGATGACCCTCGCCCTGGGCAATGTCACGTTCGACTGCCACAACGCCGCGGCCCTGGCCGACTTCTACGCCCAACTGCTCGGCGTGCCCGTCGACCCGGAAGCCTCGGAGTTCTTCGCCACCGTCGGCAAGACCGCGGAACTGTCGCCGATCCTGATGTTCATCCAGGTCGACGACAAGAATCCGGGCAAGAACGTCGTCCACCTGGACTACCACGCCACCGAATGGCGCGACTACATCGAGCGCGCGATCAGCCTGGGCGGCAAGCACATCGGCGACTTCGACGAATACGGCCAGCAGTGGGCCACCCTCGCCGACCCCGAAGGAAACCTCTTCGACATCGGCAAGGAGTAGGTCTCAGGCCAGCTCGCGCGCGAGGTTGCCGAGAACTTCTGCCTGGATCTTCTTCAGGCCCAGCGGGGCGAAGATGCCCTCGAAGATGCCGGAGATGCCGCCCGCGCCCTGCCAGGTGGTGCGGACGGTGACGCGCGATCCAGTGCCCTCCGGGGTGACGGTCCAGGTGTTGACCATCGTGGAATTGGCGTCACGCTCGGTCAGGATCGAGTCCGACACGGTGACATTCGCGCGCACGTTGCGCGAACGCTTCTCGGTGGCCTGCAGGGTCCACTCGACCACGGTGCCCGCGCCCTTGCCGCCCTCGATCACCTTGTAGTCGCGGTAGTGCGAGGAGAGGATGCGGGGGCGGACCGTTTCGTAGTCGCCGATCGCCTCGATGGTGCGCTGCGGATCCGCCGCGACCACGATCGAACTGCTGGCGCTGACCTGTCCCACTGTTGACTCCTTGTCGCCGGGTGCGATATCTCGACCGGGTTACATCCTGCCCTGTGCCCGTTCCGAACCCCCGGCCAGGGGACTTTTCGTGACGGCGCGCAACTATCCGGTGGCCGGGCGGGCGTGGGAGTACTAGCGTCGAGGGGTGGCAGTGAGTCTGTTGGGCAGAGCCGGCCACGCACCGGCCGCACGCGAGTCTGGATACCCTGCGCACCGAGAGGGCGTGGCACGACTGCTGGCAAGCTATCGCGCCATCCCTCCCGGTGCTGTCGTCCGCCTGGCGAAGAAGACGTCGAATCTGTTCCGCGCCAGAGCGGCGACCAGCGCGCCGGGCCTGGACGTCTCCGGGCTGACCCGGGTGATCGCCGTCGACCCGGAGGCCAGGACGGCCGATGTGGCGGGCATGACCACCTACGAGGACCTGGTCGCCGCCACCCTCCCCTACGGCCTGGCACCGCTGGTGGTGCCGCAGCTCAAGACCATCACCCTCGGTGGCGCGGTGACCGGCCTCGGCATCGAGTCGACCTCATTCCGCAACGGCCTCCCGCACGAATCCGTGCTGGAAATGGACGTGCTGACCGGTTCCGGCGAGATCGTCACCGCGACCGCCACCAACGAGCACGCCGAACTGTTCCACGGCTTCCCGAACTCCTACGGCACCCTCGGCTACACCGTCCGGCTGAAGATCGAACTCGAACCGGTGCAGCCGTTCGTCGCGCTGCGGCACGTGCGCTTCCACGACCTGCGGGAACTGGAAGCCGAACTGGAACGCATCGTGGTGGACCGCAGCTACCAGGGCGAACAGGTCGACTACCTCGACGGCGTGGTGTTCACCGCCGAGGAGAGCTACCTGACGCTGGGCAGGCGCACCGACGAGCCCGGCCCGGTCAGCGACTACACCGGCATGGACATCTTCTACCGCTCGCTCCAGCACGCCGACGGCGTGAAACGCGACCGGCTCACCATCCACGACTACCTGTGGCGCTGGGACACCGACTGGTTCTGGTGCTCGCGCGCCTTCGGCACCCAGAACCCGAAGATCCGCCGTTTCTGGCCCAAGAAGTACCGCCGCAGCAGTTTCTACTGGAAGCTGGTCGCGCTGGACCGCAAATACCACATCGGCGACCGGCTCGAGGCCCGCAAGGGCAACCCACCCCAGGAACGCGTGGTGCAGGACATCGAGGTGCCGGTCGGGCGCACCGCCGAGTTCGTCGAATGGTTCCTGCGGGAAATACCGATCGAGCCGATCTGGTTGTGCCCGTTGCGGTTGCGTGACAGTGCGGTCGCCGGCGCGGAATCCGATCGTCCGTGGCCGCTGTACCCGCTCGAGCCGGACCGCACCTACGTCAACGTCGGGTTCTGGTCGGCCGTGCCGACGGTGCCCGGCCAGGCGGAAGGCACGGCCAACCGCGCCATCGAGAAGACCGTGTCCGCCCTGGACGGACACAAATCGCTGTACTCGGACGCCTATTACGACGAAGCCGAGTTCGCCGCGCTCTACGGTGGCGACACCTACGCGCAACTGAAGAACCGTTACGACCCGGACCAACGACTGCTGAATCTGTATTCGAAGGCGGTGCAACGCAAGTGACGACATTCAAGGACCGAACCGATCGGGCCGTCGGCCTCACCGAGCTGGGAACCCGGCTCACCATCGCCGAGGTCTTCGAGACCCTCATCGACGGTGACATCCCGATCCGGCTCAACGCCTACGACGGCAGTACCACCGGCCCCGCCGACGCGGAGTTCACCCTCGACATCAAGACCCCGCGCGGCATCAACTACCTGGCCACCGCCCCCGGCGACCTGGGTATGGCGCGTGCCTACATCTCCGGCGACATGGTCGCCGAGGGTGTGCATCCCGGTGACCCGTACGAGATCCTCAAGACGATGCAGGGCATGAAGTTCCATCGCCCGTCGGCGTTGTCGCTGGTCACCATCGCGCGTTCGCTCGGCTGGGAACGGCTCAAGCCGATCGCCCCGCCGCCGCAGGAGACGCTGCCGCGCTGGCGCCGGATCGCACTGGAGGGCCTGCGCCACTCCAAGACCCGCGACGCCGAGGCCATCCACCACCACTACGACGTCTCCAACACCTTCTACGAGTACGTCCTGGGCCCGTCGATGACCTACACCTGCGCGGTCTACGGCGACCCCGACTGGACCCTCGAGCAGGCCCAGGAGAACAAGTACCGGCTGATCTTCGACAAGCTGCGCCTGAAGGAGGGCGACCGGCTGCTCGACATCGGCTGCGGCTGGGGCGGCATGGTCCGCTACGCCGCCCGGCGCGGGGTGAAGGTGATCGGGGCGACGCTGTCCGCCGAGCAGGCCGCCTGGGCGCAGGCCAAGATCGCCGAGGAAGGACTGTCCGACCTCGCCGAAGTCCGCTACAGCGATTATCGCGACATCCCCGAGGGCGATTTCGACGCCGTCTCCTCGATCGGGCTCACCGAGCACATCGGGGTGCACAACTACCCGTTCTACTTCGGCTTCATCAAGGACAAGCTGCGCCCCGGCGGGCTGTTCCTCAACCACTGCATCACCCGGCCCGACAACACCCGCACCACCAAGGCCGGCGATTTCATCGACCGCTACGTCTTCCCCGACGGCGAGCTCATCGGCTCGGGCCGCATCATCGCCGAGGCCCAGAACGTGGGGCTCGAGGTGCTGCACGAGGAGAACCTGCGCGAGCACTACGCGCTCACCCTGCACGAGTGGTGCAAGAACCTGGTCGAGAACTGGGACGCCTGCGTCGCCGAGGTCGGCGAGGGCACCGCGAAGGTGTGGGGACTGTACATGGCGGGCTGTCGGCTCGGCTTCCAGCGCAATGTCGTGCAGCTGCACCACGTGCTCGGCGTGAAACTCGACGCCGAGGGCCACTGGGACGTGCCCCTGCGTCCGTGGTGGACCCCGTAGCGGTCACAGCAGTTCGTCGAGGAAGTGCCCCGGTAGCTCGGTGAGGATCGGGTGCTGGTTGCCGTCGTGCGATTGCGTGCGCAGCACGTGCAGCAGGCCGACCACACCCGGTCCGGCATCGAGCAGGGGCCTGGTCCAGCCCAGCTCGGCGCAGGTGTTGAGCACCGGCAGCACCAGGCCGGTGGCCTCGCCGATCCAGCCCGCAGCGGCCAGCGTCTCGGCCAGCAGCAGGGTGGCGTCGAGTTCGGCGCGGGGTCTGCCCTGGTCGAGCATCCGGGAGTAGAGGGCGCGGGCGTGCCGGGCGGCGCGGTCGTCGGCGCGCAGGCGCTGCTGGGCCAGCAGTTCGCGGATCTGGGCGATCTCCCCGGCTTCGGCGATGAGCACCGCGGCGCCCGACTTGCGGCGCGAGCCGTTGCCGGACGGGGGCGCGGTGAAGCGGTCGACATCCTCGCCGACCGGCAGACCCAGACGCGACCGTTCGGCGCGCACCTGCGCGTCGAGGCGGGCCAGGCCGTTGCTCGCGGCCAGCCGGGCGCCCTCGTCGAGCCGGGCCGCGGCGGTGTACTGGTCGCCGAGCGCGGCCTTCACCCTGGCCCCGATGACGAAGGTCGCGACCAGGAAATCCACCGGACCGACCCGGGTGACCAGCTCGTGGCTCTCGTCGAGCAGCCGGTCGGCCAGGTCCAGGTCACCGCGCCGATAGGCCAGTTCGCCCAGCAGCGCGGCCGCCACCCGCGCCGCGTCCGAACGCGGACCGGCGCGGTCGCGCGCGGTGTCGTAGGCCCGTTCGAAACAGTCCGTGGCGGTGGCGATATCGAGCTGTTCGTAGGCCGCGTCGCCGCGGGCACACAGGCCGAAGACGGGACCGAGCGGGTCCTTGGACACGGCGTGGTATTCCTCGGCCCAGTCCTGCATCTCGGTCACGCCCGCGAAGTCGAACTCGCACAGCCGCACGAACGAGATCAGGTTGGCGGCGGTGGAGACCACCCAGGCGGGCAGCTCGGCGGGGTTGTCCAGGCAGGCGGTGAGGCGGTCGGCGACCTCGGCGGTGTCGTCGTGGGCCACCCGGTCGGCGGCGTCGAGAACCGCTGCCGCGCACCGTTGCTGAGCCAGTTCCGGTTCCGAGGCACCGCGGGCGAGCAGGTTGGACAGCCTGCCCAGCGCGGAACGCGCCGTCCCGGTCTGCTGCAGGTTCATGTTCGCCCTGGCCACGGCCATCAGCAGCTTGGACCGCGAAGTCACCTGCTGCACCGGCAGTTTCGAGACACTGCCGAGCAGGGTCGCCAGCCGGGAGCCGTCGATCAGGTCCATGCCGCCGCTTTCGAGCAGGTCGGCGGCGAGCTTGAGATCGGTGGCCGCCAGCGCGTGATCGACCGACTTGCGCAGCAGTTGATGCTCGGCGAACCAGCGAGCCGCCTTGCGGTGCAGCACCTTCGAGCGGCCGGGGTGCACGCGGTCGAGCCGGGCCCGCAGATGCTCGGCGAACAGCGGCTGCATCCGGAACCACTCCGGGTCGTGCTCGATGCGGCGCAGGAACAGTTCGCGCTGCTCGGCCTGTTCCAGCAGCGCGGCGCCGTCGGGCACGTCGGCCAGGACCGCGGCCAGCGGGCCGTTGATCCGCTCGACCACCGAGATGGCCATCAGGAATTCCAGCAGCTCCGGGTCCATGCTGTCGAGCACGTTCTCGGCCAGGTACTCGCGCATGCCGTGCCCGCCCTCGGCCAGCGAGCCGAGCAGCTGGGCCGGGTCGCCCTTGCCGCGCAGGGTCAGACTCACCAGCTGGATCGCGGCGGGCCAGCCCTCGGTGGCCGCGTGGATCTGCTCGATCTGCTCGTCGGTGAGCGCGAAACCGTTGCGCTCCACCAGGATCTGGCGGGTCTCGGCCTCGGTGAGCCGCAGTTGCGCGGCGCCGAGCTCGACCAGTTCGTCGCGCACCCGCATCCGGCTGATCGGCAGCCCGGACTGATCGCGGCTGGTCACCACGAAACGCACGTGGTGACAGCCCTTGTCGAGCAGCGCGGCCATGGCGTGGTGCACGCCCGCGTCGCGCACCCGGTGCCAGTCGTCCACCACGACCACCACCGGGCGGTCGCTGGCGTGGATCTCGTCGATCAGGGTGGCGATCACGAAGGCGACGGCGTCGGCGGGCCGTTCCTCGAGCACCTGTTCGAGTCCGGCGCCGACATCGGGACGGACCCGGCGGATGGCCTGGATGAGATGGCCGAGGAACCAGATCTCGTTGTCGTCGTCGTGGTCGATGCCGAGCCAGGCCACCGGGATGTCGCGGGCGACGAGGTCGGCGCGCCACTGCGCGGCCACGGTGCTCTTGCCGAAGCCCGCCGGGGCGTGCACCAGGGCGAGGATGCGGTTGCCGCCCGCGCGCAGCACGTCGAGCAGCCGCTGGCGGGGGAAGGGCTCGCGGGCCGGGGTGGGCGGGCGGAACTTGGTGGCGGCGGTCGGCGGCAGGGTGGTGCTGGTACGCATCGGGACCGAGGAGCCCACCGCCGGTCGCAAGGTCAGCGGCCAACTGCGGCGCGCGGTGACGGCCCGCAGCGTTTCCGGGGTGTGCTCGGCCGGTTCCTCGGTGCCGAGCAGGGCCATCTCGTCGGGCAGCTGGTCGTGGGCGCGCTGCACCTCGCGCAGGAGTTCGCCGAATTCCGCGGCGGAGGCGGGGCGGTCGGCCGGGTCGGGTGACATGGCGCGTTCGATGACGGCGGCCACGTCGTCGGGGATGTCCTGGGCGCGCAGGTCGGGGACGTTCTGGGTGGTGATCCGCAGGAACTGGGCGACCACCTTCTCCCCCGCCTGCCGTTCGAAGGCGGCGTGGCCGGTGAGCAGGGCGAACAGGGTGGCGCCGAGGCCGTAGATATCAGACTGCACGGTCGGTTCATTGCCCTTGAGCACCTCGGGCGCGGTGAACGCGGGTGAGCCGGTGATCATGCTGCTCGAGGTCTGGAAGCCGCCCGGGATGCGGGCGATACCGAAATCGGTGAGCTGCGGTTCGCCGTAGTCGCTGATCAGCACGTTCGCCGGTTTCACATCGCGGTGCAGGATGTGCGCGCGATGCGCCGACTCGATCGCCGCGGCCAGTTTCACCCCGGCGCGCAGGGTGTCCGACCAGGTCAGCGGGCCGGTGTCGTGGATGAGCCGCTCCAGCGAGCCGCGCGCGAAATACGGCATGACGATCAGCGGCAGCCCGGTCGGCGTGGCGTCGACCTGCAGGATGTCGACGATGTTCGGGTGGCCAGAGAGCCTGCCCATGGCCTGTTCCTCGCGCAGGAACCGCTCCCGGCTCTCCACATCGATCTCGGTGGACAGCACCTTCACCGCCACCACCCGGTCCAGCGCGGGCTGCCTGGCCCGGTACACCACGCCGAACCCGCCGCGCCCGATCTCCACCGCCCCGGTCAGTCCCATGGCGTCCAGCTCGGCGATCACCGCCTCGTCCGGTTCCCCCGGCGCCTTCGCCCGCTGGGTGCTGCCACCCACCGGCGACGACTCCGACGGCCCCGGCTGCATTCGGGTCGGTTCCGGATCCATGTGACCACCCCTCGAATCGACGGCGGCACCGGCGTGTGTCTACATATCCAAGCTAGCGCGATCCGGCATCCATCGGGTGGAGATTCGGTACTGCGGCGGCGTCGGTTGACATGACGATTGCCGCGCAACGCTTCTGGCTCGGCACCACCGCAACGGACTCACTCCGTCTGCTTCGGATGTCCCGGACCTGCGACGACAATCCATACGATACGAGCATCAGCATCTGGGCAATACCAAATCCGGCCACCACCGGTGACCTCGTACTGCCACTGATCGAGGGTCGCCCCGCCGATGACGTGGGTCGACAGTGCCCCTTTGAGTTGGGCCTGGCGGGAGTGGTTTTCCGGTTTGGTCGGCCGCTCGGTCAGCACGATCCATGCCTCCCATGTGCTGGCGCGAGCCGACCGGCACAACTCCTCCCAGCCCTTGGCCGCAACGGTGGTCGCGAACCGCGCTTCCCACATTCCGGGCCTGCCAGGAGGCGCGACGCGATCACCACGTTTCGGCGACACGCTAGTCCACCTCCGGTTCCGGCACACGACCGAAGTCGGTGTCGATTGGCTCCGACAGCTGTTCAACCAGTCGGGGATCGGTATAGATCTGTGCCGTGGTGCGCCAATCGCGCACCGTGCGGTGAAGCAACGACCACTCACCGAGTTCGGCGGAGGCTTGGAAAGCTCTCGCGAACTCCTTCACGAACAGCACCTGCTCTGTTTTGGGCAACAGATCGATCCACGGGAACTCATCGATCAACGCGGCCGCGGCGATATCGGCCGGCAGATGCGCCAGCACATTCCGCAGGGCACGCGCTGCAGCGATCGCACCGTCGGACTGGCCTTGCACGCGATCCTCGCGCATGAGCAACAACGCCGCGCCATCACGACGTCGTACTCGAACGTCGCCTTGATCGGCGAGCTGCGCGATCAGTTTGGGGTCGCGCTGTAGTTCGCTCCACTGCACTTCAGTCACCATGCCGCTTACCTCAGCCATCCGGGGCAGTTTTCTGAATTTTTTCAGAATTCATGTCACTGTAGGCCGGGCTGCCGTTACGCGCAACAGTGCGTAACACCGCGCAACAGGAATCACGAAGGCCCCGCCTCGCGACTGCGAGACGGGGCCGTTCGTGCTGATCAGCGCCGTGTGGGCGCTGTCAGTGACTTACTTGCGCAGCGAGGCCGGGACCTCGAAGCGGGGGCCGAACTTCGCGGCCAGCTCGTCGGCGCGGGCCACGAAGGCCTCCTGGCCGCCGGGGTAGCCCACGATGAACTGGTGCACGCCGCCGGTCCAGGCCGGGAAGCCGATGCCGAAGATCGAGCCGATGTTCGCGTCCTGGGTGCTGGTGAGCACGCCTTCGTCGAAGCACTTCTGGGTCTCGATGGCCTCGGCGAACATCATCCGGTCCTTGAGGTCCTGGAAGGTGTAGCCCTCCGGGAGCTCACGGCTGGTGTTGTAGAGCGAACGCAGCTCTTCCCACAGGCCGGTGGCCTTGCCGTCGACGTAGTCGTAGAAGCCCGCGCCGCCGGCCTTGCCCTTGCGGTCGTACTTGCCGACCAGGGTGTCGAGGACCTCGGCGGTCTTCGCGGCGGCGGCGTTGAGCTCGCCACCGGAAGCGAGGATGGCCTCGGCGGTCTCCTTGTAGATCTTCTGCATGGTGGTGAAGTTCAGCTCGTCGCTGAGCTTCAGCGGCGCGGCCGGGTAGCCCGCCTGCAGACCGGCCTGCTCGACGGTGGCCGGGTCGACACCCTCGGCGACCAGCGCGATGGCCTCGTTGATGAAGGTGCCGATCACGCGCGAGGTGAAGAAGCCACGGCTGTCGTTGACGACGATCGGGGTCTTCTTGATGGCGAGGGTGTAGTCGTACACCCGGGCCAGCGCCTCGTCGGAGGTCTTCTCGCCCTTGATGATCTCCACCAGCGGCATCTTGTCCACGGGGGAGAAGAAGTGGATACCGATGAAGTCCTCGGAACGCTTCACACCGTCGGCCAGCAGGGTGATCGGCAGGGTGGAGGTGTTCGAGCCGAGCAGCGCGTCGGCGTCGACGATGTCCTCGATCTCCTGGAAGACCTTGTTCTTGAGCTCGGGGTTCTCGAACACGGCCTCGATCACGAAGTCGACGCCCTTGAAGTCGGCGGCGTCCGCGGTCGGGGTGATGCGGGCCAGCAGCGCGTCGGACTTCTCCTGGGTGGTCTTGCCACGGGAGAGGGCCTTGGCCTCGATGGCCTCCGAGTACGCCTTGCCCTTCTGGGCGGCCTCGAGCTTGACGTCCTTGAGGACGACCTCGTAGCCGGCCTTGGCCGAGACGTAGGCGATGCCCGCGCCCATCATGCCGGCGCCGACGACGCCGATCTTCTTGATCTCACGCTTGGGCACGTCCTTGGGACGCGAGCCACCACCGTTGATGTGGTTGAGGTCGAAGAAGAACGCCTGGATCATGTTCTTGGCGACCGGACCGGTCAGCAGGCTCGTGAAGTAACGGCCCTCGATGGTCAGCGCGTTGTCGATGTCGACCTGCGCGCCCTCGACCGCCGCGGCCATGATGGCGCGCGGGGCGGGCATGTTGGTGCCCTTGATCTGCTTGCGCAGGTTGGCCGGGAACGCGGGCAGGTTCGCCGCGAAGGCCGGGGTGGACGGGGTGCCACCGGGGATCTTGAAGCCCTTCTTGTCCCACGGCTGGGCAGCCTCGGGGTTGGCCGCGATCCACGCCTTGGCGGCGGGCAGCAGCTCCTCGACCGAGGAGACGACCTCGTTGATCAGGCCGATTTCCTTGGCCTTGGTGACGCGGTGACGCTGACCCTGCAGCAGCACCTGCATCAGCGCGCCCTGCAGACCGAGCATGCGCACGGTGCGGGTCACGCCGCCGCCACCGGGCAGCAGGCCCAGCGACACCTCGGGCAGGCCGATGGCCGAACCCTTGACGTCGGCCGCGACACGGTAGTGGGTCGCCAGCGCGATCTCGAGGCCACCGCCGAGGGCGGCACCGTTGATGGCGGCCACGACCGGCTTGCCGAGCTGCTCGAGGCGACGCAGCGGGGCCTTGACGCCCTCGAGCATCTTGACGACCTCGGCCGCGTCGTCCGGGCCGACCTCGAGCATGTTCTTCAGGTCGCCGCCGGCGAAGAAGGTCTTCTTGCCGGAGGTGATGACGACACCGGTGATGTCGTCCTTCTCCGCCTCCAGGCGGTCCACGGTCGCGGCCATCGAGGTGATGTACGCGTCGTTCATGGTGTTGGCGCCCTGGCTGGGGTCGTCGATGGTGAGGACGACCACGCCGTCGGCGTCCTTCTCCCAGCCGATGATGTTGTCAGTCATAGTTTTTCGTTCTCTCCTATGAGAAGTGTCGGCCGGGGATCAGACGCGCTCGATGATGGTGGCAACACCCATGCCGCCACCGATGCACAGGGTGACCAGGCCGTAGCGCGCGTTGCGGCGCTCCAGCTCGTCGACCACGGTGCCGGTGATCATGGCGCCGGTGGCGCCCAGCGGGTGGCCCATCGCGATGGCGCCGCCGTTGACGTTGAGCTTCTCGTCCGGGACGTTGAGGTCCTTCTGGAACTTCAGCACCACGGAGGCGAACGCCTCGTTGATCTCGACGAGGTCCATGTCCTCGATGGTCAGCCCGGCGCGGTCCAGGGCCTTCTTCGCGGCCGGGGTGGGGCCGGTCAGCATGATGGTCGAGTCGGCACCGGAGGTGGCGGTCGAGACGATGCGCGCCTTCGGGGTCAGGCCCGAGTTCTTGCCCGCTTCCTCGGAACCGATCAGCACCAGGGCGGCGCCGTCGACGATGCCCGAGCTGTTGCCACCGTGGTGGACGTGGTTGATCTTCTCGATGTAGGTGTACTTCTGCAGCGCGACGGCGTCGAAGCCACCCAGCTCGCCGATGCCGGCGAAGGAGGGGTTCAGCTTGCCCAGGTCGGCGGCGGTGGTGCCGGGACGCATGTGCTCGTCGTTGTCGAGCACGACCAGGCCGTTGATGTCCTTGACCGGGACGATCGACTTGGCGAAGTAGCCGCCGGTGGTGGCCTTGGCGGCCAGCTCCTGCGAACGCACGGCGTAGGCGTCGACGTCATCGCGGGAGAAGCCCTCGATGGTGGCGATCAGGTCGGCCGAGATGCCCTGCGGCACGAAGTAGCCGTCGTAGTTGGTGGCCGGGTCCAGCGCCCAGGCGCCGCCGTCGGAGCCCATCGGCACGCGCGACATGGACTCGACGCCACCGGCGATGACGAGGTCGTCGAAGCCGGAGCGAACCTTCTGCGCAGCCAGGTTCACAGCCTCGAGGCCGGAGGCACAGAAGCGGTTGAGCTGGAAGCCACCGACGGTGTCGGGCAGGCCCGCGGTGGTCACCGCGACGCGGGCGATGTCCATGCCCTGGTCACCGACCGGGGTGACGACGCCCAGGATCAGGTCCGAGATCTGGTCCTCGTCGAGGTTGGGGAAGCGGCCACGCAGCTCCTGGATCAGACCAACAGTCAGATCGATCGGCTTGACCGAGTGCAGCGAGCCGTTCTTCTTGCCGCGGCCGCGCGGAGTGCGGATGGCCTCGTAGATGTAGGCCTCTGTGGTCATATCGGAGTGTTTCCTTCCTTGGGGTGCGGTGGCCGCACGAACGCCACGACCAGCTGTCTCGACGCCGTACAAATCCCGGCAAGCACCAGCGGAGCATAGAACCATGCCCATCCGGTGTTCCCGGCCACCCGTTCATACTACCGTGGTGTGCGAACTCCGGTTAACTTAACGTGGTCTGACGGGTGGCTGTCAACCATCCAGACTCTTGGCTCCGAGCTCGTTGCGCAGCAACGCCAGGGCGACCTCGTCCGGGTCCTGCCGGTCGCCCGGGGCCACCGGCACCGCGGCCGCGGCCAGCATCTCCTGCTCCTCCTCCGGCGTGGGCGGGGCCAGCGCGGCATCGGCCCGCCCGGAATCGCCGCCCGAGCGGGGGGTCTGCGCGCCGTAGCCCTCGTCCGGACCCGGGTCGTCGGGCAGGTCGGGGAAGTCCGGCGGCGGGATGTCGTCATCGGCCGGACGCGCCGAACCACCCGCCGACTGCCCACCCTTGGCCTGGCTCGGCCGCGAGAACCTGGGCCGCGCGGCGGGCTTGTTCTCCCCCGCCGCCCCGCGCGCGGCCTGGGCCTTGGCCTGCGGCGCCGGACGCGGCGCGGGCGCCCCGGTCTCCCAGCGCACACCCAGCTCACGCCCGAGCACCGCCCGCACCGCCGACCGCACCGCCTCGATATTGCGCGGATCGGACAACCGCTGCGCCAACGGCGGGCTCTGATGCGCGAACACGATCACGTCCCCGTCGACCCGCGACACCGCCGCCCCCGACAACAACGCCTGCAACGTCGGCCCGAACTCCCGCACCTTCGCCTTGATCTCCGGCCACGCGGCATCGACCACGGCCACCAGGTCCTCAGCGGGCGCGGTGACCTGCGGTTCCGGCGCCTGCGGCTCCGGGCGCGGACGTGAATCAGCCTGCGGCTGCGGCGCCGACCGGGGCTCCGGCTGCGGTTCGGGTCGAGACTGCGGCGCCGACTGGCGTTCCGGCTGCGGTTCCGGCCGCGACTGCGGCGCCGACTGAGCCTCGGGCACCTGCTGCGGTTCAGGCCGCGGCTGCGACTCCGGTTGAGTCCGCGGCGCCGACTGCGACTGCGGAGCCTGTGCCTGCGGTTCAGCGTGCGGCTGCGGTGCCTGCGCCTGCGGCAGAGAGTCGGACTGCGACGAAACAGCAGACGCGACAGCAGTATCCGGTTCGGGTTCCGGCTGCGGTCGCGCCGGGGCAGCGGGTGCACCCGGCGCGACGGGAGAAGCGTCGGCGACCTGACCGGCCGCGGCTGCTGCCGATGCGGCGGTCGAGGCCGCGGGCGCAGCGGCATCGGGCCCCGCTGACGCAGGCGCGGAAGTTGGGGCGTCAGGCTGCGGTGTGGCCTCTGGAGCTGGGCCGACGTTCTGCGGCACAGACGCGGGCGCAGGACCTGGGCCGCCAGATGGGGGTGCCGACGCAGACGGCGTGGGAACCGCAGACGCGGGCGGCGTTGCCGCTGGGCCCGCAGGCTCGGCGGGAACAGGGCTCAAGGGCGCCGGTTCGACCGAGCTATCCGGAGCCGGGCCGGCCGCAGGCGAGCCGGCCGGGGACGGTTCGACGGGAGCCGGGCCGGCCGCAGGCGAGCCGGCCGGGGACGGTTCGACGGGAGCCGGGCCGGCGGGGGCGGGCTTCGCGGGGGCTGCGGCCGCTTCCTTTTCGGCGCGGGCGGCGGCGAGGAGTTCGGCGCCGCGGCGGCGGTTGCCGCCGGTGGACGGGGCGGCGGGCGGCTGGTCGACGGGTTGACCGGCCTCGGAGGACGAGTCGGCAGGGGCCGGGCGAGGCGCGGAAGGGACAGCGCCGGTGGCGAATCCGCGTTCCAGGCGTTCGAGCCGTTGGAGGGTGGCGGACTCGGTGTCGGAGACCGAGGGCAACAGCATGCGGGCGCAGATGACCTCGAGCAGGAGGCGGGGGGCGGTGGCGCCGCGCATTTCGCCGAGGCCCTCGTGGAGGAGTTCGGCGTAGCGGGTGAGGGTGCCGGGGCCGAGGCGTTCGGCCTGCTCACGCATGCGTTCGAGGACGTCGCCGGGGCCGGAGACCAGGCCGCGGTCGGCGGCGTCGGGGACCGCGCGCAGCAGGATCAGGTCGCGCAGGCGTTCGAGCAGGTCGACGGCGAAGCGGCGCGGATCGTGGCCTGCTTCCATGACGCTGTCGATGGTGCCGAACAGGGCGGCGCCGTCGTCGGCGGCCAGCGCGTCGATGGCGTTGTCGATCAGCGCGACATCGGTGACGCCCAGCAACGCGACCGCGCGCGGATAGGTGACACCGTCGGGCCCGGCCCCGGCCAGCAGCTGGTCGAGCACGCTCAGACTGTCGCGCGGGGAACCCCCACCGGCCCGGATGACCAGCGGATACACCGCCTCCTCGACCGGAACGCTCTCCTGCTCGCAGATCTTGCCGAGCAGCCCGCGCATGGTGGCCGGGGGCAGCAGCCGGAACGGGTAGTGGTGGGTGCGCGAGCGGATGGTGGGCAGCACCTTGTCCGGCTCGGTGGTGGCGAAGATGAAGATCAGGTGGGCGGGTGGCTCCTCGACGATCTTGAGCAGCGCGTTGAACCCGGCCGTGGTGACCATGTGCGCCTCGTCGACGATGAACACGCGATAGCGCGACTCGGCGGGCGCGTAGAAGGCACGATCGCGCAGCTCACGGGTGTCGTCGACACCACCGTGGCTGGCCGCGTCGAGCTCGATGACGTCGAGATTGCCCGCGCCGCCCGGCCCGAGCGCCACACACGAGGAGCACACGCCACACGGTGTCGAGGTCGGCCCCTCCACACAATTGAGCGAGCGCGCGAGAATACGCGCCGAGGACGTCTTACCGCAGCCACGCGGCCCGGAGAACAGATACGCGTGACTGATCCGTCCGGTGTCCAGCGCTGTACTCAGCGGGTCGGTGACATGCTCCTGACCCACTACCTCAGCGAACGTCGCCGGTCGATACTTCCGGTACAGAGCCACGGCCAAAGGCTACCGACTGGGTCCGACACGAGGGCGGGCGGCCGAGACCTGTTCCCCTCACCCGAGCCGCTGCCAGAAAACGTGACATGAATCACATATGCACTCCGCGTCAGGAGATGTCCGAGAAAACCTGGCCGCCGAGGCGCAACAGCTGAGCAATCGCGTGTCGACGGCGAGCAGGACACCATACGAAACAGCAATCAAACCTGGTTATCACGCACAGGCAGACCTGTTCCCCGATTACGACCCACATTCTGGAGGTAACGAAACAGTCAATCGTCGTGACAGCGGCGCAAGTGGCTGGCTACCGTTGTCCTCGGCAACTTCGGTGGCCAAACCTTCATCAGGTTGGTGACCCCGGCCGGTCCCTCATCCCGACCGGGGCACAACCTTCACGCACCGTATCGCTCCCCCACCGCCGACCGGAGGAACGTTTCACCGTGCTGTCGTGTGATGACATCGCAGCCGCCTGGCTCGCCCACACCGACTTCGCAGGCGATCACGCCGCGGTCGGCCTGCTGAGCCGGGCGATCAGCCCCCAGGACTTCGACATCAAACGCGATTCGCTGCCCGTCGCCGCCGCGGCGGACCCGGCGACCGCGGCCGCCATCCTGCAACTGCTCGAACGCGGGCAGGTGCCGACGATGGCCGCCATCCGCACCCTCACCGCGCAGAACGAGATGCGCCGCGAGGCCGAGCGGATCGAACGGCTGGGCCGGCGCGCCCAGCGCAGCATCGACGAGTTCGGCCGCATCCTGGCCCGCCTCACCGCGGCGCACTGGGCCGAGCACGGCATCGGCCCCACCAGGCGCGATGTGCTGGCCGACCCCGCGATCACCGACCTGATCACCGAACGGGTCGGCGAGATCGCGCCCTCGGCGGTCAAGCATCTGTGGCTCATCGAGCGCGCGCAGCGGGCGGGCTGGAT
This sequence comes from Nocardia sp. NPDC056064, assembly GCF_042266925.1. Taxonomy (NCBI): domain Bacteria; kingdom Bacillati; phylum Actinomycetota; class Actinomycetes; order Mycobacteriales; family Nocardiaceae; genus Nocardia; species Nocardia sp. NPDC056064. Next base: position 4,140,875 of record NZ_JBHJWO010000001.1, on the reverse strand, counting down.
CGCCTCCAACGCGAGTCCGGGTTCGCTGTGCCCGGCCCGACGCTGGCACACGACCAAATACGGCAACCGGGTCTCGCAGAAGCCGGTCAACACCATCGGGAAACTGGTCGCCGGTTTCGTCGTGGAGCACACCGCCACCAAGGGCAGACCGCCGAGCTGGGCGGTGCTCTCGCGTGACGCGCGCGACGATCGCGGCCGCCGCGTGTTCTTCGACGTGGCCGACGCGCACGCCCAGCGCCGCTGGCTCACCACCGCCGAATGGCTGGCCGACAGCGATGACCTGCCGCTTCCCGGCCGCCGGGGCGCCAAGGCGCTGGCGAAGGAAAACCGCGCCTAGACCCCCTCCGCTCCCCGGTGTATCGGTGAGTATTCGGTAATTTCCTCGCAACGCATTCACGCGTGAAAGGAGTTACCGTGCCCGCAACGATCGATCCCGCGGCCACCGCCTGGCTACTCGCGGCCACCGCCATGGTGCTGTTGATGACGCCGGCGCTGGCCATCTTCTACGGCGGGATGGTGCGCTCCACCGGCGTGCTGAACATGCTGATGATGAGCTTCATCGCGATCCCGCTGGTCACCGTGGTGTGGATCATCGCGGGTTACAGCCTGGCCTTCGGTGACGACGCGGGCGGCGGCCTGATCGGCGACCTCGGCCACGCGGGCCTGGCCGGGATCAACCCGGATTCGGTGCGCGGCACCATTCCCGAGCTGCTGTTCGTCACCTTCCAGCTCACCTTCGCGATCCTCACCGCCGCGCTGGTCTCCGGCGCCATCGCCGACCGCGCCAAGTTCGCGGGCTGGATGGCCTTCGTGCCGCTGTGGACGCTGGCGGTCTACGCGCCGATCGCGCACTGGGTGTGGGGCCCCGACGGCTGGCTGCTGAACTTCGGCGCCCTGGACTACGCGGGCGGCCTGGTGGTCGAGATCGCCTCCGGCGCCTCGGCGCTGGCGCTGGCCCTGGTGCTCGGCCCGCGCATCGGCTTCAATATCGACGCGATGCGCCCGCACAACCTGCCGTTCGTGCTGCTCGGCGCCGGTCTGCTGTGGTTCGGCTGGTTCGGGTTCAACGCCGGTTCGGCACTCGGCGCCACCGGCACCGCGGCCGCGGTCTTCCTCAACACCCTGATCGCGGGCAGCCTGGGCATGCTCGGCTGGCTGATCGTCGAGCAGATCCGCGACGGCAGGCCGACGACCTTCGGCGCGGCCTCGGGCGTGGTGGCCGGTCTGGTCGCGATCACCCCGTCCTGCGGCGTGACCAACACCTTCGGCGCGGTGATCGTCGGCCTGGCGGCCGGTGTGGTGTGTTCCTTCGCGGTCGGCTGGAAACATCGTGCGGGCTATGACGATTCGCTCGATGTGGTCGGCGTGCACTTCGTCGGCGGCATCGTGGGCACGGTGCTGATCGGTCTGCTCGCCACCCAGGTGATGACCGGCGGCGTGAACGGGCTGTTCTACGGCGGCGGATTCGCCCAGCTGGGCAAGCAGATCCTGGCGGTGCTGGTGGTCGCGGCGTATGCCTTCGTGGTGTCGTTCGCGCTGGGCAAGGGCATCGACAAGATCATCGGTTTCCGGGTGAGCAAGGAGGACGAGACCTCCGGTATCGACTTCGCCCTGCACGCCGAGACCGCGTATGCCGAAGGCGTGCACGGCACTTCACCGCGCCGCTTCGGCGAGGGGCACTACGGTCAGGGCCGCCCGCACTGAGCCTCAGCTGACCTCGTCGGCCGGGGCCAGCCAGGTGTTGCACTCGAAATTGCGGTTCTTGGTGTAGCCGTGGTTGTACCAGTTGCCGTTGTGTTCGGGGGTGCCGTGATCGCGGTGGCGGCCGTTGCCGTCACCGCGCTGGTAGTGGTTCTTGATCGCCGAGGAGCCCTCCTGCGGCGTGTAGGAACCACCGGCTTCGGCCGAGCCGATGAACATCCCGCCGAAGCAGCTGGCCTGCAACTCCATCCGGCGCGAGGCCTCCAGCCCACCGGCGGACATGGTGCCCTGCTCGCGACGCTGGTTCGACGCCGCCTGCAACAGGCCGGTCAGACCCTGGATGTGGTGGCCGTACTCGTGCGCGTAGATCGACAGCGCCTCCATCGGCGGGAACGGCGTGCGGTAGTTGAGCAGCTCGCCCGTCGACATGTAGATCGTGGCGGACGCGCTGCAGTAGAAGGCGTCGCTCGAGGCGCTGCCACATGGTGAGGACAGCTGTGACTTGTCCTCGGCGACAACCAGTCCGGGGCTGCTGAACGGCAGGTTCGCCGCCGCCAGATTGGGCCGCCACATGTCGTCGAGGCAGGTCGCGGCCGCGGCGAAGAAGGCGCGCGCGGTCGCGGCGTCGGTGGCCCAGCGGGGCAGGTCGCAGTCCAGGTTGGTCAGGCCCCAGTCGTCGTCGCGGAACAGTGGGTGCTGACCGAGCGCGATCACCGGCTGCGGGCCTGCGGGTTTGGTGGTGGTCGGCGCGGTGGTGCGCACACTCGTCGTGGTCCGGGTGGTGGTGACCGGATTCGTCGTCGGCGCGGGCGAAAACGAGGGGGTGTAGGTGAAACTCGGTGGGGTCGTCCGCGCGACGTTGTCGGTGGACTGCTCCGACACTCCGACCGCCACCAGCAGCGCCCCGACGACACCGATCACGACCAGGATCGACAGCACCGCACCGAGCACGCCCGATCCACCACGACGCGGCGGCGGCCGATAGCCCTGCGGCGCATAGCCGTACGGCGGCGGCAACGGGCGGCCGTACGGCGCGACCGGACGGCCATAGGGCGGCGGAGCCGGACGGCCGTACGGCGGCATCGGCCTGCCATAGGGCCCGGGGTGACCCGGCGGCGGACAGTAGCCGTACGGCGGGCCACCGTACGGTCCCGGCGGACCGGTCAACTCACATCACTCGCACTGGCGATGAAGGTGTTGCACTGCGCGGTGAGATTGCGGTCCAGTCCGGCTTCGAACCACTGCCCGCCGTGCTCGGAGGTGCCGTGATCGCGCATGTCACCGGGGCCGTCACCGCGCCCGTAGGCGTCCTTGGTGGCGAGGGTGACCTGGCTCGCGGTGAGCGAATTGCCGCCCTTGGACGAGGCGATGAACATGCCGTCGAAGCAGTTGGCCTGCAACTCGACCCGGCGCGAGAGCTCGAGGCCCTTGTCCGAGCGGGCGCCCACGTCGACGCGTTCGCTGTTGGCCTTGCGCAGGATGCCGGACTGGGCCTGGATGTGATGGCCGTACTCGTGGGCGAACACCGAGAGGTAGACGACCCAGTTGTCCTTGAACATGTCGGTCTGCAACTGGCTGATCGGCATGTAGATGGTCTTGTTGGCCGCGCAGTAGAAAGCGGCGAAGTTGCTGGTCGAGCCGGTGCACGGGGTGGTGATGCCCGCGGTGGTCGCGGTGACGCTGAGCTTGGGCGACTCGAAGGGCAGATCGTTGTTCGTCAGCAACGGCTTCCACGCCGCGTCCAGGCAGGTGGCGGCCGATTCGAAGAACGCGCGCGCCTTGTCCACCTGGGTGCCCCACGGCGAGTAGTCGCAGGAGGCGGGCACCAGCGAGCCGTTGGCGTCGAGGAGCAGCGGGTTGTCGCCGGTCTTGGCGGGGGCGCTGCCGGGCTCGGGCGAATAGGTGGTGCTCGGCTTCGGGCCGACGGCCACCGAGCCGATATCGATGCCGTTGCGCACGGCATAGCGCACCAGAATGCTGACCACCGCGATGATGACCACCAGCAGCAACGAGACGAAACGGCCGCCACCTTTGCGCGGTGGCGGCGTCGGCCTGCCCGGCGGACCGTAGGGCATCGGCGGTGGCCGATACCCCGGCGGCGGGCCGTAGGAGGCGGGGCGCGGCGCATAACCCTGTGGCTGTTGATAACCCGGCTGATATCCCGGCGGCGGACCGTAGCCCGGTTGCGGGCGGTATCCCGGGGGCGGTCCATAGCCGGGAGGCGGCGGAACCCGACGTCCACCAGGCCCTGCCGGGCCATATCCGTACGGTGGTTGGGTCACGTCCCCCGTACCCCCTCGTCTAGTTCGTCGCCGACAGCCGCTGACGCAGGATAGCAAGCTGTCTAGAGTAAGCAGCCATGCTGACTTTTCGGGGGGGCGCCGCAGGCGCGCTGCTACTCGCTTCGGCGGGTCTGCTCGCGGCCGCGCCGGTAGCCCACACGGAGCCCGCGCCCGCCGGTGTCACGATCACCGCCGACCTCACCCTCACCGAGGACGGTGTGCTCCGCGTCACCGAGACCGTCGGTGTCCCCGCCGACGGCAGTTTCACGATGTCGCTGCCGCTGCGCGTGCAGATCGACGACGACGTGGAGCGCGTCTTCAAGGTCACCGATGTCACCGCGACCGGCGCCGGTACCGCGACCACGGCCAATGATCAATTCGTGGTCGAGGCGAAGCCGGGTGAATCCACGTTCACCTACTCGGTGCACAACACCGTCGCCGACGCGCCGGGCACCCAGGTATTCCATTGGCTCGGCGTCCTCAACGCCGATATCGCCGCGCTCGATGTCTCGGTGATCAGCCCCAGCTATCAAATGGGCATCGTCGACTGCAAACTCGGCCCGGCGGGCAACGCGCGCCCGTGCGCCGATGTGCACACCGAACCCGACGGTGTGCTGTATCTGACCCAGACCGATCTGCGCAAGGGTGACGCGATCGACCTCACCTTGCAGATGCCCCCCGGCACCGTGCCCGCCAACGCCGACGTGCGCGACGGCAGCGCCGCCGGTCCGTTCTCGTTCACCGCACCGGTTTTCGCCGCCTTCGGCGCGCTGCTGGCGGCGCTGGCCGCGATGATCGGCTACGTCCTGTTCGCCCGCAAGCGCGCGGCCCAGGCCGTCGCGGGCAACGACACCTTCGAACCGCTCACCCAGCAGGGCGGCCGGGTCGACTTCACCACCCCCGACGGCGTGCTGCCCGGCGAGGCGGGCCTGCTGCTCGACGAACAGGTCGATCCGGTCGACATCGCCGCCACCGTGGTGGATCTCGCGGTCCGCCGCTACCTGTGGATCGCGCCGGTGAACGCGCGCGGCGAGGACGACTGGCGGATCAGCCGCGTCAACGCGCCCGACGACCAGCTGCGCGACTACGAGCGCGTCGTCTACGACATGCTGCTGCCCGAGGGCACCGACACCGTCGCCGTGCGTGAACTGCGCGCGCCCGGACGCGTAGAGCTGGAACCGATCCGGGCCGCCATGCGCGCCGACGCCGTTGCCACCGGCGCCTTCGCCGACCCGAAGCAGCGGGCGCTGCCGCGCTGGATCGGCGCCGCCCTCATCGCGGTCGGCGCGGTGACCACCGTGGCGCTGGCGCTGACCTCCGGGCACGCGCTGGTCGGCGTCGCCATCGCGCTGGCGGGCGGGGCGGCGATGCTGCTGCCCAACTATCTGCCCACGCGCACCACCTTCGGCGACACCACCGTCGGCCGCATCCGCGCCATGCAGCGCGGCCTGGATGCCGTTGCGCGTCAGCAGATCCCGCCGATCGATCAGGAGACGGTGTTCTCCCGCGCCCTGCCCTACACGGTGATCAGCGGCCGCGCCGACAACTGGGTGCGCACCTTCCGCGACATGGACCCGTCGGCCGATTCGCAGCCGGGCCTGTACTGGTTCGCCGGCTACGACCGCGACCGCGATCTGCACCGCTTCGCGTCGCAGTTCCCGTTCTTCATCACCGCCTTGGAAGGCGCGTTCAACCCGAGGTGAACCGCCCCCGTCCGCCGGGTACTACACCCGGCGGATGGCGGCGAGCGGATCGGCGTAGAGCGCGCTCAGCGAGGTGACCACGGCGGCGAATTCCTGTACCTTGCCGCCGAATCCGCTGATCCGGATGTCGGTGGGAGGCAGCTGGGTGCTCTGGGTGAACGCGCGCGCGACGTGGCCGAGGGCGGGGCGGTAGCCGGTGAAGGCCTGGCCGCCGAGCACCACCCGGTCGGGGTTGAGCATGTCGCGCACCAGGGCCACGGTCTGGCCGAGCATGGTCGCCCGTTCGGCGAGCAGTTCCCTGGCAGGCTCGGAACCGGACTCGGCGGCCCGGTACAGATCGGCGATGGTGGTGCCCACGGTGCCGTTGTAGGCCGGGATGATGCCGCGTCCGACCGCGCGGGCCTGCAGGGCCCGGTCGCCGACGGTCACTTCCAAGCAGCCGCGCCGACCGCAGGTGCACTGCACATCCGAACCGGTGGGCAGGTGCGCGATGGAACCGGGACCGTTGCTCGGGGTGTGCACCCGGCCGTCGAGGGTGACGGCGATGCCCGCGGTCTCGCGGACGTAGAAGTACAGGCTGCTGCCGTGCTGGGTGGCGGGCAGTTCGGTGTCGGGTTCGGGGCGGCGCGCGTCGAAGGTGGGCAGCAGCAGCTCGGAGGCGGCCATGGCCTCCACGTGCGGGGCCACCGAGACGGGCAGTTCGAGCACGTCACCGAGGACCTGGCCGAGCGGAGCGCCCTTCCAGTCCAGCTTGGGGTGGTCGACGACGCCGGTGTGCGGGTCGACCCGGCCACCGATCGCGACGCCTGCCCACAGCGGGGTGCGCTTGTGCCAGCGCTGCAGGAACGCCTTGGCGCTGCGGGCCACCGTGGTGACCGCGAAATCCTGGCCGGTCTGCGGCGTCGCGATGGCGAGCCCACCGAGGATGCGACCGCGCAGGTCGGCGGCGACGATCTTGGTCGCGGCGGCACCGATGTGGATGCCGATGGTCAGGTAGGCCTCGTGGTCGATCTCGAAGGGCACCCGAGGGCGGCCCACCGCACCGGCGGCGGTGAGGTCGGGGCGCTCACGCAGCAGCCCGGCGGCGAGCAGCGAGGCGACCTGCCGGTTCACCGTCGCGATGCTCAGACCCGTTGTGCGCGCGGCATTGTCGCGCGAGACCGGGCCGGAGGCGGCGGTACGCAGCACGGCGGCGGCGGGATTGTCGCTGCGGCGCAGCTCAGGAGCTACGACGGGGCGGGAAACACGAGGACGACCGGCACCCGCCCGGGAGAGGGGGCGATCGATGGTGGGAGCAGACATATGAAGTTCCTTGCTGAAATCCCGTTGTCCCAACGGGATTGCCTACACGTGTGACGTGGCAGCACACGAGCCGGAGCGGCTCAGCTGCAGCGGCAGGAACGACACAGTTCGCGGGTCAACGGCAGACGCAAGCCCAGAGCGGCGGTCACGTAGGTGACACGCGCTGCGAGGGGATGGTTGCCGGACATAACAATCAAGTTAACACCGAATTCGCACCCATCCAAGCCGAACCGGCGGATTGTGCTGTGCGGCACACCATATCCGCAGGTCAGCCGTTTGTGACCGGCGCGCAATACAGCCCCCTCGACACGGCAACGCCCCCGCCGGCGGGACCGGAGGGGGCGTTGCGGGGTGCGCGACGGCTACTTGGTGGCCGGTGCGGTGAAGGGCTGGTTGATCGTGGTGACGTACTGGATCACGGCGCCGATCGCCACCGGAGCGGTGATCAGGATCTGGCCCGCGAGGGTGCCCAGCGCGCCGATGGCCAGGATGCCACCGATGCAGCCGATGGCCGCCGCCGGGATGAACGGACCGAACAGGCCGACGATGGTCGCCGAGGCGACGGTCGCGCCGGCGATGCCGCCCAGCACGCAACCCACGGCGCCGCCGCCCAGGCCACCCACGAGGGTGCCGATCGCGGCACCGAGGGAGATGGTGGAGGTCAGACGGCTCCAGGCAGCCTGCTCACGGTCGTACTCGGACTTCCACGGCGCCTTGTCCTCGAACGGGAGGGCGACCGGCTTGTAGACGGCCTTGGCCGGGTCCAGCTGCGGGGTCAGCACGGCCGTGTTGCCGGAGATGTCGGCCGCGATCGGCAGCTCGAACTCGTCCAGGCGGAACGACAGCGGCGTGGCCGCCACCGTGGTGCCGTCGGCCGCCTTGACCTTGAAGGCGCCTTCCTCGACGACCAGCGAGCCGGCGTCGGTGGTGATCACCGAGGTGCCGTTGACTTCCTGAGCGCTGAAATTGATCGGAGCGGCGGCCTCGGCGGCGGGGTCCGCGTAGGAGGTGCCCGCGGCAACACCGGTCGCCAGGGTCACGAGCGCCGCAACCACGGCGAGCTTCCTCATCTTCATAAACTTGCCAATCCCTCATCTGTGGTGGAGCTGTTCGAGAAGCAAGCTTCGAGCAGATCCGCGCTCGGGACGAGGGATAAAAACAGCGAGATCGGAACCCGGGAATTCAGCCCGCCGCTTTCGCCGCCGCTTTCGCCTGTTTCTTGAATTCCCGGACTTCGGCGAGGGTTTCGGCGTCGACGACGTCGGCGACCGAGCGCCGCGAGCCCTCGTCACCGTAGGAACCGGCGGCTTTTCGCCACCCGGTGGGACGCACGTCACGCTGTTTGCCGAGCAACGCCAGGAAGATCTTCGCCTTCTGCGCGCCGAAGCCCGGTAGGTCCTGCAACCGGCGCAGCACCTCCTTGCCGTCGGGATCGCCGCTGGTCCAGAGGTTGGCGGGCACCCCGTCGTAGTTCTCGATGAGGTACTGCGCGAGCGCCTGGGCCCGGCGCGCCATCGAGCGGCCGTAGCGGTGGATCGCCGGTGGCGTGGCGGCGAGTTCCTCGAATTCCGCGGGATCGGCCTCGGCGATGCGGCGCAGGTCGAATCCGCCCATTCGCTCGGCGAGTTTGCGCGGACCGCGAAACGCGTGTTCCATCGGATACTGCTGGTCGAGCAACATTCCCAGCAGCAACGCGAAATCGTCGCTACCGAGGAGTTCGTCGGCCTCGGGTTCCTGCGCAAGACACAGCGTACGAGTCATACATTCATCGTGACACATTTCACCAGTAGCCTCTGAGTTCATGATGGCGGTACCCATGACCAACTACACCCCCCGTCCAGACCGTTTCGATCAAGCGGGCCAGGACCAACTCGTCGACGCCCACGATCTGGAGGTCACCCAGCCCGGGATGCGCAGCCTGCGCGCCTGGAGTCACGACGCGCTCGCGCTGCACCCGGGCGAACGCGCCCTCGACGTCGGCTCCGGCACCGGTTCGGAGGTCTTCGCCTTCGCCGACGCGGTGGGCCCGACCGGCGCCGCGATCGGCGTCGAACCCGACCCCAACCTGCTGGCCTCGGCCGAACGCCGGTCCACCGAGTACGGCTCCCCCGCGCGATTCGTCTCCGGTGACGCCTACGGCCTGCCCTTCGGCGGCGACGCCTTCGACGCCGTGCTCTGCGAACGCGCCTTCCAGCACCTGACCGCCCCGGCCAGGGCCGCCGCCGAGATCGCCCGCGTCCTGCGCCCCGGCGGGCGCGCGGTGGTGGTCGACAGCGATTGGGCCACCGCCATCGTGCACCCCGGCGATCCGCGAGTGGTGCGCGCCGTGATCGACACCCTGATCTCCTCGACCACCAACCCGCACTCCGGGCGCAGGCTCTCGGGCCTGCTCACCGGCGCCGGCCTGGTCGTCGACGAGGTCGGCTCCCAGGCACTGGTCCAGGACCGCACCGTCGGCGCGGGCGCGCTGGTCAGCCGCATCGCCGACCTGGCGGTCCTGCGCGGCACCATCACCACCGCCGACCGCGACCAACTGCTCGCCGACCTGCGCGCGGGCGCCGAACGCGGCGACATCCACATCTCGGTCACCCTGTTCGGCGTCCTGGCACACAAGCCGGACTGACGAACCGGCCGGGCGCGGTCTGCGCGCCCGGCCGTCGGGTCAGTGCTGGTCGAGCAGTTTTTCGGTGGCGGCGAGAAGAACGCAGGTGGCCAGGCCGTCCATCGCCTTCTCCAGTTCGGGCAGCTGCGGGAAGCTGGGGGCGATGCGGATGTTCTTGTCCTCGGGGTCCTTGCCGTACGGGAAGGCCGAGCCCGCGGCGGTGAGCGCGATGCCCGCCTCCTTGGCCAGCGCGATCACCCGGGCAGCCGTGCCCTCGAGCACGTCGAGGCTGATGAAGTAGCCGCCCTTGGGCTCGGTCCACGAGGCCACCTTGGACGCGCCCAGTCGGTCCTCGAGAATGCGGCGCACCAGCGCGAACTTGGGCTCGAGCAGCGCGCGATGCTTCTGCATGTGCTCGCGCACGCCCTCGGCGTCGGTGAAGAACCGCAGGTGACGCAGCTGGTTGAGCTTGTCGGGGCCGATGCTCTTCTTCGACGCGTGCGACAGGTACCAGTCGATATTGGCCTGCGAGGCACCGAAGAAGCTCACGCCAGCACCGGCGAAGGTGATCTTGGAGGTGGAGGCGAAGACCAGCGGGCGGTTCGGGTTGCCCGCGGCGGCGGCCAGGCCGAGCACGTCCAGGACCGGGTCGGCGGTGTCGGTGAGCGGGTGCACCGCGTAGGCGTTGTCCCAGAACAGACGGAAGTCCGGCGCGACGGCCTGCATCGAGACCAGCTCGCGGACAACCTCTTCGGAGTAGGTGACGCCGGTGGGGTTGGAGTAGTTCGGCACCGCCCACAGGCCCTTGATCTGCGGGTCGTCGGCCACCAGCGCGGCGATGGCGTGGGTGTCGGGGCCGTCGTTGTTCATCGGCACGGTGATCATCTCGATGCCGAGCGCCTGGGTGATGGCGAAGTGCCGGTCGTAGCCCGGGGCCGGACACAGCCACTTGACCGTCTCCTCGGCGGCCCAGCGGCGCGGCGAGTCCGGCGTGCCGTAGAGCATCGAGAACGCGATGACGTCGTGCATGATCTCGAGGCTGGCGTTGTTGCCCGCCAGCAGCTGCTCGACCGGGATGCCGAGCAGCTCACCGAAGATGGCGCGCAGTTCGGGCAGGCCGGTGAGGCCGCCGTAGTTGCGGCAGTCGGTACCCGAGCCGTCGCGGAAGTCGCCGTCACCGGGGAGGGCGAGCAGCGACGACGATAGGTCGAGTTGTTCCGGCGAGGGCTTACCTCGGGTGAGATCCAGCGTGAGCTTCTCGGTCTGGAGCGTCGCGTAATTCGCGGTCTGGGACTCGTGCTCGGACACGAGTTCCGCGTGGCTCATCAAACCGATCTGCGTTTGCCGGGGCATCCTGGGCAGCCTTTCGAAGCAGCAAGGTGGGGTACCCGCAACGTTACCCGGGGGTTGCCCGGAATCGCTGGGGTATCCGGGGCGGGATCGGGCTCGCACGCTGCGAAGGTGCGTAGGCGCTTCGATCGGGCCGAGCCCCTCGAAAATTGAGGGGACCCCGCGCACCCGGCAGAGCCCGTTGACCCTTGCTGCCTTCCGGCCCTGGGGGAGTTCACAGGATGCGCGCCGCGCGGGATCCGTCGGCCAGTGTAGCGGTATCCGGCGCGGCTCGCGATCGGCGGGGTCGGACGACAGGTCGCTGGAGAAGGTGCGAACTGGTTACGATCGGCGCGACATGGGCAAAGGGGGGAGTTCCCCGACCAACTCAGGAGGGGTTCGCGAGTGACCGGCCAGAATCCGCCGCCGAGCGGAGACAAACCACCGTCCGATCCGACCGTGCAGTGGTGGGAGCAGCCGCGCGCCGACGCGCCGAACCCAGGGCAGGCGGACCCGACCGTGCTGCGCGGCGGCATCGGTGATCACGGCGGCTACACCCCGCCACCGCAGCCGTACCCGGGCGGCACCGGCGACCACGGCGCCTACGCCCCGCCGGTCAACCCGTATGCGAGCGCGCCGCAGCCGCAACCGCAGTTCGCCGCGCCCTACCAGGCTCCGCAGCAGCAGTGGGGCGCGCCGCCGCCGCGCCCGCCGTCCTCGGGCAACAACACCGTGTGGTGGATCGTGGGCGGCTCGGTGCTGCTGGTCGGCGTGCTGGTGATCGGCCTGGTGGTCTTCGCCGCGAACAAGGCCGAGGACGCGCTGGGGCCGGATTCGTCGAAGTGGGCGGGCAACTACGAGTTCATCGAGGGCAAGAACGCCTGCGACCTGGTCGACCTGACGGTGCTGGACCAGTGGTCGAGCACCCGCCAGACCACCACGCACACCGAACACGCCCCCTACGAGTACATCGGCGGCGGTTCCTACAACTGCTCGGCGCAGAACAAGAGCTCCGGTCGCGACGCCAACGGCGCCAACCTGAACCTGCAGGTGGAGTTCAAGACCGAGAGCGAGACCGAGTCCGACTACTCGCGCTGGAAGAGCTCCGACACCAGGACCACCGGCAAGGGCTACGAGAACGGCGCGGTCAGCGGCCTGGGTTCGGAGGCGTACTACGCCTACGAGGAGCAGACCTACAGCTCCATCCCCGACGACTACACCTACGTGGTGGCCGCGCACGACAGCAATATCTCGGTCAAGGTCGAGATCGAGGTGGAGAGCATGCGCAGCGTGGACAAGTCCACCCTGGCCGCCGCGGCCGAAGCGCAGGTTCGCAAGGTCCTCGCGGCGCTGAAGAAGTAGCAGGTCGGAGCGGGCAAGCGGGGGCCGGTTTGGCATCGGCCCCCTGCCACCCGCTATGCTGCTCCACGGAGGATTCGCCTAGTGGCCTATGGCGCTCGCCTGGAACGCGGGTTGGGTTAACGCCCTCAGGGGTTCAAATCCCCTATCCTCCGCCACAGCAGGGCCCTGATCGGTTCGCCGGTCGGGGCCCTGCTCGTTTTAATCGGTGGATCTGTCGGTGCGCACCCGTAGAGTGGGCCCGACAGTGCGGGAGACCCCCACCACACCCCTTCGCCCTGTCGCCCCTTCGGCAGAAGTGTGCGTGCCGACACAGTGAAGTGGGTACCCATCCATCGCGCCCGTCCGCAGCGGACGGCGTGCGCCGGTCGACGTCTCGTTCGTCGTCGACCGCCCAGAACTCAGAAAGAACCTTGTCAGTGAATACAGCACCTGAAACGAGCATCGGCCGCGGCGCGACCGGGCCGATCCGGTTGATGCTGCGTGACCATCAGAGCACCACCGGCCCGATCGACGGCGCCTGGTGGCCGCGAACCGACCAGCCGATGACCGAACTGCACCAGCTGGTGCACGCGGTCGGCCCGCGCATCGGCAAGCTGGCTCGCCTCGGATTCGACTGGAACACCGGCGAATCCGGCAGCGAGACCGAGCCCGGCTCGCGCATCATGCACCTGGTCGGCAGCAACGGCGCCGCCCTGGCGCTGCTCGTGGTCCCCGCCTCGACCGAGGCGCCCGCCGCGCGCAGCCAGATGCGCTGGGCGGCGGGCAAGCCCCGCGTGCAGGACCCGGCTCCGGCCGACACCGCCGCCGACGGGCCGCGCCCGCTGGCCCAGCTCTAGCGGTCGCTGGAGTAGGTCGGGTCGAAGTCGCGGGGCGCGCCGCGGCGGCTGAGCAGACGGTCGAACCACTCACCGAGCACGACACCCGAGGCCAGGGCACAGCCCACGCCGAACGCGCCGAGCAGCTGACTGAAGCCGAGCAGGGTCTCGTCCTCGAGCAGGGCGTAGAGCCCGCGGTACACCTTCAGACCGGGCAGCAGCGGGGTGATACCCGCGACCGCGACGACCAGCGGCGGGGTGAGCGCGCGCCGCGCCATCAGACCACCGGCCATACCGATCAGGGTGGCGGCGATGCCCGAGGAGATCACCGGGCCGAAGCCGATGTCCTGGGCGAGCAGGTAGGCCATGGTGCCCGCGCCACCGCTGAGCCCGGCCGCCAGCAGTGCCCGGCGCTCCGCGTAACAGGCCAGCGCGAAGGCGATCGCCGCCACCGCACCGGCGAGCAGCGTGACCGCCAGATAGCCGGTGTCGCGCCCCGCGCTCGCCGCGATCTCGGGCACCGGAATATCGAGCAGCACCGAAACCCGTAGTGCCAGGCCGATACCGGCGACGATGCCGCCGGTCATCATCACCAGTTCGAGCATGCGGGCCGCGGCGGTGATCGGCGCGCCGGTGATGGCGTCCTGTACCGAACCGACGAGCTGTAAACCACTGAGCAGCACCGTGATCCCCGCCGCGACGATCAGCGCCGCCTCGGCCCGCCAGTCGTCGCTGACCGCCGCCAGCGCGATCGCCGGTGCGGCCGCGAGGATTCCGCCGACGACATGCTGGAAGAAGATCGGCAGACCGAGCTGGTGCAGGGCCCGGTTCACCACATCGATCAGCGCGGTGGTCGCGAAGCTGATCACCGCGAGCACCACCCCGCCACCGAGCAGCACCGCGATGGCGGCGGCCAGCAGCGACCAGCCCGCGGTCGACATCCAGCGCGGATAGGGGTGGCGCAGCGAGACGATCTCGTCGAGCGCCGCGTGCGCCTGGTCGACCGGGACGGCCTGGCTGCGGATCCGGCGGGTCAACCGGTCGACCGCCGCCAGCCGGGTGAAGTCGAGCGAGCGGTTCTTCACCACCCGCATATCGCTGGCGGGCGGCAGGCTCAGGCCGCGGTCGGCCCAGATACGGATCGCGTCGAAGGTGACGTCGATGTCGCATTTGTCCAGACCATAGGTCGAGGCGATGAAGCGCACCTGCGCCGAGGTGTCCCCGACGCTGGTGCCCGCGGCCAGCACCACCTCGCCCACCCGCACCGCCAGATCGAGCACCTGCGACACCTCGGCGTCGTCGGTGAGATCGATCGGCTTGAGCGGGGTGGGCGCGGCGACGATATTGTCGGCCGTGGCACGCTGCGACGGCAGGATGAACGGTCGGCGAAACGGCCACAGGCGACGTCGACCTGGGGTTTCGATGATCGTGTCGCCCTCGCCATCGGGCTGTGGGTCCGCGCTCATACCTCGACGGTAGTAGCGCCCCGACTGTGTTCACCGTCTCGCAACGACTTCGTCAACGTGTCGGCGCGCACTCAGATGTCCTCGATCAGGCCGGTGCTGTAGGCCGTCGCGGCGAGGTGCTGCAGGCACCGCGGTCCGCATCCGTCGTGCTGAGTCAGCACGAAACGGGCCTGGCGCAGCGAAGAAATGGGAGAATCGGCCACGCAGTCGGCATGTGCGGCGCGCCAGTGGTCTTCGCGAGCACGGGCCGCGGCGCGCGATACCGGCGGGTCTGGTGCGGATGGGTCGTGCAGGGTGTGACGGTAGGGGCCGGCGATGGAGGCGATGTCTGTATGAACACCGGGACGGGGAAGGTGATCCAGGAGCGGCGGCGGTTGCTCGGGCTGTCGCAGCCCGCGCTCGCCTCCGCGATCGGGGTGAGCTCGCGGCAGATCACCCGCTACGAGTCCGAGGAGCAGTCGCCGACGCTGCCGGTCGCCATCCGGCTGGCCGAGGCGTTGCAGATCTCGCTGGCCGAGCTCGCCGGGATCGTCGACAACCGCGTCGACCTGGCGGGGCGGTGGTGGGCCGCCTGGCAGAAACCGGCCGACGCCGGCGAAAAAGTCGAGATAGCGCCGGTGACCATCCGGCACGAAGGCGACCACCTGCTGCTCGACTCCGACGCCGAATCCCCGGCGGCGCCCGACGATCCCGTCGCCCAGGTGCGCGGCGAGATGCGGGTCTGGGACGGTGACGCGCTCACCGGCTGGATGCGCGGGATGGACATCGCCTTCCCGGTCGGTGTCATCTACTACTCGCTGCATCCCCAAGGCGCTCACGCCGTCGGCTCGTGGACCACGAAGGCCGGGGTCGACGGGCTCGTGCGCGGCTGGAGCGCCCTGGCCAGGGAGAAATCCGATGCCGAGAAGCTCCTCTCGGAGCTGGTGCGTACCGACGGCACCGTCGAGTCGTGGCCGGGCACCGCGCGCTCGGCCTGAATCCGCAGCGCGATGTCGTAGACGCTGGGCCGCCCGGTATCGACCGGCGGCAGCAGTAGTAGGTAGCGGGTCAGCGCCCCGAACACGAGCAGGCCCATGACGATCCACGCGTAGATTTCCATCTGTCCCCTCCGAACGAGTCAGTACTTGCACGGGTGGCGCGGTATGGTGCTGTCGAAGCCGCCGAAGAAAAGTATGGTCGCCGTCAAGACCTTTTGGACAGCAAAAAGCGTCTACAAATGTCTACAGTTCTCTACGATGGGTCCATGTCCAGTCGGGGCGTCCAGGGGGAAGACAACAGCGCGACCGGAGCGCGGCTGCGCGCGCTACGCGAAGAGGCCGGTCTCTCGCTGACCGCGCTGGCCACCCGGGTGCCCTACAGCCGGGCCGCCCTCGGCCACTACGAAACCGGAACGCGCGCAGCCTCACCCGCGGTGATCGAGTGGTACGAACGCATCCACGCCCAGTCCCCCGCCCGCGCGGAACCACTCATCGAGATCGGTCATCCGCACCCGGACGAGTCCGGCTACTCCTGCCCGTTCCGGGTCGACGGCCTGATCGAGGGCGAGGCGGCGGGCACCGATCCGGCGACGGCGCTGCACTCGGCCCTGCAGACCATCGGCATCGAACTGGCCAGGGCGGGCAGGCGGCGTCAGCGCAGCGCGGCGACCACGGTGGTCAGGGATTCGGTCAGCAAGGCCAGGTAGCGGTCCGGATCGGGCACCGCGGCGGTATCGGAATGCACTGACAGCGTGACGGTTTCACCGATGCCGTGCACGCCGTGGGTCAGGTGCATGACCGCGCCCAGTGCGGGAAAACCGCCGGTGAACAGCACCGGGGCACCCGCGAAGGCGAGATCGGCGGCACCGCGGTTGACGCTGGAGACCACGGTGTTGCCGTCGAGTTCGGGTGGCACGCTGTCGAGATCGGCGTTGGCGACATCGCGGACGGCGAAGATCGATGGCACCGTCTCCCCCACCCGATTCTGTACCACCAGCAGCGGATTCAGCGCTCGCTCGCGGCGGGTGGCGAGTTCGTTCGCGATGAGGGCAGCGCGGGCGCGCAGGTCCGGTTCGTCGATGTGCAGGTCGATGGACAAGCCGCGGTAGTTGTTGCGCGCGGGGCCCTCGGCGGGCACGGCCATCGGCAGCGCGGTGCCGAGGCGGGCCGGAACTTCTCCGCGTTCGGCCAGGTAGGCGGGCAGCGCGACCGAAATCGCGGTCAGCGCAACGAGAGTGACGGTGTACCCGGGCAGGCGCAGGGTATCGGAATCGGTGACGAGCAACCGGACGCGATGCGCGTCGGCGGCGACCGGGGCGGCGGGATTGAGCAGGCAGGGCGCGAAGCCGGTTGCGGCCGCGGGCACTTCACCCGCGGCCGTCCGGTCGGCCAGTTCACGTTGCGCACGGTAGGCGGCGCGTCCACGCCGGACCGTCTCGAACACCTGCCGGGGAAAACGCAGTGCGCCAAGCACACTCGCGGGCAGGCCGCGCGAGGTCCATCCCCAGATCTGTCCACAGGAATCCACAGCCTGTACAAGGGTTTTCGCTGGTGATCCCGGGCCGATCCCCCGGTTGTCCACAGGCTGCTGGGAGTCGCTGTGGATAACTTCGGAAGACCCGAACAGCGAGCGGGCCAGACCGGCGGCACGGGTGCCGTCGGCCAGGGCGTGCGAGACCTGGAGCACCGCGACCAGTGCGGGTCCGAACGAGCGGGGCACGTCACGCACCCCGCGAAAGACATGCAGGCGCCAGGGATGCTCGGTCGCGGTGAGGCCGGTACCCAGAAGTTCGCCGATCCGGTCCAGCACGGTATGCCATGCCAGACCGTCGGACGGATGGGTCACGAATTGCTGGGACGTGAATTCGGCGGGCGCCCAGCGCGGATAGTCGAGATCGCCCGGAATCTCCTGTACCCGGATCCGCAGATCCGGAATGCGCGCGGAACGCGCGGCGACGAAAGCGCGGAGTTCACCGGTGGCCGTTGCGGTTTCGGCGAACGCGTAGAGCAGGAACACATCGTTGGCACTGCGTCGCGACAGCCAGAACATCGTCGCGTCGCGCGGGGCCATCCTGGTCATCCGAGCAACGATAGGCCACCCCTGAGAAGGCCCCGAGTCCTACCGACCCGGGGCCCGTACTGCCGACTCGTTGCGCACCGCGCGGCTCAGCGGCGGGCGAACTCTCCCGCGGTGACATCGGCTAGAAACGCACGCCAGTCTCCCGGTCCGAAGGCCAGCACGGGACCACGGCCACGATCCTTGGTGTCGCGGACCGCGACTTCGCCGCCGGCGAGAAAGGCCACTTCCACGCAGTTCCCATCGGGTCCGCTGTAGGTGCTCTTCCGCCACACAGCGTCCGTCACATCAACTTCCACGGCACATGCTCCTTTGCTTCATCGAGAACGGGATTACTCCTGGAATCGTCGAACATTCCGATTTACGGCGTGACCGATGAGTTACTTCGTGGCAGACACAGCACTGCCACACGGTGCGCGCAACAGATCGGCACGAACCAGCGCATCGAGGCGTTTCCGCCTCCGGGGGCTGCCCCCGCGGAAGAGACACTAGCAGGTCTTCCGCAAGTTTGCGGATGAGAATTTGCTTTCTCATATCTGTTTGCCAACCTTGCGAAGCTTCGCGTTTGCGGGGTCATTGCCAGCCCTCCTTACCCATTCCCGAACCCGTTGACACATCCGGATTTAGTTCCATGTGATTAGTCCGTGATACGTCAAATTCCGCACTGTCTCAGCCGCCCCACGAGCACCATCGGCGCCGGGCGTGGATCATGGGGGAATGATCTCCCGTGACCGCGACGCCGCAGGTCGTGCCCGCAACGACCGCCCCCGGGACCGACTCGGACGGCCACTGCCGCCCGGCAGCGCCGGTGTCGCCCGAATTCCCGACGATCTCGAGCTGGCACCCCAGCAAACTCTGACCTTCGCTCAGCAACTGCTGGACGACGGATTGGCATTCAACGCGCACGAGGTATTGGAGGCCGCCTGGAAGAACGGGCCGGTAGCCGAGCGGATGCTCTGGCAGGGTCTGGCGCAATACGCCGTCGGGATCACCCACATCCAGCGCGGCAACACCAAGGGCGCGGGTACTCTCCTGCGCCGCGCGAGCGAGCGCCTCGACGCCTATCCGGCGAATGCCCAGCAGCACGCGGTGGACCGCGCCGGGCTCATCGCGCACGCGCGCACCCTGCTCGACGCGCTCGACGCCGGTACCCCCGTCCCCGAGGACCAGCTGCGCCCGCGCCTGTGCCGCGAGCCCACCTAGACTGGGGCGATGCCCGCAGGCCGCTACGCTCCCAGTCCCTCGGGAGAGCTGCATCTGGGCAATCTGCGCACCGCGATCCTGGCCTGGCTGTTCGCCCGCACCACCGATCGCGAATTCCTGCTCCGTATCGACGATCTGGACCGTGTCCGGCCCGGGGCCGCCGAACAGCAGCTCGCCGACCTGGCCACGATCGGGATCGACTGGGACGGCCCGGTCGTACGGCAGTCCGAGCGACTACCCCACTACGCGGCCGCTGTCGCCGAACTCACCGCAGCGGGCCGCACCTATGAATGCTTCTGTACCCGGCGCGAAATCCAGCAGGCGGCCACCGCCCCGCACGGCCCGATGGGCGCCTATCCCGGCACCTGCCGCGAGCTCACCGACGACCAGCGCGCCCGGCGCCGCGCCGAAGGTCGGCCCGCCGCAATCCGATTGCGCGCCGACGTGGCCGAGTACGAGATCACCGATCTGCTGCACGGCCGATACCGCGGCGCCGTCGACGATTTGGTGTTGCGCCGCGGCGACGGTGTTCCCGCTTACAACCTGACCGTGGTGGTCGACGACGCGGCGCAGGGCGTCGACCAGGTGGTCCGCGGCGACGACCTGTTGCCCTCCACCCCCCGCCAGGGCTATCTGGCCGAGCTGCTCGGACTCGCGGCACCGACCTACGCGCACGTGCCGCTGGTCCTCAATGCCGAGGGCAGGCGACTGGCCAAACGCGACGGCGCCGTGACCCTTTCGGACCAACGCGCCGAGGGCAACACGCCGCAGGACGTGGTCGCCGCGATCGCCGCCTCACTCGGCTACACCGCCCGCACGACGGCCGAGCTCCGCGAAGTTTTCGACGCCACCCGCATCCCGGCAAAACCATGGATACTCGAGCCCGACGGGTTGTTCCGACCTGACCGATGTCCGTAACGTACGCATCGACCGATCTACAGATCATGACGAGGACTGAATTTATGACCAGCGGTGGTTACGACCCCAACCAGTACCCGCAGGGCGGTCAGCCCGGCGGCTACGGCCAGGATCCCTACGGCCAGCAGCAGCCGGGTTACGGGCAGCAGCAGCCGGGTTACGGCCAGCAGCCCGGTTACGGGCAGCAGCCCCCGGCGTACGGCCAGCAGCCCGCCTACGGCGCGGCCGACCCGTACGGCCAGCAGCAGCCCGCCTACGGTCAGGACCCCTACGGCCAGCAGCCCGCCTACGGGCAGCAGTACGGCGCGCAAGGCTTCGGCGGCGTGCTGCCCGCCGACCTGGGCACCCGCTTCGGCGCGCGCTTCATCGACGGCCTGATCGTCGGTATCCCGCTGGGCATCGTGAACTTCTTCCTGCCCGCCGGGTTCACCTCGGCCATCATCATCTCGGTGCTGTCGTCCATCGCGCTGGTCGGCTACAACGTCGCCCTCGAGGTGACCCAGGGCGCCACCGTCGGCAAGAAGCTGCTCGGCCTGCGCGTGGTCGCCCCCGGCGGCGCGCCGAACCTGACCCCCGAGCAGTCGATCAAGCGCAACGCGTTCCTGATCCCGCAGATCATCTACTGCATCGGTGGTCTGGTGACCTTCGGTCTGGCGATCTACATCGCCATCACCATCAACCAGGACCCGAACAAGCAGGGCTGGCACGACAAGCTGGCCGGCGGCACGCAGGTCGTCAAGGGCTGATACCGCTCTCGCACGAACAACAGGGGCGCTTCCGGATTCCGGAAGCGCCCCTGTTGCGTTCGGCGATCAGTACGTCGAACTCGTGTCGAATCCGCCGGCGAGCCCGAGGACGACCACGAAGACCAGGTACAGCACCCAGCCGACGATGGCCAGCGCGCCGATCCAGATACCGGCCTGCGCCATCCCCTTGCCCTCACCCCCGCGTTCCTTGATCTGGTTGAGCGCCATCACACCCAGGATGATGCCCACGATCGAGCCCAGACCACAGCTGCAGAAACCGATCAGCGAGGAGACCAGCGCGCCGATGGCCAGGCCGTTGGTGCCCTGCGGGGGCGGGTAGGCGCCGTAGGGCTGATAGCCCGGCCCCGGGTAGCCGCCGTAACCGGGCTGCTGCGGCTGCTGGGGATACTGCGGACCCGAGGGCTGCTGGTAGTTCGGGTACTGGGGCTGCGAGGGCGGCGGCGCGGGCTGCTGGTAGTCGGGCTGCTTGGACAGCGAGGGCGGCGGCTGCTGCGGGTACTGCGGCGCCGACGGGTAGCTCGGGGACTGCGGAGGCTGCGACGGCTGCGCGGTCGGGTACTGCGGCACCGAACCCGGCGCGCCGGACTCCGGCGACACGCCGGAGCCGCCGTACTGCTTCCACCACTCGTCGGAATCGCCGGGATTCGTCATTGCTACAGCGTATTCCACAACCTGCGGCCATGGCGTACCGCGACCTTGGTTGGATAGACCCCGTGACTGATGCAAACTCGCTCGACAAACCCGCCGGATCTGGGCGCCCCGCGCCGGAACACGCGGCATTCGCCCAGGCCGCGCGGGGGTTCTATCCGGTGATCGTCGCGTTCTTCACCGCGACGCTGATCATCTCCAACATCTGCGCCACCAAGGGCGTGGAGCTGTTCACCGATCTCTCGGTGAGCCTCGGCCCGGTGCAGATCCTGCCGCTGGTCACCGACGGCGCCTTCTTCCTGTTCCCGCTGGCCTACATCCTCGGCGATGTGCTCAGCGAGGTCTACGGCTTCCGCGCCACCCGCCACGCCATCTACACCGGTTTCGGCGCGCTGCTGCTCACCGTCGCGTGCTTCTGGGTGACCATCCAGCTGCCGCCCGCCGGGTTCTACGAGAACCAGGAGGCGCTGCGCACCGTCCTCGGCACCACCCCGCAGCTGGTGCTGGCAGGTCTGGCCGGGTACTTCGTGGGTCAGCTGCTCAACTCGGCCACCCTGGTGCTGATCAAGGAACGCACCAAGGAGAAGCATCTGTGGGCCCGGCTGATCGGCTCCACCGTGATCGGCGAGTTCGCCGACACCCTGATCTTCTGCTCCATCGCCGCGACCGCCATCGGCATCGACTCCTGGCAGACGTTCGTGAACTACGTGATCGTCGGCTTCGTCTGGAAGACGCTGGTCGAGGTGCTGGTCATGCCCATCACCTACCGCGTCATCGCGTTCCTCAAGAAGGCCGAACCGGGCTACGGCCCCGCCCCGGTCGACGCGTTGCACGACTGATCCGGCAGGCGGCGGAGCGGGGTGGGCTCCGCCGCTACAGCCCCGGCGCCTTGATCCGGCCCTGCCAGCGGCCGAGGAACTCCGCCTTGAACTCGTCGAAGTAGCCGCCGTCGATGCTCTCCCGGATGCGGTCGACGAGGCGGACGGTGAAGCGCTCGTTGTGGATCGTGCACAGCGTGGCCGAGAGCATCTCCTTGGCCTTGAACAGGTGGTGCAGGTAGGCGCGGGTGTAGTGCGCGCAGGTATAGCAGTCGCAGTTCTCGTCGATCGGGGTGAAATCGCGGCGGAAGCGGCTGGTGTTGATGTTGAACCGGCCCTCGTCGACGTAGATGGCCGCGTTGCGCGCCACTCGCGAGGGGTTCACGCAGTCGAAGGTGTCAGCGCCGTTCTCGACGGCGGTGAACATGTCCTCGGGTTCGCTGATGCCGAGCATGTGCCGGGGCTTGGCCTCGGGCAGCTCGTCGCAGCACCAGCCCACGATGGTGCCCAGATTGTGTTTCTCCAGCGCGCCGCCGATGCCGTAGCCGTCGAATTCGGTGCCCTGCGCGCCGCGGATCGTCTCCAGTTCGCGACAGGCTTTGCGCCGCAGGTCCTCGTACTGCGCGCCCTGGATCACCGCGAACAGCGCCTGGTAGGGGCGATGGGCGCGGGCGAGGGTGAGCCGTTCGTGTTCGTCGATGCAGCGCTGGGCCCATTCGTGCGTGCGCTGGAGCGATTTCTCCTGGTAGCCACGGGTGTTCATCAGCGTGGTGAGCTCGTCGAAGGCGAACATGATGTCGGCGCCGAGCTCGTGCTGGATACCCATCGACACCTCGGGGGTGAAGCGGTGCCTGGAGCCGTCCAGGTGTGAGCGGAAGGTGACGCCGTCGTCGTCGACGGTGGCCAGGCGCTCCTTGCCCGCCGCGATCACCTGATCGGAGCGGATGTCGACGGCCTCCATCGCCAGTACCTTCTTGAACCCCACCCCCAGCGACATCACCTGGAACCCGCCGCTGTCGGTGAACGTCGGCCCCGCCCAGTTCATGAACCGGCCCAGCCCACCGGCCGCGTCCACGATGTCGGAGCCCGGTTGCAGATACAGGTGATAGGCGTTGGCCAGCAGCGCCTGCGCGCCCAGCTCCTTCATCGTCTCGGGCAGCACGGCTTTCACCGACGCCTTGGTCCCGACCGGAATGAAGGCGGGCGTGGCGATCTCGCCGTGCGGGGTACTGATCACCCCGGTCCGGCCGTGCCGCCCACCATCGAGCCGGGCACCGACCTTGAACGCGAACTCGCTGGTATCAGCCACCCGCCCATCGTGCCAGCCGACGATGGGCGGGCCGAGCCCCGGTCCCTACAGTTCGGCCGCCGCGAACTGGGCGTTGTAGAGGTTGTAGTACGCGCCGCGGTCCTCGAGCAGGCGCTCGTGGGTGCCCTGTTCGACGATGCGGCCCTTGTCCATCACCACGATCAGGTCCGCGTCGCGGATGGTCGAGAGCCGGTGCGCGATGACGAAACTGGTGCGGTCGCGGCGCAGGGCGGCGGTGGCGTGCTGGACCAGCGACTCGGTGCGGGTGTCGACCGAGCTGGTGGCCTCGTCCAGGACCAGGATCGAGGGTTTGGCCAGGAAGGCGCGGGCGATGGTGATGAGCTGTTTCTCACCGGCGCTCACCCCGCCGCCCTCCTCGTCGATGACGGTGTCGTAGCCGTTGGGCAGCACGTGCACGAACCGGTCGACGTAGGCGGCGCGGGCCGCGGCGAGGATGTCGTCCTCGGTGGCGTCCGGGTTGCCGTAGGCGATGTTCTCGCGGATGGTGCCCTTGAACAGCCAGGTGTCCTGCAGCACCATGCCGATGCGCGAGCGCAGGTGGTCGCGGGTGATGGTGGTGATGTCGACGTCGTCGATGGTGATGGTGCCCGCGTCGAGTTCGTAGAAGCGCATCAGCAGGTTCACCAGCGTGGTCTTGCCCGCGCCGGTCGGCCCGACGATGGCGATCACGTGCCCGGGCTCGGCGACCAGCGAGAGCCGCTCGATGATCGGGGTGTCCGGCTCGTACCCGAACGACACCGCCTCGAACTCCACCCGCCCGCGATCCACCGGGCGCGGGTTCTCCACCAGCGGGTCCGGGCTCTGTTCCTCGGCGTCGAGGATCTCGAAGATCCGCTCGGCCGAGGCCACACCGGATTGCAGCAGGTTGGCCATCGCGCCGATCTGGGTCAGCGGCTGACTGAACTGGCGCGAGTACTGGATGAAGGCCTGCACCTCGCCCAGCGACAGGTTGCCGGTGGCCACCCGCAGCCCGCCGACCAGCGCGATGAACACGAAGTTCACGTTCCCGAGGAACATGATCGCGGGCATGATCAGGCCGGAGATGAACTGCGCCTTGAAGCTGGCGTCGTAGAGCTTGCGGTTGCGCTTGTCGAACTCGGCGCCCACCTCGCGACCGCGGCCGAACGCGGTGATGATCTCGTGGCCGGTGTAGGCCTCCTCCACCGAGGCGTTCACCTCGCCGGTGTATTTCCACTGGTCGACGAAGTGCGGCTTGGACCGCTTGGCGATCTGCGCGGTGACCACGATCGCCGCGGGCACGGTGAGCAGCGCGATCAGCGCCAGCAGCGGCGAGATCCAGAACATCATGATCAGGATGCCGACCACGGTGAACAGCGAGTTCAGCAGCTGGCTCATGGTCTGCTGCAAGCTCTGCGAGACATTGTCGACATCGTTGGTGACGCGGCTGAGCACGTCACCGCGCGGGGCGGTGTCGAAGTAGCGCAGCGGCAGCCGATGCAGTTTGTTCTCCACCTCGTCGCGCAGGCGCTTGACCGTGCGGTTGATGACGATATTGAGCAGGTACCCCTGCAACCAGCCGAACAGCGCGGCGGCGACATAGAGGACGAGTACCAGCAGCAGCACCCGGCGCACCGCGTCGAAGTCGATGCCGGTTCCGGGTATCACGTTCATCGCCGACAGCATGTCGGCGCGGGTGTTCTCCCCCTGCTGACGCAGCATCTCGACGGTCTGGTCCTTGGTGAGCCCCGGTTCGAGCTGCTTGCCGACGAATCCGTCGAAGACCAGGTTGGTGGCCTTGCCGAGCAGATACGGGCCCAGCGTGTTGAGCACCACCGAGGTGATCACCAGGGCGAGGATCGTGCCCACGTACACCCGTTCGGGGGCGAGCCTGCGCAGCAGCCGCTTCAGCGACGGGCCGAACGATTTGGCCTTGGTCCCCGGTGCGCCGGGAACGGGTCCGCCGGGCCTCATCGAGCCTCCTCCGCGCTGAGCTGGGACTCGACGATCTCGCGGTATTCCGGACATCGCTGCATCAATTGGTCATGGGTGCCGATGCCCGCCATGGCGCCGTCCTCCAGGACGACGATCTGGTCGGCGTCGCGAATGGTCTGGATGCGCTGGGCCACGATGATCACCGAGGCGTCGGCGGTCTCGGGCTTCAGCGCGGCGCGCAGCCGGGCGTCGGTGGCGACGTCGAGCGCGGAGAACGAGTCGTCGAACAGGTAGATGCGCGGTTTGCGCACCAGCGCGCGGGCGATACACAGCCGCTGCCGCTGCCCGCCGGAGACCGTGGTGCCGCCCTGGGCGACGGGGGTGTCGAGGCCCTGCGGCATCTCGCGCACGAAATCGGCCGCCTGGGCGACCTCGAGCGCGGCCCACAGTTCCGCGTCGGTGGCCTCGGGTTTGCCGTAGCGCAGGTTGGTGGCGATGGTGCCGGAGAACAGATAGGCCCGCTGCGGCACCAGCCCGATCTCGGCGCGCAACGCCTCCAGGTCGGCGTGGCGCACATCGGTGCCGCCCACGTAGACCGCGCCGTCGGTGACATCGATGAGTCGCGGGATCAGATTGAGCAAGGTCGTCTTGCCCGAGCCGGTGGACCCCACGATCGCGGTGGTCGTGCCCGGTTCGACGGTGAAACGCATGGCGCGCAGCACCGGCTTCTCCGCGCCGGGGAAGGCGAATTCGGCGAAGCGCAGGTCGACGGTGGCCGGGTCACCGGCGAAGGGCTGCGGCTGTCGCGGCGGCCGCACCGAGGACTCCGTCTCCAGCACCCCGCCGATCCGGTCGGCCGAGACCGCCGCGCGCGGGGCCATCATCGCCAGGAACGAGGCCATCATGACGGCCATCAGGATCTGCATGATGTAGGACAGCATCGCGGTGAGCGAGCCGATCTGCATGGTGCCGTTGTCGACGTGGTGTCCGCCGAACCAGATCACCGCGACGGCGGTCAGATTGCTGATCAACATCACGGTCGGGAACATCAGCGCCATCAGCTTGCCCACGCGCAGCGAGGCGTCGGTGAGCGAGCGGTTGGCGGTGCCGAATCGCCAGATCTCCTGCCGCTCGCGCACGAACGCGCGCACCACCCGGATACCGGTGATCTGCTCGCGCAGCACCCGGTTCACCCCGTCGATGCGCTCCTGCATCTGCCGGAATCCGGGCACCATCCTGGCCACGATGGTGCCCATCGCCAGGGCCAGCGCGGGCACCGCGATGAGCAGCAGCCAGGACAGCCCGAGGTCCTCGCGCAGCGCCATGATGATGCCGCCGACGCACATGATCGGGGCCATCACCAGAATGGTCACCGACATGACGATCAGCAGCTGGACCTGCTGGATGTCATTGGTCGAGCGGGTGATCAGCGAGGGCGCGCCGAACATGCCGACCTCGCGCGCGGAGAACGTCTCCACCCGGTGCAGCACCCCGCCGCGCATGTCCCGGCCCGCGCCCATCGCCGCCTGCGCGCCGAAGTACACCGACGCCGCCGAGGCCACGATCTGCACGCAGCTCACCGCCAGCATCCACAGGCCGGTGGTCCAGATGTAGCCGATATCGCCCTGGGTGACGCCGTTGTCGATGAGGTCGGCGTTGAGGCTGGGCAGGTAGAGCATCGCGATGACCGAGATCAGCTGGAGTACGAGGACCCCGGCCAGCTGGGCGCGGTACGGGGCCAGGTAGGTCCGCAGCAGGGAGATCAACATGATGGACGCAGGCTACCGCGTGCCGTTCACGCACGCCCCCGACTTTTACCTTCGCTATGGACAAGCTCGAACAGGCGATGAATCAGGCGCCCGCGGGGGTCCGCGGCTCGCGCCGGACCCAGGCGCCGGGGTCGGCGACCAGCTCGGCGACGAACCCCGGCAAATCGTCGGCGGCGATGTCGGCGATCGACACGTTCTCCAGCACCGCGCGGATATTGACGCGCAGCGCGATCCACACCCGCTGCAAGGGTTCGGCCGCACCGGGGTAGCGCACGTCCTCGGGACGCTGCCCGCGCACCGACGCCAGCGGCGACTCCACCGCGCGGATCACATCGGCCACCGAGATCTCGGTGGCGGGCCTGCCGAGCCGGTAGCCGCCGTCGGGCCCACGCCTGCTCAGCACGAGTTCGGCGCGACGCAACTCGGCCAGCACCGATTCGAGCACCTTGGGCGGGATCTGCGCGGCGGCCGCGATGGCCTCGGCTTTGACGACTCCGTCGGCCGCGGCGAGCTCGAGTAGCGTTCGCACCGCGAAATCGACCCTGGCGGTGATATGCACGGTTCGAACTTACGCGGTGCCGCACGCGGTCAGGACGCAGGTGGCCGCGTCCAGGAGGGTCTTCTCGACCATCTCGTCACTGGCGCCGGGGGCCAGCTCGCTCGACAGCAGCGCCACCCCGAGCACCTCGATCGCCGCGGACGCGCGCAGTTTCGACTCCTGTGTCGGCTCCGGCCCGGCCAGCCACATCCGCAGCTCACGGGTGGGTTCCATCAGGTCGGGATAGCGATCGGCGATGGCGTTGACGATGGCGGCGGTGTCGCGCACGCACAGCGCGCCCGCGTCACGGTGGCGGATCATCCCGCGTAAGTAGGTGCGCAGCACCGCGCGGATGCCCTCGTTGTCGTAGGGCACGGCGTCGATGTCGGTGACGATGTCGCGCATGTGGTCGATGATCGGGTCGATGATCGCCAGCAGCAGGTCCAGCTTCGAGGCGTAGTGGTAGTAGAGCGAGGCCTTGGTGATTCCCACCACATCGGCGACCTCGCGCAAACTGGTCTGCTCGAAACCCTTGGCGGCGAAAAGCTGGACCGCGGCGTCGCGGATCGCCTGCTTGGTGCCGCCACCTGCGGAAACGGTGTCGACGGCGTCTCGGGCAGTCATGCGCCAATCCTCCCATCATTCGGTGTGACCCGCGGCCACCCCCAATAAATCGAGGTTGCCTCTCCACTTAACTGATCGGTAGTCTACCTACCGCACGGTAGGCAAAGACAAACGACGATGTGGAGGCGGGGCACGTGTCCGTATACCTGTACAGATGGGGAAAGTTCGCTTTCCGCCGTAAATGGATCGTGTTGCCGGTCTGGTTGCTGCTGTTCCTGCTGCTGGGCGGCGCGGGTGCCGCGCTCAGCAAGCCGATGAGCAATGACTTCAGCATGCCCGAGCTCCCCTCGGCGCGCGCCAACGAGATCCTCGACAAGCACTTCCCCGGCATGTCCGAGCAGTTCGCGCTCGACGCCGTCGCCGGTACCTACGTCATCGGCGCGCCGGAGGGCCAGAAGCTCACCGACCCGGCCAACCGCGCCGCGATCGACGCCTTCATCGCCAAGCTCACCGAGCTCGACATCGTCGACCACAGCAAGCCGCTGATGAGCCCGGTCGAGGTCGCCGAGAAGATGGGCTGCCTGGCCGCGCCCGACCCGTCGCAGTGTTCGGGCGCCCCGCTCAACGTGCTGAGCACCACCGCGCCGGACACGGTCGCGATCCTGAACGTGCCCTTCGCGATCGACACCGTCACCGATGTCACCGAGGCCAACCGCGACGCCGCCTACGAGGTCGGCGCCGACGCCCGGCACGCCGGCCTGACCGTCGAGGTCAGCGGCTCGGTCGCGATGACCCAGGAACAGCCCAGCGGCAAGTCCGAGATGATCGGCATGGGCGTGGCGCTGGTCGTGATGGTGGTCGCCTTCGGTGCCCTCGTCGCGGCGGTCGTCCCGATCGTCACCGCCATCGTCGGCCTCGGCGCGGCGACCTCGCTGATCATGCTCGGCACCTCGGTCATGCAGGTGCCCGGCTTCACCACCTTCCTGGCCTCGATGATCGGTATCGCGCTGTCGATCGACTACGCGCTGTTCATCGTCTCGCGCTACAAGCACGAACTGGCCGTACGTGACTCGGCCGAGGAAGCCGCGGGTACCGCGCTGGGCACCGCCGGTTCGGCCGTGGTGTTCGCCGGTCTGACGGTCATCATCGCGCTCGGCGCGCTGGGCATCGTCGGCGTGCAGTTCCTGACCTTCATGGGTCTGGGTGGCGCCATCGCCGCGGGCTTCGCCGTGCTCACCGCCATCACCCTGATGCCCGCGCTGATGGGCGCCTTCGGCAAGTACCTGTTCCGGCCGAAGCTGCCGCTGGTCGCCCAGCACGATCCCGAGGACGAGAACTCGGTCACCAACGGCCAGCGCTTCGCCCGCCTGATCGGCAAGGCCCCGTGGGTCGCGCTGATCCTGTCGGTGCTCGCGCTCGGCGCGCTCGCCGCCCCCGCGGCCAACCTGAACCTCGGCCTGCCCGGCGAGGACAGCCTGCCCAAGACCTCCACCGTGCGTAAGGCCTACGACCTGCGCACCGAGGGCTTCGGCGAGGGCAGCAACGGCGTGCTGATGGTCGTCGCGGATCTCACCGCGGTGCCCGAGGCCCAGCGCGAGGAAGCGGTCACCGCGCTGCGCGACAAGCTCGCCTCCTATGAGCAGATGGACTACGTCACCGCGCCGCAGTGGAACGAGTCCAAGCAGGGCGCCATGCTCAACGGCGTGCCCAAGCAGGGCCCGAACAACCAGGACACCAAGGATCTGGTGGCCGAGGCCCGTGGCGCCGAAGCCGACCTGCACGAGAAGTACGGCATGGAGTACGGCATCACCGGCACCACCGCCATCTACGCCGATGTCGACCACGTGCTGCTCAGCAAGATCCTGCCGTACCTGGCGATCGTGGCCGGTGCCGCGTTCATCCTGCTGATCCTGGTGTTCCGCTCGATCCTGGTGCCGCTCACCGCAGCGCTCGGCTTCCTGCTCTCCATGGCGGCCACCTTCGGCGCGACGGTGCTGATCTTCCAGGAGGGCACCTTCGGCCTAATCGAGGACCCGCAACCGCTGGTCAGCTTCATGCCGATCATGCTGATCGGCTTGGTGTTCGGTCTGGCGATGGACTACCAGGTGTTCCTGGTGACCCGCATGCGCGAGGAGTTCGTGCACGGCAAGTCGCCCAAGGACGCGATGGTCTCGGGCTACCACCACGGTGCCCGCGTGGTGACCTCGGCCGCGATCATCATGATCTCGGTGTTCGGTTCCTTCATCCTGGAAACCGATGTCACCGCGAAGTCCTTCGGTTTCGCGCTGGCCGCCGGTGTCGCCATCGACGCGTTCGTCGTCCGCATGGTGATCGTGCCCGCGCTGCTGGTGATCATGGGCAAGTGGTCGTGGTGGATCCCGAAGTGGCTCGACCGCATCCTGCCCGACATCGACGTCGAGGGCGCCAAGCTCGAGCAGCTGCGCAACCAGAACGCCGAGACGGTGAAGCAGCCGGTGACGGTCAGCTGATCCCCGCGTGAAGTTCGCGACCCCCGCACTCCCCCGAGTGCGGGGGTCGCGTCGTTTCCGCGCCCGGGTCCTTGATCTCACGGTGGCTGGGCAGCAGACTCAGGACTTAGCTCGACCCGGCTGTATCTCCAGATCCGCTCATCGCGAGGAGAAAACCGTGTCCGTCTATCTGTACCGGTGGGGCAAGCTGGCCTTTCGCCGCAAGTGGATCGTGCTGCCCGTCTGGTTGATCTGTTTCCTGGTACTCGGCGGCCTCGGTGCCCAGCTGCAGAAACCGATGACCGACGACTTCAGCATGCCCAACCTCCCCTCGGAGCGGGCCACCGAAATCCTCGACCAGCACTTCCCCGGCATGTCCGAGGCCTTCGCCTTCGACGCGGTGACCGGCACGTATGTCATCGGCGCGCCCGCCGGGCAGAAGCTCACCGACCCGGCCAATCGCGAACAGGTGGCCGCGCTGATCGGCAGGCTCGAGCAGCTCGGCATCGTCGACCACAGCGAACCGATCGTCGACCCGATCACCGCCACCGAGGAAATGGGCTGTCTCACCGCGCAACCCGATCCCTCGACCTGTAGCGCCGCGCCACTGAACGTGCTGAACAAGACCGCGCCGGCGACGGTCGCCTACTTCAGCGTCCCGTTCACCATCACCGATTTCGCCGACATCACCGCCGAGGACCGCGACGCCGCCTACGCCGCCGGTGACGCCGCCCGCCAGGCCGGGCTCACCGTCGAGATCAGCGGCACCATCGCGATGGAGCAGGAGATGCCCTCGGGCAAATCCGAGATGATCGGTATGGCCGTGGCCCTGGTGGTGATGGTGGTGGCCTTCGGCGCGATCGTCGCGGCGTTCGTGCCGATCATCACCGCCATCGTCGGCCTGGGCGCGGCGACCTCGCTGATCTTCCTGTCCACCTCGGTGCTGTCGGTGCCCAGCTTCACCACCTTCCTCGCCTCGATGATCGGCATCGCGCTCTCGATCGACTACGCGTTGTTCATCGTCTCGCGCTACAAACACGAACTGGCCGTGCAGGACTCGGCCGAAGAAGCCGCGGGTACCGCGCTGGGCACGGCGGGTTCGGCGGTGGTGTTCGCCGGGCTCACCGTGATCATCGCGCTGGTGGGCCTGAGCATCGTCGGGGTCCGGTTCCTGACGTTCATGGGTCTGGGTGGCGCGGTCGCGGCCGCGTTCGCCGTGCTCACCGCCATCACCCTGATGCCCGCGCTGCTCGGCGCGTTCGGCAAGGCGCTGTTCAAGCCGAAGCTGCCGCTGGTCGCCCAGCACGATCCCGAGGACGACAACGTCGTCAGCAACGGCACCCGCGTCGCCCGGGTGATCGCCAAGTTCCCCGCGGTGACCATGGTGCTGGCCATCGTGGTGCTCGGCCTGCTCGCCGCGCCCGCGCTGAACCTGAACCTCGGCCTGCCCGGCGAGGACAGCATGGCCAAGACCACCACCGTGCGCAAGGCCTACGACCTGCGCACCGAGGGCTTCGGCGAGGGCAGCAACGGCGTGCTCCAGATCGCCGTCGACCTCAGCGACACCCCCGCCGACCAGCGCGCCGCCGCACTGACCGCGCTGCGCGAGAAGCTCGCGTCCTACCCGGACATGGAGTTGGTCACCGAGCCGCAGATGAGCCAGGACGGCGCGGGCGCGCTGATCAACGGCATCCCCCGCTCCGGCCCCAACGACCAGTCCACCAAGGATCTGGTGCAGTCGGCCCGCGACGCGGAGTCCGACCTCAACGAGCAGTACCGGATGTCCTACGGCATCACCGGCACCACCGCCATCTACGCCGACATCGACCATGTCCTGCTGAGCAAGATCGTGCCCTACATGGCGATCGTGGCAGGCGCGGCGTTCATCCTGCTGATCCTGGTGTTCCGCTCGATCCTGGTACCGCTCACCGCCGCTCTCGGCTTCCTGCTGTCGATGGCGGCGACCTTCGGCGCGACCGTGCTGATCTTCCAGGAGGGCACCTTCGGCCTGATCAGCGATCCGCATCCGCTGGTCAGCTTCCTGCCGATCATGTTGATCGGCTTGGTGTTCGGCCTGGCCATGGACTACCAGGTGTTCCTCGTGACCCGCATGCGCGAGGAGTACGTGCACGGCGCCGACCCGACCGACGCGGTCATCAAGGGCTACCACCACGGCGCCCGCGTGGTCACCTCCGCCGCCATCATCATGATCTCGGTGTTCGGCTCGTTCCTGCTGGAAACCGACGTCACCGCCAAGTCCATGGGCTTCGCCCTGGCCGCGGGCGTGGCCCTGGACGCCTTCGTCGTCCGGATGATCCTCATCCCGGCGCTGCTCGTGCTGCTGGGCAAGTGGGCCTGGTGGATGCCCCGGTGGCTGGACAAGATCGTCCCCGACATCGATGTCGAGGGCGCGAAACTGCGCGAGATCCAAAGCCGCGACAAGGTGGCCGTACCCGTCAGTTCTTGACCACCAAGGGTTTTCGGCCGCCTCACATCCGAGGGGCGAGACGTCACGGCGAAGCCGGAGTATCGCCCCTCGGATGTGAGGCCCAAGGGGCCGAAAACCCCGCGGCGCCAGCCGCCCATGTCACTGACTGGGTTGCGGGACCTCGCACTCGCTGACCTTCGGGTTGAGCCCGATGTAGTTGGCGGGGCCGGCCGCGGCCGTCACCGCGATGGTCGCCCAATCCGAGCACTCGCGCGGCAGCTTGGCGAAATAGTGCCGCTGACCTGCCGCGAGCAGCCCGACGGCCACCCAGCCCAGTACGACGAGAACCAAGAGCTTCCCCCCGAGCCCGATCCCGGACTTCGCGGGTGGCGGCTGTCGCCCGCGCATAATCATCGTTCCTTCCCGGATTTCGGTACTACCAGTCTATTACGCACCACAGCGGTGCAGGCCCGCTGTGGATATCGCACCAGATCCGATTTGCCAACCACGATCCGGTGCGGCAGTTTGATCGTGTGGGGGACAGCCGATCATGATTCTGCCGACCGCGCCTCCGTGGGTCGGCGACCAGTTCACCGACGCCGTTCTCCAACGAACCTGGCCGGAAGCCGTCCGGAGACTACGCCTCGCTTTCGTCGTGCTGCCGAGCGTGGTGGCGGCGACCTCTTCCCTGGGTGTCCTGGCGATCGGGCTGATGGGCGCGCCGACACCGATCCTGTTCGCAGTACTTCCGCTCCACGTCCTTGCCGTCGTGATACCCCCGCTTCTCGCCCTCCGGCGCCTGCGGCGCGGGCTGTGGCCCATGGACGCGTGGTATCGGGCATCGGACGGAATCCGGGCGCAGGCATGGATTCTCCTCATCGAGTCCGCGCTGGCCTGCTTCCTGGGATACCGCGGCTGGCCCATTCTGCCGGTCCTCGCGGTCCTGGCCTTCGTCGTCCGCCGCGTGAGCTTGTTCCTCGCCGGAAAGGCCGGAATATCCGTCCATCCAGCAGATGCCCTGTACCGTGCCGAGTCCGACGACGAAATCGACCTCCACGCCGACGGCGGATACGACGACAGGAGTCTGCTGGTCCTCGTCCGGGTCTACCTCGCAGCCGACAGGATTTCGCTTCGCTCGTGGACCATGCGACCCGAGCGGCCGACAAGATCAAACTGGCAAGGCTTCTATTTCGGCGTGGAGAACGATGTCACCCTGCTCGAGCTGCCATTCGACCACATTCGTGATGTGACCCTCTGGACATTCCCCCCGGGGTACACCCGGCACCGCTGGTTCATCGCCCCCGACGGCACGCCCCTCTACAACAACAAGATCTCCACCGCGATCCTGCTGTCGACTACCAACCCCAACCTGCCCGTATTCACCATCCCCACCGCGGACGCGGCCGTCCTGACCGAAGTCGTGCGCAGACGCATCCATCACTACCACCGCCGGTAGCCACCCGAATCCCAACCAGATGGAACCGAACCGGTCGGGCATGCGTCAGATACAGAGAAAGGGAACTTCCCTGCCGGCAGGCCCGGCGACGCGCGCGAACGGAACAGCTGATGACGACTTTCGATATCGACACCGATGAGGTGCGGCGACACGCGACGGCGATCGACGCCTACGGAGACGAGATCGAGAAGGCCGCGGACGCCGCTCGCTACCTGACGATGAGCACCGACGGCTACGGCGTCTACGGCCAGCCGGTCGCCCTCATGCTCCAGGGCTTACAGGGCATCGAGGCCGGGGCGCTCACCGCGCTCGGCGTCTCCCTGCACAGCGCGGGCGACAAGTTGCGCTTCGCCGCCGGTGTGATCGACCAGGTGGACGCCGGATTCGGCAAATCGATCGACACCTTGCGCGACGAGATCACCGACTTCCTCGACGGCATCTCGGGCGGCCAGAAGTGACCAACGATCTCATCGCCTCGAAGACCGAACTCCAGGGCAGCGCGTTCGGTGGCCTGATCGTCGGCACCGAGGGCGCCGACGCGGACAAGGGCATCACCCTGTTCGAGGGCATCAATACCGTCCTCGAGGGCATCGACAAGGACGACATGGGCCTCCAGGCGCTCGGCGTGGTCGCCGTGGGTCTCGACGGTCTGGCCGCGGGCATGGACCCGATCGGCTACGTGGCCGGTCAGCTCGTCACCTGGATGCTCGAACACGTCAAACCGGTGCGGGAGGCGTTCAACTCCCTGGCCGGCGATCCCGACCTGATCAAGTCCTACGCGCAGTCGTGGACGAACGTCGGCACCAGCCTGTCGCAGTCGGCGACGAACCTGGCGTCCTCGATCAAGAACGAGACCGCCGACTGGTCCGGCGCCGCGGGCGACGCCTACCGCACACTCGGCGCCAGCCTCACGACCCTCACCCAGGTCATGAGCAAGGGCGCGGAGGCTCTGTCGACGCTGACCACCGCCGCGGCCGAGCTGGTCAATGGCGTGCGCACCGCGGTCCGCGACCTGCTCGGCTCCCTGGCGGGCGCCCTGGTGAGCTGGGCGATCGAGGAACTGGCCTCGCTCGGCACGGCGACCCCGCTGGTCATCGCCCAGGCGACGGCGCGGATCGCGAAGGACACCGCCATCGTGGCGAAACTCCTCACCCAGCTGTCTAAGAGCCTCAAATCCATCACCACCTACCTCGCGTCGATCCGCGATCTGATCGACGGCGCGTACCGAACCATCACGTCCCTGACGTCGTCGCCCCAAGCCGCATAGCACGAAAAAGACCCCCTCACCTGGGCTAACAGGTGAGGGGGTCTTCTGGCGGTGGCGGAGGGATTTGAACCCTCGGACGGGGGTTACCCGTCACACGCTTTCGAGGCGTGCTCCTTAGGCCGCTCGGACACGCCACCGCCGACTACGATACCGGAGTGCTGCCCGGATCGTTAAATCGGCAGGTCAGCGCTGGTTTCGGAAGAAATCGTCGAGCAGGGCCACGCACTCGGTCTCCAGGATTCCGCCACGCACCTGCGGGCGGTGGTTGAGCCTGCGGTCACGCACGACGTCCCAGAGCGAGCCGACGGCGCCGGTCTTGGGTTCCCAGGCACCGAAGATCAGCTTGTCCACCCGGGCCAGCACCAGCGCGCCCGCGCACATCGTGCACGGTTCGAGCGTGACGGCCAGCGTGGCGCCCTCGAGCCGCCAGCCGTCGCCGTGCACGGCGGCCGCGGCGCGCAGGGCCAGCACCTCGGCGTGCGCGGTCGGATCGCCGGTGGCCTCGCGGGCATTGCTCGCGCGGGCCAGCTCGCGACCGTCGGCGTCGAACACGACGGCGCCGACCGGCACATCGCGCGGGTCGGCGTCGGCGGCCGCGGCGATCGCGGCGCGCATCATGTCCTGCTCGGTGGTCACCGGGGCAGTTTGTCCAGCACCGCCGCGAATTCGTTGGCGAAACCGAGACGCTGGGCGATCATGCCGAGCTGCTCGTCGGGGTAGAGGTCGGTCTCGGCGAGGATCACGCTGAGCACCGGTTCGGGCAGGCCGAGGTCGGCCAGCACGCCCAGGTCGCCCTCTTCCCACGGTTCGACGTCGTCGAGGTCGTCGGGGTCGATGTCGGGGATCTCGACATTGAGCGCGTCGAGGACATCGGCGGCGATGTCGTAGTCGATCGCCGCGGTGGCGTCGGAGACGAGCAGCCTGGTGCCGCTCGGTGCCGGACGCACCACGACGAAGAACTCGTCGTCGACGTCGAGCAGCCCGAATACCGCGCCCGAGCTGCGCAATGCCTTCAGTTCGGTCTCGGCGACCGACAGATCGTGCAGGGCATCGCTGGTGAGCGGACTACACCGCCAGGTGCCTTCTTCGCGGACCACCGCCACTGCGAACCCTTCGACGTCGAAGTCGTCGTCCGACGTCGCCCTGTTCGTGCCCGAGCGCTGTGCTGCCATGGACCAAACGGTAGTCTGTCCCGCCCGTAATGATGAACTCGTGTGCCAATCTGTTCCGATGACTCTCGACCAGCGCGGCGCTGTCTGCGTCCTCGGCACCGGTTTGATCGGCGGCTCACTGCTGCGCGCCGCCGTCGCGGCGGGGTACGAGGCGTTCGGCTACAACCGCTCCGATTCGGGTGCCGCGGCGGCGCGTCGCGACGGTTTCGACGTCACGGGCGAGCTGGAAACGGTCCTGCGCCGGGCCGCCGACACCGACGCGCTGCTGGTCCTTGCGGTCCCGATGCCCGCGGTCGCCACCATCCTCACCGCCATCACCACGCACGCACCGAAGTGCCCGCTCACGGACGTGGTAAGCATCAAGCAACCGGTCGCCGACGCGGTGCGTGCGCAAGGTCTCGACGCGAACTACGTAGGCGGTCACCCGATGGCCGGAACAGCCGAATCAGGCTGGGCGGCAACCGATCCCGAGCTGTTCCGCGACGCGGTCTGGGCGGTCGGCGTCGACGAAGGCACCCGGGTCGAGCCGTGGACCAGGGTCGTGCGGCTGGCGCTGGACTGTGGGTCGGTGGTGGTGCCGGTGATCGCGGCCGAGCACGACCAGGCCGTCGCGCGGATCTCACACCTGCCGCACGTCCTGGCCGAGGCCCTGGCCGCCGCCGGTGCGGAGGGCGGTGCGCTGGCGCTCGGCCTGGCGGCCGGCTCGTTCCGCGACGGCACCCGCGTCGCCGGGACGGCACCCGACCTGGTGCGCGCCATCTGCGAACCCAACGGCACCGCGCTGGGCCGGGTACTCGACGAGACCATCGCCGCCCTGGTCACCGCGCGGGAATCGCTGCGCGCCGACGGCACGCTCGGTGAACTCGTCGAGGAGGGTTACCGCGGGCGCACCGCCTACGACCGGCGCGAGCGGTGGGAGATCACCGGTGTGACGCCAGGAGAAGGCGATTGGCTGGGCGAACTGCGACGGGCGGGTCAGCGCGGCGGGGTGCTGCGCTCGCTCTAGCGGCACAGCCGGCAGCGAGAGCCCGCATCGGACGCGACCGGGATTCAGACGCGTTCGGCCAGCCCCGGGTAGTCGAGGACGAATCCCTCCGGGTCGACCGTGAGGGTGGCGCTGGAGACCGGGGACAGCACATTGATCCCGTCGGCGGCGCTGGAGTAGGTGAGTTCGGCCTCCTGCACCAGCAGATCGGGCAGCCGCACGTAGACGACCGGCACCTGCACATCGCCCACGGCGTTCTGCAACCCGAACCGCCGGATGGGCAGCGTGTTGAAGAACGGGCTCAGCACCACATCCACATCCAGCGCGCCGCCGAAGGTCGAGCGCACATGGCTGCCGCCCGCGTCGACGAGCCAGTAGTTCTCCTCGTCGCGCGAGATCGAGGCATGCCGCTCGCCCGCGGCGGTGGTGGTGCGCAGCGAGAGCCTGCGGGTGGCGCCCGCCTCGTCGGTGACCAGGTCGTAGGAGGCGCTGAAGGCCGGATGTTCGTCGCCCGCGCTTCCGATCATCCGGCCCGCCGCCCTGATCCGGTTCCCGTTCACCGTCACCCGCACCGATTCCATCCGGGTGTTGTCGTGGGCACGCCAGGTGAGCACCGAAGGCCACCGGGAGGCCGGTCGGATCTCGGAGGGGCCTGCGGCCGGGCCCGGGGCTGGGGACGTCACCTCTCTACGGTAAGCGACATCGGCCCCGCTGCCGTACAACACGGGCGCATCACACCAGCGAATCCCGCCAGGCGGCATGCAGACCGGCGAATCGGCCCTGCCCGGCGATCAACTCGGCCGGTGCGCCGTCCTCCACGATCCGGCCCGCGTCGAGCACCAGCACCCGGTCGGCGATCGCCACCGTCGAGAGCCGATGGGCGATGATCACCGCGGTCCGGTCGCGCAGCAGCGTCTCCAGCGCGTGCTGGACCAGCCGCTCACCCGGGATGTCCAGGCTGGAGGTGGCCTCGTCGAGCACGATCACCGCCGGGTCGGCCAGGAACACCCGCGCGAAGGCCACCAGCTGCCGCTGACCGGCCGAGAGCCTGCCGCCACGGGTCCGCACATCGGTGTCGTACCCGTCGGGCAGCGACGCCACGAACCGGTCCAGCCCCACCGCCTCGGCCGCCGCGCGCACCTCGGCGTCCGAGGCGTCGGGCCTGCCGAGACGGATGTTGTCGGCGATGGTTCCGGAGAACAGGTAGGCCTCCTGGGTGACCATCACGACGTGCCTGCGCAGATCCGCGTCGGTGAGCCTGCGCAGGTCCACCCCGTCCAGGCTGACGGTGCCGCCGCTCGGGTCGTAGAACCGGGTCAGCAGCTTGGCCAGCGTCGACTTGCCCGCGCCGGTCGCGCCCACCAGCGCCACCACCTGGCCCGCCGGGATGTCCAGATCGAACTCCGGCAGCACGCGGGTGTCGTGGTAGCCGAACCAGACGTGGTCCATCCGCACCTCGCCCCGCGCCTGCAGCAGCGCCACCGGATCGTCGGGCTCGGCCACCGACGGCTCCTCCTCGAGCACGCCGGAGATCTTCTCCAGGGCCGCCGCGGCGGACTGGTAGGAGTTGAACACCTGGGCGAGCTCGTCGAGCGGACCGTAGAACTGGTCGAGGTAGAGCAGGTAGGCCGCGAGCACGCCGAGGGCGAGGTTGCCCTCCATCACCTGCCAGGCGCCGACGAGCAGCACGATGACCGTGGTCAGCTTGCCGATGAAGTTCGACAGGCCCACGTAGTCGCCCATACCGCGGATCGCGGTGGTGGTGGCCCGCTGGTACTCGCTGTCCTCGGCGGCGAGCACCTCCTCGTTGCGGTGCTCACGCCGGAACGCCTGCACCGCCCGCATACCGCTCATGGCCTCGACGAACTGCACGATCACCCGCGCGATCGCCCCGCGCGTGCGCCGGTAGCCCGCCCGCTGCCGCCGCTGCGCCCACCGGGTCACCAGCACCAGCGGCACGAATCCGAGCAGCACGATCGAGGCCAGCATCGGGTCCAGCCAGACCAGCAGCACCGCGATGGTGACCACCGACAGGATCGCGCCGAAGGCCTGGTTCAACGCACCCTCCAGCAGTTCCTGGAGAGTTTCGATATCGCTGGTGAGCCGGGTGACGACCTTGCCCGAGGTGTAGTTCTCGTGGAACGACACGCTCAGCCGCTGGGTGTGCCGGAACGCGCGCACCCGCAGGTCGAACAGCACCTTCTGGCTCAGCGACCCCGAGGCCCGCAGGAAACAGTAGGTGGTGACACCCGAGGCGAGGGTGACCGCGGCGAACCCGGCCACCGTCGCCAGCAGCGGCGTCCAGTCGCCCTGCCTGCCCGCGCTGATGCCGTGATCGAGGCCGTAGGCGATGAACAGCGGCAGCGAGACCTTGGCCGCGTTGTCGAGCAGGATCAGCACGAAGGTGAGCAGCGCCTGCTTGCGGTAGGGCCGCACCAGATCCAGCAGCAGCCGCCGGGAACGCCCGGCCAGCACCAGGTTTCCGGTGCCGGTGACCGCGTCGTCCTCCTTGGCGATGCCACGCCAGTCGGCTTCGCGTTCCGGAACATCCTGCGCCGTGGTCGTTTCCGTACTCGTCGTCATGATTCACCTCCCATCAGTTCGCGGTAGCGCGCGTTGCCGCGCAGCAGTTTCTCGTGGGTGCCCTCGGCCACGATGCGGCCGTCGGCCAGCAGGGCCACCCGGTCGGCCAGCGCGGCCGTGGACGGCCGGTGCGCGACCAGCAGCGTGGTGGCGCCCGAGAGCACGCTGCGCAACCGGTCCTGCACGCGCTCTTCGGTTTCCACGTCCAGCGCGGAGAGCGGATCGTCGAGCACCATGATCCGGCCGCGCTCGGCGGAGTTCTCGCCGATGAGCACCGCCCTGGCCAGCGCGAGCCGCTGCCGCTGGCCGCCGGACAGGCTCATGCCCTGCTCACCGATCCTGGTGTCGAGGCCCCACGGCAGTTCGTCGACGAATTCGGTGGCCTGGGCGATGTCCAGCGCCTGGCGCACGTCGGCGTCGGTGGCGCGCGGATCGCCCAGTGCCACGTTCTCGCGCACGCTGGCCGAGAACAGCACCGGCTCCTCGAAGGCCACCGTCACCACCCGGCGCAGATCCGCCAGGCGCAGCGTGGCGATGTCGACGCCGTCGATGGTGATGCTGCCCTCGTCCACGTCGTAGAGCCGCGGAATCAGTTCCAGCAGTGCGGTCTTGCCACTGCCGGTCGCGCCGACCAGTGCCACCGTCTCACCGGGACGGATCCGTAGGGAGACGTCGTCGAGCACCGCCGTATCGGTGCCCTCGCCCGATCGCGGGTAGGCGAAGCGGACGTGGTCGATGACCAGCTCGCCGCGCACCCGCTCGGGCAGCGCGGCCGGGTGTTCCGGGTCGGTGATGTCGAGTGGGGTGTCGATGATCTCCCAGAACCGGTCGGCGGCCGTGCGCGCCTCGAACAGCTCCGACAGCAGGAAACCGGTCCAGATGATCGGCCACTGCAGGAATGTCGCCAGGGTGATGCTCGCGACCAGCGTGCCCATCGTCATCGAGCCCTGCACCACCGAGTAGCCGCCCACGCCGAGCGAGATCGCGATCGCGACGGTCGGGAAGGTCACCATGGCCGCCCACAGCGTGGCGTCCAGGCGCACCTTCTGCAGTTCGGTGCGTTGCAGTTCGCGCGAGAGCGCGGTGAACCGCGAGCCGAAGAACCGGCCGCGCCCCAGCGCCTTGAGCACGCGCACGCCCTGCGCGGATTCCTGGGCGATGGTCGCCAGATCACCGGACTGGTCCTGCGAGCGCCGCGACGCCACCTCGAAGCGCCGGACGAACCGCAGGCAGAAGCCGGTGAGCGGCAACGAGACCACCGTGAAGATCAGTCCCACTTGCCAATTCATCACGAACAGCGCGCACAACCCGGTGGGCAGCAGCACCATGTGCACCACGAGGAACGGCCCGGCGAACGCGACGAACCGGCGGATGACGCTCATGTCGTCGACCGCGCGCGAGAGCAGCTGACCGGACTGCCAGCCGTCGTGCCTGCCGATCGAGAGCGCCTGCAACTGGGTGAACAGCTTGGCGCGCATGCCGATCTCGAACAGCGTGGACGGCTTGGACACCAGCCAGCGCCTGCCCCACATCCCGAACGATTCGAGCGCGCCGAGCGCGAAGACCAGCGCCACCGGCCACAGCAGCCCGGAGAAATCACGGTGCGCGATCGGGCCGTCGATCACCTTCGCGATCAGCAGCGGGATGAGAATCGCCGTGCTGGTGGCGAGGATGGCCAGCACGTTGGCGGCGATCAGCGGCACCCGGTACGGGCGTAGGTAGGGCAGGAACCGCCGCAGCGACCGCATTCCCCCGCGCGGTGGCTGTGTGGACGGCTCCGATCTGTCGGCCTCCGATTCGGCTGCCGCCAGGTCCAATGTGACAGACAAGGTTCCCCCTTGATGTCCGGTGGATGGATGGTTCCCGGAACGGACGCCAGGTGATGTTCGCATCTGGGTCCGACAAGTTCGGTGCCTCCAGAGTCGCATCGGACCCCTGCCTGCGGCCACCGATTTTCCGCCGGGTTGGGCGGGCCCGGGTTCGCGCCCGAAGCCGCCCTCGCGTGGGCCGATACAATTCGCCGCGGAGCGAGAACGCGGCGCTGAGCAGCGCACGGCGCTGACGGAACACAGGAGGGTCGTTGACTCGGATGGTCGGGCTGTTCGCCGGTATCGGCGGGCTCGAACTCGGCCTCGCCGGAAACGGCTGGGCTACCGAGTTGCTCTGCGAGATCGACCCCGGCGCCCAGGGTGTGCTCGCCGCCCGCTTCCCCGATGTCCCCCTGCACGGCGACATCACCCGATTACGCTCGCTGCCCGCGAACACGGAGCTGGTCGCGGCGGGTTTCCCCTGCCAGGACCTCTCCCAGGCCGGCCGCACCGCGGGCATCACCGGCCGCCGCTCCGGCCTGGTGGACGAGGTCTTCCGGCTGGTCCGGCGCAAGCGCGGACCGCGCTGGCTGCTGATCGAGAACGTCCCCTTCATGCTCCAGCTCGGTCGCGGCGCGGCCATGCGCCACATCACCGCAGCGCTCGAAGAACTCGGCTACACCTGGGCCTATCGCGTCGTCGACGGGCGCGCGTTCGGACTGCCCCAGCGCAGGCAGCGGGTGCTGATGCTGGCCTCGCGTACCGAGGACCCCCGGCAGGTGCTCTTCGGCGACGACGCGGGCCCCCGCGACTACGGCGATCCCGACCGCGATCCCTGCGGCTTCTACTGGACCGAGGGCGTGCGTGGCCTCGGCTGGGCGGTGAACGCGGTGCCCACGCTCAAGGGCGGCTCCGGCCTCGGCATCGCCAGCCCACCGGCGGTGCGGCTGCCCGCGGGCGAGATCGTCACCCCGGGCATCGTCGACGGCGAACGTCTCCAGGGCTTCGCCGCCGACTGGACCGCCCCCGCCCTCGACGTCCCCGGCGTCCGGCAGGGGCACCGCTGGAAACTGGTCGGCAACGCGGTGAGCGTGCGCATGGCGAACTGGGTCGGCGAACGCCTGGCCGACCCGCTGCCCCCGCTCACCGACGGCGCACCGCTGCGTCCCGGCGAAGCGTGGCCGACCGCGGCCTGGGGACATGCGGGTGTCGTGCACCGGGTGCCGGTCTCGACCTGGCCGGTCCACGAGCCCTACGAGGACCTGAAGAACTTCCTCACCGAATCCCGCCTGCTCTCCCCCCGCGCCACCGCGGGCTTCCTGCGCCGCACCTCCATGGGCAGCCTGCGCTTTCCGCCCGGCTTCCTCGACGATGTGCGCGACCACCTCGACCGCATGGGCGGCTGGGCGGCATGACCGCGCGCCGAGACGGTCCCCGGCCCTCCGCCGCCGCGGCGGGTCGGCCGACGACCGATCCGGCGACCAGTGCGCGGATGTCCCGGCAGCGGCGGGCACATACCGCCCCGGAACTGGCGCTCCGGCGCGAACTACATCGGGCGGGACTGCGCTATTTCGTCGACCGGCCACCCATCAAAGGGCAGCGTCGACGCGCTGACGTGGTGTTTCCGCGACTGCGGATCGCGGTGTACGTGGACGGCTGTTTCTGGCATCGCTGCCCGGAACACGCGACGTCCCCGAAGAACAATGCCCAGTGGTGGGCCGACAAGCTGGCGGGCAATGTGGCCCGCGACCGCGCCACCGACGCCGCGCTCACGGCAGCGGGCTGGCAGGTGGTGCGCGTCTGGGAACACGAGGACGCCCACGCGGCGGCCGAGCAGATCGGCGCGCTCGTCCGCGCGCGCTCGGAGACCGGCTAGGCCCCGTTCAGCGCCGCCGTGCGTCGTGACGAACTCGCACTCGCACCGGCGCCTTGCGCGCCTGGGTGGCGAGATAGCCGGATACCGCCATCGCCAGGATCGTGGCGGTACTCGCCATCGCGATCACATAGCTCATCGAAGACCTCCCGGTTCGTTTACCTCCACCACCCTGCCCGGCGAACCTGACAGCAACCTGTGCGCGTTGTGATGAAACCACGCCCGCGGCCTCGCCGCGCCTGATCGGGCCTGTTCGGCGCGCACAGCACAATGGTCGATGTGACCGAACTCGCCCGGTTCTCCCGCGTCTACCCGGTGCTGATCGCGCTCGCGATCGCCGCCGCGGGCCTGTGCTACTCCTCCTGGGTACTCGAGTTCGTCCTCCCCATCCACGTCGATCCGGTCGATACCTTCCTCAGCGAACTCGATGCCGAAGGCAAGCCCTATCGCGAGGTGTTCGCGACCGCCGACAAGCTGGTCGGGCTGCTGCTGATCCCCGCCGCGCTGGGCGGCCTGCTGGTCTTCCGCCGCCGCGCGCTGACCACGACCGGCTGGCTCGCCCTGCTGTGCTTCGGCGCCTCGACCATTGCCGACGCGATGCTGCCGCTGCACGACTGCGATCCCGCGGTGAGCGACTGCGGCGACAGCGGCCTGTTCCCGCAGTTGCACCAACCGCACGCCCTCACCAGCACGCTGGCGGTGACCTCGATCGCGGTGGCGGCGTTCGCGTTCAGCGCCGCCGCCTACCGCTATCACCGCTGGGCGATCCTGCGCGAGTTCGGCGTGGTCGTGCTCCTCGTCGGCTCGGCGGCGACCATCTGGATGCTGGTGGCCGACAACCTGTC
This sequence comes from Nocardia sp. NPDC056064, assembly GCF_042266925.1. Lineage (NCBI taxonomy): Bacteria > Bacillati > Actinomycetota > Actinomycetes > Mycobacteriales > Nocardiaceae > Nocardia > Nocardia sp. NPDC056064. Next base: position 4,095,926 of record NZ_JBHJWO010000001.1, on the reverse strand, counting down.
CGGCTCCTACGCCCTCGGGATCGCCCAGCGCATCCAGGTGGGCGCGATGTCGCTGTGGCTGCTCGCGCTGGCCGCCGCCGTGCTCGTCGAAGCCCGCGAGTGGACTACGTGACGGTGATCTTCACCGTGTAGCCGCCGACCTTCGCGGGCAGCTTGGTGGTGTCGACCGCGAGTACCTCGCCGGTGTCCTGCACCCCGTCGGGCAGCGTCTTGGGCTTCAGCCCGAACGGCGGCCGCTCGCCGGTGCTCGCGGCCAGCCCGAAGTCGCTGTCGTTGGCGATGTAGACGGTCTTGCCGCCGTCGAGGGTGGCGATGCCCTCGATCTTGTCGTGGCCGAAGAAGCGGCCCTTGTCGTCGAGGGAGACCAGTAAGGCCGACAGGTCGAGGTTGCCCGTCTTGGCGACCGGCGTGATGCCGACCTTGCGCAGCGCCGCGACGGCGTCGGCGGTCGGGACCACGCCGACCATGGTCTCGATCGGTTTGCCGTCGACCAGCAGACCACCCTTGGCGGCGTCGTAGGTCGCACCCGGCAGAGTCGACTGCGGGCCCACATCGGTGGCACCGGTGATGTCGATGGTCCAGATCTTCTTGTCCGACTTCGGCGCGAGATTGCCGTCGCGCTCGTCGACGAGGAAGGTCGTCGCGCTCAGCGCGGTGATCTCCGAGACCGCGACCTTGGTCTGCTTCGGGTCCTGCAACGGGTACAGGAATTCCTTCTGCGCCTTGGTCTTCAGGTCCACGGTGACGATCCGCGCGATCGGCACCTCCTTGGCCGAACCGTCCAGCCCCGGGGTCTTGATCGCGCTCTGCACGATGCCGACCAGCGTGCTGCCGTCGGGCGTGACGGTCAGGCCCTCCATACCCTGGTTGGGACTGCGCAGCGAGATCTCCTGCGGCAGACCGGCACCCGGCACCAATCGCTCGATCTCCCTGCCCTGAGCGTCGAAATGCACCAGGAACGGGCCGTATTCGTCGGACACCCAGAAGGTGCCGTCGGGCAGCGCCACCAGACCTTCCGGGTCCAGGCCGTGGTCGGTGGGCGCCAGCACGGTGCCCTGGAGATCCTTGATGGTCTCGCCGGTGTCGGCGGCCACGTCGACCTGGCCGTTGAACGGCACGCCCGCGGCATTGCGCAGGTCGATGCTCGACTGCAGTTCGGCGCGGTTGTCGACCAGCTTGAAGCGGCCGATCTTCGGCACGAAAGCCGGTGTCGGCGAGAGCTTCTCGTTCTTGCCGGGACCGTCGACATTCGGGCCGCGATCGGTGAGGCCGTAGAACTCGTCGGCGCTGCCCGGCACCGGCGTCCACGCCGAGCCGTAGCCACTGCCCTGCACGGTGGCACCGCCGTATTCGCCGAGCACCGGGATATCGGTGGTGTAGAGCCGCACCGCGTCGGTGGTGCCGACCTCGAACTGGTCGGTGCCGGTGTAGCCCGCGTCCGGGGTGTAGACGTAGGCGCCGTCGGTGCGGCGGGTCACCGAGCCGTGCTCGGGATCGACGCGCACGCCGAGCACCGCGCTGGTGCCCGCCGCGGCGACCAGGTCGTCGAGCGAGAGCACCAGCGGCTGGTCCTTGCTCGCGGTGAAACCCGCGGAACTCGGCGTCGAGCAGCCTGCCGCGAGGGCGGCCGCGGCGCAGAGCGCGGCGGTGAGGGGGAAGAGGCGTAGACCTGGTCGTGCGTTCACCTGCCCTGCGTACCGTGGTGAATCGTCCGGTAGGCGACCAGCGCGTGAATTGTCATCCAGCAGCCGGTGGATCATTCTGGCTGTCATGACCACAAGTCGGGTGAACATCTCTTCTGCCTCCGATTTCGAAGATGTCGTCGGGTACTCCAGGGCGGTGCGCGTGGGCGCTCATGTCGTCGTCAGCGGCACCACGGCCGCGATCCCCGGTGGCGGGGCGGTCGGCGGTGACGACATCGGAGCGCAGACCGAAGAGGTCCTGATCCGTATCGCCGCCGCGCTCGAGCAGGCGGGCGCGAGCCTGCGGGATGTGGTGCGCACCCGCCTGTTCGTCACCGACATCGCCCGCTGGCCCGAGGTCGCGGCCGCCCACGCCGCGGTGTTCGGTGCGATCCGGCCCGCCGCCGCCATGTACGAGGTCTCCGCGCTGATCGCCCCCGAGCTCCTGATCGAGATCGAGGCGGACGCGATCGTCGCTGACTGAATCGTCACACGCGCCCGCTCCGGCGGATCGGCGCGAAGCCCGAAATATCCCCAGTTATCCACAGGTTCGGAGTTATCCACAGGCGGCCCGGATCGGCGGCGTCCGCTCGACGCCGGCGACTACGCTCGACCCCGTGACCAGCGAAACGGCAACTCCCACCGACCTGCTCGATCAGGTCGCCGCGTCCACCGCGCGCTTCGACACCACGATCGGCACCCTCACCGAGACGGCGCTGACCGAACCGTCGCGGTTACCGGGCTGGACCCGCGGCCACCTGCTGGCACACATGTCGCGCAATGCCGACAGCCTGCTGAATCTGCTGCTGTGGGCGCGCACCGGTATCGAGATCCCGCAGTACGCGAGCGGGGCGCTGCGCGACGCCGATATCGACGCAGGCGCACCCCGCCCGCTCGACGTGCAGTACGCCGACTTCACCGGCTCCGCGCACCGCTGGCAAGCCGTCGCCACCACCATGCCCGACCCCGACTGGACCGCCGAGGTCCGCAACCGCCAGGGCGGCACGCTCACCGCCGACCAGATCCCCTGGATGCGCTTGCGCGAGACCGAGATCCACCACGTCGACCTCGGCACCGGCTACACCCCCGCCGACTGGCCCGCCGCCTTCGTGTCCCGCCTGCTCCCCGAATCCGTCATCGACCTCGCGACCAAGCTCGAACCCGCGGCCACCCCCACCTTCGACATCCAGGCCACCGACACCGACTTCATCGCCACCCTCGGCCCCGGCCGCCCCCACCACACCATCGTCGGCCCCTCCCACGCCCTCTTGGCCTGGCTCATAGGCCGCTCCCCCGGCCAAGACCTCACCGGCCCCCTCCCCCCACTTCCCGCCTGGAAGTAGGCGCGGTCCGGACCTCAGCCGTCCAGGGCCGAAGGCAACCCGGTGTCGTAGATGGACAGCACATCGGTTGCGCCCCGGAGGGCGGTGACGACCGAAGCAGCCGGGAAGACGAGCAGCTGCGAATAGTCGACCTCCCCCGACCCGGGATCCACCGGCCACGCCAACCGCTCACTGCCCAGGGAGAACTCAGCCACCACCCCCTCCTTGTTCCCCCGCGGATCCTGCCGATGCCATCCCCCACCCAGATGGACGGCAACCAACCCGTGCAACACGAAACCATCACCATGCGCGAGCCGCTGATAGCAGAGCCCGGTCGGTATCCCCGCCGAACGCAACACCGCGGCGAGCAGATGCGACTTCGCATAACAGAGCCCCACCCGCTCCCGCAGCACCTCACCCGCAGCCAACGTCACCCGAGAATCCCGAACGTCAAACGAGTGCCCGACTTCATCCCGCACCCACTCGAACGCCGCCCGCGCGAACTCGACATCATCCGCCACACCCCGCCGAAGGTCATCCACCAGCGCGAGCACCCCCGGATCATCGACCTGAACGACGGAGTCCCCCGCGAGATACGCCGCCGGAGGCAGCGCCGGACAGAGAACAGGATGGCCACTCACGCCCGACAATCTATCCCGCCACAAACGAAATCCGCCTCCTACCGAAAGCCGGTAGGAGGCGGATTGTTGTGCGCCCGAAGGGATTCGAACCCCTAACCTCTTGATCCGTAGTCAAGTGCTCTATCCGTTGAGCTACGGGCGCATGGTGGTGCATCTTCAGTTGTTACCCGGCGGACCGGGTGTGGCGGAGGCGAGAGGATTTGAACCTCCGGTCCCCGTGAAGGGACAACTCATTAGCAGTGAGTCCCATTCGGCCGCTCTGGCACGCCTCCTGGAGCCTTCTCTTTCGAGGGCACCGGTTCTTCTCGAACCGCCGGGAATGAAGATTACACGAGGCGGTGAAGTAGTCCAAAACGCCTGGTCAATCAGCGTAAATTGCTGTCGAACCAGTCGTAGATGCGGGTCTGGGAGTCGATGCGGATCTCGGTGGCGGTGTCGTCGTCGGGGTCGGGGCGATCGGCGCGGTGACTCAGGCCGGGATAGGTGATGGTGAGACTGGCCACAGGGGCGCGGGCGGCGGACTCGCGCAGTTGGTCGACGGCCTCGGGTGGGGTGGTGGGGTCGTCGTCGCCGAACAGGCCGAGCCAGGGAGCTTGCAGGCCGGGGGCGAGCGCGACGAGGGCGGCGTCCTGGCCGGGGAGCGGCTCGGTGATGCCGGGGGCGGCCACGCTCACCGCGGCGCCGATGGGCCGGGTGGTGGCGACGAGGAAGGCGGCGGTGCCCGCGGTGTCGAAGCCGAGCACGCCGATGGTGTCGGGGAAGACGCCGCGGCGGGTGAGCCAGTCGAAACCGGCGTCGAAGTCGCCGAAGAGTTCCTCGCCGAAGACGTCGTGGATGTCGTCGTCGGGGAGGCGGTCGAGCAGGTGCGGGGCGACGACGATCCAGCCCTCGAAGGCCAGCGAACGCATCAGGTCGAGCAGCTGTGGCGGGAACTCGCGCGATTCGTGCAGGACGACGATGCCGCCGCGGGCCGTGCGCTCTGGCTCGACCACGGTGATCGGCACCGCGGTGCGCGTCGCGGATTCCACCGTGTCCACACCGCCCGCCTCGCCGGTGGCCTGCTCCGGCCGTAGAGGGGCGACGTCGTCGTAAGTGCCCGGCATAAACCCAGCGTAGGCGGCGAAACCGCGGTTGGGTAGGTCTGCGCGGCCGCGCCGCGCGTCGATCGGGGCGCTCATCGTAGGGTGGAGGTGTGTCAGCGCATATCCGGCCCGATCTCGCCACCATCCCGGCCTACGTTCCCGGCCGTAACCACCCCGATGCGGTGAAGCTCGCGTCCAACGAGACGACCTTCGGGCCGCTGCCCAGCGCTGCCAAGGCCATCGCGGAGGCCGCCGAGCAGGCCAATCGCTACCCGGACAACCAGGTCACCGAGCTGCGGGGCGCGCTGGCGGAGTTCCTCGGTGTGACGGTGGCGAATGTGGCCGTGGGCTGCGGCAGTGTGGCGCTGTGCCAGGAGCTGGTGCAGATCACCTGTGACGCGCCGACCGACGAGGTGGTCTTCGCCTGGCGCTCGTTCGAGGCGTACCCGATCGTCACCCAGGTGGGCAATGCCACCGCGGTGCCGGTGCCGCTGGCCGAGGGCCACCTGCACGATCTGGACGCGATGGCCGAGGCGGTCACCGAGCGCACCAAGCTGATCTTCGTCTGCAATCCCAACAACCCGACCGGCACCGCGCACGGCCGCGCCGAACTGGAACGGTTCCTCGACCGGGTGCCCGCGCACGTGCTGGTGGTACTCGACGAGGCCTACTACGAATACCTGCGGCTGACCCCCGAGACCCACCCCGACGGCGTCGAGATCGCCCGCACCCGGCCCAACGTGGTGGTGCTGCGGACCTTCTCGAAGGCCTACGGCCTGGCGGGCCTGCGGGTGGGTTACGCGGTGGGCGATCCCGAGGTGATCACCGCCCTGCTGAAGGTGCACATCCCGTTCAGCGTGAACAAGCTCGCCCAGGCCGCGGCCATCGCCTCGCTGGAGGCGCGCGGGGAGCTGCTCGACCGGACCGACGTGCTGGTGGCGCAGCGCCACGAGGTACGCGCGGCGCTGGTGGCCGCGGGCTACGAGGTGCCGCCGAGCGAGGCCAACTTCGTCTGGCTGCCGCTGGGCGCGCGCAGCCTCGATTTCGCCGAGGCGAGCGCCGCAGCCGGGGTGCTGGTGCGGCCGTTCGCCGGGGACGGCGTGCGGGTGACGATCGGTGATCCGCGCGAGAACGAACTGTTCCTCGCTTTCGCCACGGCACCGGAGAATGCCGCGCGATTCCGTTAGTCCGGCGCACGGTCATCGGCCCTTGACAGCCAGTCACGGTGTGATTACGGCGAATTCGAGCACACTGCCAGCACACCGGCAATAGGCTGGCGCACAGCGAATTCGGGCACCGGCGACGCAGCTGTCGCCGGAACGCGCACCGGCCGGGTCCAGTGTTGCCGGCAGCTTCGTCGACGCAGCCCGGGTCCGCCCGCACGGCCCCGCACCCCGCTGCCCGACCGGAGATGTCCCGTGAACCAACGCTCGCGCCCGCTCATCTGCGAAACCATCACCGCGCCACCAGCTTTCACCGAACCGGACGCCGACCTGGAGCGCAGGCTACGCGACTGCGACGAGTTCTTCCGCTACCCCGAACTCGGCCACCTGCCCGAACGGCGGCGCCTCGACGCGCTGGCGGAATTGCGCGACACCGGCACGTACCGCCAGACCGCCGAGGAAATACTGATCGGCGCGAAATTGGCCTGGCGCAATCACGCGCGATGCGTGGGCCGCAAACATTGGCGCACGCTCAAACTCCTCGACGCCCGCCAGGTGACCTCGGCCGCGGAACTCGCCGACGTGTGCTGGGAGCATCTGCGCCTGGCCACCAATGGCGGCGCGATCCAGTCGATGGTCACGGTGGGTCCGCAGCGGGTGCCCGGACAGGGCGAATTCCGCATCGTCAGCAGTCAATTGATCCGGTACGCCGGGTACCGCAACGGGGACGGGACGGTCACCGGCGACCCGGCCAATATCGCCGCCACCGAGCAGGCGCGGGCGCTGGGCTGGTGCGGCGAGGGCACCCCGTTCGATGTGCTGCCGGTGCTGATCAGCGCGCCCGACGAGGACGTGCGGTACTTCGAGGTGCCGCGCGAACTGGTCCGCGAGGTCGACCTGATCCATCCCGACTATCCCTGGTTCGCCTCGCTGGGCCTGAAATGGCATGCGCTGCCCGCGGTCTCGAACATGGACCTCGACATCGGCGGCATCAGCTATCCGTTCGCCCCGTTCAACGGCTGGTACGTCGGCACCGAGATCGGCGCGCGCAATCTCAGCGACACCGACCGCTACAACATGCTCCCGCTGATCGCCGACCTGATGGGCCTGGACACCTCCTCGGTGCGCACCCTGTGGCGCGACAAGGCGCTGATCGAGCTCAATCACGCCGTACTGCACAGTTTCCGTGCCGCCGGGGTGCACATGGTCGATCACCACACGGTGGCCAAGCAGTTCTGCGACCACGTCCAGCGCGAGGAGGCCGCGGGCCGGCGCTGCCCCACCGACTGGAGCTGGGTCAACCCGCCGATCTCCTCGGGGCTGACCCCCACCTTCCACCGCTACTACGACGAGCCGGACATGGACGTGCGCCCGAACTTCGTCAAGCGCGAGGGCTGAACCCGCGAAGACGGCTCTGACCCGGCGTGTTTGTGGCGAACCCACTCGGGTATTTGCCTCGGAGTAGCTGACCCGGTGCGTTCCGGGCGCTGCACGAAACCGATCACCACAACACAGCGGAGCCGTCACCGCACCCGATGTGGACGGCCTCCGCACAGGTAGGAGGTTCGATCATGAGCAGACAGACCCTGGATTCGCTGATCGGCGCCACCGCGTACGACGAGCGGGGCGAGAAGATCGGCAAGGTCAAGCAGATCTACATCGACAACGCCACCGGTTCCCCGACCTGGGCGGCCGTCTCCACCGGCCTGTTCTCCAGCGATTCGCTGGTACCGCTGGCCGGGGCCGAGCATCGCGCCGACGACGACTCGCTGAGTCTGCACGTCGACAAGGAAACGGTGAAATCCGCGCCGCACCGCGACGAGGGCGGACGGATCAGCCCCGAGTCCGAGCAGGAACTGTTCCGGCACTATCACGTCGACCCGCGCGCGGCCGGGTGGAACACCTACGGGCGTCAGCCGATCCGCCCCGGCGGTGACGAGCCGATGACGCACGGTGATCCGGAGATGATCCGCTCCGAGGAGCAGTTGCGGGTCGCGACGGAGAGCGAAGAGGTCGGCACCGCGCGGTTGCGCAAGTACGTCGTGACCGAGGAGCAGAACGTGCGGGTGCCGGTCAGCCACGAGGAAGTGCGCGTGGAACGCGAACCGATCACCGACCAGGACCGTGGTCGCAGGCCCGAGATCAGCGAGGAGGAGCGCGAGGTGGTCCTGCACGCCGACCGGGTGCAGGTCGACACCGAGGCGGTTCCGGTCGAACGGGTGCGTCTGGCGGTCGACGAGGTCGACGAGGAGCGGACCGTCACCGGCACCGTCCGCAAGGAACAGGTGGAGACCGAGGGAATCGAGGACGATCGGCGCCGCGACAAGCGCTGACCGCACTGTCGGCCGCAGCCGCTCACCGTCTCGGTGGGCGGCTGCCCGCACGGCATTCCCTGGGCGGCGCAGCGGGCGTAATGTGCTGGTCAACGGGCCGAATCGGCGTGGTCCGGCTCGCTGACGACTAGCGAGGAGACCTCAGATGAGCACCGCATCAACTCCGGGATTCGATGCCGACGCGCTGCGCCGCGGCATCGAGGGCCGCGACGCGACCACCCTGCTGACGCTCTACGGCGACGACGCCGAGATCCGGATGGTCGACCACCACGACCAGCCCAGCCACCCCCGGGTCCTGCACGGCCGCGCGGCGATCGGCGCGCTGTTCGACGACGTGTGCGCCCGCAAGATGACCCACAAGCTGGAGAGCCTGCTGACCGACGGCGACCACATCGCCTTCGTCGAATCCTGCCGCTACCCCGACGGCACCCGCGTCCTGGTCCACTCCATGGCCGACCTGCGCGACGGCCGCATCGTCGACCAGACCTCGATCCAGGCGTGGGACGAGGTCAGCTGAAGTCGGCCAGGTGAGATAGACCGTGTCGATGCTGTCGAGGGCCCGGCCAGGACCATTCTCGACAAGGTGACCAGCCGGTGGGGCGTGCTCATTCTGGCGGCGATGCGGGATGGGCCGCTGACGCCGACAGGGCCGGAGGTGGCCGCGCAGTTGCACGGCCTGCTGGCGTGGGTGGAGGCCAGGGCCGAGGAGATCGTGCGGTTCGGCGGTGGCGGAGACGGAGGGATTTGAACCCCCGGTGGTTTTTACGCCACGCTCGCTTTCAAGGCGAGTGCATTCGGCCGCTCTGCCACGTCTCCCTGAGCAGGAATCGTAGCGGATCGTCGCAAGTGGGTTTGGCGGCGGCGGGGCGCGGGTGCTCGCGGTGGGGGCGTCGCGGGGGAAGGATTGGGCTATGCGCGCAATCGAGTTGAACGGGTTCGGTGGGCCCGAGGTGATGGAGTGGACCGTGACCGTCGATCCGGAGCCGGGGCCCGGTGAGGTGCTGGTCGAGGTGGTCGCGGCGGGGGTGAACCGGGCGGATGTGTTGCAGCGGCGCGGGTTCTATCAACCGCCCGCCGACGCCAGTTCGGTGCTGGGGCTGGAGTGTTCGGGGACCGTCGTGCAGCTCGGGGAAGGGGTGCGCGACTGGCAGGTGGGCGATCGGGTGTGCGCGCTGCTCAGCGGCGGCGGGTACGCCGAGCGGGTGGCGGTGCCCGCGACTCAGTTGCTGCCGATTCCGGACGGGCTCGATCTGGTCGCGGCCGCGGGCCTGCCCGAGGTGGCGGCGACGGTGTGGTCGAACCTCGTGCTGACCGCGGGGCTGCGGGCCGGGCAGCTGGTGCTGATCCACGGGGGCGGCGGTGGGATCGGGACGCACGCCATCCAGGTGGCCCGGCAGCTGGGCGCCCGGGTCGCGGTGACGGCGGGCTCGGACGAGAAGCTGGCCCGCTGCGCCGAACTCGGCGCCGAGCTGCTGATCAACTACCGGACCCAGGATTTCGTCGCCGAGATGGCGGCCCAGCCCGCGCCCGGCGGTGGCGCGGGCGCCGACGTGATCCTCGACAATATGGGCGCGGTCTATCTCCAACGCAATGTCGAGGCACTCGCGCCGCACGGGCAGCTGATCGTGATCGGCATGCAGGGCGGGGTCACCGGCGAGCTCGATCTGGGTGCGCTGCTGCGCAAGTGGGGCACGGTGCAGGCGACGAATCTGCGCGGCAGGCCGCGGGTGGGCGTGGGCAGCAAGGCCGAGGTGGTGGCCGCCGTGCGCGCGGAGCTGTGGCCGCTGGTGGCCGCGGGCGAGGTGGTGCCGGTGATCCACGCCGAACTGCCGGTCACCGAGGCGGCCAGGGCGCACGAGCTGCTCGACGAGCCGGCCACCTTCGGCAAGGTGGTGCTGCGGGTGCGCGAGTAGCTATTCCAGGGCGCTCAGCGCGCGGCCGAGCTGGTCGATCTCGTAGCGGGTGGTGTAGGGCGCCAGGCCGATGGTGACGGCGCCGCCCTCGTCGTTGACGCCGAGCGCGTCGAGCAGGCGGCTGCCGCCGTGCACCCCGCTGACCGTCCCGATCCTGGCGTCGGCCAGCTTGGCGGCCACCTTCTCGGCCTGCATTCCGGCCATCGTGAAACTGACGGTCGGGATGCGGGTGGAGGCCCGCCCGATGACGGTCAGGTTCTCGACCTTCTCCAGCACCTGCATGAGGTGGTCGAAGAGCTGGTCGTGATAGTCCTGCAGCGAGGTGATGGAGACCTCGAGCCGTTCGCGGCGGGTGCCGGTGGCACGGTCGTCGAGGCCGGCGAGGAAGTCGATCGACTCGGTGAGCCCGGCCAGCAGCGCGTACTGGTGCCCACCCACCTCGAGGCGTTCAGCACCCTTGGCATAGGGGTTGAGCGACATCGACGGGATGCGGTCGAGGAAGGCCGGGTCGCGGAAGACCAGCGCGCCCACCTGCGGACCACCCCAGGACGGCGCGCTCAGCGCGACCACGTCGGCGTTGAGGTCGTCGATGTCGATGAGCGCGTAGGGCGCGGCGCCGAACGCGTCGGCGACCAGCAGGCCACCAACGTCGTGCACGCGGTCGGCGGCCACCCGCACCGCGGGCGCCGAGCCAACGATCGGGGAGGCCGCGGTGAGCGCGACCAGGCGGGCGGTGGGGCCGATCAGTTCCTCGAACTGCCACGACGGCATCTCGCAGGTCTCGATCTCCACCTCGGCCCAGCGCACGTGCGCGCCGTAGCGGTTGGCGATGCGCAGCCAGGGCGCGACATTGGCCTCGTCGTCCAGGCGGGAGAGCACGATGCCGGTGCCGAGGCCAAGGCGCGAACTCAGTGATTCGGCCAGCCAGGCCAGCAGTACCGCCCGATCGGGTCCGAGTACGACGCCGGCCGGATCTCCACCGACCAGGTCGGCGACAGCCTCGCGGGCGGCGTCGAGGATCGCGCCGCTGCGGGTCGCCGCGCCGTGGCGGCCGATATGAGAAAACGAGGAAGTACGGAAACCCGTTGAGACGGCACGAGATACCGAATCGGGAACCAGCATCCCCGCCTGCGGGTCCAGATGGATCCAGCCGTCGCCCAGGGACGGTATCAGGCCCCGAACCCTCGCGACGTCATAAGTCATGGTGGCCACTTTAAGGGCAGCGGGCGTCGCGATGTAACCGCGTGGGGGTTTTAGCGCGAACCCGACACACACGCAATGATGGGGACATGACGCACTCGGAGGATGTCCCCGAATCCATCGTCGTGATCGGCCCCGACGGCCGTCCGGTCACGGTGCCCGCCGACTCCGACGGTGCGGCCGCCTTCACCGGGCAGGTGGTCGCCGACGAGGAGAAGTCCACCGGCGAGGCACCCGAGGAATCGCTGGCCGACATGGTCGAGCAGCCCGCCAAGGTGATGCGCATCGGCACCATGATCAAGCAGCTGCTCGAAGAGGTGCGCGCGGCTCCGCTCGACGACGCCAGCCGCTCGCGCCTCAAGGAGATCCACAAGTCCTCGGTGCGCGAGCTCGAGCAGGGCCTCGCCCCCGAGCTGCGCGAGGAACTGGAACGGCTGACGCTGCCCTTCACCGACGAGTCGGTGCCGTCGGACGCCGAACTGCGCATCGCCCAGGCCCAGCTGGTGGGCTGGCTGGAGGGCCTGTTCCACGGCATCCAGACCGCGCTGTTCGCCCAGCAGATGGCCGCGCGGGCCCAGCTCGAGCAGATGCGTCAGGGGGCATTGCCGCCGGGGATGCACGCGGGTGACCCCAAGGCCACCGGGCACGTGGGCGGGGGGCAGTATCTCTAGGCCATGGCCGGCCTCCGCACACCCGGCACCAGCGCAGGTCCAACCCTGTAAGGTCGGGGACCGTGCCCGCCGCCGCTTCCGCTCGTCCCGAAGAGAGCTCCGTGCATTCTGACGACAACTCCCCGGTGACCGAGGCCGACGTGGCCGCGGCCGCCGAGGCCGAGGCGACCGCCGACGCGCCCCTACTCGTGGCGACGCCGATGGTGTCGGACTCGCAGACCTTCAAGCGGGCCTTCCGGGACATGCGCGAGGGCATCGGTCAGCGCGAGCTGTGGCTGTCGCTGGGCTGGCAGGACATCAAGCAGCGCTACCGCCGCTCGGTGCTCGGCCCGTTCTGGATCACCATCGCGACCGGCCTGCAGGCGCTGGCCATGGGCCTGCTGTACTCCACGCTGCTGAACCAGCCGATCAGCGAGTACCTGCCGTATGTGACCGTCGGCCTGATCGTCTGGAACGTCATCAGCGCCTCGATCCTCGAGGGTTCCGATGTGTTCATCGCCAACGAGGGCCTGATCAAACAGCTGCCCTCGGCGCTGAGTGTGCACGTGTATCGCCTGGTCTGGCGGCAGTTCCTGTTCTTCATCCACAATGCCGCGATCTACGCGGTGCTGCTGGTGGCGTTCTCGATCTGGCGGGATCTGGACGCCTCGGTGCTGCTGGTGGTCCCCGCGATCGCGCTGCTGTTCCTCAACGCCATGTGGGTGTCGATCGTGTTCGGCATCTTCTCCACCCGCTACCGCGACATCGCCCCGATCCTGGGCTCGATGACGCTGATGCTGTTCGTGCTGACCCCGGTGATGTGGTCGACCAAGGCGCTGGAGAACTCGGTCGGCGGTGCGGGCGATCGCGCCAAGCTGCTCGAGATCATCCCCACCTACCACTACCTGGAGATCGTGCGCGCTCCCCTGCTCGGCGAGCCCTCGCAGTGGCATCACTGGGCGATCGTCGCCGCGATCACCGTGGTCGGCTGGATCGTCGCCATCCTGGCGATGAAGCAGTACCGTGCCCGCGTCCCGTACTGGGTTTAGGAGCAATCAGGCCATGAGCCGTGTGAGTATCGAAACCCAGCAGGCGTGGGTCGAGTTCCCCATCTTCGACGCCAAGTCGCGGTCGCTGAAGAAGGCGTTCCTCGGTAAGGCCGGTGGCGCGATCGGGCGCAACGGCTCGGACGTGGTCGTGGTCGAGGCGCTGCGTGACATCACCATGTCGCTGAAGGAAGGCGACCGGGTGGGCCTGGTCGGCCACAACGGCGCGGGCAAGTCGACGCTGCTGCGGCTGCTGTCGGGCATCTACGAGCCCTCGCGCGGCAGCGCGCGCATCCGCGGCCGGGTGGCCCCGGTCTTCGACCTCGGGGTCGGCATGGACCCGGAGATCTCCGGCTACGAGAACATCATCATCCGCGGCCTGTTCCTCGGGCAGACCCGCAAGCAGATGCTGGCCAAGATCGACGAGATCGCCGACTTCACCGAGCTCGGCGAGTACCTGTCGATGCCGCTGCGCACCTACTCCACCGGCATGCGCGTGCGCCTGGCCATGGGCGTGGTGACCTCCATCGACCCCGAGATCCTGCTGCTCGACGAGGGTATCGGCGCGGTCGACGCGGAGTTCATGAAGAAGGCGCGCACGCGGCTGCAGTCGCTGGTGGCGCGCTCGGGCATCCTCGTCTTCGCCAGCCACTCCAACGAGTTCCTCGCCCAGCTCTGCGACACCGCCATGTGGGTCGACCACGGGCAGATCCGCTTGCACGGCGGGATCGAGGAAGTTGTGCGAGCGTACGAGGGTCCCGAGGCGGGTAATCACGTGGCACAGGTGCTGCGTGAACTGGAGACCGAGAACGAACTGGAGCAGAACAAGGCATGAGCGGGCAACAGCCGAAGGCGGGTGCGGACCAGCCGAGTGTTCCGGGCGGGTTCAGCATGACCGACCGGCTGGAGGCCACGGCGGCGCCCGTCGAGCCCGCCGCGGTTCTGCCCGACGACGCCGAGCTGCCGCCGGGTGCGGAACCGGCCGACCTGACCACCGATACCGGCGCCGGCGCGCGGATCGTCGCGGTGGTCGTGACGCACAAGCGCCGTGAGCTGCTGGCCGAGTCGCTGAAGGTGCTGGCCTCGCAGTCGCGCCCGGTGGACCATCTGATCGTCGTCGACAACGCCAATGAGGACGAGGTGGCCGAGCTGGTCGCCCAGCAGCCGATCGAGGCCACCTACCTGGGTTCGCGGCACAATCTCGGCGGCGCGGGCGGCTTCGCGCTGGGCATGCTGCACGCGCTCACGCTCGGCGCGGACTGGGTGTGGCTGGCCGACGACGACGGTCGCCCCGACGGCCCCGAGGTGCTGGCCACCCTGATCGACTGCGCCCGCAGGCACAACCTGGTGGAGGTCTCGCCGGTGGTCTGCGATATCGACGAACCCGACCGGCTGGCCTTCCCGCTGCGGCGCGGGGTGGTGTGGCGGCGGCTGCGCTCGGAGCTCGGCGACGAGGACTTCCTGCCCGGCATCGCCTCGCTGTTCAACGGCGCGCTGATCTCGGCCAAGGCCGTGGACCTGATCGGCGTGCCCGATCTGCGCCTGTTCGTGCGCGGTGACGAGGTGGAGGTGCATCGCCGCCTGGTGCGTTCCGGGCTGCCGTTCGGTACCTGTCTGCAGACGGCCTATCTGCACCCCAACGGCGCCGAGGAGTTCAAGCCGATCCTGGGCGGGCGGATGCACACCCAGTACCCGGACGACCCGGTCAAGCGATATTTCACCTACCGCAATCGCGGCTACCTGATGTCGCAGCCCGGGATGCGCAAGCTGTTGCCGCAGGAATGGATCCGGTTCTCCTGGTTCTTCCTGGTGACCCGCCGCGACCCGGCCGGGCTCAAGGAATGGTTCCGGTTGCGCTCGCTGGGCCGCAACGAGCACTTCGGGAAACCGGACTAGCCCCCAGAAATCGGGGGTCGTTCCTGCTAGGTATGCGGGAGCGTTCGTCCTACGATTCAAAACGTGACTTCCACTAAGGGTTTTGCGTCCGCTGCCGCCACCGTGCTCGCCGGTGCCGCGCTGTGCCTGGCGGCACCGGGCACCGCGCACGCCGAGGACCCCTGCCAGCTCGGGTGGTCCAATGTGGGCCCGCGCAGCTGCGTGATGAACGATCTGCGCACCGCACCGGTGCTGAGCGTGGGCAACGGCATCTGCGCCAGCCTGCTCAATGTCTCGGGCACCGCGTTCGACGGACCGCTCACGTCCCCGAGCGTGGCGCCCGGCGCCACGCACAGCATCGCGCTGATCATCTCGCAGGGCTTCTCCCCGCTCGGCAACTGGGCACCGACCCTGCTGGCCTGCGATGTGAACATGGTCCTCGACTGGCGCAACCTGGACAACGGCGCCACCGGCTCGGTGACCCGCTTCATCCCCGCAGGCCAGACCAGCACCTACCCGGTCCAGGACGTGGTGGTGAACACCGGCCCCGGCCGGGTCCAGGTCACCGTCCGCACCGACAAGCCCAACCTGCCCCAGACCACCGAGGTCTTCGTCCCGTAGCCGAAAAAAGAGTTTGCCTGCGGTCCGGCCGTGGGGCAGAGTGAGGGAACCAGCGAGAGAGATGAGGAGGTGGATGTCCGTGGTGAGGATTGCCGTGCCCGGGTGCGCCGTGCGTACGCACGCCACCGCTGTGGACTCCCCCTCCAACTCTTCTCGCTGAGCCCGTCGTCGGGCTCGGCCCCGGCGAAGGATCTCCTCTCATGGTCGACCACGACCTGCTCGTCCCTTACGGCTGGACCGAAGCCGTAGCTTCCGAATATCTCCCCCTGCTCGGTGATCTCGTGCCCGCGCGCATCGTGCGGATGGATCGCAGCGAATGCGATGTGGTGACACCCACCGGCCCGGCCAGGGCCGCCTGTTCCCGCGACATCACCGGCCTGTGCACCGGCGACTGGGTCGGCCTCGACGCCGAACGCACTGTGCGGCAGCTGCTTCCACGACGCTCGGCGATCATGCGATCCTCGGTCTCCGGCCGGTCGGAGGCGCAGGTGCTGGCCACCAATGTCGACACCGTGCTGATCTGTACCGCCGCCGACGGTGACGTCGACCTGGGGCGGATCGAACGCATGCTCGCCCTGGCCTGGGAGAGCAATGCCCAGCCGGTCGTCGTGCTCACCAAAGCCGATGCGGCCGATCATGTTCCGCTCGACGAGGTGCGCGCCGTCGCGCCGGGGGCGACCGTACTGGCGGTGAGTTCGGCCGCGGCGGTCGGGCTCGACGTGCTCGGCGCCCTGCTGGACGGAACGGTCGCCCTGATCGGGCCGTCCGGCGCGGGCAAGTCCACCCTCGCCAATGCGCTGCTCGGCGCGGAAGTGTTCGCCACCAACGCCGTTCGCGCGGTGGACGGCAAGGGCAGGCACACCACCGTGCACCGGGAACTGCGCCCGCTGCCCGGCGGTGGCACGCTCATCGACACTCCCGGCTTGCGCGGCATCGGCCTGTACGACGCCGCCGAAGGCATCGGCAAGACCTTCAGCGATATCGAAACCCTCGCGCGGGACTGCCGTTTCGCCGACTGCGCGCACGAGTCCGAACCCGGGTGCGCGGTCCGCGCCGCCCTGGCCGAGGGCACCCTCACCGAACGCAGGCTGACCAGCTATCGCAAGCTGGCCAGGGAGAACGAGTGGATGGCCGCGCGCACCGACAAGCGCCTGGCCGCCGAACGCGAACGCGTGTGGCGCGATATCACCAAGCAGAACCGCAAGCTGTATCGCGAACGCGGGCGCCGCTGAATCCGCGAGCACCTCGCCTGTCGATCCGGCTAGTCCGGTTCGAAGGTGAGGTGCTCGTGTCGCGTCACGGTGTTCGTGTCGAGGTCGATCAGGTAGTCGATGGTGCCCGAGTCGGAACCGAAGTGGTTGCTGTCGTAGTACTCGTAGCTCACCATGAGGGCCCCGCCGTCGACGGGCACGGCGAGCGCGGGCCGGTTCTCCCCGCGTGACCAGCTGTGATCGATCCGCAGCTGCCCGTGGGTGCGCAGCTCGCGGCCGTCCAGGGCCAGGGTCCAGCGGTTCTCCGGGCCGTGGCCCAGGTACTCCTCGACGTAGACGGTCCGGAATCGCGCGGTGACGACCCGGCCGTCGGGCAGCAGCAGGAACGGCACCTCGCCCTCGGCGTAGAGGTGGCCCGGTTCGGGGTCGTCGTGGAGTTCGGTGTGCCAGCGGTCGTCGAGTCGTGGTGCGGGCCAGCCGTTCTCGGCCGCGGCGGCGCGCAGCGCGATCCAGTGCTCGGCGCACCTGCGCTCGTGGGCGAAGTGGATGACGTGCGAGCCGATGTAGCGCTCCTCGGTGGTGAACACCTCCGGCCCGGCCTGGTCGGGTTCGCGCACCACGACCCCGGCGGTGCGCGCGATCGTGTGCAGTTCGGCCAGCAGGAGGGCACCCGCGCCGGTTCCCCTGGCCGAGGCGGTGACCAGGAATTCCGAGATCCGCAGGCTGCCGGACCACCACTTGCTCGGGAGGGACAGGTCGTAGGTGGCGAAGCCGATCGGTGCGTCACCGTCGAGGATCAGCAGCGGCGGCGGGTCCCCTTTCCCGTAGTCGAACCGGGACAGCCTGCGCGTGCGGCGCAACAGATCGGCCGGGCGGTGAACGTCGAAATGCGCGTGCAGCTCGGCCAGCAGTCCGGTGGCCGCCTCCGCGTCGGTGGCGGAGGCGGGCCGGACGGTGTAGGTCACCGGATCAGCTCGGGTCGATCCCGTACAGGCGAGCCCAGTTCTCCCGGCTGGTGAGTTCCGGGACGGCCGCGCGGTACTCGGCCTGCAACGCGGGCAGTTCCTTGCGGAGTTTGCGCAGCGTGCGGTAGGTGCGGATGAGCAGGGCGCGGGCGCGGGCCTTGTCGCGACGGCGCACGCGGACACCGGACTGGGAGGCATCGGTGACGACCACGTGGTCGAACAGGCCGACATGCCACCAGTGCGCGTCCTCACGGGTGACACCGATCAGGCCCGGCTGGGTGCGGCCGGTCCACTGGGTGATCGCGCGCTTGATGAGCACCAGGGTGATCCGGCTCGGCTCGCCACTGGCGCGGCGGACCTGGATGTCGGCGGAGTTCACCGGCGGCGTGGCGGCCGGGTGCTTGATGGTCTCCGGGTAGTCGCCGCGCGAGGTGCGGGCGGCGGCGAGGGCGTCGATGCCGCCGTCGCGCAGCACCTTCGGGCCCTTCATGAAGTCCTCGATGCCCTGCAGCGTGGTGTGTACCAGGCCGTACTGCATGCCCACCAGGTGCTCGGCGATATAGCGGAAGAACTCCCTGGTGATCGCCTTGCCGTCGAGATCGGTGTGCAGGGCGCCGACGATGAGCGAGTTACGGGTGGAGAAGTAGCGCGCCCAGTCGTCGTAGTCCTTCCAGTAGAAGTCGGCGTGCCAGACCGCGGCATTGGGCAGGGTGACGGTGACGAAGCCGTGCTCGCGGGCCCGGATGCCGTACTCCACGTCGTCCCACTGGAAGAAGATCGGCACCGGCAGGCCGATCTTGCGCACGACCTCGGCCGGGATCAGGCAGGTCCACCAGGCGTTGTAGCCCGCGTCGACGCGGCGCTCCTGGTTCTTCTTGAGCATGGAGGTGTTGCGCAGCGCCTTGGGCACCTTCTGGCCGTGCTTGAGCTCGTGCAGGTGCACCTCCTCCGCGCCGACATTGAGGTAGTCGGGGTTGAGCAGGAACAGCATCTGCGCGCCGACCAGGGTCGGTTCGACGGTGAGGTTGGCGAAGGCCTGCAACCGCAGGACGGTCTCGGGCTCGCAGAGGATGTCGTCGTCCATGAGGATCACGTCGGCGTGATCGTTGGCGGCCGACACCTCGTAGAGGCCGCGGGTGAAGCCGCCCGCGCCGCCCAGGTTGGGCTGGCGCAGGTAACGCAGCTTGTCACCGAAGTCGGGCCGCACCTGCTGGAACAGCGGACGGTCCTGCACCAGGTCGGTGCCCTGGTCGACCACGTAGACCGCGTCGATGGCGGCCAGCACGGTCGGGTCCGAGGCCAGCGCGGCGACGGTGTGCGCGCAGTCCTCGGCGCGGTTGAACGTGCAGATGGCGATGGCGACCGGGCGCACCGTCTCGGGCGCCTGCGCGGTCCAGGCCAGCTCGCTGATGTCGAGCGAGCCGCCGATGGCGTCGAACTCGAGCCACAGCGCGCCGCCGTCGACGTACTGGTCCAGCGGGGCGCTCAGGCTGACGTAGCCGCTCGAGGTGGCCACCAGCGAGGCGATGATGCGGCGGTGGCCCGCGATGTCGGAGGCGACCAGGCGCACGTTGGCCTTGTTGCCGACGGTGAGCTGCGCGTCCACGCGCACCTCGGTGACGGTGGTCCAGCGCTGCCAGTAGCTGGCGGCGAAGCGGCCGAAGTAGGTGTTGGTGTGCGCGGTGGCACCCTTGGGCAGGTGCAGCGCCAGGCGCTCGCGGACCGCGGCGCCCCCCTTGACGACGGCGTAGAGCTCGTCGCTGACCCGGGCCGAGGGCCCGGTGAAGATGCCGCGCGCCAGCACCAGCCGTTCGGGCGCGGTGTGTTCACCCCGCAGCGAGGCGGGCGCGGCCTCGCGCCGATCGTTCGATTCGGTCACGGCTCCCGTAGCCGACTGTTCCATGAAGTCCTCGAAATTCTCGGTATCGACTGCGCCGACGCAGGTAGTCACGTAAAGAAAGGGGTGACGCGGCGGGCGGGGGTGAGGATATCAATCGCCCGGCCCCCTCGCGCCGTCAGTGAGGGGTTGCCGCACCCCGCGCGTGTTGCTCCTCGGTAGCCGCGGAGCCGGTGAAGACGAATTTGTCGTAGGCCCAATAGCGGAATACCACCGCGACGATCTGGCCGATCAAGGTGCCGGAGATATTGTCCGACAGCGGACTCGACAGATCGAGCACATAGCGGGAAAAGCCGAGGCAGCCGAGTTGCAGACCGATCGCGACGACATTGAACAAAAAGTACAGAAGGTATTCGCGCCCGGGGTTGTCGGTCTTCTTGTGCGAGAACGTCCACCACTTGTTGCCGAAGTAGGTGACCACCGTGGCCACCACGATCGCGATGATCTTGGCCGGTAGCGGGAAGTGATAGAGCACACCCTCGGAGAAGGACAACCCGCCGTCCCAGAAGACCAGCAGGTTGTAGGTGCCCGCGTCGACGAGAAACCCGACCGCGCCGACGACGAGGAACGCGGCGCCCTGCCGCAGTGCCGTCACCACCTTCGCCGTGAACGATGCGGGAGCTGGTTCGGGCAGATCGGGCTGGGACACGGGCCGACCGTACACCGATGGCCTTTCCGGTCCCGCGTTAAGCTCGCTGAACCGGGTGAGCGAACGCGCTGTGCGCTGTGTAACCTCCCGGTGTCCCATTGCTGCCGACATTCGAGGATTGACCCGGGTGGACTCCACCGAGCTTCGCATTGCCGCCGTGGTCCCCTGCCACAACGAGGAGGCTGCGGTCGCCAAGGTCGTCACCGACCTCAAGGCCGCCGTGCCGGGGATCGTCGTCTACGTCTACGACAACCTGAGCACCGACCGCACCGCCGAATGCGCCCGCGAGGCCGGGGCGATCGTGCGGTTCGAGAACACCAAGGGCAAGGGCAATGTCGTGCGCCGCGCCTTCGCCGACATCGAGGCCGACATCTACCTGATGATCGACGGCGACGACACCTACGAGGCGTCGGCGGCCCCGCTGATGATCAAGACGCTGCTCGAGGGCCCCTACGATCACGTGCTCGGTGTGCGCAAGCAGGACGACACCGACTCCAGCGCCTACCGTTCCGGCCACGAGACCGGCAACAAGGTGCTCAACGGCGTGGTCGGCAAGGTGTTCGGCGAGAACGTCGAGGACATGCTCAGCGGCTTCCGGGTGTTCTCGCGCCGCTTCGTCAAGAGCTTCCCCGCGGTCTCGCGCGAGTTCGAGATCGAGACCGAGCTGACCGTGCACTCGCTGCACCTGCGGGTGCCGCAGACCGCGGTGCAGGTGGGTTTCCGTGACCGCCCGGCGGGCAGCGAGTCCAAGCTGCGCACCTACCGCGACGGCACCAAGATCCTCGCGCTGATCCTGGGCCTGGCCCGGCACGAACGCCCCGTCGCGTTCTACGGCCTGTTCGGCACGCTGGCCTGGCTGCTCTCGGTGATCCTCACGGTGCCGATCGTGATCGAGTTCTACAACACCCACGAGGTGGCGCGGTTCCCGACGCTGTTCCTCGGGTTCACGCTGCTGCTGCTGGGCAGCCTGGCCTGGACCGCGGGCCTGATCCTCGACGGCATCCGCCGCTCCAGGCACGAGGCCGCGCGCCTGATCTACCTGCGCTATTCGGCCGTGGGTGCCGAGGAGGCCAGCACCGCCGGAGACCGTCGGTGACCACCTCCACCGAGCCGGACGCCACCGTCGAGCTCGACAAACAACCCTCCCCCGCTCCGTCGAAGAAGGACCGCGCGCTGGCCCCGGTCCGCGCGCTGACCCGCCGCTTCGGCGCCGCCACGGTCGCCTTCACGATCGTGGCCACCGTGTTCGGCGCGCTGTTCGCCGTGCTCACCCCGCCGTTCTGGGGCCACGACGAGCTGACCCAGTTCGGCCGCGCCTACCAGGTGGCGCACGGCGGGGTGTTCCCGCAGCGCATCGCCGACGATCGCGGCGTCGCCTACGGCGGCCAGATCCCGGTGAGCGTCGACGCGCTGATGGACTTCGCGTTCCGCGACTACAACGACAACCCCGAAGAACCCGACGCCATGGTGGCCGACCCGGCCGCCTACGACCGTCTCGGTGACGCCCCGATCTCCGAGGCCACCAAGCAGATGTGGTTCACCAACACCGCCGCCTACTCGCCGGTGCCGTACGTGCCCGCCGCGGTCGGCATCCGCCTCGGCGAGGCGCTGGGCCTGAGCGTGGGCGGGATGTACCTGCTGACCCGTCTGGCCGGGCTGCTCGCCTATCTCGCCGTGGTCGGCTTCGGCCTCTACGCGCTGCGCGAGCGGCGCAGCCAGTGGCTGGTGTTCACCGTCGCGGTGCTGCCGATCGCGCTGTTCCAGGCCGGTACCGTCACCGCCGACACGCTCACCAACGCCCTGGCCATCATGACCTCGGCGCTGCTGCTCAAGGCGCTGTTCGTGGGTGACCGGCTGCGCCCGGTGGAGACCGGCGCGCTGCTCGCCGCGACGATCGCGCTGCCGCTGAGCAAGCCCACCTACGTGCTGCTGGCCATGCTCGTGGTGGTCGTGCCCGCCGAGCGGCTCGGCTTCACCGGCAAGCAGCGGTTCCTGCCGTGGGCCTTCGCCGCGGTCGGTGCCGGGCTGTTCCTGGCCTGGACCAAGATCGCCGCGCCGACCGGTGACGGCATGAGCCTGATGCGCCCGCCGCACCAGTGGGGTCAGGTCCGACCGGGCGACCAGCTGAAGGGTGTGCTCACCGATCCGGTGCAGTTCGTGCACACCTTCGGCGAGAGCATCGCGTTGCGCGATCACCGCTGGTTCAACCAGTTCTTCGGCGAACTCGGCTTCGCCTATGTGGACGTGCCCGCGGTCTCGATGCTGGCCTGCCTGATCGCCTTCGCGGTGAGCTTCGGCATCGCCGAGCGGATGAGCACCGTGACGGCCACCTTCCGCCGCACGCTGATCGTCGCGCTGACGGTGCTGGCCAGCGTCGCGATGATCTACGTGACGCTGTACATGTCGTTCACGCCGGTGGACTTCTACATCATCGACGGCGTGCAGGGCCGCTACTTCGTGCCGCTGGCGATCATGGGTCTGGCCGTGGTGGCGCGCTGGGTGCCGTTGCGGCTCACCGACGCCGAGGGCACGACGCCCACGCGCGGCACCGCGATCACGGTGGTCGGCGCGTCGGTGTTCGCCCTGATCGGCGCGGCCGCGACGTACTACACCGTCGTCTGGGGCTGACTCAGAGCGTGCGCTCGCCCGCCGCCGCGTAGGCGCGTTCGGTGGCGGCCTTCTTCGGCCGCCACCACGCCTCGTTGTCGCGGTACCAGGCGATGGTGTCGGCCAGGCCGGCGCGGAAGTCGGCGTAGCGCGGCGACCAGCCCAGTTCCTCGCGCAGCAGGCTCGCGTCGATGGCGTAGCGCTGGTCGTGGCCGGGGCGGTCGGTGACGTGATCGAAGTCGTCGGGCGCGCGGCCGAACGCCTCGAGGATCATCTGGACCACACGCAGGTTGTCGAGTTCGCCCTGGGCGCCGATGAGGTAGGTCTGGCCGATCCGGCCGCGGTCGAGGACATCCCAGACGGCGCGGTTGTGGTCGTCGACGTGGATCCAGTCGCGCACCTGGTGCCCGGCGCCGTAGAGGCGCGGGCGCACGCCGTCGATGAGGTTGGTGATCTGGCGCGGGATGAACTTCTCCACGTGCTGGTACGGCCCGTAGTTGTTGGAGCAGTTCGACAGCGTCGCGCGCACGCCGAACGAGCGGGTCCACGCGCGCACCAGCAGATCGCTGCTCGCCTTGGTGGCCGAGTACGGGCTCGACGGGTTGTAGGCGGTGGACTCGGTGAAGGCCGGGTCCTCGGGGGTGAGATCGCCGTAGACCTCGTCGGTGGAGACGTGGTGGTAGCGCACGTCGTGACGGCGCACGGCCTGCAGCAGCGAGTAGGTGCCGACGATATTGGTCTGCACGAACGGCCACGGTTCGGCCAGCGAGTTGTCGTTGTGCGATTCGGCCGCGAAATGCACCACCGCGTCGACCCCGCTGACCAGATTGTCGACCAGGTCGAGATCGGCGATATCGCCGTGCACGAATTCGACGCGGTCGGCGACCGGGTCGAGCGAGGCGCGATTGCCCGCGTAGGTGAGCGCGTCCAGCACGGTCACGCCGACGTCCGGCCGTGTCGCCACGGTCTGCTGGACGAAATTCGCACCGATGAACCCGGCCCCGCCGGTTACGAGCACTCGCACCCGACCAACGATACGTGCCCGCCCGCACACCCGGCGACGGCCTGGACGAACCGCGGAAAGTGTTGCCGCGCGGACGGTCTCCAGGGTTTTATGCCGTGACGTCGATCACAGTGGAGTGGGTTAGGTTAAGACTTCGCGTCGCCATTCCTGAGAAAACGGCCGGTCAACACTCAGGTTTCCGGGTCCGCACCAGCGCCGGAGTATCAGCGGTGAACGGAATTTGAATGAACGGTCACGGCCGGTTCACCGCTCGTTAGCTGCGGCGGCTTTTGATCATCGGGTCCCCTCCGAACGCTCCGACATCGAGGTTCCACGAAAATGCTGATGAGGAAATTCGCCGCCACTTCGGCGCTGCTGATCGCTGCCATGGGTATCACCGCCGGCACTGTGAACGCCGCCCCGGCCGAGACCCCTGCCGCCCCGATCAATTTCAGCGCCCAGGAAGTCAACGGCACCTCGGTGATCACCACCGACGCCGGCTCGCTGGTCGTCGAGGAAGGCGCCTTCAAGGTCAAGGCCGCCGACGGCACCACCGTCGCCGCGACCCCGCTCTCGTTCCGTCTCGACGACTTCGAGCTCCCGATCGCCGCCGATATCTCCGGCAACACCGCCGTGCTGACCCCCCAGCTCGACCCGGCCAAGGCCGTCTACAAGCCCGTCGCCCTGCCCTTCGAGGACAAGGCCCCCTGGAAGTCCGAGTACGACCGTGAGCAGGCCGCCTGGAGCCGTCTGACCTCCACCATCTCCCTCGGTGCCGCTGTCGGCACCCTGGTCGGCGGCCTCGGCGGCGGCGCGGTCGGTTGCGTCCTGGGTGGTATCGCCGGCGCGACCGTCGCCTCGGCCACCATCATCGGCCTGTTCGGCCCGTTCATCCCCGCCGCGGCCATCGGCTGCATCGGCGGCATCCTGGCCATCGGCGCCCTGGGCACCCTGGCCGGTCAGATCCTGGTGACCGCCCCGGTCGCCATCGGCGCGATGATCCAGTACTTCGCGACCATCAACCAGCCGTTCACCGCGCCGGCCAAGTAAGCCCGGTTCGTTCGAACACGGCAGTGCCCCCGTCCGGAATCCGGGCGGGGGCACTGTCGCGTGTCAGGCCGTGCGGGCGCGCTGTGCCGGTTCCAGCGCGGCTCGCACGAACTTCGACACCCGGCCCAGCGCAGAGCGGCTCTCCGGCATGCTCGGCATGATCGACATGAAGGCGTGCACCTGGCCGCGCCACAACTCCAGCGTGTTGGGCACGCCCGCGGCGGTGAGCCGGTGGGCCATCAGCTCGCAGTCGTAGCGCAGCAGCTCGTCCTCGGCGGCGATGAGCAGCACCGGCGGCAGCCCGGCGAGGTCGGCGTTGACCGGCGACAGCGCCGGGTCGAGCGGACCGAGCTGCTCGGCGCCCAGATGCACCACCGCCTGCAACGCGCTCAGGCAGATGTAGGCGTCGCGCTCGACATTCACGT
This sequence comes from Nocardia sp. NPDC056064, assembly GCF_042266925.1. Lineage (NCBI taxonomy): Bacteria > Bacillati > Actinomycetota > Actinomycetes > Mycobacteriales > Nocardiaceae > Nocardia > Nocardia sp. NPDC056064. The sequence goes on along the minus strand of NZ_JBHJWO010000001.1, from coordinate 4,070,591 downwards.
AGCCCTGCTTGGCCCGGTAGTCCAGGTCGAGCAGCGGGCTCAGGCCGACCAGCCCGGCGGGCAGCGGCAGGCCGATCTCGCGGGCGCGGATCGCGGTGGCGAAGGTGAGGAAGCCGCCCGCGGAATCACCGGCGATGACGATGCGGGCCGGGTCGGCGCCGTGCCGCAGCAGCCAGCGGTAGGCCAGCACGCAGTCGTCGACGGCACCGTCGACGGAGTTGCCCGGCAGCTGCCGGTACTCCACATTGAGCACGGGCAAGCCGGTGCGCCGGGCCAGCCCGGCCACCACCGCGCGATGGGTCTGCAACCCGCAGACCGCGAATCCGCCGCCGTGCAGGTAGAGCATGGCGCCGTGGCGCAGCGCGCGGGACCCGCCCGCGGGGCGGACCATCTCCATCTTGAAGCCGTCCATCCGGATCTGCTCGCGCTCGATGCCCTGCGGTTCGGGCCGCAGCCGCGAGAGCAGATCCACCGCGACGGCGCCGATCGGCACGGTCGTCCGGTTGATCGGCACCGTGCGCAGCAGCGGTCCGACCAGGCCGAGGCAGGCGCCCATGAGCACCCGCGAGGACGTGCTGGTCCGGCCGGAATTCACCACGATGCCCGGCGCGGGCTGCTTGCCACCGGTCTTGACCGGCGCGGCGGGGGCCAGCCCGCCCATCACTCCGGGTCCACCGATCCTGGTCGCCTTCATCGCGCACCTACCTCACAGCTGGCGCGTCGACCCCGGCCCGGAAGACCCGGTACGGATGTCGCCGCTGACATCTAACACAGTGATGTTTCACACATCGACGCTCACATAAGCAGATGCGCGCCGTCTCTGTACCGGTTATCGCCCGACACGCCCGTCCCCGAAACCTCCGTATCCGGATCGTGCTCTCTCCGGAGCCCTCGGGTTACCGACCACCACGGGTTTTCGGCCGCCTCGCACCCGAAGGGCGAGACGTAACGGCGAAGCCGGAGTATCGCCCTTCGGGTGTGAGGCCCACGGGGCCGAAAACCCCCGCGGCGCCAGCCGCCGTGAACCCTGGCAGACTCCCTTCCATGCGCGGAATCATCTTGGCGGGCGGCACCGGATCGCGGCTGCACCCCATCACGCGCGGGGTGAGCAAGCAGCTCGTCCCGGTCTACGACAAGCCCATGGTCTACTACCCGTTGTCCACCCTCATGCTGGCAGGCATCGACGACATCCTGGTGATCACCACGCCGGAGGACGCCGACGCGTTCGCCCGGCTGCTCGGTGACGGCAGCCAGTTCGGCGTCTCGATCAGCTACCGGGTCCAGCCCGAGCCCGACGGCCTGGCCAGCGCGTTCGTCCTCGGCGCGGCGCACATCGGCACCGAACCCGCCGCGCTGGTACTCGGCGACAACATCTTCCACGGCCCCGGCCTCGGCGCCAGCCTGGAGCGTTTCCACGACATCGACGGCGGCGCGGTGTTCGCCTACTGGGTCAGCGACCCGACCGCCTACGGCGTGGTGGAGTTCGAGCGGGGCCGCGCGGTCTCGATCGAGGAGAAGCCCAAGACCCCTCGCTCGAACTACGCCATCCCGGGGCTGTACTTCTACGACAACGACGTGGTCGAGATCGCCCGCGGCCTGCGCCCCTCCGCGCGCGGCGAGTACGAGATCACCGACATCAACCGCGCCTACCTCGAGCAGGGCAAGCTCAGCGTCGACGTGCTCGCCCGCGGCACCGCCTGGCTCGACACCGGCACCTTCGACTCCCTGCTCGACGCCGCCAACTACGTGCGCACCATCGAGGAACGGCAGGGCCTCAAGATCGGCGTACCCGAAGAGGTCGCGTGGCGGCGCGGCCTGATCACCGACGAGCAGCTGTGCGAACTGGCCGAGCCCATGGTGCGTTCGGGCTACGGCCGCTATCTGCTCGACCTCATCGACCGTGGAAAAGACTGGTAGCGCATGGAATTTCGAGAGCTCGCCATCCCCGGGGCCTGGGTGATGACCCCGCGCCTGCTCGGTGACGACCGCGGCACCTTCTGCGAGTCGTTCAAGGGCTCGGAGTTCGAGAAGGCGACCGGTCGCCCCTTCGAGCTGCACCAGGTGAACACCTCGGTCTCGGCCGCGGGCGGGCTGCGCGGTATCCACTACACCGAGAACCCGCCCGGCCAGGCCAAGTACGTGACCTGCGTGCGCGGCGCGTTCTTCGACGTGGTGGTCGACCTGCGCCCCGGCTCGCCCACCTACGGCCGCTGGGACTCGGTCCTGCTCGACGACGTGCACCGCCGCTCGGTGTTCCTGTCCGAGGGCCTCGGCCACGCCATCCTCTCCCTCGAGGACGACTCCACGGTCACCTACCTGTGCTCGATCGAGTACACCCCCGAGTTCGACCGCGATCTCGACGCGTTCGACGCCCGCCTGAACATCGACTGGCCCACCGAGGGCCGCGACGGCCGCCCCCTCACCTACATCCGCTCCCCCAAGGACGAGGCAGCCCCCGGGTTCTCCTGATACGCCTGAGCGGCTCCTGAAACTCGCGTTTCAGAAGCCGCCCACCACGGGTTTTCGGCCGCCTCGCACCCGAAGGGCGAGACGTAACGGCGAAGCCGGAGTATCGCCCTTCGGGTGCGAGGCCCACAGGGCCGAAAACCCCGCGGCGCCAGCCGCCTATGACACAGCTTCGAGGACCTTGGCCTCGACCACGGGAACGTCGGCTTCCTGCCTGCGGTTGCGTCGCGGCAGGAACACCGTCAGGGCGACCAGCGCGCCGACGATGGTGACGCCCGCGGCGAAGGTCAGGCCCGGCCGGTAGGTGTCGAGCATTTCCTGCGGCGTGGCACCGGCGGTGTGCGCGCCGGAGGTGACGATGGCGGTGGTCACCGCGAGCACGATGGCCGCGCCGACCTGCATGGAGGTCTGCAGCACGCCGGCCGCCAGGCCCTGTTCGTCGTCGTCGATACCGCTGGTGGCCTGCACATTGATGGCCGGGAAGCCGACCCAGCCGATGCCGATCAGCAGGATGGCGGGCAGCAGCACGGTCAGGTAGTCCGGCGCGGTGTCGACCCGCAGGAACAGCAGGTAACCCACGGCCATGACCGACATGGTGACGGCGATGACCGGCCCGGTGCCGAAGCGGTCGATCAGCTTCTCGGAGAAGAACGCCGACCCGACGACCAGGATGCCCACCGGCAGCAGCGCCATGGCCAGCTTCAGCGCCGACCAGCCCAGCGTGTCCTGCATGTACAGGGTGACGATGAACTGCCAGCTGAAGTAGGAACCGGCGACCGCGATGATGGCCAGGCTGGCCCGCACCAGCGACACCTTGCGCAGGATGCCCAGGCGCACCAGCGGGTGCTTCACCCGCTGCTCGGTGATCACGAACGCGGCGAACAGGGCGATGACGGCGAGGAACGAACCGATCGTGCGGACCGAGGCCCAGCCGACCTCCGGCGCGGTGACCACGGTGTAGACCAGCAGCAGCATGCCCGCGGTGGACAGCAGCGCGCCGAGCAGATCGTGCCCGCCTTCTTCGGCCTTACCGTCCTTGGGCACCAGGACGAAGGCGGCGACCAGGGCGGCCAGTGCGATCGGGACCGGGAGCAGGAAGGTCCAGCGCCAGCCGACGCCGGTCATCAGGCCGCCGAACAGCAGACCCATCGAGTAACCACCGGCACCGAAGACGGTGTAGATGGACAGCGCCTTGTTGCGCGCCTTTCCCTCGGCGAAGGTCGTGGTGATGATCGACAGGCCGGTGGGCGCGGTGAACGCGGCGGCCAGGCCCTTGATGAAGCGGGTGACGATCAGCAGCGTCGGGTCGCTGACCAGGCCGCCGATCAGGGAGGCGACCGCGAACACGGCCAGCGCGATGAGGAAGACCTTGCGGCGCCCGAGCAGGTCGGCGGTGCGCCCGCCGAGCAGCAGCAGGCCGCCGTATCCGAGGACGTAGCCGCTGACGAGCCATTGCAGGGTGGAGGTGGACAGATCGAGTTCGGCGCCGATGGACGGCAGCGCGACGCCGATCATCGAGACGTCGAGACCGTCGAGGAACAGAACGATGCACAGGGTGATCAGCATGCCCCAGAGGCGAAGCGGCCACCTGGTCGGATCGGTCGCCTGATCTGCGGCCGAGAGCGTTGCTGGCGAAGTCATGCGGAGGACATTACATGCGCACGCATTAAATGCCAACACATTTAATGCGGTTGCATGCACAACCACCGACCACTAAGATGAGGCCATGTCGAACCCGGCCAATACGACAGCTCGGCGCAATGAGGCGCCCACCGAGCTCGTCGGCCAGTGGCGCGAACTACTCGGCAGACACGCCGCGGTGAGCTGCGCACTGGAGAAGGCGCTCCAGAATGACCACAGCATCGGTCTCAGCGAATTCGAGACCCTGGATCGCCTGGTCGACACCGAGTGTCAGAAGGTCAGGATGACGGAGCTGGCCGGTGACATCTACCTGAGCCAGAGCGCGCTCTCGCGCGCCGTGGCCCGGCTGGAACGCGACGGCCTGGTCGAACGCACCATGTGCGTCGAGGACCGCCGCGCCATCTTCGTCCGGCTCACCGAGAAGGGCAGGGCGGTCTACGACCGGGCCCTGCCCACGCATCGCTCGATTCTCGCCGAATCCTGGGACCGGCCTACGGCGTGTCCGTAGCCGCCGCGGCGATGTCGACGAACGCGCCGCGATAACGCTCGTGCTCGGCCGCCTTGTCCAGGTAGGCCGAGCCGGCGAAGGTCTCCACGAACACCACCGACGGTTCCGGCCGGTCCAGCGATCCGTCGACGCCGAAGTCCAGGATCACGAACCGGCCCGACTCCAGCCCCGCGTGGTAGCCGGCGTCGCCGGGCAGCACCTGGATCCGGATGTTGTCGCGTTCGCCCAGCTCGCGCAGCCGCGCGCGCTGGGCCGCGCCGACCCGATCGTCACCGACGCGCCCCGACAGCACCGACTCGGTCAGCACCACGTGCAGCCGCAGCGGTGCCTCCTCGCGGGTGATCAGCGCCTGCCTGGCCTGCAGCACCCGCAGCCTGCGCTCCAGGTCGGCCTCGGTCAGGCCGGGTACCGACTGTTCGAGCAGCGCCCTGGTGTAGTCCTCGGTCTGCAGCAACGCCGGGACCAGTCCGTTGTCGTAGATCGACAGTCCCGTCGCGGCCTCCTCCAGGCCGATGTAGACCTCGAAGCCCTCCGGGATCACGTCGCCGTAGGTGGTCCACCAGCCCCTGGCCTTGGTCTCGCGGGCCAGCGCGGCCAGCGGTTCGACCAGATCCGCCGGTGCCCCGTAGACCTTGCACATCGCCTCGACATCGAGGCTGCGCAACGAGGTCTGTCCCGTTTCGATCCGCCAGATCTTGGCCTCGGACCATTCGAGTTTCGACGCGGCGGTCCGCGTCGTCATCCGCGCCTGATTGCGCAGGTCACGTAAGTGCCTGCCCAGCTGCCTGCGCGGCATGGTCGAACCGGTAACGCCTTGCGGTGAAGCCATACTTCCCCCCTGTATATCCAAATCCGGCCTCCTCCACTATCTTTCGGAGACCGCCCTACGCAGCCGACCTGACGCCGGATCCGCGTACGAATTGTTTCACATACCCGCCCTACTTCTTCTTCCTGAATCGCCAGAACTGCACGGCGCGAACGTCTTCGGAGAGCTGGTTGACCGGTTCGGCGACATCCGAGAGCGCCTGGAACAGTCCGTCGGCCAGCTCGCTGATGTGCTCGACCCGGCCGGCCAGGCGCGCGGCGTTGTCGGCGAACTCGAGCATCAGGCGCACCGAGGCGGCGATGGTGAGCCCCAGCGGCACCGCGACGAGCGCGGCGAGAATGCCCAGCAGCACCGAGGCCTTCCACATCAGCACGGTCAGCGCGATCGGCAGGCCGACACCGAAGGACACCACGCCGAGGATGTAGGCCAGCGGCAGCAGGGTCCGGGTGGCCGGGCGGCGGAACTGCACGTCGAGCAGTGAGCGCGCGGCCTCGGCGGCCCACTCCTTGGCCGAGCCGGTACTGCGAAACGGGTCATCGAAGCCCGCATCGCGTGGTATGCCTGTTTCGTCTGATTCTTCGTCACCGGAATCGATCCGCGCGGGCTTGGGCGCCGAACGCTTCACGTCAGCCTCTTTCCAAGAGAGCCATCGTGATTCGGCCTCGAACTCCTCGGCGTCCTCATCGGTCGACGGGGCGGTGCCCGGCTCTTCGGTCATGTACCGAATCCTGCCCGGTTTCACCCCCTACGCCAACCCTGGTCCGCCGCCGCCCGGCGATAGCGAAGGTGATCGAACTGAGACGAAGCAGACACTCTCGAATATTTTTCGGTAACGGCGTAACGCGACGGCCACCCCAGGCCGATACGCCCATGAACGCAGAACAGAGCTCTTCCGGGGAATGGAGAACACAGTGCGCACGACGTTTCCGACCACAACCACGGGCACCACGAAGGGTGCCGCCGCGCAGGAGTACGCCGCGCGGGGTTGGACGGTTGCCGAAACGGCCAATGGCCTGTGCCTGATCACCGACGAGAACGTCTCGGCCATCGAGATCTCCGGTGAGATGGCCGGCGAGGTCCGTCGCTTCCTGCGTGCCAACAACCTCTCCGGCCCCGTGATCGAGATCCCGGGCGCCGAGCGTCGCGAGATCCACCTGGTCACCGGCGTCCGCAAGGCCGCCATGGCGATCGAGGCGATGCGCGAGGCCGGCGTGCTCGTACACACCGACGGTGCCAGCATCCCGCTGCCGCCGACCCAGCTCGCCGCCGGTTCGGCCGCCTGGGGCGTCGCCCCCGGTGAGGCCCGCTGGATCCCGCCGGTGGTCGCCCTCGGTGCCGCGGTGCGCGCCGCCGCCACCCGCAAGCGCACCACGCTGACGGTGGCCTGCTAGGCCCCAGTTCTCCCGCAACCCGCGGTCGCGACGGGATTCCCCGCCGTCGCACCGCGGGTTTTCGGCGTTTCCGGACGGTGCCGACACGACAGGGGCCGGGCAGGCGGATCGCTCCGCCTGCCCGGCCCCTCGCCTGTCCGGTGGCTACTTCAGCCCGAGTGCCGCGCTGCCCGCGTCGAGCAGTTCCTGGATCGGGTTGCCCGCCGCGTCACCGACGGTGACGGTGGTGTCGAGCAGTTCGACCGCGGGGGTGTTCACGCTGCACGACTCGCCCTCGCCCACATAGAGGTGAATCCGCACCCGGTGGTTGCCCGGCTCGATGTTCGCCAGGACCGCCGAGGGCTTGTCGACGGTGAGGATGGTCTGCTGCAACGCCTCGTCCAGCAGCACCGTGCCCGACCAGCACGCGTCGTCGGTGTTGTTGATCGAGACGGTGATGCTGTCGGCACCGCCCACCGCCTCGGCGGTCCGCGCCGCGGAGGCGGTGCCCGCGAACAGCGTGAACGCGACGGTCGCGAGGGCGGTGGCCCCGGTGGCAAGCTTGAAAGTACGCATGATTCCCTTCCCGTAGCCCCCCACCCTTGGTGATCCTAAGTCGTGCTAACGGTCTGTCATGCCCCCAATAGTGTTGGCGTAACGCGTATTCGACTTTCCTTCGGCGTTTCCCAGCACGGGTAGCAGCGCGGCGTAAGGATGGGGCATGGCTCCACGAACGCTGCTGCGCACCTGTCCGCTGTGTGAGGCCGTCTGTGGTCTGACCCTAACCCTCGACGACAACGACCGGGTGCTCTCCGCGCGAGGCGACCGCGAGGACCCGTTCAGCAAGGGTTTCCTGTGCCCCAAGGGCGCCAGCTTCGGCAAGCTCGACGACGATCCCGACCTGGTCACCACCCCGCTGGTCCGCGACGGCACCGGTTTCCGCCCCGCGAGCTGGGACGAGGTCTTCGACCTGATCGCCACCCGCTTCGCCGCGATCCGCGACGCGCACGGCAGCGGCGCCACCGCGATCTACCTGGGCAATCCCAATGCCCACACCGTCGCGGGCGCGCTGTATCTGCCCGCGCTCATCCGCGCGCTGAGCACCCGGCACATCTATTCGGCCAGCACCGCCGACCAGATGCCCAAACAGGTCGCCGCCGGGCTCATGTTCGGCGACCCGCTCACCGTGCCGGTCCCCGACCTGGACCGCACCGATTTCCTGCTCATGCTCGGTGCCAACCCTCTCGAATCCAACGGGTCGCTGTGCACCGCGCCGGACTTCCCCGGCAGGTTGAAGGCGCTGCGAGCGCGCGGCGGACGGTTCGTCGTCGTGGACCCGCGTGCCACCAGGACCGCCGCGCTGGCCGATCAGCACCTGTTCATCCGCCCCGGCGCCGACGCCTACCTGCTCTTCGCGATCCTGCACACCCTCTTCACCGAGGACCTGACCAGCATCGATCTCGAAGTCGACGGCCTGGACGAGCTCCGCGCCGCCGCCAGGGAGTTCTCGCCCGAGGCCGTCGTGGCGCGTACCGGCATCCCCGCCGACACCATCCGCGCGCTCGCCCGCGAACTCGCCGCGGCCCCGACCGCCGCCGTCTACGCCCGCATCGGCACCTGCACCGCCGAGTTCGGCACGCTCACGCAGTGGCTGGTCGACGCGATCAACGCCGTCACCGGCAATCTCGACTCCCCCGGCGGCGCCATGTTCGCCGCCGCGGCGGCCGGTGGCATCCCGCGCACCAGGCCGTTCCGGCCGGGCCGCTGGACCAGCCGGGTGCGCGAGCTGCCCGAGGTGATGGGCGAACTGCCCGTCGCCACCCTCGCCGACGAGATCGAAACACCAGGTCAGGGGCAGATCAAGGCGCTGGTCACGGTGGCGGGCAATCCGGTGCTGTCCGCGCCGAGCGGGGCGCGGCTGGACAAGGGCTTCGCCGGGCTCGAGTTCATGGTGAGCGTGGACCGCTATGTCAACGAGACCACCCGGCACGCGCACGTGATCCTGCCGCCACCGCGCTCGGTGCAGTCGCCGCACTACGACTTCGCGCTGCTGCAGTTCGCGGTGCGCAACTACGCGCGGTACTCGCCGCCGCTGGTGCCGCTGGACGGCAGGCCGTCGGAGTCGGCGGTGCTGGCCCGGCTCGCCGCCGCCGTCAGCGGGCAGCCGCACGCGGGCACCGGCGAGCGCAGCCCGATCGCCGTGGTGGACGAACTGGTCATCGCCGGCATGCTGCACAAGGCGGACATGAGCGAGCGCCGCGACGAGCTGACCGGCGCCGACAGCACCGAACAGCGCATCGATCTGATGCTCAAGCTCGGCCCGTACGGCGAGTGGAACGGCGGCGAGCTGAGTCTGCGGACGCTGCTGGACAATCCGCACGGCATCGACCTGGGCCCGCTGCGACCACGGCTGCCCGGTGCGCTGCGCACCGCGTCGGGACGGGTCGACCTGGCACCCGCGCCGCTGCTGGCCGATGTCGAGCGGCTGCGTGCCCGGCTCGACGCCGCCGCACCGGAGATGGTGCTGATCGGGCGCAGGCAGTTGCGCTCCAACAACAGCTGGATGCACAACATCGCCGGCCTTGTCGGTGGCTCCAATCGCTGCACGCTACAGATCCATCCCGACGACGCGCACCGGCTCGGCCTCGGCGAACAGGCCGAGATCAGCTCGGCCGCAGGGGCCTTGACGGTGCCGGTGGAACTGACGACGGCGATCATGCCCGGCGTGGTGAGCCTGCCGCACGGCTGGGGCCACGCCGAGAGCACCACCCAGTCGGTCGCCTCCACCCATGCCGGGGTGAATGCCAATGTGCTGACCGATGATTCGGTGGTCGACGCGATCTCGGGCACCGCGATCTTCAACGGCGTGCCGGTGACGGTAGAACCCGCCTGATCAGTCCACCTCTGGAAACCTTTGCGCAAACCTGGTTTTCAGCGCATTCGCAACAATGGACTCGCCCCACGTTCTGTGATGCTCCCCTACACTGTGTGAGATTGCAGTCACACCAGGCGGTTCGGCTAGCAGAGGGGGCCCGATGCCCGGAAGACACGTCGGCAGCGACGGAGAACACGAGCTACAGGACACATTGGGTACCGCGGACAGGGCCGCGAAGTTCTACGACGACCAGGTGATCGACTATCTCAACGACACCATGGTCGAATTCGTCGCCCGGATGGACATGGCCTTCATCTCCACCGCGGACGCGCACGGCGAGTGCGACGCCAGTTTCCGCTCCGGGTCACCGGGATTCCTGCACGTGATCGACGAACGCACGATTGCGTACCCCGAGTATCGAGGTAACGGAGTAATGGCCAGCCTCGGCAATATCCTCGAGAACCCGCATATCGGAATCCTGATGATCGACTTCGTCCGCGACCTGATCGGGCTGCACGTCAACGGGAAGGCCCGCATGGTCGCCGAAAGCGAACTGCGCGAGACCGTCGACGGGCTGCCGCCGCCGGAGCGCGGCAAGACCTCGCAGGTCTGGGTCGTCGTCGACGTCGAGGAAGCCTACATCCACTGCCGTAAGCACATACCCCAGATGGTTCCCGTCGCCAGGCAGCAGCGCGAGTGGGGCACCGACAACATCCGCGCCAAGGGCGGCGACTACTTCGGCGTCAAGTCCGACAAGCAGGCAGAGGAACCCGCCGCGCAGGCCAGCTGACTATTTGATCTTGAAGATCACCGCGCGCTGCACGACGAAGTTGATCACCGTCGCCGTGCCCTGCGCGACGACGAAGGCCAGCGGCTGACGCCACCACTCGTCGGCCAGGGTGTAGTACATCAGCGCGTAGATGCCGACCTGCACCGCGAAGGTCACCGCGTACAGCGCCACCACGGCGAGGAAACGCGCCTTGCTCGGCTCGGCCTTGAAGGTCCAGCGCCGGTTGATCAGGTACGCGGTGGTGGTGCCCGCGATGAAGCTGATCACCTTCGCCAGGATCTCCGGCACGCCGAGCACGTTCGACAGCAGCGTGAGCAGGCCGAAGTCGACCACGGCGGAGAACCCGCCGGTGAGGCCGAACCGCACGATCTGGGTCTTCAGGTCTACGTCGGTTCCGCCGGGCTCGTCGACCAGGGGAATCTCGGCGGGAAGCGGCAGATGCGGTTGGGCTTGCACGTGAGGAAGAGTACGAGACCGGTCACGTGTCCCGCCATGCATGTAGCCTCTTAGCCGATGTCCGAGAACATTCCGACCACCGCCGACGAGCCGTTCGCGCTGCCTACGCGCACCCGTACGCTCACCGGCTGGGGTCGCACCGCACCCACCTCCGCCGAAGTGCTCTCGACCCGCGATCCCGAGCTGATCGCCAAGGCCGTGCGCATGGTCGCCGAGGACAACGACTCCAAGCCGGCGCACCTGCGACGCGGCGTGATCGCCCGTGGCCTCGGCCGCTCCTACGGCGACCACGCGCAGAACGCGGGCGGGCTCGTCATCGACATGCCGGCGCTCAACCGCATCCACCGCATCGACCGCGACTCGCGCCTGGTCGACGTGGACGGCGGCGTGAGCCTGGACCAGCTGATGAAGGCCGCGCTGCCGTTCGGCCTCTGGGTCCCCGTGCTACCCGGCACCCGCCAGGTGACCATCGGCGGCGCCATCGCCTCCGATATCCACGGCAAGAACCACCACAGCGAGGGCAGCTTCGGCAACCACGTCCGCTCGATCGACCTGCTCACCGCCGACGGCTCGGTGCGCACGATCTCGCCGACCGAGGACGCCGAACTGTTCTGGGCCACCGTCGGCGGCAACGGGCTGACCGGCATCATCCTGCGCGCCACCATCGAGATGGCGCCCACGGAGACGGCCTACTTCCTCAACGACGGTGTGAAGACCTCCACCCTCGACGAGACCATCGCCGTGCACAGCGACGGCAGCGAGGCGAACTACACCTACTCGAGCGCGTGGTTCGACGTGATGAACCCGCTGCCCAAGCTGGGTCGCGCCTGCCTGACCCGCGGCCGCCTGGCCAAGGTCGACGAGCTGCCCAAGAAGCTGCGCAAGAACCCGCTGAAGTTCGACGCCCCGCAGCTGCTGACGGTGCCGAACATCTTCCCGAGCTGGTCGGCCAACCGGCTCTCGCTCGGCGCGGTCGGCGAGGCGTACTATGCCATGGGCGGCACCTACACCGGCAAGGTGCAGAACCTGACGCAGTTCTATCACCCGCTCGACATGATCGCGGAGTGGAACCGGGTCTACGGCAACGCCGGATTCCTGCAGTACCAGTTCGTGGTGCCGACCGAGGCGGTCGAGGAATTCAAGCGGATCATCATCGATATCCAGGCCTCCGGCCACATCTCCGCGCTCAACGTGTTCAAGCTGTTCGGCGAGGGCAACGCGGCACCGCTGAGCTTCCCGATGCCGGGCTGGAACATCTGCGTCGACTTCCCGATCCGGCCCGGTCTCAACGAACTGGTCACCGACCTGGACCGCCGCGTCATGGAGTTCGGCGGGCGGCTCTACACCGCCAAGGACTCGCGGACCAGCGCGGAGGCGTTCCACAAGATGTACCCGCGGATCGACGAGTGGATCAAGGTCCGCCGCAGCGTCGACCCGAACGGCGTTTTCATGTCCGATATGGCCAGGAGGCTGGAGCTCCAGTGATCAACGCAGTTGGCAACCCGCAGACCATCCTGCTCTTCGGCGGCACCTCCGAGATCGGCCTGGCGATCTGCGCCGAGTACCTGCGCAAGAGCCCGGCCCGGGTCATCCTGGCGAACCTGCCCGGCGACCCGCTGCTCGAGCAGGCCGTCACCGGCCTGAAGGCCGCCGGTGCCACCCAGGTGGACGTGCTCGACTTCGACGCGCTCGACACCGACTCGCACCCCAAGGTCGTCGACGCCGCGTTCGCCGACGGTGACGTGGATGTCGCCATCGTGGCCTTCGGTGTGCTCGGTGACGCCGAGGAGCTGTGGCAGAACCAGCGCAAGGCGGTCATGACCGTCGGCATCAACTACACCGCCGGTGTCTCGGTCGGTGTGCTGGTCGGCGACAAGTTCAAGGCGCAGGGTCACGGCCGGTTCATCGTGATGTCGTCGGTGGCGGGCGAGCGCGTGCGTCGCTCGAACTTCGTCTACGGCTCCACCAAGGCCGGGCTCGACGGGTTCTACCTTGGCCTGGGCGAGGCCCTGCGGCCCTACGGCCCGCGCGTCACCGTGGTGCGCCCGATGCAGGTGCGCACCGCCGCGACCATCGCGCACTGGGAAGCCACCGGCAGCAAGGAAGCCCCGCTCACCGTCGACAAGGAAGACGTCGCCAAGTGGGCGGTCGCCGCCTCGGAGAAGGGCACCGAGATCGTGTGGGCGCCCGGTGAGGCGCGCTTCGTGATGTCGGCGCTGCGGCACGTCCCGCGCCCGATCTTCCGCAAGCTGCCCATCTAGTCGGGTACCCGCTCCGAATCACTGCCGCACCGTTGCTAACGGTGCGGCAGTTTCGTTTAGCGGAGAGGGTAGGGGCGGTATGTACAATTTGGGCGATGGCGAAGGCCAGATCATGTACAGGAGTACTGACATGTCGCTAACGCATATCGACATCGACGATGAGTCGCTCGAGAAGGCCAAGCGTCTTGGCGGTCATCGCACGAAGACTGCCGCGGTCGCCGCCGCCCTTGACGAATACAACGAGCGACGCGACCGGATCGCAGCGTTCGACCGAGCCATCGAGCTCGCAAAAGACTGGGACATCGAGGGTATGGAAGCCGCGCACCGCGCCGCCAAAGAGGCCTACCGGCGGTGACCGGATATCTGATCGACTCGTCGGCGATATGGCGCATGCTGCGCGGCGGTCCCGTCAGCGACAAATGGCGCGACGTCATCGCAGATGGCGCGCTGCGATCGTGCTACCCACAGCGAACGGAGTTCTTTCGATCAGCTCGAAATCTCGAAGAGTACGACGAATTCACGACGCTGTTCGATCGGACGACGCGCGATGCGGCGGTCCCGAAGTCCGCTGGTTCATGGATCCGCACTATCCAACGCCGAGCAGCACAAGGCGGCTGCGCGAACTCGTTGTCGGCCGTCGACCTGATGATCTGTGCCACCGCCGTGAATCACAACCTGACCATCGTCCACGATGACAAGGATTTCGTCACCGCGACCAGGTTCGCGACCGAGCTGCGCGAAGTCAACGTCCACGACGGGCCGCTGGAACTCGGTATCTGACTGCCCGCTGCCGATGTCGGCAGTCCATGCCGGCCCACTAGGCTGACGCCGACCGTGGAGGACAGTGGAGCCGGAGGATTGCGCGCCGATGACAACCGATGACGAGGTGCGGGCGGTGCGTAGGGTCGGCGCCGGGCTCGGCGAGGCGGTTGCGGCCGCGCTGGTGGCGCTGGTGGTGGCCGCTGTGGGGCTGTACGCGTTCTCGATGGTGCAGTGGCCCGCGTTCAACGCCTCCAATGTGACTCGCGCGCTGACCACCGTCGGGCAGGTCGTCGCGGTGGCGCTGCTGGTGGTCTCGGTGTTGCTGATCCGGCTGCGCAAGTGGCCGGTGGTCGCGAAGCTGGCGTCCTGGGTGGGTATTTCGAGCTTCGTCACCGTCACGCTCGGCATGCCGCTGGCGGCGACGAAGCTGTACCTGTTCGGGATCTCGGTGGACCAGGAGTTCCGCACCGAGTACCTGACGCGCCTCACCGACAGCGCCGCTCTGCGCGATATGACCTACGCCGACATCCCGCCGTTCTATCCGGCCGGCTGGTTCTGGATCGGCGGCCGGGTGGGCAATGTGCTCGGCCTGGACGGCTGGGAAGTGTTCAAGCCGTACGCGATCGGGCTGCTCGCCGTCTGCGCGGTGGTCGCGCTGGTGCTGTGGACGCAGCTGGTGCGCGCCGATCTCGCCGTCGGCGCGGCGGCGGCCGTCACCGCGATGACCCTGGCCTACGCCTCCCCCGAGGCGTACGGCGCGGTGCTGGTGGTGTTCATCCCGCCGGTGCTGGTGCTGGCCTGGGGTGCGCTGCATCGGTCGGCCGGGGGCTGGGGTGCGGTGCTGGGAACCGGCTTGTTCCTCGGCGTCGCGGCCTGCTTCTACACGCTGTACCTGGGGATCGCGGCATTCACCGTGGTGGTGATGGCGGTGGTCGCCGCCGGTCTCGCCGTGGCCGCACGTCGCCGGGAGGGTCGGCGCACGCTCGGTACCCGGCGAGTGAGCGCGGATTCGGCCGCGGGGGGCACCGGCGACGAGAAGTCCGCGGTGTGGCGGGCGGCGCTCGGGCCGTTCGTGCGGTTGGCCGTCATGGGTGCGATCGCGGTCGTGCTGGCGCTCGTCGTGTGGGCGCCGTATCTGCTGGAGATGCTGGGTGGGGCGAAGTTGCCCTCCGGCAGTGCTTTCCACTATCTGCCGCAGTCCGGGGCCGAGCTGGCGTTCCCGATGCTGGAGTTCTCGCTGCGGGGGGCGTTGTGCCTGCTCGGTACGGTGTGGCTGGTGGTGCGGGCCGGGTCGTCGCGGCGGGCGCAGGCGCTGGGGATCGGGGTGGTCTCGATCTATCTGTGGACGTTGCTGTCGATGGCAGCCACCGCGGCGGGGACCACCCTGCTGTCGTTCCGGCTGGAGCCGGTGCTGCTGGCGGTGCTGGCCGCGGCGGGTGTGTTCGGGTTCGTCGAGGGCGGGCGCGCGGTCTACCAGGCGCTCAACGAACCGGCTCCGCTGCGCACTGCCGCCGGAGTGCTCGCCGTGCTCGGCGCCCTGGCCTTCGCCCAGCACATCCCCACCGTGCTCACCCACGAGATCGACACCGCCTACACCGACACCGACGGCAACGGCGAGCGCGCCGACCAGCGCCCACCCTCGGCCGTCTCCTTCTACCGCGAGATCGACGCGGCGCTACAGGCCCAGACCGGCCGTCCCCGTGACGAATCCGTCGTCCTCACCGCCGACACCACCTTCCTCGCCTACTACCCCTACTTCGGCTTCCAGGCGCTCACCTCCCACTACGCCAACCCCCTGGCCGACTTCAAGGACCGCGCCGCCACCATCGCCGAGTGGAGCGAACTCCCCACCTCCGCGGCCCTGGCCGACGCGCTCGCCCACTCCCCGTGGCGCGCCCCCGACGCCTTCCTCTTCCGCCGCGACGCCGACACCTACACCCTGCGCCTCGCCGAGGACGTCTACCCCAACGACCCCAACGTCAAGCGCTACACGGTCGCGTTCCCCAAGGCCCTCTTCACCGACCCGATCTTCACCACCACCGACATCGGCCCCTTCACCCTCGTCACCGTCGACCGCTGACGCAGGGTCGACCGAACCGCACCCCGCCCGGGGTCGGTGGCCGATCCGCGGTCATGCCGAGGTGCGGCCGAGGTACTGGAGAAGGGCCTGGGTGGGAGTGGTGACAGGGGTTTCGATGACGGGACCGTAGGCGCCCCACTGACGGAGGGGTTCGGTGATCTCGGCGTCGGTTCCCGAGCCGGGGGCGGGGTGGTGGGTGCGGGCGGCGGTGAGCAGGTGGGTGGCGAGAGTGTCGGTGAGCGGGGAGGGCTGGCCGGTGGCGATGGCGATGTCCCAGGCGTGGACGGCCGCGTCGAGGGCGGCGAGGGTGGCGGCGACGGGGGTCGGGAGGTCGCCGTGCGGGAGTGGGGTGGGGACGACGGGGGTGGTGTCGGAGACGGTGGCCCAGGCGGCGGCGGTCTGGTCGACGGCCTCGCGGACGAGGGCGGCGGCGGGGATGTCGAAGGTGCCGGAGGGGGCGAAGGGGTTGTAGCTGGGGCCGGGGCCGACGCCGAGGGCGGCGGCGTAGGCGAGCTGGTCGCCCGCCGCGTGCTGGACGACCTGCGCGACGGTCCATTCCGAGCAGGGGGTGGGCAGGTCCCACTGGTCGTCGGCGACACCCGCGACCACGGCGGACAGGGCGGCGTAGGACTCGGCGACCACGTCGCGCCAGACGGTTTCGAGAGCTGCGGTGTTGTTGTTCATGACTCCAGCCTAGAAACCCATTAGGCTCGTTTCGTTCCTGATTTTTCCCGGATTTCGAGAAGGTGGGAATGGCCGCCACCACGCCCCGCGTCCTGCGCCTGCTGGCCCTGCTCCAGGACCGCGCCTACACCGGCCGGGAGCTCGCCGACCGCCTCGCGATCACCGAACGCACCGTCCGCAACGACATCTCACGC
Source organism: Nocardia sp. NPDC056064 (assembly GCF_042266925.1). Lineage (NCBI taxonomy): Bacteria > Bacillati > Actinomycetota > Actinomycetes > Mycobacteriales > Nocardiaceae > Nocardia > Nocardia sp. NPDC056064. Next base: position 4,053,678 of record NZ_JBHJWO010000001.1, on the reverse strand, counting down.
CTGCGCGAACTCGGCTACCCGGTGCACGCCGAACGCGGCGCCATCGGCGGCTACCGGCTCGGCCGGGGCGCGACCATGCCGCCGCTGCTGCTCGACGACGACGAAGCGGTGGCCGTGGCGCTGTCCATCGCGGTGGCCGCGGACGGCTCGCTCGCCGTCTCCGACCTGGGCGAACAGCTCGGCCGGGCACTGCGCAAGATCGAGCAGATCCTGCCGAAACGCTTGCAGCGCAAGGTCTCCGCGCTGCGCGAGGCCACCGAGATCGGCCCGGCCACCACCGGCTCCCGCGAACCGGACGCCCCGGTCGCCGCGGGCATCCTCACCACCCTGGCCGACGCCGTGCGGCGCACCACCGCCGTCACTGTCGACGACGGCACCGAACTCGAGCCCTACCGCCTGATCAACTGGCAGCGCCGCTGGTACCTCGTGGCCTACAGCCTGCGCACCCACGACTGGACCGCCGTCCCGGTCGCCGGCCTCACCACCGCCACCGCCACCGGCCGCGTCTTCGCCCCCCGCCGCCTGCCCGATGACGACCTGGTCGCCTTCGTCATGCGCGAGATCGCGACCAGCGCCTGGCGGGTGCACGCCCGCGTCACCGTGCTGGCCCCGGCCGAGACGGTGATCGCGCGGATCAACCCGGCGGTCGGCGTGGTCGAACCCGTCGACGAGCACAGCTGCGTGCTGCTCACCGGCGCCGACGCCATGGAGACCATCGCCATCTACCTGAGCATGCTGATGATGGATTTCCGCGTCGACGGCCCACCGGAACTCGTCGAGCATCTGCGCACACTGGCCCGTCGCTACACGGAATCGATCGCCTGACCCGCTGACCGCGGCGGCCGCGCGCACTACACTGACTGGTGCGGCACGGTCGTCGCCGGACTCCCGGCGGATGGCGAACAGAATCCGACCCGCTCCCCGGAGGAGGACGTATGTCCGATCCGTTGCACACCAGGGTGTGCCTCACCGGTATGCACTGCACCTGCCCCAGCATCAGCGTCTTCCTGGTGCCCGAGCCGCTGGTGCGCGGCGGGAAGATCCTGCACCTGCTCGAACAGGCACCGGTCAGCGGGCAGATACCGAAACCCGACCCCGACCTCATCGACCTGATCCAGGCCGCGCGGACCCCGCTGAACACCCGCGGGCTCGCGCACGTGGAGAGCGTCACCTTCACCGGCCCCCGCCACGATCCGCCCACCAGCCGCGCGGTCCTGCACGATCACCTCATCGACGACGACGATCCGTGGGGCCTCGACATCGACGATCCCACCGAGCTCGTCCGGCTCTCGCTGCTGCCCGAGCGGCGCATCGGCCCCCGGCGCATCGACGACTTCCAGGCGCATTCGGTGCGCCAGGCGATGGCAGCGGTCTACCGCTTCTTCGACGTCGACCAGGGCATCCCGCTCGTCTACCACGGCTTCGCCGATCCGGCCGACGGCTGGTTCGCGCTGCGCGCCTCGGCCGCGTGAGTGTGTCGATGGACACCGGGTAGCTACTGGTGTGCGGGTGCGCGATAGACCACAATATCTCCGGTCAGCGTGGGCAAACCGCACGAAGCACTTCGCGGGGCGGGTACGCTGCGCAATGTTGAATAGTTCGGCCGACCGAAATCAGTTTTGGTAGTGCTGATCGGTACGGATGCAGAGGTATAGCTATGACGCTCAGCAGACCGGAGCGAATCGATCTCCTGCTGACACGGCCCCATCGCCAGGACCGTGACCCAGCCCCCCGCGAGCAGCTGACTTCGCTCGTCGCGATCGAGCACGCCGTCATCGATGCCACCATCGCGATGCTGGCCCCCGGCCAGAAATTCGCGCTGCTGTGGTCGCTACAGGTGGGCGAGCACACCGTGGCCGGTGTCCAGATCAAGGAGCGCGACGGGTCGCTCACCGATCTGGTGCCGCCGCCGGAGGTGCTCGAGCACTTCGCCGACCACAAGCGGATGTCCTACGACGCCGAGGCGGGCGCCTGGCTCAGCGCGGAGATCTTCATCGCCGGGCCCACCCGCTACAAGGCCACCTACTCCACCGGCAGCATCGCCGACTGGATGCCGGAGGTCACCGCCGACGAGTTGCGCGCGGAGTTCGAGGCCTTCCCCCGGCCCGAGGCCGTCATCCCCGATTGGGCCCGCACCCAGCTGGAGTGGACCGACCGCAAGACCGGCTAGGTCGCGGCGCCGCACCGCACGTGGGTTCGATGGCTACCATCAACCCCCGTGCGACCGGACCGATCTGAACGAGCGTTCACCCGTTACCGCCTGATCGCCCTCGTGTGTGGGCTGCTCGGGTTCGTGCTTGCCCTGCTGACGCCGCTGCTGCCGGTGCGCCAGGACCGCGCGAGCCTGGAATGGCCGCAGGCCGGCGCGACCAGCGTCGAGGCGCCGCTCGTGTCGTATGTGCCGCAGCGGCTCGACGCGCAGCTGCCGTGCGCGATGCTGCGGGATCTGCCGGTCACCGAGGGGCAGCCGACCACGCTGCTCGCCACCGTCCCGGCCGAGTCCGGTCAGGGCGCCAGGGGCCTGAGCGTCACCGTGCGCGACGGCGTGCTCGCGGTGCAGGCCAGGGACGTGCCGATGCTGTCGGCCCCGATCGCCGAGATCGGCGGCTGCGAGCGCATCGACATCGTGTCCACGATCGAGGCCACCACGGTCGAGTTCGCCGGCGTGACGCGGGCGGACGGCACGCCCTTCCGCAATACCGTCACCGTGGACAAGCGGCCGCAGATCGTCGGCGTCTACACCGACCTCGGCGAGCAGGCCCTCACCGGCGCCCGCCTGCACGCCGACATCGACTCCCGGTTCACCTCCACCCCGACCACGCTCAAGCTGGTCGCGATGATCGTGGCCGCGGTCGCCACCGTGGCGGCCCTGATCGCGCTGCACCTGCTCGACACCGGCGACGGCCGCCGCGCCCGCCGCTTCCTGCCCCGGCACTGGTGGAAGGTCACCGCCGCCGACGGCGCGGTGGTCGGCACGCTGCTGCTGTGGCATGTGATCGGCGCCAACACCTCCGACGACGGCTACATCCTGAACATGGCCCGCGCCTCGGGCCCGTCGGGTTACATGGCCAACTACTACCGCTGGTTCGGGGTGCCGGAGGCGCCGTTCGGCTGGTCCTACGAGGTCCTGGCGTGGATGACGAAGATCTCCGACGCCAGCCTGTGGATGCGCCTGCCCGCCCTGCTGGCCGGGCTGGTCTGCTGGGCGGTCATCAGCCGCGAAGTCCTCCCCCGCCTCGGCGCGCGGGTCCGCCGCGACAAGGTGGCGCTGTGGACGGCCGGCCTGGTGTTCCTCGCCTTCTGGCTCCCCTACGACAACGGCCTGCGCCCCGAACCGCTGATCGCCGCGGGCGCGCTGCTCACCTGGTGCGCGATCGAACGCGCCATCGCCACCGCCCGCCTGCTGCCCGCCGCCCTGGCCATCCTGATCGCCGCGTTCTCACTGGCCGCGGGTCCGACCGGTCTGATCTGCATCGCCGCCCTCATCGCGGGCACCCGGCCGGTCATGCAGATCATCATCAAACGCGCCCAGGGCATCGCGCCCCGCCGGATCGCCGCCGACCGCGACTCAGCATCCGGCGTCGTGAACCCGTCGAACCCGAACAGCGGAGACGACCGAGCCCGCACGGGTGCCGACAGCGCGCAGAGTACTGACAGCACGCAGAGCGTCGACGGCGCGAGCGAACGCGATGCCGACCAGCGCGGTGCGAGCGAGCCCGGGCGACGGTCGCTGGGCGGCACGATCCTCCGCTACGCCGCGCTGCTGGCACCGGGTCTCGCCGCGGGCACGCTCGTGCTGATCGTCGTCTTCGCCGATCAGACTCTGGCCACCGTCATGGAAGCCACCCGCGTTCGCACGCTGGTTGGCCCGAACGTGGCCTGGTTCGACGAGCGCACCCGCTGGGACTCGCTGTTCATGCTCTCCCCGGACGGCTCGCTGGCCCGGCGCTTCGGCGTGCTGGTGATGCTGCTGTGCCTGGTGGTGTGCATCCTCCAGGTGCTGCGCAAGGGCCGCATCCCCGGCACCTCACGCGGCCCCTCGGTGCGCATCCTCGGCATCGTCTTCGCCGCGCTGCTGCTGATGATGTGGACGCCGACCAAGTGGACCCACCACTTCGGCGTCTACGCGGGCCTGGCCGGATCGCTGGCCGCGCTGGCGGCGGTCGCGGTGGGCACCAACGGGATTCGCGCGCCACGCAATCGGGCACTGTTCGCGGCGGCGGTGCTGTTCCTGCTCGCCATCACCTTCACCGGCTCCAACGGCTGGTGGTACGTCTCCAGCTACGGTGTGCCGTTCTGGGACAAGGCGCCGCTGGTGGCGGGCAAGGGCCTGTCGACGCTGTTCCTCGGGCTCAGCGTGCTCGCCCTGCTGCTCGCGCTGTACTTCCATCTGCGCGCCCCGTACCGCAGGCCCACCGGCGCGGCCCGGTTCGACCGGTTCGCGACCATGCCGCTGACCATCGCCGCCGCGCTGCTGGTGCTGTTCGAGGTGGCCTCGATGGCCAAGGGCGCGATCACCCAGTACCCGGCCTACTCCATCGCCAAGTCCAATCTCGATGCGCTCCAGGGCAATACCTGCGCCCTCGCCGACGACGTCCTGGTGGAGACCAACACCGCCGACTCCCTGCTCACCCCCTACACCGGCACCCCCGCCGACGGTCTGAGCGCCGAGTCCACCGGCTTCGACCCCAACGGCGTGGCCGACGACCTCACCGCCGACGCCGACGAGACCGTGGTCGGCGGCGCCAACTCGGTCGACAAGGATTCCGCCAACAAGACCACCAACACCACCGGCGCGGGCACCGGCGGCGGCACCAGCGCCGAAACGGGCATCAACGGCTCGACCGTCGCGCTGCCGTTCGGCTTCGATCCCGCCCGCACCCCCGTCCTGGGCTCCTACCAGGACGGCGTGCAGCAGCAGGCCAAGCTGACCTCGCAGTGGTACCGCGTCGACCTCACCGACGCCGTGCGCGAGGACCCCGGCTACCAGGCCCTGGTGATCACCGCCGCGGGCCGCATCCGCTCGGTCGACACCGACGGCGTGGTGCACTACGGCCAGGATCTGCGGGTCGAGTACGGCACCCGCGCGGAAGACGGCACCGTCGAGGTGACCGGCTCGCTCATGCCGCTCGACATCGGCCCGGCCCCGTCGTGGCGCAACCTGCGCGTGCCGATCGACCAGCTGCCCGCCGGGGTGAACGCGGTGCGCCTGGTGGCCGCCGACAACGACATCACCCAGAAGCAGTGGCTGGCGCTCACCCCGCCGCGCCTGCCGAAGCTCGCCACCCTGGACTCGGTCGTCGGTCACACCGCGCCGGTGCTGCTGGACTGGCACGTCGGCCTGGCCTTCCCCTGCCAGCGCCCGTTCGAGCACCACGACGGCGTCGCCGAGGCTCCCGAGTGGCGAATCCTGCCCGACCGGGTGGGTTCGGACGCCTCCAACGCCTGGCAGGACGACATCGGCGGCGGACCGCTCGGCTGGACCGGCCTGCTGCTGAAATCCGAGACCGTCCCGACCTACCTCGACCGGGATCTGGGCCGCGACTGGGGCTCGCTGGAGCGCTTCACCCCCTACCAGCCGGCGCCTCCGGCCGAGATCACCGTGCGTGTGGTAGACCAGTCGGGACGCGCGAAGGAACCGGCAATCCGGGCGAAGTAGACACAACGGCAGTGTAAGGGCAGTGGCGGGGCATTGCCCTCAGCCGCTTACGAAATGTTCAGTGTCCCTTAGGGTTTCGCTTTGATGAAGCACCTGTAAATGACAGTGTAAAGCTACTGTGCCTGCAGGTTTGAGCACGTACCCTGGTGGGTATGACAGGAGCCTTCGATGACATGGATCTGACAGATCTCGTCGAGCTGCTCAGCGACGACGAGAAGCACGAACTACGACCTGCCGTGATGCGGGTACTGGAGAGACTGCCTTCCCAAGAGGTATTACGCCGCGACCTCACCCGTCGCATGCTCAACGTCTGAACTCCTGACCACCACACGGCGAAGGCGCGGACCACCGAAGTGGTCCGCGCCTTCTGTGTGTCCGGGTCAGAACACCCGCAGCGGGCCGGGGCTCCAGAGCCCGGTGCGGGTCTGGGTTCCGGTCGTGAGCTGGGCGGGCGTGGCGGGCAGGTGCTGGTCGTAGCGTTCCAGCGAACCCCAGTCGCGGGCCCAGTCGTCCTTCAGATAGGTCGGGATGGTGACCCGGTTGGCCAGCATCTGCGAGAAGCCGAGCGGGCCGCCGAACTCCTGGGCCTGCCAGGTGTCGGTCGAGGAGATCGCCAGCGGCCGGTCCGGCAGGATCCGGTAGTTGGGCACCTCGGCCACGCCGTTCTTGTGCGCGAACGGACGCTGGCAGGGGAACTGCAGGCCGACGGCCCAGTCCAGCAGCACCGGCTGATCGCGGCCGATGTAGTGGTCCAGGGTCTGCAGCTTGGGCACGCGCGGCGGGGTGAAGGCCAGCCACTGGTCGCCGATCAGGATCGGGTCGTTGGCCAGGATGCGCACCGCGTTCGCCTCGGCGGGCAGGTCGGCCAGCGGCACGCGCAGGTTGCGCCACGACGGGTACGGGCCGATATCGCGGGGCAGGTAGGCCCCGAGCGCGGTGACGCTGCCGTCCGGATTGCGGGTGCCGTACTCGACCAGCAGCGACTGGCCGTACTTGTCGGCGCCGGTGTCGTCCTTGGAGGCGATGCGGCCCGCCGCGGAGATGACGATCAGCGGCGAGTCCTCGGAGCGGGCGGGCAGCCCGTACCAGGACGACTCCAGATGCGCGGGCTGCTGCACGCCCTCCTGGTAGGAACCCAGGATCGGGGTCTGCGCGGGATCGAGGCCGAAGGGCAGGGCCACGGTCGACCCGTTGACGCCGCGCGCGCCCTCACCACCGCCGGTGCCCGCGCTCTCGCCCTCGGCGAAGGCGGCGCCGACCGACTGGTTGCTGGTGTTGCCGGTGCCCGGCTTCACCTCGACGGCGTCGGCGGAGAGATCACCGGGCACGCCGTTGGGCGTGAAGGCCACCGAGTCGGTGCCGGCGAGCGGGTCGTTCGGGTCGGTGAGCGGGCGGGCCGGATCGGTGATCGGGTCGAGCCTGCCGCCGTTGGGGTCGGGTTCGACGAGCACGTCGTTGGCCAGGCCGCAGGCGTTGCCGCCGAGCGCGTCGATGTTGGAGCGAGCCAGCGAGTAGGCCGGATACTGCTGGGTGGCGCCCTTGACCAGCGAGAGCACCTCGAAGGCCACCATCAGCCCGACCACCACCGTCAGCGGGATGGCCGCGAACTTGCGGATGCGCCTGCCGCGCTTCGTGGCGACCGAGGGCACCGGTTTCACGTAGTCCTCGCGCAGCGCGTACCAGGCGACCAGGGCCAGGCCCAGACCGAACAGGATCAGCATCACGGTGTTGGAGTTGATGCCGCGCAGCGAGACGGTCTTGTCGAACCACGGCACGCCGTAGCTGGAGACGTACCAGTAGCCGTTGATGCCCGAGAACGACAGCGCCAGCACGAACAGCAATCCGGCCAGGAAGATGGCCCGGTTCTTGCGTGAGCGCAGCGCGCTCTGCGACACGGCCACCGCCGTCACCGCCGCCAGCGAACCCGCGATGCCCGCGTAGGCGCCGAAGTGGTGGGTCCACTTCGTCGGGTTGAACATCATGAAGAAGATCGTGCCGAACACGATGCCCATCAACCGCCAGGTCGGGCCCGAGGCGATACCGGGCACCTGACGGCGGCGCAGCAGCACCAGCAGTGTGGTGAACAGGCACAGCAGCATCACCAGGAAGGCGAAGCGCCGGGCCAGCGAGCCGTCGACGGTCTCGACGAACATGTAGTAGTAGCGCAGGTAGTCCTCGTACCAGGCCAGGTTCGGGCCGGTGGCCTGACGCACCCGGTTGGCCTCCTGGATACCGGCGAAGGTCTGGTCGCCGTAGACCACCACCAGCACCAGCAGTCCGGCCGAGCCGATCGGCGCCAGCAGCGGCAGCGTGCCGAACTGCCGGTGCCTGCGCACGATGATGCGCACCAGCGGCCGGATACCGGCCAGCAGCGCGGCCACACACATCAGGCCGGTCGGGGCGGCGGCCAGGGTGAAGGCCGCGATCAGCACCGCGATCCCGGCGGGCAGCAGCCGGCCGGTGGCGATGGCGCGCTCGATGGAGACCCAGGTCAGCAGCGCGCCCAGCGCCACGATCGGCTCCGAACGCAGGCCGTTGTCGAAGGGCAGCCAGAAGGCCAGGAACACCAGACCGCCGGTCCACAGCGCCACCTGACTGCGCTTGACGGCATTACCCAGACGCGGAACCACCTCGCGGCTGATCACCATCCAGCACAGGATGCCGCACACCAGCGCGGGCAGGCGCACCCACGGACTGGCCGTGGAGAACTCCGCGAACACCTGGATGACGTAGTAGTACCAGCCGAACGGCGCCTCGGGCACGCCGTACCAGCGGAAGTAGTTGGCCATGTAGCCCGCGTCGGGAGCCACCCGGACCATCGAGAGGATGTAGCCGTCGTCGGAGGTGTTGGCGCCGACGAAATGCCAGACCAGCAGCGTGCCGATCACGGCACCGTCCGCCCAGGTGGGCTTGAGCCAATTGCGCGGCAGGAACCGGCGGTGCCCGCGCCCGTCACTGCCGTCGAGCTGGGCCAGCGCGGCCAGCGCCAGCAGCGTGCACAGCACCGCGGCGACGATCGCGATCAGCTTCACCGGCGACGGGCTCGACGAGAAGCGCGAGTCGATGGTGGAGGTCAGCGAAAGTCCCTGCGGCACATCGCCGCGCAGGTCGGAGAACACGCCGACGATCTGCGGGCGCAGATCCCCGCCGAGCTGGCCCTGCACCGGCACCCGCACGGTCTCGACCGCGCCGGGCTGCCCGGCGACCGGCCGCTCGATCTCCTTGCTCAGTCCTTCGAAACTCGCGGTGGTGCGGTGCTGGTCGGAGCTGATGACGATGGCCGAGCACTGATCCATCGCGGACCGGTCGGCCGAGGCCACCACCGCGTTGCGGTCGACCACGTCCACCGCGGTGTCGGACACGCGCACGAACAGCGCCTCCAGCGCGGCGCGGTCGCCCTGCGGCGGCGCGGTCGCCAGCAGCATGCCGCCCTGTTCGGGCAGGCTCGCCACCGCCGAACACGGGATGGTGGCGTCGAGGTCGATCGGCACCTGCGACATCAGCGGCGCCTGGATATTGCCGAGCTTGCCGTTCTGCGGCCAGGTCAGTTCCGCGGTGGTCTGGGTGACCGGCAGGAACGGCGTCGCCAGCGCGAAGAGGGCACCGAGGAGTCCGGCGACCAGCGCGATCCATCGCGCGATCCGGAAGTCCTTCGCGGACGCCGCCGGTTGCGCGGGCGGCTTGGTGAGAACAGCTGTTGCGGCGTCTGGCACGGTTCGCCATGGTATCCGCACCGCCGTCATTGTGAGGGCTCGCACGCCTTCCTGCCGAACATGCACTACGGCATGGTGTGAAGTTCAAGCATTTCATTAGGATTCGCGAGCGGGTCCGCGTTTCCCGGTAATGCCTATCGGCTATCGATCGCGGCCGTGGGCGCGGGTTCGCCGCGACACAGAAGTTTGTCCACGCTACCAGTGTGTATAGCGCATATAGATAAGAACGATAGTAACTGTTACGCAAGGTAACGGCCGGGCATTTTAAATGCGGGAACCCCTCGTCGACGACGAATGGCGAAGGATTCCGAATGAAAATGTAGGCGCGAACTGCGCATTGCCGAAAACCGCCTTTTCGTACTCTTGAACACGACCGCTTCACATCTGGAAACGGTCGATCACATCGAGGAGTACGCAATGTTCGACAGCAACTTCTTCACACGTTCGGCACTGGTCACCGCGGGTTGTGCGGTGGCCGCGGCATCGTTCGGGCTCGGACCCGCCGCGGCCCAGTCCTCCACCACGGTCAGCCCCGCGGGCGCCGCGGTGCAGGCCACCAACCAGGGCTCGGTGAAGGCGGTGGCCGGCGGTGTCACCATCACCTGCACCACCTCCTCCGCGACCGGCTCCGTGCCCGCCGCGCCGAACAACACCAACCCCAGCGGCCCGGTGACCGTGCCGATCAACGCGCCCACCTTCACCGGCTGCTCCACCAGCATGTGGGGCGTGAGCGCGACGGTGACCACCAGCGGCAGCTGGTCGATCACCGGCCAGAACGGGTCGCCGGTGGCCGGCTCGATCAACGTGCCGACCGGCGGGATGGTCATCCAGACCAGCGGCCTGGCCTCCTGCAAGGTGGTCGTGGCGCCCAGCGCACCGGCCACGCTGGCGGGCACCTGGACCAACGGCAGCCCGTCGACGGTGCAGGCCACCAATTCCCCGGCACCTATCAAGGTGACCGGTGGATTCGGTTGCCCGACCAGTGCCACCACCGGCACGGTGACCGGCACTTACAAGGTCACCAATACCACCACCCCGTCGGTGCCGATCACGGTCGGCCCCTGACAATGTGACGAACCCGCGTGCGTCTCTCACTCGCACGCGGGTTCCACCACATCGTAGGCAATATGCGCGCCGGGCGCGGTGGGTAGCCGCCACGCCCGCGCGGACCCCCGTCCCTCCCGGACCCCTCCCCTCCCTAGACTCGACGCCATGACCAAGGTGAATCTCGATACCAACTACGGACAGATCGTGCTCGAGTTGGACGACCAGGCCGCGCCGAACACGGTCGCCAACTTCGTGAACTACGTGAACGCGGGTCATTACAACGGCACCGTGTTCCATCGCGTCATCCCCAATTTCATGGTTCAGGGCGGCGGCTTCGAGCCCGGCCTGAAGCAGAAGCCCACCCAGGCGCCGATCCAGAACGAGGCCACCAACGGCCTGAAGAACGACAAGTACACCGTCGCGATGGCCCGCACCAACGACCCGCACTCGGCCACCGCCCAGTTCTTCATCAACGTCTCCGACAACGCCTTCCTCAACCACTCGGCCCCCCAGGGCCAGGGCTGGGGCTACGCGGTGTTCGGCAAGGTCACCGACGGCACCGAGGTCGTCGACAAGATCGCCGCCGTCTCCACCGGCAGCGCGGGCCCCCACCAGGACGTTCCCGTCGACGACGTCATCATCGAATCCGCCACCATCGCGTAGCTTTTCGACAGTGCACCGGGCCGCCACCGAGACAATCGGTGGCGGCCCGACCGCACTCGATTAGACTTTACGCATTCAGTAGAGTCCACCTCGACGGTGTTCGGGAGGAGCGCGTGATGACTGCCGAGACAGCGCCCCCGGCCTGGATGCGCGAGCAGATCACGGCGGCGGAATACGACTCCTGGTCCGAGGAGCAGTGTGCGGGTATCGAGATCGTCGACGGGATGGTCGTCGTGAGTCCCAGCGCGTCCAAGCGCCACAATCGCCTCGCCCGGATTCTGGCGAATGCGTTGGATGAAGCCGCCGGTCCGGAATGGAACGCCGACACCGATTTCGACGTGCGGCTCCAGGATGTCCCACTGACCAACCGCCGCCCCGACGTCGTCGTCTACCGAGCGGACACCCTCGATATCAGCCCGACCCGCCCCGAGCATGTCCTGTTGGTCGTCGAGGTCGTCTTCCCCGGGCCGGAGACCACCGACCGGATCGTGAAGGTGGACCGGTACGCGAAGGCCGGCATCGCCTTCTACTGGCGCGTCGAACAAGCCGCGACCTGCGTACCGCTAATCTACACCTACATCCTCGACCCGGCGACCAGGTCCTACCGGACCGGCGACATGTTCACCGGCATCATCAAAACCACCGCACCGTTCCCGACCGAGATCGACCTCGGCAGGCTCTGATCCCGCGGAACCACAACGATACCCAGGCACATACGCGGACGGGCCGCTCCGGAGGGTTCCGGGGCGGCCCGTTCGGGGGTCTTGCCTAGAGGGGCAGGACGTGGTGTTTGCGGGGGTTGCGGACGATCTTCTTGTCTTCCAGCAGTTTCAGGGCGCGGCGGATTTCGAGGCGGGTGGTGGCCGGCTCGATGACCGCGTCGATGAAGCCGCGTTCGGCGGCGACCCACGGGGTGGCGATATTGGTGTTGTAGAAGTCGATCAGCTGCTGGCGGACCGCGGCGCGCTGGTCTTCCGGGGCGGCGGCGATCTGGGCGGCGCCGATCAGGCTGACCGCGCCCTCGGCGCCCATGACGGCCAGGCGAGCGGTGGGCCAGGCCAGGTTGATGTCGGCGCCGAGCTGCTTGGAACCCATCACGGCGTAACCGCCGCCGTAGGACTTGCGCACCACCAGCGTGATCTTCGGGACCGAAGCCTCCACGTAGGAGAACAGGAACCGGCCACCGCGCTTGATCACGCCGACCTTCTCCTGCTCCACACCCGGCAGGAAGCCGGGGGTGTCGACCACGAAGATCAGCGGGATCTCGAAGGCGTTGCACAGGCGAACGAAGTGCGAGGCCTTGTCCGAGGCGCGCGCGTCCAGCGCACCGGCCGAGGCCAGCGGCTGGTTGGCGACCACGCCGACGCTGCGGCCGTCCACGCGCGCGAACCCGGTGATGATGTTGGGTCCGGTGCCGGAGCTGATCTCCTTGAACTCACCGTCGTCGAAGATGCGCAGCAGGATGTCGTACATGTCGTACCCGGCGTTGTCCGAGTCCGGCATGATCGTGTTCAGCTCGCGATCGGAATCGGTGATCTCGGGCTCGAGGCCCGGATTCACGACCGGCGGCAGCTCCTGGCAGCTGGTGGGCATGTAGCCCAGGTACTCGCGCACCCACTGGAACGCGGCCTCTTCGTCCTTGGCCACGTGGTGGATGTTGCCGTACTCGGCCTGCGTGCGCGCGCCACCGAGCTCCTCGAGGCTGACGTCCTCGCCGGTGACCTCTTTGATGATCTTCGGCCCGGTGACGAACATGTGCGCCGACTCGGTCGCCACCACCACATCGGTGCAGATCGGTTCGTAGACCGCGCCACCGGCGCAGTTGCCCAGGATCAGCGAGACCAGCGGCACCATGCCCGAGAGCGGCTCGAGATTGGTCGCCATCCAGGCGTACCAGGCCAGCGAGCTGATCGCCTCCTGCACGCGCGCACCACCGGAGTCGTTGATGCCGACCAGCGGGATACCAACCTTGGCGGCGTACTGCATGATGCCGCACAGCTTGCGCCCGAACGCCTCACCGACCGACCCGCCGTACACGGTCTGGTCGTGCGAGAACACCGCCACCGGACGGCCTTCCACCAGGCCGTGACCGACCACGACACCGTCACCGTAGAGCGCGGTCGGGTCGCCCGGCTTGCGCACCAGCGCGCCGATCTCGACGAAGGTACCCGGGTCGAGCAGCTGGTTGATCCGGTCGCGGGCGCTGGGAATGCCCTTGCGCGCCCGCTTCTCGATCCCCTTCTGACCCGCGGGCTCTTTGGCGAGCTCCAGCCGCTCGTGTAGATCGGCCAGCTTCTCGGCGGTGGTGCTCACTTCTCTCCCTTTGCGGAAATCGCGGCCAGCTTGGCGGCGAGGTCGGCACCGATCTGGCCGATCCGCGGTTCGTCGACGATCTGGAGGTGGTCGCCCGGGATGTGGACCACCTCGAGGTTCGGGATGTACTCATCCCAGCCACCGTTGGGGCGGCGATCCGCGTAGCGCGGCTCGAGCTCGATCGCGCCGTCGTGGTAGCGATCGGCCAGGTAGAGGACCACGTCGCCGTCGTAGCGGCTGGGGTCCTTCTGCTCCAGTGCGCGGTTCTCCAGGTAGGAGTGCCGCTGATGCTCGAGCACACCGCCGGGGATCTTGGCTCCCGAGAGCTTGATCAGGTCGCTGATCATCGCGAACTGCTCGGCGTCGGTCGCGGCCGCCAGTTCCTCGATCTGCTCACGATCCAGTTCGGAGGGCACGTTGTAGGTCTTCTTGGCGAAGGCCTGGTACCGCTCCAGGCGCGCGATGCGGCCCTCGAGGGTGTTGTCCTCCGGCTCGACGGTCATCGCCAGGTCGATCAGGCCGATGTGGCGCACGTCGGCACCCTCTTCGCGCAGCATCTGACCCACCTGCAGGGCCAGCACCGCACCGAGCGACCAGCCGTACAGCACGTACGGGCCCTCGCCCTGGATCTTGCGCAGCTCCGGCAGATACTGACGGGCCCGCTCCTCGATGGAGCCCTCGACCCGCTCGAAGCCGTACATCGGGGTGTCGGCGGGCAGTCGCTTGAGCAGCGGCTCGTAGACGAGGGTGTTGCCTCCGGCGGGGTGGAACACGAACACCGGTGCGGCGGTGGAACCTTCGGTCCGTGCCCGCAGCGGACGGATGAAGCCGTCCACGTCGGCGCCGCTGTCCTGCAGGCTGCGCACGACCTCGGAGAGCTGCTCGATGGTCTCGCAATCGAGCACGTCGTCGACGGTCACCTCGGCCTTGACCCGCTCGGTGAGGCGGGCCGCCATCTTCTCGGCGACCTCCTCCTCCAGGATCGGCAGGGTGTTGAAGATGCCGCCCGGCGAGGTTCCCGTGACGACAGCCCAGGTGGCATAGGCCAGGCGCTCGGCAGCGTCACGTGGCGGAACGTTGTCCTCGTCCCCGGCCGGGGCCGAGTAGTCGACGTCCGGCAGCGCCTCGGTCGCGACCGACGGCTGCGCTGCGCTGGCGGCCTCGGCACTCCCCTGCTCGGCGACGGTCGCCGACGCGTCGACCGCGGCCTGCGACTCGGAATCGCCCGGAACCGCTTCGGTACCAGCGGTTTCCGACGGCAACTCCGCACCGGCGGCCTTGGCGGCAGCCAGCGGATCATCACCCGCGGCGATCGCGGCACGCGCGGCCTCGACGAAGTTCGCGTCGACGCCCAGCTCCACATCCTCACCGGCGGCACGCGCGGCGGCCTGCTTCTCCGCCATCGCCGCGACCTCGTCGCGATGCTCGATGGCGTAGCGCAGCACCTTCGACACCTCGTTGAGGCTGGCGTCGCGGACCGCGGAGATCTGCAGCTGCGGGATGTCGAACTCGTATTCGACGCGGTTCTTGATGCGCATCGCCATGAGCGAGTCCAGGCCGAGTTCCATCAGCGGGATCTCCATCGGGAGATCCTCGACGGCGTAACCCATGGACTCCGCGACGATCACGCACAGCCGCTGCTCGACGGTCTCGCCGCTGTCGGGGCGCCAGCGGTCGCTGGTGGCCACGGCGATCTCGGCGGCGGTCGGCTCCGGCTCGGTGACGGCCGGGAGTGCCGGGGCCACAACGGGTTCGGGCAGTGGCGCACCGGAGGTGACCACGGCGTCGAACAGCAGCGTGAAGCCGATCGGCGTCCTGGCGTGCACCTGCACCGACGCACCGCCGAGGTGCGGGGTGAGGGTGGTGGTCAGCGTGCCGGTGGTGGGCAGCGCGGCGTGCGGATGCGAGACCGTGACGGCCACGTCCGAGAGCACCTGCGCGGCAGCGGCCCGCACCAGCGCGGTCAGGTCGGTGACCGAACCCGCCTGCACCTCCCAGGCGTGGCGACCGTCGGGCATGGCGACGTGCGCGCCGGGCACCCGGCTGTCGCCGCCGGTCGCGGCGAAGGAGGCCTTGGGCCAGTACTGCTTGCGCAGGAACGCGGTGCGCGGCACCTCGGCGTAATCGCCCTGCGGCAGCAGCGAACTCAGGTCCACCGCGTGGCCGTGCACGTAGAGCTGGGCGAGCGCGCCGATGACACCGGCGGCCTCGTCCTCCTTGCGCTTGAGCGTGGGGATGAGCTGCGCGTCGTGCACGCCCGCGGCGAAGGTGGTGCCGAGGACCTGCATCAGCGCGACGGAGTTGGGCGCCAGTTCCAGGAAGGTGGTGTGCCCGGAGTCGACGGCGGCCTTGATCGCGTGGGTGAAGTACACCGACCCGCGCATGTTCTTGACCCAGTACGGCTCGTCGTGCACCGGCTCGGAACCGGCCTTGAAGAACAGGCCCTCGTGCACGGTCGAGTACAGACCGGTCTTCAGGCGGGTGGGTTCGATGCCGGCCAGTTCGGCGGCCAGCTCGCCCAGCAGCGGGTCCATCTGCGAGGTGTGGCCCGCGCCGCGGGTGGGCAGGATGCGGGCGAACTTCCCGGACGCCTCGACCTCGGCCACGATCTGCTCGACCTGCTCGCGCGGACCGCCGATGACGGTGTTGGTCGGCGCCGCGTACACGCCGACCTCCACATCGGGGAAACGCGGCAGCAGCTGGGCCACATCGTGGGCGCTGAGTTCGACCAGCGCCATATTGCGCACGTCGTCGTCGCTGAGCATCTGCTCGCCCTCGCCCATCAGGCGCGAGCGGGCGCAGATCACGCGCACCGCGTCCTCGAGGCTCAGACCGCCCGCGATGTAGGCACCGGCGACCTCACCCATCGAATGCCCGACCACCGCGGCGGGCTCGGCGCCGTGCGCGCGCAGCAGCGCGGCCAGGCCGAGCTGGGTGGTGAAGATGCCGACCTGGCAGGTGCCGACGTCGTAGTCCTGCTCGTCGTCGAGGAACATCTCGCGGATCGAGTAGCCGGCCTCGTCCTGCACCAGCTCGTCGACCTCGTCGACGGTCCGGCGGAAGATCGAGTTCTCGTTGTAGAGCTGCTTGGACATCTTGCGGTGCTGCGCGCCGAAGCCACACATCACCCACACCGGCGCCGCGGCGGCCGGAGAATCGGCGGTGAACACGCCCGCGCCCGGCTTGCCCTCGGCGATGGCGCGCAGCCCGGTGACGGCCTCTTCGTGCGTCTTGGCCAGCACCACACCGCGCGAACGGTGATGGCTGCGCTTGGCCAGCGCCCGCGCCACATCGGCCAGCGGCACGTCCTTGCCGGGGCCCTCCAGCCAGTCGGCCAGCTCGGCGGCGGCGCGCTTGCGGCGCGAGGGCAGGTAGGCGGACACGGCCAGGATCACCGGCAGCGGTTCGGCGCGATCGCCGTCCCACTCCGGCACCGGCCGCACCGGCTCGGCGGCGGCCTCGGTGATCGCGACGGCCTCGGCGACCACATCGGTGGTCTCCTCGCCCTCGATCTCCTCGGCGGCGACCTGCGCGGGGGTGACGTCCTCGACCACGGCCGGGGTGGGCACGTATTCCTGCAGGACCACGTGCGCGTTGGTGCCACCGAAACCGAAACCGGAGATGCCGACGGTCGCCACGCCGCTGTAGCGCGGGAACTCGGTCGGCTCGTCGACGACCGAGAGGTTGGCCTGCGCGAACGGGATGTAGGGGCTGGGGCCCGCGTAGTTGATGTTCGGCGGGATCACATTGTGCTGGAACGCCAGCAGCACCTTGGCGAGGGCGGGAACACCAGCGCCGGATTCCAGATGGCCGAAGTTGGTCTTGGCCGAGCCGAGCAGGGCGGGCTTGTCCGCGTCGCGGCCACGGCCGACCACACGCGCCAGCGCCTCGGCTTCGATGGGGTCGCCGATGGGCGTGCCGGTGCCGTGCGCCTCGATGTAGTCGACGGTGGTGGGGACGATGCCCGCGTCGCGGTAGGCGCGGCGCAGTACGTCGGCCTGGGCGTCCGGATTGGGCGCGAGCAGACCGTTGGAGCGACCGTCGTTGTTGACCGCCGAGCCCTTGACCACGGCGTAGATGTGGTCGCCGTCGCGTTCGGCGTCGGCCAGGCGCTTGAGCACGACCAGGCCCGCGCCCTCGGAGCGCACCATGCCGTCGGCGTCGGAGGAGAACGCCTTGATGCGGCCGTCGGCGGAGGTGCCGGGCGCGAAGCCGAGCGTCGGGAACGGCATCAGCAGCATGTTCACGCCGCCGGCCAGCGCCACGTCGGCGTCGCCGTCGCGCAGCGCGCGCACCGCCTGGTGCACCGCGACCAGGGTCGACGAGCAGGCCGTGTCCACGGTGACCGACGGGCCACGGAAGTCGTAGAAGTAGGACACCCGGTTGGCGATGATGCCGTTGGAGCTGCCCATGATCGCGTAGCCCTCGGCCGAGGCCGGGATGTCCGGGTCGGCCTCACCGAGTGCCAGCGCGGCGATCATCGCGAAATCGCTGGACGAGGAACCGATGAACATGCCCACCGGCGCGCCCTTGAGGTCGCTCGCCGGGATGCGCGCGTGCTCGAGCGCCTCCCAGGTGAGCTCCATCATCAGGCGCTGCTGCGGGTCCATCCGCTCGACCTCGATCGGCGAGGTCGCGAAGAACTCGGCGTCGAAGCCCTTGACGACCTCCTGGTCGAGGTAGCCACCCCTGGTCTTGCCTTCCGCGACGGCCGCGGCCACGGTGGGGTCGCTCAGGAACTCGGCCCAGCGGCCCTCGGGCAGCTCGCGGATCGCGTCGCCGCGACCGATGAGGAACTCCCAGGTCGACTCGGGGGTGTCGCCCGCGCCCGGCAGCCGCGTCGACAGACCGACGATCGCGATGTCGTGCGCTTCGCTCGGGGTGAAGGCGGCGGTGTAGTCCTCGTCGTTCTCGACGGCGGGCTCGGGCTCACCGTTGACGATGATCTCGGCCAGCGACCCGATCGTCGGATGCTGGTAGATCACCGTCGGGGCGAGCGAGACACCGGTGAAGTCCTCGATGTCACCGCCGAGGGCGAGGGCATCGCGCGAGGCCAGCCCGAACTCCTCCATCGGCCGGTCGACGGTGATCGCCTCGACCGACTGTCCGGTCGCGTCGGCGACCCATTTGCGCAGCCAATCACGCACCTCGGCGACCGAATGGTCACCCGGGGACGCAGTCGTTGCGCTCTCGGCAGCTGTGGTGCTGGGTCGATCGGCGCGATCTGGGGAGGCCTCGTTGTGTTCCATCAATTCCTCAAGCTACCTGTCTGCGTACAGGGCGCGCCGTGGATTGACGCCCGGCATGCTCGACATGCCGGGCGTCATCACCGAACCGGTCGGCCGATTACTCTTCTGGTGCATCGGGGAAAGCCTGCTGGGTGTAACCACCGCGCAGCGTTCCCTCGAGGTAGGCGGCCTTGCAGGCGCGCCGGGCGATCTTGCCGCTGGAGGTACGCGGGATGGAACCCGCGGGAACCAGCAGGATGTCACGCGCGGTGACGCCGTGGCGCTGGGAGACCGCCGCGCGCACCGCGTCGGCGATCGGGGCCGGGTCGGCCTTGCCCGCGCCGGGACCCCGCTCGGCCACGATGACCAGCTGCTCGGACGCGTCGTCGGCGTCGAACTTCAGGCCGGCGTGGCTGTCGGCGGCGAAGACCTCGGCAGGCAGCTGGTTGGCGGGCACCGCGAAGGCGGCGACGAAACCGGGCCGCAGCGCGGTGGAGGCCTCCTGGGCGGAGAACTCCAGGTCCTGCGGGTAGTGGTTGCGGCCGTCGACGATCACCAGGTCCTTGACGCGACCGGTGATGTAGAGCTCGCCGTCGAAGTAGACGCCGAAGTCGCCGGTGCGCATCCAGTCCGCGTCGGCGGCGGTGCCCTCGGTGTGCCCACCCGGCTGCCGCTCGGTGACCCGGTTGCGGAAGGTCTTGCTCGACTCGTCGGGGCGACCCCAGTAGCCGATGCCCATGTTGTTGCCGTGCAGCCAGATCTCGCCGACCTGCCCGTCGGCCAGCTCGCGGCCGCCGTCGGGACCCTCCACCGACTCGGGGTCGATGATCGCGGCCCACTGCGACAGGCCGACGTACCCGCAGGAGACCTGCGCGATGGCGTTCTCGGCGGACTGCTCCACGCGGACCATCCGGCCCTTGTTGAGCTCGTCGCGGTCGACGTAGATGTACTTGGCCTCGTCCTCGGCCTTGGTCGCCGAGACGAACAGCGTCGCCTCCGCCATGCCGTAGCAGGGCTTGATGGCGGTCTTGGGCAGGCCGTACGGGGCGAAGGCCTCGTTGAACTTCTTCATCGAGGACACCGTCACCGGCTCGGAGCCGTTGATCAGGCCGATGACGTTCGACAGATCCAGCGACTCGCCCGCCTTCGGCACACCGCGCGCGGCGGCGTGCTCGAACGCGAAGTTCGGCGCGGCGGCGAAGGTGCCCGCCCCGTCGGAGACCGCGGCCAGCTCGTTGATCCAGCGCGAGGGACGGCGCACGAACGCGCTCGGCGACATGATGGTGATGAACTTGCCGCCGACCGCGGGCAGGATCACCGTCAGCAGGCCCATGTCGTGGAACAGCGGCAGCCAGGTGACACCGCGCGAGTTCTCGTTCATGTTCAGCGAGTTGATCATCTGCAGCAGGTTGGTGCCGACCGCGCGGTGGGTGATCTCCACACCGGCCGGGACCCGGGTGGAACCCGAGGTGTACTGCAGGTAGGCGATGTCGTCGATCGCGGTGTCGGGGCGGATCCAGGAGTCACCGAGGGTGTCCGGGATCGCGTCGACGGCGATGATGCGCGGGCGCTGCGCGGCGGGCAGCGAGCGGAAGAACTGGCGCACGCCCGCGGCCGAGGAGGTCGCGGTGAGGATCGCCGAGGGCTCACAGTCGCCGAGCACGGCGTGCAGCCGGTCGGTGTGGCCCGGTTCGTCCGGGTCGAACAGCGGGACCGAGATGGTGCCCGCGTAGATCGCCGCGAAGAAGGAGATCACGTAGTCCAGACCCTGCGGTGCCAGGATCGCGACCCGGTCACCCGGGTTGGTCACCTGCTGCAGGCGAGCGGCCACCGCGCGCAGCCGAACTCCGAACTCCTGCCAGGTCAGCTCGTGTACCTCGCCGTCGCGTTCCCGCGAGTAGTCGATGTAGCGGTACGCGAGCGTATTCGCGTCGTTACGGGTGTGCTTCTCGACGTGATCGACCAGGGTCCGACCCTCGGGAATGACAATGTTCCCGGTCTCGTCCAGGTAGTCGTCGAAAGTCTCTTCCATTCCTTCTTCTCCTCCGAGGACCGAGCACCGGTGAATCGTTCCAACGCGCTGGGCGTTGACACCTGTGCGGCCTCGACTCGCTATCGCCACCGGCCACAGGTGCACGCCGTGCGTGTGCATCCCGACAGCCTGCGGATTTTCGAGCGGTCTGCGCGGTGACCGCTATCGGCTAGATGTTCTCAAACCAGAGTCATGTTACAGAGAACCCCCGCTCAGTCCTCCCGCAGCAGCGGAATGACAGGCGCGAAAGCATCCATCTGGGTGGGGAAGATGCCGACATACGACATCGAAGTGAGTTGGCGCACACGTTTGATCTGTTCGGCGATTTCCTCGAACGTACCGATCGCTACGTAGGGCGAATTCAAGATCTCCTCGACGGAAAGCTCCACGTCGACCTCGAGATTCGGGTGCAGGCCGCGGGCGATCGCGTTGAGCGCCATCTCCGCGGTCTTCTCCCGGTCGTCGGTGATGACGATGGCGGTGATGGCCCAGTTCAGCTCGATATCGGCGAACCGGTCACCGGCAGCGGCCTTGACGATCTCGACCTTCTCGATCGTCTTCTCCAGCGTGATGCCCGAGAGCAGACCCTTCCCGTTCTTGGTGGTCTGCGGGACGATCGAGACGATGTCGGCGTGCTTGGCCGCCAGCGCCAGCATCTTCGGGCCGCCACCACCGGTACACAGCGGCGGGCGCGGGCCCTGGCGCGGGCGCGGGGTGCCCTTGATGCCGCGCACCTGGTAGTGCTTGCCCTCGAAATTGCATTCCTGACCGCGCAGCAGCGTGTCCAGGATGGTCAGCGACTCGTCGAGCTTCTCCAGCCGGATGCCGGGGCGCTCGAACGGGATGCCCGCGTTGTCGAACTCCTCCTTGATCCAGCCCGCGCCCACCCCGACCTCGAGCCTGCCCTTCGACAGCACGTCGAGGGTGGCGAGATCCTTGGCGAGCACGACCGGATGCCGGAAGCCGTTGGCCAGCACCGAGGTGCCCAGGCGGATCTTGCTGGTGGCCTGGGTGAGCGCGCCCAGCGCGGCGATCGGGCCGATCTGGTCGCCCAGGTGATCGGGCACGAAGAAGGTGTCGTACCCGTACTCCTCGGCCTCCTGCGCGGTCTGGACGAACTTGCGCGCGCCGCCCTCCTGCTTGTTGCCCTCTCCCGCCGCTCCGAAGCGGAACGGACGCAGCGGCGTACCCAGCGCGGTCGACTCACCGACGGGTGCGGCAGCTTCGGTCATGAACTCTTCGCTCCTGGCTGTGCGATGGACTCGGGCGCAATCACCAGCGCACTTTACAGCGTGTGGGCGAAACGGAGTGCGGATGTCACAGCGAGGCATGATCCATGGCAATCATGCACCCGCTGTGACTGTGACAACTCCGTCCCGGGTGACTCAGGAATGCGGCGGATGCGGCGCGGCGTCGATGAGGCCCGCCGCCCAGTTCACCGTCCACTGGGTCGCCGTGGTGCCGTTGCCGTCGACGGTGTTGGTGGCGTAGAGGGCATGCACCGGGTTGCCCGCCGAGCGGATCAGCGCCGCCAGGCTGCCCAGCGCGTTGGCCGGGTTGAGGGCCTCGCGCGGGGCGTCGCAGATCATGTCGCCGGGCGCGCAGATGGAGTTCACCTTGGGCGCCAGCTCACCGAAACCGCCGGGTCGCGGGCCGGTCATGCTGATACCCGGCACGTTGACGCCTTTGAGCGCCACCTCCGCGCCCTCGCCGGTGGGCGGCGGGTCCCCGATCTCGGTCGGCTGCCCCGGGCCGGTGTCGGCGGTGCGGCGGCCGTCGGCGATGACGGTCACGCCGAGTACCCGGTCGGCCGGGATCGGGCCGTTGCCCGCGCCGATCTGGGCGGCGATGTCACCGGCGATCACCGCGCCCTGCGAGAAGCCCGCGATGACGAAGTTCGTCAACGGGCATTCCCGATGCCGCTGCGAGAGCACATCGGTGGCCCGCGCGGTGCCCTCGGTCCGGCTGACGTTGTAGGAAGCCTGGCCGTCGGGCGGGAAGGCGATCGGGTTCGAGAACTGTGCCACGTACGGCACGGTGTAGACCTCGAGCCGGTCGTCGGGGAACTGCGCGCGCAGCGGGCCCGACACGCTCAGCATCAGCGAGATCGGGTTGGCCTGCGGGTTGTACGGGTCGTCGGTACTGGACGACTCCCAGGTGCCCGGGATCGACAGGAACATGACGTCCGGGCAGTCCGCCGACTGCGAGCTGGGCGGCGGCGGGGTGGGCGGGGTCGGCGGCGGCTTCTCCAGCCGCCCGGCCAGCAGGTACCACAGCAGCAGGACGACGATGATCGCCAGGACCAGCAGCGCCAGCAGCGTGAAGCACCCCGCAGGCCAGAACCTGCGGGTCTGTCGATTCCGGGGCGTCACTAGCAGTAGGTCGAGGTCGCGGCCGCGATATAGACCTGGGAAGCCTTGTCGACGTCCATCTTGGATTCGTCGAAGTTGGCGTCGGACCCGGCGATCGCCGCGACGAACGGGGCGATGTCGGCGTCGGAGGCGCCGGTGGCACGGCTGGAGCAGATGTAGTTGGCCGCGGTCAGCGCGATGTCCGGGCTGGCCGGGGTGATGCCGTTCTTGCTCAGCTCATCGAGGAAGGCCTGGTCCTTGGCGGTGACCGGCGTCGCGGGGGTGGTGGCCTCGGGCGCGGTCTGCGGCTGCTCGGGGGCGCTGGTCTCCGGCGCGGCGGAGGAGCTGGGCGCGTGCTCGCCGTGCTCGTCGGCCGAGGGGGCCGGGGCCTGCGTGGACGCCGCGGGGGCGCTCGCGCTGCTGGAGAGGGTGGGCGTCTGCGAGGCGGTCGAGTCGTTGCCGCCACAGGCGGACAACAGAGCGACTGCGGCCAGCGCCGCGACCGATCCGGCTACCTTGCCAGGGATCCGATGCATGAAGATGTCTTTCCTCGATCGTTCGTCAGGGAAGCGGTCGCAGACCAGGCTAGCCGGACATCGCCCCTGTTCGGGTGCCAGGCGGCGAAGTTCAGAGAGTTCTCAGCCCGGGCTCACACCCCGTGAACTTCGGATTTGCCGTCTCGCACGACGATGAACCCGGTCTGGAAGTTCTGCTGGATGCCGCCCGGCACGGCGAACTCGTCACTCACCGGGAAACCCAGCCTGCCGTTCTCGAAACCCTGCTTGCCCCACTCCTCCATCAGCGCGCCGTTGCGCACCGACCAGGCACCCGAGAGCGGGCTCCAGTAGATGTTGCCGCCCTCGAACCGGCTGTAGCGGCCGAGGTCCTTCAGCGGCGCCTCCTCGGCGACCGGGAACCCCAGCGGGCTGTTCTCGAAGCCGAGCTGGGCGTACTTGTCGAGCACGAAGCCCTGCACGCGGTGGGCGCCGGTGGGCGCGCTGTAGAACATCGGCCCGTGTTCGAAGGCCTGCACCGCGCCGTCACGGCTGGGGGTGGCGGCCTCGGCGGCGACCGGATACCCGGCCGGACCGCGCTCGTAGCCCTGCTTGCCCCATTCCTCGAGGAACGCGCCGCGCATCACCTGGGCGCCGGTCTCCGGGGTCCAGTAGATCGAGCCGCCCTCGAAGGTCTGCATGCGGCCGCGTCCGTCGGGCAGACCCACCTCGTCACCGGTGGGCAGACCCAGCGGCGAGGCCGCCCCGCCGACACCCGCGTAGGTGCCGCCGATCCGGCCGGCCACCGCGTGCGTTCCAGTGGCCGCGGAGTGGAACACCCGCCCGTGCTGGAAGTCCTGCGCCACGCCCGCGGCCGCCGGGTACTCCGCGCTCAGGCAGCCGCCCAGCCAGTTCGCCGCCTGCGCCAGCCCGGCGATCGCCCCGCCGAGACCACAGTTGGCCCCGTTCGGGTCGGTGCCGAGCGCCGCCGCGGCCTGGCTCCAGGACTGACGCATCTCGAAGTCCCAGTACGGCCAGGTGTGCGTGCCGGAGGGCCGGTAGTTGGCCTGCACCGGAATCGACAGCTTCTCCAGCTTGGTCACGAAGTTCTCGGTGGACAGCCGGGCCAGGATCTCCAGCCCGGTGCCCGCCCAGTTCTCGCTCAGCAGCGGCATCTCGCTGAGCTGGTCGTGCGTGCCCGCCAGCCCGCTGCCGCTGGAGACGTACATGCTCACCCCGCGCAGCTTCTCGGCCAGCAGATACGGATCGTGCGCGGCCCACTCCGGACCGCCGGGCGGGCCCCACATGGCCGCGGCGTCGAAGCCGCCCGCGTCCTTGTTGGCGAAGGTGATCGCCTGCGGCATACCGAGAGTCGTGGTGGTGAGCAGCCCGGAGTAGGAGGCCACGTATTTCATCAGCCCGGGATTGCGCCCGGCCAGATTCATCGCGGCCGTGCCACCCATCGAAAGTCCTTGCACGCCACGCACATCGGTGGTGCGCCAGTCGCGTTCGAGGATGGGCGGCAGTTCCTTGGTGAGAAATGTCTCCCACTTGTAGGTGTGCCCGTTGTCGGGCGAGAGCCAGTCGGAATACCAGCTCGACTGGCCACCCACCGGCAGCACCACATTCACGTTCTTGTCGGCGTAGAAGCCTTCGGCGTCAGCGTCTTTGGTCCAGCCGTTCTCGTCGTCCTGGGCGCGCAGGCCGTCGAGCATCAACAGCATGGGGAATTTCGCGTCCGGACGCGCGTGCCAGTCCCTGGCCAGCAGCATCTGCACCTGGATCGGGGTGTTCATCGCCGCGGAGTACACCCACATCGACACCCGCCGATCCGAGAGCCACTCCACCCGCTGCACCGCCGAGGTCACCGGCTGGGCCTGCGCCTGGGCGGGCACGGCGACGACGGGCGCCAGCAGCGCCACGGTCGTTGCCGCGATTCCGAGGATCCGCCGCATGGGCGCTCGGACAGGATGTTTCGACATGCGCGACCCTCCTCATCCCCACCCACGGGACAGCCTCATCCTCGGTTGTACCGCAGTGCGCGGCGATAACCGGGACGACACGCGAAGGCCGATGACAACGAAAAGACCGGCCCACCCTGCGGGTGAGCCGGTCTGCTCGGAGTTGCTGGACGAAAACTGTCAGGCGCCCAGCGCGCCCAGGATGTGCGGACGCGCCTTCCACAGCTCGTCTTCCCAGTACTTCCACGAGTGGGTGCCGTTGGCGGGGAAGTCGAACACGGCGCTGATGCCCAGGGTCTTGAGCCGCTGCTGGAAGGCCAGCGTGCTCACGAACGAGATGGCCTCGATGCCCATGGCGTTGGCGGTGTTGTACACCCCGCCCAGGCCGGCCGGGCGGTCGTGCTGACCGGGCAGGCCGTTGGCCGAGGAGATGAACATCGGCAGGCCACGCAGCTCGGGCGCGAAGACCATCGGGTCCATCCGCAGCCACGCCGGGCTCCACGGAGCGGCCATGGAGTCGACGTTGAAGCGGCCCGCGTCGAGCATCATCACGCGGATGGCCTCACGCATGCCGGGGGCACCCCAGTTCAGCGGGCCCGAGAGCGAGGACGCGTGCTTGAACTGGTCACGGTGCAGCGCGGCCAGGCGCAGGGCGGCCGGGCCGCTCATCGACAGGCCGAGCACCGCGTTGTTGGTGCGGGAGACGCCGTAGCCCTCGAGGAAGGACGGCAGCTCCTCGGTCAGGAAGGTCTCCCACTTGTAGGTGGTCTTCTGGCCGTTGGTGTTGGAGGCCGAGGTCCAGTCGGCGTACCAGGACGACTGGCCACCGACCGGCATCACCAGGGTGACGTTGTCGTTGGAGAACTGCTGCATCGCGTTGGTCTCGAACGACCAGGCGTTCTTGTCGTCGCGGGCGCGCAGGCCGTCGAGCAGGTAGAGCGCGGCGTTGCCACCGTTGCGCGCCCACTGCACCTGGACCTTCACCGGGCCCATCTTCGAGGGCACCATGAGTTCTTCGTAGCCACCGGCCGGGGCTCGCAGCGCGGGCGCGGAAGGCGCCGGGGCGGCGAACGCGGTCGGGGCCGCCCCTGCGGCGATCGGCAGCACCAGGGCTGCTGCGCCGACAGCTAGAATTCGATTACGCCAACCACGAGGTGCTGCTGCCCGGGACGCGCCCAGATCACCCTTCGGCGCGACGGCCTTGCCGAAACGCATGTGAATTCCGCTCTCTTTCTGCTGTTGTGGCATGCCAGACAGGACTTGATCTTCGACTGGTTCCCGACAAGCCAGCCGAAACAACGATCTGGTCACACTTACGCTCGCTGGAGCGTATTCGAGTGACGAATTAGTTGCAAGACCAACAGGATCGGACTTCGGAAGCACCGGAAAATAAACGCCCGGCACACGAATGTGCCGGGCGTTCGCGCGGGTTCGGGTCAGCCGATATTGGCCGACAGGTCCGGGATCATCCGCAGGGCTTCGTCGTTCCAGTTGTTCCAGGCGTGGATGCCGAAGGGCGGGAACGAGTAGACGGCGTTGCGGGCGCCGAGGGTGGCCATGCGGACTTCGAAGGCGCGGGTGTTGGCCAGGGCGAGGGCCTCGAGGGCCATGCCGTTGACGGTGCCCATGTGCGGGCCGTCGGTGCCCGACGGCAGGCCCGAGGCGGCCGCGATCCAGAGCCGGGTGTTGTTGGCGACGAGGTTGGGCGCGAAGACGAACGGGTCCATCCGCAGCCACTGCGGGCCCCACGGCGGCGCCATGGAGTCGACGTTGTAGCCGCCCGCGTCGAGCATGGCGATGCGGATGGCCTCGCGCATTCCGGGCGCGGAGATGTTGAGGTAGCCGGAGAAGGCACCGGCGAAGCTGAACTGGTCGGGGTGGTAGGCGGCCAGGGTCAGCGCGGCCGAGCCGCCCATCGACAGGCCGAACACGCCGTTGCGGAAGCGGTTGAAGCCGAGGCGGTCGGCCAGGGCGTTGCGCAGGTCGCCGGTGAGGAAGGATTCCCACTGGTACCGGTAGCTCTTGCCGGGACCGCCGGACAGCGCGTTGGCCGCGCCGGAACCGGAGTTCGGCGCGCCGTTTCCGGGAATGCCGAAGAATTCGCTCGGGGAGTTCCAGTCGGCGTAGAAGCTGGACATGCCACCGACCGGCATCACCACATTGATATTGGCCGCGGCGAGCGCGTTGGGGATATCGGTTTCGATCTCCCAGCCGTTGAGCGTCTCCGGCGCGCGCATGCCGTCGAGGACGTAGACCACGCGCTGGGTGTTGCCGTCGGCGGCGCGCAGCACGCGCGACTTGATCGGCCCCATCCCGGAATCGACCCAGAAGTCGAAGGCCGCGCCGTTGAAACCGGCCGAGGCCGGGGCGGTGGCGCCGCCGACGGCCGTCACCACGGGAACCAGCAGTGCCATCGAGACGCCGGCGGCCAGGCGCCGCACCCACGATCCCCGGGGGACCTGCACGGACCGATCCTTGCGGCGCAGTGTTCGCATTCGACTAGACCTTTCTCGGCTGACCGTCAGCGCAAACCCCGAGCTACACGGTCGGTTCCCTCATCGGGCGTCGAAATGGATCAATCCAGGGCAAAACGGACGATTCAACCTCGACGCATGCTCACTGTGTATCAATCGCTGAACGAATGCCTACATGTTGCTGGAAAGTGACCCCGAGCACAACTCGCGGTGACCTGCCGCTCATGATTCGTCACCAGCTTTCGCTCGGATCGTGACGTAAACGAAGAAAACCGCCCGATGCGCAAGGCACCGGGCGGTTTTCCGTCGAGCGCGGTGGACTAGCCGATATTGGCGGACAGGTCCGGGATCATGCGGTTGACCTCGGTCTCCCAGTTGCGCCAGTTGTGCACGCCGGTGATCGGGAAGTCGAAGTTGGCGTTGCCGCCGCCGAGGGTGGCCATGCGCACCTGGAAGGCGCGGCTGTTCACCATGGCGAGCAGCTCGAGCGGCACACCCTGGACGATCTCCATCGGGTTGGACACGTCACCGGGGCCGGGGATACCGCTGGCCGCCGAGACCCACACGCGGGTGCCGTTGGCCACCAGGCGCGGGGCGAAGACGAACGGGTCCATCCGCAGCCACTGCGGGCCCCACGGCGGCGCCATCGCGTCGATGTTGAAGCCACCGGCGGAGATCATCGCCGCGCGCATGGCCTCACGCATGCCGGGCGCGGAGATGTTCAGGTAGCCGGAGAACGAACCGGCGAAGCTGAACTGGTCGGGGTGGTAGGCGGCCAGCGTCAGCGCGGCCGAGCCACCCATCGACAGACCGAACACACCGTTGTTGTTGGGGTTGAAGCCCAGCCTGCTCGACAGCGCGTTGCGCAGGTTGTTGGTGAGGAAGCTTTCCCACTTGTAGGTGTTCTTCTTGCCCGCGACCTGGGCGGGCGCGATCGACGACCCGGTCATCGCGGAGCCGGTGGCCGCCGAACCGGTCGAGCTGCCGCCCGAACCGGCGTCGATGCCGAAGAAGTTGCTCGGGGCGTTCCAGTCGGCGTAGAAGCTGGACTGGCCGCCGACCGGCATGACGACATTGATGTTGGCCGCGGTCAGCGCGCGGGCCACATTGGTGTCGATCTCCCAGCCGCTGAGGTCGTCGCGGGCGCGCATACCGTCGAGCGCGTACACCACGCGGCCGGTGTTGCCGTCGGCCGCGCGGAAGATCCGCGACTTGATCGGCCCCATCTCGGAATCGACCCAGAAGTCGAATCCACTGGGGTCGAACGCCGCCGACGCGGTGCCGGTGGTACCGGCCACCGACGCCCCCAGCGGCAGCACCACAGCCAGCGACACCAGCACCGACTTCTTGAGCCAGCCGGCTCCCCTGGCTCTCAGACGTCCGCCACGCATTCTGTTTTGGGCCTTTCCTCGTGCGGTTCGCGCGGAACCACGGTTGCAAATGCCGCCGACTGTCATCCGGCACACCAGTGCGCCGACGGTGGAGTTCTCGTTGACCATATCGCTACATCGATAGCCTGGCGTTACCGAAAAGTGATTTAGCGGCGAATACCACTCGTTTTGCCTGGCCAGCCGCAGGAGAGACTAGCCTCAGCGCGGCGGCTGCGGATGCGGATCGACCAATCCGCATCGCTGGATCTCGTACTTGGGCACCCGATCGATCCGGTACTTCGCGAAGCTCAGCGCGTGGCGCAGATTGTGCTTGAACCGGTCGAAGGTCAGCGGGTCGCGGGTGGAGATCAGCAGCGCCTGCGTCTGCGGGCAGCTCATCGCCGCGCGGGCCTGGGTGACCCACTTCTCGTCCATGTACCAGGGCATCCACGGATGGATGTCGACCATGCCCGAATCGACCACCACCCAGTCCGGGTAGAGGCTCTTGTCGTGGCCGATGCGCCCGTCGGCGAGCCGGTCCGAATGCGCGGCCAGCGGGTAGGCCAGGCCCATCGGATCGATCACGCGCACGTCCAGCGGGACGTTCATGCTGGTCATGCCCAGGTTCAGGAAGTAGACCGTGTGCCCGGCGCCGCCCTCGGGGATCGGCTGCGGCGGCGGGTCCAGGTACCAGAAGGTGAACGAGGGCGAGTTGAGCAGCAGGCCGCCGTTGGGGTTGGCCGCGATATCGGTGACCATCGCGCGCATGCGCGCGTAGTCCAGGTAGTCCTCGGCCAGGATCGGATGGTCGTGGCCGGTGTTGAGCACGTAGTAGACGCGCTCGTCGACGATGCCCGAGGAACTGATCTTGGTGCCGGTCTTGATGGCGGTGGTGTTGGCCGCGAACAGCGACCAGCCCACCGCGCCGAGCAGCGCGATCAGCAGCGCCACGAACGACCAGTCCTTGCGCGAGCCGTTGCGCGGCAGCCGCAGCGGCACCACGGCCACCGGCAGCAGCAGCAGGAACAGCTGGGTGAGCAGCATCCGGCCGTGCATGAAGTCACCGCCGACGCGCACCGCGTAGACGGTCAGCAGCAGACCGCTGCCCAACACCATCACCACGACCGCACTCGGCGAGCGCAGCCACGCGCGCACGCCGCGCACCGAGAGTTTCGGCAGCGCGAACCCACGCGCCACCCCGGCCACGATGCCCGCGACGAGCAGCACCAGCAGCGGAATCCACAGGTAGTACGGCCCGACCAGGTCCCACAGGTAGGTCAGGCCCTGGCCCCACTTGGCACCGCCCGCGTCCTTGGCGACCGCGGTGTTCGGGTAGGGCAGGCCGTAGTAGCCCATCCGCCAGATCTGATACGCCACCGGCACGATCCCGGCGACGAACACGATCAGCGCGCGCAGCGCGGTCGGGCCGAACCGGAACTCCGGCATCGGGGCCAGGAAGATCATGCCCAGCGCGAGCACGCCGATCAGCGTGGCCTCCGGCCGCACCAGCGGCGCGAGCCCGGCCAGGAACACCAGGCCGAGCAGGCTCGGCACCCGGACCACCGCGGCCTGGCTCCAGCGGATCATCAGCCACCACAGCAGCCCGACCCAGCAGATCACCAGCCCGCTCTCCAGACCGGAGGTGGCGTAGTCGCGCGCGGGCGGCAGCGCGATGTAGACGAGCACGCCCGCGGGCAGCAGCAGCTGGGTGGAGGTGCCACCCCACAGCCGCGCCGTGCCGAGCATGGCGAACACGACGGCCAGCAGCGAGACCGTCAGCGCGACGCCGAGCACCACGTACTCGAGGCGCGCCTGGGTCAGCCAGCTGAAGAACCAGACCACGTAGGTCCACGCGGTACTGGTGTTGGTCTCGACCCGCTCGTCCATGTTGAACACGGGCCCGTGGCCCGC
This sequence comes from Nocardia sp. NPDC056064, assembly GCF_042266925.1. Taxonomy (NCBI): domain Bacteria; kingdom Bacillati; phylum Actinomycetota; class Actinomycetes; order Mycobacteriales; family Nocardiaceae; genus Nocardia; species Nocardia sp. NPDC056064. The sequence continues at coordinate 4,022,462 of NZ_JBHJWO010000001.1, read as the reverse complement.
GAGCAGGTTGCGCACGGTGCGCAGGACGATCAGGCCGTCATCGGCGATCCAGCGCCGCTGCCACGCGCCGACCGCGAAGATCACCGTGGTCAGCACGATCCCACCGACGAAGGTGGCGCGGGACAGGACTGTGAAACGCGCGGCCGGACGCGCCGACTCGTCGTCGCGTAGCCGCTCGTATTCGGTTGATTCCCGCTCCGCTACCACGATCTCGTCAGGTGAGATAGACAGCGACACCTACCGCTCCGATCCAGGCAATAGCGAGGAACTGCAGGATGCGGTCCCCCAGCGCGATCTCTTCGGGTTCACCGGCCTCGCCACCGTCGACGTCGACCGCGTAACGCAGGATTGCGATGGTAAACGGGATCATGGAGATCGAGTACCACTGGGTGTCGCGCAGCTCGTCCTGCTGGAACGCCCAGAGGCCGTAGAAGATCACCACGGCGGTGGCCGCCAGCGTCCAGATGAAGCGCAGGTAGGTGGGCGTGTAGTACTGCAGCGACTTGCGGATCTTGGCGCCGGTCTCCAGCGCGATCTGCAGTTCGGCGTAGCGCTTGCCCGCCGCCATGAACAGCGAACCGAACGCCATGATCAGCAGGAACCACTGCGACAGCGCGATATCGGCGGCGGCGCCACCGGCGACCGCGCGCAGCAGGAAGCCCGAGGACACGATGCAGATGTCGAGCACGGCCTGGTGCTTGAGGCCCAGGCAGTAGGCCAGCTGGATGCCGATGTAGATCGCCATCACCACGGCCAGATGCCAGGACGCCAGGAACGAACCGGCGATCGAACCGACCAGCAGCACCGCCGCCAGCGCGTAAGCCAGGTTGACAGGAACGACGCCAGCCGCGATCGGCCGGAACCGCTTGGTCGGGTGCGCCCGGTCGGCCTCGACGTCGAGCGAGTCGTTGACCAGGTAGATGCCCGAGGCCGCCATGCAGAACACCACGAACGCGATCGCGACGTGCACCAGCACGCCACCATCGCTGATCGCCTCGGGTCCCACGGCCAGCGGCGCGGCGAGCACGAGCACGTTCTTGACCCACTGACGTGGGCGGATGGCCTTGATGACGCCGCCGACCAAGGTCTTCGGCGGGCCCTTCACAACAGCCTCGTCCAGGACGGCGGCGGACGGTTCTTCGCTCATCTCAGCCAAGGTTCTTTCGGTTGCGGTCAAGGTCGGAGTCTCTTTTCGGCGGCTAGCACGGCGGCTGCCGACGCGGCCCCCAAGGCGGAACCGGCGAGCACGTCGGAAGGGTAATGCACGCCGAGCACGACCCGGGACAGCAGCATCGGCGGCACGAGCACCGCAGGCAAGGGTAGCCCGGTGAGCCTGCCGAGCAACACAGCCGCCGCCGTGGTGGAGGTCGCGTGTGAGGACGGGAAGCTCAATTTGCTCGGCGTCGACACGTTGACCTGCACCGCGGGACTGTCCGGACGCGGGCGCCGGACGATCCGCTTGATCACGATCGACGCGGCGTGCGCGCCGACCGCGCCGACCGCGACACCGGCCCACTGCCGACGGCGCGGCTTGTCGACCAGCCAACCCGCCGCGGCGATACCGACCCAGCCCAGCGCGTGCTCACCGAAGTGCGACATGCCGCGCGCGGCCGAGACGACGGCCGGGCTGGTGCCGATGGTGTTCTGCACGGTGTTGATGATGCCGACCTCGAGCGGCACCTCGATGTACTCGTCGTCGCCGCACGCGCAGGCGCACTCGCCGCCGCAGCCTTCCTCGATCAGCTCGAGCTCGGGCGTTTCGGGGTTGATCGCGTTCACTTCTCGGTTCCTGTCTGGAAGATCTTCTCCCACGCGGCCGTGCTGGTGAGTTCGGCGTGCGCGGCCCGGTAGCGCTGCTGCATCTCCGGGAAACGGGCGGTGAGCTCCTTGCGCAGGCGCAGGGCTTCCTTGAGCAGTTCGGCGGCCTTGCGCGGGTCGCGCTTGCGGTAGACCACGCCGCGGCCGTCGGCGGTGGTCACGGTGACGCCGTCGACCTGCGAGAGCAGGAACCAGCGCGCGTCCAGCGTCGGCACGTTGAGCTGCGGGGTCGCGTGCGCGGCCGGGTCGGCCTTGCGGAAGTTGTGCACCACGCCCTTGGCCAGGCGCGCGACCTTGGCGATCGGGTTGCCCGGCTCGCCGGTCGCGCCCACGCCGTGCCGGTTGGCCAGCGGCAACTCGGTCGAGGACGGCAGCACCACCGCGTCCGGGTACTCCTTGCGCATCGCGTGGATCTTGCCCAGCGCGCTCGGCAGCAGGTCGAACAGGCCCTCCGGCCCGGCCAGGAAGTCGCGGATCGCCTCGTTCTGGATGGCGACCGTGGAGTACTCCAGGCACAGCAGGTGCTTGAGCGTGGCCTTGACGGTGTTCACGATCATCGGCTTGCCGTCGCCGGGCAGGTGCAGCGAGGCCACCACCAGGCGGTTGCGCAGGTGGAAGTACGCCTGCCAGTCGATCGCGTCGTCCTTGTCCGACCAGGCCATGTGCCACACCGCCGCGCCCGGCAGGGTGATGGTCGGGTAGCCGGCCTCGCGGGCGCGCAGGCCGTACTCGACGTCGTCCCACTTGAGGAACAGCGGCAGCGGCTGACCGATCTGCTCGGCCACCTGGCGCGGGATCACACACGTCCACCAGCCGTTGAAGTCGACGTCGATGCGCCGGTGCAGCAGCTTGGAGTTGTCGCGGTCCTTGAGCGGGTACTTCGAGAAATCGTGGTCGTACTCGACGTTGGGCGCCGAGGACCACATGAAGATCCCCCGGTCGACGACCTCACCCATGCTGTGCAGGTGCGAGCGCTCCTGCAGGTTCAGCATCTGCCCGCCGACCAGCAGCGGCGACTTGGCGAAGCGCGAGAACGCGAGCGCGCGCAGGATCGAGTCGGGCTCGATCTCGATGTCGTCGTCCATGTAGACGATGAACTCGGCGTCGGTCTTCAACGCCTCGTACATGACCCGGCTGTAGCCGCCGGACCCGCCGAGGTTGGGCTGGTCGTGGATGCTCAGCCGGTCACCCAGGGTCGCGGCGGCCTCGGTGAAGCCGGGCTCGTCGACGACCTTGCGATTGCCCTGATCGGCCACGATCACACCGGCGATATTGTCGAGCACCAGCGGGTCCGAACCCAGCGCGGCCAGCGTCTTCACCAGGTCGGTGGGCCGGTTGAAGGTGGGCATGCCGACCGCGATGGTGCCGGTGCCCGGCGCCTCCTGCGCGGCGTAGTAGCCACCGGCCAGCAGCGTCACGGCGGTGTCGGTGGTGATGTCGAACCAGATCCAGCCGCCGTCCTCGAACGGGCCGAGATCGGTCTCGAACTCCACGAACACCGAGTCCGCGCCCTGTTCGACGGCGAATTCCTTGCCCTGCACGTGGATTCGCGAACCGTCGGCCTTGGAGCGGTAGACGTCGACGCGCCCGTGCCCGTCCAGTTCCAGCCGCAGCACCGCCGAGTTCAGCACACTCCAGCGGCGCCAGTAGCTCGCGGGCAGCGCGTTGAAGTAGGTGCAGAACGACACCTCCGACTCCGCGCCGATCGAGAGCGCGGTCCGGCTCGTGGCGTGCGCGCGACGCGCGTTGGTGGTGGATTCCTCCAGGTAGAGGGTCCGCACGTCCAGCGGTTCACCGGGCCGCGGCAGGATGATCCGCTGCAACAGCGCCTTGGCGCGCGTCTCGGCGGGCCGGGCCGCCTGGCTCCGGCCGTTCTCACTCGCGGCCTTTCGGCGCGGACGCGTGCTCGGCGCGGCGGCGGGGGTTTCCTGCCCGCTCGCGCGCGTCGCCTTGCGTCGGGTACGGGTGCTCGCCGACGGGGTTTCGGCCTGTCCGTTCAGCTCCGGTTCCTGCTGAGGTGCGGTCGGGGCCGCCTCCTGACCCTGCCCGCTCACGCCTGGTCCACCAGGGTCGCTCCGGACTCGAGGTGCGGGCGCAGCACGTTCTCGAACATGCTCAGCGCCGAACCGATCGCCATGTGCATGTCCAGGTACTGGTAGGTGCCGAGGCGGCCGCCGAAGAGCACCTTGTTCTCGGCGGTCTCCTGCTTGGCGAGCTCGCGGTAGGCCAGCAGCTTGGTGCGGTCCTCGGGGGTGTTGATCGGGTAGTACGGCTCGTCGCCGGTCTTGGCGAAGCGGGAGTACTCGCGCATGATGACCGTCTTGTCGGCCGGGTAGTCGCGCTCGGGGTGGAAGTGGCGCGGCTCGATGATGCGGGTGTAGGGCGCGTCGGCGTCGTTGTAGTTCATCACCGAGGTGCCCTGGAAGTCGCCGGTCTCGAGCACTTCGGTCTCGAAATCGATGGTGCGCCAGCCCAGTTCGCCTTCGGCGTAGTCGAAGTAGTGGTCCAGCGGGCCGGTGTAGACGACCGGCGCGTCCGGGCTGGCGGCGCGGATCTCGTCACGCACGTCGAACCAGTCGGTGTTCACGCGCACCTCGATGAGCTCGGAGGCGGCCATGTTCTCCAGCCACTTCGTGTACCCGTGCTTGGGCAGGCCCTCGTAGGTGTCGTTGAAGTAGCGGTTGTCGAAGGTGTAGCGCACCGGCAGGCGGGTGATGTTGCCCGCGGGCAGTTCCTTGGGGTCGGTCTGCCACTGCTTGGCGGTGTAGTCGCGCACGAACGCCTCGTAGAGCGGGCGCCCGATCAGCGAGATCGCCTTCTCCTCGAGGTTCTGCGCGTCGGCGGTCTGCACCTCGGCGGCCTGCTCGGCGATCAGCGCCTTGGCCTCGTCCGGGGTGAAGTAGCGGCCGAAGAACTGCGAGATCAGGCCCAGACCCATCGGGAACTGGTAGGCCTGCCCCTTGTGCAGCGCGAACACCCGGTGCTGGTAGTTCGTGAACTCGGTGAACTGGGTGACGTAGTCCCACACCTTCTTGTTCGAGGTGTGGAACAGGTGCGCACCGTACTTGTGGATCTCGATACCGGTCTCGGGCTCCGGTTCGGAGTAGGCGTTACCGCCCAGGTGGTAGCGGCGGTCGAGCACCAGCACCCGCTTACCCAGCAGGTTCGCGGCACGCTCGGCGACGGTCAGTCCGAAGAAACCGGACCCGACCACGATCAGGTCGTACTGGTTGGCCGGGGAGGAAGAAGGCGATGCGGCGGTCACGGGAGCCCAGCGTATCGGAAGACCGAACTTTGTCCCGGCGGAGTCACCGACCTCCCCCCGACCTGGACCGACGCCACCGCCTCAGCGGTAGGGCGGGGGCGGGGGCGGTGGGGCGTACCCGGACGGTTGACCACCGAACCCGGACGGCCCCGGCCCGGCGCCCGGCGCCTTGCCCTTGATCACGGAAACCAGCGTCACCACCAACAAGGTGCCCGCAAGTACCGCCCCGGCCCCGGTGATCCGCGTCCCCGGCTCGTCCCCGAACACCAGACCGAGCGCCCCGTGACCCCAGCCCCGGGCATGGACGACGTGATGCAGCATGATCGTGAACATCGATTCCATGCCGAACACGTTCAACGCGACATACCCCGCCGCGAACGCGCCGACAATCACCTGCCCCACCTTGACCCGCCGCGCGAGCAGCACCACGGCACCCACCCAGAGCACCGCGGCACCCAGATGCGTCAGCGTCATGGCCATCACCTTGCCCGCGTCCTTCGGATACTCGGGACTCAGCAGGTCATAGGCCTCGAACCCACCCACCGCCGCACCAGCCGCAACCACGGCGAGCAGGCCCGAGAGCACGATCCCCGCCCAGTAGGCGAACATCTCCCACCCACCCGAACGCACCGGTCGATGCCCGTACGACGGGCCTGGCACCGCATACGGCTGAACTTGCGAACTATACGGCCGTACCAGTCGGTGGCGTCAGTAGTACGGGTACGGGGGCTGGGTGTGCTGGCCTTCGCGGATCCAGCGGCCGGTGGAGCCCGCGGCGGCGAGGCAGAGGATGAGCAGGGCGAGGCCGCCGCCGATGACGGAGCCGACGAGGGCGGGGCCGGGGTCGGCGCCGCTGTCGAGGGTGATCAGGGTGGAGATGCCGACGCCGGCCAGGGCCAGGGTGGACAGGACGATCAGGATCACCCGGCCCGCGGCTTTGCGGCGGAACAGCAGGATCGAGCCGAGGAACCACAGCAGGCAGGCGCCGCCGCCGAGGATGAGCGGGACCGCCATCGCGTCCGAGGCGGCGCCGTCGATCTCCGACATGGCCGCCATGGTCACCAGCAACCCCACCCCGCCGAACATCGACAGCACCAGGGCCAGCAGGGCCGCGGTGATCGCGGTGCCACCGCCGGCGCGCGGCTGCCCGTAGCCGGGCATCGGGCCGTACGGCGCCGCGCCGTAAGCCGGTGCGCCGTAACCGTATTGGGGCCCGGGTGCCGCATAGGGCGCAGCACCGTAGCCCGGTTGCGGTGGCGCGTAACCCTGTCCCGCGTACGGGTCGTAGCCCTGCTGCGGGCCGTACGGATACCCCATGGTGTCCCCCTCCTCGAAAGTCCGACCTGGGCGAAACTATACGGTCGGTTCGACCGCCGGGTGCGGGCGAGCGAGTGTGTAGTCCGCCGTCCACGGCAGCAACGCGGGCAGCCCGACGAGCACACCGAGCGCGACCGCCGACGCCGACGCGGCCCAGCTGTGGTTCACGATCGCCGTCACCGCTCCGGGTACCCCGCCGAAGCCGAGCGCAATCGAGGAAAGCAGCGGCTCGGGCGCGAACCAGTGGATGCCGTATTCGGCGTCGTAGTCCACCAGCGTGGCCAGCAGCGCCAGCACACCCAGCGCGAGCTGGGTTCCGGCGGCCACGATCACCAGCCACCGACCGGTTTCCTCGCGCCGGGCCAGCAGCAGCCCGCCGTATCCGAAGACGAAGGCCGCCGCGAGCGCGCCGAGCAGGGTGAACAGGGCCAGCGAGTCGTCGAGCAGTTCGGCGTCACGCACGAACGCGCGCGCCAGCACCGCCGCGCCGATCAGATTGGCGATGGCCGCCAGCGCCGCGAGGCTCACCGCGACGGTCGCCGCGACCTCACCGGTTTTCGTGTTCGTCTCCCGCACGCTCAAGACCGTATCCCGTGCCGCGTCACCGCGTGACGGTCCATCGCCGCGTCGGCTCGATCAGGCTGAGCACCAGGATCACCAGGTTCAGCCCGAGCCACCAGTCCAGCACCCCCAGCCGCCACCCGTGCCCCGCCCCGTTGAGCACCACGACCAGCAAGGTCGCCGCGCTCATGGCCCCCGACACCCCGATCAGCATCCGCCGCCCGAGCATCCGCCGCCGCAGCAACAGCACCGCCCCCAGCAGGTACACCGCCCCGAGCCCGCCCACGATCCCCGCCCCCGTGTAGTCGAGCTCGATCGACCGCCCGAGCACCAGCAGCACCACCGCCGCCCCCGCGACGACCAGCCCGGCGACCCCGACCAGCACCCCCAGCCACCCGCCCACCAGCGCCGTCACCGCCCGCCGCGACCGCCCGTCCGCCTGCTGCTCCACACCTGCCCCCGTACTCGAACACCGCCGCCGTCAGTTATACGGCGCCACCGCCGATCGAGCACGGTTCGGACCATTCGGCGAATTCCGGCCGTCATCGATCCAGCGTTGCGTGCTCGGCAGGACGGCCATGATCAAGACCGCCAGCGAAACCAGCGCGGCCATCACCGCGATCGCGATCAGGCCATTGCCGCCGCTGGCTGCCGCGATGCCGACCCAGGCGAAGAAGGCGAGCCCGTTGCCCATGATCACCATCGGCAGACCGGCGGCCTGCCTGCGCAGCAGCAGGATCCCGCCGATCCCGGCCAGCACCACCAACACCGCACCGGTGGCGAGTTCCACGACATTCCAGAGCTCCGCGATATCGGCTTCGAGCTCCATCCGCGCCCGGAACTCCGCGTCCTTTATCGACACGGACAGGTAGTACGGCTCCCGGACCAGCCCGGAAACGCCCGCGAACACGCTGAGGAGTCCGTACGCGCCCCCGAGCAGCGCGCCGATCCCGGCGAAGAGCACGGACATCGGCATCACCGGCCCAGCGGCGACATAAGGGGGCACGGGCCCCGGCGGCATGTGCGGATTGTTCACTGCTCCCCCTTCGGCTCCGGATAGATGAGCCTCGATCGAACGAGCCTATCGCCGAATCCGGACAGCCGCGCGCACCGGTCGACACGCAGTCGATGCCGGTGCGCGCGTGACCTGCCACTCGTCCACGCGCCATGACCTCGCGAACTATTCGGAGGACCGCCCGGCGACGTAGGCGCGGAAGGCTTCCAGGATGTAGTCGGCGGTGCCTTCGCCGTGCACGTCGTAGTTCTTGCGGAAACGCGGGTCGGCGACGTACATCTCACCGAGGCCGAGGAGGTATTCGTCGGTGACGGGGCGGCCCTGGGTGCCCGTGGTGAGCCAGGCGACGTGGCGGGTGACGATCGACTGGACGGTGTCGCTGTCGACGGGAAGTGCTGCGGCGGCGGCCTTTCCGAAGTCGGCGGCGATGTCGCGCTGGGTTTGCAGGAAGGACGCGCGATCGGCTTCGGTCAGCGCGCTCCACCAGCGGTCGCCGCTGTCGTAAGCGTCCTTGCCCCAGCGCTCGATCACCTCGTCCTTGTACCGGGTGTGGTCGAAGCCGTCGAAAACCTCTGCGGCCATGAGGGGTTCACCTCTTTCTGTCTTGTGCAACGTGGTCGACACCGAGTCGATCTGCCGCGCGATCCGGTCCTGTTGCTGCCGAAGCAGTTCCAGGTGGGTGCGCAGCGCGTCGGCGGTGTTCTGTTCACCGGCGAGGACCTCGGCGATCACCGGGAGGCCGAGGCCGAGTTCGCGCAGCAGCAGGATGCGCTGTAGGCGAACCAGGGAGTTCTGGTCGTAGTAGCGGTAGCCGTTGGCGCCGATCCGGCTCGGTTCCAGCAGGCCGAGCTGCCCGTAGTGGCGCAGCGTGCGGCTGGTGGTGCCCGCGGCTTTCGCGAGGTCCTGGATGGCCCATTCACCCGCCATGACCAGCTCCTTTCCCGTCGGTGAGACCAGTCTGCAAGTTGACGCTACGTCAAGGTCAACCCCGATTCTCAGAACCCGATCTCGACCTCCACCGCGTCGCGTTCGGTGACCATCCGCCGGTACCGGGCGCCGAGTTCGGCGTTGCCGATGCGCGGCAGCACCAGCCCCTCGGGGATCAGCTCGGGATGGGCGTCGATCTCGCGCTGCGCGGCACTGTCCTGGATCAGCGCCCCGATCGCGAGCAACCCGACATACACCCCGGTCCCCTCGACCTCGGCGGCCAGCTGCCGCACGAACGCCCGCTGCGCGCCCAGCGCCACACCGACATTGGCCAGGTAAGGCTGCAGATGCCGCTCGGAGGCGCCGGAGGAGTACAGCAGCGCGCCGCTACCGCGCTCGATCATCCCGGGCAGCAGTTCCCGGCTGAGCTGGATCGAGGAGTACACCTTGAGCGCCAGCGGCAGCTCCAGCGCGGCCCGGTCGACGGCACGGGTCGACTCGCTGCGCACCGACATGTGCGCCGCCGCCGCGTGCACCGCGACATCGATCGGCCCCAGCTTGTCCTGCACTCGCGCGACGACCTCGCTGAGCTGCGCGGGCTCGGTGATATCGGCCGTGAACGGCTCGGCCTCGATGCCCTCGGCGCGCAGGGCGGCCGCGCGCTCGGCCCCCGCCACCGCGTCCCGGCCGATCACCGCGACCCGATAACCGTCGCGCCCGAATTCCCGTGCTGTTCCCGCACCCAGACCGGGTCCGTATCCGAAGATCGCGAGCGTGCTCATGACTACCTCACTAAGTTGAGTGTTGGTTCAAGTTATCCGCAAGGTAGCATTAAGTTGAACCTATGCTCAAGATAAATCGCGGCGCTGATTTGTAGGATCGGCGAATGCCCGAGGACAAGCCGTTGCGCAGCGACGCCCAGCGCAACCGCGACGCGCTGGTCACCGCCGCGCGCGAACTCTTCGACGAACGCGGCCTCGACGCCCCGCTCAAGGACATCGCCGCCCGCGCCGGCGTCGCCATCGGCACCCTCTACAACCGCTTCCCCACCCGCGACGATCTCATCGCCGCCGCCGTGGCCGACCGCGTCGAAGCGGGCACCCGGATCGCCGAACAGGCCCTCGAGATCGCCGACCCCTGGGAATCGTTCACGGTGCTCGTCGAGCGCATCTGCGCACTTCAGGCCGGTGATCGCGTCCTCGGCGAACTCGCCCTGCGCCACCCGCCGAGCGAGGCGCTGGCCCGCGCCCGCGAACACGGCCACGCGCTGATGCGCCGGATCGTCACCCGAGCACAGGAGGCGGGCGCCCTGCGCGCGGACTGGACCCTGGAGGACATCGCCTTCATCACCTGGTCGCACACCAGCGTGGTCGCCGCGACCGCGCGCGTCGCCCCCGACCTGTGGCGGCGCAATCTGGCCCTCATCCTGGACGGCCTGCGCGCGAAAGCCGCGCACCCCCTGCCGGTTCCGGCCCTCACCGAGGACCAGTTGATGCAGGCGATGCGCGGCTGACGACGTCTCAGCGCCCGGCGAGCGCCGGAACCTTCGGCGCGGCAGGCGGTTCGGGCCGAACGGTGTCCGATTCACGTGAAACAGTGCCGGGTGCAGCGGTTTTCACCGGTATCTGGCCGAGCACCGTGCCCACCAGCGCGATCCCCAGCCCGAGGATCTGCACCGCGGTGAGCGCCTGCCCCAGCGCGATCCAGCCGATCACGGCGGCCGAGACCGGGCTGAGCAGCCCGAGGAAGGCCACCGAGGTCGCCGACACCCGCGAGATCCCGCGGAACCACAGCCAGTAGGCCAGCGCGGTGCCGATCACGCCGATGTAGAGGTAGCCACCGGCCGCCTGCGCGTCGATGGCGGGCGGGGCGCCCTCGACGAGCACCGCCAGCGGCAGGATGAACAGGCCACCGGCGGTGAGCTGCCAGCCGGTCATCGCCAGCGGGCCGACGCCCTCGGGACGACCCCACCTCTGGGTCAGCACGGTGCCCGCCGCCATGGCGCCCGCGCCCGCCAGCCCGGCCAGCACGCCGAGCATGTCGAGTTCGGCATTGCCGCGCAGGACGACGAGCGCCACGCCGAACACGCCGATCAGCCCCGCGATCACCTTGCGGCGCGTCGGCACCTCGGCCAGCAGGACCGCCGCGAATCCGAGCGCGAACATCGGCGCCACCGCGGTGAGCACGCCCGCCACGCCGCCGGGCAGGCGATAGGCCGCCAGGAACAGCAGCGGGAAGAACACGCCGATATTGAGCGCGCCGAGGATCGCCGCGCGGCCGAGCCAGCGGCCGCGCGGGAGCACCCTGGTCAGCGCGAGCAGGACGAGGCCGGCGGGCAGGGCGCGCAGCAGGGCGGTGAACAGCGGCCGGTCCGGCGGGAGGAATTCGGTGGTGACGGCATAGGTGGAGCCCCACACGATGGGGGTGAGCGCGGTGAGCGCGAGGGTGCTCGCGGTACCGGTGGAGCGGGGTGCGGTCGTCATGTTCACTCCTGATTGATAATCTCAACGTTGAAATATCTACTCGCCGAACTAGCTCAGCGTCAAGTAGATGAATGTTGAGATATTCAATGGAGAGGTAGTTGCGATGCGGGACGCCATCGATCTGATCACCGCGCACTGGGACGTCGAGCGGCCCGATGTGGATACCGCACCGATGGCCGTGATCGGCCGGATCACCCGGCTCTCGCGCATCCTCGATCAGGAACTCAAGCGCTTCTTCGCCGGTCACGGCCTGGAATTCTGGGAGTTCGACGTGCTGGCCACGCTGCGCCGCTCCGGCGGGGACAAGGGGCTCACCGCGGGTGCCCTCAACCGCGCCGCCATGGTCACCTCGGGAGCGATCACCAATCGCATCGACCGCCTGGAGGCCAAGAACCTGGTCCGGCGTAACCCGTGTGCGGAGGACCGCCGGGCGGTCTACGTGCAGCTCACCGACGAAGGCCGCGCCCTCGTCGACCGTCTGCTGCCCCTGCACTTCGCCAACGAGGAGCGCCTGCTGGCCGCGCTCGATCCCGAGGCACGCGACCAGCTCGCCGGTCTGCTCCGCACGCTGTCAATCGGCCTGGACGACACGTCCCTCGACTGATCGCACCGGTCTGTCCGGCCGGCCCTCGCCCGTCAGGGGCGCATACCGCGCGCTCACGGTCGAGGACCCGCACTGGAGGGGACTGCGCTCAGAAGACACCTTCCGGCGCGCCGGTCTCCGGCACGACTTCGCCGGGAGCGGTGCCGTCCGGCGCGACCACCTCGGGGCCGCCATCGGCGGGCGGCACATCACCCGGTGCGGTCTCGGCAGGTGGCACGTCGCCCGGTGCGGTCTCGGCGGGCGCGACTCCACCCGGCGCCGACTGGTCGGGTTGCACCGCACCCGGCCCCGTCGCACCCGGCCCGAGCTCACCGGGCTCAGGCGTAGCCCCACCCTCCGGCGCCAACGCACCCGGCGAGTTCCCCGGCGACGCGCCGTTGGGCACAGCGCCTTCCGGCATGGTCAGCCGAGGACGCTGACCCGATCCGGAGGACGGGAGCTGGTCACCCGCGTCCGGGACCAGGGCGAGCAGGGTCGAGAAGTCGACCACCTGGGCGCCGAGAGTGGGCGTCGCGATGATGACGCCGTTCGTGTACATCCGATAGGTGCCCGCCCGTTGCGGCAGCAGCATTTCCGGGCCGATGGGTGCGCCGACGGCACTGTCGGGCCCGCCGATGCGCCGGTAGGCGGTGTCGATGACGCTCTCACCGGCCAGCGCCTCGATGGTCGGATCGGGCCGGGTCGGCGTCGACGGTGACGAGGGCAGGGTCGGGTCGACCGGGGCCGGGGGGATGGGTGCGGTCTCGATGAGATCGTCGGGGGCTGGGCCCACTTCGAAGGTCTGGATGTCGGCGGGACGGCCGCCGTCGGGGGCGGCCGAGTACTCCGAGCGGAGGATGAGTCCGTCGCGGAGCAGCACGGTGCCGGTGGTGGCGGCGACGGCCTCGGTGGTGCGCGCATCCTCGAGCACCGTGCCGGGATAGACCTGGCAGTCGGTGGTGTCGCAGGTCTGCGCGTAGGCGTAGCGGTCCTCGGCCAGGGCGTAGGAGCGGGCGGCCACGGCCTGGGCGCGCAGCGCCTCGAAGGCGCCCTGATCGGCCCAGTTGGCCTGCATCTCCGCTGGTAGCAGGCCCGCGAGGTAGTCGTCGAGGTCGACCTGGTTCACCGTGCGGTATGCCCCGCCCTCGAGCGCCACGCCGAGCGCGCCGCGATAGCCGGTGCCGTTGCACAGCGTCAGGTGTTCCTCGGCGGGCCTGCCGACACCGGCGTGCACCGGGTAGACGAACGGGTCGTCGGTGGCGGCCTGCCAGAGCACTTCGCCGTCGCAGCCCGCGGTCACCACCACATTCGCGCCGCCGTCGGGCAGCGGGGTGAGGTGGGCGGCCTCGCCGGGGCCGATGGCGCGGCCCGCGACCTGCGCGCCCGCGGCGGCGTAGGTGTCGAGGGTGGCGTCGTCCTGGGCCTGCAACCGGACGCCGATGGTGGTCTGCCCGATCTGCCCGAGTTCGGCGCCCGGGTAGTAGTGCGCGAGGATCTCCTCGGCCGTCCACCCCTCTTGCGCATTCTCGAACGCGCCGACCTGACTCATACCTCGCCCGTGACCAGCGCCGACAGTCGGCGTAATCTCCCCGGGCAGGATCTGCCACAGTCCCATCGCCCCGGCCAGCGCCAGCGCGGTCCCGCCGGCCAGCAGCGGGAGGGGCACGGTCCGCAGTACCGGCACGCTGCGGCGCCGGGTTCCACGGGTATTCCGGTTGATGAAGGTATCCGCTCTCATAGTGCGCTCCCACGGTTTCGGGGTTCGACCGGCGGAGCTCGCGTCGGCATGTCGTCGTCGCCGAGCGGGATCCGAGGGCTACATTCGAGCAATCACATAATCCTCAAGTTGAGGTTTAGATGTGTGACGTATGTTAACTAGTGTGGTGTGTGAGGCGATAGGAAGCAAGCATCACATGCCAGCGGAACACCAGGCGCCAGCCGCCACAGGCAAGGTTCGACCCTGATTGGAGTCGCACGTGCGATACCGAAAGCCGAAACGTTCCTATGTGCTCCCGGTAGTCACCACGCTCGCGGTCGCCGCACCGATCGGCGCGTTCGCACTGAGCGATTCGACCGACTACCGCAGTGCGAACGATGCCGAGGTCACCGCCGTCCCGGCCCAGCTCGCCGAGGTCGCGCTGACCTCCGCCCAGGACATCACCGTCCCGCTGCGCGAGCTGACCGGCCTCGACCTGCCCGATCTCCACCTCTCCGACCTGCAGATGCTGCCGCTGCCCACCTCGATCCCGGTCCCGCCGGGATTGCCGGTTCCGCCGGGCGTGGCGCTGCCGACCGAGATCCCGCTGCCGCCGATCCCGAGCAAAGCGCAGCCGACCCCCACCACGCAGGCGCCCGCGCCCGAGGCCGCACCCAATGCCCGTCCCCCGGTGCCGAGCACCGCGGTCCCGACGGCCCCGATCGCCCCGCCCCCGCCTGCCCCGGCCGCACCGGCCCCTGCTCCGGCGCCCCCGGCAGCCGCGCCCGATGCCCAACCGGGCCCCGCCACGGCTCCGGAATCATCCACTCCCCCAGCTCAATCCGCTCCCCAAGCAGCGCCTGCGCAAGCGCCTCCGGCCGCACCCGAGGCCGCGCCCAACGCGCAGCCACCTGCCGCCGCGCAGGCCCCGGCGACAACCTCGACCTCACAGAGCCCGGCCGCCGACGCACCGTCAGCTCCCGGCGCACCGCAATCAGAGCCCGGCGCGGGCGCTCCCACGAGCAACCCCGTCTCCCAGCACCGCCCGTCCGGCATGAAGTTCATCGCCGACCCGGCGAACCTGGAACCCGGCACCACCCCCGACACCCCCGCCCTCGCGCCGGGCGCGGTCGGGCCGGAGCTGGTCGACGAGGTCGGCGCGCAGGTCAAGGAGATCACCCAGGACACCCCGTTCAGCATGGTCGCCGTCACCGCGCGCGACCTGGCGAACACCACCACCAAGCTGCGCGCCAGGCAGCAGGACGGGAACTGGGGCCCCTGGTACAACGCCGATCCGATCGACACCAGGGCCACCGATCAGACCCCCGCCGACGCCCCCACCGGCACCGAGCCGATCTACGTCGGCGAGACCACCGCGGTGCAGATGCTGGTGACCCGCAAGCCCACCGCGGGCCCGGACCACGACCCCGCGCACCTCACCGAGGCCGCGCTCAAGGCCGTGCTGATCAACCCGGGCCGCGCCGCCATCGACGCCGCGCTCAACGACGTCGCCGCCGCGCTGCCCAACGGCGGGCCCAAGGTGATCACCCGCGCGCAATGGGGTGCCGACGAGTCGATCCGCTGCCAGGAACCCACCTACGACGACGGTCTGGGCGGGCTGACCGTGCACCACACCGCGGGCCGCAACGACTACAGCCGCGCCGAGTCGGCGGGCATCGTCCGCGCGATCTACGCCTACCACGCCGAAACCCTCGGCTGGTGCGACATCGGCTACAACGCCCTGGTCGACCAGTACGGCCAGATCTTCGAGGGCCGCTACGGCGGCCTGGATCGCGACGTGCAGGGCGCGCACGCGGGCGGCTTCAACGAGAACACCGCCGGTGTCGCGCTGATGGGCAACTACGAGAGCGAGTCGCCGAGCAACGAGTCGATCACCGCGATCGGCCGGTTCATCGGCTGGCGGGCCAAGCTGGCCGGGCTCAACCCCAAGGGCTACACCACCATGTACTCCGAGGGCACCGAGTTCACCCCGTATGCCCTGGGTGAGGAGGTCGATCTGCCGGTGGTGTTCGCGCACCGCGATGTCGGCAACACCGACTGCCCCGGCGACGCGGCCTACGCGCTGATGGATCGCATCCGCGCGATCGCGGCGGGCAACACCACCTACAGCTCCCCCGCGACGCCGTATCGCCCGCCGAGCCAGGAGGCCCGCGCCCCCGAGCCCGACCAGCAGGTGCAGGCCGCCCCGCAGGGCAATATGGCCGAACTCGGCAGGCTGGTCGACAAGCTGCTCGGCCTGTCCTCGACCAACGCGATCGCCCAGCACTGGGTGTCCAGGGGCGGTGTGAACGGTCCGCTGGGCGCGCCGACCTCGGATCTGCTCGCGGGTTCGCAGGGCAGGCAGTACGCGAAGTTCGCCAACGGTTTCGTCTACTCCGGCGAGAACGGCCAGGTCTTCGAGGTGGTCGGCGCGATCCTGGACCGCTACCTGAGCCTGGGCGCCGACTCCGGCGTGCTCGGCCTGCCGACCGGCAGTTCCTACCTGGTCCCCGACGGTCTGCGCACCGATTTCCAGAACGGTTCGCTGGTGCTCAACGAGCTCACCGGCATCGTCACCACCTTCTGGAAGACCTACGACGAGACCTACAAGTCCGAGATGAACGGCGCCAAGCCGCAACCGCCCGCCTCGGTGGTCCCGCCGACGACGACCTCCCCGGTCGCGCCTGCCCCCGCCGAACCGCAGACGAACACCGACCCGGCCGCCCCGCAGGTCCCGGCCGAGCCGCAGGCGAGCACCGGCGAACCCGAACCGGCACCGGAACAACCCCCGGTAGCCCCGGAACCCGCCACGACCGGCTGACACCCGGCCACGGCGAAGAACGGCCGGTGCCTCTCGCGAGCGAGGGCACCGGCCGTTACGCGTTCAGGACCACCAGCGTTCGAGCACCATCGCGACACCGTGGTCGACATTGCTGCCGGTGACCTCGTCGGCGGCGGCCCGCGCCTCGGGGTGCGCGTTGCCCATGGCGACCCCGTGCCCGGCCATGGTCAGCATCGGCACGTCGTTGGGCATGTCCCCGAAGGCGACGATGCCGTGCTCGTCCACCCCGATCCGCCGCGCGACCTCGGCCAGCCCGGACGCCTTGGTCACCCCGGGCACCGAGAGTTCGATCAGCCCGTGCTCGGTGGAATAGGTGATCTCGGCGCGGTCGCCGACCAGCGGCGCGAGGGCGGCGCGCATGTCCGAGGACCGCGCCGAGCTGAGCCGGACCAGCATCTTGATGGCGGGCGTGTCGATCACCTCGGCGTGCGAGACCACCGTGTCGTCGGGGTTGAGCCAGGCGTGCTCGTAGGTCGGCGAGCTGACGAACTGCGGGGTCACCGCGTCGTGCGCGCTGGCCCCGACCCGCTCGGTGGCCAGCCCGCACCCGGGTAGCGCGCGTTCGGCGAGGTCGGCCAGCCAGGCCAGGGTCGCCACGTCGAGGGTGTGCGAGGAGAGCACGCGGTCGGTGGCGCTGTCGTAGATGACGGCCCCGTTGCCGCAGACCGCGAGCGGGGCGTACCCGAGTTCGGCGACCACCGGATCGATCCAGCGCGGCGGCCTGCCGGTGGCCAGCACGAAGGTGGTGCCGTCGGAAACGAGCGCGCCGACGGCGGCTTTCGTGCGCGGCGAGACCTTGTCGGCGGCATCGATCAGGGTGCCGTCGACGTCGGTGGCCACCAGCTTCGGTTTCGGGTGCAGGGGCGTCATCCGTTCCATCCTGCCGCACGTCGCCACGCGGCGATTGCGTAGTTGTCCTTATGATCATGGCCTGAATACCCGATCCAGAGGGGACTGATGACCGGCTTCCTGTTGCGGCGCGCGCTGAACTACGTCGTGCTCCTGTTGCTGGCCTCGTTCCTGACGTTCAGCCTCGCGTCACTCACCTTCAACCCGCTCGACAGCCTCGAGCAGCGCAATCCGCGGCCGCCGCAGTCGGTGATCGACGCCAAGGCCGAGCAGCTGCATCTGGACGAGCCGATCCCCCAGCGCTATCTCACCTGGCTCGGCGGCGTGGTGCAAGGGGATTTCGGGACCACGCTGGCCGGGCAGCCGGTGAGCGAGGAACTGGGCAGGCGGGTCGCGGTGAGTCTGCGGCTGCTGATCCTGGGTTCGGTGATCGGCACCGTGCTCGGGGTGCTGATCGGCGCGGCGGGCGCCATCCGGCAATACAAGTTCAGCGATTATTTCTCGACGGTGCTCTCCCTGCTGATCATCTCCACCCCGGTCTTCCTGCTCGCGACACTGCTGAAATACGGTGCGCTGCAGTTCAACACGGCCACCGGAACCCAGTTCTTCCTCTACACCGGCGAGACCTCGGCCACCCAGATCAACGGCCTGTGGAACCAATTCGTCGACCGCGCACAGCATCTCGTGCTGCCGACGCTGGCGCTGGCCCTCTACGGCATGGCCGGATACAGCCGCTACCAGCGCAACGCCATGCTCGACGTGCTGCAGAGCGATTTCATCCGCACCGCCCGCGCCAAGGGCCTGACCCGCAACCGCGCGCTGTACAAACACGGCCTGCGCACCGCGCTCATCCCGATGGCCACCCTGTTCGCCTACAGCCTGGGCGGGCTGATCACCGGCGCCACCTTCGTGGAGAAGATCTTCGGCTGGCACGGCGTCGGCGAATGGCTGGTCGACTCGATCAACGCCCAGGACCTCTACGTGGTGGTCACGGTGACGGCCTTCGCCGGTCTGGTGGTGCTGGTCTCGGGCCTGCTCTCCGATATCGTCCTCGCTCTGCTCGACCCCAGGGTGCGTGTGTCGTGACCGAAACCGAACTGATCGCCGTCGGCGCGCCGGAGAACGCCGCGGCCGGGCGCCGCAAGCTCGTCTGGCGCCGGTTCCTGCGCAACAAGCCCGCCGTGGCAGGCGCGGTGATCCTGGTGGTGTTGTTCGTGGCCAGCTTCGCGCTGCCGCCGCTGCTGCCGTGGGACTACCAGCAGATGGACTACACCGCGCTGCTGAAACCACCCAGCCTCGAACATCCCTTCGGCACCACCCAGATCGGCCAGGACGTGCTGGCCCAGACCCTGCGCGGGCTGCAGAAATCGCTGATCATCGGCTTCTGCGTCGCGCTGTTCTCCAGCGTCATCGCCGCCACGGCCGGTGCGGTGGCGGGCCTGCTCGGCGGCTGGACCGACCGGGCCATCATGTGGTTCGTCGACCTGCTGCTGGTGGTGCCCAGCTTCATCATCATCGCGCTGTTCGCCCCGCGCACCAAGGGTTCCGGCTCGATCCTGATCCTGATCGTGCTGCTGAGCGTGTTCGGCTGGATGATCGCCGCGCGCATCGTGCGCGGTCTCACGCTGAGCCTGCGCGACCGCGAATTCGTCCGCGCCGCACGGTATATGGGCGCGCCGACGCACACGATCATCCTCAGCCACATCGTCCCCAACATCGCCTCGATCCTGATCATCGACACCACCCTCGCCGTCGGCGCGGCGATCGGCGCCGAAACCGGCCTGAGCTTCCTCGGTTTCGGTGTGCAGCCGCCGGATGTGTCGCTGGGTTCGCTGATCGCGGCGGGCACCAAGTCCGCGATCACCTACCCGTGGCTGTTCCTGTTCGCCGGTGGTCTGCTGATCACGATCGTGCTGTGCGCCAACCTCGTCGGCGACGGTCTGCGTGACGCGTTCGATCCCGGCGCACGGGGTGCGCGCAAATACCAGGCCAGGGTCGAGCTGAAGAAAGCCGAGAAGCGATGAGTACGTCGACCGCGCCCCTGCTCGAGGTGACCGATCTGCGGGTGTCCTTTCCCGGTGAGGAAGGCCGCGTGGAGGCCGTGCGCGGAGTGAACTACACCGTCGCCGACGGTGAGGTCCTCGCGATCGTGGGCGAGTCCGGCTCGGGCAAGTCGGTGTCGTCGCTGGCGGTGATCGGGTTGCTGCCCGAGCAGGCCCGCGTCCAGGGGTCGATCCGGTTGCGCGGGCGCGAGCTGCTCGGCCTGGGCGACAAGCAGATGTCGAAGCTGCGCGGGTCCTCGATCAGCATGGTCTTCCAGGACCCGCTCTCCGCGCTCACCCCGGTCTACCGGGTCGGCGACCAGGTGGCCGAGGCGCTGCTCGCGCACGGCGAGATGACCCGCAAACAGGCCGGTGAGCGCGCGATCGAGCTGCTCGACCTGGTCGGCATCCCCGATGCGCGGCTGCGCGCGCGCTCCTTCCCGCACGAGTTCTCCGGCGGCATGCGCCAGCGCGTGGTGATCGCCATGGCCATCGCCAACGATCCGGCGCTGATCATCTGCGACGAGCCGACCACCGCGCTCGACGTCACCGTGCAGGCCCAGATCCTGGCGCTGCTGCGCAAGGCCCGTGACATCACCGGCGCCGGGGTCATCATGATCACCCACGACATGGGCATCGCGGCCACGGTGGCCGACCGGGTGGCGGTGATGTACGCGGGCAAGGTGGTGGAGACCGCCCCGGTAGACGAGCTGTTCCGCGCGCCGAGGATGCCCTACACCGTGGGCCTGCTCGGCTCGATCCCGCGCATGGACGGCCCGCCGCGCACCCCGCTCATCCCCATCCTCGGTACCCCGCCCGCCATGCACGCGCTGCCGCCCGGCTGCTCGTTCGCGCCGCGCTGCCCGATCTGCGTCGACGACTGCGTCGCCGCCGAACCGCCGCTCGAGAAGGTGGCCCCCGGCCACGCGGTCGCCTGCATCCGCACCGCCGAGGTGGGCACCACCGAGCTGTTCGCGGCCTACCGCAAGGAGATTCCCGCACCGGCCGAGCCCGACCGCACCGAGACCGAGGTGGTCCTGCGGGTCACCGATCTGGTGAAGACCTTCCCACTCACCTCCGGGGTGCTGCTGCGCCGCCGCACCGGCGAGGTCCGCGCGGTCGACGGCATCAGTTTCGAGGTGCGCGCGGGCCGCACGCTGGCGCTGGTCGGCGAGTCCGGTTCCGGCAAGTCGACCACGTTGTCGCAGATCATGGACCTGGCCGCGCCGCAGTCGGGCAGCATCGAGGTGCTCGGCAACGAGGTCGCCGCGCTCACCAAAGCGCGCGTGCGCGAGATCCGGCGCAAGATGCAGATCGTCTTCCAGGACCCCAGCTCCTCGCTCGACCCGCGCCTGCCGATCTTCGACGTGCTGGCCGAGCCGCTGCGCATCGACGGGCGTTCGCGCGAGGAGGTCAACCAGCGGGTGCCGGAGCTGCTGCGCCAGGTCGGGCTGCGTCCCGAACACGCCGACCGCTACCCCTCCGATTTCTCCGGCGGCCAGAAACAGCGCATCAGCATCGCCCGCGCGCTGGCGCTGGACCCGCAGCTGCTGGTGCTCGACGAACCGGTCTCCTCGCTGGACGTCTCCATCCAGGCCGGTGTGCTGAATCTGCTGCGTGACCTGCAGGCCGAGCGTGGGCTGTCCTACCTGTTCGTCTCCCACGACCTGTCGGTGGTGCGCAATCTGGCCCACGACATCGCGGTGATGCTGCGCGGCAAAATCGTCGAATCCGGCCCGGCCGAGGAGATCTTCGCGAATCCTCGGCACGAGTACACCCGCTCGCTGATCGCGGCCGTACCGGAACCCGTGGTCAGCACCTGAGCCAGCCACGCCGATCTCCCCAGGAGGCGCCATGAGAACCCGTCGCATGCACGCAGGACGCGGCGCACGGTTGCGCTGTGCCGCCGTGGTGGTGGCCGCGGGCATGATCGTGGCGGCCTGCGGGGGCGCCGACGAGTCCGCCGAGGGGCTCACCGCCACGATCGGCACCACCAGCGACGTCAACCCGCGCGGGGTGGAGGAACTGCGCGAGGGCGGCAACCTGCGCCTGGCCACCACCTCCTATCCGGCCAACTGGAACACGCTGTCCAACGACGGCAACGAGGCCGAGATCGCCGACATCCTGCGCCCGCTCATGCCCCGCTCCTACGACATCGACGCCGCGGGCAAGCTCAGCGTGAACACCGACTACTTCACCGATATCGAGCTCACCAGCACCGACCCCATGCGGGTGACCTACACGATCAACCCGAAGGCGGTCTGGTCCGACGGCTCGCCGATCAGCTGGGAAGACATCGCCTCCCAGGCCAACGCCATGAGCGGGCGCGACAAGCGCTACCTGATCGCCATCACCAACGGCTTCGAGTTCGTCGACAAGGTCGAGCGCGGGGTCGACGACCGCCAGGCGATCCTCACCTTCACCACCCCGTTCGCCGACTGGCGCGGCCAGTTCGCGGGCAACAGCATGCTGTACCCGAAGTCGGTCACCGGCACGCCCGAGGCGTTCAACACCAGCCTCGTCGACGCCATCCAGGTCACCGCAGGCCCGTTCGCCGTCACCGCGACCGACCGCGCGCAAGGCCGGATCACCCTGGGCCGCAACCCCTCCTGGTGGGGCGCCACACCGAAGCTCGACACCATCACCTACAGCGTGCTCGACCGCTCCGCCTGGGTGCAGGCCCTGCAGAACAACGAACTCGACCTGGCCCTGCTGTCCACCATCGACGACGTGAAATCGGTGCGTGGCACCGAGGGCCTGCAGGTGCGCCGCGCCCCCGGCAACCGCTGGCGCCACATCACCTTCAACGGCTCCCCCGGCTCCATCCTCGCCGATCCCGCTGTGCGCGTGGCCATCTCGAAGGCGATCGACCGTCAGGGCATCGTCACCGCCATGCAGAACGGCCTGGTGGAGAACCCGGTGCCGCTGAACAACCACGTCTTCCTGCAAGGCCAGGAGGGCTACCGGGACAACAGCCTCGGCTTCGACCCCGAAGCCGCCGCCCGCGAACTCGACGCGCTCGGCTGGGTCCGCAACGGTGACCTCCGCGAGAAGGACGGCCGCAAGCTCGTCATCCGCGATGTCATGTACAACGACCCCACCTGGGTGCAGATCGCCCAGATCATCCAGCAGAACCTGGCCGCCATCGGCGTCGGCCTGACCATCGACACCAAGCCCGCCGCGGGCTATTTCACCGACGTCATCCAGCCCGGCGATTTCGACGCCACCCAATTCACCTTCCAGGGCGACCCGTTCCCCCTGTCGAGCCTGCGCCAGATCTACTACTACGACCCCGGCGACCTGCAGGGCAACTACGGCCGCATCGGCTCCCCCGAACTCAACGCCCTCATCGAACGCACCCTCACCGAACTCGACCCCGCGAAATCGATCGACCTGGCCAACCAGGTCGACCGAGCGGTCTTCGAGGAGGGTCACTCCCTGCCGCTGTTCCAGTCCGACGGCAGTTACGGCGCCCGCGCCACCCTCGCCAACATGGGTTCCCCCGGGTTGGCGTCGTACGACTATACGAAGATCGGATTCATGAAATGACCACCGCAACCCCCGGCAGGCGCCTACGCCGCGCCGCGATACCCCTTCTCGCGCTGACGCTGGCCCTGGGTGGCTGTGGCACCGACCCGACGATCGACACCGCGCCCAGTGATATCGGGGCGACCAGCGATATCAATCCCAAAGAGCGCGACGAGGTCGCCGAGGGCGGCAATCTGCGCCTGGCCATCCCGAACTTCCCCCCGACGTTCAACAGCTCGCACATCGACGCCGACGGTTATGTCAGCGAGGTGGTCGGCTGGACGCTGCCGGGCACCCTGAACTCCGACGCGGCGGGCAACCTCGCGGTGGACAACAACTACTACACCTCCATCGAGCTCACCGGCACCGACCCGCAGCGGATCGTCTACACGATCAACCCGAAGGCGGTGTGGTCCGACGGCTCGCCGATCACCTGGGAAGACCTGCGCGCGCAGGTCGACGCGCTGAACGGTCGCGACGTGGCCTACAAGGTGCGGGCCACGCAGGCGTACAGCAGCGTCGGGACGGTCGAGCGCGGAGTCGACGACCGGCAGGCGATCGTCACCTTCGCCGAGCACTACGCGGAGTGGAAGGGCCTGTTCAATCCGCTGTACCCGAAGCAGGTCAACCAGACGCCGCAAGCCTTCGAGGATCTCTACCGCAACGACATGCCGCTGTCGGCGGGGCCGTTCATGATCACCGATATCAACCGGCCCGAACAGCGGATCACCCTGAGCCGCAACCCGAAATGGTGGGGTGAGACCCCCAAGCTCGACAATGTCACCTACAGCATTCTCGACGCGTCCGCCCAGCTCAGCGCCCTGCAGAACAACGAACTCGACGCGGTCGAGCCGTTGAGCACGGTCGATGACATCAAGATCGCCCTGAACACCCCCGGCGTGCAGGTCCGGCGCGCCCCGGCCAACAGCTTCACCCACATCACCTTCAACGGCGCGCCCGGTTCGATCATGGCGGACCCGAAGCTGCGCATCGCGGTCTCCAAGGGCATCGACCGCCAGGCCATCGCCACCGCCGTGCAGAACGGCCTGGTCACCGATCCCAAGCCGCTGAACAACCACCTGTTCCTCGTCGGCCAGACCGGCTACCAGGACAACGCGCAGTCGGTGTCGTTCGACCCGGCAGCCGCGGGCCGGATGCTCGACGAGCTCGGCTGGAAACTCGACGGCGAGTTCCGGAAGAAGGACGGCCGGGTACTCGAGATCCGTGACGCGATTCCCCAGAACGAGACCCAGGTCCGCATCGCCACGATCGTCCAGCAGAATCTGGCCGCGATCGGCGTGAAGCTGCTCATCGAGCCCAACGGCTCCAACTTCTTCACCGGCGTGATCGATCCCGGCAATTTCGATATCGCCCAATTCGCCTGGTCCAAGAGCATTTTCCCGCTGGGCGCGCTGCCGCAGATCTACGCCTACGATCCGGCCAACAAGCTGAGCAACTTCGGCCGCATCGGCTCACCCGAGCTCAATACCCTGATCAAGGAGATCGTCGCCGAACTTGACCCGGAGAAGGCGCTCGAACTGGCCAACAAGGCCGACACGATCATCTTCGAGTCCGGCTTCTCGCTGCCGATCGTGCAGTCCGCCGGCGCGGTCGGTGCGCGCGAGAACCTGGCCAACTTCGGCGCCTTCGGGCTCAGCTCGGCCGACTACACCAAGATCGGCTTCATCAAGTAGTAGCTCCGCCACGCGCGGACAGGAAGGACCAACCATGCGAATTCGCTCGCTCGGCACCAGGTTCGCCATTCCGTGCGTGGCGATCGGCTTGATTCTGTCGGGGTGTTCCACGGACAGCGATGTCACCCCCGGCAGCGCGACGATCGGCAGTACCAACGACATCAATCCGCACGATGTGGCCGATCTGCGTGACGGCGGGAATCTGCGGCTGGTGCTCAGTTCGTTCCCGGAGACGTTCAACTACCTGCAGATCGACGGCGGGACGGACAGCACCGGCGATGTGATCGAGCCGGTGCTGCCCTCGCCCTACACCAGCAACGCGGCCGGTGAGCTGGCCATCAATCACGACTACTTCACCGATATCCAGCTCACCGGCACCGAACCGCAGCAGGTGACCTACACGATCAATCCGAAGGCGGTGTGGTCGGACGGGACGCCGATCACCTGGGAGGATCTGCGCTCGCAGGCCGCCGCGCTGAGCGGCCGCGACCCGGCCTTCCTGGTGTCGTCGACCAGTGGGTTCGAGCGGGTGGAGAAGGTGGAGCGCGGGGTCGACGACCGGCAGGCGATCGTCACCTTCGCCCAGCCCTATGCCGAGTGGCAGGGGCAGTTCAGCCCGCTGTATCCCAAGGCGACCACCGAGTCGGCGGCCGCGTTCAACGATCGCGATCGGTCCGGGCTGGCGGTGAGCGCCGGTCCGTTCCAGGTCAGCGGCATCGACCGGACGCAGAGCCGGATCACCTTGAGCCGCAACCCCTCCTGGTGGGGTGCCACGCCGAAACTCGACACCATCACCTACAGCGTGCTCGACAGCTCGGCCTGGCTGCCCGCCATCCAGAACAACGAACTCGACATCGCCTACATGTCCGGCATCGAGAACGTGACCGCCGCCAAGCAGGCGCCCGGGGTGGTGCTGCGGCGCACGCCGGAGCCGAGCTGGTCGCACATCACCTTCAACGGCGCGCCCGGTTCGCTGCTGGAGGACCCGCAGCTGCGCATCGCCATCTCCAAGGCGATCGACCGGCAGGGCATCGTCAACGCCGCGCAGAACGGTGTGGTCGACGACCCGAAGACGCTGAACAACCACATCTTCGTGCTGGGACAGAAGGGCTACCAGGACAATTCGGCGCCCATCTCGTTCGACCCCGATGCCGCGGCGAAGATGCTCGACGACCTGGGCTGGAAGCTCAACGGCGATGTCCGCGAGAAGGACGGGCGCAGACTGGAACTGCGCGATGTGATGTACCAGCAGGACGGCTGGGTGCAGACCGCGCAGATCGTGCAGCAGAATCTGGCCGCGGTCGGGGTGAAGCTGAACATCCAGACCGTCCCCGGCACCGGGCTTTTCAAGGACGTGATCGATCCGGGCAATTTCGAGCTGGCCCAGTTCAGCTGGGGCGGTAGCGTGCTGCCGCTCACCGCGCTGCCGCAGATCTACGCCTACGACCCGAACAACCTGCAGGGCAACAAGGCCCGCATCGGTTCGCCCGAACTCAACGCGCTGATCGAGCGCACCATGTCCGAGCTGGACCCGGAGAAGGCGATCGAGCTGGCCAACCAGGCTGATCAGATGATCTTCGCCGAGGGCTATTCGCTGCCGCTGTTCCAGGCGTCGGGCACCTACGCGGCGCGCGAGAACCTCGCCAACTACGGCGCGTTCGGGCTCGCCTCGGCCGACTACACCAAGGTCGGCTTCCTGAAGTGAACGCGGTGGGCGCGCTGAGTTATCCGCTGCTCGTGACGAGCGGGGCCCTGGTGGTGGTGGCCGCCTGGGTGCCGTTCGCCGATCTCGATCAGCTCAGCGCGCTCGCCGTGGTGGCCGTGGCGATTCTGGTGTTCACGGCCTATCAGCTGGGGCTGGCGCTGGGAGTGCTGCCGACCGGGCTGGTGGCGGCGGGGGCGGTGCGGGGCAAGCGGGTGCGCCAGCAGCATCGGCTGGTGAGCCGGTCGTGGCTGGAGATCACCAGTGGTGACCGGATGGTGTGGCAGCCGGTGTTCTACGCGCCCGCGCTGAGCACGCTCACCCCCACCGACCTCGAACTCACCGGCACCGCGATCACCTCCGGCGACGAGCGTTTCTACCCTTCCGGCCGGGTCCGCACCACCGAGCCGCCCGGCAAGCTCGTCGACAACCCCTCGCGGCCCGCCGACCCGCCGGTCTTCGGCATCGGCCGCCGGCTCCTGCTCGATACCCAGTCCGCCGTCGGCGCGCCCGTCATGGGCCTGCTCTGGGTCTATGTCGTGCACGACGGCATCGGCGGGTTCGTCGGCGCCACCACCGTCGCCGCGGCCACCTTCACCTGGCTCTCCGCCATCCGCGGGTCCGACCCCAGCTGATCCGTCCGCCCGCGAGATCATCGCACGCTGCCGTCGGCGGGCTGCTGTCACCGGTTCGACTCGATGATCGCCCGTTCGGGGTCAACTGGTCTGACCACTTGACCTCTTACCTGTTCGGGTGGATTATCGACGTGTGGCATGGACTCCTGTGGTGAAGCGATCGGTTTCCGGCGATGTGTTCGAGCAGATCGCCGCGGAAGTGCTGGGCGGGGAGCTGGCGGCGGGGAGCACGCTGCCCAGCGAGCGGCAACTGGCCGAGGCGCTGGGGGTTTCCCGGCCCGCGGTGCGCGAGGCGCTGCAACGGCTCGCCGCGGCGGGGCTGGTCTCGGTGCGACAGGGCGAGGCCACCACCGTGCTCGACTATCGGCGCAGCGCCGGCCTGGAGGTACTGCCCCGCCTGCTCCTGCGCGGCGACACCATCGACCCGACGGTCGCACGCAGCATTCTGGAAGCGCGCCTGCACAACGGACCCAAGATCGCCGAACTCGCCGCAACCCGCGTCCGCCGGGCCCACGCCACCGCGCCCACGGCACCCACCGCCGGATCGGCGCCCGCCTCGGCGCGGCACGACGGCGCGGCGCGAGTCGACGGTGAGCTCGTCCTCCTGCGCGACTCAGCGGAAGCGCTCGCTGCCGAGTCGGATTCACTCGCCCAGCAGCGGATCGCGCTCGAATTCTGGGATCACGTGCTCGATCTCGCCGACTCGATCGCCTTCCGGCTCATGTACTCCATGCTGCGCGCGGCCTACGAGCCCGCGCTCGCCGCCCTGGCGCCGATCATGTCCGCCGAGGTGGGCAATGGGGACGCCTATCGAGACCTGGCCGCCGCGATCAGCGCGGGCGAGCCGGAACGGGCCGCCGATTCCGCCCGAGCGCTGCTCGGACCGGCGACCATCGCCCTCATCCATGCCCTCGACGGGGCATGATCCACCCGAGGAAACATCATGACGAGTAACCGTCCGACAATGTCGTCGCACGAGACCACCCCGGCCACACGCCCGATCCGGCGCAGCCTGTCGCTGCGGGACGCGGCCCGCGAGTTCCTGCGCCACCCCTCCCCCTGGATGATCGCCACCAGCCTGGTGGTCGTGCTGGGTACCCGGCTCGCCCTGGGCGACTGGCAGCTCACCGACGCTCTCGTCCCGCTGCTGGTCCTGGCCGCGTTCCCGCTGGTCGAATGGGTCATCCATGTCACCGTGCTGCACTGGCGCCCCAGGCATCTGGGCCCGCTCACCCTCGACAGCGAGCTGGCCCGCAAACACCGCGCCCATCACACCGACCCGCGTGACGTGCCCCTGATCTTCATCCCGCCCAAGTCCCTCACCCTCACCATCGTCGCCCTGGTCGCGATCGCCCTGCTCGCCTTCCCCCGCCCCGCACTCGGCCTGACCTTCCTGCTCACGGTCACCGTCCTCGGCATCCTCTACGAGTGGACCCACTACCTCATCCACACCGACTACAAGCCGAAACACGCTGCCTACCGGGCGGTCTGGCGCAATCATCGCCACCACCACTACAAGAACGAGCACTACTGGTTCACGGTCACCACCACCAACACCGCCGACCGTCTGCTCGGCACCGCCCCCGACCCGGCCTCCGTGCCCACCTCCCCCACCGCCCGCCACCTGCACGCGAGCTGAGGCAGGCGCCCTGGTTCACCGCGCGCCGGCGAACCAGGGCCTGCTGCTCGAACGCAGCGTGAACCCGTGCAGGCGGTGCAGCCGATACCCCTCGGTCACGGCGAGCGCCGTCGCGGTCACGGCACCGCCCAGCACCAGAACGAGCCGAATCCCTTGCGGTAAGCCACTGTTCGCGTCCCCGAGCTCGACAACCACCACCGCCCATGTGGTCAGCGTGATCGCGATCGGCCCGAGCAGCGGGTGACCGTCGGAGGCGCGGAAAGCGTAGGTCGCGATGAGGAATCCGCCGCGCACCAGATACGCCGACAAGAACAACGCGCCCAGCGGCACCCCCACCAACGCCATCAGCGTGAGCACCACCTTCACCGCCGTGGACCCCCGCGAGATCTCCGCCAGCCACCCGAACACGGTCGGCGTGAGCGCCAGACCTCCGAGCACGGCCGCGAACGTGCCCATCGCGGCCAGCGGCTGCACAAGGTCCCGCGCGGTCGATCGGCGCAGGTCGGCGTGGGTGACCACCAGCAGAACCCCCATGACGAGCGCACAGACCGGCCCGATCAGCAAGGCCGCCAGCGCCGTTCGCATCACCGCGTCGCCGAACATATCCGCGAACGAGAACTGCGCGATATTCATCCCCACCGCGACATTGATCCCCAGACCCACCCAGGTCCTGGTCGCCGCCAGCTGATCGACCACCTCGTCGCGCCCGACCAGCAGCCCGCGTGGCCGGAAGTGCCGATCGGCATACCCCCACCCCGTTCGCAATGGCGTCACCACGAACGTCTCGAAGAACTCCCCCACAACCCGCCTCCCTCCGCGCGTCACCTGAGCGCCGATCCTACGGAGCGGCACCGACAAGGGAAATTCGATGCTTGACGGATGCGCGACGAGCTCGGCTTCACGCCCGAGTCGCTGACGTGGGTGTTCAACGCCTATGTCGTCGCCTTCGGCGGATTGCTGTTGCTCGGCGGCCGGTTGTCCGATCTGCTCGGCGCCCGGCGCGTGTTCGGGGCCGGGTGGCTGGTGCTGGCCGCGGGCTCGGTGCTGGCGGGGGCGGCGGGCTCGGTGGGAATCGAGCTGGCGGGCCGCGCGATTCAGGGCGCGGGTGCCGCGCTCATCGCGCCCTCCGCGCTGACCTTGCTCATGATGCTGTTCGGCGGATCGCCCGGTGAGCTCACCAGGGCACTGGCCGTGTACGGCGCCGCCGCGCCCGCCGGCGGTACCGCCGGCGTGTTCCTCGGTGGCGTGATCACCGAATACCTCAGCTGGCCTTGGGTTTTCTACATCAATGTGCCGATCGCCGTGCTCGCGCTGATCGCGGTGCCACTGCTCATGCCCGCCGCCCCCGCCCGTAAGGGGTCCATCGACATCGCCGGTTCCATCACTGTGACAGCAGGTCTGGCCGCCGCGGTGTATGCGATCGTGCAGGCGCCGGAGGCCGGCTGGGCCTCGGGGCAGACCCTCGGTGTGCTGGCCGTGGCCGGGGCGCTGCTGGCGGGATTCGTCGTGTTGCAATCGCGCCGCGCCGAACCGCTGATGCGGCTGGGCATCTTCCGCGCGCCGAACCTCGCCGCCGCCAATTTCGCACAGTTCGCGCTGGCCGCCGCCTGGGTGCCGATGTGGTTCTTCCTCAATCTGTACCTACAGCAGGTGCTCGGCTACAGCGCGTTCCCCTCGGGCGCGGCACTGCTGCCGATGACCACGCTGATCATGCTCGGCATGGTGGTGCTGGCGCCGAGGGCCATGCAGCGGTTCGGTGCCAAGCCGATGATCGTCACCGGCTTGATCGTGCTCGGCCTCGGCCTGGGCGTCATGTCACTGGTCCGGCCGACCGGAAACTTCTGGGTCGATGTCCTGCCCGCCTCACTGGTCGCCGCGGGTGGCATGTCGCTGGCCTTCATCCCCTCGCTCGGCACCGCGATCTCGGCGGCGCGTCCGGAGGAGGGCGGGCTGGCCTCGGGCATCGTCAACGTCAGCTACCAGGTGGGCTCAGCGCTCGGCCTGGCCGCGATGACGGCGCTGGCGGCCGGTTACGGGGCGGGCGAACTGGGCGATGTCACGGCACTGACCGACGGCTACTCGGCCGCCTTCCTCGGTGCGGGCGTACTCGCCCTGGCCGGCGCGGGCATCGCCGCCGCCACCCTGCGTACCCCCTCCGGCACCGGCAATTGACAAAATACCCTAGGGGGGTATGGTAATGACCAACAGCACACGCGAGGAGACGAACATGAGCACCACAACTGTCACCGTCACGGGCATGACCTGCGGTTGCTGCACCACCAAGGTGCGCGACAAGGTCGGCGCCCTGCCGGGTGTCACCGGCGTCGCGGTCGACCTGGCCACCGGCGCGGTGGCCATCGAGGGCACCGCACCCGAGCGGACCGCCCTGACCGAGGCCGTCACCGCGGCCGGTTTCCAACTCGCCGACTGAACCGGAACGGAGCATCCCGATGAACGCACCAGCCAAGTTCGCCGGATTCGCGCTCGGTCTCGCTGCGGTCTTCGGGATCGCGCTGGCCGCCGGTTCCCTGATCGGGCCGGAACCGGCCGAACCGGCCGGGCACGACGAGCATGCCGCCTCGGCCACCGAGGGCGAGATCCCGGGCGGCCTGCTCGTCACCGATCAGGGCTACACGCTGGACCTGGACCAGCCCGACACCACGACCGCGGCCCAGGCGCCGACCGCTTTCCGCATCCTCGACGCCACCGGCGCCCCGGTCACCCGCTACGAGACCAGCCACGACAAGGACCTGCACCTCATCGTGGTCCGCCGCGACATGGCCGGATTCCAGCACGTACATCCCGTGCTCGACCAGACCGGAACCTGGTCGGTCCCGCTGAACCTGAGCCGGGCCGGTGACTACCGCGTCTTCGCCGACTTCACCCCGGCGGGCGGGCAGAACCTGACCCTGGGCGCGGATCTGCGGGTCTCCGGCAACTACAACGTGAAGCCGCTGCCCGCCCCCGCCACCACCGCGCAGGTGGGCGACTACACGGTGACTCTCGACGGCACCGTCGCCCCCGGCGCGGCCTCGAAGGTCACCCTCTCGGTCAGCCGCGACGGCAAGCCGGTCACCGACCTGCAGCCCTATCTCGGCGCCTACGGTCACCTGGTCGCGCTGCGCGCGGCCGACCTCGCCTACCTGCACGTTCATCCCGAGGGCGCGCCCGGTGACGGGGTCACCCCCGCCGGTCCCGGCATCGACTTCGTGGTGAACGCGCCCAGCGCGGGTGACTACCGCCTGTTCCTGGACTTCCAGCACGAGGGCGTGG
The DNA here is from genome assembly GCF_042266925.1 of Nocardia sp. NPDC056064. Classification (NCBI taxonomy): domain Bacteria; kingdom Bacillati; phylum Actinomycetota; class Actinomycetes; order Mycobacteriales; family Nocardiaceae; genus Nocardia; species Nocardia sp. NPDC056064. The sequence goes on along the minus strand of NZ_JBHJWO010000001.1, from coordinate 3,990,593 downwards.
TGCGCACGGCCGAGTTCACCGTGCGGGTCGCCCAGCCGGACACCGCGCCGACCAGCGCGCCCGACCACGGCACCCCCGGCCACGGCCACTGACCCCGCACCACCCACGAGCAATCATTCAGCAAGAATCGATATCAGGAAACGATCGGAGCACCCCATGACCGCCGTGACACACCCACCGGGCACCGGCCAGGTAGAACTGGTGATCGGTGGCATGACCTGCGCTTCCTGCGCCAACCGGATCGAGAAGAAGCTCAACAAGCTCGACGGGGTCACCGCCACGGTCAACTACGCCACCGAGAAGGCGCGCGTCGACTTCACCGGCGAGGTCTCCCCCGACGACCTGATCGCCACCGTCGAGCAGGCCGGTTACACCGCGGCACTGCCCGCGCCGAAGCAGGCCGAGCCCACCGACGACGTCACCGAACCCGACCCGACCGCCTCCCTGCGCACCCGCCTGCTGGTCTCGCTGGTGCTCACCGTCCCGGTGATCGCCATGGCGATGATCCCGGCCCTGCAGTTCACCAACTGGCAGTGGCTCTCGCTGACGCTGGCCGCGCCGGTGGTGGTGTGGGGCGCGCTGCCGTTCCACCGCGCGGCGTGGACCAATCTGAAGCACGGCACCGCCACCATGGACACCCTGGTGTCGATGGGCACCCTCGCCGCGTTCGGCTGGTCGCTGTACGCGCTGTTCTGGGGCACCGCGGGCACACCCGGCATGACCCACCCGTTCGAATTCACCATCGCGCGGATGGACGGCACCGGCAGCATCTACCTGGAAGCGGCCGCCGGCGTCACCACGTTCATCCTGGCCGGACGCTACTTCGAGGCCCGGTCCAAGCGGCGGGCCGGGGCGGCGCTGCGGGCACTGCTCGAACTCGGCGCCAAGGAGGTGGCGGTGCTGCGCGGGGGCGTGGAGACGCGGATTCCGGTGGAGCAGTTGGCCGTCGGTGACGAGTTCGTGGTGCGGCCGGGCGAGAAAATCGCCACCGACGGTGTGGTCACCGAGGGCAGTTCGGCGGTCGACGCGTCCATGCTGACCGGTGAGTCGGTGCCGGTGGAGGTCGGCGTCGACGATGCCGTCACCGGTGCCACGGTGAACGTCGGCGGACGGCTCGTGGTGCGCGCCACCAGGATCGGCGCCGATACCCAGCTCGCGCAGATGGCGCAACTGGTCGAGGACGCGCAGACCGGCAAGGCCAAGGCGCAGCGGCTGGCCGACAAGATCTCCGGGATCTTCGTGCCGATCGTCATCGCGCTGGCCGTGGCCACGCTCGGCTTCTGGCTGGGCACCGGCGGTTCCGTGGCGGCCGCGTTCACCGCGGGGGTCGCGGTGCTGATCATCGCCTGCCCGTGCGCCCTCGGCCTGGCCACCCCGACCGCGCTCATGGTCGGCACCGGGCGCGGCGCGCAACTGGGCATCCTGATCAAGGGGCCCGAGGTGCTGGAATCGACCCACGAGGTCGACACCATCGTGCTGGACAAGACCGGCACCGTCACCACCGGCAAGATGACCCTGCTCGACGTGCTGCCCGCCGCGGGCGAACAGCGCGAGCGGGTGCTGGAACTGGCCGGGGCGCTGGAACATTCGTCGGAGCACCCGATCGCGCAGGCGATCGCCAAGGGCGCGCAGGACGAGGTGGGCACGCTGCCCGCCGTCGAGGGCTTCGCCAATATCGAGGGCCTTGGTGTGCAGGGCGTGGTGGACGGGCACGCGGTGGTCGTCGGCCGGGCCCGGCTGCTGGCCGACTGGTCGCAGCCGCTCGACGACACCCTCACCGCCGCCATGGCCGAGGCCGAATCGGCGGGCCGCACCGCGGTCGCGATCGGCTGGGACGGCAAGGCGCGCGGCGTGCTCGTGGTGGCCGACGCGGTGAAGCCGACCTCGGCGCAGGCCATCGCTCAGTTCCGCGAGCTCGGCCTGACCCCGATCCTGCTCACCGGCGACAATGCCCGCGCGGCCCGCACCATCGGCGCCGAGGTCGGCATCGACGAGGTGATCGCCGAGGTGCTGCCGCAGGACAAGGTCGACACGGTCAAGCGCCTGCAGGCCGAGGGCAAGGTCGTAGCCATGGTCGGTGACGGCGTCAACGACGCGGCCGCCCTGGCCCAGGCCGACCTGGGCCTGTCCATGGGCACCGGCACCGACGTCGCCATCGAGGCCAGCGACCTCACCCTGGTCCGCGGCGACCTGCGCGCCGCCGCCGACGCCATCCGCCTGTCGCGGCGCACCCTGGCCACCATCAAGGGCAACCTGTTCTGGGCCTTCGCCTACAACGTGGCCGCCATCCCCCTGGCCATGGCGGGCCTGCTCAACCCGATGCTGGCCGGCGCCGCCATGGCGTTCAGCTCGGTCTTCGTGGTGAGCAACAGCCTGCGCCTGCGCCGCTTCAAGTCGACGGCGCAGTAGGTTCCACACGTTGAGGGGCAGCCGGTCACCCGCTGCCCCTCAACCGGCGCATCTACGCGCGCCGATTTATTCGATGTAGCCGGTCTCGGTGTCGATCATGCCGAGGAATCCGCTGATGGACTCGCGATGCTCACCGATTGTCAACCGGTACGGCTCCGGATCCGGAGCCCCGGCCGCCCGTGCCGGGCCACCACCGAATCCGTATTCCTCGTTCGGTCCGGATTCCCAGGTGTAGTCCTGCCCGCCATCAGGACGCAGCCTGACCGTGAATATCTCGCCTTCGACGACGAGAGTGAAGGGGCTGTCTCCCGCGCACGGACGATAGTCGTCTGCCCACTGATCGGCGCTCATGAACCGACATTCTCACGACGCGTGCGGCGGCAGTCCTAGAACAGGGTCTGTTCGGTGGTGGAGAGGAAGAAGCCGTGGTCGGCGGCGGTGCAGCGGATGCCTTTGTCCGAGGAGGTGCAGGCGACGCCGCGGACTACGAGGGTGTCGCCGTAGTTCAGGGTGGCGCCGCCGCCCTTGGAGGTGCCGTCGACCGGGGAGCCGACGAAGATGCCCTGGCTGGTGCACAGGAATTCGCGGGTGTTGCCGTCGATGTGGACAGCGACCTTGCGGTCGGGGGAGTCGGTGCAGCCGGGGAGCTGGGGCGGGATGACATCGGCGTGCGCGAGCTGGCAGCCGAAGCCGAAGGGGGCGTCGGCGAGGATGCCGCACATGATGTTGCCGGTGGGCGACTGGAAATAGTAGTTGTCGCGCTGCTGGTAGGCGCGGGCGTCGACCGTGGCGTCGTCGCGGGTGGGCAGGTTCGGCGTGCCGGGAGCGACCGTCGGGGCCGCGGTGCCGGGCAGGATTGTCGGCGGGCCGGTGCCAGGGGGGACGGTCGTCGGCGCCGAGGTGACGACGGGGGCGGTGCTCGGCAGGACCACCGGCTCCCCGTCGCCGCTCGCGCAGGCGGTGAGCGCGCCTACGGTCAGCATCAGCGCGGCTATGGCGATTGCTGATCTCATGACATCCCCTCGATAGTCCTCCCCGACCTGTCGAAGGGGAATCGAGTGGACGGGCGAATTCGTTTCCTTCGCGTCAGAAGGTGTGCTGGTCGTCGGCCGAGATCGCGAATCCGTGGTCACCGGCGGTGCAGCGGACGCCCTGGGAGGACGAGGTGCAGGTGTAGCCGTCGACCGTGAGGGATTCGCCGTAGTTCAGTACCACGCCGCCGGCTGCCGAGCCGTCCTGTGGGATGCCGACGAAGATGCCCTGGCTGGTGCACAGCAGTTCCGACTTGCCCGCGTACAGGTGCGCGGCGACCTTGCGGTTGGGGGCGTCGGTGCAGTTCGGCAGCTTGGGCGTGATGTGGTTCGTCTGGGCGAGCTGGCAGCCGACGCCGTTGGGGGCGTAGGCGAGGATGCCGCACATGATGTTCCCGGTGGGCGACTGGAAGAAGTAGCTGCCGTCGAGCCGATACTTGCTCGCGTCGACCGGGGTGAAACGGCTGTCGACAGGCGCGGGGCTGTCCGTCGGCACGACCGTCGGGTCCGGGCTGTCCGGTGTCGCGGAGCCGGGCGACCCGGCGTCCGGTGCGCTGGACGGCTGGGCGGTGCCCGGAGCGCCGGAGGGCTGGGCGACGGTGCTCGGCGCGCTCGAACCCTGCTCGGGACCGCAGGCGGCGAGCACCCCGGTCAGTGCCACCACAGCCGCCATCATGATCGTTGCTCGCATGAAATCATCTCCGCTGGTTGAGATCCCGACTCACAGTGGAATCGCGAACAAGGGGGTTCGTCGTTACGTCCCCGCCGGTAGCACTGCTCGGTCGCTCGACGGAGAATCGAGTGACGAACGAATTCGTCGCGCCCGGAGGTGAGGCAGTGGCCCGCTACGTCTGGTACGCCGCGTACGGCTCGAACACGCACACGGCGCGGTTCGACTACTACCGCCTCGGCGGCACCCCACCGGCCACCGCGCACCACTATCCGGGGTTCCGCGACCGCACCCCACCGGCGTCCATCGCCCCGCTCACCCTGCCGGGGAGCCTGTATTTCGCCTGGCAGAGCCCGGTCTGGACCGGTGGTGTCGCCTTCTACACCGACCGGCCCGCCGCGGGCTGGCCGACCGGGGTCGCGGCGCGCGGCTATCTGCTCACCGTCGGCCAGTTCGGTGACCTGCTCGCCCAGGAGATGTACCGGCGGCCCGGCACCGATTTCGACCCGGCGCCGGTGCTGACCGAAGGCGCGGTGCGGCTCGGGCCCGGCCGGTACGAGACCGTGCTGCACGCGGGCACCGTCGAGGAGATCCCCGTGCTCACCTTCACCGCGCCGTGGCATCCGGAAACCGTTGTGCTGCAACGTCCCAGCGCGCGCTATCTCGCCATGATCGCCGACGGGCTGCGCGCCGCACACGGCTGGGACACCGAGCGGATCGTCCGGTACCTGGTGGTCCTGCCCGGGGTCGCGACCCACTGGACCGAGCCGGAACTGCGCGCCGCCCTCACCGACGGAAAGGGCCTCGACCTGCGCTGACGAAGTTTCGCGGGGCGCGCATCGGGTAGCCCATCAGGGAGGCCGAGGGAGCACCGTCATGGAGTGGTTCGCGGCATCCGAATACTGGCTGGGCAGGCTGATCTTCCAGCGCGGCCTGGCGGTGATCTACGCCGTCGCCTTCGTGGGCGCGGCGTGGCAGTTCCGCGCGCTGCTCGGCGAGCGCGGCATGCTGCCGATCCCGCGCTATCTGGCGCGCACCCCGTTCCGGCGGTCACCGAGTCTTTTCCAGCTGCACTACTCCGATCGCTTCTTCGCCGTCGTCGCCTGGACGGGGGCGGCGCTGGCGGTGGCTGTCGCGCTGGGGCTGGCGGATCTGGTGCCGCTGTGGGCGTCGATGCTGCTGTGGTTCGCGCTGTGGGCGCTGTATCTGTCGATCGTGAACGTGGGCCAGCTCTGGTACGCGTTCGGCTGGGAATCGCTGCTGCTCGAGGCCGGATTCCTGGCGATCTTCCTGGGCAACGACAGCGTGGCGCCACCACTGCTGGTGCTGCTGGCCGTGCGCTGGCTGCTGTTCCGGGTGGAGTTCGGTGCCGGGCTGATCAAACTGCGCGGCGACCCGTGCTGGCGCAAGCTGACCTGCCTGTACTACCACCACGAGACCCAGCCGATGCCCGGCCCGCTGAGCTGGTTCTTCCACCATCTGCCCCGCCCGCTGCACCGTGTGGAGGCCGCGGCCAATCACGTGGCCCAGCTCGTGGTGCCGTTCGGGCTGTTCGCGCCGCAGCCGGTCGCGAGTGTGGCGGCGGGCATCATCGTCGTGACGCAGTTGTGGCTGGTGCTGTCGGGCAATTTCTCCTGGCTGAACTGGGTGACGCTGCTGCTGGCCTGCACCGCCGTGGCCGCCGGACCGCACCCGGCGGCGCCTGCCACGCCCACCTGGTTCATTGTCGCGGTGTTCGGCTATCTCGCGCTGGTCCTCGTGCTCAGCTACCGGCCGCTGGTCAATCTGCTCTCGCCACGGCAGGCCATGAACGCCTCGTTCGAGCCGTTGCACCTGGTCAACACCTACGGCGCCTTCGGTGACATCACCCGCGTGCGACACGAGATCGTCTTCGAGGGCACCGCCGACACCCACCTCACCGCCGACACGGTCTGGCGCGAATACGAGTTCAAGGGCAAACCGGGCGACCCGAAACGCCGACCCCGCCAGTGGGCGCCCTACCACCTGCGGCTGGACTGGCTGATGTGGTTCGCCGCGCTGTCGCCTTCCTACGCGCGCTCCTGGGCGATGCCCCTGGCCCGGCGCCTGCTGCGCAACGACCCCGACACCCTGCGCCTGCTGCGCCACTGCCCGTTCCCCGACATCCCGCCCACCTACCTGCGCGCCCGCCTCTACGAGTACCACTTCAGCTCCCCCGCCGAGCTGTTCGGTGAACGCGTCTGGTGGCGCCGGACCCTGATCGGCCAGTTCCTGCCGCCGATCGGACAGCAGAAAAGCCCGGCGACATGATGTCGACCGGGCTTTTCTCGCTGAGCGGATGACGAGATTCGAACTCGCGACCCTCACCTTGGCAAGGTGATGCGCTACCAGCTGCGCTACATCCGCGTGCACCGCGAGGTCCTGTCCGGGATCGCCGGGGGCTTCGCCGTGCGAGAAGAAACATTAGCGTGTGCCCCCCGAAAACACGAAATCCGTGCGCACAGCTGGATCGGCCCGACGGTGAGATCCGGCGTCCGCCAGTCCCGCCTTAAGCCTGCGACAAGAAGGCGGAAACGTCTGTGGCACAGAGTTTTCCCAGTCCGGCGACCCCTGCCGGCCACCACGGAAGGCAACCGAATGAAGACTCTGACAACGATCGCGGCGGCGATCGCTGTGACCACGGTAACCCTGCTGGGCACCGGCCCGGCCCACGCCGACTTCACCGATCCGGTGGAGTTCACCGACAGCGGCGAGAACGTGGAGGACGGCGACTTCGCCGACTACGCGATCGACGTCGCCAACCCCGGCTCCTGTCTCGTCGTCCAGAACCACCGCTCCGACACCGTCCGGCTGCGCCTCAACTACCCCACCAGCAAGGGTTCCTGGACCTTCCGCCACGACGACGTCGGCGTCCTCACCCGCAGCGGCAAGGTGGTGAAGTCCCCCTCGGGCCGCTGGAACGTCCGCACCAACCCTCCGATCGTCTTCAACTGGGTCTACGACGCCAACCTCAACACCCGTCGAGGCTGCAACGGCTCTTGGGTGCTGACCATGAACTGAGCCTGGCCCGGCCCACATCGCTCACGTCGAGCATCCCGACTCGGCCACCTCCGCCCCGACGGCCGAACAGCCCGCGGGCTGACGCCCGGTTTCACACGTCAGCTACTCGGGGTGGCGGCGAGCAACCTCACCGAGCGCGCGGTGCGGCTCGTCGAACCACCTGGCCCGCTGGCCACCCTCGCGGACGACCTGACCGTCCTGCCCAGCCACAACATATCTCCGCGACGGACATCGGACGCGCCGACCGCGTCGTGCTCCGCGAAGCGATCTCAGTGCTCACCACGGACAGCGCACGTGCCATCCACGAATCGCGGCACGGCTCGCCGTCAGCAAACGACACCTGCGCACACTGTTCAACAACGGCGTCAGCGTCTCACCCAAACACTCCGCTGACATCGACCGCGTCCGCAGCGTCCTCGCCAACGCGGGCGAAACCCGTGGTCCCGCCTGGCCGCCCGGCTACTACGACCAGTCCCATCTCACTGCCGACTCCCGCGCCCTCATGGGCACCCTCCATGCAGCCTATCTACGCGGGATGCTGCTCACACCGAGACGCTGCTGATTACTTCGCTGAGGATCACAGCTCGATGTACCGAGTAGAGTTTACTCGGTACATCGTGCATTCCAGGTCGCAGTAGCAGAGTCGGCCGCACCTGGCCGATGCCGAGGTAGGAACCGCACCTAACGAGCACAATGCGAATTATAACCCGCCCCGCTATGGAACCATGTAGATTCCGTTGCCCTGGTGCGGAGTGCTCAAGCAGATAGCGACTCTCCGATGGCCAATGCCGACGATACGTTTTTGCATGTTTTCCGACATGATTGAGTCAACCCGCGCAATCTTCTTGCGCTCCCCCCGTGAAGCCAACAAGATGTGATCTCCAACCCTGAGCGTATGCCTAATTTCGGCAATAGCGACAGTGTTCTTTCCGAGCTTTACCTTACGGTCAATTGTTCCGAGCAATCTTAGGCGCGGCGAATGGTCAAAAGAGAGCCTGAATGCTGCAGTCATAGCACACTTCTCCATGAAGCATGCGCAGTCTGAAACCCACTCCTGCATAAGTGGAGCGGTCAGGACGTTGCTAGCCGACTGCCCATGTGCGATCGGGTTCCGCTCCGCCACCAGCGAGGCCATTCTTGACTCATAGGTTTCGGTGCGACCTGGAACTGGTTCGGTCATCCATCCCAAGTCACTATCGGTTGCTCCCAGCCTACGTAGCCAACCCCGGACAACGTTTGGCCAAACGTTTCGATCGAGGGACAACAGATCAGATTGAGACGACCATTCATTTGAGTGTATTCCCTGGATCAAACTCTTGATCGGTGCGTGAGGGTCGGCTTCCTCGGCGGCTCGGCGCACTCGGTCAAGAGTGCGCTGCTGATGCAGGGCAAGCATTTTTGGCGGCATAGCGCTCGGGTACTTATATCTAGAGCCAAGAAATTCCATGCAGCCCCGCCCAATTTCGTCTAGAGCGTATTGGCACGCGGAATACGCGAGCAGTACCCAGCTACCATAGAGATCAACCCGGTAAGAGGCCGAGCGACCTCGCGGCTGGACAGCCGATTCCGCGATGAAGTATTTCACCTCATCAAACCGGTCTATACACCGCCTCCAGGCCGGATTCATATATGGCATTTCAGTCGATGAACCCTCGGATATACTTCTCAAGCTCAATCTCCCGAGTCATTACATCGCTCCGGGTTTGCCCTCGCAGATTGAATACTTTTGAATGCTCCTGATAGAACGTCACCAAGTTTCCTTGAATCTCATCCCTATTGGAAATCAGCTCTTCGCTACGGCCCAGCAGCCGAGACAAAACGTTCATGAGGGCGTCGTAGATCGAGACGGACGGCACCGAACTCCAGTTCTCACCACGCGGGCGTCGAAAAGCACGGCGACCAAAGATGGCTTCGGAGAGGTTTATTGTTTCGACAAACAGCGTTCCGAGACTAGCAATAGTTGATTCATCGAACCCATTTCCAGCCTGGAGATAGTCGTCAAGATAGTCGCGAATATTGTCACGATAGACAATCATGCGCTGCCGGTTTGCAAAGAATCGAAGAACTAGCTCGACGTCAGTCATCTCACGCCAGGCTCGAGGGATGACGACTTGCTCATCCAGTTCATCGACAGGGAGATCCGTTAGGCCGGACAGCGCAGAATCTGCCTCAGACGCCAAACCTACGAGGCGCTCAATATCTTCAGGTATTCCCCACAGTCTCCGTAGAGCAGGAGTTTCGGCCAGCGCCTTACATTGATCATTCATTGGGCCGTCGTAGAGCGCATTTCTGACCTCTTGCGGCGAGAGTTGGACACCACCTGTATTTATTCGCCCGAAGACGAAGCGCTTGAGGCGCTCTGGGTCTTCTTCACCATGGCTGGTCTCCTTGAGAAGTACGATCGAGGAGAGATACCTCCGACTGATACCATCCCGGATCCGAGAAGGAAGCTGCACATAAGCGAGCCCTTCGAGTTCCGTCCAGTACTCCAGGCCAGACAGAGAAAAGGCATTAGAGTAGAATTCTTTTACGGCAGTCAACCGCTGAAGACCGTCCATCACCTCATAGCGGTTGAAATCGTACTCGTACAGAAAAATCGGCGGAACAGGGACGTTCATAATGAAAGATTCAACTAAGCGACTCTTCTGACCTACAGACCAGCGATGGCGACGCTGATACTCAGGGTCCAGCTTATAATTTCCCGATTCGAGCAAGCCGGTAATCGAGTCGAGTGGATAACGAGCTTGCTCAGTAACAATCCGAATTTCTCCGCGATCGTATCGATCATTAATCTGCTCATCCGAGGGTCGAGGTGCACTGACATCAGAATGCAGCCGCTTCTCGACCAGCTCGCCTGAGACAAGAGCCTCCCGCTGACGCTGGACGAGCTGGCGGCGCATCGCCTCAGCTTCTGCCCTTTCGGTCATAGATAGCTCCTTCGCTCTGTCCACGGGCAAAGCCTATGGCCAACGGATCAAAACTTCAGTGACCACGGCCGTCCGGCTTAGTCTCCATGTCATGGAGACAATATCGCATTCAGATACTGCCGAGCAGGTTGACCGAAAATCACTCTGAGCATCGCTTGCGGGTTGAACACCGCTGCAAGCTGGTATCGGCGGCAATCACGCATCGCGTACACGAGCCACGTCACCGAGCAGGCATCGGTGCCTGACCCAGTAACGCGGTGCAGCCCCGCCGGGCGGGGTGGCGGCGGATGGCCAGGCTGCCCCCTGCGATGTGGCTTCACCGAAGCTTCCAGATATGACGCCGCGGCCGCTATGTGTCGAGCCTATGCCCGCGTGCAGGCTGGCATTAGGCGTCGGGGTTCTTCCCGGCCTTGCGGGCCTGGCGTTCGGCGGCTTCGGCGTTGTCGAGGGCGGTGGCTTCTTCGAGGGTGGGGGCGGTGCCGCCGAGGCGGCGGGGGACCCAGTAGGCGCCGGGTTCGTGGACGTAGGACTCCTGCAGGTGGGCGAGCAGGGACTGCATGGTGGTGCGGAGTTCGGTGGTGAGGTCGGCGGCGGGTTCGTAGGGGTGGATGGGGGCGCCGACGGCGATGGAGATGGGGGTGTTGGTGCGGCCGAGGCGCTTGGGGAAGCCCTTGGTCCACACCCGCTGGGCGCCCCAGATGACGATCGGGATGATCGGCACGTCGGCTTCCAGGGCCATCCGGGCCGCGCCGGACTTGAATTCCTTGATCTCGAAGCTGCGGCTGATGGTGGCTTCGGGATACACGCCGACGAGCTCGCCGTCGCGCAGGTACTGCACGGCCGATTCGTAGGAGTCGGCACCGGCGGTGCGGTCGACGGGGATGTGCTTGAGGGCGCGCATGATCGGGCCGGAGATGCTGTTGTCGAACACCTCCTTCTTGGCCATGAACCTGATGTAGCGACCAGGTGTGCGCGCGGGCAGTCCCGCGTAGGTGAAGTCCATGTAGCCGGTGTGGTTGATCGCCACCACGGCACCGCCGGACGCGGGGATGTTCTCCGCGCCCTCGACAGTGAACTTCAGACCTTCGAGGAAGAAGACGGTTCGGGCCAGGCCGATGATCGACCGGTAGACGGGTTCCACAAGTCCGCTAGCGTAGTCGCCGATCGCCGCTCGCGGCAGGTCGCCGCCGTCGCCGGAACTCCCCGTAGGATCGCGGCGATGCCTCGGGTGCCGAATTCGGTTCGCGCACACCGGCCTACCCCGGCGAGTTCGCTCGCCCCGACAGTCACCGCCCGTGCTCGGTACGCGGGTGCCACGACCTAGGAATGAGGAACGTCGCAGTGCAACGCGCTCAACTGCCCGTCCCGGCCCGCCCACGTCGCGCCTTCGCGCTGGTCGCGGGGCTGACCGTCACCGCGGCGCTGGTCGCCGGATGCGATTCGGTGTCCGGTATCCCGGGCGATCCGGTCCAGGACGAGACCACGACGACGACCACCGCACCGGCCCCCGCGCCGATCGCGCCGGGCGAACCGGCCCCGAACGCCACCACCACCGCCCCGCTGCCCGGCGACGCGCCGCAGGTCGGGGCGGTCGCCGGTGAGCCGCAGGCCGTCACCGCCGTGCGCCGCTGGGCCGCCGACCTGCGCACCGGCACCGTCGCCGAACTCCAGGCCAAGTGCTGGACGATCCCACCGCGCACCGTCGCCGAGATGTACGCCGACCCGCAGAGCGTGCTGACCGCCCTGAGCAACCCCGGCACCGCCACCGCCGACACGGTGACCTGGCAGTCGGGCACCACCACGGTGACCGTGGACCGCGAGTCCGTCGCCTCGGGTTACGCCTGCGGACGCGTGTTCGCCGCCGGCGTCGAGCCCGGTTACGACGACGCCGACGCCCGCCACACCGTGCGCCGCTACCTCGCGCGCGCCACCGGCAAACCGCTCGATCCGGCCGACATCGAAGCATCTCACCCGCTGACCTGCAAGGCCGATCCCGCGACCTGGGATCCCACGGGCACCGGCAACCCCACAGCGCCCCCCTTGACAGGCGACTCGGGCAAAGTAGGCAATGTCACCTCCTACGCCGCCGAAGAGCTACGATCCGAGCAGGTTCGTGGCGACTACCTGGCGGTTCACGTTCCCGTGACCACCGCGACGGGGGAGACGAGAAATCGGACATTCACCCTCGTTCCGACAGCCGAGGGCTACTGCATCGGTGACGTAACGATTTAGCCACTACCCTGGTTGGCTGGTACTGGTAGGAGGAAACAGCTCGTGCAGATCACCAGCGTCGGACACGCAGGCTTCCATATCCGAACCACGGCCGGGACGATCCTGTGCGATCCATGGGTCAATCCCGCGTATTTCGCCTCGTGGTTCCCGTTCCCGGACAACTCGCAGCTCGACTGGGAGTCGCTCGGCGATGTCGACTACCTCTACGTGTCGCACCTGCACCGCGACCACTTCGACGCCGCGCACCTGAGCAAGTACGTCAACAAGGACGCGACCATCCTGCTGCCGGACTACCCGGTGCCGGATCTGCGCCGTGAGCTCGAGGCGCTGGGCTTCACCGACTTCTTCGAGACCCAGGACTCGGTCAAGCACACGATCACCGGACCCAAGGGCTCGCTCGACATCATGATCGTGGCCCTGCGCGCGCCCGCCGACGGCCCGATCGGCGACTCGGGCATCCTCGTCTCCGACGGCGAGACCACCTGTTTCAACATGAACGACGCGCGCCCGGTGGACATGGACGTCATCCACGACGCGTTCGGCCACATCGACATCCACCTGCTGCAGTACTCCGGCGCCATCTGGTACCCGGCCGTCTACGACATCCCGGCGCGCACCAAGGCCAATTTCGGCAAGCAGAAGCGGCAGCGCGGCATGGACCGCGCCCGTTCCTACATCGAACAGGTCGGCGCCACCTGGGTGGTGCCCTCGGCCGGTCCGCCGGTGTTCCTGGACGAGGAACTGCGCTACCTCAACGACGACCGCGGCGACGAGGGCAACATCTTCCCTGATCAGATGGTGTTCCTCGAGCAGATGGAAATCCACGGCAACGCCGGCGGAATCCTGATGATCCCGGGTTCGGTGGCCGATGTACGCGGCGCGGAGCTGGACCTGGAGCATCCGTTCGACCCCGCTCGCATCTACGGCGACAAGGCCGCCTACATCGCCGAGATGGCGCAGCGGTTCGCGCCGGTGCTGGCCGCGGAGAAGGCGTCCTGGGAGACCGGCGAGGGCTCGCTGCTGGAACCGCTGCGTGAGCTCTTCGAGCCGATCATGAAGCAGAGCGCGCTGATCAGCGACGGCATCGGCTACCCGGTGGGCCTGGTGATCGGCGACGAGACCATCGTGCTGGACTTCCCGCACCGCACCGTGCGGCTGCCGGTGGAGGGCGAGGGCCGCTACCGCTACGGCTTCCGCATCGCGCCCGAGCTGGTGCGCACCGTGCTGCGCGACAACGAGCCGGACTGGGTGAACACCATCTTCCTGTCCACCCGTTTCCAGGCGTGGCGCATCGGTGGCTACAACGAGTTCCTCTACACCTTCTTCAAGTGCCTGACCGACGAGCGCATCGCCTACGCCGACGGCTGGTTCTCCGAGGCGCACGACGACTCCGCGGTGATCGATCTCGACGGCTGGGAGGTGCAGCGCCGCTGCCCGCACCTGAAGGCCGATCTGTCGAAATTCGGTGTGGTGGAGGGCAACAACCTCACCTGCAACCTGCACGGCTGGCAGTGGGACCTGGAATCGGGCCGCTGCAAGACCTCCAAGGGCCACGAACTGCGCTCGCGCAAACTCTGACCCACCGATCCGGAACGGGCGAGACGGCTTACGTCTCGCCCGTTTTCGTGTGTCCGGCCACCGCCTTCGCTGTTTGCATAACTTGCAAACTGCCGATCTGCGGAAAATTCCGTAACGATTCGGCTACTGCGGAGCCACTGGTCTGGCTAACGTCACTCCCGAGGGTCAACAGGATCTGATGCGAGAGGAAAAACCATGGCGGACATGGACGTTGCACTCAAGGAAATGATGCTGCTGGACGGGGCGCTGGGGGCCTGCGTCGTCGACTACACCAGCGGCATGACGCTCGGCACCATCGGCGGGTCGAAGAATCTGGACCTGCAGGTCGCGGCGGCGGGCAATACCGAGGTCCTGCGCGCCAAGATGCGCACGATGGAGCAGCTCGGGCTCGAACAGGAGGTCGAGGACGTGCTCATCACCCTCGGCGGGCAGTACCACCTGATCCGGCCCACGCAGGCGCGCCGGGCCAAGGGCCTGTTCCTCTACCTCGCGCTGGACCGCACCCGCGGCAATCTCGCGCTGGCGCGCAGGCGGCTGGCCGACATCGACGCCGAGCTCGAGATCTAGACGCTCGTATCATCCCGCCCCACAGACGGTTTCAACTAGGCTCGGTGACATGCCCGGGACACAGCGGCCGCTCTATCAGATGAAGGCCGACTTCTTCAAAACCCTCGGGCACCCCGTGCGCATCCGCGTGCTCGAGCTGCTGAGCAGGCGCGAGCACGCCGTCTCGGAGATCCTGCCCGAGGTGGGCGTGGAGGCCGCGAATCTCTCCCAGCAATTGGCGGTGCTGCGCCGCGCGGGCCTGGTCACCGCCCGCAGGGAGGGGCTCACGGTGACCTACGCGCTCACCTCGCCGCAGGTCGCCGAGCTGCTCGCGGTGGCGCGCGGCATCCTGACCAGTGTGGTCGCGGTGCAGGTCGAGGCGCTCGGTCCGGCCGTGCCGGTGAGCACCTCGCGCTGAGCGACGCCTCAGTCCTCGGGTCCGCCCGCGACGTGGCGCGCGTATTCCAGGATGCGCAGGGTTTCGACGGCGTCGAGCGGGTCGACCGGCACCGGGGCGCCGTCGAGCAGGGTCGCGGCCATGCCCGCGTAGAAGGCGGGGTAGTCGCCGGGCAGGGTGGGCACGGTGCGCAGGTCATCGCCCGCGCCGAAGGTGCCCCAGGACTCGGGTTCGACCGTGCCCCAAGGTTTTCCGTCGTCCGGGCGACGACCGGCCCGCAGGTCGGCTTCCTGTGGGTCGAGGCCGGAGACGGTGTAACCGCTGGTGGAACCCAGTACCCGCAGGCGTGGGCCGAGTTGCGGGGCGACGGCGCTCATCCACAGCTGCGAGCGGGTGCCCTGGGCGTGGGTCAGCGCGATGAAGGCATCGTCGTCGGTCTCGACGCCGGGGCGGCGGCGGTCGAGTTCGGCGTAGACCTCGACGACCGGGCCGAACAGGGTCAGCGCCTGGTCCACCAGATGGGAGCCGAGGTCGAACAGGATGCCCGCGCCGTCCTCGGCGGTGCCGACCTCGCGCCAGCCGCCCTTGACCGCCGGGCGCCAGCGTTCGAAGCGCGACTCGAACCGGCGCACCTCACCGAGCTCGCCCGCGTCGAGCAGGCCGCGCACGGTCAGGAAGTCGTTGTCCCAGCGGCGATTCTGGAACACGCTCAGCGGCAGACCGGCCTTCTCGGCGGCGTCGACCACCTCCTGCGCGGCGTCGGCGGTGACGGCGAAGGGCTTGTCCACCACCACCGGCAGACCGGCGGCCAGCGCCTTCAGCGCCAGGGGCGCGTGGGTGCGGTTGGGGGTGGCGATCACCGCGAGGTCGGCGTGCTCGTCCTCGGCGAGCATCTCCTCGGCACTCGACCAGACGCGCACGCCGGGATGGTCGGCGCGGGCCTGCGCGGCCCGCTCCGCCGACGAGGTGACCACCGAGGCCACCCGCAGCCGCGGTTCGGCCGCGATCAACGGTGCGTGGAACACCGAGCCGGCCAGGCCGTATCCGACTATCGCTACCCCGAGCTGGTCCATCGCGGTCCCTTCGTGGTGGTCATCGCCGGTCGAGTATCCCCCAGGAGCTCAGCGGTCGGGCAGCTGGTCCACCACGTGGCGCAGCACGCTCGCGGCGATCGGGCAGTAGTCCTCGCGCAGGCCGTCGATGCCGTGGACGGCGACTTCGATCGACTCGGTGCCCGCGTCGGGCACCAGGTAGGCGCGGGTGCAGATTGCCCTGGAGGTGGTCTTGTCGTCGAACATCGTCAGGCCGTCGACCTCGCCGGGCCGCACACCGCTGCCCGTGGTGAGCATGCTGGTGCGCAGCAGTTTCACGCTGACGCGCAGGCGCGCGTCCCACTGGCAGGTGTGCGCGTCGGCGATGGTCGGCGCGACGGCCAGGGCGCCGATCTTCCCGGCGACGAAGTCCCGGTCGAGCAGTGCGCACGGTTCGAGAGTGGACAGCGGACCCTCGCGGTCTCCGGCGCGCGGCGCGGCGCTCAGTGTGCGCGCGATATTCGCGGCCAGGTAGTCGAGCCCGGCGCACTCCCCCGCCGAGCCCGGTTCGTTGAGGCCGATGGCGATGCCGGTGGCGGCGTCGTCACCGGGGCTCGCGATGACCCGGGAGCAGGTGGCCGAGCTGCCGTTGATCACCGCGACACTGTCGACGAGGTTCACCTGCGGGGTCAGGTACTGGTTCTTGTGGCCCAGTTCCAGGGTGATGCCATATCTTCCGGAGCCGGCCAGGCAACCCCAGGTCGAGCTCGGTTCCAGTTTCCAGGTGTCGGCGGGCAGCGCGGCCGGGGCGACGGGCACCGCGTCGCCGATGGCGGTGGTGAGCCAGGCACAGGCGTCGGTCTGGCGCAGTTGGGCCAGGGTCAGGCTGGTGACCGGGGGTTGTTCTCGGGTCGCGAAGGCGGTGATGCCCGCGACAGCCAGCAGCAGGGTCACCACGCCGAGCGCGGTGCCGATCCGGGCGCGGGGACTCGCGGCACCCCAGCGACGGCGCGTGGAAAACACTGCGCGCCTGCCGAATTCCTTGGTCGCGGCGGCCGCGGCGGTCAGCCGTTCGGGCAGCGGGCGGGCCGGTTCGGGTTCGG
Source organism: Nocardia sp. NPDC056064 (assembly GCF_042266925.1). Lineage (NCBI taxonomy): Bacteria > Bacillati > Actinomycetota > Actinomycetes > Mycobacteriales > Nocardiaceae > Nocardia > Nocardia sp. NPDC056064. The sequence continues at coordinate 3,973,630 of NZ_JBHJWO010000001.1, read as the reverse complement.
GGGCGGTCAGCGGTGGCAGTGCGGCCAGCAGGGCGGCGATCTCGTGTTCGCGGCGGCCGATGTCGTCGAGGACCGGAGCGGGCCACGGCGGCGGACCGCTCGGTTCGCCGCCGAGATACTCCAGGATCTGTCCGGGAGTGGGGCGCGCGGCCGGGTCCTTGCGCAGGCAGGCCGCGAGCATCTCGAACAGCGGCTCGGGCACCCGGCTCAGGTCGGGCTCGCGCTGGGCGATATTGAACAGGGTGTAGGGCACCGACGGCGCGGCGAACGGGGTGACGCCCGAGGCGGCGAAGGCCAGCACCGAGCCGAGCGCGAAGACATCGGCGGCCGGGGTGATCTCGAGACCGAGTGCCTGTTCCGGCGCCAGGAATTCCGGTGTGCCGAGGGTGGTCTCGGTGGTCGACGGCCCGTCCACGGGGGTGATGCCGATCTCGCCGAGCCGTCCGCGATCGGCCGACAACAGCACCGAGTCGGCGCGCAACCGCCGGTGGACCAGGCCCGCGCCGTGCACCGCGCGCAGCGCCGAGGCCAGCGAGGCCGCCAGCGCGCGGACGGCGGGGACCGGCAGCGGGCCGTGTTCGGCGACGGCCTGGTCGAGGCGGACGCCCGGCACGAACACCGAGGCCAGCCAGGGCTTTTCGGCATCGGCGTCGACATCGATCACGGTGGTGTTGTGCGCACCGGACACCCGCATCGCGGCAACGGCACTGTGCCGCAACCGGACCCGGAAGTCCGGCTCGCCGAGCAGTTCGCGCTGCGCCTGCTGGACCACGACCAGGGAGTTGTCGGGACCGGCGGCCAGGACCGCGTGGAAGCCGGGCGCGGAATCGAGGGCGCCGAGCACCCGGTAGCGGCCGATGGTGCCGGGCTCGCCGGGGCCGGGAGGCTGGATCGTCATGAGGTCGGCAACTTCGCGAGAGCGGGGGCGAGCAGGGTGGCGGCGGTGTCGCAGGTGTCGGGTGGCTGCGGCAGATACGAGTAGTAGGTGGCGCGGACCTGTTCGGCGCGGTCGTCGCGGGTCGGGCGGACCATGACCAACAGCTCGCAGTAGTTCGCCGACTCGTGGTCGACGAAGACCTCGCGCCCGGCGATCGTCCTGGTCGGGCGGGCCTTGCCGCCGACCACATTGTCGGGTCGCGTGCGCTCGTCGATGCCGACGGCGAAGTAGCCCTCGCGCCCGGTCGCCGCGCAACCGTGCGGGGTGCGCTCACGCACCGGGTCGCCGACGATCGGGCGGGTGACCGCGATGTCGATCAGTGAGCAGGCGTCGAGGGTGAGGACCGAACCCGGTGGGTCCTCGCGCAGCGGCGGATTCACCGCCAGGCGGCGGACCACCGCGGCCAGCGCCCGTTCGGCGGCCGGGCAGCCGTCGCCCTCGTTGACAGTCACGCTCATGGTGAGAGCCAGCGGCACACCGCTCTGGGCGACCACGATGCGATCACAGTTGCGGGCCTCGCGATGACGGCCGAGGACCGGCATCCAGTTGATCGTCGAACCCATCGACTGCTTGTTGGATGTCGACTCGGCCACCGGCACCCCGGTCTCCAGGCCCAGGTAGATCTTGCGACCGGACGGCTCGAGGTAGTAGATGTGGCAACCCGTCACGCCGCCGGGCACGAGTTCGCCCACCGCGGTGCCGATTTCGCCGACGACGTCGGGTTTCAGCAAGGCGCAGATGTCGAGCCCACGGGTCTCCTCGGGCGTCAGGGCCAGGGGCGGGTCGTCCATCGCCACCGCGGTGCCGTCGGTGCCGAGACCGCAGACCGCGATGGCGACCAGGGTCAGGGCGGAGACCACCGCGGCGACCGGGACCAGGCGCGGCCAGAGCCGTTTCGGCGGAGCGGGCGCCTGCGGTTCGGTCTGCGCGGTGCCATCGGCCCAGCGCGCCGCCTCGGCATGGGATTCGGCGATCCGCCTGCGGATGCGCACCGGCCACACCGGTTCGGCCTCGATCCGGCCCGCCAGGTCGAGCAGTTGCTCGGGGGTGGGACGCGCGGCCGGGTCCTTGGCCAGGCAGGCGTCGACGATCACGCGCACCGGCGGCGGGACGGCGCTGGTGTCGGGAGCGCTGTAGAGGACGTTGTAGAGCACCTGCGGCGTCGAAGGCGCGTCGAAGGGGCTGACACCGGTGGCGGCCATGGCCAGGATCGCCCCGACCGCGAACACATCCGAAGCCGCGGTGAGCGGGCGGCATTCGGCCTGCTCGGGCGACATGTACGCGGGCGAACCGAGGACGGTGCCGGTGGTGGTGAGCGCGAGATCGTCCTCGAGGGCGCGGGCGATACCGAAATCGATCACCCGGGGGCCGTCGTTGGTGAGCAGCACATTGCCCGGCTTGAGATCGCGGTGCACCAGGCCGGTGCGATGGATCTCGAGCAGGGCCATGGCCAGGCCGGTGGCCAGCAGCTTGAGACCGCTCACCGTCAGCTTGCCGAACTCGGCGATCATGTCCTGCAGGGCCGGACCGGCGATGTACTCCGAAGCGAGCCACGGTGTCTCGGAGTCGGCGTCGTGATCGACCACGCCCGCGGTGTAGGCGCCGGTGACCTGCTGGGAGGCGAGCACCTCGCGCCGGAACCTGGCCCGGAACTCGGGATTGCCGGTGAACTGGCGATGGATCTGCTTCACCGCCACCAGCCGCCCGTCGGGCCCCTGGCCCAGCAGCACCTGGCCCATCCCACCCTTGCCGATCACGGCCAGCAGGCGGTAGCGGCCCAGCTGGACCGGATCCTGCGCGGTCAGCGGTTTCATGCCCGCACCCCCTGTACTCACCACTGCCCGCCGAGCAGCGCGAACTGCGCGACGGCCTGACGGCGGACGTCGTCTTCCTGGTTGCTGTAGAGCCGCACCACGAACTCGCCGTGCCACACCAGGCAGGCGAAGCGCCGGGCCGAGTTGCTGGTCGGATTCGGCCGGGCCGCCCGGTAGCAGTCGATCCCGTCGACCCCGGGCACACCCCGCATGACCGAGTAGTCGGCGGCCAGCAGCGACCGGCGTTCGGTCTCGGCGAAGGCCGTCGCGGCGGGCTCGTCACCGGCGCGGTGCAGGAACTTGTTGTCCGACACCGCCACCGCGTCCATCGAGGCCGCCTCGAATTCGCGCATCCGGGCGGCGGGCTTGTCGAGCAGCAGGGCGTAGGCGCGGGGGCCGTAGAGCATGAAATCCCAGCGGTCGGGCCAGTATTCGCCGGTCTTGAGCGTGCGGGTCAGCAGATGGTCGCTGTCCAGGCGCAGGTTCGCGAGCTCGGCGGCCGGGGTGGGCACGAAGTTCTCCAGCTCGGCCAGTTGCGCGCGGTAGGTGCGCGCGAGCAGGTCGGTGAGCTGTTCCGGGTTCGGCTCGATGATCTTCGCGTACAGCCGGATGACCAGGTTCTGCCACACCAGCCAACTGCCCGCGGTGGGCACGCCGGGACGCCAGTGACTCAGCGCGGTGGGAAACTCCGGCAGCACCAGGGGCGCGTTCTCGGTATTGGCGGTGAAGTCGGCGGCGGCCATCGCCTGCGCGGCCGCGGTGGCCTGGCCCGCGTCGGGCAGCGACAGGATGGTGATGGACAGGAACGCGTCGCGCTGCTCGTCGTCGACGTAGCCGTTGCCGCCGATGGCGCCGAAACCGGCCAGCACGTCGAACGGGCCCAGCGCGGTCTTCTGCACGCCGGAGAGCAGATCGTCGACCCCGCGTACCCCGACGACCACCCCGCCGCCGCGACCCATGGTGAACTCGGGATCGATCCGGTCGGCGAACAGCACGCGCTCGCCGATGCGCGCCGACTCCACCAGCGATCCGCGCACGCGGCTGGGCAGGTCGTCGAAATCGCCGGGAATCGGGGTCAGGGCGTAGTCACCGTGATCGGGGACGACGGGCTCGTCCCCACACCCCGCGGCGAACAGCACTGTGAGCGAGAGCGCCGCCGCCAGGCAGCGCGACGGATGACGCACGAACAATCCCTCCCCGAACTCTGCGGTGAACCTATCACCTGGGCATTCGCCGCGGCTACCGCGCGGGCAACCGGCCGACGGCCTGGCGCATGAGCGGATCGGCGACCTTGCACAGGGCGCCGGTGGTCTCGTCCGGGTCGGAGACCAAGACCTCGACGATCTCGCGGTAGGACTGCCCGACATTGCGGAAACGGTGGACCCGGCGGCATTCGTGGAGGTTCATCGACGCGAAGGTCTCGTCCTCGACCAGCACGCCGTCGCCGATATCGATCACCTTCTCCTCGATCGAGGTCTGCGACCGCTGCGGCTGGGACAGCACGATCCGCACGGTGCTCTCCCCGCGCCATTCGCACGTGTGGGCCGACTGCGACGTGGGTGCGCCGAGGGCGGCGGTGTCGACGAGGGCGCACGGGTCGACCGTGGACAGGGAGGTCTGCGCGCCGGGCGCGGGGGCCAGGGTGGCGAGGGCGGCGGTGAGGCGGTCGACGGTGTGCTCGGCGAGGGCGCAGTCCGCGCGGGTGAAGGTGTCGACGGTGATGCCCCACCGATGTCCGCCGGCGCCACCGTCGACGGCGAACGCGCAGTCCTCGCCGCGGCGGGCGATGGCATAGCCGTTGACCACCTCGGCGCCTGCCGTGAAAGCCTCGGTGGCCGCGCCGATTTCGACGGCGAGCCGGGCGCCGCCGGAGCTGGCGTCGCAGCCCCAGCTCGAGGTCATCTGCCAGCGCCAGGCGGCGACCGAGGTGGCGGCCTTGGCGGCGACGTCGGCGGGCAGGGTCTCGCCGAGCGCGTCGCGGACCCAGTCGCAGGTGTCGGTGCCGCGCAGCTGGTCGAGGGCGGGGAGGGTGGCGGTGACTTCGGCCGGCGGCTTCGGGTCGTCGCCACCGCGCAGGACCACCGCGGTGAGCGCGCCAGCCAGGATCACCGCGACCGTCGCGGCGATGCCGATCCGTATTCCGGTGCGCCGCTTGCGGACCGGCGGCGCGGGCGCCATCGGGCCCGGGTGCGGGGTCGCCAGGTTCGCCGGAATGATCTGGGTCGCTTCGGGATCGGAGGTCAGCGCGACCAGATTCCTGGTCTGCTCGGCGATCTGGGTATGTACGGGCGCCGGCCACGGCTGGGCCTGGACCGGGAGGACCCCGAGATAGTCGAGGATCTGGGCGGGCGTCGGGCGGGCGCGGGGGTCTTTGCGCAGGCAACCCGCGATCAGTTCGCGCAGCGGCTCGGGGACCTGGTCGAGCTGCGGCTCGCTGTGCACGATATTGAACAGGGTGTAGGGCGCGGAGGTGGCGGCGAAGGGGCTGGTGCCGGTCGCGGCCATGCACAGCAGCGAGCCCAGGGAGAAGACATCGCTGGCCGAGGTCACCGGGGCGCTGTTGGCCTGCTCCGGGGACATGTACGCGGGCGAGCCGACGACCGCGCCCACCTCGGTGAGCGGGGCGGAGCCGAGCCCGGCCGCCTGGGCGATACCGAAGTCGATCACGCGGGGACCGTCGGCGGCCAGGATCACGTTGGCGGGCTTGAGATCCCGGTGCACCAGGCCCGCGCTGTGGATGGAGTGCAGGGCCGAAGCCAGGCCGGAGGCGAGGGTGCGCAGGGCAGGTACGGGCAGTGGGCCCAGCTCGCGGACCGCTTTGTCCAGCGGCACGCCCGGAATGAACACCGAAGCCAGCCACGGGGATTCGCTCGCGGTGTCGAAGTCCACCACGGCGGCGGTGAACGCGCCCGACACCCGCGCCGAGATCGCGACCTCGCGTTCGAAGCGCGCGCGGAACTCGCGGTCGTCGAGCAGGTGCGCGTGGATCTGCTTGATCGCCACGAAACGGCCGTCCGGCCCGGTGGCCAGCAGCACCCGGCCCATCCCGCCCGCGCCGAGCACCCCGCGGATCCGGTAGCGGCCGATCACCGGTGACTCGGTCGGCGACAACGGCTCGATCATCGCGGTAACTCCCCCACTCCTGGTTTCGCCAGCAACCTAGCATCCCGGCGCGGCGCTAGCGGGTGGGGCGCGGCGGCAGCCAGGTCGGGGTGAGCACGGCGCTGACCAGGATGACCAGGCCCAGCAGCGCGATGGTGGTGGACATCGCCAGCCACTGGGTGGCCAGCGCGACGAACGCGAACACCCCCAGCGCCACGATCTCCGACAGCAGACCCGACACCGAGGTGACGGTGGCGCGCGCCGGTCCCGCGATGCTGTCCTGGAGCCGGGCGCCCGCGATGACCTCGGCATTGAAGTCGATGCCGTAGGCGACACCGATGCCGACGAACCCGATCCACAGCATGGCCGTGCCACCCATCCCGACCGCCAGCGCACCGGCGATGAACAGCAGGCCCGCCACGAACAGCGCGATGGCGAGGGTGCGTGCCGAGACGGCCTCGGTGCGGCCCGCCAGCAGCGAACCGAGCAGCGAGCCCACCACCGTCACCGCGATCAGCAACGCCGAGGTGCTGGTGGAGGCACCGCCGGAGACGGCCAGCAGGCCGAAGTACTCGTCGAAGGCGGTGACGCCGTAGAGCAGGGCGCCGAGCAGGACACCGCGGCGGACGCGGCGCACGCGTAGGGCCTCACCCAGGCCGGTGCGGAGCATGGTCACGTAGCGGGAGGACACCGTTGCGCCGGGGTAGGTGGTGGCGGCTGCCGGGTGAACGGTGTCGTGCGCTGGCGCGAGCAGCATGTCATCGCCGGGTGTGGACGCGTCATCGTCGCCCCGCGCGGGCGCATCGTCGCGACAGGGGGGCGCGGTGTCGGCCTTGGTGGGCGACGGTGTGTCGGTCGCGGCGCGGATGATCGGCGGGGAGGTGGGCATGGCGTGGGGGCCGAGGCGGTCGGGGGTGGGTGGAGTGTCGTCGAGGTCATCGACGGCGGCTGCCGAGATGGCGACCGGCGGGCGTGGGAGAAGGAGAGCGGTGCCGGTGTGGAGTAGCGCGATGCCGACGCTGACCCAGCCGACCAGGGCGTATCCGCCGAGGGCGTAGAGCGGGGCCGCCGCCAGGATCGCCACGAGGACGGTGGATTCCTGGGCACCGCGCGACCAGCCCATGATCGAGGCGTAGGCGTTCGGGGCGCCACGGGCGACCAGGTCGTCGTAGATCAGGGCCTCGAAGGTGCCCGATTCGAGCGCGCCCGCGATGCCCCACACCACGAAACCGAGCGCGAATCCGGCGAAGGAGGGCGCGATCATCCACAGCGCGAAACAGGTGCCCTGGAGCAGGCAGCTCGCGATGAGCAGGGCGCGGCGCGAGACGGTGTCGGCCCAGGCACCCGAGGGCACCTCGAGCACGAACGCCGTCACCGACCACATGGCCAGCAGCAGCGAGATCTGGGCGGTGCTCAGGCCGTGGTCGGCGAAGAGCACACCGTAGAGGGCATAGATCGGCAGCAGGTCGCGGGTGCCCCGGAACAGCACCGCGCGCACTGTGAGGCCGCGAACGTCGACCGGGTCAGCGGCCAAGCGCCTGACCCCCGCGACGGCTCGGCGAACGAGCCGGGATCAACAGTCGTAGACCAACATGCTCATGCACACCATGGTTCGCCGGGCGCGCGCCGCACGTCAAGGGCTTTACCCGAGCGGGATCCAGCCGCTGGCCGAGAGCGAATCGTCGTCGTCGGAGGTGCCCTCGTTGAGGTCGTTGATCAGTTCCGAGACCGGGTGCGAATCGCTGTAGTGATAGCCCTGGGCCAGCGCGAAACCGAGTTCGGTGAGTACCGCGGCCTGGTATTCGGTCTCCACGCCCTCGGCGATGACCTGCAGGTCCAGCGACTTGCTGAGCGCGGCGATCACGCCGAGCAGCGGCGGCGCGGGCGAGTCCGAGCGGATCGCGGCGACGAAGGACTGGTCGACCTTGAGGATGTCGCTGGGGATGGTGGCCAGGCGGCTCAGCGAGGAGTAGCCGGTGCCGAAGTCGTCGATGGCGATGCGCACGCCCCGGTCGCGCAGGGTGTGCAGGTTGGTGATGGCGGTCTGCGACTCGGCGGCCAGTTCGCTCTCGGTGACCTCGAGGACGAGCTGGTCGGCGGGCCAGCCGGTGTCGGCGAGGATGGTCGCCACCCGGTCGGCGTAGTCGGTCTCGGCCAGTTCGAGGCCGGAGACGTTGACATTGAGGGTCAGGTCCAGCGAGGCGAAGCTCTCCTGCAGCCGCGCGGCGTCGGCGCAGGCGCGGCGCAGCACCAGTTCGTCCAGGTCGGAGATGAGGTCGTATTCCTCGGCCACCCGGATCAGGCCCTCGGTGGTGACCTCGGGCTGGGCATTGGACGACCAGCGCAGCAGCGCCTCGACACCGACCGCCTGGCCGCCGTCCTCGGTGAGGCTGACGATCGGCTGATAGTGCACGTCCAGCGCGCCGCGGTCGATCGCCTCGCGCAGTTCCACCGCCAGCGGCAGTTGCCGCGAGGACTCGAGCACCGTGCGGTTGCGGCCCGCCTGCTTGGCCCGGTACAGGCCCACATCGGCCCGGCTGATCAGCAGCGAACCCGATTCGCCCGGCTGCCAGGAGGTGACACCGGCCGAGCAGCCCATGGTCACCGCGGCGCGCAGCTGCTCGGTGAGCAGGATGGCGGCCTGTTCGGTGGTGCCGGGCAGCAGCAGCGCGAAGACGTCACCACCGAAGCGGGCCAGCACCTGATCGGGGGCGAGCAGGTCGAGCCAGGTGTCGGCGACGCGTTGCAGCACGGCGTCGCCCGCGCGGTGGCCGAGGTGATCGTTGATCTTCTGGAAGCGGTCCAGGTCGACCAGCACCAGCGACAGCCCGTGCCCGCCGCGCCCGGCCGCGTCGATCGCCGGGTTGAGCTGCTTCTCGAAGCCGCGGCGGTTGAGCAGGCCGGTGAGCACGTCGATATCGGCGTCCGAGGCCATCCGGGTGAGGATGCCGACGACCACGCCCGCGCCGAAGGTGACCCCGGCCGGGATCAGGCCCGACCACCAGGGCAGGCCGCGATCGGGCAGCACCCACAGGCACAGCGCCATCGCGAAACCGATGTGCGCGGCGGCGAAGGGCCAGGCGAAGAACAGCGCGGCATCGCAGGCGACGAAGACGTAGAACGAGGCCAGCGTGATACCGCCGACCAGGTTGGGGAAATCGTGCACCGCGACGGTGACCAGCACTGTCGCGGTCGCGAGGTAGGCGTGGTGCAGGGCGTGCGGCATGCGCGGGCCCCAGGCCAGCAGCGTGAGCCCGAGGACCAGCGCGACCGCGGCCGCGATGCCGACCAGTAACCGGCTGCCGTCCTCGACGCCCGTGACATCCAGGGCACGCGTGTCAGCCGGTGCGATCGCAGTGATGGTCAGGCCGAGGACACCGCCGAGGACGTAGAACGCCCCCGTTGTCCTGGCCATGACCTTTGCCGTCGCCAACGCCGATGCCGCCCGCACCCGGGTTCGGGTATCGCCGCGCGCCCCGATTCCTCGCACGAGCACCAGCCTAGATGTTGTCGGGTCAGGTCGTTTGCCACATGCTACAAATGCCCACCTGGCCAACAGTGAAGAGGTCTACGGTTTCAATACCTCGGTGCCGACGAACGGCACCAGCGCCGCGGGCACCCGCACCGAACCGTCGGCCTGCTGGTGGTTCTCCAGGATGGCCACGATCCAGCGCGTGGTCGCCAGGGTGCCGTTCAAGGTGGCCGCGATCTGCGGTTTCCCGTTCTCGTCGCGGTAGCGCACCGAGAGCCTGCGCGCCTGGAAGGTGGTGCAGTTCGAGGTGGACGACAGCTCGCGGTAGGTCTGCTGGGTGGGGACCCAGGCCTCGCAGTCGAACTTGCGCGCCGCCGAGCTGCCCAGATCGCCGGCCGCGGTGTCGATGACCCGGTAGGGCACATCGATGGCGGCCAGCATCTCGCGCTCCCAGGCCAGCAGGCGCTGGTGCTCGGCGTCGGCCTGCTCGGGGGTGGTGTAGACGAACATCTCCACCTTGTCGAACTGGTGCACCCGGATGATGCCGCGGGTGTCCTTGCCGTAGCTGCCCGCCTCGCGGCGGAAACACGACGACCAGCCCGCGTAGCGCTTGGGGCCCTCGCTCAGGTCGAGGATCTCCTCGGCGTGGTAGCCCGCCAGCGGCACCTCCGAGGTGCCGACGAGGTAGAGGTCGTCGTCGGCGAGGTGGTAGACCTCGGCCGAGTGCTGGCCGAGGAAGCCGGTACCGGCCATGATCTCCGGACGCACCAGCACCGGCGGGATCATCATGGTGAACCCGTTGGCCACGGCCTTCTGCGCGGCCAGCTGGAGCAGACCCAGCTGCAACAGCGCGCCGTGGCCGGTGAGGAAGTAGAACCGCGAGCCCGACACCTTGGCGCCGCGCTCCATGTCGATCAGGCCCAGCGACTCGCCGAGCTCCAGGTGATCCTTCGGCTCGAAGTCGAACTCCGGTGGGGTGCCGACGGTCTCGAGCACGATGTAGTCGTCCTCGCCGCCCGCGGGCGCGCCCTCCTGCACCACATTGGAGATGGCGCGGTGCGCGGCGTCGAGGTCGGCGTCGGCCGCGTGCTGGGCGGCCTCGGCCTCTTTGACCTTGGCGGACATGTCGGTGGCGGCGGCCAGCAGGGCCGGGCGCTCCTCCTTGCTCGCCTTGCCGATCACCTTGCCCATGGCCTTGTGCTCGGCGCGCAGGGTGTCGGCGGTGGCCACGGCGGCGCGGCGCGCGGCGTCGGCTTCCAGCAGCGCGTCGACGAGGGCGGGGTCCTCGCCGCGGGCCCGCTGCGAGGCACGCACGGCTTCCGGGTTCTCGCGCACGAATCGGAGGTCGATCATAGGAAAACAGCCTAGTAGTGCGCGCAACGGATAATCTTTCGCCCCTATGCCAAGCGGGCAGGACAGGAGCATAGTTGCGGTGTGAGTACTTCTTTCGACACCGCCGGGATAGATGCCGCACTCGCCGATCTCACTCAGGGGGAGAAGACCTGGGCCGCGACCGACCTGCGCCGCCGCCGCGAACTGCTCGACGAACTGCACGCGATCACCGCGCGCGAGGCGCAGGCGTGGGTGGACGCCGCGCGCGTGATCAAGAAGCTCGACGCCGACAGCCCGCTGCTCGGTGAGGAGTGGATGTCGGGCCCGATGACCATGCTGGCCGGCGCCAAGGCACTGAGCGAATCGCTGAGCGCGCTCGAACAGGGCCGCAGCCCGCTCGACGGTGTCGCCCTGGGCAGCGCGCCCGGCGGCCGGGTGAGCGTGCCCGCGCTGCCGCACGGCATCTACGACAAACTGCTGCTCAGCGGGTTCTCCGCCGATGTCTGGCTCAGGCCCGGCGTCGACGCGGGGACCGCGCGGCGCAAGGCGGGCCTGGCCCAGCTCGACCCGGCGGCGACCAACGGGGTCGGCGCGGTGCTCGGCGCGGGCAACATCATGTCCATCGCGCCGCTGGACACCCTCTACGAGCTCTACGCCAACAACCGCGTGGTCGCGCTCAAACTCAACCCGATCACCGACCCGCTGCTGCCGGTGTTCCAGACCATCTTCGCGCCGTTCATCGCGCTGGGCCTGGTACGCATCCTCACCGGCGGCGCGGCCGAGGGCGGTTACCTGGTGAACCATCCGCAGGTGGCGCACGTGCACATGACCGGCGGCGCGCCGACCCACGACGCCATCGTCTGGGGCACCGGCGAGGAAGGCGCGCAGCGGCGCGCGGCGGGCACGCCCGCGCTGGACAAGCCGATCACCAGCGAGCTGGGCGGGGTCGCGCCGGTCATCGTGGTGCCCGGCGAGTGGTCGGCGGCCGACCTGAAGTTCCAGGCCGAGCACGTGGCGACCATGCGCCTGCACAACGGCGGCTACAACTGCGTGGCCGCGCAGACGGTGGTGCTGGCCGCCGACTGGCCGCTCAAGCAGCAGTTCCTCACCGAACTGCGCGCCGCCGTCGACGCCGCGCCCGCCCGCACCGCCTACTACCCCGGCAGCGACAACCGTGTCGCGGGCGCGCTGGAGAGCTACCCCGACGGCGCCCGCGCCAACGGCCGCGTGCTGGCCGAGAACCTGCCCGCCACGGGCACCGCGCTGCTGCGCACCGAGTACTTCTCCCCCGTGCTCGGCGTGGTCGAACTGCCCGGCACCGGCACCGAATTCCTCGGCAACGCGGTCGATTTCGCCAACGACGAGCTGATGGGCACGCTCGGCGCCAACGTCATCGCCGATCCGGCCACCATCAAGGCACTCGGCGGCGCGCTCGACACCGCGATCGAGAACCTGCGCTACGGCACGGTCGCGATCAACTCCTGGACCGGCCTGGCCTTCCTCACCCCGCGCGCGAGCTGGGGCGCCTACCCCGGCCACACCCTCGACGACATCCAGAGCGGCGTCGGCGTCGTACACAACGCCTTCCTGCTCGACGATGTCGAGCGCACGGTGGTCCGCGGCCCGTTCCGGCCCGCCCCGCGCTCGATCCTGGGCGGCGAGTTCGCCACCACCCCGAAGCCGCCGTGGTTCGTCTCCAACAAGACCGGCACGGGCACCGGCCGCAAGCTGACCGAGTTCTACGGCGACGGCAAGATCCGCCGCCTGCCGGGCATCTTCGTCTCCGCCCTGCGCGGCTAGCCCGGCCCGCCGGGGACGCGCGCGCCCGCGTCTCCGGCACAGGTCGTGGCACAGCGGCGGACGCACTGCCATGATGGACCGCGATGTCGAAGAAGCAGAGTGAACCAGCACAGGAATCCGGGTCCGCGCCGCGTGGACGCGGCGGCTCGCTGCATCTGTCGGCGAACAAGCTGCGCTGGGGCATGCTCATCGGCGCCCTCGGCGCGGTGCTCGCCGCCCTGGTGACGATGACCGTCACCGGTTTCGACAGCGACAAGGTCGAGGCCCACCAGCCCGGCGCCGAGCCGGTGGTCAGGGACAAGGAGTTCAGCAGCGCCGCCGAAGGCGACTGCCTGAGCTGGACCAAGCCCGACCGCAGCGACCTGGTGAAGGTGAACTGCGCCGACAAGCACCTGTTCGAGGTCGCCGGGGTGATCGACCTGAGCGCCTACCCGGGCCGGGAGTTCGGCGACGGCACCCGGCACCCGGATTCGCTGCGGATGACCGAACTGCGCGACGAGCACTGCGTCAGCGCGGTGCAGCGCTACCTGGGCGGGCGCTTCGACACGCGCGGCAAGTACACCGTGAACGTGATGTCGCCGAGCCCGGCGGGCTGGCAGCACGGCGACCGGACCCTGCGCTGCGGCGTGCAGGTGGCGGCCACGACCACCAGCCCGGCCTCCACCGGCAGCATCGCCGAGGGCGACCAGTCCAAGGTCCACGACGCGGGCACCTGCCTGGGCATCAACCAGAACCTGCCGACCGATCCGGTCGACTGCGCGCAGCCGCACGCGGTGGAGATCGTCGGCACCGTCGACCTGGCCGCCAACTTCACCGGCGGGCCGCCCTCGGAGGCCGACCAGGACAAGTACGTGGAGGCCGAATGCAACCGGCTCGCCACCGACTATCTCGGCAGCCCCGACGCCATCCGCAACAAGACGCTGACGATGTTCTTCGACGTTCTCGAACCGACCAGTTGGCTCGCGGGCAGTCACAAATTGGACTGCTGGCTCGGAAAGGGTGTCGACCGTGAGGGTTTCGCGCCGATCGTCGGCTCGGCCCGCGGGGAGATCCTGATCGACGGGCAGGCACCGGTGCCGCCGCCGAACACCGGCCGCTCCACCCCGGCGCCGCTGCCCGGCGCGGCCCCGCTGCCGCCGCAGCCACAGCCGCGGTGACCGTGGCCGACCGGATGTCGCCGGAGCGGTTCGAAGAGCTGGTCGGCGATGCGCTGGACCGGATTCCGCCCGAACTGACCGAGGCCATCGACAACGTCGTGGTGCTGGTCGAGGACCGCAACGACGAGGAGCCCTCGCTGCTCGGGCTCTACCACGGAATCGCGCTGACCGAGCGAGACAGCTTCTACGCGGGTTCGCTGCCGGATACCATAACCATCTATCGAGAGGCTATTCTCGACATCTGCAGTACGGACGACGAGGTGGTCGAGGAGGTAGCGATCACCGTGATCCATGAAATAGCACACTATTTCGGGATTGACGACGACCGGTTGCATGAGCTGGGATGGGGTTAGCGAAAAAAGGGTGGGGAATCGATGGAACCGAACGTCCCGCTCTCGCGTCCTATCACTCGTAGGGGGAATTCTCGTGGTTCCCGATAGTCGCCACCAGAAGGAGTCGGGTCATGGTTGGACACGTTCTCGTAGCACCTGAAATCGTCCTCGCCGCCGCCGCCGAGCTCGATCTGCTCGCCGAACGGCTCGCCGTCGCCGCCGGTCTGGCCGGGCCGACCACCCACGTGCTCCCCTCCGGAGCCGAAGAGGTGTCGCTGCTGGCCGCCTCGCACTTCAACCGCGCGGCGGGTACCCACGACGGCGCGATGGCACAGGGCATCCTCGAGCTGCACCATGCCGCCGCGACGCTGCGCTCGCAGCTGACCACCCACATCGGCGAGGACGTGGCCCGCGCGGCCACCATCAACGCCGTCCAGGTGTAGCCGTACCCGATCCGCCGACGATCGTTCACTCAGGGGAGAAACAACAATGACCGCAGGGATCACCGGGGTCTTCTGGCTACCGCGTATGGCCGAGATCAACTCGACCACCCTCAACACCGGTGCGCACGCCGTACCGATCGCCGCAGCGGCCACGTCGTGGGGGACACTGGCCGCTGCCTGGGGTGACGCGACCTTCACGATCACCCGCGTGATCGCCGAGGTGGGCGTGGGCCTGCAGGGTGTCAACGGTCTGGCCGTGCTGGGCCGGCTCGCGCCGTTCCTCGCCTGGACCGGTCAGCAGAGCGCGATGGCCGGTGTGATGAGCGCCAAGGCCACCGCCAACGCCACCGCCTACACCGTGGCCTCGCTGGCGATGCCGAGCCTGCCCGAGATCGTGGCCACCAACGCGGCGGTCACCGCCTCGGCCAACCCGCCCGGTGTCGTCTCCGGCGCCTTCGAGGTCGCCGAGGTCGCCCGCCACGCGATGGACGTCCGCGCCGCGCTGGTGATGGAGACCTACGAGGCGGCCACCACCGCCACCGTCACCACCCCCGGCGAGTTCTCGATGCCGCCGCAGATCGCCAGCGGCGCCGGCTCGGCCACCGAGGGCGATTTCGGCGGCGACCCGATCTCCACCGCGATCGGCGCGGCGCAGGCCTTCGTGTCCAACCCGGGCGTGGTCAGCGCGGCCACCCAGGCGGCCAATGTCGCGGGCAGCGTCGTCTCCGGCGGTGTCGGCACGGCGGGCAACATCGCGTCCTCGGCGCTGTCGGCGGCCACCACCGCCGGCACCGTGCCCGCCACCGCGGCGGCGCCGGTCATGGCCGGTCTCGGCGCGGGGGCCGCGGGCGGCCTGTCCACCGTGTCGGCCGGTCTCGGCGGCTCCGCGTTCGCGCCGGGTCAGCTGAAGCTGCCCGAGGGCTGGGGTGCTCCGGCGGCCAGCACCCCCGCGGCGGCCCCGGTCACCGAATCGGTGGTCAACCGGGTCGACGGCGCGCCGGTGCGCAACAACACCGGGCACGGGGCCAACCCGCTGCTCGGCCGCGGCGCCAAGGGCGAAGACGACGACGAGCACGACGCCGTCGACTACGGCCGCTCCAACGAGCAGTTCACCGATGGGCGCTACGCAGCCGAGGGCGTGATCGGCGCCGATCTCGCCGGATCGGCCAAGTGACGGTCCTGGGCGGGGGCAGCGGGGGATCGCTGCTCGAGGCCGTCGTGCTCTCGCTCGACGAGATGCAGTTCCTCCTGGAGAAGCTGCAGTTCGACGAGATGCCCGTCGTCCTCGATGCCATGGGGCGCTACGACAACGTGACCGCGCACGACGCGGCCATGAATGCCGCCGAGGCCGTGCTCACCGAACGCGAGCTGGTGTTCGGTGACACGGTCGCGCCCGAGCTCGCCGAGCGCCTGCGGGTGCTCTACCGGCCGCAGTGGATCATCGCGCTGCGGTGGGTGGTCGCGGGCCAGGTGAATCGATTCTGTCTGGCGCAGGGCGACGACCGCGCGGTCGTCGCCCTGCGCGGGCCGGATTCCTATGTCGTCGACGATGCCGGTCTCGATCTGCCCGGCGCGGTTCTGCACGCGCTGGGGCAGACCGAGGCACTCGAGCTGTACGGGATGAACGCGCCCACCGACGATCTCGCCCCGATCTTCGGCGACACCGGTGACGCGGCAGCCACCACCGCCCGGCTGGCGAAGGTCGGCCACCCGGCCACCGACGCGCAGACACTGGCCTCGGCCCTGGTGGAGATCCACTCCTACGCCGAGATCGTCGGCGTCGCCTACGGTGACGGCACCCGCGACATCCAGGACAACCACATCGCCGTGTTCAACACGCGCGCAGGCCGTTTCATCATCACGGCCAGCGTCGCCGACGACGGGGTGAAGTGGTCGTCGATCGCCACCGGCTCGGCCGCGCGCCTGCGCACGGCCGTCGCCGACCTGATCGAATCCCTGCCGGTACGTAGCGAATTCAAGGCCGCGGCCGCCGAGAGCTGAGTACTAGCCCATCGGATCGTCGGCGGTCGGTTCGGCCTTCACCGTGAACGGCGGGGTGAACCTGCCCCAGCGCAGGCACTCCCAGCCGCCGTCCTCGGTGGGCAGCAGCTCGATCGTCTCGGTGTTGTCGAGGTGGTTGTTCGTCGTGAACGGCGGCGCCACCCCGGCCAGCGCCTTGCCGACCAGGCGCATGGCGGCACCGTGGTTCACCACCATCACGTCGCCCGCGCCGTCGCCGGTGAGGTACTCCTCGCGCAGGCCACCCAGCACGGGCAGGATCCGGTCGAGCACCTCCTGGCCGGACTCGCCGCCGGGGGCACGGGCGTCGAGTTCGCCGAGATGCCAGCCGCGGTAGATGCGCTGGAACAGGCCATGTGCCTCCGGATCGGAGCGACCGTGCAGGTCACCGACCTGGACTTCGAAGAGACCGTCGAGCACCTGGGCCGACGTACCGGTCGCCGCCTCGATGTAGCCGGCGGTCTGGCGGGCCCGCAGCGCCTCCGAGGACACCAGCACCCGCGGCGGGGTCAGCAGGCCGGAGCCGAACGCCTTCGCCTGCGCCACACCGCGTTCGGTGAGCGGCAGGCCCGGCACCCGGGTGTCGAGGATGCGGGCGACATTGCCCTCGGTCTCGCCGTGGCGCACCAGGATCAGCTTCGCGCGTGTCGTCATAGGTCGGCGACTCCCTTTCGCAGCTGGGTGAGCCATTCGGCGGCGGGCTCGTCCGACGGGGGCGGGGTGCCGACCGCCGCGGTGGCGGGCCAGGAACCGAGAAAGCGCACCCGGGCCGTGCGGTGCAGGGCCTTGAGCGTCTCGGCGACGGCCGGGTCGTCGAGATGGCCGACACAGTCGAGATAGAAGCGGTAGGTGCCCATGCCGGTACGTGTCGGGCGGGATTCGATGCGGGTGAGATCGACACCGCGGGTGGCGAATTCGGCGAACGCACGCATGAGCGAACCGGGCTCGTTGGGCAGTTCGAGCACGATCGAGGTGCGGTCGGCGCCGGTGGCCTGCGGGGCCACGCCGGGCCGGGTCACCAGCACGAAACGGGTGATGGCCTGATCGTGGTCGGCCACGCCCTCGGCCAGCGCGACCAGACCCAGCCGCTCCCCCGCCAGCGCCGTCGACACCGCCGCGTCGGCCCTGCCCGCGGCCACGTCCTCGGCGGCCGCCGCGTTGGACGCGGAGATGTAGGGCTGCGCCTCGGGCAGCGTGCGCGCCACCCACTCCCTGACCTGCGCGCCGGCCACCGGGTAGGCGGCGAGCGAGCGCACCTGGTCCAGGGTGGTGCCCGGCCGGGCCAGGATCGCGAAACTCACTTCCAGCTCGGTCTCGGCGATGATCTGCAACCGGGGGCCGATGGCCAGCGAGTCCAGGGTGGCCGGGATCGAGCCCTCGACCGAGCTCTCGATCGGGACGACGGCGGCTTCGACGTCACCGGAGCGGATCAGATCCAGCGCAGCCCCCTGGCTGGGCGCGGCGATCCGCTCGACGGGCCCGTCGAAGGCCCCCGATTGCTCGAACTTCACCAGAGCCATCTCGGTGAACGTCCCGGACGGCCCGAAATACCCAATACGTGGCACTGTGTCATTTTAGCTGTGTCTTTTGGCGGCTGGCGCCGCTGGTTTTCGGCCCTGTGAGCCTCGCATCCGAGGGGCGATACTTCGGCTTCGCCGGGACGTCTCGCCCCTCGGATGCGAGGCGGCCGAAAACCGTGGGGGTTGGGTTTCGGGGTGGCGTTGGTGGCGTCGGGTGGGGGTGTGCCGTCGCGGGAGTTGGTTGCGAGTCAGGCGGTGCTAGGGGTTTGGTGGCGTCAGATGTGCCTGTTGCGGCGCGGCGGTGCTAGGGGTCCAGGGGCGCGAGGGCGGCGGTTACTTCTTGTTCGTGTGCGGCCGGGGTTTCGATGCCGAGTAGGACGGTGCGGGTGGCTTCTATGGCGGGGGGCTTGAGGCCCTTGAGGAAGGCCAGGTCGGGGGTGGTTAGGGCGGTGGGGATGTCTTCGCCGCAGAGGGCGGCGACCGTGCCGGCGACGACGGCGAGGGCGCGGGGGCCGCTGGTGGTGCGGGCGACGAAGCCGTGGTCGGCGTGGGCGATGCCGGCCAGGAAGGCGGCCAGGTCGGGGTCGGGGATGTCGACGTCGACGGGGTCGGGGGTGCTGCCCTCGGGGCGGAGCAGGCCCGCGACCAGGCTGCGGCGGGCGGGGGTGGAGAGGGTGACCAGGACGGGTTCGTGGTCGTCGTGCGTCATCCGATCACCGTAGACGGGAATTCGCGACAGTTCATAAGGGGTGTCCTCTTGCGCGGAACGGGTTCGTAACTTAGCTTAGGTTTACCTAATCGTCAGTTCGCGGAGGTTGTCATGTCGAGCCCCACCACGATCGTCGCGCCGACCACCGCGGAGCGGGTGCGCAGCGCTTGTGCGCACGCGGAGACCGCGGTGCTCGCGTTGCCCGGCATCGATCCGGTTCCCACCACGCTGCATCACCTGCGGCGCTGTGGCGATGCCGTGATCGCGGTTCCGGCGGCATCGATCGCGGCGGCCCTGGCGGCCACGGCCAACGAGACCTCGGCGGTCCTCGAACTCACCGACCACGCGCCGCTGCCGCTGCGCGAGCCGGTGCGGGCGCTGGTCTGGCTGCGCGGCTGGGTGCGGCAGGTGCCCGCGCAGGCGCAGCGCGCGCTGGCGGTGGAGATCGCCAAGGAGTACCCGCACCCGGGCCTGCTCGACATCGGCCACACCACGACGCTGCTGCGGGTGGTGGTGAACTCGGCGGTGCTCGCCGACACCTCCGGTGCCGAATCCGTCGACCACGCCGACCTGCGCGCCGCCTCCCCCGACCCGTTCTGCCAGATGGAAAGCGCCTGGCTGCAGCACATGGCCGAGGACCACGCCGATGTCGTCGCCCAGCTCTCGCGGCACCTGCCCACCCGCCTGCGCGGTGGCATGGTGCACCCGCTGGCCATCGACCGCTACGGCCTGACCCTGCGGGTGGAGGGCCCCGAGGCCGACCACGATGTGCGCCTGCCCTTCGCCACGCCCGCCGACGACGTGGAATCGCTGAGCAAGGCCGTGCGCATCCTGGCGGGCTGCCCGTTCCTGAACGGCCTGCGCCGCATCTGATCCCGGCCTGCCTAGACTTCGCTGCAGCCGGTCGGCGCGACGCCGGCCCGACCGACAGCGAAGGAGCAGGCGCCTGAACGCCGGAGCGCAGACCCCGCCACCGCAGACCCGCGAGCTCAGCCGCCGCGAGATCCAGTGCGAGATCGTCATCGTGTTGCTGGTGACCTTCGGGCTCAGCGGCATCAGCGCGGCCCTGTCGCTGATCGACTCGGCGCTCTCACCCGGCGGCGTCGGCGGACGGACGGTCGCGCTCAACGCCTCCCGCTCCAACAACTCCCTGCTCGACCTGCTCTTCCAGCTCGTCGGCGTGACCCGGCTGCTGGCCTGGGCGGCGCTGGGCCTGTACCTGCTGTGGCGCAGCGGGATCGGCCCCTGGCTGATCGGTCTGGCCAGAATCCGGCGCGCCGATGTGCTGCCGGGGATCGGGCTGGCCGCGCTGATCGGCCTGCCCGGCCTGGCGCTGTATCTGATCGCGCACGCGCTGGGCTTCAGCGTGACCATCGTGCCCAGTTCGCTCTCGGAACACTGGTGGCGGCTACCGGTGCTCGTCGCCTCGGCGTGTGCGAACGCGGTGGCCGAGGAAGTGCTGGTGGTGGCCTATCTGCTCACCCGGCTGCGCAAGCTGGGCTGGTCGGAGAACTCGGCACTGCTCACCTCGGCGCTGCTGCGCGGCAGCTACCACCTGTATCAGGGCCTCGGCGGCGGGATCGGCAATATCGTGATGGGGATCATCTTCGGCCGCTACTGGCAGAAGACCAACAGATTGTGGCCGCTGATTCTGGCCCACGCGCTCATCGACGCGGTCGCCTACCTCGGCTACAACGTGCTGCGTGGACGCGTGTCGTGGCTGCCGTGATCGGCGTGTCGCGGCGAGTTCGGCCACTCGACCGCGTTTCGCGCTAACACCGGCGCCCCCGCGGGGTATCCAGTAGTGACCGAGCGCGCACAACCGGCCCGCGCTCCCGACGATCAGTAGAGTTTCACGGTGATGAACGGCGACGATCCACGCAGGCGCCGGGTGCCGCCACCCCAGGGCCGCCCCGGTCAGCCGCCGCTGCCACCCGCCGAAGCCGGCCCCGCGGGCGGTCGACGCCCGCCCGGCGACGGTCCGGATCCGCGCCGCACCCCGCCCGGTTACGGCCGATCTCCGGCCACCGACCGGCGCCCCCGCCAGCCCGGCGACAGCCCCGCGCCCGGCCGCGGCGACCGCGTCTCGCCACCCGCGGATCCGCACGCGCCGCCGCACCGGCTGTCCGACGACGCTCGCTCCCGCCACCCCGGCGGCGACCCCATGGCCGCACGCCGCACGCCACCGCCGGGCAGCCCCGGCCGACGCCCCGTCCCGCCACCGGCCGACGGACAGACCGTCCGCCACACGCCGCCGCCGGACCGCAGGCCCCCCGCCTCACACATCGAACCCACCCAGGTCATGCACCGCGACGGCCGTGGCGACCAGCCGCTGGCCTACTCGCAGATGCCGCGCGAGCACGTCAAACCCCGGCAGCCGCATGCCCAGCCGCCGCCGCGGCGCGAGCCCATCCGGCACGCGCCGACGCAGCGCCCGGTCCCGCACCACGACTCGCTCCCCCCGCGCCGCACGCCCCCACCGGCCGACGCGGGCAGGCAGCCGCAGCCGCCGCGGCGCAGGCGCAGGCGTCATCCGCTGCGGTGGTTCACCGTGCTGGTGGTGCTGCTCGTCGTCGGGCTCGTCGCGGGGATCGTGCACCTGGACAACTCGCTGACCCGCATCGACGCGCTCACCTCCTACAGCGACCGGGTCGGCAACACCCCCGGCACCAACTGGCTGCTGGTCGGCTCCGACAGCCGCGGTGACCTGACGCCCGAACAGGAACAGGAACTCGCCACCGGCGGTGACATCGACGGCACCGAGCGCACCGACACGATCATGCTGGTGCACATCCCCGGCTCCGGGCCGACCACGATGGTGAGCCTGCCGCGCGACTCCTACGTCAGCATTCCCGGCTACGGCAAGGACAAGCTCAACGCCTCCTTCGCGCTGGGCGGGCCGGAACTGCTGGTCCAGACCGTGGAACAGGCCACCGGCGTGCGCATCGACCACTACGCCCAGATCGGTTTCGGCGGCTTCGCGAGCGTGGTCGACACGCTCGGCGGCATCGATGTGTGCCTGGACGACCCGATCGTCGACCCGCTGGCCGGGCTCGACCTGCCCGCGGGCTGTCAGCGGCTGACCGGCCCGCAGGCCCTCGGTTTCGTGCGCACCCGCGCCACCCCGCGCGCCGATGTCGACCGGATGAACCACCAGCGGATCTTCATGTCGGCGCTGCTGAAGAAGGCGACCAGCATGGGCACCCTGGCCAACCCGTTCGCGCTGTGGCCGATGGCCACCGGTGTCGCGGGCTCGCTGAAGGTCGACGAGGGCGACCACATCTGGAACCTCGCGGCACTCGGCTGGGCGATGCGCGGCGACACGGTGACCACCAGCGTCCCGATCGGCGGCTTCGACGACACCGATGTGGGCAACGTGCTGCTCTGGGACAAGGCCAAGGCCCCGGACTTCTTCGACGCGCTCGCCAACGATCGGCCGATTCCGGAGGACCTGCTCACGCGGTAACGTCGAAGTATGGCCGAGGATCGTACGTTTTCCGACATGCTGCGCGACCAGGTCCGGCACGGTCTCACCAGTGCCCAGCAGTATCTGGCCGCCGCGGTCTACTTCGATGCCCAGCGCTTGCCCGAGCTGGCCGCGCAGACCTATGCCAGATCCGCGGCGAACCGTGGCCACGCCATGCGGATGGTGCAGTATCTGCTCGACCGCGAGGCGGGCGTGACGATCGGTGGGCTCGACGAGATCCGCCCGGAATTCGATTCCCCGCGCGCCGCCATCGCCTTCCTGCTCGACCGTGAGCGGACCACGACCGCGCAGATCAGCGCGCTGGCCGCGACCGCGCGGGAGTCAGGTGATTTCCTCGGCGAACAATTCATGCAGTGGTTTCTGCGCGAACAGATCGATGATGTCGCCGAGATGGACACTCTGTTGACGGTGCTGGACCGGCAGGACAATTTGTTCGATGTCGAGGAATTCATTCGCCGCGAACTGACCGCCGCGGTACCCGTCGATACCACCGCGCCACGCATGGCGGGCACCGCTTAGGGGACGCTCAATTAGGAAATACTTGGTTAGGGAATACTGTCCTCAATAAGGCTGCACTTGGATGACAAGCCCTCTGACCAGGGCTAATGTGGCGGCCATGTCGATTCATCCGGAACCCCCCCGCAGTAAATTCCACGGCCTGCTCCAAGATCAGATCCGGCATGAGTTCAACGCCGAACACCAGTACATCGCGATCGCTGTGTGGTTCGACAACAACGACCTGCCGCAGCTGGCCAAGCGGTTCTACGCCCAGTCGGTCGAAGAGCGCAATCACGCCATGATGATCGTGCAGTATTTCGTCGACCGGGATATCGCCGTCGATATCGCAGGCATCGACGCGGCCAAGTCGAGCTTCGAGAACGCCCGTGAGCCGATCGAGCTCGCGCTGGCCCAGGAGAAGACGGTCACCGACCAGATCGTGCGCCTGGCCAGCACCGCTCGCGAAGAGGGCGACTACCTCGGCGAGCAGTTCATGCAGTGGTTCCTGAAGGAACAGGTCGAAGAGGTCGCGCACATGACCACGCTGCTCAACATCGCCGATCGCGCCGGGTCGAACCTGTTCGACCTGGAGGCGTTCATGTGGCGCGAGCTCAGCACCACGAAGGAAGCCTCGGGCGCGCCTGCCGTCGCCGGCGGCAGCGTCTAGTTCGTGACCCCGGATTCGGCTCGCGCACCCGCGAGCCGAATCCGTCGTGTCACCGGCCGGTCAGCGCAGGGTGACCTGACGCGACCGCAGACCGTCGCGCGAACGGCGCTCGGCGCTGGTCATCTCCGCCTTCGACGCCAGGGCCTCGGCCAGGCGGGCGCCGAATTCGCGTGCGGGCGCCTCCCACTCGGTGGGGTGACGCTCGGGATCGAGGTCGAAGACCGGCACCAGCAGGCCGTGCGTGCGGAACGAGCCCGCGAAGCGCGAACCCTCGCCCATGTGCAACCCACCGGTGGCGTGCACGCGGGCCAGCGCCAGCATCAGCGCGTCCTCGTCCTCGGGACGCACCCAGCGCACGTGCGCCTTGTCGCCCGCGTCGACCCACCAGGCCGCGCCGACGCCGTCGGCACCCAGATCCAGCCGCGCCGAGGGCATGATCGCCTGCTTGGCCTGCTCGATGGTGGCCGCGACCTGCGGGTCGGGGGTGACGCCCTCGGGCACCCACCAGTCGAAGTCCTGGTGCACGGTCAGCTCGAGATCGGCGCCCGGGTCGATGACGTCGGCCAGACGCGGCCCGCCCGCCACCGACTCCGCCGAGGTCAGCGAATCCCCCGGCTCGGCCGACTGGGTCCACAGGATGGCCGCGGCGATATCGGCCGACGCGTCACCACCCTGGTACTGCATCTGCGTACCGACGAAGCCGACCGGCTCGTCGGCGGCCCGCACCAGCGCCGCCACCGCACCCGGCAGCACCGTCGCCAAGGTGACCTCACGCTGGGCGGCCACACCCGGCGCCAGCTTCAAGGTCGCGGTCGCCGACGGCACGAACTCCCGCAGCGCCACCAGATCACATTCGGCAGCAAGCCCCTCGAACGGCCGCGTCACGGCCGCAGATGCCTGCTCCTGCGCCGCACGCCGCTCGGCGAGACGCTGAGCCCGATTACTGTCGGGCTTCGGACTGTTCCGCTTGCTTTTACCCACGCGGAAAGTCTAGGGCGAGCGCCTATGGCACCGCTCACTCCCCCGTCACTCAGTTCAACACGGCTTTGGTTCGCGCGGGGTGGTTGGTGGCGATCCAGCTGACGCCCAGGTCGGCGCACAGTTTCACGTCGTCGGGGTCGTCGACCGTCCAGCAGTAGGTGGCGCGGCCCGCGGCGGCGGCCTTGTCGACCAGTTCCGGGTGTTCGCGCAGCGTCTTCACCGACGGGCCGACGGCGGTCGCGCCGACCGTGGTCGCGGCGCCGCCGCCGAGGAAACGCGAGGACTCGCCGAGCAGCACGGTGGGCAGCAGCGGCGCGGCGCGGCGGATGCGCCAGACCGCGGTGGCGGCGAACGACATCACCACCGCGCGCGAGTGGTCGGCCGAGGCGGGGGTGGCGATGCCGAAGCGCTGCAGCTCGGCGAGCACCTTGTTCTCCACCAGGGCGCCGTAGCGCACGGGGTGTTTGGTCTCGATGAACAGCTTGGTCGGCCTGCTGCGCCAGTCCAGGACCAGGCTGATCAGGTCGGCCAGGGCCAGCACGCCCTGCGGTTGTTCGGCGGTGCCGAAGTTCATGTCCTGGAGTTCGGCCAGGGTCAGTTCGCTGATCAGGCCGGTGGCGTCGGAGGTGCGGTCGACGGTGCGGTCGTGCACGCAGACCAGGTGGCCGTCGCGGGTGAGCCGGACATCGCATTCGACGCCGTCGGCTCCCTCCTGCAAGGCCAGCTCGTAGGCGGCGAGGGTGTGTTCGGGTCGGGTCCCGGACGCGCCGCGATGCGCGACCACGAACGGCGCGCGATTGCCCTGGGTCACTTGGCCACAACCTCCTCCAGCGCATTCTCGCCGGTGCCGGCGGAATCCGCGCGTTCGATCGCCGCGGGCGCACCCGGCTGGACCGGGGCGATGACGACCTGGGCGGGGTCGGCCGCGCGCACCCAGCGGTGTGCGGTGCGGGCTTCGCCGCGCAGGTCACGACCTTCGAGCAGACGCACCGTCCACAGGGTGAGCACCGCGAACGCGGCCGCGCACAGGTCGCTGAATCCGGTGAACGAGACGCCGTCGGCCTCGGCCTGCAGGGTGCCCGCGTCGCGCCACAGCGTCGCGGCGACCAGGATCAGCCCGCTGACCACCCAGGCCGCCCACCAGACCCGCACCGCGCGCAGCGCCCGCGGATTCGGGTCGGGGCCGAGCAGTTCGGTGAGGAAGACCCCGGGCCAGATCAGGTTCACCCCGGGGATCAGGCAGCCCGCGATCAGGGTCCAGCGCCTGCGCGGATCACGGTGGCCGTCGGCGGCGAAGGCGTCGCGCCGGGCCTCGATCAGCCAGGCCACCAGCGACAGCGCGGTCACCAGGGCGACGATCGGCGCGAGCGTGCCGAAGACCCACACGGCCGAGTCGGACAGCCACAGCAGCCATTCGGGGATGAGCCGGGTGCGGTTGCGCAGCAGGATCAGGTACCGGCCGTATTCGGCCAGGCCGGCCAGCAGGAAGACCTGCACGCTGGCCATGAGCAGCTGGTCACGGCGCGCGGCGAGCCCGCGCAGCGGACGGCGCGGCGCCGCGGTGGCCTGCGGCGGGGCGTCGAGCAGGCCCCAGCGCGGGGTCTCGGTGTAGTGCGGGGTGGGGCCCAGCGGAGCGGAGGTGCTCGACGCGGTGGGCCGCCGGGTGCGGTGGTCGGGCCTGCGGGCGACCCAGCGGTAGTTGCGCTGCGCGGCGGGGGCGTCGACCGTGCCGGGCGAGAGCAGCACGCCCCGGCAGCGCGGGCACCAGTGCATCGGCGCGCCCTGCACCGCCCACCGCGCGCCACAGCGTGCACATGGTTGCACCACCGAACTCACCCGCGCACCCCGTTCCGGACTAGTAGATCTTGGCTTCGTGCTCGCCGTCGGCGACCACCGGGCGGCCGGTGCGCTGCCACGCCACCATGCCGCCCGCGACGTTCACCGCCTCGTACCCGATATGGGCCAGATACCGCACGACCTCGATCGAGCGGCCCCCCTGCCTGCACACGACGTACACCTGCGCGTCGATGTCGATCTCGTCGAGCCGGGCGGGCACGTCGACCATCGGGATGTGGATCGCGCCGGGCGCGTGCCCGAGGGCCCATTCGTCGGGTTCGCGCACGTCGAGCAGCTGGGCGCCGGGGGCCGGTTCGGCGTCGTCGAACGCGGCGGGTACCGCACCCACCGGCACCGTCGGGACATCGGAGCTCGTCACGCCTCGATCCTGCCATGCCGGGCCAGGGCCCGGGCGCTCCTGTGCGGGGTCGGTGCACCGATCCCGGTTATCCACAGAATCCACAACTTGATCCACAGGTCTCAGCTATCGGTCAGCACACATTCATGAGGATCGGGCTATCAACCGATGTCGAGCCCTGGGACGACTAGCGGGAACGACCGATCCGGGACTCCCCTCCATGTCATCCCGGAGCGGTCGTTCGCCGCTGACGTCGGGATTCCGCGGTCTCAGCGGTCCCGACATCTACTTGGACGCGAGCCGACCCGATTCGGTTCCATAAAAACGACATCCGTAGAGAAAATCCTAAATCCTGGGATCTGGGCGGGCGGATCGGTAGCCTGAGCGCATGAACACGAGCAGGGGGCTACTCGACAGTTTCGACATCAACGGCCTGAATACCGCTTTGTCCGAATCCACCTGTCTCGGGGTAGAAGTGGACGCCGCGGCCGGACGGCTGCAACTCGCCTTGGAGGTGCTGACGCTACCCGCGGACGGACCCGCGCCCACCGACACCAAAGTCCTGCTCACCTTCACCGGCGTCACCCGCGTCGCCGCCTCCCTGCGCATCCAGCGCTGGGACGACATCGACGCCCGCGTCCTGCCGCTGACCCTCGACCAGCTCGACGACGCCATCGAGAGTTTCGGCGGCGGCGGCCTGCACGGCTGGGAGTTCATCGACCTCGACGACAGCGGCTGGACGCTGTGGAGCGAGCTACTCAGCTTCGACACCGTGCTCGATCAGCGCATCGCCGCGCATGTCATCGAGTTCTCCCAGGAAGAGGGCATCGACCCGCGCGAACTCGACGTGCGCGTCTGGTTCGACCGGATCACCGTCACCGACCTGGCGGGCCAGGAGATCCCGATGGCGGAGTTCATCGCCGGCGGGCGCCGCTGGTGGGCCGCACACGATTCCGGTGACGCGCGGGCATCGAAAGCCGATGTAGCACCGCCGCTGTAGCTCGAGAAAACAGAACCCGCGGCACCAGCCGCAATGACTCGGGAATGTGGAGGCGCGTGTAGAAGGTTGCAGCGAGCGGGTGTACGAATGATGGTTGGTGTGCTCGAACGGATGGGCGCACACAGCCCGACACAGGAAAGGGACAACGTGGCCGAGTACACGCTGCCGGATCTGGATTACGACTACAGCGCACTGGAGCCCCACATCTCGGGGCAGATCAACGAGATCCACCACTCCAAGCACCACGCCGCCTACGTCGCGGGCGCCAACACCGCACTCGAGAAGCTGGAAGCCGCTCGCGAGTCCGGCGATCACGGCGCCATCTTCCTGCACGAGAAGAACCTGGCGTTCCACCTGGGTGGCCACACCAACCACTCCATCTGGTGGAAGAACCTCTCCCCCAACGGTGGCGACAAGCCCGAGGGCGAGCTGGCCGCCGCGATCGACGACCAGTTCGGTTCGTTCGACAAGTTCCGCGCGCAGTTCACCGCGGCCGCCAACGGCCTGCAGGGCTCCGGCTGGGCCGTCCTGGGTTACGACACCCTGGGCCAGAACCTGCTGACCTTCCAGCTGTACGACCAGCAGGCCAACGTGCCGATCGGCATCATCCCGCTGCTGCAGGTCGACATGTGGGAGCACGCCTTCTACCTGCAGTACAAGAACGTCAAGGCCGACTACGTGACCGCGTTCTGGAACGTCGTCAACTGGGCCGACGTGCAGGACCGCTTCGCCCGCGCCGTGGGCCAGGGCAAGGGCCTCATCTTCGGCTGAGCCCCGCCTCGAAAGACCTCCCAGCGCACCGCTGGGAGGTCTTTTGCGTTGTTTGCCCAGTTCCTGGCACTCAGTGGTACTTGTGTGCCAGATGGGTTTCGGGTTATCCCTGATCTATACGGGCAAAGTCGCCCCCGGACATCGGGAGGCCATCATGACGACGCAGGGTCCGATCGGGATCACGCCGTTCCAGGCGCGCGGTCAGCTGTGTGGGTTCGTGGTCTCGGGCCGGTGGCCCGACACCACCAAGGAGTGGGCGCAGGTGCTGGTGCTCGCGGTGCGGGTGGCCTCGATGCCCGGCCTGCTGCTGACCACCACCGTGTTCGGGGTGCGCGAGGAACTGCCCGACGATCCCCAGCCCGGCACGGTCGGATTGGTGCTGGCGGAGGGGCCGGTGCTCGGCGACGAGGCGATCGAGCCGGGGCGCTTCGCCGCGCACGTGCCGCCCGCCCTGCTGATGCTGCATCCGCCGTCGGAGACGCGGCCCTCGCTGCCGGAGTGCGCGGGCGCGGCGTCGGGCTGCGTGCTGTTGCCCGGTGTGCCGCATCTGGGCCTGGAGCACCGTGCGGCGTGGGCCGAGGCCGAGCTGGACGGGACGGTCACCTCGCTGGTGAGCCGGGTCGGGATGGACCTGATCAGCGATCCCGACACCGCCGTGCTCGCGATGCTGCTGGCGGCCTGAGGCTTTCGGCGTGAGCGGTCCGGCGAACGGCTGGCAACGGCCGTCCGGACCACCGGAATCAGGGCACCCGAACTATCCGGGCCGCTCAGCCAAACTTATTGCGGCCAGGGCGATTTCGATTACACAGGGTTGGCATCTCGGCAGCTATCGGGCTAGGGTGGACAGCAGCGAAGGGGAGTAGCCCGCAATCGCACAGTCGACATACTGATCGGCGCCTCGGCGCGGTCCGGCTGTGTGAACCGGTGACCACCGGTGGGCGAGACCTTCGGCCACGAACCGATCCGCAGACCGGTGTGGCTGAAGGCGCACCCGTCTCCTCAGCCACAGGCCGGAGTGTTGTCCTGGGAGCTGAATTCATGATCACCACGATCCTGTTGAGCTTCGGCGTGCTGTTCCTCGCCGAACTCGGCGACAAATCGCAGCTGATGGCGTTGACCTTCGCGCTGCGTTATCGCTGGTGGGTGGTGCTGGCCGGGATCAGCGTCGCCAGTGTCGCGGTCAATCTCATCGCCGCCGGGGTCGGCCATTTCCTCGGTACCGCGCTACCGGCGAACGCCATCGCCGTGGTCACCGCGCTCACCCTGTTGGCCGTCGGCCTGTGGACCCTGCGCGACGCGCTGGGCGCCGCCGACGAGGCCGACGAGACCCCCGCGCCGAGCACCCGCAATGCGTTCCTGGTCGTGATCTCGGCCTTCATGCTCGCCGAACTCGGCGACCGCACCATGTTCGCCGCCGCCGCGCTGGCCTCCAACAACAGCTGGCTGGCGGTGTGGATCGGCTCGGTGGCGGGCATGGTCGCCGCGGGCGCGCTGGCCATCCTGGTGGGCAAGCTCGCGGGCAAGCACCTGCCCGAACGCGGCATCGCGATCGCCTCGGGCCTGCTGTTCCTGTTCTTCGCCGCCAAGACGGTGCTCGACGCCTTCGTGCCCGGCCTGGGTGGCTGGGGCAGTGTCGCGGTGGCCCTGCTGGCGCCCGCCGTGACCGGCGCGGGCGTTGGCGTGTGGAAGCTCAGCCGCAAGAGCGTGCCGAGCCCGGCCGATCAGCCGGCGAAGGCGTTGCCGTAGAGCGTGCCCGACCGGCTGGCCAGGGCGATCAGCTCGTCCTTGAGGCCGCGCAGGCTGTCGAGCTCGTCGGCGGCGATCCGGCCGGTGACCATGGCGCCGATCGCGGCGGCCAGGGTGGCGCAGGCGAAACGCTGCTCCTCGGTCTCGGCGCCGAGCATGGTGGCCACCACCTCGACGAAGCGCTGTTGCAGGGCCATCCGCGCCTCGATCGCGGAGGGGCCCACCGCGTAGACCTCGACCAGGAACAGCCGGGCCGAGGCGGGGTCGTCGATCATGTGGTCGAAGTAGGCGGTGAGGATGCAGTCCATCCTGGTGAGCGCGTCGGTGTCGGCGCACTCGGCGATCACCGCCTGCAGCTTGGCCGCCAGCAGGCCCGAGACGCGATCGAACGCGGCGGCGAAGCAGTCCTCCTTGGAGCGGAACAGCTCGTAGAACGTCTCGCGGGAGACCCCGGCGCGCTTGAGCACCGCCGCCACCGGCGTGCCGACGTAGCCGCCCTCGGTCATCGCCTCGCCCATCGCGACCAGGATGCGCTCACGCTGGGAGGCCACCACCTCTTCGCGGGAGAGGTGGTGCCTGCCGCGCGGCAGCGGGCGCAGTGCCGAATCGCTCATCGTCGTTCCATTCTGCGTGGACGGGCAGGCTGGGTGGTGGTGAACGGGACTTCCTCGGTGCGGGCGATCTCCACCGCGCGGTCGACCTTGTTGCCGAGCAGGCGCTGCACCACCAGTTGCGCCAAGGGTCGCACCGGCAGCACCAACGCCACCCACCAGGGCGAGACCACGGTCCTGGATCGGCGGGCGATGGCGCGTTCGAGCGCCTCGACGGCCGGTCCGATCGGCGAGATGCCGGTCAAGCTGATCTCGGCGAGCACGGTGTGCGCGGCGGCGGTGCCGAAGCCGCGCCGGGTCATGTCGGTGTCGATCTCGGCGAAATAGCTGATGCCGACCCTGGCGCCGGTCGAGCGCAGCTCGCAGCGCAGGGTGATGGCCAGCGCCTCGATCGCGGCCGCCGAGGCGCTGTAGGCACCGGCCAGCGGCAACTGGACCGCGGTGGAGATCGACGACATCATCAGCACATACCCGCCCGGTCGCGCGATATGCGCCCCCGCCGCCTGCACCACATAGGCCGCCCCGAGCACATTGACCGCCAGCGTCTCCTCCAGCACGCCCGGATCGCCGCCGATCATGGCCATCTGCTTGGCGATCCCGGCATTGGCGACCAGCACGTCGAGCCCGCCCAGCTCGGCCACCAGCGCCTCGACCACGCGTTCGACCTGCGCGCGGTCGGCCACATCGCAGTAGCGCCAAGGCGCGTCACCGCATTCGGCGGCCACCTCGGCGAGCAGTTCAGGCTCGAGCCCCAGCAGCGCTACCTGCGCCCCGTGCGCGGCCAGCCGGACCGCCAGCGCCGCGCCGATCCCGCGCGCCGCACCGGTGATCAGTACCTTGCGCCCAGCCACCGATGGCCCGGAGAACCAACTCATGACGGCACGTTACCACCGGAAAACACGCCTGTTCACCGGTAATTCACCAGCTCCTACCGGGTAGTCGGGCAGCGTGATAGGCACCACGTCCGCAACCGGCTAGGGTGCCTTTGTTGGCAGTTTGCTAATCAGAAAGGGATCACTGTGGAGATTTCGGGTTCCGCCGCCATCGTCACCGGAGGCGCGTCCGGCCTCGGTGCCGCCACCGCCAAGCGTCTGGCCGACGCGGGCGCCACCGTCTTCGGCCTGGACGTTCCGGCGTCCATCGAGCGCGCGGGCGACAATGTCCCCGCCGGTGTCACCCTGATCGCCGCCGACGTCACCAGCAACGACGAGGTCGCCGCCGCGATCGCCACCATCACCGAGGGCCCGGCGCCGCTGCGCATCGTGGTGAACTGCGCCGGTGTCGGCTGGGCCGGCCGCATCCTGTCCAAGAACGGCCCGCACGATCTGGAGCTGTTCCGCACGGTCATCACCGTGAACCTGCTCGGCACGTTCAACGTGATGCGCCTGGCCGCCGACGCCATCGCCAAGACCGAGCCGGTCGACGAGTACGGCCAGCGCGGCGTGGTGATCAACACCGCCTCGGTCGCCGCGTTCGAGGGCCAGATCGGCCAGATCGCCTACTCGGCCTCCAAGGGTGGCGTGCACGGCATGACCGTCCCCGCCGCGCGCGACCTGGCCCAGTTCGGCATCCGCGTGAACACCATCGCCCCCGGCATCATCGACACCCCGATGCTGGCCGGTGTCACCGAGGAGTACCGCAAGGGCCTCGAGGCCGGTGTCCCGTTCCCGTCGCGCCTTGGCCGCCCGGACGAGTACGCCCAGCTGGTGGAGTACATCGCCACCCACGATTACCTCAACGGCGAGACCATCCGCATGGACGGCGCGCTGCGCATGGCCCCGCGCTAGGTGGTGCTGCCGAACTGCCCGTCACCGGAACCGGTGGCGGGCAGTTCTTTTCATTCCGCCGGTACCGTTCCCACGCCGATCAGCGCGTTGGCGAACAGGGCGGTGTTCGGGCGGTAGGTGAAACCCAGGTACTCGATGGCGGCCTCGGTGCGGCGCTGCCATTCCGCCTCGCCCACTTCGTGTCTGAGCACGGTGAGCGGCGCGCTGCTGCGGGTCATGGTGTCCCACAGGGATTCCGCGTTCGGGAAGTAGATCTCGGCGGTGTGCGGGCGGATGGTGACATCGTCGAAGCCCGCCGCGCGCATCTCCGCCTCGAAGACGGCCGGATTCTCCAGTTCGCGCGCGTCGGGCCGGGGCAGCGAGGTGTTCGGGTCGCCCGCGGTGAGCGCGCCGAACAGGGCACGCATCAGCGAGGAGTCGACGGCGGGTGCCCAGGCGGTGACCACCGCGGTGGCGCCGGGGCGCAGCACGCGGCGCAGTTCGGCGAAACCGCGCGCACGGTCGGGGAAGAACATCAGGCCGAACAGTGAGAAGCCCGCGTCGAAACTCGCGTCGGCGTAGGGCAGTTCCTGGCCGTCGCCGACCTCGGCGGTGATGGTGGTGTGCCCGGCGAGTTCGGCTGCGGCGGTGAGCTGTTCGATCATCGGCGCCGACAGATCGATAGCGCTCACCTTCGCACCCCGTGCGGCCGCGGCCAGGCTCAGCAGCCCGGTCCCCGCCGCCACGTCGACGATCTCGCTCTCCGGACCGAGGCCGACGTGCTCGAGCGCGTGCGCCGCGAACGGGCCGAGCACCGGCTCGCTCGTCTGCGCGTAGCCCTCGGCCACCAGATCCCACGGTCCCGCCGCGACCGGCGTCTCCTCCGACATACGCGATCGTTCCTCTCGCACACCACCGACAATCGTTGCCCACACTACGTTTTCGCGCGCGGTGCGTCAGATCGCCCGCGCGAAGGTGATCAGCGCGCGGCCCGGACCGTTGTAGTCGGCGACCGGGCCGACGACGGTGAAGCCGAGGCTGCGATGGAAATCGATGGAGGTGAAGTTGGCCGGTGAGGTGATCGCGTGCACCTGCGCGCGGCCGTCGGCTCTGGCGATCTCGAAGAACCGGTCGTAGAGGGTGCGGCCGAGCCCGGCCTTGCGGGCGTCGGGGCGCACGGCCACGAAATGGATGTAGGCCGTGCGGGGTTGGGAGGGCGAGCCGAAACCCACAAGGAAACCGGAGATCCCGTCCTCGTCGGCGGCGACCAGACTGGTCCGGTGGAAGTGGTCGAGGAACATCCTGGGCAGGTTCTGCACGACCGTGCGCCCCCACCAGTTGTCGACCACCGCGATCAGATCGTCGTAATCATCGGGACGTGCCCGCCGGATCTCGTGCCCCGCCATGTGTTCAATGGTGCCGGGAAACGCCGCGGTCGGCACGGTGGTTCCCGGTGACCGGTGCGCGGCTGTGACCGGGGCGTGGTGCCCGGCGGACCGGGCACCACGCGCTGTCAGACCGTGCGGGTCAGGCGCTCGGTGAGCAGCTGGGCGAAGCGGGACGGGTCCTTGAGTTCGCCGCCCTCGGCGAGAACCGCGGTGCCGTAGAGCAGTTCGGCGGTCTCGGCCAGCTCGGGGACCTTGCCCTCGTCGGCATCGGACTTGCGCGCGTCGTAGGCGTCGCGCAGGCCGGTGACCAGCGGGTGGGTGGGGTTGAGCTCGAGGATGCGCTTGGACTCCGGCAGCGCCTGGCCCGAGGCGCGGTACATGCGCTCGAGCATCGGGGTGAAGTCGAAGACGTCACCGACCAGGCACGCGGGCGAGGTGGTGAGCCGGTTGGTCAGACGCACCTCCTTGGCGACCTCGTCGAGGGTCTTGCCCAGCCAGGTGAGCAGGTCGGCGAAGTCCTTGTCCTGCTGCTCGCGCAGGGCCTCGGTCTCCTTCTTCTCGTCCTCGGTCTCCAGGTCGACCTCGCCCTTGGCGATGGACTGGAACTTCTTGCCGTCGAACTCCGGCACCGAACCGACCCACATCTCGTCGACCGGATCGGTGAGCACCAGCACCTCGAGACCCTTGGCCTTGAACGCCTCCAGGTGCGGCGAGTTCTCCACCTGCGCACGGCTTTCGCCGGTCATGTAGTAGATGGCGTCCTGGCCGTCCTTCATCCGCTCGACGTACTGCGCCAAGGTGGTGAGCTCGGACTCCGAGGCGGTCGAGGCGAACGACGAGACGGTGAGCAGGGTTTCGCGGTTGTCGGTGTCGGAGAGCAAGCCCTCCTTGAGAACCCGGCCGAACTGCGACCAGAAAGTCTGGTACCTGGTCTGGTCCTCGGCGCCCTGCAGATCCTTGACCGTGGAGAGCACCTTCTTGACCAGGCGCTTGCAGATCATCTGGATCTGGCGGTCCTGCTGCAGGATCTCGCGCGAGACATTGAGCGAGAGGTCCTGCGCGTCCACCACACCCTTGACGAAGCGCAGGTACTCCGGCATCAGCTCTTCGCAGTTGTCCATGATGAACACCCGGCGCACGTAGAGCTGCACGCCGCGCTTGTGCTCGCGGGTGAACAGGTCGAACGGCGCGGTGGACGGGATGAACAGCAGGGCCTGGTATTCGAAGGTGCCCTCGGCCTTCATCGGGATGATCTCGAGCGGCTCGTCCCAGGCATGGCTGACGTGGTGGTAGAACTCCTTGTACTCCTCGTCGGAGACCTCGGAGCGCGGGCGCGTCCACAGCGCCTTCTGCGAGTTGAGGGTCTGGTCCTCGACGATGGTCTTCTCGACCTTGTCCTCGCCCTCGCCCTCCATCACCGTGCGCTCGACCTGCATGCGGATCGGCCAGGCGATGAAATCGGAGTACTTGCGGACGATCTCGCGCAGCTTCCATTCCTGCGTGTAGTCGAAGAGGTGATCGTCCTCGTCGGCCGGCTTGAGTTCGAGCGTCACCGAGGTGCCCTGCGGCGCGTCGGCGAGGGTGTCGATCTCGTAGGTGGAACTGCCCGCGGCGGCGCTCCAGCGGGTGCCCTCGGCCTCGCCCGCCTTGCGGGTGGTCAGGGTGACCCGGTCGGCGACCATGAAGGTGGAGTAGAAACCGATGCCGAACTGGCCGATCAGCTCCTCGGCGGCGGCATCGGACTTCACCTCGGTGAGCTTGCGGCGCAGCTCGGCGGTGCCGGACTTGGCGAGGGTGCCGATCAGATCGATCACCTCCGCGCGGGACATGCCGATGCCGTTGTCGCGGACGGTCAGGATGCGCTTGTCGGCGTCGACCTCCAGCTCGATGTGCAGATCGGCGGTGTCGGCGACCAGATCCTTGTCCTGGAACGTGGCCAGCTTCAGCTTGTCCAGTGCGTCGGAAGCGTTCGAGATCAGCTCCCGCAGGAACGTGTCTTTGTTGGAGTAGACCGAGTGGATCATCAGCTCCAGCAGCTGATGGGTCTCGGCCTGGAACTCGAG
The DNA here is from genome assembly GCF_042266925.1 of Nocardia sp. NPDC056064. Taxonomy (NCBI): domain Bacteria; kingdom Bacillati; phylum Actinomycetota; class Actinomycetes; order Mycobacteriales; family Nocardiaceae; genus Nocardia; species Nocardia sp. NPDC056064. The sequence continues at coordinate 3,937,821 of NZ_JBHJWO010000001.1, read as the reverse complement.
GGTTTCGACGTGCTCAGTCACGGCCCCGAGTTTATTACCGTCCGAAATCCGGGAGGGCGGGAACCTCGTCGGCGGCTCGGTGGGTCATCCAGTCGCGCAGGACCTGGGTGGCGCGGACGTCGTCTTCGTTGTATTCGAGCAGGCGGGTGCGCTGGGTGAGGTCGCTGGGGGCGTCGTAGCCGACGGCGCGGCGGTACCAGCCCATGGAGGCCTCGCCGCCGGCCTCGGCGTCGCGCCAGTGGAAACCGGCGACCGGGGCGATCTTCTTCAGGCCCTTGCCGTTGGGGCAGATGAACTGTTCGGTGACGGCCTGGAACATGTCGACCCATTCGATCGAGTCGACGAAGGCGCGGACCTGCTCGTGGGTGGGCACGCCGGGCATGCCGGCGAAGCGGCGGGCCGACTCGTAGAGCCACTTGTCCTCGGCGGTGCGCGAATAGCAATAGGCGGCAAAGGTTTTGCCCGCCGCGTGGGCCTGTGCGCGGACCTCCATCAGCCACGTCCAGAACTCGCCGAAGGAACGGCCCTCGTCGGTGGTGGGCAGCGGGTCCCAGGTGAGGAACGGGCGGTAGACGCCGTCGAGCAGGGTGCCCCACAGGTAGGCGCCGTCTTCCTGGTAGCTCTCCAGGTCGACGTCGACCTCCACGTCGGCGCGGCGCACGCTCACCTGCTCGAAGCGGCGCACCAGCGGCGCGCCCGCGATCCAGGCGCGTGCGGTGACCACCGCCTCGTCGAACGGGCCGTGCTGCCAGTCCTCCGGGTCCTCGCCCTCCCAGGCGGCCAGTTCGTCGATGGTGTGCACGCCGTGCCCGCGCAGCACCTCGGCCCGCGACCCCGGCGCCACCAGGCTCACGTCCCGCATGATCGCCAGCTGACCCTCACAGCTGGGCGAGCCCTCCGGGCCACGCACCCACCACGGGCACTGCCTGCATTCGGGCACCTTGGACGGCTGGGTGGGCAGGTCGCCGCGCACCACCGCGATGCGGTCGGCGTAGCGCTGGTCGTAGTCGGCCAGCACGGTGGTGAGGTCGTGCACGAGGATGCGGTCGAAGGCCAGGCCGATGGCGCCGCCGACCAGGGCGGGGCTGGCCATGCCGTAGCGCTGCAACATCCGGTACAGATGCGCGAGACGCTGCTGGTCGCGCGGTTGCGGGCGCAGCTTCACGTGTTTGTCGCGGCGCGGGGCCCAGCGGAACAGGTCGGAGGTGAGGGGGTGGAAATCGGCCGGGTCGGGACGGCGCGGGTCGGTGACCTTGTGGTTGACCACGATGATCGGGATGTATCCGCCGCGCTCGGCATCGCGCAGCAGGAACTCCACGCCACCGCGACGGCCGGTGTCGGCCTCCTGCGGCAGCAGCGCGCCCCAGATGCGCGGCACGCCCGCCTCGAGGGCGCCCATCGTCGCGGCGACCCGCTCGGCCGCGCGCAGCCCCGGGTCGATCACCACCCACTCGTCCGGGGCGGCCGCGACCAGCTCGTCGCGCACCTTGGCCCGGTGCGCGGTGGCGGCCTCGCGACGCTGCTGCACGCCCGGGTCCTCGCGCACCTCGGCGAGCAGCTCGGGATGCTGGGCGTCGAGGTGCAGGCGGTGCCTGCACCCGATCAGCGAGCGCGCGTCCAGGAAGGCGCCGCGCGATCGCGGCTCGGCACCTCGATCGGGCGCAGCGGAAGCGGGGGCCGGGCATCGCACCGGCCCGCCGTCGAAGTCGTCCTCGGCTGCACGCACGCAAGCAGTATGGTCCCTCCCCCCGACACAATGCCCAATCGCTACCCTCATCCCACTACGCTACGAAGTACGGCAGGCCACCGCGTGGTGGTGCTGCCTCATGACTTGGCGAGCATGACGGAGGGCCTGATCTCATGGGGTTGTTCAGCAAGCGTAAGCGGCGTCCCAGCCGGCGCGCGGAGGCGAAGGCGCTCAAGCACAAGGCCGCCGTGGAGGCGAAGCTGACCGCCAAGAACGAGCGCAAGGCCGCCAAGGCGGGCGAGCGCACCAGCCGCAAGGCGGTCAAGGCGCAGGCCCGCACCGACGCCAAGGTGGCCAAGGCGCAGATCGCGACGCTGCAGGCCGAGGAGAAGGCCGCCCAGAAGGTGGCGGCCAAGGCCGACCGCGAGCTGTTCAGCGCGGCCCAGATCCGCAAGTACATCGGTGTCGCGCGGGTGCTCATCCCGGTGCTGGCCCCGCTGGCCTACCGCGGCGCGACCTTCGTGCGCGGGCAGCTCGACGCGCGCAAGGCCCAGCAGCTGGGTATCGGCCTGGACCAGCTCGGCGAGTTCAGCGGGCACGGCGCGCGGCTGCAGGCGCGCATCACCAACACCGAGACCGCGCTGGACAAGATCGCCGGCGACGCCCCCGGTGACGCCGACACGAAGAAGTTCGTCGAGGCGGCCCGCTCCCGGCTGACCGATCTCAACGTCGCGGTGAACACCGCCGAGCAGATGCCCGCGCCGCGCCGCAAGGCCGTGCACGCCTCCATCTCGGCCGAACTGTCCGTGCTCGAGAACGACGCGCTCGCCCGTCTCGGCGTGCGCTGATCCCGTCGTGACCACGCCACAGCTCACCGCCCGCCTGCGCGGTGGTGGCTGTGGCGTCCTCGTCGGCGCGCTCGCCGTCGCCGCGCACGGGATCGGCGGTGGCGGGGTGCCGCGCTCGGCGGAAATCGGTCTGCTGCTGGTGGTTTCGCTGGCGGCGGGGTTGTTCGCCGGTGGCACACGCACGAGCACCGCCGGACGCCTTGCGGCACCGGGGGATTCCGCTGTCCATCGCGCGCTGCGAACTCCCGGCGCGCGGATCGGCGCGGCATTGCTGGGCGGGCAGTGGGTCGGCCACTTCGCCCTCTCGATGACGCTGGACCACCACGGCGATCTGCTCCACCTGCCCGGTACGCCGATGATCGCGGCGCATCTGCTCGCCGCCTTCGCCTGCGCCGCACTGATTCTCGCCGCCGAGCGGCTGTATCTCGTTGCCTCGAGCACCCTTCGGGCCGTGCTCGGCACCCCGGTCTCCCCCGTCGGCCCGCGCCTGGTGCGCTGGACCGGCTCCCCCGCCGCCCCGCGCGGTGCCCGTCCGAAAGGCGCGCACGCTCCGCGCGCGCCGCCCCTGTTCGCCTGATCTCCCCGGCATCAGATCTCTTCGGACAGAAGGCAATTCCATGCACAACTTCATCACCCGTGGCACCGGCACGGCGGCACTCGCGGCCGGGCTGGTCCTGGCCGCCTGCGGGTCGGCCGCCGCGCACGTCACCGTCGACGCTCCCGGCGCCGCCCAGGGCGGCTACACCGTGGCCACCTTCAAGGTGCCCACCGAATCCGAGACCGCGTCCACCACCGGACTGCGCGTGACGGTGCCCAATCTCAAGAGCGTGCGCACCGAACCGCTGGCGGGCTGGACGGCCAAGATCGAGCGCAACGACAAGGGCGAGGCGGTCGCGGCCGTCTGGACCGCCGACCCCGGCAACAAGGGTGTCGGCCCCGGGCAGTTCCAGCGCTTCGTGCTCTCCCTCGGCCCGCTGCCGAAGCAGGAGACGCTGACCTTCCCGGCCCAGCAGACCTACAGCGACGGCAAGGTCGTCGCCTGGGACCAGCCGAGCACCGGCGGCGCCGAACCCGAACACCCGGCGCCCTCGCTCACGCTGAGCGCCTCCGGCGGCGCGCACGGTGACGACCACCAGGTCGCCGCCGGTGATACCGCCGAGGATGACACCGACTCGGTCGCCCGCTGGCTGGGCGGGATCGGCCTGGCACTTGGCCTGTTCGCGGCCGCGCTGGGCCTGGGCCTGGTCTTCCGTGGACGGCGCTCGTGATGCGCGTGGATCACTGCGCCCGCGCGCCGAAGACGCGCCGCGACAGCGCCGCACCCGATGTGGTCGCCGAGATCAACCGCTCGGCCCGCAGGCGGATCGCCGGGCGGGTGCTCACCGTGCTGCTGGCCGGGCTGTTCGCCTCGGTGTTCGCGGTGGCGGGGTTCGCGAGCGCGCACTCCGGTGCGGTGAGCAGCGTGCCGGAGAACGGTTCGACCGTCGAGGCCGGGCCCGCGCGCGCCAGCATCACCTTCAACGAGGAACTGCAGCAGAGCTTTCCGTCGCTGACGGTGGTCGGGCCCGACGGCAGGCTGTGGTCGAAGGGCAAGGCCAGCGTCGAGGGCAACACGGTGAGCGTGGAGCTGGGCGAGCTGGGGCCGGTGGGTGAGTACACGCTCGCGTTCCGGGTGACCTCGGCCGACGGTCACCCCGTCAGCGGCACGCGGACCTTCACGCTGAGCAAGGCGGGCACCGGCACGCCGGGCCCGCGCCCCGGCGAGGACCAGGCCGAGGGCGGTGGCGACTCCGGCGGGATACCCGTGTGGGTGTTCATCGCGGGTGGCGTGGTGCTGTTCGGCGCGGGCCTCGCGGTGGCGCTGCTCGGTGGCCGGCGCGCGAAGTAGCCCACGATGACGATCGGTCGCCGGGAACCCGGGACGACGCCGCGGCAGTGGCGGGTCCTGGCGCCGGTCGTGGTGACCGCGCTGGCCGGGGTGCTGCTGGCCTGGGGCCTGCGCGGCGCGGGCGGGTTCCCCGGGGTGGCGTTCGCGCGCGTGGTCGCCGACGGCGCGGGCGCGGTGGTGTTCGGCCTGGCGGCGCTGCCCCGGCTCCAGGACCGGCTGACGGTGAGCTGGCGGCCGCTGGCGGTGCTGGCCGGAGTCTGGTTCGCCGCGGAGTTCACCGTGCTGGTGTGCGAGGCCGCCGAGATCGTCGGGGTGCCGGTGCGGGCGCTGGGCGCTGCCGAGTTCGGCACCTTCCTGACCAGGCTCAGCGGCGGGCAGATCGGCATCGCGATCCTGTTCTGCACCGGCGCGATCGCCTGTTACGCGGCGGTGGCCTTCCGCAGGCCGGAGTCGGCCTCGGCCGATCTGGTGCTGGTGTTCGCCGCCGTCGCGCTGGCGCTGCGCCCGATCACCGGGCACATGTCCCAGCAGGCGTTCGGTTCGGTGCTGGCCGCGGTGCACGCGCTGGCCGCCGCCTGCTGGCTGGGGCTGCTGCTGGCGATGGCGGTGGTGTTGCGCACCCGCGGCGAATGGGCCGCGACGCTGCCGCGCTATTCGGCGCTGGCCGCGCCGCTGGTCGTCACCGTCGCGCTGACCGGCCTGATCGACGGACTGGTCCGCCTCGACGGCCTCACCCCGCTGTGGACGAGCGGTTACGGGCGCATCCTGCTGGCGAAGATCGCGGTGCTGGTGGTGCTGGTCGGGCTGGGCTGGTGGTGGCGGCGCGGCTGGGTCGCCAGGGCCGCGAGTCACCGGGTGACGGCCGCGGATTCGCTGCGCAACGCCACGCTCGAGGTGGTGGTGATGGGGCTGGCCTTCGGCCTGGCCGCGACGCTGGCGGTCACCGCGTAGTCGCCTCCGTCACGTTCGCCCACAGCTCCGTTGGACGATGTACGAACCCCGCTAGAGTTGCGCTATGACCGAAGTGAGGATCGCCGAAGACTGCGCCGCGCCCGCCGAAACCGCGTTCGCCTTCATGAACGACTACCACAACCTGCCGAAGTTCTGGTACGGCCTGGAGTCCTTCACCCCGGTCACCGCGCAGACCGACGGGCTCGGCGCCACCTTCGACGGCAAGATGAAGATGGGCCCGGCCTCGCTGACCTCGCGGATCGAGGTCGTGGGCTGGGAGGAGAACCAGCTCATCGCCACCCGCTCGATCAAGGGCATCGAGATCGTCACCACCTTCCGGTTCCTGCCCAAGGGCCCCGAGCTGTGCACGATCGACGCGGTCATCGATTTCTCGGTCGGCGGCGGACTCACCGGCAAGGTGCTGGCCAAGACGATCGAGCCGTTCATCAAGATCGCCGTGCAGCACACCACCGACGCGCTGCGCCGCGAGATCGAGAAGGCCCACCAGGCCGGAGTGTGAGAAGGACGGGTCCCACCTCGCCCGCCGGACCTGACACAATCGGCTCCATGACCGAATCAGCGAATGTTGTGGCCACCGCCGATCTGGCCGATGAGATCGGCCCCGAGATCCGCTCCTGCGATACCCAGTTCATCCAGTTCGGTGGCCGGGAAGCGTTCGCCGGACGGATCACCACGATCCGCTGCTTCCAGGACAACCTGCTGGTCAAGCAGACCCTGGGCGAGCCGGGCGAGGGCAAGGTGCTCGTCGTCGACGGCGGCGCCAGCGTGCACACCGCCCTGGTCGGCGACATCATCGCCGGTCGCGGCGTGGACAACGGCTGGGCCGGCGTGATCGTCAACGGCGCGGTGCGCGACTCGGCGATCCTGCGCACCCTCGACATCGGCGTCAAGGCGCTGGGCACCAACCCGCGCAAGAGCACCCAGACCGGCAGCGGCGAGAAGGACGTCACCGTGGAGTTCGGTGGCATCAGCTTCGTCCCCGGCGACATGCTCTACAGCGACCACGACGGCGTAGTAGTCCGCGCCGAGGACTGAACCGCTCGGCGGGTGTTCGGGATCAGTTCCCGGACACCCGCACCTTGTGGCCTGCCAAGACCACCACGTCGCCGATCTGGAGTTGGCGGCCGCGGCGGAGTTCGACTTCGTCGTTGACCCGGACCAGGCCCTGGGCGATCACCGTCTTGGCCTCGGAACCCGAATCGATCAGGTTGGCCAGTTTCAGGAATTGCCCGAGCTTGATGATCTCGTCATCGATGGGCACATCGACTGGTTCCGACATGCGCTAATACTTACTCCTCCACCGAAAACCGCGTGCAACCGGCCCCGTTGCCGCGCGCACGGAACACGCCGCGCTCGCCGCCGTACCCATCCGCCGCCGATGCACGCACACTGGATGGGTGACCTCCGCGCAAACCGAGCATCCACGCGCCGCCGCGCCCCCCGCGGACCGAGCGGGCGCGCCCGCGCCGCACCGTCCGCACGGCCGCCTGTCGGAGGTACCGCACATCACCGGGCTGGTGCTCGGGGTGTTCGCGGTGCTGTGTTTTCTGTGGAGTCTGTCGCCGGCGCTGCGCTATCTGACCCACACGCCGCGCCACTACATCGACACCTATTACTTCGACGCCCCCGACACCAGTCTGGTGTGGGCGCTGGTGGTCGGCCTGCTGGCCGCCGCGCTGGCCGGGCGCAAGCGGATCGCCTGGTGGCTACTGATCGGCTATCTGGTGTTGTTCGCCCTGGCCAATATCGCCGAGTACACCGACAAGCGCGATGTCGACGCGCTGGTGGCGTGCGTGGTGCACGTGGTGGTGATCGCGATCCTGATCGCCGCGCGCAAGGAGTTCTACACCAAGGTCCGGCCGGGCGCGGCCTGGAAGGCACTCGGCGTGCTGGTCGCGGGGATCGCGGCGGGCTGGCTGCTGGGCTGGGGGCTGGTGGAGCTGTTCCCCGGCTCGCTGCCCGCCGACGGCTGGCAGCGGCCGCTGTGGTCGCTCTATCGCGTCACCGCCGCCGTGCTGGTGGACAACGAGAACTTCGACGGTATGCCGCCGCACTGGGTGAACCTGCTGCTCGGCCTGTTCGGCGCGTGCGCGCTGCTGGGCGCGGTGGTGGTGCTGCTGCGCTCCCAGCGCGCCGACAACGCCATGACCGGACGCGACGAGTCCGCCATTCGCGGCCTGCTTGCCGAGGCCGATATCGAGGACTCGCTGGGCTATTTCGCCACCCGCCGCGACAAGGCGGTGATCTTCGCGCCCAACGGCAAGGCCGCCATCACCTATCGCGTGGAGCTGGGTGTGTGCCTGGCCAGCGGCGACCCGATCGGCACCCACGACGCCTGGGAGCCCGCGGTCCGGGCCTGGTTGCGGCAGGCCGACCGGTTCGGCTGGGCACCCGCGGTGATGGGCGCCAGCGAGGCGGGCGCCACCGTCTACCGCAACGCCGGCCTGACCGCGCTGCGTCTCGGTGACGAAGCCGTCCTCGACACCCGCGCCTTCTCGCTGGCCGGTCCGCACATGAAACAGGTGCGCCAGGCCGCGAACCGCCTGCGCAAGCAGGGCTACGAGGTGCGCATCCGCCGCTGGCGCGACATCCCCGCCGAGGAGTACCCGGAGATCGTCGGCCGCGCCGACGCCTGGCGCGACACCGAGACCGAACGCGGCTTCTCGATGGCGCTGGGCCGCCTGGGCGACCCGCTCGACGGCGACTGCCTGCTGGTGGAGGCCCGCGACGGCGACGAACGGGTGCGCGGCATGCTCTCGTTCGTGCCGTGGGGCCGATCGGGTGTCTCCCTGGAACTGATGCGGCGCGACCCGAGCAGCCCCAACGGCGTGATGGAGCTGATGATCTCGCAGCTCGCGCTCACCGCCGACCAGTACAGCGTCACCCGGATCTCGCTGAACTTCGCGGTGTTCCGCTCGGTGTTCGAGGAGGGTGGGCGCATCGGCGCGGGCCCGATCCTGCGGGCCTGGCGCGGGGTGCTGCTGTTCTTCTCGCGCTGGTGGCAGCTCGAGGCGCTGTACCGGTCGAATGTGAAGTACCAGCCGCGCTGGGTGCCGCGCTTCTTCCTGTTCGAGGAGAGCAGGCAGCTGCCGCGTGTGGCCACGGCGTGCGGGCTGGCCGAGGGCTTCCTGCCGCGCCTGGGCAAGGAGCCCGACGCCGCCGTGCACACCGGCACCCATCCGTCGGTGCCCGAGAGCGTCACCGGCCTGCACGACGACGGCAGCGCGCCCGAATCCGCCACCGGCGCCGACACCGAGCAGGGACCGCGCAGGCCCGAACAGGTCCGGGTGCGCCTGGACAAACTCGGCAGGCTCACCGCCGCGGGCATCGACGCCTACCCCGTGGCCTATCCCCCGACCCACACCATCGCCGAGGCCAGGCGCTGCCCCAAGGGCACCACGGTGCGGGTGGCGGGCAGGCTGCTGCGCATCCGCGACTACGGCGGGGTGATCTTCGCGGTGGTGCGCGACTGGACCGACGAGATCCAGTTGCTCATCGACCGCGAACGTGTCGGCGCCGACCGCAGCGCCGAGTTCACCGAGTTCTTCGACCTGGGCGACCTGATCGAGGTGAGCGGCCAGCTCGGCGTGAGCCGCGGCGGCGAACTCTCGCTGCTGGCCCAGGACTGGCGGATGAACGGCAAGTGCCTGCATCCGCTGCCCGACAAGTGGCGCGGCCTGGCCGACGCCGAGGCCAAGGTGCGCCAGCGCTATGTCGACATGGCGATCGACCCGCAGACCCGCGAGGTGATGGCCAAGCGCAGCGCGGTACTGCACTCGCTGCGCGACTCCCTGCACAACTGGGGCTTCCTCGAGGTGGAGACCCCGATCCTGCAACAGGTGCACGGCGGCGCCAACGCCACCCCGTTCCGCACCCACATCAACGCCTACGACCTGGACCTGTACCTGCGCATCGCCCCCGAGCTCTATCTCAAGCGGCTCTGCGTCGGCGGCATGGAGAAGGTGTTCGAGGTGGGCCGCACCTTCCGCAACGAGGGCGTGGACTTCAGCCACAATCCCGAGTTCACGATCCTGGAAGCCTATGAGGCGCACAGCGATTACCTGCGGATGATGCAGCTGTGCCGCAAGCTCATCCAGGACGCGGCGGTGGCCGCCAACGGCGCCGAAGTGGCGCTGCGCCCCACCGAGGACGGCGGTTTCGAGTCCGTCGACATCTCCGGCGAGTGGCGGGTGAAGACCGTGCACGGCGCGGTCTCGGAAGCCGTTGGTGCCGAGGTGAACACCCGCACCGAGCTCGACCGGCTGCACGAGCTGTGCGATGAGGTCGGCGTGAACTACCAACATGGTTGGGACGCCGGACAAGTCGTGCTCGAGATGTACGAGCACCTGGTCGAGGCCCGCACCACCGAACCCACCTTCTACTGCGACTTCCCCACCTCGGTCTCTCCGCTGACCCGCTCGCACCGCAGCATCGACGGCGTCACCGAACGCTGGGATCTGGTGGCCTGGGGCGTCGAATTGGGCACGGCCTACAGCGAACTCACCGATCCGGTCGAGCAGCGCCGCCGGCTCACCGAGCAGTCCATGCTGGCCGCGGGTGGTGATCCGGAGGCGATGGAACTCGACGAGGATTTCCTGCAAGCTCTCGAACACGCCATGCCGCCGACCGGTGGTCTCGGGATGGGTGTGGACCGGATCGTCATGCTGATCACCGGCCGCAGTATTCGCGAAACCCTGCCCTTCCCACTGGTGAAACCTCGCTGATTGGGTACCCCGTCCCGGGGCGTCGACGATCCACATCGACGCCACGATCTTTGAAGTTCGGTGTCTCTCAGGCACCATCGGTCTCGGACACCGGCACCGGGAGGATGCCGGACCGAACACCTGACGGGATGGGAATTCATGTATCTGGACCTGCTGACCACGGCCTCGCTGGCCGATCCACACCTGCTGACCAGCAGTGTGGACACCCTGGCGAGCTCCGACACGGTCAACACCGCCCTCGATGTGCTGGCGAAGAAGAGCCGGGGCGGCAGCAGTAGCAGAAGTGGTGGCCGCAGCGTGGGCGGGATCCTCGGCGGCATCTGCTGCCTGGTGATCGTCGTGGTGATCGTGGTGGTCATCCTGCTGCGCAAGAAGAACAACAACAACCAGCCGCCCGCCTACAACCAGGGGCAACCGCCCTACGGCCAGCCGGGCCAGCAGCCGTTCGGTCAGCCCGGTCAGCAGCCGTACGGGCAGCAGCAGTACGGCAACACCGGTGATCAGTACGGTCAGCAGTCCTACGGCGGCAATACCGGTGATCAGTATGGTCAGCAGCCTTACGGTCAGCCCGGCCAGCCGTACGGCCAACAGCCGTACGGGAACACCGGCGGCCAGCCCTACGGTCAGCCCGGCCAACAGCCTTATGGCCAGCCCGGTCAGCCGCCTTACGGTCAGCCGGGCCAGCCGCCCTACGGTCAGCCGGGTCAACCGCCCTACGGCCAGCCCTGACCTGATCGACGGACTCGCGGCGATACCCTCGGTCGATGACGAGGCATCCCCGCGAGTCCTCGGGCGAACAGCTGTTCGCCATGGGGCTCTCCGCGACCGGTGTGGCCGGATTGTTCCTGCTGCTGCGGTTGTTCGCGGTCACCGACTACGACTGGAACGCCGCGTTCTCCCTGGTCGCCACGCTCGGCATCGGCGATGTCGCGGCCATGGTGCTCGGCACGCTGATGGCGGCGCCGATCCTGGGCGGGCTCGCGCTGGCGATCCTGTTCCCCACGGCGGTGGTCCATCAGATCGCCCTCGGCAGGCCGGGCCGCGAGAACGCGGGCAACCTGACCTGGCTGATCACCGTCACCCTGTTCTTCGTCTCGCTGCTGTGGACCTTCCGGATGTGGTGGGTGCCGGTGGTGGCCGTGCTGGTGGGCGCGGTGCTGGCCGCGCTGGTGCTGCCGCGCCGCGATCGGCGCGAGCACAGCCGTTTCGCGCACTGGTTCCTGCGCAGTTCGCTGCTGATCGTCACCGTGGCCGCGCTGATCCTGGCCGCGGTCGTGCAGGACCCGTGGGTGTCGCTGGAACGCATCCACACCAGGGACGGCGTGCTCGAGGGCTATGTGATGGAGAATCCGCCCGGCTTCCTGAAGGTGCTGCTCGAGCGGGGCCGCGAGATCGTGATCCTCGATATCGCCGATGTCACCGGCCGCGAGGAGGTGGACCCGGAGCCGTGAGGCGCCGCCGCCGGTGATGGGGCAGAGTGAGGGGCGTGCAGCTGATTCTCGTGCGTCATGCCCAGCCCGGCCGCGTGGTCGGCACGTCCACCGCCGCCGACCCGGCGCTGACCGAGATCGGCAGGCAGCAGGCCGAGCGGGTGCCCGCCGCGCTGGCCGCCCACGACATCGTCCGCGTGGTCTCCAGCCCGCAGCGCCGGGCCCGCGACACCGCCGCACCCACCGCCGCCGCGCGCGGACTCGACGTCGAGATCGTCGACGACCTCGCCGAATACGACCGCGACCTGCCCGCCTACATCCCCATCGAAGACGCGAAGACCGACTTCGCCGACGCCTACGCCCGCATCAAGGCGGGCCTCCTCCCCGAGCAGATCGACGGCCCCGCCTTCACCGCCCGCGTGCTCACCGCCGTCGACGCGCTGGTCGCGAGCAGCGCCCCCACCGACACCGTGGTCGCCTTCGCCCACGGCGGCGTGGTCAATGTGCTGCTCGCCGACATCCTCGGCCTGCCCCGCCCGCTGACCTTCCCGATCGACTACTGCTCGATCACCCGCATCCTCTACTCCCGCACCGGCGCCCGCACCGCGGCCACCATCAACGAGAACGGCCACGTCTGGGAACTGCTGCCGCGCAACCTCGCCCGTAGCGGCACCTGACCGCCAACGCAGCCCCGCACCCGCGACCTCGAGGAGCGGCGGCGCGCAGCGCCGCGTCGCGGCCGGGTCGCCGGTCAGGTGCCGCTGCGTAGGCGACGAAGGAGCAAGCAGCGGTGCCTGACCGGCGACCCTCCAGGGGCCGCGACCTCGAGCGCGCCAGCGCTCCAAATATCAAGCTTGCTGGGCGATCCAGTTGTGCATCCAGGTGATGGCGGTCTGGCCACCGCCCACCGGGTAGGAGCCGTAGAGGGTGTGGGCCTGGGAGCGGTAGAAACGCTCCAGGTCCTTGGCCCGCTGCTGGTTGGCGGCCTCGGACAGCTGCGCCTGCAGTGTCGGCACACCACCGTGGGCCATCAGGTCGTTCATGATCGCGCCCGCTTCGATCTGGTAGCGCCACAGGTTGGCCGGGTTGGCGTCCGAGCTCTGGGCCAGGAAGCCGGCGAACCGGGTGACGAAATCGTCGGTGGCGGTGGCGCAGTAGAGATCGTCGACCGCGCAGATGGTGCGCACCCGGTCGCTGATCCAGCCGAAGCCGCCGGGACGAGCGCCACCGGCGCCCGCGCCCTGGGCGTGCGGGCCGACCTGCACATCGGTCGGCGAGCGGCGCGGATCGGAGATCAGGCCGACGGCGGCGACGCGGTCGGGCCGGATCGCGCCGATGCCGGTGCCGATCTCGGCGGCCAGGTCACCGGCGGCGTCGGCGCCCTGGCTGTAGCCGACCAGCGCGATCTTGGTGTCGGCGCAGGAGGCCAGCTTCGCGGTGATCAGGCCGCGCGCGGCACTGACGGCTTCCTTCTTGGAGTTGCCGTACACATCGCCTTCCCACGGGAACGCGGTGGCGGCGTAGGTGACGTAATCGACGTCGGTATTGCGGGGTAGGCCGTTGGTGACGCCGGACAGCATGCCGGGGCCGGGCTCCTTGTCGTGGCCCGTCTCCCAGGTCCCCGGGATCGCGACGACATACAGGCTCGGGCAACCCGGTGCCGCGGAGGCACTCGTACTGCCGACCATGATTCCGGTGGTCATCGCCGCGGCAGCACCCAGCGCCGCGGCAACTTTCTTCAAACGCATGCCGCTCCAGTTCAACCTTGTCTTCCCAGACCTCGCCGCGAATCACAATAAGGCCACGCGCCCGCCGGTGCCACATGACCGGGTGTCCATGTCCGATTTCCGACAGTCGGCGAACGATCGCATGACAGCGGAACGGATCTCACCCCCGCACTGGCGGAGTCGCTGCGCGCGCGTGCAGTTGAACGTCCTCACCGTCACCGGCCGCACGCCGGCCTGACGGTGAGGCGTTCGGCCGCGGGCGCTGGACTCACACCTCGAGGTCTTCCTCGATGCCCTTGAGGCGGTGGCGGGCCAGCGCCAGGTTGCCGCGCGCGCGGTCGAGCGCGAGGTAGAGGAACAGCCCTTTGGACTTGCGGCCCGTCATCGGCCGGATGATGTGGTACTGGGTACCCAGGGTGATGAGGATGTCCTCGATCTCCTCGTTGAGGCCCAGCTGCTCGATGGTCCGCATCTTCGCGCGGACCACCTCGGTGTTGCCCGCCGCGGCGATCTGCAGGTCCAATGCCTTGGTACTGCTGAGCATTCCGAGCGCCATGCCGGAGTTGTAGTCGACGATCGCGGCGCCGACCGCGCCGTCGATCACCATCATGTCCTTGAGTGCCAGATCGATATTCGACATGTCCTACCTTTCATTTGGTGTGCTTGCCCTGGTTGTTGCCAGAGATGTTCGCCGCCGCCAGGTGTTCGGCGATGGCGCGTGCGACCGGCCGCGACTCCAGGTGGAGCCGGCCGACGTTCACTTCCGGGCCCGCCAGCACGGTCAGCGCGGTGTAGCCGGCGGCGTAGATCACCACCTGCCCCTCGGTGCCGTGCACGACGACCTCGTTGAACCCGCCCCCGTGCGCCGTGGAGGCCAACCGGAACGACAGCGACAGCTGCGCGGCGGCCAGCGCCGCCATGCCCGCGGGTTCGATGTGCGGGGGCAGGTCGTGCTCGATGAGCAGGCCGTCGCTGGACGCCACGACCGACCCGGTGAGCCGGGGCACGCGCTCGCGCAGGGACTTCAATTCGGCCAGCACCGCCGCGTTCCGTTCGGGCACGGTCATCGCCACCTCGGTCACTTTCTTTCCCCTCCAATCACCGAGCAGTTTCTTCCGCACGGTCACGCAAGCTCCTCCAACGCCGCTTTGAGCCGGATGAGTAGGTCTCGGTCCACCGGTCGCCAGCGCTCGGGTTGGTAGGGCCGGACTCCGCGGTACCGGACGGACGCGACCGCTTCCTCGTCGAGCGCGTGCCTGCCCGGCCCGCCTGTCCCGGTGAGGGGACGCGCCGACCGCGGCGGGGCGGGTACCCGCCGCGGCAGTTCGGGGACACCGCTGGTCGGCAGGGGCAGGCGCGGCGCGGCCGGGTCCGGGACCAGACCGAGGTGGCGGCGCCGCACGACGGGCGCCTCGATCAGGCCCGCGGCGGTGAGGTCGCGCACGGCGACCAAGCAGCCGTAGGTGGTGCGGCCCAGGTCGCGGGCGATGTCGGCGATGCTGCGGCTGCTGTCGACGGCGGCGAGCACCTCGGCCTGGCTGCCGGTGAGCGTCACCCGTTTCTGATCGGTGCGCCGGGCGGGAACCACCGGCTGCGAGGCGACCAGCTCCGCGGGCCACGGCCCGAATTCCGGATCACCGCGGCGGGCGCACTCGTGCACCACCGCGTGCGGTGCCACCCGGCAGACGTTCGACAGCCAATGTTCGGGCGCCGGAACGAATTCCGGCTCGGCGGGCGAGGCGAGCAGGAAATAGGCCGCGTCGTAGACCGACAGCACGGCCAGGGTCTCCAGGCGCGGGCCGTGCGGCAGCGCGTCGGGATCGCCCGCGCCCGCGCGCTGCCAGTCCTCGGCGGTGGCGACCCCGGCCTCGACCACGAGACGGTCCAGGCCGGGGGTGCGGCGACAGCCCGCGGAGGTGATCGCGCCGTCGGCGAAATGGAACTCGCCGTCACCGGCGCGCAGCACACCGGTCGATCGCTGCTGTTCCAGCCGATGCAGTTCGTCGGCGAGCGCGACGCTCATCGTTGCCCACCCGTCAGTTCGTCGAGCGCCGAGCGCAGCTGGTAGCGCGCCATGCCCAGGTTGCCGGTGTCACCGTCGAAGACCACGTGCATGAACAACCGGCCGTCGAAATCCCCGTCGACGAGGTGCAACAGGTGGAAGCCCGAGGGGCGGCACACGACGATCTCGGAGATCTCGTCGTTGTCGCGGCTGCCGGACAACGCCGTACAGCCGAGTGCGGCCCGCACCACCTCGGTGGTGCCCGCCGCGTCCTCGTGCTCGTCGACGATTCCGTGCGGCCCTGCCGCGGCAATCGCCAATCCGCTGGCCCCGTCCACCAGTGTCACGCTGCGCGCACCGGGAATATCCATGATGCGTTGCAAGCAGCCGTCGAGAGAATTCACACGCCCCGGCCCGTCATCGATCGGTTATCGAAACGAGACGCTATACCGCCCCGCAACCGCTCGCATCCTGAACGCCGGAAAATTGCTGTCCGGCAAAATGTTTGCTGGGGTTTGCTGGAAAACCGCTCGGTATCAATACTTTTGAGTAACTCCGGCCGTCATTCGCTACTCACCGGTGAACCCGAAGGTCAATCCCCCTTTTCGCGGGCCAGCGACCACCGCGCGAACTGGAGAATTGTCCACTTCGCAAACCTCGCCTTTGTGTGGACAGCCGAATTCCCCGGTCCGGACACGCGACGGGTCAGCCCGCGGCGCGCCGGTACCAGGACTCGGCTTCGCGGTGCGCGCCCTCGGATTCGAGCAGGGCGGCGAGATTGGCCATCGCGCGCGGATGACCGAGATCGGCGGCGCGACGGAAACAGCGGCGGGCCTCGGTGGTGGCGCCGCGATCGCGCAGCAGCAGGCCGAGATTGTTCATCGCGTCGATGTCGCCGTTGTCGGCGGCCTCGGCGTACCAGGATTCGGCCTCGTCGTAGTGATGGCGCTGTTCGTAGAGGCGGGCCAGGTTGTACATGGCGTCGAGATGGCCCGCGACGGCCGCGCGGTGGTACCAGGACTCCGCGTCGGCGCGATCGCCGTACTGGTAGAGCAACGTCGCCAGGTTGTACATGGCGTTGCTGTTGCCGCCCGAGGCCGCGCGGCGGTACCAGGACTCGGCTTCCTCGATGTCACCGAGCTTGTCGAGCAGCACGGCGAGGTTGTTCATCGCCCGGGTGTGGCCCGCCGCCGAGGCCTGCCGGAACCAGTATTCGGCGGCCTCGAAATCGCTGTGGTCGTAGTAGATGTTGGCCAGATTGTGCATGGCGGTACCGTCTCCGCGCTCGGCAGCGCGATGCAGGCTCGCCATCGTTCCCGGCGGCAACGGCACAGCTCCCCCTCGGATCACCGGTTACACCTCGACACGGAAAGTCTATGTGCTGCACCGGAGATCAGCCATGTCCTTCTTCCCGCCCCCGAAGCCCTTCCCGTGGAAGACTGTTCATCCCCCTACGCATCTCGCGGGCAAACCCGGTACCCCTCGCCGACCCCCTCGGCTAGCGTCGTGCCACGTCGGACGCCTGTTCGCCACCACCGACCCGGAGGACGCCCATGGGTGAACTGACCATCGAGCTCTACGGCACCCCTGTGGGCACCCTCACCGGCTCCGCCCCCGATCACGACTTCGTCATCACCCCCGACGCCCCCGATCTCTGCGCCCCCGGCTCCCCCATCCTGTCGACCGCCGTCCCCCTCACCACCACCCCCAACCGCTCCCACCGAGCCCGCAGGCAGAACTTCTTCCGCGAACTGCTCCCCGAGGGCCGTATGCGCACCCGCACCGCCGAACTGGCAGGCGTCGGCACGCACGATGTCATCGGTCTGCTCCGCCGACACGGTGGCGATCTACCCGGCGCGGTCCAGATCCGCGACCCGGAAGACACCACCGAACCCGCACTGGAACCACTGACGACCGCCGAGGTCGCGACCATGCTGGCCACCGTCGAGGACCACCCACTCGGCAACCGCCCGCCCGACGGCAGAACATCCCTGGCCGGGGTGCAGGACAAGATCGCGCTGGCCCGAACGGCGACGGGCTGGAACCGGGTCGTCGGCGGATCTCCGTCGACGCACATTCTCAAGCCCGCGTCGCCCACCGAGCCGACCACGATCTACGACGAGGAGTACGGCGCCCGATTCGTCCGGGCCGCCGGTCTGGCCGAATACGCCACCTGGACAACCGACTTCGACGGGGTGCCCGCGCTGGTGGTCGAACGGTTCGATCGGCTGGCCGACGGTTCCCGCCTGCATCAGGAGGACTTCAGTCAGGCGCTCGGGGCCTCGGGCGACCAGAAGTATCAGCGCTTCGGTGGACGCGTCACCATGGCGCGCATCGCGAACCGCCTCGGTGACCACGACGCGCTCGAACGCCTGCTGCGGATGACCACCCTCGCGGTCGCGGTCGGCAATCTGGACATGCACGCGAAGAACATTGCACTGCTCCACCGGCCCGACGGGTCGTCCACCCTCGCGCCCGCCTACGACTTCGTTCCGCAGACCCATCAGCGCAACGACGGGGAGATGGCGTTGTCGGTGGGTGGTGAGTATCGCCATCACGGCATCACCCGCGAGCATCTCGTGGCCGAGGGCACCTCCTGGGGACTCGCCGATGCGGCGGAGATCGTGGAGGCGACGCTGTCGGCCGCGCTCACCACGGTGCGCACCGAAAGTCCGCATCCGCGGGCACATCCCACGTTGGCCGCTGACATCACCCGGTTCACCACCAACTTGCTCGCGGGTCGTGCGGCCGGGGACGGCTAGCCTGCGATCGACCATGGCAGCGCGTACGCGGGTGTGGATCGTGGCTGTTCCAGCGTCGGGGGCGGGGGCGGTCGTTACGATCGGGACGCATGAGAACTCCGCGTCTTCTGCTGCTGCTCGTGACCGGGGCGACCGGTGCTTTCGTGCTTCCGGGCGCCGCTACGGTGGCGGCCGCGCCGCAGCAGTGTGCGCCGTGGAGCCAGGAGGTCGTCGCCGGTGGGTTCGGGGTGCTGGAGAATCTCGGGTTCGACGGGCGCGGGAATGTGCTGCTGTCCGAACAGGATCTGGGTGGCGGGCCGGGGGCCGTGCGGGCGTTGGGGGCCGACGGCGCGCGGACCACGCTCGCGGACGCGGTCGACGGGCCCGGCGGGATCGTGGTCGCCGGCGGCACCGCGTACTTCACCACCGGGAACACCGCGTCGGCGGCAGTGGGCGGGCAGCACACGGGAACCATCGACTCGGTGGATCTCGCGACCGGCGCGCGGGCCACGGTGGCGCGCGGATTGCAGATGCCGAACGGGCTGGCGCGCTTGGCGAACGGTGATTTCGTGGTCAGCAAGGACATCGGCGCGGGCTCGATGACCAGGGTGAGTCCGGACGGCACGACCACTCCCTTCGCCTCGGCCCTCACCTCCACCAACGGCCTCGCCGTCGACGCGCCCCGCGACCGGCTGATCGTCTCGACCACCTTCGACCCGACCACGGTGATCGCCGCCGTCGACACCACCCACCCGGACACCCCGATCACCCGCACCGAACTCCCCGGCTTCGGCCCCCTGAACTCCGCCGACGACCTCACCGTCGACGCCGACGGCACCGCCTACGTCGCACTCAACGTGGCAGGCGCGGTCCAACAGGTCGACATCGACACCGGCCACTCCTGCCGCATCGCCGAGGGCCTGCCCCTGGTCTCCTCGGTCCGCTTCGGCACCGGCCCCGGCTGGGACCCGAACTCCCTCTACGCCACCAGCTTCCTCGGCACCCTCACCAAACTGACCCCACCCCGATAACGACGAAAGGCGCTCGCGGACCGGTGGTCTGCGAGCGCCTTTCGCGTCTTAGGGGATTACCGCTGGGCGACGGCGGTCGGCGGGATGGGCGCGGGGAGCGCGGTCTCGCCTTCCAGGTACTTGTCCACGGCCGAGGCGGCGGCGCGGCCTTCGGCGATGGCCCAGACGATCAGGGACTGGCCACGGCCCATGTCGCCGGCGACGAAGACGCCGGGGATGTTGGTGGCCCAGTTCTTGTCGCGCTGGACGTTGCCGCGGCCGTCGTAGCCGACGCCGAGGTCGGTCAGCAGGCCGGGCTTCTGCGGGCCGACGAAGCCCATGGCCAGCAGCACCAGGTCGGCTTCGAGGGTGAAGTCGGTGCCTTCGACCTTCTCGAAGCGACCGTTGGCCATCTTGACCTCGTGCGCCTCGAGCCCGGTGACCTTGCCGTCCTTGCCGACGAAACGCTCGGTGTTCACGGAGAACACCCGCTCGCCGCCCTCTTCGTGCGCCGAGGAGACCCGGTACATGAGGGGGTAGGTCGGCCACGGGGTGGAACCGGCGCGCTCCTCCGGCGGACGCGGCATGATCTCGA
The DNA here is from genome assembly GCF_042266925.1 of Nocardia sp. NPDC056064. Classification (NCBI taxonomy): domain Bacteria; kingdom Bacillati; phylum Actinomycetota; class Actinomycetes; order Mycobacteriales; family Nocardiaceae; genus Nocardia; species Nocardia sp. NPDC056064. The sequence continues at coordinate 3,918,197 of NZ_JBHJWO010000001.1, read as the reverse complement.
ACTGGTGGACGCTCTCGGCACCGTGGCGGTGCGAGGTGCCCAGGCAGTCGGCGCCGGTGTCGCCACCACCGATGATGACGACCTTCTTGCCCTTCGCGTGGATGGGCGGCAGGCCGTTCTCGTCGGTGATGTCGTCGCCGAGCTGCACGCGGTTGGCCAGCGGCAGGAACTCCATCGCCTGGTGGATGCCGTCGAGCTCGCGGCCCGGGATCGGCAGGTCACGGGCGATGGTGGCACCACCGGCGAGCACGATCGCGTCGAACTGCTCGCGCAGCTGCTCGGCGGTGATGTCGACGCCCACGTTCACACCGGTCTTGAAGATGGTGCCCTCGGCCTCCATCTGGGCGAGGCGACGGTCGATGACCGCCTTCTCCATCTTGAACTCCGGGATGCCGTAGCGCATCAGGCCGCCGATGCGGTCGTCGCGCTCGAACACGGTCACGGTGTGACCGGCCCGGGTGAGCTGCTGGGCGGCGGCCAGACCGGCCGGGCCCGAACCCACGACGGCGATCTTCTTGCCGGTCAGCCTGGTCGGGTACACCGGGGTGACCCAGCCCTCGCCGAAGGCGTTCTCGATGAGCTCGACCTCGACCTGTTTGATGGTGACCGGCTGCTGGTTGATACCGAGCACGCAGGACGCCTCACACGGCGCCGGGCACAGGCGGCCGGTGAACTCCGGGAAGTTGTTGGTGGCGTGCAGGCGGTCGATGCCCTCGCGCCAGCCACCCTTGTACACCAGGTCGTTCCACTCGGGGATCAGGTTCCCCAGCGGACAGCCGTTGTGACAGAAGGGGATACCGCAGTCCATGCAGCGGCTGGCCTGCTTCTGCAGGGTCTCGTGGGAGAACTTCTCCTCGTAGACCTCTTTCCAGTCCAGCAGTCGCAGCTCGACGGGGCGGCGGGCAGGCAGTTCCCGCGAGGTGTTCTTCAAAAAGCCTTGTGGGTCAGCCACGAGCCGCCTCCATGATCGCTGCGTCGACATCCTTGCCGCTCTTCTCGGCTTCGGAGATGGCGAGCAAAACCTTCTTGTATTCGCGGGGCATGACCTTCACGAAGTGGTTCACCTGCTGGGACCAATCGCTCAGGATGCGCTCGGCCACAGCCGATCCCGTTTCGTCGCGGTGGGTCGCGATGATGTCGCGCAGCCAGGTGAAGTCGTCACCGGAGAGCTGCTCGATCGCCTCGGACTGATCCGGGTTGACCCGCTCGGGCAGCGTGCCCTCGGGGTCGTAGACGAACGCGACACCACCGGACATACCGGCGCCGAGATTGCGGCCGGTACCGCCGAGGATGACCACCCGGCCACCGGTCATGTACTCGAGCGCGTGGTCGCCCACACCCTCGACGACCGCGGTGGCACCGGAGTTGCGCACGCCGAAGCGCTCGCCCGCCACACCGTTGATCAGGATCCGGCCGCTGGTCGCGCCGAACATGATCACGTTGCCCGCGATGATGTTGTCCTCGGCGACGAAGCCCTCCGGCGCGGTGAGCGCCGGGCGGACCACGATGTGACCACCGGACAGGCCCTTGCCGACGTAGTCGTTGGCGTCACCCTGCACGCGCAGCGTGATGCCGGCCGGGACGAACGCGCCGAAGCTGTTGCCCGCCGAACCGTTGAAGGTGATGTCGATGGTGTCGTCGGGCAGGCCCGCGCCACCGTAGAGCTTGGTCACCTCGTGGCCGAGCATGGTGCCGACCGTGCGGTTCACGTTGGTGATCTTGGTTTCGATCTTCACCGCCTGGCCACGCTCGAGCGCGGGGGCGCTCTGCGCGATCAGCTCGTTGTCCAGCGCCTTGTCCAGACCGTGGTCCTGGGTGCCGGTGCAGCGGGTGTCCTGGTTCATGAACGCCGTCTCCGGCATGTCCAGGATCGGCGACAGGTCCAGCTTGGCGGCCTTGAAGTGCGCCTTGGCCTTGGTGGTGTCGAGCAGGTCGACCCGGCCGACGGCCTCGTCGAGCGTGCGGAAGCCCAGCTCGGCGAGCAGCTCACGCACCTCCTCGGCGATGAACAGCATGAAGTTCTCGACGAACTCCGGCTTGCCGGAGAAGCGCTCGCGCAGCACCGGGTTCTGGGTGGCGATGCCGACCGGACAGGTGTCGAGGTGACACACGCGCATCATGATGCAGCCCGAGACGACCAGGGGCGCGGTCGCGAAACCGAACTCCTCGGCGCCGAGCAGGGCGGCGATCATCACGTCGCGGCCGGTCTTCATCTGACCGTCGACCTGGACGACGATGCGGTCGCGCAGGCCGTTGAGCAGCAGGGTCTGCTGGGTCTCGGCCAGGCCGAGCTCCCAGGGGCCGCCCGCGTGCTTGAGCGAGGTCAGCGGCGAGGCGCCGGTGCCGCCGTCGTGGCCCGAGATGAGCACGACGTCGGCGTGCGCCTTGGACACACCGGTGGCGACGGTGCCGACACCCGGCTCCGCGACAAGTTTCACGTGAATCCGCGCCTGCGGGTTCGCGTTCTTCAGGTCGTGGATCAGCTGGGCCAGATCCTCGATCGAGTAGATGTCGTGGTGCGGCGGCGGGGAGATCAGGCCGACGCCCGGCGTGGAGTGCCGCACCTCGGCGACCCACGGGTACACCTTGTGCGCGGGCAGCTGGCCGCCCTCGCCCGGCTTGGCACCCTGGGCCATCTTGATCTGGATGTCGGTGGCGTTGGTCAGGTAGTGCGCGGTGACGCCGAAGCGACCCGACGCGACCTGCTTGATCGCCGACCGGCGCCAGTCGCCGTTCTCCTCGACCTCGAAGCGAGCGGGGCTCTCGCCGCCCTCACCCGAGTTCGAGCGCGCGCCGAGCCGGTTCATCGCGATGGCGAGGGTCTCGTGCGACTCCGCCGAGATGGAGCCGTAGCTCATCGCGCCGGTGGAGAAGCGCTTGACGATCTCGCTGGCCGGCTCGACCTCGTCGATCGAGATCGACTCGCGGGCGTTGGTCTTGAACTTGAACAGACCGCGCAGCGCCGCCAGTCGCTCGGACTGGTCGTCGACGAGCTTGGTGTACTCCTTGAAGACCGAGTACTGCCCCGAGCGGGTCGCGTGCTGCAGCTTGAACACGGTGTCGGGGTTGAACAGGTGGTACTCGCCCTCGCGACGCCACTGGTACTCGCCGCCGACCTCGAGCTCGCGGTGCGCGCGCTCGTTGCGGTTCTCCAGGAACGCCACGCGGTGCCGGGCGGCCACCTCGGCGGCGATCTCGTCGAGACCGATGCCGTCCAGCGGCGAGCGCAGGCCGGTGAAGTACTCGTCGACCAGGTCCTGGGCCAGGCCGATGACCTGGTACAGCTGGGCGCCGTTGTAGGAGGCCAGGGTGGAGATGCCCATCTTCGACATCACCTTGAGCACGCCGTTGCTGGCCGCGGTGCAGTAGTTCGCGACGGCCTTGCGGAAGTCGGCGGTGCGGTCACCGGTGCTGCCGGGGATCGCCAGCGAGCCGCGCTCGAGCATGTCCTCGATGGTCTCGAAGGCCATGTACGGGTTGATCGCGGCGGCGCCGAAGCCCACCAGCATCGCCATGTGGTGCACCTCGCGGGCGTCACCGGCCTCGACGACCAGGCCGACCATGGTGCGGGTGCGCTCGCGCACCAGGTGGTGGTGCACCGAGGAGGTGAGCAGCAGCGACGGGATCGGCGCCAGCTTCTCGTTGGACTCGCGGTCGGACAGCACGATGATGCGCGCGCCGCCGTCGATCGCGGCCGAGACCTGGGTGTTGATCGCGGTCAGCGCCGCGCGCATGCCCGCGCCGCCCTCGGCGACCGGGTACAGGCCACGCACGACCACCGAACGCAGGCCGGGGTGGCTGCCGTCGTCGTTGATGTGGACCAGCTTGGCCAGCTCGTCGTTGTCCAGGATCGGCTGCTCGAGCGCGATCTGCTTGCAGGACTCCGGGCCGGGGTGCAGCAGGTCGGCCTCGGGACCGATGTTGCGCTTGAGGCTGGTGACGACCTTCTCGCGGATGGCGTCCAGCGGCGGGTTGGTGACCTGCGCGAACAGCTGCGAGAAGTAGTCGAACAGCAGGCGCGAGCGGTTCGACAGCACCGCGATCGGGGTGTCGGTACCCATCGAGCCCAGTGCCTCGCCGCCGGTCTTGGCCATCGGCGTGATCAGCAGGTTCAGGTCCTCGGTGGTGTAGCCGAAGATCTGCTGACGGATCAGCACGCGGTCGTGCGACATGTGCACGTGCGGGCGGTCGGGCAGGTCGGCCAGGCGGCTGACGCCCTCGTCGAGCCACTGCTGGTACGGCTGCGCCGCGGCCAGCTCGCCCTTGATCTCGGCGTCGGTGAGGATGCGGCCCTGCTCGGTGTCGACCAGGAACATCTTGCCCGGCTGCAGGCGGATCTTCTGGACCACGGTGGCGGGGTCGATGTCGAGCACGCCGACCTCCGAGGCCAGCACGACCAGGCCGTCCTCGGTGACCCAGATGCGGCCGGGGCGCAGGCCGTTGCGGTCGAGCACGGCGCCGATCTTCGTGCCGTCGGAGAAGCAGACGGCGGCGGGGCCGTCCCAGGGCTCCATCAGCATCGAGTGGTACTCGTAGAACGCCCGCAGCTGCGGGTCCATGCTCTCGTTGCGTTCCCAGGCCTCGGGAATCATCATCATGACGGCGTGGTGCAGATCGCGACCGCCCAGGTGCAGCAGCTCGAGCACCTCGTCGAAACGGGCGGTGTCGCTGGCACCCGGGGTACAGACGGGGAAGATCTTCTCCAGGCGGTTCTTGCCCGCCTCGTCCTTGCCGAACACGTCCGAACGCAGCAGCGCCTCCCGCGCGCGCATCCAGTTCTCGTTACCGGTGACGGTGTTGATCTCACCGTTGTGGGCGACCCGGCGGAACGGGTGCGCCAGCGGCCACGAGGGGAAGGTGTTGGTGGAGAAGCGCGAGTGCACGATGCCGATGGCCGACTCGACGCGCTCGTCCTGCAGGTCCAGGTAGAACGCGCGCAGCTGCGGCGTGGTGAACATGCCCTTGTAGATGAAGGTCTCGCCGGACAGGCTCGGGAAGTACACCGACTCCTTGCCGACCGCGCCCTCGCCCGAGCCGGACTTGCCCAGCTCGTGCTCGATCCGCTTGCGGATCACGTAGGCGCGACGCTCCAGGTCCATGCCGGAGAGCTGCTCGGCCGAGTTCTTCGGCGAGCCGATGAAGATCTGCCGGAAGGTGGGCATGGCGTCGCGCGCCAGCGCACCCAGCGAGGACTCCTCGATCGGCACCTCGCGCCAGCCGAGCACGGCCAGGCCCTCTTCGACGACGATCTTCTCGACGCCGTAGGCGGCACGCGCGGCTTCGCGACGGGCCTGCGGCAGGAAGGCGATACCGGAGGCGTAGGAGCCGACCGGGGGCAGCTCGAAGTCGACCACAGCGCGGAAGAACTTGTCCGGGAGCTGGATCAGGATGCCCGCGCCGTCACCGGAGTTCGGCTCTGCGCCCGCGGCACCGCGGTGCTCCAGGTTCAGCAGCGCCGTGATGGCCTTGTCGACGATGTCGCGACTGCGTCGTCCGTGCATGTCGGCGACGAACGCGACGCCGCAGGCGTCGTGCTCGAATGCCGGATCGTAGAGCCCGGTGACACCGGGTGACCTGTGGCCAGGAAGTTGCGTCATGCCTCTGCCTTCAAGAAAGTCGGCTGTCGATGAATCGGCCGCCCGTTGGATTGGGCCCTATCGTCGTTTCGCCTCCGTCAAGACTGCGTCCGTACGATCCGAAAACCAGCTACGGTGATGGTTTGCGGCGTGCAGTCACGTCTCCAGTTGTCCACCCGCTTCGTTGACGTAGTGGGTGCTCAGAGGTAACGGAACGTTGACACGTTCCTCACCTCCGCGCGGGTTTCACCCGCTACTGTTGGCCCGGTTTCACCGGACCCCGAACAGGTGGTTGTGCCGAACAGGGGTGTGCTCGGCGTAAGAGCAAACGATAAGTCAGACCGTGAGCCCAACCAACTAAGGTTGTGCTAATAACCTTGTCTAGCTGGGGTTTGTAACGGCGGCTTGCTTCGTCGCGCGCGTCGTCCAGTGTAAAGCAGAGCGGGTGCTGGATCGATCCCGGACAACCCGTGCCGACCTGCGCGAACACTGTGGGCGAGCAGGCCCGAAACAGCCACCGGCACCGGGCCGAAAGCTGAACTCACCTGCACCGCAGCAGATTTCCCTTTACGCCCGGACGCCAAACCTGGGACCTCCGCTAACCGGGGTAGGTCACGGTGAGATATATCCGACAGCGCCTTCGACATGCGGGGTAGTCATCCAACCGTTCGGTCTGTATTTCCGAGATGTGCCGCAGCACACTCCTGGCTAACGATTTCGGAGTGTCGTTCGCCACATCGGGCAGGTATCAGACCGTCCGGTATGGCTCGCCAGGCTCGACACGCCGAGGTGGACGCGACGAACCGCGGGCGCCGCGATGTATCAGACGTCCAGTTGTGAGGCTGACCACAAAGAGGCCGTCGGCGCTCGGTGTGGCGGGTCGGGGCCTGTCACGCTGGCACAACGAATCCATGACAGTTTCGCCATGCCATGTGGAGCGCACGACCCGGGGAGAACCTATGACCGGCACACTCACCTGGCTCGGCGGAGGGCTCGCCTCGCCGCGGCGCGGCACGCCGGATACCGGCGCGGAGCAGGCCGTCAGCCAGGAACAAGCGGGATATGCCGTCACCGGGGCCGCGGTGGCGCTGTTCGGCGTGGTCACCGGGCTCGTGCTGGTGGCGGCGCTGGGTGCGGCCGAGGGGATCGCCTGGCCGGTCATCGTGGTCCTCGCGCTGCTGGGTGCGGCCGGGGCGCTGGCGCTGGGCCGGGCGCTGGCGAGCACGCCGCTCACCGCATCCGGCGACGGGACAGCGGCGGCCGACCGCCGCGGGACCGCGACCAGGATCGTCGTCGGGGTGGCCGCGGGCGTGCTGGTGGCCGAACTCGCCTCGACCGTGCTGCTCGGCGGGACCGTCGACCGGGAGCTGGACGTGCGCGCCCAGGACAGCGCCGAACAGGCCCCCGTGGTGGTGGCCGCGCGCGGTGAGCTGGACCGGGCCACCGCAGAACGCGCCGCGCTGGACGCGACCATCGCCGAGGCCCAGGCCGATATCGACACCGCGCTGGTCATCGCGCGCTGCGAGTTCAACCCCACCCCGCAGTGCCCGCAGACCCGGATCACCGGCGTGCCCGGACGCGGCCCGGAATCGCAGACCGCCAACGACATGCTCGACGACGCCCGCAAGCAGCTGGCCGCCGCCCAGGGCCGCACCGAGGCCCTCGACACGGCCGTGCGCACCGAGACCGCCGACCTCGCCACCGCCCGCACCCTCGCCTTCGCCGACGCCGACCGCGGCCTCGGTGCCCGCTGGCTGGCCATGAACGGCTACACCGCCGCGCACGCCGGTGCCGCCGCGCTGCGCCTGCTGGTGCTGGTGATCGGCGTGCTGCTGGCCCTGCTGCCGCTGCTGCTGCGCTGGTGGCGCGGGGAGACCGCGCTGGACCGCCGCCTCGGTGCCGCCGAGATCGCCGACCGGGCCGAGCGCGCGGCCGACGCCGCCATCGCGGTGCAGCGCGCCGAGGTCCGCACCGAGACGGCCGCGCTGCGCGCCGAGCACGAGCTCACCAGCGCGCGCCTGGCCATCGAAGCCGATACCGTGATCGACCGGGAACGTCAGCGCACCAGGATCATCGCCGCGATCGGCGGCTTCGAGCTCGGGTTCACCGAGCCACACCGAAAGGACGACTCCGTGGCTCTGGAGCCGAATGTGACACCGCAGCTGCCCGCCGGCTACCTCCCGAACGCGTTGCCGCAGGCAGGGGCGCCGCAGGCCGGTGCGCTGGTGCCCGTGCAGCAGCCGGTGAGCGCGCCCGCCGCGCCCGCGCAGGCCCCGGCCGGTGGTGGTGGCCTGGAGCTGCCGATCATCGGCACGGTGCCGTTCACCGATACCGCCGCGCGCTGGATCCGCCCGCTGGTGCCCTCCTTCGTGGCCAATGCCATCGACTCGGCGACCCACCCGCTGCGCACCGCGCGGCAGGCTTTCGAGGAGGTGGAGGAGGTCACCTTCACGCTGCGCCGCACCCGCAAGGTCACCGTCGACACCCAGGACTCGCAGGCACCGCAGCAGCCGCAGATGACGGCGCCCGCCGGGTACCAGCTGCCCGGCCAGCCGGTGCAGGGCTACCTGCCCGCGGGCTACCAGCAGCCGCAGTACAACGCGTACGACCAGCCCAACCCCTACGCCCAGCAGATCGCCTCGACCGTGGTCGACGCTCCCTCGACCCGGTACCACCCGGACCCGCGCCAGTACCCGGCCGCGCCGACCTACCAGGCGCTGCCCGCGAGCCAGGGCACCGGGCTGCCCGCCGCGGACGGGCAGGGGGAGATCGCCGGACGTACGGTCGACGAGCTGCCCGGCGGCGGCCGTCGTCAGCTCCCGCCCGCACGCTGAGCCGCGTGTTCAGTGAACAACTGTTCTCTGAACACACCGAACGCCCTTCCGCGCACCCATCCGGGCGTGTGGCGGCCCGAAACGGATCACTGACTGGTCATATAGCCGCCATCGGTGATCAGTGACCTGGACTACACCTCGCCGCCGTGTCCGAATCTCGGTTTACAGTGCGTGAGTGATCCACAGCGACGGACCGAAGGGCGGGGCGCGCACCGCGCCGTGGGGCTCGCCGCTGCTCGGACCGGTCGAGGAGAAATCGTCCATCCGGCGGGTCCGCGTGCAGCTGCTGCTGACCCTGCCGCTGCTGGTGGCCAATCTGATCGGCATCGCGATGATCGTGGTGCTGGCCGGATTCGTGCTGCCGGGGCCGACGGTGTTCACCTGGGACCTGCTGCTCATCAACGCCGTCTTCACGCCGCTGTGCGCGGTGCTCGCGCTGGTGATCGGCACCGTCTGGGGGACGGTGGCCGGGCTGCGCACCATGCGCTGGGCCATCGACCCCGACCGCGTGCCGACCCCGGCCGAACAGCGCGTCACCGTGTCGGCGCCGCGCTGGATGGTGTTGCAGCAGGCCGTGCTGTGGACATTGGCGCTGGTCACGCTGACGGTCGTCTACGGAATCGCCGATCCGGCGCTGATTCCCAAGGTGGCGCTGTCGATCGGGTCGGCCGGGATCGTGGTGTGCGCCAACAGCTACCTGATCATCGAGTTCGCCCTGCGCCCGGTGACCGCGCGCGTGCTCCAGGCCGACCCGCACCGCCGCCGCGGCATCGGCATCTTCGGCCGGACCATGCTGTCGTGGCTGGTCGGCGTGGGTATCCCGGTGGCGCTGTCGATGGTGGTGGCGGTGTGGGCGCTGGCCGATCCGGCGGTGAGCAAGGCCCGGCTGGCGGTGTGCGTGCTCAGCCTCGGCGGCTCGGCGCTGCTGTTCGGGATGCTGCTGATGGCGCAGGTCGTCGCCGCGACCGTGGCCCCCATCAAGGGCGTGCGCCAGGCGCTGCGCCGGGTGGAGGACGGCGATCTCGACACCGAGGTCACCCTCTACGACGGCACCGAGCTCGGTGACCTGCAGAGCGGCTTCAACCGCATGGTGCACGGCCTGCGCGAACGCGCCATGATCGAGGACCTGTTCGGCAAGCACGTCGGCCACGACGTGGCCATGGCCGCCATCGCCTCCCGGCCCGTCCTCGGTGGCACCGAGACCGAGGCCGCCGCCCTGTTCATCGACATCATCGGCTCCACCACCATGGCCGCCACCCGCCCCGCCCCGGAGATCGTCGGCATCCTCAACCGGTTCTTCGACATCGTCGTCGACGAGGTGGAACGCCACGGCGGCCTGCTCAACAAGTTCGAAGGCGACGCCGCCCTGGCCGTCTTCGGCACCCCCGCGCCCCTCGACGACCTGGCCGGCGCCGCCCTGTCGTGCGGTCGCGCCATCCAGCGCCGCCTGCGCGAAGCCTCCGACCTCGACGCGGGCATCGGCGTCGCCGCGGGCCGCGTCGTCGCGGGCAATGTGGGCACCCACAACCGCTACGAGTTCACCGTCATCGGTGACGCCGTCAACGAGGCGGCCCGCCTGTGCGAGCTCTCGAAGAACTACGACGAACGCCTCCTCAGCTCCGCCACCACCCTCTCCGCCGCCGCAGGCACCGAGTCCGCCCACTGGACCCTCGCCGAGACGGTCACCCTGCGCGGCCGCCTGAAACCCACCCGGCTGGCACTGCCCGCGGCATCGGCCGCCGTCCCATAGACTCCAGGCGTGCGTTCTGCCGTCGATGCGGTCGGCGCCGTCGGGGGCGTCGATCCGGCACGGCCGCCGACGGTTCCGATCCGGCCCCTGGCTTTCCGCGAACTGCTCGACGAGCCGTTCGCCCTCATCCAGGCCCACTTGCGCCCGCTCGCCGTGCTCGGTGGGAGCGCGCTGGTGCTGGCCGTGCTCGCGGTGCTCGGATTCACCGGACTCGTCTCGCATCTGACCGGCGGCTCGAACCTGGGCACGATGTGGGCGGTGCTGCTGGCGACCCTCGGGTGCGGGTGGCTGGTGCGGCTGGTGCTGCGCGGCACGACCGTCGCCCTGGCGCTGGCCGATTTCCGGGGCGTCCGCTTCGGGTTGCGCGCGGGCCTGCGCACCGCCACCGACCATCTCGGCCCGCTGGTGCTGGCCCAGCTGATGTTCTCGCTGCTCGGTGTGGGGGTCCTGGTGGTGGGCAGCCTGCTGATCGTCACCTATCCGCTGGCGCTGCTGTGGCTGTCGTATGTGCGGGCGGGGCGGTTCCTGGTGGAGCCCGCGATCATCGGTGAGCACGCGGGTTACGGTGCCGCCGTCGCCCGTTCCAAGGAGCTCACCGCGCGCGCCGAGTGGCGCATCGCCGGGCTGTGGCTGTTGCAGCGGCTGCTGTTCGCGGTGCTCGCGGTGCCCGCGTTCGGCATCCCGTTCTTCCTGTCCGACTTCTCCGGCACGCACCGGTGGGCCTTCTTCGCCCTGCTGGTGAGCGGATGGCTGCTGGTGGTGGTCGTGGCCGAGATCGTCGAATCGGCCAGTCGCGCGGTCTGCTACATCGATCGCCGGTGCGTGCGCGAGGGCCTCGACATCGAGATCCCGGGTGGTCTCGGATGAGCGACACCGACTTCGGCCCCGCGCCGCACCACGATTCGTCCCCGGGCCGGGCCGACGCGCCGGGCACGCCTCCCCCGCCCCGCCTCGCCTCGGCCGCCGATCACCGCGCCGCCGCGGAACTCGCCGCGAGCCGCCGCGATTACGACAACGCCCTGCGCGAACGCTTCCGCGCCGTGCTGCGCGCCCTGGAACAGGCGGGCACCCTGCCGGTGCGCCGCTCGCGCACCGCGCAGGAGACCGCCGACGACGCCACCACCGTGCTGCCGCTGGAGCAGTCCACCGAATTGCACCCGGCGGCACGCAGTTTCGACGAGGTCGTCTACGGCGGCCGCACCGCCACCGAGGACGAATACCGCCGCCTCGAATACGCCGACCGCTACTCCCAGGGCGCACCGCCCCCGGCACCCGAGCCGGTCGAACTCGAGGTCACCGAGCGAGAACCCAAGCAGCGCAGGCAACTTCCCCCGCTGCCCGACCTGCTGCGCAACCCGAAGTTCTGGGCCGCGCTCGCCGCGGGCCTGGCGATCGCGCTGCTGCTCTACGCCACGCTGCAATCCTGCGGTGCGCCCAACGCCCCCACGCCGCCCACCCCGCCGGATCTGCCGCCCCCACCGACCGATGTCCCCGATCCGCCGCGCGACGATTTCGATCCCGATTTCGGCTCCGGCAAGGATTCGATCTTCAGCTCGCTGCCCGGCTGGCTCGCCTTCGGCGGCCTCCAGTTCCTGCTGGCCTTCGCCGCGCTGATCGCCTGGCGCAGCCGCAGGCGTGGCGCGCTGGTCGGCGAGCCGCGCCCGGTGGAGGTGCCCGCCAACGAACTGCTCGCCGGGCAGGCGGGGCTGTACCGCCGCTCCGGCGACCTCGCCCACGTGGCCCAGATCCTGCGCGCCGCGACCCTGCGCCGCATCCGCCCACGCCTGGGCGAACTCACCGACGACCAGCTGGTCCACACCGCGGCCGCGCGCCTCGGCGTCCCCGCCCAGCAGCTCGGCACCGTCCTGTTCGGCGACGTGCCGGACGAGGACACCCTCTATCACGTTGCCGCACACCTCGAATGGATCGAGACGGAGCTCGCATGACCGACAACACTGTCCTGCAGAAATCGCCGAGCGCGGCGGACGCCGGTGCGGCACTGGCCGCCTTGCGCACCGAGATCGGCAAGGCCGTGGTCGGCAACGACCAGGCCGTGCTGTATCTGGTGCTGGCGCTGCTGTGCCGCGGCCACGTGCTGCTGGAAGGTGTTCCCGGCGTGGCGAAGACGCTGCTGGTGCGCGCGCTGGCCACCTCGCTGGACCTCGAGCACGCGCGGGTGCAGTTCACGCCCGACCTGATGCCCGGTGACGTGACCGGCTCGCAGATCTACGACCCGCATTCGGCGGAGTTCACCTTCCGCCGCGGCCCGGTGTTCACCAATCTGCTGCTGGCCGACGAGATCAACCGCACCCCACCGAAGACCCAGTCCTCGCTGCTGGAATCCATGGAGGAGCGCCAGGTCTCGGTCGACGGACAGCCGCGACCGCTGCCCGATCCGTTCGTGGTGATCGCCACCCAGAACCCGATCGAGCAGGAGGGCACCTATCCGCTGCCGGAGGCGCAGCTGGACCGCTTCCTGTTCAAGATCGACATCCGGCTGCCCGAGCGCGACGACGAGTTCCGCATCCTGCAGCGGCACGCGAGCGGTTTCGACCCGCGCGATCTCGGGGCGGCGGGCCTGCGCCCGGTGGCCGGGCCCGCGCACATCGCCGCCGCGCGCGCCGCCGTCGCCGAGGTGACGGTGAGCCCGGAGGTGCTGGCCTACATCGTCGACCTGTGCCGGGCCACCCGCTCCTCCCCCGCCGTCGCGCACGGTGCCTCCACCCGCGGCGCGACCGCCCTGCTGGCCGCCGCGCGCGCCTTCGCCTGGCTCAACGGCCGCGCCTACGTGACGCCCGACGACGTGAAGACGGTGGCCGTGCCGGTGCTGCGGCACCGCCTGCAGTTGCGGCCGGAGGCCGAGCTGGACGGGGTCAGCAGCGAGGGCGTGCTCTCCTCGCTGCTGGTCTCGGTGCCGGTGCCGGTGTAGCGACGTGGTCGTCACGGGACGGTTCGCGCTGCTGGCCACGGCCGCGGCGGCGCTGGTGATGTTCGCGGTGCCCTCGGCGTGGGGCGTGCTCGGCGCTTGTCTGCTGCTGGTCGTGGCGCTGCTCACCGATGTCGGCCTGACCGCGCGCGCCGACGCGCTCACGCTCACCCGCGATCCGCTGACGATCGTGCGGCTCGGGCGCGGCACCGAGGTGGAACTGGTGGTCACCAATACCGGCACGAGCACCGTGCGCGGCCTGCTGTGGGATTCCTGGCCCGACAGCGCGCGTCCCGACCTGCGTACCCATCAGCTGAACCTGGCCCCGCGCACCCGGATCCGGTTGCGTACCAGTCTGACTCCCACCTATCGCGGCGATCGCGTTGCGGGCCCGGTGACGCTGCGGCTGCTCGGCCCGCTCGGGCTGGCCGGACGGCAGCGGCGGGTGGAGGTCCCCGCCCGGGTGCGCGCGCTCCCCGCCTTCCGCAGTGAGCGGCTGCTGCGCTCGAAGGTGAAGCGGCTGCACCATCTCGAGGGCCGCAATGTCGCCAACATCCGCGGACAGGGCACCGAATTCGATTCCTTCCGCGAGTACGTGGCAGGCGACGACGTGCGCAGCATCGACTGGCGGGCCACCGCCCGCGCGACCGACGTGCTGGTGCGCACCTGGCGGCCCGAACGCAACCGGCACGTGCTGATGGTCCTCGACACCGGCCGGGCGGCCGCCGGTCGGGTGGGCGCGGGCACGCGGCTGGACGCCTCGATCGAGGCGGCGCTGCTGCTGGGTGGGCTGGCAGCGGCGGCGGGCGACACCGTCGATCTGCTGGCCTACGACCGCACGGTGCGCGCCGAAGTGAGTGGCGTGGCCGGTCACCAGTTGCCGCTGAGACTTATGCACACCCTCGCCGGAGTGACTCCGCGCCTTGTGGATACCGATACCGGCGGCCTGGTGCGCACGGTGATCTCCCGGGTCCGCAAGCGCGCGCTGATCGTGTGGTTCACCGGTCTGGACGGCCCGACGGTCACCGAACACCTCCTGCCCGCGCTGCCGACGCTCACCCGGCGGCATCGGGTGTTGATAGTTTCGGTCACCGACCCGGACATCGCCGCCGCCGCCCGTGACCGCACCACCGCGGAGGCTGTGTACAAAGCCGCCGCCGCCGAGACCGTGCTGGCGGAAAGGGCCGTTGTGCAGGAGTCCTTGCGCCGTCGCGGGGTGGCCGTGGTGACCGCGGCACCGGATCGGCTGCCCGAAGCACTGGCCGACGAGTACCTGGAACTGAAGCAGTCCGGCTCCCTGTGAATTTCCGGTTGTCCACTGGCACTCACAGTTCATGCACCGGTTCACCAACAGGTTGTCCACAGGGCTGAGTTATCCACAGGGTCAGTGGCGCGAAAGTTGTTGGCGCCGAGCCAGAACCGCGCCGAGCACGTGATACGGGGGATAACCCGTGGGCGGCGCGCACCGCATCGCCCGGCAGACCGCCTCGACCAGCGCTGTCCCCAGGTGGTGCTGGGCGGGCGGGGTGAGGGTGCCCAGCCGGGACAGATACTGGCGCATCGCGGCGGCCAGCTCGTCGGAGACGGCGGCGGGATCGAGCTGGGTGGCCCACCCGGACAGCCACGGCGGTGCGGCGGCGAGCGCCGGGCGCGGCATGGCCTGGCGGGTGTGCACGACCACGGTGCCCGCCAGTACGTCACCGACGCGCCTGCCCTGTGCCGAGCACAGCGAGGTGATCACCGCGACCGCGCCGAACGCGCCGAGCATCCAGAAATCCACCATCGCACCGGCCAGCCCACGGGTGAGCGCGTGCCGGAAGTCGATCGGGCCCGCGTCGGCGCGCACCACCCGCAGCCCGAACGCGGCCTTGCCCAAGGAGCGTCCGCGCGAGACGGTTTCGCTGCACACCGGGTAGCCGACCAGCACCGTCACGATGGTGACCACCCCCAGCACCGCGAACCAGGCCGAATCGGCGTCGGCCGCGGAGAGCACGAGAATGCCCACGTAGACGAGGGAGAACGCCAGGAAGAGTTGCAGCACGAGGTCGAGCAGGAAGGCGCCGGCGCGGCTGGGGATACGCGCCAGCGGCAGTTCCAGCGCCACCGCTTCGCCGGTGGTGAATTCGGCCATGTGGCTAGCATTCCCGATATGGACACCGATGCCTACAGCTGGGCGCATCAACGGTCGTGGCATCGGCTCGATCAGCTGGTCCGCCAGCGCAGGCTCAGTGGCGCCGAGGCCGACGAACTGGTCCGGCTCTACCGCGCGAGCTCCCAGCAGCTGGCCAGGCTGCAGGGCCACCATCCCGATCCGGAGCTGGTGGCCGGGCTCAGCGCCCTGCTCGCCAGGGCCCGCGGCCGGGTGCTCGCGGCGCGCACACAGCCCTGGCGCGAGGTGGGCCGGTTCTTCACCCACCACTTCCCCGCGGCTGTGTACAGAGCGTGGCCGTGGTGGGTGGGGACAACTGTGATCTTCCTGGCCGTGGCAGGGGTGATCGCGGTGCTTGTGGACAACTCCCGCGCCGCCCGCTCAGCCCTGGGGATACCCGAGGGCGACCTGTCGACCATCACCGGACCTGGGGGTTCGTTCGAGACCTACTACTCCGAGCACCCCAACGAAGCCTTCGCCGCACAGGTGTGGACCCACAATTCCTGGGTCTCGGCCATCGCGTTGTTCACCGGCGTGCTGATCCTCCCGGCTGTGTACGCGATGTTCATGAACGCGCTGAATCTGGGGATAACCGGTGGATTGATGGCCGACGCGGGCCGGCTCGACTCGTTCTTCGGCTTCATCCTCCCGCACGGCACCCTCGAGCTCACGGCGCTGTTCGTCGCGGGCGGGGTGGGGTTGAAGCTGGGCTGGACGCTGGTCGACCCGGGACGGGTCAGCCGGGCCGCCGCGATGGCCCGCCAGGGCAGGGCGACCGCGACGGTGGCGCTCGGCCTGGTGGTCGTACTGCTGGTGTGCGGCCTGCTGGAGGGCTTCGTGACGCCGAGCGGGCTGCCCGCGCCCGTGCGCATCGCCCTCGGCTTCACCGCCGAGGCGCTGTTCCTGTGCTACGTCTTCGGGATCGGCAGGCGGGTGGCCGGGGAACAGGACGCGCGCGCCGCCGCTCCCGCCGCACTGCCCGACCCGGCCGCGCGCTGGCTGATGGCGCCGGTGGACAACACCCTCGAACGGGCCTGAACTCGCATCTGTACGTGCATTTGCGCGGCAGGCAACTCCGAGCACACCGGAGGCGGGACAGCGCCGGACAATCGGCAGCTACGCAAGGTAACGAGAAGGTTTCGAACTCCCCCATTTGAGTTCCGCTGGCCGCAGCGAGTCGAGCTCAGCTGCGGCCAGCGTTGCCGTTAACTGTACACAATCGTTATGCCCACGCAACCCCCAACGCGCAGGTCCGGCGTAAGAATTGCGAAGTGGCAAACACGTGTGGAGTCAGTGATTTCCACACCCGCAGCAAACTTCCGGCGGCACCCGGATCGCGGTGCGGGCGGCACCGGGAATTCATCTTCCGCAAACCTTCGACAACTCGTGGGGCACCGATCGTTGCCGTGTCATCGGATTGTTCGCGCTGGTTGCCCGGATCACATCGGCGCCGGGCGCATAGCCGATCACCTGCGGGTTCGGCAACGAGTTTTCGGTTTGCCGAGATCTTGACGCTTTAAAAGAAACCTTAAGTTTGTTTACAACGCTGCAAACATGACCAGCGATCAGCAATCCAGGCCCAACACCTTCCCGGAGGTCATGAACCGGTCGGATCACCGGTTGCGAACGGGCCGCCGAACGGTACGAAATCGGCCGGGAAACGCCCCGGAACCGGCCCGGTCGAGCACACTGTGACCTTCGCCTCATCACGGCCGATGAGGGGTGTACGCGCCTCCTACGATGGGCAGATGACCGGGGTCAAGGATCGCCTGCTCACCACCATCGCCGACCAGCTCGGTAATCCACACGGCCTGCTCGGCAAGGGCGTCGCCTTCGTCCTCAACCGGGGGAACAAGCGCGCCATCAGCGCCGCCGTCGACGCGGCCGCCCCGCGTCCCGGTGCCACCGTCGCCGACATCGGCTTCGGCGGCGGCGTCGGCCTGGGTCTGCTGCTCGACCGTGTCGGCACCGAGGGCACCGTCCACGGCATCGAGCCCGCGCCCGACATGCGTGAGCGCGCGCGGGCCCGCTTCGCGATGGAAACGGCGGCGGGCCGCCTGACGCTCACCGACGGGTCCCTCACCGCACTCGGCCTGGCCGAGGCGAGCCTCGACGCAGCCATCACCGTCAACACCCTCTATTTCCTCGACGATCTGCCCGCCGCCTGTACGGAACTCGCGCGGGTCCTGCGCCCCGGCGGGACGGTCGTCGTCGGCATCGGCGATCCCGAGGCGATGGGCAAGATGCCTTTCACCGCTTATGGATTCACCCTTCGTCCGGTCGACGATGTCATCGCGGCATTGACCGCGGCGGGCCTGACGGTGGAACACACCACGTTGCCGAATCCGCCGGTCCCGCACCATCTGCTCATCGCCAGGAAGTCCTGACTCCACCGCTTTCCCGAGCGTGCTGTTCCCGCTTTCGCACCTCTTGACCGACCGGTCGGTCATCCGTACCGTCGGTGCATGGAGATCCGCACCAGCCTTGTCGCGCGGCGACAGGACACCCGATGACGGCCCCGGGCAGCACGACGCACACCGTGTCGACGCCCTATGGCGAGGTGGCCGTGCACCTCAGCGGCCGCGCACCCGGCCGGGCACCGGGACTGCTACTGCTGCATGCCAATCCGGGTGATCACCGGGATTTCGATCTGCTCGCCGAAGCACTGCGCCCGGACTGGGCTATCGCGGCCGTGGACTGGCCCGGGTACGGCGCATCGACCGTCACCGATCCCGGCGCGATCGATGTCGAGGCGCTCGGCCTGATCGCCGAGTCGGTGGTGGAGTCGTTGCGCGCCAACGGCTTCCATTCCTTCACTGTGATCGGTAACAGTGTCGGTGGGTACGCGGCGGTGCGACTGGCCCAACGCGCGGCGGCGCACATCCGGGGACTGGTGCTGGTGCAACCGGCCGGGTTCGTGCCACGGAATGTGGTGACCAGGGCGGTGTTCCGCCTGATGGCGGCGCCCGCGCTCGCGCGGTTCGCGGTGGTTCCGTGCGCGCGGATGTATCTGGGTTCCACCCGCGCGGCGGGGGTGCGGCCGATTCTCGAACGGGCGCGGCGGGTCACGGGTGATCCGGCGCGGTTCGCGGTCTATCGCCGGTTGTGGCGCAGTCTCGACGACCCGCGCGTCGACCTGCCCGCCGCCGGGCCGCTGCTGCCGCAGACACCGACGCTGGTGGTCTGGGGACGGCGCGATCCGGTCAATCCGTGGCTGCTCAGCAGGCGCGGGGTGGCGCGGGCGCTGCCGGGGGCCGAGGTGGCCGTGCTGGCGGCGCGGCACGAACCCTTCGCCGAGCAGCCGGAGCTGTTCGCGGACGCGGTGCGCGGGTTCCTGGCCGCGCGCGCGGAGTTGTCGTCGTGAGGCCGGCCGAGCCCGGCCGCCGGGCCCTGCTCGACGCGGGCAGGCAGCTGCTGGCCACCGCGAACCTGGGCAAGCTGTCGGTCAACGCGATCACCGCCGAGGCGGGCATGGCCAAGGGCAGCTTCTATCAGCACTGGCGCAGCCGCGAGGACTATCTGCTCGCCCTGCACGGCGCCTTCCACGACGACCTCGCCGCGCGCGTCGACACCGCCGTCGCGCGACTGGCGCCCGGGGAAGAACGCCTCGCCGCCGTCGTCACCACATACTTGGACGGCTGCCTGGCCGAACCGGCGACCAAGGGCCTGCTGGTGCAGGCCCGCACCGACGCGGGCTTGCAGAGCGCGGTCTCGGCCCGCAACGCCACCGCCGCCGATCTGCTGCGCACCGACCTGGCCGCCCTGGGCTGGGACGATCCGCGACCGATCGCGGTGCTGCTGGTCGCCGCGATCGCCGAGACCGCGCTGCTGGAACTCGACGCCGCCGCCCCACGCCCCGACCTGCGCGCGGCCCTGCTGCGCCTGGTGCGCCGCTGACCCCCGAAACGACAAGAGGCCCGATCCGAAAGGGATCGAGCCTCTTGTCTCTGTGGGCGAAGGGGGACTTGAACCCCCACGTCCTTACGGACACTGGCACCTGAAGCCAGCGCGTCTGCCATTCCGCCACTCGCCCGAGCGACTGGAAAAACTTAACATGCCCGGTGGGCAAAAATAAAATCGAGCCTCTGACCTGCGACGTTGTGAGCGAACACGGTCTGGGAACCGGGGCGGTTCGCCGGGAGTTACAGGGTTGGAGGATCGTGGATATCATGCAAGGAACGTGGTCGCGTCCGGACACGCCGTAACCAGCGTGTCCACCGGCTGGATACGTGCACCGAAGGGAGGGCTGTGATGGGCATCGTGTCGAGATTCGAGCGTCGCCTGCAAGGCGCCGTCGGTGATGTGTTCGCGCGGGTGTTCGGCGGCAGCGTCGTGCCCCAGGAGGTGGAGGCCGCGCTGCAGCGCGAAGCCGCTGATCACATCCAGGATCTGGGCGGCGGGCATCGGCTCGCGCCCAACAATTATGTGATCACGATCAACTCCTCCGATCACGGCAAGCTCGATGCCGATCACGACCTCACGACCAAAGCGTTCGCCAAACATCTGCAGGATTACATCCGCGAGCAGGGCTGGCAGACCTACGGCGAAGTACACGTGGCGTTCGAGGCATCACCTACGCTGCACACCGGACAGTTCAGAGCGAGCGGCCACGTCGACCCCGACGCCGGTCGCGGGACCGCCCCACCTCGCCCCGAACAGCCACAACGACCCGCACACCCGCAACCAGGAGCTGGCCCCATGACGCACAACTCAGGCTACGAGCCGAGCCGAGAGCCCGCGGAGTCCGATCCACGCAATCGCGGGTACGCGCCGCCGCCCGCCGGACGTGGGGCAGCTCCAGGGGGCGCCTACCCCGACGAATACGGTCACGCGGGTGCCGGCTACGGCGCGCCCGACGCCCAGGGTGGCTACGGCGACGCCGCCTACGGCCAGCAGGGTGGCGAGTACCAGAACGGCTACGACCAGGGCGGCTACGGCCAGCAGGGTGGTTACGGCGGCGGCCAGCAGGGCTACGCCGAACCCGGCTACGACCAGCAAGGCGGCTACGGCCAGCAGGCCTACAGCCAGCAGGGTGGCTACGGCGGCGGCCAGCAGGGCTACGCCGAACCGGGCTACGACCAGCAAGGTGGCTACGGCCAGCAGGGCTACGACCAGCAGGGTGGCTACGGCCAGCAGGCGGGGTACGGCCAGCAGGGCTACGCCGAACCGGGCTACGACCAGCAGGGCGGCTACGGCCAGCAGGGCTACGCCGAACCCGGCTACGGCCAGCAGGGTGGGTACGGCGGCGGCCAGCAGGGCTACGCCGATCCGGCCTACGGCCAGGAGGAGCAGGGCGGCTACGGCCAGCAGGCGGGGTACGGCCAGCCGCAGGGCGGCGGGTACGGCCAGCAGGCCGGCGCGGGCTACGGCGCGCCCGCCCAGTCCAGCTACTCGGCCACGCTGCAGCTCGACGACGGCAGCGGCCGCACCTACCAGCTGCGCGAGGGTTCCAACATCATCGGCCGCGGGCAGGACGCCCACTTCCGGCTGCCCGACACCGGTGTGTCGCGCCGCCACATCGAGGTGCGCTGGGACGGCCAGACCGCGATGCTGTCGGACCTCGGTTCCACCAACGGCACGCTGGTCAACGGCTCGCCGGTGCAGGACTGGCAGCTCGCCGACGGCGACGTCATCCGGGCCGGACATTCCGAGATCCTGATCCGGATCGTCTGATCCCGTAAGCTGCGCGGTGCACGTCACGAGTCGACGCTGTCGGCCCTATGATGCTGCCATCACACGCACGGCCCCGACCTCGGGGCCCGCAAGCCAGCACGCCGGTGGGGGTGGTTCGCCCCGCACCTGCCGTACCGACGTACCCGGGCGAACAGGAGGTGGAACGCCGTGCAGGGATTGATCCTGCAATTGACCCGCGCGGGGTTCCTGCTGCTGCTCTGGTTGTTCGTCTGGGCCGTTCTGCGGACCTTGCGCAGCGATATCTACGCGGCATCCGGCATACGGATACAGCCCAGGGCCACTCGCGGCGCACGCGGGTCCATGGGACTGCCCTCCTTCAGCCGAGGCCAGAAGGGCGCCAAGTATCTAGTGGTGACTCATGGTTCACTCGCCGGCACTCGGATCACACTCGGCACACAACCGGTCCTCATCGGCCGCGCCGACGATTCGACGCTGGTACTCACCGACGACTATGCCTCGACCAGGCACGCGCGACTGTCTCAGCGTGGTGACGACTGGTACGTGGAGGACCTCGGCTCCACCAATGGCACCTATCTCGACCGCGCGAAAGTCACCACCGCCGTCCGTGTTCCGCTCGGCACTCCTGTCCGGGTCGGCAAAACAGTGATCGAGCTGCGATCGTGACACTTGTTCTGCGCTACACAGCGCGAAGCGACCGCGGACTCGTCCGGGGCAACAACGAGGATTCGGTCTACGCGGGCGCACGGCTGCTCGCACTGGCCGACGGCATGGGTGGACACGCCGCCGGTGAAGTCGCCTCCCAGTTGATGATCGCCGCGCTGGCGCACCTCGACGACGACGAGCCCGGCCAGGACATCCTCGGCAAGCTCGATCGCGCCACCCGCTCCGGCAACGCCGCCATCGCCGACCACGTCGAGGCCGAACCCGAACTCGACGGCATGGGTACCACGCTCACCGCCATCCTGTTCGCGGGCGGCAAGCTCGGCATGGTGCACATCGGCGACTCGCGCGCCTACATGCTGCGCGACGGCGAACTCGCCCAGATCACCCGCGACGACACCTTCGTGCAGTCGCTGGTCGACGAGGGCCGGATCACCCCCGAGCAGGCGCACACCCATCCGCAGCGTTCGCTGATCATGCGCGCCCTCACCGGCAACGAGATCGAGCCCACGCTGATCATGCGCGAGGCGCGCGCCGGTGACCGGTATCTGCTCTGCTCCGACGGCCTCTCGGACGTGGTGAGCGACGAGACCATCGGCAACACCATGCGCGAGGGCAACACCGACGAGTGCGCCGACCGGCTGATCGAGCTGGCGCTGCGCAGCGGCGGGCCCGACAACGTCACCGTCGTGGTCGCCGATGTGATCGATCTCGACTACGGGCAGAGTCATCCGATCGTCGCGGGCGCCGCCTCCACCGAGGAGGAGGAAGACACCCCGCCGCCCAACACCGCCGCGGGCCGGGCCGCCGCCATGCGCCCGCCGCGCGCGCAGCCGCGCCGGGCCGCCGCCGCGCCCCCGCCGCCGGAGACCAAGTCGCACAAGCTGCGCTGGCTGCTGCTGTCGGTGGCGCTGATCGCCGCGGTCGCGGTGGGTCTCGTGGTGGGCTACAAGATGATTCGCAGCAACTACTACGTGGGCGCCGACCACGATCAGGTCGTGGTGATGCGCGGGCTGCCCGGCTCGATCCTGGGCTACTCGATCCACGATGTGGAGCTCACCGGCTGCGTCAACAGCAAGGGCGAGCTCACCCTCGTCGACGCGGGCGCCACCCCGCCCAGCGGCTGCAAGAAGCTCATGGTCAGCGATCTCAAGCCGACCGGCCGCGATCAGGTGCAGAAGGGCCTGCCGCCGGACTCGCTGGACAAGGCGCGCGACAGCATGAAGGTGCTGGCCGCCAAGGAACTGCTGCCGCCGTGCCCGAAGAAGGAATCGGTGCCCCAGCCCGGTGTGCTGCTGCCGACCGAGGTCCCCCCGGTGACCCCGGGTGTCCCCACCCCCGGTCCCGATCAGCCCGCGACGCCGACCACCACCCCGGCGCCGCCGACCACCACCACCCCCGCCCCCCCGACAACTCCGCAGATCTCAGGGGAGAACTGCCGGGTGACGGACTGATGTCCGCACCGGCACCGCCGTCGGCCGGGGCGTTCCCCAGCCCCCCTGGCGGATTCGCGCCAGCGCCGCCCCCGTCGACGCGACGCAACCAGGAGTTGCTGTTGCTGGCGGGTGCCGCGGGGATCACGACGGTGTCGCTGTTCATCGTGGAGGCGAGCCAGGAGCAGTCGGTCACCTGGGACATCGCCAAGTACGGGCTGGCCTTCCTGGCGCTGTTCGGCGTCGCGCATCTGGCGGTGCGCCGGTTCGCGCCCTTCGCCGACCCGCTGCTGCTGCCGATCGTGGCGCTGCTCAACGGCCTGGGCCTGGTGCTGATCCACCGCCTCGACCTCGCCGACGCCGAGAAGGCGATCTACGACTCGAGCCCGATCCCCTCCCCCGACGCCAACCAGCAGATCATGTGGACCGGCCTGGGCATCGTGGTGTTCATCAGCCTGCTGATCGTGCTGCGCGACTACCGCACGCTGGCGCGCTACACCTACACCCTCGGCCTGGTCGGGCTGATCGCGCTGGCCATCCCGGCCCTGCTGCCGAGCCGGTTCTCCGAGGTCAACGGCGCCAAGATCTGGATCCGGCTGCCCGGCTTCAGTGTGCAGCCGGGCGAATTCGCCAAGATCCTGCTGATCGTGTTCTTCGCCGGTGTGCTGGTGGCCAAGCGTGAGCTGTTCACCGCGGCGGGCAAGCACTTCCTCGGCATGGACTTCCCGCGCCCGCGCGACATGGGCCCGGTGCTGATCGTGTGGGTCGTCTGCATCGGCGTGCTGGTGCTGGAGAAGGACCTCGGCACCTCGCTGCTGATCTTCGGCACGGTGCTGGTGATGATCTACATCGCCACCGAGCGGGTGGGCTGGCTGATCATCGGCGGCGGCCTGCTGGCGCTGGGTTTCGTGTTCGCCTACCAGCTGTTCGGGCACGTGCGGGTGCGCGTGGACACCTGGCTGCACCCGTTCGACGACTACCACAACACCGGCTACCAGATCTCGCAGTCGATGTTCGGCTTCGCGACCGGCGGGCTCGCCGGGACCGGGCTGGGCAGCGGACGCCCGCAGCAGGTGCCCTTCGCCAAGACCGACTTCATCGTCACCACCATCGGCGAGGAGCTCGGGCTGATCGGCCTGGCCGCGGTGCTGATGCTGTTCCTGATCTTCATCGTGCGCGGCCTGCGCACCGCGCTGGCCGTGCGTGACAGCTTCGGCAAGCTGCTGGCGGCGGGCCTGTCGTTCACGATCGCGATCCAGATCTTCGTCGTCGTCGGTGGCGTCACCAAGCTGATCCCGCTCACCGGCCTGACCACGCCGTTCATCTCCTACGGCGGTTCGTCGCTGCTGGCGAACTACGCGCTGCTCGGACTGCTGATCAAGATCTCCGACGCGGCCCGCGCGCCGGCGCCGGCCCGCAAGCGCGCGCCCGCCCCGATCGCCGACGCGGCCACCGAGATGTTCAGACGGGAAGGCAGGGCCAGCGAATGAACACACCCCTTCGCCGGGTCGCCGTCGCCGTGATGGTGATGGTGGTCGCGTTGCTGGTCAACGCCACCTACCTGCAGGTGGTCAAGGCCGACGATCTGCGCAGCGATCCGCGCAACTCCCGCGTGCTGCTCGACGAGTACTCGCGCCAGCGCGGCCAGATCTCCGCCGGTGGCACCGTGCTGGCCAGCTCGGTCGCCACCGACGACCGGTACAAGTACCTGCGCCAGTACCCCTCGCTGCCCGACGCCTACGCGCCGGTCACCGGTTTCTACTCGATGCAGTACGGCAAGACCGGCCTCGAGCTGGCCGAGGACCCGCTGCTCTCGGGCAACGACTCGAGCCTGTTCGGCACCCGCCTGGTCGACATGTTCTCCGGCCGCGATCCGCGCGGCGCCAACGTGCTGACCACGCTGAACCCGCTGATGCAGCAGGTCGCCTACGAGCAGATGACCTCCAAGGGCTACACCGGCGCGGTGGTCGCGATCGAGCCGAGCACCGGCAAGATCCTGACCATGGTGTCCACGCCCAGCTACGACCCCAACCAGCTCTCCGGCCACGACGGTGCCGCGGGCCGGGCGGCCTGGGAGCAGCTGAGCACCGACGAGAGCCAGCCGATGCTCAATCGCGCGGTCTCGCAGACCTACCCGCCGGGCTCGACCTTCAAGACCGTGGTCACCGCGGCCGCGCTGTCCAACGGCATCGCCGGGCCGAACGACCAGTTCACCGCCGCGCCCAACATCACCCTGCCCGGCACCAGCACCACGCTGGAGAACTACAACGGCAGCACCTGCGGTGACCAGCCGACCGCCAGCCTCTACGAGGCGTTCCGGCGCTCGTGCAACACCGCGTTCGTCGAACTGGGTGTGAAGGTCGGCGCGTCCAAGCTCAAGGACGAGGCCGCGGCGTTCGGCATCGGCCCGCACCGGGGTGTCCCGGTGCCGGTCGCCGAGTCGACCGTCGGCTCGATCCCGGACAACGCCGCGCTGGGTCAGTCCAGCATCGGCCAGCGCGATGTCGCGGTGACCCCGCTCGACGTCGCGGTGATCGCGGCGACCATCGCCAACGGCGGCACCCGGATGCAGCCGTACCTGGTGGATTCCACCCAGGCGCCCGATCTGTCCGAGCTGAGCAAGACCGAGCCGGTCTCGGTCGGACAAGCCGTGACCGGGCCGGTAGCGTCGACGCTGAAAGACCTGATGATCGCCTCGGAGAGCAATACCGCGGGCGGTGGCCGCTCGCCGTACCAGATCGCGTCCAAGACCGGTACGGCCGAACACGGCAGCAATCCCCGTAACACCCCGCCACACGCCTGGTACATGGCCTTCGCGCCCGCGCAGAACCCGAAGATCGCCATCGCGGTGATCGTCGAGAACGGCGGCGACCGGGCACTGGCGGCGACCGGCGGCTCGGTGGCCGCTCCGATCGCCAGGTCGGTACTGGACGCGGGCCTGGCAGGGGGCTGAACGAAATGAGTGTGCGAGTGACAACACGGGGGCCCCGATGCTGAACAACGGCGCCATGATCGCTGACCGCTACCGCCTGCAACGGCTCATCGCCACCGGTGGCATGGGTCAGGTGTGGGAAGCGATGGACACCCGGCTCGACCGCCGGGTGGCGGTCAAGGTCCTCAAGACCGAGTTCTCCGCCGACCCGACCTTCCGTCAGCGGTTCCGGGTCGAGGCGCGCACCACCGCGCAGCTCAACGCCCCCGGCATCGCGGGCATCTACGACTACGGCGAGACCACCGATCCCTCCGGCGGCGAGACCGCCTACCTGGTGATGGAGCTGGTCCAGGGCGAGCCGCTCAACGCGGTGCTCAACCGGATGGGCAGGCTCTCGGTCGTCCAGGGTCTGGACATGCTCGAGCAGACCGGCCGGGCACTCGAGGTCGCGCACGCCGCGGGCGTGGTGCACCGCGACGTGAAGCCGGGCAATATCCTCGTCACCCCGACCGGTCAGGTGAAGATCACCGACTTCGGCATCGCCAAGGCCGTCGACGCCTCGCCGGTGACCAAGACCGGCATGGTGATGGGCACCGCGCAGTACATCGCGCCGGAGCAGGCCGTCGGCGAGGACGCCACCGCGGCCAGCGACGTGTACTCCCTCGGCATCGTCGGCTACGAGGCGCTGGCCGGCGTGCGCCCGTTCACCGGCGAGGGCGCGATCACCGTCGCGATGAAGCACGTGCGCGACGCCCCGCCGCCGATGCCCGCCGACCTGCCCGCGAACGTGCACGAGCTCATCGCCATCACCATGGCCAAGGACCCCGCGCAGCGCTACAGCAGCGGTGGCGAGTTCGCCGACGCCGTGGCCGCCGTGCGCGCCGGGCACATGCCGCCCCCGCCCTCGGGTGCCGCCCAGCCGATGACCGGGGCCACCCGGGTGCTGCCGCCCGGCCCGACCATGGCCA
This sequence comes from Nocardia sp. NPDC056064, assembly GCF_042266925.1. Lineage (NCBI taxonomy): Bacteria > Bacillati > Actinomycetota > Actinomycetes > Mycobacteriales > Nocardiaceae > Nocardia > Nocardia sp. NPDC056064. Next base: position 3,891,314 of record NZ_JBHJWO010000001.1, on the reverse strand, counting down.
TCCCCGCCGCGGCAGGCGCCGAATACGACGGCGCCACCATGCGTTTCGGCAACCAGCCCAACGGTGGCTACGGTGGCCCGCCCACCCAGGCCGCCGCCGCGCCGGTCGCGGCGGCGCCCGCCCACGACAGCCGCAACAACCAGAAGTGGCTGATCGCCCTCGGTGTCGGCGCGCTGCTGCTCGGCGGCGGTGTGCTGTGGCTGCTGTTCGGCGGCGAGCCCAACCGCGGCACCGGCACGACCACGACCACGGTGCAGACCACCCAGCCGGTACCCCCGCCGGTGACGACGAAATCGGCGCCGCCGGTGATCGTTCCGCCGTCCGAGGCGCCGACCACCACCCAGGCCCCGAGCCCGACCACCACGACGGAACCGCCGAGCACCACCACGGAACCGCCGACCACCACGACCGAGCCGCCGACCACCACCACGCCCAAGCCGTCGACCACGACGCCGCCGAAGACCACCAAGCCCACGCCGACGACGACCCAGCCCGCGGCGGGCACCACCACGGTCCGCGGTCCGCGCCTGCCCACCTTCGATTTGCCCTTCCCGGACGACGACAACGTCGTGGGCCCGAACATAGGACAGCCATGACCACCCCGAAGAATCTCTCCTCTCGGTACGAGCTGGGCGAGATCATCGGGTTCGGCGGCATGTCCGAGGTGCACAAGGCCCGCGACGTGCGCCTCTCGCGCGATGTGGCGATCAAGGTGCTGCGCGCCGACCTGGCCCGCGATCCCACGTTCTACCTGCGCTTCAAGCGCGAGGCGCAGAACGCGGCCGCGCTGAACCATCCGGCGATCGTGGCCGTCTACGACACCGGCGAGGCCACCGTCGACGGCGGGCCGCTGCCCTACATCGTGATGGAGTACGTCGAGGGCGACACCCTGCGCGACATCGTGCGCGGCAAGGGCCCGCTCGCGCCGCGCAAGGCGATGGAGATCGTGGCCGACGTGTGCGCCGCGCTCGATTTCAGCCACAAGGCCGGGATCGTGCACCGCGACATGAAGCCGGCCAACATCATGATCAACCGCGCCGGTGCGGTGAAAGTGATGGACTTCGGCATCGCGCGCGCGATCGCCGACAGCTCCAACCCGATGACCCAGACCGCCGCGGTGATCGGCACCGCGCAGTACCTCTCGCCCGAGCAGGCACGCGGCGAGACCGTGGACGCGCGTTCGGATGTGTACTCGGTGGGCTGTGTGCTCTTCGAGATCCTCACCGGGCAGCCGCCGTTCACCGGTGACTCGCCGGTCGCGGTGGCGTACCAGCACGTCAAGGAGGACCCGCCGCTGCCGTCGTCGGTGAATCCCGGTGTGCCGCGCGAGCTGGACTCGGTGATCCTCAAGGCGATGGCCAAGAACCCGGCCAACCGCTACCAGACCGCCGCGGAGATGCGCGCGGATCTGATCCGGGTGCTCGGCGGGCAGAAGCCGAGCGCGCCGATGGTGATGAACGACGAAGATCGCACCACCATCATGGATTACGACGACGAGCCCGCGCCGCGCAGTTTCCGTGACCGCCGCGAGGACACCTCCGAGCAGGCCGCGATCGCCCCGCCCGCCGAGGGCCGCAATCGCACCGGCCTGATCGCGCTCGGGGTGGCCGCCGCGCTGGCGGTGGCGTTCGGGCTGTTCTGGGTGCTGGTCGGGCCGGGCAGCAAGCCCGACCAGATCGCCGTGCCGGACGTATCCGGCCAGTCCAAGCAGCAGGCGCAGTCCGCGCTGGTCAAGGCCGGTTTCCAGGTCGCCACCGAGGACAAGCCGGACAGCCGGGTGATGCCGGGCAACGTGATCGCGACCCAGCCGCTGGGCGGTTCGCGCATCGACGAGGGCAGCACCGTCACCGTGCAGGTCTCGACCGGGCCCGCGCAGGTGCAGGTGCCCCGGCTCGAGGGCATGACCCAGGCCGCCGCCGAGCAGTCGCTCAACGCGATCGGGCTGAGCATCGACCCGCAGGTGCAGCGCAAGGCGTCGAGCATCGCCGAGACCGACAAGGTGGTCGAGACCGAACCGCGCGTCGGCACCTGGGTCAGCATCGATCTGCCGATCACGCTGATCATCGGCAGCGGGCCCGAGCAGGTCAGGGTGCCCGATGTGGTTGGCCAGGACATCGCGGTCGCCCAGCCGAACCTGGTGGCCGGGGCCGGCTTCAAGGTGACGATCGAGAACGTGAAATCCGCGCAGCCCAAGGGCACGGTCCTGTCGACCAGCCCGGGCGGCGGCAGCAACGCGGAGAAGGGCTCGACCATCGTCGTGCAGGTCTCCGACGGCGACCGGATCGACGTGCCGGATCTGAGCGGGCTCACCCCGGTGCAGGCGCAGGAGAAGCTGCGGGCGCTGGGCTGGACCGGTCAGCTGAGCCAGACCACGGTGATCACGCTCGACGGCAGCGCCTCGGGCAAGATCGTCGGGCAGAGCCCGGCGGCGGGGTCGACGGTGACGGTCAACGGCAATGTGGTGTTGCAGGTGGGAGCGTCGCCGATCCCGCGCTAGCGCGAGGTCTCGATTGCGTGGAGAACCTTCCTGCCCCGTCGCCACGGGCGCAGAATGAGGCTGCTCATCCCAACCAGCAACGCTGACCAGGAGGACGCCTCATGACCATGGCCAGGGACATCATGAAGCCCGGCGCGCAGTGGATCACCCGTGGCGACACCGTGGCAACCGCCGCGGCCGCGATGGCCGATCTCGGCGTGGGCTCGCTGGTCGTCGCCGACGACAACGAGCGCATGTGCGGCATCATCACCGATCGCGACATCGTGGTGAAGTGCGTGGCGCTCGGGCTGTCCCCCGAGACGACGACCGCGGCCGAACTGTGTGAGTCGACGCCGCGCTGGGTCAGCGCGGACGCCGATGTGGAAGAGGTGCTCGATCAGATGGAGGGGCACCGGGTCAAGCGCATGCCGGTGATCGAGAACAAGCGCCTGGTCGGCATGATCAGCGAGGCCGATCTGGCCCGCCACCTCGACGACAACCAGCTCGGCGAGTTCGTGACGGCCATCTACGGGCGGCCCTGACCGCTCAGCTCAGGTCCAGATGGGAGTTCATCGACCTGGCCTCGGCGGCCAGGTCGGTGAGCTCCAGCACCCGCACGCCGTGCTCACGGAGTTTGTCCACACCCTCGCAGGCGGCGACGAACAGGCTCGGCTCGCGCCAGGCGATCACCACGGTGGGGATGCCCGCGGCCAGGATGCGGTCGGTGCAGGGCAGGCGGGTCGCGGTGGCGCGGGTCGAGCACGGTTCCAAGGTGCTGTAGATGGTGGCCCTGGTCAGGCGGGGGTCGTCGGGGTCGAGCTTGTTCAGCGCGGATTCCTCGGCGTGCACCTTCTCGTCGGTCTCGCGCGAATAGCCCGCGGCGATCTCGACCCCGTCGGCGACGATCACCGCGCCCACCGAATAGGCCGTCGAGCTGGGCGGGCACTGCCGGGCGAGCTCGATCGCCCTGTGCATGAAGCGGTGGTCGGTGTCGCCGTCGCTCATCGAGATCCCCTGCCGGTCGAAGTTATCCACAGCTTTCACCAGATGTGGAATCTGTCATGTTCAGGTGTGCACGGTGGCGCCGGACAACGTGTGAACAGCGGCATATCCGCAGGTCATGGTGATGATTTCACGCACAGGACCGGTTAGTCGACCGGGTTGTCCCCAGGGTTGACCAGGTAGTTGAGCACAGCGACATCCCCAAGTTGTTCCACATGCGTCAACCGCAGCCTGCGCTGTGCGCCGCCGGGGAACAACGCCGGTCCGACGAAGCGCGGAGCGGCCGTGTCGCCCACCAGGATCGGGGCGATCGCCAGGCGGATCTCGTCGGCGAGGCCCTCGGCGAGGAAGCCGGTGTGCATGCCGGTGCCGCCCTCCACCATCAGCCTGTGGATACCGCGCGCGCCGAGATCGTCGAGCAGGTCCGCCAGCGCGGGCCGGTCACCGAGGACGACCACCTCGGCCAGCCCGGCGAGCCGCGCACCCAGCCGCGCCGCCCCCGCCGCACCGGTGTAGACGAGCTTCTCGCCGCCGGTGTGCCAGAACTTCAGTGCGGGATCGAGCTCGCCGGTCTCGGTGACGGTCACCTTCACCGGATACTCCGGCTTGCCCGAGGCCACCCGCACGGCCCGCCGCTCGGCACTGTTCACCAGCAGGCGCGGATTGTCGGCGCGCAGGGTGCTGGCACCGACGAGGATGGCGTCGGACTGGGCACGCACCTGATCGACCCGATCGAAGTCGGCGCTGTTGGACAGCAGCAGCCGGTGCGCGCTCGTGTCGTCGATGTACCCGTCGAGACTGGCCGCCACCGACAACAGAACCCACGGCCGCTCGCTCACTGGAAGACCAGCGCCGCGACCTCCGCCTCGAGTGCGGAGACCAGCGCCTCCGACGGCCGCTCGCCGCAGACCTCGAGCCAGTTGGCCAGCATCCGGTGCCCGCCCTGGGTGAGCACCGACTCCGGGTGGAACTGCACGCCGTGGATCGGCAGGGTGCGGTGGCGCATGGCCATCACGATGCCGCTCTCGGTGTGGCCGACCACCTCGAGCTCCTCGGGCATGGTCTCCGGGAGCACGGTCAGCGAGTGGTAGCGGGTGGCGGTGAAGGGATCGGGCAGACCGGCCAGCACGCCGGAGCCCAGGTGGTAGACCGAGCTGGTCTTGCCGTGCAGCAGCTCGGGCGCGCGGTCGACGGTGCCGCCGAACGCCTCGCCGATGGCCTGATGCCCGAGGCATACGCCCAGCAGTGGCGTGTGGTGCTTCGCGGCGGCGTGGACCAGCGGGATGCTCGCGCCCGCGCGGTCGGGGCTGCCGGGGCCGGGGCTCACCAGCACGCCGTCGAAGCTGCCGCCTTCGTCGCCACGGGTGAGCAGGGTGTCGAGATCGGCGAGGCGCGGGTCGTCGTTGCGCCAGACCACGGCCTCGGCACCAAGCTGGCCGAGGTACTGCACCAGGTTGAACACGAAGCTGTCGTAGTTGTCGACGACCAATACACGCATGGGTCGAGGGTACGTGCCGACCCCGTAGGTCGTCGCATCCATTACCTGGTGGGATAGCCTAGAGGTTACTTATACGCCGAATTCGAGGACGTCATGCCCAAGTCCAAGGTCCGCAAGAAGGCCGATTACACCCCGAGCCCCGCCAGCCGCACGCCGGTGAAGGTGAAAGCAGTGGGTCCGTCGCCGGTCTGGTACGTCGCGATCATGCTTGGCTTCATGCTCGCCGGCCTGGCCTGGCTCATCGTCTACTACCTGGCACAGGAGCACATCGGCTGGATGTACGACCTGGGCGCCTGGAACTTCCTGATCGGCTTCGGCCTGATGGTCGTCGGCCTGATCATGACCATGCGATGGCGCTGACCAGCCCCGCTGCGGATTACACCTGTGTAATTCATGCACACCTGTGGATGAAGCTGTGGACAACTCGAGGAGTAATGGGGAGACACGCCGCGTGAGCACAGGTCAGTCCGCTGCCGGCACATCGTGGACCACACCGCTGGCGGGCCTGCTCGCCGTCGCCGGCGGCGGAATTCTGCTGGTCGTGGCGACGATTCTCGCCTCCGACGGCCCGAGCAGGCTGCTCGTCGGCCTCGCCGCGTTCGCCGTACTGGCGATGACGGTGCTCGGCATCCGGCAGCGTCCCCGGCTGACCATGATCCCCGGCCCCGCGCCGCGCCTGGTGGTCGGCACACTCACCGGTCCCCAGGAATACCCGCTGGACCGCATCGACCGGATCCGGATGGTCTCCTACCGCCGCCTCGGCCGCAAGAGCGCCATGCTCGAGGTCGACGTCCGGCACAACGACACCGAGCGCCTGCTGATCTTCGGCCGCTGGGACCTGGGCACCAACCCGCACGACGTCTACGACGCGCTGGTCGTCAACGGGTTCGCCTCGGTGACCGACTGAGCAAGGTTTCACGTGAAGCAAAGAACTCCCCGCCGCGAAGACGCGACGGGGAGTTCTTCGTCAGGGGCTTCAGTCGATGGTGATGCCGGAGATCACCACCGGGTCCTCCGGGCGGTCGTTGCGGTCGGTCTTCACCGAACCGATCGCCTCGACGACCTTGCGGGAATCGGGGTCGATCACCTCGCCGAAAATGGTGTTCTTGCGGTTGAGGTGCGGCTGCGGGGCGACCGTGATGAAGAACTGCGAGCCGTTGGTACCCGGCCCGCCATTGGCCATCGCCAGCAGATACCCGCGATCGAATTGCAGTTCGGGGTGGAACTCGTCGTCGAATTCGTAGCCGGGACCACCGCGGCCGGAGCCGGTGGGGTCGCCGCCCTGGATCATGAACCCCGGGATCACCCGGTGGAAGATGGCACCGTCGTAGAACGGACCGGATTCCGTGCCACCGGCGTTGATGACGGTATACGGCGCGGCGCCTTCGACCAGATCGACGAAGTTACGCACCGTCTCGGGGGCGTGATTACCGAAGAGCGCGATCTTGATGTCACCGTGGTCGGTGTGCAGCGTCGCCACGGCCGTCTGGTTGGGTGAGGTCACGCAGTTATGGTGCCACCGCGACGGCGCGAGGCCGGGAACCTCGCGGGAGCGTCTCGTAGAGTGGTCGCATGAAGCTTCGTAACCCGCTCATCGCGTCGCTCGCGATCGCCGGCGCGGGCGCGCTGGCCTGGTTCGCCCGCAGCAAGCGCCCGCAGTTGCCCGAGCCCGCCGCCGAGCCCCCGCGCCTCGGCTACTCCCGCAACGGCTCCGCACCGGCCCCCGCCTCGGAGACCGGCGCGCACTGAGCCGTCAGCGGCTCACGGACTTCTTGTACTGCAACTGAGCCAGCGGCACGAACACCGCCAGGATCACCACGATCCAGACCAGCGAGGTCACCACCGGATGCTGCATCGGCCACGCCGTGGAGGGCGGGGCCAGCGGACTGGTGTTGCCGAACAGATCACGAACCGCCTGGGTGAGCGCCGACATGGGATTCCATTCGGCGAACACCCGCAACGGGCCCGGCAGGTCCTCGATCGGGACGAAGGCGTTGGACAGGAACGTCAGCGGGAAGATCACCATGAAGCTGGCGTTGTTGAACACCTCCGGCGCCCGCACCAGCAGCCCGACCACCGCCATCATCCACGACAGCGCGTAGGCGAACAGCAGCATCAGCACATAGGCGAGCACCGCGTCGAGGAACGAGCCGCGGATGCGCCAGCCGACGACCAGGCCGGTCAGCGACATCACCACCAGGCTCACCACATTGATCACCACATCGCTGATCGTGCGCCCGACCAGCACCGCCGAGGGCGCCATCGGCAGCGAGCGGAACCGGTCGATGATGCCCTTCTGCATGTCCTCGGCCAGGCCGGCACCGGTGAACGAGGCACCGAAGACCACGGTCTGCACGAAGATGCCCGCGATCAGGAATTCGCGATACCCGCCCTCCATGCCGGGGACCTTGATCGCCGAGCCGAAGATGTAGGCGAACAGCAGCACGAACATGATCGGCGAGAGCGTGGTGAAGATCAGCACGTCGGGCACGCGCTTGATCTTGATGACATTGCGTTTGGCGATGGTCAGGCTGTCGCTGACCACCATCCGCAGCCGCTCCCCCAGCCCGGGTTGAACGACCTGCGCGGTCTCGGTGCCGGCACTCATCGGTCCCGTCCTTCCGTGGCGCCCGCCTTCTCGATGTCCACCCCGCCGGTGACCACGTCCTCGGCTTCGTGCCCGGTGAGGGTGAGGAAGACGTCGTCGAGCGAGGGCCTGCGCAGGGCGACATCGTTGATGGTGACCTTGTGCTCGGTGAGCCTGCCGATCGCGGTGACCAGGTCCTGGGAGCCGTCGGCCACCGGGACGGTGATCCGGCGCAGGCCGGGTTCGAGGTGGATCTCGCCGTCGGCGAGCCCGGTCAGCACCTGCTGGGCGGTGGCCAGCTGGTCGACGTGGGCGACGGTGAGTTCGATCCGGTCGCCGCCGACGAGGGCCTTGAGTTCGTCGGCGGTGCCGCGCGCGATCACCGTGCCGTGGTCGATCACCGCGATGGAATCGGCCAGCCGGTCGGCCTCGTCCATGTACTGGGTGGTGAGCAGCAGGGTGGTGCCGCCTGCCACGAGCTCCTCGATGACATCCCACAGGTCCAGCCGCGCACGGGGGTCCAGGCCGGTGGTCGGCTCGTCGAGGAACAGCACCGGCGGGTTGGCGACCAGCGCGCCCGCGAGGTCCAGGCGTCTGCGCATGCCACCGGAGTAGCCCTTCACCGGCCGGTCGGCGGCGTCGCTGAGCCGGAACCGGTCGAGCAGTTCGCGCGCGCGTTCCTTGCTGCGCTGGGTTCCGAGGTGATAGAGCCTGCCGACCATCTCGAGATTCTCGAAGCCGGTGAGGTATTCGTCGACCGCGGCGTACTGGCCCGAGGCGCCGATGTGTGAACGCAGGGCCTGTGGATTGTGGATGACATCTATCCCGGCGACGGTGGCGCGGCCTTCGTCGGGGACGAGCAGGGTGGTGAGTACGCGAACGGTCGTGGTCTTCCCCGCGCCGTTCGGGCCGAGTAGCGCGGTGACGGTACCTTCCGGGACGGACAGATCCAGCCCGTCGAGGGCAGTCAGCTGCCCGTACCGTTTGACCAGACCCTCGGCGACGATTGCGTCGGGCATGATTCTCCCTGGTGTCGTAGGTTTCGCATGCTGCTGGACCTCAGTATCGCGGGACCCACCGACAAGTCGCATCCCGATTTCCGGGTGTCCCACAACCCCACGTGTACACCGATGTTCGACATGCCGAGCGTGTGCGACACGCGGCGAATCGGACTGATTTTTCGTCACTCGTCACAACGTCACGCGGGCGCGTTCGGGGCGGGCTATCGCGTACGAACAGGAACATGTTCACCGCGATTCCTTCGTAAAACCTTGCGTACCAGCTGATTCAGCGCTCGGTAAAGCAACTGTCGGGCGACCGATCGGCACCGCCACGGCGTCCACGGCATCCGGCGCGGACGCACACCATCCACCGCCGCCGAAAAATATCGAAAACTGCTTCGTTGCGCGTACGCGAATTCCCCATATATCGCGTAGGATCGTTCACGTCGGCCCCTCCCCCCCGGGCCGACCCTACGCGGGCCTCGGCTAACTCCCCCCCTTCGCCGAGGCCCGCTCCCCATTTTCCGGCAAGGTCGCAGCTCGGCCACTCGGCTACGGCGCACCTCGACCCGGCACCGTCACAGTCCAGCCACGATCCCGCGATCGTCCGGCAACCGGGGCTATCGTCGCCGCATGGTGCCTGCCCGTGGCGCGATCGTGGCGGTGGTCGTCTCGATGACGATCCTGGTTGGCTGCGCCGATTCCGGCGACGACGACCACGCGAGCCCCCCGACCACCACGGCGGCGCTCCCGCCGAACCAGGTCGCCGGTGTCGACCTCCCCGACGACGCGGTCGACCACGCCGTCGGCGAACTCGACGGGCTGGTCGAGTCGCTGATGGCCGACACCCACATCCCGGGCATGGCCGTGGCCGTGGTGCACGGCGGGAAGACCGTCTACGCCAAGGGTTTCGGTGTGCGCCAGGAAGGCAGGCCGGACAAGGTCGACGCCGACACCGTCTTCCAGCTCGCCTCGGTCTCGAAATCGGTGGCCGCGACCGTGGTCGCGAGCCAGGTCGGCGCGGGCCGGGTCGACTGGACCACCCCCGTCGTCGAGCACCTGCCCGGCTTCGCCCTGGCCGACCCGTCGACCACCGCCCAGCTCACCGTCGGCGACCTGCTCGCACACCGCAGCGGCCTGCCCGACCACGCGGGCGACCGGCTCGAGGACATCGGCTACGACCAGGCCGCCATCCTGGACAAGCTGCGCCTGGAACCCCTCGCACCGTTCCGGATCACCTACGAGTACACCAATTTCGGCTACACGGCCGGCGCCGAGGCGGTCGCGGCCGCGGCGGGCACCGACTGGGCCCAGCTCTCGGCCGACGCCGTCTACACCCCGCTGGGCATGCAGTCGACCAGCTCCCGCTTCGACGATTTCCAGGCCCGCCCCAACCGCGCCGTCGGCCATGTGGACATCGACGGACAGTGGGTGGCGCGCGCGGTGCGAAATCCCGACGCGCAATCCCCCGCCGGCGGGGTGAGTTCCTCGGTCGAGGACATGGCCCGCTGGCTGAGCATGCTGCTCGCCGACGGCGCCCCCATCGCCCCCGCCGAGGCGCTGCTGCCCGCGATCACCCCGCAGGTGATCTCCTCCCCCGCCACCGATCCCGCCGCCAGGGCGGGCAACTACGGCTTCGGTTTCAACGCCTCGGTCTCGCCCGCGGGCCGCACCGTATACAGCCATTCCGGCGCGTTCTCCCTCGGCGCGGCCACCAACTTCCTGGTGATCCCCTCGGCCGATGTCGCCATCGTCGCGCTCACCAACGCCGCGCCGATCGGCGTCCCGGAGGCGCTCACCGCCGAATTCGCCGATCTGGTGCAGTTCGGTGAGATCCGCGAGGACTGGCGCGCGTTGTTCCACGACGCCATCGCCCCGCTCAACGACCCGGAAGGCGATCTGGCGGGCAAGCAGGCACCGGCGAATCCGGCTCCCGCCCAGCCCCTGCCGAGCTACGCGGGCACCTACGCCAACGAGTTCTGGGGCCCGGCGACGATCGCCGAGACCCCCACCGGCCTGACCCTCACCATCGGCCCCGCGGGCCAGAGTTTCCCGCTGCGGCACTGGGAGGGCGACACGTTCGCCTTCGAACCCACCGGCGAGAACGCCCCGCCCGGCAGCCTGTCCTCGGTGGTCTTCCGCGACGACACGGTCACCATCGACTTCTTCGACGAGGACGGCCTCGGCACCTTCACCGGCGGCTGATCACCCCAGCGAGTCCCAGGCGGCCCGCAAGCGCGCGGCCCTGACCTTGCCCGCCACCCCGAGCAGCGGGGCGTCACGTTCCCATCGGCGCCTGACCTCCGGGTCGACCCGGTCCCACAGAGGTTCGAGTTCGGCCCGCAGGCGGGTCAGCCGCTCGAAGACACCGCCCAGCGCGATGTGTACCCCCGCCGACGCGGGGTTCTCACCCCCGAGACCACGCACGCCCGCAAACACCGCCAGCAGCTGTTCTACGGCCTCCGCGGGCCACTGCGCCTGCCCGGCCACCCGCAGCAGCTGACCGAGCACAGCGGCGAGCACATGGACGTCCTCGACGGTCCGGAACGGTTTGAGGTAGTCGGTGTAGCCGTCACCGGGCAGCAGCGCACCGGGCGCGGCGTCGAACTCGACACTCGCGTGCGGGATCTCGGGCGCGAACGGCAGCTCCGGCAGCGGTGTCACCACGGTCGCCGCACCGGCGGGCACCAGGACGGCACGCAGCGCGGGCCTGCCGTCGGGCCGCTCCCCCGCGCGGGCGATCACCAGGAACCGGGTGGCGAAGGTGCCGAGCGTGGCGAAGGACTTGGTGCCGGTGACCAGACCGTCCTCGGTGACCGTGGTGGCGATGGCCGAGGGCCGCCCACCGCCAGCCTCGGTGGCGCACATGGACACCAGATCGGCGGGATCGAGCGCGGGCACCAGCGCGCGCAGCGCTTCCTGATATCCGCCGAGGAAAGCCGGTCCCGTTCCCGCGCTGCCGAATCCGGCGATCACGGCACGGTCGAGCGAATTCGGGAAATCGGCGGCACGGGCGCGGTGCGCGGCCAGGGCGGCGGGCACGTCGAGTGCGTCGGATTCGCCGGGAACGGCGGAGACGAGAAAATCGAAAACCGAGGAATTCACAGAAGTGGAGCCTAGGGGAATCGAACCCCTAACCCCTGCCTTGCAAAGGCAGTGCTCTGCCAATTGAGCTAAGGCCCCTTGCTGGCGTCAACCAGTTGGCACACCCGAATCAGCGGGTGGTGACCTCTTTCCAGAGGTCAGCGTCATCGCGCTTGCGGAATTTGGTGATACCGATGAGAACCGCGATCACAACACCGACCGTGAGGACAATCTTCATGATTCCCACCCTACTGTGATGTTCGGGAGTGGGCCTAGGAGGACTTGAACCTCCGACCTCTTCGTTATCAGCGAAGCGCTCTAACCGCCTGAGCTATAGGCCCGAATGCGTTCCGATCCCCTGCCGGAGCAGTGAACCGCAACGAGAAACGAGACTACCCCACTGCCCCACCGAGTACCAAAACGGCCGGTCAAACCCGGTTTCCCGGGCCTGACCGGCCGTGCGCCACAGAACCGGCGACTAGTCCGGATCGGCCAGGGTCACCTGGATGCCACCGACCAGATCGCAGCACTGGTTGTAGATGAACACCCCGACCGTGGCCAGCGCGGTGAACAGCACCACGTTGATCAGCCCGATCACACCGGCGTAGCCGAAGATGGTGCCCGCGTCGATCAGGCTCGTCGAGCTGCTGCCCTCGGAGTTGAGCATCTCGCCCAGCGAGTTGTCCAGGTTGTCCCACACGCCCATGCCCGCCAGCACGATGTAGAGCAGGCCGACCGCGACCATCCACACGAAGAACAGCGCCACGCTGATCACCAGCGTGATCTTCAGCGTCGACCACGGGTCGATCCGGCGGATCTGCACGGTCGCGCGTAGCGGCTCACCCGAGGCGGCGGCCGCGATGGCCACCGGCACCGCCGGCGAGACCGACCCCGCGGCCGCGGCCCTGGCGCTGGGCCCCGGCTGCGGCGGCACCTGCGCCATCGGCAGCCCAGGAGGCGCGGGCGGCGCGTCCGGGGTGGGATGGCGCACCTCGGACAGGTCCGGCATGTCCTTGACCAGCTCGGGGCGCGCGATGCTGCGGGTCGGGCCGTCGATGCCGACCGACTTCACCATCGCCGCTTCCTTGCGCGCCGCCTTGGCCGCCAGGTCGGCGGTCGTCCTGGCATTGGACGCGCCGCTGCCCTTCAGACCGCCGCCCGAGGACGGCTGCGGCGCCGAAGACGGCCTGCCCTGGCTCGGCGACTCGCCGGGCCGGTACAGGTTCGACTGCGGCTCACGCTGCGGCAGCTGGGCCCACCCGTCCTGGTAGGGCGACTTGCTGCCCTTGCCGTTGTCGAACGATTCGCCACCGGCGGCACCGGACTCCGGCGCCGGGGCGCCTTCACCCTGGCCGCCCTGGCGTGGGATCGGCCGCGGCTGGATCGGAGACGAGGCGACCCGCTCGGTGACGCCGTTGGTCTGGTTCCGATCGTCGTTCGACTGATTCGGTGTGGTCAATGGAATCCTCAGATCCGTTCGTTGCCGCCGCTGTTTGGGTTATTGCTCCGAGGCCGCGTCGCCGGTGAGCTGATCGGGATCGGGCTCGTCGGCGTTGCGCGCGATCGCTAGCAAGGTATCGCCATCCGCGAGGTTCATCAATCGCACGCCCTTGGTCTGGCGTCCAGCTTTACGAACTTGCTTGGCAGCGGTGCGGATGACGCCACCACTGGAAGTGATCGCGTACAACTCGTCCTCGTCGTCGACGATGAGCGCTCCGACCAGGCTGCCACGCTTGGGATCGTATTGGATTGTCAATACGCCTTTTCCACCGCGACCCTGCGCGGTGTACTCCTCGATCGCGGTGCGCTTGGCGTAACCGCCCGCGGTCGCGACCAGCAGATAGGTCCCCTCGCGCACGACATTGAGCGAGAGCAGCTCGTCGTCGGCGTTGAAACGCATGCCCTGCACACCCGAGGTGGCCCGGCCCATCGGCCGCAGCGCCTCGTCGGTGGCCGCGAAGCGGATCGACTGACCGTGCGCCGAGACCAGCAGCAGGTCGTCGTCGGCCGAGCAGAGCACCGCGCCGACCAGCTCGTCGTCGTCGCGCAGGTTCACCGCGACGATGCCGCCGGAGCGGTTGGAGTCGAAATCGGTGAGCTTGGATTTCTTCACCAGGCCCGCGCGTGTCGCGAGCACCAGGTACGGCGCGTCCTCGTAGGTCTTGAGCTGGATGATCTGGGCGATCTTCTCGTCCGGCTGGAAGGCCAGCAGGTTCGCCACGTGCTGACCGCGCGCGGTCCGGTTGGCCTCGGGCAGCTCGTAGGCCTTGGCCCGGTAGACGCGGCCCTTGTTGGTGAAGAACAGCAGCCAGTCGTGGGTGGAGGAGACGAAGAAGTGCTTGACGATGTCGTCCTGCTTGAGACCAGCGCCCATCACGCCCTTGCCGCCGCGCTTCTGCGAGCGGTACAGGTCGGTCTTGGTGCGCTTGGCGTAGCCGGTCTCGGTGATCGTGACGACCACGTCCTCGCGGGCGATCAGGTCCTCGTCGGCGACGTCACCGTCGTTGGCGATGATCCTGGTGCGGCGGTCGTCGCCGTACTTCTCGACGATCTCGGCCAGCTCGTCGCGCACGATCGCGCGCTGGCGCTCGGGCTTCTCCAGGATGTCCTTGTAGTCGGCGATCTCGAGTTCGATCTTGGCCAGATCGTCGACGATCTTCTGCCGCTCCAACGCCGAGAGGCGACGCAGCTGCATGTCCAGGATCGCGGTGGACTGGATCTCGTCGATGTCGAGCAGCTGCATCAGGCCGGTGCGCGCGGTGTCGGTGTTGGCCGAGCGCCGGATCAGCGCGATGACCTCGTCGAGCATGTCCAGCGCCTTGACCAGGCCGCGCAGGATGTGGGCCCGCTCCTCGGCCTTGCGCAGCAGGTAGCGGGTGCGCCGGACGATGACGTCCAACTGGTGATCGGTGTAGTACCGGATCATCTGGTCCAGGCGCAGCGTGCGCGGCACCCCGTCGACGATCGAGAGCATGTTCGCGCCGAAGCTGGTCTGCAGCTGGGTGTGCTTGTACAGGTTGTTCAGCACGACCTTGGCGACCGCGTCGCGCTTGACCGTCACCACGATGCGCATGCCCGCGCGGTCGGAGGACTCGTCGTGGATGTCGGAGATGCCGGCGATCTTGCCGTCCTTCACCTGCTCCGCGATGGAGTTGATGAAGTTGTCGGTGTTGACCTGGTAGGGCAGCTCGGTGATGACGATCTGGGTCTGCCCGCGGCTGCCCTCCTCGATCTCCACCACACCGCGCATGCGGATGGAACCGCGGCCGGTGGTGTAGGCGTCGTGGATGCCCTGGCCGCCCACGATCAGGCCGTGCGTCGGGAAGTCCGGGCCCTTGACCCGCTCCATGCACGCGGCCAGCGTGGATTCCTCGTCGGCGTCGAAGTTGTCCAGCGCCCAGTAGATGGCCTCGGCCAGCTCGCCCAGGTTGTGCGGCGGGATGTTGGTGGCCATGCCGACCGCGATGCCGTTGCTGCCGTTCATCAGCAGGGCGGGCACGCGCGCGGGCAGCACGGTCGGCTCCTGCGAGCGACCGTCGTAGTTGGGGACGAAATCGACCGTCTCGTGGTCGATCTCGCGCAGCATCTCCATCGCCAGCGGCGTCAGGCGGCACTCGGTGTAGCGCATGGCGGCCGCGCCGTCGTTGCCGCGCGAACCGAAGTTGCCCTGGCCGTCGACCAGCGGGTAGCGCAGCGACCAGGGCTGGGCCATGCGCACGAGGGTGTCGTAGATCGACGAGTCGCCGTGCGGGTGGTAGTTACCCATGGTCTCGGCGACCGGACGCGCCGACTTCACGTAGCCGCGGTCGGGGCGGTAGCCGTTGTCGTACATCGCGTAGAGCACGCGCCGGTGCACCGGCTTGAGGCCGTCGCGCACATCGGGCAGCGCGCGGCCCACGATCACGCTCATCGCGTAGTCGATGTAGCTGGACTGCATCTCGTTCTGGATGTCGACCGGTTCGATCCGGTCGCCTGCGCCGCCGTTCGGGGGCAGTGTGGTCTCAGTCATGAAGAGGTCTCCGTTGGAAGGCTCGGGGCGACGGCAGTTGCGAAGTGGGGGTCAGGGGTTCGAGTCCCCTGACCCCCGCCTCACTACACGTCGAGGAAGCGGACGTCCTTGGCATTGCGGGTGATGAAGCTGCGACGCGCCTCCACGTCCTCGCCCATCAGCACGGAGAACAGCTCGTCGGCCGCGGCGGCGTCGTCGAGCGTCACCTGACGAAGCACCCGGACCGAGGGGTCCATGGTGGTCTCCCACAGCTCCTTGGCGTTCATCTCGCCCAGACCCTTGTAGCGCTGGACGCCGTCGTCCTTGTTGATCTTCTTGCCCGCGGCCAGACCGGCCTCGAGCAGGCCGTCGCGCTCGCGGTCGGAGTAGGCGAACTCCGGCTCGCTGCGCTGCCACTTGAGCTTGTACAGCGGCGGCTGGGCCAGGTACACGTGCCCGTGCTCGATGAGCGGGCGCATGAACCGGAACAGCAGCGTGAGCAGCAGCGTGGAGATGTGCTGGCCGTCGACGTCGGCGTCGGCCATCAGCACGATCTTGTGATAGCGCAGCTTGGCGATGTCGAACTCGTCGTGGATGCCGGTGCCGAAGGCGGTGATGATCGACTGGACCTCGTTGTTCTTGAGGACGCGGTCGATGCGGGCCTTCTCGACATTGATGATCTTGCCGCGCAGCGGCAGGATCGCCTGGTACATCGAGTCGCGGCCGGACTTGGCCGAACCACCGGCCGAGTCGCCCTCCACGATGTAGATCTCGGACTTGCTCGGGTCCTTGGAGCGGCAGTCGGCCAGCTTGCCCGGCAGCCCGCCCAGGTCGGTGGCCGACTTGCGGCGCACCAGCTCACGCGCCTTGCGCGCGGCCACGCGGGCCTGCGCCGAGGACACCGCCTTCTGCACGATGGTCTTGGCGTCGGCCGGGTTGGCCTCGAACCAGTGCGTCAGGTGCTCGTTGCAGGCGCGCTGCACGAACGACTTGACCTCGGTGTTGCCCAGCTTGGTCTTGGTCTGGCCCTCGAACTGCGGCTCGCCGACCTTGACGCTCACGATGGCGGCCAGGCCCTCGCGGATGTCGTCACCGGTGAGGTTGCCGTCCTTCTCCTTGAGGAGCTTCTTCTCCTTGGCGTACTTGTTGACCACCGTGGTCAGCGCCGCGCGGAAGCCCTCTTCGTGGGTGCCGCCCTCGTGGGTGTTGATGGTGTTGGCGAAGGTGTGCACCGACTCGGAGTAGCCCGAGTTCCACTGCATCGCGACCTCGAGCTCGTGGCCGGTGCCCTTGCCGGTGAAGCCGACCACCGAGTTGTGGATGGCGGTCTTGGTGCGGTTGATGTGGCGAACGAAGTCGACCAGGCCGCCCGGGTAGTGATAGGTGCGGGTCTTGACCTTGGGCTCGACCGGCGCCTCGACACCCTCCTCGGCGTGTTTGGGCGCCTCGGCGGTCTCGCTCACGACCTCGTCGGTGACGTCGGATTCGCTGACCCGCTCGTCGGTGAGGGTGATGGTCAGGCCCTTGTTGAGGAAGGCCATCTCCTGCAGGCGGCGCGAGACCGTCTCGAAGTTGTAGGTGGTGGTCTCGAAGATCTCCGGGTCGGCCCAGAACCGGATGGTGGTACCGGTGCGCTTGGTCGGCTCGCCCTGGATCAGCTTGCCCGGCTTGGCGTCCTTGTAGGTCTGGGACCAGTGGTAGCCGTCGTTGTCGATCTCGGCTTCCAGCTTGCTCGACAGCGCGTTGACCACCGAGATACCGACACCGTGCAGACCACCGGAGACGGCGTAGGAGTCGGAGTCGAACTTGCCGCCCGCGTGTAGCTGGGTCATGACGACCTCGACGGTCGGGATGCCCTGGGCGTGCATGCCGGTGGGGATACCGCGGCCGTCGTCGACGACCTCCACGCCACCGTCGGCCAGCAGGGTCACATCGACGCGGGTGGCGTAGCCCGCCATCGCCTCGTCGACCGAGTTGTCCACAACCTCCCAGATGAGGTGGTGCAGACCGCGCTCACCGGTGGAACCGATGTACATACCGGGGCGCTTGCGTACCGCCTCGAGACCCTCGAGGACCGTGATGGAGGAGGCACCGTAGCCCTGCTTGTCGCCCGATGCGTTGGAATCGTTGGCAGCCACTTGTCGGTAGCTCTCCTTACTTGCTGATCCCTGGCGCCGGGCAGCACACGAGCGGCTGCACAGCACGCGCCGAGGGTTCGCCGCTGGTTACGTCACCATCCTACTGGTAAGCCCAACTTACAGTGCACCTACGACACCCCTGACGACGCCGTGAATGCAAGAAATCGATCCACGCCGGGATGTTTCCGCCACTTGTGGAATTTTGCCGTTCGTGAGAGCGAATAGGGTCGCGTCCGGACTACCCGTAGGTGTCGCGCGGTCCGCGGCCCTTGATGTGGCGTTCACCTTTGCGCCAGCTCGGCGCCGCCGGGCCGGTGATGCGCAGCTGGGTGACCACGCCCTGACCGACCGCCGCATTGATCTTGGCCAGGATCTGGCCCTGCAGCATGCGCAGTTGGGTGGCCCACGCGGTGGACTCCGCCGCGATCTTGAGGATGCCACCCTCCAGCGTCACCGGTGTGGCGTGCGCGGCGATGTCCTCGCCGACCACACTGGCCCAGCGCCCGAACACCATGCCCTCGGCCACTTTTCCCGACCAGCCACGGCTCTTGGCGATCGAGCCGGCCAGCGAGGACAGCAGCTGGGGATCGCGCGGGTCGGGACCGGCGCCGGACCAGCCGCTGCGCCGCCTGCCCCCGGCCCGCAGCTTGCGCACCGGTGAGGCCCTGCCCTGCCCGACCGACTTGCCGCTGGCTTTGGCCGCGGCCCTGGCCTCCTCGAGCGCCCGGCGTGCCAGATCGATCCCGCGCAGCTCCGGTGCCGGTTCTTCCTGCACAGGTTTTCCGCCTTCCGGGTCGCTGGGGGCTGGGTGTGCACAGAGTCTACGCGCGGGCACCGACAGGTTCCGGGGCGCGCCGAGGCGCTATATGTCCAGGATGTCGCCGGTTTTCCACAGGGTCTGTTGATAACTATCGTTACCTGTGCATATCTTCTGGTTCCGCGACCGGCTCGGTGACGATGCGCGAGACCCGCCGGTCGGCCTCGCCGGTGGTCTGCACTCGCAGCGGCTCGGCCGCCAGCTCCTGTGGCACATCCTCGGCTACCGCGGCCGTGATCAGCACCTGCTCGGCACCCGCGGCCACCTCGGCCAGCGCGGTCCGCCTGCGCCGGTCCAGTTCGGCGAACACGTCGTCGAGCAGCAGCACCGGCTCGGTGCCCGCGCTGCGCAGCAGCTCGAACGAGCCCAGCCGCAGCGCCAGCGCGAACGACCAGGACTCACCGTGGCTGGCGAAGCCCTTGGCGGGGGCGCTGCCCAGCAGAAGCTCCAGGTCGTCGCGGTGCGGGCCGACCAGGCACACCCCGCGATCGAGTTCCCTGCCGCGCGCCGCGGCCAGTTCGTCGAGCACGATCGCGTGCAGCCGGGTCACGTCGTCGTCCTCGGGAACCCGGGCCGGATCGAGCAGCTCCGGCGGCAGATACCCCGAACGGTAAGCGATTGCGGCGGGCCGTGATTCGGGCGCGATCGACCGATACGACTGCGCGAGAAAGGGATACAGGTCGTGTACCAGCCGCAGCCGCTGCGCCAGCAACACCGCGGCGTGCTCGGCCAGATGCCCGTCCCACACGTCCAGGGTGCTCAGATCGGCGCGCGAACGAACCTGGCGCCCAGCGGTTTTCAACAGGGCCGAGCGCTGACGCAGCACCTTGTCGTAGTCGGCGCGCACACCCGCCAGCCTGGGCAGCCGGGCTGTGCACAACTCGTCGAGGAAGCGCCGCCGCTCCCCCGGGTCGCCGCGCACCAGCGCCAGATCCTCCGGCGCGAACAGCACGGTCTGCAGGATGCCGAGGATCTCCCTGGACCGGCGCACCGGCGAGCGGTTGATCTGCGCGCGATTGGCGCTGCCCGCCTTGAGCTCCACGTCGACCCGCAACTCGCGGCCCAGATTCACCACGGTGGCCCCGATCCGGGCCTGGGTGGCGCCCATCCGGATCAGCGGGGCGTCGGCGGAGACCCGATGCGAACCGAGGGTGGCCAGGTAGCCGACCGCCTCGAGCAGATTGGTCTTGCCGTTGCCGTTGGACCCCAGCAGCACCGTGCGCCCTGGGGACAACTCCAGCTCGGCGTGTTCCCACGACCGGAAATCACGCACCGACAGCGCACGGATGAACATGCCGGGTTACGCGGGCGGGCCGGCTCAGCCGGGCAGCCGGACCGGCATCAACAGGTAGATGTACTGGCTCTCCAGCGCCGCGAACGCCCCGGACTCGAGCACCTTGGGCTCCTCGTCGGAGGCGGGCAGCAGCACCGCGGGACGGCTGGGGGTGGTGAACCCGAAGGTGACCCGCTCCGCGTGCAGCGCCGACAGGCCCTCGGTGAGGTAGCCGGGGTTGAACGCGATGGTCAGCGGCTCGCCGCGGAAATCGGCTTCCAGCCATTCCTCGGCGCGGCCCGCGTCGTCCCCACCCGCCGACAGCAGCACGCCGTCTGTGGAGAACTCCAGGCGCACCTGGGCACCGCGCTCGGCCACCAGGGCCACACGCTTGATGGCCTCCGACAGCGCCGCCACGGGCAGCGTGGCGATGGAGGTGTGCTCCTTGGGGAGCAATTGGCGGAACTTGGGGAATTCGGCGTCCAGCAGGCGCGTGGTGGTGCGCCTGCCCGCGTTGACGATGCCGAGCAGGCCGTCGCCCCCGCTGCCCAGCGACAGCTGCACGGGCGCCTCGGCGGCACCGAGAGTCTTGGCGGCCTCCGACAGCGTGCGCGCGGGGATGAGCACCGCGGTCTCGATGTCGGGGCGGGTGGGCTGCCACTGCAGATGACGCACGGCCAGCCGGAAGCGGTCGGTGGCGGCGAGCACCACGTCGTTGCCCTCGATCTCCACCCGGATACCGGTGAGCATGGGCAGGGTGTCGTCGCGACCAGCGGCGACGGCGACCTGGCCGACCGCGGCGGCGAAGACATCCACACCCAGTTCACCGGTCTGTGAGGGAACCTCGGGCAGCTGGGGATAATCCTCGACCGGCATGGTCGGCAGGGAGAACTTGGCGCTGCCACAGGCGATGAGCACCCGGGTGCCGTCGACGGAGACGTCCACCGGCTTGTTCGACAGCGCCTTGGTGATGTCGGCCAGCAGGCGGCCCGAGACCAGCACCTGGCCGGGACCGGCGACCTCGGCCGCGACACGCATCTGCGCGGAGACCTCGTAGTCGAATCCGGAGACCGTCAGGCCGTTCTCGTCGGCCACCAGCAGGACACCGCCCAGGACCGGCACGGGAGGCCGGGACGGGAGGCTACGGGCCACCCAGGCCACCGACTCGGCGAAATCCTCCCGGGCGACCCGAAACTTCATGCTCGCAAGCTCCATCGCCCGATGTGTCCTCTCCGAGTGTCGAATCCGTGGTGCGGGTGTGTTCAGCGGAGTTGAGGTGCTGCGTCGACCGCGCACTGAGTCTCGCACAACCAGCCGACAACCAAACGGTACCCGGGCAACGCGTGAAGTCCGCACCGACCCTCCCGGTGGATACCGGCCTGTCCGGCCACCCCCTCTCCTCCTTGCCGCCTGTGAGTGGAGCACCGCCCGAGCCGAGCCTCCCGATCCGAGTTTCCACACACCCTGTTTTCAAGAGATCTTCCTAAGAATGAGAACTGAAGTAGTAATAGGCACTGTGGAATCTGTGGATTTCGCCCGTTTCCGCAGGTCAGGGGGCACGTCGGCATGGGGATGAGCGTGGAGTGACTCGAGGATGAATCGGAGCCGTCTGTGGACGGCCGAAGTTGTCCCACATCCATCCTCGAGTTGTCCTCGAGTTGTTCCACCGGATTCACCCTGTTGTTCACACCCTGGGGCACCCTGGGGGCAACCCCGTGGATTCCTCGAGGACTCCACACGGATTCCTCGAGGAATCCACAGGGCGGTTTCGGCAGCGCCGCAGGTCAGCGTGGTCATCGGCCTGTGAGTGCGGCGACCTGTGGAAGATGTGGACAACTCCCTGTGAGTAGATTCTCCCCACCCGATCCCCAGCCCCTGTGGGTGAACCGGTGCACAACCGGTGGATTCCTCGAGGATTCCACAGGGATTCCTCGAGGAATCCACAGGGCGAAAAAGAACACCGCCCCAGGTCAGGGCGGTGTTCGGGGTTGGGGATGAAATCAGCGCGAACGCTGCTTGATCCGGGCTGTGAGTTCTTGGACCTGGTCGTAGACCCGGCGCCGCTCGGTCATCTCCTTGCGCACCTTCTTCTCCGCGTACATCACCGTGGTGTGGTCGCGCCCGAAGGCCTGGCCGATCTTGGGCAGCGACAGATCGGTGAGCTCGCGGCACAGGTACATCGCGATCTGGCGGGCCTGTGCCAGCGGACGCGCCTTGCCGGGCCCGGTGAGCTCTTCCAGGGTGGTGTTGAAGTACTCGGCGGTCACGGCCATGATCGTGGCCGCGTTGATCTCGAGCGCGGCCGTATCGGGCATCAGGTCGCGCAGCACCACCTCGGCCAGCGACAGGTCCAGCGGCTGACCGTTGAGCGAGGCGAAGGCCGTCACCCGGATGAGCGCGCCCTCGAGCTCGCGGATATTGCGCTCGACCCGGCTGGCGATGAGCTCGAGCACGTCGTGCGGCACGTCGAGCCGGTCCATCCGCGCCTTCTTGCGAAGGATCGCGATGCGGGTCTCCAGCTCGGGCGGCTGCACATCGGTGATCAGGCCCCACTCGAAGCGGGTGCGCAGCCGCTCCTCCAGCGTGGCCAGCTGCTTGGGCGGGCGGTCCGAGGAGACGACGATCTGCTTGTTCGCGTTGTGCAGGGTGTTGAAGGTGTGGAAGAACTCCTCCTGGATGCCTTCCTTGCCCTCGATGAACTGGATGTCGTCGACCAGCAGGATGTCGGTCTCGCGGTAGCGGCGCTTGAACGCGACCTTGCGGTCGTCGCGCAGGCTGTTGATGAAGTCGTTGGTGAACTCCTCGGTGGAGACGTACTTCACCCGCATCCCGGGGAACAGCCGCTGGGCATAGTGCCCGGCCGCGTGCAGCAGGTGCGTCTTGCCCAAACCCGAAGCGCCCCAGACGAACAGCGGGTTGTAGGCGCGCGCGGGTGCCTCGGCGATGGCGACCGCGGCGGCGTGCGCGAAGCGGTTGGAGGCGCCGATGACGAAGGTCTCGAAGGTGTACTTGGCGTTCAGGCTGGCCGAGGACGAGGGCTGCGGCGGCGCCTCGGGCGACTTGCTGAAGTAGGTCGGCCAGTTGTCGCGGGCGTCGACCACCGGCTCGTCGTCGGCGGGTTCGGCGCCGGGCTGGCCCGGGAACGGGGTGTCGGGCACGGCGTCGACCGGGGCGTCCTCGACCCGTGCGGAGGCGGGCTCCTCGGACTGCGGGCGGCCGCGGCCCGGCGCGCGCTGCGCCGGATCGGGGGTGAACAGCGACTCCTGGCCGGGCGGGATGTGCTCGCGGCGCGGCGAGCCACCCTGCTCGCGGCGCGGCGCGGCGGCCGGCTCGGGTGCGCGCTGCTCGGGGCGCCCGCCACGGAACTCCGCGCGGCCGCCGAACTCGCCACCGGCGTAGTCGGAGACGGGATAGGGCGTGGTCGGCTCGTAGTCGGTGCCGGGGAATTCGGTGCGCTCGGCCGGGTACTCGGCGCCCTTGTATTCCGGTGCCTGCTGGTACTCGGACTGCGGCTGGTAGTCCTGCTGTGGCTGGTACTCGGCTTGCGGCTGGTACTCGGACTGCTGGTACTCCGGTTCGGCCGGGTACTCGCGATGGCCCTGGTAGTCCTGGCGCTCGCCGTACTCGGCGGGCTGGCCGGGATACTCGCCGCGGCCGCCGTAGCCGTTGGCGTAGTCGCCACCCTGGGGATACTCGGGCGCGGACTGGTACTCGAACTCGCCCGTGCCGTAGCGCGGCCTGCCGTACTCACCGCGCGCGGCGTAATCGGGAACGCTGAAATCCGGGCCGGGGTAGCCCGCGGGCGGACGGGTCTGTTCGCGGGGGCGCTCGGGCCTGCTGGTCATCCTCGCGTGCCGGGGCGCGCTGCCGCTGCGCTCCCCCGCGGCCGGGATCGGCGCGGCGATGCGCACGCCGAGTCCTTCGACCTGCGGGCCGAGCCTGCGGCCCAGCGAACGCAGGATCGGTTCGCGCAGATCGCGCTCGATCGCTTCCTGGGCCAGGGACGAGGGAACGGACAGCAACGCGAAGCCCTGCGCGACGGTCAGCGGCTTGACCAGTTTCAGCCACGCCTGCTGGGCGCGGCTGACCGCGGGAATGGCGCCGTCGGCCGAACCGGTGGTGAGCTCGGCAACAACCTCCGGCCATACCGTGGCCAGCACGTTCTGCTCGTCATCCATGCGGAGTCCTCCCCGGACCGGTTCGTTGGAGCACCGAATATGCCACTCCGGCCGTTTATCCACACAATTATCCACAGATGTGGACAAACCTGGGGATAGGAGAATTCTGCCAGCGTGTGGCAGTGAATGGGGCTGGACCTGCGGTTCTGCAGCAATCGCCCGGCTACAGAGGCTAGCTGGCCGAGCCGCCGAAGGCCAGAGGTGTGGAAGAACTCACGAAAAGTGTCGTGGATACGCGGGTGGTCCCGGGCGTGTCGGGCGACGCAGGCGCGGCCGGCCCGCGGGTCACGGTGGGCGCGGGGCGCTGGGGGCCGAGTTTGACCCGGTGTAGCGGTATCAGTACCCTCAGACAGTCACCCCTTGGCGCGGTGGCGGCTCTGTGCTGCACGTCGATCGCCAAGGCAATCTGCGCGTAGACCGCGGTCCGCTGCGCAGAGATCCGAATCACCGAAAACTTCGGGTACCTGACCGGTGCCCACCAACTCGAGGAGTGTTGACCGTGGCCAAGGGCAAGCGGACGTTCCAGCCGAACAACCGTCGTCGGGCGCGCGTGCACGGCTTCCGCCTCCGGATGCGCACCCGTGCGGGTCGCGCCATCGTTTCGGCGCGCCGCCGTAAGGGCCGTGCCGAACTGACTGCCTGATCGCGCGTAGTCGGACGCTCGGGTGTTGCCTGAGCCGTATCGGTTGCACCACCGTGCCGAATTCTCCCGCACGGTGCGCCGCGGTCAGCGAATCGGGAGGCGAGATCTCGTCGTACATGCGTTCACGCACACGTACGACGATGTCGCCGACGGCGATTCGCTGGTCCGCGTAGGCGGTCCGCGGTTCGGGCTGATTGTCAGCAAGGCGGTGGGTAACGCGGTGGTTCGCCACCGGGTCGCCCGCCGCCTGCGTCATATGTGCGGCCAGGTGGTCGACGAACTCCCGGTCGGCACCGACGTCGTGATCCGGGCCCTGCCCGGTGCGGCGACCGCCGACTCCGCCGAGCTGCTGCGCCAGCTGCGCACCGGTCTGCGCAAGCTGGGCTTGCGGCAGGCGCCGGAGCCCGCGCTCGGTCGCACCTCGGCCGGTGACCGGTGATGCGCAGGCTCACCCGGCTACCCGCCGACGCGCTGATCTTCCTGATCGAGCTGTACCGGAACTATGTCTCCCCCACCCGGATGCCGATCTGCCGGTTCACCCCCACCTGCAGTGAGTACGCGGTGACCGCCCTGCGGACGCGCGGCCTGCTCGTCGGCTCGGTGCTGACGGTCGTGCGCCTGGCCAAATGCGCACCCTGGCACCCTGGAGGGTGGGATCCCGTGCCGGAGCGCGGGTCGAATGCCTTCACAAAGTCATCGCCCGTGCTGATCGGCGATACGAACGACGGGAGTACCTAGAGCCGTGCTCGACATCATCTATTGGCCGGTATCCGCGATTCTGTGGTTCTGGCACAAAGCCTTCGGCTTTGTCTTCGGAGCCGACAGTGGCCTGGCCTGGAGCCTGGCCATCGTCTTCCTGGTCTTCACGCTGCGGCTCGTGCTGTACAAGCCGTTCGTCAAGCAGGTGCGTACCACCAAGCAGATGCAGGAGCTGCAGCCCCAGATCAAGGAGCTGCAGAAGAAGTACAAGAACGACCGCGAGACCATGGCGCGGGAGATGCAGAAACTGCAGAAGGACCACGGCTTCAACCCGCTCATGGGCTGTCTGCCGGTGCTGGTGCAGGTGCCGGTCTTCCTCGGTCTGTTCCATGTGCTGCGCTCGTTCAACCGCACCGGTCACGGCTTCGGCCAGCTCGGCTTGACCCCGGAAGAGAACGCCAATCTCGGCAACTACATCTTCTCGGCGCACGATGTCCAGTCGTTCCTGAGCGCGCGCATCTTCGGCGCGCCGATCGCCGCCTTCATCACCGCGCCGACCAACGAGCTCGAAGGTTTCGCCGACTGGGGTGGCACCCCGACCCGGCTGAGCATCGCGCTCGTCGCGGTTCCGCTGATGGTGATCGCCGGTCTGGCGACCCACTTCAACGCCCGCGCCTCGGTGCAGCGGCAGACGCCCGAGGCCGCCGCCAACCCGCAGGCCGCGATCATGAACAAGCTGTCGCTGTGGGTCTTCCCGCTCGGCGTCATGGTCGGTGGCCCCTTCCTGATGATCGGCATCCTGATCTACTGGGTGGCCAACAACATCTGGACCTACGGTCAGCAGCACCTGGTGTTCGGCCGGATGGAGAAGGAAGAAGAAGAGAAGAAGGCCAAGAAGCTGGAGCTGCGCGCGCAGAACGCGCCGAAGCCCGGCGCCAAGCCGGTCGACGTCCGCAAGAAACAGGACGCCCCGGCCGCCGACGACTCCTCGGCGAACGGCACCGCCGCCACGAACGGCACCCCCAAGCAGTCGGCCAAGCAGGGCGGCCAGCGCAGGCCCGGCGGGCAGAAGCGGCCGGGCAACCGCGGCCGCGCGAACCAGAAGCGTAAGCGCTGAGTGGCGACCAGATAGAGGAATCCAATGACTGTTGAGACCGAGACCGACGGAGGGGACGCCACTGTGGCGACGACTGTTGACGTCGTGAACGACGCCGAAGAAGCGTTGATCGAAGAGGGCGAGATCGCGGGCGACTACCTCGAGCAGCTGCTGGACGTGCTCGACTTCGACGGCGATATCGACCTCGATGTCGAGGGCGACCGCGCCATCGTGAGCATCGACGGCGGTCGCGATCTGACCAAGCTCGTCGGCCGCAACGGCGAGGTGCTCGACGCGCTGCAGGAGCTGACCCGCCTCGCGGTACAGCAGGCGACCGGCGTGCGCAGCCGCCTGATGCTCGATGTGGCCGGCTGGCGCGCGCAGCGTCGCGCCGATCTGAGCGAGCTCGGTGTGGCGGCGGCCAAGCGGGTGCTGGAGTCGGGCAAGCCCGAGGCGCTCTCGGCCATGACCCCCTTCGAGCGCAAGATCGTGCACGACGCCGTCGCCGATATCGAGGGCGTCGCCAGCGAGAGCGAAGGTGTGGAGCCGAATCGTCACGTGGTGGTCGTGCCCGAGTAGGCTGATTTCGCCGCGACCACGATTGCTGTGGATAGGGCCTCCGGTCACGGACCGGGGGCCTTATTCATGCCCGATGCTCCACTCGGAAGGATGTTTCACGTGGAACGAGAACTGGGTGCGCTGTCCGCCGATTCGGAACCGCCCGCCGCTGCCGCTCGGGTCTTCGGCGACCGCCTGGACCTCGCGCGCCGCTACTACGCGGCGCTGGCCACCGCCGGGGTGGAGCGCGGGCTGATCGGTCCCCGGGAGGTGCCCCGGCTCTGGGAGCGTCACATTCTCAATTGCGCCGTCGTCGGTGAGCTGATCGAGGAGGGCGCGTCGGTGGTCGATATCGGCAGCGGCGCGGGACTGCCCGGCATCCCCCTCGCCATCGCCCGGCCGGATCTGCGCATCACGCTGGTCGAGCCGCTGCTGCGGCGAACCGTGTTCCTCAGTGAGTTCATCGAGGAGGCCGGTCTGGAGGTACGGGTGGTCCGCGGGCGTGCCGAGCAGTCCGGCGTGATCAAGGAAGCGGGTGGCGCGGATGTCGTCACCTCGCGGGCCGTGGCCCCGCTCGCCAAGCTCGCGCACTGGTCGCTCCCCCTGCTGCGCGACCACGGACGGATGCTCGCCCTCAAGGGAACCAGTGCCGCCGAGGAACTCGAGCGCGACGGCGCCGAGTTGATTCGCGACGGCGCGACCGATCTGCGGGTGGTCGGGTGCGGCGCGGGCATCGTCGAAATCCCGACCCTGGTGATCAGCGCGGAACTGCTCCCCCGTGCCGAACGTCCGACGCGTCGCGCGGGACGCAAAGCGGTCGGGGTGGAGAAGAAGGCGCGGAAGCGCCGGGAGCCGGGCACCGACTGAATTTCTTCCGCGCGACCCGATCAATGGGTTTCGTAACGTGACAAAATCGCCCGAGGGTAGTTGCCTAGGCGGCTGCAGCGCGAAATTCGGTTGCTGCGACGAGGAGTCGCAACGGGTGGGTGAGAGCGGCGCTGCGTGAACGGATTCCGTGTGCCGGGGGTCTCGTGTTTCACGTGGAACGCGGGTCCGTTCGGTCGACTCATCCACCCCTCGCTCCCCCGACGTTTCCCGTGAAACAACGGTCCGGGAAGCGGAATTCGACACATCTGGGCGTGTCCTTCTCGCCGTGCCGCGATTCAGCTTTCCTAACTGTCATCCTGCTGGCAAGCTGTTCACAGTCGGGCGTGCGCGTCTGTGCCACGGTGATGTGGACGACGCCACGCCGAACGTATATGCGATGACACGGCGCCGACGCTCGGTCGGGTACGTGATCTGAAGTATCTCGGGTTAGGAGCTGTCTATGTCGAGCGGTCCGGCGAATGTTTCACGGGAAACAGCGTCGCGGGTCCCGGGGATGCTGGATTCCAGCAGCTTCGACGCGGAGACGTTCGGGAACACTCCTTTCGGGCACATCTCCCCGGCCGAGACCCCGATCGCGGCGGAAGCGCAACGCGCCAGCCAGATTCTGCATCCAGGAAAGGTCACTGTGCCGAAACCCCGCGAGCAACGGATCATCACCATCGCCAACCAGAAGGGCGGCGTCGGTAAGACGACGACCACCGTCAACCTCGCTGCCGCGCTAGCGCATCAGGGGATGACGGTCCTCGTGGTCGATCTCGATCCGCAGGGCAACGCGAGTACGGCGCTCGGCGTCGCGCACCACTCCGGGGTGCCGTCCAGCTACGAGCTGCTGATCGGTGAGGTGGCGGTAAAGGACGCGATCCAGCAGAGCCCGCACAGCGAGCGACTGCTGTGTGTGCCCGCCACCATCGACCTCGCCGGCGCGGAGATCGAGCTGGTGTCGATGGTCGCGCGCGAAGGCCGCCTGAAGACGGCGATCCACGAAGCGGCCATCGCGGGCTACGACATCGACTACGTCCTGATCGACTGCCCGCCCTCGCTCGGCCTGCTCACCGTCAACGCGCTCGTGGCGGCCAAGGAGGTGCTGATTCCGATCCAGTGCGAGTACTACGCGCTGGAGGGTGTCGGCCAGTTGATCCGCAATATCGGGCTGGTGCAGTCGCATCTGAACCCCGAACTCCACGTGTCGACCGTGCTGCTGACCATGTACGACGGCCGCACCAAGCTGGCCGACCAGGTCGCCGAAGAGGTGCGCAACCACTTCGGGGACGTGGTGCTGAAGTCGATGATCCCGCGCAGTGTGAAGGTTTCGGAGGCGCCGGGCTACGGGATGACCGTGCTCGATTACGATCCGGGTTCTCGCGGCGCCATGAGCTACATGGACGCGGGCCGCGAATTGGCGGCCCGTGCTCAGCTCGCGCAAGACGCGTCGTAGTTGTGTTGGAACGAGGAAGGGATCGGTAGCCGATGAGTCAGGCGAAAAAGGGCGGTCTCGGTCGCGGTTTGGCCGCACTGATCCCGACGGGTCCGGCCTCGACGCCGGGGCTCAGCAGTGCCGCGGCGAGCGTGATCGGGATCAACCCGATCGGCCCGCAGCCGGCCGAGTCGTTCCTGCGTCGCGTTCCGGATGCCGAACCGGAGCCCGCCGTGGAGCCCGAGGCCGAACTGGTCTCCCCCGGCGACGCGGTCTACCGCGAGATCCCGGCCGACCAGATCGAGCCGAACCCGAAGCAGCCGCGCTCGGTCTTCGAGGAAGAGGCGCTCGCCGAGCTGGTGCACTCGATCCGCGAGTTCGGGCTGATGCAGCCGATCGTGGTGCGGCGCGTCGAACCGGGTGTCGACAAGTTCCAGTTGGTCATGGGCGAGCGCCGCTGGCGCGCCTGCCAGGAAGCCGGACTGGAGACCATTCCGGCGATCATCCGCGATACCGCCGACGGCTCGATGCTGCGCGACGCACTGCTGGAGAACATCCACCGCGTGCAGCTGAACCCGCTCGAAGAGGCGGCCGCCTATCAGCAGCTGCTCGACGAATTCGATGTCACGCATGAGGAACTGGCTTCGCGAATCGGCCGGTCCCGACCCGTCGTGACGAATATGATTCGACTGCTGAAGCTGCCGATTCCGGTGCAGCGTCGGGTGGCGGCCGGAGTTCTCTCGGCCGGCCATGCCAGGGCGCTGCTCGGTCTGGATGCCGGAGCCGACGCACAGGAAGTGTTGGCGGCGCGGATCGTCGCCGAGGGACTCTCGGTGCGAGCCACCGAAGAAGCGGTGACGCTCGCCAACCGCAACCCCTCGGACGTCGCTCCCCCGGCGCCGAAGCGCAAGCCGATTCACATGCCGGGTCTGCAGGAAGTGGCCGAGCGGCTGTCGGGTTCTTACGACACTCGTGTCACGGTCAGCCTCGGTAAGCGTAAGGGCAAGATCGTAGTCGAGTTCGGCTCCGTCGAAGATCTCGAGCGCATTGTGGCGCTGATGGAGCAAGCAGGCCCTGAAACGTCACTGTGACGAGAGAGACGGCATTACTGTGGATAGTGATGTGGCGTGAGCGTGGACGAATCGGATAGCTGGAGGCTGAGCAAAGCAGTGTCGACCAGCGTCACGACATTGACTCTCGACGGGCTCGATCGGCTCCCGGCGCATACCCGGCGGTGTGTGTTCTGGGAGCTCGATCCGGCGGTCGCGGCCGACTCGCACGCTTTCAGTGATCCGGTGTTCGAAAAAGAAGCCTGGCTGTCGACCGTGATGCTCGAATGGGGCTCGTGCGGTCAGGTGGCGCAGGTCGACAACAATATCGCCGGCTGCGCGCTGTACTCGCCCCCGAGTGCGGTGCCGCGGTCGTCGCTGTTCCCCACCTCCCCCGTGAGCCCGGACGCGGTCCTGCTGACCACGCTGCAGGCCGAATTCCCCTACGACGAGGCCGATGTAGCCCACCGCCTCGTCCAGGCCGTGGTGGCCGATCTGGTGCGTCGTGGCGTGCGCGCGCTGGAGGCCTTCGGCATTCGCAACGGTCCGCCGGCCAGCTCACTGGCCGACCGTGGGCTCGGCTCGTCGATGCGGCTGATGGAGCGGATCGCGGCTCCGCTGCGCGATCCGGCCGCCGCCACCCAGTGCACTCCCGAAACCTGCATGATCGACGCCGACTTCCTCACCGATGTCGGTTTCGAAGTGGTGGCACCGCATCACCGGTTCCCCCGGCTGCGGTTGGAGCTCGACTCCGATCACGGCTGGAAGGAAGACGTCGAGCACGCCCTGGACCAACTGCTCGCCCAAGCGCAGCTGCGGCTGGTGACCAGCGGCCAGTCCTAGAGCGGAACGAGAACGGCCCCCGCGGAATCTCGCGGGGGCCGTTCTGGTGTTCGGGGGTCAGACGCGCGGGGCGGGGACGTTGCCCGACTCCGCGGCGGCCAGTTCCTCGGCCAGCAGTTCGGCGAAGGTGTAGGTGCCGGTGGGCTGGTCGTCCTGGCCGAGCAGGTAGAGCCGCTTGACCGAGATGAGGATGGCTTCGGCGATCACGTCGCGCATGCGCGGGTTGGCCAGCACCGAGGCGTCGTACTCGTTGGTGAGGTAGCCCAGGTCGACCTGGACCGTCGGCATCTTGGTGAGCCGCAGCAGATCCCAGGTGCGCTGGTGGGTCCGGCAGTCCTGCACCGAGGTGCGGGCGACGACCTCGCGCTGGATGAAACCGGCCAGCACCTGCCCGATCATCGACACCGAGCCGTGCGAGTTGCCGAAGTAGAAACCGGCCACGCCCTTGGCGGACGGGTTGTCGCTGGTGGCGCAGCGCAGCGAGATCATCAGATCGGCGTCGAAGGCGTTGGAGGTCTCCGCGCGTTCGGCGTCGGTAGGGTTGGCGCCCCACGGCCGCGACAGGAAGGTCTCCATGCCGGTGGCGGCCATCCGGCCCTCCAGCCGGGAGGCCAGGTCCCAGAGGATCTCCGACTCGTAGACGTCACCGAACTCGGTGGGCACCGCGAAACCCTTGTCGGCACCGCCGAATCCGGGATCGATCACGATCCGCTTGCCGGTGAGCTGCGGGCCCGCCCGGTGCACCACCTCTTCCTCGGCGATGCGGTGCGGGTTGCCGCCGGTGACGCGCGCGCCAAGCAGATCCAGCGAGCGCAGGGTGTCCGGGCCGCAGATGCCGTCGGCGGACAGCCCGATCTCGCGCTGGAACGCGCTGAGCCCGTCGTGGGTGTGCGGGCCGAAATAGCCGTCCACCCGGTACACGTAGAAGCCCAGGTCCTGCAGCTTGCGCTGCAGGGTCGCCACATCGTCGCCGTAGAGCGGCGCGGACAGCTGGTAGATCAGCGTGCGAGCACCCAGGCGGTAGGAAGCTTCCTTCAGCGCGCGATAGGTGGCCGGACCGACCACACCGTCGACGAGCAGGCCGCGTTGCTGCTGGAACGCGCGCACCGACGAATCGAGCGGGCGGTCGAACACCGCGTCGGTGTCCTTCCAGGAGTCACCGTGCGGCGAATGCAGGAAACCGAGGCTGGCGAGGGTGCTCCGAACCTCTGCTACGGCTGGTCCTGAATCGCCGTGACGAAGTCGGTGCATGCGTGAGAGCCCTTTCCTTCGGCCGGAGCGTCGCCTCGATTGTCTCAGACCCGGGGCCTATTACGGGAATCCCCGGGTCCAGGCATCCTACGGCGCGTCGGCCGGTAGGAGGTGCTTTTGTCAGATGCCGTCAGGCGCTCAGATGAGGCCGTCGAGCTCGCGCAGCAGCGCCGCCTTGCCCTTGGCACCGACGATCTGCTTCACCGGCTTGCCGCCCTGGAACAGGATCATGGTCGGCAGCGACAGGATCTGGTAGTCACGCGCCGTGCCGGGGTTGGCCTCGGTGTCGAGCTTGGCGATCGTCAGCTTGTCGGCGTGGCTGCCCGCGATCTCCTCCAGCACGGGGGCGACCATCTTGCACGGTCCGCACCAGTCGGCCCAGAAGTCGACCAGGACCGGCTTCTCGCTGAGCAGTACGTCGTCGGCGAAGGACTGGTCGGTCACGGTGATGGTGTTGGCGCTGTCGGCCATGGGGGTGTCTCCTTGCTGCGGGTGGAACTAGTTGGCGGAGCCGTCGGCGTTGGCGAGGGTGTTGGCGGTGATGTCACCCTGCTCGGCCAGCCAGCGCTCGGCGTCGATCGCGGCGCGGCAGCCGGTGCCCGCGGCGGTGATCGCCTGCCGGTAGGTGTGGTCGACCAGGTCGCCCGCGGCGAACACGCCCGCGATGTCGGTGGCGGTACCCGGATCACGCACCTGCACATAGCCTTCCGCGTCGAGCGCGACCTGGCCCTTGACCAGTTCGCTGCGCGGGTCGTGGCCGATGGCGACGAACAGGCCGGTCGCGGCGAGCTCGGACTCCTCGCCGGTGCGGGTGTCGCGCAGGGTCAGGCTGCTGACGCTGTTCTCGCCGTTGACCTTCACGACCTCGGCGTTGAGCACGAACTCGATCTTGTCGTTGGTCTTGGCCCGCTCGAGCATGATCCGCGAGGCGCGGAACTCCTCGCGGCGGTGCACCACGGTGACGCTGGAGGCGAACTTGGTGAGGAAGATGGCCTCTTCCATGGCGGAGTCGCCGCCGCCGACCACCACGATGTCCTGGCCCTTGAAGAAGAAACCGTCGCAGGTGGCGCAGGCGCTCACGCCGCGGCCGAGCAGATCCTGCTCGCCGGGGACGTTCAGATAGCGTGCGGCCGAACCCATCGCGAGGATCACCGCGTAGGCCTCGAAGGTCTCCTCGCCCACGGTGACCTTCTTGATCGGGCCGGACAGGTCGATCGCGTCGACGTCCTCGGTGCGCAGGTCGGCGCCGAAACGCTTGGCCTGCTCGCGCATCTGCTCCATCAGGTCGGGGCCCATGATGCCCTCGCGGAAGCCGGGGAAGTTCTCCACCTCGGTGGTGGTCATCAGGGCGCCACCGAACTGGGTGCCCTCGAACACCAGCGGCGCCAGTTCGGCGCGAGCGGCGTAGACGGCGGCCGTGTAGCCGGCGGGGCCCGATCCGACGATGATCAGGTCGCGAACTGGCGTGCTCATGGGGGCCTTCCGAAAGACGAGCTGGGGACGTGTCGGTCAACAACAGCCTAAACGGTGTTGTTCCCGGCGCGACGGGGCTCCCGCGACGTGGGCGGATCAGCCGATGTCGCGCACGGCGAGCTGCTCCGGCGCGCCGGTGCCGCAGCCGGGCCCCACGACCAGCGCGGTAATGGTCGGCGCGGCCGGACCCTGCACCAGCACCAGGACCGCCTCGCCGCCGCGGAAGGTGATGCTCGACGCACCGAGCACCCCGCGATCGATGCCGTTGGCCTGCACGCAGCGGGTGAGCGCCGTCTCGTCGGACAGCGGGCCGCGCACATCCCGTTTGCCGAGTGCGCTGAGCGCCGCGGCGGTGGTGAGTTCGTCACCGGACGGGTCGGGGGCCGGGGCGGCGGTGGGGGTGCCGTCGGTGGTGTCCAGGGTGCTGAACACCACGCCCGCACCGCCCACCGCGACCACCGCGACGGCGGCCGCGGCCAGCAGACCCATCCGGCGCCGGGAGCGGGATCGGTAGGCGTCCAGCGAGATCGGCGCCTCCACCGGCGTCGGGCTCCGCGGCGCGGTGCCGAGTCGCTCGGTGGGACCGTCGTCGAGGGCGGTGGAGAGTCGCTCGGTGGGGCCGTCGTCGAGTTCGGCGGCCGGTGCGGTGGTGAGCCGTTCGGTGGGCCCCTCCCCCGCGTCGAGTTCGGCGACGAAGCGGAACATGCGGTCGGCCACGTCGTCGGGCATGCGGTGCACGACCCTGTCGTCGGAGCCCAGGGCGCGTAGCCGCGCGTTGACGTCGTCGAGTTGGTTCAGGTAGCGCAGCGCGTCGGGGTCGGCGCTGACCTGGGGCCACAGTTGCTCGCTGAGTTCGGGCGCGAGATTGTCGGCATGCAGATCGGCCAGCAGTTCCGACGGGAACGGCGGCTGCGGCACGGATCGGGCCACCCTCGCACCTCCCCTGTTCTGTCGATATCGGATCGCAGGATTTACATCGCTGACTTGTTCGTCACTGTTAATGACGCATCTCGACTAGATCCGGTTCCCTGGATCCCGGAAAAATTCCAAACGTTCTTGCAAACGTACGCGCGCTCGGGAGCAACGGCTCTTGATCGTGCCCTCCGCCACGCCGAGCGCGGCGGCGGTCTCGGCCACACTGCGGCCTTCCATCTCGGTCATCACCAGGGCCAGGCGCTGGTCTTCCGGCAGCGTGAACAGCGCCTCGGCGACCACGGTGGACAGCTCGTACTCGGCGAACTCGTCGCGCGGCTCGACGGCCTCGGGCATGGTGTCGGGAGTGATGGAGAACGCGCGACGGGTCTTGTTGCGCCGGATCCGGTCCAGGCAGGCGTTGACCACGATGGCGTGCAGCCAGCTGCGCACCTCGGCCTCGGCGCGGAACGAGCTCGCGGTGCGATGGGCCGAGAGCAGGGCGTCCTGGAGCGAGTCGGCGGCGTCCTCGCGGCTGTAGGAGGTGCGCAGCGCGGTCTGCCACAGATGGTCCTTGTGCCTGCGCAGCAGCTCGGCGAAGGCGTGCGGCGGCTCGCCGCGCACATGGGCGGCCAGCAGCTGCTTGTCACTGCTGTTCTCGAGGAACGAGCGATCTGCGGGCGCGATCGACCGCGTGCTCCCCCCGCGGACTTGCTCGTTGACTTCCGGCGACAACACCTGACCCCTTGGACAGCGCTCATTACGGCGACTTCACGTCGGCGAACGAGGCCGAACCATCACCTGACTACACGCAACGTCCAGGATCGACGTCGACAGATCCTGGGTAGCCCCCTACGGGAGCGCGGGTGTGATCATATCGCCGATAACAATCGCGCACCAACCGGACCGCGGTTCGATGACGGTGGGCTCTCGATCCGGAAACACACGTCCACCTGCGCTGATGGCGGTGGGAACGGGAATCTAGGGCGCGGCGTCGAAGCGGACGTCGGCGATGGCGGTCTGGAACTGACCCCCCGAATTCGCCAGTCCGGTGATCCAGACGAGCACGAAACGTGCCGCCTGGTCGGTCTGCACGGCGATATCGGTGACGCCCTCACCGAGCTTGGCCGAACCGATCAGCTGGGTCTGGTCGAGCGTGGGCGCCTCGGTGGGCGAGGTGCGGATCTCGACGGTGCTGCCCGCGCTGGGCGAGTTGATCGAGACATTGGTGAGCTTGGCCGGGGTCGGCAGGGTGGCCAGCAGGCCGACGCCCTTCTTGAGCGCCGGGAACTGCTGGAAGTACTGGTCGGTGCGCCACAGGGTGGCCGGGTTCTGATCCAGGATCGCGCCCGCCGACGCGGCGCCGTCGGGGGTGCCCTCCGGGGAGAACACTGTGGCACCGGTGACCGGCACCGGCACCCCGGCGGGCGTGGCGGCCTCGGGGTCCTCGGCGGGCGGTGCCGACGCGGCGGGCGGCGGCACGCTCGAGGTGAGCCCGATATTGATCTGCTGGTCCAGCGGCTTGTCCGACGCGCCGGGCGCGAAGATGCTGACCATCCACCAGATCAGGATGCCGACCACCAGCGCGGCCAGCACGCCGAGCCCGACCATGATCCACATCATCCGTTTCGAGCGTTCCCGCTCGGCGGCGAGCAGTTCCGGATCGGCCAGCGAGTCGGGACCGGAGGCCACCGCGCGCTGACCCAGCCGCAGCACCGGGATGAAATCGGTCTTCTGATCGACCACCGAGGCCTGTTCGAGCACGTGCTGCACCGTCGCGGCCGTGCGCACACCCTTGTTGGACTCCAGCGAGCGCACCGCGACCGCGGAGATCTCGAAGGGCACCTCGGGCCGGATCTGGCGCGGCTCCACCGGCGTGCCGTCGGGGCCGAAATCGGCCAGACGCAGGCCACCGATGGTGGCCGCCGTGCCGGTGACCCCACCGACCCGGATCGGCCAGCGCGCGGTGATCAGCGCGTAGAGCATGGCGCCGAGGCCGCGCACATCGGACTGGGCGTCGGAATCGCCGAGCGTGCCGGGGAAGGCCAGCACGGCGTCACCGGAGGCGCTGATGCGGATGCGGTCGGGATGGTCGATCGAGAGCGAGCCGCCGCCGCGATGGGCCAGTTCGGCCGCCGAGGCCAGCGCCCGGATGGCCCGGGCGGCGCCGATCGGCGAGGGCACCGTCTCGGCCATCTCGCGCAGCGAGCGGCCCGGGGTCCACTCGGCGACGACGATGCCGCCGGAACTACCGCGGACCACGTCGAGCACCCTGGCCAGGCCGGGCGAGTTGATCCGGCCCAGGCGCAGCGTGCGCGACAGGATGGCCTGCGGGCCGTCGTGGCCGGAGTTCTCGCCGGACTTCTGGTCGGCGTCGACGAAGGTGAGCGCGACCTCGCGGTCGAGTTTGATGTCGAGGGCCTGCCAGAACTTCAGCCCGCGCGCCCCACCGTGACCGGCCAGCAGGCGGTAGCGACCACCCGCGACGGACGCGCCCGGAATGAGCTTGGGTCCGCGCTGCGCGCGCCGGGCATCGGCGGGCGGAACCGGGATCGGGAGCATGCCGGTGTCGTGGGTCGGATCGTGGGGGGGCATGGCCTGACCCGCCGAGTTGTTATGCGGCGATTCGGCCTCGTCGGGCGTGTCGGGGCGTTCGGATCCCGTGGCATCGGACGCGGCGGAATCGACATCGGTGGACATTCCTCCCGCTGCGCGCGCCGCAGAATCAGCGGCCGGGTCGCCGCCCACCGCGTCATCGCTCACCCTCGGTCCTCCTTCGAGCTGATCTTTCGAGGTTATGGCGAATTCGCCACCCGTATCGGTCTGCCGAACAGCGTACGGGAACTGTGCCTGACCGGTGATGTCAACAGCACCCGGCCGGATGATGGGCAACACCATGGTCTGGGTGTCCATCGAATGCTCGTAGGACGGGAAGCCGTAGGTGTCGGGCCTGCGCAGGACGGTGGTCGCGTAGATGTCGTCGGAGGGCGACTCGTCCAGGCCCAGATCCGGTGCGGGCGGGGTGATGCCGAGCCTGCGCGAGATCGCCACGGTGATCGCCACGACCTCGGGAATCCCGGCCAGGCGCATGAGCGCGAAGGCCACCGAGAACATCACCAGCGCGCCCACGCTCACCCGCAGCAGCGAGGCCGGGCCGCCGGAGAGCTGGTTCATCCTGGTCACCGTGTCGACGATGAGCATCACCGCGCCACCGGCCACCGAG
The DNA here is from genome assembly GCF_042266925.1 of Nocardia sp. NPDC056064. Taxonomy (NCBI): domain Bacteria; kingdom Bacillati; phylum Actinomycetota; class Actinomycetes; order Mycobacteriales; family Nocardiaceae; genus Nocardia; species Nocardia sp. NPDC056064. Next base: position 3,853,223 of record NZ_JBHJWO010000001.1, on the reverse strand, counting down.
GCCAGCAGCACCCGGGTCACCGTGCGGCCCACATTGGCCATCCGCAGATCGCCCAGGCTGCGGTGCAGCAGCATGCCGCCGATCACCGCGCCGGCGGTGAAACCGAGGCCGGTCGCGACGCCGAGGATGATCACCACGTCGTCGCTGTCGCGGGCCAGGACCGGGGCCAGGGCCGAGAACAGGATCTTGATCGTGGTGATGCCGAGGATGATCCAGGTCGGCGTCCACGCCTGTTCGCGGGCGTAGAACACGCGCAGGTGGATCAGCACCAGCGAGTACGGGATGAGCGAGAAGGCCGACCAGCTCACCGCCGCGCCGAGGCGCTCGGCGTCACCGGCGAAACGGGCGTAACCGTAGAGCGCCTCGCCGACCTGCGGGCCCGCGAGGGTCAGGAAGGTGACCACCGGGATCAGGGCGATCATGGTCAGGCGGGTGGCGACCGAGAGATCGTCGACCACGGCCGGGGTGTCGTCGGCGGCGGCGTTGCGGCTCAGGCGCGGCATGATCGCGGTCAGCAGGGTGACGCCGAGGACGCCGTAGGGCAGCTGCAGCAGCAGCCAGGCGTTCTGGAAGATCGCCGGGCCCGCCTCGTCGGCCGAGGACGCGATGTGGTTGGCCACGACCAGGCCGACCTGGCTGATCAGCACGTACAGGATGATCGCGCCGCCCATCTTGCCGAACTGCTTGAGGCGCGTGTCCACACCCCACAGCGGGCGCAGGTTGATCCCGTGGCGGCGGATGGCGGGCAGCAGGCTCAGTGCCTGGGTGGCGACACCGGCGGTGATGCCGATGCCGAGGACCAGCAGTTTCGGGTCGCCCATCTTGACCGGGTCGAGGCTGATCTCACCGGGCGTCAGCGCGTAGACGGCCAGCACCACCAGCACGACCAGGTTGTTCAGCACCGGCGCCCAGGCGCCCGGTTTGAACGCCTGTCTGGTGTTGAGGATGGCTGTGAACAGCGCGGACATGCCGTAGAACAGGATCGCGGGCACCAACAGATAGGTGAGCGCGGTGGTGAGCTGGGTGTTCACCTTGCCGTCGGCGGCGACGAACACATGGGTGGCCAGGATCGGGGTCGCGGCCATCGTCAGCACGGTGGCGGCGAAGAGCACGGTGAACGCGGCCGTCACCAGGCGGCGCACGAAGGCGGCGCCGTTGTCGGCGTCCTCCTGTTCGGCGCGGATGAGCGTGGGTACGACGATCGCGGTGAGCACGGCGCCGAGCACCAGCTCGGCGATCATGTTCGGTATCAGGTTGGCCGAGGTGAACGCCGAGGCGATGGCCGGGCCGAGCACCGTCAGCAGCAGCAGCTGCTTGGCGAACCCGGTGATCCGGCTGATCAGCGTCGCGACGGCGATCGACCCGGAATCCTTGAGCAGCTTGGCGTTGGCGCTCTGCGTGGTCTCGGCCGGCTTCTCGGCCGCCTGCACCTTCGCCGGGCGGGCGATCCGCTGCGTCTTGGCCGCGGCATTGTCCTCGACGGGGTGCTTGCGCAGGTCCTGACGCCGCTCGGACTCGGCACCGGCAGGCGTCCCCGGCATTCCCGGATAGGAAGGCGGCGGAACGGTCCGCCGCCCTTGGCGGGGAGGCTCGACAGGACCGGACCTGCGCCGGTCGGGAGCATCGGGATACTGACCGCGCGGCTGACCACCCGCAGGCTGGTCACCCCGGGGCCGACCGGCCTCCACATCGGGCCGCTGCTGCCGGGGAATCGCTCCCGACTGCGCGCCCTGCGGCGGCACATCACCGGGACGCTGTCGCGGAATCTCACCCGGCGGTATCCCTCGCGCGGCGAGCGGTCGCTGCGAGGGCTCACCGGGCAGGCCACGGGATTCTGGTCGCGGCTGACGTGGGAACTCGCCGGACTGGGCACCTGGCGTCGCGCCGTCGGGCCGACGGGGAGAGTCACCGGGCAGGCCGCGCACGCCCGGGCGTGCGGGGCCGTCGGGACGCCCAGGGCCATCAGGCCGCGCAGCAGGGCCCGGACGCTCGGGGGCGGGACGCTGCTGTGGGAACTCGCCTGACGGCGGGCCGAGCGGGCGTGCGGGCCCGCGACCGGGCTGTTGTGGGGGGGTGCCAGGGCGATCGGGGTATCCCGGGCGGCGGGACTCCGGCTCGCCGGGGTGCGACGGGCGACCAGGCGCAGTCCCAGGGCGGAGGCCCTGGTCGGGACCAGCGGCACGGTGGGCGTCGCCGCCAGGGCTGTACTGCTGCGGTGGCATGCCCGGACGACCTGCTTGACCCGGCGCCGGGCGCTGCTGGGGGAACTCCCCCGACGGCGCTCCGGGAACACGCGGCAACTCCCCCGAACGATTCGCGGGTCCGGGCTGACGCCGAGGATCTCCGTCGGGCAGGTTGCGATAGGCCGACGGTGGCTGCGGCGCCCCGGGGTCCGCAGAATCGGGGCGATATCCACCGGGTGCCCGGGATGGACCGGGAGCAGCGGAACCCGGGCGGTATCCGGCGGGCGGTTGCGGACCCCGCCCGGCGCCGGACTGCTGGTCGGCTCGCGAGGACGAGCTCGGGTCGGGTCCGACCGGGCGACGGTATCCGCCGGGCACCTGGGATTCACCGGGGCCGGTGGGCACGGGCCGGAATCCGTCCGGTGCGGGCGCGTCGAAGTCGCCCGGGCCGGGGCCGTATCCGGGGCGGCCGTCCGGTGTGGGCGGGGCCGGGCGGGCGCCCGGCGGGCGGTGGGGGGCGCCGGGGTCGGGGCGGTGGCCGAACGGCGGGGGTTCGGCGCGGTGGGGCTCGCCCGGAGGGGTGCCGGGGCGCTGGCCCGCGCCCGGGTGACCGGGGTGGGGGCCGTTGGGGGGCACGCGGCGGTCGGCGGGGCGGTCGACGTGGGGCAGGGTGCCGTCGTGGTCGCCGCCGCTCATGCCACGTTCCCAGGGCGCGGCGGCCGCGCGGCGGATGGCCTGCGGGTCGTCGCGTCGGTCGTCGTCGTGCCGATGAGCGGATTCATCGTCGCCCATCATGCCTCCTGTACCCGGTGCGACCCGCGGATCCCGCCGGTCCGGTGAGCGTTTCGCTCACCCGTGCCACTGTCCGTTTCTTCTCTGTCATGGTGCCCCGTCGCCGCGTCAGGCGCGGGCGTTCACTGCCCTTGCAGCCGTTGCCTCGCCCGGCGCAGCCGCCCGGCCCGCTCCACCGTCTCCGGGGCGAACCCTTCGTCGGCGGGATCGGGTTGTCCGCGGAAGCGCCGCAGCAGTCGGCGCCCGGCCAACAGCAGCAGCAATATTCCGGCACATGCGGTAATTATGGCCAAGGCCTGGCCGTAGGCATTCGAGCGCACCGACACCGACGTCGCCTCGCCTAGCGCGATTCCGTCCGGAGTGGTAAGGGCGATCGGAATGACCAGCTTACGGCTGTCGCTCACCTCGGTCGGGATCTGGAACGACCGCGTCCCGGACGGCGGAAGCAGCTGTTCGCCGATATCGGTGATGTTCGTCTCGGCGGGCGCCTCGATCCGGAACATCACCCGGATGGCGACGGGCAGTTCATTGCGCGCCACCAGCAGCAACGGGCTCTGCTCGGAGGCCAGCGTGTACACCCCGCCCGGCGGCAGCACCGAGACCGAACCGAACATCGTGTCGAGTTCCTCGGTGGCCTGCTCGACGCGGCGCTGCGCGTACTGATCGGCCAGCGTGCTGTTGTCGGCCCTGCGGTCGGACAGGCTCAGCGTGCGCAGCAGGTCTTCGCGCACCGGCGTCATGAACGCGTGCGGGGTGAGCTCGGCTTCGGGCAGTTCCACCAGTGCCCGCATCAGCTCGCTCACCCGGGCACCCTGATCGCGCACCGGCCCGATGAAGTGCTCGGGCACCCCGTCCTGGGCGGCGCGCGGCAGGTATTCGAGGGTGAACGGGCGCGGGTCGGGCGCCTGGCTGACCAGATCGGTGAACCCGCGCAGACTCGCCAGATTGTTGCGCGCCAGCAGCTCCACCTGTTTGAGCAGCGCGACGCCTTCTTCCTTGCTGGCACCCCACTGCTGCGGCGGCATGAGCAGCTGCGAGCGCGGGCGGTCGGGGGCGGGGTTGAGCGAGGTCCAGGCCAGGGCGCCGAGCGCGTCCTGGAGCCGGGCGGCGCGCGAGTCGTAGGTGACGTCGAAGCGCACCTTGGCCGGGGTGAACGACGGGGTGGGCGGGTTGGAACCCACGGCGGCCAGCGCGGTCGCGGTCCAGATGTCGTAGGTCGCCACGTGCAGGGCCGGGTCCACCGGCGGGGTGGTCGCGGTGGGGTCAGTGGGCGCGGGTGGTTCGGTGCTCACCGCGGGCACCCGCACCATGTCCGGCACGGCCTGTTCGCCGCCGACGACCATGTCGGGTTCGTTGGCCGCCGGGGCCGAGGTGAGCGTGTCCTCGGCGTCGACGGGCATGCCGTCGGTGGTCACCGCCGTGCCTGCCAGCACCGCGGTGGTGTAGCCGTGGCCGCGCAGCAGCTGACCGGCCGGATCGTCGATGCTGCCGGAGTCGGGCAGCCCGACCCCGCGCACCGAGCGGGTGCCGAGGATCGCGTCGACCACGTCGGCCGGGGCCAGCAGCGCCCGCGCCGAGAGCCCCGGATCGTTGACGGCGGCCAGCGCCGACAGGTCTACCTGGGCATATGGCAGCGCCACCGTGCACATCGAGCCCGCCAGCGCGCGCAACCGGTCCAGCCACGCCTGCGCGTTGGCCGCGCCGGTGCCCTCCCTGGTCGCGCCGTCGGGGTCCGAGGGGCTGGCCAGCACGCGGTACCCGCGCGTCATCGTCTGCACGGTGGACACCAGGTCCGGGTCGATCGCGATACACACCGCGCTCGCCACGCTCTTGTCCTTGCCCGGCGCGGGTGCCACCGATTCCAGCGCCGCGACCAGCTGTTCGAGCCGTCCGCCCTTGCCCAGCGAGACCGCCAGTTCGTCGTCGAGCAGCTCCACCTGGCCGTGCACCGAACCGGGCCTGCCCGCCACCATGCGCGGGCGGTCGGCCAGCGGCCACAGCAGCGTGGTCGCCACCGGGGTGGCCTCGGGCGGTGTCGTCACCGGCAGCGACTCGGTGCCGCTGGTCGCGGTGCCCACCGGCGGCAGCCCGAGCACCGGCAGCAGGAAACGGGCGTCGTCGAGCCGGGCCTGGGTGCCGTAGGCGGGCTCGCCGTTGACATTGAGCAGCAGCGGATACACCCCGGGATCGGTCAGCCCGAGCGAGGCGCCGTCACCGCCGGCCCGCAACGCGATCCGCACCGAGAACTGCTTGCGCTGCCCGGGGCTCAACCGCTCGGCCACATCCTGGAACGGCCCGGTGACCTCGTAGTTCACCTGATCCAGCCGCAACGAGCTGCGCAGCCCGCTCGGCGAGTGCACCGCACCGGCGCGCTGGATGCGCACGCTCACGTCGTCGACATCGCGGTCGCCGATATTGGTGACCGTGCCGGAGACCGTCAGGATCGGATCGCTGGCGGTGGTGACGGTGCCGGGGGCCACCGCGTCCAGGGTCAGCTTCAGGAACTGCGGTGTCGCCTGCCCGCTGGATTGCGCGTGCGCGACCGCCGGAAGCAGCGAGACCGAACCCAGGATCGTCAGGACCGCCGTGATCAGCCGGAACAGTCCACCCGTCATCGCTTGCCGGTCTCCATCCGGTCGATCAATCGGTTCGCCACTTCGGCCAGGCGCCGCTCGTCGGCATAGGCCAATCGGGAATCCAACTCGCTCAACGGGACCCACGCAACCTGGGTGACCTCCACATCGGCGTCGGAGAGCTCACCGCCGAGCGAGCGCAGCAGGAAATGGTGCACGGTCTTGTGTACCCGTCTGCCCTCGGTGACGAACCAGTAATCGATACTGCCCAGTTCGGCGACCACCTCGCCGTTGATCCCGGTCTCCTCGGCGACCTCGCGCATGGCGGTCTGCTCGGAGGTCTCGCCCTGTTCGATATGGCCTTTGGGCAGCGACCACAGCAGCCGTCCGCGCCGGTCGGTCCGCCCGATCAACGCGGCGCAGCGCAGCTCACGCGGCCCGTCGAGCCCGTCGACGACCAGTCCGCCCGCCGAGGTCTCGCGCACCGTACGCATGCGCGGCTTACCGCCGTTGGCCGCCGATCCGCGGCGCCGCGGCTGGCGGCGTCGACTGTTCGCGCGATCGGCCGGAGGAGACACCAAGCAAGCTTAGCTGTGCCGAACAGTAAGCTTCCTATTCGTGGTTTCCCCCAACGTCGCCCCTGATGCCGTGGCGGATCGCCGTGCCCGTCTGCTGGCCGGTGCGGCGGTGACGCTGGGCAGGCTCTCCGACGTGCTGAACCCGTTGGGCGCGATGTTCGCCGAGCGTGGGCACGCGCTCTACCTGGTCGGCGGCAGTGTGCGCGACGCGGTACTTGGCAGGCTGGGCAACGACCTGGACTTCACCACCGACGCCCGCCCCGAGGTCGTGCAGGAACTGATGCGCGGCTGGGCCGACCACCTGTGGGACACCGGCGGCCTGGCCTTCGGTACCGTCTCGGCGGCCAAGGACGACCAGCAGCTCGAGATCACCACCTTCCGCGCCGACACCTACGACCGGGTCTCGCGCAATCCCGAGGTCACCTTCGGCGACACCCTCGAAGGCGACCTGGTCCGGCGCGATTTCACCGTCAACGCGATGGCCGTGAAGATCGCCGCCGACGGCTCGCTGGAATTCGTCGACCCGCTCGACGGCCTCGACGCCCTGCTCGACGGCGTCCTCGATACCCCCGCGCTGCCCCAGGATTCGTTCGACGACGACCCGCTGCGCATGCTGCGCGCGGCCCGCTTCGTCGCCCAGCTGGGTTTCGAGGTGGCCCCGCGGGTGCGCACGGCGATCGTGGAGATGGCCGAACAGATCGACCGGATCACCGCCGAACGCGTGCGCACCGAGCTGGACAAGCTCATCGGCGCCGACCATCCGATCGACGGCATCAACCTGATGTGCGACACCGGCCTGGCCCAGCGCGTGCTGCCCGAGGTGCCCGCGATGAAGCTCGAGATCGACGAGCACCACCAGCACAAGGACGTCTACCAGCATTCGCTGACCGTGCTGGCCCAGGCCATCGACCAGGAGGAGGGCGACCCCGACCTGGTGCTGCGCTGGGCGGCGCTGCTGCACGACATCGGCAAGCCCGACACCAAGCGCAACGAGCCCGGCGGCGGGGTGAGCTTCCACCATCACGAGGTGGTCGGGGCGAAGATGGTGCGCAAGCGCATGCGCGCGCTGAAGTACCCGAAGGCGTTCACCGAAGAGGTTGCCCGCCTGGTGTTCCTGCACCTGCGCTTCCACGGTTACGGCAAGGGCCAGTGGACCGATTCGGCGGTGCGCCGCTACGTCACCGACGCCGACGACCTGCTCGACCGCCTGCACAAACTGGTCCGCGCCGACTGCACCACCCGCAACAAGCGCCGCGCGGCCGCCCTGCGCTCCACCTACGACGAGCTGGAGGAGCGCATCGCCGCGCTGCGCGAACAGGAAGACCTCGCGCGCGTGCGCCCGGACCTGGACGGCAACGCCATCATGGAACTGCTCGGCCTCGAGCCGGGCCCGCAGGTCGGCAAGGCGTGGAAATACCTCAAGGACCTGCGCCTGGACCGCGGCCCGATGACCCGCGAGGAAGCCGAAGCGGCCCTGCGGGAATGGTGGGCTCAGCAGAACTGACCTGAAAGCTGAACAGCCCGGCGCAGTACCTTGGCCTGGGCCCAGCAGAACTGACCTGAAAGCTGAACAGCCCGGCGCAGTACCTTGGCCTGGGCCCAGCAGAACTGATCAGAACACGATCAGTTCGGTCCCCGCGACGATGGCCGAGCGCATCTGCGCCAGGTCGAACGAGCCGGTGGTCTCCGGCAGCTCGATGCGGAACTTCACCACGTCCCCGCGCCGGTGCGCGTAGGAGATGCTCGCCCGGTTGGGCAGGTCGTCGAGCAGCAGCGCGGGCGCCTGTACGGCGCGGCGGGGCAGGCGGATGCCGTGCCAGCTGGCCTTGCGGATATCGATGGTGAGCAGGTTGTCGTAGACCTGCGCGTCCACCACGGCGCTCATCTTGCGGGTGCGATGATCGGCCACGATCTGCCCGCGTTCGTCGAGGCGCACCCGCCATTCCAGGTTCTGCGCGTCGACCCATTCCACCAGCGCGCCGATCTCGATGCTGCCCTCGATGTCGAGCTGCTGGACCCTGACCTTGGTCGGCACTCCGGGGATCAGCCGCACGCCGTGCGCGATCACGGTGACCGTCTCGAACGGGTGCGAGTCCCAGACCAGGTCGGAGAGCACCGTCTTGGACTGGAAGTGGGCACCGCGCCTGCGCACCTTGAGCACGTCGAGGGTGGCGGTCAGTTCGTGCCCGAGCAGCGTCGCGGTGACCTCCTGGCCGCCGAATCGGCTCAGGATTCCCTCGCTGAGCACCGTGATCAGCACATCGGGCATGAGCGCGGTGACGGTGCCGGAGCCCAGGTCGGCGACCGGATCCGCCCAGGACGTGGTGAAGCCGAGCCACTGGTCGATCCACGACGGGTCGAGCAGGCGTCTGCCCAGGTCGACGGCGCCCGACAGTGACCAGGACTTCGGATCGAAATACGTGGCCATGATGGCTCTGAGCGTACTGGCCCGCGCCCCCGGCGGCTATGGTCGACGCATGCCGCTGGACCTGAACAGTGATCTCGGTGAAGGCTTCGGCCCGTGGCGAATGGGTGACGACGCCGCCGTCCTCGACATCGTGACCAGCGCCAATATCGCCTGCGGCTTCCACGCGGGCGATCCGTCGATCATGCGCGCCACCTGTGAAACGGCCGTCGCCAAGGGCGTGCGGATCGGCGCCCACGTGGGTTATCGCGATCTGGTGGGCTTCGGCCGCCGCGATATCGCCATCGCCCCGGCCGAGCTGCGCGACGAGGTGCTGTATCAGATCGGCGCGCTGTCGGCCTTCGCCCGGGCCGCCGGCGACCGCGTCCACTACGTGAAACCCCATGGCGCGCTGTACCACGCGGCCGCCCGTGACCCGCTGCTCGCCGACGCCGTGCTCGCGGCGGTGGCCGAATCCGGGCCCGGCCTGGCCCTGCTCGGCCCGGCCGGAACCGAACTGGAGAAGGCTTCGGCCCGGCTCGGGGTGCGTTTCGTCGGCGAGGGTTTCGCCGACCGCGCCTACACCGCGACCGGCACGCTGGCCCCGCGCGGTGTTGCCGGAGCGGTGCTCGCACCCGACGACGCCGTGGCACAGGCGGTTTCCCTTGCGCTGTCGGGGACCGCGCGTACCGTAGACGGTCCCGGTACGGTCGCCGTGTCCGTGGCGAGTGTGTGCGTGCACGGCGATTCCCCTGCCGCGGTGGAGATGGCCCGCCGGATCCGCGGGGCGCTCGACGAGGCGGGGATACCGGTGGAGCCGTTCAGCTGAGGGTGGGAGGCAGGATGGACGACTGGAACGCGCGGATCCGGCCCGCGGGTGACCGCGCCATGCTCATCACGCTCGATGACCCGCGTCCGGTGCAGCGCTTGGCCTCGGCCCTGCGTGTGCATGCCATCGCCGGCGTCCAGGATGTGCTGCCCGCCGCGGAGACGGTGCTGGTCACCCTGCACGCGGTGAGCTACGGCGTGCAGGTGCGCCGCGAGCTGCTCGCCCTGCTAGAGCGCCTGGATCAGGAGCCACCGCAACCGGATTCGCCCGATGTTTCCCGTGGAACAGCCGCCGTCGACGTGCCCGCCGAGGACATCGTGGAGATCCCGGTCCGCTACGACGGCGCCGACCTGCCCGAGGTCGCGCGTCTGCTCGACCTCTCCCCCGCCGAGGTGATCGCCGCGCACACCAGCACGATCTGGCGGTGCGCCTTCGTCGGTTTCGCCCCCGGTTTCGGCTACCTGACCTCGCCCGACGGCAGGCTGACGGTCCCGCGCCGCGACCGCGCCCGTACCGCCATCCCACCCGGCGCGGTGGCGCTGGCGGGCGGCTACTCGGCGGTGTATCCCCGGGGCACCCCGGGTGGCTGGCAGCTGATCGGGCGGACCGATCTGCGGATGTGGGTGGTCGAGCGCGACCCGCCCGCGCTGGTGCGGGCGGGTTCGGCGATTCGTTTCGTCGAGACCACCCAGGATTGACACCGAGGGCTGCTCAACGACGCGCCGCCTCGACAGCGAATCGGGGAGTACGAGCATGCTGATCTTCATCGAGCGGGTGGGGCCGCTCGCGACGATCCAGGACCTGGGCAGGCCGGGCTGGTTCGATTCCGGCGTCGGCCAGGCGGGCGCCGCCGACCGCGCCGCGTTGCGCCTGGCCAACCGCCTGGTCGGCAATCCGGAGGACCTGGCCGCCATCGAGGTGCTGCTCGGCGGGCTGGCCCTGCGCGCCGACGGCCATCTCACGGTCGCCGTCACCGGCGCGCCCGCCCCAGCGACCGTCGACGGCGTTCCGGTCGGCCATGCCAGCGTCCTCGAACTCGACGAGGGCAAGGTGTTGCGGCTGGGCCTGACCGGCAGCGGATTGCGCAGTTACGTGGCGATCCGCGGCGGTATCGCCGTGCCGAAGGTGCTCGGTTCGCGCAGCCGCGACACCCTGTCGGGCATCGGCCCCGAGCCGCTGCGCGCGGGCAGTCAGTTGCCGGTCGGTCCCCCGCCGCGCACCCTGCCGACCGTCGAGTTCGCGCCGGTTCCGGTGCCCCCGGAGGTGCTCGCGGTGCGCGCGTTGCCCGGCCCGCGCGCGGACTGGTTCAGCGATCCCGACCTGCTGTTCCGCGGTTCCTGGACGGTCTCCACCGATACCGATCGCGTCGGCGCCCGCCTGGATCGCCTCGACGGCCCGCCGCTGACCCGCGCGATCACCGGCGAACTCCCGGCCGAGGGCGTCGCGCTGGGATCGGTGCAGGTGCCGCCGAGCGGACAGCCGGTGGTCTTCCTCGCCGATCATCCGATCACGGGCGGCTATCCGGTGATCGCGGTGGTGCTCGACGCCGATGTCGACCGGGTGGCCCAGGCCCGCCCCGGAGACCGATTACGTTTCGTGCCCGTGCGTTGAGCGTTCAGCGCAGCCGGGCGTGCATGAGATAGACGTTGTAGCTGTCCCAGGCCGACATCGTGAAGTACAGGTCCTTCGCGGTCGACCACGGATGGATGAACCCGCCGTAGGCCTTGGGATAGTCCTCGGTGGACAGCAGCGGCACCGTGTCGGTCCAGCGGCCCTGCGGTTCGGCGGCCGTGCGCAGCACGATCTTGCCCGCGGCCGAGTCCAGATAGACCATCTGCCACTGCCCGCTCTCGGCGTCGAAGCGCACCGACAGTTCGCTGGCGGTGCCAAGGGCCAGCGGGGTCGCCGAATTCTCCGCGGCGGGCGCCCAATCGCCGTCCACCCAGTACTGGTAGGCGGTCTTGTTGAGCACATCGGCCTTGCGCACGCGAGCCAGCCCGATCATCCCGACCCGCCCGTTGGGTGTGCCGAACAGGTAGACGTAGTCGCCGTGCGGCACCATCGCCGCCACCTGGAACTTGCCCAGCCCGAACAGGTTCTCCCAGCGGGCGTGCTGATCCTTGGTCCAGGTCTGGCCGCCGTCGTCGGAATAGGCCAGACCGCCGTAGTTGGTGAGCCACATGCCCGGGATCCGCGACCAGTGGTTCACCGACATGTAGCTCATGAACTGGCGCTTCCCCAGGGCGAAACCCGAGGTGGGGATGGTGGTGGTCTCCCAGTTCTTGATCTTGCGGCTGCCCAGCAGTTCGGCCGCGTGACAGGGCTTGTCCTGCACCATCGAGTCGATGACCAGCCCGTCGGACAGGTCGCGATCGGTGCTGTAGGCCAGCACGTTCGAGCGCCAGTCGGCGGTGTCGGCGCCCGCGCCGCCGTAGGCCCAGCCGTCGCCGAAGGTGTCACCGAAGACCATCGCGACCTTGCCCGGTTCGGTCTCCCAGAACAGGCCGAGGTCGGTGCCGTCGACCTGCCAGCGCTTGTCGGTCCGGTTGGCCGACCCGTGCCCGGTGACCTGCTCGACCAGGCGCACCGACTCCACCACCGCGGGCGCGACGGCCGCGCGCACCGGTCCGGGTTCGATCGGGCGCACCACGGGTTCCGGTGCGGGCTGGGCGGGTTCGCCGTCGCCACCGGGCACCGGGATCGGGATGGGCTCGATCTCGGGCTTGATCCGGATGCGCGGCAGGAAGTCGGCCGAACCGGTGGAGGTCTCGGCGGATTCGGTTTCCGGCTTCGGCGTGTCGGTGACCTCGGGGCACGGGTTGCGGCACGGGTCGGTGGGCAGCGGTGCCTGCGCGACGCGCGTGTTGTCGTGCGGCGGATCGGGCACCGGCACCGGCGTGAGCTGCGGTATCGGGATGGGGATGTCGAAGCTCGGCGGCAGGGGCGGCAGCGGCGGGGCGGGCGGTGCCGAGGGATCGGGCAGCCGGTTGGCCGGGTCGAAACCCGTTTCCCCGCAGATGTTCACCGGCGGCGGCGCCCAGGGCAGCGGTGCCGCGTGCGCCGGGGCGGCGAGCACGGCGGCGAGAAACACACCCAGCGCTGCTGATCTCTGCGGTGTAGTGCGCACCTGGTACTCCCTCGAATCGGTGTCCGGCCAACACCTCTGCTGCGCGTAGAACTTACCGGAACCGATCGCCTTCGCCGTGCGTCCAACCAGTTGTGAACGAAATCGAGTACGACCTCGGAACCGGGTTCGCGCACGAGGCCGAGCAGGCCCTGGCCGAGACCACGCACGCCGACACGCTCTGGCTCGACTTCGACGGCGATGCCGCCCTGTGGGATTGCGAGCCGTTCCCGCTACCCGACTGCGATCCACCGCTCGACGCCGTCGTGGCGAGCGTCGGGCACACCGCCCTCGACCTGTTCCCCGATATCCCGCTCGGCGTCGACCATCGCAGCGTGCTGGCGCAGGAGCCGGTGCGGCCGGTCAGCGTGCCGCCCTGGCTCGCCGGGAGTTGAGGCCGACGGCCACGATGCCCAGCGCGTAGACCCCCGCCCCGGTCAGCACCACCGCCAGGGAGCGGCCGTCGGCGGGGATCACCAGCGCGGTCGCCGCGATGGCGAGCACGAAGGTGATGTTGAAAACGGTGTCCTGCAGGGCGAACACCTGGCCGCGACGGTCGTCGGCGATGTCGATCTGCATGCTCGCGTCGCCGGTCAGCTTGATCGTCTGCCCAGCCAGGCCGAGCCCGAACGCGCCCGCCAGCAGCATCCGGTGCGCGTGGTCGTTGCCCGCGGCGGCCACCGCGATCGGGGTCACCAGCGTGAGCTGCACCGCGATCGCGGCCACCAGGCCGACGAGCACGGTGCGCGGCCTGCCCAGGCGCGGGATCAGGATGGGCGCCAGCAGCGCGGCCAGCAGCATGCCCGCCGCGGCGAAGCCGATCGCCACCCCGAATCCGACCAGCCCGCCGGTCATCTGGGCGTCCCCGCTGGGCTGGCGCAGCACCAGCACCATGATCAGCGTGTTCATCCCGAACACCACCCGGTGCGCGCCGATGCCGATCATCGCGGTGGTCACCTGCGCCGAGTCCCACACCGCCCGCGCGCCGGTGCGCAGGCCGGTCGCGATGGCGTGCACAGTGCTCTCCGAACGGGCCGAACCGCTTTCGGGCCCGAGTATCCGCGCCGGGAATCCGATCGCCAGCATCGCGCCGACCACCGACCCGGCGCCACTGAGCGCCACCGCCACCGCCGAGGCGGTGTCCCCCGCGCCCAGCGCCGCGATCACCGCCACCGCGGTCGCCGCGCCGACCCCGGCGCAGGCCGAGGCCACCGTGGCCAGCAGCGAGTTCATCGGCACCAGCCAGCGCTGTTCGAGCACCCGCGGCAGCGCCGCCGACACGCCCGCCAGCACGAACCGGCTGATCCCCACCGTCGCCAGCGCCAGCAGCAACAGCGGCGTCTCCCCCGCTCGGGCGAACAATCCCAGCGCCGTCGCCGCGATCAGCAGCGCCCTGGCCACGCTCGCCACCAGCAGCACCGTGCGCCGGTCCCAGCGGTCCAGCAGCGCACCGGCGTAGGGCCCGAGCACCGAATACGGCAGCAGCAGCACCGCGAATCCGGCGGCGATGGCCAGCGGATCGGTCTCGCGTTCGGGGTTGAACAGGATCGCGCCCGACAGCGCCGCCTGGAACATGCCGTCGCCGAACTGGGCCGCCAGCCGCAGCAGCGCCAGGCGTGGCATCTGCGGGTTGCGGCGGATCAGCGGACGCGGATCGCGCAGCATGTCGCGGATCGGGATCGGCCGCTCACCCGCCGGTTCGGAGCCGTCAGGGCGATGAGTCGACACGTCGTGAGGATAGTGGTGCCAGAATTGGGGGGTGATGCCCACACCGACCACACCCAGGATCGAGCTGCACCGCGGCGGCGACCGGTCGAAGACGCGCATCTCCTGGCTCGATTCCAAGCATTCGTTCTCCTTCGGCGAGCACTACGACCCCGACAACACCCACCACGGCCTGCTGCTGGTGAACAACGAGGACGTGGTGCTGCCCGGCGAGGGCTTCGACACCCATCCGCACCGGGACATGGAGATCGTCACCTGGGTGCTCGGCGGCAGCCTGGTGCATCAGGATTCGCTGGGCCACAGCGGCGTCATCTATCCGGGCCTGGCCCAGCGGATGAGCGCGGGCACCGGCATCCTGCACTCGGAGAAGAACGATTCCTGGCGCCTGGACGGGAAACTCCCCGAGCACGACGAGCCGGTGCATTTCGTCCAGATGTGGGTGGTGCCCGACGAACCCGGCGTCGACCCGGGCTATCAGCAGCTCGAGATCGACGCCGAACTCGCGCGCGGCGAGCTCGTCACGGTGGCCTCGGGCCTGCCTCGCTACCGTGACCGCACCGCCATCGCGATCAATTCCTCGCACGCGGCCATGCACGTGGCCCGGATGCCCGCCGACAGCCCCGGTGTGACCCTCCCGGAGGCTCCTTACCTGCATGTCTTCGTCGCGCGCGGCGAGGTGGAGCTCGAGGGTGTCGGTGTGCTGGCCCAGGGTGACGCCGTCCGGATGACGCGCACCGGCGGTCAGCGGGTGCGCCCGCACGGGGCCGCCGAGATCCTGGTGTGGGAGATGCACGCCCGGCTGGGCGAGACTTCGCGCGGTTAACGCCCGCGTGGCCGACCCGCGATGACGTCGTGGGCACGATGAGAGGGGAACAGATGTCGTATCAACCGCCGGGGCAGTACCCGCCGCCACCGGGTCAGTATCCGCCGCAGGGCGGCCAGTACGGCCAGTACCAGCAGCCCCCGGGCAAGGGCCTGGCCATCACCGCGCTGGTGCTGGGCATCATCGCCCTGCTGCTGTCGTGGACGGTGTTCGGCGGCATCGGTTTCGGCGTGCTCGCGCTGCTGTTCGGCATCATCGCGCTGGTCAAGGTGCGTTCGGGCAGTGCGGGCGGCGGCGTGATGGCCGGCTTCGGCCTGGCGCTGGGTCTGATCTCGATCCTGATCGCGGTGCTCGTCGGCGTCTTCTTCTGGAAGGTCGTCGAGGACACCGGCGGCGTCGACTACATCGACTGCGTGCAGAAGGCTGGCAACGACCAGGACGCCATCCAGAAGTGCATGGACGATTTCTCCAGCACGATCGACAGCAAGTTCCCGACTACGCCGACCCCGGCTCGCTGAGCAGGGCAGCCGAACGGGCATTGGTCCTGGTGGCGGCGACTATCTGGGCGAAATCCGGCCGATAGTCGCCGTCCGGTACCTGCATCCACCGGCGATATCCGCTGCGTTCGTCAGCCGGTGAGGGCAGCACGATCTCACTGCCCGGCAGCGCCACCGAGGCGCAGACCCGGAACAGCTCGGCGAACAGCACCGTGTCGAGGTAGGAATTGTCGGTGGGGCCGGTCAGGAAGGTCCAGCGGCCCGAGCGCGGATGGGCGATGATCGGCCCGCAGCGCTGCCCGCGTCCGGTGAGCAGCCCGCGCACCCGCTCGCCCAGCGGCGAGGGCATCACCACCGCGCCCACCGCGCCGATCTCGAGCATGATCCGGCCCAGGGTCGAGTCGACCACCCCGTAGAGCCCGTTGTGCTTGCGGTAGTGACGGCACCGCGCCAGCGCGTCCTGGGTGGCCGTGTATTCCTCGGCCACGGTGTACCCGCCCTTGTCATCTGTGCGCGACGTGCTCATCACGACCTCGTCTCCGTCGACGGTGGACTCGATGTAGCTGGTTATTCGCTCGATCGGGAAGTTCCGGTGTCCGACCACCGGGTGCAGCGGGAAACTTTTCTATAACGCCAGGACACGAGAGAAATTTGACGTTCAGAACAGCCTAGTGCCGCACAACCCGCCTGACAATAGTCAGTAGCTGGTGTGTTCATCGGGGTACGATGTGGCCGCATGGCCCCTGTTTCGCCGACCGTCGCGCGCTGGGAACTCGTCCTGCGCCTGCGTGAGTTGCGCGAGCAGCGCGGCTTCGACTCGGCCGGATTCGCGCGCCGCGTGGGCTTCACCCCCGCCAACTGGTCGCACGTGGAGAAGGGGCGGCGGGTACTCACCCGCACCACCATCGAGCCCGTTCTCGACGTCCTCGACGTCACCCCCGACGAGCGCCGCGAACTGCTGGCGCTGCTCGAGGCCAGCAAGCAGCGCGGCTGGTGGTCCACCTCCTCGGCGCTGATCGGCCCCGAGCTACAACGCCTCTACGGCATGGAGGCGGGCGCGCAGAGCATCCGCAGCTACGACAGTCTGCTGGTGCCCGGCCTGCTCCAGACCGAGGCTTATGCCAGGGCGCTGATCAGCGCCGATGTGATGATCCGGCCGGTCCAGGTGGATCAGCTCGTCGCCATCCGGATGCGCCGCCAGCAGCGTCTGCGCGGTCCGGACCCGCTCGAGCTGACCGCGGTGCTCGGCGAGGCGACCCTGCGTCAGCAGACCGGTGGTGCGCCGGTGCTGCGCGAGCAGCTGCGGCACCTGGCCGCGCTGGTGCGCGAACTCGACACCGTGGAGGTGCGCGTCATCCCGTTCAGCGCGCCGGAGGGGGCGGTGCTGGGTGGTTCCAGCTTCCATCTGCTCGACTTCGCAAGCGATCAGCTACCTACCTTCGCGTGGGCCGAGAGCGCGGTGTTCGGCGGCCATGTCGACGACGCCGAACAGGTGCGCGATCTGGGCTTCGCCTATGTGCGTGCCCGCGAGCAATCCCTGTCCCGCACCGAATCTCTGGCCCTGATCAGCGAGTATGCGAGCGTGTAGGATTCGGGGTATGTCCACCACCGCTCGACGCCGCCCGGCCGAACACGGCTGGTTCACCTCGTCACGCTCCAACAACGGCAACCAATGTGTCGAGGTCCGTTTCGATGGCGACATCGTCCAGATACGCGACAGCAAATTCCGTCGCAACCCGCGCAACCTCGGCTCGGACGAGCCCATCATCACCGTCGGCGCCGCCCTGTGGACAGCCTTCCTGCACTGCCTGCTCACCGGCCGCCGCCACCCCGACCTGGTCGCCCACGTGAGCCTCGACGGCTCGGCCACCCTCCGCCACGACGACATCCTGCTCCACTTCACCGCCCCCGAATGGGAAGCCTTCGTCGCGGGCGTGCGCGACGACGAGTTCGTCTGCGCATAAGTCCGGCTTCACGGTGCTCGGCCGCCTTGATCTGGACTGACCGAAGGGTGCGACGAAGGAGTGCCCGTAGGGAGGGAAGATCAAGGGAACAGGCCGAGGACCCGCGGCGCCAGCCGCCAATGTCACTGCATACTGGGTCCTGTGACCTCCGATCTGAACACCCCTTCCGGTATCGACCTGTCCTTCCGTGACCAGGATGTGCGCGTTCAGGACGATCTGTTCGCGCACGTCAACGGGCAGTGGCTGGCCGAGTACGAGATCCCCGCCGACCGTGCCGTCGACGGCGCCTTCCGCACGCTCTACGACCAGGCCGAGCTCGACGTGCAGGCCATCATCACCGAGAGCGCCGCGGGCTCCTCCGACGACGCCGTCGCCCGCAAGATCGGTGACCTGTACTCGAGCTTCATGGACACCGACGCGGTGGCCGCGGCCGGGCTCGCCCCGATCGCCGACGACCTGCGCGCCATCGCCGAGGTCGCCGACGCGAGCGCCTTCGCCGCCCTGCTCGGCGGGTTGCAGCGCACCGGCATCCGCGGCGCGGTGGCCTACTACGTCGACACCGACGACAAGAACTCCACCCGCTACCTCGTGCACGCCACCCAGTCCGGCATCGGCCTGCCCGACGAGTCGTACTACCGCTCCGAGGAATTCGCCGAGATCCGCGACGCCTACCGCGCCCACATCACCAAGATGTTCACCCTCGCCGCCGCCGATCCGGCCCTGGCCGGGCTGCTGCCCGCCGACCCCGCCGACGCCGCCCGCCGCGTCTTCGAGGTCGAGCGCACTCTCGCCGCGGGCCACTGGGACGTGGTGCGCCGCCGCGACGCCGAGAAGAGCTACAACCTCACCACCTTCGCCGATCTCGCCGCCGCCCACCCCGCCTTCGACTGGGCCGCCTGGGTCGAGGCCGTCGCCACCGGCCTGGACCGCAGCGGCGCCGAACTGTTCGCCGAACTCGTCGTGCGCCAGCCCGACTACCTCACCGCCTTCGCCACCGCCTGGTCGGAGCTGCCGCGCGAGGACTGGCAGGCCTGGGCCGCCTGGCAGGTGCTGCACGGGCGGGCCGCGCTGCTCACCGACGCCATCGTCGAGGAGAACTTCGACTTCTACGGCCGCACCCTCACCGGCGCCCAGGAGAACCGGGAGCGCTGGAAGCGCGGGGTGTCGCTGGTGCAGGAGCTGCTCGGCGAGGCCGTCGGCGAACTGTATGTGGCCCGGCACTTCCCGCCGCAGGCCAAGGCCCGCATGGTCGAGCTGGTGGCCAATCTCCAGGAGGCCTACCGCCGCAATATCGCCGAGCTGGAGTGGATGGGCCCCGACACCCGCGCGGCCGCGCTGACCAAGCTGGAGAAGTTCACCCCCAAGATCGGCTACCCCGACACCTGGCGCGACTACTCCGCCGTCGTGATCGACCCGGCCGACCTGGTGGGCAACTACCGCCGCGGTTACGCCGCCGACCACGACCGCGACCTGGGCAAACTGGGCGGTGAGGTGGACCGCGGCGAATGGTTCATGACCCCGCAGACGGTGAACGCCTACTACAACCCCGGCATGAACGAGATCGTCTTCCCGGCCGCCATCCTGCAACCGCCGTTCTTCGACATGAACGCCGACGACGCCGCCAACTACGGCGGCATCGGCGCGGTGATCGGTCACGAGATCGGCCACGGCTTCGACGACCAGGGCGCCAAGTACGACGGCGACGGCAACATGCAGGACTGGTGGACCGACGCCGACCGCGCCGAGTTCGGCAAGCGCACCAAGGCGCTGATCGACCAGTACGACGTGCTCTCCCCCGCCGACCTGGCCGACGAGCACACCGTCAACGGCGAGTTCACCATCGGCGAGAACATCGGCGACCTGGGCGGCCTGTCCATCGCCCTGGCCGCCTACAAGATCTCGCTCGACGGCGCCGAGGCCCCCGTCATCGACGGGCTCACCGGCCTGCAACGCGTGTTCTACGGCTGGGCCCAGGTGTGGCGCACCAAGGCCCGCCAGGAGGAGGCCATCCGCCGCCTCGCCGTCGACCCGCACTCCCCGCCGGAGTTCCGCTGCAACGCGGTGGTCCGCAATATCGACAGCTTCTACGAGGCCTTCGACGTCAAGCCCGACGACAAGCTGTTCCTGAAGCCCGAAGAGCGCGTGAGCATCTGGTGACCCGACGACCCCACCGGCCGCCGCCGCGGCCGGTAGGGTCGGAAATCCTTGCACCGGAGAGGGATTCCCCCATGCGCGTACACCAGGTAGCCGACGATGTGTTCACCATCCGCGGCACCGACGTCAACATGTTCCTGCTCCGCGACGGCCGCGACCTCACCCTCATCGACGCCGGCTGGCACGGCGACGCCGCCCTGATCGAGAAATCGATCCGCTCCCTCGGCCACCGCCCCGAGGACATCCAGGCCGTCCTGCTCACCCACGCCCACCTCGACCACGTGGGCGCCCTCAACCATCTCCACCGCCGCTACGCCATCCCCGCCTACACCAGCCCCACCGAGGTCCCGCACGCCCACGGCGACTACCACGAGTCCGCCACCCCCCTCGACGTCATCAAACGCCTCACCGACCGCGACACCCTCGCCTGGGCCGCCCGCATCACCGCCGCGGGCGGCCTCCGCAAGAACCCGGTTCCCCACATCCACCCCTTCCCCACCGAAGGCCCCCTCGACCTCCCCGGCCACCCCGTCCCCGTCCCCACCCCGGGCCACACCTCCGGCCACACCGCCTACCACCTCCCGGAAGTAGGCGCGATCGCTACCGGCGACACTCTCGTCACCGCCCATCCCACCGCGAAAACCACAGGCCCCCAACTACTCCCCTGCTTCTTCAACCACTCCACCCCCGCCACCCTTACGGCCTTGGACTCCCTGGAATCCCTCGACGCCCCCTTGGTCCTTCCGGGTCACGGCCGCCCTTTCACCGAGGGCATAGCCGAGGCAGTAGCCCGAGCCCGAGCTCACGCCATCACACTGCTGAGTTGATTCGCAGACCAGGCACAGCCTCCGAAGGTGTTGACGCGTGATAGGGCGCAGCGGCTCCTCTGACGGGCGGCGACTGCGTGGGTGAGGCGCATCGCCCATGGAGCTCGCTCGGTCGCGCGTTTCGCGCTGGTCAGCTAGCAGACAGATCGGCGATGTCCGGCCAATGCGGTGGCCGAACCGATGCTGGGTCGAGGACCTGAATGCGGCCCCCGCGCGTCGGGTCGATGCCGTTGAGCGAGATGAGACGTTGCCCGCGAGACTCCTCGAGCGCGGCGATCGCGTGGGGCAGCCCGGCGCAGACTGTCGCTATCGCCGTACCGAGGCCGACCAGGCCACCGTGCTTGTTGTTCTGCCGGTACTCGATCCGGTGCAATCCCGAGCGGGCGATTGCTTCGACCTCCATCGGTCGCTTCATCTGTTTCGTGTCGTTGGTGACCATGACGTCGAACCCGGCGGAACGCGCGCGGTCATAAAGGGCGACGTCCTTGGTCCCAGCCCACCCCGGCAGGTCGTGGACGTGGTCGATTGCGTGCTGCTTCACAAGAATCCGAATGATGTCAGCCATCGGCCGTGGCACATTTTCATCGAGGAGCAGTCTCAAGAAGCGACCGCCGGAGTGGGGCGGTCGCCATAGCTGTCGACGTAATCGGCGAAGTCTGCGGCATCGCGTGCGGCTTCCGGGCTGACTGCTGGGTAGTAGTCGGCGATCTGCTCGGGTGGCACACCATCACGGACAAGTGCGGCGACATCCGCGGACGGCACGCGCGTTCCTTCGATCATCGGTTCACCGCCGCGTACAGCTGGGTCGACGGAGACGTGGGTACGCGGTGTGAGCAGGGCTGGAATGTGCCGTCCATTACGGTAGAACGGCTCCAAGACCTCGACCATCTCGTGAATGACGGTCTGCGTGCGAGCGAGCACGAGGTCTGTAGCTCCGTCCAGCTCTGCCAGGTAGATGGTGTCCCGGTCAGCGACCAGTCGATACTGGGACAGATGATCACGTTCGCCGAGACCGTCGCGGAGAGTGTCGAGGGCACGTCGGATCCGCTGCAATGACGCCTCCTGGCGCAACCGAACACACGTGCGCAGCGCGACGACGTCTCTGAAGGAGTAGAGGATCGGTCGGCTGGCAGAGATCTCAGGAGTGAGGACCGGTGCTCGATTGGGGAACGAGCGCCGCCAGTGCGCGAGCTGACGCAGCGTTGCACCCGATAGCGCGGCAGTCAGCTTCGGTTCATACGACAGTGGTCTCACCTCCCTACTCGTCGAGGTGAACCGTACCCCAACGAGATGAGCTTCGGCGAGATCATCGGCCCAGGTCCGGGCCGGGATCGGGGCATTGGCGATGGATGGTGGAGCGGTGGGCCGTGTCGGTGGGGTGAGATAGGGTCTCGAGGGTGATTACGGGCGAACTGCGCAGCAAGATCGACAGTCTTTGGGACGCGTTCTGGTCGGGTGGGATCTCCAATCCGCTAGAGGTGATCGAGCAGATCACCTATCTGATCTTCCTGCGACGGCTCGACGACTCGCAGATGCTCAAGGAGAAGAAGGCGCAGCGCACCGGCAAGCCGATCGAGCGGCCGATCTACACGCCTGAATTCGACCATCTGCGCTGGTCGAAACTGCTCGGCAAGCATCCCGACGTGCTGTTCCCGATGTTCGGTGACGAGATCTTTCCGTGGTTGCGCGAGCTCGGCGGCACCGACAGCGGCGATGAGTCGACCTACGCCCATCACATGCGCGACGCGCGTTTCACCATCCCCACCCCGAACCTGCTCGGCAAGGTCGTCGACCTGATCAACGAGCTGCCGCTCAACGACGGCGACACCAAGGGCGACCTGTACGAGTACATGCTCGGCAAGCTCGCCACGGCCGGCCAGAACGGCCAGTTCCGCACCCCGCGCCACATCATCGGCCTGATCGTCGCCATGATGAACCCCGGGCCCAACGACGAGATCTGCGACCCGGCCAGCGGCACCGCCGGTTTCCTCGTCGGCGCCGCCGAGTACATCGCTCAGCACCACAGCGAAGCCCTCTACGACCCAGAGACTCGCGCGCACTACGACAACGGGATGTTCCACGGCTTCGATTTCGACCGCACCATGCTGCGTATCGCCAGCATGAACATGCTCATGCACGGCGTCGAGCAGCCAGACATCCGATACCGGGATTCGTTGGCGCAGAGCGCATCCGGTGAAGCAAACAAGTACTCGATGATCCTGGCGAACCCCCCGTTCGCGGGCAGCCTCGACTACGAGTCGACGGCCAAGGACCTCCTGGGCATCGTCAAGACCAAGAAGACCGAACTCCTCTTCCTGGCCCTGTTCCTGCGCCTGCTCAAGCCCGGCGGCCGCGCCGCCGTGATCGTCCCCGACGGCGTGCTGTTCGGTTCCACCAAGGCGCACAAGGACCTTCGCAAGATGCTGGTCGAAGACCACAAACTCGACGCGGTCGTGAAGCTCCCCAGCGGCGTCTTCAAGCCCTACGCCGGTGTCTCCACCGCCATACTGTTCTTCACCAAGACCAACAGTGGTGGAACGGATTCGGTGTGGTTCTACGAGGTCACCGCCGACGGATACAGCCTCGACGACAAGCGCACACCGCTCCTCGGCGAAACCAAGCTCGGCGCGGTACCAACCGCCGAACTGACCGCCGACGACCTCACCCGCAACAACCTGCCAGATGTGCTGTCCCGGTACGCATTGCGCAATGCATCGGAGCAGGAACGCTCACGCACGGCCCAGAGTTTCTGCGTACCGCGCGCGGACATCGCCGCCCAGGATTACGACCTTTCCCTGAACCGGTACAAGGAGATCGTCCACGAGGAGATCGAACACCGGGCTCCGCTGGAGATCATCGAGGAATTGGAGATGATCGAGGGCGAGATTCAGCAGGGACTGTCGGATTTGAAGGGGATGCTGGGGTGAGTAGAATTGTAGCTCTGGGGGAAGTCGCCGAGATCAATCCAAGGCTAAGAACCAGGCCACAGCTAGATGATCTTGTGTCGTTCCTCGGTATGGCGGATGTCGATGCTGAATACGGCACGACATCCAGGGGTGTCGCAAAGAAATTCGGCGAAGTTGCCAAAGGCTATACGCAATTTGAAAACGGTGACATTCTCGTTGCGAAGATTACGCCATGCTTCGAGAATGGCAAGATAGCACAAGCAGGGCTGGATGAGAATAACGGGGCCGGTTCGACCGAGTTCCATGTCGTCCGCGCTGATCTTGCGAGGCTTGATCGCCGGTATCTCCTGCATTTTCTGCGGCAGCCCTATATCCGAGTTGCAGGCGAACGGCGAATGACCGGTAGCGGCGGGCAACGGCGTGTGCCGGAAGCATACATATCGCATCTCAAGCTCCCGCTCCCGGAGATCAGCGAGCAGCGACGGATTGCTGAGGTGCTGGATCGGGTGGATGAGCTGCGGGCGAAGCGCCGCCAGTCCATCGCCCTCCTCGATGACCTCGCTAGATCGATTTTCCTCGACATGTTCGGCACCCCGTCGACAAGTCCTCATGGATGGCCAATTATTGAGCTCGGCGACTTGATTGTGGATGGTCCTCAAAATGGAATGTATAAGCCGGCGTCCGATTATGGAAGTGGAACTCCGATCGTCAGAATAGATTCATTCTATGACGGTGTTATTACCAAATTGCCATCGTTGAAGCGGGTTGATACTTCTATCGACGAAAGGCTTAAGTACGGGCTATCTGCTGGTAATATTTTGATAAATCGTGTAAATAGCATTGAGTATCTAGGAAAGTCGGCGCTGGTTCCGGACCTGACTGAGGAAACGGTATTCGAGTCGAATATGATGCGAATCGCGGTTGATTTAGATAGGATGACTCCGCGCTACCTTGTCAAGGCGCTGTGCGCATCTGACGTGAGACGTCAGATACTTTCTCGAGCAAAACGCTCCGTTAATCAGGCAAGCATAAATCAGGCCGATGTGCGAGGTTTGAGGCTAGTCTGCCCGCCGCTGTCCGTACAGGTAGAATTTGCGGAACGGGTTGCCCACATCGACAGGCAGCAGCGACTCAAATTGCAAGCTTTAGACCAGCTCGATTCTCTCTTCTCCTCCCTGCAGTCCCGTGCCTTCCAGGGCACGTTGTGGAAGGATGACCCCAAGGATCAAGAGGGGGAGTAACTTTCGTGAGCAACTTCGAGTTCCTGCGGGCGGAATGGCCCTCGCTGTTCACCGAGGCGATCCGGGCCGAGCGGGCGGGGATCGCCGATCCGCGGGTGGCCTGCATCGCCGCGCGCAGGACCATGGAGTTGGCGGTGGGGTGGCTCTACGATGCCGAGGCCACGCTGAAGAAGCCCTTTCACAATGATCTCAAGGGCAAGATCAGCGAGGCGACCATGGTGGCGCTCGTCGGGACCGATCGGCGGGCCAAGATGGATCTGATCCGCACGGTCGGCAACGACGCGGTGCACGGGACCAAGCCGATCTCGGACAAGACCTCCCTGCCGTTGCTGCGCGAACTGTTCCAGGTGATGTTCTGGCTGGCGCGCAACTACGCGAACGATCCGCTCAATGTGCCCCCGCCGCACCTGGCGTTCGACACCGACAAGGTGCCGCGCCCGCTCACCGCCGCGGACCGCCGCAAGAAGCAGGCAGAGGCGCAGGCGATGCTCGCCGAATACGAGAAGCAGCGCGCGGAATTGGCGGCGCAGCGCGACGCCAACGCCGATCTCGAGGCCGAGCTCGCGCAGTTGCGGGCACAGGTGGCCGCGGCGAAGAAGGCCAATCAGGCCGTCCCGGACGAGCACGACTACACCGAGGACAAGACCCGCGAGTTCTACATCGACCGGCTGCTCGCCGAGGCCGGGTGGGCGCTCACCAATGCCGAGGACCGTGAGTACCCGGTCACCGGCCTGCCGAACAAGACCGGCAAGGGGCGCGTGGATTACGTGCTCTGGGATGACGATGGCAAGCCGCTCGGCCTGGTCGAGGCGAAGCGGTCGGCCAAGGACCCCGATCTGGCGGGCAAAGAGCAGGCGCGGCAGTACGCCGACGCGCTCGAGAAGGCCACCGGGCAGCGGCCGATCATCTACTACACCAACGGTTTCGAGACCTGGATATGGGACGACGCCTTCTATCCGCCGCGCAAGGTCCACGGTTTCCACACCAAGGACGAACTGCGTCTGCTCGTGCAGCGACGCGCCGGTCGCAGGCCGTTGGCGACCGAGACGATCAACGCCGAGATCGTCGAACGGACTTATCAGACCAGGGCGATTCGCAAGATCGGTGAAACGTTCGAGCAGCAGAACCGCCGCCAAGCACTGCTGGTGATGGCCACTGGCACCGGCAAGACCCGCACCGCTATCGCGCTGGTGGATCTGCTCGCCAAGGCCGACTGGGTGAAGCGGGTACTGTTCCTGGCCGACCGGCAGGCCCTGGTGAACCAGGCGGCCAACGCGTTCAAGGCGCACCTGCCGGGCCTCACGCCGGTGAACCTGCTCACCGACAAGAGCGAGACCGGCCGGGTCTATGTCTGCACCTACCAGACGATGATGGGGCTCGCCCAGGAGTACGACTCGGCCGGGGTGAAGCGGTTCGGCCCAGGGCATTTCGACCTGGTGATCATCGACGAGGCGCACCGGTCGGTGTATCAGAAGTACGGCGCGCTGTTCACCTACTTCGATTCGCTGCTCGTCGGTCTCACCGCGACCCCGCGCGACGACATCGACCACAACACCTACCAGCTGTTCCACCTCGAAGACGGCATGCCTACCGACTACTACGACCTCGACGACGCGGTAGCCGAGAATCACCTGGTGCCGCCAACTGTCGTCGAGGTGCCGTTGCGCTTCCCGACGCGCGGTATCCGCTACGACGAGTTGTCCGAGGCGGAGAAGCAAGAGTGGGAGGCCATTGACTGGGCCGCCGACGATGACGACATCCCCGACGAGATCGCCGCCGACGACCTCAACAAGTTCCTGTTCAACGCCGACACCGTCGACAAGATGCTGGAAACGGTGATGGACTTCGGACTCAAGGTGCCCGGCGGCGAACACATAGGCAAGACCATCCTCTTCGCGCGAAACACCAAGCACGCCAAGCTGATCGCCGAGCGCTTCGACATCCTCTACCCGCACTATCGCGGTGGCTTCGCCAGCATCATCACCAGCCAGGCCGACAACGCGCAGAGTCTGATCGACGCCTTCGAGAAGCCTGACACCGCACCGTTTCTCGCGATCTCGGTCGACATGCTCGACACCGGCATCGACGTGCCCGCCGTGGTGAACCTGGTGTTCGCCAAGACAGTTCGATCCAAGACCAAGTTCTGGCAGATGCTCGGCCGTGGCACCCGGCTGTGCAAGGACCTGTTCGGGCCGGGACACGACAAGACCGGATTCGTCGTGTTCGACCTCGGACGCAATGTCGAGTACTTCAACCAGAACCTGCCCACCGCCGAAGGGCGGGCCACGGTGTCGGTGCGGGAGAAGGTGTTTCGTCAGCGCGTCGCTTTGCTGGCCGCCCTCGACCAGGCCGCCGACCCGGGCGCCGCTCCGACGGATGTTCCCGATACCGAACCGCACAACGTCGGCGATCTGCGCTGGCAGGTGGCACGCACGCTGCGTGAACAGATCGCGGGGATGAACCGCGACAGCATCGAAGTGCGCGGTCATCTGCGCCACGTCGAGGCCTTCAGCGAGCCGGGCGCGTGGCAACGGATCACCATCGACAAGCAGTCCGAACTGGACCAGCTCGCCTCGCTGCCGACCGAAACCGTCGAAGCGGGCAATACGACACCGGCCAAACGGTTCGACTACCTCCTGCTGCGGCTGCAATACGCCCACCTCACCGGCGAGCCGGGATACCTCGCGTTGAGCACACAGGTGCGCGAGCTCGCGACCGAACTGCTGAGTCCGCAGCTCCAGAACATTCCGTCGGTCGCCGCGCAGCACGACTTCCTCACCGACATCTGCGACGACAGCTGGTGGGAAGACGTCACGCTGCCGATGCTCGAGTCCGTGCGTCGCCGCCTGCGCGGGCTCGTCGGCAACATCACCGCCAAGCCGCGCAGCCCCATCTACACCGACTTCGAGGACGAACTCGGCGAACTGTCGCTCAAGGAACTGACCGCACTGGCCGGCCTGCACGACAAGAAACGATTCAAAGCCAAGGCCCGCGCCTACCTCACCGAGCACGCCGATCATGTGGCCGTGCAGAAGCTGCGCCGCAACCGTCAGATCACCTCCGTCGACGTGCGGTATCTCGAAGGCATCTTCCTCGATGAAGGGTTCGCCACCAGCGAGGACATCGCCGAGGCGAAGGCCGCCCACGACGGCGAACTCGGCCTGTTCCTGCGCTCGCTCACCGGGCTGGAGGAGCAGACCGCCCGCGAATCCTTCGACGCGTTCCAGTCGGGCCGCACGCTCACGGCCAACCAGCTCGACTTCCTGGACCTGCTGGTGAAGGTGATCGTCGCGAACGGCATCGTGGAGGTGGGATCGCTCTACGATCCCCCGTTCAGCCAGCGCTATCCCCACGGCCCCGATGTCGTGTTCCCCGATACCGCCGACCTGGACGAAATCGAGGCCATCCTCGGTCGACTACGCGCTACAGCCATCCCCGTCGACGCCAATACGGCATAGTTCGCAGCGGTCCAGCCCCGGCACCATTGGCGGACTACCCGACGACGATCCCGAAGCCGAACATCCATGCCGTAATGATCCCGACGTTCCCCAGAACCGCGACAGGCAACAACGGCCACCGTCGTTTGCCGAACAGGATCGACAACGCGATCCCGGCCGCTGCTGCCATCAGTGAACCGCCGAGCATCATCACGACACCCAATGTGGGGTTGGCGTCACAGGGCGGATCTGCACGGCACATGTCGGCCGATGCCAACATCCACGGTCCGATGAACAGTGTGATCGTCAACAGCACAGTCGGAACGAGTATCCACAGCAGCCACGACAGGATGATGTCGGTCATCCGCAGCCACCCGAGCCGTGTCGGAGGATGCTGGGCCATGGTTGGATAGCCTTGCGGCACAGAGTTGTTCATCGTGTGAATCGGCTCATGTCTTCGTTGTACTCCCGGTACTCGTCCAATGCTCGATCCACCTCACGAGCGACGAGGTGCGCGACCGTCGAGGCATTCGCCGGGGCGACCGTTCGGGCGCGAGATCCGGTCTCGACGTAGCGCCCATCCGGGCGGTCGTGCCATTGAACGGTGGCGATTCGTGGCGGCGGCTTGCCCTGAGTGGACCGTGGGCCGCGGAAGACTTGAATGAGCCCGGCCGAGCTGCACGGCTCTTCGCGCCAACGGCGGTAGCGATCCCGCGGGTTCGTGCCCTCGATGATCGTCACAACGGTCGGGTCGCTGGGACGAAGGTCCCGCTCGTCGAATCGTTCCACCGGCCTCGTCCCGGCAGGTGTATCCGGGAGCGCAGTGGCGACACTGTGTGCGAGACGGTCGGCTCCGACGAGGCCGACGCGCACCTTGCCTCCATCGGAGGACTGCCGAACGACCGCCGCGTGCTGGTCGTGGCGGGCCGCTATCGCCCGCAGTGGCCCGCGTTTGTCGTACCCGTGAACCTCTACCCACGCTTCGGGGGCCGTCAACACCGCGAACGTCCGGTCCAGTTGCTCCGCGGCGTCCCAGTCGAGCCGTCCCTGTTCCGACCATTCACGCCGTACGTCAGCGCGGAACTGTTCGAGCTGATTCATGTGGCTGAAGCGGCTCAGGTAGTGCAGCGGGAACAGCATGCGGTCAGCGGCAGGGCCGTACCAGAGAGCAGCGAACTCCTCGATCTCGAACGCCCACGTCGTCACCGGTCACCGACCACGGGGGGAACGTACTTGATGACGCCGAGTAGTTCGTCGGTGTGGTCACCATGGTTCAGGCTGACCTTCTTGTTGGCCTTTTCCTGGTCATCGCCTCGTCCCGCCGGCCGTCCAGAGGCGCCGGGCATACCGTGCATTCCTGACCCGGCGCCGTGCGCGGCTACAGGAACGGCGCCGCGAGCTGTTGGCGCGGTCGAACCGGGTGTCGCGCCGGACGGAGGGAGCGCGGTACCGGGGGCAGGCAATCCGTTGGCAGGCGCGCGGGTGCCAGGTATACCCGCAGGACCTCCCAACCCACCCAACGAGGGAGACCCCGAGCGGCCGAGTTCCCCGGTGCCAGGGGTGATGTTCGGTGTGCTTGCGGTCGGTGTGCCTGATGATGTGGTTGGCGAAGTGGATGCTGCCTGCGTTTCTCCGTCCCGATCGGCTGTCGGCTCCGAAGTCGTCGGTTCCGTCGCTGCTGGTGTCGTCTCGTCCGGCTCCGGACCACTGCTCTCTGAGGGGGTATCTGCGGCAGGTGGAGTCTCCGCAGGAGTACCACTTCCCGGGCTGGAAGGGTTCGGCGTTCCTGCTGAACCAGGGCCGGACGGCCCGCCGGTTCCGGGATGCCCCTCGCTTCCAATCGACATGGCAGGTGGAAACGTCGGTATCTTGGAGTCTTGGTGCTGAAAGCCAACTATGTAGCGTTCCTGCATTATTCGACGCGCTTCCGCTTGCGCGGTATCCGCTTCACGAGTCTGTCGGTCGTAGCCTTCCGGGTCGGCGGTCTGGTCGGCGGTCACCGTGACGACAGGGGGCAGAAACGATTTCGTCATAACCGCCGTCATCGCCACACTGCTGACCACTACAGAGACCTCATCGAACAACTCATCCAGCTGGCTCGAACTGTCGCAGTACCGAGCGATTGCAGTAACTGCTGCGTCAGCAGAGGCGCCAATCCAGTTGCCGTCCACAGCTGTTCGTACTTGTGCCAGCATGACATCGCTCGAATCTCCAAGATCGGCGTGCGCTTGCTTCCAGGACTTCACCATATTGCTCGTGCTGTTGATGACCGAGTTGAACGCGTCGACGATCTGCTGGTGAGTAAGGCCGTCGACATTTTCTGGATTAGTTATGCTCGGTTGGTCGTACTCGGTGGTCATGTATTACTCCCCGATATCCAGCCCTTGAGCCGACGCTAGTTCTTTGAACTTCGCGGCGAACTCGGCATCGGACACTTCGTAGCTTTTGCGGATGGTGCGGAACAAGGTCAAGAGCTCCTCGGCAGCAACGCGATGCCCTTCCAGGGTGTCATACGCGTTGTTGGGCCCGTCCGCAGCTTTTTCCCGGAAACGGCGTACCAGGGTCTGAGCTGATGTGAGAACAGCTGCCTGCTCCCCGATTCCCCATACCTCCTGGTCAGCGACCGCTCGAATCGCCGACTTGATCTGAGCGATCTTGAAAATTCTTTCCTCGCATGCCTTTTCGAGTACAACGAAGGTGGCCGCGTCCGCCCGCAGTGAAAGGTTCCCCGACTCGACCTGCTCTATGAGATTGCCGATGTCACTCTTCGTCATCTCGCCCCCTTGCTGTTCGGTTCATCTGTCACGCACCCTCTGGAATGTAAGGGATTACGTTGTTGACGAATGTGGACAGCAATTCGCATGAGTCCGTGCCTCCGGTCTTCGAGCTCGCTGGATTCGACAGATCGAACTCAAGGCTTCCGGTGGCCATCTCGAGGTTGAGCACACAGCTCTCTGCTCCCTGCTTCGGGAAGAGAACATAGAATGCCGCAGTCCTGTCGCCGAATTGAACTTCGCGATACGAATCAGCGAACTTGTTGTCGATGTCATCGAGAGTTACTGTTGTTCGCACAATTCGGACGTCGTAGGCTTGACCTCTGAGCTTGAAGTACGCGCATCCGTGGGTTCGGATCTGCCCGTTGTCGAAGTCCTCGGCGTCCCCGCGCGTCAAATTCTCGCGCTTGAGGAATTCCTCAGGAATGTCAATGCACGGATCGAAGTCCGCCGATTGGGCGGAGGTGGTCGACGCTGTGGTCTCGGTCGCCGCTGTCGATCCGGGATCGCTACTGCACCCCGTCACCAGTACGGCACAGGAAACCAGTAGTCCGACCGGCAATGATCTCACCTTGCGGGTAGCGCTGAACATGACAAACCTCTGCTCTCGATTGCAGGGGACCGGGCGGGACGGCCCCGCACCGAAGTGGGGACTCGGGTCCGTCAACGGACCTCCACGACGTTCTCCGGGAGCCCGGCGACGATCGCGGCGACGTTGTACGTCGTCACCCGTGGAACTTCCTGACCGAGGGAGTTGGTCCCCGCACGCGGATACTCGCTGTGACCGGCCGCGCCCGGCAGTTCGCGGGTGCTGCCGTCGTAAGACTTCGAGTCGTGCGTCTCCAGTTGAGTGAAGTTGGGGTTCCTGGCCGGATCGGAACCGAAGCCGCCGTTGTCCGCCGAGATCCACGCGCCTGCCGCGCCGCCAACGGTACCCACCGGTCCTGGCAAGGATGATCCGGCCTGCGCGATCTTCGGCCCGTCCTGTGCCCACTTGATCGGGTCGTCTTCGGTCCGCATGACGTAGGCACGCCCGTCATCGAGGCCGAGTTCCTTCGGCGTCTCCGCGGCGATACCCGGGGAACCATAGACGACCATGTCGCTGACCGGGTGTTCGCCGGATTGAAGTGCGAGACCGGTGGTCAACGAGCCGTAGGAGTGCCCGACAGCCGTGATGTGCGGTTCCTCACCACCCGTATGTGATGCTTCGAGCCCGTTGTAGAAGCGGTTGAGCAGTTCGCCGCCCTCGGCGGCCTGTCCTAGCTGCCCGACCTCAGAGCCACCCACCATTTGTCCAGCCAGGTCTTGTCCCGCGATCTGGGGCGGGTCGTACCCGATCCAGGCTACGGTGGCGACGGTCTCGTCACCTCTGTCCTTCTGGCTCAGTTGGAACGACGCCTCCTGCTGGAGAGCCGCGGCTTCGGTGGTCATGCTTTCGATTCCGCCCCGAACGTGTGTGTTCAGCCCCGGGGTGGTCACCGATACGTGCTTGGACTTGTCCGGGTCGCCAACCGAGACCGCCGCTCGGGTCTGACGCCCGCTGGTGGTGTCGAGCAAGATGAGCTTGCGTTCGGTGGCTTCGCTGGTTGCAGGCTGATTGGCAGCCCGCTCCACGGCCTTCAAGTCATCCAGTTTGGCTGTCGCGGCGCGGTACTGGTCGCTGTCGGTGCCGAACTGGGCCGCGACCGTTTGCTGGTCACCTTCGGCGAGCGCTATCAGACCTGGAAGCCGATTCCGGTTCGCCGCATCGCGAGCTTCCACCGGGATGCCATCCCGATTGCCGATCACCTCGGGGTGGGTCGTGATCAGCGCGTTTTTCTGCGCTTCGGTGAGGCTGTTCCACCAGTGCCTGTTGGTTTCGACGCTGGCATCGGAGGCTGGTACCTCACCGATGTTCACCGACGAACTCAGCTGGGTGACGCCCTGAGTGTTCAGGTTCTTGAACGCATCGTGAATGGCGGACTCTGTGCGAAGGTCGGCGGCGAGCAGGTCCGCAAGCGCCTGTTTGATCGTGACCGAGCGGTCGGCGCCGTCGGCAACCAGATTGTGCCAAGCCTGCATGGCTCTCGCGGACCCCAGACGCGCGACGAGCGTGGTGTACATCTTCGTGCTCGGCGTCACCGTGCCGTCGTCGGCGACATCGTAGGTGTTCGCAACAGCATCATCCACGTGCTTGATGACGGTCTGTCGATGGGCTGAGATGTCTTGTGCGCCTGCGGTGGCGGCGGTTGCGCCTATGTCCAGCGCAGCGGCGATCTTCGCGGCATCGGTGTGAATCGTCGCGACTCGGGTACGCATCGCGTCCGCGGCTTCGCCTGCCCAATAGTCGCCCGATCCCGCCGCCTCCGTCGTCACCGGTGTCACGTCGCGCATGAGCTGCTGGGCAGCCAGTTGCCAGGCGACCCCATGCAGTCCGAGCGTCTCCGGTTTCCATGCCCTAGCGCGTGAAACAGTCATAGCTGCAACAGAGTTCGGATCAGGGCTCATCGCACGCCCTGCTCGATACGGGTGATGTCGGTTGCGATCGCTTCGTCCTTGCCGGTGAACTCACCGACCGCGTGCAACGTACTCGAACTGACAGCAAGGAAGTTCCGCTGAACCGCCGCGAGCGCATCACGGACAAGGCCGGCCGAGGTACCGCACATCGCCGCAACCAACGAACCGGGCATATCAGTGCTCAGGAGCTCGGTGTTGCCGTCGAAGTTGACACCGAGCACGTCGTAGGCGGCGGTGTCGAAGCCGGTACCGAGCGTGCGCACGCGGTCCGGATCGAAATCGAGCGTGGTCATATCGTCCCCTCCAAACAGGCAGTCCGACTCCCGTTCCGGCTGCTTGCGGGCGATTCTGCCATACTGTTTGCACACTAGTGCTGGGTCGAAGGCCGGGGGATGGGATGGCTTCGGACGCGAATCAGGTGGATCTGCTCGCCTTCGCGCTGAGCGAACAGCGGACGATCATGACCGACCCGACG
Organism: Nocardia sp. NPDC056064; assembly: GCF_042266925.1. Taxonomy (NCBI): domain Bacteria; kingdom Bacillati; phylum Actinomycetota; class Actinomycetes; order Mycobacteriales; family Nocardiaceae; genus Nocardia; species Nocardia sp. NPDC056064. The sequence goes on along the minus strand of NZ_JBHJWO010000001.1, from coordinate 3,819,421 downwards.
AACTCGGTGACTGTCGAGCTCACCGCTGATGGGGCGATCAAGGCAGTCCGCTTGTCCGAGAGCGGCCACCGGATGACATCGGCGATGGTCGCTGAACTGATCGTCTCCCTGCATACCGCCGGGCTGGCGCAAGCTCAGGCATCGCTCGAAGCGGCACTGGCGGGAAGCCTGCCCACCCACTCGGCGGTGCCGGTGTCAACGCCTGATCCAGCTCCGTCGTTTGTAGCTTCGGCCGTTGATCACCTTCCAGCTGCGGATGTTTCGGTTCCAGTCAGCGGCATGTGGTCAGCGCCTGCGGAGACTCGTTCATCGAGTCGCCCACCTACCGATCAAGTAGTGAGTGACCCCCCGAAGGCGGCTCCGTTGCCGAACGTCCTTCCGGCAGTTCCCGACCCGCGAACGGCTGACGCCGCGCCGTGGCCGTCTGAGCCGGACCATGCGAGCGAACCTGACGACGAGGACAGCTACTTCCGCAGCTTCAGCGTCTTCGAGCACGACGATCACCGAAAGCGCTGAGTCGTACGTACACAGATAGATGACGAAGTTTGACGTCCTCCCTGGCATGGTCGGCCGGGGATTCCTACCAGCGCCGGTGGCGCTCTTGGTGGGTTCCTGTTTCATCGAGTCGTGCTCCCCGCTAGGCGGACAGGCTTACAGTCTCTCCGCAGGCGTTTCGCCTCTCCGCCCGTCCGGCGGCGAGGATGTTCTTCGCGGCATTCAAGTCCCGGTCGTGGACCGCCCCGCACGGGCAGGCCCAGGTACGGACCGACAAGGGTTTGGGCCCGTCGACTCGTCCGCAGTCCGAGCAGGTTTGTGACGATGGGAAGAACCGATCCACCTTCACCACCGCCCGCCCGTACCGTCGAGCCTTCTCCTGTATCAGGCGCAGGAACATGCCCCACCCGGCATCGTGCACCGACTTCGCCAACCGAGTCCGTGCCAGGCCCCTCACGCACAGATCCTCGACGTAGATCGCTTGGTTCTCGCGGATCAGGGTCGTGGACTGTTTGTGCGCGAAATCGAGTCTGGCGTCACGCACCTCGGCGTGTGTACGGGCAACCTTGATCCGAGCCTTGGCCCGGTTGTTGCTGCCTACGGCTTTGCGGGACAGATCCTGCTGTGCCTTGCGGAGCTTGCGTTCGGCGCGGCGCAGGAACTTCGGTGAGATGATGGTCCTGCCGTTGGAAAGGACCGCGAACGTGGTCAACCCCAGGTCGATACCCACCTCGTCGGCGGTGACCGGCAACGGCTCGTCGGTCGCTTCGACGACGAACGAGGCGAAGTAGCGTCCGGCCGCGTCCTTGATGACCGTCACGCTCGACGGCTCCGACGGCAGTACGCGCGACCAGCGGACCGGCACATCGCCGATCTTGGGCAGTCGGAGCTTCCCACCTCCGGTGACAGCGAAGTGGGCGTTGCGGGTGAACCGGATGGCTTGCCGGTTGTCGCGACGGGAGCGGAATCGGGGTTCCCCCACCCTCGGACCTCTACGTTTCCCGGTGATCGAGGCGAAGAAGTTGCGGTAGGCGGTGTTCGCGTCGGCGAGGGCCTGCTGCAACACCACCGACGACACGTCGCTCAGCCATGCGCGTTCGGGTGTCCTCTTCACTGCGGTCAAGGCTTTCGACAGTTCCGCGTCTTTCGGGTACGGCAGTCCCTCCCGTCGAGCCTGCTTGCGCGTGTGGATCGCGTCGTTGTAGACGACCCGGGCACATCCGAACGCGCGTGCCAGTGCCACCTGTTGCCCCGGTGTGGGGTTGAGGCGGAACCGGTATCGGAGCTGCACACCGGAACAATAGCATTGGCCTATAACCGATTTGAACGTCGCGTCGGACTCGTCCCCGTCGAATCCGGTGGACTGTCGCCGCTCTGGAAATTGCGAACGCCGCCAAAGCTTGGGAACGAACGAATTATATTGTGCCCGAACAATTTTCAAACCAATTGGACGGCCTGTGAGAGTCAGAGCTGGCACTGCGGTGGTGCTGAAGGTGACCGCATTGGTGACGATTTTTCAAGAGGCGACGCGACGCGGCGCTCCTCATGATGATTTCCGAAACCGCTTGGTTTCGCAATAGGGCCGGCGATGGTGCAATGGGTGAACGACTTCGGAGCCCGCGTCCGGAGGACTCGTACAGCAAAAAGCCGAACAACACGACCTGGTTTGATCGTATTGTTCGGCTGTTCGGGTGGATCAGTTCAGCGGATCAGTTCCAGTCGCCCAGACCGTCACCGGCGCTGAGGGTTCCGCCCTGGGTGTTCGACACGATCACCGCGTCGCCCCGGTGCGAGTTCTCCAGGAACCACTTGGCGTTCTCGGTGCTCACGTTCAGGCAGCCGTGGCTGGCGTTGGAGTAGCCCTGCTGGCCGACCGACCACGGCGCGGCGTGCACGAAGATGCCGCTGTTGGACAGGCGGGTGGCGTACTCGACCTCGAGCTTGTACCCCTCGGGATCGGTGACCGGGACGCCGTAGGTGGAGGAGTCCATGGTCATCTTCTCGAGGCGCTCACCCACGATGTAGGTGCCGTTGGGGGTCTCGTGCCCGGTCTTGCCCAGCGAGGTGGGCATCTCCTTGACGACCTCACCGTTGACGGTCACGGTGATCATCTTGGTGTTGTCGTCGACGTAGGAGACCACCGCGTCACCGATGTGGAAGGAGCTGGTTGTACCACCCGCGACGACGTTGACGTCGGTGTTGGCGGGCCAGAACTCGGCCGGCTTCCAGCGCACCTGCTTGCTGCTGGTCCAGTAGAAACCGCCGGGCGCGTTCGTGCTCGAGGTGACCGTGATGGCCTTCTCGGCGGCGGCGCGGTCCTCGACCGGCTCCTGGAAGGTGATGATGATGGGCTGTGCGACGCCCACGGTCTCGCCGTCGGCGATATTGATGTTCGGCGGCGCGAACGGCGCCACGGCGGCGGGCTGGTCGACGGTGGGCTGGGTGGAGCCGCTGCCGATGCCCGGGAGCACAGGCTGCGCCTGCGCGGACACGGTGACCAGCGCGCCGGACACCGCGATCGCCGCCGACAGCAGCAGACCCCGGCGCAGCCAGCGCGATTGCCGCGTATTTGCCTGGAAGTGCATAGGTTTCTCGTCCATTCCATCTCTCGTCACCACGCCCGGCGCGGCACGAGATCTTCGTGATTGACGCGGAGACCGCAGCGGTGGGTCTCCACGGGGTAACGACGCCCCGACCCTGACCGTCCATTCCTACCCGCCCGAGGTCACCGCGTGCCAGCCGTCGCGGTGAGCGATAACAGCTCGGCAACTATGTGCCCTGGGTCACATAACATGTTGTTATCCACCGGCTTTCGGTAAACGCCACGCTCACGGCGGTGAGTCGCGCGCGGTGTGCGTCAGCAGGGGTGAAACACATCCGTGTGAGTCTCAAACCCGGCGTGAGAGAGATCACTGCGCCGGTGTGAACTGGATCGCCCGATCCGGGGCGCTCGCGAGATTCCGGGGCACCGAGCGGGGGCGGCGACCGAAGGTCAGGGCCGGGGTGGGGCGTAAGCGGACCGTGGTCAGCAGGGTTGCCAGGACGACCCGCAGCTCGTAGTCGGCCAGGGTCGCCCCGACACAGCGCCGGTGCCCACCGCCGAAGGGCGCGAACGCGAACGGCGGGATCGGGCGGTCGAGGAAGCGGTCGGGATGGAACAGCCGAGGGGCGGGCCAGGTCGCGGGCCTGCTGTGCAGCACGCCGACGGCCAGGCCGATGGTCTGGCCCGCCGCCAGGTCGAGCCCGCGCCAGCGCCACGGTGCGGTGAGGGTGCGCAGGACGATGGGCACCGGTGGGTGCAGACGCAGGGTCTCCTGGCAGACGGCGTCGAGCAGGTCGGTGCCGTCGAGTGGGTCGGCACCCGCCAGTTCGGCGGTGGTTCTGCTGAGCAGGCCCGGTTCGCGGTGCAGGTGGTAGAGCGCCCAGGTCAGCGTGGTGGCGGTGGTCTCGTGACCGGCCACGATGAGGGTGCGCAGTTGGTCGCAGAGGTCGGTGTCGGTGAGGGCGGTGCCGTCGTCGTAGCGGATCGACAGGAGCAGGTCGAGCAGGTCGCCGGTGCCGGGACCCGCCGCGCGCCGCCGGGCGATATCGGTCAGCAGGAGCTCGTCGAGCCGTGCCCTGGCCGTCGTGAACCGGTCCCACGGGCCGAAACCGGCCAGGCCACGGCGTAATACGGGGGCCACCAGCAGTGGTGTGGTGAACGCGTCGAGGAAGGCGGTGACCGCGCCCGCGTACTCGTGGTCGCGGTGGTCCGCGCTGCCGAAGACGGCGGTCAGGATGACGCGGCGAGTGATGGTGCGGGACAGGACGAGTGCGTCGATGGGCCCGGAAGTACCAGGTCCGCACGCTGTTTCGAGGGCCTCGACGGTGGTGTCGCGAATGGTCTCGCCCAGCGCGCGCACGCGGGGACCGTGCAGCGCGGGCGCCAGCATCGCCCGGTCGGCGCGGTGCCGCTCGCCGGAACTGAGGATGAGCGAGGCGGCCCCGACCATCGGCTCGATCGGATTCGGCCGTGGCGGCGTGACCAGGGGAATCGGTGCCCGGAACAGTTCGCGCGCGCCCTCGGGGGTCCCGGTGAACAGCACCGGCGGGAACCCAGGGAAACCGACCGCGAACGGGTCGCCGGTGGCGGCGCGTCGGCGCAGGTAGGACTCGAAATCGCGACCGGCCGCCAGCGCGTGCAGCAGCGCCCACCGGGGCGGGGCGACGCGCTGCGCGGTCATATCGGGCTGCGCGGTCATATCAGCAGGTACGAGGCGCGGAGCCGCCCGGTTCACTCGGCCACCCTCCGTCGCCGGACTGCGGGGCGGCCGAGTGCGGTCACCGCGCCGCCAGCTTGTGGACGGTCCCCTGGGCGATGGCCGCCAGTTTCGCCAGGCGGGCGTCACCCAGTGCGGTGACGGCGTTGCCCAGCCGGTTGGTGACGAAGGCGATGGACATGCGCAGGTCGGGGTCGGCGTAGGCGCCCGAGCCGCCGATGCCGTAGTGGCCGAAGGCGTGCCGGGGCTGCTGCTTGGTCATCAGGACCGGGCGGTGGTAGCCGAGGGTGAAGCGCAGCGGCAGGCCCAGGACGTAGTCGCGGCTGTCGGTGTGCTGGGTGCGGTTGATCGTGGCGATGGTCTCGGCCCGCAGGAATTGGACCGGGGTGGCGCCGTCGTAGACCACCCCGTCATTGGCCAGCGCGCCGTACATCCTGGCCAGCGCCCGCGCGGAGAACACGCCGTTCCAGCCGGGCATCACCGCGTCGTGCACGCGTGGGTCGCGCACCAGTTCGTCGAAACTCTCCGGCATCCCGGCCTCGGCCAGCCCGCGGATCGGGCGCACCCACGACAGGACCGAGGAGGCGGTGTTCCAGCGGATTCCCGGCGGCGCCAGGTGGGGGAAGATCCTCGCGATCCGGTACCGCTGGTCCGCGGGCACCTGGAACCAGAACTCGTCGGTGCCCAGCGGCACGGCCACCTCACGCCGCAGGACCTCGGTGAACGGTTCCCCGGTGACCCGCCGCACGATCTCGGCGACCAGCCAGCCGAAGGTGATCGCGTGATAGCCCGAGGTGCGGATGCGGCGGGGGTCGGCGGGGCTCTCGGCCAGCGCCGCCACCACCGCGTCGTAGTCGAGGATGCCCTCGCGCCCCGGGACCAGCCCGCGCACCCGGTGCAGGCCCGCACGGTGCGAGAGCACATCGCGCACGGTGATCTCGGCCTTGCCGTGCGCGGCGAACTCCGGCCAGTACCGCGCGACGGGCGCCTCGTAGTCGAGGAGTCCGCGCTCGGCGAGCCGGTGCAGCACGGTCGCGGCCACGCCCTTGCCGGTGGAGAAGGCCAGGGCGACGTTCTCCCCGTCCCAGCGCTGGTCCTTGCCCGCCCAACCCGCCCACACATCGACGACGGGCTTGCCGTCCAGATAGACCGCCAGCGCCGCGCCACCCCGGCTGGGCTGGGGAAACATGCCGAAGAAGTGGTCGGCCAGCCGGACGAAACGCGGGTCGACGAGCATCTGGCGTGGTGCGGCGAGGATCTGCTCGCCGGGACGAACTGTCACCATCTCCGCCTCACTTCCGATGCGGGGCCGGCCCGGGGGCCGGAAAATCCAAGGGTAGCCCAGCGAACCGGCTTCCAGATGGAGTCGACGCCGGTGGCTCCGGTGGTGTATTCACAATGGGTGTTTGCAGATCTGCCCATCGGCCGGTTCGTCGGCGCGCTCGCCATCACGGTGACCGCGTTCGTTTCGACCGGGTGCGGTGGCACCATCGACGGTCACGCGCAGCCCGCGATCGACGTCGTCCCCGCGACCAGCGGCGCCCCGACGACCACCACCAAGGCGGGCAAGCCGACCACCAGCAAACCGGCCCCGACCTCGAGCCGCGGCGGCACCACCGATTTCGACGCCGAGATCGGTGACTGCGTGGCCCTGGGTGGCACCGTCGACGACGCGACCATCGACAAGGCCTCCTGCGGCAGCCGCGCGTCGAACTACAAGGTCATCGGCAAGGCCAAGACCAGCAGCGGCTGCGTGAGCGACCGCGACAACTTCTACGCCGAGACGCTCAACGGCATCGAGACCGGCGCGTTGTGCCTCGACATCGACTGGGTGGTCGGCGGCTGCATGGACGTGGGCGGCGACGAGCCCTCGCGGATCGAGTGCACCGAGTCCGGCACCGAGCCGGTCAAGGTCATCACCATCCGGAACGGTTCGGACAGCGTCGACGACTGCCCCGATGCCGCCGACTCGGGCTTCAAGTACGCCGAGCGCCGCATCGTGGTCTGCGTGCAGAGCCTCTAGCTCGTCAGGGGTTAGCGTGGAGAGGTGCCCGCGACCCGCACGGTTCGGCTGAACTCGGCCACCGGCCGGTGGATTCTGCTCGCCACCGTGCTGGGGTCGTCGATGGCCTCGCTCGACGCCACCGTCGTCTCGGTGGCGTTGCCGCGCATCGGCGAATCCCTGCACACCGATGTGGCCGGGCTGCAATGGACCGTCAACGGTTACACCCTCACCCTGGCCTCGTTCATCCTGCTCGGCGGCTCGCTGGGCGACCGGCTCGGGCGCAGGCGGGTGTTCGTCTGGGGTATCGCCGGATTCGCGGTCACCTCGCTGCTGTGCGCGGCCGCGGTGAACATCGAGATGCTGGTCGCGGCGCGATTGCTCCAGGGTGTGGCGGGCGCGCTGCTCACGCCGGGCAGCCTCGCGCTCATCTCCGCCTCGATCGATGAACAGGACCAGGGCAGCGCGATCGGCCTGTGGTCCGGGTTCAGCGGGGTGGCGGGCGCGTTCGGTCCGCTGCTCGGCGGCGGGCTGATCGACCTGGTCGGCTGGCGGGCGATCTTCCTGCTGAATGTGCCGCTGGCGGTGGTCGTGGCCCTGGTCGCGACCCGGTGGGTACCGGAGAGCCGCGATCCGGAAGCGACCGCGCGGCTGGATGTGCCGGGCGCGGTGATCGTGGCCGTCGGGCTCGGCGCGCTCACCATGGGCCTGATCAACGCGCACCTGCCGCTCACCCTGGCCGGGGTGGCGGCGCTGCTGGTGTTCGTGGTGGTGGAGCTGCGCAGCCCGAATCCGCTGGTCCCGCCCGCGCTGTTCCGTTCGCGGGTGTTCACCGCGGCCAATCTGGTGACGCTGGTCGTCTACGCGGCGCTCGGCGGTGTCTTCTTCCTGCTGGTACTGCAATTGCAGCTGGTCGCGGGGTATTCGCCGATGGCCTCGGGTGCGGCGAGCCTGCCGGTGACGCTGCTGATGCTGGTGCTCTCGGCCCCGGCGGGCCGCTGGGCGCAACGCCACGGACCGCGCCTGCCGATGACGGTGGGTCCGCTGCTCGCCGCCGCCGGGGTGTTCGCGCTGCAACGAGTCGGGCCCGACGCGCACTATCTCACCGATGTGCTGCCGGGTGTTTTCGTCTTCGGCCTCGGCCTTTCGGTGCTGGTCGCGCCGCTGACCGGCGCGGTGCTGGCGGCGGTGCGCGTCGGCGAGGCGGGCATCGCCTCGGGGGTGAACAACGCCGTCGCCCGCACGGCCCAACTCCTGGCCGTGGCCGCGCTACCGGGCCTGGCCGGATTGTCCGGTGCCTTCGACGACCCGGTCGCCTTCGCCACCGGTTTCGACACCGCGATGCGCTGGTGCGCGCTGTTGCTGCTGGTAGGGGCGGTGATCGCGGGGATCGGCCTGCGGGTCCCGCGTCAGGAACCCGCCCCCGACCGCGTCGACTGCCTACCCCACTGCGCCGGCGCCGACGGACCCGCGCTGGCGCCGACCGTCTCGAAATGACCACCACGGTTCGCGGCCCGTCTCGCGTCCGAGGGGCGAGACGTCACGGCGAAGCCGGAGTATCGCCCCTCGGACGCGAGACCGCCAGGGGCCGCGAACCCGCGGCGCCAGCCGCCTTCTACACAGGGTGATATCCGGCGCCTTGGGCGCCTCGGGCGTTCATGTCGTTCATGATGGCGTTCATATTGGTGCCGACCTCGGGGCCGAAGCAGGCCACCGCCAGATAGGCGTTCACCATCCCGACCAGCGTCGAGCCGATCACCACCGGCGCGCCGGAATCGCCTTCCACCACGCACATCTGCGACCAGGTCTCCATGTTCGTCTGGAAGACGTCACCCCAGGCGATGCCGCAGGTGTTGCCGGTGGTCCGGCCTTCCTTACAGACGATGTTGGGGAACTGGGCCGGTGCGCCGACCCCGGTGATGGTCACGTTGCCGATCCGGTTGACCGGCACGATCCGGCCGGGCGTGAACTCGATGACCGCGTAGTCGAGGTCGGCGTTGCTGTAGACGAAGCGCCCGATCTGGCCGTAGCCGGGATCGACCTCGGCGGCGACCGAGGCGCCCGCGTCACCGCAGTGGCCCGCGGTGAGCCCGACGAGGCGGCCCGCGCCGTCGTGTCCGACCGTCGTGAGGGTGCATTGGAACGCGTTGTCGATGACGATGCCGGACCCGCCGCCTAGCACCGGGGGTCCGGGTTGAGCCTGGGAAGCGCCCGCGCCGGTACCGATCAGCGCGGCACCGAGGGCGACGGCGAAGGCGGCGTTGGCCACCTTGGCGAGTTTGCTGAACATGTCCCTCCAGACGTCGGAAGCCCGCACGATATCAATTCGATCTGGCTATCGTGCCTGTATTACGTCCCGGGCGCGCCCCGTCGATGCGCCGGTCGGCACACTCTCCGCGAACAGTGTGTGGTTGCTGCCTACCAGGACCCGGGTTGCGACACTCCGCGATAGCGAATGTCTATCGAAATTGTGATCAACCGTCCATTTCGAGGCGGCCTCGTGATTGGTTCCGGTATTCCGGCGAGCCGTTCGTTATGAATGACAGTTTTCCGCAATATTTGTTTCCCGCGACCGTCGGTACTGGGAAACCATGTCCGAAACGACATCCGGCGGAATCGAACATGCATTGACAATTACGGGCTGTATGGTCCGGGATGGCAGGGCTCATAGCAGTTCTGGACAGTGACGTCGATCTATGACTGCGCTCACATGTCGGTGGTGTGTTCTGCGCTACTCCGTAGTAAGGTGCGTCAAGCAAACAAGTCGTCGGGGTGTTGATGACCTGGCGTCGAGAGGGGTATTAGCAGTGCAGTCGACCAAGAGTCCGCCCACACGTTCACGAGTCAGTGAAGCTGTCGACTGGACCAAGGGCCTTTGGGACGACCATCCGAAGAAGTCCCTCGAGACGTTCGGTCGACAGATCACGATGGGTATCGAGGCGATCACGGAGTTGATCGTCGCGATCTTCCGCAGGCGCTTCCCCTTCGACGAGTTCGTCCGCCAGTGCGCGTTCATGGCCAACGTCGCCGCCGCGCCCACCCTGCTCGTCGCCATCCCGATCGCGGTCATCGTGTCGATCCAGGTCGGCGCGGTCGCCGGTCAGGTCGGCGCGACCTCGTTCATCGGCGCGGCCAACGGCCTGGGCATCATCCAGCAGGGCGCGCCGCTGGTCACCTCGATCATGATCGCGGGCGCGGTCGGTTCGGCGGTCTGCGCCGACCTCGGCTCGCGCACCATCCGCGAAGAGATCGACGCGATGAAGGTGATGGGCGTCGACCCCCTGCGCAGGCTGGTCGCCCCCCGGCTCGGCGCGGCGATGCTGGTCAGCCTGCTGCTGTGTGGCTTCGTGGTCTTCGTCGGCTTCATCACCGGCTACATGTTCAACATCTTCGCCCAGGCGGGTACGCCCGGTTCGTACATGAGCACCTTCGCCTCCTTCGCGGTCACCCGCGACCTGGCGGTGGCACTGCTCAAGTCGGTGATCTTCGGCATCATCGCCGCGATCATCGCCTGCGACTCCGGCCTCAACGCCCGCGGCGGCCCCGGCGGTGTCGCCAACGCGGTGAACTCGGCGGTCGTGAGCTCGATGGTCATGCTGCTCGGCGTCAACGTCGCGATCACGCAGATCTACGCCGCTGTCTTTCCCCCCCAGGTGGTCTGAGCCATGTCATCAACGTACGTACCTCCGCTGCTACGGCCCATACGCCAGCTCAAGGCCGCAGGCCGGGCGCCGATCGACCTGCTCGCGCGCCTCGGCCACCAGGTCTTCTTCTTCCTGCGCTCGGTCGGCTCGATCCCGCTGGCGTTCAAGCAGTACCCCAAGGAGATCTGGCGTCTGCTCTCCGACGTCACCTGGGGCAACGGCAATATCGTCGTCGGTGGTGGCACCATCGGCGTCATCCTGATCATCAGCGCCTTCGGCGGCATGACGGTGGCCATCCAGGGCTACACCTCGCTGAACCTGCTCGGCCTGAGCCCGATCACCGGTGCCATCTCGGCCTTCGCCACCACCCGTGAACTCGGCCCGCTGCTCGCGGCGCTGGCGTTCGCGGCACAGGCGGGTTGTCGATTCACCGCCCAGCTCGGCGCGATGCGCATCTCCGAGGAGATCGACGCGCTCGACTCGATCGCCATCCGCCCGCTGCCCTACCTGGTCAGCACCCGGATGATGGCGGCGGTCATGGCCATCGTGCCGCTGTACTGCATCGGCCTGGCCACGGCCTACCTGGCCTGCTCGGTCACCGTCGGCCTGATCGGCGGCACCGCGCCGGGCACGTACTCGCACTACTTCTACCAGTTCCTGGTACCGACAGACGTGCTGTACTCCCTGCTCAAGGCGATCATCTTCGTCATGATCACGACCTTCATCCAGTGCTACTACGGCTTCTTCGCCTCCGGTGGTCCCGAAGGCGTCGGCGTGGCGGCGGGTCGCGCGATCAAGATGTGCATCATCCTGGTCGTGTTCGCCGACCTGTTCATGACATTGGCGATCTGGGGCGTCGACCCCGGAATCAGAATCTCGGGGTAGCGCGCGATGATCATCGATCCCAGTGGGCGCGGACCCACCATGAAACAGCTGTACATCGCGGGTGCCTGCGGTGTCGCGGTGTTCGCCGTGATCCTCGGCTTCCTGATGGCCCGCTACCAGGGCTATTTCGTGCCGAAGGTCAACGTCGTGGCCAACCTGTCGACCACCGGTGACGGTCTGCCGTCCAAGGCCGACGTGAAGTTCCGCGGCGTGCTCGTCGGCGCCGTGAAGGACGTCGAGATCGCCAACAAGGGCGCCGAGCAGAAGGTGAACATCGAGCTCAAGCCCGAGTTCGCCGGCGACATCCCGAACAATGTCACCGCCCGCGTCGTGCCGAGCAACCTGTTCGCGGTCACCTCGGTGGAGCTGGTCTTCAACGGCCCGTCGAGCCAGTACCTGAAAGAGGGCTCGCAGATCCCCGAGGACCGCAGCGAGGGCACCATCGCGCTGCAGGACACCCTCACCACGGTGCGCGACATCCTCGACCAGGTCGACCCGGTACAGCTGGGCCGCGTGCTCGGCACGCTCACCCAGGCCCTCGACGGCAGCGGCCGCGTCCCCGGTTCCACCATCCAGCGCCTGGACCACTGGCTGACCACCGTCGCCGAAGCGGGCCCGAACCTGGGCGGCATGCTCGACAACTTCTCCGCCTCGGCGCACGCGCTCAACCAGTCGGCGCCGGAGCTGATGGACGTGCTGGGCAGCTCGGTGCAGACCGCCACCACCATCGCCACCAAGCGTGATCAGCTGATCGCCCTGCTGGCCGGTGCGAGCGCCACCACCGACCAGGTCAACGACCTGTTCGCCAGCAACCCCGATGTCGGCAAGGAGGTGACCGTGGGTATGAACGCGACTCTCGGCGCCCTGGCCGCCGACCCGGGCTCGATCACCAAGACCTTCCAGGTCTTCGGTCCCTCGCTGGCCAAGCTGAACACCACCTTCCACGGTGGCCCGGCCAACCAGATGGTGTGGAACGCGGGTCTGACCTTCACCCCGTACAAGCCCAACACCGTCGCGGACTGCCCGCGCTACGGCGACCTGCTCGGCCCGAGCTGCTTCACCGCTCCCGCCGAGGTCTCGCTGCCGCCGCTGCCGGAGAACCTGCGCCCGCGGGCGCTGGACTCCGCCGCCGGACTGCCGCCGCTGCAGATGATCCCGGGCCTGCCCGACATCCCCGGCCTGACCTCCCCCGGCGCGCCGATGCAGACGGCCCAGGGCACCGAGGTGAAGCCGTTCGCCGGCACGCCGCTCGAGGGCCTGGTGCCCTCGATCCAGATCCCGGGCCTGCCCGGTGTGCTGGGTGGCGCGCCCGCTCCGGCGGCCGCGCCGGAACCGGCCGCCACGCCGGAACCGGCGACGGTGCCCGCGGGCACCCCGATCTCGTACACCGGCGACGCGGCGATGTCGAAGCTGCTGGGACGTGAACCGAACGTCTCGGAGTATCTGCTGCTCGGTCCGATCATGAAGGGCGGAACCCTGCACGTGTCCGAAAACGGGGGTGGCGCATGAGTATCCGCAAGCCACTGATCGGGTTCAGTATCTTCGCGCTCGTCTCGCTGCTGGTGACGGTCGTCGTGTGGAACACGCTGGCCCGCACGGTCGACGGTGACACCCGCAAGTACACCGCGATCTTCACCGATGTGCTCGGCCTGCGTCCCGGCGACGACGTCCGCATGGCGGGCGTGCGCGTGGGCAAGGTCGAGAAGATCGAGCTCGACGGCAAGAACGACGCCAAGGTGTCGTTCATCGTGCAGAGCGACCAGCCGGTCTTCGACGACACCAAGGCCCTGGTCCGGTACCAGAACCTGATCGGCCAGCGCTATGTGGCGCTGGCCCCGGGCCAGGCGCCGAGCCCGCAGGAGCTGCGCAGCGGGGCCACCATCCCGCTCGACCGCACCGAACCGTCCTTCGACATCTCCGCGCTGCTCAACGGTTTCCAGCCGCTGTTCCAGGCGCTCGAGCCCGCCGAGGTCAACGCGATGTCGGAGACGCTGATCCAGGCGCTGCAGGGCGACGGGGTCTCGCTGTCGGCGTTCATCGTGCAGGCCGCGCAGCTGGCCACCGATTTCCAGCGTCGCGACGCGATCCTGTCCGACGTGATCACCAACCTGTCCGGTGTGATGGCCGGGTTGGCCAAGCGAGGGGATGAATTGGAGACCCTGATTACCCAGACCAGGGCATTGATCGGCGGTCTCTACGACCAGGGCCAGTCGCTGCAGGCGTCCACCGTGACGCTGGCGGACGCGACCACCTCCCTGGTCGGCATGATGAGCAAGATCCAGCCCAAGCTGGCGATGGCGCAGAACTCGACCACCGCCGCGCTGAACCTGCTGCTGGCCAACGGCGCCAAGCTCGACCAGGCCGCCATCGACATGCCGTCGATGCTGGCCGACCTCGGCCGGATGACCTCCGAGGGCGCCTACGCCAACGCCTACCTGTGCGGCCTGGACGTCTCGCTCTACGGCGTGCTCTTCCCGCGTGGCATCTTCAGCCAGATCGGTGGCACCAGCCATTCGGAGGTGTGCCGATGAGCAAGATCAAGGCCACGTTCCTGGGCAACCGCAATTTCTGGCTCGGTGTCATCGGCTCGCTGGTGATCGTGCTGCTGCTGGTCGGCTCGACGGTCTACCAGTTCATCGGCATCGGCAAGCAGACCATCGAGGCGCAGTTCGTGCAGGCCGCGGGCATCAAGGTCGGTGACAAGGTCGCCGTGTCCGGTGTGCAGGTCGGCACCGTCTCGGGGGCGAAGATCGAGGGCGATCACGTGGTGGTCAGCCTCGATGTGGACAGCTCGCTGAAGTTCGGTCCCGACGCGCACGCCGCGATCAAGATGGCCACGCTGCTCGGCGCGCGCTACGTCGACCTGCAGCCCGGCGACGGCTCGGGCCTGAAGGACGACGTCATCCCGCGCGCCAACACCGACGTGCCGTACAACATCGCGGACGTGGTGCAGGTCGGCACGCCGAAGTTCGAGGAGCTCGACACCAAGCTGCTGGCGCAGTCGCTCAACACCATCAACTCCCAGCTCGGCGATTCGCCGGAGCTGGTCGCGCAGGCGCTCGACAGCGTCGGCGCGGTGGCCAAGGTGATCGACCAGCGCAAGTCCGATGTCGACGGGCTGCTCAAGGACCTCAACCGGGTCACCCAGCTGCTGGCCGACAACCGCAACTCGATCCTGCTGGTGATCACCCAGGGCGAGGCCATCGCCAACCGGGTGATGGAGCGGCAGAGCCTGCTGCGCCAGCTGCTCGACAACATCGCCACGCTGACCCGTCAGCTCGAGGAGATCGGTGCCGAGAACGGCAACCAGATCGGTGACACCATCGGCCAGCTCAACACCATGGCCGAGGGCTTGCAGAAGAACAAGGACAACCTCGACCGGCTGCTGCAGATCGGCCAGCCCACGGCGCGCTACTTCAACAACGCGCTGGGTAACGGCAACTACGGCGAGGTCTCGCTGCCGTGGCTGTTCCCCGACAACTGGCTGTGCTTCGTTCAGGTGATCCAGGGGTGCGCAGGATGAAACTGACCAACAAGCTCCGTGGCGCGCGCACCGTCGCGCGGACCATGATGATCGGCGCCACCGCGCTGGTACTGGGCAGCTGCTCGCTGCTGCCCAGCCAGTTCGACGACGCGCTCGGCCGCTCGACCAAGATCACGGCCGATTTCGAGAACATCGCAGGCATGTACGAGGGCAACGAGATCATGGTCCTCGGCCTGGCGGTGGGCACCGTCGACAAGATCGTGCCCAAGGGCACCTACGTCGAGGTCCACATGACCGTCGACGCCGGGGTCAAGATCCCCAAGGACGCCATCGCGGCGATCATCTCGCCCTCGATCGTGACCGACCGCCACATCGAGATCACCCCGCCCTACACCGGCGGTGACACCCTGAAGTCCGGTGACCACCTGCCCAAGGCACGCACCAGGACCCCGGTCGAGCTGGACACGATGATCAAGACCATCGACCAGTTCTCCGCGGCCCTCAAGCCCGAAGAGGGCCAGGAGGGTCTGGGCCCGCTCTCGGGTCGGGTGCTCTACCCGGTGCTCAACGGCAACGGCCAGAAGATCCGCGAGACCCTCGACGCGCTCTCGGGCGCGCTGAAGGTGGGTATCGACAACAAGGACGCCATCTCCAACATCATCATCAAGCTCAACGAGCTGACGACGATGCTGGCCGACAACGACCAGTCCGTGCGTGATTTCAGCGACCGGATGACCGCGATGTCGGGGCTGCTGGCCGAGCAGGCACCCGGTTTGCAGGCCACTCTGGATCAGCTCAACGCGTTCCTGGCCAACACCTCGGTCACCTTCTCCGACCACGCCGACGAGCTGTCGGCCTCGCTGACCGGGCTGACCAATGTCAGCAACCAGTTGCGCGCCAACTCCGGCGCGATGGTCGAGATCGTCGACGTCGTCCCGCTGCTGATGCAGAACATCGACGGCGCGATGAACAAGGAGAAGGGCTTCGTCCGGCTGCACGGCCTGATCGGCACGTTCCTCTCCGGCGAGATCGTCAGCGTGTTCTGTGAGCGGATCCAGCTGAAGTCCGACGGCTGCCGCACCGGGAACGTGCAGGATTTCGGCCCCGACTACGGGCTCACCGCCGCACTGCTTGGACTCACGAAATGACCCTACGTATGACGACGAAAGCCCGCCGCGCGATGCTGTCGGCGGCCGCGCTGGCCACGGTGGTCATCACCACCGGTTGCAGTTTCACCGTGGAAGACCTGCCGCTGCCCACCCCGGGCGCCGAGGGTGACACCTACACCCTGCACGCGGAGTTCGAGAACGCGCTGAACCTGCCCGACCAGGCCAAGGTGAAGATCGGCGGCTCCGATGTCGGCGTGGTGTCTTCGATCAAGACGAAGAACTTCCAGGCCGTCGTCGACATGGAGATCAGCACCGACATCACGCTGCCCAAGGGCAGCACCGCCGAGCTGCGCCAGGCCACTCCCCTCGGTGACGTGTTCATCGCGCTCAGTGAGCCCAAGACCCCGTCCACCGGCGGCACCCTGGCCGACGGCGACACCCTGACCAGGGATTACACCTCGGCCGGTGCCACCGTCGAGGAGCTGCTGATCTCGGTGTCGATGCTGTTCAACGGCGGCGGCGTCGCCAGCCTGAGCCGGCTGGGCACCGAACTGGGCTCGATCCTCAACGGTCACGGCGGCGAGCTCGCGCACCTGATCACCGAGATGACCGGCGTGGTCGGCGAACTCAACGCCAACAGCGCGCGGGTCGACACGGTGCTCACCGAGTTCAACACCCTGGCCAACACCATCGAGGTGAACAAGGGCCAGCTCGGTCAGGTGGCCGACACCCTGCCGCAGGCGATCGGCGCCATCGCCGAGAACAACCGGGCGATCGGTGACCTGCTCACCAAGCTGTCCACCGCCAGCGCGGCGCTGGGCGACTACTCCAACACCACCGGTGATCAGCTCGCCGATCTGCTCACCAACCTCGACAACCTGATGAACGCACTGGCCGCCTCGGGCGACAGCTTCGGCTACGTCCTCGACCAGCTGCACGCGATCCGCCCCGGCGCGAACGCCACCTTCCAGGGCAAGTCGCTGGCGCCGTACGCGACGCTGACCAACCTCGACATCGGGTTGCTCACCGATCCGGCCAACAGCAAGTTCCCTGATCTGAAAGACGTGAACGATTTCGTCGGCAGCTTCATCCAGGTGCTGCAGATCGTCCAGGGCCGAGTGGGAGGCCACAATTGAGCCGGCTGAAGAGTCTCAAGTTCAGCAAGGTCCTGCTGGCCAACGGCGCACTCGTGCTCGTGCTGCTGGTCGGCGCGACCTACCTGCTGGTCAATGTGATGCGGGTGAACCCGTTGCGCTCGGAATACGACGTGACGGTCAACCTGGATCGTTCCGGCGGTCTGCAGCCGGGCAACGACGTGACCCTGCGCGGGCACCGCATCGGCAAGGTCACCTCGATCGAGCTGATCAACGAGGGGCAGTCGATCGCGGCCAAGGCGCAGATCGACAAGAGCTACAAGATCCCGGTCGACACCACCATCCAGGTGGCGGCCCTGTCGGCGGCCGGTGAGCAGTACATCGACTTCCGGCCCAAGAGCGATGTCGGCCCGTTCCTGGCCGACGGCGCGGTGATCCAGTTCAACCCGGACCAGATCAAGACCCCGGTGCCGGTGTGGGCGGTGCTCGACGACACCAGCGCGCTGATCGGGCAGGTCAACCCGGAGCAGTTCAAGACCATCCTCAACGAGCTCGACATCGCGCTCGGGGCCGGTCCGGATCAGCTGCGCGGTCTGATCAACGGCGTCAGCCTGGCCGTGGCCGGCCTGGACAACCTGCTGCCGCAGACGGTGAACCTGATCAAGAACCTGCGGGTGATCGCCGAGACCACCTCGCACGCCCAGCCGGATCTGCAGACGCTGACGCAGAACTCGGGCGCGCTGCTGACCCAGTTCAACAACGCCAACGCCGAGCTGCAGGGCATCCTGGACAACGCGCCGGGGCAGTTCGAGGCGCTGGGCGCGGTGCTGGACCAGACCGCCGATCCGATCAGCGCGCTGGCGGCCAACTTCGTCGCCATCACCAAGGCGGCGCAGCTGCGTCAGCCCGCTCTGCGGTTGCTGTTCCCCTCGCTGGCACTGGGTCTGGAGTCGATCTCGGTGCCCGCTCACGACGGTGAGTTCCACACCATCATCGACATCTGGCCGCGGCCGGTGTGCAACTACGACACCGAGTACCGTCGCAACGAAGAGGTCCAGGACGGGTCCATCCCCAGGTGGAACTACTGCACCAACCCGCCCGCCGACCAGCAGATCCGTGGTTCGGCCAACGCGCCGCGCCCGAATGTGCCCAACAACGGCGCGCAGATGCCGCCGGGTGTCGACCCGAACGAGCGGACGCCACGCCCGGTCAACTGATGAGTTGCTGCCCGGTTCGGACGCCACGCGACCGGACCGGGCATACTCGCGGGAGAGCGTGTGGCCCGGCTCACGGGCTTCACGAAGGAAATCGGTGCGATCTATGTGCCGGGAAAGAGCAGGATTGATTCGATGACCAGCGACGACGCCGAGAGCAAGAAGGACGCTGCCGCGGCGGACAAGCCCGATCTGGCGAAGGACGCCCCCACCGTCAAGGGTGCGGCGGCCACTCCCGAGGTCGACCAGGCCACTGTCAAGGCAGAAACCGTGACCGAGGCGAAGGCCGCCCCCGCGGCGCCCGCCCCGAAGACCGGGCCATCGAGCTCGACCGGCTGGATCGCGGCGGGCATCGCCGGCGTGGTCGCTGTCGGAGCGATCACCGCCGGTGTGGTGTTCTTCCTGCAGAACAGCAACAAGGCCGACAAGCTCGACGCCATCGCCGACTCGACGAAGGCGGCCTGCGACTACGGCAACATCCTGGCCAATTACGACTACTCGCAGAACCTCGACGCCTACATCGAGTCGATGAAGGCGGGCGCCACCGGCGACTACCTGAAGGAATTCAGCGACGCCAGCGAGGCGCTCAAGGGCGCGATGGTGCAGGCCCAGGTGAAGTCGCGCGGTGAGGACGTGCAGTGCGCCTACATCTCGGGCAGCACCGACGACGTCAAGGCCATGGTCACCATGACCCAGTACCGCACCAACTTCACCCAGCCCGAAGCCGACCGGATGATGTTCGCCATCGAGATGACCCTCGAGCGTTCCGGTGACGGCAAGTGGCTGGTCAGCAAGCTGGATTCGCCGCTGCTCAAGAACAGCAGCGTGCCCGGCGGCGGTGCCACCGCCCCGGGTGCCTCGGGTTCGCAGGCGCCTACGACGCCCGCTCCGGCTCCGGCGCCCGCGCCTGGGAACTGATCCCACGCGAAACGCCGCCGGCGGCAGACTGCGATCGTCTGCCGCCGGCGGCTTTTTCGTGCGGGTTCACTCCGGTCGCACTCGTCAGAACAGGGTCAGTGCCCCTGGCGCCGCCGGTGCGACCGGCTTCCCTGTGGTGGCCCGCGGTTCGGTGGTCTTGGTGGCAGGGGCCGGGTGTTCGCGCCCGGTCGCCGACGCCTCGCGCGCGGCGAGGCCCGCCAGGGTGTCGGCCTGCTCGTTGAAGTAGTTGCCCACGTGCCCGCGGACCCAGCGGAAACGCACCGGTCCTTCGCGGGTGGTGATGGCCCGGTCGATCTGCTTGATGATCTCGACGTTCTTCACCGCGCCGCCGGTGGAGGTGCGCCAGCCGTTGCGCCGCCAGCTGGTGATCCACTCCGAGGCGCATTTGATGGCGTAGAGCGAGTCGCTTTCGATGAGCATCGGCTCGCCGCCGGGATGGGCGAGGATGGCTTCGAGTACCGCGCGTAGCTCGGCGATCTGGTTGGTACCGGTGATCGCGCCCCCGCTGGCCGATGGCCCCTGATGATTCACCCAGGCCCAGCCGATCGCCCCGCCGGGATTACGCAGGCAGGACCCGTCGGTGCTCACGATGATCATGACCGCCACCCTAGGCGATCCGGCCGACAAGATCGGTACCGTGGAATGCCTCTATCTCCCTTCGCAACCGCGACTCCGTGCGGCGCAGTGCCGATTTCGCGGCCGCGTCGATCAGGCCGTGGCACAGGCGGCCGAACACACCGCGTGGTGGTGGATAGTCGGCTTCGCAGGTCAGCACCGACCGTTCGTAGCCGAGTGGGTCGAACCGCAGTGTCACGGTTCCGTATACCCGCCCACGCAGGGTATACCCGATCACCGCGTTGCGCCGGTATTCGGTGATCTCGCAGGTCGTGCGCACCGGGATCACGCCGAGCAGGCGGACTTTCATGGTGCGCACGGCGCCGAGACCGCTGCCGGGGGTGCCGGGGGTGTCGATGGCCCGCACGCCGTACATCCACTGCGGGGCGTGCTGGAAATCCTCGGCGTAGGCGAACGCCGCGTCGACGGGTGCGCCGACGTCGCTCGCGTACCTGATGTGGCCCATCGGCCCTCCCTGATGACGGATGGCGCCAAAAGTACTACAAATCTCCTCTTTATTTACCGTTATGCCGCGAACAGCTGGTCGACCACGTACTCCGCGATCGGCATCGCCGAGGTCGCGGCCGGTGAGGGCGCGTTGAGCACATGGATCGAGCGCGGGGTGCGCTCGATGAGGAAGTCGTGCACCAGGGTGCCGTCGCGCAGCACCGCCTGCGCCCGGATGCCCGCGCGGTGCGGCAGCAGATCGGCGACGGTGAGTTCCGGGCAGTACTTGCGGCATTCGGCCAGATAGCCGCGCTTGAACAGCGAATTGCGCAGCTCCCTGGCCCCGGTCCGCAGATGCGCGCGGGCCACCCGGTGCAGGCCGGGGAAACCGAGCGCCTCACGCGCGTCGCGGGGATTCACGCTGCCCTTGCGGTAGCCCTCCCTGGACAGGCCGAGCACCGCGTTCGGGCCGACGGTGAGTTCGCCGTCGATGGTCGGGCTCAGGTGCACGCCCAGGAACGGCAGCGCGGGGTCGGGCACCGGATAGATCAGCGTGGAGACCAGCCCGGCGCGGTCGGCGGGCAGCCGGTAGTACTCGCCGCGGAACGGCACGATCCGGAAATCGGTGCGGATGCCCGCCGCTCGCGCCAGCCGATCGGCCTGTAGGCCCGCGCAGACCACCAGCGTGCGCGCGGTGATCGAACGGGTCGGCCCGGAAACGGTGACCGCCGAATCGGATTCGCTGATCGCCTCGACCGGCGTCTCGAGCAGGATCTCGCCGCCCATCTCCCGCACCTGCGCGGCCAGCACCGCGGTGACGCGGGTGTAGTCGATGATCCCGGTGTCGGGCACGAACAGCGCGCTCACCCCGCGCACGTGCGGTTCCCGGCGTTTCAGCTCGGCCGCGTCGACCGCGCTCACCCGCACGTCGTTGTCGATGGAGCGCCGATAGAGCGCGCGCAGGCGTTCGTCCTCGACGGAATCGGTGGCCACCAGCAGTTTTCCGCACTCGCGGAAGGGAATGTCGTTGGCGGCGGCGAACTCCTTGGTCCAGCGCGCGCCCGCCCGGCACAGCCGCGCCTTCAAACTGCCCGGTGGATAGTAGATCCCGGAGTGGATGACGCCGCTGTTGTGGCCGGTCTGGTGCGTGCCGAGGCGCGATTGCTTGTCCACCAGCACCAGGCTCGCGCCGGGGCGGGTACGCAGCAGGCGGTGCGCGGTGGCCACGCCGACGATGCCGCCGCCGAGCACACAGAAGTCGTAGGTCACACGCCGACGGTAGCCGGGTCCGCTGCCGCCTCGGCCGGTGCCGGATCGGACTGCGGCACGGCCGGATCGGTGGCGGGCTGCTGGACCCGCTGCACGCGCAGCGTGTGGGTGCCCAGCGTGGGGTCGGTCAGCACGAACACCACTTCGCCACGGCGGGTGTCGAGTTCGGTGCGCAGCGCGGTGGTGCCGGTCGGATCGGTCGCGATGCCCAGGTATTTCGAGGCCGTCGCGCCGAGATTGGTGTCGACGGTGAACGCGACGGTGTTCGGCTGCGCGGGCGCGACCTGCGCGCCGAGGTAGGTGGTGCCCACGCGCACCCGGCCGGCCAGCGACTGGTCGGGCTTGGCCGCCAGTTCGGACTGGTGCACGGCCGCCCGCGTCGCCGTCTGCTCCACACGCCCGGTGCTGAAGGCCAGCTCGACGGGTTCGCTGGAGCGGCGCGGTGTGGCGTCCTCGGCGAGGATCGGGCGCGGATGGCCGGGATTGCGGCTGGTACCCGGGTCGGCCTGCTCGGTGGTGGGTGGCGTCAGCTCGGGCATGTGATTGACGATGTAGGCGCCCGCGGCGACGGTGAGGCAGAGGCTGGCCGTTCCCGCTGCGACGATGGCGCCCAGACGGACGAGCTGAGCAGGGCGATGTGCGGCCACGATGCGTTCCTTCCTGTACCTGTGGGATTTCCCGAGGTGACGGGCCCGCATCGTTGAAAGCCACGCGCTGATACCCACGGTACGGGGTAACTACCCCGGCTACCCGTTCCGTGTCGTGAGATCAGAGCCACATCTGAAACAGTGTCGTATCAATACAGGTCATCGCGCATTTCGACCCCCTGCCGGGTTTCTCACACCCCGCCCACGGGTACTCCTCCCAAGCAGGCGAGCGTCATTCGCGACTGCCACGGAGGTCAAACCCCCGGCCAACGATGTCCGGGGCAGTCGACACGAATGGCGCTCCAAGACTGACGCTCGCCTGTGTTTATCGGAGCGCTGGCGCGCTCGAGTCGCGGCCCCTGGGGGCCGCCGGTCAGCGCTCGAGACTCGCCTTCGGCATGCGCTTCGAGCGCTGACCGGCGACCCGGCCGCGACCGGCGCTGCGCGCCGCCGCTCCTCGGGGTCGCGGGTGCGGGGCCGGGAATGTGGTCAGGCGAACTGGCCCTCTGTGCGGCCTTCGCCGGGTGGGCCCGCGAAGGCTTGGGCGATGGTGAGCCAGTGTTCCGCGTCGGGGCCTTCGGTGATCAGGGTGGTGTCGGCGCGGTGGCGGCGTTGGGTGGTGACCAGGCAGAAGTCGATCGCGGGGCCGGTGACGCGCTGGGTGGCGTCGTCGGGGCCCCAGGTCCACAGGGAGCCGTCGGGGGCGGTCAGTTCCACCCGGAATTCTTCGGCCGGGCCGGATTCGCCGTGGACGGTGTAGGCGAAATTCCTGGTGCGGACGCTGATGTGGGCCACGGTGCGCAGGCGGGCGGTGGGGGTGCGGGTCACGCCGAGGGCGTCGGCGACGTCCTGGCCGTGCGCCCAGGTCTCCATGATGCGCGCGGAGATCATCGAGGCGGGGCTCATCGGCGGGCCGAACCACGGCAGCTTGGTGCCCGCGGGCACGGCGGCGAGGGCGGCGGCGAGCTGGACGCGGCCGGTCTGCCAGCGGGGCAGCAGCTCGGCGGGTGGGAGCTGGGCGAGTTCCTCGGCGGCCTCGTCGACGAAGGTGAACATCTTGGGCGCGGCCTCGGTGAGCAGCGCGGCGAAGCGTTCGCTGTCGGTGGCGGCGATGATCGAGACCTCGTCGGTCCAGGCCAGGTGGGCGATCTGGGTGGCGATGTCCCAGCGCGGTGCGGGGGTGGGGGTCTTCCACTGCTCGGCGGTCAGCGGTGCGACCAGGTTCTCCAGGTCGGCGCATTCGGCGGCGAAGTCGTCGAGGAGCGCTGCGAGATCAGCCATCTGTTCCCTTGCCGGATCATGGCGCGACCGGGACCGGTGCGCCGTCCACCCAAGAATCGCAGCGGGCCAGAAAAAATGCAAGCACGCGTGCTTGTTATTGCGGAGGTGCTACCAGCCGAAGGTCAGCAGGTGGATCGCGCCGACGGCGATACCGAGCACACCACCGTGCAGATACAGCAGCCACGCGTCCTGCTCCACGGCCGCGTAGAACATCTCCATGAACTCGCCGGGCGTGAGTTTCTGCAGCTTGCGGTCGGCGAAGGCGTCGATCTTCTTGGCCTGCTCGCGCACGAACTTCTCGTCCTCGACCATGCTCGGCGCCAGGCTCAACCCCGCCCCCGCGCCCGCGGTCGCCAGATTCTCGTAGCCCTTGCGGCCCATGGCCGCGCGCACCATGAACGCGGTCGGGCCCAGCTGCTGGTGGATCTCCTCGGCCACCACCCGCTCGATCAGCTGCCGGGTCTTGTCGCCGTTGGGCCCCTCGAGCAGCTCGTTGGACAGGTTCTCCACCGTCAGCACCTGGTAGGCCAGGATGTGCGCGAGATCGGTGGCCGCCTGCGGCTGGCGCTTGGCCAGCAGCGCCTGGCGCCACAGATACTTGTAGCGCGGCTGCGGATCGCCCGGCTCGAAGACCATCTTGATCGCGATCACGTTCACCGTCACGCCGATCATGGCCGAGGCGAACAGCACGATCACCCACGCCGGAATCGCCGAGACGTACGGGATCTGCGGATGCACGTGCAGATACAGCGCCAGGATCAGTCCGAACGGCGCGCCCAGCAGACCGATGCGCGCCATGAACTTCAGTTCCGGCGCCGCGATGGTCGTGGTGAGGTCCTTGAGGATGTACGGGTTCTTCTCCAGGTACCGGATGACGAAGTTCTTCACATCCAGCAGCTGGTCGATATTGTCGCCCAGGTTCGCGAACGCGCGCCGGCTCAGCGCGGGCAGCTGCCGGTCGACGCGCTGGTAGACGGCCTGCTTGACCTGCCGTGGCAGCGACCGCCACAGATCCGGGTTCTCCCGGTACATGATCTCGTCGACGATCGGCTGCACCTGCGGGCGCGCCCGTTCGGCCAGATAGTCGCCGATACCGTCGAGGTCGAGCTCGTGGATGAAGTCGCGCGGGCTGCCGATGCGCATCAGCGCCTTGTCCACGCAGATGCTGGCCATCTTCTCCGCACGCGCCGGGATGAAGCCCTGGAAACCGAGCCTGCGCCCGTCGCCGGAGAAGGTCGGCAGCACCTGCACGCGCCGGGGCAGGTACGGGTAGAGCACGTGCAGCAGCGGCACCCGGAAGCCCTTGAACTGCACCGGCCAGAACAGCATGAGCACGCCGGTCCAGTTGGTGAGCCAGCCCGCCAGCGCGCTGAAGATCGGGAAACTCACCAGATCGACCACGAATTTCGACTGCCCCGTCAGCTCCTCCCAGTTGATGAAGAGGCCGGAGGCGAGTGTGGTCATCGAGGAGCCCCCTAGTGCTGACGTGCGCAAAACGCGAAGAATCTACAAGAACGTGAGGATAAGCCAATCACATTGTGGGCCGATAGACTGCCTACTGGTCGAACGAAGCGTCACCTTCCCCCGTCCTCGGTAGTTGGGAGTCGTCGTGAGCACAGTTCCGCAGCACCATCGCACCCGCCCGGTGGCCGTGATCGGCGCGGGCACTCTCGGCAGACGCATCGCGCTGATGTTCGCCACCAGGGGCGGCACCGTCCGGATCACCGACCCGAATGCCGAGCAGGGCGCGGCCGCGGTCGACTTCGTCACCGAGCACCTGCCCGCCGTCGCCGCGCAGGTCGCCGACGGCTCCCCGGGAAAAGCCGAATACGTCGGTGACCAGCAGGACGCGGTCTCCGGCGCCTGGCTGGTGGTGGAGGCAGTCCCCGAGATCCTGGACCTGAAGAAGAAGGTCTTCGCCCAGCTCGACACCCAGGCCGACGCCGACGCGATCCTGGCCTCGAATTCCTCCTCCTACGCCAGCCGCCTGTTCACCGAGGGCCTGCCCAGCGCCGACCGCATGCTCAACACCCATTTCTATATGCCGCCGCAGTCGACCGTGCTGGACGTGATGTCCAACGGGCAGACCTCCCAGGACATCCTCGATTTCGTCTTGAACACCTTCGGCGAATACGGCCTGCACCCGTTCCTGTGCCGTCAGGAGAGCACCGGCTTCATCTTCAACCGCATCTGGGCCGCCATCAAGCGCGAGGCGCTCGAAGTCGTCTACGAGGGTGTGTCGATCCCGGCCGATGTCGACGCGATGTTCGCGCTGAACTTCGGTACCAAGGCGGGCCCGTTCCGGATGATGGATCAGGTCGGCCTGGACGTGGTGCTCGATATCGAGGAGCACTATCGCAAGGAGAACCCGAATCTGCCCGAGGGCCCGGTGAAACTGCTGCACCAGTACGTCGACGCGGGCAAGCTCGGGGCCAAGACCGGCGCCGGCTTCTACGACGACTACCCGCGGCCGAAGCAGTCCTGAGATGACCGAGCTGCTGGCGCTCGACCTGAAAGCCGGTGTCATCCACGCGGTCTCACTGGACGGACGCCGTGTGCGCACCGTGGTCGACGGCCTGGGCCAGGTGCCCGACGGCATCGTCGTCGATCAGCTGCGCGGCCATATCTATTGGACGAACATGGGCCTGCCCGACCCCGGCGCCGCACCGGGCACCGAGCCGGAGTTCTTCACCCGCAACGGTTCTCTCGAACGCGTCGATCTCGACGGCGGCAATCGCACGGTGCTGGTACCGCCCGGCGCCTTCACCACCGGCAAGCAGCTCACCGCCGATTTCGAAGCGGGCAGGCTGTATTGGTGTGATCGGGAGGGGATGGCGGTGCTCACCTGCGATCTGTCCGGCGCCGACCTGCACCCGCTGGTCGTCACCGGCAGCGGCGAGCGCGACGCGCGGATCACGCGCAACTGGTGCGTGGGCGTCTGCGTGGATACCGATCGGCGCCAGATCTATTGGACGCAGAAGGGCGCGGCCAAGGCAGGCGACGGCCGCATCTTCCGCGCTCCGCTGGACCTGCCGCCGGGCGCCGACCCCGCCGCCCGCACCGATATCGAACTGCTCTGGAGCGACCTGCCCGAACCCATCGACCTCGAACTGCACGGCAGCACCCTGCTGTGGACCGACCGCGGCGCCGAACCCGAGGGCAACGCGCTCTACCGCGCCGAGGTCCGTCCCGAACACGGCACTCCGTCGATCGTCTCGCGCGGCTATCGCGAGGCGATCGGCCTGGCGGGCTTCGGTTCCCACTGCTACGTGAGCGACCTCGGCGGCTCGATCCGCGCCGTCGACACCGCGGCGGGCACCGACATCACCCTGGCCCGCCTCGGCAGCCCGCTCACCGGCCTCGCCCTGGCCGACCTGCCGTAGTCCGCTGCCCTGGGCAGTGTCACCACTGCCGCGGGGTGCCGATGTGGGCGAATTCCGCCCTGCGAGGCGCTGAACTGCGGTGATACTTGTTCGATGCAGATTCCGGCGGTCGGACGGCAGACGGAGATCGCGCGGTTGCGGGCAGCGGTGCTCGCCACTGCGGCAGGGGCGAGCCGGGTCGTGCTGCTGCGCGGCCCGGCCGGAATCGGCAAGACCTGGTTGACCGAGCGCGCCGCCGAACTGGCCGCCGCCGCGGGCTTACGGATCGCGCGTGGCGCCGCCCTCGACGACACCGGCGCCTGCCCGCTGCGGGTCTGGACGTGCGCGGCCGGTGCGGTACCGGGACTGTCCGCGGCACTGCGCACGGTCGGTGAATCCGGGAACACGGTGCCGGTCCGCCGATTCCGGATGTACTCGGCGGTGGCCGCCGCGCTCTGCGCGTCCGCCGAGGACAGCGGACTGGCGCTGATCCTGGAAGACCTCCACTGGGCCGACCCGTCCTCCCTGGAACTGCTCACCCACCTCGTCACCACCGAGCCGCGTGCCCGTCTGCTGATCCTGGCCACCATCCGGGAACCCGCCGGAAACGCCCTGCTCGCCGAACTCCCCGACTGGCTGTGCAGGCCGAACGTCGAGTGCTGCACCCTCCCAGCGCTTTCCGAGTCCGAGATCGGCACCTGGATCGAACAGTGCGGTGGTACAGCGGAGCTCGCTCCCCGCGTTCGCGATCTGACCGGGGGCAATCCCCTACTGATCCACCTGGTCTCGGATTCGGGCTTCGACATCACCGCCGGCGAGCGATGTCCGGGCTCGCTCGTCTCCTGGATCGGCGCTCCTGGTTCAGTGATTCGAGGTGAATTCGCTTCGGTCTCTTCGGAGGCGAGGGGCAGTATCTCGCCTGATGCCGCCCGTGTGCCTGTGTCAGATGCCGAACTGCCCGATGTCCGCAGTGTGGTTCTCGGCCGACAACAGCGGTTGGCCCCCAGCGACAGTGCGCTGCTGAGTGCGGCGAGTGTGCTCGGTGAGCAGATCGATACCGACGTGCTGGCCCACCTCACGGGGGCGCCAACCGCGCAGGCGGAGCAAGAGGTGCGGCAGATGATCGCGGCCGCTACCGAGGCCGGGCTGGTGCGCGACTTCGGCGATGGCGCACCCATTTTCGTCCACGCCGTGGTCCGGGACGTGCTGTACGCGGAGCTGCCCTGCGCGCACCGCGCCGAACTGCATCGGTCCGTGGCCGAGGCGCTGGCCGATCGCGCGGACACCGCGATCGCCGGGCTCATCGCGACACATTGGCGTGCGTCCGGCGCGATGACATCGGCCGCCCTGCGCTGGTTCCGCCGCGCCGCCCATGCCGCACGCACGGCCGCGGCCTACCCACTGGCGATCCGCTTCGGCGAGTGGGCGCTCGAGGCCGCGCGCACCGCCGACGACGCCACGCGCGCCGAACTGCTCCTCGACCTCGCCCGCGACGAGTTCGACGCGGGCTGGATCGCCACCAGTCTCGACCACAGCATCGCCGCCGCGTCCCTCGCCGACGAGATCGACCGCCCGGACCTGATCGCCGAGGCGGCACTGGTCGTCCACGATGTATCCACCCCAACTGTCCTGGCTGAATTGAACCTGCTGTGCAGCAGGGCTCTACGTCGGCTCGACCCCCGCCTGCACCCCGACCTGATCGCCCGGCTACTGGCCCAGCACGCTCTGTTCGCAGCAGACCGCGGCGCGGGCAGAGAGGCCGCGATGCTGTCCGAACAGGCGCTGTACGCGGCCGACCGATGTACCGATCCGGAGGTCGTATTCGACGCGGTCCGCGCCGGATACGCGACCCGGTCCGATCTCCGATTCCTCGACGAGCGCACCGAACTCGCCGCCCGCTCCCTCACCATCGACCACCCACCCGCGCAGCTCTGTGGACATCTGTGGACAGCTGACACCTGCCTGCAACGCGGCGATCTCACCGCCGCCGACACCGCTATCGACCACCTCGCCGTACTCGCGGACAGCCAGCCACTCGCCCGCTGGCACCTCCTGCGACTACGCGCCGACCGTGCCCTACTAGTGGGCGATCTGGCCGGCGCACGGGAATACGACACCACCGCAGCCGATTTCGCCGAGCCCCTAGGCGACCCCGCGCTCGCCGCCCGGCACGAAATGTTCCGCCTCGTCGACGCCGTCCTCACCGGCCATATAGACGAGAACGAACTCCGCACAGCCACACAGCCGTTCGCCCCGCCCCCGAAAACCCCGTTCGCCCGCTTGCGTATCCCGATACTGCACGCCCTGTCCGGTGACCTCGCCACCGCCGCCACCCTCTTCGCTCCCCTGCGCGATCTCCCCGACACCCTCGAACCGGGCCCACACCGCCTCGCCGCCCTCTACGGCACCGGAGTACTGGCCGAACTGCTCGCCGACACCGACACCGCCGACCGTGTCTACCGAGCCCTGTCCGGCCACGAAGACCACTACGCCGCCGACGGCACCCCCTTCCCCTACCTCGGCTCCCTGGCCCGCATCCGCGCCGACAACGCCCGCGTCGCAGGCCACCTCGACGCCGCCGTGGACCTCTACCACCACGCCCTCACCCAAGACGCGGCCATCCAGGCGCACCCCTACCTCGCCCTGACCCACCTCGCCCTGGCCCGCACCCACCTGGCCCGCGCCGACCTCCCCACCGCCCACACCGCCGCCACCACAGCCGCCGCCACCCTCCGCCACCTCGGCCTGACCAACCACCTCCACACCGCCGAGACCCTGCTGCGGCGAAACTGGAACAGGTTGCCGTCCGATTGCCCGCCGGTGCGGTGACCTACTCACCGGTAGTCGAGTGACCAGAACATATTTGTCGACAAGCCCCCTGGATACCTACGCTGCGGAATCATTGATCGATGACATCACTGCAGGTGATGGCGGTCTCAAAAATTCAGGCGTTGCGATCTGGGTCACTATTGTGTCAAACTCTCGGACCACACTGTGGAGCCGACCGGTCTCACAATGTCCGGAAAGGGAGAGGGTTGAGCTTGCGGCACGTGCGCGAAGTTGCCACCCTCTCGTCGGCTGGGTACGAATCAGTCCGTCACGATGAGCGACAGGGCCGCCCCGGTGAGCAGTTCCACCAGCTCGCCGACCGGGGGGCGCGACTCGCGCAGCAGCCATTCGTGCGCCATGCCGTTGACCGCGCCGGTGATCAGCGCCGTCGTCAGCTGGGCGTCACCGCCACGCAGGCGGACGCCGATGCCCTCGAGCGCGGCATCGATCAGGGCCGCCCAGGAGTGCCTGCGGGTGCGCCTGCGGTCCTCCATCCGGTCGCTCACCCCGACCACCTCGATGAGCGCGACCTGGGCCCGGTACGGGTCCGAGCCGAGCGATTCGAGGTAGGCCGCGAAACCCGCCCGCAGCGCCGTCTCCGGATCGGTCGGCTTGGGCAGGGCGACCAGCACGGTCGCGACCGCGGTCGCCGCGTCGTCCTGGATCCGGTCGTAGGCCGCGAGCAGGACGTCCTCGCGGGTCTCGAACTCCTCGTAGAACTGCCGCTTGGACAACCCCGCCGCGGCACACACCTCGGCGAGCGAGCACGTGGCGTAGCCGCGCTCGGCGAAGATGCGCGTTGCTGCTTCCAGGAACCGCTGACGCCGCTCGGCTTTACGCGCGACGACCGTACGACCCCCATACCGTCTGTCCGCTGTAGTCACCTCTCCAAAGTATCTGAAACCCGGGATCACACTGACATTTCCGGTGTGCTTTATCCATCCCACGACAAGAAGGACGGCTGACCAGTGCTGCGCACCCGAGGATCGCGGACCGCTTTGTCTGCATTCGTACTAGCGGTGAGTGCTTCACTCGCTGCTCCGACGCCGACGATGGCTGCCCCGCAGCCTGCCGCGGCACAGCCGAGCGTTCCGGCGATCCCGGAGAACGTGTCCTCCGAGGTGCTGGCCGCCCTGGCACCGACGATGGTAAGCGCCATCTCGGCGCCCGCCCCCATCGCCGACGGCGCGCAGGGCGCGATCCTGGCGCAGGCGCGCGTACTGCTGGCCACCCCCGGCATTCCCGCGCAGGTCAAGGCGACCCTGGAGAAGGTCATCACCTTCCTCGACGGCAGCGGTGGCGGCGGCCCCGACCTGCCGCCCGCCGACGGCCCGGTGATCTCGCAGTTCCTGTACCCGACCATCGGTAAGGGCTGCATCGGCGCGTCCTCGGACTCGGTCGGCACCGCGCTGGCCGTGGCCGGCCCGGCCGAACTGCCGCCGCCGGGACCCGCGGCGGGCCAGACCGGCTTCGTCTTCACCGCCCTGGGCACCAAGACGCCCACCGCGACGCAGAACCCGCCGATGACCGTGCAGTGGATCAATCTCGACACCCGCCGCACCGGCAACGCGCCGCTCACCACCGCGGCGGGCATCAACCCCGACGGCCCCGCCACGCTGTCGGCCATCGCCGACACCGGTTCCGGCCGGGTCGCCGCGGTGATCTCCGGATCGCTGACCACGACGACCGCCGACGCCGAGGTCCGCACCTGCTCGTTCGCCCCGACCGTCGGGTTCTTCTCGGTCGCCTGAGCCGACCGCCACGTATTGGAGTTTCGATCTTTATGAAGTTCGCCGTTCCCGGCCTGATCAGTGGGCTGGCAGGCGCGGTTCTCGGGGTGATTGTCGTCATCGGCATCTCCGCGGCCGCGCAGCAGAATTCCATTCCCGCACCGGAGACCACCGCTGACCCGGGCTCCTCGGTGCTGGGCAACGTGCAGTACGGCAGCCGATGAGCGGCGCGCGCAGGACCATCGCCTGCATCCTCGTCGGCCTCGGTGCGCTGCTGCTGGCAGCCGCCGCCATGATCCCCACCTACACCGTCGGCAAGGTCGCCAAGACCCCGCTGGACCTGCGCATCACCACCGTGGCCAAGAGCGTGCCCGGCGAGGAAAGCATCGTGCTGGACTCGAAGTCGCTCGCCGCGCCGGAGGGTGCGGCCAAGATCGACACCAACGTGCCCCTGCTCTCGCAGCGGTTCCTGACCGTCGAGGAGCCCTCGGGCGCCGACGAGATGACGGTGCAGGCGGGCCAGACGCTCAGCCGCACCGACCGCGACGGTGACACCGGTCTGCTGACCGCCTCGATCGACCGCGTCACCATCGACCGCGTCACCGGTGAGCCGATCGACGCCTCGCCCAACGGCTCCATCGCCACCGGCGTCGACAAGTCCGGCGCCCCGGTGGCCGACGCCTCGCAGCGCGTGGGTCTGCAGTACCGCTTCCCGATCGGCACCGAGAAGAAGTCCTACCCGTACTTCGATCTCAACGCCCGCGCCACCTTCGACATCGACTTCGTCGAGGAGTCGCAGATCGACGGCGTGCCGGTGTACCACTTCCGCCAGACCATCCCGGTCACCAACATGTGGGACGTCACCCCGGCAGCC
Organism: Nocardia sp. NPDC056064; assembly: GCF_042266925.1. Lineage (NCBI taxonomy): Bacteria > Bacillati > Actinomycetota > Actinomycetes > Mycobacteriales > Nocardiaceae > Nocardia > Nocardia sp. NPDC056064. The sequence goes on along the minus strand of NZ_JBHJWO010000001.1, from coordinate 3,787,242 downwards.
ACGCACCGCCTGACCCTGCCCGCCTTCAAGTGGGGCCTCGAGGGCGAGGAGCCGGTCACCATGACCCGCTTCTACACCAACACCCGCGACGTGTGGGTCGAGCCGAAGACCGGCGCGGTCCTCAAGGGCGGCGAGCACCTGCACCTGTTCTACGGCCGCAGCGCCGACAAGGTGGACGTCACCGCGCTCAAGTCGCACCTGGTCTTCGACCAGCCGACCATCGACGCGCAGATGGAAGTCACCCAGCAGAGCCTCGACAAGCTCTCCCTGTTCGGCACCACCCTCCCGATCATCCTGGGCATCCTCGGCGGCATCACCCTCATCGGTGGCATCGTCCTCGGCGTCCTGAGCGCCCGCACCCGCGGCCGCCTGATCGACCCCCCGACCGAAAGGTTCGACCGAAACCTCTGACCCCCTGCAGATGACCGCCCCGGTCTCCCGGCCCCACCCCAGCCGGAAGCCCGGGGCGTTCTCTGTTTCCGGGCCGATCGGCTGTAGCGCCGTGTAGCACCACGCGCTACATTCGAGGGATGAAGGTGATCTCGCAGCGCGAACTGCGCAACAACTCGGCGGCGGTGATGGACGCGGTCGAGGCCGGGGAGACCTTCCGCGTCACCCGCAACGGTGTCGAGGTCGCGGAGGTCCGGCCGGTCGGCAGACGTCGGCGCCGCACGGCTGCCGAGCTGGTCGAGCGCCATCGCAAGCTGCCTGCGGTCGACTACGCCGCGATGCGGCGCGAGGCCGACGAGTTCTTCGGTACCGAGGACCGCATCGGTGACGACGACCCCTGGTCCGGGCGGTGACGGCCCGGCATCCCGCGGGCGTCCTCGACACCTGCGCCTATCTCGACCTCGCCGTGCTCGATCCAGCGCTGCTGCCGGAGATTCCCGAGATCACCGCGATCACGCTGGCCGAGCTCAATCAAGGCGTGGCGATGGCGAAGGACCCGGCGACGCGCGCGGCGCGGTCCGAGCAGCTCGGTGCGGCGATCGTCGAATTCGACCCGCTGCCGTTCGACGAGGCCGCCGCGACGCGCTACGGCACGCTGGTGGCCCTCACACTCGCCGCGAAGCGCGATCCCCGTCCCCGCCGGATGGACCTGCTCATCGCCGCCATCGCCTCGGCCAACGACCTGCCGCTCTACACCCGCAACACCGCCGATTTCCGCGGGCTGGACAGCATGGTGGAGGTCGTCGGGCTCTGATCGTTCGCCGTGAGTGAACCGGCCGGGTGGGCGGAACAAAGAGCGGGGTGGCCATGTTGAGTGGGGAAAGCTCAACTTTGGAAGGGTCGATATGACTACAGCTCAGAACCTGCCGGTGCTGTTCCTCACCGATCCGATCGTGCTGCCGGGCATGGTCGTGCCCATCGAACTGGACGAGTCCGCGCAGGCCGCGATCGACGCCGCACAGGCGGGCAAGACCGGTGCGGTGCTGGTCGCGCCCCGGCTCGACGAGGGGTACGCGTCCTACGGTGTCGTCGCCACGATCGAGCAGGTCGGGCGGATGCGCGGGGGTGCGCCCGCCGCCGTGCTCAAGGCCGAGCGTCGCGCGCGGATCGGGCACGGCGTGACCGGCCCCGGCGCCGCCCTGTGGGTGGAGGCCGAACCTGTCGAGGACGTCACCCCCGACGAGCGCACCATCGAACTCGCCGCCGAATACAAGAAGCTGGTCGTCGCCGTGCTGCAACGGCGCGAGGCCTGGCAGATCATCGACATCGTCAACCAGCTCGACCGCCCGGAGGCCATCGCCGACACGGCTGGTTACGCGCCGTACCTGTCCGACGAGCAGAAACGCGAACTGCTCGAGACCCCCGATGTCGCCACCCGGCTGACCAGGCAGATCGACTGGATCAAGGCGCACATCGCCGAGGTCGAGGTCACCGACAAGATCTCCGAGGACGTCCGCGACGGCATGGAGAAGAGCCAGCGCGAGTTCCTGCTGCGCCAGCAGCTCAACGCCATCCGCAAGGAACTCGGCGAGGACGAACCCGACGGCGCCGACGACTACCGCACCCGCGTGGAGAACGCCGACCTGCCCGACCACGTGCGCGCCGAGGCGCTGCGCGAGGTGGGCAGGCTGGAACGCGCCAGCGACCAGAGCCCGGAATCCGGCTGGATCCGCACCTGGCTCGACACCGTGCTCGACCTGCCGTGGACGGTGACGACCGAGGACAACACCGATGTCGCGGCCGCGCGCGCCGTGCTCGACGCCGACCACCACGGCCTCGACGAGGTCAAGGACCGCATGGTCGAGTACCTGGCCGTGCGTGCCCGTCGCGCCTCGCGGGGGCTCGAGGTCGTCGGCGGCCGTGGCTCCGGTGCCGTGATGGTGCTGGTCGGCCCGCCCGGTGTCGGCAAGACCTCGCTGGGTGAGTCCGTGGCGAAGGCGCTGGGCCGCGAGTTCGTGCGTGTCGCCCTTGGCGGTGTGCGCGACGAGGCCGAGATCCGCGGTCACCGGCGCACCTACGTGGGCGCGCTGCCCGGCCGGATCGTGCGCGCGGTGAAGGAGGCGGGTTCGATGAATCCCGTCGTCCTGCTCGACGAGATCGACAAGGTCGGCTCCGATTTCCGGGGTGACCCGGCCGCGGCGCTGCTCGAGGTCCTCGACCCCGCGCAGAACCACACCTTCCGCGACCACTACCTGGATCTGGACCTCGACCTGTCGAACGTGCTGTTCATCGCGACGGCCAATGTCATGGACACCATCCCCGGCCCGCTGCTGGACCGGATGGAGCTCATCACCGTCGACGGCTACACCGAGGCCGACAAGGTGGCCATCGCCCGCGACTTCCTGGTGCCCCGGCAGCTGGAACGCAACGCGCTGACCGCCGAGGAGGTCTCGATCACCGACGCGGCGCTGCGCGAGATCGCGGCGAACTACACCAGGGAAGCCGGTGTGCGCCAGATGGAACGGCTCGTCGCGAAGGCGTTGCGCAAGGCGGCGACCCGCCTGGTCACCGCCGAACGCGCGGACACCTCGCTGGTCGATCACGGCACGCTCGGCGAGGGCGCCGTGCTCGGCTACGACCCGGAACTCGGCTACGACAAGGTGATCGACATCGAGTCCCCGGGTCCGGTGGGCGCGGCGACGAGTTCGACCATCGACGTCGGCAACCTCACCGACTACCTGGGCCGCCCCCGCTTCACCCCGGATTCGGTGGAACGCACCGCCGTCCCCGGTGTGGCGACGGGTCTGGCGGTCACCGGCGCCGGTGGCGATGTGCTCTACATCGAGGCCAATGCCGCCGAGGGCGAGCGCTCGCTGACCCTCACCGGCCAGCTCGGCGACGTCATGAAGGAGTCGGCGCAGATCGCCCTCACCTACGTGCGTTCGCACCTGGAGGAGATCGGGATCGAGCCGAAGGTGCTGGATCGCAATATCCACGTCCACTTCCCGGCGGGCGCGGTGCCCAAGGACGGGCCGTCGGCGGGCGTCACCATGGTGACGGCGCTGGTCTCGCTCGCCCTGGGGCGTCCGGTGCGCGGTGACGTGGGGATGACCGGCGAGGTCACCCTCAACGGCCGGGTGCTGCCGATCGGCGGCGTGAAGCAGAAGCTGCTGGCCGCGCAGCGCGCCGGGTTGAAGACGGTGTTCATCCCGGCCCGCAACGAACCGGATCTCGACGAGGTCCCGGCCGAGGTGCTGGCCGCCCTGGAGGTGCGTCCCGTCGCCGACGTGGCCGACATCCTGGCCTACGCCATCGAGCCGATCGCCGAACCGGCGGCCGGTGGGCTGGCCTTCACGGCCTGATCCGCGTCCGAGGGCGGCGTCATCCCGGCGATGACGCCGCCCTCGTCGTGTCAGCGGCTCACGGTCGGCGGCAGCGGCGCGGGTTCCTCGGGTCGCACCACCGGCAGCTGATCGGTCTCGTAGGTGTCCTGCTCCTCGCCGAATTCGTCGTCGTACTCGTCGTCGAATTCCTCGTCGGCCGACACCTCGGCCGAGGGCGCCAGATCCTTCTCCACCCGCCGTGTGGTGCCCTGCGCCACCGCCACCAGCACCGGCTCCTCCCCCTCGGTCTCGGCGTAGACATCGCAGTGGGTGACGGCCTGGCGCCGGGTGGCCCCGAGCACGGTGGCGTGCACGCGCAGCCGCTCGCCCTGCGCGGGACGCAGATAGGTGATGGTGAAACCGCCGGTCAGGACGTTGGGGCCGAGGACGGTGCCCGCCGCGAAGGTGAGCGCGTTGTCGGCCGCGTAGGCGAGCACGCCGCCGTGCACGAAACCGAACTGCTGACCGTGTTCGGGCTGGATCTCGATGATCAGAGTGGCCGCGCCGTCGCCGAATTCGGTGAGTTCGGTGCCGACCAGCCGGGCGAACGGCTGCGCGGCCAGTACCTGGCGGGCCAGGTCGAGGTCGAGGGTGGTGGCTTCGGTCGGCATCGGGTGTTCCGTTCTTCGAGTTGCGTGGCGCATAGAAAGTATTCGGCGCCCTCGACTCGCCGGTGTCATACGCGAACGGCGACGACATCGGTTGGCGCGCTACGGATATTGCCATCCGCCGATGAACCCGCGGTGTCCGCGCCCGACCGCCCGGTCCCCGGCCCGGGGCGCGGCGGCACCGGATCGCCGGTGCGGTGCGGTAGAACTGCGTGCGTGCCCCAGTGGCTGCTGCACGTCGATCTCGACCAGTTCCAGGCGGCGGTGGAATTCCGGCGCCGTCCCGAGCTGCGCGGACAGCCGGTGATCGTGGGCGGGGAGGGTGATCCGGCGCAGCCGCGCAAGGTCGTCACCTGCGCGTCCTATCCGGCCAGGGCCTTCGGGGTGCGCGCCGGGATGCCGCTGCGCACGGCCCAGCGCAAGTGCCCCGACGGGGTGTTCCTGCCGGTCGACATGGACGCCTACGAGTCCGCCTCCGCCGAGATCATGGCCACCCTCGCCCGGGTCGCCGGCGCGGTCGAGGTGTGGGGCATGGACGAGGCGTTCGTCGCCACCGACGACGACCCCTGGGAGCTGGCCGCGCGCATCCGCACCGCCGTCATCGGCCTCGGCCTCACCTGCTCGGTCGGCATCGGCGACAACAAACTCACCGCCAAGCTCGCCACCGGCTTCGCCAAGTCCACCGGCAAGACCTCCGCCGAACCCGAACACGACCCGGGCGCGGCCGCCGGGATCTTCCAGCTCACCGCCGCCAACTGGACCGACCTCATGGGCCACCGCCCCACCGACGCGCTGTGGGGCGTCGGCGCCCGCATCGCCAAGCGCCTGGCCGCCCTCGGCATCGACACCGTCGCCGACCTCATGGCCGCCGACCGCGAACGCCTCGCCGCCGAATTCGGCCCCACCACCGGCCCGTACTTCTGGGTCCTCGGCCACGGGAAAGGCGATACCGAACTCGTCACCACCCCACGAATCCCCGTGGGCCGCAGCAAGTCCGAGACCTTCCCGCACGACCTCACCGATCCCGCCGAGATCCACCGCGAGGTCGCCCGGATCGCCGGCGAGGTCGCCGAGGAGATGATCGAGCACCACCGGATCAGTACCCGGGTAGCGGTCACCGTCCGCACCAAGACCTTCTACACCCGCAGCAAGCAGCAGAAACTCCCCGAACCCACCGACGATGTCACCACCATCGTCGACACCGCCCTGGCCATCATCGCCCGCTTCGACCTCGATCGCCCCGTCCGGCTACTGGGCGTGCGCCTGGAACTCCTCCCACCCGATCCGGCCGATTGACTCGTATGCTCGGATCCATGGATTTTTCCGCGATGGTGGCCCGTGAGTCCGAAGGTGGGATCGTTCTCGCTCGTGAGCAGGTCGGGGAGGATTTCCTCGGCGCCGGTGAGGTGACGATCAAGGTCCACTACTCGAGCGCCAACTACAAGGATTACCTGGCGATCACCCCGCGCGGCGGCGTGGTGCGGGAGTACCCGATCGTGCCGGGCATCGACCTCGCCGGTGAGGTGATCGCCTCGGAGACCGAGGAATTCGCCGTCGGCGACCAGGTGATCGCGCACGGCTATGAACTCGGCGTCTCCCGCAACGGCGGCTTCGCCGAATACGCCCGCGTGCCCGCTGACTGGGTGGTGCGCCTGGACGGCCTGAGCACCCGCGAGGCCGCCACCATCGGCACGGCCGGTTTCACCGCCGCGCTGAGCGTGCAGGCCCTGCTCGACCACGGCCTGACCCCCGACGACGGCGCGGTGCTGGTCACCGGCGCGACCGGCGGTGTCGGCACGGTCGCCATCGACATCCTCTCCGGCCTCGGCTTCGAGATCATCGCCTCCACCGGCAAGACCGACGCGGGCGACCTGCTCGCCGAGATCGGCGCCAACGAAGTGATCGGCCGCCTGCCACTGGACCCCGACGCCAAACCCCGCCCGCTGAACAAGGCCAACTGGGCCGCCGCGGTCGACAGCGTCGGCGGCGCCTCACTGGCGCACGTCCTCAGCGCCATCGGCTACGGCGGCGCGGTCGCCGCCAGCGGCCTCACCGGCGGCGCCGACCTACCCACCACCGTGCTCCCCTTCATCCTGCGCGGGGTGAGCCTGCTCGGCATCGACTCGGTCCAGCTACCGATCGAGAAGCGCCGAGCCCTGTGGACCGCCCTGGGCAAACAACTCCGCCCCCAACACCTTTCGTCGATCGAGTCCTACGCCCCGATCACCGAGGTCGCCACCGTCCTCCAGTCGATCAAGGCCGGCGGCCACTCCGGCCGCACCGTCATCGGAGTCGCGGGCGAGTTCTGAGACCACGCCGCCGGACTCAAACTGTGGCCGGTGCGGTGACCGGTTCGTCGGCGAACTGGGTGCGGTAGAGCTCGGCGTAGCGGCCGTCGGCGTTGAGGAGGTCGGCGTGGGTGCCGCGTTCCACGATGCGGCCCTGTTCGAGCACCACGATCTGGTCGGCCGCGCGGATGGTGGAGAGGCGGTGGGCGATCACCAGTGCGGTGCGGCCGGTCAGTGCCTCGGTGAGGGCCTCCTGGACGGCTGCCTCGGAGGTGGAGTCCAGGGAGGCGGTGGCCTCGTCGAGGATCACCACGCGGGGCTGCTTGAGCAGCAGGCGCGCGATGGTCAGGCGCTGGCGTTCGCCGCCGGAGAGGCGGTAGCCGCGTTCGCCGACGACGGTGTCGAGCGCGTCGGGCAGCGAGCGGATCAGGTCGCCGAGGCGGGCGCGGTCCAGTGCGTCCCACAGTTGGGTCTCGGACGCCTCCGGCCGGGCCAGCAGCAGATTCGCGCGGATGGTGTCGTGGAACAGGTGCCCGTCCTGGGTCACCAGGCCGACGGTGTGCTGGATCGACTCGGTGGTCAGGTCGCGCACATCGGCGCCGTTGAGCCGCACCGCGCCGGAGTCCACGTCGTAGAGCCGGGAGACCAGTTGCGCGATGGTCGATTTGCCCGCGCCGGAGGAGCCGACCAGCGCCACCAGCTGTCCGGGCTCGGCCCGCAGCGACACCTCGTGCAGCACCTCGACCCCGCCCCGGGTGTCCAGCGTGGCGACGTCCTCGAGCGAGGCCAGCGACACCTTGTCCGCCGACGGGTACCCGAAGTCCACCCCGTCCAGTTCCACCGCGACCGGGCCCTCGGGCACCGCGACGGCGCCGGGCGCGTCCTCGATCAGCGGCTTCAGATCCAGCACCTCGAAGACCCGCTCGAAGCTCACCAGTGCCGACATGATCTCCAGCCGGGCACTGGCCAGTGCGGTGAGCGGCGTGTAGAGCCTGGTCAGCAGCAGCGACAGCGCCACCACCGAGCCCGCGTCGAGGCTGCCGCGCAGCGCGTACCAGCCGCCGAGGCCGTAGACCAGGGCCAGGGCCAGCGCGGAGACCAGGGTCAGTGAGGTGACGAAAGTGGTCTGCAGCATGGCGGTGCGCACGCCGATATCGCGCACCCGGGTGGCCCGCTGGGCGAACTCCGCGGACTCCTGATCCGGCCTGCCGAACAGTTTCACCAGGGTGGCGCCGGGGGCGGAGAACCGCTCGGTCATCTGGGTGCTCATGCTGGCGTTGAGGTGGGCCGCTTCGCGCTGCATGGCGGCGAGCCGGTTGCCCGCGCGCCGGGCGGGGATCACGAACACCGGCAGCAGGACCAGCGCCAGCAGGGTGATCTGCCAGGAGATGCTGAGCATCACCGCCAGCGTGAGCACGAGGGTGACCAGGTTGGTGATCACGCCGGAGAGGGTGTCGCTGAAGGCGCGCTGCGCGCCGATCACGTCGTTGTTGAGCCTGCTCACCAGCGCGCCGGTCCTGGTGCGGGTGAAGAACGCGACCGGCATCTTCTGCACGTGATCGAACACGGCGGTGCGCAGGTCCAGGATCAGGCCCTCGCCGATGCGCGCCGAGAGCCACCGGATGACCAGCCCGAGCCCGGCGTCGAGCACGGCCAGGCCCGCGATGGCCAGCGCCAGCAGCACCACCGTGCGCGGGGCGGAACCGCCGACGATGTCGTTGACCACCCGCCCGGCCAGTACCGGAGTGGCCACGCCGAGCACCGCGGCCACGATGCTGAGCAGCAGGAACCCCGAGATCCGGCGCTGATGCGGACGGGCGAAGCGCACGATGCGGCGCGCGGTGGCCAGGCGGAACGGCCGGTCTTCCTCCGGCGCGTTCATCCGCCGGTACATCTGGCTGTAGGCCACGGATTCGATACTCACTGCCACCCTCCTCGACGCTGTCCGCCCATCGAACACCTGTGCACCGACACTAAAACCTCAACAAAGGTTGACTTCAAATACTTTCCGGTGACCGTCGGTTCCGCTCACCGCGAAACCGGGGCAATAGGCTGGTCGGGTGGACGACGAGCGGAGTGCTGAGCGGCTGGCGCGAGCCCTGCGCGCCCGGGTCACCGGCGAGGTCGACGCCTCGCTCCGCCGCCGGATCGAGTACTCCGCCGACGCCTCCAACTACCGGGTGCGCCCCCGGCTGGTCGTCTTCCCGCGCGCCGACGACGATGTCGCGGCGACCGTGCGCTTCGCCGGGGAACACGGGCTGGCGATCACCGCGCGCGGCGCGGGCACCTCGGTGGCGGGCAATGCCATCGGCCCCGGCATCGTGCTGGATTTCAGCAGGCACATGAACGCGGTGCTCGCGGTGGACGCCGAGGCGGGCACCACCCGCGTCCAGCCCGGTGTCGTCCTGTCGGCCCTGCAACACCGCCTGCGTCCGGCCGGACTGCGCTTCGGGCCGGACCCCTCGACCCAGGACCGCTGCACACTCGGCGGGATGATCGGCAACAACGCCTGCGGCCCGCACGCGCTGGCCTGGGGCCGCACCGCCGACACCGTGCGGGAACTGCGCGTGATCGACGGCACCGGTTCCGAACGGGTGCTGGGCACCGATCTGTCCGCGGTGCCCGGTCTTTCACGATTCACCGCCGATCGGCTCGCGGTCCTGCGCACCGAGCTCGGCCGCTTCGAACGGCAGGCGTCGGGCTACGGCCTGGAACATCTACTGCCGGAACGTGGTTCGTCGGTGGCGAAGGCGTTCGTCGGCTCGGAGGGGACCTGCGGGGTGCTGCTCGACGCCGAACTCGCCCTCGCGCCGCTGCCCACCGCGACGGTGCTGACCGTGCTCGGCTATCGCGATATCGCCACGGCCGCCGACGATGTCGCGGCGGTGCTGAGCTGCGCGCCGATCGCGGTGGAGGGCATCGACGCCGGGCTGGTCGACGTGGTGCGCGCGCATCGCGGGACCGTCCCCGAACTGCCGCGCGGGCGGGGCTGGTTGTTCGTGGAGACCGCCGGTGCGACGGCCGCCGAGGCCCTCGCCGCCGCCGAACTACTCTGCCGCACGGCCCATTCCGACGACCACCGCATCGTCACCGATCCCCGGGCGACAGCGGCACTCTGGCGGATCCGGGCCGACGGCGCGGGCCTGGCCGGACGCACCCCCGACGGCAACCCGGCCTGGCCCGGCTGGGAGGACGCCGCCGTCCCACCCGAGAACCTGGGCACCTACCTGCGCGAATTCGCCGCGCTCACCGGCGATTACGGGATCGGCGGCCTGCTCTACGGCCATATCGGTGACGGCTGCATCCATGTGCGACTGGATCTTCCGATCACCGACGCGCCCCAGCGGTTCCGCTCGTTCCTGTTCGACGTGGCCGAGCTGGTGGTGCGCCACGGTGGATCGCTGTCCGGCGAACACGGTGACGGCCGGGCCCGATCCGAACTGCTCGAGGTGATGTACTCCCCCGCCGCCCGCGCGGCCTTCGCGGGCTTCAAGTCCCTGTTCGACCCCGGCGACATCCTCAACCCCGGCGTCCTGGTGCGCCCCGCCCCGGTCGACGCCGACCTGCGGGTCGCCGGGCTGCCCCCGGTCCCCGCCAGCGGCTTCGCCCTGCTCGACGACTCCGGCGATCTGTCCACAGCTGTGCACAGATGTGTAGGAATCGGCAAGTGCCGCGCCGACACCCGCGCCGCGGGCGGTTTCATGTGCCCGTCGTACCTGGCCACCGCCGACGAGAAGGACACCACCCGCGCCCGCGCCCGCGTCCTCCAAGAGGTGGTCCGCGGCGAACTCGATTGGCGCGCAGCAGCCGTCGAACAATCCCTGGACCTGTGCCTGTCCTGCAAGGCCTGCGCCTCCGACTGCCCCGCGGGCGTCGACATGGCCACCTACAAATCCGAAACCCTGCACCGCCGCTACCGAGGCCGCCTCCGCCCCCTCGACCACTACGTCCTCGGCCAACTCCCCCGCTGGCTCACCGCCGCCCAGCGTGCTCCGCGCCTGATCAACGCCCTGTTGGCCCGCCCCCGTCTGCGCCGCCTCGCCATGCGCACCGCCGGCATCGACCCCCGCCGCCCGGCGCCGCCCCTCGCCGTCATCCCCTTCCACAACCTCTGGCAAGACCTCGGCGGCAACACCCGCACCGAACCCCTTACCAGCGCCCACCACCAACTGCGACCGAGCGCGCCGTCCCCTGCCCGCAGACCATCGCCCGCCCCGGACCCGGACCTACTGCCCGGTCCGGTCGCTGCCCCGGACGGACCGCGCGACCCGTCCATCGGCAGCGATGTCAGCACCCCTCCGGGCAGTCCGGCCGTGTCCGGTGTGCTCGGGACCAGCGGACCGGCGACCCGGGAGCGTCCCGAGATCATGCTGTGGGTGGACTCGTTCAGCGACACGTTCGCGCCGAACAACGCGCTGGCGGCGGCGGTGCTGCTCGAAGACCTCGGTTACCGGGTGCGGATTCCGGAACGGCGGGTGTGCTGCGGGCTGACCTGGATCACCACCGGACAGCTCGACGGCGCCCGCAAACGCCTGCGCGCCGCCCTCGACGCGCTGGCCGAGCATGTCGCCTCCGGCGGTCTGGTCGTGGGGCTCGAACCGTCCTGCACCGTCACCCTGCGGGCCGACCTGCCCGAACTCCTCCCGGACGACCCGCGCGCACGACAGACCGCGGCCGCCGTCCGCACACTCGCGGAGTTCCTCCTGGCGCACCCCGACTGGCAGCCGCCGCGACGTCCGGGCGAGACCGTCGTCGTCCAGCCGCACTGCCACCAGCACGCTGTGGGCGGGTTCGCGGCCGAGCGGGAGTTGCTCGCGAGGATGGGCGTCACCGTCGAGGAACTGGCGGGGTGCTGCGGGCTCGCGGGCAACTTCGGCATGCAGAAAGGCCACTACGACGTCTCGGTGGCCGTCGCCGAGAACGCGCTGCTCCCGGCCCTGCGCGCCGCACCGGCGGGCACGGTGTTCCTCGCCGACGGCTTCTCGTGCCGCACCCAGGCCGAGCAGCTGGCAGGCGTCAGCGGCGTACCACTGGCCTCCTACCTGCTCGGAGTGGCCGAGCGGGACTAGCTTCCGCCGGGCAGGGTCCCCGGCGGAATGTGGTACCCCGAACTCCCCGCCGACCCACTCCCCACCGCCGCCAGCAGCCAGTTGAGCGCATTGGTGATCATGAATTACCTCCTGCGGCGAAGCGGATGCCAGCTGTTTGCCGACGTGTGCTAATCGCAGTCAACGTGGCGAATATTACGAACGGGCCTCGGCACGGGATCGGACGCGCACAATGGTCACGTGCGTGATCAGACCCTCGACCCCGGCCCGGTGACGGCCGCGCTGTCCAGGACCGTCCGGTCGAGCCGGCCTTTCGATGTGGGCCTCACCATCACCCCGCTGCGGCGCGGCGGCGGCGACCCGTGCCACCACATCGACGCCGACGGCGCGCACTGGCACGGCTCGCGCCTGCCGAGCGGCGTGGTCACCTACCGCCTGCGCCAGGACGGCCGCGACGGCGCGCACGCCACCGCCTGGGGTCCCGGCGCCGCGGAATTCCTGGACCGGCTCGAGCACATGCTCTGCCTCGAGGAAGACCTCACCGACTTCGCCCCCGAGCACCCCAAGCTGGTCGAAGCCCATCGCGTGGTGCCGGGCCTGCGCATGCTGCGCACCGGGCTGGTCTTCGAATCGCTGGTGCCTGCCATCCTCGAGCAGAAGGTGCACACCAAGTCCTCGTTCGCGTCCTGGCGCGCGCTGGTGCGCGAGTTCGGCACCCGCGCGCCGGGGCCCGCGCCCGCCGGGCTGATGGTCGCGCCCGACGCGCACACCTGGCAGCGCGTCCCGTCGTGGAAGTTCCATCGCGCCAATGTGGGCCCGCAGCGCGCGCAGACCATCGTGCGCGCGGCCCGGGTCGCCGACTCGATCGAGCGCACGGCACAGCTACCGCCTGCCGAGGCGGCGCGCCGGTTGCGCAGCCTGCCCGGCATCGGTGTCTGGACGGTTGCCGAGACCGCCCAGCGCGTCTTCGGTGACGCCGACGCGCTCTCGATCGGTGACTACCACCTCGCCGCGGTGGTCGGCTGGAGCCTGCTGGGCCGCCCGATCGACGACGCGGAGATGGTCGAGTATCTGGAGCCGCTACGTCCGCACCGCTACCGCGCGGTGCGCCTGCTCGCGCTGAGCGGCCAGGCCCACAAGCCGAAGTTCGGGCCGCGCACGGCGATCACCGACCACCGCCACCACTAGCGGATCGCGCGCTCGTCGAGCACGCACCGCCCCGACTCGACCAGGGTGTTGCGCGCCCGCCTGCGCACCCGGCACTCGTCGACGAAGCAGTCGATGTGCAATTGCATTGCGGCATGGGCGCGTTCGGAGTCCATCGGACCCGGGTCCTCGTCGCAACCCAGCAGTGCAGCGGCGATATGTCGGTTCACTTCGCTCAATTGCATGACCCCAGCACAGCACGCAACCACCCGGCTACCTACGAGTACACGCCGATCGAGATAATTCGCGCGAATTCCCAGCACAAGATCCAAGGGGGAGTGCAGGATTCCCCATAGTGGACGAATTCCGCCGTCACACCGGGGCTGTGGGCTGTGGCGGATTGCGAACACAGGAGGAGTGGGGCTGTGGCATCGAATACCTCGACCGGAACATCTGCGCCGTCGGCGGGCGTCTCCTCGACCCTGCCACGTCGACAACTCGGCCGCTACCTGCGGGATTGGCGCACGCAGGCGGGTCTGACGATCGCCGAGGCGGCCAAGCTGATGGAGTGGGGCGCCAGCACGCTGCAACGGCTGGAAAAGGGCCAGGCCGACCGGATCCGGACCATCGACATCGGCGAACTGTGCCGGATCTACGGCATCCCCGACGATCTCGCCGAGGGGCTCACCGGGCTGGCCCAGCAGGCGGCGGTCAAGAGCTGGTGGCACGCCTACGGCGATCTCATTCCCGAAAACTTCGACATCTATGTGGGATTGGAGGCCTCGGCGCACCGGTTGCGCGCCTATCAGTCGGAGCTGGTGCCCGGCCTGTTGCAGACCGCCGACTACGCCCGCGCGCTGAATCAGCTGGGCTATCCCCAGGATTCGGTCGACGAGCTGGACCGAAGAGTCGCCTTGCGGCTGCAACGGCAGGCGCTGATCACCCGTAAGCATTCTCCGGCCGACATCGACGTGGTTTTGCACGAATCGGTATTGCATCGCATCGTCGGTGATGCAAAGGTGATGGCTGCGCAGTTGCGCCACCTTGCCGACACGAGTACCCGAGGCAATGTGACGCTGCGTATCCTGCCGTTTGCCGCCGGTGTACCACTCGGAGTCTCCACCGGACCTTTCACGGTTCTCGAGTTCGGCACCGACAGCAAGGGGCAACCGGTCGAACCACCGGTGGTGTACGCCGAAGGCTTCACCGGCGATCTCTACCTGGAACGACGCACGGATGTCAGAAGGTACGACCGGGCTCACGAGTGCCTCCAGCGTCATGGGCTGGATATTCAACCGAGTAGACACCTGCTGCGGCAGGTCGCGAAGGAGTATGTGGCATGAGTTTCGATCTCGTCGGCGCACACTGGTTCAAGAGCACGCGCAGCGGTGCGGGCAAGGACTGCGTCGAAGTCGCTTTCCTCTACGGCGGTCACGTCGGGGTGCGCGACAGCAAGAATCCGGCCGGTCCGGCGCTGGTCTTCGACGGTGCGAGCTGGGACGCGTTCACCCGCGGTATCGACGCAGGCGCGTTCGCCCGATGAACACCAAGCGCGCCGTCGACACCTCCGGCGCCACCTGGCTGCGCTCGGGCACCGCCGGGGAGGGCAGCAGCGTCGAGGTGGCGATGCTGGCCGATGGCTACGTGGCCCTGCGGGACGGCAAGAATCCCGAGGGTCCGGTGCTGATTTTCACCCCGAGCGAATGGTCGGCGTTCACGGCGGGCGTGCAAGACGGCGAATTCGATCGCCCTTGATCACGTTTGGATCACTGTCCGGCGGGTAGTCCTCCATCATGGACCGAGGGTTGAAGAAAATGCCACCCCGGTACCGGAGGCTGGCGCCGGAGGACGGCGTGGAACGCCTGATCGTGCTGCTGCTTTTCGCAGTGTCCGCGATGGGAATCTACGTACTCACCGCCTCGTTGCTCTCGGCGCTGTTCATCGGATTACTGGTCGGATCAGTCGCTGTGGGGACTGTCGCTGTCTTGTAGGCAGACGTCGCCGCGGGGTTCGTTGCTCGGCGAACCCCGCGGTGTCTGCTGACTTACCGTCTGAACAGTTTGTTACCGAGCCAGACGATCGGATCGTATTTCCGATCGGCGACGCGTTCCTTCAACGGGATCAGCGCGTTGTCGGTGATCTTGATGTGTTCCGGGCACACCTCGGTGCAGCATTTGGTGATATTGCAGTAGCCAAGACCCGCGTCGTCCTGGGCCAATTCGCGCCGGTCGGCGACATCGAGCGGATGCATCTCGAGTTCGGTGATCCGCATCAGATACCGCGGGCCCGCGAAGCCCTGCTTGTTCTCGTCGTGGTCGCGCACCACGTGACAGGTGTTCTGGCACAGGAAACACTCGATGCACTTGCGGAACTCCTGGGAGCGTTCCACATCCACCTGCCGCATCCGGTAGTCGCCGGGCGCGAGATCCTTCGGTGGCGTGAAAGACGGTATCTCCCTGGCCTTCTCGTAGTTGAACGAGACGTCGGTGACCAGATCCTTGATGATCGGGAAGGTGCGCATCGGGGTGACGGTGATGACCTCCTCGGGGGTGAAGGTCGACATCCGCGTCATGCACAGCAAACGCGGCCGCCCGTTCACCTCCGCCGAGCACGAACCACATTTGCCCGCTTTGCAATTCCAGCGCACCGCCAGATCGGGGGCCTGGGTGGCCTGCAGGCGGTGGATGATGTCGAGCACCACCTCGCCCTCGTTGACCAGCACGGTGAAGTCGTGCAGGCCGCCGCCGTCGATGTCGCCGCGCCAGACCCGGAACCGGGCGTCGTACCCCATCGTCACGCCTTTCCCTCGGCCGCCGGATGGACGGCCAATTCCTGCTGGGTGTAGTACTTCTCGAGCTCGCTGAATTCGAACAGGGCGAACAGGTCCTCGCGCATGGGTGTCTGCGCGGCGGAGGTGACGCTCACCAGCGGCACCGGTTCGTCGGCCGTCGCCGGGTCCACCGCGCAGACCAGCAGCGTGTTGCGCCAGTCGGGGTTCATGCCGGGATGGTCGTCGCGGGTGTGCCCGCCGCGGCTCTCGGTGCGGCGCAGCGCGGCCTCCGCGACACACTCGCTGACCAGCAGCATGTTCGCCAGATCCAGCGCCAGATGCCAGCCGGGATTGAACGCGCGCCCGCCCTCGACGGTGACGTTCGCGTACCGGGCGCGCAGCTCGGCCAGGGTCTCGATGGCCGTGCGCACCTCGTGTTCCTTGCGGATGATGCCGACCAGATCGTTCATCGTGTGCTGGAGCTCGGCGTGCAGGGTGTAGGGGTTCACGCCCGCGCCGGTCGTGGGCGGGTCGAAGGGCACCAGCGCGGCGGTCGCGGCGGCGGTGATGTCGGCCTCGGCGGGGGCGGGGCGGGTGGTGAGGCGCTGGACGTAGGCGGCGGCGCCCAGTCCGGCGCGGCGGCCGAAGACCAGCAGGTCCGACAGCGAATTGCCGCCGAGCCGGTTGGAGCCGTGCATGCCGCCGGAACACTCGCCCGCGGCGAACAGGCCGGGGGTGAGCGCGGCGCCGGTATCGGGGTCGACCTCGATACCGCCCATCACGTAGTGGCAGGTCGGGCCCACTTCCATGGGCTCGGCGGTGATGTCCACATCGGCCAGTTCCTTGAACTGGTGGTGCATGGACGGGAGCCTGCGCACGATCTCGTCGGCGGGCATGCGTGAGGCGATGTCGAGGTAGACACCGCCGTGCTCGGTGCCGCGACCGGCCTTGACCTCCTCGTTGATGGCGCGGGCGACCTCGTCACGGGGGAGCAGGTCGGGGGTGCGGCGCGCGGAGTCGTTGTCGCGCAACCACTGATCGGCCTCGGCCTCGGTCTCGGCGTACTGGCCCTTGAACACCGGCGGGATGTAGTCGAACATGAACCGCTTGCCCTCGGAGTTCTTCAGTACCCCGCCGTCACCACGCACGCCCTCGGTGACCAGGATGCCCTTCACACTCGGCGGCCATACCATGCCGGTGGGATGGAACTGCAGGAACTCCATATTGATCAGGGTCGCGCCCGCGCGCAGGGCCAGCGCGTGGCCGTCGCCGGTGTACTCCCAGGAGTTCGAGGTCACCTTGTAGGACTTGCCGATTCCGCCGGTGGCCAGCACGATCGCCGGTGCCTCGAACAGCACGAAGCCGCCCGACTCACGCCAGTAGCCGAAGGCGCCGGCGATCTTGCCGTTGTCGGTGAGCAGTTCGGTGACGGTGCATTCGGCGAAGACCTTGATCCTGGCCTCGTAGTCGCCGGTGTCGGCGTAGTCCTCCTGCTGGAGCGAGACGATCTTCTGCTGCATGGTGCGGATGAGTTCCAGGCCGGTCCGGTCACCCACGTGGGCCAGGCGCGGATAGGTGTGCCCGCCGAAGTTGCGCTGGCTGATCCGCCCGTCGGGGGTCCGATCGAACAGCGCGCCATAGGTTTCCAGCTCCCACACCCGCGCGGGCGCCTCCTGCGCGTGCAGTTCGGCCATGCGCCAGTTGTTGAGGAACTTGCCGCCGCGCATGGTGTCCTTGAAATGGGTCTGCCAGCTGTCCTTGTCGTTGGCATTGCCCATCGAGGCCGCGCAGCCGCCCTCGGCCATCACCGTGTGTGCCTTGCCGAACAACGACTTGCACACCACCGCGACCGAAAGTCCTTGTTCGCGTGCCTCGATCACCGCGCGCAGGCCCGCGCCGCCCGCGCCGATCACCACGACGTCGTAGTCGTGCCGTTCCACTTCTGACATCGGTGAAGCTCCTCGATTCGGGCGCGGGTCAGTCGACGAACCGCAGGTCGGAGATGGTTTGGCTGGCCACGAGCATCACGTAGAAGTCGGTGAGCACCAGCGTGCCCAGCGTGGTCCAGGCCAGGGCCATGTGGCGGGTGTTGAGCTTGGAGATCTGCGTCCAGAACCAGTACCGCACCGGATGCGCGGAGAAGTGCTTGAGCCGTCCGCCCGCGATGTGCCTGCACGAATGACACGACAGCGTGTAGGCCCACAGCAGGATCACATTGCCCAGCAGCACCAGATTGCCGAGGCCGAAGCCGAATCCGCCGCTCGCGCCGTGGAAGGCGGTGAGCGCGTCGTAGCTGTTCACCAGCGACACCAGCACGGCCACATAGAAGAAGTAGCGGTGCGAGTTCTGGATGATCAGCGGCAACCGGGTCTCGCCGGTGTAGCGCGCGTGCGGTTCGGCGACCGCGCAGGCGGGCGGGGAGAACCACACCGAGCGGTAGTAGGCCTTGCGGTAGTAGTAGCAGGTGAGCCGGAAACCGAGCAGGAACGGCAGCACCACGAAACCGAGCGGAATCCACATCGGCAGTTCGGGGAACGGGGTGCCGAAATGGCTCGAGCCGGGCACGCACGAATCGCTCAGGCAGGGGGAGTAGAACGGCGTGAGGTAGTGGTACTGCGGCACCCAGTAGGCCGTGCGCACAAACGATCTGATCGTCGCGTAACCGATGAACGCGCCGAGACCGAGCGCGGTGAGCAGCGGCGGCAACCACCAGCGGTCGGTGCGCAGCGTGCGCGCGGAGATGCGGGCTCTGGTCCTGCTGAACACACCCGTTCCCGTGGTGCGGGTGGTATCCGGTGCGGCACTCACGATGGATGCCTCGCTGATCTCGGTGTGCGGCGGTCGAATCATGCCCCACCGCGGCGGATTGTGATGTGGAGCACCATACGCCTGTGTTCGCGCCGCTCGAGCCGGGTCTCACCCATCCGCTCGAGAGGAATGCCGGTGATCTCTGTCACAACGTAACCCCTGCGACTGTGTGTCATCCCGGTGCAACAAAGCTGTGGTGCCCTGTGCGCATGAGAAGAGCCGCGATCGTGGCACCCGTGCGGACACCCAGTGGGGTGGCGGGTGGCGCGCTGTCGGGAATGCCCGCCGAGTGGCTGGCGACCACGGTCCTGTCGGCCGTGATCGAGCGCTCGGGCATCGACCCGCTCCGCATCGAAGACGTCGCCATGGCCTGTGTCGACGGTGGCCTGGCGCGGGTACCCGCGATCGGCGCGCTGGCCGCGCGCGGCGCCGGACTACCGCATTCGGTGCCCGGCTTCCTCACCGACCGCCACGGCGCCAGCGGCCTGCAGGCGGTGATCACCGCCGCGATGATGGTGCAGACCGGCGCCGCCGACGTGGTGGTCGCGGGCGGGGTGGAGTGCACCGCCGCGCCGACCGGCCCACCCGGCGGCGCCGACGGCCTGCGCAACGCCGAGGACCTGGCCCGCTACTACGGCATCGACCGGCAGGCCGCCGACGAATTCGCCGTCGCCAGTCATCGCAAGGCGGCGCGGGCCTGGCGGCAGGGCTCCTTCGGCGCCGAGGTGGTGCCGGTGGGGGTGGCCGGGTTCGGTGAGCACCGGATCAGCCGGGACGAGGGTGTGCGCGACGACCTGTCCACCCACACCCTGGCCGGGCTGGCGCCGCTGCTGCGTGAGGGTGTGGTGACCGTCGGCAATATGAGCGCGCACCGGCTCGGCGCGTCGGCCTGCCTGGTGGTGGCCGAGGACCGGCTCGCCGAACTGGGCCTGACCCCGATGGCCTTCCTGGCCGGCTGGGCCGCAGCGGGCTGCGACAGCGACGGACCCGCGCTCGGCGCGGCGCCCGCGGTGGCCAAACTGCTCGGCCGCACCGGTCACTCGATCCACGAGGTGGACCTGCTCGAGATCAACGAGGGATACGCGGTGGAGGTGCTCGCCCTGGCCGCCGCCTGGGACCTCGACCCGCTCGACCGCCTCAATGTGAACGGCTCCGACCTGGCCCTCGGGCACCCGGTCGGGGCCACCGGCCTGCGGATCATGACCACGATGCTGCACGAACTGAGCCGCACCGGCGGCCGCTACGCCCTCGAGGCCATCGCCCTCGGTCACGACCACGGCATCGCCGCGCTGTTCGAATCGGCCGAGGTGGACGCCCCCGCCGAGACCCCGCGCGGTGCGCGATTCCACGGGTCGGCCTCGCGCCGTTTCGGCCGCCACCGGGCCTGATCGGCGTCTGCGCTACGGATGGTCGGTTCTCGGCCGCCTTGATCTGGACTGACCAGAGGGTGCGAAGGAGTACCCGGCGGGAGGGAAGATCAAGGGAACAGGCCGAGAACCCGCGGCGCCAGCCGCCAATGAACACAGCGGCCCTGGGTTCAGGGCCGCTGTGCTGGTGAAACAGGTCTGCTTACTTGGTTCTGGGCCGGGAGTGGAAGCCGAGGCCCTCGTCCTGTGCACCCATCCAGGCCGCCTCGTCGGACTTGCTGTCCGGGACGTAGATCGGCTCGGAGCGGCGGGGGACGGCCAGTTCCGGCGGTGGTGCCTGCTCGAACTCCTCGGCATCGATGACGAGCCGCTCGAGGTCGTTCTCCAGCCGGCGCACGGTGGCCGCGTCGCCGTAGTTGGAGCGCAGTGCGCCGATCGATTGCCGGAGCTGACCGACCGCGTAGCGCAGTTCCGCGATATCGCTGCGTGTCATCGTTACCTCCTGTGTATATGGCGGGCACGCCGACTCGTCCGATCACCAGGCATGCCCGTGAAATCCCGGGCCGCACTGCACCGAGTCGTGTGACTCACCACACAACGTGATCTCCACCACAGTAACCGAACTTTTCGGATCACGCCCGGGGTTACCCCGGATTCCGCGGTTGCCATCCGGTAACTCCGGGTGTTCAGCCCGCCACGGCGTACCGTTCGCGCAGCCCCGAACCCGCCCGCTCGACCAGCGCGGCAATCGAGTGGGCAACCTCCTCGGCGCACTCCAGGATCACGCTGTGCCCGGCTCCCTCGATCCGCACCAGCTCCGCGCCTGCCAGCTGTGAGGCCAGCACCACCGAGTGGGTGAACGGCACCATGAGGTCGGCCGATCCGGCCAGCACCAGGGCGGGCAGGTCGCCCAGGTGGGCCAGGGTGCGGGCCTCGTCGAAGTCGAGCAGCGAGGTCAGGAAGGCGGCCACGGTGAGCAGTGAGGTCTCCCCGAGCACCGCCGTGGCGATCGAGGCGACGCGCGGGTTCACCCGCCGGGTGCCCGCGCCCGCTTCGCGGAGCAACGGTCCGAAGATCCAGCGCGACAAACGCTTCGAAGCCTGCATCACCCGCGGAGCACGTACCACCGCGTGCTGCAGGGAGACCACCGCGTGCCGGTTGAGCAGCCTGCCCAGGCCCACCTCGCTGATGCCGCCCGCGGCACCGGCGATCAGCGCGATCCCGGCCACCCGCGCGCCGATCGCGGCGGGGAACAGCCGCGCGTAGGCCAGCAGCACCATCGCGCCCATCGAGTGGCCGACCAGCACCACCGGCCCGGCCGGGGCCACCGCGCGCAGCACCGCGTCGAGGTCGGTGGCGAGCTGGTCGATGGTGTAGGTGGCGTGGTGGGCGTGCCCGGATTCGCCGTGGCCGCGGTGGTCGTAGAACACCATCCTGGTGTCGGTGTCCCAGTGCCGCAGCAGTTGTTCGCGCAGGATCTTCCAGGATTCGGTGTGCAGGCAGTGGCCGTGGACGAAGACCACGGTGAGTGGCGCGTCCTCGGCACCGAAGGCCCGGACCGCGATCGGGACGCCGTCGTCGGCGACCACTGTCGCGCGGCGGCCGTCGAGGTCTGCGGTAGCGAAGGTCTTGGACATGGCGGCCTCCTCCGGTCCGGCGGGACGCACCGTCACGGTGTGTACCTGCTGGGATTTTCGGACTGGATTTCCATCGCGTTAGCCGGTCAACCCTCGCGTTATCCAGCCGATGCGCAACCGATCCCGGGCGCCCCTCCACCGTTATGCAGGGAAATCTACGCCCTTCTAGGACATTGCCTAGAAAGTTTCAGATTCTGCTGTCAGACCCTGTTCGCAGGGTTGTCTGCGTGATTCTGCGATTTCCACTAGAGAACGGAAGACAGTCATACGCTCCGCAGATAGCGGCCGAAGTGCGGGACGGTGAAGCCGATCGTGCCGCGTTCGGCGGAGTAGATCAGGCCCTTCTTGATCAGGCCGTCGCGGGCGGGGGAGACCGAGGCGGGCTTGCGGCCGAGTTCGGCGGCCACCGCCGACGTGGCGACCGGGCCGTCGTCACCGGACAGGTCGGCCATCGCGCGCATGTACTCGCGCTCGGCCGGGGTGGCGCGCTCGTAGCGCGAACCGAAGAAGCCCACGGCCAGTTCCTCCTCGGCCGCGGGGGAGGCCACCGCCACGTCCTCGGCGGTGATGGGTGATTCGGGGGCCTGATCCCAGGCGGCCTTGCCGTAGGCCTGCACGAAATAGGGGTAGCCGTCGGCGCGCTGGTAGAGCGAATCCAGGGCGCCCTCGGTGTACTTCACCTCCTCGCGCTCGGCGGGCGCGATCAGCGCGAGGTCGGCGGACTCGCGGTCGAGCCGGTCGATGCGGTGATAACTGAACAGCCGCTCGGAGTAGCTCTTGGACGCCGAGAGCACCGCGGGCAGATGCGGCAGGCCGGCACCGACCACGATCAGCGGCGCACCGTCCTGGCTCAGCTCGTGGCAGGCGCCGCAGATGGCCGACACGTCGGCCGGGCCGAGATCCTGCATCTCGTCGATGAAGATGCCGATGCCCACCCCGATCGCCGCGGCCAGCGCGGCGGCCTCCTTGAACAGCTCGATCAGGTCGATCTCGATGTCACCGGAATCGGCGCGGCCGGTCACCGCGGGCACGTCGATACCCGGCTGCCAGCGTTCGCGCATGCCCTTGTCGGCGGTGGCGCGCAGCGCGAAGGCCTTGAGGATGCCGAGGAAGTCGTCGACCTGTTCGGGATTGCGGTGCGACATCGCGATCGCGCGCACCGCCATGTGCAGCGCCGAGGACAGCGGCCTGCGCAGATCCTGATCCGGCCTGGCCTCGATCTTGCCGGTGCCCCAGCCGCGTGAGACCGCCGCCGAGCGAAGCTGGTTGAGCAGCACGGTCTTTCCCACGCCACGCAGACCGGTGAGCATCACGCTGCGCTCGGGCCTGCCCCGCGCGACCCGTTCCAGGACGATGTCGAAGGCGGCCAGTTGCTTGTCGCGCCCGGCCAATTCGGGGGGACGCTGACCGGCGCCGGGAGCATACGGATTGCGCACGGGGTCCATGCCGGACAACCGTAGCGCGTCGGCACAGCGGAATCTCGGTAACTCTGGGCCGTGTCCTAGATACTGCTAGCGATGCCGAGACAACCCGCCCGACCGGAACGGAGACCGATGTCCGAGGAGCCGCTGCCCGACGCCGATCCGTCGATCGCGACCGCCGCCGAGATGGTCGCGCGGGAGTGGCTGCTGCCGCCGGACGCGCACCTGGCCGAGACCGTCAAGCAGGTGGTGCTCGGCATGATCGAGCAGGGCTTCGAGGACCCGCAGATGATCGCCGCCTTCGCGATCGGCCCGGCGGTGATCGCCCTGGGCAGGCTCGAGACCGACCTCGCCGACGCGCGCCGCCGCATCGATCAGCTGGAGCGGGCGCTGCGCGAACGTGATGGGGCGACGCTCGGCGACACCGATTCGTGACGCGCGGCGACACGCCGGTCGTGCCCCTGGTTTCCTGGGCATTCGCGCGTGCGGGAAAACAAGTTGCGCGCTTCGCTGGACAGTGTGCATCACAGGCCGTAATCTTCTCGTGACTTAGTGGAGTCTGTCGCTTCGTCAGAGAAACGGCGCCATTGAGTCACCGCCGAAAATCGTCGTCGCCCAGCGATTTCGATGCCGGTGGTGGAGCAGCAAGATCGGAGACTCGTCTCGGTGGGTAAACACAGCTTGCAGCGGGATTCTCGACTGCCGAATTCCGTCAAGGGTGCGCTCGTCATGGGTGCGGTGGCCGCCACGACCGGTGCGATGCCCGCGATTTCGCAGGCCGCCACGATCAACATCCCCGGCCTCGGCAGTTTCGATCTGCCGCCGGAGCTCGAGCAGCCGGCCCAGCAGCTGGAGACCCAGCTGCAGTCGATGGTCGCGCCGCAGGGCCAGGCCGCTCCGCAGCTGCCCAGCATCGAGTTCGACAACCCGTTCCAGCAGCAGCAGCAGCAGACCGCGGGCAACATCGCCCTCGACGCCGCGCGCACCAAGCTGGGCGCCCAGTACAACTGGGGCGCCGCTGGCCCGTCGAGCTTCGACTGCTCCGGCCTCGTGCAGTGGGCCTACCGGCAGGCCGGTGTGGAGCTGCCGCGCACCAGCTTCGAGCAGTCGCACGTCGGCGCTCCCGTCTCCTTCGACAACCTGCAGGCCGGTGACATCGTGATCACCAACGGCGGCGGCCACGTCGGCATCTACGCCGGCGACGGCAAGCTGCTCAACGCCGTGCAGTCGGGCACCCCGGTGTCCTACACCCACCTCAGCGCCGACGACGTCGTAACGGCTCGCCGTATCGTCTAAGGGGTGTCCCCCGCAGAACAACGCTCGACCACCCAGGCCCGTGTGGATTCATGGACCTGGGCGGTGCGCTTGTTCAAGACCCGCTCGGCCGCCGCGGAAGCGTGCCGGGCCGGGCATGTGCGCGTCAACGGTGTGACGGTCAAGCCCGCGCAGCAGATCAAGCTCGGTGACGAGATCAGGATCCGGCACGCGGGGATCGAGCGCATCGTCGTCGTCGAGCGCATCATCCACAAGCGGGTCGGCCCGCCGGTCGCGGCACAGTGCCTGATCGACCGCAGCCCGCCGCCACCGCCCAAGGAAGTCCTCGCCACGCTGCCGCAACGCGATCGCGGCGCGGGCAGGCCGACCAAACGCGAACGTCGTGAAACCGACCGGCTGATGGGCCGTACCGACTAGCGCGGCATGCCGGCGAGTTTAGCGGGAATCTCGATGTTCTCGTCGGCCCAGTACAGCGCGCACACCCGGTGGTAGCCGTCGGCGATCAGCATCGGCACGTTCGCCCGGCAGTCGCCGCGCACCAGCAGCACCGGCGAGAGCTTCTTGCCCTCGGTGACCTTGAGCAGATCCCGGCGCACGTGCGGATTGTCCGGGGTGAGGGCTTCGAGCTGGGAGGCGCGCAGGATGTCCTTGGCCTTCTTCACCACCATCGGCGCGCTGCGCAGATCGGCCACGATCGCGGCGACCACCGCGTCCTCGGCCAGCAACGCGAGATAGTCGGCGGCGGCCGGATAGTCGTGCTCCTCCGGCGTGGACTTCCACTGCACCTGCACGAGTTGGGTTGCCATCGGACCATCATCGGTCACCGCGCGCCCGATAGCCGGAAAGTCGCCGGGTGTTCCGCCGGGAAACTTCGGTGGTCGCGCCCGGGGTGATCGCCTACGGTGGCAACTATGGCCGACCGCACGAGAATGTTATCCACGCTTCTCGCCTGCTGTGTCGGTGCCACCAGTACGGTCCCGCGGCTGCTGTGGCCGCGCGGGAGAGACGCGCGGTTCCTGGCGGCGCTCGAGTGCGCGCCGCTGCCGCCCGCCTACAACACCGTCTCGCTCACCGCGCTCAACCAGGCGCGGCTCTCGGCGCCGACCACGATCGTCGCCGAGGGCGTGCGCAGCCTGGGCACGACGCCGCTGACGATGTCGGCGTTCCTCATCCGTCATCCGGGGGCCACCTTCCTGGTCGACCCGGCCCTGTGCACCGGCGTGCACGAGCGGGTGCTGCCCGAACTGCCGTTCCCGATGCCGCGGGTGGTGGCCCCGCCGCACCCGGTGCACGGGCTCACCGAGGTACTGGCCGAGCACGATCTGACCGGCGTCGACATCGATTTCGTGCTCCCCACCCACCTGCACTGGGACCACGTGTCCGGGCTCTACGAGCTGCCCGGCTGGGTGCCCATCCGGGTGCCCGGCGTCGAATACCGCTGGGCGATGGGCGGTCCGCGCGCCCCGCTCGGCGTCGCCCGCGGGCCCCTGCTCGGCCGGGTCTTCGACCTCTACGAGCTCGACGGCCCGCCGGTGCTCACCTTCGCGCGCAGCCACGACCTGTTCGGCGACGGCTCGGTGATCCTGGTCGACCTGGCGGGCCACACCCCCGGCAGCGTCGGTGTGCTGCTCGCCGTCGACGACGGCTCCCGCGTGCTGCTGGCGGGCGACGCGGTCTTCACCACCTTGCAGATCCGCCTGATCCGCGAAATCGCCCCGCTGCTGGGCGAACTCACCGACGCCGACCGCACCGCCGCCTTCCGCGCCATCCACCGCCTGCACGCCCTGCCCGACGACATCGAGGTCATCCCGGCCCACGACCACGCCGCCGTCCACGCCCGCACGACCCCTCTCCCCACCTGACCCCGCGCTACCGCCCGCCGCACCGGTGCCTCCGCCCCGGCCGACCGCCGTCCGGCCTGTGCTCCGTCAGCTCGCGGCCAGCCCGGCTGACATATCGGCATACCCAGGCCGCCAGCCCAGTTCCTCGTGGGCCAGCTCGCTCGAGACGCGCATCGACGTGTCGACCATGAGCGCGCCCAGGTAGGGGATGGCCAGGCGGATGGCCCAGGCGGGCAGGCGGATCGGGCGGGGCGTGCCGTGGGCGCGGGCGACCTCGGTGAAGAACCGCTCCCAGGTGATGGGGGAGTCGTCGGCGATGTTGTAGGCGCGGCCCGCGGTGCCGTGTTCCAGGGCGGCGACCGTGGCGGCGGCCGCGTCGTCGACGTGCACCCAGCTGTTCACCCCGCCCGGCCCGCGCGGCCCGACCGGCGCGTGCTTGCGCATCAGCCCGGCGAACAGATCGCTGAACGTGCCGGGCCCGTAGAACAGCCCGTACCGCAACGCGATCCCCTCCACACCCGCCGCCTCGAACACCTGTTGTTCCCCGTCGACGCAGGCACGCACCACCTCGTCGGCCACCCCGCCGTCGTACACCCCG
Organism: Nocardia sp. NPDC056064; assembly: GCF_042266925.1. NCBI lineage: Bacteria > Bacillati > Actinomycetota > Actinomycetes > Mycobacteriales > Nocardiaceae > Nocardia > Nocardia sp. NPDC056064. The sequence goes on along the minus strand of NZ_JBHJWO010000001.1, from coordinate 3,760,662 downwards.
AACCGGTCGCGCTCGGTGAGCGGTCGCGGGCCGTGGTCGTGATAGCCGTAGCCGAGGATCAGCGACTGGGTGAGGAAGCGGCGCGCGCCCACCACCTCGGCGGCGGCCAGCAGGTTGGCCGTGCCGACCGTGCGCAGCAGCCCGGTGGGATCGTCGGCCGGAATCCGGCGCGTGGCCTTCACCTTCCGCAGCGCGGTGGCCTCGTGCAGCACGGCGTCGGCGCGCACGCCGTCGAGCGCGCGCAGCAATCCGTCGCGGTCGAGCGCGTCGGCGGTGACCGGCTCGGCACCCAGCTCGCGCACCAGCGGATGCGCGCCGGGGGAGCGCACGACGGCGGTCACCGAGTGACCGTTCGCGGTCAGCGCCCGGATCAGTGGACGGCCGATGGCGCCGGTCGCGCCCGCCAGTAGAACCCGCATGATGATTCCTTCCGGTTGTGCGATATGGCCTTCGGCTACAGGACGCGCCACGACACGCTTTTGTGACGGCTTGTGACCCGCCTCACGTGCGATGTCACGGCGGGTCGACGGCGTGTCGGTGTGTATCGTGCGGCTCATGCGAGTCGACGGTCGGGAGATTCCGGTGACGGGAAGTCTCCTGCAGCCGCTGATCCGGCGTACCAGTGACATCGTCCGGGTCGTGCTGGCCGGGATCGGTGTCGCCGTGGTGATCGCGGGCTCGCTGGTCACCCGGCCGGAGTGGCTGGCCCTGGAGAGCTCGGTGTCCAACATCGTGAACTTCCTGAGCCCGGACCAGGCCACGATGGTGTATCTCGTCTACGGAATGCTCATCCTGGCACTGCCGTTCGCCATCCTCATCGAGCTGATGCTGCGCAGGCAGTGGAAGCTGCTGGCAGGCTACGCCGCCGCCGGACTGCTCGCGGTGCTGGCCCTGTCGATCACCGGCTCCGGCATCTCCACCCCGAAATGGCATCTGCCCGTCCCCGACCGGTTCGACACCTTCCTCTCGCAGTTCCTCGACGACCCGCGCTGGATCGCCATGCTCGCGGCCATGCTCACGGTGTCGAGCCCCTGGCTGCCGGTGCGGCCGCGGCGCTGGATGTGGTTCCTGCTGTTGATGTTCGCGCCGATGCACCTGGTGGTGAGCTCGGTGGTGCCCGCGCGGGCCATGCTGGGGCTCGCGGTCGGCTGGCTGGTCGGCGCGGTGATCGTCTGGCTGGTCGGCACGCCCGCGCTGGAGGTGCCGCTGGAGGCGGCGGTGCGGGTGCTCGCGCGGCGCGGTTACACCGTGCGCTCGTTCCACGTCGACCGGCCCGCCGGGCGCGGCCCGCTGCTGCTGGCCACCGAGGTCGACGGGCCCGAGTCCGAGATCGTCGTCGAGATGTACGGCAAGAACCAGCGCAGCTTCGGCGCGATCCGTCAGCTCTGGCGCTGGATCACCTTCCGCTCCAGCGAGACCGCGCCGCTGCACGGGTCCATGCACCGCGCCGTCGAGCACCGCGCGCTGCTCGGCATCGCCATCGGCGAGCTGGGGATGGCCGACTCGCACCAGGTCGCGGTGGCCGGGCTGGAACGTGGCTGGATGCTGTTCGCGCACACCGTCCCGCGCGGCACACCGTTGCGCAAGCTCTCGGCCCAGGTGCTGCCCGGGGTGTGGCGTTCGCTGCTGCGCCTGCACGAGAACCAGATCAGCATGGGCGATCTGCCGCCCGACTACGTGCGGGTCTGCCAGGGCGACACCCTCTTCGGCGGCTTCGCCTTCGCCGAGTACGGCGCCTCCGACGCGCAACGCCAGTCCGATATCGCCCAGTTGCTGGTCACCACCACCTCGCTGTTCGGCAAGCACGAGGCGGTGTCCTCGGCGATCGAGGTGCTCGGCGAGGCGGCGGTGATCACCGCGGCCCGGCGGCTGACCAAGTCGGCCATGCCCACCGGCATCCGCAAGGCGGTGCCGCAGTGGACCAAGGTGGTGGCGACCGCGCGCGAGGAGGTGCGCGCGCAGACCGGCCACGACCGCATCCAGTCCGAGCAGCTCACCCGCTTCAACCGCAACCAGATCATCCAGCTGGTGCTGCTGGTCGGCCTGGTCTATGTGGCCTACCCGTTCTTCAGCCAGGTGCCCACCTTCTTCAGTCAGCTGCGCACGCTGAACTGGTGGTGGGCGCTGTTCGGCCTGGTCATCTCCGGCCTGACCTATCTGGGCGCCGCCGCGGCCCTCGGCGCGTGTGCCGACGGCCTCGTGCGCACCCGCGACCTGATCCTCGAGCAGCTGGCCAACACCTTCGTCGCCACCACCACCCCGGCCGGGGTCGGCGGCCTGGCGCTGAGCGTGCGGTTCCTGCAGCAGGCGGGCATGTCGACGCTGCGGGCCACCGCGGCGGTCGCGCTGCAACAGTCCATGCAGGTGATCACCCATCTGGTGCTGCTGGTGATCTTCTCGGTGGTGGCGGGCACCTCGACCAATCTGGCCCACATCGTGCCCGACGCGACCGTGCTGTATCTGGTGGGCGGGCTCGTCGGTGGGTTGATCGGCGCGTTCATGTTCGTGCCCAAGCTGCGCCGCTGGGTGAACCACTCGGTGCGGCCGCAGCTGATGGAGGTGCTCGGCGAGCTGGGTGACCTGGCCAAGGACCCCAAGCGGTTCGCCATCATCGTGGCGGGCTGCGGTGCGATCACCCTGGGTCAGGCGCTGGCGCTGTGGGCCAGTGTCGAGGCCTTCGGCGGCGGCACCGATTTCGTGGCGGTCACCATCGTCACCATGATCGGCGGCACGCTCGCCTCGGCCGCGCCGACGCCTGGCGGTGTCGGTGCCGTGGAGGCGGCGCTGATCGGTGGTCTCGCGGCCTTCGGTGTGCCCGCCGAGATCGCCGTGCCCGCGGTGCTGCTCTACCGGGTGCTCACCTGCTGGATTCCCGTCGGCCTCGGCTGGCCGATCATGCGCTGGATGGGCAACAAGCACATGATCTGAGCCCTGTCTGATCCAGAACCGGCGCTGGTCGTGCCCCATCGCCCCCGCTCGGCCGGGTGGTTGCGCGGGATTCCGGTGGTTGCCGGGGGATCGCTGAACATGCTGTTCGGTTGGTTCCACACGTCGATCGGCCGACCGACGTGAACCATCCCACAGCACCCGCTGGTACGTGCGAGGTGCGGTTTCAGCGCCTAAACTGTCTGGGACGTAACCGGAGCATGATCGAAAGGTGTTTTCTCGATGGGATCCCGGACGGTGGTCGCCGACGTCGCCGATGAACTGGCGCGTCGTGTCGCCACCGGCGAGTACCGGCCCGGCGAGCTGATGCCGTCGGTGCGTCAGGTCGCCGACGAGTTCGGGATGAACCGGGCCACCGCGCAACTCACCCTCGGCAGGCTCGAGTCCTACGGCTTCGTCGAAGCCCGCCGCGGCAAGGGCTTCACCATTCGCGACGTGCGCGAAGAGGGCGGCATGGATTCCTACCGCCACCTGTTCCGCTTCTCCATCACCGCGCCCGCCGTGGCCGCCGAGATGTTCACCGACATCGTCGCCGTCGAACGCGGCATCGTGCTCGAGGCCCTGCTGGCCTACACCGCCGCCGAGAAGGTGCTCGAGCCGGGCGAGCTCGCCGCCGCCGTCGACGAGCTCGAGGCCATGGCCCGCCACGCCGTGCCCGACTACCCGGCCATCATCGCCACCGAGATCGCGCTCATCCGCAAGGTGCTCGGCGCGCTCGGCATGAGCATGCAACGGGCGGTGCTCAATTCGATCGCCGACATGGTCGTGGAGGTGCCCGAGGCGGTCACCGCCTACTTCGCCGTCGCCGCCGACCTGCACGTGCTCGTCTGGCGCGCGCTGCTGGCGGTGTGGGACGCCGAGTCCGCGCCCAGCGAGGCCCAGCTCGCCCTGTTCGAGGACCTGTTCGCGCTCTACCACGAGAAAGTGGTGGCCCGCTTCGACGAACTCGTCGGCGTGACGGGCGTCGAGGAGACCGCCGCGACAGCCTGAGCCCCGCCCGCTCAGCTGTCTGGGTCGCGGTCGTGATGCCACGGCAGGTGCCTGCCCTGCGGCAGCATCGAATCGAGAATGGTGCCCACATGCGGTGCCCGCGTGGCCATCAGCCCGGAGCCCACCATCACCCCGAGCGCGATCGACATCACCGACAGCAGTGCCGACACCAGCACCTCGAGCCCGCCCGGCGCCGTGGCACCGGTGGTGTGCAGCACCAGCTCCGACACCCCGGTCAGGCTGATCCCACCGGGCACCAGCATCCAGAACGCGGGCAGGAAGGCCACCTGCCGCGGCGGCGCGTTGGTGCGGCCCTGGATCAGGTAGGCGGCGGGCACCGCGATCAGCCCGCCCAGGAACGCGCCGGTCAACGGCCCCGACAGCGTCTTGCCGACGAACTGCGCGGCATAGGTGACATACAGGACCAGCAGCAGCCAGCCCATCGAGTTCTGCGGCGCGCTCGACCGCCACGAATGCCCGAACCCGATCAGCAGCACCCCGAGCAGCGGCGCCCACCAACCCAATTGGGCACTGCTGATCGGTGAGTCCGCCAGCGGCCCGAGCACGCTGATACCCACATAGATGCCGAAGGCGAGCAGGAACAGCATGTTGATGCCGTAGACCACCCGGCTCGCCCCCGCGACCATCGACCCGGTCGCCAGCTCGATCGTCCCGTTGGTCAGCATCGCGCCGGGCAGCAGCGTCGCCACGGCCGGGATCAGCAGTTGCTCGGGTTGCCCGCCCGCGAGCGCGCCGGGAAACCCGAAGGCCAGCGCCGCGACCAGCGCCGCGGCGAGTACCGGCAGGGCCATCGAGAGCAGGCGTACCTTGTCGGCGAGCTGGGTGAGCACCCCGACCACCAGCCCCAGCACCACGTACCCCACCAGCGCGCGGGCACCCGGATTGAGCATCATCCCCAGGCCGACGGTCAGCACCACCTGCCCGAGCAGGATCAGCCAGGGCGGACTGCCGGGCTTCGCGGCCAGCAGCTCGTCGAGCTCCCTGGAGGCCGCGGTGGGCGGCGGCGCGTCCTTCTCGATCTTGTCGATGAGCCGGTAGAGGCCGGCGATCTGGTCCAGCGGCAGCGTGCCCACCCGCGCGTCGAGCATGTCGATCGCGGAACCCTCGTCGGTGCGCACCCGCACGAACACCGCCGTCGGCAACACCATGAAGTGGAGATTGTCGGTGCCGTAGCGGCGCGAGAGCTGGTCCAGGATCTCCTGCACCCGCGCCGAGGTCTCACCCGCCCCGACCAGCGCCACCCCCAAGCGGCACACCAGATTCAGCAGGTCGGCAGGGACGGGCGGCTCGGCCGGTGGCTTCGGCGTTGGCGGCGTCGGCAGGGCCGCCGTGTACTGGGCCCGAGCACTCTCGATCGCGTGCCGGACCCGGAACCGCGCAGCCTCCCAGCTGCTGTACCTGTGCTCCGAAGCCATGTCACCGCCGTCCGCAACCGTGGGGTCGTGGTGCGGGCGGCGATCACGGGTTCGCCCGCCATCGCGAGTCTAGGCCAGGCACGCGGGGCGGGCGGGACCTGTCAACCGTTGAGTTTGGTGAGGCGGTCGTAGGCGGTGACGTACTCCTCGACCAGCCGGTTGATCACATCGGCACTGCGCTCGACCTTGTTCATCATGCCGACCACCTGGCCGACCGGATTGAAGTTCACGTCCTTGGCGGCCTCGGGGTAACGGTGTCCGCGCTTCACGCCGTCGAGGGCGACCATCATCTGCAACGGCATGGGCAGCGGGTCGGGCGTCTCGGCCGATTCCCACGCGTCGGTCCAGTCGTTGCGCAGCATGCGGCAGGGCTTGCCGGTCCAGGATCGCGAGCGGATGGTGTCGTGGCTGGTGGCCTCGATGTAGGTCGACATCTGCGCGGGCGGCACATTGGCCTCCTCGACGGTGAGCCACAGCGACCCGGTCCAGGCGCCCTGCGCGCCCATGGCCAGCGCGGCCGCGACCTGCGCGCCGTTGCCGATGCCACCGGCGGCCAGCACCGGGGTGTCTCCGATGGCCTCGATGACCTGCGGCCACAGCACCAGCGAGGACACCTCACCGCAGTGCCCGCCGCCTTCGGTGCCCTGACACACCACGAAGTCGAGCCCGGCCGCCTTGTGGTTCATCGCGTGCTTGACCGAGCCGCACAGCGCGCCGATCACCCGCCCCGACTCCTGGATGCGACGCACCACGTCTTCGGGCGGGGTGCCCAGCGCGTTGGCGACCAGCTTGGCCTTGGGGTGGTTCAGGATCACGTCGACCTGCGGTCCCGCGGTGGTCGCGGTCCAGCCCAGCAGCTCGTTGTGGTGCTCGCCCTCGGGCAGCGCGGGCACATCGTGGTCGGCCAGGATCTGCTGGGCGAAGTCGCGGTGCCCCTGCGGAACCATCTGCGCCAGCTGCTTTTCCAGCTGTTCGGGGCTGAGCCCCTCGACGCCCTTGCCCTCGTACTTGGACGGGATCACCAGGTCGACGCCGTAGATGCCGTTGACGTGCTCGTCGAGCCAGGCCAGTTCCACCTCGAGCTGTTCGGCGGTGAAGCCGACCGCGCCGAGCACACCGAGCCCGCCCGCGTTGCTCACCGCGGCCACCACGTCGCGGCAGTGGGTGAAGGCGAAGAGGGGGAACTCGATGCCGAGCTGTTCGCAGAATTCGGTACGCATACCGAACTGTAACACGTTCTAGTTTATTCGAGAATGGTCGATTTCAGGTCGCCGCGTCCTCCAGCGCGGCCAGCGAATCCTCCAGATGATCGAGCAATCGGTGCAGGTCGGGCAGGGTGCGGCGGCATCCGACCAAGCCGAAATCGAGATTGTCGCCGTGCGAGGTGAGGGTGATGTTCACGGCCTGGCCGTCCAGCGGGATGGACAACGGATAGCCCGCGTCGAGCCGGGCCCCGTTCCAGTACATCGGCTCCCGCGACCCCGGCACATTCGAGATGACGATATTGAACGGCGGCGTCCCCAGCGCGGCGAAACCCGGCAGCAGCAGCGCGGCCATCGGGCTGAGCATCAGCCCCGCCACCGCCAGCGTCTGCGCCGGGCTCAGCGAGCGGTACACATCCTTGCTGCGCCGCGTCGACTCGCTCACCACCCGCAGTCGCTCCAGCGGATCGGCGATATCGGTGCCCAGATTGCACAGCAGCGCCGCGATCTTCACGCCCTGGGTGTCGGTGTCGTCGGCATCGCGCAGCGACATCGGCACCATCGCGATCATCGGCTTGTCCGGCAGCGCGTCGCGCTCGAGCAGATACGCGCGCAGCGCCCCCGCCGACATGGTCAGCACCACATCGTTGACCGTGGTGCCGGTCGCCTTCTTCACCTGCTTGATCCGGTCCATCGACCAGGTGCGCACCGCGCATTTGCGCGCCCCGCCGATCGGCACGTTGAACAGCGTGTTCGGCGCCGCGAACGGCAGCGTCAGCTGCTGTTCGAGCAGGCCGGTGCGGGCCGCGCGCATCAGCGCCGCGGTCGACGAACTCGCCGCCGACAGCCCGCCGAGCACCCCACCCATCCGGGAACGCCCGCGCCGGTTCTCGGGCCGCGGCTTGCGCGGCAGGTTCCACGGCACGGCCACCGCCGAATCCGGATCGGTGCTCAGCGTCCGGCGCAGCAGCCGCTGCGCGGAGACCCCGTCGATCAGCGCGTGGTGCATCTTCGAGTACAGCGCGAACCGGCCGTCGGCCAGGCCCTCCACGAAATGTAGTTCCCACAGCGGACGATGCCGGTCCAGCAGCGCGCTGTGCAGGGTGGAGGTGTGATCGAGCAGCTGACCCATGGTGCCCGGCGCGGGCAGGGCGCTGCGCTGGACGTGGAAGTCCAGGTCGATCTCCTCGTCCTGGGTCCAGGCCAGCTGGGGTGCGCCGAGCCAGGTGGCCGGGCGCTTGCGGAAGGTGGGCCGGAAGTTCCTGTCGGCCAGCAGGATGTCGCGGAACTCGCGCAGATAGTCCGGCCCGGCGTCTTCGGGCGGCTCGAACAATTGCAGTGAGCCCACATGCATCGGATGCTCGCGCGACTCCGCGAGCAGGAACAGCGCATCCAACGGTGCGATGAATTCCATGACAGATCGCCCCCTGACGAGAGTGGTTCGGTGCAAGTCTGTAGACGATCGACCACGCTGTCGGGTCGGCACGGCGAACTTTCGCCTGCCACTTCCCAAGTTACCCGCCGGTCGCGCTCACGTCAGCCGAACGACGCGGTGAGGGCTCACACCTGCGCGGGCTCCGCCTGCCGCTGCGCCACCGGCTCATCGGCCACGGGTGCGGTCTCGGGCGTACCGGCCGGCGGCTCGGTGTCGGCGGTGACGACCCGCAACACCGCGGTGTGGTGCTCCTCGGGAGCGAGCGCCGGTTCGGGCGCGGCCGTGGGTGTTTCGGCGACCGGCTCGGCGACGGGCGCCTGCGCAGTCGGAACCGGCGGCGCCGCAGGACCTTTCGAGGCGATCTCGATCCCCAGCTCCAGCCGGGTGATCTCCACCAGCGCACGCTCCTGCTCGGCGGCGTGGCGCATGGCCTTCTGCCACAGCGAGGCCATCTCCTCGAGCTCCTCGACGGTGGCCTCCACATCGATGTGCAGCTTGAGCCGCTGCATGGTGATGTGCTGGGCGGCGGTCAGCGTGCGCAGCAGATCTTCGCACTTGTTCGGGATGCGGCGGTGCGCCACCACGCGCAGCCGGGTGAGTGTGCCGCCCGGGCGATCCCAGATCACCTTGTGGATCTGCGCGCCCACCCCGTCGATCTCCTCGGCGGTGACCAGATCCCACTCGCCGCAACTGGCCAGATCGCCGCGCACCGAGGCCGAGGTCTCCAGGATCGAGGCCACCGCCGCGAGCACCGCCTCGCGCCGCCACGCCTCGTGATCGCGCTGGTCACCCACCATGTTCGACAGCTCGACATGACGCTGTGCGGCGTCGAGCGCCTGCCTGCCCCGCTCGTCGGCGGCCGCGATGCCCTCGCGGTGCGTGCGGTTGTTGGCGAACACGCCGACCAGTACAGCGCCGGCGACAGGGAGCGAGCCGAGGAGAGGGAGCCACTGAGTCACCCGCCGATCATTGCATCGCGACAAGCATCAGTCACCATGATCGGCGCGTTGCCCGAAGATCGCACCGGGGTGTCGCCCTCGCCGACGCCGTCCGGAAGCGACGAAGTCCCCGGTGCGGCAACCAGTTCGGTCGTCGCGCCGGGGACTTTCGTTCTCGCTGTTGTCAGTTCGCCGGAGTCGTGGTGGTCGGCTCGCCGGTGGTGGTGGTCGGGGCCGCCGTGGTGGTGGGGGCCGGGGACGTGGTGGTGGTCGTCGGCGCGGGAGCGGCGGCCTGGTTGGTCGCGGGCTCCGGTGCCGGGGCCGGGGTGGTGGTGGTCGGCTCGGCCGTGGTGGTCGACGGCGTGGTCGTCGTGCCCGTGGTCGAGGTGGTGGTCGGCGGCGTCGTGGTCGTCGTCTTGCTGGTGGTCGACGGCGCGGTGGTGGTGGTCTTGCTGGTGGTGGTCGACTTCTTCGTCGTGGTCGAGGTCGGCGCCGCGGTGGTGGTCGTGGCGGGCTTGGTCGGCGCGGCCAGCGCGGCGGTCACGTCCTCGTCGGCGGGCGCGGACTTCTTGTCCACCGGCTCACCGGCCTGGGCCTGCTTGGCCAGGTGGGTCAGCCAGGCCGCCGCGTACTCCGCCGAGGTCAGCGGTTTGCCGTTGGCCGCGTCGGAATCACGCCAGTAGTCGAAGTGGTGACCGGTGCCGTTCGGGCCGAGGGTCAGCTGGTACGGATCGCTCATCGCCACCGGAATGGTGTTCTGGTTGGTCACGATCAGCCCGACGATCTCGTTGAACACCTTCTGCGGCAGATACGCCAGCGGCGAGACCTGCTCGGCCGCGATCGTGTCCGCCTGCGAGGGCGCCTTGGTCTCGCCCGGCTTGTAGTCCGGATCGGAGACCTTGAGCAGCACCTCGAGGAAGGTCTCGTCGCTGGCCATCCAGTTCGGGTTGGCGGCGATGTCGGAGAAGGCGGCCATCGCGATGCGGCCCAGCGTGAACGCCATGTCCTGGCCGGTAGCCGGGGTCAGGCCGTCGCGCTGCAGGTCGTCGATATTGATCTGGCGGCCCACATTCGCGGCCAGTTGCAGCAGCGAGATGTTCTCCGGCGCCGCGCAGGTCAGGTCGCCCTCGGAGCAGAAGGAGGCGATCTTGCCGTTGAGCGCGCCGAAGTCACCGCCCGTGGTCACGCCCTTGCCCGAGATCGGGTCCACACCGTTCTGGTACTTCTGGTCGAAGCCGTCCGGGTTGGCGAAGGGGTCCTCCGCGCCGATGAACGGGCCGTCCCCGGCCGCGCGACCGGCGTCGGCGAACATCACCACGCCCAGCACGTCGTCGGGGTCGACGACGGAGTAGCCGTCGGCCGGGTCGTCGTTGCCGATGCCCTCGGCCACCCGACGCACCACATCGGCGCCCTCGCTGTAGCCGACGATGGAGAACTTGGTGTCCGGGCAGGCCGCCGAGATCTCCCGCATCACCTGCTGGGTGTTGGCGACGCCGGTGTTCACGGCGTCCTCGTAGGTCCGCATGTCGGCCGGGTAGGCGATGTAGACCGCCGCGTACTGGCCGTCGGCCACCGCGCTGGCGGGCGCGTTCACCACCGGGTCCACCCAGACGCTGCTGTGGTCACCCGACAGCGCCGCGGGCAGCGGGTTGCCGTTGGCGTCGAGCAGCATGGCCGTGGTGCCCTCGACCGGGGTGTCGTTGCGCCCGGCCACCGAGATGGTCACCATCTCGCGGCACTCGGTCACCGAGGTGGTGAGCTCGTAGCTGGGGGACTCGGGTTGCTGCGACGTCACCGCGAACGACGCCGCGACGATCGCCGCGACACCCAGGGTCGCCGGCGCGGCGACAGCCGATGCGATGCGATGTTTCGCAAGGAACTCACGCAGATTCATGTCATGATCCCGTTCGAATGACCTACAGGTGGGCAGGCCCCCCGACGGGCCGCATGTCACGAACTCTGTCGTGGGCCACCTGCGGATCGTTACTACCGCGAAGAGCAGTCACGTGCCCCGGCTTCTGGGGGCACGGCAGTGGGCAGGGGGGAAACGCGCATGTCAGCGACGCTGGTGAAGGGTCAGAACGGGCCGGTGGGCACCGATGTCGTGGTTGTCTCGGCACGGGTGAACGCACCGGTGACGGTCGCGGCGCTGCTCGTCACCGAGCAGGGCCGGGTGCGCTCCGACGGCGATCTCGTCTGCGAGTACCAGCCGTTCGCGCCCGGTGTGCGATTGCAGGGCGGGACCATCACCGTCACGTTGTCCCAGGTGCCCGCCGAGATCGCCCAGGTCAGAACGGTGATCGCGCTCGCCGATCCCGCAGGCGGCTTCGGCCGGACCGCGCCGCCCTCGGTGCTCGTCGCCGGTGCCGACGGGACGGTCCTCTACGACTTCCACATCGACGGGCTGAGGACGGAGTCGGCGCTGCTGGCGGTCGAGTTCTATCGACGTCAAGGCGCCTGGAAAGTCCGCGCGCTCGGCGCGGGCTACGCGGGCGGGTTCGGTGCGCTGGTCGGTGATCACGGCGGACGATTGATCGAGGCCCCGCGTCCAGCGGTCCCGCAGCATCCGGCCGCCGCGCCGTATCCTGCCGGTCCGGCGAGTCCGCATTCTGCCGGTTCAGGTCCCGCGGGTCCGGGTGCGGCTGCGGCTGCGGCAGGGTCGGGATCCAGGGCATCGGCGGCTGCGTCGGGGTATCCCGGCGCGCCCGGTAGCCCGGCTGCCGCGCCGGGCCTGCCCCGCCATCGGCCCGTCAGCCTGGCCAAGGGCCAGCAGGTCACCCTGCGCAAAGACGGCGGCGCCGCCCTGACCTTCGTCCGCATGGGCCTGGGCTGGGACCCGGTCATGCGCGGGCGCCTGTTCGGCCGCCGCCCGATCGAGATCGACCTCGACGCCTCGGTCGCCATGTTCGCCGAGCACACCCTCGTCGACCTCGTCTGCTTCGGCCAGCTCACCTCCAGGGACGGCGCCATCCGCCACCAGGGCGACAACCTCACCGGCGAGGGCGACGGCGACGACGAGGTGATCCTGGTCGACCTGGTGCGCGTCCCCGTGCACGTCACCACCCTGCTCTTCTTCGTCACCTCCTACCAGGGCCACACCTTCGAACAGGTCACCAACGCCTTCTGCCGCCTCGTCGACAACACCACCGACCGCGAACTGGCCCGCTACGCCCTCACCGGCGGCATGCCCTACACCGCCATCGCCATGGCGAAGGTCTCCCGCTCCGGCCGCGAATGGACCATGCGCGCCATCGGCGAACCCTTCCAGGCCCGCACCCCCGGCGACGCCATCCCACAGCTGGGCCAGTTCCTGCTGCGCTGAGCTCACCCGATCCCGGCCACCTCCCGCACCGAATCCGCGATGGCCGGGAAGTCCTTGCGCAGGATGGCACCGTGATTGCTCGGCACCTTCGCGGCCACGCGGATGTTCGGATTGCGCGAGGTCACCGCGTCGAGCCCGGCACGGATGCGCTCCTGCTCGTCACCCTTGCTGCCGAAGGAGGCACCCGAGGCCACCACATAGCGCACCGGCGTGCTGATCGCGTCCAGCACCGGACCCAGCTCATCGGTACGCGAGTACCTGCCCAGCTCGATATTGCTCTCGGCCTGCTGCGCCGCGGTCATCCGCGGTGCCAGCCCCGTCGGCCGTAGCAGCGGCATGAACCAGCTCAGCCGCTTGAACAGTGTGCGGATGCGCTCCTCCATGGCGTCGTCGAGCCAGTCGTAGGGGAAGGCGCCGTCCACGAGCACCGTGCCGATCGTGCGCTCCGGATTCCGCGCCGCCCAGTGCGCCCCCACGACGGCCCCGTAGGACCACCCCACCAGCACCGCCCGCTCCACACCCCGCGCCGCCAGCACCGCGTCGACATCCCGCACCGCCGCCTCGAACGAATAATCCGACGACAACCCCGACTTCCGCCCCCGAGCCCGCTCGTCGAAGGTGATGTGCCGGAACCCGTCCCCCAACTCGGCGATCGTCCTCCGCCAGTACCCCTGCGTGGCGAACTGCCCGTTCAGATAAACCACCGCGATCCCGTCACCCCCGGTATCGGTGACGGCCAACGCCGTATCGTCGACGCTCACCATCCCGGTCCACGTGCTGGTCGGTTCGATGTGTCGCGCGGTCATGGAAACCACCCCTCTCGGTCGTGCTCGTTGATTGAGACCACTGTCGCGCCCGCACCTGACACCGCCCTGACACGTCCCTGACGCCCGCTGACGCCCGGAATCAGCTGTTCGAGCGATGCGTGTACCGGCGAATTCCGGGACAGTCGAATGCCAGGAAGGTGAGGCGATGGCCGACTGGGACGGCGCGGGCTACGCGCACATCAGCGGACTCCAACGCGCGATGGCCACCGACGCCGTGTCCGCGGTCCCGGTCGCGGGCACCGAGCGTGTACTCGACGTGGGTTGTGGCGACGGCTTCGTGACCCGCCTGCTCGCGGCACGCGTACCCGCCGGTTCGGTACTCGGCCTCGACCCGTCACCACGCATGATCAAGACCGCCCGCACCGCCGACGATCAGCTCCGCAATGTCGACTTCCAGGTCGGCGATGTCACGACGATGACCTGCACCGGCGAGTTCGACCTCGTCGTCTCCTTCAACGCCCTGCACTGGGTGATCGACCAGACCACCGCCTACCAGCACATCGCGGCGGCCCTGACGCCCCACGGCCGGGCACTGGTGCAGTACGTCTGCGCAGGCCCGCGCCCGAGCATCGAGGACACCGCCATGGCCGTCACCGCCGACCCGCGCTGGTCACCGGCCTTCACCGACTTCCCCCGCCCCTACCTCCACCTCGACCCCGCCACCCTGCCCACGATCGCCGCCGCCGCGAACCTCGTGGTCCTCGCGCAATCGGTGACCGACCGCACATGGGACTTCGGCTCCCGAGAAGCCTTCACCCAGTGGTGCACAGTCGGATTCACCGATTGGACCGCCCACCTACCCCCCACGGAAATCCCGCCCTTCGTCGCCGAGGTGGTCACCCGCTACGAATCCCTCACTGGCACACCAGGACTGTTCCGATTCCTCCAGCTCCGAGCCGAATTGTCACACCCCACACCCGAATAGCCCTCACCAGATATCAACCCACTGCGGCCGCGGCGCCACATCGAACCCAGCCGCCCGCCCCCGCACCAACATCGGCAACTCCGCCCCCACCGGAAACCGATCCATCAACGCCGAGGCCGTGGACTTCCGCAGTTCATTGAAAGCGAACTCCTTCTTCATCCCATATTCCGCCCCGGTCGCCGGATGCGTGAACCGCACCTCGAGCCGAACCCGATGCGTCGACAACGGATTGTTCGACGACCGCGTCACCCGCCGCCCGGCCCCGACCACCGTAGCGACGACCGCCTCACCATTCCTGCGCAGATAAGCCCGCCGACCCCACCACACCACCCCCAACACGAACGGCCAACTCACCAACCCGAACACCAACCCGACAATGAGCGCCACCCCGATCAACGCCCCACCATCCCGCTGCCCCACCCACACCACCCCCCGCAACACCAACGAGAAATACCCCACCGCCGCCACCGCAGACACCACCCAATACCCGAACACCACAGGGTTGACCAGCACCTTCATCTTCCCCACCCCGCCCCCGATCCGCCTATCCGACAAGCCACAACGATCGTAACCAGCCCTTCCGACAAGCAGCGTCGTCAGCGAAACTGTTCACAATGAAGCAAGAGTTGCGCGTCGCCGCTTACGCGGTGTGCGTCCGCGAATCCGAAGGCGCAGCCGAAATCCTGCTCGCCCGATGGATAGCACCGGACGGCAGTAAACAGTGGACCCTCCCAGGCAGTGGAATGCACCACGGCGAGAACCCGATCACCACAGCGATCCGCGAGGTCACCGAGGAAACCGGCTACATCGCCGAGCCCATCACCCTCCTCGGCATCGACTCGATGAACCGCCGATACCCACGCCCCCACGGCGAATTCGCCGATTTCCACGGCCTCCGAATCGTGTACGAAGCCCACATCACCGGCGGCGACCTACGCAACGAAACCAACGGCTCCACCGACCTGGCAGCCTGGCACCCGATCGCCGACATCACCCACCTCGACCGAGTCGACCTCATCGACACCGCAATCGAATTGTGGCGAACCAGACCACCTCTCGGCCGCGCAAACGGCAGACCGATACCGCTCACCTCAAGTGTTGGGACGTGAACCTGCAGAAATCCGACCCGGAATCGGTTGCCGCGCAGTACGACCGGATGCTCGATGCCCTGACTGAGAAGCTCCCGAAAGTCGCCGCCCACCTGGATGCTGCCCGCGCTGACCTGCTCGCCTTCACCAGCTTCCCGAAACAGATCTGGCGCCAGGTCTGGTCAAACAATCCTCAGGAACGGTTGAACAAGGAAATCCGGCGCCGCACCGACGTCGTCGGGATCTTCCCCGACCGGACCGCGATCATCCGCCGCGTGACCAAATCGGGTCACGCGGCGATCATCCCGATACACCACGCATTTGGACTTGACCGACGAGGCCGCGACTCACATCGCGGCCTCGACCGAGCCCGTACCAGCGAGACGGATCTGAAAGACCCAGTAGCTCCTGATGCGATGACGTCATCTCATCGAAGGACCTCCCACGCCAAACGGAGTAGAGAGACGGTTAGGACCCCATATCGACGGACGAATCGGGTCATTCTGCGGCGAGCGGAGGGACTGATGACCAGCTGAGTATGTGTTCGCATGGAACCATGATCAGATCCGGCGTATCCGGGGAGACGATTGTTGACACTGTGCCTTGTCGGCGTCCATGTCGATCCATGTCGCCAACCTGTCCGTTGGCAATAGTTGACATCGAAAGGTTCTCGGAATGCCCCCGATATCGATGCCCGAGGAGTCCTCGGTGCCACCTGGACCGCACCGGGACCTTCTCGTCGCCCTCCATGAGCTGTACGGCCGAGCGGGCTCACCCTCGCTACGGCGTCTCAGTGGCATCGACGTGGACGGACCGGGGACGCTGAGTCACGAGCAGGTTCGAAAAATACTCCAAGGCAAGGCTGTTCCGAGATGGCAGGTTATGGAGACGCTGGTGCTCGCCCTTCTGTCATTGTGCGGTGGGTTCCCTAGGCACCCAGCTCTCGAAGTCGATCGTTTTCGGGCATTGTGGCGAGCGGCCGACGCCGGCGAATACGGGATGTCCGAGATGGCTGTCCACCCCGGAGCTCCGGACAGCACCAGGGGCGACGGCAGCAAATGGGTACCCGACGACATCGCACGACTCATGATCAATCCGATCTATGCCATCGAGATCGCTGAGGACCTGGCGTTGCCGCACGAGCCGATATTTTCGGAGGAGGAGTGGATCGCCGTCAACCTGAGAACTCTTGCCGAGATCGGTCCCGAAGCCTACCTGCGTACTCTCCTGGACATCCTGCGTGGCAACTACATCGCCGGAGGTGCCCCCGAGGGTTACTGTGAGCACGGTGAAATCGATGCAGATACCGCTGACGAGTATGTGTGTCAACAGATACTGGATCGACTCCGGACGGAACCGGGAATTCTTGCACGGTCGATCAACGCGCTTCGGAACACACCGGACCATTCGGATGATCCGATGTTGCAGGAGGAGGTCGACCTCTTGGAACAGAGACCGGATGTCATGTGGGAGGTTCTCAGCGCATCGGATCAGACTTGGACGGGTATGACGATCGAGGCGCAGAGGCTGATACTGATCTATCTGGTCGAAAAGATCCTGATCGGCCCGCCTGGGCAGCCGATTGATGTACAGGTGACGATCGTATGGAGGATCCCGCAGCCATAGCAGGTCCGAAAGTCATTCGGCCACCGATAAACCCTGACTGTGGATACCAACCAGATACCGATCAGCCCCTGGCCATATCCACGAACCGGCTCAGATGCAGCTGATGCGCCACGGTAATGGTCGCGGTGGGGCCGTTACGGTGTTTGCCGACGATGAGGTCGGCCTCGCCGCCACGCGGGTCGTCACGTTCGAACGCATCGGGCCGGTGCAGCAGGATGACCATGTCGGCGTCCTGCTCGAGCGAGCCCGATTCGCGAAGGTCGGAGACCATGGGCCGCTTGTCCGTTCGCTGTTCCGGACCACGGTTCAGCTGCGAGATCGCGATCACCGGAACCTCGAGCTCCTTGGCGAGCAGTTTCAGATGTCGCGAGAATTCCGAGACTTCCTGCTGCCGGGATTCGACCTTCTTACCCGAGCTCATCAGCTGGAGGTAGTCCACCACAACGAGTTTCAGATCGTGGCGCTGCTTGAGCCGCCGCGCCTTGGCCCGGATCTCCATCATCGTCAGGTTCGGCGAATCGTCGACGAACAACGGCGCCTCACTGATCTCACTCATCCGCCGAGCCAGCTTGGTCCAGTCGTCATCACTCATACGCCCAGAGCGCATGTCACCGAGCTTGATCTTCGCCTCGGCCGAGAGCAGACGCATCACGATCTCGGTCCGGCTCATCTCGAGCGAGAAGATGACGCTGGCCATTCCATGCTTGATCGAGCAACTCCGCATGAAATCCATGCCTAGCGTGGAATTGTGGGTCGGCACCATCGAGTGACCCGCGAGATACAGGTGGTCGGCATTGTCGACCTCGACGCAGCGGACCGGCACGGACTCGATCCGCCGAACATCCACGATATAGCGGGAATTCGACCGAGTCGTATTACGCGCTGCGCGACGTTCCTTGTGTAGCAGCGCCTTTCGGTACAGCCCGAAGACTTCGTCGTCGGTGGCGAAGGTGAGGGTGAAGCAGGTCGACGTCTGCTCCGATCGTCCACGGACCCGCTTGGTGGAAACACCACAGCGATAACCCAAACTGACGACGAGCTCCCGCACATCGCGGAACAGCCGCTCATCGGTGACAGCGAACTGCACCGACCCGCCATGGGTGACGGTGCCATCGGTATCGAGCAGCCCGGCGAGCAGCGCCCGGCGCTGCGCCTCCGATCCACGCAGATAACTCATCGGAATGTGCTTGTCGCCGAGCACACCCAGTGCCGGGAGAGTCAGCTGGAAGCGGCCGGGAGCTGACGGTGAGGGCGTGGCGATGATGCCTTCGCCTTCGATCCGCGCGACGATCTCCGGGTCGAAGCAGGTGAGCTGGGCGGCGGCGGAGGTGCCGTCGCCCAGCCAGGCGCCGAGGGTGTACGGCGGTACCAGCAGATCCTGCGTGGGCAGTTGCAAGGGCCGGGTGTTGGTGACCGAGTGGTTGAGGCGGCGGTCGGCGGTGGCGCAGCGCAGGGTGTTCGCGATCTCGGCGGTGGTGCGCACCCCCGGGGCGGTCGGGTTGCGGCGTGGGCGGCCCGCTGCCGCATCCTGGGCCGAGCGCCGGGATTCGCGGGTATCGGTGAGCCACTGGTGCTGTTCGTCGGCGATGAGCACGGTGCCGTCGGAGAATTCGACTTCGTAGCACGGCCGGTCGGTCATGACCTCGGTCGCCGCGACGACGCGCGTGGGGTGCCCGTCGGCATCGAGCAGTTCGTCGCCGACGCGCACCTCGCCCATCGTCGTCCACCCGGACGGGGTCGGCAGGGGGGTGTCGAGCGCGAGTGCCTTGCCCACACCAGGTCGGGCGGCGACGATGATCATCTGGCCTGCGTGGAGGCCGTTGGTGAGTTCGTCGAGTTCGGTGAAGCCGGTGGGGACGCCGAGGGAGATGCCGCCGCGGGAGGCGATGGAGTCGATTTCGTCCATGGTGGGCTGGAGGAGTTCTTCCAGCGGGGTGAAGTCCTCGGTGGTGCGGCGCTCGGTGACCTCGTAGATCTCGGCCTGGGCGCGGTCGACGACCTCGGCGACATCCTGGCCGTCGGCGCCCGCGTAGCCGAACTGGACGATGCGGGTGCCCGCCTCGACGAGGCGGCGCAGGATGGCCTTCTCGGCGACGATCTCGGCGTAGAAGCCGGCGTTGGCGGCGGTGGGGACGGTCTGGGTGAGGGTCACCAGGTAGGGCGGGCCACCGATGCGCTTGAGTTCGCCGCGGCGGTCGAGACCGGCGGCGACGGTGACGGGGTCGGCGGGCTCGCCGCGGCCGTACAGGTCGAGGATGGTGTCGTAGACGGCCTGGTGCGCGGGACGGTAGAAGTCGCCGGGGCGCAGCACCTCGACCACGTCGGCGATGGCGTCCTTGCTCAGCAGCATGCCGCCGAGCACCGACTGCTCGGCCGCCATGTCGTGGGGTGGCTGCCTGCCGAAGTCCTCGCCGGGGGGCTCGGGCGGGAAGTCGGTATGCGCGCGGTCACCGGTGGTAGTCACCAGAATCGACCGTCCTCTCTGCCCACAGAACCGGGGGTTTCACATCGATGAACTCGTTGTACTCCCGGGCTCCGACACGAAGTCAGCAATCGGTTGCCTGCGTGATTCCCGGGGTCGCGCGCAGGGCGATGCGACGAACCTAGGCGACGTTTTCGGGATGCGCCAAGCCGACCTGTGCACACAACTGTGGATAACTTGGGGGTAGTTCACCCAGAGTTGTGCAGCTCCTGTGGAAAACATGGGGAAAACCCAGGTCAGTGCGGTGGAATGCCCTGCTAGGCCCGGTAATACCCAACTCTCGACCTGTGGATGAAAGAAGTTCCGGCGTGTCGGTAAAGGTGAACAGCCGGGCGTGTTGGGTAAACAGCGGTCGTGCACGG
Source organism: Nocardia sp. NPDC056064 (assembly GCF_042266925.1). Lineage (NCBI taxonomy): Bacteria > Bacillati > Actinomycetota > Actinomycetes > Mycobacteriales > Nocardiaceae > Nocardia > Nocardia sp. NPDC056064. The sequence continues at coordinate 3,741,083 of NZ_JBHJWO010000001.1, read as the reverse complement.
TATGACCGGAGTCACAAATGTGCCGGTCGGTTTCCACGGTAATCCACAGGCGGAATAACAGGAGGTCAGCGAGTTGCCGACCGAGGGCCACCTGGGGTGGCTCACAACGCCCTGACGGGCGGTTACCGGTCAGCTAACGCCGCTGAAGGCAAGGGAAACCACCCCCATGCGAACACAGGGGTGGTTTCCCAGCGAACTCAGTTCGCAGCAACCTCGAGGTTGAACTTGGCAGCCACATCGGGGTGCAGGTGCACCACGATGCCGTGCTTGCCGGTCGCCTTGATGTGCGACTTCGGCAGCTCGATGCTGCGCTTGTCCACCACGGGGCCACCGGCGGCCTTGATGGCGCCGGCCACATCGGCGGTGGTGACCGAACCGAACAGCTTGCCGCTGTCGGCGGTCTTCACGGCCAGCGACACCGACTCCAGGCCCTCGATGGCCTGCTTCAGCTCGTTGGCGTGATCCAGGTCGCGCACCTTGCGGGCGTCCTGGGCGCGACGGATGCCCTCGACCTGCTTCTGGGCGCCACGGGTGGCCACGATGGCCAGGCCGCGGGGCAGCAGGAAGTTGCGGCCGTAACCGTCCTTGACCTCGACGAGGTCGCCCGGCGCACCGAGGTTGTCGACATCAGCGGTGAGGATGAGCTTCATCTGTCTGACTCCCTTTCTCAGCGAGCGGTCGACACGTAAGGCAGCAGGGCCACCTCACGCGAGTTCTTGACGGCCACAGCGATGTCACGCTGATGCTGCACGCAGTTGCCGGTGACGCGGCGAGCGCGGATCTTGCCGCGGTCGCTGACGTACTTGCGCAGCAGCGTGGTGTCCTTGTAATCGATATTGACGATTCCGGACTTCGCTTCCTTGCAGAAAGCGCAGGCCTTCTTCTTCAGTACCTTTTCGCGCGCGGGCGCTTTAGGCATGGTCTTCTCTCCGTACTATGAGTGCCGTTCCTCAGAACGGCGGTTCGTCATCCATGCGGCCGCCGCCCCCGAAGGAGCCGGCCGCGGGCGCGCTACCCCACGGATCGTCGTTGCCTGCGTTGCCGCCGCCCGACTGTCCGCCGCCGTTGTTGGCGTTGTAGCCGCCTGCGCTCGCACCACCACCGGCATTACCGGAACCACCACCGAAGCCGCCGCCTCCGCCGCCGCGACCGGCCTTGGAGACCTTGGCCGTCGCGTAGCGCAGCGAGGGGCCGACCTCGTCGACCTCGAGTTCGACGACCGTGCGCTTCTCACCCTCGCGGGTTTCGTAGGAGCGCTGCTTGAGCCGTCCGCTCACGATCACGCGAGCGCCTCGGGTCAGGCTCTCGGCGACATTCTCCGCTGCCTCACGCCAGATGTTGCAGCGCAGGAACAGGGCCTCGCCGTCTTTCCATTCGTTCGAATTGCGATCGAACACGCGGGGAGTCGAAGCGACGGTGAAATTCGCCACCGCTGCGCCCGCGGGCGTGAAACGAAGCTCGGGGTCTGCCGTCAAATTGCCGATGACGGTGATGACCGTGTCGCCTGCCATGGGGTTCCTCCTGCTCGGGGTGCAGTCCGCATCTCGGGATTTTGCGCTCGAGCCTAAAGCTAGGCTCTGACACGAAATTCGAGAAGTGGTTGCGGACTACTTGTCGTTGCGCAGAACCTTGGTGCGCAGCACCGTCTCGTTCAGGCCCAGCTGGCGATCGAGCTCGTTCACGGTGGCCGGGGTCGCGGTCAGTTCGACGACGGCGTAGATGCCTTCGGCCTGCTTGGCGATCTCGTAGGCGAGCCGGCGACGGCCCCAGATGTCGACCTTGTCGACCTTGCCGCCCTCGGTCTTGACGACGTTGAGCAGGTTATCCAGGGACTGCCCGACGATGCGCTCGTCCAGGCTGGGGTCGAGGATGACCATCACTTCATATTGACGCACGGACCAATCACCTCCTGTGGACTAGGAAACGGCCATGGACTTTCCATGGCAGGAGGGTTCGTTGCGTCAGCAACCCGCCAAGGCTACCTGAGCGCCCCGGCCGCGACGAAATCGATCTTGCGCGCGGGTTGTCCCCCGGTGCTCGCCGCCGCCACGCATAGGGTGGTCGCCATGACGACCGACCCGCAGCACCGCGCGGCACCGCGCGCGGCGCGGGCCACGGTGCTGGCTTTCGTCGTTCTGCTGTTGTGTGGGCTCACGCTCACCATGGCCTATGCCAACAAGGCGCGCTGTGCCGGTGGACCGGTCGATGAATACGGTCGCAGTCTGGTATTCGATGTGCGCAAGGACAGGGATGTCTGTTATTCCGACATCCAATTCCTGTGGCAGGGACGCGAAATCGACAATCACGTGTTCCCCTACGTCGACGGCGCCATCACCGACGACGGCGTGCTCGTCGGTGGCGCGGTGGAGTATCCGGTGCTCAGCGGGCTGCTCATGTGGCTGGGGGCGATCGGGGTCGACAACGACGCCGACTTCCTCTGGCACTCGGCGCTGCTGCTCGCGCCCTTCGCGCTGCTGACCGCCTGGCTGCTGGCCCGGATGGCGGGCCCCGCCGCCCTGCTCTGGGCGACCGGACCACCGCTGGTGTTCTACGCCTTCCACAACTGGGAACTGCCGGTGGTGGCCATGTCGGTGGCGGCGGTGGCGGTGCTCGCGCTGCCGTCGCGAATGAATGTGCGCACCCGGGGGATCATCGCCGCGGTGCTGCTGGCGCTGGGTTTCTGCCTGAAGATCTACCCGGGCATCTTCGTGATCCCGCTGGCGATCTACGTGCTCACCGAGGGCGCCCCGCGCGACGGGCGGCGGCTGCGCGAACTCGATGTGGCGGGCGCGGCGCAGACCCTGCTGGCCGCGATGGCCACGGTGGCCGCGGTGAATCTGCCGTTTGTGCTGGCCGGGGTGGAGGGCTGGCGGGCCTCGGTGACCTTCCAGCGGCTGCGCCAGGCCGACATCACCACCAATTCCATCTGGTACTGGGGTCACCAGGCGATCTTCGGGCGCGACGCCGAGACCACCCAGACCTGGCACGACTTCGTCGCGGTGGCCTCACCCGGGCTGATGGCCGGGGCGTTCGCGCTGGCGCTGTGGCTGGGGTGGCGCCGCTGGACCCCGGCCGCGCCGTTCCCGTGGGTGGGTGTGAGCGCGGCGATGCTGGCCGGTTTCCTGCTTTTCCACAAGGTGCACTCACCCCAGTACACCCTGTGGATAATCCCGTTCCTGGTGCTGCTCGAGGTGCCCTGGTCGATGGTCGCGGCGTATCTGGTGGCCGACGCGGCGGTGGGCATCGGGGTGTTCCGCTACTTCTGGTCGATGGGTCAGGGCGAGGGCTGGGAGGCCCTCGAAGGGGTCGTGCAGTTCGGCGTCTGGTTGCGCAGCGCGCTGCTGCTGGCGCTGTTGTTCGTGTTCCTGCGGGCCCGGCTGCGCGGCGCGGTCCCGGCCGCCGCGCCGCCGCGCGTGCTGGAACCGGTGGCCTGACGGACGACGACGGCGGCGGTTCCCCGGAGGGAGCCGCCGCCGTCGTCGAGCACGAACCGATCAGCTGACCGGCGCGGTCTCCTTGGCCTCGTCGACCTCGTCGGGCTCGGCCTTGCGATTGCGCACGATGCTCGTGATGAGCGCCGCGCCGATGAACGCCACGCCGACCAGGCCGGTGATCAGCTCGTCGACGTGCACGCCGATCGACACCAGCAGGATCGTCGCCAGCGCGCCGATCGCCCAGTGCGCGCCGTGCTCGAGGTACACGTACTCCGAGAGCGTGCCCTGGCGGACCAGGTACACCGTGATCGACCGGACGAACATCGCGCCGATCAGGCCGAGGCCCAGCGCGATGATGATCGGGTCGGAGGTGATGGCGAACGCGCCGATCACGCCGTCGAAGGAGAACGACGCGTCGAGCACCTCGAGGTAGAGGAACAGGAAGAACGCGGCCTTACCGGTCGCCTTGACCAGCGTGGACGGTCCACCCTGCGGGCCCTCTTCGAGCTCCTCGGTGTGGAACATCGAGCCCAGACCGTCGACCAGGATGTAGACGATCATGCCGAGCAGACCGGCGACCAGCACGGTCGAGCGGTCGTCGTCGGCGGCGAGGAACTCCGCCACCAGCACCAGGCCGGTACCGGCGACGACCACCGAGAGCATGTCGAGCTTGCCCGCCTTGGCCAGCGGCTTCTCCAGCCAGCTCAGCCAGGTGATCTCACGCTCTTCGAAGATGAAGTTCAGGAACAGCAGCGCGAGGAACATGCCACCGAACGCCGCGATCTGCGGGTGCGCGTCGGTGAGCAGGGTCTCGTAGCTGGGGCTGCCGTCGGGGAAGTACGCCGCGTCGTCTGCGGGCGGGTTGAGCGCCAGATCGAACGCTTGGACCGGGTTGAGTCCGGCGGTGATCCACACGATCGCCAGCGGGAAGACCAGTCGCATGCCGAACACGGCGATGACGACGCCGATGGTCAGGAAGATCCGCTGCCAGAACTCGCTCATCCGCTCGAGGACGGTGGCGTTGATGACAGCGTTGTCGAACGACAGCGACACCTCGAGAATGCCGAGGATCGCACACAGTGCCAGGGCGGTCGCGCCACCGTAGAGGTAGGCGACGACCAGCGAGACCACCGTGATGACGATGGACAGGCCGAAGATGCGCGTAATCACGCGGAGGGACCTTTCTGTGTCACACGAACAGGGGGCCCGAAAATGTCGAGCCCCCTATCCGCGATGGTGACTAGACGTTGACGCCGTAGTCGCGGGCGATGCCGGCCAGACCGGAGGCGTAACCCTGCCCGATGGCGCGGAACTTCCACTCGGCGCCGTTGCGGTACAGCTCGCCGAAGACCATAGCGGTCTCGGTCGAGGCGTCCTCGGACAGGTCGTAGCGCGCCAGCTCGGTGCCGTTGGCCCGATCCACGACGCGGATGTAGGCGTTGCGCACCTGGCCGAACGACTGCGAGCGGGTCTCGGCGTCGTAGATCGAGACCGGGAAGAAGATGCTCTCGATGGTCGGCGGGGTGTTGGCCAGGTCGACGTTGATGACCTCGTCGTCGCCCTCGCCCTCACCGGTGGTGTTGTCACCGGCGTGCTCGATGGCACCCTCCGGGGACTTCAGGTTGTTGAAGAACACGAAGTGCTTGTCGGAGACGACCTTCTTGTCGGCGCCGGTGGCGATCGCGCTCGCGTCGAGGTCGAAGTCGGTGCCGGTGGTGGTGCGCACGTCCCAGCCGAGGCCGACCGCGACCGCGGTCAGGTTCGGGGCCTCTTTGGTCAGCGAAACATTGCCGCCCTTGGACAGACTGACACCCATGCGGGAATCCCTTCGGTTAGTCCGGTGTGTCGTTTCCCAGCATGTCCGAATCGCCGGGTACGGCTACGACAGTAATAGGTTTCGCGGATCTTGCGTAGGAACCGTCTGCAGCCCAGGTGAAGCGGGGGAATCTCCTACCATCGGGCAGTGTGCGCCCGGCGACGGCGCACGGTTGGGGAAAGGACGTGACGGTGACACCTCGCAGACGCGGCTGGTTCAGGTCCGGGGCGGATCATGGCTGGATCAGTGGTGCGCGAGCCGCGACGTCGGCGGCGTTCCTCGACATGGATCGCAGACAGACGGCGGCGGAGGCGGGTGTGGTGGCCAGCGAGCAGGTCTTCCCGGAACGCCGGGTCGAGGCGCTGTGGGAGCCGGTGCGGGCGCGCTGTTACGCGGCCGCGGGCGCCTACCTGAGCTTCACCGACGAACTCGACGCCGCCGAGGCCGCGGGGACGCCGATCCCCGACGGTCCCGCCAGGGCCGACGCGCTGGTCCGTCAGCTCACCAAGGCCGCGCGCGGGGTCGACGACTTCTATCACGCTCAGCGCGCGGGGCTCGAGCACGCGGCGAGCGTGCGCAGCTCGGTGCCGCAGTTGCTCCAGCAGGTCCGCCAGGACGGCGAGCGGGCGCTGGCGGCGGCGCAGTCCTCGGGGTTCGCGGCGTATCCGTCGATCGTGGCCGGTGTCGCCCGGCTGAATGAGGCGCTGGTCACAGCCTCGGCGGTGGACCCGCTGAGCGCGGTCGCGGCCGCGCGCGAGGCCGCGGCGGGGGTGCAGCAGGCCACCAAGGATCTCTCGGATGCGTTGGCGCAGGCCCCTTCTCGCGCCGAGGCGGCGAGCAAGGCGGTCGCCTCGGTGACCACCCGGCTGGCCGCGGTGCGCAATCGCGGGGCGGCGCTGGGCCCGGCGTACTCGGCGTTGCTGCGTGAGTTCAACGCTGCGAGTTCGGCGGATCTGACCAACAATGAGCGAGACAGCCGCCGCGACATCGACGCCGCAGACGTTGCGCTGGCCGGAGCGCGGGTCGCGGCCGCCGACCACGACCCGGAGACCGCCCTTGACCTGACCGCCACCGCGCGTGAGCACCTCGCCGAGGCCGAGCAGCTCGTCGACGCCGTCACCCGACGGCTGGATCTGCTGCGCGGGGTGCGTGCCGACCCCGACGCGAAGGCCCGCACCGTACGATTCCGGCTGCGGGACGCGCAGATGCTCGCGGTCGACCGAGGACTGGTCGCCGAGTGGGGTTCGGTGCTCGACGCGCAAGCCGAACGCCTCGATCGCATAGCTTCCGGACTGACGGGTCGTCATCCAGACTATTGGGCGTACGTGACGGAACTGGATACCGTCGCGACGTTCATCGCCGGAGTGGTCGACCGCATGAGAAAACACGACAGCACATAGGACCTTCAGCAGAGATGACTTGGCACGAATGAGGTGGGGGGAATGACCGCGGGGTACGCCGTAGCGACAGAGGTTTGCCTGCACAAGCAGGTGCCGCTGCGACATTTCCGTCAGCTACAGGGCCCACGCAGCCGTGAGCTGTTCCTGGTGGAACCCGAGCCGCTGGTCGGCTCCGATGACCGCGAGCTACTGGCCACCGCGCTCGGCGCGACCCTGTACGTCCCCGCGACCAGGCCCGACCTGGCCGCCACGATCCGCAGACGGGCCGCGCGCGGCGTGTGTTCGATGGTCATCGACCTCGAGGACGCCGTCGCCGATCACCAGGTCGAGGCCGCCGAACAGCACGCGGTGGACACCCTCGACCTGCTCGCGCACAGCCGCGACCCCAATCCGCTGCTGTTCGTGCGGGTGCGCGAGCCACGGACCGTCGTGGAGCTGGCCGAGCGGCTCGGCCGCGGCGGCGAGGTGCTCACCGGCTTCGTCTTCCCCAAGTTCGACGCCGTGACCGGGCGCGCCTACCTCGACGCACTCGACCGCGCGAGCCGGGTACTCGGCCGCCGCGTCTACGGCATGCCGGTGCTCGAGTCGGCGAACCTGGTGCACCGCCAGACCCGCGACGAGCAGCTGGCCGCCATCGCCGAGCTGCTGGCCGCGCACCGGGAGCGGCTGCTGGCCGTGCGTATCGGCGCCACCGACATGTGCTCGACCTTCGGCATCCGCCGCGACCGCGACCTCACCATCTACGACGTGCGCGTGGTCGCCGACGTGATCGCCGACATCGTCAACTATCTCGGCCGCGCCGACGGCACCGGCTTCATCATCACCGGGCCGGTGTGGGAGTACTTCGCCGATCACGAGCGGATGTTCCGGCCGCTGCTGCGCACCGCGCCGTTCGAGGAGTCCGACGCGGTGCCGTTCCGGCAGTACCTGGTCAGCCGCGATCTGGACGGCCTGCTGCGCGAGATCACGCTGGACCGCGCCAACGGCATCCAGGGCAAGACGGTGATCCACCCCTCGCACGTGGCCGCCGTGCACGCGCTGTCGGTGGTGACCCACGAGGAATACGCCGACGCGCTGCACATCATGGAGGCCGACGTCGGTGGGGTCGCGGCCTCGGAATACCGCAACAAGATGAACGAGATGCGCCCGCACCGCAGCTGGGCCCGCCAGACCCTGGTCCGGGCCCGCGCGTTCGGAGTCGCGAACAAGGGAGTGTCCTTCGTGGATCTGCTGACAGCGATGATCGCCGAATGAGCGCGGTCGAAACCCCCTGGGCCACCGCCCAGTTGGGCATCGAACTGCACCACACCGAGTCCTTCGCCGCCGGTGTCGCACCATCCACCGGCGAGCTGACGATCGGCGGGCTGGTCGTCCCCGGCCTGCGGCGCAATCCGCGCCGCGCGCATCTGCTGGTGTCGACGGTGCTGGGCAAGCATCTGCCGACCGATCCGCGCGTGGTGATCGGCGCGGGGGAGCGGCTGGCCGATCTCGTGCGCGAGAAGCTCGGTGAGCGCGAACCGGTGGTGCTCGGGTTCGCCGAGACCGCGACGAGTCTGGGCCACTGCGTCGCCGCGCGCCTCGATGCCGCCTGCTACCTGCATTCCACCCGCAGGCACGAGCCGCGCGCCACCACGCTGACCGGTTTCGAGGAGGGGCATTCGCACGCCACCTCGCATCTGCTCCAGCCCGCGCCGGCGAGCATCTTCGTCAACGACCAGCCGCTGGTGCTCGTCGACGACGAGATCTCCACCGGTGACACCGCCATCGACGCCGTGCGCGCCCTGCACGCCTTCGCCCCGCGCGCGCACTACGTCCTGGCCTCCCTGGTCGACATGCGCACCCCCGCCGATCACGCCAAGTTCGAGGCCGTCGCCGCCGAGCTCGGCGCCCGCATCGACACCGTCTGCCTGGCGGCGGGCCGCACCGAACTGCCCGACGGCCTGATCGGCACGGTCACCGCCCTGCCCGACCCGCAGCTCAATCCAGTTGCCGCCCAGCGTGGTTCGTCGGGCCGCATCGAGCTGACCTGGCCTTCGGAGGTCCCCGAGGGCGGCAGGCACGGCACCCTGCGCTCGGACTCCGGCGCCTTCGACCTGGCCCTGAAGTCGGCCACCGCCGAACTCGGCGCCCGCCTGGACGCGGAATTCCCCGGCCGCCCGGTGATCGTGCTCGGCCACGAAGAACTCATGTACCTCCCGCTGCGCCTGGCCGCCGAACTCGCCGCCGCGGGCACCCCCACCCGCTTCCAGACCACCACCCGCTCCCCGGCCTACGTCCTCGACGAACCCGGCTACCCCCTGCGCCGCGGCTTCCGCTTCACCGCCCCCGAACCCGACCCCACTGCCGCCCGCTACCTCTACAACGCCCAGTGGCCCGACAGCACCGAGCCGCCACTGCTGCTGTTCGTCCTCGACCCACCCGCCGACACCCCCGAACTGGTCGCCCCCGGCGGCCTGGTCGACGTCCTCACCGCTTCCGGCGCCGACGTCCTGCTCGCCGTCGTCCCCGGCGCCGACCCCCGCGCGCTGGACGCCTACCGCACCGCCCTGGCCATGCCGGTCGAAAGTGCCGGGTCGAACTCTGCCAGCAGCGACACCGCGCCGATCGCGGCTGCCCCGTCGACCTCCCTTCCCCCGCTGCACGGACCCGAATTCGGTTCCTACGCAGCCGAAGACGTCTCCTGGCTGCTCAAGGACCTCTCCGACGTCGACCTGGAAGCCGATGTGGCCGAACGGGAGCAGCGCATCCAGGCCGGTCTCGCGCACTACGCCGAATCGCTGCCGGTGGAGTTCCAGCCCGACGCCGAGTACCGCGAGCTGTTCGACCAGGTGCTGGCCGAGAGCGCCGAGCGGCTGGCGCTGGCGGTGGCGACCGTCGCCGAACTCGTTGTCGCCGAACGCGGTACGGACATCGTGCTGGTGTCGCTGGCCAGGGCGGGTACCCCGGTCGGTGTGCTCATGCGCCGGTGGCTGGCCAGTGGCATCGGCCGCCCCGCGCTGGAGGTGCCGCACTACGCGGTGTCGATCGTGCGCGACCGGGGGATCGACGCGGCGGCGCTCGATTACCTCGCCCAGCATCATGATCCGTCCTCGATCGTGTTCGTGGACGGCTGGACCGGCAAGGGTGCCATCACCCGGGAACTCACCGAAGCCCTCGACGCCTACCACGCGGCGGGCGGCGCGAGGTTCGACGACGAGCTGGCCGTGCTGGCCGACCCCGGCAACTGTGTGCGCACCTACGGCACCCGTGACGATTTCCTCATCGCCTCGGCGTGCCTGAATTCCACTGTCTCCGGACTGGTTTCGCGCACCGTGCTCAACGACACGCTCATCGGTCCCGGTGAGTTCCACGGCGCCAAGTTCTATCGCGAACTCGCCCACGCCGATGTCTCCAACCAGCTGATCGATGCCGTCACCGCCGCGTTCGGCGCCATCGGCGAGCAGGTGCCCGCGGCGGTCGCCGCCATCCGGGAATCCGATCGCACCCCGGACTGGTCGGGCTGGGCGTCGGTGGAGCGGGTGCGGGCCGAATACGGCATCAGCACAGTCAATTTCGTGAAGCCCGGGGTCGGCGAGACGACCCGGGTGCTGTTGCGCCGCGTACCGTGGCGGGTGCTGGTTCGGGACGCGGACGCGCCGGAGCACGCCCACATCCGCCTGCTCGCCGCGGCGCGCAATGTCCCGGTGGAAGTGGTACCCGACCTGGCCTACTCCTGCATGGGCCTGATCAAGGAGCTACCCCGGTGACCGCAACGGCACTGTTCGCCACCGATCTGGATCGCACGATGATCTTCTCGCGCAACGCCTTCGGTGGCGCGGAGGAGATCGAGAAGGAGTGCGTCGAGTACTACGAGGGCGAGCCCCTGTCGTACATGACCACCACCGCCGTCGCGAGCCTGCGCACGCTGGCGGGTCGCGCGCCGGTGATCCCGACGACCACCCGCACCATCGAGCAGTTCCAGCGGATCACCCTGCCGGGCGCGCCCTGGCGCTACGCCATCACCAGCAACGGCGGCAATATCCTGGTCGACGGCATCCCCGATCCGGCCTGGCGCCTGGGGATCGACGACCAGGTGCGTGCCTCGGGCGCCACCCTCGCCGAGGTGGGCGCCGAATTACGCGCCCGCATCGACGATTCCTGGGTCACCAAGTACCGCGAGGCCGACGAGCTGTTCTGCTACCTGGTGGTGCGGATCGACGCGGTGCCTACCGGCTTCCTGGCCGAGTGGGACACCTGGTGCCGCGCGCACGGCTGGTCGGCCTCCCAGCAGGGCCGCAAGATCTACACCATGCCCGACGCGGTCTGTAAGAGCCTGGCCGTCACGGAGGTGCGCCGGCGCCTGGTCGACGCGGGCGAATTAACCGAAGGCGCGGCGCTTTTCACCGCCGGTGACGGTGCCCTCGACGCGCCCATGCTCGAGATCGCCGACGCCGCGATCCGCCCCCGGCACGGCGAGCTGGAGGAACTGGACTTCACCGCCCCCGCGCTCACGGTCACCGAGACGGCGGGCATCCTGGCAGGTGTCGAGATCCTGGACTGGTTCCACACCGCCGCCGAGCGCGCCGCGCTGCCGGTCGCCGATCCGGCCTGACGCTCGGGAAAACCCGGCACGGCATACGGTCACTCCCGGGGGAACAGGCCCTCGGCCAGGACCGGCCAGGACGCCTTGAAGTCGTCCTGCCAGTAGCCCCACGAGTGGGTGCCGCTGTCGCGGAAGACGAAGGTGCCGGGGATGCCGAGCTGGTCGAGCCGCGCGCGCAGATTCTGCGCCGAGAGCCACACCGCGCCCTCGATCAGCGCGCCCAGTGCGACGGTCTTGGGGGTGTCGGCGGGCTTCTCCATCCGGAACGGCCCGCCCGGCTGGTCGTGGATGCCGGGAATGCCATTGCCGGTCGACACGAAAAGATGTGTGCCGCGCAGCTTCTCGGCATTCACCAGCGGATCGTTGGCGGGCCAGCCGGGTCCGTCGAGCGGGCCCCACATGTTGCGCACGTCGCCACCGCCGTACATCTCCACGGTCATCTTCACCGCCTGGCGCCCGGCGAGATCGCTGACCTGGGTGAGCCCGCTGTACACCGCCGCGCTGCGGAACAATCCGGGATGGGCGATGGCCAGATTCAGCACCGGCACGCCCGACATCGACAGTCCGGCAATGGCATTGACGCCATTGGTGCCCAGGGCCGCGTCGATCAGCGGTGGTAGTTCCTCGCCGATGTAGGTCTGCCATTTGTTCACCCCGAGCACCGGGTCGGGTTTTTCCCAGTCGGTGTAGAAGCTCCACGCGCCGCCGATGATCTGCACGACATTGACGTCCTTGTCGGCCAGGAAGTCCAGGGCGTCGGTGCGCAGCTGCCAGGACGCGCGGTCCATCCCGCCGCCGGCGCCGTTGAGCAGATACAGCGCAGGCTTGGGCGCGCTGGTGTCGGCGGGGCGCTGCACGTCCACGGGGAAGGTCTTGTCCATGGCCGCGGAGTGCACGTACAGGCGCAGGTGCCGGGCGTCGGTGACCTCGATCCTCTCGATGTAGGACCCGTCGGGCGCGGTGGCGGCGGTGATGTCGACGCCCGGCGCGGTGGCCGGGACCGCGAACGCGGCGGTCCCGCTGACGAAGGACACCGTGACGGCGCACAGCGCGGCCGCCACGATCCGTCGGATGCTGCGACGCTGCACTGCGCCCACTCCTCTGATCGAACTCCCACCGGCGTGGTTCTCCCGGCGGAGCTCACCGTAGCGGTACCGGCACCGCTGGCGTCAGATTTTGGCGCGTTCTCGTTTCACATCAGTACTGGTGCTGCTGACCAGCCAACTGCTGGGTGATCACGCCGTGGATGCGCTGCAGGCCGCCCACGCTGATCCCGCTCTGCAACTGGCCCTCGATCGTGCGGACCAGCGCGTTGTCGCTCATGATCTTCTCGGTCGACTGGATCAGCACCGTCCCGGCGCCGGTGAAATCGAACTGGCGCTCCTCGCCGGAGTTGGCGCCCATCCTGGCCGCGCCCGCCGCCAGGAACCCGCTGATCCAGCCCTGGTCGTAGTGGTGGCTGGGCGAGGGGCAGTCGGCCCAGCCGACCAGCGACTCCGGGTCCACCCGCAGCGGCGGCTCGGCGAAGATCACCGGGCCGTTGGAGGAGGCCAGGAACTTGCCGGTGCCGATCAGGGTGAGGAAGCCGGGCACGATCGACTGCTTGAGCGCCAGGCCGGGCTCGAAGGCGAGCAGGTTGGCGGCGCGGATGGTGAGGTTGCCGTCGTCGAGATCGAAGGAATTGATGTCGTAGCCGCGGTCGCCGATGATCAGCTTGCCGTGGCCCTCGGCCACCACATAGTCACCGGTGAACAGCGGCGCCGAGAACTGGCTGCTCACCATGTTCATCAGGTGGCCCTGCAGATTGTGGGTGAGCAGCTGGAACTGGATCTGCCCGTAGTAGGCGATCATCGCGCCCTTGCGCATGAACCACGGACCGGTCAGGTCGATGCAGTAGGCGTAGTCGTTGCCCGGAATGTTGTCGCTGGCACCGAGATTCATCGGGGACAGGATTTGGCTCATCGGTTCACAACTTCTCTTCGGAGGCCTGCACGTACACCACACCCTGGCCGTGGCAATGCAGCTGCATCGCCTCGCCCGCGCCGCGGCCCACCGCGTCGCGCCAGCTCATCGCGGCCTTGAGCTCGGTCTGCACATTGCCGTAGGCGGCCACGAACGCCTGCGGGTCGACGACCACCGGATTCGGCCCGCCCACCTGCAATTCCAGGAATCCGCCGTGCGCCAGCAGCACCGCCGCGCCGTGGCCGCTGAGCTGGGTGGTGAACATGCCCTGGCCGGTCGCCACGCCGGCGGCCGCGCCGCGCAGGGCGCCCATCAGACCGCCGCCGCCCCCGCCGCCGCCGGAACTGGCCACCGAGACCACCGAGGCCTGCAACCCGGCGGTGTTGGCCAGCAGCCGCGAGGCCTCCGCGCGCAGCACCGCACCCGGCTGCATCTGCACCACGTGCACCTCGAGCCCGGCGAAACCGTAATGGACGACGCCGTTTCCGCGCGCGAGCATGGTGCGCTCGTGCTCACCGGCCATCATCGCCCCGGCCATCCGCATCAACCCGCCACCACCCGCGCCGGGACCGGCGCCGGGGATCTGGTGCGGTGCGAACGCGACCTGACCGGTGTAGAACAGCATCGCGCCGGTGCGCGCGACCACGCCGCCCGCCTGCCCGACGTCGACCTTGACGACCTTGCCGTTGACCTTCTCGAACATCGCCCGCCTACCGTTCCGCCGGCTGGATCAGCACCACGCCCTGGCCGTCCCATCGCAGCGAGAACGCCTCGCCGGCGTCGTGGCCGACCACCGTCCGCCACGACACATCGGTGACGAAGGACTGGTTCAGATTGCCGCGCGCGGCGACGAACGCGTCCGGGTCCACGATCAGCGGATACTGCGGCGAGACCTCCAGATGGATCAGCGGCCCACCGGCCGACAGCAGCGCCACCTGGCCCTGACCCGACACCGTCGTGGTGAACAAGCCGTTGCCCGAGGACATCCCGCCCACTCCGGCGAAGCGCACATCGGTGCGCAGGTTGCCCGCGAAGGCGAGCAACTGCTGCGACTCCACCTGCAAGGTCTCGTTGTTCAGGTTCACCACCGTGACGTTCTGGCCGTTGACCGCGAAGAACACCCGGCCGTTGCCCGCGCACTCCATCAGCGACAGCTTCTCGCCGGTGGCGCGGCGCTTGAGCCCGGCGAGCACGCCCTCACCGCCGCCGAACCCGGCCGATTTGAACTGGACATTGCCTTCGTAGGCCACCATCGAGCCGGCGATCGCGCGGATGCTCGTCCCCGCGAGATGCGCCTCGATCACCTTCTTCGACTGTTCGAACAATTGCGCCATGACCGGCCCTGATGCCCCTTCTCCGCTAGTGCGAGGTCACCCTAACCGATTCCGGCCGAACCTGCGGTGGCCGCGGAGCGGGGACGCCACCCGCCGCTTTCTCGTAGAGTGACTAGCAAGACCACCGGCAAGCCATAACGACAAGCGAAGGGTCAACCTTGTCCGCAACACTCGCCAAGGGCCAGAACGGACCACTGGCCGTCAGTGACGTCGTGATCTCGCTCCAGCTCACGGCTCCGGCCGATCTGTCCGCACTCCTCGTCACCGAGCAGGGCAAGGTCAGGACCGACGCAGATTTCGTCTTCTACAACCAGCCCAGCGGGCCGGGTGTGGATCTGCGGCCGGGTCCGGCGGGTCAGCCCGCCTCCCTTGCCGTTTCGCTGCCGTCGGTGCCCGCCGACATCGATCAGATCCGCGCCGTCATCACCCTCGACGACGCCACCAGCAACTTCGGCCGCTCCGCGCCACCCACGGCGATCGTGTCCGACGCCGCCGGAAATCAGTTGTTCGAGTACCGGATCGAGGGGCTGAACGCCGAGTCGATCGTCATCGCGCTCGAGCTGTACCGGCGTCAGGGCAGCTGGAAGGTGCGCGCGGTCGGTCAGGGGTACGCCGGGGGGTTCGCCGCGCTGGTGACCGATCACGGTGTGCAGGTGGATGATTCGCCCGCGCCCGCCGCCGCCGCGCAGCCGGTCGCGCCGCCGCCTCCGCCGCAGGCACCGCCCGCCTATCCGCAGCAGGCCGCGCCGAGCTACCCGCAGCAGGCCGCGCCCGCCTACGCCCCGCCCGGCGGCGGCTACCCGCCGCCGGCGCCCCCGCAGCAGCCGCCCACCGGTGGTGGTTACCCGCCGCCGCCCGGTGCCGGGTACCCGCCGCCCACCCAGGCCGCGCCCCCGCCGCCGCAGCAGCCGTCCGGCGAGATCAGCCTGAGCAAGAACGGGCCGGTCAGCCTGCAGAAGGGCCAGCGGGTCACGCTGCGCAAGGAGGGCGGCGCCGCGCTGACCTTCGTGAAGATGGGCCTGGGCTGGGACCCGGTGCAGACCCGCGGCATGTTCGGCAACCGCACCGTCGACATCGATCTCGACGCCTCGGTGTGCCTGTTCGCCGACAACAACCTCGTCGACGTGGCCTACTACGGCCAGCTGTCGTCGAAGGACGGTTCGGTGCGCCACCAGGGCGACAACCTCACCGGCGAGGGCGACGGCGACGACGAGATGATCCTCGTCGATCTCACCCGCATCCCCGCGCACATCTCCACGCTGCTGTTCATCGTCACCTCCTACAAGGGGCACACCTTCGAGCAGGTGCAGAACGCCTTCTGCCGCCTGATCGACGGTGGCAACAACGGCGAGCTGGCCCGCTACACCCTCGCGGGCGGCATGCCGTTCACCGCGATGGCGATGGCCAAGGTGTACCGGGTGGGTGGCGACTGGAAGATGCAGGCGCTCGGCGAGGGCTTCCACGCCAAGCACCCCGGTGAGGCCGTTCCGCAGCTCGGCCGGTTCCTGGGCGGGAACTGAACGATCGTGATCCAGCTCGAGGCGGGGCAGAACATCGGGCTCACCGCCGATATCGTGCGCTTCACCGCGCGGACCGCGGGCGCTGTCGAACTCGGCGCGCTCGCGGTCGGCGAGGATCTGCGGGTTCGTGACGAACTCGGCCACGTGAGCGCGGCCCGGCCCGCGGCGCCCGGCGTGCGCTACGCGGGCGACGCGGTCGAACTGACGCTCACGCAGGTCGGGGCCGACACCCATGCCGTGCTGCTCTATGTCGTCGCCGGGCAGGTGCTCGGCGCCGTCACCGCGGCGCTGGCCGAGAACGGCAGTCCGGCAGCCGAATTCGCCATCACCCCCAGCGCCGGGGAGAGCGCGCTGATCTGCCTCGAGGTGTATCGGCGCGGTGGCGGTTGGAAACTGCGCGCGCTGGGCCAGGGCTATGCCGGTGGCAGCGCGCAGTTGCTGAGCACGCACGGTGTGCCGGTGCCGGTGCCCGCGCAGGCCAGCGCGCCGACCCAGACCGCGCCGCGTCCGGCCGCCCCGCCCGCGTCGGGCATCCCGCTCGAGATCGACCACGGCCTGCAGCGCATGTGGATGATCTTCGAGGACGCCGCCCGCTCAGCCGCCGCGCTGGTCTCGGCCCGCGACTACGCCACCAAGCGCCTCGACCAGGAGATGTCGGAGGCGGTGTCGAACCCGGCGACCCGCAACACCCCGGCCGCCGACGCCGCCAGGGCCGCCGCCCAGCGCCGCTACGACGAGCTGGTCGCCCTGGCCGACGCCGATCACCGGCGCGACAGCGATCAGCTCGGGCTCGAGATCGCCGAGGCCGACGCCGTCATGCCCGCCGCGCTGGCGTCGTGGCTGGCACCGGCCTGGACCACCCGCGCCCAGCGGGCCGACGGCATCCGGCTCGGCGAGCTCTACGCGCTGGACCGCGGCGCGCTGCGCGTGCCGTATTGCGTTCCGGTGCCGTTGAACCGGCCGCTGTGGGTGGACACCGAGTCCAGCGCCGCCGCGTCCCGGGTGGTCGGCGCGCTGCTGGCCCGGCTGGTCGCCGCGCTGCCGGACAAGCCGACCAAGGTGGACCTGATCGACCTCTCCGGTGGTCTGCGCGGGCTGGCCGCACCGCTGGCCCCGCTGCTGGCGGGTCCGGTGATCAGCGACCACAGCGACATCTCCGCCCGGCTCGGCGAACTCGCGCACGCCGCCGAACTCGCCGAAATCGCTTACCACAGTGGACAAGCCGTGCCACCGGCCGAACACCGCATCCTGGTGGCCGCCGATTTCCCGCACGGGTACCAGGCCAGCGATGTGGTGCACCTGGGTCAGCTGATGGTGCGCGGCGACCTGATCGGGCTGTCGCTGGTGGTCGTCGGCAGCGGCGGCACCGAGTTCGCCGACGGCGCGCTGGCGCTGCTGGCCCAGTCCTGCCGTCACCTGCCGACCATCCCCGGCACGCCGCTGTTCGATCCGTGGACGGGCAACCCGTGGGAACTCGACCTGGACATGCTCCCGGCCGAACCCGAACTACAGGCGCGCTACCTGCGGATGTAGCCGGCGCACCGGCCGGGCTACTCCAGCATCGAGGCCGGACGCGAGCTGGTGCAGGCGTGGCGGGGGCGCAGGAATTCCGGCAGCCAGGCCAGCAGCGGGTCGGGGGCGCGGTCGAGGATGCCCCCGGCCGGGTCGTCGACGAATTCGCGGCGGACCAGGTCGTCGCCGGGTTGCAGGATCTGGTGCACGATCAGCGCGCACAAGCCCAGCACCGCCAGGTCGCGCAGCACCACGGTGCCGGTGAACCACTGTTCGGGCAGGCCCTTGGCGTCCTCGCCGAGGTAGTAGTACATGCGCGGGGCCCAGACGAGCGCGTCGATCGTCATCCAGGCCAGCAGGATGCGCCGATGCGGCAACGCGAGCACGGCCAGCGGCACCAGCCACAGCGAGTACTGCGGGCTCCACACCTTGTTGGTCAGCAGGAACGCGGCCACCACCAGGAAACACAGTTGCGCCACGCGTGGGCGCCGGGCCGCGGTGAGCGCCAGGTAGGCGATGCCCGCGCAGGCCAGCGCGAACAGCAGCAGCGAGACGGAGTTCAGCACCGTCGGCGGCTGGCCGTGTTCGAGCTGTCCGTCGAAACCGCCCCAGCCGGTGAACGAGGTGATCACGTTGTAGATCGAGTCGGGGTCGGCGTGGCGGGTGGTGTTGAGGCGGAAGAACTCCCGCCAGCCCTCGGGATAGAGCGCCGCGATCGGCAGGTTCACCGCGATCCAGGTGCCCGCCGCGGCGCACACGGTCAGCGTGGCGGCCCCGAGCGGGCGCAACGCGAAAAGATGGGTCCGCGCGGGGGTTTCGCGCAGGTAGACGCCCAGCGCGTCCAGGCTGTCGATATCGCGCAGCCGCAGGCCCGCACGCGCGGCGGGCTGACGCTGCATCGGGTCCGCGCGCAGACACAGCACCACGATCGGGCCGAGCAGCAGCAGCGGATACAGCTTCGCGGCGCCGCCGAGACCGAGCAGGATGCCGGCCAGCACCGGTTTGCGCCGGGCCCAGGCCAGCAGGCCGGTGGCCGCGAACGCCGTGGCCAGCGCGTCGAAATTGGTGAAGGCGTGCACGATCACCAGCGGCGAGACCGCGATCAGCGCGGCGTCCCAGACCCGGCGCCCGGCTAGTCGCGAGGAGGCCCACACGGTGATCAGCCAGCCCATCGACAGCCCGAGCGCGACGATGTTGAAGTACACCACCACAGAGAGCGCGCCCGGCAGCGGCAGATGGTCCCAGGCATTGGCGATCTGCGCCGCCGCGTACTGGTAGAGGCCCGAGAGCACTGGATACTCCATGTACCTGGTCTCGGTGCCGCCGTCGGGGGTCTTCTCGATCCAGAACTTCTTGTACGGGAAGGCGCCCTCGTCGAGGCGTTCGGCGCCGTAGAGCGGCACCGTGTCCGAGTAGCACATGGCCACGTACTGGCGGCCGTTGCTCCAGTCGAGCATCAGCCCGCCCGCGCCGTCGTCGGTCTGCTGGATGCAGCCCGCCTTGGCGAACCAGCCCAGCGCCAGGAACACCACGGTGAAGGCGAACATCACCCGCAGCGGCGTCCAGAACCGCACCCGGCCGATCAGCGCGTGCTCACCGACCGGCCCGCCGACCACGCTCGACAGCTGCGCTGTCAGCGAATCGTTGCGGCTGGGCCGGTCGCGCGCGTCGGCCGAACGCAGGTCGGCGGCGAGCGTGGCGGGCGCGACGTACTGCACCGCACGGCCCGGCCGGTTACCACTCGACGCCGGCGGGTCCGTGAGTTGCTGATCGGTCACGACATTCGAGGCTACCGGTGACTATCGCGAACGGGTCGGTGTGGCTCCCGCGCCGCTGCTCTCGTCGTCGTTGCCGCCACCGGCGCCCGGCCTGGTGGTCGGGGTGGCGCCGTTGTTGCCGCCGGTTCCGCCGTTGCCGGGCGAGCCGCCCTCCGGCGGGGCCACCGGCTGACCGGGCAGCGGGCCCGCGCCGGTCGTCTCCGGTGTCTGTTGCGACTGCGGCGTCGCGGGCTGCTGCTGCACACCGGGCACCGGGATGCGCACGCCGGGGAAGATCTCCACCTCCGAGGGCACGATCACCGGCGGAGCGAAGGTCGGGGCGGTGGTGGAGGGCGCGGTGTAGGGCGCCGACCACTCGGGCACACCGGCCTGACCCTTGATCGGGGCGGGCTTGGGGAACGACTCGTTGCTCGTGCCCGACAGCGCGCCGTCCATCGTGGCCTTCCAGATATCCGACGGCAGACCCGAACCGTAGATGCTGCCGCCACCGTAGTTGCGCAGCGGATCGCCCTGCTCGGTGCCGACCCACACCGCGGTGGACAGCGACGGGGTGTAGCCGACCATCCAGGCGTCACGGTTGTTGCCGGTGTCGCCGAGCTGGTGGGTACCGGTCTTGGCCGCCGACTCCCGGCCACCGGCCAGGTTGTGGTTGCGCGAGTAGGCCGCGATCGGCTTCATCGCCGCGGTGACGTTGTCGGCCACGGCCGCGCTGACCCGCTGCTCACCGGCGGGCTCGCCGCGGTCGAGCAGCACCTGCCCGTCGGCGGTGACGACGCGCTGCACGAAGTGCGGGGCGTGGTAGACGCCCGAGGCGGCCAGCGTGGCGTAGGCGGAGGCCATGTCCAGCGGCCGGGTCTGGTACTGGCCCAGCACGATGCCGTTGTTCGGACCGGCGCCACCGGGCTCGGTCAGCGTCTCGCCGATGCCCGGCAGTTCCTCGGGAATGCCCAGCTTGTAGGCCATCTCGCGGATCTTCTGCGGGCCGCCCTGCATGTCGAGCTGCATGCGGTAGAAGCTGGTGTTCAGCGAGCGCTTGAGCGCCTCGGCGATGGTGCACATGCCACACGACTCGCCCTCGACATTGCCGATCTCGATGCCGTTGACGGTGATCGGCGAGCTGTCGTAGAGCTGCGAGAGCGGGATGCCCTGCTCGAGGTTGGCGGCCAGGCCGATCACCTTGAACGAGGAACCGGTCGGCAGGCCGGCATTGGCGAAGTCGAAGCCCTGGCCGTCGTTGCCGCCGTAGTAGGCACGCACGGCGCCGCTGCGCGGGTCGACCGAGACCACCGCGGTGCGCAGGTTCTCCGGCTCACCGTCGAGGTTCTTCTGGGCCGCGTTGACCGCCGCCTCCTGCGCCTTCGGGTCGATCGTGGTGGTGATCTGCAGGCCCTCGGTGTTGAGCTGCTGCTCGCTGATGCCCGCGGCCGAGAGTTCCTTGAGCACCTGGTTCTTCACCAGGCCGCCCGGGCCCTCGTCCTCGTCGCCCTCGTTGAGCGAGGCCAGCGTCACCACCTGCGGGTACTGCATCGAGGCGCGTTCGGCGGCGGGCAGGTTGTTGCCGCTGACCATGCCGTCGAGCACGTAGTTCCAGCGCGACTTGGCGCCCTCGGGGTTCTTCTCCGGGTCGAGCAGCGAGGGCAGCTGGATGGTCGCGGCCAGCACCGCGCCCTCGGCCACGGTCAGTTCCTGCACCGGCTTGCCGAAGTACGCCTTGGCGGCGGCGTCGATGCCGTAGGCGCCGCGGCCGAAGTAGATGGTGTTGAGGTAGGCGGCGAGGATGTCTTCCTTGCTCCACTGCCGCGCCATCTTGGCCGAGATGACCAGCTCGTGCATCTTGCGCGTCATCGACCGCTCGTCACCGACCAGCGCGTTCTTCACGTACTGCTGGGTGATCGTGGAACCACCACCGGCGCTTTCCTTGCCGAGGACGTTGTCGCGGGCGGCGCGGGCGAAGCCGGACACCGAGAAACCGGGGTTGGTGTAGAAGTCGCGGTCCTCGGCGGCGATCACGGCATTGCGCACGTGCGGCGGGATCTGATCGATCGAGACCTCGGTCCGGTTGCCCTGTGGCGGAACCACTTTGCTGATCTCGGTGGTGCCGTCGGCGGCGTAGATCATGGCGACCTGGTTGGTCTCGAGGTCACCGGGCTTGGGCACCGACACGGCCGTGTAGGCGACCAGGAACACCGCGCTCGGCACGACGACGGCCAGCGCCATCAGCACGTACATGGTCCGGCGGATCGCCCGCCAGGGGAACTTCTTCTTGGTCACCGAACCATCACTACCGGAGCCGTGGTCGCCCCCGCCACCGTCGCGGCGGTTGCGCGGACCGGTCGGCGGCGGGGTGCCGCCGGTGCCCGTCGCGCGGCGTTCACCGGTGGTCGGGCCGCCGGGACGGCGTCCGGCACCGGGCCGTGCGCCCGCCGCCGCGGCACCCGCGCGGGTGGTGCGGTTCACATCGTCGGCGCCGTCGCGCACGGTGCGTCCGGCGCCGGTCTGCCCGGCGCGCACAGTCGGTTCGTCGGGCGTTCCCGGACGCGGAAGTTTCTGCGTGGCCCCGGCCGCGGGCACACCCCCGGGACGACCCGGCTGCGGCGGCCTGCCCGGCCCGCCCTGCGGACCGTTCGGACGCGGCCCGCCCACGCGCTGCGTCGGCCCGCTCTGCGGCCCGTTGACGCGCTGAGTGGGCCCGTTCCCCGGACCACCGGCGCGCTGGGTGGGGTCGCCCCCGCCCGCCCGCTGGCCCGGACCGCCCTGCGGGCCGCCGGGACGCTGTGGCGGCGGACCCGGCCGACGTGGCGGCATGCCACCCGGCGGCGGTCCCTGTTGACGATTCGGCGGCGGCCCGCCCTGCGGACCGCGGCCACCGGGCACCGGCCCGCGTCCGCCCGGTCCGGGAGCGCCCTGGCCGGGTCCGCCCTGGCGCGGCCCGTTCGGCGGCACCGGCCTGCGCGGCGGCTGACCACCGCGCGGATCGTCACCGAAGGGGGAGGGCTCGTAGGGCGAACTCACTGACCAGATCTCCATAACTCGTAAGGTTCAACCGGCACACGACATCCGCGCCGGAGGACCGGCGCGGATACCTTGCACCCTGAACAGCAGTGCCTCACGGGGGTGGCGCTGTCACTCGGCGACAGAGCGCCGCCCCGCTCGCGAATTCGTCCGGCGCCGGGCCGGCGCGGGCGCCGATCCGAGCACATACGACTGCACCAGGTGGTTCCAGCTGCACGAGCGGCACACCTCGACGACATGCACCGAGAACTCCTCGTTCGACTCCGCCATCCTGATCAGTTCCTCCGGGGTCCGAGCCGAGCCGGCCGCTTGGCCGAGCCCGTCGCCGAACACCCAGGAAACCAAGGTCAGCTGCTCTTTCCGGCAGATCGGGCAGGTGACCTCACTGCCCCGGCCGTGGAACTTGGCGGCCCGGAGCAGGTACGGATTCGCGTCGCACACCTCGGCGACACCCACCCGGCCCGCGTAGACGTCGGCCAGCAGCGACCGGCGCCGGAGCGCATAGTCGACCACCTGCCGCTGAATTCGCACGATCACCAGAGTAGCGGGGTTTGAATCGGGCCGTCGTGGGCACCGCAGCATCGGTCCGGCCACCCCGCCTGCCGCATGCCGGTGCGCGGCAGGGTGTTTTCGCAGGTGAGGTGCACCAGCGCAACGGCCGATTCCGGCCGGTCCCCGTGCGCCGCCCGCCCGGCGCCGCGGGCGCGTGAGATCGATCGCGCGCCGATGTCGACCGTGCTTGACGCCGACGATGGCGTCCGGGCCGTCTCCGGCGCCGCGCGCGGACTCCTCACCAGCGGTAACGGAGTGATGTGCGTCATTCGGCTATGCGTTGTTATATCGGCCCGATATAGTTGGTACTCGCATCCATCGGTTAGGTCTGTTCGGTCTGTCGGGCCGACATAGTGCAGGGAGTGAGGTCGGCAGTGCTCGAATTGGCGATTCTCGGCCTGCTCCTGGACGCGCCCATGCACGGCTACGAGCTGCGTAAACGGCTCACCGGCCTGCTCGGTGCGTTCCGGGCCTTCTCCTACGGGTCGCTCTACCCCACGCTGCGCAGAATGCAGTCCGACGGGTTGATCGCCGAGGAGATTCCGGAGGGCGCGACCGCGCGCCGTGCGCGCCGCGTCTACCGGCTGACGCCGGTCGGGCGGGAACGGTTCAACGAACTCCTCGCCGACACCGGTCCGCAGAACTACACCGATGACGGCTTCGGCGTTCACCTCGCCTTCTTCAGCCGCACCCCTGCCGAGGCAAGGATGCGGATTCTGGAAGGCAGGCGGCGCCAGGTCGAGGAGCGCCGAGAGGGACTGCGCGAGGCGATCAAACGGGCTTCCGGCTCGCTGGATCGCTACACGAGCCAGCTCCACCAGCTCGGATTGGAATCAAGCGAGCGCGAAGTGCGCTGGCTCAACGAGTTGATTGCGGCGGAGCAATCGACGAAGGCGGCACCACAGAAAGAGGGAAAGAGCGGCCATGAGTGATGTCAACAAGGTTGGGTCCGGCGAAGTTCGCGTCGCGATCGTCGGTGTGGGCAACTGCGCGTCGTCGCTGGTGCAGGGCGTGCAGTACTACAAGGACGCCGACGAGAACTCGACCGTTCCCGGCCTCATGCACGTCAAGTTCGGTCCCTATCACGTCAAGGACGTGAAGTTCGTCGCCGCGTTCGATGTCGACGCCAAGAAGGTCGGATTCGACCTGGCCGAGGCGATCTTCGCCAGCGAGAACAACACCATCAAGATCTCGGACGTGCCGCCGACCGACGTGACGGTCCAGCGCGGCCCGACCCTCGACGGCATCGGCAAGTACTACGCGCTGACCATCGAGCAGTCCGAGGCCCCGGCGGTCGACGTCGTCAAGGCGCTCGAGGATGCCCAGGTCGACGTGCTGGTCTCCTACCTGCCGGTGGGCTCCGAAGAGGCCGACAAGTTCTACGCGCAGTGCGCCATCGACGCGAACGTCGCCTTCGTCAACGCGCTGCCGGTGTTCATCGCCTCCGACCCGGTCTGGGCGCAGAAGTTCGTCGACGCGGGCGTGCCGATCGTCGGTGACGACATCAAGTCCCAGGTCGGCGCGACCATCACCCACCGCGTGATGGCCAAGCTGTTCGAGGACCGCGGCGTGGTGCTGGATCGCACCTACCAGCTCAATGTCGGCGGCAACATGGACTTCAAGAACATGCTCGAGCGTGATCGCCTGGAGTCCAAGAAGGTCTCCAAGACCCAGGCCGTCACCTCGAACCTCACCGGTTCGCTGGCGGGCAAGGTGCACGACCGCAACGTCCACATCGGTCCCTCGGACTACGTGGAGTGGCTCGACGACCGCAAGTGGGCCTACGTGCGCCTCGAGGGCCGCGCCTTCGGTGACGCCCCGCTGAACCTGGAGTACAAGCTCGAGGTGTGGGACTCGCCCAACTCGGCCGGCATCATCATCGACGCCGTCCGCGCGGCCAAGATCGCCAAGGACCGCGGCATCGGCGGACCCGTCATCCCGGCCTCGGCCTACCTGATGAAGTCCCCGCCGGAGCAGATCGCCGACGACGTCGCCCGCACCCAGCTCGAAGCCTTCATCATCGGCGCCGAGTAGGACATACGGCACAAGGGCCGGGCCCCACGGAAATCCGTGGGGCCCGGCCCTTTTCGGTCGCTCAGTCCAGCGAGACGTACACCTCGACGCTGGTCGGGCCGGTGTAGCGCTCGAGTTCGGCCGTGTGGGAGCGGGTGATGGTGCCCGCGTTCTCGGCCTTGATCACCTGGGCCCAGGCGGTGCGCAGCAGGTCGTAGGGCTTGTCGGAGACGACGAACTTGGCGTAGCGGCCCGCGGGGACGCGGGTGAGCACATCGCCCTCGTCGATGTCGTCGAGGCCCTCGACCTCGTAGCCCAGCACCGCGACGGCGTGGTCGTTCTGGCCGATGTAGGCGGCGGCGCGCGGCACCGTCTTCTCCCGGGAGAGGTAGCGGTCCCAGGTGAAGTTCACCAGGTCCAGGTCGCGGGCGGTCACCTCGCGACCGGTCAGCGGCACGGTGAGTCCCGCGATCAGCCCGTCGTCGAGGGTGACGATCTCGAAATCGACAGCCATGGTTATTCGCCGCCCTTCTCGCCGTTCAGCGACACGAAGATCTCCACCGAGTGATCGTCGGGGTACAGCTCGTAGTCACCGGCATAGGCGCGGTCGAACTCCCCGGCCGCCTCGGCGTCCCAGATCTGGCGCCACAGCGCGACGATGACATCGCCCCGGTTCTCACCGCTGGCGGCGAAACGGGCATAGCGGCCCCCGGGGATGCGGGCGAGCACGTCACCGACCTGGAGATCGGCGAGGGTCTTGCACTCGTAGCCGACGATATGGGTCAGGTAGGAGTTGATCTCCGCGGCGAAGTCGACGTACCCGGTCGCGACCGGTCCCGGTAACTGCGGCCGCGCCAGCAGATGCCTCCACGCCTCCACCACTTTGGCTCGCCGCGGACCCTCGACGGCGAGCGCCGGGCTGCGGAGCACCGTGCCCGCGATCAGCGTCTCGGGACGGTCAACGACATTGAAATCCACCTGCGTAGCCCCTATGTCTAGTCTCGTCGTCGCTCGAGCGCGTCCATCTTCCCGCATCGCTACGACAGGTTCCGCGCCGGGCTCGTTCGCGCTCTGGCCAACGATGTTGCCATGTCCGCTCGAGCGCGGGGTCCCGGTGGCCAATCCGTGATCTACCGACCCCCGCCGCCGAGGCCGGGGAAGAGTTCTCCTTGCTGTTCCGGCTGCGGCGCGGGCGGAATGATGATCACCGGAGGCGCGGTACGCGGCGCGGAGGTGGGCGGGTCGAACAGGCCGGGCGTCGAGGTCGGCGGGGTCACCGGGTCGGTGATGCCGGGCCCGGCCGCCGGTGGGGTGATGATCAGTGGCGGCGGGCTGCGCCTGCTGGTCGGCGGATTGAGGATGTCGTAGTCGCCGCCGGTGCGCGAGGGCGCCGGGCCGGTCGGATTGCCCAGCGGCGGCACCTCGAACTGCTCGACCGGTGTTCCGGCCAGGGCGGTGTCCATCACCTGCTTCCAGATGTCGGAGGGCAGGCCGGAGCCGTAGATCGCGCCGCCACCGCCGGTGCGCAGCGGCTGCGGCTGCTCGGTGCCCACCCACACCGCCGTCGACAGCGAGGGCGTGTAGCCGATCATCCAGGCGTCCTTGTTGTCCTTGCTCTCGCCCAGCTGGGTGGTGCCGGTCTTGGCCGCCGACGGCCTGCCCTCGGCCAGGCCGTGCCCGTTGGAGTAGTTGGCGATGGGCAGCATGGCCTGGGTGGTGTTGTCGGCGATGCTCGCGGGGATGCGCTGCTCGGGCTCGGGCACCCCGCGCCCGACCCCGTAGTCCGCCCCGCGATCCAGCAGCACCGTGCCGTCACCCTTGGTGACCCGCTCGACGAAATACGGCTGCCGGTAGACACCGCGATCGGCCAGCGTCGCGTACGCGGAGGCCATGTCGATCGGACGGACCAGGTACTGGCCCAGCACGATCCCGTTCAGCGGCGGACCACCCGCCTCGGTGAGCGTCTCGTGCTCGAGTCCCGGAATGTTCTCCGGGATGCCTGCCAGGTGGGCGGCCTGGGCGATCGAGCGTGGCCCGTCGGCCATGGTCATGGTGAGCCGGTAGAAACTGGTGTTCAGCGAGCGCTTGAGCGCCTCGGTCAGCGGGCACTGCCCGCAGGAATCGCCGCTGTCGTTGGTGATCTCGGTGCCGCGGTCGCGGATCGGGGAACTGTCGATCGCCCTGGTCACCGGGATGCCCTGCTGCTGGGCGGCCACGAGCGCGAAAACCTTGAACGAGGAACCGGTTTGCAGTGGCGCGTTCGCGAAATCGAAGCCGGTGCCGTCCTCGCCGCCGTAATAGGCGCGCACCGCGCCGCTGCGTGGGTCGATCGAGACCACCGCGGCGCGCAGTTGCGGTGGCTGCCAGGACAATCGCTCGCGCACCGAGTCCACCGCGCCGGCCTGGGCGGCGGCGTCGATGGTGGTGGTGATCTGGAGGGCGCCGGTGTTGATATCGGAGTCGGTGAGGCCCGCGGCGCGCAGTTCGCGCAGCACCTGGGTGCGGATGTGGCCCTCGGGCCCGAGCGCGGTGGGTTCGGCGGGCAGGTCGGCCAGCGGCAGGATCGTCGGGAACTCGGTGGCGTCGCGGTCGCCCGGGGCGAGCACGTTCATCTCCACCATGCCGTCGAGGACGTACTGCCAGCGCGCCCGCAGCTGGTCGAAGTGGGTTTCCGGGTCGAGCACCGAGGGCGAGCGGATCACCGCGGCCAGTACCGCGCCCTCACCGAGACTCAGTTCCGGCACCGGTTTGCCGAAGTACGCCTTGGCCGCCGCGGCGATGCCGTAGGCGCCGCGCCCGAAGTAGATGGTGTTGAGGTAGGCGGCGAGGATGTCTTCCTTGCTCCACTGCCGCGCCATCTTCGCCGCGATGATCAGCTCACGCATCTTGCGGGTGACGGTGCGCTCGGAACTCAGGAAGGCGTTCTTCACGTACTGCTGGGTGATCGTGGAACCACCGCCCGCGTTGTCGTTGCCCAGCACATTGTCGCGGGCCGCGCGCAGGAAGCCGCTGGTGGAGTAGCCGGGATTGGTGTAGAAATTGCGGTCCTCGGCGGCGAGCACCGCGTCACGCACCGGAATCGGCACGTCGGTCAGCGGGATCGGTATCCGGTTGCCCTTGGGCGGAATGAATTTGGTGAGCTCGGTGGTGCCGTCGGAGGCCAGCACGGTGGCCGGTTGCTCCACGGCGACCTCGGCCGGTTCCGGGATCTCCGCACTCCAGTAGATCGCCGCGAACAGCAGCGTCGGCACGCAGAAGAAGATGATGAACAGCGCCAGCAGCAGCCGCCGGATGCGTTGCGCCCTGGTGCGCGGTGGACGGGTGGGCGGCCGCGGATCGTCGTCGTAGGGATCGACGGAGGCCAATCGGGCGGCCTGCGCGCGCCGGGCGGCCCCTTTGCGTGGCTGGCCGCGTGCTGCACCGTCGGAGGCCACGACCATCCCCTTCCCGCGCGAGGAGAACACCTGTCCAGCAATGCAGGCGACTCTACCCGGCGCGGACCGCCGAACCCGGGAACCGCGAGGGGGGCGGCGACCGTGCCGCCCCCGGCCGTCAGCTCTTGACGCCGCCCGCGGTGAGCCCGGAGATGATCCGGCGCTGGAAGATCAGCACCATGATCACCAGCGGCACCGTGACGATCACGCCCGCCGCCATGATCGCCGCGTACGGCTGCACCAGCGGGTCGTTGCCGGAGAAACTGGCGATGGCCACGGTCACCGGCCGGGTGTCCTCACCCGAGAGCAGCCGGGCCAGCAGGTACTCGTTGACCGCGGCGATGAAGGCCAGGATCGCGGTGGTGAACACCGCGGGCGCGGCCAGCGGCAACATGATCAGCCGGAACGCCTGCGCCTTGCTCGCCCCGTCGATGCGCGCGGCTTCCTCGAGCTCCCACGGCAGTTCGGCGAAGAACGAGGCCAGGATGTAGACCGTCATCGGCAGCACGAAGGAGATGTTCGGGATGATCATCGCCTGGTACTCGCCGATCCAGCCCAGATCGGTGAACAGCTGGAACAGCGGCGTCACCAGCACCACGGCCGGGAACATCGACGCCGACAGGATCAGCCCCGACACCAGGTACTTGCCCGCGAAGGTCATCCGCGCCAGCGCGTAGGCCGCCAGCACACCGAGCACCAGCGCGATCACCGTGGTCGCCGACCCGATGATGACGGAGTTCAGCAGCGCCTTGCCGAAGTCGTTGCCACGACTGGTGTCGAAGGCGTTGCGGAAGTTCTCCAGCGTCAGATGCGTGGGCCAGGGCGTGGAGTCGAAGGTGTGTGCCGGGTCGCGGAAGGCCACCACGGTCATCCAGTAGAACGGGCCGAGGCCCCACACCAGCACGATCAGCACGCCCAGATACATCCGGACGGTTCCGAGGCGCTTGCGCCACGACACCGGCTGTACCGCGGGCGCTTCGGCCTGCACGGTCGGCTCTTTGGTCATCGAGATGCTCATCAGTTCGCCTTCCGCTGTTCTTCCTGGGTGCGAACAGCGTTGGCGCCCAGCACCTTCACCAGCACGAACGCGATGGCGAAGACCAGCAGGAAGGTGATCGTCGACAGCGCCGCCGCGCTGTTGGGACCCTGACGCACCTGATCGACCACCAGGATCGACAGCGTGCTCGTGGCCGGGTTGGCGCCGGTCATGATCGCGGGCAGGTCGTACATGCGCAGCGCGTCCATGGTGCGGAACAGCACCGCGACCAGCAGCGCGGGCTTGAGCAGCGGCAGCGTGATGTGCACGAACCGCTGCCACGCCGACGCGCCGTCGACCTTGGCCGCCTCGTACACGTCATTGGGGATCACCTGCAGGCCGGCCAGGATCAGCAGCGCCATGAACGGGGTGGTCTTCCAGACATCGGCGAAGATCACCGCGAACCGCGCGGCCCACGGGTCCGAGGTCCACAGGATGTGGGTGCCGAGAATCCGGTTCACCACACCGTCGTACTGGAACATGAACTCCCACAGCCGCGCGGTGACGGCCGTCGGGATCGCCCACGGGATCAGCACCGCCGCGCGCAGCAGCGCCCGGCCGCGGAAGGTCTTGCCCATCACGATGGCCATGCCGAGGCCGAGCACGGCCTCCAGCGACACGGTCACCACCGTGAAGAACAGGGTGACCCCGACCGCGGCCCAGAACTGCGAACCCAGCGTGCCGGTCGGGCACGACTCGGTGCCCGAGAGCGTCGCGCACTGCTGCAGCAGCCAGTGCGTGTAGTTGCTCAGCCCGGCGCTGCCGCCCTCGACGAACATGCCGGTGGCCGGGTCGATTCCGGCGTCCTTCTGAAAGGACATCCAGAGCGCCTGGAACACCGGATATCCGATGACCACCGCCAGTGCCACGAGCACCGGCGCGACGAACAGCCATGCCTTGCCGGATCGTCGCAGTTCCAGCGCAAGCCCGCGCTGCTTGGCTCCCGAAGGATCCGACACCGTTAACTACTCTCCTACGGTCTGGTCGGGTCCGCTGCCTGCGCTACGAACCGGAACCTGCGGTCTCGATTCCCTTTTGCATTCCGGCCACCGCGTCGTCGACCGACTTCGTGCCGTTGAGGGCAGCATAGGCGTTGTCCTGGATGGCCTTCGACACCGCGGGATAGAACGGAGTCACCGGACGCGGCACCGCGCTGGCGATGGATTCCTTGAGCGCGGGCAGGTACGGCATCTTGGCGATCAGGGCCGGGTCGTCGTAGAGCGAGGCGCGCACCGGCGGCAGGGCGCCGGAGGCGATGATCTGCTGGGCCTCTTCGCTGATCAGGAAGCGCACGAAATCGGCGGCGGTGGCCTTGTTCTTGGAGAACGCGCTGATCGCGGCGTTGTAGCCGCCCAGGGTCGAGGCGCCGACACCGGTGTTGCCGGGCAGCGGGGCCACGCCGAACTTGTCCTTCACCACCGAGGAATCGGCGTTGGCCTGGCCGTAGAGGTAGGGCCAGTTGCGCAGGAACAGCAGCTTGCCGGACTCGAACGCGCTGGCGCTCTCACCCTCCTTGAAGGTGATGGCTTCCTTGGGGATGTCACCGTTCTTGTAGGCGTCGACGAGGACCTTCAGGCCCGCCTTCGACTCCGGGCTGTTCACGGTCGGGGTCTTGCCGTCGGCGCCGACGAAGCTGCCGCCGTAGGCGTTGATGATCTCGGCGGTGTTCACCGTCAGGCCCTCGTAGGGGAACAGCTGACCGGCGTAGCAGCCGATGTTGTTCTCCTTGGCCACCGGGCACTGACCGAGCATCTCGCTCCAGGTCTTCGGCGGGGTGGGCACCAGGTCCTTGCGGTAGTACAGCAGGCCACCGTTGGTGTTCTTCGGCGCCGCGTACAGCTTGCCGTTGTAGGTGGCGCTGGCCACGGTCGGCGCGAGCAGCGGCGCGGTGTCGATCGCGAAGCTGTCCTCGAGCGGCTGGATCCAGCCCTTCGCCGCGAACTCCGCGGTGTTCGGCACATCGAGGGCGACCACGTCGTAGCCGTCCTGCTTGGCGCGGAAGTGCTCGGCCAGATCGTCGTGCTGCTGGGTGCCGTCGGCCGACTGCTCCTTGAAGGTCACCTGCTCGTCCGGATGCGCGGCGTTCCAGCGATCGATGAGCTGGCGGACCACACCGGTCTCGGTGGTGTCCTTGCCCTCCACGTAGGTGATCGGGCCACGGCCGGTCAGATTCTGGCCCAGCGCGTTGCCCCCGTCGTCGCTGGAGCAGGCGGTCGCGAACGACGCGGTCAGCAAGGCGATCGAGGCAGCAGCCATCGCCGCTCGGGGGACAAACTTCAAGGCCATCGCAGACACTCCAGGGTAGAGACAGTGAGCAGCAGCACACCATGCGGTGCAACAGGCAACATACAGTATTTGTGGCGGCGCGGGCGCCGCGTTGTTCGCGGCCCCTGGGGGGCCGCCGGTCAGGCACCGCGGCTTGCTCCTTCGTCGCGTACGCCGCGGCGCCTGACCGGCGGCCCGGCCGCGAACCGCCGCTTCGCGGCGATCCCTCCTCGGGGTCGGGATGTGGTGGTCGGGTGTGCTTGTTATGGCGGGATCGGGTTTGTCGGGGTGGTGACCTACCCTCGGTGGGGTGACCACTGGATCGCCTGCCGGGCCGGACCGGATGCTCACCCGGATCGGGGGTTTGCTGCGCAAGGCCGAGTCCACCGACAACGCGCACGAGGCCGAGGCGTTCCTGGCGGCGGCGCAGCGGTTGGCCACGAAGTCTTCCATCGATCTGGCGGTGGCGCGCTCGCACGTCACGCAGCGGGAGCGCAGGTCGGCGCCGGTGCAGCGGATCGTCCCGATCGGGGAGCCGGGTCGTAAGGGGCTGCGGACCTATGTGCAGCTGTTCGTCGCCATCGCGACCGCCAATGATGTGCGCTGCGATGTCGCCCGCAGCTCCGCGCAGGTCTACGCCTACGGGTTCGCCGCCGATATCGACACCTGCGAGGCGCTCTACGCGAGCTTGCTGATCCAGATGGTGCGGGCCTCGGATCACTACATCAAGTCCGGTGCCTATCGCGAGGCGACGGTGGTCAAGGTGGTCACCGAGAAGCGGCTCGGGCGCACCGTGCGGCGCAAGGTCGAAGCGCCGGTCGCGGGGGTCACCGCCCGGCTGAACTTCCAGATGGCCTTCGCCGCGCGGGTCGGTGCCCGGCTGGCGCAGGTGAAGGCCGAGGTCGTGGCCGAGGAATCCGTCGCGGTCTCGACCGGCACCGCGCTGGCCTTGCGTGACAAAGAAGTGGCCCTCACCGATTTCTACACCGCCACCTCCGAAGCCCGCGGCACCTGGCGCGGCCCGCAGACCTCCACCGGTCACTCCGCTGCCGCTCGGCGGGCTGGTGACCGGGCGGGACGATCGGCGCGACTGGGCACGTCACCGGAGCTGCCCGCGGCCAAGGGAAAGCTCGGCCGGTGAGCCCCGCCGGCGCCCGCGACACCCAGCGGGCGAAGGTCTACGACGCGGAGCAGTTGGTGCGCGGGGTATTCGACCGCGCGGACGAATCCGGCCATCGCGGTATCGATGTATACGGCTCGCACTTGACGCTGCCCGTCGAGCGGAAATTCGCGTCGGTCGAATCGGTGCAGTCCTATGCCGACAGAGTGCTGGCCTTGAATTGGGTGCGCGCGCGATGGGACCGCGCGGCGGAACCGATTCTGGTCCGCGCCCGGTCGGGTGCCTCGGCGGCGCACTACGAGCCGGAGGCTGCGGTCATGGCTGTTCCGCTGCACACCGGCTCGCGTGCCTGGGCCCTGCGCGAGCTGGTCGTTCTGCACGAACTCGCCCACCATCTGGCCCCGCCCGCTGGCGAGGCGCCGCACGGTCCCGAATTCTGTACCCGCTACCTGGAATTGGTCGACAGTGTGATCGGCCCCGAAGCCGCCCTGCTCATCCGGGCGACATTCTCCGGCTGCGGCGTCCGTTTCGGCTGACCGCGGCGATCAGTCCTCGGCGACGCGGACCTCGACCTGGATATTGCCGCGGGTGGCATTGGAATACGGGCACACCTGGTGGGCCTGGTCGGCCAGCGCCTGCGCGTCCTCGCGGGACAGATGCGGCAGCGAGACCTCCAGGGTGACGGCGAGCTCGAAGCCGCCCTTGTCGTTCGGCCCGATCGAAACCTGGGCGCCGACAGCCGAATCCGCGATATTCGCGCCCGCCTTCTTGCCGACCAGGCGCAGCGCGGAGTGGAAGCAGGCCGCGTATCCGGCGGCGAAGAGCTGCTCGGGGTTGGTGCCGGCGCCGTCGCCGCCCATCTCCTTCGGCGGTGCCAGCACCACGTCGAGCTTGCCGTCGGTGGTGCGCGCGGTGCCGGTGCGGCCTTCGCCGCTGGCCAGGGCTTCGGCGGTGTAGAGGACCTGCATGGGAGCTCTCATTTCTCTGTGAGGGTGTCGGTGAGTTTGCGCAGCAGTGCGCGCAGGGCGACGACCTCCTCGCCGGACAACCCGGCGAGCTGGGCCATCTCGGCCGGGATCCGGCACGCCTCGGCGCGCACGGCCCGCCCGCGTTCGGTGAGCACGATGTCGACGCGCCGCTCATCGGCGGCCGCCCGCCTCCGCTCGACGTACCCCGTCGCCTCCAGCCGCTTGAGCAGCGGCGACAGAGTCCCCGAGTCCAGGTCGAGCGCCGTCCCGAGCTCGCCGACACTGCGTGCGTCGCGCTCCCAGAGCGCGAGCATCACCAGATACTGCGGATAGGTCAGCCCGAGCCGTTCCAGCTTGGGCCGGTAGACCGCCGTCATCGCCCGCGAGGCCGCGTACAGGGGGAAGCACAGCTGCTCGTCGAGGGTGAGTCCATCGGTCATGCCAACACGGTAGCGCACAACTAAGTTGTACACAACCTAATGCGGCTCACGTCTCGTCGAGCAGCGCGCGCACGCGTTCGTAGCGCCGCGACCACCAGTCGACCCGCTCGGGATCGGGGTGGCGGTACTTCTCCAGCAGGGCGGGGTCCGGTTCCGGCGGCACTGTGGGGACGGGGAGCCACCCGTCCACCGGCAGCAGGGACTCCGTGACGAGGTCGCCCTCGAACAGCGCGAGAGTGCCCAGCCCGCAGGCGAATTCGAGCGAGGGCAGCACACCGGCCAGCGCCAGCTGGGCCGCGAGACCGATACTGGTCTCCAGCGCCGACGACACAACTGTCGGCAACCCCGCCGCCTCGGCCACCGCGGCCGCCCGCCGCACCCCGCCCAGCGGCGTGCATTTCAGCACCGCCACATCGGCGGCTCCGGCCACCGCCACCCGCATCGGGTCCTCGGCCCGCCGGATCGACTCGTCGGCCGCGATCGGCACCGTCACCCGCCGCCGCACCTCGGCCAGCTCCTCGACGGTCGCGCACGGCTGCTCCACATACTGCAAACCGCCTGCGGCCCGGTCGAGCTCACCGATGTGCCGCACCGCCGTCGCCACATCCCACACCGCGTTCGCGTCGACCCGGATCGCCCCGTCCCCGATCGCCTCCCGCACCGCCGCCACCCGCGCGAGATCCTCACCCAGCGACTCCGGATGATCGGCGACCTTCACTTTCGCCGTAGCGCAACCGGATTCGCGAACGATCCGCGCCGCCCGCGCCGGATCCACCGCGGGCACCGTGCAATTCACCGGAATCCGGTCCCGCACCGGCGCGGGCCACCCGACCTCGGCCTGCTCCACCGCCGTCGCCAGCCACCCCGCCGCCTCCCGATCCCCGTACTCGGTGAACGCGCAGAACTCACCCCATCCCCGCGCCCCACGGATCAGCATCCCCTCGCGCACGGTGATCCCCCGAAACCGCGTACGCAGCGGAATCGCATAAACGAACGTATCGGCGCCCATCGCCCGATCGTACGAGGATGGATTCAGAGCCTTTCGTAGATGGTGGCGTTGGCCAGCCCGCCCGCTTCGCACATCGTCTGCAGGCCGTACCGCGCCTCACGCTGATGCAGCGCGTGTACCAGTGTCGTCGCCAACCGCGCACCGGAGGCGCCCAGCGGATGACCGAGCGCGATGGCCCCACCGTTGACATTGACCCGGCTCATGTCGGCACCGGTGTCCTGCGCCCA
This sequence comes from Nocardia sp. NPDC056064, assembly GCF_042266925.1. Taxonomy (NCBI): domain Bacteria; kingdom Bacillati; phylum Actinomycetota; class Actinomycetes; order Mycobacteriales; family Nocardiaceae; genus Nocardia; species Nocardia sp. NPDC056064. The sequence goes on along the minus strand of NZ_JBHJWO010000001.1, from coordinate 3,705,669 downwards.
GGCCAGCACGACCGGCGAGAACGCCTCGTTGATCTCGACCAGGTCGATATCGGCCAGCGTCAACCCGGCCCGCCGCAGCACCTTCTCGGTCGCCGGAATCACCGCGGTGAGCATGAGCAGCGGGTCGTCCCCGGCGACGGCGAAACTGTGCACCCGGGCCAGCGGCCGCAGACCCAGCTGGGCGGCCCGCTCGCTGGTCATGATGAGCACCGCGGCGCTGCCGTCGCTGACCTGGCTGGCCGAGGCCGCGGTGATCTCCCAGCCGATCTGCGGGAACCGGGCCGCCATCGCGGGGTCGTAGTAGGCGGGCTTCAGCGCGCCCAGGGTGTCGAGGGTGCTGCCGGTGCGGATGCCCTCGTCGGCGGAAAGGCCGTGCAGCGGAGCGAGTTCGGCGGCGAAGAGGCCGTCCTTGGTAGCGCGGGCGGCCTTTTCGTGGCTGCCGAGCGCGAATTCGTCGAGCTGGGTGCGCGACAGACCCCAGCGCGCCGCGATCAGCTCGGCGCTGATGCCCTGCGGCACCAGGTCTTCGGGATAGCGCTCGGCGAACCCGACCCCGGAGATATCGGCCGCCCCGATGACATTGGCGCCCATGGGGACCCGTCCCATCGACTCCACTCCGGCGGCCACCACGATGTCGTAGGCGCCCGCGATCACGCCCTGCGCGGCGAAGTGGATCGCCTGCTGGCTGCTGCCGCACTGCCGGTCGACGGTGGTGGCAGGTACCGATTCGGGATACCCGGCGGCCAGTGCCGCGCGCCGGGTCATGTTCACCCCTTGCTCGCCCACCTGGGTGACCACCCCGCCGATCACGTCGTCGACCAGCGCGGGATCGATACCGCTGCGTTCGATCACCGCGCGCAGGCTGTGCGCGAGCAGGTCGACCGGGTGGACGTCGTGGAGTGCGCCGGTGGGCTTGCCCCGGCCGATGGGGGTGCGTACCGCTTCGACGATGACCGCGTCGCGCATGGGAGGAGTCCTTCCCTCTGGCTCAAGTGAACAATAGCCAGGATAGGCGCTAACTATCATCAACTCAAGTCAGAAATGGGTATGATGTCCGGTATGGCAGCCGTGATGGAAGGACCCCTGGCCGATCTGAACCGGTGGAACACCGAGGGCTGTTCCATCGCCAGAGCCATGGACCTGATCGGCACCCGCTCGGCGATGCTCATCCTGCGCGAGGCCTATTACGGCACCCGTCGCTTCGACGGCTTCGCCCGCCGCGTCGGCATCACCGACGCCGCCGCGGCCGCCCGGCTCCGCAAACTCACCGCGGCCGGACTCCTGGAGAAACGCCCCTACCAGGAGGAAGGCAAGCGCACCAGGAACGAATACGTGCTCACCACGATGGGCCGCGATCTGCTGCCCGCCGTGGTCGCGCTGTGGCAGTGGGGCGACACCTACCTGCAGCCCGGCCCGCCGCCGCTGCTGCGCGTCGACGCCGAGACCGGCGAGCCGGTCACCGTCGACCTGCGCACCACCGACGGCAAACCGGTCGACCTGGAACAGCTGACGGTGCGCGTCAACGAGGACTACCTGCGCGCCCGCAAACGCCCCGAAGGCTGACCCGGCCCACGGCGCATCGCCGCGGGCCGGACGTCCTCAGCGCAGCCGGGCGCCGGTCTCGGGATGGAAGAAGTACACGTGCTCGGGATCGGCGGTGAGCTCGAGCTGCTCGCCCTTGGCCGGGGGATTGCGCCAATCCACCCGCGCCACAATGGATTCCCCGGTCTGCCCGCTCGCGCCCTCGGACAGCGCGCGCCCGTAGACGTAGGCGTCGGAGCCGAGCTCCTCGACCACGTCCACCTCCATCCGCAGACCACCCGAACCCACCTCCAGGTGCTCCGGCCGGATACCGAGCACCACCGAACCCTCGGCCGCGTCCGCCGCCGCGCGCGGCACCTTGAACGGGGATCCACCGATGGTGACCGCGCCGTCGGTCACCGGCAGTGTGAACAGGTTCATCGCGGGCGAGCCCATGAACCCGGCCACGAACATGTTCGCCGGGTCGCGGTAGAGGTCGCGCGGTGACGCGCACTGCTGCAACAGCCCGTCCTTGAGCACGGCCACCCGGTCACCCATGGTCATCGCCTCGACCTGGTCGTGGGTCACATACACCGTGGTGGTGCCGAGGCGGCGCTGGAGCTGGGCGATCTGGGTGCGGGTCTGCACGCGCAGCTTGGCGTCGAGGTTCGACAGCGGCTCGTCCATCAGGAACACCTGCGGCTGGCGCACGATCGCGCGGCCCATCGCCACGCGCTGACGCTGACCGCCGGAGAGCGCCTTGGGCTTGCGGTCCAGGTACTGCTCGAGATCGAGCAGCTTGGCCGCCTCGAGCACCCGCTCGTCGCGTTCGGCCTTGGCCACCTTGGCCAGCTTCAGCGCGAAACCCATGTTCTCCGCCACCGACATGTGCGGGTAGAGCGCGTAGTTCTGGAACACCATCGCGATGTCGCGATCCTTGGGTTCGGCGTGGGTCACGTCGTCCTCGCCGATGAGGATGCGTCCGCCGTTGACCTCCTCGAGGCCCGCCAGCATGCGCAGCGAGGTGGATTTGCCGCAGCCCGACGGCCCGACGAGGACCAGGAACTCGCCGTCGGCGATCTCCAGGTCGAGGGCGTCGACGGCGGGTCGGTTCGCGCCGGCGTAGAGCCGGGTGGCGCGGTCGAAGGTCACGGTAGCCATGCGTAGATCAGTCATCCCATCCCGGCAGGAACGTGCCGGACGATCCGAGAACAGGGTCGCCGTGGATGGTAGCGGCCGACCGGAGCCGCTGCCCGTTTCCGGGTAGCCTCGAACACGGCCCACGCCCGCGAGTGCACAGGAGCACGGATGAGTCGTCGCGTTCGAATCGGAGTTCAGCTGCAACCCCAGCACGCCGCCGACTACGGCCGCATCCGCGACGCGGTGCTGCGCGCCGAGGACGCCGGGGTCGACATCGTCTTCAACTGGGACCATTTCTTCCCGCTCACCGGCGACCCGAACGGCCCGCATTTCGAGTGCTGGACCATGCTCGGCGCCTGGGCCGAACAGACCGAACGCGTCGAGCTCGGCGCCCTGGTCACCGGCGGCGGCTACCGCAATCCCGACCTGCTCGCCGACATGGCCCGCACCGTCGACCACATCAGCGGCGGCAGGCTCATCCTCGGCCTCGGCGCGGGCTGGTTCGAACGCGACTACGACGAGTACGGCTACGAATTCGGCACCCCCGGCACCCGCCTGGCCCTGCTCAAAGACAGCCTGGCCCGCATCTCCGCGCGCCTGGGCAAACTGAATCCGCCCCCGCTGCGCCAGATCCCGATCCTGATCGGCGGCAAGGGCGAGCGCAAAACCTTGCGCCTGGTCGCCGAATACGCCGACATCTGGCACTCCTTCTCCGACGTCGAATCCCTCGCCCACCGCAACCAGGTCCTGGCCACCCACGCCGCCGCCGCGGGCACCGACGAGTCCCGCATCGAACGCTCGGTGCAATGGCTCGGCCGCCCCGAAGCCGACGCCCTGCACGCCGCAGGCGTCACCCTCTTCACCGTCGGCGTCTCCGGCCCCGACTACGACCTCACCACCGTCCGCGAGGCCATCGACTGGCGCGACGGCGTAAACCCCGAACTACTCGAGGGCCTGGCCTGAGCTAGTCGTATTCCAGCCAGGTTTCGCGCTGGAAGTACTCGTCGTCGGCGTCATCGTCCTCGGGGGTCGGTGCGGAACGCGTCGTCGCGGGGGTGGTGTTCCAGCCGTGTTCAGCGGGCTGCGGCTGGGCCTGACCGGCGGTCTGCTGCTGTTGAGGTGACGGCGGCACCTGACCGAGCGCGTCGACGTACTCCTCGCGCCGGGCCCGCAGCCGTGGGTCGTTCTCGAGCCGCGCGACCGCCGCGATCACTGCCGCGCGCGACTCGGCCAGCGCCGCGGCATGCAGTCGGACGATCGTCGCGACGAGTGTGTCCGGGTCCAGGCGCCGCGCGGCATCGGTGAGCTGAACCGACTCCAGCGCACCGTCCGCGCCCACTCGCACGGTGGCGATATCTCCCCCGGCCGCGGCGCTGGCGGGCTGGTTCAGGCCGCTGTGCAGCCGCCCGATATCGGCGTCGAGTGGATCGAGCGCGCCGGTCATGTGATGCCTCCCCTGGTCGATCATCCCGTTCCGCAATGCCATCTATAGATGGCATCAGCCGGTCGATGCAATCTATAGTTGGCACGGTCGATTGCGGTGGGGCATGACGTTGACGCCCCCGTGGGGAGGGAATCGAGTGAGTCCGACACCGAGCGCTGAACAGTTCGACCTGGACCCCGACGCGGTGCGCGCGCTCGCCGCCGGGATGGGGACAGCCGGCCAGGAAGTCCAGGTCATCGGCAAAGGCGGGGCCCTCGCCGACGGCGTCTACGAGTGCATGCCCAACGGCGACACCCCGCAGGCGTACCAGCTCGCCGCGCGCCGCGCCGACAAGGCGATGGCCGCCGTCGGCACCGCCCTGGCCGAACTCAGCGGCAAAACCGTCGCCGCCGTGATCACCTTCCAGCAGCAGGACGAAGCCCGCGCCGGCGCCCTGGCCGGGGTGACTCCCCGATGAGCCAGCACCTCACCGTCCCCCAGGTCGAATCCTGGAAGCCCGCCGCGTTCGCGGCCCAGGCCACCGAATTCGCCCGCCAGGCAACCGAACTCCGCACTGCCGTCCAAACCCAGTACCTGGCGGTAGACGCCTCCCGCGACACCTTCCGCCGAGAAACCGGCGACGCGATGCGCACCCGCTTCGACGAGATCCGCACGAAATCCCTCCTCATCGCCGACGCCCTCGACCGCGGCCGCGACGCCGCCACCGCCGCCCAGTGGACCATCAGCTCCGCCCAGGGCTTCCTCGCGGCGAAGAAGGCCGACGCCCTCGCCAAAACCTTCGAAGTCCACGACGACGGCACCTGCGTGATCTCCGAAACCGCCAAGCAGCGCCTGTATTCCGCGATAGCGAGCCAATCCACCGACCCGACAGCCATCGCCGACAAATACACCGTCGGCATGGCCGCCTTGCAACTCGACGCCAACACCCACACCGCCGCCGTCCAAGCCGCCCTGACCGGCGCGATGAACGCCGACACCGCCGCCAAATCCGCCATCGAGTCCGCCTTCGAAAACCTGCCGACCCCAGACTCTTTCGGCAACGCCACCACCCCGGCGGCGGTCACTCCACAGCCCCCGGTCAATGGCACACCGCAGGAGAACCGGCGATGGTGGGACTCGCTGACGGCCGCCCAGAAAGCCGAGATGCAGGCCACTTCGCCAAGGATCATCGGCAACCTCGATGGATTGCCCGTCGACGTGCGGGACACGGCGAACCGGGCGATGATCCCGGACGAGAAGACCCGCCTCGCGGACGAACTGACCGAGTTCCAGAACGCCATGACGGCGGCCAGCGCTACCGGAGACATGTCCGGGGTCGCAGCGGCACAAACCGGGCTGGACCGCACAGAACAGAAACTGAAGGACCTCGCGGCGGTGGAAACCGCCATCGGGCAGAGCGCGAATTCGACCAATCCTCCGCGTTATCTGATGGCGCTGGATATGGAATCCGGCCGACAGGGACGGGCGGCGGTATCTGTCGGTAATCCCGATACGGCAGACCACATTTCGGTGACCACGCCCGGACTCGGCTCGAACCTCGACGAGACCCTGCTCGGCGGTGGGGAACCGAAAAACCCCAACGGCGGCATGGTGGGCGAGGCGCAGAATCTGATCAAGACGTCCGAAGCGCAGCTGAAATCGGCAGGCCGGGACGGCGAGCAGGTCGCCTCGATCGCGTGGTTCGGCTATGACCCGCCGCAGGGTGGAATGTCGAGCTGGTCCGACGTCGAGCCGGACATGATCAACGTGCTCAATGAGGGCCGAGCGCAGGAGGCGGCGCAACCGCTGTCGTCGTTCTACGCGGGTCTCGATGTGGCCAGTGAGAACAACGATCCACACATCACCGCGCTTGGCCATTCCTATGGGTCATTGGCGACAAGCCTCGCCCTGCAGGAAAAGGGCGGCGGAGTCGACGATGTGGTGTTCTACGGCTCGCCCGGACTGGGCCGCGAAGTACCGATGCACGGGGCCCTGGCGCCGGTCCCGGGGATTCTGGCGGAGGCGGGTATCAACGACGCCGTTTCCGGTGCGAGCGATCTCGGATTGCCCGACAACCACGTCTATGAGATGACAGAACACGGCGACCCCGTCGCCAATAGCGATGGATTCGGTCGCAGCCCACACAAGATGGACTGGGTCACCCATTTGAGCACCGACCCGATCACCGTTGGCGGCCAGCACTACGAGAGCGGCTCGGACAACCCGCACTCCGAATACGGGCGCACCGGGTCGAACGGCAACCTGAACCGTTCCGGGTACAACCTGGCCGCGGTGGTCGCCGGTCTCCCCGAGTTGGCCACCGACCCGAAGACCGACCGGTGACCCGCCGGACAGGTTTGCGGGCCATGGTGTCGATCGGCTGTCTGCTCGCCGTTGTGCCACTCGCCGGGTGTGATGCGGCGCGCACCCACCCGGAGATCACCGGTCCGGCGGAAACCGCTGCCGCGGAGCAACGGCTGCGCGAATTGCCCAGTGTGGAAACGGAATTCGTCAGGATGCGCGCGCTGACGGTGGAACTCGGCGCGATCGCCGCCGAAATAATCCCGGGTGCCGTCTTCGAGTGGTCGCGCAGCGACTTTCTCAATACTCAGCAGTGCCCCGCACCCTACGACCAAACGGGCGGGCAGATGATCACCCTCGAGAGTTATCGGACAACTGAGCCGGTGGCGGTCTCCGATGAAATGTGGCAGCGGTTCACAGGCCGAGCCCGGGAGGTCGTCGTCGGCGTCGGAGCGACACCCACCGACCCGGCGGCGGATTCGCAGGCGAGTGGTCTGACGTTTCGCAGCACGGGGAACGGAACCGAAATCTCGATCGGCAGGAGTCGCGGGGTCACGGTCAGTGCCCATATCGGTTGCCGTCTGCCCGAGTCGGAATTCGCCGGCGATTCTCAGCCGGATGGACCCACCGACCGGGACCGAACCGCCGCGGCCGAACAGAGTCTCCTCCAGCGCCGTGATCTCGACTCCGAGCTCGCGGATATGCGATCCGCTGTCGAGGAGATCGGCGCCGCCGCCGATGGCTTCCTCCATACCGAGAGTTTCGCGTGGGAGCGCGGAGCCTCGAACCAGCCGAAACCGTGCGAACGGCCCTACGACCAGACCAAGGGGGCCACGCTCGAACTGGGCGACTACGAGGTCGAGGTCGTTTCCCTCTCGGCCATTCCCGACACCGGTTGGCAGCAGGTCACCGACCGCGCCCGCGATGTCGCCGCCCGCTTCGGCGCGGCCCTTCCGCTGGTCAGCGTGATGCCCGGTAACTATTTCCAGAACTTCGTCAACGAGGAGGACGGCGCCCGCATAACCGTGCGCAAAGACCAGAACACCGTGACGATCTCGGCCCGAACCGGCTGCCGCCTCGCCGCTGAGAAACCCAGATGAGCTGGAAATCGGAGAGATTCCATGACTATCGATGACACTTCGCCGACCGGTCTCTGGCAGGCGGCCTGCGATGGGCGATTCCGGCTCGAGGCCGATGCGGCGCGGGAATGCGCGGCGCATTACGCCTGGCTTGCCGACCAGATCGACCTACGTATCGCCGAAGCCGAAAAGCTCAGCAAGCTAGCGGGATTCGGTGGGTTCGATTCGGCACAGCAACTCCAGTCCGGATTCGAGCAGAAGGCCGATCAAGGGGTCATCGCGATGCGGAGCGTCAAAGTGGAGTGTCGCGAGCTGCAAGCGGCGGTGCTTCGCGCGGGCGGTTTGCTCGCTGAACAAGACTTTTCGACGGCAGTCGCCATCGTCGGACGGACGGAGTCCCTGTCATGACGAATTGGCGCGCGGGATTCGCTTGTGGCGCGGTGGTGGCGGTTTGTAGCTGGGTGGCCGGGTGCAACGGGGAAGCCACCATCGATCAGCCGGATGGGGCGAGCAGTGGCGCACCCTCGAGTACCACCTCCGCGACCCGGCCTACGCTTACCGCCGCGAAGTTGCAGCCGCCATCCCAGGACAACAAATACACCCAGGCGGGTGGTCGGCCGAAGGTCGTGGTCGATCCGTGCACCTGGATTCCCGACGACATCGTCGGCACCATCGGTATCGATCCCGCGACTCGTCAGCGCGGTCGAGATCTCGTCGCCGAATATACGTTCCTGACTTGCGATTTCGCCAGCGCGACGTCGGGCGCCGACTGGTTTCTTTCGGTCGAGTCCGGAAACGTCTCGCTCGATGAAGTCCGGCAGAAATACGCCGGGAAAACAGAGAACATCGAAATCAATGGGCGCGAGGCGGTGCGGACGGTGAAGGTCGGCGACCAAACCTGCGACGTCGACCTCGAAACCTCTGTCGGGTACCTCGGTGTCGGAGCGTCCTATCACGGTATTCCGGGGACGAATTCACAGACTCCCTGCGACAAGGCGATGGAATACGCCCGCGCTCTCGAACCGGTGATCGGCGATGGCAACTGACATGTTCCAGACGAAGGGTGGGGGCCTGTGACAGGGGAGATTCCGTTGATCCCGGGGGTGATCGGGATGACGACCGCACAGCAACCGGTGTCGACGGCCGAGACGGCGGCGGCGTTCGATGCGGCGACCGGGACGCAGCGCAAGGCGGCGGGGATCGGGGTGGGGGCGGCGGGGGCCGATCCCGCGTATATCCAGGCGATGGAGGAGTTCGCCGCCATGCCGCATGCGGAGATCTACCGGCGTGCGCAGGAGATGCAGCCGGGGGTGATGGCGCAGACCGCCGAGACGTGGAAGGCGATCAGTACCGCGCTCACCGGCAATGTCATCGGCCTCACGGCCAAGGTGAACGCGACGATCGCGCGGGGCTGGGAGGGGCGGACGGCGGAGGCGATCGGCGCGGCCACGCAGGCGTTGACGGGGCGGTTGACCGAGTTGCAGAACGTGACGCAGGCGGTGGCGTGGCGGGTGGAGGCCGCCGCGTTCGGTGCCGAGGTGGTGAGGGCGCAGATCCAGCCGCCGCCTGCCGCGGTGTCGGGGCCCGCGGTGCCCGGTGCCGAGAACCCGGTCGACGCGGTCGGTGCGACGCAGGCGCAGTCCGAGGCGTGGCAGGCGGCCATCTGGACGATGCGCAACAACTATCAGCCGACGTATGAGCCTGCGGGGCAGGGTGTTCCGGTGTTTCCGACCTCGAATAGTCTGGGTGGCAACGAGGTTCCGGTCGGCGTGGGCGGAGGTTTGCCCACCTCGAATGGGTCGCAGGGTGGCGCCGACGCAGCCACCACCACCGATCCGGCTGTCACCGATCCGGCCCAGTCACCCGGTGACGACGACAGCACCGGCACTGCGGCTGAACAGAATTCGACGGCCGGCGACGACTCCACCGACGACTCCACCGGCAACAACTCGACCAGCGACGATCCGACCACCGATGACGAGACCACCGCGGCCGGCACCCAGCAGCCGTCCACGAGTTCCCCGACAACCACCGGTACCCCAGGCGGCACCCCATCAGGCAACCCGGCCGCCCCGGGTTCGCCCGGCGCGGGCAGTCCCGGATCAGCCCCCGGCACACCGAGCCCAGGCCCCGGCACGGGCAGTCCGGTCGTGCCAGGCGCCCCGGGCACCGCTGCCAGAAGCGGTGCACCGGCCGCGAACACCCGCACCACCCCGGGCCTGCACGGCATGCCGGGCATGGGCGCCCCCGCCGCCCGCCAGAACCAGAAGGCCGACGACGAGCACCAAGGCCGCCCGGAACTGCGCATCCACCCCCGCAATCGCGTCGACCTGGTCGGCCCGCCCCAGGGCACGGTCCCTCCCGTCCTCGGCGCCAAGGCACCCGAGCGTCGACGCACCACCGATCGCGAGTCGCCGTAGTGCGGTGGGCGTTCACCGGTGACGAGTTCCTGTATGTGTGGGGCGAGAGCGGCAGCGATCGGGTTCCCGCGCCGCTGACGGTCGTGCCGTCGGTCGCATGGCGGCACGAATGGGAGGCCGTGGTGGCGCGGTTGCGCGAGCGGCTGCCGGTCGCGCGGGATCCGGATCTGTCCGCGGTGGTGCGGCTGGCCGCGGCGCCGGAGCTCGCCGTCACCGTGATCGGTTCGCGCAACGGCACGCCGATCCGGTTGTACTGCGCGGTGACCCAGCGGAGCGCGGTGGCGCTGGCTCAGCTGCCCGATTCCGACGATGACCGCACCGTGGTGGTGCGTGCCGGGAGTCCCGCGTCCGTCCCGGTCTGGGTGTCGCGGTTCGCCGGGCAGCGGCGGGCCGGTGCCGTGCCGCCGCTGACGGAATCGGTTGCCGCGCTCACCACCCCCGCGCAGGCGGTGGCGCTGGACTACGGGGAGGTGTCGACCGCCGACCGCGTGCACGATCTGCTCGCGGAACCGCGCTCCGGCGACGGCCACGTGGAGGTCGTGCGGGGCAGACCCAGATCGCCGGAGCCGGTCCGGCGGCACCTGAGTTGGTTCGATGTGGCAGGCGACGGCCGCTACGCCTACCGCTACCGGCACGGTGACCTGATGGTCGAACCGTGCTCGACCGCGCGGTTCGAGCAGGTCCTCGCGCGGATGACGGGGCTGGGCTAGCCGTGGCGTGACCCCGGCGACACGGTGCTTGCGGCAGTGTTGCCGATCACCGCGCAGGCGCGCGTACGCTGCCCGGAGCGCGGTAGCGGCTAGGGTCTATCGCCATGGCGAAGGTGCGTGCTGTGCGGACTCGGGCGCGGATCGCCGCGCTGTTACTGCTCGTCGGCGTGGCCGCGACCGGCTGCGGCGGCGACACCGAGACCCGCGATCTGTGTTCCCCACCCGGACCCGCCGCGGCCGCCGCCGCCCCGACCAACCTGGCCGCGGGCGAGACCGCGGGCGCGGACCGCTACACCACCGCGACCACGGTCCCGCTCGACTCGATCGATCCCCGCGCGCTCGGCCTGCTCACCCCGGGCAAGCTCAGCGTCGGCACGCTCTCGGACGCCCCGCCCAGCATCTGTGTCGACAGTTCGGGCAGCTTCACCGGTTTCGACAACGAGCTGCTGCGCGCGATCGGCGCGAAACTCGGCCTGCAGGTGGAGTTCTCGGGGACCGAGTTCGCCGGGCTGCTGGCCCAGGTCTCGGGCAAGCGCTTCGATGTGGGTTCGTCGAACATCACCACCACCGACGCGCGGCGTGAGCTGGTCGGGTTCACCAACGGCTACGACTTCGGCTATTTCTCGCTGGTGGTGCCGCAGGGCAGTGCGATCAAGGGCTTCGGCGATCTCGGGCCGAGCAGCCGGATCGCGGTGGTGCAGGGCACGGTGCAGGACGAATTCGTCGTCAACCAGCTGCATCTGGACCCGGTGAAGTTCCCCGACTACAACACCGCCTACGCGAACCTGAAGTCCGGCCAGGTCGACGCGTGGGTCGCGCCGTCGGCCCAGGCCGAGGGCGCCATCGCGCCCGGCGACGGAATCATCATCTCGCAGAACACCTTCAGCCTGGACAACTTCGTCGGCTACGCGGTCGCCAAGAACAACCAGCCGCTCATCGACGCGCTCAACGCGGGCCTGGACGCCGTGATCGCCGACGGCACCTACGCGCGCCTCTACACCGACTGGGTGCCGCGCGAACTCCCGCCCGGCTGGAAGCCCGGCTCCAAAGCCGCACCGGTACCGCAACTTCCGGACTTCGCCGCGCTCGCCGCCGAACGCGGCACCGACGAGCCCGAGCAGGCCGCGCAGAAGTCCACGCTGGAACAGCTCGGCGACACCTTCTTCGACTGGTCGCTGTACCGCAAGGCCTTTCCCGACCTGATCAAGACCGGTCTGCCCAATACCCTGATCCTGGCGGTGGTCTCGGGCGTGCTCGGCACGGTGCTCGGCATGATCCTCGCGGTCATGGGTATCTCGCGCACCCGCTGGCTGCGCTGGCCCGCCCGCGTCTACACCGACATCTTCCGCGGGCTGCCCGCGGTGGTGATCATCCTGCTCATCGGCCTCGGCATCGGCCCGGTGGTCCGCAATGTCACCGGCGGCAATCCGTACTGGCTGGGCGCGGTGGCGCTGGCGCTGCTCGCCTCGGCCTATATCGGCGAGATCTTCCGCTCCGGCATCCAGTCGGTGGAGCCCGGCCAGCTCGAGGCCGCGCGCGCCATCGGCTTCGGCTACCGCCAGGCGATGACGCTGGTGGTGATCCCGCAGGGCGTGCGCCGGGTGCTGCCCGCGCTGATGAACCAGTTCATCGCGCTGATCAAGGACTCCTCGCTGATCTACTTCCTCGGCCTGCTCGCCTCCCAGCGCGAGCTGTTCGCCGTGGGCCGCGACCTCAACGCCCAGACCGGCAATCTGTCCCCGCTGGTCGCGGCGGGCCTGATGTATCTGGTGCTGACCATCCCGCTCACCCACCTCGTGAACTACATCGACCGGCGGATGCGCACCGGCAAACCGGCACCCGCCGCCCCCATCGACCCGGTCGAGACGGCCGTCATCACGGAAGGGCGCTGATGAGTGCATCCTTGACCGGCTCCGGGCTGAACCTCACCCTGGGCGGCAACCACATCCTGCGCGGCGTCGACATCCACGTCGAGGCGGGCCACGCGACCACCGTCATCGGCCCGTCCGGCTCCGGCAAGTCGACCCTGCTGCGGGTGCTCAACCGCCTGCACGAACCCGATTCCGGTGACGTCCTGCTCGACGGCAAGTCGGTCCTGCGCGACAACCCCGACAAGCTGCGCCAGCGCATCGGCATGGTGTTCCAGCACTTCAACCTCTTCCCGCACAAGACCGTCGCCGACAACATCGCGCTGGGTCCCCGCAAACTGCGCGGCCTGTCCGCCGAGCAGGCCCGCGCGCTGGCGGTGGAGCAGCTCGAGATCGTCGGGCTGGCCGACAAGGCCGACGCCCGCCCCGGATCGCTGTCGGGTGGTCAGCAGCAGCGTGTCGCCATCGCCCGCGCGCTGGCGATGAAACCCGAGCTCATGTTCTTCGACGAGGCCACCTCGGCACTGGACCCGGAGCTGGTCAAGGGCGTGCTCGCGCTCATGGCCGACCTCGCCTCGGGCGGCATGTCGATGATCGTGGTGACCCACGAGATGGGCTTCGCCCGCAGCGTCTCCGACAGCGTGGTGTTCATGGATCAGGGCGTGGTGGTGGAGACCGGCACCCCCGACGCGCTCTTCGACGACGCCCAGACCCCGCGCCTGCGCCGCTTCCTCGACCAGGTCCTCTGACCAGGTCGAACGGGGTCGCGGCAACCCATGCGCAACTGCTAATGTCGGCATCGTTCCAGCTCCACTGACGAGTACAGGAGAGCACGATGACCACGGCACACGCCGAACATCTCGAACATACCCATATCCACGGTCCCACCTGCGGACATGTCGCCGTTCCCCACCAGGATCACGTCGACTACGTCCACGACGGGCACCTGCACCGCGAACACGACGGTCACTTCGACGAGTGCGAAGCCTCAGCACACGTCGAGCACACCGCCCACGATCACGAGCACGGGCCCGGCTGCGGTCACGTCGCGGTCCCGCACGGCGACCACGTCGACTACATCCACGACGGTCACCGTCACGCGGCCCACGACGGCCACTACGACGACCACTGACCGACCGGTAGTACCCCGGCCTCGACCGCCCATCCGGCTCGACCAGCGCGACGCCGGTGGGTGATCGGGGCCGTCGTCGTCCGGTCCGGTTCGCTCCGGAGCTCGGCGGTTCAGTCGCTCACGGTGGCGAAGGCCGCCCAGAGCAGGGGAGAGTTCGCCGGGGTCGGGTCGGACTGCCAGTCCGCCAGGCGGCCGCGCTGCCAGGCCAGCAGGGTGGGGATGGGGGTGGCGGTCTCGTGGGCGGCGTCCACGGCGCAGACCGCGGCCTGGAGCGGATGCGTGGTGGTGGCGGTGAGGGTGTGGAAGGCGTGGTCGGTGGGCAGCGGCCAGCGCGTCGCGGTGACCAGTTCGGCGCCGGCCGCCAGCGCCGCCGTGGTGAGTCCGAGCGCCTCGGTGAAGCGCAGGTCACCGCCGCTCTCGCAGGCGATGAGCGCCACCCGGCTCGGCATCGGCCACAGCTCGCGGCCCGCGACCGGCGCGGCGTCGATGGTGTGGGTGCCCAGCAGCAGGTCCTTGGCCGAGAGCGGCCGGTGGGTGCGTTGCGCGGCGGCGAAACCCCGGGTCTCGGCGGTGCAGCTGAGGTGCAGTTGCGCGTGTTCGCTCTCGCCGGTCTCCGGTGCGGGCGCGGTGACGTGGCCGACGTAGACGAGCCTGCTCGCCCCGGCCCGCAGCGCCGTCGAGAGCCAGGCGCGGTCGGTGTCGGCGCGCCGGAACAGGTCGACCGGATCGCGCACCACGGGCACCAGCCGATCGCCGTAGCTCGCGAAATGCTGGGTCACCGCGGTATCCGCGTTCGGTCTGCCCAGGACGGAACCGAGCTCCGAATCCGCGCGGAACCCGGGGACCCGGGGATCGAGCACGGCGACCACCGGCAGGTCACGGGTCTTGTTCCAGCGGTGCACGATCCGGCCCTGCGCGCGCACCACCGACACCGGCGCCAGCAGGCTCACATCGGCGATGTCCAGCAACCGCACCTTCGGGTCGGGCGCGATGATCTCCCACGGCACCTGCGCCAGCCGGGGAGACGGCTGGATGCGCAGGTGCGGTCGGATGCCTCGCTGCCACATCTCGTAGAGCTGCACGGCCAGGCCGTAGGGGAGCAGTGTGCGCGAGAGATCCTGTGCCAGCGCGTGTTCCGCGGCGGGGTCGACCAGGGCGCCGCGAGTCATGATCCGGTGCAGGTCACCGGGGTGGGCCGGGTCGGGTACCGCCTCGGTGAGCTTGCGCAGGGCTTCGCGCACCTCGTCGCGGGGGAGCGTCGCGACGCCACGCGCGGCGGCGTCGTCGACCCAGCGCCAGGACACGTACACATCGCCCGCGTCCGCCATCCGGATCAGCGCGGTCGGCGCGTCACCGTGCGCGGGGGAAGGGTGCGACCGATCTCCCGGGAACTGATCGTCGGCGGGCTCGTTCACAGGGTGATCACCCGCTTGTCGCGGACCGGGCGGCCGTAGCGGTGCTCGGCGTAGGTGATGAAGTCCGCCAGGAGTATTCGGCCGTTGTCGGCGAGCAGCGGCGGGGGCGCGACGGGGATTCCGGCGGCCGAGGCCACGTCCGCGAGCGCGCTCCCGAGTTGCAGTGTGGCGGTGGATGGTTCGGTAGGTGCGTCGAGCAGGTCGAAACCGAGGCGAGGTGTGACCGGTTCGGAGAAGGCGATGGGATCGAGAGCCGTTCCGGCGCACTGGCTGTCGATGAGGTCGCTGACCAGCTGCGCGTCACCGGTGCGAGCCGCGCAGTGGAAGGCCAGTCGCATGGCGGGTTCGGCGATCTCGCGGTGCCAATGTTCACGCTGATTGCCGTTGGGCAGGGTGTGGCGCACCGCATCGATGGCGAGGGCGGCGGGGACGGCGAGATTCACCGCCCGTGCCAGCGATTGCGGGTCCGGCTGGGCCGCAAGGTCGTTGACGTCCGACAGCAGTTCGGCGTGCCAGTAGTCGAGTTGAGCGCAGTGCATGCCGAGACCGTGCGCCGAGTACACCGCGAACGCCTCGGCCAGCAGTTCCTCACCGCGCGGGAGATCGCCTTCGGCGCAGGTGATCGTCGCCAGCCGGAGCCGGACATCCGCCGCGTCGAGGACCGCGCCGGTGGCGTCGAACCGCGCCAGCGCCTGCTCGTAATGCGTTCGGGCGGCGTCGATATCGCCGCGCCCTTCGGCGACAAAGCCCCTGGTCTTGGCGCCGATACCGGACCAGTGTCCGAGCCCGGCCGCCTCGAAGGCCCGCCGGCTGGCCCGCAGTGGTTCCTCGGCCTCGTCGAAGCGGCCCATCCGCGCGAGCATGATGGCCAGGTTCTGCTGGGATTCGGCCACCGAATCGGTCGCCCCGGCCGCCTCGAAGGCCGCCACACCCTGGCGCGCGAAGTCGATCGCCAGCTCCCGCCGTCCCGTCTCGAAGGTGCCCGCTGCCAAGTTCATCAAGGGATGGCCGACCAGTTCGGGCGCGAAACGCTCGGTGACACCCAGCGATTCGTGGGCGAGGTCCGCGGCCTGTGCCCACTGCTGCCGATGCAGGGCCACCGCCGTCAGCGAGAGCAGGCAGGCCACGCGCAGAAAGCCCTGGTCGGGATCGTCGGCCAGCAGTGCGCGTGCCTCCTCCAGCACCTCCTGCGCCGCGTCGAGCTCACCCAGATGCTGGAGGGCCTGCGACAGGTTCACCAGTGCGGCGGGCCGCTGATGGGCAGCGTCTTCGGGCAGGACGGCCAGCGCGGTGCGGAACAGTGCCACCGCGCGCCGATGATCGCCGAGTTCATCGGCCATGCTCGCGGCATTGATCAGTGCCGCGCAACGCAATCGCGGTGCCGCGCCCTCGGCGGCCTGCTCGAAGATGGCCAGCGCCGCACCCACCTCACCGCGCTGATAGGCCGCGTATCCCGCGGTGAGCTGCGCGTCGTCCTGCTCGGACGCCCTACCGGTAGCCGCCATCGCCTCCGCTCCCGTCCGTCATCAGAAGTCCCCTTCCTCAGCCGCTGTCTCCGCCGCCAACCGGGGGAAACCGTTCGCGCCGGTCAGCCGCTCCCGTGCGAAGCCGCGGATTCGTTCCCGCTGGGCGGATTCGTCCTCGGGCGGGTCCGCGGGGCCCACCCCCGGAACGAACACGTCGACCGTCACCACGCTGTCGGCCCCGTCCGGAAGCTGGACATGGCCGACCCACGAATCGCCCTGTAATCGCAAGGCCACGGCGAGGGTGCGCGTCGGCGCGTCGAAGTCCGAGCCACCGGACGTGACAGCCGGTCCGGTGTCGGGCAGATCGGGGATGGGTGTGTTCGTCTGCCCGGCGAGCCGGGTCGCGCCGGTGACGGCACCGACGTAGGCGACCGGCCGCAGGTGCGCGGGAATCGGTTCCCGGCAATCCGGCGCGGCGACGACCGAGACGCGGACCGTCGAGACTCCGGCCGCTCGCGAGACCTCCCAGGTCACCGCCTGTTCGCTCGCGTCGAGGATGCCGGGCGGGCACCGCCGCCAGTCCCACCCGCCGGTCCCGCGCGCCAGTATCAGCCCGCCCGTTGCCACCGCGCCACCGGCCGCGAGCGCGTAGTCCTCGCGCCGCCCTTCCCGCCGCGTGGGCTCAGAAGCTGGTGACGTAGGTGAAGCCGTTCGTGCGGAACCACTCTCGCGCGCGAGGCTCGGATCAGCCGTGCCGGTCAGGTCCGTGCCGGAGTCGAGCCGTGACGTGTGGTCATCCGACCGAGCCCGACCGCCGTAGGGCACCTGTGCGTCCGCACCCCCGGCCACCATCTCGCAGCGCTCGGTCAGTGCGGCCAGCTCGCTGGTCAGGAGGTTGTGGTCGAGGGCGGGGATGGCGTCGATCGTCGACGCGGGCCACCAGCGAGTCACCCAGTGGGCGTAGGCGAGTCGACGGAGATCGGTGATCAGGTCCGGTTGTGCGGGTTCGGCTGTGAGCGTCTGGGGATGATCGTCGGCAACCGCCACAGCGACGGTTTCGCCGTAGACCGCCCACAGCCAGTCCTGTGCCGCGACGCGATCATCGAGGACCGCGCCCGGCAACGCCTCGTCCGAATGCAGACTCCAACTCAGATGTCCGCCAACGACTTCGATCACGAGCACATCCAGACCCGGCGCCGCGTCCGTGACCAGAGGGGCACCGTCGGGCGTCAGGACGAGCAGCCCACCTTCGTCGCGCACCTGGACAACGCCCATCAGCTGGCCCTCGCTTCCACGCCCGCGACGACCCCGGCGGCCAGCGCCTGCTTCACCCGATCCCGATGATCCAGCATCACCGACCGCGCCACCCCGTCCAGCAGATCCCACAGCTCATCCGGCCCCCACACCGGCAGCTCCCGCACATCCCGCCCGTGCAACCGCACCCACAACCTGCGCAGATACGGTCGCCACGGCACCCGCAACTCCGCCGCCACCACACCGAGCCCCCCGAATTCCCCCGCCGATCCGGCTGATCCGATGTCAGCGCTCTCGCGCCCCACCAAGTGCACCGTGAGCCGCCGTGCCTGCAGGACGTACGCCTCCCGCCGCCACCGAGCATTGATCACCTCGTGCGCCCGCGACATGCCTCGCCGCTGAGCCGCTCGCGGTCCACCACTCACGCAGACCCGCTCGCGATCGATCGGACCGGCACCGACCCGGCTGCAAAGCCGACCGGGGTCGGCCGTGCCGCGTGAATCGGCCATGCCGCCTGGATCGGCCGCGCCGTGCGGATCACGCACACCACTCGGATCGCTCGGGCCGATCGGGGAAAGGCCCAGTGCCAGTTCGGAACCCGCTGCCGCCGCGACTCGCAGCGATTCGTCCAACAACCCCCATGGCGCACAACTGCGCGAGATCTCCCGGGACACCAGGTCGGGAATCTCGGGCAGATCCGTGCGATCCACACTCCCCTGCAACACTGTGAACACCCGTTCGTAGACGGTCCGGTCGAATGGCAAGCCGAGATTCGCGGTGGACGCCGAGGCGCCCAGGTGCGGCTGACGCGGGCACGGATGACGGGTGAGTCCCAGCTCATCGGCACCGTCGACGGCATGGATCTGCCACAGGGCGATGCCACGGTGGGTCCCGGTGCGGTTCTCGACCAGGTCGTCGAACAGCGGACCCGCATCGGCGGGATCCCCGGCGCGGGCCAGTGTGCACGCGTCGAGTAGCTCGAGGAGTTCGGTGGCTCGATCGCGGGCGCCGTAGTCGGCCACCGGCCGTCGCGACCAGGCCAGGGTCAGGAGTTCGGCGAGCTCGGCGGACCGATGAGGTTCGGTGACAAAGGTTTTCAGGGCCGCGGTGGTGCGTCCGCCGGTGCTCTCGTGGATCTCGCGCAGGGCTGAGGCCGCGATCTCTCGCCCGCGCTCGCCCTCGGGCTCGCCGTGCATCGTCGCCAGTTCGAAGCATCGCTGGAAGTACAGATCCTGGGCATTGCCCTCGGCGATCCGCAGGGCCCGGCGCACCTGCTTGAGCAGGACGAACCAGGCCGCGCAGGCGCGCAGGGTGTCGGACCGGGCGTGCACGAGGGCGGTCAGCAGGGCCACACCGTCGGCGTCGAGCACGGTGGGCGCGCACAGCGGATGCTGCACCGGCCGGATGACCAGCGGGTCGAGGATCAGCTTCACCGTGCGCCGCAGCGGCCCGCCGGGCGCGCCGCTGAGCGCCTCGACACCGTCGAGACCGCGCCACACCTCGTCGAGCACCATGGCGCGGGACCTTCGCATTCGACCAGGTTAATGGCATTTCCGGCGGACAGCGGGGAGAAAAGTTGGGATCGGTAGGTGGCGCGCGATTTCTACCTTTCTCCCAACGGGTCACCCACAACGGCCCGCGACACCGAGAGAACGGAAACACCATGAACGCCAAGCTGATCGCCGCCCTCGCCGCCTCCGCCACCGCCACCGCGCTGTTCGTCACGGGATGCGGTGACTCCGGCGACACCGCCGCCCCGAGCGGTCCGGGTTCGGCCGCGCCCGCCGCGGGCAAGTCTTCCGCGAGCGTCGACGGCAAGGAGTTCGCCGCGAAGTTCGACACCACCTGCGCCCAGCAGGCGGGCACCCTGGCCCTCGCGCTCACCGACACCGCCAACGCCACCTACGGCAGCCTCTCGGTCAGCGCCTCGCTCGCGGGCGACACCGTGCAGGCGGTGGCTATCGCGGGCAGCCAGGGCGGCGCCAACGGCCTGCCCTACGCCGTGGGCTACGGCAACGGCCAGCCGGGCGGATCGGCCCAGCTCAGCAAGGACGGCAACACCTACCGGATCACCGGTGAGGGCGTCGGCGCCCCCGACCTCACCAACCCGCTGGCGGGCCCGGCGACGGTGAAGTTCGACATCACCTTCGCCTGCTCGACCATCGTCGGCGCCTGATCCCACCCGCGACCCGGTCGCACTCGTCTTCAGGAGAAATCATGAAATCCAAGATCCGTGCGGCCGCGGTCGCGTTCGGGGTACTCGCCGTCGGCTACTACCTCTACTACGGCCTCACCTACACCCCCGACGAGTTCACCGGGGCCGTGCTCGGCTGGGTCGGGCCGCAGATGGCCCTGCCGATCATGGCCGCGACCATCGTCCCGATCGCCTTCGCCTTCACCGGTGACGGCATTCTCGAGGCGTTCACCGGCCGCAACAGTTCGGAGTTCCGCGACGGCGCGGTCGGCATCGGCACGATCACTTCGTTCCGGCAGACGGGCGTGTCGGTGAACGACCAGCCGCAGGTCAGGATCGAATTCCGGGTCGAAGGCGCGGACGGGAAGGTCTTCGACTCGCACGCCAAGATGATCGTGCCGCTCACCGAACTCGCGCTCTTGCAGCCGGGCGTGGTGCTGCCGGTGCGCTACCTGCCGGGCCGCACCGACAAGGTCGAGGTGGATCGTTCCGGCGACAACGGCGCCGCTCAGCGGGCGATGAACGAGTCGCTCATCCGCAAGGGCATCACCACCCGCGCCAAGCTCGACATCGCCGAGCGCGGGCTGGCTGCCCAGGCGGTGGTGCGCCGCCTCGACGTGCCCGGTCGTCTTCGCGGCGGCTACACCGAGGTCGTGCTCGGGCTGGTGGTGACCCGCCCGGACGGCAGTACCTTCGAGACCAGGGCTGAGAAATTCCTGCCGCCGACGGCGGTCGGGCTGGTGCAGGTCGGCCGGATCGTGCAGGTCCACTACCTGCCCGGCAACGAACAGGAGGTGGTGATCGCCCTGCCGGTCAACGCGGGATGACCCAGTTTTGGTCGAGCGTTCATCTTCGCGTTCCCGGCGCCTCGCCTGGGCTGCTTACCGTGCCGGAGTCCGCACTACCCGGGAGTCACCGTGAGTCCGAAACCGCTCGCCCTGTTCGTCACCCACGACGGCCAGTCGGCACGCGCCGCCCTGACCTGTGAATACAAGTGTGGCAACGCCTGTTTCCACGAGCCGCCGAACACCTCCGACGGCGCCTACTTCGGTGACATCGTCAGCGGCCTCAACCGCCGCGGCCTGATCAAGGGCGGCGCGGCCGCGGTGCTGGCGATCGGCGCGGTGAGCGCGCTGGCCGCCTGCGGTGACGACACCTCCGGCACGGGCGACACCCCGGCGGGCGGCGGCGCTCCCGCCACCGGCACCGACTTCACCGCCGTCACCCCCAACAAGGACGACGCGCTGGTCATCCCCGAGGGCTACGAGCAGCAGGTGGTGCTGCGCTGGGGCGATCCGCTCTTCGCCGACGCCCCCGCGTTCGACTTCGACAACCAGACCGCGGCCGCGCAGCTGAAGCAGTTCGGCTACAACAACGACTTCGCGGCGCTGCTGCCCATCGAGGGCCAGGCCAACAGCTTCCTGCTGGTGGTCAACCACGAGTACACCACCGGCCCGATGATGTTCCGCGGCTACGACAAGGACAAGCCGACCGACGAGCAGATCGCCATCACCAAGGCCGCGCACGGCCTGACCGTGGTGGAGGTCAAGGGCGAGGCGGGCAGCGGCAAGCTGACCCCGGTGTTCGGCAAGTACAACCGCCGCATCACCGCCGACACCGAGTTCGTCCTCACCGGTCCGGCCGCGGGCAGCGAGTTCACCCGCACCGGCGCCGATTCCGCGGGCACCAAGGTGCTGGGCACCTTCGCCAACTGCGCCGGTGGCGTAACCCCTTGGGGCACCATCCTTTCCGGCGAGGAGAACTTCAACGGCTACTTCGCCAACGGCGACAAGGCCGAGGACCCGAAGAGCCGTCTGAAGCGCTACGGCCTCACCGAGGGCACCACCGCCAATCGCTGGGAGCGCGTGGACAAGCGCTTCGATCTGGCGCAGGAAGCCAACGAGCCCAACCGGTTCGGCTATGTCGTCGAGGTGAATCCGTGGGACGCGGCCTCCACGCCGATCAAGCACTCGGCCATGGGCAGGCTCAAGCACGAGGGCGCCTCGATCTATGTCACCGCCGCCGGTGACGTCGTCTCCTACACCGGCGACGACGAGAAGTTCGACTACATGTACAAATTCGTGTCCAAGCGCAAGATCCAGCAGGGCACCGGCGCCGCCGCCATGCGCCACAACCTGACCATCCTGGACGCCGGCACCCTCTACGTCGCCAAGCTCACCGGCGACCACGCCGAGCAGATCGACGGCAGCGGCAAGGTGCCCTCCGACCAGGGCTTCACCGGCAAGGGCCAGTGGATTCCGCTGCTCGAGACCGGTGAAGACGGCCAGGCCAAGTCGCTCGTGGAGGGTTTCAGCGCCGCCGAGGTCGCGGTCTTCACCCGCCAGGCCGCCGACAAGGTGGGCGCCACCAAGATGGACCGCCCCGAGGACTTCGAGGCCAACCCGTTCACCGGCAAGGTCTATGTGGCGCTGACCAACAACGACAACCGGGCCAAGGAGGGCAAGCCGGGCGTCGACGAGGCCAACCCGCGCAAGCTCAACAAGAACGGCCAGGTCCTCGAGCTCACCGACAACCACACCGGCACCGATTTCACCTGGTCGCTGCTGCTGGTCTGCGGTGACCCCGCCGCCGCCGACACCTACTTCGCCGGGTTCGACAAGACGAAGGTCAGCCCCATCTCCTGCCCGGACAACCTGGCCTTCGACCCGCACGGCAACCTGTGGATCTCCACCGACGGCAACGCCCTCAAGACCAATGACGGCCTGTTCTCGGTGACCCTCGACGGCCCACGCCGGGGCGAGACCAAGCAGTTCCTCACCGTGCCCAAGGGCGCCGAGACCTGCGGTCCGATCGTCACCGAACAGCGCGTCATCGTCTCGGTCCAGCACCCCGGCGAAGGCGACGACGCCACCCCCGACAACCCGCAATCGCACTGGCCCGACGGCGGCAGCTCCCAGCCCCGCCCGGCCGTCGCGGTCGTGTGGAAGAAGAACGGCGGCCGTATCGGCATCTAGCCGGCACCCGACCCGCTGACGACGCCGTCACTCGACTGGGCGAGTGACGGCTTCGTCGTACCCGGGCTAACTGCTGCCGAACAGGCCGGACATATTGGCGAAGCGGGCGAAATCGCCCTGGGCTCCGCTGTAGACATTGACGTCGGTGGCGCCGCCGATGCCGGGGACGCTGCCACGGTCGGTGGTCTGCCAGAAGGTCCAGGTGGGCCAGCCGGCGGGGACCTCGGGGTGTTCGTTTCCACTGTAGTCGGCGATCCAGAGGGGGTAGCGGGTGAAGGCGTTGGAGTCGGCCATCGCCGTCTTCCAGAAGTTCGGATAGGTGTAGATGATCGGGGTGCGGCCGGTCAGCGCCTGGAGCGCGTTGAGGTAGCGGTGCGTCCACTCGACCAGCGCGGCGGGCGACAGTCCACCGGGCGCCTCCAGGTCAAGCACCGGCGGCAGATCCAGCGGGCCGTTCTGTCCGAGCACGGTCGCCGCGTACAGCGCGGCCTGCGGCTCGGGCGGCAACTCGGGCCGCGCGTAGTGATAGGTCCCGCGCGCCACCCCGGCCGTGCGCATCAGGATGCTGTCCGGCACGAAGTACGGATTCACATAGTGCAGCCCCTCGGTGGCCTTCACCATCGCGAACTGATGCCCCGCCGCCCGCACCGCGTGCCAGTCGATCAACCGCCCGTCCACGTGCTGCCACGACGACACATCCGGCCCACTCGGCGCCGCCTGCGCCACCACCGGCACCACCGCACCCACCGCGGCCACCGCCATCACACAACCCCGCCGAACCGCGGCCTTCCAGCGCTTGGTGTCCATGAGGGACGAACGTAGGTGATCCCCGCCGCCATGACCAGCGTCTCGCCGGGGTGTCCGCGACCCGAATCACCGCAGGTCGGCATACTCGTCCTGTGTCCGACGAACCGATCACCACGGCCGAACCGCGTGGCTGATCGCCCGCACCGAGACGATGGCGATCGAGCCCGGTTACGTCCGGTAGATGTCGCGGCGGTGGTTCACGTCGACGACTGTCACGACCATGCGTTTGTCGTCGACGCGATAAATCACGCGGTATGTCCCTCGTCGGGCCGAGAAACGGTCGTCCAGTGGCGGCTGGAGGCGTTTGCCGACGCGGTAGGGATTGTCGAGCAGTGGGCCGGTCATGAACTCGAACGCGGCCGCGGCGACGGTTTCGGGCAGTCGTTCGGTCAGCATGCGCCGGACCGTCGGCGTCGTCTCGAGCGTGTACTCGCTCGTCACGCGCTACGGCTCGACATCGCCCGACGGACCGCCATCGCCTGCGCGAGTTCGTCCGCGGTGACGGTCTCTCCTCGGGCCAGCTCGGCGTCCGAGGAAATCAGACGTCCGACGGTCTCGGGGTCGGACAGGATGGCGATGGTCTCTTCCATCGCTTCCAGATCGTCCACAGCGACGAGCACCGCCGCGGGTTCGCCGTGCACGGTGATCGTGATCCGCTCGTGCTGGCTGCGGACGCGAGTGACCAGCTCCGAGAGGGTTGCTTTCACTTCGGCCAGCTTCATAGTCATAAGTATGACCATATTTCTGGGCGATGCAAGCGACTGCGGGGGTCCGGTGTGGCGGAGTCGGTCGGTGGGGGGTCGTATGTTGGTGCCGACGGCGACGGATGGGAGTGGGGATGGTGGGTAAGAAGGTGGTGCGGTTCGAGCCTGCGGTGGGGGAGCCGAGGGGGACGCGGGACGCGGTGGTGCCGGGGGATGATCCGGTCGATGACGCGACGGTGGTGGGGGTCGAGTATCGCGGGGCGGATTTCGCGGAGTCGAAGGTGTACGGGTTCGGGGCCGAGCGGTGTGTGTTCGACAGTGTGCGGTTTCCGAGTACCTTGCGGCAGGCGACCATCACCGAGTCGGTGCTGCGGGTGTGCGATCTGGCCAATGTGCAGGCCGACGACTCCTCGATGTTCGAGACCGAGGTCGCGCACGGCAGGCTGACCGGGCTGTCCTGGACGGCGGGTGTGCTGCGTGATGTGCTGATCGACTCGTCACGGGCGGATCTGTCCTCGTTCGCCGAATCCCGTTTGCGCACCGTCGTTTTCCGGGACTGCGATCTGCGCCAGGCCGATTTCCAGCGCACCGAGTTCCGCAATGTCCGCTTCGAGCGGTGCAATCTCACCGGCGCCCGCTTCGCCGACGCGCGCCCGCAGCAGAACCTGCGCTTCGAGGACTGCGACCTCACCGGCATCACCGGAGTCACCGCCTTGCGCGGGGCCACCATTCAGGGCGGTGACCTGGAAGCCCTCGCGGCGACCCTGGCCCGCGAGCTCGGCATCACCGTCGAGTGGCAGGACTGACTCAGCCCAGCCAGTCGAGAACCGAAGCGGCGGTCCAGGATTGCTGCATGCTGCCCAGCGGAGCGCCGGTGAACGGCTCGTAGTACTCGGCGAAGCTGCCGTCGGAGGCCTGGCGCAGACCCTCGGCGCGCAGCATGTAGGAGCGTTCGGCCCAGCCGCGGCGGGCGAAGGCCCAGGAGAACAGCCAGCTCATCACCGGCCAGACCGGGCCGCGCCAGTACTCGCGGGGGCGGAAGTCCTTGGAGACAGGGGACGTCGAGGGTGGCAGGGCGTAGCGCAGGTCGGGGTGGCCGCAGAAGCGCGGGCCCTCGAAGGTGGTGAGCAGGGCGCGTTCGGCGGGGCGGGGCAGGCCGCCGGAGAGCAGCGGCGCGAACACGGCGAGGGTCTCGGTGCCGATCCAGCGCTGTAGCCGGACGTCGTAATCGCGTGCGGCGCCGGTGCGTTCGTCGGTGGTGGCGACCACGCCCGTGCGGAACCGCTGCGCCCACTGGTGCAGTTCGCGGACGTCGGCGTGCGGCTGCTTGTACTCCTCGCCGATATCGGCGAGCACCTCGCAGGCCAGCGCGAAGATCGCCGAGACGAACACGTCCTCGACCGCGAAGCTCATCACCGAGGTGAGCTGGAAGTCGTCGTAGTTCGCCCGGCGCATCTGCTCGACCAGCCACAGGTAGCGGTCGTATTCGCGATCGCTGGGGCGCTGGGTGGGATCGGAGATGATCGCGGTGTCGGCGCGCCGGTACGGCGGCAGATCCGCGCCGGGAACCACATGGGCGTAGGCGCGGTCCCAGCGCGGCGAGTTGTCCATTCCGGATTCCCAGCCGTGGTAGAGCGTGATCCGGCCGTTCTCCTTGGGGTCGCGGGCGTGCGCGAGCCAGCGGTGCCAGCGCACCAGATCGGGCCACCGGCGGTTCAGGAACTCCTCGGCGACGGCCCGCGTGGACCGCCCGTGCCTGCGGGAATGGTCGAGAATGCGCTGCACGGCGATGGCGTGCACGGGTGGCTGGGTGATGCCGGAGGTGTCGGGCCCGTCCGGCGCGTTGGCGGCCAGCCTGCGACACTCCCAGCGCGCGGGCCCGGGAAAGTAGCCGTCGACGCCGTTGGCGAAGACGATGTGCGGGATCATCCCGTTCTTCCACTGCGCCGAGAGCAGGGTGTCGAGCTCGACGACCGCGCGCTCCACGCTCAGCGGCGCGAGCCCCACCGCGACGAACGCCGCGTCCCAGCTCCACATGTGCGGGTAGAGCCGGGGCGCGGCGCTGGTCATGGTGCCCAGGTCGTTGCCGCGCAGGAGATAGGCGGCGCGGGCCGCGAGCTGCGTGGGGGTGAACCCGGGGTCGGTCATTTCTCTATTCTGCGGCCGACCAGGCGAAACGGCATCCCGGCACGGCTGTGACGGTCAGTACCCCACCGGCCGGTTGTCGTTCTGCGCGGCCGCGCCGACGGAACTGAGCATGGTGGTGATGCACAGGCCGAGGAGCAGATTGATCACCGCCGTCGCGATCTTGGCGTCCAGGTCGGCGACCAGCGTGAACGGCAGGATCACCGCGACGGCGGTCACCAGCAGGCAGATCCAGGTGAAGAAGGTCAGCGGGCTCGGCATGGCCAGCAGCAGCACCATCAGCAGTGCCGTCGCCAGCAGCGCGGCGCCCGCGGCGGCCATGGCGTAGGAGGTGGTGGACACCGTGCCGTACGCGCCGGCGCCCTCCGGCGACAGGATCGCGATCCCGAGCACGCCGCGCACGAGCATGATCGCGACGACCACGAGCAGCGCGGCCACGACGGCGGTCCCGATCCCACCCGCCCAGAGCTTGCCGATATTGACCGCCGGTTTGGGCGGCTGACCCTGGTTCTGCGGATACTGGGGATTCGCTGGATCGTAGTTGTACCGAGGATCGGTCATACCCCGACGGTACTAGCGAGCGCCCCTGATCAGCTCCGAAACCACCCAGGTGTCACCGCCGAATACCCGGATCGCCGGATTTGCCGGAATCCCCCGCGCCGCCGTCGCGGCGCCCGGGCAGTTAGCGTGGGGATCATGACGGTGACCAACACTCCCGCCGCGACAGCCTTGATCACAGGTGCCAGCCGGGGCCTCGGCGCGGCGATCGCCCGCGAACTCGCGCCGACGCACGAACTGCTGCTCGGCGCGCGTTCCGCCGACGCGCTGAAACCCATCCTCACCGAACTCCCGAACGCGACCGGCTGGCCGGTGACCCTCACCGACTACCCGGCCGTGGCCGAGGCGGCGGCGCGCATCGAGCGGCTCGACGTCCTCGTCCACAACGCCGGGATCGCCGATCTCGGGACCGTCGCGGAGTCCTCGGTCGAGCAGTGGCGAAGCACTCTCGAGGTCAACCTGATCGCGGTGGCCGAGCTGACCAGGCTGCTGCTGCCCGCGCTGCGTGCCGCGAACGGCCATGTGGTGCTGATCAATTCGGGTGCGGGGATGCGGGCGCATCCGGGCTGGGGTTCCTACGCGGCGAGCAAGTTCGGCCTGCGCGCCTTCGCCGACGCGCTGCGTCAGGAGGAGCCCGCCCTGCGCGTCACCTCGATCTTCCCCGGCCGCATCGACACCGATATGCAGCGCGCGATCGTGGCCGACGAGGGCCGCGAGTACCGCCCGGAGGAATTCCTGCGCGCCGAGACCGTGGCCGGGGCGGTGCGCACCGCCGTCGATACGCCGCGCGACGGTCATCCGACCGAAGTCGTGCTCCGCCCGGCATAATCGGGCGCACGAGGACGCCCGGTATCCCGGAGGGGGATTGCGCGTGGAACGACGTCGAATGCTGGCTCTGCTCGCCGCGGGTACCGCCGTGGCGCTGACCGGGTGCGCGACCGCCGAGGGCGAGACGGTCGAATCCGGTTCCGGTGGCGAGATCCCCTTCGCGCCACCCGCCCCGGCCCCCGCGGTGCTCCCGCCGCCACCCGGTGGCCCCCGCTCGATCATCGGGCCGGGCACCATCACCGCGCTGCCGGGCCAGGGCACCAGCATGGCCCTCACCGTCGACGACGGCGCCAGCCCCGAGGTGGTCGGCGCGTATGTGCGGTGGGCGAAGGACACCGGCGCCCGCTTCACCTTCTTCGTCACCGGCTACTACGAATCCTGGACCGTCCATCGCGACGCCCTGCGCCCACTGGTCGACTCCGGCCAGATCCAGCTGGCCAACCACACCTGGGACCACGCCGCGCTCACCAAGCTGAGCGCGAGCGGGGTCGCCGACCAGCTCTCCCGCACGAAGACCTTCCTGCACAACACCTTCGGCGTCGACGGGACCCCGTTCTACCGCCCGCCGTTCGGCTATCACAACGCCACCGTCGATCGCGTGGCCGCCGACCTCGGCTACACCGTGCCCGCCATGTGGTACGGCTCGCTGTCGGACTCCGGCCTGATCACCGAGGAATACCTGATCGAGTGCGCCCGAAAGTATTTCGCGGCCCAGGCGATCGTCATCGGCCACGCCAATTTCGCCCCGGTCACCCGGTGCTACGGACAACTCGTCGACATCATCAGGGAGCGCAATCTCTCGCTGGTCACCCTGAACGACGTGCTCGAGGTACGGCCCTGAACGACGCGGCGCCCCGGACCGAAAAGGTCCGGGGCGCCGCGTTTTTCAGGCTCAGGGGACGATATTGACCATCTTGCCCGGGACCACGATCACCTTGCGCGGTGCCTGACCCTCGAGCAGGGCGACGACCTTCTCGTCGGCCAGCGCGGCAGCCTCGATGGCGGCCGGGTCGGCGTCGGCGGGGACCTGGATGCGGCTGCGCACCTTGCCCTTCACCTGGATCGGGTACTCCACCGAATCGGCGACCAGCAGCGCCGGGTCGGCGATCGGGAAGGGGCCGTGAGCCAGGGAAGCGGTGTGCCCCAGGCGTTCCCACAGTTCCTCGGCGATGTGCGGGGCCAGCGGGGCCAGCATCAGCACCAGCGGTTCCACGGCGGCGCGGGGGGCGCCGTCGGGGTAGTTCTTGGTGAGATGGTTGGTCAGCTCGATCAGCTTGGCGCCCGCGGTGTTGTCGCGCAGCGCGGCCAGGTCTTCATCCACGCCGGCGATGGTGCGGTGCACCAGGCGCAGGGTCTCCTCCGAAGGCGCGGCGTCGGTGGCCTTCACCGATCCGGTCTCCTCGTCGACCACCAGGCGCCACACGCGCTGCAGGAAGCGGTGCGCGCCGACGACGTCCTTGGTCGACCAGGGACGCGAAGTGTCCAGCGGCCCCATCGACATCTCGTAGAAGCGGAAGGTGTCGGCGCCGTACAGGTCGCAGATCTCGTCCGGCGCGATCGCGTTCTTCAGCGACTTGCCGATCTTGCCGTACTCCTGGTTCACCTCGATCTCGACACCGTCGGTGCCGGTCCAGAAGAACTTGTCGCCGCGCGCGACCACCTCGACGGCGGGCACGTACGCGCCGCGCTCGTCGGTGTAGGCGTACCCCTGCACGTAACCCTGGTTGTACAGGCGCCGGTAGGGCTCGCTACCGGAGACATCACCCAGGTCGAACAGCACCTTCTGCCAGAACCGCGCGTACAGCAGGTGCAGCACCGCGTGCTCCACACCGCCGACGTACAGGTCGACGCCGCCCGGATCGTTCGGGCCGTGCTCGGCCGTGCGCGGGCCCAGCCAGTACTTCTCGTTCTCCTCGGCGCAGAACGTCTCGGCATTGGTCGGGTCGGCGTAGCGCAGCTGGTACCAGGACGAACCGGCCCAGTTGGGCATGACATTGGTGTCGCGGCGGTAGGTGCGCGGGCCGTCGCCCAGGTCCAGTTCCACGTGCACCCAGTCGGTGGCCTTGGCCAGCGGCGGGGACGGCTCGGAGTTCGCGTCGTCGGGGTCGAAGGTGACCGGCGCGAAGTCCTCCATCTCCGGAAGTTCCACGGGCAGCATGGATTCCGGCAGCGCGTGCGCCACATTGTGCTCGTCGTAGACGATCGGGAACGGCTCGCCCCAGTAGCGCTGCCGGGCGAACAGCCAGTCGCGCAGCTTGTACTGCACCGTGCCGGTGCCGTGGCCCTCGGCCTCCAGGTGACCGATCATGGTCGCCTTGGCCTCGTCCACCGAAAGACCGTTCAGGAAGCCGGAATTCACCAGTTCGCCGTCACCGGACCAGGCGCCCTCGGTGATGTCGCCGCCGGAGATCACCTCGACGATCGGCAGCCCCAGCGCGGTCGCGAACTCCCAGTCGCGGTGGTCGTGACCGGGCACCGCCATGATCGCGCCGGTGCCGTAGCCGCTCAGCACGTAGTCGGCGATGAAGATCGGCACCTGCTTGCCGTCGGCCGGGTTGGTCGCGTAGGAACCCAGGAAGACGCCGGTCTTCTCCTTGTTCTCCTGACGCTCCAGGTCCGACTTGGCCGCGATCGACGCACGGTAGGCCGCGACGGCTTCGGTGGGAGTGGCCGCGCCGCCGTTGGTCCAGCCCGCCTCGGTGCCGTCCGGCCAGGCGGCGGCGGTCAGCTTGTCGACCAGCTCGTGCTCGGGCGCCAGCACCACGTAGGTGGCGCCGAACAGGGTGTCGGGGCGGGTGGTGAACACCTCGATGGTCTCGGCGCCAGGGGCGTCGAAGCGCACCTGCGCGCCGCGCGAACGGCCGATCCAGTTGCGCTGCATGGACTTCACGTTGTCCGGCCAGTCCAGCGTGTCCAGGTCGTCGACCAGGCGGTCGGAGTAGGAGGTGATGCGCATCATCCACTGCCACATGCGCTTACGGAAGACCGGGAAGTTGCCGCGCTCGCTGCGGCCGTCGGCGGTGACCTCTTCGTTGGACAGCACCGTGCCCAGGCCGGGGCACCAGTTGACGATCGAATCCGACTGGTACACCAGGCGATACGAGTCGATCAGCGCGGCGCGCTCGGTCGCGCCCAGCGTGTTCCAGTCGCCGTCGGGCACCGGGCGCGAGCCGTTGGCGAACTGCTCTTCCAGTTCGGCGATCGGGCGGGCCTTGTCGGCCTCCTGGTCGTACCAGGCGTTGTAGATGCGCAGGAAGATCCACTGCGTCCACCGGTAGTACTCGGGATCGGTGGTGGCGAAGGAGCGCCGCGGGTCGTGGCCGAGGCCCAGCCGGTCCAGCTGACGCTGCATGGTGGCGATATTGGACTGCGTCGTCACCCGCGGGTGCGCGCCGGTCTGCACCGCGTACTGCTCGGCGGGCAGGCCGAAGGCGTCGTAGCCCAGCGCGTGCAGCACATTGCGGCCGCGCATGCGGTGGTAGCGGCCGAACACATCGGTGGCGATGTAGCCCAGTGGGTGCCCCACGTGCAGGCCCGCGCCCGAGGGGAACGGGAACATGTCCTGGATGAACAGCTTGTCGGGCGGTGTGTCGCCGGCGAGCGGCCCGACCGGATTGGGCGCGTGGAAGGTGCCGCGCTCGGTCCAGTTCTGCTGCCAGCGCCGCTCGATCCGCCCCGCCAGCTCGGCGTTGTACCGGTGCTGAGGTACGTCACTCTCGGTAGTACGAGTGTCCTGCACGGTCCTGCCTTCTTGTTCTCGCCGATCCCCGGTAAACATCGTCTAACAGGGTAGAACGTCTTCGCCATCGGATTTCCCACGCCCCGCGGGGTGTGTGGGCGGTCACCTCGGCGGGGAGCGCTCGGTCCGGGGGTGGCGCGGGTGCGCTAGCCTGCAGGAATGGTCGTCGTCGCTCTCCTGTTGTTCGCGCTGGCCGCGGTCGCCATCGTGACCGGTGTGCTCGGACTGCTCGGCAAGCTGCCCCGCAATCCCGTTCTCGGTGTCACCACCGAGGCCGCCCTGCACAGCGACGACAACTTCCGTATCGCCAATCGCATCGCCGCCCCCACCTCGGTCGGCGCGGGCGCGCTGCTGTTCGCCGGTGGCCTGGTCGCCCTGGTCGCGGGTGGGCTGCCCGCGGTCGGTGTCGCGGTCGTCGTGGCCGTCATCGCGATCTTCACCCTCGGCGCAGGCGCCAATGCCGCGGCCCGCGCCGTCGAGCCCCTGCTGCCCCCGGCCCCGGCCGGCGGCTGCGGCTCCTCCTGCGGCGGCTGCTCGCTGCGCGACACCTGCGCCCCCGCCAACTGACCGCTTTCCCCAGGCCGCCCCGCATCGGTGGCTGACGGCGCCCGTCTTCGGTACAACGGAGGCAGGCATCTGAACGGGGGAAGTTCATGAAGGTTGTCGCCGCGGCGTTCATCGTCGCATTGATCGGGGTCGTCGTCGCCATCGTGTCGCCGCTGGCCGGAGGACTGGTGTTGCTCGGGGCCGCGGTGCTGTTCGTGGTCGGGTGCGTGCGGGTGGTGACCCGGGATTCGCAACCGTTGCGGACGCGCCGTCAGCGGTGGCGGGCGGGCTCGGGTGGCGCTGCCGCGTCCGGCGCGGCCACCGGGGGTGGATTCCTGTGGTTCGGCGGGGACTCCGGTGACGGTGGCGGCAGCGGTAGCAGCTGTGGTGGGGGTGGCGGCTGCGGCGGTGGCGGTTGCGGTGGCGGCGGCTGATCCCGGACGGGCGGGCAGTGCGGTGCTGCCCGCCGCCGACGGTTCTCAGCGGGTGCCGAGGTACTCGATGTAGCCGGTGCCGGTGATCGGCTCGCCGCGGAACCGGCCGGTGTAGGCGTAGCTGCCGACGTAGCCGCCCGCCATCCCGTAGACGTAGTCGTCGTTGGTGGTGCCGTGGATCTCGATCAGCTCGTCGCCGTTGTCGTCGTTCACGCCCCAGCTGAACTGCGATGCCAGCTGCATGGACAGGCCGTTGGGGGTGCGGCGCGGGGTGGGTTCGAGGCGCTGGACCGCGAAGTGGAAGCCGTCCTCGTAGGTGCCGCCGTGCTCGGTGAGCGAACGCAGATAGACCGCCCGCTGCACGGGCACCCCGAGCGGCCCGAGCACCTCGACCATGAGCACCTGGGTGCTGTCGTCGATATTGATGATCTGGTAGGTGAAGAACCGCAGCGGCAGCGGAACATGCACGCCGCGTGCGTATTCGAGAGTGTTGAGTCCGGCGATCTCGATGGTCTCGCCCTGATGGGTGACGGTGCCCTCGTACCGGCACAGCAGCGACCAGTGGTCGTAGAGCCCGCCGCGCAGCGCCACGAAGTGCGACACCTTGTCCGTCGCGCGCACCCGCAGGTCCAGGTCGAACGCCGGATTGCGGTAGGTGACGGTGAAGTCCGGGTAGCGGCCCTCCAACCGGAAGTCCTCCCCGAAGCGGACCAGGCTCGAATCCGGCGCCAGCTCCATGTCCCGCGCCACCTGATACCCCCGGAACTGCCCGGGGAACCGCACCCCGGCCCCGATCAGCAGATTGGCGGTATCGGCATCGGTCGTCTCGATCAGATGGTCGTTGCGCCACAGCGGGATTCGTGGCTGACCGAGCACCGCGATCACGTCCACGAAGTTCAGCGGCGCGGGCAACCCGGGCAGCATCAGCCCGTAGTGCCGAATCGTGAATGTGCAGGTCAGTGCGTTGTCAGCGCGTTGTGGATGGCCGCGGAGACGGTGGGGTCGCCGATGGCCACGCGGGCGCTGCCGTCGGGATAGGGCTTGGCCTTGATGCCCGCGCGGCGCAGGGTGGTGGCGGGGCCGGGTCCGGGGAGGAAGAGGAAGTTGGCGTGGCTTTCGGGGGTGAGGATGCCGTCGGCGTGGAGGGCGGAGCGGAGGCGGTCGCGTTCCTGGTTGATCCGGGTGACGCGGTCGCGGAGTTCGCGCTCGGCGGCGTAGCTGGCGCGCACGGCGGCCACGGCGGCGGTGGGGACACCGAAGGGGAGTTGCTGGTGACGGACGCGGTCGATGAGCGGCGCGCGACCCAGGCAGTAGCCGATACGCAGACCGGCCAGGCCGTATGCCTTCGAGAAGGTGCGCAGGATGAGCAGATTGGGGTGTTTGCGCAGCAGGTCGTGGATGTCGAGATGATCGGCGGGGGACAGGAATTCGACGTACGCCTCGTCGAGCAGGACGGGGATCTTGCGGCCGACGGCGGACAGGAACGAGCGGACCGCGCCCGCGTCGAGCAGCGTGCCGGTCGGATTGTGCGGGCGACACACCACGACCAGCGCCGTGCGGCGGTTCACCACGCGCCGCAGGGCGGGCAGGTCCTGATTGCCCGCCGCGTCGAGCGGGACGGGGACCAGCGTCATCCCGGTCATCTCCGCCATCACCGGATAGCCGTCGAAAGTCGGTGTGCTGGTGACGAGTTCGCCGTCACCGAGGGCGCGCATCACCTGCAGCGCCACGCCGGTTGCGCCCGAGCCGACCACCACCTCCTCCGGCCGCACACCGAGATGCTCGGCGATCAGCCGCGGCAGCTGCTCGGGCAGGAACTCCGGATACCGGTTGGCGTGGGTGAGTGTCTCGTGCACGGCCGCGATGACCGAAGGCAGTGGTGGGAAAGGGTTCTCGCTGAGGCTGAGATCGAACCGGGTGCTCCCGGTGGCGAAACGCCGGGAGGGGATGGTGGGTTCGGCGAGCAGGGTCATCGCGCCGCGCCCCAGCGCACCGCCGCCGCCCCGGCGAAATCGCCCGCGTGCGCGAACGCCGACAGCAGCACCACCGACCCGTTGCGCAACCGGCCCGCCCGGTTCTCGATATCCAAGGTCACCGGAATGCCCGCGGCGAAAAGGTTTCCGCACTGGTCGAAGGTGTCGGGATGTCGTTCGGCGGGCAGTTCCAGTGCGTCGGTCCAGTTGCGCAGGAACAGCCGGTTCGGCTGATTGGTGACGAAGGTGTCGATATCGCGGCCCTTCACCCCGATGTGTTCGCACACCGCCAGCGCCACCTCGGGCACCAGCCGATTGCCGCGCGCGAACACCTTGGTGATCTTGGATTCGGTGAAACTCACGCACCCCTGCCCCTCACCGGGCTCCCAGTACTTGCGCGGGCCGTTGGTGGAGAAGTCCATGTCACCGGCGAATTCGGGATAGGTGCGGCATTCGATGTCGAGGATGGGTGCCGAATCGTCCTTGCGCAGCAGGCCGATTCCGCAGCCGTCGCCGGGTACCGGGGCCTGGGCCAGCTTGCGGATCTCGGGCTGGGTGAACACCGGGCCCGCGCAGTTCTGGGTGGCGACGATCAGCGCCGTCTTCGCCTCGCTGGTGGCCATCATCATCCGGGCCAGCGCCATCATGTGTACGAAGGCCGCGCAGCCGCCGTTGTGTACGTCGAGCACGTGGGTGGGGTGCGCGCCGAGGCGGCGGGCCAGCTCGGGGCCCGCGCCCAGCACCGGATTGTCGGGGAGCTGGGTGTGGGTGATGATGATGTCGAGCTCGGTGGCCAGGCCGTCGCCGTGGCGTTCGCGCAGTGCGGCGAAGGCGTGTTCGGCCAGGTCGACGGCGGTGTCGTCGCGGGAGACGTGGTGGCGCCCGGTCGGCGACCGGAACATCACGTTCTTGGCCATCCGCTCCGAGCGCGAGTACCGGGTGAAGTAGTCGGTGGGGACGGGGTCGCCGGGCAGATGGCTCGCGACGTCGACCAGGCTCACTGCGGGCATGTTCACTGCATCCACTCCGGCTTGACCGGCAGCCCGTGGGCGGCGCGGTATTCACAGATGGCCTTGAGGTTGTCCAGTTCGAGCTGGTGACCGGCCGAGAACATCTCCCAGAAGTCACCGACCCACACCGGCCGCCCGGGCGGCGCGGTCTCGGGATAGCCGTTCTCGTCGTAGAAGGGGTGGTGACAGTTCACCCACAGCACCACCGAGCCGGGCTTGTCGAACACCACCTGCGCGTCGACCACCCGCATCAGGTAGATCATCCACAGGTGCGCGGACTGGTCCCAGGCGCAGTGGTAGTCCACGGTCATGGCCTCGGGATGGGCGACGGTGCGGGTGTAGCACTTGGTGCTGTCGCCGAGCCGGTCGTAGGACAGCCACAGCCCCGGCTCGTCGGTCTCGGTGAAGCCGCGCAGGCTGTAGGTCCATTCCTCGAGCGAGCGGGTGTCGGCCAGATACCCGAAGACCTCGCGCGGCGGCGCGGCGATATAGGTCTGCACGGGGCAGTACTCGCCGAAGATCTGGTCGTGCGGATACACCGACCGCAGCATGTCCATGATGATCGGCGTGGTCGCCTCGCGATCGGAGTTCTCGATCCGCAGCACACCGGGCACCACCTGGTCGGGGATGTCGCTGAGTGCGGGCAGGGCGCTGGTCGTCACGGTGTTCTCCTCGCGGATTCGATGGTCGACAAGAAGGGCTGGAACGGCGGGATTTCGTCGGCGTCGCAGAGGATTTCGAGGAAGGCCGGTCCGGGGGTGCCGAAGCCGTGGCGCAGGGCCTCGGTGAGGTCGGCGGGGTGTTCGACGGTGTGGGTCGCCAGCCCGGGGAACATGGCGGCGACGCCCGCACCGATCCGGGCGGGCCGGAAACGGTTGAAGCTGTAGCGGTCTCGATAGAAGAGCTGTTCGCGGGTGACGCACATGGCGTGCGCGTTGTTGTTGAAGACCACGAAGGTGATGGGCAGGTCATATTCGACGGCGGTGTGGATCTCCATGCCGTGCATGAAGAACGCGCCGTCACCGGCGATGACGACGGTGCGATGCGGTCCGTCGCGGCGCGCGAAGGCCGAGCCGATGCCCGCGCCGAAGGCATAGCCCATCCCGCCCATGCCGAGCGCGACCACGAAACGCCCGCCCTCGGGCACGCACAGGTGGTGGACCACCGAGGCGCCGGTGTTGCCCGCGTCGGCGAAGATGTCGGCGCCGTCGGGCAGTGCGGCCTGGAGGGATTCGACGACCGCGCGATAGCGCAGGCCGGGGCCGTCGGACTCGGGGACGGGCAGCGGGGTGGGTTCGCGGGCGGCTGCCGGTGCGGCGGGGAGATCGAGCTGGGGGAGCAGTTCTCGGAGGGTAGTGGCCAGGTCTGTGCTGGTCAAGTGGGTCGACGGCAGGTAGGGCGGGAGGGCGCCGATGCTCAGCAGGGGCCGCTGGGCCAGGGCGGATTCGAGTCCGGCGCGGGTGGTCACCGGGAGGCGGGTGCCGATGAGCAGGCACGCGCTCGCCGAGGTCAGCGCGTCGAGCAGTTCGGGATGACCCATGCTCCCGGCGACACCGCAGTAGGCGGGGCCGTTGTTCGGGTAGACGTCCTTGGCGTCCGGGGCCAGGCCGATCGAGGCGCCCAGCGCGGTGACGAGCGCGGCCAGTTCGGGGCGGGCGTTGTCGCGGGCGACCTGGTCACCGGCGATGACGACCACCGGGCCCGCCCGCAATCCGGCGACGAAGGCTCCGCCGACGCGGGAGGTCACGATCGCCCTCTGCGCGCGAGCCGCCGGTCCGGCTGTCGCGTGTCCGCCGGTGTCCTCGACCCGGACTTCGCGTCGGTGGTCGGCTGGGTTGCGCGGCGAGGCACCGTCGTGGGAGGTGGTCGCCATCATGTCGTGCTGCTGAATGTCTTTGGGTAGCAGCAGCACCGATGGTCCGCCCGCCTCGGCGGCAGCGATCGCCTCCGCGAGCTGGGTGGGCAGGGCCGCCGGGTCGGTGACCCGGGCGCAGTAGCGGCTCACCGTCGCGAACAGTGCTCGCGCGTCGATGGATTCGGCCAGTCCGCTCGAATCCTGGAACGCCCCATGCCCTTCCAGTCCGGTCGGGGCCTGTCCGATCAGCGCGAGCACCGGCACCCGTGACGCGTAGGACTCGGCCAGTCCGGCCACCAGATTCATCGCCCCGCCGCCGGAGGTCGTTGCGACGACGCCGAGTCCGCCGGTGCTGCGGGCGTAGCCGTCGGCCATGGTCGCCGCCGAGAATTCGTGCTTGGCGACGACGCCGGTCACCAGCCCGTCCGCGTCGAAGATCGCGTCGTAGAGGTCTTCGATATTGGCGCCGTCGACACCGAAGAGATGGGTGATGCCCCGCTCGGCCAGCGCCCGTACCAGGTAGTCCACCACTCGGTCCGGCATCGGCACTCCTCCACGCGGCGCGTTCCCGGCGGCCTGCGGGCCGCCTCCAACCGGTACTACGGAGCGCGCGGAACGGGGGTTCATCGGATCGGCGGGAAACTTCCCCTTGTGTGTACGTATACATCTACGTATAGTGAGTTCATGCCCAACAAGACGATCTACGTAGCCGACGACGATCTGCCCCTGTTCCAGCGGGCGCAGGAACTCGTCGGGGGCAATCTGTCCAGCACGGTCGTCACCGCACTGCGCAGGCTGATCCACCTGGAGGAAGGTCGCGAGGCCGGCTTCGAGGAGATCGTGTTGCAGGTGGGGCGCGACGGGGCCCGTCAGGTGCGCTTCCAGGGCTCGCTGCTGGGGGAATGGCAGGAGATGGGTGACGAGCAGGTGCGCAACCTGACCGTCTACCGCAGTCGTAAGGGCAAGCTCGTGCTGCACACCCACACCGCGGCCTGGAGCGACTACCCGACCGGTCCGGCCGCCGGTGACATGAAGGAGTGGAAGTACTGGCGCCGCTTCTTCGGTATCGGCGACCGCGCCTTCGACTGGGGTGACTACGAGTACGAGATCTTCGACGAGGTCACCGCGTTGAAGGGCCGCATTCCCGACAAGCTGTACCGCAAGGTGGCCGACATCGTCGAACACCCGCAGATCGAGGAACTCGACATCTAGCTCCTCGCCGACAACCGCACACCCACCTCACCACCACGCCCCCCGGGGGGACGTGTCGATAACTCATGCACATATTCGCAGCAATGAATGCAATTCTCTGGAAAGGGACGACCATGGTCAACTCGGCCATCACCGCACGCGGCCTGCGCAAGGCCTACGGCGAGCACACGGTCCTCGACGGTATCGACCTCACCGTCGCGGAAGGCACCGTCTTCGCGCTGCTCGGCCCCAACGGCGCGGGCAAGACCACCACCGTGCAGATCCTCACCACGCTGATCGGCGCCGACGGCGGTGAGTGCGCGGTCGGCGGGCACGATGTGACGGCCGACCGGGCAGGGGTGCGCGGGCTCATCGGCGTCACCGGGCAGTTCGCCGCGGTCGACGAGTTGCTGACCGGCCGCGAGAACCTGCACATGATGGGCGATCTGAACCATCTGCCCCGCCGCGCCACCCGCGACCTCGCCACCGAACTGCTGGCCCGCTTCGACCTGGCCGAGGCCGCCGACAAGCCCGCGGGCACCTACTCCGGCGGCATGACCCGCAGGCTCGACCTGGCCATGACGCTGGTCGGCGACCCCCGGGTGATCTTCCTCGACGAGCCGACCACCGGCCTCGACCCGCGCAGCCGCCGGGCCATCTGGGAGATCATCCGCGGACTGGTCGACGATCTGGGCGTCACCGTCTTCCTCACCACCCAGTACCTCGAGGAGGCCGATCAGCTCGCCGACCGGATCGCGGTGCTCGACCACGGCCGCATCGTCGCCGAAGGCACTGCGGCGGAACTGAAACGGCTCGTCCCCGGCGGCCACATCCGGATCGACTTCGCCGATCACGTCGCCCTGGACGCGGCCCGCCACGCCTTCGGCCGGGCCGCGCGCGTGCTCGACGGCGGCGACGGGCTCACCCTCGCCGTGCCCAGCGACGGCGGCGTGCGCTCGCTGCGCGCGGTGCTCGACCGGCTCGATGCCGAGAACCTCGAAGCGGGTGGGGTTTCCGTGCACACCCCGAATCTCGACGATGTCTTCCTCACCCTCACCGGCGCCACCACCGAACAGGAGTCCCTGGCATGAGCGTCCAGACCGCTACCCCGAGCAGCGCCTTCGCCGATACCTTGACGATGTTGCGGCGCAACATGATCCACGCGAAGCGCTATCCCAGCATGGTCTTCGGCATCCTGGTCATGCCGACCGTGCTGCTGCTGGTGTTCAACTACGTCTTCGGTGGGGCGCTGGAGAAGTCCTCCGGCGGTGAGTACATCGACTATCTCGCCCCGGGCATGCTGCTGTTGCTGCCCGCGTACATGACGGTGTCGGTGGCCGTGTCCATCGCCACCGACAAGAGCAAGGGCATCGTGAATCGCTTTCGGGTGATGGCGATCTCGCAGTCGGCCATGCTCACCGGGCATGTGCTCGGCGCCCTCGTGCAGGCGCTGGGCGGCATGGCGATGATGACCGGTGTCGCGCTGCTGATCGGGTTCCGGCCCGATGCCGGTCTCGTCGAATGGATCGCGGCCCTCGGCCTGCTCACCCTGGTGACCTTCGCGTTCAGCTGGCTGGCCATCGCCCTCGGCCTGCTCTCGCCCACGCCGGAAAGTGCCAGCAACACACCGTTTCCCATCGTGATGATGCCGTTTCTCGGCAGCGGGCTGGTGTCCACCGACACCATGCCGGTCGGGCTGCGCCAGTTCGCCGAGTACCAGCCGTTCACGCCCATCACCGAGACGCTGCGCGGGCTGCTGATGGGCACCGAGATCGGCGCCAACGGCTGGGTCTCGCTGGGCTGGTGCGCCGTGATCGCCGGGGGCGGCTACTTCTGGTCGAAGTCGATCTTCCGTAAGCAGACCGCCTGATCCTCCGCACCACGAATCCGGCCGCCCACCCCGGGCGGCCGGATTTCGCGTGGTCAGAGCTCGGCGATCAGGACCGTGCGGCCGGAATCGGTCGAGGTGATCTCGACGGATTCGATCGATTCAGGGGCCGCGTCGATGGTGCGTTCGACGGTGAGCTCGGTACCGGGGCCCGCGGGCCACTGGTCCAGGGCGATGCGCTGGTCACCGGCCGTGACGACCAGGCCGTAGCTCCAGGTGTAGCCGGAACCGTAGGCGCTGGGGGCGTAGCGGCAGGTCATCACCAGGCGGGTGCGCTCGCCGTCGCGCAGGAGTTTCACCTCCGCGCTGATCGGGGTCTGCTCGACGGCGCGCAGTTGCTGGGCGGCCACGATCTGGGCGGTGGACGGGTCCGAGCGGGCCACCGTCATGGTCACCGGCACGGCGATGGCGACCGCGGCCGCCGCGGCCGCCACCGCGCTGCCGATCCCCAGCCACCGGCGGCGCTGCCGCCTGCGCTCGGCGGCCGCGGCGAGTACGGGCAGCAGATCGGGCACTCGCGCGGGCGCGGGTTCGGGGTCGATCATGGCCAGCGCGGTCTCGCGGTCGACCAGGGCGAGCAGGCCCGGCAGCCCGGACAGCTCGGCCACCGCCTCCTGGCAGTGCCCGCAGTCGAGCAGATGGGTCTCGTACTCGCGGCGTTCGGCGGCCCCCAGCGAACCGAGGACATA
The DNA here is from genome assembly GCF_042266925.1 of Nocardia sp. NPDC056064. Taxonomy (NCBI): domain Bacteria; kingdom Bacillati; phylum Actinomycetota; class Actinomycetes; order Mycobacteriales; family Nocardiaceae; genus Nocardia; species Nocardia sp. NPDC056064. The sequence continues at coordinate 3,664,404 of NZ_JBHJWO010000001.1, read as the reverse complement.
GGCGGCGTCCCAGGTGCTGTACTCGTCGGCGAGGTCGGTCATCGGTTCGTCACCCCCATCTCCTGTAAGGCCAGGCGCATCGCGCGCATGCCGTAGTGCAGCCGCGACTTCACCGTGCCCGGCGGAATCCCCAGCTCGTCGGCGATCTGCTGCATGCCGAGACCGCGGTAGTAGGCCCGCACGATCACCTCGCGATGATCGGCGCTGAGCGTGCTCAGCGCGTCGGCGACCAGCCAGCCGTCCAGCGCGCGGTCGGACTGATCGGGACTCACCTGCTCGGGCGGGGTGTCGGTGCCGAACTCGCGGCGATGACGGGCGCTGCGGTGCTCGTCGACGGCGAGATTACGGGCCACGGTGAACAGCCACGCGCGCGGGGAGGTCTCGGTCTGTTCCAGGACGGCGGGGCGCTGCCAGGCCCGCAGCAGCGTCTCCTGCACGATGTCCTCGGCGCGGCCGGGATCGCGCACCAGGCCGAGGGTGAAACGCCACAGCGCGGGCGCGTGCTCGGCGTAGAGCGCGCGCATCAGTTCGTCGCGACCGTCGTCCATCGGCGGTCCTGATCACTGCTCGGTGTTCATGGGTCACTCCCTCTGTCGATGGAGTAACGGGATCAGTTGCGTTCGAGTTCAATCGGGTGGGTGGCCAGCAGGGCCAGCGGCAGCGGCTGACGGCGCAGCACCGCGGCCCAGAGATCGTGCTGGTCGGTGGCGAGCGGGTCGCCGGGCAGGGCCGAGACCACCACCCAGTCGTCGTTGTCGAGTTCGCCGCCGAGCTGGCCCATCGACCAGCCCGCGTATCCGGCGAAGATGCGCACGCCTTCCACCAGCGGGCCGATCTCGGCCGGATCGGCGTCCAGGTCGACCAGTACCACCCGCCCGTCGACGCGGCGCAGCCCGCGCACATCGGTGATGTCGGCGCCCGCGTGCAGGGTGGCCAGGCACAGCGCGGCATCGCGCTTGACCGGCCCACCGATGTAGAGATCGGACGGGGCGGCGGCCAGCTCGGCCCAGTCGGGCAGCACATCGATCACCGGGGTCTCGCTCGGCCGGTTCAGCACCACTCCGAGGCTGCCCGCGTCGTTGTGCTCGATCACGTACACGACGGTGCGCCGGAATGTCGGCTCGACCAGGTCGATCGCCGACACGAGCAGATTGCCTGCCCGGACCCCGCGCGCGGGCTGTCCGGGCCGCCGGTCGTCCCCGCGCCCGTCGCGCGTACGCCGTTCGTCCGGGTCGTCTCCGCGTGCCACCGAGTCATCATCGCATTGGACCGGTGGGTCGCGCTTCCCACGGAAGGCCTCGGATCGGGAAAATTTCTCGTCCGGGGTGCCCGTCACCGCGGACGGTAGGGTCGGCTCATGCATGCGCCCGAGGTTCTGCTCGAAGACGACGCCGCCGTGTACGACTACTACCTGCGACATCAGCAGAACCGGTGGAAGGCGCTCGCCTCCTATGCGGTGCTGGCCCGGCGCTACCGTCCGCGCGTGTTCTTCGCCGAAGGTGCCAAGGCGGGCCTGCGGGCGCTGGTGCGCAGCGGACGGCCGGTGATCTACGCGATCAACCACCTGTCCACCAGCGATCCCTACACCGTCGCCGCCACTGCCTGGCGCTCGCCGCTGCGCGGCAAGATCGGGCGGGTGCGGGTACTGGCCAAGGACGAGCTGTTCCTCGATCCCGAACAGCGCCGCAAGGTGGACATGATGGGCGGTATCCCGGTGTTCCGCGGCAAGGACCACGGCATCCGGGCGGTCAACGCGGCGGGCCAGCGGATGATGGACGTGTGCGCGCAGCGCCTGGCCGGCGGTGATCACCTGGCGATCTTCCCGGAGGGCACCTGCAACGACGTCGACCCGGCGGCGGTGCAGTCGATCGGCAGCGGTATCGGCCACATCGCCTTCCGCGCGGCCAAGCTCGACGCGGCGCCGGCGCTGGTCGCGCTCGGGATGAGTTACGGGCCGCGCCCCGACCCGAAGGTCGAGCCCAGCGGCCAGGAGGTGGTGTCGGCGGCGGTGTATTTCCGGGCGCCGGTCGCCGAGTTGCCCCCGCGGCCGGGTGACATCGCCCGGTTCGTCAAGGAGGAGTTGCAGCAGGCCGTCGACGGCGCGGTCGCGCGCTATTGAGGCAGACCGAACAGTTCGCGCGAGCGTTGCGGTACCAGCGAGATGTAGCCGGGATGGGTCTGGACGAAATGCAATACCACCGAACACAGCGGCAGCACGCTGAAACCCTCGGCCCTGCTGGCGTCCAGCGCGGCCTGGACCAGCACGTTCGCCAGACCGCGGCCCTCGAACCTTGGCGCGATCTCGGTGTGCACGAGCGCGCGCTCGGCGCCGGTGTCCTGGTACTCGATATAGCCGGCGGGCTGCCCGTCGGCGGTGAGTTCGAACCGCTCGAGCGCGGCGTTGTTGCGGACCTCGGTCGCCATGGGTCGAAACTACCCCGCCGGCCGGTCGCGGAATGCGTATGGCGGGTTTCCGTCCGAGCCCGGACAATGGCCAGATGACCATCGGACCGCGCGTGGTGCTCGCCCCGGACAAGTTCAAGGGTTCCCTCACCGCCGCCGAGGTCGCCGACGCGCTGGCGACCGGAATCAGCAGGCGCAGGCCGCTCGCCGACGTGCGCCGGGTGCCGGTGGCCGACGGCGGTGACGGCATGGTCGACGCGTTCGTCGCCGGGGGCTGGCAGGCCGTGCCGGTGGCCGCGCCGGGACCCACCGGCGAACCGTCGAGGGCCGTCTACGCCCGTCACGGTGACATCGCGGTCGTCGAGCTGGCCGCCGCGGTCGGTCTGGTGAAACTGCCAGGGGGCAGGCTCGATCCGCTCGGTGCCGACACCTTCGGGCTCGGCGTGGTGGTCGCGCACGCGCTCGACCACGGCGCCCGCGACATCGTGCTCGGCCTGGGCGGCAGCGCGTCGACCGACGGCGGCGCGGGCTTCCTGCGCGCGCTGGGCCTGCGCCTGCTCGACGGCAGCGGCAACGAATTGGGTGTGCGCGCAGCGGGTTCCAATGTGTCGGCCCTGCTGGCCGAGGTGCGCAGGGTGGACCGGGCCGGGCTGCATCCGGCCATCGCGCAGGCGAGCTTCACGCTGGCCTGTGATGTCGACAATCCGCTGCTCGGCCCGGCCGGTGCCGTCGCGGTGTACGCGCCGCAGAAGGGCGCGAGCCCGAAACAGATGCTGGAACTGGAAGCGGCCTTGACGAATTGGGCCGCGGTGCTGGGCACCGGCTACGCCGAGATCTCCGGCGCCGGCGCCGCGGGCGGTACCGGATTCGGGGCGCTGGCGGTGCTCGGCGCGCAGGTGCGCAGCGGGATCGACGTGGTGCTCGAGCTGCTCGAGTTCCACGCGCTGGTGGACGGCGCGGCGCTGGTGGTCACCGGGGAGGGGTCACTGGATCACCAGAGCATGCACGGCAAGGCCCCGGTCGGGGTTGGCGCGGCGGCCAAGGCCGCCGGGGTGCCGGTGGTGGCGGCGGTTGGGCGAACCCTTTTGTCGCCCGGGGAGATTCGTGCCGCGGGTTTCCGGCGCTGCTATCCGCTCAGCGATCTGGAATCCGATCCGGCGCGTTCGATGGCCGAGGCGGTGCCGCTGCTCGAGCGCATCGGCGAGCGCATCGCCATGGAGTACCTCTAGGTCATGAGGCGACCCGGCCGACCAGTTCGGCTCGGTGCTCGTTGCCCCAGGTCTCGAGTGCGGCCAGTGCGTCGCGCAGCGTCTCGCCGAGCGCGGTGAGCGAGTACTCCACCCGGGGCGGGATCTCGGCGTAGATCTCGCGGTGCACCACGCCCGCGGCTTCGAGCTGGCGCAGGTTCTCGGTGAGGACCTTCTCGCTCACCCCGTCGAGCAGCCTGCGGATCTGCCCGAACCGCTGCGGGCCCTCGCCGAGCACCCACATGAGGTGCATCTTCCATTTGCCGCCGACCACATCGATGGCCAGGCTCATGCCACAGATATCGTGATCTGGATCACTGTTCATGTCCCGCGCACCTCTCCCGACCGTATTTCGGACCTCCAGGTAAGCAACCACACTTCCACGTGCGGTCTTCCCGGCCTCGCCCCGTCCGAGCACCATGGGTTCCGGCGCCGAAAGAATCCAGCTTCGAGAAACGAAGGGGCAGAGAATGTCCGAGCAGAAATCCGTGTCCGTCCTCGGTCTGGGGCCCATGGGGCAGGCCATGGTGCGCGCATTCCTCGCGGCAGGCGTCGAGGTGACGGTGTGGAACCGCGGTACCGCCAAGGTCGACGCCATGGTCGAACTGGGCGCGAAGCGGGCCGCCACGGTCGCCGAGGCGCTGGCCGCCAACGAGGTGTCGGTCCTGAGCCTGACCCACTACGCCGCCATGTACGACGTGCTCGGCCAGGCGCCGGAAGCGTTGGCGGGCAAGGTGATCGCCAACCTGTCCTCGGATTCGCCGGAACAGGCCCGCAAGGGCGCGGCGTGGGTGCGCGAGCGCGGCGCGCAGTTCCTCTCCGGCGGGGTCATGTCGGCCGGCGACAATATCGCCCACCCCGCGTCCTACATCTTCTACAGCGGCCCGCGGGAGGTGTTCGACGCGCACGCCGAGCTGCTGCGCCCGCTCAGCCCGCAGGAATACCTCGGCGCCGACGACGGCCTGGCCCAGATCTACTACCAGGCGCTGCTGACGGTCTTCCACCCCTGGCTGCTGGCCTTCGACCAGGCGCTGGCCGTGATCGCCCGCTCCGGCCACGACATCGACCAGTTCATCCCCTTCGCGGTGCGCTCCAGCGACGCCTACCCCTACTTCATGCAGGAGTTCGCCACCGCCAACCAGAACGGCGGCTGGGCCGACCTGGCGAGCCTGAAGATGATGGACGCGGGCGCCCAGCACATCATCGACGCGAGCGAGGAGGTCGGCGTCGACGCCACCTTCTCCCATCTGGCCCAGAGCTACTGGCGCAAGGCCGTCGCCGCCAGCGAGGCCACGGGCAAGCCGGTATCGACCTTCGAATTGATCAGGGGCACAGCGTGATTTACGCGCGACACCGTCCGGCACCGTGGGGTGCCGGACGGTGGGGTCACGCGGTGCCGGTGCCGAGGCGGGGGAACGGTTCGGTGGAGAACACCACCTCCACCGCCACCTCGAAGTAGGCCGCGATCCGCAGCGCCAGGTGCAGGCTGGGGCTGTATTCGCCGCGCTCGAGGTAGCCGACGGTCTGGTAGTGCACGCCCAGCGCCTCGGCGAGGTCGCGTCGCGAGATGCCGCGCTCGGCGCGCAGCATCGCGATGCGGTTGTAGATGACCTCAGAAGGCACGCTGCATCGCCTTTTCCCTTCGTTGTGCCATGGCGGCGCCGGACTCGTGTTCGGCCATGCGCCGCAGCACGATCGGCGCCACCAGCAAGCCGATCACGGCCCAGACACCGAGTACCGCGGCGGTTTCCAGGTGCCGCCAGGACTGGTCGATCTCCACGGCGACGGCCTCGCCGGGCAGCAGGGCCGAGCGCATGCCCAGGCCGAGCCAGTACATCGGGAACACCTGACCCACCACCTGCAACCAGCCCGGCAGCGCCGTGATCGGGTAGAAGATGCCGGAGATGGCGACCAGACCCATCAGCGGCATGGTCAACAGGAAGGCGGTGCGGGTGTCGAGCAGGCTGCCCAGGATCGCGCCGAGGGGCAGCACGGCCAGCATGCCCAGCGCGAGCACCCACACGAAGGTCGCCAACGCGCCCGCCCCGCTCAGCGAGGAGCCTCCGATGATCAGCATGCCCACACCGAGCACGATAACGACCTGGGCGACCAGGGTCCCCGAGCTGGACACCATCTTGCCGACGACATAGGCGCTCATGCCCCTCGGCACCGCCTTGGCGCGCAGCAGCGTGCCGTCCTCCCGGTCGAGCACCAGCACGTTGATCACCGCGTACATGCCGTTGAAGGCGATGATCGCGCCCAGCAGACCGGGCAGCGCCAGCTCGGCGATCGACAGCTCGCCACCGGCGTAGTCGCGGTTGCGCAGCAGGTACAGCACGCCGAGCGTGATCGCGGGGGTGAGGAACTGGCCGATCAGGTCGGGCGCGTTGGTGAAGGCCTGCCGCAGTTCGATCAGGCCCCGCTGGATACCTGGCTTGCTCATCGGGTGACCTCCGCGAGAGTGTGGACGGGCGCGCTGTCCTCGCCGGATTCCGCGCGCCGGACCAGGGTCATGTAGGTGTCCTCCAGCGAGGCGCGGCGCACCTCGAGATCGGCGATGGCCTCGCCGTGCTGCTTGAACAACTCGTGCACGAACTTGGTGGACTCGGTGGTGGTGTGCACGAAGCGCTGGTCGTCGATCGTCCAGCTCACCTGTGCCTCCCCGGCGATGGAGCGTGACAGTTCGTCGGGGGAGCCGTCGGCGATGATGCGGCCACCGGCCAGGATGAGGATCCGGTCGGCGAGCTTCTCGGCCTCGTCCAGGTCGTGGGTGGTGAGCAGGACAGTGGTGTCCTCCAGGTCGGCCAGCCGGTGCACCAGGTCGTGGAAGTCGCGGCGGGCGGCCGGGTCGAAACCGGCGGTCGGCTCGTCCATGAACAGCAGATCGGGCTTGCCGACGACACCGATCGCCACATCCAGTTTGCGGCGCTGGCCGCCGGACAGGGTGGCGATCTTGGCGCCCGCCTGCTCGGTGAGCCCGACCAGGGCCAGCAGCTGGTCGATCTCCCAGGGCCGCTCGTAGTAGGAACCGAGATGCGCGAGCAGCTCGCGCACCCGCCATTTGGCGTGGTCACGCCAGGATTGCAGCACCACGCCGATGCGGGCGCGCCATTGCTCGTCACCGTGTTCGGGATCGGCCCCCAGCACGTCGACCCGGCCGGCCGACCTCCTGCGGAACCCCTCGAGGATCTCGATCGTGGTGGTCTTGCCCGCGCCGTTGGGTCCGAGCATGACGAGCACTTCGCCGCGGTGCGCCTGGAATGTCACCTCGTGCAGCACGTCGGTGTCGCCGTAGCGCATCTGCAATCGCTGGACGTCGAGAACGACGCCGTTCTTCGAAGTCATGATTCCTCCCAGTCATCGACCTTCGATGATATGTAGCATAAGTACTACATTCCATCGCGGCAATACTTCGGCGAAATCCGGCATATAGGAAAACGAGAGCACTGCTCTTGACAACGGCCCGCTGGGCGCGCATGCTTGTGCTCAACAGAGAGCAGTGCTCACAGTTCAGGAGTGATCAGCATGGACAACGCCACCCGCTACCTCGGCCCCACCGGAATCGACCCGATCATGACCAAGGTCGTCAACTGGCTGCCCCGCCTGGGCATCAGCGTCGCCGGCGGCAGGCTACTCGCCGTGCGCGGCCGCAAGAGCGGGCAGTGGCGCACCACCATGGTCAACCTGATGACCGCCGCCGACGGCGAGCGCTACCTGGTCGCCCCGCGCGGGCACACCCAGTGGGTGCGCAACCTGCGCGCCGCGGGCACCGGCGAACTGCGCCTCGGCCGCAGGATCGAACCCTTCACCGGCGTCGAGATCGCCGACGCCGACAAGGTTCCGCTGCTGCGCCTCTACCTGGAGAAGTGGGGCTGGGAGGTCGGCCGCTTCTTCGAAGGGCTCGACAAGAACGCGACCGACGACGAATTGGCCGCTATCGCACCGGGATTCCCGGTCTTCCGCGTGGCCTAGAGCTGCGCGAGAAACTCGACAGCCGCGGCGTAGCCCTGGATACCCATCCCGGCGACGACCGCGGTGGCGATGGGGGAGATGAAGGAGTGGTGCCGGAACTCCTCGCGCGCATGCACATTGCTGATGTGCACCTCCACGATCGGCACCTCCGGGATCACCAGCGCGTCGCGCAACGCGACGGAGGTGTGGGTGAGCCCGCCGGGATTGATCACGATGGCCGCCACGGTGCCCCGCGCCGCGTGGATCCGGTCGATCAGCGCGCCTTCGTGATTGGACTGGAAGGCCACCACCTCGCGCCCGAACTTCGCGGCGGTGCGCTCGCACAGCGCGACCACGTCGTCGAGGGTGTCGGACCCGTACACCTCGGGCTGCCGGGTACCGAGCATGTTCAGGTTCGGCCCGTTGAGCACGAGAATCGGGTCGGCCCGCTCGGTATCCATGCAGGCCACTCTAGGTCACAACCCGGTCGGTCCCTCGGCACGCAGGTCGTCGACCTTGCGCATGGCGTCGCGGAGTTCGGCGAGCCAGCTCTCGGCGTGCTTGCCCGCCAGTTTCACCGTCCAGGCCAGGGCGTCGGCGCGGGAGCGGGCCACGCCCGCGTCGATCAGGGTGTCGAGCACCTGGCGTTCGGGCTGGCGCAGGCGCGTCATCACCGGGACCGCCAAGTGGGTGAACAGGATTCGCTTGCCGTCCAGGTTCACGCCCCAGGCGACGCTGCGGCCGTAACGGCGGCGGGCCTCGTCGGCGATCTGCATGCGGGCCGGGCGGGTCGACTCGCGCCAGCGGGCCAGCGCGCCCTCCCTGGTCGCCGCGGAAGCGCCGTCGGGTCGCGGGAGCTCGCCGACCACCACGATCTCGTCGCGGTCGATCTCGAGCTCCGGCGGGCCGGTGAACCAGTCGTCGGGCAATCGTCCGGCGAACCAGTCCGCGGCGTCGGCCGGGTCCGGCAGATCGGCTTGCTGCCAGCCGCCGGGGCGGCCGAATCCACGGTCGCGATGGCTGTCGCCCATGGCGATCACCTGCTCTCGGTATTGCGTCTGTAATGGTGATTACAAGATTACGCCGTATCGGAACCGCGGGATTGCGCTCTGGGAGAACGGCCTGGGGAGCGCTGCCCGTCCGGTGACCGCGGGCGGTTGGCTGTCGGTGGGTGTGGGTACCCTCGGCTTGAATCGCCGGACAAATGCGAGATCCGCACAACTGAGCGCGCCCGCCGGTACGGTTAGCGCGCCAGATGTTGCCACTGGCTGGGCGAGGTTCGAAATGTAGTCCTCATCGGGCGAGATTTCGGGCACAATCGAGGTGCTGAGGTCTAGTAGCGTCCCGTGTTACCGGGGCATCGGAGACGGGTCAACTTCCGGTACGGTGGAATTGTTACCGGAGTGGCAAGAGTGAAGAGTGGGCGATATGGATGTGTGGGGATCCCGCCGCTTTCGCGTCCGGGGCGCAATGGCGATCGCGGGGGTTGCGACCCTCGCCCTCGCGGTGTGCTCGTGCGGAGTGGGTGGGAAGTCGAGTGAAGCGGAGTCGGTTGTCCAGCGGTTCACCGATCTGCTCGACGACCATGACTACACCAAGGCCGCCGACCTGACGTCCTACCCCGCCGCCGCGTCCGCAACCATGAAGCAAATGTTCGAGGGCCTGGAGTCGGGCACCGTCGACTACGAGAAGACCCAGGTCATCGACCTCGACGCGCAGTCGGCCATCTTCAGCATGGATGTGGGCTGGAACTTCGGGGAGCGCAAGGACTGGACCTACACACTCCAGGGCACCGTCCGCAAGCTCGCCATCGGCTGGCGCATCTCCTGGGACCCGGCGGTGATCATGCCGCAGCTGGCCGACAACCGCACCGTCAAGCTCGTGCGCACCACGGCCAAGCCGCCGCCGAAGGTCGTCGACCTGGCCGGTGAGCCGTTGATGACCGAGCAGACCATCAATGTCATCAAGATCGACCCGAGCCGCACCGGCGACCTGGTGGGATCGACCAACGCGCTGGCCGACGCCATCGAGCCGGTCGCACCGCTGATCACCGGTCCCGTGCTGATGCAGAAGCTGGCCGCCTCGCAGGGGCAGCCGGTCGTCGCGGTGAACCTGCGCGAAGGCGATTTCGCGATCCTGGAGCCGCGCATGGCCAAGGTGCCCGGCGTGGTGATGGAGAAGCAGCCGAAGCTGATCTCGGCCGACCGCCGGACCTGGTCGCCCATGCTCGACGCGCTCGCCAAGGTGTGGCAGTCCAGCCTCGAGGCCACCGCCGGCTGGGGTGTGCAGATCTTCGAAGCCGACGGCAAGTTCGTCAACCAGGTCGCTGGCTATCAGGGCCCGGCCGGTCCGGACATCGCCGCCACCATGGACCAGCGCTTGCAGCGCGCCGCCGAGGACGCCGTGGTCAGCGTGGGCACGCCCGCGAGTGTGGTGGCGATCCAGCCGTCCACCGGCGCGGTCGTCGCCGTCGCGCAGAACTCCTACGCCACGGAGAAGGGGCCCATCGCCTTCACCGGGCTGTACCCGGCGGGCGGCACCATGGACCTGTTCCGTGCCGTCGCCGCCGCGAAACTGAAGAAGGCGCCGCAGGACGTCACCGAGCAGGAGGCCGCCGACGCGGCCACCGCGCTCGGCGTCGGCGTCGACTTCAAGGTGCCCGGCCTCGACGAGGTCACCGGGCGGATCAGCGCGCCCGGCCGCAATACCGAGCAGGTGCGTCAGGGCGCGGGCTCGGACGCGGTGCTGGCCAGCCCGTTCGGGATGGCGATCGCCGCGGCCGCGATCTCGCGCGGCTCGGTGGTGCCGCCGATGATCGAAGCGGGTCATCCGAGCACCACCGACACCCCGATCCCCGCGCTCGAACAGCCCGCCGTCGACCGGCTGCGCGCCATGATGCAGGAGGGCATCGGCAAGCCGGAAACGGCGGCGCTGCGCGGGTTCCGCGATGTCACCGCGTTCGCGGCGACCGGCGGCAACGACGGCTGGCTGCTGGCCACCATGGGCGATCTGGTCTTCGCTGTGCACATCGCCGACGTCGACAGCGGCGACGCCACCTCACGCCTGGCCTCGGTCCTGCTGAAGTCCCTGGCGACCCCGGAGCCCTGAGTCGGAATCGACGGCCTCGCGGACGTAGGGACATGGGTAACTCACCGGGCACGGGCTAACGTGACTGCCGACTGACCGGCGGCCGCGTTGCTTCCGGCCGCGCACCTGAATCTGGCCAGAATTCCCGGAGAGGCGGAACAGTGAAGAGATTCGCGCCGTTCGCTGTCGATGCTGTGTTGGTGATCGTCTTCTGCGCGATCGGGAGGCGCAGTCACGACGAGGCGGTGCTGGCCGGGCTGCTGAAGACGGTGTGGCCCTTCGGGATCGGGTTGCTCCTCGGCTGGGCGGTCGCGATGTTCCTGGCGCGTGATTCGCGCTTCGACGCGACCAGCCTGTGGCCGGGCGGGATCGTCATCTGGGCGTGCACCCTCGTCGGCGGGATGGCGTTGCGCGCGGTCAGCGGGCAGGGCGTGGCGGTGAGCTTCGTCATCGTCGCCGCCTGCGTGCTCGCGCTGTTCCTGCTCGGCTGGCGCGCGGCCATCACCGCGCTGCGCTAGATCTTGCGCTGCTGTTTGAACTCGGCCTCTAGGGCTTCGTCGTCGGCGTGCGGTGTGCGGAACAGGAACGCGAACACGATCCAGCCGACGATCGCCACCAGGATGAAACTCACCAGCCGGTAGATGAACGCGGCCGCCACCGCCTGCGAGGCGGGCAGGCCCGCGCCCGCGGTGAGGCCGTAGATCAGGGTGGCGTCCACGTAGACGATGCCGCCGGGCGCGAACGGGATCGACCCCACCGCCTTGCCCGCGGCGAACGCGATCAGCAGCCCGGACAGTTTCGGGTCGGCGCCGATGGCGAAACAGGCCGCGCCGAGACAGGCCACGTCGGCGAAGCGGTGCACCAGCGCCCACACCCCGACCAGGCCCGCGTCCTTCTTGCCCAGATCCACCGACTCGAGCTGGGCCCTGATCTCGGCCAGCTTGGCGATGCCGTGGTCGGCGGGCTTCTTGCGCATCCGGTTGACCCGCGCGAGGACGCGGCGCAGCAGCGCCTCGAGCGTGCCGGGATGCCGGGCCAGATAGTTGCCGACGAACAGCACCACGGCCAGCGCCACCAGCGACGCGATCAGATTGAACCCGATCCGGTTGCCGACCAGCGCGGCCCCGGCGATACCGAGCAGCGCCAGCCCCGCGGTGGCCACCACGCCGGAGAACACCAGCTGCCACGACGCGACGATCGGGCTGGCACCCCAGCGGCGGGTCTGGCGGTAGGTGAAGGCGGTGGAGAACACCTGGCCCGCGGGCAGCGTCAGCGACATGGCCGTGGCGCCGTAGACCACCGAGACCGACTTGCGCTGGCTGACATCCACCCCGCCCGCGTGCAGCAGCTGCTTCTGCACCCGCCCGAAACCACTCATCGACACGGCCTGCAGCGCGATACACAGCACCAGCCAGCCCCAGTGCATCTCGGTGAGCGTGCGCCACGACTCGTGTAGCCGCGGCCAGAGATAGGCCCCCTCGCCGACGAGCAGCGCCAGCAGCGCCACCCCGAGCACCCACTTCACCCACCAGAACCGGCGGCGCCCGGCTGCGGGCAGGGCGGGTTCGCCCGCTAGGTCGCCGTCGGCCGTCACGATCTCAGCCTAACGAACGAACCTGTTCTCCCGGCACTACATCGAGCCCGGGGGTCGAGCTCTTCGGCCAGGCCAGGCGGGTTTTTCTGCGTCTGCCACGCAGCTGGACCTCGTCGCCGGTCTCCCAATGGTCTTGCTCGCTTTCGTCGGCGAAGTACAGCGCGCTGCCCGAAGCGAGGACGCGGCCGGGATGATCTTTGGCCAGTTCGGTGAGTCGCGACGCCTCGTTGACGGGGTCGCCGATCACGGTGTATTCGAAGCGGTTGGCGGCGCCGATATTGCCCGCGACGGCCAGTCCGGCCGACACACCGATGCCGACATCGAGGCTGGTCACCTCGCGCAGGGCCTCGCGCAGATCGCGGGCGGCGGCCAGGGCGGCGCCGGGCGCGTCGGGGCGGTCCAGCGGGGCGCCGAAGATCGCCAGCGCCGCGTCGCCGACGAACTTGTTGACGAAGCCGTGGTGGCTGTCGATCACGTCGACCACCACCCGGAAGAACTCGTTGAGCAGGCTGACGACCTCGGTCGGCGGGCGTTCGGCCGCCGCGGCGGTGGAGCCGACCATGTCGACGAACAGCACCGCGACGAACCGGGTCTCACCGCCGAGTTCGGTGCCGTAGTCCAGCGCCCGCTGCGCCACGTCCTCGCCGACGTGCTGACCGAACAGCTCCTGCAGCTTGCGACGCTTGGCCGCCTCCTCCATCATCCGGTTGAAGCCCACCTGCAACAGCCCGATCTCGGAGCCGTCGTAGACCTCCACCTGCACGTCGCGCGCGCCGCCCTGCACCCGGTTGATGGCCTGCGACAGCTGCCGCACCGGGTCGGAGATGGAGGAACCGGTCAGCATCGACAGCGCCAGCGCCTGCAGGATCACCACACCGCACAGCAGCAGGATCGAGATGGCCAGCGAGTTGGCCGAGAATTTCACGTCGGAGGAGATCTGGGTGACGCACAGCAGCACGATCGCGATGGTCGGCGCGAAGGTGCCCATGCCCCAGGTCATCGCCATCCGGGTGCCGACGCCGGGCGTCAGCGTGTGGTCGAAGGTGCCCTCGGTGAGCGCCTCGGCGGCCACCGGGCGCAGGATGCGCTCGCCGAGCATGTAGGTGAAGCCGAACACGATGGTCGCGGCCATACACTCGGTGACGATCACCGCCCCGCCCAGCTCGGGCGATTCGGCGATGATCAGCCCGGCCAGGATGCCGCCGCCGATGATCCACAGCACCAGGTGCACGATCGACTGGCGCAGCGGCACGTGCAGCGCCGCCATCTGCTCGCGCCTGCTCGGCGGACCCCCGCGCATCTGCCAGCGCATGACCGGCCGCAACATCAGCGCGGCGGCGACGATACTGAGAATCGCCGCGATCCCGAAGACCAGCACCGGCGCCAGCAGCCCCGTCTGGCGCACCCCGGTCGGATCTCCCTCGGGCACCGGCAGCCCGTACTGGATGAACGCCCACACGAGTACCGCGCCGAACGCGTTGGCCAGCAGTATCGACGTCAGATACAGCGGCCAGCGCGTTCGCATGGTCTGTTTGACCGCTTCCAGTGGCGCCGACACGACCACCAATCTAGCGTTCGGACCGATAGGCTCTCTCGAGTGACCGACCAGAAGGCAGATTCCGCGACCGCGTCGGCGCTGTGGCGTGCCGATGCCGAGGCCGTTCATCCGCTGGTCCGGAAAGCGGCCGCCTGGAGCTGGCGGTTGCTGGTCATCTTCGCGGCATTGCTCGCGGTGGGGATGCTGGTACAGAAGTTCGCGACGGTGGTGATTCCGCTGGCGATCGCGCTGCTGGCGGCCGCGCTGCTGGCGCCGCTGGTGGACTGGATGCAGCGGGTGGGGATTCCGCGCGGGCTCGGCGTGTTCGTGGCGCTGGTCGGCTCGATCGGGCTGCTCGCCGGGATCATGACCTTCGTCGTGGAGCAGTTCGTCGACGGTGTGCCGGGGCTGTCCAACGAGGTCACCAACAGCGTCCACAAGGTGCAGGACTGGCTGATCAACGGCCCGCCGCACCTGAGCGATCAGCAGATCCGCAGCGCGGGCGACACCATCGTGCGCACCATCCAGGACAACCGCGAGAGCCTGACCAGCGGCGCGCTCACCACCGCCACCGTCATCGGGCACATCCTCACCGGCGCGTTCCTGATCCTGTTCATCCTGATCTTCTTCCTCTACGGCGGCGACCAGATCTGGCATTTCGTCACCCGGATCATCCCCACCGCGCACCGGGACAAGGTCCGCACCGCCGGGGAACTGGGCTTCGGCACGTTGGTCGGGTTCGTGCGCGCCACCGTCGTGGTGGCCGCGGTCGACGCCATCGGCATCGGCGCCGGATTGGCGATATTGCACGTGCCGCTGGCGCTACCGCTGGCCTCGCTGGTGTTCATCAGCGCGTTCATCCCGATCATCGGCGCGTTCTTCGCCGGGTTCGTCGCGGTGTTCATCGCGCTGGTCACCAAGGGCCTGGTGACGGCGCTGATCGTGCTCGGCATCATCATCGCGGTGATGCAGCTGGAAGGCCATGTGCTGCAACCGCTGCTGCTGGGCCGGGCGGTGAGCATCCATCCGCTGGCCGTGGTGCTGGCGATCGCCGCGGGCCTGGTCGTCGGCGGGATCGCGGGCGCGCTGCTGGCGGTGCCGCTGATCGCGGTGGGCAACACCGCGATCCGGTATCTGCTCGCCGACAGCCCGGAGGAGGTCTACGGCGAGTTGGCCGGCGGCGAGGACCGGCGATTGTTCTCGGCCGAGCCGGACAAACCCGAGCCCGGCCGATTCGACGTCTACCGCACCCTGCGCAAGGACGAAGAGCGCGAGTCCGGCGATGCGGACCCACACAGCTGAGCTGAGCAGTGCCGACGCGGCGACCGCGCCCCTGTGGCGGGCCGCCCAGGCTTTCCGTCTGGTCACGCTGCTGTACGCGGTCGGCCAGCAGATCGCCTCGGTGCCGTACTACCAGCATCCGCGGCTGAGCTGGGTGCTGATCGCGCTGATGGCGATCTGGTCGGGAGTCTCGGCGCTGCTGTTGTCGCAGTGGTATTTCCCCGAGGCGACCGGCCGGATTCGTGGGTGGGTGGTCTTCGGCGATCAGGTGGTGACGGTCCTGCTCATCGCCTCCACCCGGCTGGTCGCCGATTACGGCTGGTACCACGGACATCAGACGCTGCCGACCACGCTGTGGATCGCCAACGCGGTGATCTCGATGGCCATCCTGCGCGGACCGGTCGCGGGAGTGCTCGCGGGACTGGGTATGTCGGCCGTGGTCGTGACCGTGCGTGAGCAGTGGGGCCAGGACGTGTGGGGCGACGCCACCGCGCCGGTGCTGGTCTCGGTCGGCCTGGCACTGGGCCTGGCGGCCAATACCGCGCGCCGGGCTCAGCGCCAGCTCGAACAGGCACTGCGGATGACGGCCGCCGCCGAGGAACGCGAACGCCTGGCCCGTGAAGTGCACGACGGGGTATTGCAGGTTCTCGCGTTCATCAAACGTCGCGGTGGTGAGATCGGCGGTCCCGCAGCTGAACTCGCGCAGCGCGCCGGCGAACAGGAAGTGGCGCTGCGGGTCCTGATCTCGGAGCAGGGCGCGCGGCCCGATTCCGGTGCCGCCGAGGTGGACGTGCGACCGCTGCTCACCGTGCAGGCCACGCCCGCGGTGTCGGTGGCCACGCCCGGCGAGCCGGTGCCGATCGGCCGCGCCGCCGCCCAGGAGATCGCCGCCGCCGTGCGCACCGCGCTGTCGAATGTCGAGCTGCACGCCGGACCCGGCGCGAAAGCCTATGTGCTGCTGGAGGACACCGGTGACATGCTGGTGGTGAGCGTGCGTGACGACGGCGTCGGGATTCCGGCCGGGCGGCTGTCGGCCGCCGAAGCCGAAGGGCGGATGGGGGTTTCGCGTTCCATCGTCGGCCGGATCGCCGCGCTCGGCGGCACCGCCGAACTGCTCACCGAGGGCGAGGAGTTCGGCACCGAATGGGAATTCCGCATTCCGCGCCGGCCGGCGCGCCGAGAGGAGGCCAGATGACCGACGCGGTGATCACGGTGATGGTGGTCGACGACCATCCGATGTGGCGCGAGGGCGTGTCGCGCGACCTCGCCGAAGCGGGTTTCGCGGTGCCCGCCACCGCCGACGGGGTCGGCACCGCCACCCGCCGGGCGGCGGCCGTCCAGCCGAACGTGGTGCTGATGGACATGCAGCTCACCGACGGCAACGGCGCCACCGCCACGGCCGAGGTGCTGCGGGTGTCGCCGGCCAGCCGGGTGCTGGTGCTCTCGGCGTCGGCCGAACGCGACGACGTGCTCGACGCGATCAAGGCCGGGGCCAGCGGATACCTGGTCAAGAGCGCGTCGGCGGCCGAACTGATCGAGGCGGTGCGGGCCACCGCGGCCGGGCAGCCGGTGTTCACGCCCGGACTGGCCGGGCTGGTCCTCGGCGAATACCGCCGGATGGCGACCGCGCCCGCCGCCGCCGACGAACCGCACCGGCCCTCGCTGACCGAGCGCGAGACCGAGGTGCTGCGGATGGTGGCCAAGGGCCTCTCGGCCAAGCAGATCGCGGCGCGGCTGAATCTGTCGCATCGGACGGTGGAGAACCATGTGCAGGCCACGCTGCGCAAATTGCAGCTGGCCAACCGGGTGGAGTTGACGCGTTATGCCATCGAACAGGGTCTGGAATAGTCCGACCGCCCGGGGCACCTACCCTCGATCCGCCATCGAACAGGGACTCGAATAGGGGTTTGCCCTGATGTGCCGGGGGCGGGTTCGTCGCTACCCTCGATGACATGGGCGGTCCCGAATCCCTCTCCGTACCCGGCGCCTCGACGGCCGGTTCCGTCGGCGACCGGGACCTGCGCGTCTCCGATGCCGAACGCGAACACGTCGGCCAGCTGCTGCAACGCGCGGTCGGGCTCGGCATGCTCTCGCTCGGCGAGTTCACCGAACGGATGGACACCGCGCTGGCCGCCAGGACCCGCGGCGAACTCAACGCGGTGCTGGTCGACCTGCCCGGAATGCGGGTGGCCGGCGCGCCGCAACCCGCCGCCATGCCCCGCCCGAAGCACGTCCCGGTGCCGCCCGGCGGCTCGAACCCCACGCTGATCCGCAGCAGGCTCTCCGGCGTGCATCGGCGCGGCCCCTGGCAGGTGCCCCCGGTACTGCACCTCAACAACCTCATGTCCGGGGTCACCCTGGACTTCACCGAGGCCGTCATGGAGACCCAGATCGTCGAGATCCAGGTCGACGACTACTGCACCGGCTTGACCCTGCTGGTCCCCGCCGCCGCCACCGTCGACCTCAACGGCCTCGACCTCATCGGCTCCAGCGCCAACAACAAGGTCCGCACCGGCCCACCCATCGGCCCCCTGCACCTGGTCGTGCACGGCCGCATCCGCTTCGGCTCCGTCACCGCGAAATACCCGCTGATGGTCCAGTGGCGCCGCTTCCTCGGCGCCTGACCACCACTTTCAGGTAGGAACCGGCCCCCACCCAGGGGTTTCTACTCATGTCCCGCGCCCACCCCGCGCCGACGATGAAGACATGAGCCGCACCACCATCGACCCCGCCCTCATCGCCCGCCTCTCCGCCGACTTCACCTCCCTCGGCACCCACATGGGGCGATTGGGTGGTGATCTGGATGTGCTGCGCGGGCAGTTGGAACAGTTCGACTCCTCCGCCTCAGACCTCGCGCCGCGTGCCGAACGCGGGGATTCGTCGGACAGTGATGCGGCCGGTGCGCTGCCGGGGCATGAGGCCGGGTCTGCGGATACATCGGCCGTGTCAGGGGAAGCGCTGTCGGCGTCGGGTCGGCCGACGTCGGCCGGTGCGGATGCTTCGGTCATGGCCGCTCCGGCCGGGGAGCGCGCGGGGGAGTCGGGGCTGGAGGCTCCGGCGACGGATCGGCCGGAGTCGGCTGGCGTGAGTGGTGAGGTGTCGGGGGAGCCTCAGGCGGTCGAGCAGGGTGCTGCTGTGAGCCCGATGACGGGGACCGGGGATGTGCCTGCCCGTGGGGCGGCGGCAGAGGTCGCGGAATCGGCGCGGGGTTCGTCACGGGAAGAGGTGTCGAATCAGGCTGGACAGCAACGGGATACGTCGTCGGAGTCGGGATGGTCTCGGCCTGGTGGGCCTGCTGTGGCCGAGGGTCGGGGTGGCTCGCCCGATGACGGGTCTGCTGTGTCGGGGTGGCGTGGTGTGCCTGGGGTCGGTGGGCATGTGGCGCCGGGGCTGTCGGGTAGTGCGCCCGATGGCGTGCCCGGGGTCGGCGAACCTGCCGCGCCAGGGCTGCCGACCGACGTGCCCGGGGTCGCTGAGGGTCGGGGTGGCTCGCCCGATGGTGGGTCTGCTGTGTCGGGGTGGCGTGGAGTGCCTGGGGTTGGCGCGCATGTGGTGCCGGGGCTGTCGGGTGGTGCGCCCGGGGTCGGCGAACCTGCCGCCCCAGGGCTGCCGACTGACGTGCCCGGGGTCGGTGGGCCTGCGGCGCCGGGGCTGTCGGGTGGTGTGCCCGGAGCGAGGGCGGCTGGCGTCGGTGGGCCAGTGGCGCCGGGGTGGCCCCATCGTGGGTGGCCGGCGGGGGCGCCGGGCGGGGTACCGGTGCGCGGGGGTGCGTGGGGGCCGCCGCCGGGGCCGGGGTGGGCCGCGGGACCTGTTGGTGCCTGGTCGGTTCCGGGTGGGCCGGTGCGAGGGGCGGGTCAGGGGTGGGGGCCGACCGCTGGGCAGCCGGGGCGGCAGGTGCCGGTGGAGCGGACGCCGTGGTGGCAGCGGGAGGGAGTGATTTCCCGGGTGCTGGCGGTGGCCGGGGTGGGTGTGACATTGATCGGTGTGTTGATGTTGCTGGTGTTGGCCGCGCAGGCAGGGTTCTTCGGGCCGGTGGCGAGAGTGGTTGCGGGGGCGGCGCTCTCGGTTGGACTGGTCGGCGCCGGTTGGCGGGTGTTCGGGCGGCCGGGTGGACGCGTCGGTGGAATCGCGCTGGTGGCCACCGGTATCGCGGGCGCGTATCTGGATGTTGTTGCGGTGACCGGGTATTACGAGTGGGTGCCGACGGGTGTCGGGCTCGCGGTGGCGCTGGCGGTGGCGCTGGCCGGGGTCGGGATGGCCGTGCGCTGGCAGTCGCAGCCGTTGGCGGTGGGCGTGGTGCTGGGTGCCGCGCTGCTCTCACCCGCGTTGACGACCGAACTGCCGCTGCTCGGGTTCCTGGTCGTGTTGCAGGCGGCCGGGGTGCCGGTGCAGCTGCGGCGGGTGTGGCCCGTCCTGCACATCGCGCGGACCCTGCCCGTGGTGCTGGCAACCCTGGCGATGATCGCCCTGACCGGCCTCGGCGCCGCCATTTCCGGAACCGACGCGACGAACCTGGGCGGACTTCTGACCGCGGCGCTAGCCTGCGCGCTGGTCGGCCTCGTCGGCGCGGTGCTCGCCGTGCGGCACCGGCCCACCGACATCACCGCCAGCGTCACCATCGCCCTCACAGCCCTTCCCGTCCTCGCCGCGGCGATGCTCTTCGACCGCGCACCCGCCGTGGTCATCACCGGCGGATTCGCCGCCGTCCTCCTCGGCCTCGCCGCCACCGCCCTCGTGCGTGTCCCCGCCGTGATCGCCGCCTCGCCTGGCCCCGTCTCGCGTGGCCCCATCGGGCATGGCTCTCCCGTGCCCGGTCCTGTCGTACCCGGCCGCGCCCGACTCGGCATCCCGTCACACACTGCGCTGGTCAGCGCGCTGACCGGCGCGGTGACCCTCCTGCTGACCTGCGTCGTCGGCACCGGCGCCCACCTGCACCTGCTGCCGACCGCCCTGTCCACGGTCGCCCTGGCCTTCCTCGCCGTCGCAGCGACCACCCGCAACCGGGTCGCCACCGCCCTGGGCACGGCCTTCGCCCTGCTCGGTGCCCTGACCCTGCTGACCATCGCCTCCCCGGAAACCCTCGGCCTGCACCGTCTCGCCGACCAGGACCTCGACCTCGCGACCGCTCTCGCCGCCGTGGTCGGTGCCGGTACCGCGATCATGGCCGCCTGGACCGTCGCCCGCCTCCCACGCGGCACCGACACCACTCTCGTCACCGCCGCCTGGGTCGTGGCGAGCCTGGCCGGCCTGTACTACGTCCTGGTCACCGCGGTCTCGCTGGGCGTCGCCCTCGGCACCGAAGACGGTTTCATCATCGGCCACAGCCTGGCCACCATCATCTGGATGATCGCCGCGACCACGGCCCTGTTCTACGGCCTGCGCCGCCTCACCACCGCCCCCGCCACCGCAAAGGTCTACCTGGTTTCCGGCCTCCTGGTGGCAGCCGCGGCCCTGGCTAAACTCTTTCTCTTCGACCTGGCCACCCTCTCCGGCATCATCCGGGTAGCCGCATTCCTGGCCGTCGGAATCCTGTTGCTGCTCACCGGAACCCGCTACGCCCGCGCCTTCGCCGACTCCACCCCCGGCGAACTCAGGCGATAGACGCGTGCAGCCGCCGATTCATGTTCAGCAATTGTCTTGTAGAACAGGCGAATGGCCATCCAGCGGCAGCTCGAGCGTGACCGGATGCCTGCGGCGCTGCCTGAACCGATCGGAGCACCCAGGGGTGCCGGTGTCGTAACCCCCTGCCCCGGACTCCCGATCGCCATGCCCCGATAGACCCTCTCGGCCAACACTTCTGGCCCCGCGTCGTAGGGGACGCGTGGCTGGGTTGGACCGTGTCGAAGGTGTGCACGCCCGAGCCGACACGGTGCGTACGTGCGAGGCGTACGACGGTGGTACTCGCAGACGGCTGGGTAGTGGGGTGTTGGTGGATCCCCCTGGTCGGGCTCGTCGGTGACGACCATCGAGCAGCCCGCCGGGGCCTGGGACGAGACAGCGGGTCATCTTCACCGCGGGGCCGGTCACTCTGCGGGAATTGCGTGGTCCGAGGGTGAACGCCTGGTGCGGGAGCTGTGGGGCTCGTGGATGACTGCTCGGCAGTGGAGATGCCGAGGTGTTGCAAGGTAGGGTGTCCCCTACGGTGCGAGCAGGTGCATGCTGTTTCGTACCCAGGCCCTCGGAGAGTGTTGACGCACTCCCGGGGGCTGATCTATGTGCGCGACAGTACCCCCTTGGTAACAGATCAGCAAACAGGTTGGCGTGGTTAGCATCTCGATTCTCGAGGTAGACAAGTCATGGCCTCGCGGCTGGGAGTTGCCGGACATTTCACGGCGCCGGTTCCGTACTGCGAGAGAGGGACACGCGCTTGTCACTCAGAACGCGAGTGCCGACCAGGTTATGTCGATCGGGAAGGGGTAGGCGAAGGTTACGGCGGTGTCGTCGGTCGGTGTCCATTCGCCGACGATCAGGTAGTTCGCCGGACGTAACGGCGTGACACCCTGCGGCAGTTCGGCATGACCGGTCTCGAGCGCGTAGGCGCGGATCTGGGCGATCGAGCTCGTCTCGCGGTGGAGGCCGACCTCCCAGTACCAGGGAATGCCCGCGCCCGCGTAGCGTGCCTTTTTCGCTTCCATGTCGGTCTGGGTGTTCGACGGGGAGAGGACTTCGCCGACCAGGACCGTATCGCCGGCTCGTACGTCGGCGAACGGCGGCAGACATCGGTGCACGAGAAAATCCGGCGTGAGGAAATCGGACTTTCCGGATGTGCCGAGAAAGACGTTAGTCTCGGATTCGACTTCCCAGCACTGCTCGGGGCGGGCCGAGGTCTCGTCGCGAGCGCACCGCTCGATCTCGTTGGTGAGTCTGCGGGTGAACTTCTGGTGCTCGCGCGGGCCACGCCGCAGCCACACGACACGCCCATCCCAGAGCTCGATCTGATCGGCGAGGTGCTCAGGCAGCAGTTCGAGCTCTTCCCAGGTCATGTACTCAGGGAGCTCATGATCCTCCGCGTTCTGCCTGGACATGCTCCTATGCTACCCGCCCGAGGTCCAAGGCCGGGCCCCTCGGCCATGCCAAGGAACTGCCTCATCGTCAGTCGAAGCCCGGCCTGGCAGTCCTCTGGCGGCGTGCGTCCGGGGGCTACTCGGAGTCGTCCTCGCGGCGGCGGAGGAGTTCGTTCACGCTGACGGTGCGGCCCTCGTTGCCCGCGTGGCGACCTTCGTCGTCGGCGGCGGTGCCGCGGCGGGACGATCGCAGCTGGGCCATCCAGTTCTCGATCTCGTTGCGGTTGTCGTCCTGGACGGGCTCGGATTCCGGTGCGGGGGCATCGGATTCGTCCGGAGTGCCGTTCGCTGCGGGTTCCGCCGGAACTGCGGTGAAGCCGTCGGGAGCCTGCCAGCCGCTCGCCTGATCCTGCTCGACCGGCGTGCCCGCGTGCTCCCGAGGCAGTGCCCAGCCCACCGGGCCCTGCGGCGGGGTGTCGCTGCGGCGGCCGCGGGCGGGCTCGGCGGCGCCGTGCCAGGTGTCGGCGGTCGGTGTCGTGGGCTCGGTGGTGCGCGAGGTCGGCTCGCCGGTCTCGTCCGCAGCGTTCGGATCGGTGGCGGTGTTCGGCGAGTGGGTGGGATTCACCGGCGAGAACATCGGGTCGGCCGCGAAAGTGTTGTCGGAGAACGACACCGGGTTGCCGCGACCGGTCTCGGACGACGCGTTCGGCTCGGCCTCCGCGCTGTCCGACAGAGAAGCCGATTCATCGAAGTCGGAAACGGGCTGCTCGCCGTGGGTGGTCGGTGAGAAGTGCGGTCGGTCCGGAGTCGCCGAGGGGACGTTCGGCGCCAAGGCGGAGAACGGCTGCTCGGTCGGGTTTTCCGGTGCAGGCCGCGCGCCGGGGAGGACCGTCGGCGCCTGGTTGTCGGTGGCAGGCGGCGTAGTGCTGGGGGTGTCGGCGAAGTTCGGGCGGTTGGGGGCCTGCGGGTCGGTCGGCTCGCCGGGGGTGACCGGCGAGAACACCGGTCCGCGGTCTGCTGCTGGGGCTTCGGAGTCGCCGGTCCACGGGGTGGACGGCTCCTGGGGTTCGACCGGGACCGGGGTGCCGAAAATGCCTCGGGCGGGCGGGGTTTCCTGGCCGCCACGCGAGACGGGGGGCCGCGCCGGTGTTTCCGGGTCGGTCGGCACTGAGGAGAGCGGGCGTCGGCCGAGAGGACCTGGAGTCTCCGGGTCAGTGGGTGCCGCGGAGAACGGACTCTGGCTAAGGCGGGGCGACGGTGTTTCCGGGTCGGTCGGCGCCTCGGAGTGGAGGTGCTGGTCGAGGGGGGTTGCCGGGGTCTCCGGGTCTGTGGGTGCTGCGGAGAACGGGCTCCGGCTGAGGCGAGGCGCGGGTGTTTCCGGGTCCGTAGGTGTCTCGGAGAACGGGCTCCGGCTGGCGCGCGGTGCCGGTGTTTCCGGGGCGGAGGGTGCCTCGGAGAACAGGTTTCGGCTGGGAGGAGACGCCGGTGTTTCCGGGGCGGAGGGGGCCTCGGCGCGGTGGGCGCCCGGGGTGACCGAGAGGTCGGTGGCCGGGGGGACGAAGGGGGGTTCCTGGGTGGGTTCCTCGTCGTCCGTCGCGCGGGGCTCCGGCTCGGGGGTGGGCAGGGGGGTGAAGCCGCTGAAGGTGCCGCCGGCCGGGGGTTCGGTCGGGCGCGGCTGGGGGGTGATCATGCTCGGGCGCGGGGGGTTGACGATGCCGGGCGGCGTGACGATGCCGGGCGGCGGCGAGCTCGAGGTGCTGGGCCGGGTCGGGGTGACGATGCTGGGTCGCGGCGTGGGTTCGTCGGTGAATCCGGCGGTGCCGGGCGTCGACACCTGCGGGACGGCCGGGTTCTCGCCACGCGGCGGGATGTACCCGCTGGGCGGCTGCACCCGCTCCGAACCACGCGGCGCACCGGGCGCCTGCGAGCTGGACGCAGGCGAGCCGGGCGTCTGCGAGCCGGGCGCGAGTGAGCCGGGCGCGAGTGAGCCAGGCGCGAGTGAGCCAGGCGCGAGTGAGCCGGGCGCGGGCGAGCTGGGTGTCTGCGAGCCGGGCGCGAGTGAGCCGGGTGCGGGCGAGCCGGGTGCGGGCGAGCTGGGCGCAGGTGAGCCGGGCGCGGGTGAGCCGGGCGCAGGTGAGCCGGGATCGCGTGGCGCGATGCCACCACTCGGTTCGTCCGCACCGGCGGACGGATTCCTGGGGGCCCCGATCACGCCGGGGATGTCGTCCGGTCGATGACCGGACCCGATCACACCGTCGGTCCCCGGAGCGGCATGCCCGGCGCCGATGACACCCGGTCCACCGACCGGACCATTGCCCGGGCGGTCTGTCTCGCCGAATCCGCCGTACCCGTTCGTGCTGCCGGGACGCGCGTCGCCGAAGTCGGCGGTCGTGCCGTTGTGGCCGTTGGAATTCGTTCCGCCACCGGTGTTTCCGGTGGAGCGCGGAACCGGGCGGCCGGGGAGGCTGATCCGGCTGTCGCTCGGCGATCCGGGGCGAACCGTGCTGCCGGGCAGGTCGAGACCGGTGTCGCCCGGCGTAACCTGTTGTGCTCCAGCAGGACCGGAGTCGGTCGGCGACGAATCGCCGGAATCGGGCAGGTTCAGGCCGGTGTCCGGGGAACTGGTCGACGGCGAGTCGTGCTGTCCCCGATCGCTTTCCAGAGCGTCGGGCTTCACGATCGGGAGGATCTGGGTGGGCTCGCCGGAGTCGGGGGGCGTCGCACCCGGCTGGACGACCGGCAGCGTGCGGGTCGGCTCGTCGGCGAGCATCGACGCGCGCGGGCGGGTGGGGTCGGGCGACTTGGCCATGCGCGGGCGCGGGGGCTCCGAATCGCCTTCGGTGATCTTGTCGAGGTGCTGGGTGGGCGCCTCGGCTTCGATCTCGGCGACCGTGCGCGGGCGGCGCGGGGTCTTGGCCAGCTTGCTGTCGGGGACCGCCGTCATCTGCATGGTCGGCGGGTCGGTGATCGGGGTGGTCTTCACCAGGTCGACCACGGCGCCCTTCTGGGGGCGTTCGTCGTCGAGGATGGGTTCGCCCATCCCGATCTTCTCCTGGATGCGCTTCATCCACTTCGGCGCCCACCAGCAGTCGTCGCCGAGCAGTTTCATGATCGCGGGCACCAGCAGCATGCGCAGGACCGTCGCGTCGATGACCAGCGCCGCGATCATGCCGTAGGCGATGTACTGCATCATCACCATGTCGGAGAACGCGAACGCGCCGGTCACCACGAGCAGGATCAGGGCGGCGGCGGTGATGATGCGACCGGTCTGGGCGGTGCCGATCCGCACGGCTTCGGTGGTCGACGCGCCTTGCGCGCGGGCCTCCACCATGCGGGAGAGCAGGAAGACCTCATAGTCGGTCGACAGGCCGTAGATGATCGCGATGATCAGCATCAGTACCGGCGCGCTGATCGGCTGCGGGGTGAAGTTGAGTATCCCGGCGCCGTTGCCGTCGATGAAGATCCAGGTCAGGATGCCCAGCGTCGAGCCGAGGCCGAGCGCGCTCATCAGGGCGGCCTTGATCGGCAGCACCAGGGAGCCGAAGGTCAGGAACATCAGGACGAAGGTGCTGAGCAGCACGATCAAGATCATCCATGGCATCAGTTCGAGCAGCGTGTCGATACTGTCGGCCATGAGCGTGGGCTGCCCGGTGACGTACATCGTCACGTTGTCGGGAATCTCGATCGAGCGCAGATAGTCGATCGTCGGTTCGGCATTGCCGGTGGGATCGATCAGCGTCGCCGAGGTGCGGTAGATCGTGCGGTCGTCCGGCGGGTTCGACGGTACCGCGAAGGGTTCGACGAGGCCGGGGGCCTGGTTCGCCTGCTTCCAGACCTGGCCGATGGCGTCGGTGTCGGCTTTGTCGCCGTTGTCGACCACGAAGACCAGCTGGATCGGGTCGGTCTTCTTCTGCGGGAAGACCTCGTAGAAGTGCTCGAGCGCGAGGCGGGTGGAGTTGTCCGGCGGCAGGTACTTCTCGTTGATGCCGCCGAAGGCCAGATTCTTGACCGGGATGATCAGCAGCAACAGGCCGACCGTCACCGGGATGGCGATCTTGAGCGGGTGCTTCATCACCCAGCGGGTGAGGCGTCCCCAGAAACCGTTCTCGATCTGCTCGGCGGTCTGGGTCTTGCGGAACCGCTTGAGGCCCAGCATGTCGACGCGCGGGCCGAGCACGGCCAGCATCGCGGGCAGGATGGTGACCGCGGTCAGGGCGGCGAGCGAGACCGTCGCGATGGTGCCGTAGGCGACCGAACGCAGGAAGCCCTGCGGGAACAGCAGTACGCCGCCGAGGCTGGCGATGATCATCGTCGCGGAGAACACGACCGTGCGTCCCGCCGTCACCACCGAGCGCCGGACAGCCGCTCTGGTGTCGTAACCCTCGGCCAGCTCCTCGCGGAATCGGCTGACTATGAAAAGGCCGTAGTCGATGGCCAGACCCAGGCCGATCATCGAGACGACACCGGTGACGAAGGAGTTCACGTCGGTGAAGTTGGTCAGCACCATGACCAGGCCGGTGGCGCCGATGATCGTCAGACCACCGATGATCAGCGGCAGCGCGGCAGCCACGATGCCACCGAAGATGAAGAACAGCAGGATGGCGACCGCGGGGAGGGCCAGCACCTCCATGCGTTTGGTGTCGTGCGCGATGGTGTCGTTGAGGGTCACGCCGAGCGGCTGCAGGCCCGAGACCTCCACGTCGACGCCGGGGACGTAGAAGACGTCCGCCACGGCCCGGTAGTTGGCCATGATCGTGGTGTCGTTGTCGCCGACGATGGCGATCGAGGCGAAGGCGTGCTTCTTGTCCTTGGAACCGAACGTCGACGGCACCGAGGGCGCGTTGCCCACCTGCCAGTAGGTGCCGTTGATCTTGCTGATCTGGTCGGGGTGTTCGGTGACGGCGGCGTTCAGATTGTCGATGATCTTGCCGCTGAAGGCCGGGTCGTCGATCGTCGTGCCCTCGGGGGCGTTGTACATGACGATCACGTCCGCCATGTGGTCGCGCCCGAACGAGGCGTCGGCGAGTTCCGCGCCCTGCACCGACTCCGAGCCGGGGTCGAACCAGCCGCTCTGGGTCAGCCGGTCACCGAGACCCGTGCCGTAGGCGCCCAGCGCCAGCAGAGCCGCACCGACCACCGCGATGACGGCGAAGCGGAACCGATAGACCAGATCGCCCCAGCGGGTGAACACTTAAGCGACTCCTTGACCAGGGCGAGAAGTGAGTAGCGCCGACAGCGGCCGGAACGGCTGCAGCCAAGCGCCCTCGTCGGGCAGCGAATCGAGGCTCACCCGCGGTAGCGGTTCCCGGAATACGCCCGGGATGTCCTCGAGATCGACGAACTCGAGAGTATCGGAAGTGACGGCCCAACTCGCGTGCTCACGGAATCCGAGCACCTGAGCTGGGATTCCCTTGGCCGCGATGGCTTCCAGTGGCTCGCGGAAGGCTTGTCCGTCGGCGGAGGCGACCATGATGCCGGCCAGTCCGTCGCGCTCGCGCATCGCGATGTGGGCGAGCATGTCGGCGTCGACGTCGGAGTCCTCGTCGATCTTCGGCTTGGCGAAGACCGCGAAACCCACATTGCGCAACGCCTCCACCCACGGGCGGACCACGTCGGCGGTGCCGGGCGCGATATTGGTGAAGACGGTGGCCTCGGGCTCGACCCGGCTCTTGGTGCCCGCCGAGAGTTCGGCGGTGCGGGCCAGCAGCCAGCGGCCGAGGGCGTCGAAACGGGGGCGATAGGCGGCGGTGGGACGTCCACCGAGGATGGCGCCGAGTCCCATGTCGAGGTTCGGCGCGTCCCAGACGAGCAGGACGCGTCGGACATCGGAGCCGGAACTGCTCAACGCCGCGCTGCCGGTTCCCTGGGCGATATCCGGCATCTCGGTGGCGATCTCACTCACGCTCATCTGTCGATCTTCCCCCATATGAACTCGTTGATGGCGCTACCGGCACGCAGGCCTTTGCCCTCGAACTTGGTGACGGGCCGTTCGAAACCGATCGGCGCGGTGACGCGGCTGGCGGCGCTGTCGCCACCGGTGGTGTCGTTCAGGCCGGTGAACAGCGGTTCCTGCGAGCCTACTGCGAGGATGTGCTCGGCGTAGTCGGCGTGGTCGGTAGCCACGTGCAGCACGCCGCCGGGCTTGAGCCTGCTGGCGATGAGCGCGAAGGTCGGCGCCTGCAGCAGCCGCCGCTTGTGGTGGCGCGCCTTGGGCCACGGGTCGGGGAAGAAGACCCGAACGCCCGTCAGCGACTCCGGGGCAACCATGTTCTCCAGCACATCGACGGCGTCGCCGCGCAGCAGCCGGATGTTACCGATCTCCTCGCGCTCGATCTGCTGGACGAGCTGGGCCAGGCCCGGCTGGTAGACCTCGATGCCGATCAGGTTCAGGTGCGGTTCGGCCTGGGCCATCGCCGCGGTCGCGGTGCCGGTGCCGCAGCCGATCTCGATGACCAGCGGCGCGCTGCGGCCGAACCAGGCGTCGGCGTCGAGCGCCTCGTTGGCGACATCGCGGCCGATCACCGGCCAGGTGCGTTCCCAGGAGGTCTGCTGGTTCGGCGTCAGGGCGCCGCGGCGGGAGCGGAAACTCGTGACGCGCGGGTACAGCCGGGAGCCGGTGGTGGAGCGGCGGCCCGCCTCGTTCGGCATCTCGGACAGTTCGAGGTGCTTCGAAGCGGTGGACGGCGGCTCCGGAACCGACTCGACAGGGTGGTTGGCAGCGTCGTTCACGTCGTCCATTGTCCAGCATGCGCGCGGGTGCGCCGCAGGCGAGTACTGCCGGTGGAAGACGACGCCGCAGATCGGCGGGTCGCGGGCGGGTTGTCGGCCCAGGTCGGCTCGCGGTTCTCCCCCGACCGGCATTGCGCCGATCTGACAGAATGCCCTCTCGACAAGGGGGTGCAGAAATGCCGACAGCCACCGATTCCGTGCAGACACGGTCGCCCGACCAGCTCGACCAGCTGATCTCGGCGCTCCGATCCGGCCGTGGCGGTGACCCGGCCATCGCCGACCGGCTCGCCGCCGCGGTCACCCGCAGGCGCAGGCCGCTCGAGATCCAGGTGGCCGGGCGGGCGCTGAGCGGGCGCACCACCGTGCTGCGCGCGCTGGCGCTGCTCTCGGCCCAGGAGACCGCGCCGGTCGATCAGCCGGAGCTGCCCGATCCGATACTCGACGGCGACCTGGTGATCTACGTGCTCGCCGGTGCGCCGCAGGCCGCCGACCACCGGCTGCTGGCGACCCTGCCCGCCGGGCGCAGCGTGGTGGTGCTCAACAAGGCCGACGCGGTCGGCGCGCGCTGGGGCGAGGCGGTCGCGGCGGCCGAGCGCTACGCGCAGGAACTGAAGCTGCCGATCATCCCGGTGGTGGCCTCGCTGGCCGCGCGGACCAGGTCCGGTGCGGTCGACGCGACCGACCTGAGCGATCTGCGCAAGCTCGCCGAGAGCCAGGAGATCCCGTCGGTCCTGGCCGCCGAGCTGTTCATCGGTTCGGGCCCCGACCAGGACACGCGCCGGCGCCTGATCGAGAACTGGGACCTCTACGGCGTCGACTGCGCGCTCACCGCCTTGCGCGCCGACCCCGAATTGCCCGCCACCGCGCTGATCCAGATCCTGCACTCCGCCAGCGGCATCGACCCGCTGCACCGGCTGGTGCACCGGCGCTACGAGCAGGTCGAGGCGGTGCGCGGCGGTGAACTGCTCGACGAGCTGACCCGGCTCGCGGCCGCCGCCGTCCCGCTCGACGGCGCCCGTGGCCGCGACATGATCGAGCACTATCTCGCCGGTGACGAGGCACTGTGGGCCGGGCTGTGCGCGGGCCTGGCCTGCCCGACGGTGTCGCACCTCGCCGCGGGTTACCCGTCCCCGGCCCCCGCCGACGCCGACGAGGCCCTGGCCCGCGCCACCCGCTGGCGTGCCGTCGTCTCCAGCGACATGCCCCCCACCGCCCGCCGCGCGGCCCTGCGCGTGCACAACGGCTACATCCGCGCCTGGGAACGGATGAGCAGTGCCGGACTCTGACCAGCGCGCGGCCACCCCCGCCGAGGACCAGCCCGCGTCGGGAGACCAGCCGTCGGCCGCGCAGGTCGACACCGCCCCATCTCCCGCGCTCGCGCCCGAGGTCGAAGCCGTCATCGAGCGCTGGAACCCGCAGGGTGTGGCACTGCTGCGGGCGATGGAACAGACCGGCAACGGCACCCAGGTGGTGCTCTACGCCGTCGACGACGCCAACACCACCCTCGTGCGCACCGAACTCGCCCGCTTCGAACCGCGCATCGATCTCGCCGATCCGGCCACTTTCACGCAGGTGGACGAGCCGCCCGCCGCGCTGATCCTGTTCGACGCGGGCAGCGTCCTCGGCGCCGACGTGCTCGCCCTGATCGAGCGGTTGCGCGCGGCGAAGCAGCCGATCCTGCTCGCCATGAACGGCTTCCACGCCTATCAGGACTGGCGCGCGACCCGCGAACGCAGCATCGCGCTGCTGGCCGCCCACGGCATCACCGATCTCGACGTGCTCGCCGTGTCCGCCAAGCTGGCCGCCGCCGCCCGCGCCGCCGACGACTCCGCTCTGCTCGACCGCTCCGGCCTGGCCGGTCTGCACGCCGCCCTGGCCGCCGCCACCGCCGCCGAACCCACCGACGGCGCCCAGCGCCGCAGCGCGGTGCTCACCCGCGTGCTCGCCGATACCAGGGCGCGGGTCGAGGAGCAGATCGCCACCCTGCGCACGGGCGCCGAGTCGGCCCGGATCAGGGAGGAGCGCGTCGCCCTGCTGGCCGGGCGCGACGGCGGCCGCCAGACCGGCCTGTCGGCGGTGCGCAGCCAGGTGCAGCTGGCCCGCGTCGACCTGACCACCGAACTCGGCGCGCTGGTGCGCACCCTGCACACCCGCTCGCGCGCCGAACTCGACCGCTGCGACCGCGCCGAACTGCGCGCCTACCCGCAGCGCTTGCAGCAGGCCACCAGCGAACTGTCCGTCGCCGTCGACGCCGCGATCGACGAGCGCGTGGCCGAGACCGCCCGTCGCATCGGCACCGCCGCGCCCGCCCCGCGCAGGCGCGATCCGGCGCCCCGTGTCGGTCCCGATCCCGAACCGAGACACCGTGGTGTCGAAGATCACCTGATGATCGCGCTCGGCGCGTCGGCCGGTGTCGGCCTCGGCAGGTTGATAGTGGCGCCGCTTTCGCTGGTGCCGACATGGGACTTCGCCAGCGTCCCGGTGACGCTGCTGCTCGGCGCGGGCGCGGCCGCCTGGGTGGTGCGCGCGCGGGCCCAGCTGGCCGAGCGCAATCACATGTCGCAGTGGGTCTCCGAAGCGCTGGTGAATGTGAAAGCCCAGCTCGAGCAGCGTGTCGCGGCTGTGCTGGTGGATGTGGAGGCCGAATTGGCCGAGCATGTCGTCATCGAATCCACGGCGCGGGCGGTCGCTGTCGACCGGCGTGTCGCCGAGCTCGACGCCCTGGCGCGGCGGCTGGTCGCGGAGCGTCCGGCGCAGCTGTCGGCCTGTGAGCGCGATGTCGCCGTGCTCGATCGCTGTGACGCCGCGATTGCGTGAGCGACCTGTGGGTAATAGGAAACGAACCCGATTCCGTCCCGGCCTTCATATCGCGTTAACCTTGAGGCAGGAACCTGGGCGTCCGCTCCGTGCCGGCTGATGCGCGGCCCCCGTCCGTGGACGGTGCTGTACACCGTCCATCTGGGGTTGTGCGGTGGTTTGCTCGCTGCGGACGTCTTCCCGCCCATGGGGGAACCACCCATCTCAGGAGAGTTTTCATGACCTCAGCGACCATTCCTGGTCTTCGTGGATCCGACGGCACCGCGCCGACCGAGCACAGCGAACTGCTCGCCTGGGTACAGGAAGTCGCAGAGCTCACCCAGCCCGACCGCGTGGTCTGGGCCGACGGCTCCGATGCGGAATGGGATCGCCTGACCACCCAGCTGGTCGAGGCGGGCACCTTCAAGAAGCTCGACGAGAAGAAGAAGCCGAACTCGTTCCTGGCGCTGTCGGACCCCTCCGACGTCGCCCGCGTCGAGTCGCGCACCTACATCTGCTCCAAGACCGAGGCCGACGCCGGTCCGACCAACAACTGGGTCGACCCCGCCGAGATGCGCGCCACCATGACCGAGCTCTACCGCGGCTCGATGAAGGGCCGCACCATGTACGTGGTGCCGTTCTGCATGGGCCCGCTCGGCGCCGAGGACCCCAAGCTGGGCGTGGAGATCACCGACTCCGAGTACGTCGTGGTCTCGATGCGCGTGATGACCCGCATGGGCCAGGCCGCCCTGGACAAGCTGGGCGCCGACAAGCCGTTCGTGAAGGCCCTGCACTCCGTGGGCGCGCCGCTGGCCGAGGGCGAGGCCGACGTGCCGTGGCCGTGCAGCGACACCAAGTACATCACCCACTTCCCCGAGGACCGCGAGATCTGGTCCTACGGTTCGGGCTACGGCGGCAACGCGCTGCTCGGCAAGAAGTGCTACTCGCTGCGCATCGCCTCGGCGATGGCCCACGACGAGGGCTGGCTGGCCGAGCACATGCTGATCCTCAAGCTGATCTCGCCCGAGAACAAGAACTACTACGTGGCCGCCGCGTTCCCGAGCGCCTGTGGCAAGACCAACCTCGCGATGATCCAGCCGACCATCCCCGGCTGGCGCGCGGAGACCCTGGGCGACGACATCGCCTGGATGCGTTTCGGCGAGGACGGCCGCCTCTACGCGGTGAACCCGGAGTTCGGTTTCTTCGGCGTCGCGCCGGGCACCAACCACAGCTCCAACCCCAACGCGATGGCCACCATCGAGGCGGGCAACACCGTCTACACCAATGTCGCGCTCACCGACGACAACGATGTGTGGTGGGAGGGTCTCGAGGGCGAGCCCGATCACCTGATCGACTGGAAGGGCAACGACTGGTCGCTGCGCGAGACCGAGACGCTGGCCGCGCACCCCAACTCGCGCTACTGCACCCCGATGTCGCAGTGCCCGATCCTGGCCCCCGAGTGGGACGACCCGCAGGGTGTGCCGATCTCGGCGATCCTGTTCGGTGGCCGCCGCAAGACCACCATCCCCCTGGTCACCGAGTCCTTCGGCTGGGAGCACGGCGTGTTCATGGGCGCCACGGTCGGCTCGGAGCAGACCGCCGCCGCCGAGGGCAAGGTCGGCACCGTGCGCCGCGACCCGATGGCGATGCTGCCCTTCCTGGGCTACCACGTGGGCGACTACCTCAACCACTGGATCAATGTCGGCAAGAACGCCGACGCGGACAAGCTGCCGAAGATCTTCTACGTCAACTGGTTCCGTCGTGGCGAGGACGGCCGCTTCCTGTGGCCCGGATTCGGTGAGAACTCCCGCGTGCTGGAGTGGATCGTCGGCCGCATCGAGGGCCGCTCCGGCGCCGCAGCCACCGCCGTCGGCAATGTGCCCTCGGCCGCCGACCTCGACCTCGAGGGCCTGAACGTGGAGGCCGCCGACGTCGACGAGGCGCTCGCGGTGAACGCCGAGGAGTGGCGCAAGGAGATCCCCTCGATCGAGGAGTGGTTCGAGTTCATCGGCGACAAGCTGCCCTCGGGCATCCGCGACGAGTTCGAGGCCCTCAAGGAGCGCCTGGGCTGACCCCCACCTGAACGCCCGAACCGCCCGTACCGCATCCGGTACGGGCGGTTCCGCGTTATTCGGCGAAGGGCGCCAGCGCCACGAACTGCCGGAAACCGGTGCTGTTGAGGCAGTGCACCCGCCCGGCCGGAACCGCGGCGGCCTCGGCCGCGAAGCGGATGGCCAGGTGCTTCTTGAGCTGGTGACGCGGTTGCCGGGCGAGCAGCTCGTCGACGAAGCCGGGGTCGAGATCGGCGAGCCTGCTGCCGAGGACGTCCACCGAGGCGCCCGCGGACACGAACCCGCCGGGGTCACCCAGCCGCGCGGCGGCATCGGGGTTGAGATGGGCGGCGATGGCCGCGCCGATCGATTCGGCCCGGTCCTCCGGCGCGCCGTGTCGCCGCGCGAAGACCGCCGCCGACTCCCCGCCGACCACGGCGAAACACCGCTCCGGTGTCGGTTCTTCGAGTTTGAGATCGTGCAGCAGGCTGGCCACGTAGCCGATCTCGTCGTCGTGGTCGACACCATCCAGCTCGGCCAGCGCGCGGGCGAAGAAATAGGTGCGATAGGAATGGGCGAGCAGTGCGTCCGAAAGATGCTCGCGCGCCTCGAGTTCGGCGGCCCGCGCCAGCGCGGTGTCGGGGACGCGCAGCTCGGCCAGGTCGAGCCTGCCCGCGCCACGGCGGCCCAGCGCCAGCCGTATCCGGCCCGCGACCAAGCCGGGTGCGGCGCGCAATACCCCGGCGATAACGTCTCGTCGTTGTGCACCGGTCAGCGTGCCGCCGGTGGTGGTGGCCCAGTTCCAGTCGAGCGTATTCGGCATGGAGATCTCCTCGGGTGTCGTCGGCGGAGCCTGATCCGAGTCTCATGGAGTCCGCGCGCGCGGTGAAGTGGCGTAGATGCCAGCCTTGCGTGGATTCGTGCCAAACTGGGGCGCATGATCGATGTCGCCGTGCTCGCGCTGGACGGCGTGATGACCTACGACCTGGCCTGCGCGGTCCAGGTCTTCCGGCACGGACCGGGCAAGACCGGCGAGCCCGCCGGATTCGACATGAACGTCTGCGGTCAGCGTCCGGGCCCGGTCTGGACACCCAATGGCTTCGGCCTGCACGTCGAACACGGCCTCGAGCTGCTCGTACAGGCCGACCTGATCGTCGTCCCCGGCATCGGTCTACCGACTCTGCCGACCCCGGAACCCGTCCTCGATGCCCTGCGCGCGGCCGCCGCCCGCCAGGCCACCATCGCCAGTATCTGTATCGGCGCCTTCGTCCTGGCCCAGGCGGGTCTGCTCGACGACCGCCCCGCCACCACCCACTGGGCCTACTGCGACGAGTTCGCCCAGCTCTTCCCGGCGGTGAAACTCGACCCCGCCGCCCTCTACATCGACGACGGCGACATCCTCACCTCGGCCGGACTGTCCGCGGGCCTCGACCTGTGCCTGCACATCGCCCGCCGCGAACTCGGCGCGAGCGCCGCCGCCGAACTGGCCCGCTGGAATGTCGTCCCGCCGCACCGCGAAGGCGGCCAGGCCCAGTACATCCCGCAGGCGATGAGCGGCACCGATCCGCGCGGGGGTCTGGCGGCGACGCTGGCCTGGGCGGTGGCGAATCCGGCCGCCGCGCAGGATGTCTCCGCGCTGGCCGCGCACGCGCTGATGAGCGAGCGCACCTTCATCCGCCGCTTCAAGGCCGAGGTGGGTACGACCCCGCGCGCCTGGCTCGACGCGCAACGCGTGGGGGCCGCGCGAGAACTCTTGGAAACCACCGCACTTCCGGTCGAGACGGTCGCGCATCGCGCCGGGTTCGGCAGTGTGACCGCGCTGCGCGACAACCTGCGTGCCGCAACGGGGCTCACGCCCTCGGCGTATCGTCGCGCCCGCCGTCGATGAGTCGCGGTCGGTTCGAGGCGAGGTTTTCAGACCGCAAGTTTCCCGAATCGATGTCCGGTGAACGATTTCCCGGCTTGTCAGCGGGTACATCTACAGATGTCAGAGAGTCGTCCACGGCGGAGGGTCGTCGTCACTTATATTCCTCTCAGCTCCCGAGCACGTCGCATCATCTGAGCTGACTCGCTTTTCGATCCGCCGATGTGGACCACGATGAGATCGACGCTGAGAGGTGATTGACGCATGACCGATCTGGTGACCGGATTCGAGGCCGACACCTACTCGAGCACGCCGCTGCAGCGGGTAGCGGGCCGCCTGCAGCGCGCCCTGCCGCCGGGCTGGCAGGTCGACGTGGTCGACCTACCAGCCAAGGGCGAAGTGGCCGCGCAGCCGGTGCTGCGCGTCCAGATGCCGGAGGACTAGGCAGTCCTGATGCGGATTGCTAGCCGGTCCAGCCCATGGGCATCAGCACCGACTTCTGCTCGCAGAACGCGTCCAGACCCTCCGGACCGTTCTCGCGGCCGATGCCGGAGTTCTTGTACCCACCGAACGGTGACGTCGGGTCGAAGGCGTACCAGTTGATCGCGTACGTGCCGGTGCGCACCCTGGCCGCGATCTCGACACCGTGCTCGATATCGGTGGTCCACACCGACCCGGCCAGGCCGTAGTCGGAGTCGTTGGCGATGGCGACGGCCTCGTCCTCGGTGTCGTAGGGGATCACCGACAGCACCGGCCCGAAGATCTCCTCCTGGGCGATGGTGCTGGCGTTGTCGACATCGGCGAAGATCGTCGGCTCGACGAACCAGCCACGCTCGAGCCCTTCCGGCCTGCCGCCGCCGAGCACCAGCCGCGCGCCCTCGGCCTTGCCCTTGGCGATGTAGCTCTCCACCCGGTCACGCTGCTTCTCGCTGATCAGCGGGCCGAGCTGAGTGGCCGGATCGCCGGGGTCGCCGGTCTGCATGGTCTTCACGTGGGCCACCAGCGCGTCCACGATCTCGTCGTAGCGGCTGCGCGGGGCCAGGATGCGCGTCTGCGCGACGCAGCCCTGCCCGCTGTTCATCAGCCCGGAGAAGGCCAGCACGGGAATGCTCGCCGCCAGGTCGACATCGGGCAGCACGATGGCGGCCGACTTGCCGCCCAGTTCGAGCGAGACGGTCTTGAGCTGCTCGCCCGCGATGGCGGCCAGCTTGCGGCCCACCGCGGTGCTGCCGGTGAAGGTCACCTTGTCGACGCCGGGGTGGCCTGCCAGGTATTCGCTGGCCTCGGCGTCGGCGGGCAGCACCGAGAGCACGCCGTCGGGTAGCCCGGCCTCGGTGAAGATGTCGGCGAGCAGATTCGCGGTGAGCGGGGTCAGCGGCGAGGGCTTGAGCACCACCGTGCAGCCGGCCAGCAGCGCGGGGCCGAGCTTGTTCGCCGCGAGGAACAGCGGCACGTTCCACGCGGTGATCGCCGCGACGACGCCGCGCGGTTCCCGTGAGACGCGCGAGGTTCCGAACAATCCGACCCGGGTCTCGTTCCATGCGAACGTCTTCGCGAGCGCGGCCCACGCGTCGAGCGCGGCGACGGCCGGAATCTGATTGAGTGTCAAGGCCGCTGACGCCGGTGCGCCCATCTCCGCGGTGAGCGCCGCGAGCAATTCGGGCGAACGCTGCTCGATGAGCCGGGCGGCCTTGCTGAGTACCTCGGCTCGTTCCAGTGGGCTTGTCGATGGCCACGGTCCGCTGTCGAACGCGTCGCGCGCCGCGGCGACCGCCGCGTCCACGTCGGCGTTCGTTACCGCGGGCACGCTGCCGACGGTCTCCTCCGTTGCGGGTGAGACCACGGAAATGCGGTCACTACCGGCCGGGGTGGTCCACTTCCCGCCGATGAACAGACTGTCGTAGTGCATAAGAACACGTTACAGTTTTGCCGCCGGATTGTCTGCAACATGTTCTAATTCGCTGTCCCGCAACGACTGTGAACAGGGCGAATTCCAACCTGTCGGTTCGCTTTTCGGGTAAACGCACTATTGCGTTCTGTTGTTGAAAAGGGGATGCTTTAGCTACTGATCAGCTCGCTCGATTCATCGGACCTTAACAGCGAATTGGGGAGACCGACTCATGGCTGTGCAAGTGATCGGCCGATCGTTGATGACCAGCGACCAGACCGACCATCAAGCGAAGAGTGTGGGCAGCGGGGGATGGGTTGTGTCATTCCTGCCCGGCCGCACACTCACCATCGAGCAGGCAACTGCCGCCATCCAGGCCGCTGAGGCGGTCGCGCAGGTGGGAATGCTCGCCGATCAAGTCGGCTTGACGACACTGGAGACAGTGGGTCTGGCCATTCAGGAATCGCCGTGGGCGAGTGCGCTGCCCGCGCCGGTGCGCCGCACACGGCGGCTGAGCTGGCTGGCGTGAACGCTACTTGGTAGCCACCACGACCAGATTGCTGACGAGTAGCTCGCGCAGTACCGGAACCCGGACGATCCACCACGCCCACCGCGGGTGATACCTCGGGAACACCGTTCGCACCTCGGCTGAAGTCGTTGCCGCCCAGCGCAGCCCGTCGGCCGCCGACACCGCGAACAACGAACGGCCGAACCTGTTCTTCGGTTCGTGTCCGTGCTTGCGCCGGTACCGCCGCGCCGCGTACTCGCCACCGAGGTAATGCCAGAGCCCGGTCTCGTGACCACCGAAGGGTCCGTGCCACACCGTGTACGAGAACACGATGAGGCCGCCCGGCTTGGTCACCCGCACCATCTCCTCTGCCATCACCCACGGATACGGCACGTGCTCGGCGACATTGGAGGAGAAGCACACGTCGAAGGCGTTGTCGCGGAACGGCAGTGCCATGCCCGAGCCGCGCACCGAGCCCGCCACCCGCAGTCCGGCGGCGTGCATCTCCGAAGGGTCGGGCTCCACCGAGACGTAGCGGGCGCCCGCGGCGGTGAACTCGTCGGCGAAGTAGCCGGGCCCGCCGCCGACGTCGAGCACGACGGTGCCGGTGAGATCGCGGTCGGTGACGTCGGCGTAGAAGTCGCCGATCAGCTCCGCGCTGTCGGTGGCGATGCCGCCGTAGAACCGGCCGGGGTCGGACTGCTCGAACCGGAAGCTGGTGAGCAGGCGCAGCGAGCGGCGCAGGGTCGCGCGATCGGCGAAACGCGATGTTCGGCGTCGCTGGACGGGCTGCGCGGATCTCTGCAGGGATGCGGTCGGCACGGCAGGAGTTTAGGGGCTCGCCGTCAGGGCGCCGAAGCCGGACGCACTGCGGCGATAGTGGCCGCGCATGTCTGTCGTGTAGAACACACTCCGCTAGGGTAGGGGCCGACGTCTGTCCGACCCCGACCCGAAGGCGAGACCCGACCGTGCGTGAAGTCCTCCTGCTG
Source organism: Nocardia sp. NPDC056064 (assembly GCF_042266925.1). NCBI lineage: Bacteria > Bacillati > Actinomycetota > Actinomycetes > Mycobacteriales > Nocardiaceae > Nocardia > Nocardia sp. NPDC056064. Next base: position 3,625,475 of record NZ_JBHJWO010000001.1, on the reverse strand, counting down.
TGCTGGCGTGACACGGGGCACCCGCAGGGCGGGGGCAGCGAGCGGTACCTGGAGCAGGTCGGCGCCCAGCTGGCGGCCCGCGGGGTCAAGGTCACCCTGCGTACGGCCGGTTATCCGGGTGCCCCGCGCCGCGAGCGCGTCGACGGCATCGACATCAGCCGCGCGGGCGGCCGCTTCACCGTCTACCCGCGCGCGCTGGCCGCCATCCTGGCCGGTCGGCTCGGTATCGGCCCGCTGCGCGGCGTGCGCCCCGACGTGGTCATCGACACCCAGAACGGCATCCCCTTCTTCGCCGGTGCCACCGGCGTGCCCTCGGTGGTGCTGGTGCATCACGGGCACCGCGAGCAGTGGCCGGTCGCAGGCAAGCTGGTCGGGCGGATCGGCTGGTGGATCGAGTCCAAGCTGTCCCCGCGCGTGCATCGCGACAACCAGTACCTCACGGTGTCGCTGCCCTCGGCCGAGGAACTGGCCGTGCTCGGCGTCGACCGCGAGCGCATCGCCGTGGTCCGCAACGGTGCCGAGCCGGTGCCCGCCGAGGTCGTCCCCGGTGACGCCGCCACCCGCGCCGCCCACCCCCGCATCGCGGTCCTGTCGCGCCTGGTTCCGCACAAGCAGATCGAGGACGCCCTCACCGCCGTCGCGCACCTGCGCGAGCAGTTCCCCGACGTGCACCTCGACGTCATCGGTGACGGCTGGTGGGCCCCCAACCTGCGCGAATGCGCCGCCACCCTCGGTATCGCCGACGCCGTCACCTTCCACGGCCACGTCGACGAACACCGCAAGCACGAGATCCTGTCCACCGCGTGGGTGCACGTGATGCCCTCCCGCAAGGAAGGCTGGGGCCTGGCCGTCATCGAGGCCGCCCAGCACGGCGTCCCCACCATCGGCTACCGCAGCTCCCGCGGCCTCACCGACTCCATCGTCGACGGCGTCACCGGCCTGCTCGTCGACGATGCCCCCGCGCTCGCCCTGGCGGCCGCCGACCTGCTCGCCGACCCGGAAACCCGCCAGGTCATGGGCGAGAAGGCCCGCGCCCGGGCCCGCGAGTTCTCCTGGGAGCAGACCGGCTCCGGCGTCTACGAGGTCCTCTCCGCCGCCGCCACCGGCACCTTCACCACCGGCCTGGTCGCACCCCCCGCCCAGCACTGACCCTTCAGCCGCCTCGATCTCTGTCGCGGTGCCGCGCCGTTCGGGTCAGCGGCGGCGCAGGGCGGTCGTCAGGAGGGCCGTGACGAGGAGTGTGGCCCAGAGGAGGTGGGCGGCGATGGAGAGTCGCCGTTGGGTGGAGGTCGCTATGTCCCGAGGGGTGGGGTCGGGGACGCGGTAGAGGGACAGGTTGTCGTCTGTGTGGACGAGTTGGGTCGCGGCCAGGGTCTTCTCGGAGGTTCCGAGGGGGCCGGGGGTGGTGCGTTCCACGAGGATCCAGCCCACGCCGAGATCGGCGAGGGTGGTGGGTGGGGCGCCTGCGAGCAGGGCGTCCTCGACGGTGCGCGCACGGTTTCCTTCGCCGGTGACGGCGTAACCGCGGACGCGGAGTTCGCCGGTCTGGAGCACGTCGTTGGGCAGGATGCGCGGAGCCGGGTCGAGGACGGGAGCTGTTCCGCTGTACGGGAATCGGCGGAACATGCCGCCGGGGAGGACGGCTACGTCGCCGGGCCCGTCGATCTTCTCGGCCACCTGTGCCCAGCTGCCGGGATAGTGCACCGGACGCATCTCGTTGCCCACTCCCCAAGCGAGGTCGGCGAGCGGGAGAACGAGGAGCGCGATGAAAAGTGCTGCGACTGTGGATGTTCCAGAAGCTCGGCGCTGAAACCACACCGCGACCTGCTGACACGCGGCCGCCGCGCACAGCACATACGCGGGCATCGCCAGCGCCACATACTTCTGCGTATCCCGCAGCAACCCCGCCCCGGGCACGTGCACCACCAGCCACTCGCCGAAGGCCAGTCCCCACGGCGTCGCGCCGAGCGCGGGCAGCACGATGGCCGCCGCCGCGATCACCAGCAGGGTCCGCCCGCCGCGCCCGCGCGTCCACACCGCGCGCACCCCGAGTGCCACGATGGCGAGCAGGAAGACGGTCGCTATCAGGGCCAACGGTGTCGTCCGGCTGGCGGGCACCGCTTCGCTGTTCCAGATCCCGCCGAGCCCGGCCAGGCTGCCCAGCGTGCCCAGCCACGGTTCGGCCCGCGCCGCGAACGCCGCCACACCGGCGGGATCGGACGGCTCGGCGCCCGATCCGAGCGCCGTCGCGGTCAGCCACGGCGCGCAACTCACCAACCACAGCACGACAGCCGGGAGCAGCGCCCGACGACCGACCAGCGCGAGTCCGATGATCGCCGCCAGCAGCGACCCGGTGGGTGTCAGTCCCGCCGCCGCGAAGCTCGCCGCCAGCGCGGCCCAGGCCCCGAGGCGTTCCGGTGCGAGGGCCCGGCGCACCCGCACCGCCGCGAGCGCGGTCCACGGCAGCGCCGCGTATCCGGCCAGCAGACTCCAGTGCCCTTGCAGAAGCCGTTCGGCGACAAAGGGATTCCACAGCGCGAGGGTCGCGGCGACCAGCTGTGCCGGCAGCGACGCGTCGACGAACCGGCGGGCCAGCGCGGCGGCGCCGTACCCCGCCGCCCACAGCGCGACGATGAGAATGGCCTTCACCAGAATGCCGCCGTCGATCACCGGCGACAGCACCGCCAGCAGCGCGTCCTGCGGGACCGCGCGCGGGGCGGCGGCACCGAGGCCGAGGGCGGAGTCGGTGAGATAGGAACGGGGGGTGCTCACCGCGTCACGTAGCAGCAGATAGCCCGAGCCCGCCAGCGGCCCGATGATGACCAGCGTGAGCAGCGCACAGTATCCGGCGACCCAGGCCCTCGCACGCGAATTACTCACCACCCGCACCTTACGTCCCGTCCCAGGGCGCGGAGACCGGGGTCGAGTGGGCCGGTTCCCGGTTGCGCCGACCTGGCCCGGTGCGGTCCGTAGCCGGGCGGACACGCCAGGTGAGTCCGGTCGGACTCACATTTTCGGGGTACCGCCCGCGCCCGGCACACACAGGTGCGACGATGAGGCGTGTCCTCGGTCCGTCGCCCCCCTGTCGTTGCTGACCTGACCTGGGTGACGGCCGGCGCGATGACCGCCAACGTCGCCGGTTACCTGCTGCAACTGCTCGCCGGTCGCTGGCTCGGCGTCGCGGGCTACAGCGAGTTCGCCAGCCTGCTGGCCGTGCAGTTGCTGTGCGCGGTGCCCGCCCTGGCCATGCAGAACGTGGTCGCGCGCGAGGTGGTGCGCGGGGCGAGCCTGTCGGCCGTGCGCGCGATGCAGTGGCGCTGTGCCGCGCTGGTCGCCGCGGTGGCGGTGGTGCTGGTTCCGGTCGTGGCCGGGTTGCTCCATGTGGGGGTGTGGGCGGCGGCGGGCGCGCTGGGTGCGGCGCCCGCGCTGGTCATCCTGTCGGGGGAGCAGGGAATCCTGCAGGGCGGCAACCGTTTCCGTCAGCTCGCGGTTGTTCTGGCGATGGCGGGAACCGCCCGCGTCGCCCCCGCGCTGCTGGCCCTCGCACTCGGGGGCGGAGCGGCGGGCGCCCTGTGGGCCGGAGCCGCGGGCATCATCGGCGCTGCCGCGCTCGCCGCCCGCATAGCCCGCGCCGTCAGCACGAGCGCCGACAACCCTGCCACCGCGCAGACCGAAGGCGATTCCATGCCGTCGGACGGCCCCTCGGCGCGAAACGCTCCCGACCCGGCGACCCGCGAAGCCGGCACGAGACGACCCGCCATCGGCGTCCTCCCCGTCCTGCGCGCCGTCCAGGTCCAGGCCGCCCTCATGGCCCTGTCCTCCGCCGACCTCATCGTCGTGCGCATCGTCCTCGACGACGTCGACGCCAGCCGCTACTCCCTCGGCACCATCGCCACCAAGATCGCCTTCTGGCTCCCACAGGCCGTCGGTGTGGTGCTGTATCCGCGCATGGCCCAGCCCACCCACTCCGCGCGGGCCATCCGTGACGCGCTCTCGGTGCTGTCGGTGATCGGCATCGTCGCGGTGCTCGGTGCCGCGGTGGCCGCCCCGCTGGCCCCCCTGTTCGCCGGACAGGACTACGCGCCGATCCAGGGCCTGCTGTGGATGTTCGCCCTGCACGGCGCGATCCTGGCCGTCCTCCAGGGCGCGCTGCTCTCGGCCATCGCCGTGGAACGCACGGCGCTGGCCGCGGTCACCTGGGTGGGTCTGGCGCTCGAGGTGACCCTCATGCTCGCCTTCGCCCGCTCGATCGGCACGCTGATCAGCACTGCGGTTTCCGTCGCCGCCGTCACCACGACGATCGTCGCGGTCGTCGTCCTGCGCACCGCCGCGCGCGCCACCCCGCGCGAACCCGTCGCCGCGTAATCGGCGTCCAGCAATCCACAATCCCGCAGCCTGTGGACAACTACCTGTGGATAACTTCGGTCCGACCGGAAACCGCCAGCTGGGGCTGGGGAACACCCGTTCGACCCCTTCCTGGACCCTTCATCCACACACCATGCACCGAACCCCTGTGGATAACCTGCAAACCGCGAGCGCAACCGAACCGCTGCCCCGGAAACGCCGACGGCCCCGGTCATGATGACCGGGGCCGTCGGGATCGAACAGTCCTCAGGGACGCTTGTTGGTGTCGATCTGCTCGGTGGGACCGTCGTAGTCCCCGCGCGGGAACTGCGTGGTCGGAGCGTCGTCGTCATCCCACCTCGTCGCGCCCGACTCACGCGTCTCGGGCTCCGGCGCCGGGGCGGGCGCCGGACGGCCACCGCGCGGGCTCGCGTGGGCAGGCGTGCCGCCACCACCGCGCAGGCCGAGGAACAGGCCGGCCAGCAGCGCGATCACACCGAGAATGCCGAACACGATCGGCACGATCCGGCCGAACAGCGAGAGCTTGTCGGTGTTCTCCTTGGCGATCGCGATCTGCGATTCGATGGTCGACTCGTCGAAGACGATGTGCGACTTGAGCGCGGTCACCTCGGGCTTGTCGCCGTTGCGGGCGTAGAACAGGTGGATCGACTCGCCGCCCTTGATGACGGTGCCGGTCTGCGGCTCGACCCACAGGTCACGCACATTGGTGTAGTAGCGGGTCATGGTGACCGGGGTGTCGTCGTCGCCCACGCCCCACTTCTTGGCGGGCAGCGTCAGCCGGTTGGTCGGCGACTGCACCACGTCCCAGGTGCTGGTGACCGGCGCGATCATCTGGAACCGGTAGACCTTCATGCTGTTGATCTCGGTCTCTTCGATGAAGTTGGCATCGAAGGACTTGCGCACGTTGACGTCGAAGTACGGGTAGGTCTTCTTCTCGGTGCCGATCGGGAAGCGGTAGCCCAGGCCGGTGTGCTGCACCGGGTCCATGACGCTGCCGTTCTTGTCCACGGTGACCGCGATCGAGCCGTTGGGGTCGGTGTCGACCGGCTCGCCGGTGGTGCGCGAGATGGTGACGCGGTCGATCATGGCGCTGAGCAGGCCGGTGTCGCCCTGCACGTCGGTGCGGCGCAGCGTCTGGCCCGCCTGCAGCGTCATCTCGTCGGCGTCGGAGGGCTCCTCGACGGTGACGAAGCGCTGCGAGACCAGCGGCACGTCCTTGTTCACGACGGCCGGACCGTCACCGGTGGTCAGCGACTTGGAGTCGAGCACGAGGCTCTCCTCGCCCGGCTGGTTCTCGGCGATGGTGGTGATCTCGAGGTCGAGCGGAGTCTTGGCGACCTTGCTCACCGTGTAGGTGGGGATCATCAGCGCGGCGACGAGTAATGCCGCGCCCAGACCCACGAGCACGCAGGCAACCGTCCTTCTGGTTCCGGCACTCAGTGCCATGCAAACTCTCCTCGTCGTTCGAACACGGATCATCCGGTGGTCTGGTATTGCGACCACAGGCCCTCGTGAGCCCCGACACTAACAGCCCACACCTATGGACATGGGCCCTGCGCCCGGTAAATCGCCGACACGCTCGCCCAGGGAATTGCCGACACGGCAGACTGGACCTCGATGACGATCGCCACAGCCCCCGTTCCGCCCCCACGCGCCTTCATTCCCGCTCTGGAGGGAATGCGCGGGATGGCGGCGCTCGGTGTGCTGCTCACCCACGTCGCGTTCCAGACCGGCAGCGGGCACATCCGGGTGCTCGGCCCGATCCTGGAACGCTTCGACATGGCGGTCGCGGTGTTCTTCGCGCTGTCGGGGTTCCTGCTCTGGCGTCCGCACGCGGCCCGCGCGCACGGGTACGGTAGTGCCCCCTCCACCGCGCGCTACCTGCTGCACCGCTTCGCGCGGATCATGCCCGCCTACTGGGTCGTGGTGGTGTTCGTGCTGGTCCTGCTGCCGAGTGCGGCGCAGTCGGCCAATCTGCGGGTGTGGGTGTCGAACCTGTTCCTGCTGCAGGTCTTCGTGCCGCTGACGCTCACCGACGGCCTCACCCAGATGTGGAGCCTGTCGGTGGAGGTGGCCTTCTACCTGGTGCTGCCGCTGCTGGCCTGGCTGGTGGTGCGGCTGCGCGGCCGCGCGGCGCGCTGGCGGGTGCCGGTGCTCGGCGTGCTCATCGCGGTGAGCCTGACCTGGAACTTCTGGCCGGTGCCGACCCCGGACGCCATCCACGCCGACAACTGGCTGCCCGGCTACCTGCCCTGGTTCGGCGCGGGCATGGTGCTCGCGGAGCTGATCCACCTGGTCGCGCCCGCCTCACGCTGGGGCAGGGTGCTGTCCAACCAGCGGCTCATGTGGGCGATCGCGCTGGTGGCGTTCCTGATCTCGGCGACCGAATACGGTGGCCCCGCCGGCCTGGAACGCGCCGAACCGTGGCAGTACGCGATGAAGATGCTGCTGGGCATGATCCTGGGCTTCGGCCTGCTCGCCCCGCTGGTGCTGCGCCCCGTCGAGGCGAAGCCGCACCGCTGGCTGGAGTCGAGCCCCGCCGCCGTCCTCGGCCGCTGGTCCTACGGGATCTTCCTGTGGCACCTGGTGGTGCTCACCATGGTCTTCCCCGTCTTCGCCATCCTCCCGTTCAACGGCCACCTGCTCTACGTCCTCACCCTCACCGTCCTGGGCACGCTGCCGCTGGCCGCCGCGAGCTACGCCCTCATCGAGGAACCGGCCCGCCTGTGGGCCCGCCGCGTCGACAAGCGCGCCGCCGAGGCCGAGGCAGCCCGCCGCGCCGCCCGCGAATCGACCCCCGCCCCGGCGTCGACGCACTGATCGGGACCGCGCACGTCGACAGCGGCCCGTATCACCGCCGATCAGCGGGGTCGAGCTGTGGCCGAATCCCGGTGCGCTCGCTCGACTGCTGTCGATCGCGGCGGCGGGGGAGTGCGGCGGGGGAGTGCGGCGAGGCCCACCGCGATGACGGCAAGGACCGCCGGTGCCTGAGCCCAGATGGACCCGCCCATGTACGGCGTCCCGGAGCGCCAGGTCCCCGTCGACAACGCCGCCGCCGAGATCAGCGTGCCCACGCCCGCGATCCACGGCAGCGTCTCGGCTGTCATCCGGGGCCGGAAACGACTACACGCCAACCCGATCACCGTGAACGCCGCACCGATCGGCCCGCTGATGACCGCGATCGCACCGGTGAGCCCGACCGCGCCGACCCAGCGCACACCCCAGGTCGTCGGCGCGGGACCCTGATCAGGTAGCGGACGGCGACGCGGAATCGCGAGCAGCACAAGCGGAATCAACAGCAGCAGGCCACCGAAGATCGATAGGCGATACCACCGGTCGGCCGGGAACGAGACGGTGATCTCCCCGGTGGTCCCCGCCGGGATCACCCAGCCCTGCTGCCAGCCGTCGACGACCACCGGCGCCAGTTCGGCTCCCGATGCGGTCCGCGCCTCCCAACCCACATTGGTACTGAGCGGCAGCACCAGCAGTCGGGTGCCGGAGGAATCACCACCGGGAGGGGTGCTTTCCGGCGCGGTCTCTTCGCCATCGGCGGGAACCGGTGAACCCGCCTGGTCCTGTTCGCCGACAGCGGGCGCACCCGGGTAGGGGTCGGTGCGGGTCAGGCGCAGGCGGTCGACCGTGAAGAGTTCGGTCGGGACCACTGTGAGGTCGGGATGTCCGGGCAGCAGTTCGACATCGGCGGCGTCGGCCTCGCACGGACGCGCGGAAACAGGTGCGCCGGAACGGAGTTCGTCGGCGGTGGCGGTGATCGTCGTGTGCACCGCACGCCCGCCGACCGCGATCACCGGACCCTGCTCGCAGCCGATGGTGACCAGCCGGTCACCGGGAGCGGGCGCCGGATAGTCGGGTCCGAGCACCTCGACCTCGGCGAGCCCGGGCGGCTGGGTGAGCACGAAGCCGAGCGCGGTCCGGTCGAGCACCTCGCGCCAGGACCGGATGCTGATCTCCACCCGATCGGTCACCGTGGGATACAGCGAGATCCGCGCGGGCTCACCGTGTTCGCGGTCGGGCAGCTCGCGCACCTGCGGGCCGTTGCCGAGGTTCACCGTCACGCCGGTGGCCGTCGCGGGCAGGCCGCCCAGCGCGGTGGTGATGTCGAGTCCGGTGACCAGCGCGGGTTCCGGAAGTTCCAGTACCAGTGTCGGTTTGCCGCCCAGGGGCTCGCGCACCGTGGACTCCGGCGCGGTCCAGGTGGTCTTCGGATCGCCGTCGGTGGCCGCGAAGGCGGCGCCGCGCAGGTCGGCGACATCGGCCTTGCCGCGCGCGACCGGGCGGGTGGGATCGGTGAGCAGGGCTTCGAGCGCCGGGCCGGGCCGGGTGCGCACGGTGAGATCGGTGCCGACGGTCAGCGGCTCCGGCACCGCCAGCGTGCGGGTGAACACGCCCGGTTCCTCGGCGGGCAGGCCGAGGCCCTTGCTGCAGTGCACGCGGCCGGGACCGTCGAAACAGTTGCTGCGCCCGGGGAATTCCTGTCCCAGATCCCAGCCGCTGGGCACCGTCCCGGCGGGGACGTCGGGCAGGACGATCCGGTGCCGGATGTCCACCCGCACCGGTGCCTCGCGGTTGGAGTAGTCGTCGAGCGTGAGTTCGCTGATGCCGAACTGTCCACCGGCGGTGCCGGTCTCGGTGCGCGCGGCGGTGATCATCACCCACTCGGTAGACCCCGCGGGCAGCGGAACCGCCACCGGCTCACCGGGTTCGGTGATCCGCGCCGACACGGTGCCGCGCGGCGTGCGCACCTCGACCCACTTCACCGGATCGCCCAGTGCCGCCGCGGTGGTGGTGAAGCGCAGCGAGCCGGAGGTGATCGGCTGGTCCAGGTCGAGCCGAATCCATTGCCCGAGCGCGGCTTCGGAGCCATTGCTGATCCAGGCCGTGCTCGGATCGCCGTCGACGGCCGCCGCGGTGGAACTGCCGGGCGCGGCGCCGCCGATCTGGGTGGCGTCGGCGGCCGAGCTCGACGCGGTCACCTTCGCGCCCGACCATTCGCCCTGCACCAGCCCGGCGCCCTCGACGGGATAGTCCGGAACGAGGTTGTGGGTGCGCCGGGCGTCGTCGGCGGCGCGGACCGCGGAGTTGTGGTTGTCGACGCGGCCGAAATCGGATTCGCGGTCCATCGGGGTATCGGTCAGCAGCACCGGGCGCGGCGGAAGTCCGGCGCGGCGGGCATCCGCGTCGAGAATCACCGGCGCGGTGGGGTTCTCGTTGTCGCGCCGGACCCGTTCCAGCACCTCGGGCCCGCCCTTGACCACGGGCACCGCGTCGAGCGGCACGGTGTAGGCGCCGGGGAACGCCGGCGGTGCGCCGGTGCCGCTGCGCACCTCGACCGGGGTGCCGGGGCCGGGCACCTCGACGCGGTAGATCTCGATCGCGGGATAGGGCGGCAGCAGATCGTTGTCGACCACCAGGCCCTCGTCGGCCGCCCGCGGGCCGATGGGCGCACCGAACTCGGCCACCTTCGTCAGCCCCGGTGAGCCCTCGATCGCGGCGTGCGCCAGCATCGGCCGGGTGGAGCGCGAGGTCTCGGGGTCGAGGTCGTTGCGCAGGACCAGGACGCCGATGCCCTGGTCGGCCAGGGTCGCGGCCAGCCCGGCGGACGGGCGTCCGTCGGCGATGAGCCGCTGTACGGAGTCCATCGCCCGGATGGTGCCCGGCGGGTTCAGCGGCACGGAATCCCGGACGGCCCAAGGGGTTTGCGCGAGCGCCTGGAGGGGTTCGTCGCGGGTGAGTCCCCAGATCTGGCTGCCGAAGGGCGCGCCGGGGACGATCAGCGCGCGCGTGTCGGCGGCATTGTCGGCCAGCCACTGCGCGGTGTCGGTCCAGTATCGCGGCACCTCGTCGTAGGCGCCGCGCGGGGCGAGTCTGCCGGTCCAGGCCAGCGAGGTCGCCAGGGTGAGCGCGGCCAGGACCAGCGCGGCCACCGCGACGAGCCGGTCGCGCTCGGGATGGGCGAACGCGGTCAGCGACCGGCGCAGCGGCGCCGAGGCGGGCAGGGCCACCCGGCCGAGCAGATGGGCCAGGCCGAGCACCAGCGGCAGGCGGATCAACGGCTCGAGCTTGTGCACATTGCGCAGCGGCGCGCCGCCCGCGTCCAGGAAGACCCGCACCGACTCGGCGAACGGCCCGCCCATCGTGCCGACATACCCCGCGCAGATCCCCGCCAGCCCGACGCACAGGATCAGCACGATCCGCCCCCGGTACGGCATCGACTTGCGGGCCAGTCCCGCCATGCCCGCGGCCGCGAGCAGCCCGGTCGCCAGCACCGCGGCGGGCTGGGTCACCAGCACCGCGCCCGCGATGCGTTCCGGGGAGACGAACGGCGTCCAGCTGTCGGTGCCGCGCAGCACCTCGCTCAGCGACGCCCACTGCGTGGTCACCCCCGAGGACTCGATGTAGTCCAGGAACGGCGGACTCACCTTCCCGAGCAGCAGCAGCGGCACCACCCACCAGAAGGTCGCCAGCACCAGCAGCGGAATCCACGCCCGGGTGAACTTCCACCAGGCCCGATTCGGCCGGTACGAGGCCCACCACAGCGCCGCGGGCAGGAACGCCGCGACCGTCGCGACGGCGTTCACCGACCCCATCAACGCCAGCGCGAGTGCGCTACCGGCGGGGGAGAGCACCCCGCCACGCCGGATCGCGGGCGCGTCGCCGTTGTACGCCGCCGATCCGCCGCGAGCGCGCCCACGCAGCGCCACCCCCAGCGCGGCGGGCGCGAGCAGCACCCACGGCGCCAGCATCATCGGCAGCGTCTCCGAGGAGATCGAACCGAGCGTCGTGAGCACCCGGGGTGACAGGGCGAAGGCGATACCCGCGATCACGCGTGACCCGCGCGCGCCGATGCCCAGCGTCTCGCACAGTTTGACGATGCCCCAGAAGCCCGCGAGCAGCAGCAGTGCCCACCAGACGCGCTGGGTCACCCAGGCGGGCACGTGCAGCAGATGTCCGGCGGAGAAGAAGGTGCCGTGCGGGAAGAAGTAGCCGTACGCCTGGTTCTGGACCTGGCCCATCGGGGCCTGGCTGTTCCACAGATGCGAGGCCCGCGCGAGGAAGCCGAGCGGGTTCTGCGCGAGATCGTATTTGGTGTCGGCGACGGTGAGGCCGGGCGCCTGCGCGAAGGTCAGTACGAAGGCGGCTACCACCGAGCCGACGAACCAGCGCCAGCCCAGTGGCGCCTTGTTCAGTTGCCCCGAATCGGGGCGCGACGCGCGGGCGTCGGCCTCAGCGGCTGCCGTATTCAGGGGCGTTGAGCAGCGAGGAATCCTTGTCACCGCTGCGGTCGATCGAGGGCGCCGTGTTCTGCTGCACCGCGGCCGTGATCGCGAAGACGGCGATTGCGCTCAGCAGGGCGCCGCCGACCGCGCTGGCAACAGCCGGAACAGCAAACTTCATCGCGCACTCCAATACGCTCGACGTCGGGCCTTTCTCCGGCCAACCTAGCAGGTGCGAGCCCGTTGGTCAGTCTTCGGGCAGGTGACAATCCAGCGCGCCGAGCAGGGTGCGGAGTTTGGCCGTGGTCTCGGCCAGCTCGGCCGCCGGATCGGAGTCCGCGACGATCCCGCCGCCCGCGCTCGCCCGCAGGCCGCGCCCGTCGGCCGACAGCTCACCGCCGCGAATCGCCACCAGCCACTCGCCGTCGCCATCGGCCGCGCACCAGCCCACCGCGCCGCCGTAGAAACCACGCCGTGGTTCGTCGGCGGTGATCGCGGCGAGCGCGTCGTCGAAGGGGGTGCCGTTGACGGCAGGCGTCGGATGCAGCAGCAGGGCCAGTTCGAGCGCGGTGGTCGACGGATCGCGCAGCACGCCGTGGATGGGAGTGGCCAGGTGCCACACCTGCTCGGTGCTCATCAGTTCCGGCGAGTCGGGGATGTGCAGTTCGGCGCACACCGGCGTCAGCTGCTGCCGGATCCACTCCACCACATACCCGTGTTCGTCACGATTCTTGCTGCTGGACAACAACTCCCGCGCCTGTGCCGAATCGTCTGCCGGATCGGCGAGCCGGGGGAGCGTCCCCGCCAGCGGGTGCAGCGACACCCGATCACCGTGCCGTTCGACCAGCACCTCGGGCGTCGCGCCGAGCAGCGTCTCCCCGGGCCGTCCGGCGGCGCTCAGATCCACGGAGTAGATATTCGCCCGCGGATGCGCGATGAGCAGATGCGCCGCAACGACTTCCGGCTCCAGCGAGGCCGCCGCCTCCACGAGTACCGAACGCGCCGCGACCACTTTCACCAGCGCGTTGTCCGGCGCGGCGAGCTTCTCGACGAGCTTGGTCACGCGGACCACATGCTCTGCCGCACTGGGTATTTCGGTGACAACCCGTACGGCGGGCAACTCCGGCACCGCGGCGGGCCGCCAAGGTCCCGCGGTGTGTTCGACGGTCTCCGGCTGCCACAGCGCGGCAGGCTCGCGCGGATCGAAGGGCAACGCACCGACGATCACGCGCGGCGCTCGATCCGCGCCGTCACATCCTGGCGTCTCGCTACCGCCGATCGTGCTCTCACGCTGCTCGTCGGCTGGTCCGGTCGCGGTGGTGCGATCGCCCGCCGGAGCCGAGCCGGTCCGCACCGCCGCGTCCGCTCCGCCATCGACGTGCGCCATCGCGTCGGCCCCGTCGGCCGCCGTCGCCCTGGGCAGCACCGGATCGCCCAGACCCTGCCACGAGCGCAGCGCCGCGACAGCCTGCCGGGGATCGGCGAAACTCGCCACCATCCCCGACGCACGCAGCACCGAGTCGGGTCGGGCGAGCAGGAACCGGTTCATGGTCCGTCGACCCTAGCGCCACCCACCGACGCGAACCGCGACCCAGCTCACTGCGGTGGCGGCGGCACCAGGAAGACCGGCCGGTGCCCGTGCTTGAGCACCGCCTCGGCCACGCTGCTGTGCAGCAGCGCCCGCAGGCCGCTCGCCCCGCGCGTGCCCGCGACGATCACGTCCACATCCAGCTCGTCGGCACAGTCCACGATGGCGTTCCAGATGGTGGTGGTGCATTCGGCGGTGCGCGGCTCGGCGACGATCCCCGCCAGTTTCGCCAGGTGCACGCCCTCGGCATTGATCTTGCGCGCCTCGACGTAGGCGATGTCCTCGAGCTCCTCGTCGGGCACCCAGTCCGGCTGCATCACCCCGGCCAGCCCGGAGATCCGGGCGGCCTGCCGCACCATCGGTTCCCAGGCGGTGAGCAGGATCGCGCGCTCGGCGCTGAGGAAGCGGCCCGCGTACTCGATGGCCCGTTTGGCGTGTTCGGAACCGTCGTAGGCGATGAGCATCCGATCGCAAGCCATGACGACCTCCTGCGCAGGTCCGGCGTCTTTGGCACCAGATTACCCCGGTCTCGACCTGCGTAATCGCAAGCTGTTCTCAACCTGTTGCGATGCGATGCGGGCAACGCGGGCTACCGTGGAGCCCATGCGGAAATCGCCTGTGGTCGTGTTCGCAGTCCTCGCCGCCGTCGCCACCGCCTGCTCGGGAGGGTCGTCCTCGGAGACGACGCCCGCGGCGAGCAGCGGCGCCCCGTCCTCGGCGGCTCCCGGCGAGGCGAGCCCGGTGGCTCCGGTCCCCAAGGACTGCGGCGCCGACTACCTCGCCCAGTTCAGCCAGCGCGAGAAGCTCGCCCAGTTGCTCACCGTCGGCATCACCGGCTCCGACGACGCCACCAACGTGGTGAGCACCGAGCAGGTGGGCGGCATCTTCGTCGGCAGCTGGACCGATCCGAGCCTGCTGGACAAGTCCCAGCTCGACGCCGTGAAGGCGCTGGCCAAGGTGCCGCTGATGGTCACCATCGACGAGGAGGGTGGCCGCGTCTCGCGCGCGGCCAACGTCATCGGCGCGATCCCGTCGGCCAGGGAGATCGCGCAGACCGATACGCCCGAGCAGTACTACCAGGACACCCTGGCCCGCTCGAAGGCCCTCAAAGACCTCGGTATCACCGTCAACTTCGCCCCCGATGTCGACGTGAGCAGCCAGCCCGACGACAGCGTCATCGGCGATCGTTCCTTCAGCGACGACCCCGAGGTGGTCACGAAGTTCGCCGACGCCTACATCCGCGCGTCCAACGAGGTCGGCCTCGGTTCGGTGATCAAGCACTTCCCCGGCCACGGTTCCGGCTCGGGTGATTCGCACACCGGCGCGGTCACCACCCCGCCGCTGTCGGAGTTGCAGGACAAGGACCTTGTGCCGTTCCGCAACCTGGTCGGTTCCGGTGCCGCCGTGATGGTCGGCCACCTCGACGTGCCCGGCCTGACCGACCCGGGTGTGCCCGCCAGCATCAGCCCGGCCGCCATGTCGCTGCTGCGTGAGGGGACCGGCTACGGCGCCGCCCCCTTCGACGGCCCGATCTTCACCGACGATCTGGGTGGCATGGCCGCCATCACCGCCCGGCTCTCGATCGAGGAAGCGGTCGAGGCCGCGCTGGTCGCGGGCGCCGACAATGCCCTGTGGATCAGCACCAGCGCGGTGCCGCAGGTGCTCGACCGTTTGGAACAGTCGGTGGCGAGTGGCAAACTGCCCGCCGACAAGGTCGACGCGTCGGTGCTGCGGATGGCGCGCTACAAAGGCGCATCGCTGCCCTGCTGAGCCGCGTGGCGACTGTGCGGCAAATGGGCACGGGTGAACTTACCTTGAAGTAAGATATACGTTCACCCTGCGGTAGGAGTAGTGGATGGCGGGCGGAACGAAGCGACTTCCCCGTGCGGTTCGTGAGCAGCAGATGCTCGACGCCGCGGTCGAGGTTTTCGCGCGCAAGGGCTTCCACGACACCTCGATGGACGCCATCGCGGCCGAGGCCAAGATCTCCAAACCCATGCTCTACCTGTATTACGGCTCCAAGGACGAGCTGTTCCGCGCCTGCATCCAGCGCGAGGGCCTGCGTTTCATCGAGGCCGTCGCGCCCGCGGGCAACCCGCAGCTGACCCCGCACGAACAGGTCCGCACCGCGCTCGAGGGCTTCCTCGATTTCGTCGACCGCAACCGCCAGTCCTGGCAGGTGCTCTACCGTCAGGCAATCGGTCAGCAAGCTTTCGCCTCCGAGATCGACAACGCCCGCGAGCGCGTCATCGAGCTCACCGCCAAGCTGCTGGAATCCAGCGCCAAGCACGCCGAGCCCGGCACCAACTTCGAGGTGGTCGCCGCGGCCGTGATCGGCGCGGGCGAGGCCATCGCCGACCGGGTCGCCGGTGGCCGCATCGAGGTGGCCGAGGCGGTCGATCTGCTCGACGATCTGGCCTGGCGCGGCCTGGCCGGTCGCAAGAAGAACGACTAGCGCTTGCCAGAGTCCCGTCGGCCTGCGAATGTGCACGGCTAGAAGTTTCTCGACAGACGGGGTGGGAAGTGTTCGGCATGTTGAAGCCGTGCGCGCATGGCGCGGCGAAGTACGGCATCGATCCGGGGCAGTGGCAGGCACACATGTGCGGGCTGTGTCTGGGCCTGCGTGACGGGCACGGCCAGCTGGCCCGCACCGCGACCAATACCGACGCCATCGTGCTGAGCGTGCTCACCGAAGCGCAGTCCGCTGCCGCCGATACCCGCACCACGGCCGGACCCTGCCCCCTGCGCGGGATGCGCCGGGCCTCGGTCGTCTCCGCGAACGCCCCCGGTGTGCGGCTGGCCGCCACGGCGTCATTGCTGTTGGGAGCGGCCAAGATTCGCGATCACGCCGACGACGGTGACGCCGCCGCCCTCGCCCGCCGCCCCATGCGCCGAATGTCGGACGCGTGGACCGCGCACGCCCTGCGCGAAGCCGATCGGATCGGCCTCGACGCCCAACCCCTGTTGACCGCCATCGCCGACCAGCCCCGCCTCGAGGCGCTGGCAATGCGGACCGTGCTGGACCGGCACGCGGCCCAGCGGGCGGTGAGCTCCGGGCGGTCCCAGCTCGAGGTGCCGCGTGCGGCCGCTGCTCGGACGGGGCTGGATGCTTCCGAACCGCGCGCGAACATAGGTGCGGCTGAGCCCGGCCCAACGCCTCGAGCTGGGCTGCGTGCCGACTCCGCACCGATCACCCTCGACGACCTCACCGGCCCCACCCAGCTCTGCGCGGCCACCCTGTTCGGCCACACCGCCACTTTGGCAGGCCGCCCGGAAAACGTTGCCGCCCTTCAGGAAATCGGCCGCCACGTAGGCCGCATCGCCCACCTGGCCGACGCCATCGAAGACCGCGAACGCGACCTCGCCCGCGGCCGCTTCAATCCCCTCGAAGCCACCGGCACCGACATGCCCCGCGCCTACCAGCTGGTGCGCGAGAGCGAGCGGATCATCCGCCGCACCGCCGCCGACGCCGAGCTCGACCAGCTGCCCACCGTGCGCTGGGCACTGCTCGACCCGTTGACCGCGCTGCTGCGGCGCATCGGCACCGGCCTGGGGATCGCGGTGGGCCACGCCTGCCGCACTTCCGCTGCGGCCCAGCCACATTCCTCGCACCAGGCCCCGCAGCGGCCCGGCCCCACCCGCCCCGGATCGTTCAAGGCGGGCGGGGTCGTCCTCGGTCTGTACTGCACCGGCCTGGCCTGCTGCTTCGACCACACCAGCCCGTGCTCCGGTGAGCAGAAGGAAGCGTGGATCAAGCGCTGCGACTGCGGCAGTTGCTGCGACTGCGGCAGCGCGTGCGGCGACTGCTGCAGCTGCTGCGGTGACGACGGCTGCTGCGGCGACTGCGGATGCGATTGCGGCTGCTAGGAAATCCTCACTCGCACTTGACCACCGGGATCGGGTCGTACTTCACCGTGCGGGTGTGCCGCGACACCTGGGCGCCGGTCTTGCGATCGGTGATCACCCGGGTGTCGGAGATGGTGAAGCCCGGCGCGCCCTCGGTCGCGATGCAGTCCTTGCCCTTGGGCAGGGTGATCTCGTTGGGCTCGGTCGGCTTGGTCTTCTCGCCGGTGATCGACTCCACGTCAACGGTTTTCGTGCCCCACAGGCGCACCGTGATGTCGGAGCCGGTGGCCACCGTCTGGATGTAGACGCCGGTCGCGTAGGTGTTGCGGAAGGCCAGGTCGATCGCGCCGTCGAACACGGTCGCCTCGCGCGCCGCCGGGTACCGCGAGATGTAGTAGCTGTGCTCGGTGTGCCCGCCGTCTTCCATCCCGGCGAAGTAGGCGGCGTTGTACAGCGTGGTGGCGAACTGGCTGATGCCGCCGCCGACGGCCGTACTCGGCCTGCCCTTGTCGATGATGCCCGACTCCACATAGCCCTCGGCCGCGGTGCGCGGACCGGTGAACTCGTTGAGCGAGAACGTATCTCCCGGCTTCACCACCGCGCCGTCCACCTTGGCGGCGACGGTGCGGATGTTCACCCCGGACGGGCCGCTGAAGCCACCGGTGGTGAACTCGCCGATCATCTCGGTGATGCCAAGCCCCTCGGCGGCCTCGGTGGTGAGCTTGGGCTCGATGCGCTCGTAGACCGCCGCCACGGTGCGATCCCCGGACAGGCTCAGCAGCGAGGGCAGCTTCTCCAGCGTCTTGGCCCAGTCGACCTTCTCGCCCACCACCGCGGGCACCACGGTGGGCTTGCCCGCGCCCACCGTGAACGTGGCGTCCTTGGGTTCGATCTCGGAGACCGCCAATTGCGGTGCGAGCGCGGCGATCACGGCGTCGTTGTCGATCTTCGGGGCCAGCCCGCCGTTGCCGTCGGGTACGAAGCTGAGCACGCTCGCGATCTGCACGGGCGAGAGCTCGGCCCGGATGTCCTTGCCGGACACGACGATCGGCGCGGCGATGGCCGGATTCGCGATCTGCGCCAGCGCCGCCTGCACGGCCTCGATGCGCACCGCGACCGGCGCCGCCACCACGGGCAGGTCCAGGGCATTGCCCTCGGCCCAGTGCGCGGTGATCTCGGCGCGCGCGCCCTCGGTGTCGAGCACCCGGCCCGGCACGGGGGCGACCGCGACCGGCGTGCCGTTGTCGAAGCGCACGGTGCCCTCGACGGTCGGGTTGTCGTGGGTGCGGAACTGCGCGAGCTGCTCGTCGAGCGCGGCGGTGTCGACGGTGCTGGCCACCTGCACCTCGCGGCTGCCGAACAGCGACACCAGCCTGCTGACCGGATTGAGCGGCTGGTCGCCGACCGCGTCCCAGGTGCCGTCCCAGTCCACCTGCAGACCCGCCGTGGCGGGCACCATGCTCGACTGCACGTCACCGATGCGCACCGCCAGCGGCTGTTCGGCGCGCGGGCCGAGCTGGTCGTGCAGCAGGGCGTCGGCCTCGGCCTTGTCCATCCCGCCGACATCCACCCCGGCCACGATGGTGCCGCGCGGCACCTCCCCGGCGCTGAAGGCCAGGTCGGCCAGGTAGGCGGCGGTCCCGAGGGCCAGCACCGCGCCCACCGCGATGCCGATCCGCTTGATCAGTTGCTGCTGGTCACCGGGCTGGGTGGGCGGCTGCGGCGCGCTCGACCAGCGGTCACGGGTGACAGTGCTCAGGGGCATGGTGGGCAGGGCGGTGGTGTCGGCATCGAAAGTGCGATTTGCTTCGAGCAACTTGCGTAGTCCGACCTCGCCCCTTCGGTCGGCCGGTTGCCCGGCGGTCGACTCGGTGGGCACGGAGGTCCTTCCGTCGAATTGTTCAGCTCCCGATGTTTGCGGGGCCCCGGCCAAGGGTAATGCGCGTCGGCATTCTCGGCAGCCCGGCGATCGGGGGCGGACGTACGAAGGCTCCGCGTAGTTGCCGGGTCGGGGGTCTGGCAACTACACGGAGCCGATCTGTTTATCGCGGCCCGGAGCGGGGCGTTACAGCCGTTTCCGGGGAATTTCCGGACGGTAGTGGACGGCCGCCAGCGAGCGGCGGGTGCCCGCGCGCGACAATCGGGGGTGAGACTCGCCACCACGGACCGGACAACGAGGGAGAACTGATGCAGCTGGGAATGATCGGCCTCGGCCGGATGGGGGCCAATATCGTGCGCCGCATCGTGGCCGACGGGAACACCGCGGTGGGTCACGAGCGCCACCAGGGCCACATCGACGAGCTCTCCGAGGAGCTCGGCGACAGCTTCCAGGGCAGCACCGACCTGAAGGAGTTCGTCGGCATGCTCGACGCGCCCCGGGTGGTCTGGGTGATGATCCCCGCCGGCGCGACCGGCGCCGCGATCGACGAGCTGGCCGAGCTGCTCGAGCCGGGCGACATCATCATCGACGGCGGCAACAGCCGCTACCACGAGGACATCAAGCGCGCGAAGGCACTGGCGCCCAAGGGTATTCACTACCTCGACATCGGCACCTCCGGTGGCGTGTTCGGCCTGAAGCGCGGCTTCTGCCTGATGATCGGTGGCGAGGCCGAGCAGGTGCGATACCTCGAGCCGCTGTTCCAGTCGATCGCCCCCGGTGTCGAGGCCGCGCCGCGCACCCCGGGCCGCACCGGCGAGCCGACCCCGTCCGAGCAGGGCTGGCTGCACTGCGGCCCGGCCGGTGCCGGTCACTTCGTGAAGATGGTGCACAACGGCATCGAGTACGGCGCGATGTCGGCCTACGCCGAGGGCCTCAACATCCTCCAGCACGCCAATATGGGCGCCGCGCACGGTGACGGCGAGCACTCCGCCGAGGAGACCCCGCTCGAGCACCCCGAGTACTACCAGTACGACCTGGACATCCCCGAGATCACCGAGGTGTGGCGGCGCGGCTCGGTGGTCGCGTCCTGGCTGCTCGACCTCACCGCGGGCGCCCTGTTCGCCGACCCCAACCTGGACTCGTTCAGCGGCCGGGTGTCCGATTCCGGCGAGGGTCGCTGGACCATCGACGCCGCCATCGACACCGCGGTACCGGTCCCGGTGCTCTCGGCCGCGCTGTTCCAGCGTTTCTCCTCGCGCGGCGAGGCGCTCTACGCCGACAAGATGCTCTCGGCCATGCGCAAGGCCTTCGGCGGCCACAACGAGCTGCCGCAGAAGTAACCCCCTCGCGGACCGCGGCCTCCTGTCATCCGGCGGGAGGCCGCGGGCGCGCGAATCCTACCTGCGACAACGCCGCCGCAAGAGTAAAACGATTATGTTCCACAAAAATGAGAACACGTTCTTGTTTTCCCGGACAACCGTCCAGTCCGGCCGCTACGGTGTCGCCAGAAGGGGGATGGAGCAGGGCTTTGGAGGAAAACATGATCCGGACTTCGCGTCTCGCCGCGGGCGTCGCCACCACCGCGCTCGTCGTCGCCGGTGTCGGCGTAGGGCTCGGTGCCGGCGTCGCCACGGCCGCGGGCGACTGCTCGGTCAGCAGTCACGCGACCAAGAAGGACGCCAGCACCGTCGGTGTCACCCACGTCTACGACAAGGTCGCCAGCGCCGAGGAGATCGGCGTGGGCACCACCGTCACCTACAAGGTGATCGTGGGCACCACCGGCATCGGCAACCCGTACGTCAACACCATCACCGACTTCCCGCCGACCGGCTTCGGCGCCCCGGTCAAGACCACCATCACCGCCTACCACGCGATCGGCGGCCAGGTCACCGAGGACGTCACCCCGGTCCCCAACGCGGGCGGCTGGAAGGTCACCAGCACCGGCTGGTTCGTCAACTCCGGCAACCCGGTCACGCTCACCATCACCTACCCGGTGCCCGACAGCGTCAAGGCGGGTCAGCAGATCACCAGCGGTGGCGTCGGCGTCGCGGGCACCGTGGGTGTCGGCAACGAGATGCCCAACCTCACCGCCTGCTTCACCGCGCGCGCGGCCAACGCGGGCGAGACGGTGATCGGCAGCCTGGGCGAGAACGGCCTCGGCTCCTCGGATGGACAGCTGAGCTCCACCGGCTCGCTGTCGGACATCCTCTCCGACGTGCTGCGCAATCTGATCGGTAGCTGATCGCGTAGCACCAGGCCACCGGGACGATTCGCGCTGTCGTCCCGGTGGCTCGGCCGTATCCCCTCGCTGTAAGGACTCTCCCCGTGCTCCTCCGTGCCCTGGCCGCCGCCGCGGCCCTGCTGCTGTTGCCGACCGCGACCGCCGGTGCCGACGCCTCGCGCCTGGACCACATCGACCGGCCCGGCCAACGTCAGCAGACCCTGCACGTGTACTCCGCGGCCATGGGCCGGGTGATCCCCCTGCAGGTCATCACCCCCTACGACACCAGCGCGCCGCGCCCCACCCTGTATCTGCTCAACGGCGCGGGCGGCGGCGAGGACATCGCGAACTGGTACACCCAGACCGACATCGTGCAGTTCTTCGCCGACAAGAACGTCAACGTGGTGACCCCGGCCGCGGGCAAGTTCTCCTATTACACCGACTGGCAGCGCGACGACCCGAAGCTCGGCCGCCACCAGTGGCAGACCTTCCTCACCGAGGAACTGCCCCCGATCATCGACGCCACCCTGAACACCACCGGCGTCAATGCCATTGCCGGACTGTCCATGTCGGCCACCGCCGTGCTCAACCTGGCCATCGCCGCCCCCGACCGCTACCGCGCCGTCGGCGCCTACAGCGGCTGCGCCTCGGTCTCCGATCCGATGGGCCGCGCCTACGTCGACCTCGTCTTCGCCCGCGCCGGTGCCGATCCCGCCAATATGTGGGGCCCGCCCGGCGACCCCGCCTGGCGCGCCAACGACGCCTACCTGAACGCGGAAGGCTTGCGCGGCAAGGCGATCTACCTCTCCAGCGCCACCGGCCTGCCCGGCGTCGCCGAACAGATACCGGCGGGCGCGAGCCCCGGCAAGGTCATCGGCCTCACCGACCAGATCCTGCTCGGCGGTGCCATCGAGGCCGCCACCAACCTGTGCACCCAGCGCCTGGCCGCCCGCCTGCACGAGCTGAACATCCCCGCCCAGACCGTCTTCCGCCCCGCGGGCACCCACACCTGGAAGTACTGGGAAGAAGACCTGCACAATTCCTGGCCGCTGCTCGCCGAAGCGATCGGCGCGCACTAGTCAAGCCCCCGAAAGTTAGGCGGAACAACAACTTCGAGTCACCCGATGTGTTGATCAGCTCCACAAAATTCTCGAAAGGCCAGTCAATGCACCGTCGTATGGCACGAATCCTGGTAGCCACCGCCGCCGTCGCGGGCATCGCCGCGGGCGGCATCGCCCCCGCGCTCGCAGCCCCCGCACCCACCGCCCCCGCGGTCATCGCCGAGTCCGGCTCCGCGGGCACCGGTTCCGCCCTCATCGACTTCCCCCTCGGCTTCATCAAACTCCTGATCTGCGGCCCCTGGGGCTCCAGCCAGCCGCACCCGAACCCGATGTGCCGCTGACAACGGCTGCACCCGCAACCGGTCTCGACAGCCCGGTCGCAGCACCCGACGTCCCAGTCACAGAACTCGAAGTCTCGAAAGGCTCATCAATGCATCGCCGAATGATCCGTCTCCTGGTCGCCACCGCCGCCCTCGCCGGCATCGCCACCGCCGCCCCCACCGCCCTGGCCGCCCCCGCCACCTCCACCCCGACCGCCATCGCCGAATCCGGCTCCGGCGGCACCGGTTCCGCCCTCCTGGACGCCCCGGTAGGCCTCCTGAAGGTCATCCTCTGCGGCGGCACCGCAGGCCCCCACCCCATCCCCTTCTGCAACAGCTGACCCGCGAGAAAGGCCGCGGCGACACCCGTAATCGGATGCCGCCGCGGCCTTTTCGCTGTGTGCGCCTACCGCTCGATGATCGCCACGACAACCGGACTGCCACCCCGTCCGGTTATAGCAAAATGCTATGCTGACCGGGCTATTGCCGACGTCGGGGGGAGCTTGCCGTGCAGTACATTCGCACATACCGGGACGCCGAGCTCAATGCCGCCGTGCAAATGCGGGCCATGGGGTTCGATGATGCAGCGTTGACCGGCGATGGTGCAGATGGTGGCATCGATGTCTCTTCGGGCAGAGCGCTTGCCCAGGTGAAGTGGCGTGGTGCCGCCGTTTCGCGGGACGAGCTCCAGAAGCTTTTCGGTGCCCGAGGGAGTCTTCTCGAAAAGCGGCTCCTCTTCTTTGCTGCCTCGGAATTCTCCAAACCTGCCGTGGCGTATGCCGATGAACATTCCGATGAACATGGAATAGCACTCTTCGTCTATGAGCCTCATGGAGCACTGATCGCGCGTAGCCTGGCTGCGACGCAGCTCTCTTCGGGGGTGCGGGATTCGGTTCCTTGGGCCGCTCCGACAGCCACCGCGAGGCACGATGGTCGCAGCCACGCGCCCCACTCTGATCGTGTTCAATCCGCCGATGTCTACAAGGCTGGTGTTCTGGCGGGTTCCCTTGATCGCCAATCGGATGGGCGCATCGAATTCCACTACGCGGCGAGCTATCTAGATCTCGAAGGAGAACCGGTCGCATCCACGCTGCCGATCGGGGGGCGATCGGTGTGTGGCCCAGTAGGTACGGCGCCCTCGTTCTTCTCGGGCTTGCTGCCTGAAGGCGAGCGGTTGACGGCACTGCGGGGATTGCTGAAGAACGGCGATGAGCTCGCACTTCTTCTCGCGGTCGGCGCTGAAACACCAGGCGATGTCCAGCTCTTTCCGAGCGGTACAGATCACGTCGACGACGTTCCGGCGTTGGTAGATGGAAGATCGCTCGGCGACCTCGATTTCGATCGGCTGGCCGCGGAGACCGATCGGCACAGTCTTCCTGGGGTGCAGGACAAGACGAGCGCGATGCTGTCGGGCTCCTCACGCCATGCCGCTGGTGGCCGATTCATCCTGAAACTGTCGAAGGCGAGCTACCCGAACCTGATCGAGAACGAAGCGGCACACCTGGCGGCAGCCAGAATGCTGAAGCTGGGTGTCGTCGACTCGAACCTGGTACACGACGGGTCCGGGCAATCGGGTTTGCTGATCCGCCGGTTCGACCGTGTCCACGACGGCGGTCGGTGGCGCCGTCTCGCCTTTGAAGACGCGACGCAGGTCCTCGGTCTGCCGCCATCGGCGAAATACAACGTCGACTCGGTTGCCGTCGTACAGGCGCTGGCCCGGATCGCCGACGCGCCGCTTATCGCGGCTCGAAACCTCTACCTGCAGTTCCTCTTCGCCTGGTTGACCGGCAACGGTGATCTGCACGGGAAGAACGTCGGGGTCCTGCGCGATGGAGTTGGACGCTGGGGAATCGCGCCGATGTACGACATTCCCTGCACTCTCATCTATGGCGATGATTCGATGGCTGTACCGATCGTTGGGCGAACCAGAGGTCTGCGCGCAAGCCATTGGAGCGAGTTCGCCGCCGAGGTCGGGCTGCCCGCCAAGGCCGCGGTTTCCGCCCAGAAGCTCGCATTGCGCGCCGCTTCGGTTGTCGACACGATGGCGCTTCCGTTCAGCGGCTCGCCCCTGAACCGAACACTGCGGGAGTTGCGGTTGCGCAGAGGAGAATTGGAGAACTCGTTCGGTTCGCACTGAGTACATGAAACGGCGGGTGTTCTCCGAATTCTGGAGCCCACCCGCCGTTTCGGTGTTCGGTGTGACTACCGCTCGATGATCGCCACGACGCCCTGGCCGCCCGCGGCGCAGATGGAGACCAGCGCGCGGCCGGAGCCCTTCTCCGCCAGCATCTTCGCGGTCGAGGCGACGATGCGGCCGCCGGTGGCGGCGAACGGGTGGCCCGCGGCCAGCGAGGAGCCGTTGACGTTGAGCTTGCTGCGGTCGATCGAGCCCAGCGCGCCGTCGAGGCCCAGACGCTCCTTGCAGTAGGCGTCGGACTCCCACGCGGCCAGCGTGCACAGCACCACCGAGGCGAAGGCCTCGTGGATCTCGTAGTAGTCGAAGTCCTGCAGGGTCAGGCCGTTGCGGGCCAGCAGGCGCGGCACCGCGTAGGTGGGCGCCATCAGCAGGCCGTCGGGGCCGTGGATGTAGTCCACCGAGGCGACCTCGGAGTCCACCAGGTGTGCCAGCACCGGCAGGTTGCGCTCGGTGGCCCACTCCTCGGTGGACAGCAGCACCGCCGACGCGCCGTCGGTGAGCGGGGTCGAGTTGCCCGCGGTCATGGTGGCGTCGCCCAGCTTGGTGCCGAACACCGGCTTGAGGGTGGCCAGCTTCTCCACGGTCGAGCCCGGACGCAGGTTGTCGTCGCGGGTCAGGCCGAGGAACGGGGTGATCAGGTCGTCGAAGAAGCCCCGGTCGTAGGCTGCGGCCATGTTCTTGTGCGAGAGGTAGGCCAGCTCGTCCTGCGCCTCGCGGGCGATGCCGAACTCCTTGGCGGTGATCGCGGCGTGCTCACCCATCGACAGCCCGGTGCGCGGCTCGGCATTGCGCGGGATCTCGATGCCGAGGAACGAGGGACGCAGCTGCCCGACCAGCTTGAGCCGGTCCTTGTTGGTCTTGGCGCGGTTGGCGGTGAGCATCCACTCGCGCATGTCCTCGCTGACGCCGATCGGCGCGTCGGAGGTGGTGTCGGTGCCGCCGCCGATGCCGGACTCGATGCGGCCCATCGCGATGGCGTCACCGACGGTCGCGATGGACTGCAGGCCGGTGCCACAGGCGAGCTGCAGGTCGTGGGCGGGGGTGTAGGGCGAGAGCTTGGAGCCGAGCACGCTCTCGCGGATCAGGCTGTGCTCGCCGACCTTCTTGAGCACCGCGCCACCGACGACCATGCCCAGGCGCTCGCCCTGCAGGCCGAACCGGCTGACCAGTCCGTCCAGGGTGGCGGTGAACATGTCCTGGTTGGAGGCCTTGGCGTAGGCCTTGTCGGAGCGAGCGAACGGAATGCGGTTACCGCCAACGATCGCGACCGGACGCTGGGTCTTCGCGGTCTTGGCAGGGGTCTTGGCCTTGGCCGTCGCCGAGCGGGCTTTGCTTGTCACTCGAGTTCTCCATGGTCTCGTCGGTTCCGGGTACGCCGGGCGTATCGGTTTACATTAAACTTACTCTGGAGTAAGTTCGTTTGTCGACACCGTACCCGCAAATGTGATTCACACGGGGGACACTGGGCGAGCACGGTCATACAACACGTCGAGCACAGAGAAGGTAGGAACAGTGGCAGCCAAGAGCAAGGGTGCACCCAACCTCTACGGATCCTTCATCCACTCCGCCCCCGGCGCGTTCCTGGCGAGCAAGCTGGGCCTGCCCCAGCCGGCCGAGCTGCGCCGCTACAAGGCCGGCGAGCCCGCACTGCCCGGCCCCGTCCTGCTGGGTGGCAAGGGTCGCCTCGCCGAGCCGGTCCGCGCCCTGCTGGCCGACGGCTACACCGTCGCCGATTCGCTCGACTCGGGCACCAAGTACGGCGCGCTGGTCTTCGACGCCACCGGCATCGACTCCATCGAGGGCCTGTCGCAGCTGTTCGAATTCTTCCAGCCCGCGATGCGTAACCTCGCACCTTCGGGGCGTGTCGTCGTGCTCGGCACCACCCCCGAGCTCGTCGGCTCGGTCGACGCGCAGATCGCCCAGCGCGCGCTCGAGGGCTTCAGCCGCTCGATCGCCAAGGAACTGCTCCGCGGCGCCACCGGCCAGCTGGTCTACGTGCACCCCGAGGCGGGCGCCGCCGCGACCGGCCTCGAGTCCACCCTGCGCTTCCTGCTCTCGGGCAAGTCGGCCTTCGTCGACGGCCAGGTGATCCGGGTCGGCAAGGACGATTCCACCGCCCCCGCCAGCTGGGACAAGCCCCTCGCGGGCAAGGTCGCCGTGGTCACCGGTGCCGCCCGCGGCATCGGCGCCACCATCGCCGAGGTCTTCGCCCGCGACGGCGCCACCGTCATCGTGGCCGACATCCCCGCCGCAGGCGAGGCCCTGTCCGAGACCGCCAACAAGGTCGGCGCCACCGCCCTGGCCCTCGACGTCACCGCCCCCGACGCCGCCGAGCGCCTGGCCGAGTTCGCCACCGAGCGTTTCGGCGGCATCGACATCGTCGTGCACAACGCCGGCATCACCCGCGACAAGCTGCTCGCCAACATGGACGAGGGTCGCTGGAACTCGGTCATCAACGTCAATCTCGCTGCCCCGCACCGCATCACCTCCGGCCTGGTCGCCAAGGGTGTGCTCAAGGAAGGCGGCCGCGTGATCGACGTGTCCTCCATCGCCGGCATCGCGGGCAACCGCGGCCAGACCAACTACGGCGCCTCCAAGGCCGGTGTCATCGGCATGGTCGACGCCGAGGCCCCGCTGCTGGCCGAGAAGGGCATCACCATCAACGCCGTGGCGCCGGGCTTCATCGAGACCGCCATGACCGCCGCCATCCCCGTCGGCACCCGCGAAGCCGGTCGCCTGATGAGCTCGCTGCTGCAGGGCGGCCAGACCGTCGACGTCGCCGAGACCATCGCCTACTTCGCCAGCCCGGCGTCGAACGCGGTGAGCGGCAACGTGGTTCGCGTCTGCGGTCAGAGCCTGATCGGCGCCTGATGACCCAGACCATCACCCTCGCCGAGGTTCCGAAGAACGGCGGGCTCTACGCGAAGGCGGCGCTGGGCGCCGTCCCGCTGCCGGGCCCGCTCTCGGGTCGCAAGCCGACCCTGCCCGACCGCCGCATCGTCCTCGACGGCTTCCAGGTCGATCCCGATCACCTGGCCGCCTACTGCCACGCGACCGGTCTGCGCTTCAGCGACACCCTGCCGCTGACCTACCCCTTCATCCTGTCGTTCCCGCTGATGATGGAACTGCTGGTGGCGCGGGACTTCCCGTTCACCGCGGTGGGTTCGGTGCATCTCGAGAACGTCATCGAGCGCACCCGCGAGATCTCCGTCGCCGAGCCGCTCGATTTCACCGCCCACATCGAGAACCTCCGGGAACACCCGAAGGGCCTGCTCATCGACGCGGTGACCGAGATCCGGGTGGGTCGTGAACTGGTCTGGCGCCAGGTCTCGACCATGCTGCACCAGCAGCGCACCTCGCTCTCCGGCGGCCCCAAGTCGGCACCCCCCGCCGACGAGGTCCCCCCGCCCCCGCTGCGCGTGCAGCGCGTCGATCAGAAGATCATCAACCGCTACGCCGCAGCCTCGGGCGACCGCAACCCGATCCACGTCTCCGGCCTGGGCGCCAAGGCCATGGGTTTCCCCCAGACCATCGCCCACGGCATGTGGTCGGCCGCCACCATCCTCGCCACCGTCGAGGGCCGAATTCCCGAAAAGACCACCTACGCGGTCAAATTCGGCAAGCCCATCTTCCTCCCGTCGTCGATCAACATCTACGCCGACCAGGCAGACACCGGCTGGGACCTCTCCATCCTCCACCCCAAAAAGGGCTTCCCCCACCTCACCGCCACCCTGCGCTGAGTTCGGGGCACCAGGGCCGCACATCCACCCGATGTGCGGCCCTGTTGTGTACCGGCGCCCCTCGCTCTAATGTCCTTTTGCCCGGGCACATTCGGCCCGGCAGGTTGCGAATGTTCGGGGGGACGCCGTGTCGGCGCCACAGGAATTCCAGTCGGCGCGTGCCGACTTCAGTACCGCCAACGGGATCTACTGCAGCATCTGCGGGGCAACACCCGCGATCCGCACACCGATCCGATCCCATCGCGGTGCCGTCATCGTCATGCAGTTCATCACCCGGCCGGGCCCGTACTGCCGCGACTGCGGCATCGCCACCTACCGCGATCTCACGGTCGAGAGCGCGCTGATGGGCTGGTACGGGCTGATTTCGGTGATCGTGAACCCGTTCATCATGTTGCAGAACATCGGCGCGGCCCGGCGGATCAACAAACTCCCACCGCCGATTCCCGGTGCCCCGCGCCCGCCGTTGAACCCCGGAAAGCCGTTGCTGCGCCGGGCGGGAATGCTCGGCGTCCTCATTCCCATCGTGCTGGGGACACTGCTGGCGGTGGGTCTCGTCCGCGCCGAAGCACGCTCGGCTAGCAGCGCGGAAATCGGTGACTGCGTGGTGAACCGCAACGGCAACAAGGTCGACGACGACCATCCCGACGTGGAGAAGATCTCCTGTGGCGATCCCGCGGCGATGGGCAAGATCATCGCCAAAGTCGCTGGTAGCAAGGGTTCGCTGTCCGCCGGCGAGCTCCAGTGCGCGAAGTATCCGACCACGGAATTCGTCTATGTCACCGAGGAATTCACGCTGTGCCTGGAGAGCCCGCGTTGACCCGACGTTAATAGCGTTATGGCCCAATCGTATTGGTCCGGTGATTCGTTACCGCTATTCGACGTGATATCAATCATGGTGTAGCAAGCCAGTTAGCTGGGAACTAACTTGGGTTGGGCGTCGATCGCCGACCGGCGCGGCGGGGACCTCTCTCGCGGGCCCACCTGCACTTCAGCAGAATGCATCGATCGCACTGCGGTGATAGCGGTATCGCACCGTCACCCGACCATCGGCGCAGTACCGGAAGTGGGCATCGATCTGAAATCCTCGATCAGGGTCCGACATCGCGCAATCTACCCGCAAATCTCCAGCTTACGTTCAGCGAATGCCCCCAAAACATACGGCTGGGTACGTACACAAGGCCCATGTTAGAAAAATTCAGGCCGACAAACAGTCGGCAAACATGGTTATTACCAAGGGGTTTCACTTCATGAAGAAGATCCGCACCGTCGGCCTCGGCATCGTCCTCGCGTCCGGCCTCGCCCTGTTCGGCACCGGCATCGCCAACGCCGCCCCGCAGGCCCCGGCCCCGTCCGCGTACTCGATCACCGACCCCAAGCCGGGCGAGCCCGCCGAGGAAGAGGCCACCACCGGTTCCGCCGACGGCCTGGCCGCCCTGCTGGAGGCCCTGGTCACCGGTTCAGCCGGTGGCGACGACGCGACCGACCCGACCGATCCGCCGGTCGAGACCACTGCCGGCGCGATCACCGACCCCAAGCCGGAGGAGCCCGTCGAGGAGCCGAGCACCGGTTCCGCTGACGGCCTGGCCGCCCTGCTCGAGGCCCTGGCGACCAGTTCGGCCGGTGGCGACGACGCGACCGACCCGACCGACCCGCCGGTCGAGACCACCGCCGGCGCCATCACCGACCCCAAGCCCGGCGAGCCCGCCGAGGAAGAGGCCACCACCGGTTCCGCCGACGGCCTGGCCGCCCTGCTCGAGGGCCTGCTGACCGGCTCCGCCGGCGAAGAGGACCCGGCCGAGACCGACTGATAGCAAGAGAGCGAAAGAGAATAATGCCCCGCCACCCAGGCGGGGCATTTCGCCGTTTCCACCGCCCCGGGATACCGGCCCCAACGCCACAAGCTACTGCGACGCAATCCGCTGGCCTACAAACCGCAGCAATAGCCTGCACCGGTAGCGATCGGCCCCTGAACCGAAAGCCACCGATGCAGAAGCTCCCGAATCACCTCCCGGATCGCCATCCCTCCACCGCCTGGACAGTCGCCATGGCAGTGACAACCGCCCCCGTCCTCGCCGCGACCCTCTGGGCGCTCTGGGCAGACGCGACAGCCTTCGAAGACCTCGAAACCCTCTTCGAGGCCAGCCTCATCTGCGCAATCCCCGTGACTATCTGGTCCCTCCTGGCATCCTTCGGCATCACCAAATACACAGCCTCGCTGCGCCCAACCGCCGCGGTCCCCCTCCTGATAGCCACAACCCTGACCCTGACCTGGCTCGACCTCCCCGGCCGAATCGGCTGGCAACTCTCCCGACCGGCCATGACCGCGGCAGCCGCGACCTGCGAAAAGACCACCACGACAACGACAATAGGCCTCTACCGCTTCCACTCCATCACGCCAGACCCCGACGGCACCTGCCGCTTCCGCCTCGCCCGCGACTACCCGATAGTCCGCACCGGCATCGTCTACCGACCTCACGGCGAAATCCCGAGCGGCATGATCGACAACACGTACTACGTACCCCTGGACGAATCCTGGTACTACTACCACTTCAACGAGTAACGATGATAGAAAAGGAACTCCGCCTGATCCTCTCCTTCCTGAGCGATGAATTGTACTGGGACTGGGCTGATGTGGTGCGAGGCCAGCTGAATTGCCAGCGGTTTCGAGAATAGAACCCAAATCTCACGGATCGAGCTGATCGACAATATCGAGAGTTGCTCGCACTGAGAACCCCTTACGGTAAACGATATGCGGAATATAAACGGCGTCGAGTTCGAAAGCGGAGACGACATGTACCTATTCTTGGCAGATGCATACGAAACAATATTCACAGTCACCGGCCATGGCGCCGATGTCTAGCTCCATGGCCGAGACCTACCGAAGTGACTGGTATTACGATGTGCCCCACCTCGACCGAGTACTGTGGCCGGTCCTAATTGTCCACTCCGTGGAGTTCGTCGACGAGATGTGGCGATACGGCCCCGAGATGTGTGAGGATATCGCGAGGAACCCTGACTACGGACAAATGATCCGCGAGGCCCTCGACTTCGTAATCACGCGCGGCACCACCACAGGGGAATGGCACTCACGCACGCATGTGTGGTTCGAACGCCAAGAAGACCTGGACGAGTACCTGCGTGCATTTTCACAATATCTATTCGGCGATCGTGACGAGCCCATCCCACCTCCGGACTATGACTGATCACGGAAGGTGTCCTGATCAGGCCGGAGGAGTATGCCGAGCCTTCAAGTAGTGAGTTGGACTGAGATCCACGGATTGCACATGGTGAGAGCAGTCTTTGATTTGTTTGCGATCTACCAATCTGCAACAGGTCTCGATATGCCGCAATCGGGTGGCGGCGAACGAAGTCGCATCGGCGTTTGACCTGCCACTGTTACAAAGTTCTTCTATGAGATAACTCATGTTCGCATCAACTGCTTGCTGAAGTATTGCGGTACCGGCGAGTTTGCATCATTTTGGTCTACTGACCGGTGTTTTGTTCAACGAGCTAATAAATTGCCGTGCCTGGTGGGAGCTGTCGAGATGGTATTGCCATGATGCCAACTCTCGGCCACTCAGAACCTGGCAACATCTCGGCATCTGAACAGCTAGATGGCCGAATTCGAGGCCGGCTCAAGTGCCATCGAGCGCGTGCTAGAACTTTCTCTGCTCGACCGGGCGGCGGATCCTGCGGTCGCCCAACGCGTTTCACCTGATGATTCTTTGTGCGAGAAATGGTGTGGAGGAAGCGTTGAAACGAACAGCGGCAATCGCGATGGCAGCGGCGGCGTGGTCGGTGATGGTGCTACCTGGGTTGGCCGGCGCCGACACGGGGAGCGGCGGTACCGGCAGTGGCGTGATCGACACCGGGAGTGGGATTCTCGGCGATCTGCTCGATACGGGCAGTGGGATCCTCGGCGGGAGTTCGAGTGGGTCCTCGGAGACTGTGCAGCCGTGCAACAGTTCGACGAAATCCGGCGGGGAAGGGGTGACGAACACCGTGCACCAGCTCGGCGTCACCGGGCCTACCTCGTTCGTGCTCTCGTACGAGACGCTGAACATCCCCGATCGCATCCAGGTCTTCTACGAGGGCGGCCAGGTGCTGGACACCGGCTATATCGGCGACAACATCAACCAGGGCACCGGCTCCGCGGTGGTCTCGCTCCCGTCCGGGTCGGCCACCACGGTGACCGTCCGCGTCAGCGGCCAGGACGACACCCAGTGGGAGTACACGGTCAACTGCCCGTCCTGATGGACGAGTGACGGATGCCCCGCCTGTCGGCGGTGCATTTCGTCGTTTCCGGGGACGTACTCAGCGCAGGTCAGCGCTGGACGGGACGACGACGGCGTAGAGGTCCGAGATTGTGGCGAGGGCGGCGGCGTGGAGTTGGGCTGCGGGGACCGTGGCGAGGGGGCGGGTGGCGCAGGCGTTGGCGATGACGGTGGGTTTGTTGCCACGGAGGAAGGCGCCTTCGGTGGTGAAGGTGACGCACATGTGGGTCATGAAGCCGGCGATGATGACGGATTCGTTGCCCGCAGCGTCGACGAGGGGGCCGAGGTCGGTGTCGACGAAGGAGTTGGGGGCGGTTTTGACGACGACTTGTTCGTCGGGGGTTGGGGCGACTGCGGGGTGGATGCGGCCGATGTCGGTGGTGATGTCGTAGGGGGTGTTCTTGCCGCCGTCGTGGATGACGTGGATGACGGTGGCGCCCGCGGCGCGGGCCTTGCCGAGGAGGTCGGCGGCGGCGTCGAGGGCGGGTTGCCAGCCGGTGAGTTCCATGACGCCCCGGGTGTAGGTGTTCTGGTAGTCGACGAGGATCAGGGTGGAGTCGGCGAGGGTGGCGGGGGTTTGGTCGAGGCCGTTGAGTTCGCGCAGGGTGGTGGAGGTCATGGGATTCACGGTATGGACCTGCGGAGATGTCGGCAATGTCATGTAACCTGCAGATTCGGACATGGAGGTGATGGTGCCGGATCGGCTGGTGGTGATCGTGCTGTTCGATCGGGTGGATCTGCTCGATGTGACCGGGCCGCCGGAGGTCTTCTCGCTGTTGCGGCGGGAGATGGAAGAGCCGACGGGCTATCAGGTGGTGCTGGCCGCGGAGTCGATGGCGCCGGTGACCACCTCGGCGGGAGTGCGGGTGCTGCCGGATGTGACGTTCGCGGAGCTGGCGGGGCGGCGGGTCGACACGGTGGTGGTGCCGGGGGCGGTGGAGACCGACGGGGATCGTCGGGTGCGGGCGGTGGTCGATCCGGGGGTGGTCGATGCGGTGGTGGAGCTGGCGAAGGATGCGCGGCGGGTGGCGTCGGTGTGCGTGGGGGCGCATATTCTCGCCGCGGCGGGGCTGCTCGATGGGAAGCGGGCGACGACGCATTGGTCGACGGCGAAGCAATTGGCGGAGGATCATCCGGCCGTTCGGGTGGATGCCGACCCCATCTACATCCGTGACGAAAACATCTGGACCGGAGCGGGTCTCACGGCCTGCCTGGATCTGACGCTGGCCCTGGTCGCCGAAGATTTCGGTGACGAACTGGCTCTGCGCGTGGCCCGGCAACTCGTGATGTATCTCAAAAGGCCCAGTGGGCAGAGTCAATTCAGTGTTTCGCTGGATCCGGTTTCGACGACTCGGCGTATCGATGAACTGCGCCATTACATCTCGCGCAATATCGCGAAGCCGCTGACGGTGACCGAGCTGGCCGAGCGGGCGCACGTGAGCGAGCGGCAGCTCACGCGGGTGTTCCGCACCGAGCTGGGGATGACGCCTGCGGCGTATGTGGAATCGGCGCGGGTGGAGGTGGCTCGGCATCGGCTCGAGACCAGTGACGAGACGTTGCCGCGGATCGCGGTGGCGTGCGGGTTCAATACCGTCGACACGCTGGCCCGTGCGTTCCGGCGCACCCTCGACACCACTCCGGCCGAATACCGCAATCGCTTCCGGATCGGCTGATCGCGGGGGCGAGGGCGCGCCGTAGGATGTGGCCCGTTCGGTGCTGTGGACGGTGAGTGGCAAGGGGTTCGGGCGTGGATGGATTGCAGTGGCCTACGTGGATTCTGATGACGATGCTGTCGGCCATGAACAGCGTGCTGTGGCTGTTGGTCAGCGGGTCGGGATAAGGCGGTATTGCCACCACGGGCGGGTGGGGAAGGCCGGGTCGTAGATTCGCAGCAGGAGACGGCGTTCCAGGCCGGTGCTGCGTTCGCGGACGCGGAGGTGGCGGCGGGAGACGTCCTGGGCGTTGGTGTCGGCGGCCCAGACCGGGTCCCAGTCGGGGGAGACGCTGCATGCCTCGGTGATGGCGGTGACGCGCTGGCTCGAGGCCAGGGGAGCGAGCATGCGGAAGGCATGCACCATGAGCTGGGCCTCGGTGGTCCAGTCGAGGTAGGCCTTTTTCGCGGCGGGGTTGAGGAACATCCACTCGAGCATGTTCACGCCCGCGCCGAGTCCCGGGAACAGGCGCTGGTATTCGCTGTTGGCGGCGAGCATGTCGAAGGTGGGGAAACGTAGGTAGCAGGCCGGGTGGTTGAGACTGGCCAGATCGGTCAGGTCCTCGGCCGTGGGGGTGGCGGGGACGGGGCCGGAATCGACTGTGGGCAAACCGAGTACGAGGATGTGCTTGCGATACCACAGCGGCACTTCGAGGCTGTCGAAAAGTCGTTGCAGCATAGCGGTATTGGGCACGAGGGTGCCGGATTCGATCTGGCTGATCAGCAACGGAGCCATCTGCGCCCGCATCGCCAGCTCCGAGCGCGCCAGGCCCGCGGCCATCCGGCGCTCCCGCAAATACACACTGAGCGCGGTACTGTCACCCATTCTGCAACCCCCGAGCCTCACCCCGACCGACGGTAGAACCCAGGGTACGCCGGGAAGATCACCGGGAGACGACAAACGGACCGGAGCTGAAACTCCGGTCCGCTGGCCCGGTCTCACGATGCATGCGGTCGTCCGTCCCACATCGCGGTGCGCGTATTCAGGGGCCAAGAAGTGCCAGCGGTACGACAGCGATTCCGTCAGGGCGACGGTATGCGTGTTCACCCGCGTAGACGACGGCCGCGTCGATGACATCGTCGCCGATGTGCTGTCGGAGCCAGTGCAGATGTTTGACATCGACATCGGTAACGCGATCCGCGAGTTTGACTTCGATCGGTAGTACGCGACCATCTGGACGTTGCACGACGATGTCGATCTCATGGTCTCCGTTGCGCGTGCGCAGGTGACCGACGTTCGCCTCGGCGGCCTGAGCGTAGGTTTGCACACTCATCGTGACGAGATGCTCGAAGAGTGCGCCGAGAACTGTGCCTTCGCGCAGTCGCCTACCCCCCTGCTCGGCGCGTAGCAGTGCCTTGTCATCGAGGCCGAGTAGCCGGGCGGCCAAAGCGGGGTCTGCCAGTTGATGTTTGGGCGCCTGTCCGAGCCGGTCGAGGTGGTTCCGGCTCGGAATCCAGGCCGGCACAGCATCGAGAAGCCACAGCGAGGCCAGAGCGTCGCGATACGCCAGCGTCGTTTCTTTCGCGGGTTTGCTCGGTAGTCCCGGTGTCGCGGCATCGAGAATCTTGGAGTATGCCGCCGTCGAGGAGGTCGCCGCCGCGTATGCCGCCAGCCAGGCGCGAAGGACCTCCGGTTTGCGTACCGGGTAGCCCTGTTCAGGGAACTCGCGCTGCACCACGTTGTCGAGGTAGGCATCCAGCTCGACTCGGCGAACCCGGCGGGGAAGTGGGCGGATCGCGGGAAACCCGGACGCGGTGATCTCCTCGACGTA
The DNA here is from genome assembly GCF_042266925.1 of Nocardia sp. NPDC056064. NCBI lineage: Bacteria > Bacillati > Actinomycetota > Actinomycetes > Mycobacteriales > Nocardiaceae > Nocardia > Nocardia sp. NPDC056064. The sequence goes on along the minus strand of NZ_JBHJWO010000001.1, from coordinate 3,589,269 downwards.
GTCGGCGAGCCGTACTTCGGTGGAGCCATGGATGGTGCTCGCGCCGTCGAGGAGCTCGGACAGCCGCACCGTGCTGGTCTCGATGCCTCGCTCTGCGATGGTCAACGGGCGCATGCGCATCGGCACGATTCGTCCCGCTCCGGAATGCACGACCGCTCCCCGTGGAGCGGAACTGCCCGCGATGATGAAATGTCCCGGCGGTGACCCGGCATCGACGGCGCGCCGGATGTGGTCCCAGACCTCGGGCAGTCGCTGCCACTCGTCGACCAGTACAGGGCCCGCCACGCTCGTCAGGATCGATGGGTCGGCCTGGATCAGCTCGCGTTGTGCGGGCTGGCTGAGATCGAAGGTGTTCGCGGAACGTTGGAGGGCTGTCGCGGTCTTGCCGACGCCTTTCGGGCCGAAGATCGCGAGTGCCCGTAGGTGTGGTTGAAGTTCATCCAGGATGGGGTCAATGATCCGCTCGCGGTAGTCGACCATGTCGGTAGTCTACCGATTGCATGGCTTCTACTCTTCCGATAGCAGAATTTCTACTCTGCCATTCGCAGAATGGTCTCGCCCCCTCTTTTCTGCGGCTACCGGGTGAGTGGGTGGCCTGTCGACTGCTCTATCCGGCCTGGTCGGCCGGGATCGAGATGACGAACGGCCCGGAGCTCTGAGCTCCGGGCCGTTCGCGTCAGGAAAGGGGTTGGGCCGTCAACCTCAGAAGGCGGCTTCGTCCAGGTCCATGATGTCGTTGTCTAGGTTGGCCAGGATGGCGCGGGTCGCGGTCAGCTCCGGCAGGATGTTGCGGGCGAAGAACTGCGCGGTGGCGACCTTGCCGGTGTAGAAGGCGACGTCGGTGCCGGTGGCGCCGTTGTCCAGGGCCGCCAGGGCGATCTCGGCCTGCTGCAGCAGCTGCCAGCCGATGAACAGGTCACCGACCGCCATCAGGAAGCGGACCGAGCCCAGGCCGACCTTGTACAGCTCGGTCGGCTGCTCCTGGGCGCCCATGAGGTGGCCGGTCAGGGTGGCGGCCATGGTCTGGACGTCCTCGAGGGCGGTGGCGAGCAGCTTGCGCTCGCCCTTGATGCGCTCGTTGGCCGAGTCGGCGTCGATGAACTTCTGGATCTGGCCTGCCACGTGGGCCAGGGCCACGCCGCGGTCGCGGGCGATCTTGCGGAAGAAGAAGTCCTGGGCCTGGATGGCGGTGGTGCCCTCGTAGAGGGAGTCGATCTTCGCGTCGCGGATGTACTGCTCGATCGGGTAGTCCTGCAGGAAGCCGGAGCCACCGAAGGTCTGCAGCGAGTCGGTCAGGTACTGGTAGGCGCGCTCGGAGCCGACACCCTTGACGATCGGCAGCAGCAGGTCGTTCACGCGGAACGCGACGTCGGAGTCCGCACCCGAGACCGCGGCGGCGATCTCTTCGTTCTGGTGGGCGGCGGTGTAGAGGTAGATCGCGCGCAGGCCCTCGGCGTACGCCTTCTGGGTGGCCAGCGAACGACGCACGTCGGGGTGGTGGGTGATGGTGACGCGCGGCGCGGTCTTGTCCGCGATCTGGGTCAGGTCGGCACCCTGGACGCGGGTCTTGGCGTACTCCAGCGCGTTCAGGTAACCGGTCGACAGGGTCGCGATGGCCTTGGTGCCCACCATCATGCGAGCGTTCTCGATGACGTCGAACATCTGCGCGATGCCGTTGTGCACCTCGCCGACCAGCCAGCCCTTGGCGGGCACGCCGTGGCCGCCGAAGGTGACCTCACAGGTGGCCGAGGCCTTGATGCCCATCTTGTGCTCGACGTTGGTGACGAACACACCGTTGCGGTCGCCGAAGGTCTCGGTCTCGAAGTCGAAGTGGGTCTTCGGGACGTAGAACAGCGACAGGCCCTTGGTGCCCGGACCGGCGCCCTCGGGGCGGGCCAGCACCAGGTGCATGATGTTCTCGAACAGGTCGTCGGAGTCACCCGAGGTGATGAAGCGCTTGACGCCCTCGATGTGCCAGGTGCCGTCTTCCTGCTTGATCGCCTTGGTGCGGCCCGCGCCGACGTCGGAGCCCGCGTCGGGCTCGGTCAGCACCATGGTGGCACCCCAGTTGCGCTGGGCGATCTTGGCGGCCCAGCCCTTCTGCTCCTCGGTGCCGTTGTTGAAGAACACCTGGGCGAAGCCGGCGCCCGCGGCGTACATCTGGATCGGCGGGTTGGCGCCGAGCACCATCTCGCCCAGGGCCCAGGTGATGGCCGACGGGGCGTTCAGGCCGCCGAGCTCCTCGACGACGCCGACCTTGGCCCACTCGCCGTCCTCGAGCGCCTTGTAGGACTTCTTGAAGGACTCGGGCAGGGTGACCGTGTGGGTGTTCGGGTCGAAGGTGGGCGGGTTGCGGTCCGCGTCGGCGAACGACTCGGCCAGCGGGCCCTCGGCCAGGCGGCGGACCTCGGAGAGCATCTCCTTCACGGTGTCGGTGTCGAGATCACCGAAGGTGCCCGCGTCCAGGAGCTTGTCGATGCCGAGAACCTCGAAGAGGTTGAACTCGAGGTCGCGAACGTTTGCCTTGTAGTGGCCCATGTGAGTACTCACTCTCCGTTGAGTTCTGGTGCGGTCGGTTGTGCGCCGTTCCCGCCCGTTGTGACGTCCACCGGGTAGCCTTCCGGTTTTCCGCATGCTACTCGCGGGTAACTTATGCACCATATTACCGGTGGGTAATGCCCACGGCAAAGGGGTGGGCGGCAATGTGACCGGAAAAACACGCCTGGCTGTGGCGCGGTTGCTCGCAGTGTGCGTGCGGCTACGGTGAGGTGTGCGCATCGAGACCTCAGCGGGGCAGGCCGAGATCGAGCTCGACGAGCCGGACGTCCCGGCCTTCCTGCTGCTGCTCACCCACGGGGCCGGTGGCGGCGTCGACGCGAAAGACATTCTCGCAGTAAGGGATTCGGCGCTCGAAGCCGGTGGGGTGGTGGCGCGGGTGGTGCAGCCGTATCGCGCGGCGGGCCGCCGAGCGCCGGGGAACGCCGACAAGCAGGACGAGGCGTGGCTCGAGCTCGTGGCGGCCTTGCGGGCGCGCTACCCGGGTTTGCCGCTGGTTCAGGGGGGTCGCAGCAATGGGGCCCGGGTGGCGTGTCGGACCGCGGTGGCGGCGGGCGCGCGCGGGGTGATCGCGCTGTCGTTCCCCTTGCATCCGCCCGGGAAACCGGAGAAGAGCCGCCGCGACGAGCTGCTCGCACCGGGGGAGATCGAGGTCGTGGTCGTCAACGGGGGCAGCGATCCGTTCGGCATCCCCGAACCCGCCGATGTCGCCGACCTGGTGGTCATCCCCAAGCAGCCCCACTCGTTCCGCACCGGCTTCGACACCATCGCCGCCGCCGTCACTCCGTGGTTCGCCCGCTGGGCACACCTGGACGACTGATCACCACCTCTGGTGGCGGCCGCGAATTCACTCCTGGCCGGGGAGCGGACGCTCGGCGACGACCAGCGCGTCGATGGCGTCGGGGCCCTCGGTGGGGCGCAGGACCGTGTCGGCGATGCGGATGGTGACGTCGTCGCGGTCGAGTTCGGCGCGGATGTCCTCGGGGGTGAACAGGATGGCAGGGTCCTGGGGGCCGCCGTAGCCGTTGGTGAGATTGCGGGTGTCGTGGCCGAGGACCAACAGCATGCCGCCGGGGGACAGCATGCCTGCGAGTTCGCGCAGCAGGGCGCCGCGCTGGTCGGCGGGCAGGTGGACGAAGACCATCAGGACCAGCTCGAACGGGCCGGTGATGCCCGCGGCGGCGAGTTCGGTGATGTCGGCGGTCTGCCAGTGCACGCGGTTGCGGACCGAGCGCGAGAGCCGGGCGGCCACGGTGCGGCCCTTGTCGATGCCGACCTGGGAGAAGTCGACCGCGGTGACCTGCCAGCCGTGCGTGGCCAGCCACAGCGCGTGCCTGCCCTCGCCGCAGGCCAGGTCGAGGGCGCGGGGCAGTTCCGGCGCGGTGCCGTCGGGTCCGTCGGGGAGCAGGGGGACGCGCCGGTCGAGGCCGTAGACGTGCTCGACGACCACGCTGTTCGGCGGTGCGCCCCACACCAATTCACTGCGCGAATAACGCGCGTCCCACTCCGCTGGTCCGCCTCCCCGCGACTTCTGGCCGGACTCGGGCCCGTCACCGGCAGTCGACGCGGCCGGCGGTTGCTCTGTTGTCATGTCAGCCCGTCCCCGGTGAGTTACCCATGTGCTTGCGACACCATGGTGCCAGGTGCCGGGGATTCTCAGAGCTGGGTGCGCATCAAGACGACGTTGTACTGGGAGTGGATGGTCGTCATGAAGTAGAGGTCGCGGCCGGTTTGGTACGGGAAGATCGACGGGGCGTAGGCGGTGGGGAGTTCGCGGGCGTCGATGAGGACCTCCGGCGCGCTCCACGGGCCCTGCGGGGAAGAGGCGCGGCGCATGACCACGGAGTTGAACGGGTCGGTGGTCAGCGAGACGAACTGGCCGAGGTACTCGTTGTACATCACCGACAGCTCGCCGACGCCGCCCATGATCGGGGCCGCGGCGTTCACGTCGTTGAGCTTCCAGCCGCCGCCGTCCCAGTACTCGTAGGCGGCGAGGTTCTCGATCTCGGCCTCGGGCACGCGGGCGAGGAAGGCATCGTTGTTGCGGCCGGAGCGGGTGCCGTACTCGTAGACGAAACCGCCGTCCTTCAGGAAGGCGTTCATCTGGAAGTTGGCGTTGCCGCCCTCGTCGGGGCGGCGGGTGTGGCCGAGATCGGCCCAGTTCTCGCCGTTGTCGGCGGAGGCGGCCAGGCCGGAGAAGCTGGTGGTCCACTCGCCGGGGGCGTCCCAGGTCTTCACCGACATCATCGACAGGTACTGCACGCCGTTGGCCGAGATGCCCGCGGTGGGGATGCGGCTGATCTCCAGGAACGGGATCTTCGGGCTGGGGATCAGGTCGCGCGCCTGGCCGACGACATCGCGCACCACGCTGTCGAAGTACACGCCGTTGGCCGGGTTCTGGCTGCGGCTGCGGACCAGGATGTTGGAGCGCCACGCCCAGGTGCTGCCCGCGAGCAGGTTGGGGAACCCGATGCCGGCGGTGTCGCCGAAGGCGGTGAGCATCTCGCCGCGGCCGTTGTCCCACATGATGCCCAGGTCGGTGCCGAGCACGTTGTAGTTCTGGGTGTTGTTGGGGCTGGCCATGCCGGTCACCTGGAACACGGCCTGGGTGCGTCCGTGCAGGACGGGCAGGCCGTGGGTGCCGTTGAGCACCGGGATCGGGTTGATCGCGTTGGGATTCGCCACGGCGGGGGTCGCCCCGCTCACCAGCAGGACTGTCGCGCCCGCGAGCGCCGACAGCAGGATGGAACCGGTCTTGATCACGATCGTCGACAGCCTCCGGGTCGCGCCGAAATCCCGGCACGCCGCGAGCATGCCTGTGCCGCGTACCACATTTCGACTGGTTGGCGAATCGCAGCGATGCTAACAGGCGATCAGTGGAATGTGGGGTACATCGACTTTGTGAGTCGAGCTCGAGAAATCGGCGGTAGCTTATCAGTCGCTGCGCGGAAGTGCCTTACGCAGCAACAATGGCAACTGGGCCGCGCGTTCGGCGGCGAAGGCGGCGCGGGAATTCCGTTGCCAGGAGCGGTCGAAGAGGCGTTTGGCGGCGGCCACGGCGCGCTGATCGCGGGCGGCGATGCGGTCGGCGAGCGCCTCGGCGGCGGCGAGCGGGTCGTCGGCGAGCTCGGTGACCAGGCCGACGCGGTGGGCGTAGGCGGCGTCGACGGGGTCGGCGGTCATGGTCAGCAGCATGGCCTGGTCGATGCCGATGAGCTGCGACAATGTGGCCGTGCCCGACATGTCCGGAATCAGGCCGTGCACGCCCTCCATCACGGTGAACTCGGCGTCAGGGGTCGCGATGCGGAAATCGGCGGCCAGGGCGAGTTGCAGACCGCCGCCGTAGCAGCGGCCGTGCACCGCGGCGATCACCGGCACGTCCAGGCGGCGCCAGGCCCAGCAGGCTTCCTGGAAGGTATTGGTGCCGCGCAACGGGCGGGGCAGGAATTCGGTGACGATTGCCAATGGATTGCGGGTGGCCGCGGCGATGTCGAGTCCGCTGCAGAAACTCGGGCCGTTTCCGGTGACGACGACCGCCCGGATATCTTTGTGCCGGGCGACTTCTCGCGCCGCCGCCACGAGGTCGCGCAGCATTTCCAGCGTGAGCCCGTTGTGTTTGCTGGGCCGGTTCAAGGCGATATATGCGCGCTCGCTGTCGAAGCGCACGTCGATGTGGTCTCCCATGGCGCTATCTTACTCACGAGTCAGTTGTGTGGTCTGGCACTCCGGACGACGGTGCGGCATGATCCACACGCACCGCGCATTGGCCGATGCGCGTGGATCGAGAGGACCCGAGAGTGCGGATCTGTATTGTCGCCGCGGCATTGCTCGCGATGCCGCTGCTGGCAGCGTGCGGAAGCGACGATGCTCCGGCGGTGACCCAGGCGGAGCTGTCGAAGTCGTTGCAGGACAAGGGGTTGAAGAATCCGGCGCTGGCCGACTGCGCGGCGGAGGTCTTCCTCGCGTCCGGGATGTCGCAGGACGGGCTGCGGGTGATGGTCTCCGACGAGCAGGCCGGTGACCCGGCCGAGCTGCTCAGCGAAGACGACACCGCCAAGGTCAGCGCGGCCCAGTCCAAGATCGCCGCGGACTGCGTGCAGCTGGGCGGCTGAATCCGCGCGCGTATCGATCGCGCCGATTCAAACCCTCGTCGGGCCATGGCGCCGGTGTTGCACTGGTAACGCCCACGACGAGGAGGAGCCGCCATGACCACGGAGAGAATCGCCGATCAGCTCTCGTTCGCCTACTGGGTCCCCAATGTCAGTGGTGGCCTGGTGACCAGCGATATCGAGCAGCGCACCAGCTGGGACTTCGAGTACAACAAGAAACTGGCGCAGACCGCGGAGCGCAACGGCTTCGACTACGCGCTGTCCCAGGTGCGCTACACCGCCTCCTACGGGGCGGAGTTCCAGCACGAGTCGACCTCGTTCAGCCTGGCGCTGCTCGGGGCGACCGAGCGGCTCAAGGTGATCGCCGCCGTGCACCCGGGCCTGTGGCATCCGGCGGTGCTGGCCAAGTTCGGCGCCACCGCCGATCACCTCTCCGGTGGCCGGTTCGCCATCAATGTGGTCTCCGGCTGGTTCGCCGGGGAGTTCCAGGCCCTCGGTGAGCCGTGGCTCGAACACGACGAGCGCTACCGGCGCAGCGCCGAGTTCCTCGAGGTGATCCGCAAGATCTGGACCGAGGACGCGGTGAACTACGGCGGCGACTTCTACCGCATCCGCGACTTCACGCTCAAGCCCAAGCCGCTGAACACCCCGGAACGGCCGAATCCCGAACTATTCCAAGGGGGTAACTCCTCGGCCGCGCGCCGCAACGGTGGCCGCTACGCCGACTGGTACTTCTCCAACGGCAAGGACTTCGACGGCGTCACCGAGCAACTCGACGACCTGCGCGAGGTGGCCAGGGCCAACGACCGCGAGGTGAAGTTCGGGCTCAACGGCTTCATCATCGCCCGCGACACCGAGAAGGAAGCCCGCGACACCCTGCGCGAGATCGTCGACAAGGCGAACAAGCCCGCGGTGGAAGGATTCCGGAGTGCCGTGCAGCAGGCGGGTGCGTCGACGGCCGACCGCAAGGGGATGTGGGCCGACTCGACCTTCGAGGATCTGGTCCAGTACAACGACGGTTTCCGCACCGGCCTGATCGGCACACCCGAGCAGATCGCCGAGCGCATCGTGGCCTACCGGGCGCTCGGCGTCGACCTGATCCTGGCCGGTTTCCTGCACTTCCAGGAGGAGATCGAGTACTTCGGGGCCAAGGTGCTGCCGCTCGTGCGTGAGCTGGAGGCCGCGGCGACCCCGGTCGCCGCGGGCCGCTGATGACGGTGGTGACCGCCGAGCGGATCACCACGGCCGCACAGGCATTGGCCATCGCCACCGAACTGGCCGAGGAGTTCCGCCAGGGCGCGGCCGAGCGTGATCACGCGCGCAGGCTCCCGCACCAGGAGCTGGACCGGCTCTCGGCGAGCGGGCTGCTGGCGATCACGGTGCCCGCCGCGTTCGGTGGGGCCGAGCTGGCGCCGAGCGTGGTGGCCGAGGTGGTGCGGATTCTCGCCGCGGCCGATCCGAATATCGCCCAGATCCCGCACAGCCACTTCGTATATCTGAATCTGTTGCGGCTGGCGGGATCTCCCGCGCTGCGACACGAGATCTTCACGCGGGTGCTGGCCGGTGCGCGGATCGCCAACGCGCAGTCCGAGCGAGGTGGGGCGACGGTCGCCGAGATCGGGACCGTGCTGCGGCCGGTCGAGGGGCGGTTCGTCGTCGACGGAACGAAGTTCTATTGCACCGGTTCGCTGTTCGCCGATCTACTGGCCGTGCTGACCAGACTCGATGATCCGCAGGGTGTTTCGGGTCTGGCGCCGGGTGAGTACGTGGCCTTCGTGGCCGCCGCGCAGCCCGGTGTGCGCATCGTCGACGACTGGGATGCGTTGGGGCAGCGGACAACCGGAAGCGGGACCGTGGCGTTCGAGTCGGTCGGTGTCGACCCCGCGTTCCTGGTCGCGCGCGCGGCCGCGGTGGCTGTGCCGACCGGATACGGGGCGTTCGCGCAATTGCTGCACGCGGCCATCGATACGGGCATCGCGCGCGGTGCGCTCGACGCGGCGGCGGAATTCGTTCGGACGCAGGCGCGTCCGTGGTTCGAGGCCGAGGTGACGCGGGCTGTCGACGACCCGCTGGTCGTGCAACGCTTCGGGGAGCTGGGCGTGGCTGTCGCGGCTGCGGAGGCGACGCTGACGGTCGCGGGCGCTGCCGTGGATGAGGCCGTGCGTGTCGAGGCCGCCGTCGGGCAGGCTTCGATCGCGGTCGCCACCGCCAAGGTTCTCGCCGATCGGGCCGCCAACGAGGTGTCCGCGGCGGTCTTCGAGGTGGGTGGGACGCGCAGTGCCGCGGCCACGCACCGCCTCGACCACTTCTGGCGCAACGCGCGCACCCACACCCTGCACGATCCGGTGCGCTGGAAGTACCAGCACATCGGACGGGCCGTGCTGCACGATCGGCCGCCGCCGCTGCACGGCGTCATCTGAGCAGCACCGAATCGAGAGAAGGACATTCCTGTGACAGTCACCGTCGTCGTCGGAAATCCGAAGCCGGCCTCGCGCACCCTGGATGCGGCCGTGCGGGTCGCGCAGGCGCTGCGACCGGGCGTGGAACCGCAGGTCATCGACCTGGTCACGCTCGGGCCCGGGCTGCTGGGCTGGGGTGATCCCGCGGTGTCCGCCGCCGCGGGCACCGTCGCCGGCTCGGAGCTGGTGGTCTTCGCCAGCCCGACCTTCAAGGCCACCTACACCGGGCTGCTCAAGCTGTTCCTCGAACAGTTCGAGGGCGGCACCGGGCTGGCGGGCGTGGTCACCGTGCCGGTGATGCTCGGCGCGGGCCCCGCCCACGCCCTCGCGCCCGACCTGCTGCTCAAGCCGGTGCTGGTGGAGATCGGCGGGACCGCGGCGCTGCCCGGCCTCTACCTCGCCGACCGCACCTACGCCGAGGACGGCGTCATCGAGGCCTACGCGCAGCGCTGGGCACCGGTCGTCGCCGCCCTCACCGATCTACCCGTGGAAGCGACGAATCATGCGTGAGCTCTTGGACTTTCCCGCCGACGGTAACGGCCTGCGCCGCGCCTTCGCCAACTTCCCCAGCGGAGTGGTCGCGGTGTGCGCCGATATCGACGGCACCCCACACGGTCTGGCGGTGAGCACCTTCGTGCCCGTCTCCCTCGACCCGCCCCTGGTCTCGTTCTGCGTGCAGAACTCGTCGTCGACCTGGCCCAAGCTGGCCGGCGCGGGCCACCTCGGCCTGAGCCTGCTCGGCACCGACCAGCAGGCCGCCGCCAAGGCCCTCGGCGCCCGCAACGGCGACCGCTTCCGCGAGACGGATCTGCACCGCGGCACCGGCGAGGCGGTCTTCATCGACGGGGCCACCGCCTGGATCGAGGGCGTACCCGAAACCCACGTTCCCGCAGGCGATCACATCGTGGTCATCCTGCGTGTTCACCGCGTCGCGGCGCGCGAGGATGTCGATCCGCTGGTCTTCCACGCGAGCAAGTTCCGCACGTTGCACGCGGGCTGATCGAGAGTGAACCTCGCCCCTCCGTGGGCGGAGCGCCGCGGTGGTACGCCTATCGGTTGCTGTGATCGTCGGTGAGCACCGTGGGCGGGAGGAGGGCTTCTGCGGCTTCCGCGGCGAGTTCGGGGGCGTGGGTGGGGATGGTGCCTTCGGTGCGGAGGTGGCGGCGGACCAGGGTGTAGGGGATGTCGACTATGGCCAGGACAACCCGGTCGACCTCGGTGGGGGTTCGGGCGCCGAGGCGGTGGGCCAGGTCGGTGATGGCGGTCATGATCGCGGTGTTGGTCTGGTCGGTTGCTTCGCGGGCAGTCGGGGGCCAGTCGTGTTCGCCCAGTTCTCTGGCGCCTGCCAGGAGGACAGCGGCGTCGGTGAGGTTGTCGCGGGACCAGGTCACCACGTAGGCGGCTGCCGCGCGGGCGGCTGCTCGCGGTGGTTCTTCGCGGAGGACCTCGTGCAGGCCCGTGTGGAAGCGGGTCAGGCTGCGTAGCCACAGGGCCGACAGGAGCGAGGCGCGGTCGGGGAAGCGGTGGTAGACCGAGCCGCTCGGTGCGCCGACCGCCTTGGCGACCGCCGACATGGTGGCCGCGGCCGGGCCCGATCCCGCGACCAGGGCGGCGGCCGCGTCGAGGAGCTGATCTCTGTCGTGCTTGGCAGGTCTTCCCATGAATTGGAGATTATGCTCTAATTCTGTTTTAGAGGGTTGTCTCTAAAATGAGCCGGAGGAGTCGGTCGATGGGTGTCGTCAACGTTCATACGAGGTGGTTGCCGGTTTCCGCGGCGGAAGCGGGGGCGTTGATCGACTCGCTCGCCGGGCCCGACGACCGGCTGTGGCCGACCGGGGAGTGGCCGCCGATGGAGTTCGACCGGCCACTCGGCGTGGGCGCGGTCGGCGGCCACGGGCCGGTGCGGTACACGGTGCAGCACTACGTGCCCGGCGAGTGGGTCCGGTTCGGTTTCACCGGCCCGCGTGGTTTCGACGGCTTCCACGAGTTCACCGTCCACCCCGGCCCCGACGGCACCATCGCCCTCCGGCACACCCTGGCCATCCAGCCCATCGGCCCCGCCCGCCTCACCTGGCCGTTGGCGTTCCGCTGGCTCCATGACGCCTGCCTAGAGGACAGCCTCGACAAGGCCGAGCGTGATCTCACCGGCACCGTTGCCAGGCCGGCCCGCTGGAGTTGGTACGTGAAGCTGCTCCACGCGATCAGCGAGCGAGTCTTCCGCAACTGATCGCCGCCGCTCCTCGGCGCGAAAGAGTGTCAGCGCAAGGCGCGCAGGTATCGGCGGCGGTAACAGCGCTGAGCGAGCAGCAAGACCGGAAAAGCCTTACGCCACAGCCCGTGCGGTGCCGCCGCGGTCACGGACCGAAGCGTCAGGTGGACTCCGCCATCGGAATCACGGTGCACGATGAACGCCTCCTCACCCGAAACCGGATGCCCGACCAGGGTGCCGTAGGCGAATCCGCAGCGGTCGGGAGTATCGACCACGGCGACGACGAGCGCGGGTTCGACGACGCGCAGTGGTCCGACACGCGCGACGATCCGATAGCGCCCACCTTCCCGTGCGGCAACCGAGCCCGAACCGTCTGCGGCTTCGACCCGAAAACCGCTGCGCTGCTTGATCTCCCAATCCAGCACGTCCACCCTGACCCGCTGCCACAATTCCTCGCCGTGGCCGAGCGGAATCGTCACACTGAACCGTCGATACCCGGGGAGATCGGCGGTCCAGTCGCCTTCGGCGGGCGCGGTGACCCCGGGCCTGTTGTAGGTGAGCGGCGGATTGTCCAGCACCGACCCGACACTAGTCGGAGTGCTCGAAACGTCGAAAGCCCCCAGAATCGACCTGGGGGCTTTCGGTGTGAGGCGATGACGGGAATCGAACCCGCGCTGTCTGCTTGGGAAGCAGGCGAATGCTGTGCACAGGAGCGCCGGATGCGTCTGGTGAGCGGCCGGTTCGGTTACCACAGGAATATCCATAGCGGCTTGGGCACACGCATTTTGAGTTCGTCGAGGCTGCCCCAGGCCTTGTAGACCGTATTGGGGGCGTACAGAAATTGTTCCACGGCGACAGTGAGTGCTTCGTTGTCGGCTTGGGGCGGGTTACCTACCCGCACCACCAAGTCGTACTCCCTCAACGCGAGCAGCTCCGCGCCCCAATGTCCTGCCCACCTGCGCAACATCGTTGCGTGGTCGGTGCCGTTGAGATCGAAATCGCGTGCGCCGCTCCAGTGCAACAGATGCGGCACCAGCCACGGATGCGGCGCAGGAACCAGCGCCAATCGATGGGCTTCCGGATATTCGTCGACGGCGATCCACGCGTTAGCCCAGTCGAATCCCTCGTTATCTCGATCTTCCTCGGTCAGAACGTACGTACTCTCGAGAATCGGGTCGTCATCGCCGCATGGTCCCTCTTCGTCGCGCGGCCCCTCGGCTCTGGCATGTTCGAGCCACGCTCGTCCATCCTGTTCAGCGGCGACGGCGATCTGTTGGTCGCCTGGAGCGCTCAAACTTGCATCGATGATTCCCAGTAGTACGGGCCATAGTCCTGTGTGCTCGTAGACCGCCCGCACACGCTGCCACAAATCGGTTGCGGGATATCCCGGTTCGACCTCACACGCCCACACCGTGCCGCCATCGACCGTCCTGGCCGCTCGTGTCAGCAGCGGCAATTCGACCCCGAGTGTGGAGAACAAAGCGGTCGGATCTTCGTCCCCGACCACCACATCAACGGGCGAAACCGCAACCGAGTCAGGTCGAAATTCGGCTGCCGCCAGCGCATTGGACATGACCGGATCCAACCACACACGACTGTCGCCCGCTGAGGAGGTGCGGTGCGCCGAATCGAGGCTGAACGTTGTTCGGCGAGGCGTTAGTGTTCGTCTTCGTGGCATATGTGATGGAGGTCTATCTCGGTGATATGGCTCGGCTCGAGGCGGTGATCGGAGCCAAGGACGACGCACTTTTGAGCCAGGTCCTCGACGCCGGCGGCGGTGGGATCGCCCCGGAGATATTCCGAGCGATTGTCGATGGTGGACCGTTCACCGAGGACGACGCGGACGATTACACCGCAGCCATGGAGTTCTTCTGCGTGCACCTGGGTGGCGAGAACATCGACTCTGTGGAATTTTCCTTCGGTGACGACCCCGACATCACAGATCTCTTCTACGACTGGGCTTTCGAAGACTGGTTGCCCGTACCTGAGTCATCTGGCTGTGGCATCTGGAGTAAGGAGCGCGCATCCGAGCATCTGGATGAGTGGCTGGCAGAAGGTGGTGCCGCCCCCATCGACCCAGACAGCGGTGATCTGGATTGGGATGAGGTCGACCAGGAAACCGGGTGGGCGAACCGAGCCAGAGCGGCTGGCAAAGATCTCTTCTTCTTCTGGGGTGGGTTGGACTGCGACTAGAGCCTGCCGTTCACTTCTCCCGCGATGTCGCTCCCGACTCCACCGGCAGCCGATCTGATGTCGCGGATGGGCCACGACGATATGCGGGCCGCGCTGATCTACCAGAGGGCAACCGATCATGCCGAACGTCGCATCGCCGACGATCTTTCGCAGATGGCGAAGGACTACCGAGACGCCCGGGGGACACGCGGGCCCCGCCTGAGTGCCCCGACAAGAGCAACAGAAACGACACAACCCCCAGGATGACCTGGGGGTTGTGTCGTGGAGCCGATGACGGGAATCGAACCCGCGCTGTCTGCTTGGGAAGCAGAAGTTCTACCATTGAACTACATCGGCGTGCGTTCATCGAGCGCGATCGCGACTCTATCAGACCGGCTCGTGTGCTGGTCAATTCTTCGGGTCGGTCAGGTGTGGTGGTAGAGGATCGTGGTGGTGAGGGTGGCTGTGGAGAGGGCCAGGGAGGCTGTGGGGGCGGCGAGGGCGTGGTCGTGGACTCGCAGGTGGGCGAGGATGGCGCCGAGGAAGTAGAGGACGAGGGCGGTGGCGGTGACTGTGCCGAGGGGTGGGATGGCCAGGCCGGCGAGCAGGCCGAGGGTGGCGGCGCCGAGGAGGGTGCCCAGGGGGAGCATCCAGGAGTGGGGGATGCCGATCTGGTCGGCGGCGGCGACCGGGATCGGGTGGCGTGTGTAGTTCATCCAGCAGCCGGTTCCGGTGAACAGGGCGGTGAGGATGGTCAGGGTGAGGTAGGTCGCGAACATCGTTGGTCCTCGGGTGGGAGCGATAGCGTGCGGGGATGAGCATGGCGCCGGTGCAGCTGTGGCGGCTTGAACGAAACGATCGCCGGACGGTTTTCGCGTGTGGCTCGTCGACGGTGCTCGTCGCCGGGACGGGTGCGGGAATGGTTGCGGCGCATCGGCATCCGGCGTGGAAGCTGATCCTGCCGGTCGGCACGTCGGCGGTCGAGTTCCTCGGGACGCGGCGACGGTGCTTCGCGGGCGCGATGCTCGTTCCGCCGCAGTGGCCGCATGCGTGCCGGGTGCCGGGTGGGTTCGTGCGGGTGTCGATCGACGCGCATCTGCTGGCTGCGCGCCGGGAGCCGCTCGTGCTGTCGACGGGCGACAAGCGACGGTTGCTCGACGCGCTCGCGATGGGCGCCGATCTCGCCGACGACCCCGATCTGCCGGCGTTGCGGACCGAGGTGGTGCGACAGTGCGGTGCGGCCGATGCGGTCGATGAACGGGTGGTGCGGGCGATCGAGCGGTTGGGCGCGGCGTCGTCGCTGGCCGGGCTCGCTGATTCGGTGGGGTTGTCGGCGCCGCGGTTGCGGAATCTGGTGCGGGCACAGGTGGGGGTGCCGCTCGCCCGGCTGCGTCGTTGGGAGCGGCTACGACAGGCCGCTCTTGCCCTGCCCACCGGCACGGTCGCCGCGGCGGCCGCTGGCGCGGAGTTCGCGGATCAGGCGCATCTCGCGAGGACGGCGCGTGAGCTGGCGGGTCGGACGCCGTCGTCGATAGTGCGCTGAGCGGGCGCGTCGGGGATCGGTGCCGGTCGCGCGGCGCGTGCGGCCGGGTGAAACGGCGAATGCGCCTTACAGTGCGAAAGCGGGTCCCGCACCCATCGATCGACGTGGTGGTGCGGGTGCTCGGTAGGGCTGCCTGTGGGTGGCGTGACAGGTTTCCGGTTCGCGTGGTCGGCTCGGTGTCTGCTGGGTCGTCGGCCGGGTGAGGAAAGGCTGACTGGATGAAGCGGGTTCTGTTCGTTTCGGTGATCGCGGCGCTGGCTGTTGTGGGGGCGGGGTGTTCGGATGACTCCGGGTCGGATACCGACACCACCACGACCACCAGCAAGACCACGACAACCACGACCGCCGCGGTGACGACCACCATGGACGACCACGACGAAGGGCACGGGGAGCCGGGGCATCAGCACACGCCGCAGCCGACGCAGAGCATGATGCCCAATCCGAATGGTGACGGGACATGGGTGCCGTGTGAGGGGACGATCTGCACGAACCCGAACCACGGTGGCGGGGACCCGACGCCGACGAGCATGATGCCGAATCCGAACGGGGACGGGACGTGGGTGCCGTGTGAGGGGACGATCTGCACCAATCCCAACCACGGCGGCGGTGACGACCCGGAGAGCTCGGCGCCCGCACCGACCACGACCGCCGGCGGGTAGCCGGGCTCGGGGGGTGGGGCTACCTGCGGGATCGGGCTGCCTACACTGGGCCGGTGCTGCTCTCCGATCGTGACATCAGGGCCGAGATCGCCGCGGGGCGGCTCGGCGTGGAACCGATGCTCGAGTCGATGGTCCAGCCGTCGAGCATCGACGTGCGCCTCGACGGGCTGTTCCGGGTGTTCGACAACAGTCGCTACACCCATATCGATCCGGCGCTGCAGCAGGACGAGCTGACCAGCCTGGTCGAGCCGAAGCCGGGCGAGCCGTTCGTGCTGCACCCGGGCGAGTTCGTGCTCGGGTCCACGCTCGAGGTGTGCACCCTGCCCGACGACCTGGCCGGGCGGCTGGAGGGCAAGTCGAGCCTGGGGCGGCTCGGGCTGCTCACGCATTCGACGGCGGGGTTCATCGACCCGGGGTTCAGCGGGCACATCACCCTCGAGCTGTCGAACGTGGCGAACCTGCCGATCACGCTGTGGCCAGGGATGAAGATCGGGCAGCTGTGCCTGATCCGGCTGAGCAGCCCGGCCGAGCACCCCTACGGCAGCGCCGCGGCCGGGTCGAAATACCAGGGTCAGCGCGGGCCGACGCCGTCGCGCTCGTACCTCAACTTCCCCCTGCCCGACGCCTCGGTCAGCGCCGTCGAGACCCGCTGAGGGCCGACTTCCAGCGCGATCCGCAGCACCAGCGACAGCGGCGGCGCCACATCGTCGCGGGTGGGTGGGCGCACCCAGTGACAGCCCTCGCGGCTCCACCGGCCCAGGCTGGTCGGCAGCATGACCGCGCTGCCGATACCGGGGATGTCGATATCGACACCGGACAGTTCGGCGGCCACCTCGGGGGTGGGCCTGGCATCCGGTTCGGCCAGCAGGCTCCAGCGGATCTGGCGCGCGAGCACCGCGCCCTCCTTGCGCTGCTCACGCAGCACCGCGAACACCTTCTCGGCGCGCGCGGTGGGCAGATGCACCACGCAGAGCCGGTCGGTGATCGGCAACATCACGAAGCCGCCACGCTCGCGCACGGGTAGCCCGAATTCGCGCTGGTAGCAGCTCACCCAGTCATCGACAGTCCTGGCTTCCACGCTTCCAGCATGCGCGCGCGGGCCCGCGCGCGACCACTGCCCCGCACCGCCCTTTCACTGCCTCAGGCAACCGATTACGTGAACTTGTGGCGTGTCTCACTGTCTCGCTCGTACTCTGGAGAAAGTTGTCCGTCAAATGAGGTGACGCCGTGGTAGGGGAGTGGACAGGCAGAGAGGCTCGAGCTCTCCGCGATGCGAAGCGAATGAGCATCCGGGAGTTCGCAGCTCATCTCGGCGTGCACGAACGCCTGGTGTCCAAATGGGAGGCCGGCGGGTCGCGGGTGCGGCCACGGCCGGTGAACCAGGCAGCGCTGGACACGTCGCTGGCTCGTTCCGACGACGTTGTGCGCGCACGTTTCTCGACCCTGCTGGCGCCCGCGGGCGCCGACGCCGACCTGCTCGCCTTCGTCGACGCCGGTGCGGTCAAAGGTGCTGTGCCCGAAGTGATGTCGGAGAAGGAGTTGATCATGGCGGCTGCGCACGAGGCCAGCGAGCACGCGGCTGCCGCGGAGAGCACCAATGTCGGTGCGACCACGTTGGCCCAGCTCGATGCCGACGTGCGCCGCATCGCCAACGAATACGTCCATGCGGCACCGGCACCCATGATGATGGAGATGCTGCGGGTGCGGCGGCGGGTGTACCGACTACTCGACGGGCAGCAGAAGCCGGTCGACACCAGTCATCTGTATTTACTGGCGGGCACCCTGTCGGGACTGTTGGCGAACGCGAGCACCGACCTCGGTTATCTCGACGCGGCGGGCGAACAGATCAGGGCCGCATGGGCTTACGCGGAACTGAGCGGGCACAACGGGTTGCGCGCGTGGACCCGCGGGATGCACGCGCTGATCGAGAACTGGTCGGACCGGCCGCGCAACGCGGTCCAATTGGCCAGGAGCGGGCAGGAATTCGCCGCGCCGGGGCTGGCGCGGGTCCGGCTGCTCAATATCGAGGCCAGGGTGTGGGCGCGGCTGGGCAGCGACACCGATTCCGATCGCTGCCTGCGCGCGGCCGAGTCGGCCGTCAGTGACCGGCGCGACGAACTGCACGACGAGATCGGCGGGGTGTTCGGATTCGGCCCGGCCAAGGCCGCCTACTACGCCGGTGCCACCTGCATCCAGCTCGGCCGCGCCGAGCAGGCCCTGGCGGCCACCGAACGGGCCATCGGTCTCTACACCAGCGGGCCGCCGCTGCAGCGTTCCTACGGGGCCGAATCGCTGGCCCGGGTCGACAACGCCGCCGCCCATCTGGTCAACGGCAGCATCGACGGTGCGGCCGCGGCGCTGCGGCCGGTGCTCGACCTGCCCGAGGACCGCCGGATCGCCCAGCTCGGCGAGCGGCTCACCGGGCTGCGCCGCCGCATCGCCGCGCCCACCTACCGCGACGCCGTCGAGGCGCGTGGCCTGGACGAACGCATCGAGGAATTCTGCATCGCGACGGCCGCGCCACCGCGGCGCCCGTAGCCACGGCGACGCGACAGCTGAATACGGCGCGCACCGCGCCGGAGCCCGGCCGGGAGCCCGGGGCCGCGGAAGCGCTCTTACCATGGACGAGTGACCCCTAGTCAATCGCCGCATGTGCCGCCGCGCGTTCTCGAGCAGTCGACCAAGCTGCAGAACGTGCTCTACGAGATCCGTGGGCCGGTACACGCGCACGCGGCACGGCTCGAGGCCGAGGGACACCGCATCCTCAAACTCAATATCGGCAACCCGGCGCCCTTCGGTTTCGAGGCGCCCGACGTGATCATGCGCGACATGATCGCGGCCCTGCCGGTTGCCCAGGGCTACTCCGAGTCCAAGGGCATCCTGTCGGCGCGGCGCGCGATCGTCACCCGCTACGAGCTGGTGCCGGGCTTCCCCGAGCTCGACGTGGACGACATCTACCTGGGCAACGGCGTCTCCGAGCTGATCACCATCACCATGCAGGCGCTGCTGGACAACGGTGACGAGGTGCTCATCCCCGCGCCGGACTACCCGCTGTGGACGGCCATGACCAGCCTCGCGGGCGGCACGCCGGTGCACTACCTGTGCGACGAGACCAACGGCTGGCAGCCCGACGTCGCCGACATCGAAGCCAAGATCACCGACAAGACCAAGGCGCTGCTGGTGATCAACCCGAACAACCCGACGGGTGCGGTCTACTCGGCGGAGGTGCTCCAGCAGCTCGTCGACCTGGCGCGCAAGCACCGGCTGCTGCTGCTGGCCGACGAGATCTACGACAAGATCCTCTACGACGACGCCAAGCACATCTCGCTGGCCTCGCTGGCCCCCGACCTGCTGTGCCTGACCTTCAACGGCCTGTCCAAGGCCTACCGGGTGGCCGGGTACCGCTCGGGCTGGCTGGCCATCACCGGCCCCAAGGATCACGCGGCGGGCTTCCTCGAGGGCATCGATCTGCTGGCCTCCACCCGGCTGTGTCCCAATGTTCCCGCTCAGCACGCGATTCAAGTGGCGCTGGGTGGGTATCAGAGCATCGACGATCTGATCCTGCCCGGCGGCAGGCTGCTCGAGCAGCGCGATGTGGCCTACGAGAAGCTGAACATGATTCCGGGTGTGTCGTGTGTGAAGCCACGCGGCGCGCTCTACGCCTTCCCCCGGCTGGATCCGAACGTCCACGAGATCCACGACGACGCGAAGCTGGTGCTGGATCTGCTGCTGCAGGAGAAGATCCTGATGGTGCAGGGCACCGGGTTCAACTGGCCCGACACCGACCATCTGCGGATCGTGACCCTGCCGTGGGCCAGGGATCTGTCGGTGGCGATCGAGCGGTTCGGCAACTTCCTGTCGAGCTACCGACAGTGAGAGCTCACCTGTCAGGGTCTTGACCTGTGAGTTCTCCGGGGTTCCGGCAGGGTCGACGTCCTGTTAGATCAGCCAAAACAGACTCCGGGTTCGGAATTCTCAAGGTTTTGAAGACTTACTAGTGCAAAAGTCCAACTTTTGTGTACAGTAGTCCTCGGCGCTACGGCGCCCGGCCCGGTTGTCTACCCCCCCTGGACAACCGAGAGCCTCAGGTACGCGCGCCTACCCCCCTGGGCGCCTGCCTGCGGGCGGCGGAGACATCCCCCTGCTCTCCGCCGCCCCCACCAACGAGAACTCCCCGCGCCACCGGCGCGGGGAGTTCTGTGTTTTCGCGGGTCCGCGTCAGAAGGCGGGGACGTCGCTGGTGCTGGCGTTGCCGCCGATGGACTTCTGGAGGGTGATCTCCCAGTCCGAGTCACCGTCGAAGGCGTCGTCGAACTTCGAGAACTGCTGGTCGCGGGTGAAGGACAGGGTGGCCTGGTCCCAGTCCTCGCCGGACTTCATGTACACGTAGTACGTGCCCTCGATGCCGGTCAGGGTGGCCTTCGAGTTGGCGCGCACGTAGATCGTGGCCTGCGGCGACTTCGGGTCGCCGTTGGTGACCACGATGGCGCAGTCGACGTCGTTGCCGTTGTCGATATCCAGGGAGCCCGCCCCGGTCAGGCCGTCCTGCTGGACGACCTCGCCGTTGCCCGCCTGACGGTTCAGCAGCGGCAGATCCGGCAGCGACGGCACGACCGGCGCGGCCAGTGTGGACGACGGCGTCGGCGCCGAGCCCGTCTTCGTCGTATCGTCACAGCCGCTGAGCACTACCGCCGCCGATACCGCGGCCACGACGAACACACTTCGTTTCACGATGATTCCCACCCGTTCGATCCAAGTCTGGTTCAACCAGAACAACTCTCGCGAAACAATATCGCGTGCCGCCGACAACATCGCCCGCACCGGGGTGTCATCGCTGGGTTGTTGAAAACGACATCCCTTAAGGTTTTCGGGGTGAGCGATCATCATCACCACCACCATCACGATTCCGGGCCGATTGCCATCGGCGCCACGGCCGCGAAGGTCGTCGTCGGGTTACTGGCCTTCATCGGGGTGGTCGTGTTGATCGCCACGGTGGTGCTGTGGCCCAGCGCGCAGAACGTGGAGATCCCGCTGCCCATGCAGACGGTGTCCGGCGGCGCGGTGGAGACCGAGGCCGGGACCGTGGTGCTACAGGACATCGGGCCGTGCGGCAGCCCCTCGCTGGGCAAGGTGTTCGCCGAGACACCGGTGCCGCCGCGGACCGCCGCCTACGAGTGCCAGCGCAGCATCATCGAGATCCGGTCGGGGCCGGACAAGGGCAGCAAGACGCTGTTCGAGATCGCGCCGGGGCCGGGGCAGCCGGACCTGCGCGCCGGCGACGAGATCCGGATCGTGCGGGCCGAAGACCCCAGCGGCACCACCATGTACGCCTTCGAGGACTACTCGCGCGGCCTGCCGCTCACGCTGATCGTGCTGGCCTTCGTGGTGGTGATCTGCGTCGTCGCGCGCTGGCGCGGCTTCCGGGCGCTGGTCGGGCTCTGCTTCGCCTTCGGCGTGGTGGTGATCTTCCTGCTGCCCGCCCTGCTCGACGGCAAACCGGCCATCCCGGTCGCGCTGGTCTCGGGCGCGCTGATCCTCTACGTGGTGCTGTACCTGGCGCACGGGGTGAACCTGCGCACCAGTTCGGCGTTGCTCGGCACGCTCGCGTCCATGCTGGTGGCGGCCGCGCTGTCCTGGCTCACCCTCGAGATCACCCATCTCACGGGGTTGTCGGAGGAACAGAACACCAATGTGGCCACCTACATCCAGCACGTCAGCATCACCGGGCTGCTGCTGGCCGGGTTCATCATCGGCTCGCTCGGTGTGCTCAACGACGTGACCATCACCCAGGCCTCGGCGGCCTTCGAACTCGCCGCGCTCGACGAAGGCGCCTCGCGGCGAGAGGTGTTCACCGCGGCCATGCGGGTGGGGCGCGACCACATCGCCAGCACCGTCTACACCCTGGTGCTCGCCTACGCCGGTGGCGCGCTGCCGCTGCTGCTGCTGTTCAGCGTGGCGGGACGCTCGATCACCGATGTGCTCACCGGTGACGCGGTCGCCATCGAGATCGCGCGCTCGGCGGTCGGTGGTATCGCGCTGGCCCTGTCGGTGCCGCTGACCACCGGTATCGCGGTGCTGCTGGCCCGCCCGTTCGGCGGCAAGCAGGCCGAGGTCGCGCCGCAGCGCGCCCGGCACGCGCGCCACTGAGCGGTTACTGGCCCGGCGGGGGGAAGCCGGGCAGGACCACCGGCGGCAGGGTCGGCAGGACGACCGGCGGCAGGCCGGGCACCACGGTGAAGGTGTTCGGGCCCGCCGACGGCGGTGCGGGGGCGGTGGGTTCGTCGTCGAGCTGACGCGCGGGCGGGGCCGCGACCGTCGCGTGCACGGCATCGGAGGTCGGCGCGGCCGAGGTGGTCGGACCGGCCTGGGTCGGGCGCGGTTCGGTGGTGGCGGGCACGGCCTGCGGTTCGTCGCTGGAGTTGCCGCGTTCGAGAACCTCGGGACCGTAGCCGAGGCCGAGACCGATCGCGGCGACCACCACCAGCGAACTCACCGTCAGCACGGCGGCATTGAGCTCGCGGCGGTTCTGGCCGCTGCGGCCGGCCAGCGCGCTGAGCGGACGGCGCCGGGCCGGGGCGGTCAGCCAGGCGGGAGTGGAGTCGGTCTCGTCGTCGACCGGGATGATCGCGGGCGCGACGGGCGCCTGCTTGACCTGCGCAGGCCGGGCCAGCAGCGCCGCGCCCTTGGCCAGCGCGGTCTCCGGCTCGGCGGGCACGACCACCGGCACACCGATGGTGCGCTCGAGCACCCGCGCGATCAGCGGGATACGGGCGCCGCCGCCGATCACCAGCACCGCCTGCACGGGATGCTGGGAGCGGATGATGGCGTCGCGGGTCATCCGCGCCGACGACTCGATCGCCAGCATCATCAGCGCTTCGAAGTTCTCCTGCGTGAGCAGCACCAGGCCCTGCTCACTGGGCAGCGCCACCGCGTTGCTGTTGGACAGCTGCTCCTTGGCGGCCCGGCACAGCGCGTCCAGGGCGGCCAGGCCCGCCGGATCGGCGGGGTGGGCGATGCGGCCCGAGGCGATCTGCTGCTCGCGGATCAGCGAGTCCAGGTAGTCGCCGCTGATGTCGCTGATCCGCTCGCACTGATACACATCGCTGGTGTGCGCGTTCACCACGCTCACCGTGAGCCCGGAACTGCCCAGGTCGTAGACGGCCAGCGTGGACACTTCGCGCATATCGGCGGTGGCGTGCGCGAAATGCACGGCGGCGACGGCTTCGGGCACCAGCTGGTAGTTGGTGAGCTGGCGGCGCGCCATCGAGGCGCGGATCGCCCTGGCCTGCTGATCGCTGCGGAAAGTGATGGTGGTGGCGCCGATCTCAGGGGCGGCGGCCAGTGCGGCGGCGATGGCGTCGGCGGCGGCTTCCTCGGCGTGCTGCTCGGGCATCGTCAGGGTCTGGACCTGGAACGTGGGCGTGTGCTGTCCGCCGTGCTGAGGGCACGCGAGGCGCACCGTGCCGGCCCCCACCGATACTCCCAGAACCGCACTCATCAGCTGCCCATCTCGCTACCTACTGCACGACATGCGGAGCCTGCGTATTCGGACCGAACGTCCGGCAGCCCCCGCTTGGACCGCCACTCTACGGGGTGCCGAGTCCGGCGTACACCCACCCGGCATCGCGCCAGGTGGCGCGGTCCAGGCAGTTGCGGCCGTCGATGATCGAGCGGGAGCGGACCACCGGGTCCAGGTCGGCCGGCGTCAGCGCGGTGAACTCGTTCCACTCGGTCAGCACGAGGACCACGTCGGCCCGATCGCAGGCTTCGGCGACGGAGGTCGCGTAGTTCAGGGTCGGGAAGACACGGCGCGAATTCTCCACCGCCTTCGGGTCGTAGACGGTGACCACGGCGCCGTGCAGCTGGATCATGCCCGCCACGTTCAGCGCGGGGGAGTCGCGCACGTCGTCGGATTCCGGTTTGAACGCCGCGCCGAGCACCGCGACGTTCGCGCCGAGCAGCGAGCCGCCGCAGGCGCGCGCGGCCATGTCGACCACCTTGGTGCGGCGGCGCATATTGATGTTGTCGACCTCGCGCAGGAAGGCCACGGCGTGGTCGGCGCCGAGTTCACCCGAACGGGCCATGAACGCGCGGATGTCCTTGGGCAGGCAGCCGCCACCGAAACCCAGTCCGGCATTGAGGAACCGGCGGCCGATGCGGGCGTCGTAGCCGAGCGCGTCGGCCAGCATGGTCACATCGGCGCCGGTGGCCTCGCAGACTTCCGAGACGGCGTTGATGAACGAGATCTTCGTCGCGAGAAAGGCGTTCGCGGAGACCTTCACCAGTTCGGCGGTGGCCAGGTCGGTGCGCAGGAACGGGATCTCGGCGGCGATCAGGTCGGCGTAGAGCTCGCGGAGCTGCTGTTCTACCCAGTCGGCGCGCTCGCGGGTGCGGTCAAGCCCCAGGACCAGGCGGTCCGGGCGCAGGGTGTCCTGGACGGCGAAGCCCTCGCGCAGGAACTCGGGATTCCAGGCGACCTCGACGTCGACGTCGGCCTGCTGCCTCGCGCGAATGCCCAGAGCCGCTGCGGTTCCCACCGGGACGGTCGACTTGCCGACGATCACCGCCGGGCGTCGCAGCAGCGGCGCGAGCGTATCCACCACGGCGTGCACGTATTTCAGGTCGGCGCCGTACTCGCCCTTCTTCTGCGGGGTGCCGACACCGAGGAAGTGCACGTCGGCGTGGTCGGCGGCGTCGGCGTAGTCGGTGGTGAAGCGCAGCCTGCCCGCGGCGAGATTGCGTTGCAGTACCTGTTCGAGGCCCGGCTCGTAGAACGGCACCACTCCATCGGCCAGTTTGGCCACCTTGCCGGGATCGACGTCGACCCCGACCACGTCATGCCCCAGGTCGGCCATGCACGCTGCGTGCGTGGCCCCCAGGTAGCCCGTTCCGAAGACTGTGCATCGCATGACTCTGTTGGTAGGCGTTGTGCATGGCTACGCCGCGTCAGCCAGGCGAGAGGGGGTGCAACATCTGGTGTACAGGGGACGACGGGTGCCGATCGCAGCGCTTCTACCTGCGGTGATGGATGTGCGTGGTTCGTTTCGGGGCCCGCGCGGACGTGTCTGCGCCGGGTGCCGGAGCCCGCTCACTAGCATCGGGATGTGCGCAGGGTCCTAGTCGTGGTGGCCGGGTTGCTGCTCGTGGTGGCGCTCGCCGTGGTCGCCCTGTGGCCGGTGTACGTGCGGCCGCGCACCGATGCGCCCGCTCCCGCCGACGCGATCCTGATCCTCGGCGGCGCCCACGACGGCCGCGAGGAACTCGGTCTGCGGCTGGCCGCCGACGGGTACGCGCCGCGCGTGCTGGTCTCCAATCCCTACGAGCACAGCGCGATGATCAACCGGATCTGCCACGGCGGCTACAGCTTCGAGGTGATCTGCTTCGACCCCAGCCCCCGCACCACCCTCGGCGAAGGCCGCGAACTGGCCCGCCTCGGCGCAGACTGGGACCGCGTCATCGTGGTCACCTTCACCCCCCACATCTCCCGATCCCGCTACATCCTCGGCGAATGCTGGCCCGGCGAACTCCTTTTCGTCGACCCGCGACCCCACCTCTCCCCACCCCGCTGGGCCTGGGACTACGCCTACCAGTCGGCGGGCTACGTCAAAGCCTGGTTCGCCGACTGCTGAGGCTCGACAGCTATCGGGACCGGTGCAGATCGCGCAGGGCCTCGAAGAGAGTCAGAACCAGGCCGAGGTTGCGGATGTTCTGCACTCCGACCGGGCTCACGCCCTTGCCGGCGGACGTCGTGAAGCACAGCATTCCCTGAGCGATACCCGCCTTTTCGAGCCTGGACCACGGCAGCGCGGTCGAACCCACCCGCAGTTCCGTCGCGCCGATCGCGATCCCCTGGAAGTCCAGGATCTCCCCACGCTGCAAGTCCGCCCAGGCTGCTGGAAGCTGGGCGCGGGCGATTCCGGCTTGCACCTCCGGTCCCCACACCCCTTCGAAGACGAAGGGTGCGCCGCGGCGAATACCGGTGATACGGCGGCCATCGATTCGAGGAGTTCCGACGAAGCCACCGCGCCCGATCGAGTAGGCGTCGTCGTCGGGACCGACCAGGACCCATCTGTCGTCGGAGATACCGCCATTGATGGTCTGCTTGTAGTTCCACACGGAGGTCGAGCGCCAGGCGAACGCGACGGGTGCGTGATCGCCGGTGAAGGCGAGACCATCCTCGTACACATACAGGCGGGCACCGTTCAGGCGAGTGAAGACCCAGCGCTGATACGGACCGAACACCTCGCGGAGCCGGCCGAGCCGGTGACTCTGCGCGAGCTTCTCGATCTCGGCCGGTACCTTCTCGCGGTTCTGGATTCCGCGCAGCTCTGTCCCCATCGACTTCCCCCCCGGTTCGTGAATATCCCTGTGCTGCTTTGTATCACGGACCGGGGCATCCGGGTGGATACGAGTGTGCCCCGGGTTCCAGGAACCCGGGGCACACTCGGTCGTGTTCAGTTGTCAGTTCTTGCGGCCGGGGGCCTTGGCGCCGGATTTGAAGCCGAGGCCGCCGGGCTTGGCGGTCGGCGGGGCGACGGGCGGGGTGCCGTTTCCGTTGCTGTGGCCGTTTCCGTTCCCGTTGGTGGTCTCGGCCTGGGGGGCCGGGGCTTCCGGTTCGGGGGCCGGGGTGGGCTCCGGGGCCGCGGGGGTTGTCTCGGCCGGGGCCGGGGCTTCCGCCGGGGTCTTCGCGCCGGGGGCCTTGGGGCCGGGGCGCTTGAAGCCGGACTTCATGGCGAGGCCCTTGGCCGCGACGGTCGGCTTGGTTTCGGTGGGGGCCGAAGCCTGGGCCGTGGGGGCTTCGGCTGCCGGGGCAGCTTCAGCCTGCGGGGCCGGGGTGGTGTCCTCGGCGGGGGTCGCCGGGGTTTCCGCCGGGGCCTTCGCGCCGGGGGCCTTGGGGCCGGGGCGCTTGAAGCCGGACTTCATGGCCAGGCCCTTGGCGGCGACCGTCGGCTTGGTTTCCGACGGGGCCGAAGCCGCAGCATCCGAGGCCGGAGCATCCGCGGTCGAGGCTTCGGCCGGGGCGGCATCCGCAGACGGAGCTGCCGGGGCCTTGGCACCGGGGGCCTTTGCCCCACCCTTCATACCGAGTCCGCCACCGGGGGCCTTGGCGCCACCCTTCATACCCAGACCCTTGACCGGGGGAGCCGGGGTCTCGGCGGCCGGAGCAGCATCCTCGGCGGCAGCCGCGGGGGCTTTCGCACCCGGAGCCTTCGCGCCGCCCTTCATGCCGAGCCCGCCACCGGGGGCCTTCGCGCCACCCTTCATACCCAGGCCGCCGCCGGGTGCCTTGGCGCCACCCTTCATGCCCAGGCCCTTGGCCGGAGCAGCCTCAGCAGCCTCGGCCGGAGCCGCTTCGGCAGCAGGCGCCTTCGCACCCGGCGCCTTGGCAGCACCCTTCATACCCAGACCACCACCAGGCGCCTTCGCGGCGCCCTTCATACCCAGACCACCACCGGTCGGAGCGGCCTTCGGTGCCGCCTCCGCCACCTCGGCGACCGGCTCGGGTTCGGGCTCCGGTTCCGGTTCGGGTTCGGCCTTGGGCTCCTGGATGACCACCAGATTCGCCGACAACTCCGCCGCATCCACCCGCGTGATCGAGTCCAGCATCAACTGCGCGACATCGACGACCTCGACACCCTCGCCCTGACCCTGCTCCTGACGCGCGGTCACACCATCGGTCAACATCACCCGGCAGAACGGGCAACCCGTCGCGATCTTCGTCGGATTCGTCGACAGGGCTTCATCGACACGATCGACATTGATCCGCTTACCGAGCTGTTCTTCCATCCACATCCGCGCGCCACCGGCACCACAACACATCGACCGCTCACCATGACGCGGCATCTCCACCAACGTCGAGCCCGACGCCTCCATCAACTCACGCGGGGCGTTGTAGATCTTGTTGTGCCGACCCAGATAGCACGGATCGTGATAAGTGATGTTCTGCGACACCGACGCCACCGGCACCAGTTTCTTCTGCCGCACCAACCGGTTGAGCAACTGCGTGTGATGCACCACCTCATAGGTGCCACCGACCTGCGGATACTCGTTGTTCAACGCGTTGAAGCAATGCGCACACGTGACAACGATCTTCTTCTTGGACTGCTCGACACCCTCGAACACCGAGTTGATGACCTCGATGTTCTGCATCGCCAACTGCTGGAACAAGAACTCGTTACCCGCACGACG
Source organism: Nocardia sp. NPDC056064 (assembly GCF_042266925.1). Classification (NCBI taxonomy): domain Bacteria; kingdom Bacillati; phylum Actinomycetota; class Actinomycetes; order Mycobacteriales; family Nocardiaceae; genus Nocardia; species Nocardia sp. NPDC056064. The sequence continues at coordinate 3,561,373 of NZ_JBHJWO010000001.1, read as the reverse complement.
CGCCGAGTCACCGGTGCAGGTCTCCTCCGCACCCAACACCATGAACTTCGTGCCCGCCGTCGCCAACAACTCCGCCACCGCCTTGGTGGTCTTCTTCGCGCGGTCTTCGTAGGCGCCGGCGCAACCGACCCAGAACAGGTACTCGTAACCGTCGAAACTGTCGGCATCCTTACCGAAGACCGGGATGTCGAAATCGACTTCCTTGATCCAGTTCAAACGGTCCTTGGAGTTCTGACCCCACGGGTTGCCCTTGTTCTCCAGGTTCTTGAACAACCCGGCCAGCTCGGAGGGGAACTCCGACTCGATCAACACCTGATACCGGCGCATATCGATGATGTGATCGACATGCTCGATATCGACCGGGCACTGCTCCACACACGCACCACAACTCGTGCACGACCACAGGACCTCGGGGTCGATGACACCGTTGACGTCCTCGCCACCGATCAACGGACGCTCCGCCTCGGCCCGCGCCGCCTCGGAGATCTTGGCCAGCTTCGCCTCGTCGGGCTTGCCGTCGGCGTCGACCAGGCCGATCTCGTCGCCACCGGCGTCCTTGCGGCCACCGGCCAGCAGGTAGGGGGCGGCGGCGTAACCGTGGTCGCGCAGCGACATGATCAGCAGCTTGGGCGAGAGCGGCTTACCGGTGTTCCAGGCGGGGCACTGCGACTGGCAGCGACCGCACTCGGTGCAGGTGGAGAAGTCCAGCCAGCCCTTCCAGGAGAAGTCCTCCATCCGGCCGACACCGAGGTTGTCGACATCGGGGTCGACGTTCTCCATGTCCAGGACCTTGCCGTTGGACATCATCGGCTTGGCCGCGCCGAGGGCGACGCTGCCGTCGGCCTCACGCTTGAAGTAGATGTTCGGGAAGGCCGAGAACCGGTGCCAGGCCACGCCCCAGGTGATGTTGCGGCCGACGACGAACAGCCAGACCATGCCCGACATCAGCTTGACGAACGCGAAGATCGAGATCAGCGTGACGTTGGCCGGGATGATCTTGGCGATCTGTCCGGTGATCGGGTCGGTCCAGGCGGAATGACCGGTCAGCGACAGCACGCCGGCCTTCACCAGCACCATGCCGATGCCCTCGGTGAGCACGACCCACTCGACGAAATACGCCGGACCGAACTTCGAGCCGCTGAAGCGGGACAGCCGCGCGGGCAGGCGCGGGTGGTTCAGCTGACGCAGGATCATCAGCGTCGCGATGCCGACGACGGTGCCGACGCCGAGGATCTCGTCGCCGAGATGGAACCACCAGGTTTCGCCGATGAACGGCCACGACCAGGTGGGATCGAAGGTCTGCCCGTAGGCCATGAACCAGAACTGCGCACCGGCCAGGAAGCCGATCATGACCAGCCAGTGCGCCCAGCCCACGGTGCGGAACTTGTTCATCCGCGTGTGCGCGATGAACTCCACGAGCATGGTCTTGAACCGCGGGAAGAACGGTCGCCAACGGTCCGGCGCGGACTGGCCGATCGTGACGGCCTTACCGATCTTCCACGCGCCGCTGAGGAACGACGCCCAACACAACAGGCTGAGCAGTGCTCCAATCGTGCCCAACGTGATTGTCAGGGCATTCATGTCGCGACCTTTCTTTAGAGGCAACACGAGGGTCGTGCGGGCGAGAGGACTCACCCAGTTGGCTCGTATCGTAACCGGCGCTAAGTTACCGGCCAGTAACTACCGGTGTCCACCGTAGGATCGGCATTTGTGCTCTGACCTTGTTTACTGGGGCTTGACCCGGGATTTGCTTGTGAGCAATCTCACATAAAAGTTTGCTCCAGGATTCCCACGTCTGCTGGTGAACACCGTAAACCGCGCGTGATCTGCGGTGGAGCTAAGGTCAGGCTTACTAACTCGTTCCGGAATCCGTCTGGTCTACCGGGTTTCGTTCCATTAAGCTGCGGCTGTTCTGTCTGCTGTGCCGGTCTTCACACTGCTCGGGGAGAAGTAAGGGACATCTCACGGATGTCACCGCTTGACGAGTCTCGCGTGTCGCGGATCGCACGCCGAACCACACCTGATGGATGGGAACCTGAATGAACTTCCGTAGGACCACTGCGGCTGCCGCACTGGTTATCGGGGCGATGACCGTGGCCACCGGCACTTCGCATGCCGAAGAGGCGCCGCAGGACATCAAGTACTCGGTGAAGCTCGTCGACAAGACCGTCGTCGCCACCGTGAAGAACGGCACCGTGGCACTGGTCGAGCAGGCGGGCGAGACGCCCGAGGCGCCCAAGACCCAGGTCGCCGAGATCAAGGACAGTCGGGGGGCTGTCGTGGTCTCGCTGCCGATCGCCTTCACCATCAACGGCACCGACATCCCGACCAAGGCCGAGGTCGTCAAGGACTCGACCGTGCTCGAGCTGACCCCGGAGAAGCCGGAAGGCGTCGACGTCACCGCCAGCCAGGTGGGCGTCAACCCGGTCGTCAAGGCCGAGTCGATCGCCTCGGTGCAGGAGAACCAGAAGGCCATCAACGACTTCTCCTCGAAGTTCAGCATCGGCACCGCCATCGGCACCTTCGTCGGTTCGGCCATCGGCGCGGTCGTCGGCTGCATCGCGGGCGGCATCGTCGGCCTCGGCGCGTTCTCGCTGCCGCTGTGCCTGGGTGGCGTCGTGGGTGGCGCGGCCATCGGTGGCGTCATCGGCATGATCGCCATCGGCGGCCCGACCATGCTGGTCGCCGGCCTGGAGCTGCTGAACATCCTGCAGGCGCCGGACGGCACCACCGCCTGGGCCGAGAAGCCCAAGACCGTGGCCGACCCGGCTCCCGTCGCCGCTCCGGAGAACTGATCGGCGTACGCCCGAACGTCTCTCGCGAAGGCCCCGCTCCCCACGGAGCGGGGCCTTCCGCGTTCCGTGCGCCCTAACCCAGCCGCCCGGACACCGTTTCCGCCCCTTGAACGGCCCCGTGCGGACCGAACGTCCGCTCGGCCATGACGTAACTCCCGTCGGCCCGCACCAGCAGCACCGTGCTCGCCCTGGTGCCGTGCAGATCGTGCGCGACGAACCGCGCCGACACCGCCCGCTCGAACTCCGGGGCGATCCCGGTGCGCGGCAGCAGCTCGGCCGCCGCCTCGGTGCGGTCGGCGAGCAGGGCGAAGTAGTCCTCGACCGAATCCGGTGCGGTGGCGATGATGTCGCGCAGCTCGCGCAGTCCGTCGGCGACCTTCGGCCAGACCGGCGGCGCGCCCACCCCGGTGACCTCGAACTCCTGGGGACCGCTGTGCACAACCTCGCCGGGCGCCGAAACCAGATGCGGCCCGTTCGACAGACCGTGCAGCCCCGGCACGAGTTCCGCGGGCGCGGCACCGCTGCGATTGGACTGCCACCACAGCGCATCCGCGTCCCCGGTGAGCAGGTTGTAGCCGAGGTAGCGGGCCGGGTCGATCGCGGTCTGATAGGCGCTGGGTGAGTCCGCCGAGCGCAGGTAGTCCATCAGCAGGGCGCCGCGGGAACGCGCGTGCGGCACCCGGTCCAGCGGGTCGCGCACATTGGTGACGGTGGCGAAGCGGGCGTCGGCCGGGCGGAAGCCGAGCCAGGTGCCCGGCGCGTCGGCGCCCAGATCACGCCCGGCCAGCAGTCCGTCAGGCCAGCGCGTCAGCGATTCGGTGGCGCGGGTGTAGAACTCGTCCCGGTTGGCCGCCACGATCAGCCGGTACTCCGGGTGCGCGCGCCAGGCGAGCAGAACCAAACACATGCCACCCAGCTTGCCGCAGACGCCGGAAGGGCCGGTAGCGCGTCGCTACCGGCCCTTCCGAGCTGCTCTGTGCCTGCGGGAGTCCGCGATCAGTTGGTGCGGACCGACAGACCCGGGTTGTCCGAGAGGACGACGCTCAGCGGCTGCGCGAACAGCTGCGGCACGTCACCGGTGATCGCGCCGATGATGTTGGGGATCTCGCAGATCGGGTAGTCGGCGACCGACGACGCGCTCGAGATGCCGAGCGCCAGGCGACCGGTGACGATCGCGCCACCCGAATCGCCGGGCAGGGCGCAGATGTTGGCCGAGAAGCTCTGGGTCATCTGACGGTCACCGACCTGCACGGTCTGGTCGACGCCGTTGATGATGCCGCAGCTGAACCCGGTGCGGGCACCCGACTTGCAGACCGGCGCGCCGACGACCGGCACCGCCACACCCTCGACCGCGATCGGGGCGTTGCCCGGCACGCGGACCAGGTTGTTCTCGAAGCGCGGGCGGGCGTTGTCGTTGATCGAGATGATCGAGTAGTCCTGCGCGCCGAGCACCGACTTCTGGAAGGTGCCCAGCTGGGCGCCGGCGTGGTCGCCGTTGATCTCGTAGATCGCGGCGGCGGAATCGCTGCCCGCGGTGCCGAGATCGGGGTTGCAGTGCCCGGCCGAGATGTTGACGACGTGGCCCGAGCGGTCGGTGCCGTTGAAGCCCAGCGAGCAGCGCAGCGAGCTGCGGCCCACGATCGAGGCGTAGCCGTCGCCGCCGGCCAGCGCGCCGTTGCCGTCACCGGCGACGGGGGTGGCGGTCAGGTCGACGCGCTCGCCGGCCACCGGCGGCGCGGTGACGACCACGCGCGCCGGGTCGATGAAGCTGGGCAGCGGCAGCCCGGCCTGCTCCACGCGCACGGCGATGGCGTTGTTGACGGTGTCGATGACGACACCGCGCACCAGGTTGGCGACCTCCGGCGGCGCGGCGGCCAGCCAGTTCTCGAACGCGGTCTTCTCCCCGCGCAGCATGGACTCGCTCTTGGCGACGTTGCGCACCTCGAACCCGGCCGACTCGGCCGCGGCCCGCGCCTCGTCGGCACCGGGGCCGTGCGAGAGCGCGATGACGGCCTTGCCCTGGTCGCTCAGCCAGGAACCGGCGAAGACCTGCGGGAACTGGCGCTGCGCGGTGGTGGAGAACGCGGCCACCTGCTGCGCTACGTCGGCGCGGTGCAGGTACTCCTCGGGGGAGATCTTCAGATCGCGGGTGACCGCCTCGATCAGCTGGGCGGGCAGGTCGCCCGCGGGGGCGGGCTGCGCGTCGGCGACTGCCATCGTGGGGCCGAACAGCAGAATCGCCGCGGACGCGGCGATCACGGATTTGCGCGCTCTTCCCGAGCTGCGCGCGGACGAGTTTCGACCCATACGTGGCAGGAGCATGATCGAACTATATGGGCTCGGGCGGGTTATGCCTACTCGGACCGGGCAAGAGATTTCGCTCACCCGGTCCGGTCGGCGTTTCGGGACGTTCTCAGCCCGCGTTCGGCTTGGTGCGCACCGTGATTCCACCGATCGCGCCCGCCGCGTCGGCCAGGATCGGCCGGATCGGGATGCCGAGCGAGGCGGTGCCGCCGTAGGGCGCGAGCTGGGTGTTGGCCTCGGCGCAGTTGGGCGCGTCGGCGGCGTTGGAACCGCTGGTGATGCCCAGCGCCAGGGTGCCGGAGACGATCGCGCCGCCGCTGTCGCCGCCCAGGGTGCAGGCGCTGTTGGCGAAGCCGCGGATCGTCTTGCTGACGCCCTCGGCCGTGAACAGCTGGGTCTCCACATGATCGGCCGAGACGAAGCCGCAGGTGAAGGTCGAGGACTGCCCGGTCTTGCAGACCGGCGCGCCGGTCACCGGTTCGGCGGTGCCGGTGATGGTGAGGGTGGTGCCCTCGGCGCCACGCACCCGCGGCTGGTCCATGCCCGCGTTCACCGCGCGCTCGTTGAGCCGGATCACCGAGTAGTCCAGCGCGGCGGGCCCGCCCAGCACCGAGTGGGCGAAGCTGCCGACCTCGGGGCTGTTGGGGATGTCGCGCACGTTGGGCACGTAGACCGGCGCGGAGCCGCCGTTGTCGATGTTCGGATTGCAGTGGCCTGCCGAGATGTTGAGGGCGGCGCCCGCGTCGTCGGTGGCGTTGAAGCCGAATGAGCACACGTCCACCCCACGCAGCGAGGTGTCGTGCAGATCCTTGGTGGCGGTGATGTAGGTGTCGCCGCCCATCGGCCTGCGTTCCACCGGACCGCCGCCGCCGGGGGAGAGCACCACCTTGATGGTGGCGATCAGCGTCGGCAGGTTGAGCAGGTGCCCGGTGGGGGTGTTGGCGACATTGAGCACCAGCTGGCTGTTGAGGGTGTCGATCGCGACCGAGCTGATCGGTTCGGAGATCTCGCGCGGCAGGCTCGCGATCCACTGGCTCAGCTGCACCAGCGCGCCCTCGAGGCCGTTGGCCGAGATCGGCGCGAGCTGGGTCTGATAGCCGTCGGCGGCGGCGAGCTTGCCCGTCTCGGCATCGGTCACCGCGACGACGGCCTTGCCCTCCGGCGTCAGCCAGGCACCGGCGAAGGTGTCGGGGTTGGCGGCGCGGAAGTCGGTCGCGTACTGGCGCAGTTGCTGCGCGCGGGCGGCGCGATCGAGGTACTCCACGGGCGTCATGCCCAGATCACGCGCCAGCGCCGTCACCATTTCCGCAGGTAAAGCGTCTGCGGCAAGTTGAAGGGGGGCATCGGGATCCGCCGCGGCGGGGCCGGAACCGAACAGTGGTGCCAGGAGAACAGTCGCGGCGAAACCGGCGGAGGCTGCCTTGACCGCGGCGCGACGCGCCACCAACTTGCGCATGAAATCCCTTCGTCGGCACGAGTGACCGCCGACACTGCGGGAGGCAGTGATGTCGGTCGCCGCATCACTCTAGGGCACGGCCGCGACACAGGCGCGACAACGTCTGCCCTACCGCTGATAGTCGTAGCCCGGGATCCGCAGCGGCGACGGGAGATTGCCCGGCGGGTAGTCCTCGAAGGGCAGCAGCGGGCGGGTGGTGCTGCGGCTGGGAGTGGTCGGTTCGGTGGTCGTCGTCGGTGCCGGTTCGCCGGTGGTGGTCGTCGGTTCCGGCGGTGTCTCGGTGGTGGTCGGCTCCGGTTCGGGCTCGGTGGTGACGGGCGCCTGCGGGGTCGTCTCGTCCACCGGGGGCGGCAGCGGCGCGGGCGGCTGCTGTTCGGTCGGCGCGTCCGGGCGCGCGTCGGAGATCGACGGCGGGGCCACCGGCTCCCCGCTGCGCAGCAGCACCGACACCGCGATTCCGCCGAGCAGCAGGCCGATCAGCGCGGCCACCGCGATGAGCAACGGCGTGCGATTGCGGGTGGGCGCCGGGGCCGGCGCGGGCAGCTCGGCGGGCAGCACCGTGGCGGGCACGGCCAGCGCCTTGGTGGGCAGCACGGCCGCGGGCAGCGCCGCCGAATACGCCTGCGCGGTCGCGGCGGGCTTCTGCAGCGCGGGCATCACATCGGTGACGACCAGCGAATTCTCGGTGACGATCGGGTCCGGCGGGGTGGCGCCCGCCGGCGTGGCCAGCACCGCCACCAGCGCGGCCTCGGCCGCCGAGGTGACATACGAGCGGCCCGGTTCGACCCCGGCGCCGGGCTGGGGCAACTCGTCCTCACCCAGCAGCGCCACCGACTTCAGTCCCAGATAGTCCAGCGCCTCGCGCACCCCGCGCACAACCTCTGGCGTCCACTGCGCCGGGTGCGTCGCGTAGAACTCGGCCGGGCCGCTGAGGTGCTCGGTGGTCTGATCGATGAGGCAGAACATGGCCGTGGCCAGCAGGTCCTCGGCCCGGTAGGCCTCGCCGCCGTCGACGTCGACACCCGCCGGATCGCCGATCGCGCGCACGAATCCGCTGATCGAGTGCGCGTGCCCGGAGGGCGCGGGACCGCCGAGGGCCGCGTCGCCGTCGTCGGACATGTGCAGCACCGACTCGCGGACGAGGTGGATCGGCGGGCCGTCCTCGGTGACCACCGCGGCGATGCACTCGTCGTCGGCGATGCGCAGGCCCACCCCAGTGGCCATCCGGTTTACCTCCCTACCCCGGGCCGGTCACACCAGCAGTGAACCGTGTCCCATCGCGCGGAGCATTGACAATAATTCCGATCGGGATCGCGCGCCTATCCGACGTCGGATTCGCGCGACGTGATGCTCCACCGTCTTCGCGGAAATGTACAGCCGTGCGCCGATCTCCCGGTAGGTCAGACCGAGCAGCACCAGCTCGGCCACCTCGCGTTCGCGGTCACTGAGCGCCTGCGGTTCGATCAGCGGCCGCCGGGCGCTGTGTGGATCATCGGCGCTGGTCACGGCCTGATCAGAACGCGCCGGAAGCCGCACCGACCCGGCCAGCTCGAGTAGTTCCGCCGGGTCGTCGACGCCGCGGGCCGCGTCCTCGGCCAGCCGCGCGGCGTCGTAGGCGTGCCCCCGCTCGGCCAGCGCGAGTACCGCCGTGCGGACCGAGGTGATGTCGGCCTCACCGCGGCGCACCAGCAGCCAGGTGCGTCCCGCGTCGGCCAGCACGGCCGCGTGCGCGTCACCTTCGGCGGCGGCCTGCTTCAACGCGTGCGCGTGCGGCAGCAGTTGTTGCGGCTCGTTCTGGCCGAGCGCGGCCTGCACGCCGTACCAGTGGAAGACGGCGGTCCACGCCGAGGCGTGGGCGAGCCCACGCACCAGCGCCGTCGCGGCGTCCACCGCGTTCTGCACGCGCCGTTCCTCACGCAGCGCGATCCCCGCCAGCCACATCTCCCCGACCGCGAGCAGACCGAGCAGGTCGATGTCGACCTTCTCGAACGCGGGCAGCGCCACGGTCCAGGCTCGCCGCAGCGCGGTGAGATCCCCGCTGCGCCGTGCCAGCCCGACAGACAGCCCGTGCGCGAGCAGCCGGTCGCGCGCGAAGAGCGGCGCGTGGCCGAGCGCGCCCAGCATCTCGGCGGCCCGCTGCTCATCGCCGGTGGCCAGCGCGACCCACGCGGCCAGGATCGTGCGCTGAGGGTCGGCCGGCGCTTCGGGGACAGGGATGCGCCCACCCTCGGTGAACAGGTGCGACGAGGCCGTGCGGTGTTCGAGGCCGTCGCCGGCCGGGACTCGATCGTCGGTCGTGCGCGATCGGTCCCGGTGGTCGGTGGCCGAGTGCGGACGGGGTCCGGCCGGGAGCTGCTGCCGTGCGTGCGGATCCGGGCTGCCGTCCGCCGGGTCTCGGGATTCGGTGACGGCCCAGAGCGCGGCGGCGGCACGGCCGGGGGCGCCCGCGCTCAGGTTCAAGAGCGTGGCGACGGCGATCGCGCTGCACGGGCCGTTGTGGTGAGCGGTGTGCAGGGCTTGGGTGAGGTCGACGATCGCGGTGGCCGGTCGGGGTCTCGGGTGGTCGGTGTCCTCGGAGCCGGGCGGAGTCGGTGTGGTGAGCGGCGTGCCGGAATCGAGGGAGGCGAGTAGTGCGCGGGCGATCAGCCGGGGGCCCGCGGTGGCCTCGGTGGGTGGCCAGCGGTCGGCGTCGGCGGACATGTCGGCGGCGGCGCTGTCGCCTGCCAGGGCGAGGACTGTGGTCGCGACGGCCCAGTCGGCGCCGACCCGGTTTGCGCCGAGCCAGCGGTAGAGGGCGGCGGCGCGCTGGACGAGTCCGCGGCGGGTGAGCACGGTCGCGCAGATCCGGACGGCGGCGGCGAGCTCGGCGGCGGGGGCGTCGACGCGGTCGAGCAGCGGTTCGGCCAGGCGCAGGGCGGTGTCGTCGTCACCCGTCGCGGCGGCGGCTTCGGCCCAGGGCAGGGCGATCCGGCGGGGATCGGCGCCTGCGGCGGCCGCGGCGGCGTAGTAGCGCGCGGCATCGATCCGGTTGTGTTCGGCTGTCCGGCACAGGAACTCGGCCAGCCGCTCGTCGCGCACGCCGGATTCCGCGAGCAGCAGCCCGGTGTGGTCGCGCAGCAGTCCGGCGGCGAGGCGGGTGTCGAGCAGCCTGCGCTGCACCGCCACATAGCGCCGGTCACCGATCAGCACCCGCAGTTGTGGGACCGCGGCGGCCAGCAGCAGATCGGCATCGGTGACCAGCGCGCTCGTCCTGGCCCGAACCAGCAGATCCCGCGCGACCGCCGGCTCGAGATCGAGTACCTCGGCCAGCTCGCCCGCGTCGAGCCCGGTGCCGGTCGCGGCGACGACGAGGGTGTCGAGCAGGGCGGGATCGGCGCCGGACAGTTGCGATCTGGTCCACGCCGCCAGCGCGTCGTCGACGGCGGCCATGCCCTGATCCAGCCGCGCCGCGCCCGCCGCGAGCAACGCCGCGACCACGCCCGCGTGCACACCCCCGGTCCGGGTGTGGATGTAGTCGATGATCGGGCGCGGCACGGTGACGCCGAGTTCGCGTGCCAGCGAACCGATATCGCCACTGCCCAGTGCCCGCAGTTCCACGGTGCGACCGTGCCGCGCGACGGTCTCGCACAGCGCGCGCAGCTCGGGATGCTGCGGACGCGGCTGCGTCGCGCAGAGGAAAGACCTGGTGCCCGAGGTGATCTCGGCACTGAGCGCGTCGAGCTGGGCGGCCGTCAGGGTGTGCAGGTCATCGAGGACGACCACCGCGCCGCTGTCCGGCGCGACGGGCACGCTCCCGATCACCGCGAGCCCACGCCCCCGCAACCGCTGCCTGGCCGCGTCCAGCAGCACCGACTTACCGGTGCCGGAGCGCCCCGACAGCAACAGGACCACCGGTTTCTGTGGTGCGGCTTCGATACTGCGGAGGATCTCGCGGGCGTTCGGCAGGCAGTCGAGCGCGATCGGCCTCAATTGCCGCCTCCCAGCAGCTCACCGGGCAGTTTGGTGACACCGCCGACCGTCCCCTCCACCGCTTCACCGGCACCGTCGATGATCTTGCCGGGCACCTGGCCGAGGTTGGGGTACTGCGGCTGCTGGGGTTGCTGCGGGGCGGGCGCGGGAGACGTTGTGGTCGGCGGGGTTTGGGCAGGCGGGGCCGGTGCGGGCGAGTTCTGCGGCGGCGGAGCCTGTTCGGGCGCGGGCGACTGCGGCGACCCGGGCTGCGGCTGCGGTGTGCCTGCCTGGGGTGCCTCGCCCTGCGGCGTGCCCGCCTGCGGTACGCCCCCGTTCGCTGCCTGGGCCGGGGTGGGCTGCGACGAATTCTGTGTCGTCGCAGCGGGAGTCACCGTTCCCGGAATCGGTTGCCCGGACGCGTCGAGTAGCGGGGCGCCGGGGACGGGCTTGCCGTCGGCGTCGAGCGTCGGAGTCCCGAGCACCGTCTTGCCCTCGGCGTCGAGAGCCGCGATGGGGGTGACCGCGTTCGTCGCCGGTGCCCCGGTGTTCGTGGCCGCCGCGTCGGCGGAGGTGGGCGTCGGAATGCTGGGTGTGCTGAATTGCGGTGCCATGGCCAGTGTTCCGGCGGTCAGTGCGCCGAACGCGGCGAGGGCGGCGGCCACCACGGCCAGCCGCTTGCCCGATTTCCGCGGCGTCGCGGCGGAGATCGTGTCGTCGCCCTCGGGGCGACCAGCGAACAGGCTCGCTTTGCTGGAATAACGTCCGGTATCGGCCAACTCCCTTGCGGCAGTGGTCATGCCGGTCACCGGAGCGCGGTGCTCGTCCGAAGTGCTCCCGCCCTCCGGGTCATCGGACGACTTCCCGAGCGCCACTCCCGCCATCGGGAACTCGGTACTGTGCGGGCTCGCCTCGGTATACGCCGAGTAGGCGAGCGCACCGGAAGTCGCCGCGCCGTAGGAAGATTCCGCCGCCAGCAGATCGGCCGCCAACTCCGCGGCCCCCGCCGCACCGGCCGTCGCCGGATCGGCGCACGCCACCACCGGCAACCCGAACTCCGCCGAAACCAGCTCGGCGACAAGCGGAATCGCGCCCCCACCACCGGTCAGCAACACCGCGCGCACATCACCGAACTCGATACCCGCCTGCTGCACCGCCGTGCGCACCAGGTCGAGCGAGTCCAGCAGGTCCCCGCGCACCACGTCCTCGAACTCGCTGCGCACGATCCGCACCGGTCCGCCGGTGCCGAGCGCGCCCACCGGCACCACCGTCGCCGTGTCGAGCGAGAGCTCCTCCTTGGCGATCCGGCACCGTTCGCGCAGCGCCGTCAGCTCGGCCTCGACCAGGGGGTCGAACGGGTCGAACTCGGCGTCGCCCAGCGCGTGCGCGAGCACATAGCGCATTGTCAGCAAATCGAATTCGGCTCCGGCGATCGTGTCGCTGTGCGCCGGGGTGCCCAGCAGACCCGACTGCTCACCGGTGCGCACCACCGAGACGGTCAGTCCGCTCGCGCCCAGGTCGTAGACCACCAGCGCGCCGTCGTCGAGCAGTCCGCGCTCGACCTCGTAGCGGCGCAGCACCGCCAGGGGCTCCGGGATCAGCACCGTGGACCCGGTTCCGGTCGCGTCGAGCGCGTCCTGGACGGCGCGGACCTGGTCGTCTGCCCACCAGCCCGGATGGCAGGCGATCACCGTCGGTTCTGCGCCGGTCTGCGCGGCGATGTCGGTGATCAGCCGGGTCGTCGCGGTGGCGACCAGATCGGCGGCGGCGTGACTGGACCCGTCCTCTGCCAGCATCGGCACCGGGTCGCCCACCCGCGCGAGGAACCCGTCGACGACGTGCCCCGGCGCGACTTCCACCGCGGTGCGACGCTGGATCACCGCCACCGGCGCACCGCCGTCGGCCGTCGTCGCGACGGCCACGGATCGGGATGCGCCGACAGTGATGCCGAGCGGGAGACGGTCAGTCATGAGAACCTCTTGCGGATGCGTGAGCGGCGGACACCATCGAGCGAACTATCCCGATAGTCGGTTGCTGCCCGAAAGCTGTTACGCCTCCGCTCAGGATCCCCTAACCTCCGCTAACCATCCCGGCGCTGTTGGACGGTTGATCACCTCCCTCCCGGGCCGCGGTGTCCGCCGTCGGCGCGTGATGATCACCCGTCCAGGCAGGTTCGGCGCGGGGCATCGATCCGCGGGGTCGCGTCGGTAGGGTGTCCGCGTGAACTACCCCGCGCACGCTCATCCGGTCGGCTCCGGCAGCCTTGCCGAGGCCCAGCAGCTGGTGGCGAGCGCCGCGCGGGAACTCGGCGGTGATCCGGCCGCCCAGGCGCTGCTGCGCGAGTGCGACGAGCGGTTGCGTCAGCCGCTGCGGGTGGCGCTGGCCGGGTCGATCAAGGCGGGCAAGTCGACCCTGCTCAACGCGCTCGTCGGCCAGAGCATCGCCCCGACCGACGCGACCGAATGCACCCGCGTGGTCACCTGGTACCGCACCGGTGCCACGCCGACGGTCACCGCGTTCGCCCGCGACGGCGCCGCCGCCAATGTCGCCCTGCGGCGCGGCGCGGGCGCGCACGGCCTCACCTTCGAACTCGACGACCTGCGCTGGCACCCCGCGGGCCCGCACGCCGTCGACCACCTGGAAGTGCGCTGGCCCACCCCCGCCCTCGCGCGCACCACCATCATCGACACCCCCGGCACCTCCTCGCTCTCGCGCGAGGTCTCCGAGCGCACCCTGCGCCTGCTCACCCCCGCCGACCTCGACGCGGGCGCTGTCTCGGTGCCCGGCGCCGATGCCGTCGTCTACCTGCTGCGCCGCCTCGACGCCGCCGACCTGCACTTCCTCGAGCAGGTCGGTTCCGGTGGACCCGCCGGTCCGCTCGGCGTGGTCGGGGTGGTCTCGCGTGCCGACGAGATCAGCGCGGGCCGCATCGACGCGCTGCATTCCGCGCGTCAGGTGGCGGCCCGCTTCGCCACCGAACTCGAGCGCACCGGCCTGTGCCAGGCGGTCATCCCCGTCGCCGGGCTGCTCGCCTTCGCTGCCGCCACCCTGACCCAACCCGAATTCCTCGCCTTCACGGCCCTGACCGCCCTCCCCGCCGACACCCTCGAACTCGCTCTCCTCTCGGCCGACCGCTTCGCCCACCCCGACGCCGACCTGCCGGTGCCGGCCCCGATGCGCGCCCAATTGCTGGACCGCTTCGGCATGTTCGGCGTGCGCATGGCCACCGAACTGGTCCGCACCGGCATCCGCGACGCCGCCGCCCTGGCCGCCGAACTCGCCGCCCGCAGCGGCATCGACGAACTGCGCACGGTCCTGGACGTGCAGTTCGGCCAGCGCGCCGAACAACTCAAGGCCCACTCCGCCCTGACCACCCTCGACCGCGTCCTCACCGCCCACCCCGGCCGCGCCGACCACCTGCTCCCGCGCGTGCGCACCCTGCTCGCCGATGTGCACGGCTTCGCCGAACTCCGGCTGCTCGGCCGCCTGCGCACCGACGAATTGCCGCTGCCCGCCGACGATCTCGCCGAACTGTTCCGCTTGATCGGCGGTGCAGGCGTCGCCGCGCACGTGCGCCTGGGCCTGCCCGCCGACACCGATCCGGCCACCCTGCGCGCCCACGCCGCCGAGGCCGCGCGCCGGTGGCGCACCCGGTCCCGCCACCCCCTGATCGACCAGGCCACGGCCGCCGCCTGCCTGACCGCGGTGCGCAGCGCCGAGGGAGCACTCAGCCAGTTATCGCCTCCCGCGTAACGAAACCGTCGCGGATCGGGACAAGCTTTTCGAACACTCGCATGGCCACGCGTGACAAGCATCCCCGACGGACGAGTACGGATCCGGCGCATTAGCCCCGATCTGGAGGAGCTGACCCCGAATGACCCCCACCGCGATCCTCGAGTTCATCCTGAACCTGTTGCGCGACCCCGAGGCCGCAGCAAACTATTGCAAGGCCCCCGTCCAGGTTCTCTGCGACGCCGACCTGCCTGTCACCCCCGCCGAAATCGCGGCCCTGGCCCCCACCATCTGCCAGTCCCACCACCTCGACACCACCCCCCTCCAGCCCATCATCGCCGCAGGCGCCACCACCGCGGCCACCACCGTCACCGTAGCCACCACCACCGACCTCGGCCTCGAATCCGAAGCCGCCCTCGACCTCACCGCCGACCTGTCCACCGTCGCCGACCTCGACCTGGGCGCAGGCATCGACACAAACCTCGGCCTGGGCGCCGACTTGTCCGCCGGTCTCGACACAGCCCTCGACCTCGCCGCAGGCATCGGCGCCGGAATCGGTGCAGGCATCGGCGCCGGAATCGGTGCCGGCCTGAACACCGGCATAGACGCAGGCATCGACCTCGCGACAGGCGTAGGCGCCGACTTGTCCGCCGGCGTCAACGCAGCCCTCGACCTCGGCACCGACCTGGCCGCAGGCATCGGTGCCGACCTGGCCGCAGGTGCCGATCTGGCCGCAGGTGTCGGTGCCGATCTGGCCGCAGGTGTCGGTGCCGGTCTCGGCATGAGCACCGGCGCCGGCCTGGGCCTGGGCGCCGACTTGGCGGCAGGTGTAGGCGCTGGCGTGGATGCGGGTCTCGGCTTGGGCGGGGATCTGGGCGCTGGCGTGGACGCGGGCCTCGGCTTGGGTGCGGACTTGGCGGCAGGTGTGGGCGCTGGCGTGGATGCGGGTCTCGGCTTGGACGCGGGCCTCGGCCTGGGCGCCGACTTGGCGGCAGGTGTGGGCGCTGGCGTGGACGCGGGTCTCGGCCTGGGCGGGGACCTGGCGGCAGGTGTAGGCGCTGGCGTGGACGCGGGTCTCGGCCTGGGCGGGGACCTGGCCGCAGGCGTAGGCGCCGGGCTCGGCGCCGATCTGGCTGTGGGAGTAGGAGCGGGCCTGGATCTGGGCACTGATCTTGCCGCCGACCTCGGCACGAGCCTCGACACCACACTGTCGTCAACCCTCACCGGCGCCCCGGGCCTCGGTACCGACCTGACCACCGGCGTAGACGCGGGCCTCGGCCTGGGCGGGAGTCTGGCCGCTGGTGTAGGCGCTGGGCTCGCCGCCGACGTGGCCACCGGGGTAGGTGCAGGCGCAGACCTGGGCACCGACCTCGCCGCCGACCTCGGCGCGAATCTCGACCTCGGTACCGACTTGGGCGCTGACATCGCCACAGGACTGGACGCTGGTCTCGGCGCGGGCATCGATCTCGGCGCCGATCTGACCGGTGGCGTGGGCGCGGGCCTCGGCCTGGGCGGGGATCTGGCCGCTGGTGCGGCGGATGTCGAGACCGCCCTGAGCGGTTCCCTCGCTGGCGCAACGGATCTCGGTGCGGGCCTGAACGCGGGTCTCGGTGCGGGTGCCGATCTCGGTGCTGACGTGGCCACCGGCGTAACCGCAGGTCTCGACCTGGGAACGGACCTCGGCGCGAACCTCGATGGCGCCCTGTCGTCGAACCTCGCCGGCGCCTCGGCTCTCGGTGCCGACCTGGCTGGTTCGCTCACTGGTGCTGCGGATCTCGGTGCCGCTGTCAACGGTTCCCTTTCTGGTGCAACGGATCTCGGTGCAGGTATCTCCGGTGTAGTCGGTGGTGCGGCGGGGCTCGGGGGTGCGCTCGACGGTGCTGCGGGATTGGAGACATCGCTGACCGGTACGGTCGATGCTGCGGCCGGAGTGGGTGCCGGGCTCGGTGCTGGTGTGTCGGGTGCGGCGGGTGCGGCGGCGGATCTCGGTGCCGGTGTGTCGGGTGCGCTCGGTACGGCGGCTGGAGTTGGGGCGAGTGTCGATGCCGCGACTTCCGGGTTCGTGGAAGCCGGTGTCGGGCTGGGGACTTCGGTTGAATCCGCCGTGGGCGCCGGGCTCGAAACGTCGCTGACCGGGGCGGGCGGTCTCGCCGGACAGGTCGGTGCGGGCGCATCGGCGGCCGCGAATGTTGGTGCCGCTGCGGCATCTTCGCTGACCGGCGCGGCTACCGCGACCACCCAGCTCGGGCTCGGCAGTCTCGCAGGCGCGGGAGTCGACCTCGTCGGCACCGGTTCCGCCGGAGCCGACCTCGGCGCTCAGATCGCCACCGGCCTCACCACCGGCGCAGCCCTCACCACCGGCACCGAGGCCACCCTGGGCGCCGCCTTCGACTCCACGGCGACGACCGGCCTCGAAACCTCCTTGGGCACAGCCTTCTCCAGCGCGGCATCCGTCTCCACTGCCCTGACAGGCGCGGTCGAATCCAGCACCGCCCTCAACGGCCAGCTCGGTTCGGCCTTCGATTCCGCCCTGTCCGGAGCAGCCGGTACCGGCGCGGCCTTGAACGGCCAGCTCGGTTCGGCCTTCGACACCACCCTGTCCGGAGCGACCGGTACGGGTGCAGCCTTGAACGGCCAGCTCGGTTCGGCCTTCGATTCCACCTTGTCCGGAGCAGCCGGGACCGGCGCGGCCTTGAACGGCCAGTTCAATTCGGCTCTCGACACCACCCTGTCCGGCACGGCCGATACCACCGCCGCCCTCAACGGTGCATTCGACTCCAGCGCGGCCCTCGACAGCTCCCTGGTCGGCGCGTCCACCGTCAGCTCCGCCCTCCAGTCCTCCTTCACCGGCGCCGCAAACTCCGGCCTCGCCACTGGTGGCTCCATCACCTCCGGCCTCGACGGCGCCTCGAGCACGGGCCTCGCGACCGGCGGCGCGTTCGCTACCGGCGCGGAAGGCGCCCTGACCGGCGCGATCGGTTCCGGTGTGGAAGGTGCCGTGGCGACTGGTCTCACGACGGGTGGCTCGTTCGTGACCGGCGCAGATGGCGCCCTGAGCGGCACGACCGCCACGGCCAGTGGCGCGATCGGCTCCGGTGTGGATGGTGCTGTGGGTACCGGCTTCACTACGGGTGGTTCGTTCGGAACAGGTGTCGACGGCGCTCTGGGCGGCGCGGTCGGCAGCACTGCCGCGGCCGGTGGCGCGATCGGCTCCGGCGTGGAAGGTGCCGTGGGCACAAGCCTCACCACCGGCGGCTCCTTCACCGGCGCGGTGGAAACCGCCGGATCGGCAGCCACCGGCGTGGACGCCTCGCTGACCGGCACCACCGAAGCGGCCTCCTCGACCGGCGTCTGGTCCGACCCCGACCTGTCCGGAGCCTTCGGCGGCGACCTCACCGGCACCGCTGTGACCACGACCGAATCCACCGTCGGCGTCGCCTCGGGCCTCGGCACCACCTGGTCGAACATCGATCCCGACAGCGCCTTCGGCCCCGGTCTGCACGAGTCGCCGCTCACCGGTGACACGGGTCTGCTCGGGGAGTCCACCGTCGCGAGCGAGCAGCAGCTCGACACCGCCGGCCTGTTCCACTGAGCTGATCAGCGACGGGGAAAGCGATGGACACGGTGCTCGCGGTGCTCGACGACACCGTGGCGGCCGCCCGCGCCGCGGGTCGCGACGACCTGGTCGCCCGGCTGGAGACAGCCGCGGCCAGGATGCGCGACCCGCGCAGGCGGATCATCGTCGCGGGCCAGCGTGACCAGGGCAAGAGCCGCTTCGTGAACGCCCTGCTGAATCAGGATGTGTGCCCGGTGGGTGACGAGCTCACCACCACCATCCCGATCCAGCTGGCCCACGCCGACCAGCCGAAGGCCGAATTGGTCCTCGCGGCAACCGGTTCGGAGGATCGCGTCGAGTTCCCCCTCGACGACCTGGCCACGATCGACTCCCGCACCCCACTCGCCGCTGGCAGGCAGATCATCCGCATCGATGTGCACCTGCCCAACCCCTTGCTCGCCGACGGCATCGTCCTCGTCGACACCCCCGGCATCGGCGGCACCGGCACCACCCTGGGTGTCCTGGAAATGCTCCCCGCCGCCGATGCCGTTCTCTTCCTCACCGACGCTTCGACCGAACTCACCGCCCCGGAACTCACCTTCCTGCGCCAGGCGCGCGAATTGTGCCCGGCGACAGCGGTCTTGATGACGAAGTCCGATCTCTATCCGCATTGGCGTCAGGTCTTCGCCGCCGACCGCGCCCACCTGGCCGCCGCCGACCTGACCGTCCCGCTCCTGCCGGTCTCGTCCCTGCTGCGCGCCCACGCCCTACGCCTGCAGGACGCCCAGCTCGGCGCGGAATCCGGCTTCGGCGAACTCTTCCAGTTCCTGCGCGAGCAGGTGGTCTCCCGCGACGAGGCCACCGCGCGGGCGGGGGTGATGAAGGAGATGTCCTCGGCTGCCGAACATCTCGCGCTCACCGTCGGCAGCGAACTGGTCGCCCTGCGCGATCCGCAGCAGGCCGCCGCCGCGGTCGCCGAACTGCATGCCGCGAAAGCCGCCGCCCAGCAACTGCATCGCCGCACCGCCACCTGGCAGCAGACCCTCGCCGACGGCATCACCGACCTCGCCGGCGATGTCGATCACGACCTGCGCGAACGCCTGCGCACCATCAGCCGCACCGGCGAGGAGTGGATCGACGAGCACGACCCCGGCAGGCACTGGAACGCCATCGCCGAATGGCTCACCGGCACAGTCGATACCGCGCTCGGTGAGAACCTGCTCTTCGCGCACACCCGCGCCGAGGCGCTGGCCGAACGGGTCGCCGAACACTTCCAGGAACTCGGTGCCGTCGAACTCCCCGCCGCACTGGACCATTCCGGAACGGTCGGCGGCACGGCGACCCTCGGCGAACTCGAACCCGATATCGGTGTGGTCTCCAAGGTCCTCGTCGGCATGCGCGGTTCCTACGGCGGCGTCCTGATGGTCGGTCTGGCAACGACTTTCGCCGGACTGGCGATGCTGAACCCGATCTCGCTCGGCGCGGGCGTGCTGGTCGGCGGCAAGGCCTACCGCGACGACAAGCAGGCGCGCATGGCCCGCCGCCGCGGCGAGGCCAAGAACGCCGTGCGCCGCTTCCTCGATGACGTCGCGTTCCAGGCGGGCAAGGATTCCAAGGACCGCATGCACCGCATCCACCGGTCCCTGCGCGACCACTACGCGGGCATCGCCGAACGCAGCCTGCGGTCGATCGACGAATCCCTCACCGCCGCACAGGAAGCCGCGAACGCCCAGGTCTCGCACCGCGCGCATCGCATCGCCACCCTGGAACGCCAGCTGACCGCCGTCGCCGCACTGCGCCGCTACACCGAACAGTCCGGCGCGCCGGCGAGCCTGGAGCCGGCGCCCTGAGGCGTCGAGTGGGCGGGCCTGCTCCCTCTCGCGACACCGCGCATCAGGCCCGCCCAAATCCGGAAGACTTCAGATGAAGCAGGCGGCGACCCCACCGAGCCCGCGTCGCCACTGAACCTTGCCCATAGATGCACGCATGCTGTTGAAAATAGCGGTTCACCCCGGTGCGGCACCCCTCCACGAGTGCCCCCAAAATTCGGGGCGACCGCTCGGTCTCATCCGCTGACAGGTTGCGTCACGATCGCGCATCGCCCGCCGCGGTTGAGTCCAGGCCGCGCAAGAATGGCTAGGGTTCGGGAATACATCGCCGCAGCTGCTGGTTGTCCTGATCAACAAGGTTGAGCGCAACTGACTCAAGTCTGGGTTGACTCCGGGAGGACTCCGGAGGCAGGATTGAGCCCACTGCGCTCAGCGTTGCTCGAGACTATTGCCCTAGAACGTCCAAACAGGAGGAAATCACTATGGCTCGTGCGGTCGGAATCGACCTCGGGACCACGAACTCTGTCGTCGCCGTGCTGGAAGGCGGTGAGCCGGTCGTCGTCGCGAACTCCGAGGGTTCGCGCACCACCCCCTCGATCGTCGCCTTCGCCAAGAACGGCGAGGTTCTCGTGGGTCAGCCCGCGAAGAACCAGGCGGTCACCAACGTCGACCGCACGATCCGCTCGGTCAAGCGCCACATCGGCACCGACTGGTCGGTGGAGATCGACGACAAGAAGTACACGCCGCAGGAGATCTCCGCGCGCACGCTGATGAAGCTCAAGCGCGACGCCGAGGCCTACCTCGGTGAGGAGATCACCGACGCGGTCATCACCGTCCCCGCCTACTTCGAGGACGCCCAGCGTCAGGCCACCAAGGAAGCCGGCCAGATCGCCGGCCTCAACGTGCTGCGCATCGTCAACGAGCCCACCGCGGCCGCGCTCGCGTACGGCCTGGACAAGGGTGACAAAGAGCAGACCATCCTGGTCTTCGACCTCGGTGGCGGCACCTTCGACGTCTCGCTGCTGGAGATCGGTGAGGGCGTCGTCGAGGTCCGCGCGACCTCCGGTGACAACCACCTCGGCGGCGACGACTGGGACGAGCGCGTCGTCACCTGGCTCGTCGACAAGTTCAAGGCCAGCTCGGGCATCGACCTGACCAAGGACAAGATGGCCCTGCAGCGTCTGCGCGAGGCGGCCGAGAAGGCGAAGATCGAGCTGAGCTCCAGCCAGAGCACCTCGATCAACCTGCCCTACATCACCGTCGACGCGGACAAGAACCCGCTGTTCCTCGACGAGCAGCTCACCCGCTCGGAGTTCCAGAAGATCACCTCCGATCTGCTGGATCGCACCCGCGCGCCGTTCCAGTCCGTCATCAAGGACGCCGGCATCAACGTGGCCGACATCGACCACGTCGTGCTCGTCGGTGGCTCCACCCGTATGCCCGCCGTCTCCGAGCTGGTCAAGGAACTGACCGGCGGCCGTGAGCCGAACAAGGGCGTGAACCCGGACGAGGTCGTCGCCGTGGGCGCCGCCCTGCAGGCCGGTGTGCTCAAGGGTGAGGTCAAGGACGTCCTGCTGCTCGATGTCACCCCGCTGTCGCTGGGTATCGAGACCAAGGGTGGCGTGATGACCAAGCTCATCGAGCGCAACACCACCATCCCCACCAAGCGGTCGGAGACCTTCACCACCGCCGACGACAACCAGCCGTCGGTGCAGATCCAGGTCTTCCAGGGTGAGCGCGAGATCGCCTCGCACAACAAGCTGCTCGGCTCCTTCGAGCTGACCGGCCTGCCCCCGGCCCCGCGCGGCGTGCCGCAGATCGAGGTCACCTTCGACATCGACGCCAACGGCATCGTGCACGTCACCGCGAAGGACAAGGGCACCGGCAAGGAGAACAAGATCAAGATCCAGGACGGCTCCGGCCTGTCCAAGGAAGAGATCGACCGGATGGTCAAGGACGCCGAGGCGCACGCCGCCGAGGACAAGACCCGCCGCGAAGAGGCCGAGACCCGCAACCAGGCCGAGTCGCTGGTGCACCAGACCGAGAAGTTCATCACCGAGCAGAAGGCGAGCGAGGGCGGCGCGCAGGTGTCGGCCGAGCTGCTGGCCGATGCCGAGAACGCGGTCGCCGAGGCCAAGAAGGCGCTCGAGGGCACCGACATCGCGGCCATCAAGACCGCGGTGGAGAAGCTGGCCACCGAGTCGCAGAAGGTCGGCCAGGCGATCTACGAGTCGCAGGCCGCCCAGGACGCGCAGACCGGAGCCGCAGGCAACGGCGCGGGCCCGGCCGACGACGACCAGGTCGTCGATGCCGAGGTCGTCGACGACCCGGCTGACAAGAAGTGACCGAGGCCAACTCCGAGCAGGAGTTGATCGAGGACATCGTCGAGGACGCCGAAGCCCCCGAGGCGGAGGTGCTCGACGCCGAGACCGAGGCGCCGGTCAGCGACGAGCTGGCCGAGCGCACGGCCGACCTGCAGCGGTTGACCGCGGAATACGCGAACTACCGCCGCCGCGTCGAGCGTGACCGGCAGGCCAACATCGACGCGGCCAAGGCCGCGGTGGTGAGCGAACTGCTCGGCGTGCTCGACGATCTGGACCGGGCCAGGGCGCACGGCGACCTGGAGGCGGGCCCGCTCAAGTCCGTCGCCGACAAGCTCGAGACCGCGCTCACCAAGCAGGGTCTCGTCGAGTTCGGCGCGGTGGGCGAGCCGTTCGACCCCACGCTGCACGAGGCCGTGCAGCACGAGGGTTCGGGTGCCGATCCGGTGATCGGCCTGGTCATGCGCAAGGGCTATCGGTTCGGCGAGCGAGTGCTTCGGCACGCGCTGGTCGGGGTAACCGATGCCGAGGTCGCCGAGGCATCGGATCCGGATGCCGGCGCCGACAACGAATAAGGCGAGAGGAGGAGATGCCCGGTGAGCCAACGGGAGTGGATCGAGAAGGACTTCTACAAGGAGCTGGGTGTCTCCGCCGGCGCCTCGCAGGACGAGATCAAGAAGGCCTACCGCAAGCTGGCCCGCGACCTGCATCCGGATTCCAATCCGGGTGACACCAAGGCCGAGGAGAAGTTCAAGGCCGTCAGCGAAGCCAACGCGGTGCTCTCGGATCCGGCCAAGCGCAAGGAGTACGACGAGACCCGCCGCCTGTTCGCGGGCGGCGGGGGCGGCGGCCGCGCCTACGGCGGGTTCAATCCCGGCGCGGGCGGCGGCTTCTCGCAGGACTTCAACATCGGTGACATCTTCGGTCAGGCCGGCGGCGCGGGCGCTGCCGGTGACGGCGGGCTCGGCGATCTGCTGGGCGGGCTGTTCAACCGGGGTGGCGGCGCGCGCGGTGCGAGCCGCCCGCGTCGCGGCGCCGATGTGGAGACCGAGACCACGCTGGGCTTCCGCGAGGCGGCCCAGGGTGTCACCGTGCCGCTGCGGATGACCAGCCCGTCGCCGTGCACCACCTGCCACGGGTCCGGCGCCAAGCCGGGCACCAGCCCGCGGGTGTGCCCGAACTGCAACGGGGCCGGTGTCGTCAGCCGTAATCAGGGCGCGTTCGGTTTCAGCGAGCCCTGCGACGACTGCCGCGGCACCGGGTCGATCATCGACGACCCGTGCACCGACTGCTCGGGCACCGGTATCCAGAACCGCACCCGCACCATCACCGTCCGGATTCCGCCGGGCGTCAGCGATGGGCAGAAGATCCGGCTCGCCGGTCAGGGTGAGGCGGGCCTGCGCGGGGCGCCCTCGGGCGACCTGTATGTGACGGTGCACGTCAGCCAGGACAAGGTCTTCGGCCGCCAGGGCGACGACCTCACCCTGGTGCTCCCGGTGAGCTACAGCGAATTGGTGCTGGGGACAACTGTTTCCGTGCCCACGCTGGACGGCCGGGTCGGCGTGAAGGTGCCGCCGGGCACCGCCGACGGGCGTATCCTGCGGGTACGCGGTCGTGGTGTGCCCAAGCGCGGCGCGGCGGGCGGCGCCGGTGACCTGCTGGTCACGGTGAAGGTCGCGGTTCCGCAGGCGCTGGACTCCGACGCCACCGATGCGCTCAAGCGCTATCAGGAGGCCGAGAAGGCCAGTGGCTTCGATCCGCGTGCGGGATGGGCGGGTGCTTGATGTCCGATAGTCCGAAGTCAGCGTCGGGTGGTGGCTCGCGTGCCGAGTTCTTCATGATCTCGGTGGCGGCCCAGCTGGCGGGTATGCACGCGCAGACGTTGCGCACCTACGACCGGCTGGGTCTGGTCACGCCCCAACGCACTTCGGGTGGCGGACGCCGGTACTCGGCTCGCGACGTGGAACTGCTGCGCGAAGTGCAGCGGTTGTCGCAGGACGAGGGCGTCAACCTCGCGGGCATCAAACGCATCATCGAGCTCACCAACCAGG
Organism: Nocardia sp. NPDC056064; assembly: GCF_042266925.1. Taxonomy (NCBI): domain Bacteria; kingdom Bacillati; phylum Actinomycetota; class Actinomycetes; order Mycobacteriales; family Nocardiaceae; genus Nocardia; species Nocardia sp. NPDC056064. The sequence continues at coordinate 3,537,381 of NZ_JBHJWO010000001.1, read as the reverse complement.
TCGAGGCGCTGCAGCAGCGCGTCGAGGAGATGAGTGCGGAGCTGGAGCGGTTGCGGGCCGGATACCGGCCCGACCTGACCCCACCCCAGCGCAGTACCGCGCTGGTGGTGTGGCAGCCGCGCCACCGGCGCTGAGGTCGCTCGATACGACGAACCCCCGGTTCGATATCCATTGCGGTGGATGCGGACCGGGGGTTCGTTCGTCGCCGGTCAATCATCGGCGATCGGCTGGTGATTATTCAGCAACCTCTTTATTCCTGATCTTGTTGTCCGATAGGTCCGGTCCAGCCCTGTGAGGTGCGGGTTTATCGCCGGGCAGCGGTAAATGTTTGCTGGCGGGACGCTGAATTCGGGCTGACGGAAGGGTATTTCGACAGTGCAGGCAAGACGCTCCAGTGTGCATCGCCCGCGTGTCATGGCACGGCGCGTCGCACTCGTCCGCTCGGTGGTCGTAGCGGAAAGGTCGCTCTACCAGGCACATTGGGTCGCGTATGCCGGAAATGCCAGGAAGATCGCGGAAGCGTGAGGTCATGTTGATGGCCGTTTTACCGTCATAGGGTCTGTTTTTGAGGGATACTGCCGCATCCTGCCTGGTATTTTTAGAATTACACGCGTGATGTTTAAGAGTACGATTCCGAAGCTGGCAAACCTCGCCTAGACTTCTCGCATCGGCTGCTGACGAGTGTCCTCCCAGCCCGTCACTCGCCGGCGCGGACTGCGTTCGATGGCGAAACGAGGTTGTGACACATATGGATTCGCGGACTGTCGCTTTGATCCGTACCACGTTCAAGGCGGTTGCTGCGGAAGACGGTGGGTCCGAACGGCTGTCGAGGTCGTTCTACTCGATCCTGTTCACGGACTACCCCCCGATCCGTGACTACTTCCCGGCTGCCATGGACGCCCAGCGCGACCGTCTGGTCACCGCGATCGGCTACGCGCTCGACCGGCTGGAAGAGCCGGACAAGCTGCTGCCGTTCCTGGCCCAGCTCGGCCGCGACCATCGCAAATACGGTGTGCAACCCGCGCACTATGTCGCGGTGGCCAATTCGCTGAAGTCGGCCATGCGCCAGTTCGCCGGAACCGAGATGTGGACCGACGAGGTCGCCACCGCCTGGGACGAGGGCCTGGCCATGATCAGCGGCGCCATGATCAGCGCCGCTGAGAAGGAGGCCACCCCCGCGGTGTGGACCGCCTCGGTGGTCGAATGCCGCGAGGTGCTGCGCAATCTGTCGATCATCCGGGTGCAGCTCGACCAGCCGATGGAATACGCGGCGGGCCAGTACCTCAGCGTCCAGATCCCGGCGCGCCCCCGGATGTGGCGCTACCTGTCCCCGGCCAACCCCGCCAATGCCAACGGCGAGATCGAGTTCCACGTGCGCAGCGTGCTCGGCGGCTGGGTGAGCCCCGCGATGGTCGCGCACACCAGCGTCGGCGACCAGTGGCAGCTCGGCTCCCCACTCGGCGGCCTCGGCGTCCCCCGCAACACCAAACGCAAGATGCTCATGGTCGGCTGCGGCACCGGCATCGCCCCCCTGCGCGCGCAGATCATGTCGATGGCCCAGCGCCGGGTCAACCCGAAGGTCCACCTCTTCGTCGGCGGCCACCACCCCTGCGACCTCTACGACCTACAGGTCCTGAGCCAGCTCGCCGTCGCCAACAAATGGCTCTCGGTCACCCCCGTCACCGAAAGCGACGAAAACCCCTGGTGGTACTTCGATTCCGGCGAACCAACCACCGACCTCCCCGGCCTCGAACCCCGCATGACCGGCCAGATCGGCAAGGTGGTCGCCTCCTACGGCCCCTGGTCCGACCGAGACGTCCAGATAGTCGGCTCCCCCTCCATGGTCCAAACCACCAAGTTCCGCCTCATGGCCGCAGGCACCCAAGCCGACTCGATCCGCCACGACCCGTTGTTCTGAGCCGACCGGGGTGGCATATAGTTCCTTCCCCTAGCGCTGGCTACGCCGGGTGGGAGTCGGAAGGGTTCATGGTGGGTGCTTCTCCGTTGTTGCGGGCGGTCTTTCGCGATGTGCAGCACCTGTACGGACCCGAGGACGAGGGGTTCGTCTTCGAGGACGGGCCAGGTCCGATCGGCCACATCGACGTGCTCGTGTACCGCCCGACCCCACGCATCCCGGTGACCACCTTCGCCACGGTCGGCATGGCCGCCGGTGAGATGCCCGCGACCCCGGGCCCGGGCGCCGGTGGCCGCGCCGAACTGCGATTCTCCTGGCGGGGGCAACCGACACCGGAGTGGGAATCGGCCGTCGCCCAACTGCTGGCGAATCTCGCCGCCTACCCCTGGATCACCGACCAGCAGCTCGGCTGGGGTCACATGATGACCCTGGAGGACGACTTCCCCGGCTTCCCCGACTGCCGCACGGTAATGTTCGCGGGCCCCCTGTTCCCCGACGCCCAGGACATCTTCGAGGCCGACGGCACCACGGTCCGAATCCTGAACATCGTCCCCCTTACCGACACCGAAACCGCGAGGGCCCGAACCATGCCGTCCGGCTTCTTCCTCACCGAACTCATGAACGAGGTCGACCTCTTCAGCCCGCGCTAGGCCCCATGAGCGGTGGGCGGATTGCCGGGATCCGGCGAGCCCGTCAGACGAAAGGGACTCGCCGTGGTCGCGGATGACCGGCTCAGGTCGATCGCGGTGATCCATGTATTCACCTCAGCAACAGCGTCGTCGAGGGAAAGCGCCAGTGCTCCGGAGGCTGCAGCTTTGGCGTAGTCGTTGGGCCAGTGCGGATAGCTTGCCACTGTCGGCGGCCAAGAACGCGGCCGAAGTCCGAGATTGCGCGCCTCCCGAGCACGGGCGTCGAAGACTGCAATCGCGGCTGCTCGGATTTCCGGGAGGGTGGGACTGCCCGTAGCGGCTACGAGGTCTCGGATGAGGAGCAGGTCGACGACGTCGCGCGGGCGGTCGTTGACTGCGTTCGGTGGTTCGTGCAAGTCGGAGACCGCGTGGAGCTTCTGTGCGATCTGGAACCGCATGGCGATGCCGACGAGGCTGTCTGGATCTGGTAGGCCGAAACCGCTCAATGGAAGTGCTTCGATCGCTTCGAACTCGTCTCCGATGCCTGCTTCGTCCGGCGAGACTTCGAACTGGATACGGCGCCAGGTCGCACCACGAATTTCCAGGATGATGTCGAACCGACGCGGCTTGGTCAGCTTGGTGGGGACTCCGACGACTGCGATTTCGCCCCGCCGTAGCGTGAGCGGTCCCCATGGCTCGGTGAGCGCTGATTCCAGCGCGAGGAAGAACTCGTCGAGATCACCACGGACAATTCCGTCGACATCTTTGGTAGCGCGTGCCGTCGCATCGAGTCGATGCTGAAGCAGCGTTCCACCCTTGAGCAGGAACAACTTCCGTCCGTCGATATCAAGTGCGCGCTGGACCGCGGCGATGGCTACAGATGACGCGACGAGCCAGCCGAGCCGCCCAGCTTTGGCTTCGGTCCCGAGTTTCCCTTCGGCTTGGGTGATCCAATTGTTGAGCACCGTGGTCGTCATCGGTGCTTTGGTTTTCGGCGGCAACGTACTCAGCATCGCCGTCAGACGTGAGCCGACGGGCTCATCGGGCATCGCGTGCCTCCAATGCATTGGTCAAGTCTTCGCGTTCGTCGGTCGTTACGCGGCCCTGCGCGTGTCCACGCTCGATCGCCTGCCGCAGTAGATAGGTTTGCGTGCCCCCGACGATGCACTGCTGGATCGCGGTTCTCGGTGTGACCGTCGGGATTTCGTGCGCCCATCCGATCTGGGACGGGTCGAGGTCCTCGGTGTGGATCATGTAGTCATCACCGTCGGCTCGGCGTAGTCGACGGTGTTTGCCGATGGTGACGTGGATCTGGTGAGGGTTGACATCGCTGATGCCGTACAGGTCCAACGCGGTTTCGTGACTCAGGCACGCCTCGGGCGCGCGCGTCCAGAGTACGGCGAGCATGAGCTGGTCGTACTCACCTACTGGGTATCGGGGGAAGCGGTAGACGCCGTGTGCGACACGCATCAGAGTGCCGCGGTGAACAAGCATCTGCAGTGCGTACTTGTCGATCTCCAGATCTGTGGCCTGGCGTGCTGTGACGAATCCGTGCTGTGTAGTGGCAACTTCCCACAGCTGGTCGCGCGCCAGCTCCCTGGGGCTCATGGCAATAGTATAACGCAATAGTTATACTATTGACGAACGGCTTGCGCTGGATCGCGGGATCAGGCGCCTTCCGAGCGGATGTTCTCTGGTGGTGTCCCCGATTCGAGCAACCGGTCGACCGTGGTGCGCACCATCGCGGGCGACCCACACACCAGCACCTGCTGCTGGGCGAAGGGCCCGTGCGTGGCGGCGACATCGGCGAGGGTGCCGTAGAGCATCTCTTCGGGAGCGAACCCGATATCGGAGCGCGTCTGCTCGTGCCATTCGTCGCGAATTGCGGGATCGTCGGCACTTTCCACCACGGGAATGACTGTCAGCCAAGGCAATTCACCGGCCAGCAGGAACAGCATGTCCGAGGCGTAGAGATCGCGGGGCGAGCGGCCGCCGTAGAAGAGATAAGTCCGGGGCGGGGTTTCACGCCGGGCCAGATCGAGAATCTGCGCGCGCATCGGCGCCAATCCCGTGCCACCGGCGATCATGACGACCTCGGCCGCTTCGGGATCGATCCGGAAAACCCCGTACGGCGCGTGGATTCGCCACTGATCACCGGGTTTGGTGTCGCTCACGATCGAATCCGAGCACCACCCGCCGGGCACCGTGCGCACATGGAATTCCAGTTTCCCGTCCAGCGAGGGCGGCAGCGCGGGGGAGTAGCGCCGCCGCACCCCGGGATGCTGCGGAACCTCCACCTCGACCGACCCGCCCGCCGCGAACGGCACGAAATCACCGATCAGCCGGATCACCGCCAGGTCGTTGCGCAGGCGATGATGGCCGACGACGGTCGCCGTCCACGCGGGATCGGGAAACTCGCTCACGGGCGCTCCTTGACTCAGCCGACGGGATCGGCGGCGATGATCTGGCTGGGCGTGCCCGCCCGGATGAGCGCCCGGCGGGTGTCGGCGATCATCTGCGGCGACCCGGCGATCTGGATCTGCCGGTCGGCCCAGTTGCCGAAGCTGGTCACCACCGCACCCAGATTACCGATCAGCCGCCGATGCATGCCGACCGGCGGTTCGGCCGAATCCTGCGGATACCACCAGGGATTGGTGTTCTCCTCGCACACCGGCACCACCGTCAGCCACGGGTTCGACTGGGAGAGCTGCCACATGTTGTTCACGTCGTACAGGTCGCCCGGGTACCGCCCGCCGACGAAGAAGTGCACCCGCGGATTGATCCCGCGCTGACTCATCTCGATCAGCTGCGCGCGCAGCGGCGCGATGCCGGTGCCCGAGCCGATGAGCAGCACGTCGCGACCGGATTCCCGGTCCACGTGCAGGCCACCGAGCGGTCCGGCGATCTTCCACCGGTCCCCGACCTTGGTGTCGTTGACGATCGCCGGGCTCACCCAGCCGCCGCTGATCCGCCGCACATGGAACTCGACCTCGCCATACGGGTTGGCCGGGATGGCGGGGGAGTAGTAGCGCCACATATTGGGCCGCTGCGGAATGGCGACCGGCACGTACTGGCCCGCCTTGAACGGAATCGGTCCGTCGGCCTGGAGTCGCACGATCGCCAGGTCGTCGAGGACCCGGCGATGCCCCACGACCGTCGCGTCCCAGTACGGCTGCGACTTGTCCTCGTTCGCGCCGATCGCCATCGAGGCCGAGACGAGGATGGTGATGTCGCTCCAGCCCTCGTGCAGCTCGCGGGTCCAGCGATTGCCGTGGTAGGTGCGCAGCGCGCCGAGCAGCGCGCGACCCGCCATGTCGTAGTGGTCGGCCTCGACCCCGTATTTGCGGTGGTCGCGAGCCAGTTGCTCGAGGAATTTCTGCGCGCGATCGAAGTCCTCGAGATTGTCGAGGACGAACTGCAGCGCCGTCACGAGCCGCTTGGGTTGCATGTCCATCGCGGGCGGGAACAGCTCCCGCAACCTCGGGTCCTGTGCGAACAGGTGACCGTAGAACGCGCTGATCAGCCGCTCGGGACCGCCCGGTGCCTCCGACACCCCGCGGAAATCGGCGCGGACCAGCGCAAGCGAACGCGCATCCACGTCGTCAAGCTCCCTTTCCCTGGAATTGCTGCGATGTGGCCCCGCCCGACGGCGGACACCGGTTCCAGTATCCCCCGAAACCGCTGGTTGGGTGCAGGGATGCTCATCACGCCGCCCCACGAGCCGGACGGATCTTATCGATCCGGGTCGCGGATCCCCAGCAACTGCGCTCGCGAGTCCCGGAAAGTCCCCGCTTGTCATGCGCTGAGATCGGGTACCCCTGGGTCTTCGTGCCTGAACGCGAGAACCACTTTCACTTCAATAATCTGGAAGACTTGAAGTGAAAGTGATATGTTCGTCGCTGGAGGTTCAGTGATGAAGATGCATGAGATCCACATCGACGACGAGGTGTACAGCGCTCTTGTGGACCTTCGTGAGGGGTTCGAACAACCCAACGACGTTCTGCGCCGCTTGCTCTTGGATCGAATGCCCCGTCCTGGGTCGATGAAGTCCTATGCATTGGGGGCCGGTCGGTTGTCGCCGCTGATCGCGGCGGGCCTGATCGAAGTCGGTGACCGCCTCCGCCACGAACGGGTCAGGAAGGGGCAGGTGTTCACCGGTGTGGTCACCGAAGGCGGCGGGATCAGTACCGAACACGGGGTCTACGCGGCGCCGTCCCGGGCGCTCAAGGACCTGGTCGGCACCGAGATCGACGGTTGGCACTACTGGACGCACATCCCCTCTGGTAAGAGTCTGCGCGAACTGCGCGGAGAGCTGTGACGTAGTCGAACCGCATCGAAACGAGAGAACCGGCCGCCCCTCCCTGGTGCGGGAGTGGACGACCGGCCATGTGAGTCCATATTAGCAGGGGGTGAGTCATCAACGCGCAACCTCGCGTCACCAGCTACGACAAGCCGTACAAGACGCTGCGTGAGCAGGTCCAGCTCTTACGAGACCGCGGTATGGACACGGGTGACGAATCCGCTGCGTCGGCGCAATTGCTCGCGATCGGCTACTACCGCCTGAGCGGATACTGGTACATCTTCCGTGAGCACGCTGCGGAGTGCGAGGCGTCCTGTGGCTGCAGTTCCAGGCGCAGTGAACAGTTCTTTCCCGGGACCACACTCGATCAGGTCGTCGCACTCTACGAATTCGATCGAAAGCTACGGCTTCTCGTTCTGGACGGCATCGAGCGGGTCGAAGTCGCGCTCCGAATGCGGTTGGGATACTCACTCGGCGCGGTGGGAGCGTTCGCCCACCTGGACCCGGCTGCTCTCGAGCCATCGTTCACGCATCTCGATGAACGGCAGCCGGTTGCGAGCAGGGCGCATTGGCTGGCCAGCGAGCATGCGAAGTGGCTCCAGAACGTCAGGTACGAGGAGGACCGGTCGAAAGAAGACTTCGTCGTCCACTTCAAGACCAAATATGGTATGCCGCTGCCTATTTGGGTCATCACCGAGTTGATGACATTCGGCAACCTGGTGGTTCTGATGAACGGGTTGAAGCCACGGCAGAAAAACGCGATCGCCGAGATGTTCGGAGTGTTCGATGCCGAGTGTGATGGTGACGGTGCCGCGCTCGGCAGCTGGATCGCCGGCTTGAAGTACGTCCGAAACGTGTGTGCTCATCATGGCCGGTTGTGGAACAGGAACATCGTCGAACAGTTCGGTCGGTTGGAAGGTGTCCCCGAGCTCGCGCACGCGTCCGGCCAACATCCCAAGTCGCGCGTCTACTCTTCGTTGGCTGTGCTCGCCTTTCTCACCACCCAGCTCGATGCTGCCGCTACTTGGCGACATCGAGCAGTCGATCTGCTGACCGATGCTTTCGGAAAGCTGGGGCTACCGGATACATCCATGGGGTGTCCGGCAGGCTGGGCGAACGAGCTCATCTGGTCCCCGGGGTATGTCCCGCGCGCGGACCCCGTTCCCGAGGAACACCGCGACATCCTGCGGAAATTCGAGTGTTCGAGCACATCAGAAGTCGGGCATCTGATCGACCTCCGGACTGTTGCGGAGCGCCGGGCGAGCGCGGTTCGCTACCTACGTTCGCGGGATCAACTGCTCGGTCTCCTCGTCGGTCGGTCGTATCGGTATCCGTGCTTTCAGCTGGATGTGGTTCAGCGGTGCATACATCCCGTCGCGCAACGTATCAACCGAGCGTTGGCGGTCAGTCAGCATCCGTGGGACGCGGCTCGATGGTGGTCCACGGCCAACCGCGGCGTGGGCGGTGATGTGCCGATGATGATGCTGGAGGCGGAGCCGGAGCGGACTCGTCTACTCGATGCGGCCATCGTCGTCGCAGGGCATCCCGGTTCTCCGGTTCGGGTCGGTGATCTCCCGGAGTGATCCGTAGGTAGCGTCCGCACGCGAGGCGGACACACCCGGTAGGGTCCGCCTCGCAGGTGTGGCGTGCCGACGATCCTGCGAGGCTTTCCGTTGCCGCCGGAGCTGGTCAGCCGGTGACGGTGGTGACGGCGCGCTGCCGGTCGGCCTCGGCTACCTCGCCGAGGGTGAACCCGCGCGCGACGATGTGCTGGACGAGCGCCGGCTCCGGCGGCAGACCGTACTTTCGCAGGTAGTGCGGGACCGCGCCGGGCCAGACGAACACCCCGTCGGTCTGGAAATTCATCGGCACATCCCGCTCGGCGGGGGCGAAATCGTCGGCGCTGTAGCTGCGCGCGCTCAAGACCACCGGCGCGTGCTCGAGATAGGCCAGTACTCGATCACGGATCTGGGGGTCGACGGGCGGCCGGTTCACCACCGGTTTGCCTTCGGAATCACGCCCGTCGAAGGGCGCCGAAAGTCGGAGATCGCTCATAGTCGATCAACTTACGCGGCCACCGTGCGCGCCGGGTCTTCGTGCTAATGTGCCTGGTCAGAGCAGTAACCGGCGAGAAGGGGCGGGGATGAAACGCGCAGGTATGGCGTTGGTGACGGCCGGTGTGGTTGTCCTCGGAGTCGCGGGATGTGACTCTGGGGAGCCGTCGTCGCAGGGGGCTACGACGACGGCGAAGCCGGTGCTGTGGGATCCGTGTACGGAGATCTCGGATGCGGTGTTGACGGAGGCGGGGGTTGATCCGTCGACCGAGGAATCCGGGGTCGGTGGGCATGCGCAGTCGGGGTGGGAGATCTGCGCTTGGGACGCGCCCGAATACTCGCTCACGGTGTATACGACGAACAAGTCCGTCGAGGAATTCGAGCAGAAGCCGGGCAACGTCGACTTTCAGGATGTGACCATCGCGGGTCGCGCGGGTCGCCAGTTCAAGGTGCAGGGAGCATCGAAGGACCTCGGCTGCGATGTCGTCTTCCCCGCCGAGCAGGGCATCGTCCAGCTCGAGATCCTGAACTCGCCACTCGAGTCCGGCCTGGACGATCCGTGCGTGTACCTGGAGCGCGTCGGCGAAGTTCTCGTTCCGATACTTCCGAACTGACCAGGGGAGGGTTCATGAGTGATCGCACCGTCTACAGCTCGTTGCTCGACCAGGCCAAGGCCGGGGAGATCTACCTGAACGACGAAGCTGCGGCCTACCACATGTTCAAGGCCTGCGACGAACGCCTTTCGGACCTCCGCGAGATTCTCGGCATCACGCGGCGAGTGCAGAACGTCAGCGGCTTCGGCGATTTCCAGATGGGCAAGCAACTCGAATCGAAGTTCCTCGCACAGGCGACCGGCGAGGACAACTCGATCGACGCCGTCGTGCTGAAGGACATCGAAGCCGTGCAGCAGCTTCGCGAGGTCTTCTCCATCTCCTTCAAACGCGTAGCCGGCAAAGACATCGAAAACGCCAACGCCCTCGACTACGTCACCGAGCAGGTGAACTGAATGTCCTACCCGAACATGAGCGGCCTCGACCTCTTCGGCGGCCTGCGCAATTTCGTCATGTCCCCGTTCAGCGGCGACGACAGCGAACTCGGCTCCTCCGATATCGCCGACATCCAGGACCAGTACAACGACCAGCGCGACCGCACCCGCCAGCGCGCGGGCGACCTCGGTTTCGACGGCGACTACCGCCCGGCCGTGGTCACCAAGACCGACCCGTTCGAGGGCACCGTCGCCGAGCTGCGCGCCAAGGTCGACAAGATCGATATCACCGCTGTCAGCGATCTGATCAGCGCGTGGAACGAGATCTCCACCCGCAACAGCACCTCCCTCGACGAGTTCCGCAAGCAGATCGCGCGTGGCATGTCGCCAGACGTCTGGTCGGGTGCCGCGGCGACGGCGGCGGCGCAGACCGTGGCCGCCTACGACATCACCGGCAAGAAGGTCACCACCGCCGCCGCGCTCACCAGCAACAAGCTCGACGAACTGCGCACCGGTCTCGAGCCGACCAAGCGGCTGGTGCCGTTCGCCCCCGAGCACCGCAGCGGCGTGGACAACGCGCTGGGCCTGTTCCAGGGACGCGCGTGGCGCAATGACGATGTGGCACAGGAGAATGCACGGGTGGAAGCCGTGCGTGTGTTGCAGACCGTCTATGCCCCGGTCATCCATGAGTCCGACGAGAAGGTCCCGGTCATCCCGATCCCGAAGACCGTCGACCCCGGTGGCACTCCCGAGATCCCGGGCGGTTCCCCGAATCCCGGTACCGGCAACCCGAATTCGTCGAATCCGAATTCCGGCCAGCCGTCGACGCCGACCACCCCCGCGGCCTCCACTCCGTCCACGGACCCCGGCGACACCACCGACGATCCGTCCACCGACGACCCGTCGACCGACGATCCCACCACCCAGGATTCGACCACCCCCGACTCCACCACCCCGCAGTCCACCGTGCCCGCGGGCACCACCCCCGCCTCCACCCCGACCACTCCCGGCAGCGGCCTTCCCTCCGGAAGCCCCAGTGGCGCAGGCACTCCCGGCGGCGGGTCGCCCGGCGGCGGCACCCCGGGCGCGGGGACGCCCGGCGGCGCGGTCCCCGGTTCGCCGAACGCGGGCACTACGGGCGCGGCCACCAGGGCGGGTGCCGCGGGCTCCGGCGCCGCGGGCCGTTCCGGCATGCCCGGTGGGATGAGCCCCGGCGCGCGCGGCGGCGGCCAGGACGACGAGTCGAGCAAGGCGATCCCCGACTACCTCATCACTCAGGAACACGGTGACGAACTCACCGGTCTGGACAACCTGCCCAAGATGGTCCCGCCGGTCATCGGTGGAGACTAGTCGCGAATCCTGATGGAACAGAGTAGATCTCCCGTGCGCACCTGGCATCTCACCGCTCTCGACTTCCGCACCCTCTGGGAAGCGGCAGGCCGCGACGTCCTTCCGTATCCGCTGCACCATCGGCACACCGACGTCGAATCCCAGGCCGAGATCCTGCGCCTGCGCAGCAAGGCCGCCGAGAACCTGATGGCCGAGTTCGACAGCGACCTCGACCGCGCCATGGCCGCCCTGCTCGTTCCGCACGCCCGCGTGGAGGTGGCGGGCGCCACCCGCGGCGTCCGCACCATCCGCGCCCACGGTGGCACCCGGGACACCTACGCCGCCTTGGCGATTCAGGCCCCCGGCCCCGAAACCAACCCCGGCGACATCACCCTGCACCTGTTCCCCCCGAAGTCCCTGGCCGCCGCGGTGTTATCCACCCTCCCGCGCGTCCGCGCCGGTTCCGGCCGCGAAATCCGCGTCACCGCAGCCGAACTAGCCGCCCCCCGCCCCGACACCCGCGACCCCTGGGACCCTTCTCCCCGCGAACAACTCGAAACCTTCCTCACCAAACCCACCGACACCCTCACCCACATCGGCGTCTACGCCCACGCCAGCGCCGACAACCGGCACACCGACGCCCGCGACGACTTCCAGCTCCACGACCTCACCGGCGACGGCCGCTACGTCTTCTACGGCGACACCACCTTCATCGCCAAACCCACCACCACAACCCGCATCCACCAAACCCTCACCACCATCCTCTCCACCACCGCCGCCAAGGCCCGCACCGCCACCTACGGCGCCCTCTGATCAGCCGGCCAACGCCGCGAGTTGCCCGATATCGCCGCCCAATAGCCGCCGGGCCCGCACCAGATGGTCGGCGGCGGCGATGATTCGGTCGTAGTACGTCGTGGTGTCCGGAATCCCGTAGTGCTCGGCGAACCATCGTGCGACCTCGGTCCACGAGTAGAGGGCGTAGCCGTCACCACTCATCGATGCGGGGAAACCGCCGGGCCCACGCTCGCCATTCGCCAGCCGGCGGACCGCCTCGTAGGTCCGGCTGGTCCTGGCCGCGATCGTCTTCAACGTGACGAGGTCTTCGGTACGCACCCCCACCACCTCGAGCCCCGCGGCTTCTGCCTGCGCGACCGCACTGACAACGGCCGTAGCCAGCGAGTCGGCATCCCGGTGTACATGCAGCACCGGCACAGCGCGCGGCCCGAACTCCGGCGTCGAGTCATCCAGACCCGCCTCGAACAACGTATCCAGCTCGTCTTCGTTCGGCGTGCGGTCCAAGACCAGCGTGAACTCGTGCTGACTCATGGCGATTCCTTCCTTTGGTGTGGTCTCGCGCGAACCGTGGGACGCAATCCTGGCAAGCTCCCCGAACGGAGCACCCAGGGGTGCCGGTGTCGTAACCATCCCTGCCCGGCTCCCCGCTCACTGACCCCGATTCGCGACCTCGGCCAACACCGGTAGCCCCACGCCCGATGCGGCGTGTGGCGGGGTTGGACCCGGTCGAAGGTGTGCACTCCCGAACCGACCAGGTGCGTACGTGCGAGGCGTACGACGATGGTTCTCGCAGGAGGCTGGGTGTCAGGGCTGTCTGTCCCTCGGTCGGGCTCTCCGATAACGACCGGCAGAAGCGGCCACGCCTGGACACGACACAGTCAGCTCGTCGCGCAGGGCAGACCTCACCCCGAAGACGACGAAGGCCCGACGCCATGAGGCATCGAGCCGTTGCATGTAGGATTTCATCCCACGGTGCGAACAGCTTGTTCCTGTTTCGTACCCAGGCCGTTCGGTGAGTTGGCGCTCACCGGGCGGCCGTTCTTGCTTGTGTGACGCTACACACTGTGCCGTCACCGAGCAACTGGCTGGCATCCTGTCCTTCTCGCGCCGAGAGTTGTTCCACCCGAGGCACATCGATGACTTCGCCACGAAAATGCTTGCTGCACTGGATAACCGGTAGACTTGCCCGGCAAAACACCCTCGTTCGCGATCTGCTCGAAGGGGTCGAGTGAAACCGGAAGACGGCATATTCCCGCACGGCGACAGGGTTGTTCGCGGCGGTTGCACATGGCACCACACTCCTGACTCGGACGCGGGACTGGCGAGTCTCCGATCAGCTGACCCGTTCGCGTTCGGCAACCTTCGAGGTCAGATCGAGGAGTCCGAAAAGCGTGGTCTCGGGTCGAGCACCTACCGGGAGCCGGTGGACTACCGGTGTCCGCTGGAATTCGCTCCGAAAGACGAGCCGGACGCACCATGGCTCGGCGAGCTGAAAGCCGGCGGAAAGAAAGGTGTCCAGTGGCGCCTGTACTTCGGTGAACCGATCAACCACGCCGCACTCGTTGTGGGAGTTTCTCTGCGCGACAGCAAGTGGTCCAGGCTGACCGCAGCCCAGAACTCGAGCCGACAGCGCCAGCACATCAAACAGGCCATGCGGTTTCTGAAGTCCTATTTTCGCAGCCAGGGCTACCTCTGGGCAGCCTTTCCCGGGCGTTCCGAATAGGTCACAAAGTGAGGTGGGTCACTGTTTGTTGCGCTAAAGTGCAACACATGAGGCCGTGGCGAAAGCAGACCGAGCCGTTGGATCTGACCGGCGATGCCTACGTCAGAAACGCTATGGAACTGACCCAGGCGCGTCGGCGCCTATTCAACGATCTGATCGGCATCAGGGAGCAGCGCGGAATCTCGCAGGCGAAGGTAGCTGATGCGATCGGGATCAACCGCTCCGGGATAAGCCGGTTCGAGGCCGACATCGAGACGAGCAACCCGACATTCGACGTCGTCCTGCGCTACGCCCACGCGGTCGGCGCCGCGTTGACACTACGAGCCGAACCGATGGAAGCGCGCGAGCTCCACCGCTTGCCCGAGGGCGGCGAGGAATTCGTCTGGCGTGCCAGCATGCGTCCGGGAGCCCTCGCTCGCCGCGGCTTCATCCCCGATGATGCCCTCGCAGGCCCGCCGCCGGGCGCGTGGGTCGTCGATCAGGAAGCCGCCTCATCGTGAATGACGGTGGCCAGGCCGAATCGGTCGAGAGAACGGGCCCGGCGGACGTGCGATTCGGTATTCGGCTCGACCGCATCGAGACCTGGTCCGTGCGCGCGCAGCGGTGGGAAGAAGGTGAAGTCCCGGAATGGGCCGCCGAGGATGGTTCGATCACCATCAACGTGGGCGGCGAGGCCGACAGCCGCATCGTGGTCGCCATTACGCTACTCGCCAGAGATGACCAGCCGCGCGCGGTCGAAGCGCAGATCGCCGCTGTGTACGAGGTCGCGATCGTGCCACCCGGCGAGCCTGCCCCCACGACCGGCAACATAGCTGACACGGCCGCCTTCATGGATGGCCTCGACCGTCCCGGGATCAAGCGAATCGCCAACCAGGCGCTTCGAGACATCGCCCCGTATATGCGTGAAGTGGTGCAGAGCATGTCAGTACGGGTATGGCCGACGGAGCCCATCGCGTGGGCAAGCGGAATGCCGGTGCTGCCCCCGGATTTCACCTACGACAAAATCAATTAGTCGAACCGGCCGGAGCATCCCGACCGCTACGAAGAGTGGGTCGGCTTCTGCGAGGCGATCATGCGGTGAACTGAGCTTGTCACCAGTCGTGTCGGTGGGTTGTGACATCCTGTGCAGTTCTCGCACGCGCGAGACGCGTCGGCGACGACGCACCTTTTCCAGCAGGAGCACGAGATGATCGAGCAGTTCCCCGCCAAGCAGCCCAGCGCTCTGTCGGCCGCCCCGAGGAGGCGGGCCTTCTGGCCGCTGCTGATCGGCGCCCCGATCCTGGCTCTCGCCATGGCGGCGCCGGTGTGGAACAGCGGCGCGGCAGTGGCAGAGGTCGCCGCGACCCCCACGTTCGAATTCGCTTCCCCTGCCAGGGAACAGGTCACCTCCAGCCAGCGCAACGCCATCCAGTCCGCCAAGGACTACCTCGAGATCTCCGCCTTCTCCCGCAGCGGGCTGATCGAACAGCTCGAGTACGAGGGTTACTCCACCGAGGACGCCACCTTCGCGGTGGACAGCCTGAATACGGACTGGAACGAGCAGGCGGCACGCAGCGCCAAGGAGTACCTCGAGCTCACCTCGTTCTCCCGGACCGGACTGATCGAGCAGCTGGAATACGAGGGCTTCACGCGCGCACAGGCCGAGTACGGAGTCAATGCCGCCTACTGACAACCTCTTTCGGCGATAGCCGTGCACCGCCCACCGTCGGCCGAACCTCTTTCGCTCGACGGTGACGCGGTGTCACGGGTACGCCCGGCCCATTTCGGCACGGCAGCAATTCATTTCGCGAATTCGCAGGTCTTCTGCGAGTTGCGGCAAGGCAGCCCTGCCAGGTTGACTGCAACGATGCAGGACATGACCGACGAAGACTTCCGGATGCAATACAACGGCGACATGTGGACGCTGATGGACGAGTTCTGGCAGTCGTGGGGTCAGCTCGTCGAACCACCGATGGCGCCCACGTACCAATCGCGGATCTTTCCCGCCGAGCTGTGGCAGCACATGAACTTCCTGCACGAACCCGAACCGGCAAGCATCGACTTCCCGAGCCTGCGGGTGGTCCGCCGCGAGGACGGCGTGCTGGTGAGCAGCTGCGGCTTGTCCTGGCCCGCGCGATGGTCCGACGCGGAGCCGACCAACGGTTTCGAAGTCGAGGTCTACGCGGCATCGAGCACGGTGCCGTCGGACGCCGACGCGGCCGCGGTCGCCAGCGGCTGGCTGGGCAGGCTGGTAGCCCGAATCGCCGACCTGATCAGCCGCGACGGCTTCGCGTTCACCCGCGCGCTCGAAAGCTACGGCACGCTGTCCATCGGCATCGGCGAATTCGACCTGCCCGCCGAACTGGCCGAAACCTACCTCGACGAATCCGGTTACGCGACGGTCCTTCTCGGCATGGACATCGCCGACATATCCCGCACCATCACCGGCCCCCTGTCGGAAATCCGACTCGTCCACATCAAACTGCTGACCCCCGCGGAAACAGAATTCTGCGTATCCGGCACCACCGGAGTAACCGACGCCCGATCCGACCTGGCCCAGCGCTTCGCCTCAGCAGGCGACGCCCTCTGGACCAACCCCCGCCCATCGGTAGCCTGACCAGTCCCCGCCCCCATCACTTTCCCTCGCCGGAATCGCCCAGTTTGTAGCCCAGGTGCGCCTCCATCTCGGCAATCCACTCTGGAGAGGGCTGCCATTCTGGAGGTGGGTTATCGAGAATGTCTTGCCACCATTGCGGGATGTGGTCCGCGTCTCGAGGATACTTTTCCAGCTCGAGTTGATAATCTCGGCCTTCGGGTTGCCCGAGGGTCCATTCCATCTCGGATTTGTAGTCGAATCTTGTTGCTGCGCGTCCGTCATTCGCGATCCGGATCTCCGCCGTTAGCCAGGCCCCTGGACCCCGGCTGGACCATGACCTCCTTCAGCTCCAGCATCAAAGTGAATATCGAGGATGGAATCGGCGCAGGAATGTACTCTCCAGAGGAAGTAATTTGCATTCTCCCGTTTGATATGCTGCCAAGCTTACATACGGTAACGATGACGGGAAGGTGTGCGCGATAATCGGCGAATATTCTTTCGGATACTTCTTGGATGATCTCGACATCTCGTATAGGTGAATCCATTGTATACAGGTATGCCTCACTCGAAGTGGCGCGCCTGCGCAAGTCGCGCCCGCCGCCTCTCAAACGGCCGATTGCCGGTGTACATCCAGAATATTCGTGCGATTTAGCCAGAACACTTCGAAGAGCTTGTCAGCGCCTTCTTCCTTAACGAAATCGAGCTCGTAGCCGGTTACTGGAACCAGCGTAATAATCTGCAGTCTTGGTGCAGCATCGTTAGGGAAGAGGTTGAAAGTATCATCGAACTTCGGATTGACATGAGCAACCACTCCGACAATCTCGGTTCCGGTGATGATCGGCTTTTTGTTGCGGAACACCGTTCCGTATTCCATGCCGCGCTGGCTGCGGATTGCCATGGAAGCGATCGAGTCGACAAGGTACTGCGCGATATACGCTTGATCGGATCGCAGCGTGCAGAGGAACTCCTCCGGCAAAATCGACGTGATCTGCTGAAATCGCACACCGTTAGTTACGACTGTCGTTACGGGTGGCTCTTCGACCTCGTAAAAGGTCAAATCGTATCCGCGATTACCCGCTTCGGTCTGTGCAGACTCCACACGTCGCACAGGGCCGAGTCGCCGTTCGAGATGTTCGAGAAGGCCGGAAAAATGTTCTTCTGCCGACATGATGGCTATCCGTTTCCTATGACTTTGGCGCGCCGATCGAGTCGGAGTGCTGTGTGAATCGCGCCGATGACTATCCGACCGATGGTGCCTCGTCGCCGAAATCGCTGAGATCGAAACTTCTGGTGATAACTCGCGGGGGAGATTTACCGATCTTACGAAACATTCTGATTTGGCTCCGATATCGCTCCAGATTGGGTGCTAATCTTTCGAACCATGACGATGTCGAATCGTAGTAGGCGATAGCGCCTTCTCCTTCGACGATCGACCACACCGGTGGATCCGGACTGTGAAGATCAGACCCATCGATTACGTCATAGCTGTAGGCTTGGTGGTCGGAAATGACGAGCATTCCGGGTGTGTCCGACAAGCCATCGTGGGTGTATCGCACGCACGAAATTGCTCCTTGCTTGGAGCTCGGAGTCACCTCTTCGACTCCGAAATATGTTCCAGCAAACCAGATTCCATGTCGTTTACCGATGAGACTCAACACCTCGCGCACAGCTGACGGTATCCGTGTAACGCCTTGGGCCCGTGCCCACGCCTCGATCTCCGCGTCGTCTGCACCCGACACGGTATCGGGTTTCCAGCCCTGAGCGACGACGCTATGAAACGTCTTCCTGATCGATGTGACGGCATCAGCTTCATCCAGGTTCTTGTTCAATCCGAGTCGACCATCTTCGAACAGAGAGGGATCTTCATCAGCAGGGCGGCGAGGACCGCTCTGTCCGATTGCCATCGGCCACTGGACAGTTGCGTCCCCTCGGTGAACAAGATTCGCCGCCGTACGCGAGCCCGCTCTAAAGCTCCTACTGCCCTGCACTCAGGCCGTTTCGGAACCAGTCGGGCATGTGTTGTGGCGAGCGCGGATATCGCTGATTCTCAAGTGCGTAGTCCTCGGCCTTCGGCGCCGCAGTGAACCCTGGGTAATGGTCGCGGTTATACCTGATATTGTATCGTGCGGGGGGATCCAATATGTAATTGAACTCGAACCAAGTTCCTTGTTCTTCGGCATACATTCCTCTGCGAAGATCTTGAAAGCGATGCCACACGGTTGTAGGGAAGGCCCACGGCAGGGTTGATCCATTCGGCATTATGATGCCGGTCTCTGCGGCGGTATGCCGGCCGATGAACTTGCCTCTTGCGATCAGTCGGCTCCATCCACTGGGGAGTGTGGGTAGAATTTCGCGCGTTATTCCGTCCAGGATCTCCTGCTGCTCCATGATGTGCAGCGGTACTCGAATGGACATCGTTCCCCTCATTGAATAGTTTCCTGTGGATCCAGTGATTTTTGGATCAGTCCGGGACGGAATCACATGTTCTTTCCGTCCTGCGTCGGTGGTCCGTAGGTTGCCAGCTCGGTGCCGACTGCAGCGGCATCGAAATCATCGATGCCGAGGCCTCAACTGTTCGGGCTGTGGACAAATTTGCGCATCCAGTCCGGTACGAACTCGTCAGACCTCGGGTATACATCCAACTCCCGACGGATGTCGACACCTTCAACGCCTTCGAGCTCTTCCGCGCCGCGCAGGTATTTGATCGAATGCTGGCTCGGAAAGGTCTGATTGTATTCGACCTCCAGCCATGTTCCTCGTTGTGGATGTGCCATATGGTACTTGAGGTCCTCGAACAGATCGGAGACCTCGGCTGGCGTCTTCCATGGGATAGGTAGCGAAGCATTGATTGTGTGCACCCAACCATCACACCCACCGAAATCGTTGTCACCGATTTTAGTGTATCTCAACTCGAGTCGCTGCCAGCCGTATGGCGCGACGATGAGGAGTCGTGTGGCGATGAGTTCAAGGATGCGGCGTTCCACCTCGAATGGAGGGAGATCCCTGATTGCAATATCCAGAATGGTCTGGTCCGTGGTCACGCCGTATACTCCTTCAGCCACTTCGGCTGGAACTGTGGATCTCGTGGAAAATCTTCCAGATCCCGCTGCCACTCGGTCGGGTCGATTTCGTAACTGAAGTTCGGATTGTAATCAAAATCGTACACCACGGTACGAGTCATATCAGGCTCGAGATAGTACCTGGCCAAGAACCATGTACCCTCTCCTGGTGAATATAGGGCCCTGCGCAGCTCTTGAAGTGGAATTTCTATCTCTGACGGAACCGAATCGATCTGCCTTATTTCATGATTCCATACGCCGAATAAATTGACTTCGCTTGCCTTTCCGGCTGCCAGGTAGACCAACTCAAGTCTGAACCAGTCTGTGGGTCGCGCAATGTTCTCCATTATCTTGCATACATCGTGTGACAAACGCTCGGCGAGCTCTTCGTCAAATTCAAGGGACATTGGGATAGCTCCTTGTTTCCAGCAGGTCGATCGAGTCGGAATGCCGTCTCACAATATATCGCATGTGTAGCCTGTCGGGTGTCATCAGGTTCGGCGTCGTGCGCTCCGCGAAAACGTCAACTCGTTGAACGGTAGCATCTCCTGATCTTCCGATATCTGCCAAAGCCTCTTCCGTTGCCCGCCATGTATCGTCTCTCGAGTGGCCGGGGCCATCGCGGCGCATGTTTTGAAGTTGCCACTGCGGTACATGATTGATCCTTTCGCCTGGACCGCCTGCTTCGTACGGCACCAAGTGACCTCCGTTGAATTTATAGTCCTCTCCCAGGCTACGGTCGTACTCTCCGGCAAGATATGTAATCGGGGCTCGGCGGGTCATACCGCCAGATGCAACCTGACCCATATCCGACTGAACGTTCGATCCAGTTGTTCCCCGGCGTCCGGGGAAGTGTTTAGAGGAAGTGCCTCGGGGCGCATAGTCTGGAATGAATGAAGCCGCAACGGTATCGCCATGCTCGTCCGTTCGGTATAGTTGCTGCGGAACGCGTGGATCTATCTGATGCTGGCTGAGGTAGCGTGGGCCCACGGCGAAAGTGGCATTGGGAATGGGAACTGATAGCCCTGCATCCCATGTGGGTCCGTTGCCCAATTCTGGGTTGAAGCCACGAGCTTGATTGCCAGACCATGTGTGTACATGGCTGAAGTTCCCGTTCTCATCTGTATAGAACGAACCGTGCCATTCGCCATTTGTATCGTAGACGTCGTAGCGCGTAAATGGGTCACGCGGCCCCGTCAGTGAAAATGGCTGCGCATTCGCATCGTAGTCTGTAATCGGATCAGCGGTGCGGTAATTTCCGTCGTTGTCACCAGATGGGTTCCAATCCACCGCAGGATCGGTCGGGCCTGTTCGGAATTGATCGAATTGCTGTGCGGGTGATCGATCATTTCTCGAATCCGGTGGATTGTCTGGATTATATCGTGCCTCTGGTTCGGGACCGGAAGGGCGGGGAGTCGTCGGTTCTTGTCCGGTGTATGTATGTGTGTAGTTTCCTGCAGGGTCCCGAAGCTGATATGTGACGCCGGGGGCGGGTTGGGAGATATTTGGGTTATTGCCGACTGCAGTAACTGTCCGGTCGTGTCCTCTATTCGGGAATTCAATATCCGCGTGGGTGATGTTCCTATCGGCGTCGGTATAGAAGGTGCCGACGTTTCGGCCGTCAGTGTCCGTGATGACCATTCGCGAATTTGGTTGAAGCTGATCTGTTCCACTGAGATCTGCTACACGTGTTCCCGGCTGTACCTGCATAGGAACCTCGGACAATTCGCTGCCGTCGTCATTGGTCGGCGGGTTCCATTCAACGCTTCTCTGTGGCGTCGGGTCTCGATCGGGTGAGTCAGTACGTGGCGGGACGATACGCGCTCGGTCGACTGAGTTTGTTGTGTCGATGCTCCTCAGCGGGGAGACATTCGGCGGGGTCGACGTATGCCCCTCGGGATTGACGACGCCGTTCGGTCGGTGTGTCTGCCATTGGCCGTCCGGCGGCACTCGTGGCGACCTGGTTCCATCCGGGTTCGTGACTGCGCTCGCACTGAAGACATTTCCATCGAGATCGGTCCATGCGCGCTGCGTCGGGGCCAGGACTTCTACGCCGAGGTGTTGGGCTAGGCGGTTGGCGAAGTTGTTGGAGGAGGCGTCGCAGCCGATTAGGCGGATGGGGGTGGTGCCGTCCCAGGTCGAGCGGCGGAGGAGGTCGCCGTATTGCTCGGGGGTGAGGGTTTGGCCGCCTACTACGGCGTGGCCGTCGGGGGTGATGTGGGTGTCGGCGGTGAAGCGCGCGGGGTCGGCGGGGACTCGGTGGGGGAGGTCGCCCATGGTGGGGTCGCTGCGGTGGTGGGAGATGCCGGCGGGGGTTTGTTCGGCGTGGTTGTTGTGGATGGTGTCGAGGTCGATGGGTGGGGTGTCGGTTGTGGGGGTGGTGTCGACGGTCGGGTTCGTGTTGACGGTGGGGGTGGTGTCGACAGATTGGGTGGTGTTGGGCGTAGGGGTGGTGTTGGGCGTGGGGGTGGTGACGGGGGGAGTGGTGTGTTGGTTGGCCCAGGAGGGGGTGGTGGCTCGGGCCAGGTCGGCTCG
This sequence comes from Nocardia sp. NPDC056064, assembly GCF_042266925.1. Taxonomy (NCBI): domain Bacteria; kingdom Bacillati; phylum Actinomycetota; class Actinomycetes; order Mycobacteriales; family Nocardiaceae; genus Nocardia; species Nocardia sp. NPDC056064. The sequence continues at coordinate 3,515,482 of NZ_JBHJWO010000001.1, read as the reverse complement.
GGAGATGTCGGAGCCGAGTTGGCGGATGTCGTCGGGGGTGAGGGTGGGGGTGGTGCTCGGGGGGAGGCCGATGGTGGTGCGGACGGTGTTGGCGAGGTCGGTGAGGGAGGGGTTGGTGTCGGCGTCGATGGTGAGGTCGGCGGTGGTGGGGTTGGTGGTGGGGACCACGTCGACCATGAGCCAGTCGCCGAGGGGGAATTGGGTGCCCTGGTTGAAGGCGAGGTCTGTGGCCAGTTGGGTGCGGTCGGTGACCGAGTCGATGGTGGTGGGAGGTGTTGTGGGGGAAGTGGTTACGGCTGCGGTTACGCGGATTACGCGGACCGGTTGGCCGAAGGTGTTGGGGTAGCTGGCGCTGCGGTAGGGGCGGCCGGTGGTGGGAGTTACCTGGAGGGCCTGGTCGTTGGCGGGGGTTACCGGGCGGAGGGATTCGCGGGCCTGGCGGGCTCGGGAGGCGTTTTCCAGGTCTTGGGGGGTGAGGGTGGGGTCCGCGGGGTGGGTGGTCGTCGCGGGGTTGGTGTCAGTGGGGGTCGACTCGGTGGTGGGGGTGGAGCCCGTGGACGGGGTGTCGTCCGTGGTGGGAGTCGTGTCTGTGGGCGGAGTCGTGTCCGTGGTGGGGGACGACTCGGTGGACGGAGTTGTGTCCGTGGTGAGGGACGGCTCTGTCGGCGGTGTCTGATCTGTGGTTGGGGTGGGCTCGGTGGTCGGTGCCGGGTTGGTCTGCGGGGTGGAGGCGGTCGTCGGGTTGGGTGAGGGGTTTTGTGGGCGGGGCGGAGCGGACGGGCGGGTGGTGCGGGGGCCGGTGGGTGGGGTGGTCGGCGGGACTGTGCCGTTGGTGGGGGTGGTTGGACGACTGGGTGGCTGGGGAGTAGTCGTCGGTGGGCGGCTCGGTGTGGACGGCTGGGGATTGGTTGTCGATGGGCCGAGCGGCATGGAGCTCATCGGCGGGGCCGATGTTGTGGGGGAGCTGGGGGTGGAAGGGGTTGGGGGCGTGGGGGTTCCGGCGGGTTGAGTCGTCGTCGGGGCCGTGGGGGCCATTGTTGCGGCGGCGGTGGTGGTGTCGGCCGACTGTGGGGTGCGGTTCGGGTCGGTCTGTGTGTTCGGGGTGACCGATGGGGACGACGGGGTGCCGGGGCTGGTGGGTTGGGTGGTGGTGCCGGGGGCGGTGGGTGCCGTCGTGGGGGAGGTGCCGGGGTTGGTCGATGTGGTGTCGGTGGGGGTCGACGGTTGTGGGGTCGTCGGGGTGACCGGCTGCGTCTGGGCTGGGGTGTCTGTCGACGGGAGGTCCAGGGAGGACGGGGTCTGGGGTGACGACGGGGTGTTGGGGGTGGTCGGCGGTTGGGAGGGGTTCTGGGAACCGGTGTCGCCGGGGGTGGGTGTGGTGTCGCCCGGTGTGGAGGGGTTGCTGTTGGTGGGTGTGGAGGGATTGGGGGTGGTGTCGGCCGGGGAGGGAGTGGTGGTGTCGCTCGGGGTCGACGGGGTGGTAGCGGGTGTGGATGGATTGGTGTCGCCGGGTGTGGACGGGGTCGAGTCGGTCGGTGCGCCGTTCGAGGGCGGGTTGCCGTTGCTCGGGGTGTCGGCCGGTGTTCCGCTGTCGGGGGTGCTGGGGTTGGTGTTGCTCGGGGTCGTCGGGCTCGGTGAGTTGTCGCTCGGCGTGCTCGGGTTCGATGAGTTGTCGCTCGGTGAGCTCGGGTTCGGTGAGCTGTCGCTGGGTGAGCTCGGGCTGGGTGAGTTGTCGCTCGGTGAACTGGGGTTCGGTGAGCTGTCGCCGGGTGAGCTCGGGCTGGGTGAGTTGTCGCTGGGTGTGCTCGGGCTGGGTGACCCGGACGGAGAGTCGGTCCCCGGCGTGCTGGGTGATGGCGAGGTGTCGCCGGGTGAGCTCGGTGATGGTGAGGAGTCGCCGGGTGAGCTCGGGGACGGTGTTCCGGGCGAACTCGGTGAATCACCGCCGGGCGTAGACGGATTGGTGCTCGCCGGCTGAGTTCCGCCGTCGCCGTTGGGGGTCGACGGCGAATTCGGGGTCGAGGCGGGGGAGGTCGAGGGGGAATCGGTGTTGGGCTGGCTGGGGGAGGGGGTGGTGCCCGCGGGGGTGGTGCCGGGGACCTCGCCCAGGTCGGGGACGTCGGGGGCGGTGGTGTCGCCGCCGTTGTGGAGGCTGGATTCGATGCCGCTCTGGAGGCCGCCGGCGCCCGCGCTGGTGAAGGTGTCGACGCCGATGTCGAGTTTGAATTCCTGGCCGGTGAGGGCGGAGTTGAGGCCCGCGGTGGCCACCTGGGCGGACAGGTCGGCGCCGAGTTCGGTGGCGGCGCCGGTGAGGGACTTGGCGGCCATTTTGCCGAGGCCGTTGGAGATGTTGTCGCCGACGCCGCCGAGCTTGTCGCCCAGGCCGCCGCCGACGGCACCGCCGACCGCGCCGCCGAAGGTGGCAAGGCCGAGGTCGGCCCAGCCGAACTTGTCCATCGAGCGGTCGCCCTTGGCGACCTGGATGGTGCGGGCGAGGGCGTCGATGCCGCCCTCTTCCAGCGCCTCGAACGCGGCGCCCTTGAGGGCCGCGCGCGCGGCGGCTTTGGCGAGGCCGCGCGCGATCATCCGGGTGATCAGCTGTTTCATCGCGATGCGCACCGCGACCTGGGCGGCCACACGGGCGGCTACACCGGCGGCGGCGCCGATGCCGGTCCACGCGGTGGCGATGGCGGCGGCGATCTCGACGGCGGCCACGATCATCGTGCCGATGATCACGAGCTTGGTGTGCTCGATGTCGTTGGCGCCGTCTTCGAGGATCTCGGCCTGTTTCTCGCACCATTTGCGGATGGCGGTGAAGGCGGCCTCGTCGCCGGCGAGCAGTTTGTCGCGGTAGGCGGCGATCGCGTCGTGGGCCTCGCCCTCCGACAGCGCGGTCAGGGTGGCGGTCAGGGCCGCGGCGGCGGTGTCGTCGACGGTGTCGAGGGTTTTGGCGGTGGTGGTCCAGGCGTCGGCGAGGCGGCGCATGGCGGTCTCGTCACCGTCGGGCCAATCACCGGCGCCCAGAATGTATTTCGCGACCCACTGCAGTGAATCGGGGATCTCGATGCCCACGGGCTAGGTTCCCGTCGACTGCTTCAGTGCGGCCGCCCGCGTGGTGTCCTGCTCGACGAGCTTGTCGGCCAGGGTGACCATGTTCGTGCCGAGCTGGGTCATCGTGGTGGCGAGATTGGCGACGGCCTTCTTGCCCTGATCGACTCCGGGCGTGTAGTTCTGGGCGAAGGCGGTGCCGGTCTCGTCGGCGCCCCAGCATTCGCCTTCGGCGTCCAGGGCGGCGGTGAGCGCCTGAAGTGCGGAAGTCAGTGTGGTGGCGGCGGATTCGTAGGTGCCCTTGGTGTTGCGCAGGGCATCGGGGTCGACGTCGATCGAACTCACCGCAGGTACCCCCGGTTCTGGAAGTACTCGTCCTCGTCATCGATGGGTGGTGGTGGTGTCGTCTCCGGAGGCGTGAGGAACTGCGCCATCAGGTCTTTCGTGCTGGGGGCGCCGGGGATCAGGTCGGGCACGTCCGGCAGCGAGTCGGCCAGTTCGGTGAGTGGGGCCAGTGCCTCCTGCTGGGCGCGGGTGGTCATCTGGGCGGCGGCCTGGATCGTTGCGGTGATCGACGCGCCCAGTTTCTCCGGTGTCGAACGGCGGAAGGCCTCCGGCTCCACGTGCACCTCGATGACGCCGGCGACGTTGGCGGTGACGCGCACCAGGTTGTCGTCGGACCACACCGTCACCGGTTCGGCCGCTCGGTTCTGCGCCGAGAGCAGAGCGGCCGAATCCCGTTGATACGCGTCGAGCATCTGATCGATCTGCGAACGCAGGGCCGCGTTGGTGTCACGCGTGATCTCGGGCAGATCGTCGGTCATCGTGAATCCCACTCTCGGCAACAGGGTGTCGAGATATTGGACGTGTGGGCGTGGCCGGGAGATCCCTAATGTGTGCTATGTCTCATTTCGGGAGGGTTCGCTACGAAATCAATTGGCGCCCAGCTGCGCATCGATGCCGGTGGTTCTGGCCCATTCGTCGAAGGTGAGGGTCGCCTCGAAGCCGGGGCCGGTGAGGGTGGCGCGGCGGTGGTCGGGGGACCACGTGATGGTGAGGCCGCGGTGGTTGGCGTAGGAGTGCACGGCGCGGCGGTGATCGGCGAGGGGGAATTCGGTGAGCGCCTGCTGGAGAACGCGCATGACGCGCGGGGATTCGGGCGCGGGGAGCTGGAACAGGGGGTGTTCGATGAGGAACGCGGCGCGGGTGCCGCCGCCGACGGGGCCGCTGTAGGCGGTCCAGACGCCGGAGATGGCCTTGGCGGCGTCCATGAAGACGTTCACCACGGCCTCGGGGCGATCGGTGGGGTGCGGGAGCGTGGCGAACGGGACCTCCACGTCGGCGAGTGCGCTGATGCCGTAGCGGTTTCCGGCCTCGCGCACCGACTGGGCCAGGCCGGTGACCGTCTCCGGATACCCGGCCGGATTCCCCCACGACCACAGCCACGACTGCGGGCCGGGCGCCGCCGAGCCGAGCAGATGCATGCGCTCGCACTCGATCGGCTGATCACCCGTCAGCGTGAACCGACCCGCGCGCAGGTCGACACTCCACCCCCGGTCCCCGACGACGTCCGCGAGATGCAGCTGATGCTCGAACGAGTACAGCGCGGCATCGTCCAGCAGATTCGACAGTGTCAATTCGGACATATCGACGAGCCTACCGAGGCGGAACGTGACTACCACGCCGACGATCCGGGCGGGGTGCGCGTATCGGCCGGACGATCGATCAGATGGCCAGGACCGTCTTCCCGCGGGCGTTGCCGGCGCCGAGGATGGTGGGGGCGGCTTCGAGGGGGACGGTGGTCTGGATGGGGACGACGACGTCGCCCGCGGCTACGCGGGAGAGCAGGCGGGTGAGTTCGGGGGCGCGGCCCTTGGATTCGAAGTTGCCGCCGGTGATGTCGCGGGCGCGCAGGGCGGCTTCGTCGGCGGCCCAGGTGGTGGAGTAGGCGTGGCCGCCGCGGCGCACGAGCGTGGCGTGGCGGGCGAAATCGGCGGCGGGGCTGATCAGGTCGAACAGGACGTCGATGCCGTCGGGGTGGGTGAAGTGGACGGCGTCGGTGACGCTGGAGTCGCGGTAGGCGGCCGGGTCGGGGTCGACGAGGTTCGGGTCGGCGGGGCGCGGCTGGGTGTAGTCGATGGTTTCGGCGGCGCCGAGCCGGGCGACCTGGTCGGCGGCGTCGCCGCGCGCCGTGGCGATGACGTGGGCGCCTGCGATATTGGCCAGTTGCACCAGGAAGGAGCCGACCCCGCCGGTCGCGCCGACGATGAGCACCGTCTGGTCGGGCTGGATGTGGGCGGCGTCGACGAGATCCTGCGCGGTGACACCGGCGATCGGCAGCGCGGCCGCGGCGGTCGAGGTGACGCCTTCGGGGATCGGCACGAGGGTGGCGTCCTCGGGGACCACCGAGAACTGCGCCCAGCTGCCGTGTCCGGCGGGCGCGGTGAGGAACTTGCCGACGACCTTGTCGCCGACGGCGAACTTGGTGACCCCGCTGCCCACCGCCGAGACCGTTCCGGCCCCGTCGACGCCGAGGATCATCGGGAAATCGGTCGGCATCTTGCCCTCGAGCAGGCCGTCGGCCATCTTCAGGTCGAACGGGTTGACCCCCGCCGAATCCAGGGCCACCTGCACCTCGCCGGGACCGGGCTCGGGCACCGGCACATCCGCCAGCTCCGGGGTGCCGCCGAACTTCTGAACCACGATCGCGCGCATGTCGACGAACTCCTCGCATCGATGAGAGCCGGGCATCCGCAATCCTAGGCGGAACCCCTTCCGACATGCGGTGATTGACCGGCTTCGGTGGTGTCGCGGCGTACCGTCGAGACCGCGGGGGACCCCGGCTGGAAAAACCAAACTTGAGCGGAATAGACTCAACTCTGACACCGTTGGATGAAACGACAACAGAACTCGCTCCAACCGACACGGAGGATCAGTGGATTCGTTCAATCCCACCACCAAGACTCAGGCGGCGCTGACCGCTGCTCTTCAGGCCGCTTCGGCGGCAGGCAATCCGGAGATCCGTCCGGCTCACTTGCTGGTGGCGTTGCTGGATCAGACCGATGGCATCGCGGCACCGCTGCTCAAGGCCATCGGGGTCGATCCGGCGACGGTCGAGCGCGAGGCGGGTGACATCGTCGACAAGCTGCCGAGCGCGACCGGTGCCACCACCACCCCGCAGCTCGGGCGCGAGGCGCTGGCCGCGGTCACCGCGGCGCAGCGGCTGGCCACCGAGCTCGGCGACGAGTACGTCTCCACCGAGCATCTGCTGGTCGGGCTGGCCACGGGTGACTCCGAGGTGGCCAAGCTGCTGCAGCGGCACGGGGCGACGCCCGAGGCGCTGCGCGACGCGTTCACCGCGGTGCGCGGCAGCGCGCGGGTCACCAATCCCGACCCGGAGTCCAGCTACCAGGCGCTGGAGAAGTACTCCACCGACCTCACCGAGGCCGCGCGCGCGGGCAAGCTCGATCCGGTGATCGGGCGCGACACCGAGATCCGGCGCGTGGTGCAGGTACTGAGCAGGCGCACCAAGAACAATCCGGTGCTCATCGGCGAGCCCGGCGTGGGCAAGACCGCCATCGTAGAGGGGCTGGCGCGGCGCATCGTCGAGGGCGATGTGCCCGAGTCGCTGCGTGGCAAGAAGGTCATCTCGCTGGATCTGGGCGCGATGGTCGCGGGCGCGAAGTACCGGGGTGAGTTCGAGGAGCGGCTCAAGGCCGTGCTCGACGACATCAAGAACAGCGCGGGCGAGATCATCACCTTCATCGACGAGCTGCACACCATCGTCGGCGCGGGCGGCACCGGCGATTCGGCGATGGACGCGGGCAACATGATCAAGCCGCTGCTGGCTCGTGGCGAGCTGCGGCTGGTCGGCGCGACCACGCTCGACGAGTACCGCAAGTACATCGAGAAGGACGCGGCGCTGGAGCGGCGATTCCAGCAGGTGCTGGTCGGGGAGCCGTCGGTGGCCGACACCATCGGCATCCTGCGCGGCATCAAGGAGCGCTACGAGGTGCACCACGGCGTGCGGATCACCGATTCCGCGCTGGTGGCGGCCGCGACGCTCTCGGATCGCTACATCACCTCGCGCTTCCTGCCGGACAAGGCGATCGACCTGATCGACGAGTCGGCCTCGCGGCTGCGCATGGAGATCGACTCGCGACCGGTGGAGATCGACGAGGTCGAACGCGCGGTGCGCCGCCTCGAGATCGAGGAGGTCGCGCTGGAGAAGGAGACCGACGCCGGTTCCAAGCAGCGCCTGGAGAAGCTGCGCCAGGAACTGGCCGACGACCGGGAGAAGCTCGGTCAGCTCACCACCCGCTGGCAGAACGAGAAGAACGCCATCGACTCGGTGCGCGGGCTCAAGGAGCAGCTCGAGGCGCTGCGCGGGGAGTCGGAGCGGGCCGAACGCGACGGTGACCTGGGCAAGGCCGCCGAGCTGCGCTACGGCCGGATCCCGGCACTGGAGAAGGAGCTGGCCGCGGCCGAGCAGGCCAGCGGCGCGGCCGCCGACGGCGAGGTGATGCTCAACGAGGAGGTCACCCCGGACGACATCGCCGATGTGGTGTCGTCGTGGACGGGTGTGCCGGTGGGCCGGATGCTCGAGGGCGAGACCGCCAAACTGCTGCGGATGGAGACCGAGGTCGCCGGGCGCGTGGTCGGGCAGGAGGAGGCCGTGCGGGCGGTGTCGGACGCGGTGCGCCGCGCCCGTGCCGGGGTCGCCGATCCGGACCGGCCGACGGGCTCGTTCATGTTCGTCGGGCCGACCGGTGTGGGTAAGACCGAGCTGGCCAAATCGCTGGCCGACTTCCTCTTCGCCGACGAGCGCGCCATGGTCCGCATCGACATGAGCGAGTACAGCGAGAAGCACTCGGTGGCTCGCCTGGTCGGCGCGCCGCCCGGCTATGTGGGCTACGACCAGGGCGGTCAGCTCACCGAGGCGGTGCGCAGGCGGCCGTATTCGGTGGTGCTGTTCGACGAGATCGAGAAGGCGCACCCGGACGTGTTCGACATCCTGCTCCAGGTGCTCGACGAGGGCAGGCTGACCGACAGCCAGGGCCGCACGGTCGACTTCCGCAACACCATCCTCATCCTCACCTCGAACCTCGGTGCGGGTGGCGACAAGGACGAGGTGATGGCGGCGGTGCGGCGCGCGTTCAAGCCGGAGTTCATCAACCGGCTCGACGACGTGGTGATGTTCCACGCGCTCGACGCGCAGCAGCTCGAGTCGATCGTCGACATCAACCTGCGTCAGCTGCAGAAGCGGCTCTCCCAGCGCAGGCTGACCCTCGACGTGAGCACCGAGGCCAAGCAGTGGCTGGCGGTGCGCGGCTATGACCCGGCCTACGGCGCGCGGCCGCTGCGCAGGCTGATCCAGCAGGCCATCGGCGACAGCCTGGCCAAGGAGTTGCTGGCCGGCGAGATCGCCGACGGCGACACGGTGCGGGTGAGTGTGGACGATGCCACCGACAAGCTGGTCGTCGGACGCGAGGTTGTCCACAGCTCGTGATTTATCCACAGCCCGGTGCGTGAGGACCTCCCAAACGCACCGGGCTGACCTACGCTGGAGCCCATGACGAACCCGAACGATCCGTGGGGGCAACACCCGGAGGATTCGCCGACCGAACGGTTGGGTTCGCCGGGTGTGGAATCGACCAAGCCGTACGGCTCGGGGTTCGACGAGTGGGGGCAGCCGTCGAACCCGACCCAGGCCCTTCCGCCCCACGACGCGCAGTGGGGTGCCTACGAAAGTGGTTATCCCGCAGCGCAACCACCCCCGCAGCAGGCACCGCCACCGGGCTACGGACACGGTTATCAGGGTGGTCCGCCGCCGGGGTATCCGCCGCAGCCGCAGGGGGCTGACCAGGGGCAACCGCCCAAACGCAACACCGGACTGTGGGTTCTGCTCGGTCTCGGTGTGCTGGCGCTGATCGCGGTCGGCGGGGTGCTGGCCGGGTTGATGCTCAGCGGCGGCGGTTCCGACGACGACACCCTCGCCACGGCCCCGACGAGCACCCAGCCGCTGGTGCCGCCGACCTTCGGTCAGCCGACCACGCCGGTCACCCCGCCCGACACGCCCGGCCTCCCCGGATTACCCGGTTTGGGCGGTGGCGAGGACCTCGGTGCGACGATGGGCAGTATCACCGCCAACACCGGCACCGAGATCACCATGAGCACGCTGGGTGGTTCGACGGTGCGGGTGCTGATCGACGATGCGACCCAGGTGATCTCGCTGACCAGCACGAAGGCGAGCGAACTCCCGGTCGGCGACATGGTTATGGTGCAGGGCGACAAGAATCCAGACGGGTCGATCCACGCCGAGATCATCATCAGCACGGCGTTACCGAGCGGCCCCCGATGAGCGACCCGCGCGTCGAATCCCCGGTGCTGCCGGGCAATCACGGCGACGGCTGGATAGGCTAGGCGACGATGACGGCTATGTGGTTCGGGTTGGCGGCGATCGCACTCGTGGGTGCGGTCGTGCTGCTGTATTTCGATCGGGTCCAGCGACAGCGGACCGGGCACGCCAGGCAGGTATGGGCGAAGTCCCAGGGCTATACCTATGTCTCGGTGGAGCCCGCGCTCGCCTCGACCTGGCGTCGCGGCGCGCTGGCCAAGCTCGGCTACCTCTCGGCGGTCGACGTGGTCTCCGGCATCCGCAAGGGCGAGAAGTTCGTGCTCTTCGACCTGGAGGACGCGGCCACCCTGGTGGCGGTGCGCAGGCAGATCGGCTCGGAGATCGACGTCGACATGCGGCTCAAGACCGCCGCCCCGCCCAAGGACCACGATCTGGAACTGCTCGGCGCCATCGGTGACCGGGTCGTGTTCGCCACCGACCCGGAGATCGCCCGGCACGCCGTCGACCAGCGCATGGTCGGCTTCATCGAATCGCTCACCGACACCCTGCAGATGCTGTGGAGCGAGGGCAACTGGACCCTGGGCATGCTCCCGGTCGGCAGCGGCGCCAAGGAGTGGGAGTCCGCGATCGACGCGGTGCTGCGCCTGTCCGGCCTGCTGCACGTGCTGCCGCCGGTGGCCGAACCCAGCGAGTACAACCGCCCGCGCTCCAATGCCGACGAGCCGCTGGGCGAGGGCTTCCGCCCCGAATACGACGACGACCTCGACGACGCCGAACCGCTCGACATCGAGGACCGCGGCCGCGCCCGCTTCCCCGGCCCCGACGACGAGGACGAGCGCTACCGCCCGCAGCCCGAGCGCGCCGCCGCGAGCTTCGCCAACCGCGCCCCCGCCGCGACCGACGACGAGCATCCCTTCGAGCAGCGTCCACAGGCCAACCGGGCACCCCGGCCCGCCGACTACGACCCCGACCTCGACGACCCCGAGTTCGAGGATCAGCCCGCCCCCGGCCGCCGCCCGCTCGGTGAGCCGCCGCGGCGCCCCTCGCTGGCGGTGGTCCCCGAGCCGCGTCCGCGCGTCGAGCCCCCGCGTGCGCGGGCGGACTCCGACGACGACGAGTCGGAACCCGGCCGCCCCGGCGGCCCGTTCCACCCGGGTTTCCGGCCGTATCAGGGGCCGGTACCCAAGTGATCCCGGGCCGCGGCGAGGTGTCGCCACGGCCTTTCCGTCGACCCGAATCGACCAGCGATGACCGATAGTTCCGCGCGCCTGCCCGGCGCCTCCCGCCCCGTCGCCATGATCACCGGACCGACGTCCGGAATCGGCCAGGGTTTCGCCCACCGCCTCGCCGCTCTCGGCTACGACCTGGTGCTGGTCGCCAGGAACGAGACGCGCCTGCGCGAACTCGCCGACGAGCTGGCCCGCCGCTACGACACCGGCACCGAGGTGCTCGCCGCCGACCTCGCCGATGACGACGACCGCGCCCTGGTCGCCGATCGGGCGGCCAAGGGCATCCAGTTCCTGGTGAACAACGCCGGTTTCGCGCACTCGGGCGAATTCTGGACGCTCGAGCCCGGTGAGCTACAGGCCCAGCTCGACGTCAACGTGACCTCTGTCCTGCAGCTGACCAGGGCCGCGCTGCCCGCGATGGTCGCCGCCGCGTCCGGCTCGATCGTGAATGTGGCCAGCGTGGCCGGGCTGATCCCCGGACGGGGGTCGACCTACTCGGCCTCCAAGGCCTACGTCGTATCCTTTTCCGAAGGGTTGGCAGGCGGCCTGGTGGGTACCGGGGTGCGCGTGCAGGCGCTGTGCCCCGGATTCGTGCGCACCGAGTTCCACGAGCGCGCGGGCATCGAGATGGGTTCGGTGCCGAAGCGGATGTGGCTCGATGTCGATCAGGTGGTCGACGGATGCCTGCACGACCTGGACTCCGGCCGGGTGATCAGTGTGCCCGGCGTGCAGTACAAGGTGCTCACCACGGTGGCGGGGCTCGTCCCGCGGACCCTGATGACCCGGATGAATCGCGGACTGTTCAACGCACGCGGAAGGACCTAGGCATGAGAGGAACACAGCCATCATGATCGACCAGGCACGTCAGGCGCTCACCGAGGCCGATCGCGACCGACTGGCCGCGCTCGTGCGCGAGCTCGCGGTCGTGCACGGCAAGGTGACGCTGTCCTCGGGCAAGGAGGCCGACTACTACGTCGACCTGCGCCGCGCGACGCTGCACCACCAGGCGGCCCCGCTGATCGGCTCGCTGCTGCGCGAGCTCGTCGCCGACTGGGATTTCGACTCGGTCGGTGGGCTCACCATGGGCGCCGACCCGGTCGCGATGGCGGTGATGCACGCTCCCGGCCGCCCGATCGACGCGTTCGTGGTGCGCAAGGCCGCCAAGGCGCACGGCATGCAGCGTCAGATCGAGGGGCCCGATGTCGTCGGCAAGCGGGTGCTGGTCGTCGAGGACACCACCACCACCGGCAACTCGCCGCTGACCGCCGTGCGCGCGCTGCGTGACGCCGGGGCCATCGTGGTGGGCGTCGCGACCGTCGTCGACCGGGAAACCGGCGCCGACCAGGTGATCGCCGAGGAGGGCCTGGAATATCGGTCCATCCTCGGACTCGATGACCTTGCTCTGAGTTAGCCTGAACAGCGCCAAGCCCGGGCGACGATGTGGTCGCCCGGTAATTCTGAAGGACGTGTGAGTCACCTGTGGTGAGCATTGCAGTTAACAAAGGTCGCGACAACGTTGCGATGCTCGGGATCGGTGCCTACCGTCCGCAGCGCATCGTCAGCAATGCCGAGGTGTGCGAAACCCTCGACTCGACGCCGGAGTGGATCTTCGAGCGCACCGGTATCCACAACCGGCGCTGGATCAGCGGTGACGAGACCATCCGCTCGATCGCCGCGGCCGCGGGCGAGCGCGCGCTGAACAACACCCCGATCGAGCGGGACAAGATCGGCGCGGTCATCCTGTGCACCTCGAGCTGGCTCAAGCTCACCCCGCACGGCGCGCCCTCGGTGGCCTCCGACCTGGGCCTCAACGGCGTCGCCGCCTTCGACCTCACCTCCGGCTGCGGCGGCTTCGGCTACGGTCTCGGCGTCGCCGCCGACCTGATCCGGGCCGGTTCGGCCGACTACGTGCTGGTGATCGGCGCGGAGACGATGACCGTCGGCCTGGACAAGTCCGACCGCGGCACCGCGATGATCTTCGGTGACGGCGCGGGTGCTGTGGTCGTCGGCCCGTCCGAGGAGAACGGCATCTCCCCGACGGTGTGGGGCAGCGACGGCGAGAACGCCGAGGCCATCGCCCAGAACATCGACTTCCTGGCGTTCCAGCACCGGGCCCAGCAGATGCAGGGCACCGATCCCGAGGTGGAGCCGGTCGGCCAGATGTCGCTGCGGATGGAAGGCCCGAAGGTCTTCCGCTGGGCCGCGGTCACCTTGCCGCGCGCGCTCTCGGCGGCGCTGGAGAACTCCGGGGTGGCCAAGGAAGACATCGAGGTCTTCATCCCGCACCAGGCCAACGCCCGGATCAACGAGCTCATGAAGAAGAACCTCGGCCTGGCCGAGGGCATCCCGATGGCCAACGACATCGAGAACACCGGCAACACCTCGGCGGCCTCGATCCCGCTGGCCATGGAGGAGATGCTGGTGACCGGCAAGGCCAAGGGCGGTCAGCTGGCGCTGCTGCTCGGCTTCGGCGCCGGGCTGAGCTACGCGGGCCAGGTCGTCACCCTGCCGCCCGCCCCGAAGGAACCGAGTTTCTGACGTGCGTGCGCTGCGGGCCGGCTATCTCGCGGCGGCGGCGGTCACCGTCTTCGGTGCCGTCACCGGCCGTGAACGGCTGCAATGGGTGGCCAAGCCGCTGCTGATGCCGCTGCTGGCGGCCGACGTGGTGACCAGCGAGGTCGAGCTCGATCCGGCCGAACGCCGGATTCTGCTCGGCTCGCTGGCCGCGGCCACCGTCGGTGACGTGCTGCTCATCGACCCCGACGACGATCGCCGCCTGATCGCGGGCGCGTCCTCGTTCGCGGTGATGCAGACCGGGTACTCGACGCTGTGGTGGCGTCGCGGTGCCCGCCCGCGCCCCGATATCGCCGTCCCCCGGGTGCTCGCCTGGCTGGGTGCGGCGGGTTTGCTGCGCGCCAAGGCGCCGAACCTGATGCTGCCGTTGAGCGCCTACGGTGCCACCCTCGGCACCGCGGCCACCCTGGCCTCCGACCCGGCGCTGGCGCCGGAGTCGAAGAACATCGCGGGACTGAACATCCCGGACGCCGATCCGCGCAGCAGGCTCGGTGTGGGTGCGCTGTTGTTCACCGTCTCCGACGGGCTGATCGTGCTGCGGCGGCTCTTCGCGCGCAGCGAGCGCGGCCGCCGGGCGAGCGAGGGCGTCATCCTGGCGACCTACGCCGCCGCGCAGTACCTGCTCACGGACCCGGCCGCGCACGCGCGCCGAGGCGCAACCGTCACCTATCGCTAACCGCGGCGTGCCGTGGCCGCAACACCGGCCGCGCACGCTTCGAAGATGACCGGGAAAGCGCAGTTCGTCGAGGTGCACGGTTATCGCCGCGCGTTCCGGATGGCCGGGTCGGGGCCGCCGCTGCTGCTCATCCACGGCATCACCGACAGTTCCGGCACCTGGGACCCGGTGTTCGACGGGCTCGCCGAGCACTACACCGTGATCGCCCCCGACCTGCTCGGTCACGGCGAATCCGCCAAACCGCGCGCCGACTACGCGGTGGCCGCCTACGCCAACGGCATGCGCGATCTGCTCAGCGTGCTCGGCATCGAGCGGATCACGCTGGTGGGGCACTCGCTCGGGGGCGGGGTGGCCATGCAGTTCGCCTACCAGTTCCCGGAGAAGGTGGAGCGGATCGCGCTGGTCTGCCCGGCGGGCATGGGCGCAGGCGTGCACCCGGCGTTCCGGCTGGCGACCGTGGCCGGGGCGGGGCCCGCGCTCATGGCGATCACCAGCTGGCCGGTCCGCACCGCCGTATTGACCGCGATTCCGCTGGTCCGGGCGCTGGGCGGGCTCGGTCTGGGCCGCGACGCCGAATACGTGCTTCGCCTCTACGGCCGCCTCGCCGAGCCCGGCGCGCGCAATGCCTTCCTGCGCACCATCCGCGCCGCCGCCGACCGGCGCGGCCAGACCATCACCATGCTCGACCGCGGCTACCTGGCCGCGCACCTGCCCACCATGGTCGTCGGCGGCACCCGCGACACGGTCATCCCGTCCGGCCACGCCGAACGCGCGCACCGCGCCTTCCCCGGCAGCCGGATCGCGATCTTCCCCGGTGCCGGGCATTTCCCGCATCACGACGATCCCGAACGCTTCGTCACGCTCATCCACGACTTCATCGAGCACACCGAACCGGCGGTCTTCGACCCCGTGCGCTGGCAGCGCACCCTGCGCCGCGGCCGCCCGATCGTGGCACTCCCGTCCCCGGGAACCGGTCCCGCGGTGACGTACCCGAACCCGGCGCCGGAAGTCCCGGCACCGGCCGCGGCGACCGCGCTCGACCACAGCCCCCAGCGCAGCGTGCCGTAGGTGGGCCGCGGACTCGTCCGGGGTCCGGTCCTGGTCGCCCGGTGGTCCGGCCTAGCATTCTCGACGTGAGTGAGTCAGCGGACGTGCCCGATGCCGAGGTCGCCGGACCGACCGAATGGGGCGAGCACCCGCACGGACTCGGCCCGTGGGAGCAGGAGTACGGCACCCCGCCGCCCACCGACGAGCGCTACGACCCGGTGCTGCTGGCCGAGGGCGACCGGCGCAATGTGGTCGACGCCTACCGGTACTGGACCAGGGAGGCGATCGTCGCCGACATCGACGCGCGGCGGTTCCCGTTCCACGTCGCCATCGAGAACTTCGGCCACGACGCCAATATCGGCACGGTGGTCCGCACCGCCAATGCCTTCGCCGCCGCCGCGGTGCACATCGTCGGCAAACGGCGCTGGAACCGGCGCGGCGCGATGGTGACCGACCGCTACCAGCACCTCGTGCACCACACCGACCTGGCCGAGCTGCGCGCCTACGCCGCCGCGCGGGATCTCACCGTCGTCGCGGTCGACAATGTGCCCGGCGCGGTCCCGCTGGAGACCGCCGAGCTGCCCGAGCGCTGCCTGCTGCTGTTCGGCCAGGAGGGCCCCGGTGTCAGCGATGACGCGAAAGACGCGGCGGCCCTGACGGTTTCGATCGCCCAGTTCGGTTCCACCCGCAGTATCAACGCCGGGGTCGCGGCCGGCATCGCCATGCACGCCTGGATTCGCCTGCACGCGGACCTGTCCACGGCCTGGTGAACCGGATGACGGCGAGCAGTGTGATCGAATCGGCCTCGGAACGGTAACGGAACGGGCGCGGAAACCGGGCGGCAGCTGGCACCATGGTCGCATGACCTCGCGCAGCGGCCGGCGCCCACAGCCCTCTGATCGCGCCGGATCCGTGCCGACCCCGGCGCTGTGGTCCGAGCGTGCCGACATGGCCGAGTCCGCGATCGTCTCGCGGCATCTGCGCACGCTGTGGGGTTGTCCCGGAACGGAATTGGGTGTCGTCGGCTGGCCGGCCACCCGCCGGGAGCGGGCCTTCGCGAGCTGGCACTACTGGTGGCAGGCGCATCTGCTCGATGTCGCCGTCGACGCCGCCAACCGCGTCCCCACCCCGGCCCGGCGCCGCCGCATCGGCGCGATCGCCCGCGCGCACCGACTACGCAACATCACCGGCTGGACCAACCGCTACTACGACGACATGGCCTGGCTGGCGATCGCGCTGGAACGCGCCGAACGCACCCAGGAACTCACCACCGCGCGTCGTGGTCTGGTCGCCCTCGAACAGCAGCTCTACGACGCGTGGGCACCCGAGATCGGCGGCGGTATCCCGTGGCGGGTGCGCTCGGATTTCTTCAACGCGCCCGCCAACGGCCCGGCGGGTATCGCGCTGCTGCGCCTGGGCCGCGTGGAACGCGCCCGGCAGATGGCCGACTGGCTCGACGCCACCCTGCGCGATCCGGAATCCGGCCTGATCCTCGACGGCGTCCACCTGCCCGCGGGCGAGATCGAGCGGCCGGTGTTCAGTTACTGCCAGGGCGTGGTGCTCGGCCTGGAGACCGAGCTGGCCGTGCACACCGACGACGACCGGCACGTCGAGCGGGTCAACCGGCTGCTTGCCGCAGTCGAGGAGCGGATGACCACCCGGCTGGTGATCACCGGTGGCGGCGGCGGTGACGGTGGCCTGTTCAACGGCATCCTCGCCCGCTACCTGGCCGTCGTGGCGCTGATGCTGCCCGGTGAGGGCAAGCGGCAGCAGAGCGACCGGCGCACCGCCGCGGCCATCGTCAAAGCCTCGGCGACGGCGGCCTGGGCCAACCGGCTCGAGGTGGAGGGCGAGCCGCTGTTCGGCCACGACTGGAGCAAACCGGCCCGCTTACCCGGCGGCACGGCGGGCGCGGGCAAGTTCACCGCGGGCGGTTCGGTGACGGCCTCGACCGTCCCCGAACGCGACCTGTCGGTGCAGCTGTCGGGCTGGATGCTGATGGAAGCCGCCTACCAGGTGACCGCCGCGGGGCTGTGACTCAGCGCTCCGACTCGACCCGGTGCTGCGACTCGGCGGCCGGGCTCGGCGTGTGGTCGAGGTCGTACTCCTCGACCGGCTTGGCCATCTCCTGGCGGTAGTGGCGGATACCCAGGATGGTGCCGATCACCAGTCCGGCGATCAGCGTGCCGATCACGGCGGGCATCAGCCACGAGACGCGCTCGAGGAACTCGCCCGCGTAGTAGCCGATGAGCAGCAGCACCGGCGCCCAGATGATCGCGCCGAGCGTGCTGGCGATGGTGTAGCGGCGGTGGTCCATCCCGGCCGCGCCCGCCACCATCGGGCACAGCGTGCGCACCCACGGAATCCAGCGCGCCACCAGCACCGCGAAGAACCCGTGCCGTTCCAGCAGCCCGGTCACCTTGGCCAGGTTCTCGGTATTGATATAGCGGCCGTTCTTGCGCGCGACCAGCCGGTGCCCGGTGCGCTGCCCGACCACATAGCCCACCTGGTTGCCCGCGATCGCCGCCAGCATGGTGCCCACCGACAGCATCCAGACCTGCGACTCGCCGTTGGCGTGTGAGGCGAGCACGATGCCCGCGGTGATCAGCATCGAGTCACCGGGCAGGAACAGCCCGATGATGAACGCGCACTCGAGAAAGACGAAGACCAGCACCACCGTGCAGACCACGGCGGGGCCCGCCGAGATCAGCGGATCGAAGGTGCCCAGAGCGTGTGTCGACGGTCCTGCGGTCACTGCGATCAGTGCGTCTCGTTCGCCGAAGCGGCCAGCTCGCCGGCCTGCACGGGCTCGGCGGGCGCGTTGCGCCGCTCGAGCACCTTCTTACCGACGGTGATGATGGCGGGCAGGATCGAGACGAACACGATCAGCAGGAAGATCGCCTCGATGTGGTCGCGGATGAAGCCGACATTGCCGAGGAAGTAGCCCAGCACCGTCACACCTCCGCCCCACAGCACCGCGCCGACGATGTCGAAGGCCACATACTTGCGGTAGTCCATCTTCGACACACCCGCCAGCACCGGCATGAACGTGCGCACGATCGGCACGAACCGGGCCAGGATGATCGTCTTCGGGCCGTGCTTTTCGAAGAACTCGTGGGTCTCGGTGATGTATTGCTTCTTGAAGAAGCGACTGTCCTCCTTGCGGAAGATGGCCGGACCGATCTTGCGCCCGATCCAATACGCGCACTGATCACCGAGGAACGCGGTGACGATCACGGCGGGCACCAGCACCCAGACCGACATCGGCGCGTTCTCCTGCGCGGCCAGCATGCCGCCGGTGAACAGCAGCGAGTCACCGGGCAGCAACGGGAACAGCAGGCCCGTCTCGATGAAGACGATGGCCAGGATGGCGGGTAGGACCGCGTTCTTGAGCCAGGTCTCCTGGAGCAGATACATCGGGTCCAGCAACTGGGTCAACGCGAGGTTGTTCGTCACTGCATCGGATACCGCCAGCAAAGTCACGGCCCCCACAGTACCGGGCGAATCTGTGACGTGAGCACCGGTGAACCCGTCCTTGCCTTCCTAATTTAGGGTGTGGCCTGACAGAATTGGTTTTTCGCTCCCGACACACGGAGGTCACTGCTGTGCCTATCGCGACTCCGGAGGTCTACGCCGAGATGCTCGGCCGGGCCAAGGCGCACTCGTTCGCATTCCCGGCCATCAACTGCACTTCGTCGGAGACGATCAACGCCGCCATCAAGGGCTTCGCGGACGCGGGCAGCGACGGCATCATCCAGTTCTCGACCGGCGGTGCCGAGTTCGGCTCCGGCCTGGGTGTGAAGGACATGGTCACCGGCGCGGTCGCGCTGGCCGAGTTCGCGCACGTGGTCGCCGCCAAGTACGACGTGACCATCGCACTGCACACCGACCACTGCCCCAAGGACAAGCTCGACACCTACGTGCGCCCGCTGCTCGCGATCTCCCAGGAGCGCGTGAACAACGGACTGAACCCGCTGTTCCAGTCGCACATGTGGGACGGCTCGGCCATCCCGATCGACGAGAACCTCGAGATCGCCAAGGAACTGCTGAAGCTGTCGAAGGCCGCCAACATCATCCTCGAGGTCGAGATCGGCGTCGTCGGCGGCGAGGAGGACGGCGTCGAGGCCGAGATCAACGACAAGCTCTACACCTCGCCCGAGGACTTCGAGAAGACCATCGACGCGCTCGGCGCGGGCGAGAACGGCAAGTACCTGCTGGCCGCCACCTTCGGCAATGTGCACGGCGTGTACAAGCCGGGCAACGTGGTGCTCAAGCCCGAGGTGCTGGCCGAGGGGCAGCGTGTGGCCGCCGCCAAGCTGGGCCTGGACGCCGACGCGCAGCCCTTCGACTTCGTCTTCCACGGCGGCTCCGGCTCGCTGAAGTCCGAGATCGAGGACTCGCTGCGCTACGGCGTGGTGAAGATGAACGTCGACACCGACACCCAGTACGCCTTCACCCGCCCGGTCGCCGGTCACATGTTCGCCAACTACGACGGTGTGCTGAAGATCGACGGTGAGGTCGGCAACAAGAAGGTCTACGACCCGCGCAGCTACCTGAAGAAGGCCGAGACCTCGATGGCCGAGCGTGTGCTCGAGGCCTGCAACGACCTGAAGTCGGCCGGACGTTCCGTCAGCGGTTCCTGACCGGCCTCTCGATCTATACAAACGGGGCCCGAGCTCATGAGTCTTGATGTCCGTGTGCTCGGGCCCGTACGACTGCTTGTCGGCGGTGAGCCGGTGGCGGTCGGCGGGCCCAAGCCGCGCGCTCTGCTTGCCGCGCTCACCGTCAACCGGCGGCGCGCGGTGTCTTCGGCTGTGCTGGCCGAGATGGTGTGGAACGAGGATCCGCCGGACTCCTACGCCGCGAGCCTGCAGGTGTTCGTCTCCAATATCCGCAAGGCGCTGCGCATCGCGGGCATCGATTCGGCGCAGGTGCTGCGCACCGAGGGCGCGGGCTACCGGCTCGAAATCCCCGACACCGCCTGCGATCTCGGCCGCTTCGAGACCGCGCGCGAGGCGGGTTCGCGCTGCTTCGAGCTCGGCGATCATCCCGGCGCGTCCAATCTGTTCGGCGCCGCGCTGCGCGAATGGTCGGGCCGCGCGCTCGCCGACCTGGCCGGGCTGCAGTTCGCCGACGGCTTCGCCACCGCCATGAACGAGGAGCGCCTGCTCGCGGCCTCGGCCCGGGTGGACGCCGAGATCGCCTGCGGGCGTGCGTCATCGGTGATCGGTGAGCTGGTCTCGATGACCAACGAGCATCCGCTGCGCGAGCCGCTGTGGGGTCAGCTGATCACCGCGCTGTACCTGTCCGGCAGGCAGGCCGACGCGCTGGAGGCGTGCCGGCGGGTGCGCGGGGTGCTGGCCGAGGAGCTCGGGATCGACCCGGGTGCGGCGCTGATCGAACTGGAACAGCGGGTGCTGCGCCAGGAACCGCTGAATGTGCTGACGGCCAAGCGATCCGACCAGGTCGCGGCGGCGATGACCGAGACCGTCACCGAGGTGCCGCGCTCGATCCGCAACGGGAACCTGCGTTTCGCCGACGGCCGCACCATCCCGATTCCGCACGGCGGCATCAGGATCGGGCGCATGACCGACAACGAACTGGTCCTCGACGACCCCAAGGCCAGCCGCTACCACGCGCACATCATGCCCAGCCGCGCCGGACTGCTGATCAAGGACCTGCACTCGGCCAACGGCGTCTACGTGAACGAAGTGCCCATCGACAGCGGGGCGCTGCTGGCCGACGGGGACGTCATCCGGATCGGGGCCACGCTGCTGACCTTCCTCGCGGTGGCCTGACCCGGCCACCGCGAGAAAGGCTCAGGTCAAACGGATGTCGGCGGCGGCGCGGCCGAAGAGCTTGCGGCCGTCCGACATTCCGCTCAGCAGCACGGTGGCGGCGCGACGCTCCGGATCGATCGACTTGATCTTGCCGGAGAACTCGATGATGCCCGCCTCGGTCGGCGGCACCGGCACGAAGCCGGAGAACCGCACGCTGAGCTTCTCGATGGCGGTGGGGTCGCCGAGCCAGTCGGTGAGATACTGCGCGGCCAGGCCCATGGTGAGCAGGCCGTGCGCGACCACGGTCGGCAGCCCGGCCAGTTCGGCGGCGCGGTCGCTGAAGTGGATGGGGTTGGGGTCGCCGGAGACACCGGCGTAGTTGGCCAGGTCGCCGCGGGTCACCCGCGCGGTGGCGGCGGGCAGGTCGGCGCCCTTGACCAGGGAATCGAACTCGGGGGTGGTGTTCACCGGCGCGGTCTCGCGGACACCGCCGGGGCGGACGGGACCGGTGTGGCGGAACAGCACGTCGGCGGCGTCGACACCGGCGATCACCGCGGGGCGCGGGTGCATGCTGATGTTCTCGACGGCCTCGACGATGTTCGGGTCCACCTCGACACCCTTGCGGGCCACGATGGTGGTGGTGCCCTGCACGGTGATCTGGTCGTGCTGGTTGACCAGCTTGAACCCGACCACGATGAAGTCGTTGTCGCCGAACTGGCGGATCGAGTCGATATCGATCTCGGTGCTGATCTGATCGCCGGCCAGGATCGGGCGGAAGATCTCGAAGACCTGGTCGGTCTGCAGCACGCGGGAGATGTCGTACTCGGTCAGCACGCTGTCGAGCAGGGCGCGCGTGGCGCTCATGCCGATCACCGACGCGAAGGTCGGCGGCGCGATCACGCCGTCGTAGCCGAGCTTGCGCGCGTCCACTTCGTGCTGATGGGCGGGATGCAGATTCTGCACGGCCCTGGCGAATTCCCGGATCTTCTCGCGACCGACCTCATAGTGATCACGGAAGCCGAAACGCTGGCCGACCAGCGTCGTATCCGGGACCACAGCTTCGATGTCCGGCTGCGACACTGTCTGTTCCCTGCTCATGATCCGGAAAATGTTACCGGGGCGTACAGCAGGAAGACCAGTTATGTGTGACCCGTCATAGCGGGCAGCACGCCCACCACGACGGGTTCAGCACCAGGTCACGGGGTTCCCGCGGGGTCGCAGACCTTCCACTCGCCGTCCGTGCGCTCCAGATCGAAGGTTCGCGCCGTCTGCTTCGAGGGGTCACCCTCGGTGGAGACGGTGGCCTCGGCCAGCGCGGTGTCACCGGTGATCCGGACCGCGTTCACGCTGGATACGACCGGAATCGAGCCGTGCTCGGCGGAGAGCTTGTGCACGGTGTCGAACTGCTGGGCGGTGATGCCCTGGTAGAAATCGTGCAGTTCGCCGCAGGTGCTGGCCCGCAGATCGTCGAGGTTGCCGCTGCGCAGTGCGTCGGTGTAATCACCGATAGCCGCCTTGACCTGACCCTCCGGCGAATTGTCCCCGCCGGTCATCAGCGCGATCACCGTGCCGAGCAGCGCGATCACCACCACGGCCGCGCCACCGACCGCCAGCCACCACTTCTTCGACCGCTCCGGAGCCGCCGCCTCGGCAGCCCCGTCCGCACCCACCCGCTGCGGCGGCGCCACCTGCCGCTGCCCCGCCAACTGCTCGGCGGGCCGGGTCGGCTGGATATCGGCAGGCGAAGGAGCCGACGCGGCAGCAGGCCGCTGCCCCGGCCCCTTGGGCGGCGAAGGCTGAGTCTCCTCGACCCCACCCTGCGGCCCCTTCTGCAAATTCTGCGGTCCCTGGCCTTGCGGCCCGGGGCGCTGCGGGCCCAGCCCCTGCTGGAACTGCTGAGCAGGTACCACCGGCCGCTGTCCTTGGTCCCCAGCGCCCGGTCCACCGGGCCGCCCGGGTCCACCCTGCTGTCCGGGCCCAGCCTGCTGGCCGGGTCCGCCCTGCTGCTGGCCGGGTTCACCCGGCCCACCGCGACCTTGCTGCCCGGGCCCGCCGTGGCCCTGCGGGCCTGCGCCGACGGGTCCCTGCTGACCTGCGCCGACGGGTCCCTGCTGACCTGCGCCGCCCGGTCCCTGCTGACCTGCGCCGCCCGGACCCTGCTGACCCGTTCCGCCTGGCCCCTGCTGGCCCGACCTGCTGGGGCCCGACTGGCCTGGACCTTGCTTGCTGAGCCCGCCGGCCGCCGCAGCGCCGAGAGCACCGGCGATCTGCTGACTCTGTCCACCGGGTCCATTACGCCCCGCGTCGCCGGATCGGCCCGGCCCTGCCTGCCCGGGCCCGCCGGGCCCTTGCTGGCCGGGCGCCCCCGGCCCCTTCTGAAGCCCACCGGGACCCGGTTGACCGGGCCGTCCGGGACCTTGCGGACCGCCCTTGCCCTGCTGCCCGGGGCCGCCCGGTCCTTGCGGACCGGCGCCGCCCTGACCGGGTCCCCCGCCGGGACCGGCTCCTTGCCGGGGCTGTCCGCCCGGACCTTGCTGACCCGTTCCGCCGGGCCCCTGCGGACCGACACCACCGGGCCGTTGCCGACCCGGGCCCCCGGGGCCTTGCTGCCCGGCACCCGTCGGGCCTTGCTGCCCGGCACCCGCCGGGCCTTGCTGCCCGGCACCGCCGGAGCCTTGCTGACCCGGACCTCCGGGCCCCTGCGGTCCGGGGCCTGCCGGTCCCTGCTGCCCGGGCCCGCCCGGCCCCTGCTGACCGGCCTGACGCGGCCCACCCGGACCACGCGGCGTGGACGGCGGGGGAGTCATCGCCGGTCGCCCACCCGCGGGCGGCACCACACGATCCGTCCCCTTCGGACGCTGAATCGGCATAGCGGTGGTCGGCGCCTCCGCCGGATTCACCACCCGCATCGCCACGGTCTGATCCTCCGATGCCGCGCCCGCTCCAGGAGCCGCGCCCGCTCCAGGGGCTGCGCCCGCACCAGCGGCTGCGCCCGCACCAGCGGCTGCGCCCGCACCGGTAGCGGTGCCTGCGCCCGCACCAGCGCCCGCGCTCGGACCATTCGTGGCCGTGGTGAACTTGTGCGTGGCGTCATCCGTACCACCCGCGCCGGATGAATCAGCCCCGCCTGCACCGTCTTCCGGTGCCGCGCCCGCATCAACGCCCGCGCCCGCATCAACGCCCGCACCAGCGCCCGCGTCCGCACCAGGGGCCGCGCCGGCGCCAGCGCCCGCACTCGCACCTGCGCGGGCGGCCGAACCTGCTCCAGCCCCTTCACCGGGCACAGCGTCAGCGGCACCCGGGCGCGAACCGACGGCCGCGCCGGTGCCTGTTCCGGCCTCCCTGCCCGCTGCGGCACCGGCGGCCGCGTCAGTGCCCGCGGCGGCACCGAGACCTGCGGCCGCTCCGGTACCGGCCGCGCGTGTTGTGAACTTGTGCGTGGCGTCGTCAGCGCCTGCGGGGCCGCGCGAATCCGCCTTGTCCGCATCGGCTTTCGTAGTGCCGGCAGCGGTCGTCGGTGAGTCACCTTCCACTGCAACAGGCTTCGCGTCCTGAACGCGCGGTGTCACCTTCGGCGCTCCGGCCGACGGTTCCGGGCTGCGGGTGGCCTGCTGACCACCCGGGCTGTCTGCCGAGGTGACAGCAGTCTCGGAGTCGGCATTCTCGGTGCTCGCGCCATCGGTGGCAGGCTTCTCGTCCACCTCGTCGGCGGACGGCCGGTCGGCCTGGTCCATCTCCGCTGTCGAGACATCCTCGGGAGCCGGCGCACCCTGTCCGCGAACAGTTTTCACGGTCTGATCATCGACGGACGCAACCTTGCCCGGGATCGACATCGCGGTGGTCGGCGCATCCGGGCCTGCGGGGTCGACACCATGGGGAGGGCCTGCGGGTTCGGGGCGGTCGGCGCCGGGCAGGCCCTGCGACAGTCCCGCCAGCGGCGAATCAGTCGGCTGCGAGCCCGCGTCGGACTGGTCACCCGCCTCCGCGGCGGGCCCGCCCTTGGCGGGAGGTCCACCGGCATTGCCGGGCCGGAAACCGGGTGCGCCCCCGGGCAGCGAATCCCGCCGGATGACAACCGTCTCCGCGGTCGGGGGCGGCGTGGTCGGGCGGCCGCCGGGTTCGGTGACCGCTTCGGGGGTCGACTTCGGTGCGCCGGGGGCGCTCGACGAATCGCCGCCCTCGGCGGGGCGCTTCCCGGGCGTGCCGGGACTGTCGGCATCGGCTGCCGGGTTGTTCTCGTCGGTCGGGTCGGACACCTCTGTACCCCTCGCTCAGGCTCGAACGTTGCACTCGCCGATCAGCCTAATGGGCCGCGCGCGCGAGACGCCGCCGATCGCCGCGCGGCGGGCCGGGCGACGCGGGACGGAGCCGCGGTGCACAATGAGTCCATGTCCTCCTTCGGTGACCTGCTCGGACCCCAGCCAGTGCTCCTTCCTGAACTGATCGACGCCGAGGACGCCATCGCGGCCGGTACCGACCCGGTGAAGGTCGCCGCCGATCACCCGGCCGCTTCGATCGCCTGGGCCCAGCTCGCCGAGGCCGCGCTGGAGCGCTCCGGCGGCGAGGTCGACCACGACACCATCGCCGCCTACGCCTTCGCCCGCACCGGCTACCACCGCGGTCTCGACCTGTTGCGCCGCAACGGCTGGAAGGGTTTCGGCCCGGTGCCGTGGAGCCACGAGCCCAACCAGGGCTTCCTGCGCAGTGTCGGCGCGCTGGCCAGGGCCGCCAAGACGATCGGCGAGTCCGAGGAATACGCGCGCTGCCTCGACCTGCTCGAGGACTGCGACCCGCACGCCGCGGCCGAGCTCGGCCTGGACTAGCCGCTCCCGCGGATGCGTCCTCGGGTACACGACCCCAAGGCCGTCGTCGCCGCGGCGACGCCGATGGTCACCGCGGCCAAGACCAGCACGGTCGACCGGCTGCGGGCCTCGAGCGTGCGCCTGCGGCTGTCCGCGATCCCGATCATCCAGTGCGCGCTCGGCGCGGCACTGGCCTGGTTCGTCGCGCACAATCTCGTCGGCCACTCGCAGCCGTTCTTCGCGCCGACCGCGGCCGTGGTGTCGATCGGTGTCTCCTTCGGCGCGCGCATCCGCCGCTCGGCGGAGCTGGTGGTGGGCGTCGCGGTCGGGATCGGCATCGGTGACCTGTTCATCGCCCAGGTCGGTACCGGGGTCTGGCAGGTCGCACTGGTGGTCGGCGGGGCCATGGCGGTGGCCGTATTCCTCGACAGCGGCGCGATTCTCACGATCCAGGCGGCGGGCTCGGCGGTGCTGATCGCCACGCTCGACCAGTCCGACGCCACCGGCCCCGACCGGATGATCGACGCCCTGATCGGTGGTCTGGTCGGCGTGCTGATGGTGGCCGCCATCCCGCTGCACCCGGTGCGCCGCGCCCGCGAGCACGCCGCCGACGTGCTGTCGGTGATGAGCAAATCGCTGATCACCTGCGCCGACGGCCTGCTGGAACAGAATTCCGACAAGGTGCACGAGTCGCTCAGCGCGGTGCGCGCCACCCAGAAGCAGATCGACGCGCTGCGCTCGGCGCTGGAGGGCGGCCGCGAGATCAGCCGCATCTCCCCGCTGTACTGGAACTCCCGCAAACGCCTGGAACGCATCCATTCCGCCGCCGACCCGCTCGACAACGCCATCCGCAACACCCGCGTGCTGCTGCGCCGCTCGCTGACCCTGGTCCGCGACGACGAGGTGCTCGATCCGCGCCTGATCGACCTGGTCGACCAGCTCGGCAACGCCGCCGACGTGGTGCGCCGGATGATGCTGGCCGACCCGGGCGAGCAGCCCGATCAGGCCGAGGCCACCCGTGGCCTGCGCAGTGTCGCCAAGAACGCCCGTCCGGAACTGGTCGCCGGGGCCGGGCTCTCGGCGCACGTGGTGTTCGCGCAGATCCGCTCGATCGTGGTGGATCTGATGGTGGTGTGCGGGATGCAGCGGATCTCGGCGATCGCGCTGCTGCCGCCGACCGTGCCGAATCCGTATGTGACGCCGGAGGAGTGAGCGCTCAGTCGCCGACGGGGGACACGCGTGGCCGGTTGGGCGTCAGCGAGAAGCGTTTGCGGTCGAAATCCCAGACGCGATAGATCGGCCACTGCGAGGTGTGCATGATCCAGGCGCCGGTGATCACCGCCCGGTGGAACGGCACCACCGCGTAGCCCTGATTGGCGATCGTCTGCAGGCCGCGCAGCTGGTATTTCCACCACACGTGCGGCGGAGTCTGCCTGCGGCGGGCCGAGATCTGCGCGCGCAGCCGGGGCAGCTGGTCGATGCGCAGCTTCGCCTTGGTCAGGCACAGCGCCAGATCGAGGTCTTCGTGCAGGTCGCGGCGGGTGGTGGTGAGCTGCTGTACCTGCTCCCAGGCGCTGCGCCGGATCGCCATATTGGCGCCGTGCACATTGCCCACCGGCTGATGGCGGATCATGCCGAGCCGGTGCTGGGCGTCGATCGCGCCCGCGAGGAAGAAGCCGATCGGCGAATCGTGATAGGTGCTGATCCCGGTGACGGCCATGGTGTCCGGATGCGCGTCCAGATGCGCGCGCACCGTGGCGCCCCAGTCGGGGGAGACCAGGGTGTCGGCGTCGATGCGGCCCAGGTAGTCGCCGTCGGCGTGCTCGAATCCGGTGTTGCGGGCGTGCGCGACACCGGGATTGCGCTCGTCGACCAGCTCGATCTTCGGATGCCTGCCCGCCAGCGTGCGCACGATCTCGCGGGTGCCGTCGGTGGAACCGTTGTCGACCACGACGATCTGATCGATCGCGTCCTGCCCGACCAGCCGCTCCAGACAGGCCGCGATGCAGGACGCTTCGTCGAGCGTGGGAATGACGACCGACAGGACAGCGGTGGAGCTCATGGCGTTTCCGTTCAACTCCAGAATCGGGTGAGGTAGCTCCCGTTGGAAGCCCACCAGTCAGGTACCCCGGAAAACTCGAACAATGCGTATACCGCGTCGAAGAACACACGGCTCAACGGGGTGAAGAAGATGAACGCGAACAGGATCAGCATGCCGAAGGGCTTGATCTGCTCGAGCGAGCGCCGGGTCTGGTAGCTCAGCGACGGTTCGATGATGCCGTAGCCGTCGAGTCCCGGCACCGGCAGGATGTTCAGCAGGAACGCCGTGATCTGCAGGAACGCCAGGAAACTGAGCCCGTACCAGAACGCCTCGTGCTCCACCGGCGAGCCGAACGCGCGGATCACCAGCAGCAGGACGACCGCGCACAGCGCGTTGGAGAACGGCCCGACCGCGCTCACCAGCCGCTGCACGGACGCCTTGAAATTGTGGGTGTCGACATACACCGCGCCACCGGGCAGGCCGATGCCGCCGAGCGCGATGAACACCAGCGGCAGGCCGATCGAGAGCACCGGATGGCTGTACTTGAGCGGGTTCAGGGTGAGATAGCCGCGCACCTCCACCTGGTGATCGCCCGCGCGCCAGGCCACATACGCGTGCGCGAACTCGTGCAGGCACAGGCTGATGATCCAGCCGAACACCACCAGCACGAACACGCCGATCTTGGCGCGCACCGACTCGACATCGGCGTCCCAGGCCAGCGCGCCGCCGAGCACGGTGATCAGCACGATGAGCAGGAAGACCGGGCTCGGGCGCACGGCATTGTGGCCGGACCGCCGCGGCGTGAAGGAATACGTCATCTCACCAGTAACCAGGGTTGTTCGAAGCGATAGAAGGTGGAGCGGGGGACCTTGCGCTCGGTGGTCACACCGTCGCGGGTGACGATCGCGCCCGGCGTCCCGAGCTGCGCGGCCCGGCCCGACACCCAGGTGCGTTTGCGCATCCCCTTGCGCACCCGGGCGCGCACGCCGGGCATGGTCATCGTCGGCGAGATCAGCATCGTGGTGACGATGCCGGTGAACAGCAGCGTGTCGTCGACGTAGGCCTCACCCTCGAGCTTGGCGCCGTCGAGTCCGGTGATGCTCGCGCGCCCGACCAGCACGGTGCCGGTGTCGTCGCGGATCAGCGGGGTCTCGATCGCGCGGCCCTCGATGGCGATCTTGGCGGCGGCGTTGCCGGTGGCGGTCTGATAGACCCGCGAGGCGTAGGTGGTCTCGACCGGCACGTAGCCGACCTCGACGTGCAGCCGCTCGGTGCGCATCAGATGGGTCAGCACCGCGGCCAGCGCGGCGTCGGCGCCGAGCACGATCAGCCGGGGCAGGCTGTCGGCGGCCAGCACGGGCAGCAGTTCGTCGATCACGTCGGTCTCGGGGACGGGACCGGTCTGCGTGGTGGGTAGTGAGGCGAGGGCGATGGGGACCGGGATGTCTCCGCATCGGAGAACGTGGGTACTCAAACCGCGGTACACCCTCCTCGATCTGGCCGACACTGTGTCGCCCACAAACACGTGGCAAAACCCCCTGCCGACAGGTAACCGTAACCGATGGCTAGACTGTGTCTCCGGCCACCGCCTCAGAACGGCAGGTAGCTGCAGTGCTGATGTGCGCTGCCGTCGATCCGTAGGAGACTCCTGATGCCGGCAATCGTCCTCATCGGCGCCCAGTGGGGCGACGAGGGCAAGGGCAAAGCTACCGACCTGCTCGGTGAGCGGTTGCAGTGGGTGGTCCGATACCAGGGCGGCAACAATGCCGGCCATACGGTGGTGCTCCCCAACGGCGACAAGTTCGCCCTGCACCTCATCCCGTCCGGCATCCTCACCCCGGGTGTGAAGAACATCATCGGCAACGGTGTGGTGGTCGACCCGGGTGTGCTGCTCGACGAGCTGGCCGGTCTGGAAGAGCGCGGCGTGGACACCTCCGGCCTGCTGCTCTCCGCCGACGCGCACCTGATCATGCCGTACCACGTGGCCATCGACAAGGTCGCCGAACGCTTCCTCGGCAGCCGCAAGATCGGCACCACCGGCCGTGGCATCGGCCCCTGCTACCAGGACAAAGTCGCCCGCGTCGGCGTCCGCGTCGCCGATGTGCTGGACGAGAAGATCCTCACCCAGAAGGTCGAGGCCGCCCTGGAGTTCAAGAACCAGGTGCTGGTGAAGATCTACAACCGCCGCGCGCTGGACCCGCAGCAGGTGGTCGACGAGGTGCTCGGCCAGGCCGAGTCGTTCAAGCACCGCATCGCCGACACCCGCCTCGAGCTCAACCTGGCGCTCGAGCGCGGCGAGACCATCCTGCTCGAGGGCTCGCAGGGCACCCTGCTCGACGTCGACCACGGCACCTACCCGTTCGTGACGTCCTCGAACCCGACCTCCGGCGGCGCCGCGGTGGGTTCGGGCATCGGCCCGAACAAGATCGACACGGTGCTCGGCATCCTCAAGTGCTACACCACCCGCGTCGGCTCCGGCCCGTTCCCGACCGAGCTGTTCGACAACTTCGGTGAGTTCCTGGCCAAGCAGGGCGGCGAGGTGGGCGTCACCACCGGCCGCGCCCGCCGCTGCGGCTGGTTCGACGCGGTGATCAGCCGCTACGCCACCCGCGTCAACGGCATCACCGACTACTTCCTCACCAAGCTCGACGTGTTGTCGGGCCTGGACACCGTGCCGATCTGCGTGGCCTACGAGATCGACGGCAAGCGCGTCGAGCAGATGCCCACCACCCAGACCGAGTTCCACCACGCCAAGCCGATCTACGAGGAGATGCCCGGCTGGTGGGAGGACATCTCCCACGCCCGCACCTTCGAAGAACTGCCCCCCAACGCCCAGGCCTACGTCCTGCGCCTGGAAGAACTCTCGGGCGCCCGCATCTCCTGCATCGGCGTCGGCCCCGGCCGCGACCAGACCATCGTCCGCCACGACGTCATGGCCTGACCTCCCCGTCACCACAGCCCCTCCCCGTTATCGGGCGAGGGGCTGTGTCGTTCGCGCATCGTCGCAGTTCACAGGCGACACGCGCGAGTGATGTCGACTCGCTATCGATTTGAGGCATCCGCTCGGCTAACGCTATCGTCGCTGCGCGGCACGCGGGGACGTGCCGTGTTTCCTGAGTTGTGTGAGTGGGTGTGCGGCGTGATCCGTCGGTCAGAAGATGTGAACTACTCGACGGTGCGGCGGGTCGCCCGCCCGATGGCCGGGGTGCTGCCCATGGCGTTGGCCGTGGCGTGCGCGGGTATCGCGGTCGCGGTGCCGGTGCAGCCGGGTGTCACCGATACGCCGGTGCAGCCGGGTGTCTCCGAGCCGGCCGACGAGGGCCGCTCCGAGCTGGGGACCTTCGACGGCCCCGACACGCTCGACCGGCTGCGTCCCGAGCCGCGCCCGGTGCCCGAGTACACCGCGCCCGCTCCGCCGATCGTCATCGAGGACCTGCACCTGCCCGAAGCGGTCGAGCCGGTGGCGCCCATCGCCCCGCCCCCGCGCACCCTGCGCATCGGTGACTTCACCCGCCCCGTCCCGGACGAGGTCCCCGAGGACCTGCTCGGCGGCGTGAACACCACCGCCGCCGACATCGAAGCCGCCATCGCCACCCAGGGCCGCTCGGTGGGCATCAACCCGAGCCGTTCGGACAAGATCGCCGCCGCCACCGTGGGCGGCGCGCTGCTCGGCGCGACCGTGGTCGGCGTGCCCGCCGCCGTGGCGGGTGGCGTGGTCGGTGGCGCCGCCGGTGCCGCGGTGGGCACGGTCATCGGCTTCGGTGTCGGGGTGGCGGGTTCGACCGCCGCGACCGCCGGTGTCGCCGCGCTGGCGGCAGCCGCGACCGGCCCGGGTGCGCCGGTGGTCTTCCCGGCGGTCTGGCTCACCGAATCCCCGCTCATCATCGCCGCAGGTGCGGGTGCCGCGGGTGCCGGTGCGCTCATCGGCGCGGGCGTCGGCGCGGCCGGTGGTGCCGCGCTCGCCGGTATCCCGGCCGCGGCCGTGGGTGCCGTCGCCGGTGGTGCCATCGGCAGTGTCGTCGGCGCGACCGCCTTCCAGGGCGACCCGAACGCCCCCGCCAGCCCGGCCGACCCGTTCGAGGCCCTGGTCGACGACCAGCTGGCGAACATGCCCTGCCCCGCGCTTCCGGAACTCCCGGTGGTCCCGCTGCCGCAGGTCGCCCTCCCGCAGATCGCGCTGCCCCAGCTGCCCGACTGCCCCTGCAAGGACTGACACCGCGACAGTGCCCCCGATCGAATCCCGGTCGGGGGCACTGAGCTCGTCCGGCATCCGCAGCGCGCGCCGACCCCAGCGCGTGTGACGCCCTGACCAGCGACTTCCGCGATTCGCGTACTTCGCGAAGGATGTCCGGATCAGGACAACCGAAGCGGCGGGAGGCGGGGCGAGGGGAGTACCGTCGGAGCTGGTTTGCGGACGGAGGTGACTGATGGCGATGCGTGGTCTCGCGCTGGCGTTGCTCGCGGTCGGTGTCGCGGCGGGGTGCGCCCCGGCCGCCGACGCGCCGCCCACCCCGTCGCCGAGCGCGTCACCGGTGAGTACCGCGCTCCCGCCCGCGCAGACCCTCGCCCCCGCCCAGCAGCGCAACGAGCGCATCCGCGGGATGCTCTACACCGTCGGCTGCACCAGCAACGCCTGCGTGCAGACCTATTTCGCCTGCATGGACGGCTATCTCGACGGCGATCCCTGCCAGTTCTACCGCGACCACCCACCACCCCCCTGACCTGCTGGAGCGGTATTACCTTGCGCGGGTGAGGAATTCGCCGACCACCGGAGCGAGTACCGCGGTCTTGGCATCGTGGCTCACCCCGGGCAGCTCGCTGAACTCCGCGTTCGGCAGCACCTCGGCCACCGCCTTGCCGCCCTTGGTGAGCAGCGGCACGGTGAGCTCACCGACCAGCACCAGCACCGGCACCCGCACGTCGGCCCAGTCGGCCGCGTTCAGCCGCTGACCACGCATGTAGGGCCGCATCACCGCCCAGTCGTGGGCGGTGGAATCCGCGGTCGCCGCGAGTTTCTTCCAGAACGGCGTGATCCGCATGGTCCCGACCATCAGCAGCGGGGTGCCCATCACCTTGGTCATGTAGAAGCGAGCCGCCTTGTTGCGCTTGCCCGCCGCGATCATCGGGTTCAGCTTGTCGGCCAGGTCCTTCGGCGGCACATGGTCTTTCGGGTCGACGACGAACGGCGGCTCGTAGGCGATCACCGCCTCGACGCCGGGCACCGACTGCGCCGCCAGCAGTGCCAGCACCGCCCCGGAGGACCACCCGAACAGCGCGGCCTCGCCCCCGGCCGCCTCGACCAGTGCCGCGATATCGGCGATCTCGTTGGCCACGTCGTACACGCCGGGCGAATCGGCGCTGTCGCCGCGCCCACGCCGGTCGTAGTTGAGCACCGTGAAGTCGTAGTCGCTCGCCAGTGACTGCGCCAGCCCGGTCATCGCCGGGGACTCCCGGAAACTGAACGCTCCACCGATCAGGATGACCGTCCCCGCCGTGCCCTCGCCGACCCGGTCGTAGGCGATCGTGGTGCCGTCGGCCGACGTCACAGTCTGCATGCTGGTGTCCTCTCGATTCCTGGGCGCCCCCGACCGTACGCGATCCGGTACCGCCCTGGTCGGGGCGGGTTTCCCGGAGCGGGCCTCAGAACAGCATCGGTTCGCCGAACCCCGGTGTCCGCTCGATCTCGAGCAGTCGCGCTTTGGTGCCGATCCCGCCCGGGGCCGAGAAACCGTGCAGCGCGTGGTCGGCGGCGAGCACCCGGTGACAGGGGACGATCAGCGGAATCGGATTGCGCCCGAGCGCCTGGCCGACGGCCTGCGCCGAGCCCGGCGCGCCCAACCGGGTGGCGATATCGCCGTAACTGAGGGTGCGGCCGGGGTCGATGTCGCGGGTCACCGCGTAGACCGCGCGATGGAATTCCGGCACGCCGGCCAGGTCGACCTCGATCCAGCGCAGCGGGTCGACCTCGCCGTCCAGATGCGCCCTGACCCCCGCGATGGCCTCGGTGATCACCGGCCCCGGCTCGCCCTCCTCGACCGGCGTGCCGCCGAGAGGCCGGGTGATCCGGGCCAGCGTCTCCTCCTCGCTCGCCTCGGGCAACTGGAACCGCACGACGGTCTCGCCGCGCCAGGCGATCGCGCACAGTCCGATCGCGGTGTCGAAGAGGGCGGCGACCACCGTGCCGGTCCGGGTCGATTCGGTGCCGGAACTCATGAGCACAGTGTGCGCCGCCCGGGTGACAAGTTCCGCCCGGCCCCGCGATCAGGCGGCCAGCGGCTTGTGAAAAGAGCCAGTTTCGCGCAACTGGCCTGATTCTTCGGGATCGGTTCGTGGGCGCGCACCGCGTCCAGATCACGCAGCGCGCGCTGCTCGTCGTAGGTGCTGAAAGCCCGGTCGTGGGGCAGATATTGGAACGGCCAGAAGGGGAGGTCGTCCCGCTTCGGGAAGGCGCGGTAGACGGCTACTGCGACGAGGACGGCGACGGCGAGAGCGAGGAAGGTGGTCATGTTTCCCACCATCCTCCGACTGGCCTTGCCGAGAAATATCCACTTACGGAATACTGGACTTTATGGCGACAAGAGTGATCGGCGCGGCGGGCCTGGCCCGCGACCTGGGCCGGTGGCGTGACCCCGAAACCGACGGCGACGCCCCCGAACGCCGCCCGCACCGGCCCGCCTATCTGGCGCTGGCCGAGGCCATCCGCCTGCTCATCCACGACGGCCGCGCCCCGCTCGGGGTCGCCCTGCCCAGCGAGCGCGATCTGGCCGCGACCCTCGGCGTCAGCCGCACCACCATCACCTCCACCTACTCGCTGCTGCGCGAGCACGGCTACCTGATCAGCCGTCAGGGCTCGCGCAGCACGGTGGCCCTGCCCCCGGCCATCCAGCACGACGGCGCCAAGCCCGCGCGCGGCATCATGGCTCTGATGGCCCAGCCCGAGCTGCCGACCATCGACATGACCTACGCCGCCATGTCCGCGCCGCCGGAACTGCACGACGCGTATGCCACCGCCCTGCAAGGCATTCCGGCCTACCTCGGCACCCACGGCATGGACCCGGTCGGCGTGCTCGCGCTGCGCGAGGCACTGGCCCGCCGCTACACCGCGCGCGGCCTGCCCACCGAACCCGACCAGATCCTGGTGACCCTGGGCGCCCAGCACGGCCTGCGGCTGCTGCTCAATGTGCTCACCTCGCCCGCCGCCCGCGTGCTCATCGAGCACCCCTCGTACCCGAACGCGATCGAGGCCATCCGCGATGTCGGCGCGCGCCCGATCCCGGTGCCGCTGCGGCCCGAATTCCCGCACGCCGGTTGGGATCTCGACGGTATCCGCAGCACCGCCCGGCAGACCGCGGCGACGCTGGCCTACCTGGTGCCCGACTTCAACAACCCCACCGGCCTGCTGCTCGACGAGGCGGGCCGCGCCGAACTGGCCGCCATCGCCCGCGACACCAGGATGACCATCGTGGTCGACGAGTCGATGAGCGAACTCAATCTCTCCGGCGCCCCGATGCCGCCGCCGGTGGCCGCCTTCGCCAAGGGCGCGGAGATCATCACCATCGGCTCGGCCTCCAAGTCGTTCTGGGGCGGCCTGCGCGTGGGCTGGATTCGCACCAACCAGGCGCTGATCACCAAGCTGCTCGGCATCCGCGCCACCGTCGACCTCGGCACCCCGGTGATGGACCAGCTCGCCACCGTCGACCTGCTGGAAAACGCCGATCCCATCCTCGACCGCCGCCGCGAACAGCTGCGCGCCCAGCGCAACGCTCTGCTCGACGCCGTCGCCGAGGACCTGCCCGGCTGGCACATCGCGCCCGGCGCGGGCGGGATGTCGCTGTGGGCGCAACTGCCCAGTCCGGTCTCCACCGCGCTGGCCGCCACCGCGCCCAATCACGGCGTCCTGCTCGCCGCCGGACCGCGTTTCGGTGTGCAGGGCGCCTTCGAGCGTTTCCTGCGCCTGCCCTTCACCCACCCCGAACCGGAGCTGCGGCTGGCCGTGAAATCCATCGCGTCGGCCTATGCCGCGCTCACCCCGCGCGCGGCCGACCCGCTGCAACCGCTCACCTGCTATTGATCAGCCGAACCCGCACGGCCGGTAGCCCGCCGCGCTCGGCTGCGCCGGATCGGGATTCACCGTCTCGTAGCCGACCCCGAGCAGGAACAGCGCCGAGACGATGAAGGCCAGCGTGGTGAACGGCACCGCGATGGCGCTGCGGGTCGACGGGTAGCGGAACAGCAGCACCAGCAGGCAGATCAGCGACGCGCCGGTGGCCACCAGCAGTCCGGTGGCCAGCCCGTTGAGCGCGGTGACCGCGATGGGGACGGGAATGTCGCGGCGGCAACCGGATTCGAGCAGTTGCGCGCGGCGGGTGTCGAGGAATCCCTCGGCGAAGGTGAACGCGAGCAGTGCCGAACCGAAGGTGGCCGCCGCGATGAATGCGGCGAGCACCTTCGGTGGCCGATGGCCGGTGCGGACCCGAATCCTGTCGTCGATGGTCGTCAGACTACCGACGACAGGCCGGGAAATCAGTCAGCCCAGACCGTTTCGATCGGTGTCGCGACGGAGGGCGGCGGGGTGGGGATGCCGCCGGGGGTGCGCGAGAAGCGCGGCGCGGGCGCGTGCTGCACCACGCCGTCGATCTCGATCAGGCCGGTGCGCGCCGCGATGTGCGGGTTCTCGGTGGCCTCGGTGAAGGTGAGCACCGGGGTGGTGCAGGCGTCGGTGCCGTCGAAGATCGCGGTCCACTCGTCGCGGGTCTTGGTCTTGAACTTGTCGGTGAACAGCTTGCGCAGCTGCTCCTGCCCGTCCGGGTCGAGCTGGTTGGGCAGACCTTCCGCGTCGATCCCGAGTCCGGCCAGCAGTTGCTCGTAGAACTGGGGCTCGATCGCGCCGACGGCCATGTACTTGCCGTCGGAGGTCTCGTAGGTGTCGTAGAAGGCCATGCCGGTGTCGAGCAGGTTGGTGCCGCGCTCGTCGGACCACAGGCCGATCCCGCGCATGCCCCAGATCATGTGCGACAGCGCCAGCGCGCCGTCGACCATCGCGGCGTCGATCACCTGGCCCTTGCCCGAGCTCTGCCGCTCCACCAGCGCGGCGAGCACGCCGAACACCAGGAACATCGAGCCACCGCCGAAGTCGCCGACCATGTTCAGCGGCGGCACCGGGCGCTCGCCCTTGCGGCCGATGGCGTTGAGCACGCCGGTCAGCGAGATGTAGTTGATGTCGTGGCCCGCGCGGTCGGCGAGCGGACCGTGCTGGCCCCAGCCGGTCATCCGGCCGTAGACCAGGCGCGGGTTGCGCGCCAGCGCCTCGTCGGGTCCGAGGCCCATGCGCTCGGTGACGCCGGGGCGGAAGCCCTCGAGCAGCACGTCGGCCTTCTCGACCAGGTCGAGGATCTTGGCGACGTCGGCGGGGTCCTTCAGGTTCGCCTCGACGATGGTGCGCCCGCGCCACTGCGGACGCTCGAGGAAGCCGGGCAGCTGCTTCGGGCGCTGCACGCGCACCACGTCGGCGCCGAGGTCGGCCAGCAGTAGCGCGGCGTGCGGGCCGGGCCCGATGCCCGCCAGCTCGATGACCTTGATGCCCGCGAGGGGCCCCTGCTTGGCGGTGGACTCGCTGCTCACGCCTGACCTCAGTTCGTCGTCGAACGGTATTGACACTTCGACAATAGCGCTGGGATGGCGGCTCGGGTAGCCGATGGGCGAGAATTCGGTGGCGCTACTCGGCGCGGAAACGGGAGGACCCGGTAGTGAGCGTGTGGGGTGAGGTCGTGGTCGGCCTCGTCATTCTCGTCGGCATCGTCGGCGTGATCGTACCGATTCTGCCGGGGGTGATTCTCATCTTCGCCGCGATCGCGGTCTGGGCGTTCGTCACCGGCGGCACGACGGCCTGGACGGTGCTCGCGATCGCCTCGGTCGCGCTGATCATCTCCGGCGTCGTGAAATACACCTGGCCGGGGCGCCGGATGCGCGAGGCGGGGGTGTCCAACAAGGCGTTGCTGGCCGGGGCGGTCCTGGGTGTCATCGGGTTCTTCGTGATCCCGGTCGTCGGCCTGTTCATCGGCTTCGTGCTCGGCGTGTACCTGGCCGAGCTGTACCGGTTGAAGGTCAACCGGCTGGCCTGGCCCGCCACCGTGCACGCGCTCAAAGGCGTCGGCCTGTCCATGCTCGTCGAACTGTTCGGCGCGCTGATCGCGGCCGGTGTCTGGTTCACCGGCGCGATCATGGCCTGAGCTACTTCTCGATCACCGGCAGCGGGCGGGTATGCGCGTCCGCGCCGGGGAGCTGGTCGCGGGGGATCGGCACCGTCGGATTGTCGGTGCGGGGCATCGGCATGGTCGGCAGCGGGTCCGCCGCGGGCCGGTCGACGGCGGGCAGCCGGTAGAACTCGCGGGCATTGTCCTCGAGCACGGCGTGCACATCGGCCCCGACGACCCGGCTGATCAGCTCGACATCGCGATCCTCGAACGGCCTGCCCGCGCGCGTACCCGGCAGATCGGTGCCGAACATCAACGCACCCGGGTTCACCGCGTGGATGCGCCGCAGCGTCTCGGCCACATCCATGTCGACCCGGCCGAACCCCGTCGCCTTCACCCTGGCCCCGCGATCCACCAGATCCAGCAGATACGGCAGGCCCTCCTCGGACATGCCCAGGTGGTCGATCGAGAGCGCGGGCAGCTTGGAGATCACCGGTTGCAGCGAGGCCAGCATCTGCCCGTCGATGTAGAGCTCGACGTGCCAGCCCGCCAGCTCGTGCGCGCGCAGGGCCTGCAGGGTCATCTCGGTGATGTCGGCGGCGGCGCGCTTGAGGTTGAAACGCAGCGCGCGGACGCCGGCCCGGTCCAGTTCGATGATCTCGTCGTCGGTGGCGTCCAGATCCAGCCGGGTGACACCCACCCAGTCGGGCCCGAGCGCGGCCAGCGCGGCTTTCAGGTAGGACTGGTCGGTCCCCTGGAACGAGGCGCTCACCACCGCCCCACCCCGAACCTCGAAGCGCTGCATCCGCTTTCGGTAGTCATCGATGATGTAGTGGTCTGGGAGGTAGCCCTCGTTCTCGATCAGCGGAAACCGCGGATCGATCACGTGAACATGCGCATCGAACACTTGTACAGAATGCCCTATTTCTGGAGCGCTGGCGCGCTCGAGTTCGCGGCCCCTTGGGTCCCGTCGATCAGGCGCCGTTGCTTGCTCCTTCGTCGCGTACGCAACGGCGCCTGATCGACGGGACGGCCGCGAACCGCCGACTTCGTCGGCGATCCCTCCTCGAGGTCGGGATGTGCGGTGCCGGTAGCGCGGTCAGCGCGGCCGTCCGTCGTGCCTAGACCTTGTTGGGCTCCGAGGCGCGCAGCATGTCCTCGCGCTCGACGACCTTCACGCGCTCGCGGCCCTCGGGCTCGCCCAGGGCGCGCTCGTGGGCGTCGAGGCGGTACCAGCCGGCCCAGGTGGTGAACGGGATGCCCTTGCTCTCCAGGAACTCGGTCACCGCGTCGAGCTCAGGCTTGGCCGCGGGGGTGAAGTCCTTGGCGTCGTCGAGCAGGCAGGCGATGGTCTCGTTGGCGTCACCCTTGGTGTGGCCGATCAGGCCGACCGGGCCGCGCTTGATCCAGCCGGTCACGTAGGTGGCGGGCATGAAGCGGGCCGAGCCCTCGGCGGCCTCGTCGACGAGCACGCGCCCGGCCTCGTTGGGCACGGTGCCGGCCTGGTCGTCGAAGGGCAGCTGGGTGACGTTCTGCGACAGGTAACCCACCGCGCGGTAGATCGCCTGCACGTCCCACTGCTTGAACTCGCCGGTGCCCTTGACGTTGCCGGTGCCGTCGAGCTGGGTGCGCTCGGTCTTGAGACCGACGACCTGGCCGTTCTCGCCGATGATCTCGGCGGGCGACTCGAAGAAGTGCAGGAACAGCTTGTGCGGGCGGTCGCCCTGGTCGCGGATCGCCCACTGCTCGAGGGTGTTGGCGACCATGTCGACCTGCTTGGAGTTGCGGCGCGCCGCCTCCGAGCCCTCGTCGTAGTCGATGTCCTCGGGATCGACGATCACCTCGATCGTCGGCGAGTGGTCGAGTTCGCGCAGCTCGAGCGGGGTGAACTTGGCCTGCGCCGGGCCGCGGCGGCCGAACACGTGCACCTCGACGGCCTTGTTGGCCTTGAGGCCCTTGTAGACGTTCGGCGGGATCTCGGTCGGCAGCAGCTCGTCACCGGTCTTGGCCAGCACGCGGGCCACGTCCAGGGCCACGTTGCCGACACCGAGGACGGCGACCTTCTCGGCGTCCAGCGGCCAGCTGCGCGGCACGTCCGGGTGGCCGTCGTACCAGGACACGAAGTCCGCGGCGCCGTAGGAGCCGTCGAGGTCGATGCCGGGGATGGGCAGCGCGCGGTCGGCGTTGGCGCCGGTGGAGAAGATCACCGCGTCGTAGAACTGACGCAGGTCGTCGAGGTTGATGTCGGTGCCGTAGTCGATGTTGCCGAGCAGGCGCACCTGCTCCTTGTCGAGCACCTTGTGCAGGGCGGTGATGATGCCCTTGATGCGCGGGTGGTCGGGGGCGACGCCGTAGCGGATCAGGCCGAACGGCGCGGGCATGCGCTCGTAGAGGTCGATCGACACCTCGGCATCGGACTTCATCAACGCGTCGGCGGCGTAGATACCGGCCGGGCCGGCACCGACGATCGCGATGCGAAGTGGGCGAGTCGCTGCACTCTGTTCGGTCATTTCTACGCGCACCCTTTGGTCGAAAACTATTGACGGCGTCAATTTAGCTTAGGCTAAGTTGACAGTCCGGCTGCTGGCAGCATTCCGCCGATTCTATCCGCGCTGTCGTGGCCACCCGGCGCGCGGTGCGGTTGCTCGCGCCCGGTCTGTCAGGATTGCACCATGAACGAGGAGCGAACCGGCTCGGACGAGCAGCCCATCGTGGTGGATCAGACCGACAAACGATCGGTCGTCCCGTTCGTCGCGGCCGCGGTCATCGCGGTCCTGGTGCTCATCGGGATCGTGCTGGGCGGCTTGCTCGCGCCCGCTGAGAAAAATGTCACAGAGGCCGACCGGTTCGCGGCCGCCGTCACCAACTATATCGACGCGCGCTCACGCAGCGAGCTGCGTCCGCCGCCCGGTGTCGCCTGCCCCGGGTTCGACGAGGAGAAATCCGGCCTCACCGAGCGGCTCGGGGGCGCGAAATCGGCGGTGACGATCGACAAGAAGGGCTTCGCGAACGCGACCGTCAACGGTGATCGCGCCAAGATCGACGCCACCGTGCTGATCGGCGACACGCCCGCCACCAGCACCTGGAACCTGACCAGGGTCGAGGGCACCTGGCTGGTGTGCGCACCCTGACCTGTTTGACACGGTGACCAGTGCCGGGGCAATCTCAGATCGCAAGGTCATGAGTGCCAGCGCCAAGCCCCGGCTCGCTGGCCGGCAACCCTCCTCCGCGGTGGGGTGCTCCGGGTGACGACCTGGCCGTGTGTCCCGGAGTTCCGGCACGGCAAGAGCGGATTCACGCAGGAGGTTCGACATGACTTACGCCGGCGACATCACCCCTGAGAAGGCGTGGGAGATCCTGACCGAGCACCCCGGCGCGGTGCTGGTCGACGTGCGCACCGAAGGCGAGTGGGCGCAGATCGGCATCCCCGACACCAGCTCCATCGAGCGCCCGGCCCACTTCATCGAGTGGGTCGACGGCACCGGCGCGCGAAATCCGGAATTCGGCGCCCAGCTCGAGCAGGCGCTGGCCGGCCGCCCCGACGACGCGCCCGTGGTGTTCCTGTGTCGCTCCGGTCAGCGCTCCATCGGCGCGGCGACCGTGGCGACCGCGGCGGGCATCGCCCCGTCCTACAACGTGCTGGACGGTTTCGAGGGCGGACCCGACGCGTTCGGCCGGCGTGGCAGCGTGGGCTGGCGCGCGGTCGGCCTGCCGTGGCGCCAGGCATAAGGAGAGAACGCATGATCACCGGTGGTTCGTTCGACAAGCCACTGCCCGAGGGCGTCGGCCCCGCCACCCTCGGGGTTCGCGGCGGACTGCGCCGCTCCGGTTTCGAGGAGACCTCCGAGGCGCTGTATCTGACCTCGGGTTTCGTCTACGAGAGCGCCGAGGCCGCCGAGGCCGCGTTCACCGGCGAGGTCGAGCACTTCGTCTACTCCCGCTACGGCAACCCGACCGTGGCCATGTTCGAGGAGCGCATCCGCCTGCTCGACGGCGCCGAAGCCGCGTTCGCGACCGCTTCCGGCATGTCCGCGGTGTTCACCGCGCTGGGCGCGCTGCTGAAGGCCGGCGACCGGCTCGTCGCCGCGCGCAGCCTGTTCGGTTCCTGTTTCGTGGTGTGCAACGAGATCCTGCCGCGCTGGGGCATCGAGACCGTCTTCGTCGACGGTGACGACCTCGAGCAGTGGGAGCAGGCCCTCTCGGTGCCCACCCAGGCCGTGTTCTTCGAGACCCCCGCCAACCCGATGCAGACCCTCGTCGACGTCCGCAAGGTCACCGAGCTGGCCCACGCCGCGGGCGCGAAGGTGGTGCTGGACAACGTCTTCGCCACCCCGCTGCTGCAGCGCGGTTTCGAACTCGGCGCCGACGTGGTCGTCTACTCCGGCACCAAGCACATCGACGGCCAGGGCCGCGTCCTCGGCGGCGCCATCCTCGGCGCCCAGGACTACATC
This sequence comes from Nocardia sp. NPDC056064, assembly GCF_042266925.1. Taxonomy (NCBI): domain Bacteria; kingdom Bacillati; phylum Actinomycetota; class Actinomycetes; order Mycobacteriales; family Nocardiaceae; genus Nocardia; species Nocardia sp. NPDC056064. The sequence goes on along the minus strand of NZ_JBHJWO010000001.1, from coordinate 3,473,283 downwards.
GACGGCCCCGTCAAGAACCTGATGCGCCACACCGGCCCCGCCCTGAGCCCGTTCAACGCCTGGACCCTGCTCAAGGGCCTGGAGACCATGCCGCTGCGCGTGCGCCAGTCCACCGATTCCGCGTTGAAGGTCGCCCGGTTCCTGGAGACCAACAAGTCCGTGAACTGGGTCAAGTACCCCTTCCTGGAATCCCACCCCCAGCACGCGCTGGCCACCGAGCAGATGTCCGGCGGCGGCACCGTCGTCACCTTCGAACTCGCCGGCGACAACGGCAAGAAGCGCGCCTTCGAGGTCCTCAACCGCCTGCGCGTCATCGACATCTCCAACAACCTCGGCGACGCCAAAACCCTCATCACCCACCCCGCCACCACCACCCACCGAGCCATGGGCCCCGAAGGCCGAGCCTCCATCGGCCTCTCCGACGGCGTAGTCCGCATCTCGGTCGGCCTCGAAGACATCGAAGACCTCCTCACCGACCTCGACCACGCCCTGAACTAGCCCGCGCGAGTAGGGGATCGGATGACCGGAAGCCGGTGCTGCCCGTCGTCACCGCACTAAACTGCGGTCATGACTGGGGGAATCGCGCGACCGGCGACCATCTACTACCCATCGATGTTGCGGACTGTGCTGATGATCTGGCTGTCCGCGGTGTTCGTGGTGATCGGTGGGGTGATCGTCTGGCTCGGCCTGGCCGGTGACAGCGATGTGCCGCTGCTGGGGCTGGTCGGCGGCGTGGTGTGCCTGCCGATGGGTATCGGCTGCGGAATCTTCTTCTTCGGTCGCCTGATCCGGCTCCGCCCGGAACTCGTGCTCACCGCCGAGGGCATCGAGCACCGTCAATCGGGCACGCTGACCTGGGGCGAGGTTTCCCACGTGCGGCTGTTCGTCCAGCGCACGTCGGCGGTGTCGACGATCCGCTACGTCCAGGTCGGCCTGCACGACCCCGCCGCGTACTTCGCCCGCAGCTCGCGTTGGATCCGCCTGCTGGCCAAGACGAATCAAAAACTCGGATTCGGCACGATCAACTACCCGGAATCCATGCTCGGCACCTCGGCGGAACTGGTCATCGCGGCAATGCGCTCCTACCACCCCACCCTGATCGTCACGCCCTGAGCCAGGTCGCCGAGTGGGTTGTTACGGCGCGGCCCGCTCCGACTTCCGCAGCTCACTGAGCACATCGGTGTCGAGCAGGTAGTTCACAGCTCGGAGTCCTTCAGTTCGAGCCCGAGCGGCGCCGGATCGAAGTCGATGTCGTCATCGTCGTCCATGCTCGATCGAGCGACGAGGTCCTCGCTGTCCGCGCGCAGCCGCCGGTAAGGGAACACCGCCCTGGCCGCGCAGCTACCCGGATCGGGCCGCGTCGAGTTCGGCGATCACCTCGTCGATGTCGTTGACGACGAAGAGTTCGGTCCCTGCGTCGGTGTCCAGGCGCAGCCGGGTGCGCAGTCCACCACTGAACAGTCCGCCGTCAGCGTTCTGCCTGCCGACGGAACGCAGCTGGGCCAGCGGCAGCTCCCAGCGCTTGCCCCCGGTGACCGAGTCCAGGTGCGTGGGGACGAAAAGCAGCCGGCTCTCGGTCAGATACAGACGCCCGCCGACAGCCCGGCTGCCCTGAGTCCGATTGGCGAGCTTCTGCCACCGCACCGTTTCGGAGGGCCCCAGCCCCGGATTCCCGATCCACAATCCCATGAGTCAGTCCTTGTTTCGAACTACGAGTTGGCCCTGGTGGATCGACGTCAGGCCGGGTGCTGTTAGCAGCCCGGCTCAGACCTTGCCGACCCTCAGGCGATGGTGAAAGCCTCGTCGCCGAATCGCGCCACCACTTCGACTTCGCCGCCGAGCCCCTCGACGTACTTGCGGATCGTCTCGAGCCGCGACCGTTCGATCTCACCGTGTTCGATCTTCGACACCGTCCGCTGGCCGATCCCGATCCGGTCGCCGAGCTCGGTCTGATTGAGTTGCTTGGCTTCCCGGAGTTCGGCGAGCCGATACGCCCGCTCCACAGAACGCATCTTCTTCCGCACGGCCGCGACTCGTGCCGGGTCGTGCCCGCCGTCTGGATGCCGAGACCGGTTGCTTTCGAATAGTTCCATCAGCCCAGTCCTCCAAGGTGCTCATCGAAAATGCGGTCGGCGATGGGGATATTCTCCCGATACCACTGCTGCCATCGGTGTGTCTTGTCGCCGGCGATCAGCAGTATTGCCGATCGCTTCGGATCGAACGCGAAGATGATTCGCGCATTCGACCCTGGTATCCGAAGTTCCTTCATGTTCGAATGCCGCGATGCGACGAGTGTGTCGACCCACGGGCGCCCCAGCCCCGGGCCTCTTTCCTCCAATTCCTGACGCGCTGCCTCGTAGTGGTCGAACATGACGCCGTCCAAGCCATCCACCCAGTTCAGGACCTGCTTGGTGAGGTAGACGTTCCATCCCACCTCACGAGAATACGCCCTGTGGCATCTAGATGCCACAGGGCGTATCAGGCGTCGGCCGTTTCGTGGATCAGTTCTTGTCGACCTCCCCGTTCGACAGCGCCTTCTGCAAGGAGTTGAAGACCGTCAACCCCTGGCCGACCATGCCGTTGACCAGTTCGCCGACGCCGTCGGGGCCGTTGAGGACGGTGAGGTTGGCGTTGGCGAGGCCGGTGGAGGCCTGTTTGACGATTTCGGGGAGTTGTTCGATGAGCAGCTGGTCGAGGGCGATGCGGTTGTTGGAGGCGGCGGCGTCGGCCTGGATGCGGGTGCGGTCGGCTTCGGCCTCGGCGAGGATGCGGACGCGTTCGGCTTCGGCCAGGGCGGGTTTGACGACCTCGGCCTGGAGTTCCTGCTCGCGCAGTTCGGCGTTCTTGCGGGCCTGTTCGGCCTGGGCGGTGAGCACTTCCTGGCGGGCGATGGCGTCGGCGAGCGGGCCTGCCTGGGCGGCTTCGGCCCTGGCCTTGTCGATATCGCGCTGGTACTGCGCCTTGAGGATGGAGGTCTCGCGCTCGTATTCGGCCTGGCGGCGCAGCGATTCCTGTTCGGCCTCGGCGGAGCGCTGGGCGGCCTGGGCCTGGGCGATCTGGGCGTCGCGCTGCACGGCCGCGTTGTGCGGGGCGGCCAGGGCGTTGATGTAGCCGAGGTCGCCGTCGTCGATGGACTGGATCTGGAACGAGTCGACCCACAGGCCGATATTGCTCATCTCCACCTTGGAGGCCAGCAGTACCTCGTCGGCCAGCTTCTGGCGTTCGCGGATGATCTCCTCGACGGTCATCGAGCCGACGATCGAACGCAGGTGACCGGAGAAGATGCGCCCGGTCAGCACCGACATCTCCTGCTCCTGCTCGGACAGGAAGCGCTGGGCCGCGTTGACGATGGACGGGGTGTCGTTGGCGACCTTGAACGCGATCACCGCGCGCACGTCGAGCTGGATGGCCTGCTTGGTGACGCACCGCTCGCGGATCTCGGATTCGAACATCGCCAGCGACAGGTAGCGCACCTTGCGGAACAGCGGAACCACCCAGGTGCCGCGCCCGATGACCACCTTGAACGGCGCGTTGTCCTTGCTCTTGGCACCGCTGACCAGCATGGCCTCGTCGGGATCGGGAACGTGATAGCCCAGCATGCGAGCCCCTTCTCTCAATTGTCCTGCGGCGGTTGCGGTGCGAGGGGAATCCAGCTGACCACGTCGACGACGCGCCCCGGATGGACCGCGACGATCAGCACCGTGGCGCCCGCCTCGATCGGCTCCTCGGCCCGTGCCAGGTAGAGCTCGGTCCCGCCACGGATCGCGATCAGGACCTCGCCGAGCGCGCCCGCCGCACGGATCGATGACGTGATGGTGCCCGTCATGCCCTGCACGGGGTCGGTCATCTCGGCTGAACCTCCTTGTCTCGCACCGAATGCGGTGAGCTTACGAAAAGAGGGTTGCAAAATTCTTATTGACAGCATCCTGTCAAATCTGACAGCATACTGTCATGACGAAGAAAACAGTCCACGCCGCGGTCTACGACACCCTCGCCGACTGGGAGGCGGGCGCCGCCCTGGCGAATATCGCCGACACCTCCTGGCATCGCGAGCCCGGTGTCTTCGAGGTGCGCACCGTCGGGCTCACCGCCGAACCGGTCACCACCATGGGCCGCTTCCGCGTCACCCCCGACCTCGCCCTGGCCGATCTCGACCCCGCCGACAGCGCCATGCTGATCCTGCCGGGCGCCGAACTGTGGTCCGGTGACGCGCTGAATCCCTTCGCGGAGGCCGCGAAGCGCTTCGTCGAGGCGGGCGTTCCGGTCGCCGGAATCTGCGGCGCCACCATCGGTCTGGCGCGGGCCGGACTGCTCGACACCCGCGCGCACACCAGCAACGACCCGGAAACCCTTGCCGAGACCGGCTATTCGGGCGCGCGGCACTATGTCGACGCCCCGGCGGTCACCGACGGTGACGTGATCACCGCGAATGCCATGTCCCCGTTCGAATTCGCGCGCGAGATCTTCGCCCGCCTCGACCTCTACGAGCCGCCGGTCCTCGACGCCTGGTTCCAGCTGTTCGCGCACAAGGACGCCTCCGCCTACGCCGCGCTGGCCGGACAGTGACGCCCGAACAGGAACTGCTCGACGGCGCCGCGCTCACCGTCTACCGGCTCAACGGCCAATTCCTCACCATCGGTGACGGATTGGCCGCGCCCGCGGGCATCTCGGTGGCCTGGTGGCAGGTGATGGCGGCGGTGCAGCAGCAGCCGCTGCCGGTCGCCGGGATCGCGCGCGCGATGGGCATCACCCGGCAGAGCGTGCAGCGGGTGGCGGATCTGCTGGTGGCCGATTGCATTTGCGAGTACCGGCCCAATCCGGCGCACAAGCGGGCCAAGCTCGTCGCGATCACCGAAGCGGGGCTGGCCGCCATCGAGCGGATCGGCCCGCAGCACGCGGCCATGGCCGAGCGCCTCGCCGCGGTACTCGGCCCGGCGGAGTTCGCCGCCACCGTCGCCACCCTCACCCGGCTCAGCGCGGCACTCGACACGATCATCGACGGATCGGACCGCGGCTGAGGCGCTGATGCATCCTTGCTATGGTCCCAGGCGCGTGATCGAACAGTCCTCTTCGCCCGGGAAACCTCAGCTACGGATCGGATCGAACATGTCGAAGACACTCGCCGCGGCAGCCGCGGTTCTGGCCGTCCTCGGAGCGCTCACCGCGGGCCCGATCGGCACCGCGCACGCCGCGGAGCCGGCGGTGCTCGGTGGCGGTTCCGGCATCCTCGTCGACGGCGCGACCTGCACCCTCACCACGATCGGGCACGACGCCGCGGGCCGGTTGGTCGGGCTCACCGCGGCGCACTGCGGGCCGGAGGGGGCGAGCATCGTCGCCGAGACGAATGCCGAGGCGGGCACCGTCGGCACGGTCGGCTACCGCAGCGAGGCCATGGACTACTCGGTGATCACCTTCGATCCGGCCGTGGTGGTGCCGGTGAACCGGGTGGGCAATACGACCATCACCGGCGTCGGCGGCCCGGCGCAGTTCCCGGACATCGCCTGCAAGGAAGGCCGCAGCACCGCGCAGACCTGCGGACTCGCCTACGGTGACCCGCTGGAATCCGGGATCGCCACGCTCACCCAGATCTGTGTGGTCTCCGGTGATTCCGGCGGTCCGGTGGTGGTGGGCTCCACGCTGGTCGGGATGGTCAACGGGTATGTCTATGTGCCTTGCCTCGGCCCGGAGGTGGGCATGAACATCACCGCGATCCTCGCCGACATCGACGGCCGCGGTGACCTCGGCGCCGGTTTCCGGCCCATCTGACCCAGAGAACGACGAAGCCCCTCGTCACCGAGGGGCTTCGTCGTGTCGGGGATCAGCTCTGCAGCGCTACCTCGATCTCGAGGGTGAGGGTGATCTTGTCGCCGATCACCGTGCCGCCGTCGGGCAGCGGCATGTCGATGTCGAGACCGAACTCGCGCCGCGAGACCACGGTCTTGGCCTCGAACCCGGCGACCGGACCGTTGCCCATGCCGGGGTTCACGCCGAGGAACTCGACCTCGAGCGAGACCGGCTTGGTGTTGCCGCGCACGGTGAACTCACCGTCGACGACGAAATCGCTGCCCTCGCCGCGGAATCCGGTGGACTTGAAGGTCATCACCGGGAACTGCTCGGCGTGGAAGAAGTCGGCGGTGCGCAGGTGGCCGTCGCGCTGGGCGTTGTCGGTGGTCAGCGAGTCGACGCGGATCTCGGCGTGCGCGGAGGCGGAGCCGTCCTCGCCGATGACGAGCGCGCCGTCGAAATCGGTGAAGCGGCCGCGGACCTTGCTCACCATGAGGTGGCGGACGGAGAAGCCGACGGTGGAGTGGCTGGCGTCGATGGTCCAGGTGCCCGCGGTGAGGCCGTTGGCGAGTGCGGTGGTCATAGGGAACTCCTTGTGGGGGTGAGGTTTCCGGCGAGCAGATCTTCGAAGGGGGTGGTTTCGGCGTAGGGGTCGACGGTGCGGGTGCGCGATCGTCCGGCCAGGAGTTCGGTGAATTCCTCGGCGGCACGGTCGATTCGGCGGTCCAGGCCGTCGCCCGCGCCGTCGCCCCAATCCGTGGACGCCGCGTAGACGGCGGTCGGGACGACGACCGAGCGCAGATAGGCGAACAGCGGTCGCAGCGCGTGTTCCAGCGCGAGCGAATGCCGTTCGGTGCCACCGGTGGCACCGATCAACACCGGCATCCCGACCAGCGACTCCGGTTCGAGCACGTCGAAGAACGTCTTGAACAGGCCGCTGTAGGAGGCGTTGAAGATCGGCGTCACCGCGATCAGGCCGTCGGCGGTGACGACCCGGTCGATGGTGGTGCGCAGAGCGGGGGAGGCGAACCCGGCGACGAGGTTGTCGGCCAGGTCGCGGGCTTGTTCACGCAGGTCGACGAAGTCGAGTTCGACGTCGTGGCCCCGGGCCGTCGCGGCGGCGAGCCGCTCGGCGAGCAGCCGGGTCGAGGAGGGCTGCGACAGCCCCGCCGAGACCACGGCGATGCGTGCGGTCATGCGGCGACCTCCGTTTCCTTGGCGGCCAGCAGCGACGCGTGGGTCGGCGCGTCGGGCACGTGCGCGGGACGACCGGCGGCGAACTCCTTGCGCAGCACGGGAATCACTTCCTCGCCGAGCAGGTCGAGCTGTTCGAGCACGGTCTTCAGCGGCAGGCCCGCGTGGTCGACGAGGAACAGCTGACGCTGGTAGTCGCCGAAGTTCTCGCGGAAGGTGAGCGTCTTCTCGATGACCTGCTCCGGGCTGCCGACGGTGAGCGGGGTCTGCTCGGTGAACTCCTCGAGCGAGGGCCCGTGCCCGTAGACCGGCGCGTTGTCGAAGTACGGCCGGAACTCGCGCACGGCGTCCTGGGAGTTCTTGCGCAGGAACACCTGGCCGCCGAGCCCGACGATCGCCTGGTCGGCGCTGCCGTGCCCGTAGTGCTCGTAGCGGCGGCGGTACAGGTCGATGAGCCGCTGGAAGTGGTCGGTGGGCCAGAAGATGTGGTTGGCGAAGAAGCCGTCACCGTAGTAGGCGGCCTGTTCGGCGATCTCCGGGCTGCGGATCGAGCCGTGCCAGACGAACGGGGGGACCTCGTCGAGTGGGCGCGGGGTCGCGGTGAACGATTGCAGCGGGGTGCGGAAGCGGCCCTGCCAGGTCACCACGTCTTCGCGCCACAGCTTGTGCAGCAGGGCGTAGTTCTCGATCGCGAGGGGGATGCCGTCGCGGATGTCCTTGCCGAACCACGGGTAGACCGGGCCGGTGTTGCCGCGGCCGAGCATCAGGTCGACGCGGCCGTCGGCCAGGTGCTGCAGGGTCGCGAAGTCCTCGGCGATCTTGACCGGGTCGTTGGTGGTGATCAGCGTGGTCGAGGTCGACAGCTGGATGCGGTCGGTGCGGCCCGCGATGTAGCCGAGCATGGTGGTGGGCGAGGACGGCACGAAGGGCGGGTTGTGGTGCTCGCCCATGGCGAACACGTCCAGGCCCACCTCCTCGGCCTTCTGCGCGATGGTCGTCATCGCCTTGATCCGCTCGCCCTCGGTGGGGGTACGGCCGGTCGTCGGATCGGTGGTCACGTCACCCACGGTGAAGATTCCGAACTGCACTGGCCCTCCTCGGCTCGCTTTGGTTGCCATGGCAACTATAACTAGTGGACGAGGAAACTTATTCCGGTGAGAGCTAGCTCACAGGTCGGTGAAGGGCCTGCTGGTGCGGCCGACCAGGTCGGCGACGGAATCGACCACCATGGTCGGGCGGAAGGGGTAGGCCTCGACCGAGGACTTGGTGGAGATGCCCGAGGTGACCAGGACCGTGCGCAGGCCGGCTTCGAGCCCGGCGATGACATCGGTGTCCATCCGGTCGCCGATCATGACCGTGCTCTGTGAGTGCGCACCGATGCGGCGCAGGGCCGAGCGCATCATCAGCGGGTTGGGTTTGCCGACGTAGTAGGGGTCCTTGCCGGTGGCCCGGGTGATCAGCGCGGCGACCGAGCCGGTGGCGGGCAGGACGCCGTCGCGGGAGGGGCCGGTGGCGTCGGGATTGGTGGCGATGAACTTGGCGCCGCGGTCGACCAGGCGGATGGCGGTGGTGATGGCCTCGAAGGAGTAGGTGCGGGTCTCGCCGAGCACCACGTAGTCCGGGTCGACATCGGTGAGCACGTAGCCGATCTCGTGCAGCGCGGTGGTGAGGCCGGATTCGCCGACCACGTAGGCGGTGCCGTTGGGGCGCTGCTCGTCGAGGAAGGTAGCGGTGGCCAGCGCGGAGGTCCAGATGGACTGTTCGGGGATGTCCAGGCCGGTCTGGCGCAGCCTGGCCTGCAGGTCGCGCGGGGTGCGGATGGAGTTGTTGGTGAGGACCAGGAACGGGATCTCGTTGGCGCGCAGCTCGGCGAGGAACTCGTCGGCGCCGGGGATCAGCTGGTCCTCGTGGACCAGCACACCGTCCATGTCGGTCAGGTACGACAAGATCTGCTCATCCTTGGCGGTCACCAGCTAATCATCCGCTAAACCCGGTCGCCGTGCTACCGGGCAGTCGGTACGCGTGTTGGTTAGTGTCGAGACGGCAGGGGCGCGACGAAGCGAAGACAGGAGTGGCTGAGATGGTTGATCTCAAGCTCGGATACAAGGCGTCGGCGGAACAGTTCGGACCGCGCGAGCTGGTCGAGCTGGCGGTGGCCGCCGAGGAACACGGTCTCGACAGCGCGACCGTGAGCGATCACTTCCAGCCGTGGCGGCACGAGGGCGGGCACGCGCCGTTCTCCCTGGCCTGGCTGGCCGCCACCGGCGAGCGCACCGAGCGCATCACGCTCGGCACCTCCGTGCTCACCCCCACGTTCCGCTACAACCCGGCGGTGATCGCCCAGGCGTTCGCCACCTTCGGCTGCCTCTACCCGGGACGCGTCATGCTCGGTGTCGGCACCGGCGAGGCGCTCAACGAGATCGCCACCGGCTACAAGGGCGAATGGCCCGATTTCAAGGAGCGTTTCGCCCGGCTGCGCGAATCGGTGCAGCTCATGCGCGCGCTGTGGACCGGTGACCGCGTCGATTTCGACGGCGAGTACTACCACACCGTCGGCGCCTCCATCTACGACGTGCCCAAGGGCGGCATCCCCGTCTACATCGCCGCGGGCGGCCCGGTCGTCGCGCGCTACGCGGGCCGCGCGGGTGACGGTTTCATCTGCACCTCCGGCAAGGGCATGGACCTCTACACCGAGAAGCTGCTGCCCGCCGTCGCCGAGGGCGCGGCCAAGGCCGAGCGCGATGTCGCCGGGATCGACAAGATGATCGAGATCAAGATCTCCTACGACACCGATCCCGAACTGGCCCTGCAGAACACGCGTTTCTGGGCCCCGTTGTCGCTGACGCCCGAGCAGAAGCACGACATCACCGACCCGATCGAGATGGAAGCCGCCGCCGACGCGCTGCCCATCGAGCAGGTCGCCAAGCGCTGGATCGTGGCCAGCGACCCCGACGAGGCCGTCGCCCAGATCAAGCCCTACCTCGACGCGGGCCTCAATCACCTGGTCTTCCACGCCCCCGGCCACGACCAGCTCCGCTTCCTCGACCTGTTCCAGCGCGACCTGGCGCCGCGCCTGCGCGCACTGGGCTGACCCCTCCCGCGCCGGTTCCCTGATGCCGGGGACCGGCGCGGTCAGGCCCGGCGCAGGGCGAACATGCGCAGGTTGCGGGTGGTGCGCTCGCGGTAGGCCGCGTACGCGCCGGTGACCTCGACGAAGCGGGCGAACAGGGCGTCCTTCTCGGCGTCGGGGACCGGCGTCGCGGTGACGGGAATGCGCTCACCGGCGATGGCGACGGTCGCCGACGGGTCGGCCAGCAGGTTCGCGGTCCAGGCGGGGTGGTGCGCCTGGCCGAAGTTGGAGCCGACCACGTAGAGGGTGTCGCCGTCGTGGACGTAGAGCAGCGGCTGGGTGCGCGCGACGCCGGACTTGCGGCCGGTGGTGGTCAGCAGGATCACCGGGGCGCCGATCGGGCCGAGCACGGTGTACTTGGCGTCGGTGCGTTCCAGGATGGCCCGGTCCAGCGGGGTCAGAGTGCGGATCACCCAGGATCCGGGCTTGGTGGCGGCGAAGCGGTTGGCCGCGCGGGACAGGGCGCTGCTGCGCGATCCCCACTGCCGATCCGGGAAGGACGTCGTCATGGGCGGGACTATAACGCGGTCGAACACACCACACCGCCCGGCCGAATCGCCATCGATTAACTAAGCTCGCCAGCATGGTCGAACATGCGCCGTCCACCGTGTACATCGCTTCCCCGGAGGGTGACACCGGTAAATCCACCGTGGCGCTCGGCGTGCTGCAGATGCTGTGCGCGACCACCGCGCGGGTCGGCGTGTTCCGCCCGATCACCCGCTCCTCGGCCGAGACCGACTACATCCTCGAACTGCTGCTCGAGCACAGCACCGCCGACATCGGCTACGAACAGGCCGTCGGCGTCAGCTACGAGGACGTGCACCGCGACCCCGACGCCGCGATCAGCGAGATCGTGATGCGCTTCCACGATGTCGCCAAGGCGTGCGACGCGGTCGTCATCGTCGGCAGCGACTACACCGATGTGGCCAGCCCCAGCGAACTGCGCTTCAATGCCCGCATCGCGGTCAACCTCGGCGCACCGGTGCTGCTGGTGGTGCGTGGCGCCGAGCGCACGCCCGCCGAGGTCAAACACCTGGTGGAACTGTGTTCCGGTGAGCTGGCCGGTGAGCACGCCCAGCTGGTGGCGGTGGTCGCCAACCGCTGCGCGCCCGACGACATCGACGAGATCGGTGCCGCGCTGGCCGATTCCGAGGTGCCCTCCTGGACGCTGCCGGAGGTGCCGCTGCTCATGGCGCCCACCATGGGCGAGCTGTGCGGGGCCATCGACGGCGAGATCTACAGCGGCGACCCGGAACTGCTGCAACGCGAGGCCCTGCGGATCATGGTCGGCGGCATGACCGCCGAGCACATCCTCGAGCGCCTGTCCGACGGCGTGGTGGTGATCGCCCCGGGCGACCGCTCCGACGTCTTGCTCAGTGTGGTGAACGCCCATGAGGCGGCGGGCTTTCCGTCGCTGGCCGGGGTGATCATGAACGGTGGCATCCGGCCGCATCCGGCCATCGCCCGGCTGATGGAGGGCCTGCATCCCAAGCTGCCGATCCTCACCACCGAACTCGGCACCTACGACACCGCCAGCGCCGTGCACCGCACCCGCGGCCGGATGTGGGCGGGCAGCCCGCTCAAGGTCGACACCGCGCTGGCCCTGATGGAACAGCGCGTCGACGCGCCCGCCCTGCTCGAACGCATCCAGGTGCCCGCCTCGAACGTGGTGACCCCGCAGATGTTCGAGTACCGGCTGATCGATCGCGCGCGCGCCGACCGCAAGCGCATCGTGCTGCCCGAGGGTGACGACGACCGCATCCTGCGCGCGGCCGGCCGGGTGCTCCAGCGCAAGATCGCCGACCTCACGATCCTCGGCGACGAGACCTCGGTGCGCGCCCGCGCCGCCGAACTCGGCGTCGACATCGAGGCCGCGCAGGTGCTCGACCCGCGCACCTCCGGCTACCTCGACGAATTCGCCGCCGAATACACCGAACTGCGCAAGCACAAGGGCATGACGCTCGAACGGGCCCGCGAAACCATGGCCGACATCTCCTATTTCGGCACCATGATGGTCTACAAGGGCATCGCCGACGGCATGGTCTCCGGTGCCGCGCACACCACCGCGCACACCATCCGGCCCTCCTTCGAGATCATCAAGACGGTGCCGGGTGTGTCCACGGTGTCGAGTGTGTTCCTGATGTGCCTGGCCGACCGGGTGCTCGCCTACGGCGACTGCGCGGTGGTGCCCGACCCGACCTCCGAGCAGCTCGCCGATATCGCGGTGTCCTCGGCCGAGACCGCCGCCCGCTTCGGGATCGAGCCGCGCGTGGCCATGCTGTCGTATTCGACCGGTGCCTCGGGGACCGGCGCCGATGTCGACAAGGTCCGTGCCGCCACCGAATTCGTGCGCGAGCGGTCGCCGGAGTTACCGGTGGAGGGCCCGATCCAGTACGACGCCGCGATCGAACCGGCCGTCGCGAGCACCAAGCTGCCGAACTCCACGGTGGCGGGCAAGGCGACGGTGTTCGTGTTCCCGGATCTCAACACCGGCAACAACACCTACAAGGCCGTGCAGCGCAGTGCGGGCGCGGTGGCGATCGGCCCGGTGCTGCAGGGTCTGCGCAAGCCGGTCAACGATCTCTCGCGCGGCGCGCTGGTCGCCGACATCGTCAACACCGTGGCGATCACCGCCATCCAGGCGCAGGGGGATCCGGCGTGAGTGACTTGGTACTTGTCCTGAACTGCGGCTCGTCGTCGATCAAATATCAGCTGCTGCACGCGGATTCGGCCCAGGTCCGGGCATCGGGTCTGGTCGAGAAGATCGGTGAGGCGCACGGCGGGCGGGTGGTGCACGAGTGCGGTGACCGGAAACTGGTGCACGAGGGCCCGATCGCGGATCATCGTGCCGGGCTGCGCCAGGCGTTCGAGATGTTCCGCGAGACCGGCATCGACCTGACCACCGCCGGGATCGGCGCGGTCGGGCACCGGGTCGTGCACGGCGGTGAGGTGTTCTGGCGCCCGACGCTGATCACCGACGAGGTGCTCGACACCATCCGCGACCTGTCCCGGCTCGCGCCGCTGCACAATCCGGCCAATGCCGTCGGCATCGAGTCGACCAGCGAACTGCTGCCCGGCATTCCGGAGGTGGCGGTGTTCGACACCGCGTTCTTCCACACCCTGCCCGAGGCGGCCCGCACCTACGCGCTGGACGCGAAACTGGCTGCGGCGCACGGTGTCCGCCGCTACGGGTTCCACGGCACCTCGCACCAGTACGTCTCGGAGAAGGCCGCCGAATTCCTCGGCCGTCCGGCCGGTGAGGTCAACCAGATCATCTTCCATCTCGGCAACGGCGCCTCGGCCTCGGCCGTGCGCGGCGGCGTCGCGGTCGACACCACCATGGGCATGACCCCGCTCGAGGGCCTGGTCATGGGCACCCGCCCCGGCGACCTCGACCCCGGCATCATGCCGCACCTGATGCACGCCGCCGGCCTGGACCTGCCCGCCGTCGAGCAACTGCTCAACCGCGATTCCGGGATCAAGGGCCTGTCGGGCGTCAACGACTTCCGCGAACTCCAGCAACTCATCGACAACGGCGACGCCCAGGCAAAGCTGGCCTTCGACGTCTACATCCACCGCCTGCGCCGCTACCTGGGCGCCTACCTGGTCGAGCTGGGCACAGTCGACGCCATCGTCTTCACCGCGGGTGTCGGCGAGAACAGCCCGACCGTCCGCGCCGCCGCCGTAGCCGACCTCCAGAACCTGGGCATCCAGCTCGACCCCACCCGCAACGAAACCCGTACCCCGGGCGTCCGCCGCATCTCGACCGACTCGTCACCGGTCGCGGTACTCGTAGTCCCGACCAACGAGGAACTGGCCATCGCCCGCGCCGCCCACGAAGTCGCCCTCAGCGCATAGGGTTACGCGGCTCGGCCTCAGAACCAGGACTTGGGGCGCAGGGAGTTCGCGAGGTCGACCAGGGCGTAGCGGTGGGTGCGGTCGGGGGCGTTGCGGGCCAGGGTGCGCAGGCCCTTTTCGGTGCCTTCGCGGAGGTCGCGTTCGTCGAAGGGGCGGGCGAAGAGTTTGGCGTCCTTGCGTTTCGGGGTGTTGCCCGCGCCCAGCCAGGCCAGGGCGGTGCCCTGGACGAGGGTGCGCATGAGGACCGCGCGGTGCTCGCCGGGCGGGATGGACTGGGCGCGCGAGGCGGCCAGGCGCAGCACCTGTTCGTCGAGGTCGGCGACGGGGGAACTGGTGAGCAGCAACAGGATCGCGGTGGTCTGGGCGGTGGTGAAATGCCGGGACGCGGCGGGGACCTCGTCGAGCGCGTGCACCGCCTCGCCCACCTGACCCGCCACGGCCAACTGCCTGGCCAGGCCGAAGGCGGCGCTCACCACGGCGCGGTCGGTGCGCCACACAGTGGCGTAATAGCGTTCGGCGAACGAGCGCCACTGTTCGGGGGCGTCCGATTCCCAGTGCTGCAGAATCAGTTCCGCGGTGGCGGCCAGTGCCAGCTTGGGTGCGATCTCGCCGGGCAGGACCCGCAGCACCGCCTCGAAGGAGCCGAAGGCGGCCTCGTAGTCGAGTTCGAGCAGGCCGGCCAGGCCGGTGAACCAGTCGGTGCGCCAATCGGATTCGTTCGGCGCCCGGTCGAGCAGATGCAGGACCGCGGCCGATTCGCCGAGTTCCAGCCGGGCGCGCGCCTCGGCGTAGAGCAGTTCGCCCGCCAGTGTGTCCGGGGCGTTGTCGGGGTCGGCCTCGGCGCGTTCGCGGGCGTCGTGCAGGGCCTCGAGCACGCGCTCGGGTTCCGGGTTGGCGGTGGCGGCCAGCAGCGGCGCGGACGGGTCGGCGGGGTCGATGAGCGGAATCGGCAGCGCGGCGACCACCGTGCTGGAGTCGAGCAGGGGGGAGCGGCCGACACCGTCGAGGTAGGCGTCGGTCTGGCTGATCAGCTCCTCGGTGCCGAAGCTGGTGCGCTGGGGACTGAAGACTGTGGACAGCTGGGGATGTTCGCTGCCGGTGTCGTAGGCGAGGATCTCGCGCAGCACCCCCGCCAGCTGCGCCGACATCGCCCGCGCCGTCGGAAAGCGCTGTGCCGGATCGAGTTCGGTGGCGGTGAGCAGGAACCGGTGGAAGAACTCGTAGCGCGCCAGCAGCGGTTCGTCGGCGGGGTCGGGGATGCCGTCGAGGTAGCGGCCGTGCTCGCTGGGCAGATCCAGGGTGAGCGCGGCCAGGGTGCGGCCGACGGTGTAGATGTCGGAGGCGGGTGTGGGGCCGGTGCGCGCGATCTCCGGTGCCTGGAAGCCCTTGGTGCCGTAGAGGTTTCCGTAGGCTTCGATAGTGGCGACCGCGCCGAGGTCGATGAGTTTCACCTGGTCCTCGGTGACCATCACATTGTCGGGCTTGAGATCGTTGTAGGTCAGGCCGATCGAATGCAGGTGGTCGAGGGCGGGCAGGATCTCGAGCACATAGGCGATGGCCTCGGCCAGCGGCATCTGTTCCCCGCGCGGGCGGGCGTCGAGGATGTCGCGCAGCGAATGCCCGCCGACGTACTCCATCACGATGTAGCCGATGCTCGACCCGTCCGGGGCGGTGTGCTCGACGAAATTGTGGATCTTGACGATGCTCGGGTGCGCCACCTCGGCCAGGAACTGCCGCTCGGCGACGGCCACCGCCTGCGCCTCGGCGTCACCGGCGTGCAGCAGGCCCTTGAGCACCACCCAGCGGTCGCTGACATTGCGGTCGATCGCCAGATAGATCCAGCCCAGCCCGCCGTGCGCGATACAGCCCTGGATCTCGTACTGCCCGGCGACCATGTCGCCCTCGTGCAGCGACGGCCGGAAATCATAAGCGGCGCCGCAGGTTTCACACACGCCGCTGGAACTGGCGGCCCGCGCGGGAGTCGACCGGCCCACCGGATTCGCGCAGCGCCAGCAGAACCGCCTGCCCTCCGAGACCACCGGATCGGCGAGCACGGCATCGCGGGGATCGGCGGGGGTGACGGTCGGGATCGGCACCAGCCCGGCGCCCAGCCGCCGGGTCGGGCGCGAGCGCGCGGTGCGCACACTGCGCCCGGAGCGCGAGGTGGCGACGGGTTCGGAGACCCAGGAACCCTGGGTCGCGGCGGGCGTGGCCTGGGTGCCGGGTGGGGCGGGCCGGGCAGCGATCTCGGTGACGGCGTGGGAGGGCAGCTTGGGCAGCGGCTGGGTCTCGTCGTCGGCGGGCGGCTCGTCGGGTGACTCGGCGGGCTCGGGCGGCAGCGTCCAGCCGCCGGGCAGGGTGCCGGGGCGGGGGCGTTCGGTGAGCTGGGTCGGCTCGCGCCGCGACAGTTCGGTGGGGGTGTGTTCGGCGGGGTCGTCCTGCGTACTCATCGGCGATCAGTCCTGGTACGTGGGGGCGGGTGGGGTCGGCGGGTCGCCGAGGGAGGCGAGCCAGCGCCGGTGGATGCGCGTCCAGGTGCCGTCGTTGCGGATGCGCTCGAGCGTGGCGTTGACGAAGCGCACCAGGTCGTCGTCGCCCTTGGGGATGCCGATCCCATACGGCTCGGCGCTGATGCTGCCGCCGACCACCTCGGTGTAGGGGTCCTGCGCGGCCAGCCCGGCCAGGATGGAGTCGTCGGTGCTCACGGCGTCGACCTGGCGCTGTTGCAGCACCACCAGACAGTCGGCCCAGGTGGGGACGGTGAGGATGGTGGCGGCGGGCTGGTCGCGCCGGATGTGGTCGAGCGAGGTGGTGCCGCGCGCCACGCAGACCCGCTTGCCCGCCAGGTCGGCCAGGCCGTTGATCCCGGAGTTCTTCACCGCCAGCACCCGCTGATCGGCGCGCAGGTACACCGTGGAGAACGCGACGCGCTGGCGGCGTTCGCAGGTGATCGTCATGGTCTTGGCGATCAGGTCGACGGTGTGATCCTGCAGGGCGCGTTCGCGCTCTTCCGAAGCGAGACTGCGGTATTCGATCAGGTCCGGGTCGCCGAGCAGGTCGCGGGCGATCTCGCGGGCGATGTCGGCGTCGAAGCCGACGATGCGGCCGGTCAGCGGATCGCGGAAGCTGAACAGATTGCTGCCCGCGTCCAAGCCGACCACCAGCCTGCCGCGGGCGCGGATGGCCGCGATGGTGGGTCCGCTCGCGGTGCTGGGGCGCAGGCTCGCGGTGGGGTCGCCGCACTGTTCGCCACCGCGCGGCGGGACCGGGGTGTCGGTGCCGACCGGAATCGCCTTGGCGGGCAACGGCGGTTCGGAGTACACGCCGCGTTCGTCGGGGGCCGGGGTGCTGTCGGAGCAGCCACCGATCAGCGCCGCCGTCGCCAGCAGCAGCGTCGTCCAGACGCGTGCCCGCCTCATCGGTACTCCCGCAGACGCGGCCACAGGCCCAGGCCAACGCCGACGGCGGCCGCGATGCCGAGGACCAGCGCGCCGGGGCTCAGGAAGGACAGCACGTCGATGGCCTGGGAGACCTTGAAGCGCAGGGTGTTCCGGGTCGCGGCCGAGGCTTCGTCGAGCGCGCGGTCGAGCGCGTCGACCTGGGCGGTGGCGTCGGCGGCACCGGGTCCGGTGGCGACCGCGGCCGCGCCGGCGAAATCGCCGCGTTCGAGGGTGTCGTTCATCCGGTCGTGCGCGGACTGCCAGCGGGTGAGCGCGGCGCGGGCGTCGGCGACCTCGGTGCGGGCGGGGGCGTCGGCGGGGTAGCCGTCGAGCAGTTCGATCAGGCGGGTGGCGTTGACCTCGAAGGTGCGGTCGTAGTCGCCGGTCGCGTCGCGGCGCACCAGCTTCACCATCTCCGCGGATCTGGCCTGCTGCACCAGGATCCGGCTCTCGGCCAGCCGCGCCGCGGGAACGGCGCCCTCGTCCCGGCAGCGGATCATCGCCACCGCTGACAGCGAACCCGCCGCCACCGTCCACAGCAGTGTCAGCGCGAGCGCGGCGGTGCCCAGCAGCAGGCCCATGTTGAAGAAGCGCCGCGATCGGCGGGCCAGCTCCACCTGCACCCAGATCAGGGCGCCCAGGGCGAGCATCAGCAGCACGATCGCGGGCCACGGGGGCTGCACGTGCCGGTGCTGGGCCGCGGTCACCGCGTCCATGCGATGACTCTCGAGTTCCTCGGCCATCGGCAGCAGCGTGGTCTGCATCTGATGCGAGGCCTCGCTGAGGTAGGCCGCGCCGACCGGGTAGCCGTTGCGGTTGTTGGCGCGCGCGGTCTCGATCAGGCCGGTGTAGACGGGCAGGCCGGTGGCGATGCCGGTGCGCAGGCGGCGGTCGGTGCCGCTCGGGTCGGCCGCCTCCTCGGCGGAGATGTGCCCGGCCTGGGTGACCAACTCGGCCGCGGCCTCACCGACGGCCTGGGTGTAGCGGTCGCGCACCGCCTGCGGTTCCAGGCCACCGGCGATGAACGCGGTGCCCGCGGCGGCGTCGGCGATCGAGAGCGAGGTGTAGAGGTGGTTGGCCGAGTGGGCGTCGGGTTCGGTGTCGTCGAGCAGTACGCCCAGAGCTTGCTGGCGGTCGCGCACGATGGTGGAAGTCACCGAGCCCGCGGTCACGCACAGCGCCATCAACACCAGTCCGGCGGCCACCAGACGGCCCGGCGAGGACCGCACGAAGCCGCGCATCCGGTCCGGATGGAACTGCGCGCGCAGGGCCGCGACGTCGGGCACGGGCGGTCGCTCGGTGACGATGGCCGGGCGGCGCAGCGCCGCGCGCCTGCCACCGGAACCGGCTGCGGCGGGCTCCTTCGTGGACGTCGTACCCGCTCCGGCCTGCGATGACGGGCCCGAACGTACGGCCGCCACCTCGGTCGAGGCAGTGCGGTTCCCCGGTTCGACCACCGTTCACCTCCCCGACTTGTCCGCGCACCGTTGCTATAGCGGAGTTTATTGTTGTCCTACCGGCGGCGCAGCCTCTCAGACACCCCCGAAGCGGTTGCTGATCGGCTGCCACGGACAGAGAGTAGTGACTTATGCGCGGTGACGGTGACGGCTGGTCGAACAGTCCGGGCGGGGTGCGGCATTGGGGCCGCTTCGGCGCGGCCGGGCTGCTGCTGCGCGCGCCGCTGCCTGCCGGTGGGTCGGCGGTGCTGCTGCAGCATCGCGCGCCGTGGAGTCATCAGGGCGGCACGTGGGCGATTCCCGGCGGCGCCAGGGACTCGCACGAGTCGGCCGAGCACGCCGCGGTCCGTGAGGCCGAGGAGGAAGCCGGTATCACCGCCGACCTGCTGCGGGTGCGCGCCCAGCGGCTCACGATGACCGCCCCGAGCGGCTGGACCTACGTCACCGTTATCGCCGACGCCGCGTCACCGCTGGCCACCGTCGCCAACAAGGAGAGCGACGAACTCGCCTGGGTCCCGGAGAACGAGGTCACCGACCGTCCGCTGCACCCCGGGTTCGCCGAAGCCTGGCGCACTCTGCGCGCGGTCCCGCTGCGTGTGGAATCCCCCGACGACGAACTCGCCGCGGCCCTGCCGCGCACCATCGACCTCGCCGACCAGGGCTTCTACTGGCTGCACGCGAGCACCGGCGGCCCCGGCGACGAGGTCGTCCTCGACGCCGACCCGGCCACGGGCCCACTGCTGACCCGCGCGGACATCCTGTCCTGAGGTCCTGACCAACCCTCGCGGCCGGGCGGTCCAGCCGGGAGATGACCGCCACGCGGCGCGATCTCCGGCCTCGAGTTCGATGCCCCGGTCCGCGGGTCACGACCCGGCGTCGCGGCCGCTCGGCGAACGCGGTCAGTTCGCGGCGAGCAGCGCGGTCTTGAGTTCGCGAGCGGCCGTTTCGGGATCGGCGGCTTCGGTGATCGCTCGCACCACGACGACGCGGCGGGCGCCCGCTTCCAGAACCTCGGGCAGCCGCGCGAGGTCGACCCCGCCGATGGCGAACCAGGGCAGCGTCGGGTGCGCGTCGGCCGTGGAGCGGATGAAGTCGACCCCCGCCGCCTGACGGCCCGGCTTGGTGGGGGTGGTCCAGATCGGACCGGTGCAGAAGTAGTCGAGATGGCCGTCGATGGCCGCGATGCCCGCCTGATTGCGGTTGTGGGTGGACCGCCCGATCACCACATCGGGGCCCAGGATGCGCCGCGCGTAGGCGGGCGGCAGGTCGCCCTGGCCCAGATGCAGCACATCGGCGCCCGCCGCCAGCGCGATGTCGGCGCGGTCGTTCACCGCGAGCAGCGCACCGTGGCGCCTGGTCGCGGCCTTGATCTCGGCCAGCGCGCCCAGCTCGGCCTTGGCCTCGAGCGGACCGAACTCGGCCTCACCGGGCGAGCCCTTGTCACGCAACTGGACGATGTCGACACCACCGGCGAGCGCGGCGTCGACGAACCTGGCCAGATCACCCTTTTCCCGGCGCGCGTCGGTGCACAGATACAGCAGTGCGCTCGACAGGCGCTCCCTGGGCGGGACGGAACGATTCGGATGGGAGGGCTGCACGGTGTCGACGGTAGTCGCGCTACCGTGGGGATGCGAACGCCATGGCGGGCGACAGGCGGAAAAAGACAGGTGGAACGTGATGCGGACTCTGGCGGTCGTTGGCGGCGGCGCCGTCGGACTCGCCGTCGCCTGGCAGGCCGCGCGGGCCGGCTGGACGGTCACCGTCTTCGATCCGGCCCCCGGTTCCGGCGCGTCCAACGTCGCCGGAGGCATGCTCGCGCCGCTGTCGGAGGGCTGGCCGGGGGAGGACCGGGTACTCGCCTTCGGCGCGGCCGCCCTGGACGCCTGGCCCGCCTTCGCCGAACAGCTGCGCGCGGTCACCGGTGACCCGGTCTTCGTCGCCGAGGAGACCCTGACCGTCGCCCTGGACGCCGCCGACGTCACCGACCTGCGCACCGTCGCCGACTGGCTGGCCGGCTTCGGCCACGACCTGCGGGTGCTCGACCGCGCCGGGGTCCGCGCCATCGAACCCACCCTGTCCCGCACCGTGCGCGCGGGCCTGCTCGCCACCACCGAACCCGCCATCGACAATCGCCGGGTGCTGCGCGCACTGCTGGCAGCGTGCTCCGCCACCGGCGTGGAGATCCGCACCGAAACCGTTGCCGCGCTGGACGATCTGCCGCACGACCGCGTGGTGCTCGCCGCCGGTGCGCACTCGGCGGACCTGTGGCCCGGCCTGCCGGTGCGGCCGGTGAAGGGGGAGATCCTGCGGTTGCGGCACCGCCCCGGGGTGAGTCCGCCGCCCCGTCGTGTCATCCGGGCCAGGGTGCACGGCAGACAGGTCTACCTGGTCCCGCGCGAGGACGGAATCGTCCTGGGCGCAACACAATACGAAGCCGGTCACGACACCACCGTCACCGTCGGTGGCGTCCGCGACCTGCTCGCCGATGCCGAGACCATCCTGCCCGGTATCGCCGAATACGAACTGGCGGAAGCGAACGCGGGCTCGCGTCCCTCGACCCCGGACAACCTGCCCCTGCTCGGCGCGCTCGACGAGCGGGTCGTCGCCGCCACCGGACACGGCCGCAACGGCATGCTCACCCTGGCGATCACCGCGGACCTGGTGCCCGCGCTGCTCGCGGGTGAGACCCCCGCCGTCGCCGAAGCCGTGTCCCCCCACCGTTTTCCGGCATCCCCGATGCCTTCGCTGTCGTCCCCAGGAGGAGTTCGATGACCTCGACCATCCCGATCGGAATCACCGTCAACGGTGCCGATCACGAGTTCGCCGAGCCGCTCAGCATTCGCGAACTGCTGACCCGGCTCGACCTGCCCTGCCAGGGCGTCGCCGTGGCCGTCGACGGCGCGGTCTACCCGAAGTCGCGCTGGGACGAGCCGGTCGGGCGCGGCTGGAACATCGAGGTCCTGACGGCGGTCCAGGGTGGCTGAGCAAGGTTTCCGCATCGCCGACAAAGAGTTCGGCTCGCGCCTGATCATGGGCACCGGCGGTGCCGAGAACCTCGCCGTCCTGGAGGAGGCGCTGGTCGCCTCGGGCACCGAGCTCACCACCGTCGCCATGCGCCGCGTCGACGCCGCGGGCGGCACCGGCGTGCTCGATCTGCTCGAGCGCCTCGATATCACCCCGCTGCCCAACACCGCGGGCTGTCGCACCGCCGCCGAGGCCGTGCTCACCGCGCAGCTGGCCCGCGAGGCGCTCGAGACCAACTGGGTCAAGCTCGAGGTCGTCGCCGACGACCGCACCCTGCTGCCCGACCCGATCGAGCTGCTCGACGCCGCCGAACAGCTGGTCGACGACGGTTTCGTGGTGCTGCCCTACACCACCGACGACCCGATCCTGGCCCGCAGGCTGGAGGAGGCGGGCTGCGCGGCGGTGATGCCGCTGGGCTCGCCGATCGGCACCGGCCTCGGCATCGGCAACCCGCACAACATCGAGATGATCGTCGGCGCCGCGAACGTGCCGGTCATCCTGGACGCGGGCATCGGCACCGCCAGCGATGCCGCGCTGGCCATGGAACTGGGCTGCTCGGCGGTCCTGCTGGCCACCGCGGTGACCAGGGCGCGCGAACCCCGGCTGATGGCCGAGGCGATGGCCGCGGGCGTGCGGGCCGGGTATCTGGCCCGGCAGGCGGGCCGCATCCCCAAGCGTTTCTGGGCTCAGGCTTCTTCCCCAGCCAGGTAGTCCCCGTCTCGGGGTCGGGTCATCCTCGAGGATGACCCGACTCGCGACCTCACGGCGACGCGCTCGCCACCTTCGTCCGGCAAGCTGAGGCACATGATCGAGCTGAAGGGCCTGACGAAGCAATTCGGCCAGACCGTCGCGGTGCAGGACCTCTCGTTCACCGTCCAGCCTGGACTGGTGACCGGGTTCCTCGGACCCAACGGTGCCGGCAAATCGACGACCATGCGGATGATCCTGGGGCTGGACAAGCCCACCTCGGGCACCGCGCTGATCGGCGGCAAGCACTACCAGGACCTGGAGCGCCCGCTGACGCAGGTCGGCGCGCTCCTGGACGCCAAGTGGGTGCATCCGAACCGATCGGCGCGCGCGCACCTGGAATGGCTGGCCGCCGCCAACGACCTGCCCAAGTCCCGGGTCGAGGAAGTGCTGCGCCTGGTCGGCCTCTCCGAGGTCGCCAACAAGAACGCGGGCGGGTTCTCGCTGGGTATGTCGCAGCGCCTCGGCCTGGCCGGCGCGCTGCTGGGCGACCCGAAGGTGCTGCTGTTCGACGAGCCGGTCAACGGCCTCGACCCGGAGGGCATCCTGTGGATCCGCCGGTTCATGCAGCGCCTGGCCGGTGAGGGCCGCACGGTGCTGGTGTCGAGTCACCTGCTCTCGGAGATGGCCCAGACCGCCGAGCACCTGATCGTCATCGGCCGGGGTCAGCTCATCGCCGACACCACCACCAAGGACTTCATCGAGCGCGCCTCCGAGCAGTCGGTGCGCGTGCGCAGCCCGCAGCTCGACCAGCTGCGCAGCCTGCTCACCTCGCACGGCATGACCGTGCGCGAGGAGGGCGACAACGCGCTGATCGTCGCGGGCGTGGCCAGCGACGAGGTCGGCAAGGTGGCAGGCACCAACAACGTCACGCTCTACGAGCTCGCGCCGCAGCAGGCCTCGCTCGAGGAAGCGTTCATGCGGATGACCGGCGGCGCGGTGGAGTACCACGGCGAAGGCCTCGACCAGGTGATGGGAGGTGCGCTCTGATGGGCGTGCTCGCTGCGGAACGAATCAAGCTCACCTCGACCCGCTCGCCCTGGTGGTGCTCGGCGGTGGTGGTGCTGCTCAGCATCGGCTTCGCCGTGCTGATGTCGCTGATCACCAATATCGACGCCGAGCCGGGGCAGGGCCCGCCGCCGCTCACCCCGGCACTGGCCGCATCCGGCGTGACCGGCTTCGGCGTGATGGTCCTGATGATCATGGCCGCGCTGACGGTCACCAGCGAATACCGCTTCGGCGTCATCCGATCCAGCTTCCTCGCGGTACCGAACCGGTCGAAGGTGATCTCGTCCAAGGCCGGTCTGGTCGGCGTGTACGCCGCCGTGCTGACCGGTGTGCTGGCGTTGGTCGCCTTCGTGGTGGCCAAGCTGATCGTCGGTGACGACGCCCCCGGCCTGGTGCTCGAAGGCAACTGGCGCGAGATCTACGGCATTCCGATCTACGCCCTGCTCGGGGCGATCCTGGCGATCGGTGTCGGTGTGCTGGTCCGGCAGTCGGCCGCGGCCATCTCGCTGATCGTGCTCTGGCCGCTGCTCATCGAGAGCCTGCTCGGAGCCTTCGGCAGCTTCGGCCGCAACGTCACCCCGTTCTTGCCCTTCGCCAACATCAACCGCTTCCTGACCGCCGAGGAAGTGTCCGGCAACTGGCACTGGGGCGTGTGGGGCAGCCTGATCTACTTCACCGTGTTCGTGGCGATCGTGTTCGGTGCGGCCCTGGTGGTCGTCAACCAGCGCGACGCCTGATTGGACAAGCCCGGGCGGCCCTCGCAACGGCCCGGGCTTCCCTCCGACGGCCGCTGCCCGGCCGTCGGAGGCACGATCGCCGGTCCGCTGGTCACAAACAGCGGACCGGCGGTTGTCGTCGGGTGAGATACCCTCGTGGCGTGAGTGAAACGCCTTCTGGCGGGGCGGATCCGCGACCGCACGACAAGGTCCCGGAGGTGGTCATCCCGTTGGAGCCGATCGAGACCGACGAGACCCTGCCCGCGGCAGGCGCCGACGCCGCGCGGGCCGCTCGCAAGCGCGTCCAGATCTCCTCGAAACTGCAGGCCGCCAACCGGCGCGCCGATGTCATCGGCGCCGTGCGCCGGGCCCGTCAGCAGCTGCCCGGAGACCCGGCCTTCGGCGATCCGCTCTCGGTCTCCGGGCCCGGCGGGGCCAGGGCGGTGGCCCGGGTGGCGGACAAGATCGTCGGCGGCACCCCCACCGCGGCCAGGGAGATCGGTTTCGGCGCGTTGCAGGTCTGGCAGGCGGCGCTGGAGCGGATCGGCCGTGGTCGCGGCACCGAGGAGGTGACCATCGTGTTCACCGACCTGGTCTCCTTCTCCAGCTGGTCGCTCGCCGCGGGCGACGAACGCACGCTCGAGCTGCTGCGCAAGGTCGCCAGGGCGATCGAGCCGCCGATCGCCGAGCGGGGCGGTCAGGTGGTCAAGCGCATGGGCGACGGCCTGATGGCGGTGTTCTCCTCACCCGACCGCGCGGTGCGCGCGGCGCTGGCGGCCCGGCGCAATCTCGCCCAGGTCGAGGTCGAGGGCTACAAGCCCCGCATGCGGGTGGGCCTGCACACCGGCTCCCCGCGCGAGATCGGCGGCGACTGGCTCGGCGTCGACGTCAATATCGCCGCCAGGATGATGGAGGCGGGCGGCAACGGCAACATGATGCTGTCCAGCACCACCCTGGCGGCGCTGCGCCCGGAAACCCTCGCCGAGCTGGGCGCCACCGTCAAGCCCTACAAACGCAACTTCTGGGCGGCACCCCTCAACGGCGTGCCCGAGGACGTGCGCATCTTCAAACTCAGCGCCCCCTGAGTCACAACCACAGCACCGCGCCGACGGCCGCCATGGCCGCGGCCACGAGCAGGGCGATCGAGAGCTGGCGGTTGGTCTTCCAGGTGGTGTAGGCGCCGCCCAGCAGGAAGCCGGTGAGGGCGAAGAGCAGGATCACCGCAGTGGAGTTGGACATGCTCCCATCTTGCCTGGTCGATTGCCCGCAATTAACAAGCACGCTTGCTTGCTTTTTTTCTGAACCGATGTGATCCTGGTTCGCATGAGTCCACTCTCGGCCGACCCGGAGCTGATCCGTATCGGCAACTGCTCCGGCTTCTACGGTGACCGGCTCGGCGCCATGCGCGAGATGCTCGAAGGTGGGCAGCTCGACGTGCTGACCGGCGACTACCTCGCCGAACTCACCATGCTCATCCTCGGCCGCGACCGGATGAAGGACCCGAGCCTCGGCTACGCCAAGACCTTCGTCAAGCAGATCGAGGACTGCCTGGGCCTCGCGCTCGAGAGCAAGGTCCAGATCGTCACCAACGCGGGCGGCCTCAACCCGGCCGGGCTGGCGCAGCGGCTGCGCAAGGTCGCCGCCGATCTCGGCCTCGACGCCGAGATCGCCTACGTCGAGGGTGACGACCTGGTCGGCCGTGCCGCCGAGCTCGATCTCGGTCAGCCGCTCACGGCCAACGCCTACCTCGGTGCGTGGGGCATCGTCGAGTGCCTGAACTCCGGCGCCGACATCGTCGTCACCGGCCGGGTCACCGACGCGTCGGTCATCGTCGGCCCGGCCGCCGCCCACTTCGGCTGGGGCCGAACCGATTACGACGCGCTCGCCGGTGCGGTCGCCGCCGGGCACGTGATCGAATGCTCCACCCAGGCCACCGGCGGCAACTTCGCCTTCTTCACCGAGCTCGGCGATCTGGGCCGCCCCGGCTTCCCGATCGCGGAGATCCGTCGCGACGGTTCGAGCGTCATCACCAAGCACGAGGGCACCGGCGGCGCGGTCACCGTCGACACGGTCGAAGCCCAGCTCATGTACGAGATCCAGGGCGCCCGCTACGCCGGCCCCGACGTCACCACCCGCCTCGACAGCATCACCCTGAGCCAGGACGGTCCGGATCGGGTGCTGATCAGCGGTGTCACCGGCGAGGCCCCGCCGCCGCAGCTCAAGGTCTCGCTCAATACTCTCGGCGGCTTCCGCAACGAGATGTCGTTCATCCTCACCGGCCTCGACATCGAGGCCAAGGCCGAGCTGGCCCAGCGTCAGCTGGAGTCCTGGCTGCCGGACAGGCCCGCCGAGCTCACCTGGACCCTGGCCCGGCTGGATCGTCCCGATGCCGAGACCGAGGAGCAGGCCAGCGCGCTGCTGCGCTGCGTGGTGCGCGACCCCGACCCGAACAAGGTGGGTCGCGGATTCTCCAGTGTCGCCGTGGAATTGGCGCTGGCCAGCTACCCGGGCGCCAGCTTCACCGCGCTGCCCGGCGCGGGCTCGCCCTACGGCGTGTTCACCCCCGGCTTCGTCGACGCGCACGAGGTGCCGCACGTGGCCGTGCTGGCCGACGGCACCCGCGTCGAAATCGCGCCCGCCACCGAAACCGCTGTGCTGGAGCCGGTTCCGGAACCCGAGCTGCCCCCTGCCCCCGCGCCGTCGGAGACCACCCGGGTTCCGCTGGGCACCATCGCGCTGGCCCGCAGCGGCGACAAGGGCGGTGACGCCAATATCGGCGTCTGGGTGCGCACCGACGCGCAGTGGCAGTGGCTCGTGCACACCCTCACGGTGGAGAAGCTGAAGGAACTGCTGCCCGAGACGGCCCCGCTGACCGTCACCCGCACCGTGCTGCCGAACCTGCGCGCGGTCAACTTCATCATTTCCGGCCTGCTCGGCAAGGGCGTCGCCTACCAGGCGCGTTTCGACCCGCAGGCCAAGGGGCTCGGCGAATGGCTGCGCTCCCGCCACGTAGAGATGCCGACGGAGCTGCTCGCATGACATCAGTTTGGGACACCCCGGAACGTAAAGAGCTGCGCGCCACCGTGCGCGGGTTCGTCGAGCGGGAGATCCTGCCCGACCTCGACACCTGGGAGCGCGAGGGCCTGATCCCGCGCGAACTGCACAAGAAGGCCGGTGAACTCGGCCTGCTCGGCATCGAGTACCCCGAATTCGCCGGTGGCGAGGGCGGTTCCGCCATCGACGGCGTGGTGCTCAGCGAGGAACTGCACCTCGCAGGCGCCTCCGGTGGTCTGTGGGCCTCGCTGTTCACCTGCGGAATCTCGTTGCCGCACATCATCGCCTCCGGCAACGAGGAGCAGATCGAGAAGTGGGTCAAGCCGACCCTGGCCGGTGACCTCATCGGCTCGCTGGCCATCACCGAACCCGGCGGCGGCTCCGATGTCGGCCACCTCACCACCTCGGCGGTGCGCGACGGCGACGACTTCGTCATCAACGGCGCCAAGACCTTCATCACCTCCGCCTGTCGCGCCGACTTCATCGTCACCGCGGTGCGCACCGGTGGACCGGGCGCGGCCGGTGTCTCGCTGATCATCGTGCCCACCGACACACCGGGTTTCGAGGTGACCCGCAAGCTGGAGAAGATGGGCTGGCTGGCCTCCGACACCGGCGAGCTGTCGTTCACCGATGTGCGGGTGCCCGCGTCGAACCTGGTCGGCGCGGAGAACTCCGGCTTCGCCCAGATCGCCAACGCGTTTGTCAGCGAGCGGGTCGGCCTGGCGGTGCAGGCGTACTCGATGGCTCAGCGCGCCCTCGACCTCACCCTCGAATGGTGCCGCAACCGTGAGACTTTCGGCCGCCCGCTGATCAGCCGCCAGTCGGTCCAGATGACGCTCACCGAGATGGCCCGGCGCGTCGACCTGGCCCGCGTCTACACCCGCTCGCTGGTCGAGCGCGTGGACAACGGCGAGCAGGGCCTGATCGCCGAGGTCTGCTTCGCCAAGAACACCGCCGTCGAGACCGTCGAATGGGTCGCCAACCAGGCTGTCCAGCTGCACGGCGGCATGGGCTACATGCGCGAGTCCGAAGTGGAGCGCATCTACCGCGACATCCGCATCATCGGCATCGGCGGTGGCACCAACGAGATCCTGACCATGCTGGCGTCGAAAGTATTGGGGTACCAAGCATGACGACCTTCCGTTCCACCCTCGACCCCGCGTCCGAGGAGTACACCGCGGCCGCCGAGGCCATGACCACCAAGCTCGCCGAGATCGAGGGCGAGTTCGCCAAGGCGATCGCCGGTGGCGGGCCGGAGAAGGTGGCCCGCCATCACAAGCGCGGCAAGCTGACCGCCCGCGAGCGCATCGAACTGCTGCTCGACGAGGACTCGCCGTTCCTCGAGCTGTGCCCGCTCGCGGCCTGGGGCAGTGACTTCCACGTCGGCGCGTCCACCATCGCGGGCATCGGCATCGTCGAGGGCATCGAGTGCATGATCGTCGCGCCCGACCCCACCGTGCGCGGTGGCACGTCGAACCCGTGGACCCTGCGGAAGACCTTGCGCATCAACGACATCGTGCGGGAGAACCGGCTGCCGGTGATCTCGCTGGTGGAGTCCGGCGGCGCGGATCTGCCGACGCAGAAGGAAGTCTTCATCCCGGGTGGTGCGATGTTCCGCGACCTGACCCAGGCGTCGGCGGCCGGAATCCCCACCATCTCCCTGGTTTTCGGCAACTCCACCGCCGGTGGCGCCTACATCCCCGGTATGTCCGACTACGTCGTGATGGTCAAGGAGGGCGCGAAGGTCTTCCTGGCTGGCCCGCCGCTGGTGAAGATGGCCACCGGTGAGGACTCCGACGACGAGACCCTCGGCGGCGCCGAGATGCACGCCCGCACTTCGGGTCTGGCCGACTACATGGCCGCCGACGAGCAGGACGCCATCCGCATCGGCCGCAATATCGTGCGCAGGCTGAACTGGAAGAAGCAGGGCCCCGAGCCGCGTGCCGAGGTCATCTCGCCGCTCTACGATCCCGAGGAACTGCTCGGCATCGTGCCCTCGGATCTGAAGATCCCGTTCGACCCGCGCGAGGTGATCGCCCGCGTCGTCGACGGTTCGGACTTCGACGAGTTCAAGCCGCTCTACGGTTCCAGCCTGGTCACCGGCTGGGCCGAGATCAACGGCTACCCGATCGGCATCCTGGCCAACGCGCGCGGTGTGCTGTTCTCCGAGGAATCGCAGAAGGCCACCCAGTTCATCCAGCTGGCCAACAAGAAGAACACGCCACTGCTGTTCCTGCACAACACCACCGGCTACATGGTCGGCAAGGAGTACGAGCACGGCGGCATCATCAAGCACGGCGCGATGATGATCAACGCGGTCGCCAACTCCAAGGTGCCGCACATCTCGCTGCTCATGGGCGCCTCCTACGGCGCGGGCCACTACGGCATGTGCGGGCGCGCGTTCAACCCGCGCTTCCTGTTCGCCTGGCCCAGCGCCAAGTCCGCCGTGATGGGCGGCGCGCAGCTCGGTGGCGTGCTCACCATCGTGCAGCGCGGCGCCGCCGAGGCCAAGGGCCTGCCCTTCGACGAGGAGGCCGCCGCCGGGCTGGCCGCCATGGTGGAGGCGCAGATCGAGGCCGAGGCCATGCCGATGTTCCTGTCGGGCAGGCTCTTCGACGACGGCATCATCGACCCCCGTGACACCCGCACCGTGCTGGGAATGGCCCTGTCGGCCATCCACAACGCACCGATCCAGGGCGCCGAGGGCTTCGGCGTCTTCCGAATGTGAGGCGCGACATGGCGATTACGAATGTTCTGGTTGCCAACCGTGGTGAGATCGCGCGTCGCGTGTTCGCCACCTGCCGCCGGATGGGCATCGGCACCACCGCCGTCTACTCCGACGCCGATGCGGCCGCACCACACGTCGCCGAGGCCGATGCCGCCATCCGGCTGCCCGGCAACACCCCCGCCGAGACCTACCTGCGCGGAGAGCTGATCATCGAGGCCGCGCTGTCGGCCGGTGCCGACGCCATCCACCCCGGCTACGGATTCCTCTCGGAGAACGCCGAATTCGCGCGCGCCGTGCTCGACGCGGGCCTGGTGTGGATCGGCCCGCCGGTCGCGGCCATCGAGCAGATGGGCTCCAAGGTGGAGTCCAAGAAGATGATGGACGCCGCGGGCGTGCCGGTGCTGGCCGAGCTGGACCCGGCCGAGGTCACCGAGGCGCACCTGCCCGTGCTGATCAAGGCATCCGCCGGTGGCGGTGGTCGCGGTATGCGCGTGGTACGCGAGCTGGGTGACCTCCAGGACCAGATCGCGGCGGCTCGGCGCGAGGCCGAGTCGGCCTTCGGCGATCCGACGGTGTTCTGTGAGCGCTACCTCGAGACTGGCAGGCACATCGAAGTGCAGGTCATGTCGGACACTTTCGGCAAGACCTGGGCGGTGGGCGAGCGTGAGTGCTCGATCCAGCGTCGGCACCAGAAGGTCGTCGAGGAGGCGCCGTCACCGCTGGTCGAGAAGATCGACGGCATGCGCGACCGTTTGTTCGAGGCGGCCCGTCTGGCCTCCGAGGCCATCGGCTACGAAGGTGCGGGCACCGTCGAGTTCCTGGCCGACGAGAAGGGCGACTTCTTCTTCCTGGAGATGAACACCCGCCTCCAGGTGGAACATCCGGTCACCGAGCAGACCACGGGTCTCGACCTGGTCCGCCTGCAACTCCAGGTGGCTTCGGGTCTGCCGCTGCCCGCCACCCAGCCCGCCCTGCGCGGCCACTCGATCGAGGTCCGTCTCTACGCCGAGGACCCGGCACACGACTGGCAGCCGCAGAGCGGACCGGTCCACAAGATCGAGATCCCGTTCACCGCCGGGGAATTCACCGTGCTGGAGCAGCCGGGCGTGCGCCTGGACACCGGCGTGGTGGACGACTCGGTCGTCGGCGTGCACTACGACCCGATGCTGGCCAAGGTCATCTCCTACGCCGAAACCCGCGCGGAGGCAGCGCATCTGCTCGCCACCGCGTTGCAGCGCGCCAAGATCCACGGCCTGGTCACCAATCGCGACCTGCTCGTGCGGGTGCTGCGGCACCCGGCGTTCCTGGCCGGTGACACCGACACCGCCTTCTTCGTCACCCACGACCTGGCCGCGCTGTCCGCGCCGCTGGCCTCGGAAGCCGATGAGGCGCTGTCCATCGTCGCCGCGGCCCTCGCGGATTCGGCCGCCAACCACGCCGCCAGCCGCTTCACCCGGCTGGCTCCCAGTGGCTGGCGCAACCTGGCCTCGCTGCCGCAGACCAAGTCCTACGAGAGTCGTACCTCCGGCACCCACGAGGTGCGCTACCGCTTCACCCGCACCGGCGTGCAGGTCGAAGGCCACGACGGCCTCGAGCTGATCTCGGCGGCCCCGGAGCGTGTGGTGCTGGCCGTGCCCGGTGAACGCGGCCCGGTGCGCAGGCAGTTCGAGATCGCCCGCTACGGCGACCTCGTCGCGGTGGACTCCCCGCTCGGCCCGGTGGCCGTGCGCAGGCTGCCGCGCTTCACCGATCCGTCCGAGCAGGTGGCGGCCGGTTCGCTGCTGGCACCCATGCCGGGCAGCGTCATCCGGCTCGGGGCCGCCGAGGGCGATCAGGTCACCCAGGGCCAGCCCATCCTGTGGCTCGAGGCGATGAAGATGGAACACACCATCGCCGCGCCCGCCACCGGCATCCTCAGCGCACTCAATGTGACCGTCGGCCAGCAGGTCGAGGTCGGAACCGTCCTCGCGGTGGTCGAGGAAGAAGAGCAGGAGCAGGCATGAGCTTCACCGAAACCGACGAGCAGACCGCGCTGCGGGCGGCGGTCGCGTCGCTGGCGGCCAAGTACAACTATCGCGACTACGTGCTGCCGCTCTCGCGCAAGAACGAGCCGCTCACCGAACTGTGGGACGAGGCGGGCAAGCTCGGCTTCCTCGGGGTGAACCTGCCCGAGGAGTTCGGCGGCGGTGGCGCGGGCATGTACGAGCTGGCGCTGGTGCAGGAAGAGCTCTCCGCCCAGGGCGCCGGTCTGCTGCTCATGGTGGTCTCCCCGGCCATCTGCGGCACCATCATCACCAAGTACGGCACCGACGCGCAGAAGCAGAACTGGCTGCCCAAGCTCTCCGACGGTTCGGCCAAGATGGTCTTCGCCATCACCGAGCCCGACGCGGGCTCCAACTCGCACCAGATCACCACCACCGCGCGCCGCGACGGTGGCGACTGGATCCTCAACGGCCGCAAGATCTTCATCTCCGGTGTCGATCAGGCCGAGGCCATCCTGGTGGTCTCGCGCACCGAGGACCACAAGACCGGCAAGCTCAAGCCCGCGCTGTTCATCGTCCCGGTGGACGCGCCCGGCCTGGTGAAGAACGTCCAGGAGATGGACGTCATCGAGCCGGACAACCAGTACACCCTGTTCTTCGACGATGTGCGTCTGCCCGCCGACGCCCTCGTCGGCTCCGAGGACGCCGCGCTGGCCCAGCTGTTCGCCGGCCTGAACCCCGAGCGCATCATGGGCTCGGCCATGGCCATCGGCCTCGGCCGCTATGCCATCGACCGCGCGGTGGAATACGCCAAGGAGCGCACCGTCTGGAAGACGCCGATCGGTGCGCACCAGGGCATTTCGCATCCGCTGGCGCAGATCAAGATCGAGCTGGAACTGGCCAAGCTGATGATGCAGAAGGCCGCCACCCTCTACGACTCCGGTGACGAGTTCGGCGCCGCCGAGGCCGCCAACATGGCCAAGTACGCGGCGGCCGAGGCCAGCATCAAGGCACTGGACCAGGCCATCCAGACCCACGGCGGCTCCGGCCTGACCAAGGAGGTCGGCCTGTCGGCCATGCTGCAGGCGGCGCGCATCATGCGCATCGCCCCGGTCAGCCGCGAGATGATCCTGAACTTCGTCTCGCAGCACTCGCTCGGCCTGCCGCGCTCGTACTAGTCCCGCAGTCGGCCGCCCCGGTGGTGGGGCGGCCGACTCTCCCTCGGATGAACAGGAGTCCCGATGAGTGACGTGACGGAAACACCGTTCGTCCGCTACGAGGTCGTCGACGGGTTCGCCACCCTGACCTTCGATTCCCCGCACAACCGTAATGCGCTCTCGTCCAAGCTCGTTCGTGAACTGCTGGCGGGCCTGGACGCGGCGAACACCGATCCCGCCGTGCGTGGCATCGTGCTCGCGCACACCGGTGACACCTTCTGCGCGGGCGCCGACCTCAAAGAGGCCACCACCGCCGACCCGGCGACCGCGGCCGATCAGCGCACCCGCGTGATGATCGACGTGCTGCGCGGCATTCTCGCCTCGTTCAAGCCGGTCGTCGCCCAGATCGACGGCAATGTGCGTGCCGGGGGCATGGGCATCATCGGTGCCTGCGATCTCGTCGTGGCGGGGCCGGGCAGCAGCTTCGCGCTCACCGAGGTGCGCATCGGGATGGCGCCGTTCATGATCTCGCTCACCCTGGTGCCGCGCATGGACCAGCGCGCGGCGAGCCGGTACTTCCTCACCGGTGAGAAGTTCGACGCGGCCACCGCCCAGCAGATCGGGCTGGTCACCGTGGCGGCCGCCGATGCCGCCGCCGAGGTGAAACGCCTGTGTGGCGAGCTGCGCAAGGGCTCACCGCAGGGGCTGGCCGAGTCCAAGCGGCTGGTCAACTCGGCGCTGCTGGCGCGCTTCGACGTCGAGGCCGAGGAACTCGCGCGACGCTCGGCCGGGTTCTTCGGCACCCCCGAGGTGATCGAGGGCATGACGGCCTTCTTCCAGAAGCGCCCGCCCAGCTGGGCACAATAGTCCGATGGCGACACCCCACGAACCCAAGCAGGACCGCAGCCGGGCCACCCGGCAGCGGCTGCTCGAGGCCACCATCGACTGCCTGGCCGAGACCGGCTGGGCGGCCGCGACCGTGTCGGTGGTCGCCGAACGGGCCGGGGTGTCGCGCGGGGCGGCCCAGCATCACTTCCCCACCAGGGAAGACCTGATCACCGCCGCCCTCGAGTACATGTTCGACACCAGGATGGAGCAGTCCAGCGCCGAGGCGACCGCGATCAGCGAGGTCGCCGAGGGCGCGGGCCGCACCCGCGCGGTGGTCTCCGGCCTGGTCGAGTCCTACACCTCACCGCTGTTCAAGGCGGCCCTGCAGGTGTGGACCCACGCCGCCGCCCACCCGGCCCTGCGCGAACGCATCGTCCCCCTGGAAGCCCGCTTCGGCCGCATCGCCCACCGCCGCGCCGTCGAGGCGCTGGGTGTGGACGACTCCGACCCGGTCAACCACCACCTCGTCCAGGCCACCCTCGACCTGGCCCGTGGACTCGGCCTGGCCGATGTCCTCACCGACGACTCCGCCCGGCGCAAACTGATCGTCGACCAGTGGGCGGCGACGCTGCACGCGGCCCTCAACGGGGGCTGACAGCCCTTGTGACCTGCGCCTTCCTGGGTATATATTCTCCACATGGGGGATATATCGAGGGATAGTGACATGACCAAGCGCCTGATCGAGATCGACGACGAGTTGCTGGCGTCCGCCCAGGACGCGCTGGGGACGTCGGGGATCTCCGATACGGTGCGTGCCGCGTTGAGTTCCGCCGTGGTCGCCCGGGCGCGCGCCGCGGAAGTCGAGTGGCTCATCAATGGCGGCCTGGCGGAGATGGCCGACAAGGAACAGCGTGACGACGTATGGCGATAACGGCGCGGTACCTCATCGATACCAGCGCAGGCGCCCGGATGCGTCATCCGGAAGTCGCGGCCGAACTCGGCCCACTACTCACAGCGGGCCTCGTCGCGACCTGCGCCCCGCTGGATTCCGAGGCGCTCTACAGTGCGCGCGGTCCGGCGGAGTACGAACAGATCCGGTTCCGCCGCCGCGCGGCTTACGAGTACCTGCCCACCAACGACGAGCATTGGCACAGCGCGTTCGCGGTCCAGCGTGAACTCGCGCGGTCCGGGCGTCATCGCTCGGTCGGTATCCACGATCTGCTCGCCGCCGTACTGGCAGTCGAGCATCGCCTCGTCCTGTTCCACTACGACGCCGATTTCGAAACG
The DNA here is from genome assembly GCF_042266925.1 of Nocardia sp. NPDC056064. NCBI lineage: Bacteria > Bacillati > Actinomycetota > Actinomycetes > Mycobacteriales > Nocardiaceae > Nocardia > Nocardia sp. NPDC056064. The sequence goes on along the minus strand of NZ_JBHJWO010000001.1, from coordinate 3,437,889 downwards.
GTCGCTTCGGTCCTCGACCTGAACCACCGGTGGGTGGCACCGCGCGGAACCCTCGAGAAGTCCTGAGGACGCGACGAACAGCACACGGCCCGGCGGATCATGTTCCGCCAGGCCGTGTTCCGGATGAGCCGGCTACGCCTTCGGCTGGGTCAGGTCGTACAGGGTGACCCCGTCGACGGTGACCGCGGTGTAGTGCTCGCTGACCCACGCGGTGATCGCCGAACTCGTCGAGGCGCTTTCGCCGCCGGGGCCGCCACGTCCACCGGCGATGAAGTAGTGGATCTTCCCGTCCGCGACATACCGCTGGAACTGTTCGAGCGTCGGGGACGGATCGGTGCCGTTGAAGCCGCCGATCGGCATGACCGGGAGCTCGGTGGCGAGCTGATACCCGGCGGCACTGTTGGACCCCACCGTGGCGGCCACCCAGGTGTAGTCGGTGCCGTCCTGCTCGAGGAGCGTGACGATGCTGTCACCGGGCCGCGAGCCGTTGAGCAACCCGCCGCCACCAGGTCCGCCCCGCATCCCGCCGTCACTCGATCCGTTCGGTGTACCGCCGGGCAGGGCGGCCCCATCCGGTTGGGCGCCGTCGGTCGGCAGGCCGTCAGGGCGGGCGGATCCGTCGGTGGGCGGGGTTCCTGCCGTGCCGCCGGTCGCCGAACCTCCAGGTGGCGTCATGCCATCAGCGCGGGTGCCGTCGGCTCCCGGTCGGCCGTCGCCGGGCCGCCCACCGGGGCCGCCCATGCCGTGCATTCCGCCGGTGTTCGGACCTGCGGTGGGGATCGCGCCGGTATGGGCGGTCGCCAGGGTGTCGACGGAATAGGCGACGGGGCCCGCGAGACCGACGAAGGCGGCGAGGAGGGCGGCGGCCAGGGATTGCTTGCGCGCCAGCGGGAAGGCGAGGGCGATGGTCGTCACTACGCCGACGACGAGGATCGCCCATCGCAGCCATGGCTGGAAGGAAGCGCTGCGCGACAACAACATCCAGGCCGTGGCGGTGGTGAGACCCACGCCCAGCGCGCAGGTGAGACGCACCCACAGGCGGTCGCGCGCACCCCACAGCTGCACCGCGGCGATGCCCACCAGCGCGGCGACGGCGGGTGCCAGGGCCACCGTGTAGTACTGGTGGAAGATGCCCGCCATGTAGCTGAAGACCAGCCCGGTGACGAGAAGCCAACCGCCCCAGAGGATCAGCGCGGCACGGCGTCGATCGGTGCGCGGCGCACGGCCGCGCAGTACCAGCCCGGCGACCAGGCCGAGCAGGGCGGCCGGGATAAGCCAGGCGATCTGACCGCCCTGGGCGGGGTCGAACATGCGGGTGATGCCGGTGCTGCCCCACATGCCGTTGCCACCGCCACCGGGGAAGTCGCCACCGCCGGGCATCTCGCCCCCGCCGGGGACCACGCTGCCGCGTTCATTGCCGTTGAGGCGGCCCAGGCCGTTGTAGCCGAGGGTGAGTTCGATGATCGAATTCTCGTGCGAGCCACCGATCCACGGCCGCTTGTCGGCGGGCCACAGCTCCACCGTCAGCAACCACCAACCCGCCGCGAGCACCATGGCGGCACCGGCGGCGAACAGTTGCGCGATGCGTTTGCCGATCTTCGGCGGGCCCGCGATCAGGTAGGTCAGTGCCAGCGCGGGCACCACCAGCAGCACCTGGAGCTGCTTGGCGAGGAAGCCGAAGCCGATCAGCCCGCCGGTGAGCAGCAGCCAGCGCCACCGGCCGTCGGCGACGGCGCGGGTCATCGCCCAGGCGGCCGCGGTCATCAACAGCACCAGCAGCGCGTCGGGATTGTTGAACCGGAACATCAGCACCGCGACGGGCGTCACCGCGAGCACCGTGCCCGCGATCAATCCGGCGGCGGCCCCGAACGAGCGGCGCACCGCCGCCCACAGCACCGCCACGCTCGCCACCCCGAGCAGCACCTGCGGCACCAGCATGCTCCAGCTGCTGAGCCCGAACACCCGCACCGACAGCTCCATCACCCACAGCGAGGCGGGCGGTTTGTCGACGGTGATCGAGTTGGCCGCGTCGGAGGACCCGAAGAAGAACGCCTCCCACGACTGCGAACCCGCCTGCACCGCAGCGGCATAGAAGTCATTGGCCCAGCCGTTGGCACTCAGGTTGATCAGATACGCGACGGCGGTGCCGAGCAGCAACACCGCCAATGCCGGGTATTCCCAGCGCTTTCGGCGTTCGGCGGGGACCTCGGCGGTAGTCGGCGGTTCCATGACGGTGGCGGTCATCGGCGCACCTCCAGCCCGTCCACACGCCGCACACCCTCGGCTTCCCGCGCATCGGTCGCGGGCACGCTGATGCCGCGGACCCGCGCGGACACCTCCGGGCGGGCGGTGGCGCACATCGGCTCGGTCGTGGCACTCGCGAGGGGTCCGGCGGGGAGCTGGTCGGCACCCGCGTGCCGGAAGACCCAGCGCAATCCGACGAACCGGCACAGTGTCGCAACGAGATTCGCGACGACCAGCACGCCGAGTTCGATTCCCACGGCGGCGTCGGGTGCCCAGCGGTGCAGGGCGCACAGGGAGCCGCTGGTGATGGCCAGGCCGAAGGCGAAGATGGCCAGGCCCTGGAACTGGTGCGACATCGCGTCGCGGCGCCCGCGGACACCGAAGGTGAAGGCGCGATTGGCGGCGGTATTGCCCACCGCGGTGACCAGCAGTGCCAGCAGATTGGCGCCCTGGCCGCCGAGCAGCGGTTGCAGCAGCAGGTACAGCACGATGTAGGCCAGCGTCGAGCTCACGCCGACCACGGCGAAGCGCACCAGCTGGCCGACCATCCCCAGCGGCACACCCGGCACCAGCGGCTCGCGCCCGACGGCGGCGCGCAGTTCGGCCAGCGGCAGCGCCCCGGTGGTGAGTGCCCTGGTGAGCCGCCAGATGCCACTCAGGTCCTTGCGGGCGGTGTCGACGATGTCGACGCGGCTGTCGGGGTCGTCGATCCAGTCGACCGGCACCTCGTGGATGCGCAGCCCGGCCCGTTCGGCCAGCACCAGCAGTTCGGTGTCGAAGAACCACTCGCCGTCGCGCACGAGCGGCAGCAATTCGCGCGCGACCTCGGTGCGCATGGCCTTGAACCCGCACTGGGCATCCGAAAAGCCCGCGCGCAGTGTGGTTTTCAGCAGCAGGTTGTAGCAGCGGGAGATGATCTCGCGCTTGGGTCCGCGCACCACCCGGGACGAGGCGTCGAGGCGGGTGCCGATGGCCAGCTCGGAATGTCGCGACACCAGCGGCGCGACCAGCGGCAGCAGCGCGTTCAGATCGGTCGACAGGTCGACATCCATATACGCGACCACCGCCGCGTCCGACGCGCTCCACGCCGCACGCAGCGCACGTCCGCGCCCTTTGGCGTCCAGGTGCAGCACCCGCACCCCGTCGAGCTCGCCCGCCAGCAGCTGGGCGACCGCGAGGGTGGCGTCGGTGCTGGCATTGTCGGCGATGGTGATGCGCGCGGTGAAGGGGAATCCGTCGCGCAGGTAGGCGTGCAGCCTGCGCACGCACAGCCCCAGATCGGTTTCTTCGTTGTAGACGGGTATCACCACATCGAGCACCGGGGCCCGGCTGCTCGGCGTGGCCTTCGGCTCGGCCTCGGTCTGAGTCATGGCACCACCCTCGATGCCCCCGCTGCCACCGAGCTGGGACCGAGCTGGGAGGTTGCTTGGAACCCCCGCGCGGCGCCCTCACCAGCTAAAATAGGGAGGTTCGACGACTCGGGAGGCGCCGATGCCCACCGTCATCGCCGTGCTGGTCGCCCTGATCGGCGCGTTCGTCCAGATCCGCAGGCACCCGGACCGCCCGGCGGCCGACATCCACCTGGTCTGGTGGATGGTGGCCGTGGTCGGCGTCGCGTCGGTGCTCGGCGCGGCCGCCCACATCTTCGACGGACCGCAGGTCGCCGAGCAGATCGGCTACACCCGGGGCGACGGCGGCTTCCAGTGGGAGAACGCGATGGGCGACCTGGCCATCGGCGTGGTCGGCATCATGGCCTACTGGTTCCGCGGCCACTTCTGGCTGTGCGTGATCGTCGTGCTGAGCATCCAGTACTGGGGCGACGCGGCCGGGCACCTCTACTTCTGGATCGCCGAGGACAACACCAAGCCCTACAACATCGGTATCCCGCTGTGGACGGACTTGCTGCTGCCGATCGTCATGTGGGTGCTCTACCTGCTCTCGCGACACCGCGACGGCGACGCGGTGCCGAAGGCCGGTTAGCCGCGGCGCACGCGCAGCACGCTGTCGGCGCGTTCGCCGGCCACCCCGTCGGGGCTGGTCGAGGGGCTGTAGACGAGTTCGGCGGTCTCCACCTGCCACTGCGGTCCCAGCGCGAGCTGGTCGAGGACCTGTTCGATGGTGGGGAACTCGGCGTGGTGCGGCGGTTCGGTGACCCAGCTCGGCCAGCCGTGGTGCCCGCCGATCACCAGCGCGCCACCGGGGGCGACGGTCTCGGCGGCGCGGCGCAGGATCACCGCGCGCTCGTCGGGGCGCTCCACCGGCGAGTGCAGGAACTGCGCGGAGACCAGGTCGAAGGTGCCCGCCGGGAAGCTGTCGGTCAGGTCGTGGCGCTCCCAGTGGATGCTCAGCCCGGCCTCGCGGGCGCGGCGCTCGCCGCGTTCCATGGCGACGGCGGAGATGTCGACGGCGGTGACCCGCCAGCCGCGTTCGGCCAGCCAGATCGCGTCGCCGCCCTCGCCGCAGCCCAGGTCCAGGGCGGTGCCGGGCGTCAGGCCGTCGGCCTCGCGGACCAGCAGCGGGTTGACCCTGCCGGTCCAGACCTGCTCGCGGTCGCGGTAGAAGCCTTCCCAGAACTCTTCGGCGGTGGGGGTGGTGGTATCGGTCATGCGGTCCATCGTGCGGGCGCCCCGGAGAAACGCGCAACAATTCTTGCCGTTCCGGCAAAGACAACCCCTGCCAGCGATAGCGGCCCGCCCCGACAATAAGCTGCTGTTTGTGACGCGCGGTTACCCGAAATCAGGCGAGGCACCGGGTCGTCGTGTCGATGCGCGCACCGAACGCTGGCGCGAGCATCGCGTGCAGGTCAGAATCCAGTTCGTCGACGCCGCCTTCCGCGCGCTGGACCGGGTGGGCCCCGACGTGAGCATGGGCGATATCGCCAAGGAGGCAGGCGCCGCCAAGCCCAAGCTCTACCGCCACTTCGAGGACAAGACCGACCTCTACAACGCCATCGTCGACCGCGTGCGCGACATGCTCTGGGAGCGGGTGCTCACCAGCGTGGATCTCACCGGCGACTCCGTGGCCGAGCTGGTACGCACCGGCGCCGCCGCGTACGTGTCGGTGGTGTCGGAGCATCCGAACGTCTTCCGGTTCATGCTGCACAGCCACTTCAGTCAGCAGGCCAAGGAGACCGAGCGGGCGCTGGAGGCGGCGCGGCAATCCGCGCGCCGGGCGGCCGAGTTCTTCGCGGGCCTGCTGCCGACGGAATCGATCGACGTGGCCGGGATCGAGCTGGTGACCTATTCGATTTTCGGCGCGGTGGCCTCGGCCACGGACTGGTGGCTCGGCGCGAATCAGCGCGAGGTCTCGGCGATGCCGGTGGAGCGTTTCGTGGAGTATCTGGCCGAGAGCATCTCGGCCCTGGCCCAGGCGCATGCCAGTTTCAACCAGGTCCGGGTGAACCTGTCACAGCCGCTACGCGACGCGTTCATCGCCAACTGAAATGTTCTGCCGCGCCCGGCGCGAACTCCGTTGTTCTCGCCGGCTACGTCGTTGGAACCGGTGGGGGTGCGGCGAGTTCAGTATGAACCCGCCCACCGACAAAATTGTGACGCCACGCACACCCCGGGTAGCTCAGTGCAGTCGCCACAGCGGCGAGACCGGGCCGTGGCCCGCGCCGAGGTCGTAGGAGGCGGCCAGGCAGCGGTAGGTCCATTCCTTGGCGAATTCGACGGCGTCGGGCACGGAATTGCCGTTGGCCAGGGCGCTGGCGATGGCCGCGGCCAGGGTGTCGCCGCCGCCGTGATCGTTGCCGGTGGCGATGCGCGGGGCGGTGTATTCGCGGAAGGTGTCGCCGTCGTAGAGCAGGTCGGTGCTCACCTGCGAGGTGCGCAGGTGTCCGCCCTTGACGATCGCCCACTGCGCGCCCAGCGCGTGCAGCGCCTCGGCGGCCTTGCGGGCGGTCGCGTCGTCGACCACCTCGATGCCGGTGATCAGCCGGACCTCGTCCAGGTTCGGGGTGACGACGGTGGCCAGCGGGATCAGCGTGTTGCGCACCGCGTCGAGTGCCTCGGCGTGCAGCAGCGGGTCGCCGTGCATGGAGGCCGCGACCGGGTCGACCACGAGCGGAATCGTGCCGTCGCGCCCGATCCCGAGTTCGCGGCACACCCCGGCCACCGACTCGATGATGGCGGTGGAGGCGAGCATGCCGGTCTTCGCGGCGCCGATCCCGATATCGCGCACCACCACCCGCACCTGGTCGGCGACGATGTGTGCCGGGATCTCGTGAAACCCGCTGACGCCCACCGTGTTCTGCACGGTCACCGCCGCCACCGCGACACAGGCGTGCACGCCGCACAGCGCCATCGTCCGCGAATCGGCCTGGATTCCGGCGCCGCCGCCGGAGTCGGTGCCCGCGATGGTGAGCGCGCGGACGGGGGTCTGGCCATCGGGGGTCAGCGGCAACATCTTCACGGTGTCACCCTACGGCCGCCGGACCTGCCACGGGACCCCGCCCGAACCATAGAAATGAAAACCATTATCATTAAGTCGTGACCACAACCTCCCTTCCCGTCACCGTGCTGTCCGGGTTCCTCGGCGCGGGCAAGACCACCCTGCTCAACCACGTGCTCGCCAACCGCGACGGCCGCCGGGTCGCGGTGATCGTCAACGACATGAGCGAGGTGAACATCGACGCCGCCCTGGTCGCCGGGCAGGGGCACCTCGACCGCACCGAGGAGAAGCTGGTCGAGCTCACCAACGGCTGCATCTGCTGCACCCTGCGCGAGGACCTGATCGAGGCCGTCGCCCGGCTGGCGCGTGCGGGCCGCTTCGACCAGCTGGTGATCGAGTCCACCGGCATCTCCGAGCCCATGCCGGTGGCCGCCACCTTCGACTGGGAATTCGAGGACGGGTTCCGGCTCGGCGAGATCGCCCGGCTCGACACCATGGTCACCGTCGTCGACGCGTCCACCTTCCTGGCCGAGCTGGTGCGCGGCCAGGCGCTGGCCGAGCGCGAACTCGAAGCGGGCGAGGGGGATTCGCGCACCATCGCGGACCTGCTGGTGGACCAGGTGGAGTTCGCCGACGTGCTGCTGATCAACAAGACCGACCTGGTGAGCGCCAACGCGGCCGCCACCGTCGAGGCCACCGTGCGCAGGCTCAACCCGCGCGCCAGGGTGCTGCGCACCGAGAAGGGTGTCGTCGAACTGGCGGAGGTACTCGACACCGGCCGCTACGACCCGCTCGTCGCCGCCGAGGCCGAGGGCTGGGCCGAGGAGCTCGCGGGCGGCCACACCCCGGAGACCGAGGAATACGGCATCAGCAGCCTCACCTACGTCGCCGACCGGCCCTTCCATCCCGACCGGCTCGCCGAAGCCCTCTCGGGACTGCGAGGCATGTTGCGCAGCAAGGGATTCTGCTGGATCGCCAGCCGCCCCGAACTGGCCGCCATCTGGTCCCAGGCGGGCCCGAACCTGACCTTCGAACCGGGCGCCTGGTGGTCCTCGCTCGAGGTACCGCCCGGCCAGGAAATCGTGTTCATCGGCGTGCGCCTCGACGCCCCCGCCGTCCGCCGCGCCCTCGACGCCGCCCTGCTCACCGACCCCGAATACGCCGCGGGCCCCACCGCCTGGACCACCTACCCCGACCCCTTCCCCGCCTGGGGCGAACTCCACGACCACCACTGATCCACCGCAATGTTGCGCGGAAGTCACTGCGCTGGTGCATGATTCGAAAGGGCCGCGACCCACGCACCGATGAGGGGAGCGTGGGCCGCGGCACCGAGGCGGCGCGCCGAGAAATTCTCGAGCTGATTCCAACCCTGTCGGCGGGTGTCGCCCGGCGGGCACCATGCTCGCATGCTGTTGGAGAAGCCCACCGAGACCGGGGCGCGCCGGGTTCCGCTGTACCGCCGTGCCGGGTTTCTGCGTGCGCTCTCGCCGGTCGTGCTGCTGCTGATCTGGCAGATCGGCAGCAGCAGCGGCTGGATTCCGGCCAAGAAACTGCCCGCGCCGTCGAAGGTCTTCGACGGCGGGCTCGAGATCTACCGGTCCGGGCAGCTCGGTGAGGCCCTGCTCGTCTCGGGTGGGCGTGCGCTCTACGGGTTCGCACTCGGCGCGGTGCTGGCGCTGGCGCTGGGCGTGCTCGCGGGGCTGAGCCGGATCGGCGAATACGCGGTGGACCCGCCGTTGCAGATGATCCGCACCATCCCGCTGTTCGGGCTGATCCCGCTGTTCATCATCTGGTTCGGCATCGGCGAGGAGCCGAAGGTCTACCTGATCGCGCTGGGCGTGTTCTTCCCGCTGTATCTCAACACCTTCTCCGGCATCCGCCAGCTCGACCCGAAGCTGCTCGAACTCGGCACCGCGCTGCAACTCGGCCTCGGTGAACGCCTGCGGCTGCTGATCCTGCCCGGCGCGCTGCCGCAGATCCTGGTCGGCGTGCGGCAGAGCCTCGGCATCGCCTGGCTCTCGCTGATCGTGGCCGAGCAGATCAATGCCAGCGCCGGCCTCGGCTTCGTGGTCAACAACGCGCGCGAATTCCTGCGCACCGACATCGTGGTGTTCGGCCTGGTGATCTACAGCCTGCTCGGCCTGCTCACCGACTCGATCGTGCGCCTGCTCGAACGCCGCGCCCTGCGCTGGCGCCCGGCGGTCCATCGCTGATGTCCGTCACCCGCCGCCGCTCGATCGCGAGGTTCCCGTCATGACCGCTGCCGCCGTCACCCCCATCCCCAGCAAGTCCGCCCGCACCCCTGCCGCGCGGATCACCGGTCTGGGCAAGCGCTTCGGTGAGCGCACCGTCCTCGACGGCATCGACCTCGAACTCGGTGCGGGCGAGATCGTCGCGCTGGTCGGGCGCAGCGGCTCGGGCAAGTCGACCCTGCTGCGCATCCTCGGCGGCCTCGACACCGCGAGTCGCGGCGAGGTGACCGTCGCGGGCAGGCCGACCATCGTCTTCCAGGAGGCGCGGCTGATCCCGTGGCAGCCGGTGGTGCGCAATGTCGCCCTCGGCAGGCCCAAGCCGCGCAACCGCCGCGCCGACGAGAAAGCCGCGCGCGAGCTGCTCGCCGAGGTCGGCCTGGCCGGTCGCGCCGACGCCTGGCCGCTGACGCTGTCCGGCGGCGAGGCCCAGCGCGCGGCGCTGGCCAGGGCCCTGGTGGCCGAGCCGACCCTGCTGCTGCTCGACGAACCCTTCGGCGCCCTCGACGCGCTCACCCGCCTGACCATGCACGAACTGCTGCTGGGCCTGCACGAACAGCGCGCCTTCGGTGTGCTGCTGGTGACCCACGACGTGCTCGAGGCCATCACCCTGGCCGATCGCGTGCTCGTCCTGGACGAGGGCCGCATCGCCGCCGACGTGTCCATCGACCTGCCCCGCCCGCGCACCGCGGGGTCGCCGGAGGTCGCCGACTACGCCACCCAGCTGCTCACGCTGCTCGGCGTCACCCACTGATCCACCCACCCGGCGCACCGCGCCGACCGCTCCACCCGACGCACGAAAGTAGTTCCTGTGAAACGCACTCCGAAGTCTCGCCTGGCCGGGCTCGCCCTCGCCGTCGTCGCCGCGCTCTCGCTGAGCGCCTGCGGTGACGACGCGGCCACCGACGCGGCGCCCTCGGGTCCGGTCGATCTCAGCACCGTCACGCTGAAAGTCGGCGACCAGAAGGCGATTTCGATCGAGGTGCTGCTCAAGGCATCGGGACAGCTGGAGAACCTGCCGTACAAGATCGAGTTCTCCACCTTCACCGCCGGCCTCCCGCTGGTCGAGGCGGCCAGCGCGGGCGGCATCGATATCGCCCAGACCGGCAACACCCCGGTCATCTTCGGCGCGGCCGCGGATGCCGATGTGAAGATCGTCGGCGCGCTCTCGGCCACCGGCAAGGGTGACGCGATCCTGGTCGGCAAGGACTCGACGGTGAACTCGGTCGCTGGGCTCAAGGGTAAGAAGGTCGCCGTCTACAAGGGCAGCTCGGCCAATGCCAATCTGCTGCTGCAACTGAAGAAGGCGGGCCTGTCGCTCAGCGATGTGGAGCCGGTCTACCTCTCGCCCGCCGACGGTTACACCGCGCTGACCCGCGGTGATGTCGAAGCCTGGGCCACCTGGGACCCCTACACCGCCATCGCGGAGAAGGAGATCGGCGCCAAGTCGATCGCCACCGCCGACCAGGCCGCCAACGGCTACAACTTCTGGGTCGCGGGCAACAAGACCGTCGCCGACGCGGGCAAGTCCGCCGCCCTCGCCGACTTCTTCCAGCGCTACGCCGCCGCCACCAAGTGGTCCTCGGACAACCTCGACACCTGGTCCACCAAGTACGCCGAGCTCACCCAGATCAGCGTCGACGCCTCGCGCACCACCTGGACCCGCTCGATCAAGGAGCCGATCAAGCTCACCGACGACGTGGTGGCCTCCGAGCAGGAGATCGCCGACGCCTTCACCGACGCCAAGGCCCTGCCCGGCAAGGTCGACTTCAAATCCTTCGTCGACACCCGCTTCGACAAGCCCTGACGAAAGCTCCACGCGGCGCCCCTGATTCGCGAATCGGGGGCGCCGTCACGCGGTGCCGAAGGCGAGGGCGACATTGTGTCCGCCGAAGCCGAACGAATTGCTCACCGCGTAGTCCAACCGCTGTGGACGCGCGGAGCTGGCCACGATGTCGAGATCGATCGCGGGGTCGGGATTGTCGAAATTCAGTGTGGGCGGGACGATCTGCTCGCGCAGGCTCAGCAGGGTGATCAGTGATTCCAGCGCGCCCACCGCGCCGATCGAATGGCCGAGCGCGGATTTCGGCGCGTAGACCGAGGCGTGCGGGGTGACGGCGGTGATGGCCGCGGCCTCGGAGGCATCGCCCACCGGGGTCGAGGTGGCGTGCGCGTTCACGTGCCCGATCTCCGAAGGCTGAAGTCCCGCAGTCTGTATCGCCTTGCGCATGGCCCGTGCGGCGCCGGTGCCCGCGGGATCGGAGGCCACGATGTGGAAGGCGTCGGAGGTGATGCCCGCGCCGAGTACGCGGCCGTGCACCCGGGCGCCGCGGGCTTTCGCGTGCCGCTCGGATTCGAGGACCAGCAGTGCCCCGGCCTCGCCGAAGACGAACCCGTCGCGGTCGCGCTCGAACGGCCGCGACGCGCGCCCGGGTGCGTCGTTGCGCGTGCTCATCGCCCGCATCATGGCGAACCCGGCGATCGGCACCGGGTCGATATGCCCCTCCACACCGCCGGTGACCACCACATCCGCCTCGCCGGTGCGGATCAGCCGCCAGGCGTGCGCGATGGCCTCCGAGCCCGACGAGCACGCCGACACCGGCGCGAAAACCCCGCCCCGCGCGCCGATTTCGAGTCCCACCGTGGCCGCGGGGCCGTTCGGCATCACCATCGGCACGGCCAGCGGCGACACCTTGCGATAGCCACCCGCGCGCATGGCGTCGACCGCGTCGATCAGCGCGTCACCGCCGCCGAGCCCGGTACCGATCGCGACGGCCAGGCGTTCCGGGTCGACCTCGGGCGCGCCCGCCGCCTGCCAGACCTGGCGGCCGAGTACCAGCGCCATGCGCTCGACGTAGGAGTGGCGGCGCTGCTCGACGCGCGTCAGCTCCGCGTCCGGTGGGGTCACCAGCGGCCCGCCGATCCGTACCGGCAGATCGTGTTCGGCGAGGAATTCCGGTGCCAGCGCGCGGATTCCGCTCTCCCCGCGCAGCAGCCGGACCCAGGTCTGGTCCATGGTGTCGGCCAGGGCGGTGGTCGCCGCGTACCCCGTCACCACGACATCGTCCCGAGTTTCTGAAGCGATCGGTACAGTCATGGCGTCATGAATACCTGTAGCACTCGCTACAGTCAACCCATGGCCCGTCCTCTCGACCATCGCAAGCGCGCCGAACTGCTGGCCGGTGTCGTAGCCTATATCGCCGCCAACGGTCTGGCCGAGTTGTCGCTGCGGCCGCTGGCCGCCGCCCTCGGCACGAGCTCGCGCATGCTCATCTACTACTTCGGAACCAAGGAGGAACTGCTGGTCCAGGCGCTGGCGACGCAGCGGCCGGACGTGGGTGCGGTCTTCGCCGACGTCACCGAAGCGGCCCAGCTGCGCGACCGACTGCTCGGCTTCTTCGACCTCAATGCCGACGGCGCCGAGACCGACAGCGTGCGCGTGCTGCTCCAGGTGCTCGGCGCCGCCTGCGCTCCCGATTCGCCGTACCGGGACTACGCGGACGCCGCCATCGCCACCTTCGTCACCGCGTTCGCGGCCGCGCTGGGCCGCACGGGTCTCGCCGAGGACCCCGAGGTGGTGGCGACGCTGCTCATCTCGGGGATGCGCGGGATCATCCAGGATCGGCTGATCACCGGCGACCGGGAACGCACCACCCGGGCGGCCCGCACGCTCGTCGACGCGGTGCTCCCCGAACGCTGAGGCTGGGTCCGGTGGAAGAGGACGTGCCGCGAGGTTGCTGGTTACCGCTGCCGGAGGAGGGCGGTCGGTAGGTTGACGGTGGCGGAAATGCGGCGACGACGCGAGGTGAACCGGTGGCCGAAGCGCGGAGTTACGGGGCGATGCGGTGGGTGATGCTCGGCGTGCTGTGCGCCAGTCTGTTGCTGGTCGCGATGGACGCCACGATTCTCAATGTCGCACTGCCCTCGCTCATCGACGACCTCCAGGTCGGCCCGCTCGAACAGCTGTGGATCATCGACATCTACGGTCTGGTGCTCGGCGGCCTGCTCATCACCACGGGCGCCATCGGCGACCGGGTGGGCCGGAAGCTGTTGTTCCTCAGCGGTTTCGTGCTCTTCGGCATCGCCTCGGTGATCGCCGCGACCGCGAGCAGTTCGGCCCAGCTGATCGGTGGACGCGTGCTGCTCGGCGTCGGCGGCGCCATGGTGATGCCCTCCACGCTCTCGCTGATCCGCAATATCTTCACCGACGCGCGCGAGCGCACCATGGCCATCGGGATCTGGGCCGCGGTCGCGGGTGTCGGCGCGACGGTCGGGCCGATCATCGGCGGGTTCCTGGTCGAGCACTTCGGCTGGGCCTCTGCCTTCTGGCTGAATGTGCCGGTGGTGCTGGTGACGGTGCTGGTGGGGCTGTGGGTGCTGCCGGAGTACCGGGCGCCGCAGGCCGGTGGGCTCGACTGGTTCGCCGCGGCGCTCTCGATCACCGGCATCGTGGCGCTGGCCTGGGGGATCAAGCATCTCGCCAAGGGTGAGGCGAGCGCGGCCGACTGGACGATCCTGCTCGTCGGCGTCGCGGCGATGGCCTGGTTCGTCCGGCGTCAGCTCACCGCCACCGACCCGCTGCTGGATGTGCGGCTGTTCCGCAACGGTGCCTTCACCGCCGCGGCCGTCGCGACCCTGCTGGCCATGATGGCCATCGGCGCGGCCATGTTCCTGGTGTCGCTGTGGCTGCAATACGTCCACGGCTACAGCCCCTCGCAGGCCGGTATCCGCATGCTGCCCGCCGCGCTCACCCTGCTCACCGCCTCGCTGCTCACCCCGTTCCTGATGGAGAAACTGGGAGTGCGGACGGTACTCGGCGTCGGTCTCGGTGCGGTGGCGCTGGGCTTCCTGCTGCTCGCGGTGAGCCCGGAACCGACGACCTATCCGGTGATCGCGCTGGTCCTGGTGTCCTTCGGCCTCGGTGACGGCATGGCGGTGACCGCGGCGGCCGCCGTACTGGTCGGTGCCGTGCCCGCCGACCGCGCGGGCCAGGCGGGCGCGGTGGAGGAGACCAACTACGAGGTCGGCGTCGGCTTCGGTGTCGCGCTGCTCGGCAGCCTGCACGCCCGCATCTTCAGTCAGCACATGACGAATCTGCCCGTCCCGCCCGACCGGCTCGACCAGGCCACCGGTTCGGTCGGCGGTGCCGCCGAGGTCGCCGAGGACCTCCCCGAACCGGCCCGCACCGATCTCCTGCACGCCGCCGAACACGCCTTCGACTCCGCCCTGACCACCACCTCCGTCATCTCCGCCGTCGTCATCGCCGTGGTCGCCGTCGGCACCGTCCTGCTGGTCCCGCGCGGTTTCCGGGTCACCGGCGGGCACTGACCTCGGTAAGGACCGGCATGATCGTGCGATCGGCCGGTCGGCATTCGAAATCCTGACTGGAGGAGGTCGTTTCGCGCGTCTACGCCATTCCTCCACACCCCCGACTTATCCCCAACCCTCGCTCGGCGGCGGAATTCTCGTGACGGCGCGGCGCAGACTCCCCACATGGACAGGGTCGTCACACGCGCGCAATTGGTCGCGGAGGGTATCGCGTCGAGCACGATCGGTGATCGATGCCGCCGGGGTCGATACGTCCGGCTGCTCCCGGGTGTCTACTGCGAGGGCACGCCGACGGCAGTGGCGCGCTGCGCGGCGATCGTCGAATGGTTACCCGACGCGCATCTGAGCCATCGGACCTCGGCATGGCTGCACGCGATGCTGCCCGAACCGGAGGTGTTCGAGGCGACAGTCCCGCCGTCGCGTTACCGCAAGACGCCGCCCTGGTTGCGCCTCTACCGCCGCGACCTCCCGCCGATGTCCTGGACGACCTCGCCGAATTCCCGGTGACCACCGCCGCGCAGACTGTGCTCGACTGCCTGACCGTGCTCTCGGAGCCCGAGGCCGACCGGCTGATCGACGACCACCTGTTCCGCACGGTCGACCTGGCCGCGTTGTCGAGCCTGTGCGCGACGGGCAGGGCAGGTGTTCCGCTCTTGCGCAAACAATTGCGGCAGGCGGCGCGACGGTCGCTGTCCGAACCCGAGCGCCTGTTCGCGCGGGCGCTGGCTCGCCGCGACCTGTCGCTGTCGCCGAACGAATCGATCGGCCCGTTCTTCTGCGATTTCGTCGACCTGCGGAGCCGGACGGTGGTGGAGATCGATGGGTGGGAGTACCACAGCGACCGGACGACGTTTCGTCGCGACCGTCGCCGTCAGAACTGGTTGGTGATCCACGGCTGGTTCGTGCTCCGGTACTCGGCGCACGACATCCTGCACCATCTCGACGAGTGCGCCGACGAGGTCGAGCGTGTGGTCCGGCGCCGTCGTTTCCACCGCAGGCTGGCGTAGTCGTGCGATTCGGCGCCGTGCGGTCACGAAACTGACTGGCGGCAAGTCGATTGCACGAATACTCCAAGACCGCCCTTGATGCAATCAAGTGGTTGCTATATATTGGATAGCAACTAATTGGTTGCTATAAAGGAGGAGATCATGGGCTTTCCTGATCAGATCGTGCGGACCGTCGAGCTCGCCCATCCGCCGGTGAAGGTGTGGGCCGCGATCACCACCGCGGAAGGACTCGCGAGCTGGTTCGGCGACACCGCCACCATCGACCTGCGTCCCGGCGGCACGGCGCGGATGACATGGACCGAGGGCGGCCACGTGGCGAACATGCGGGTGGAACGGGTGGAAGAACCCTCGGTGTTCGGCTTCACCTGGCACATCTACGGCCTGCCCGAGGACGACCCGCGCCGCACGTATGTGGAGTTCACCCTCGAACCGGCCGGTGCGGGAACACGGTTGACGGTGGTGGAGAGCGGTTTCGCGCAGCTGCCCGAGGAGGCGTACCAGGCGGCCTTCGGCGGCAATACCGACGGCTGGAAGAGTGAACTGGGTGAGTTGGTCGAATACCTCGATGCGGCCTGAACCGGAGGCCACCGCCGAGCGGGTCTTCGTCGCGCTGGCCGATCCGAGCAGGCGCGCGGTCCTGGCCACGCTCTCCGCCGACGGCCCCGCCACCGCGACCGACCTGGCCGATCGCCTGCCCATCACCCGGCAGGCGATCGCCAAACACCTTGCGCTGCTGGCCGATGCGGGCCTGGTGGTCGCGGAACCGGGGGAGCGGCGCCGGGTGCGCTACCGCCTCGACTCGGCGCCCATGCGGGTGGCCCAGCAGTTCCTGGCGGCGCTGGCCAGGGACTGGGACGGACCGCTCGACGCGCTACGCAGGCACCTGGACGGCTGAGCCGGATGGACGGATCGAGCAGTGACGCGAGTCCGGCCTGGTAGCGGGTCCGGACACCGCGCACGGACTACCCGCGCGGGGCGATGAGCAGCGTTTGAGTGCTGCGGCCGATCGGCCCGGTCTCATCGAACAGGGCCGATTCGGCCAGACCGATCCCGTGCGGCTGGGGATGGGTGACCGCGTCCAGGCACACCCACTCGCCGATCGGCCGACGATGCAGGCTCACCGTCAGATCGGTATTGATGAACAGGTACTTCGACCAATCCAGCACCGAACTCACGCCATTGCCGGAATCGGCGGCGGCCAGGGTGCGTTCCAGCGGACTCGGCGTGGTCCCCGCGACGATCGGGTACTTCAACCGGATCCAGCATACCGCCGGACCGGGCCGCGCGAAAGTGCCTGCGGTGAACCGGTATTCGATGCCGGTGTGGAAGCCGATCGGCTGATCCGACGGGAACATCTCCGGTGCGGTCTCCGCGGGCAGGGTCCGGGAGCCGCTGGGCAGGAATTCCACCGGCAGGTCCAGCGGCGGGTCGGCGAGTTTGAGCCGCCACGCGGTGGCCCGCATGACCGGCCCGCGCTCGGTCGACAGTGTCGCCTCGATCAGCTCCACACTGCGCCCCGACCGCACCACCTCCGCCCGCGCTGTCAGCGGGGCCAGCGGCACCGGCCCGAGGATCTCCACCGCGACCCGGCCCACCTGGAACCCGTCGCGCGGGGCGCACCGTTCGATCACGTGCCCGAGTAGCGCCGAGGGCGGCCCGGCATGCTGCGCGTCGGGCGACCACGGCCCCCGGGTGAGCTCGGTCGACTCGAACCGGCCCGGATCAGCCGGGTCCGGAAGATAGAAGGCATCGGCCATACCGCCGACGCTACCCGGGAGCCGGGGTGGGGTCCTACTGACCGCCGCCGGAGGAACCGCTCAGCAGCGAGGTCCACAGATCGAGCAGCGGACGGATCGGGCACGGGTTGATGTCGGTGGACGTGCAACCCAGCGACGAGGACCCACTGTCGGCCACCGGCAGCGGCGCGGCCGCCTGGGCGGACCCGAGCGGGGCGGCGATGGACACGGCGGCGGCCGCGAGGGCACCGGCGGCGAGACGTTTCATACGAGCAGACATGCCTGCACCTTACTGACCGGCGCGGATACGCGATGCCCCCGAAATCCGGGGGCATGTCAGCGGCCGGTCAGACCAGCCTCGTGGGCGAGGATGGCGGCCTGGACGCGGTTGTTCAGGCCGAGGCGGCGCAGGATGCCGCTGACGTGGGCCTTCACCGTGGACTCCGCCACGAACAGTTCCGCGCCGATGTCCTGGTTGGACAGGCCGCGCCCGACACCGGCGAGCACGGCCCGTTCCCGTTCGGTGAGCCCGGCGATCCGTGCCCGCGCCGCGGACCCGTTGGCGAAGCCGCCACCGTCCCAGCGGGCGATCACCTTCTTCGCGATGCGCGGAGACAGGTAGGCGCCGCCGCCGGCGACCGCGTGGACACCGAGCAGCAGTTCCCGGGGGTCGGACGCCTTGAGCAGGAATCCGGCGGCGCCCGCGTCGAGTGCGGCGGTGACGTAGTCGTCCTCGTCGAAGGTGGTGAGGATGATGACGGCGGCCAGGTCCCGCACCTGGGCCGCGGCGGTCAGGCCGTCCAGTCCCGGCATCCGCACATCCATCAGCACCACATCGGGCCGGTGCGCGCGGGTCAGTTCGACCGCTTCGCGGCCGTCACCGGCCTCGGCGACGACGTCGATGGCGGGGTCGGTGGTGAGGATCGAACGGATACCGGCGCGGATCATCACCTCGTCGTCGGCGAGCAGGACGCGGATCATGGTGCTGCCGTGGGGAACTGGGCTCGTACGACGAAGTCGCGGCCGTCGGGTCCGGCGGTCAACGTGCCCCCGACCAGCTGGGCCTGCTCGCGCAGTCCGGCGAGGCCGCTCCCGGGTCGGCGTCCGGCGGCCTCGCGCTCGATCACGGGGATTGCGCTGTCGCGGAGGGGATTCGCGATGATGATGGTGGCGTCTTCCGGTGTCCGGTCGACGGTGATCGTCACCGGAGCGCCGGGTACGTGGCGGGCGGCATTGGTCAGAGATTCCTGGACCACCCGGTAGATCGCGCGATCCGTCAAGGGCGGCAGGGGTTCTCCATCCTCCGGGAGGCGCAGGTCGACCCGCATGCCCGCGTCGACGGCGCGTTCCACCAGCGCGCTGACGGGCTCGTCGCGCGGCGTGGACGACGCGGCACCGTCCCGCAGCACCGCCACGGTGCCGCGCAGGCGATCGGTCGCGGTGACCGCGGCGGCCCGTAGCCGTTGCGCGGCAGCGCGGTTCGGCTCCGTGAGGTCGGCCGACAGTTCGAGCGCACCGGCGTGCAGGGCGATGAGGGCGAGATCGTGCCCGAGCGAATCGTGCATGTCGGCGGCGATGCGCGCGCGCTCGCCCAGGGCGACCCGTTCGGCGATCAGCGCCTGCTCCTGTTCGAGCCGGGCGACCCGCTCCCGGCCCGCGACGATCAGCTCCGCCTGCTGCCCGCGGAACCGACCGGCCAGCCACGGCAGCACGACGAACACCCCTTGGCTCAGCATCGCCCCGACGCCGACGGAGAAATCCACCGCGCAGTAGACCAGCGCGGGTACCGCGACGACGGCCTGCACCAGCCAGCCACGGCCGACCGGCACACGGCGGCCGTACAGGTAGGCGGCGACGGCGAGTCCGGCGAACACCGCCTGACGCCAGGCGGGCAGGGCGTCGAGGAAGAAACCGTTGAGCGCGCACGCGGCCGCGATCAGCGTGAGCCCGGCGTAGTTCCTCATCGGAGCGAGCCTAGCGAGCGCAGCCGGAGCAGGCGGGCGGTCAGGGTCGCCGCCCCGGCGAACGCGCAGATCAACAGGGTGATGGTGAGTGGTGCGGGGAAGTAGGTGAGTTGCGCCCAGGTGACCGTTCGCCCGTTCATCAGTACCGACAACGCCTGGGGGAAGGCCGCGAACAGGGCGATCGGCGCGGCGGCGGGCAGGCAGCGCAGCACCGTCCACCACCACCGGGAGCGCCTGCGCCGGTCGGCCCACCGGCGGGAGCGGACCACCCCGGCGATACCGAGCCCGAGCGCGCCCGCGATGACCGCCACGAGGAGGGCTTCGATGCGCGACCGGGTGTCGACCAGCGGTGCGGGATGCTCGCCCCGGCCCAGTGCGACCAGCCCGGTGAGGATCTCGTACGCGTCGTCGTGCAGGGCGGCGCTGTTGACCAGGACCGCGAAGCCGTAGCCGGTGGACGGGTCCAGCGCGGCGGCCGAGGTGTAGGTGAACAGGTTGCCGGAATGGGTGATCAGCGGTGCGCCGTGGTCGCTGTCGAGCCCCCAGCCCATGCCGTAGTCGCGCACCGGGGTCGGGGCGTGCATCAGTGCCAGGTTTTCGGGGCGCACCAGTTGCGGACCGTCGCCGGAGTGGGTGATCAGCCAGCGGCCCAGGTCGGCGGCCGTGGTGATCACGCCGCCGCTGCCGCTGCCGTCGAGGAAACCGGGGAGTTCGTCGCGGGCGATCCACTGGCCGAACAGGGAGTTGAAACCCGCTGCGGGAGTGATGGTGTCGTCGTCGAGGGCCGAGTCCGGCATGCCGAGGGGGGTGAAGATGCGCTGCCGCACGAACTCCCCGAAGTCCGATCCGCTCGCCACCTCGACCAGGCGTGCGGCGAGGTTGTAGTTGACGTTCGTGTAGGCCCAGCGGGTGCCCGGCTCGGCGGTGAGTGTCGCGGTCCGGAGGGTGGCGGTGTACTGCTGGAGCGACCCGGCGGTCGCGGTGGCGCCGATATCGGCGCCACGGTCGGACAAGCCCGAGGTCTGGTTCAGCAACTGGCGCACGGTGATTCGGTCCGAGCGCGGATCGGCGGTCCGGAACTCGGGCAGCTGGTCCGCCACCGGCCGGTCGAGTCCGATGGCGCCGTCCTCGACCAGCGTCATCACCGCCATGGCCGTGAACGCCTTCGTCAGCGAGGCGACGCGCATCGGGGTGTGGGCGGTGATCGGCGCGCCGGTGGAGTCGTGCCCGTATCCCGCCGCGTGCACGATCTGCCCGTCCCTGGTGATCACCACCGAGACTCCCGGCAGCCCGGTATCGGTCGCCGCGCGCGCCGAGAACTCATCGAACGCGCGGGCGGACAAGGTATTTCGTGTGGGTTCGGCCGCGGCGGTCGTCGGCAGGAACAGCCCGCCGACGACCCCGGCCAGGGCGACCAGCACCCCAACTCTGTTGCGCATGCACCGAAACTAGGTATCCGGCCCACCTCGGCGATGCCGCCGAACGGATCGACCGCCCCCTACGAAAGTCGATACGCGTGGGCCGGATACCGGGGGCTCAGACGACCGGCAGGTAGACCTTGTTGCCCTGGTCGGCGAACTCGGCCGACTTCTCGGCCATGCCCGCTTCGATGGCCGCCACATCGGTGAGGCCCTGCTTCTCGGCGTATTCGCGCACGTCGGCGGAGATGCGCATGGAGCAGAACTTGGGGCCGCACATGGAGCAGAAATGGGCGGTCTTGGCGGGCTCGGCGGGCAGCGTCTCGTCGTGGTATTCGCGGGCGGTGTCCGGGTCGAGCGAGAGCGCGAACTGGTCGTGCCAGCGGAATTCGAAACGGGCCTTGGACAATTCGTTGTCGCGGTCCTGGGCGTGCGGGTGGCCCTTGGCCAGGTCGGCGGCGTGGGCGGCGATCTTGTAGGTGATCACGCCGACCTTGACGTCGTCGCGGTTGGGCAGGCCCAGATGCTCCTTCGGGGTGACGTAGCAGAGCATGGCGGTGCCCGCCTGGGCGATGATCGCGGCGCCGATGGCCGAGGTGATGTGGTCGTAGGCGGGCGCGATATCGGTGGCCAGCGGGCCCAGGGTGTAGAACGGGGCCTCCTCACAGAGCTCTTCCTCGAGCCGCACGTTCTCCACGATCTTGTGCATGGGCACGTGGCCGGGGCCCTCGATCATCACCTGCACGCCATAGGATTTCGCGATCTTGGTGAGCTCGCCCAGGGTGCGCAGTTCGGCGAACTGGGCCTCGTCGTTGGCGTCGGCGATGGAGCCGGGACGCAGGCCGTCACCGAGGGAGAAGGTGACGTCGTAGCGCGCCAGGATCTCGCACAGTTCGCGGAAGTGCGTGTACAGGAACGATTCCTGGTGGTGGGCCAGACACCACGCGGCCATGATGGACCCGCCGCGCGAGACGATGCCGGTGACGCGCTTGGCCGTGAGCGGGATGTAGCGCAGCAGCACGCCCGCGTGCACGGTCATGTAGTCCACGCCCTGCTCACACTGCTCGATCACGGTGTCGCGGTACAACTCCCAGGTGAGCTTGGTGGGATCGCCGTTCACCTTCTCCAGCGCCTGGTAGATCGGCACGGTGCCGATCGGGACGGGGGAATTGCGCAGAATCCACTCGCGGGTCTCGTGGATGTTCTTGCCGGTGGACAGGTCCATGATGGTGTCGGCGCCCCAGCGCGAGGCCCACACCATCTTCTCGACTTCCTCGGCGATCGAGGACGACACCGCCGAGTTGCCGATATTGGCATTGATCTTGACCAGGAACTTCTTGCCGATGATGGTCGGCTCGAGCTCCGGGTGCCGGTGGTTGGCCGGGATCACCGCGCGACCGGCGGCGACCTCCTCGCGCACCAGTTCCGGCGCGACGCCCTCGCGGGCGGCGATGAAACGCATCTCCGGGGTGACGATGCCCTGGCGCGCCCAGTGCAGCTGGGTGGGTGGGCCGTCGACGGTGGGCCGGTCCCACTCGTCGCGCAGTTTCGGCAGACCGGCCTCGAGATCGATCACCGCCGTGTCGTCGGTGTACGGGCCGGAGGTGTCGAAGACGTCGAAGTGATCGCCGTTGGTGAGGTTGATCCGGCGCACCGGAATACGCAGGCCGTCGACCTCTTTGTAGTGCTTGACGCTGCCCTCGATCGGGCCGGTGGTGACAGACGTGGCTGTGCCCATGGTGGTTCCTCCCTACGCCGGCATTACCCGGTCAGGTTCATACGGTCGACAGCCCTGAACGCCCGAAAATGGGCTAGCCGTCCTCTCAGCCCGCTGGTGCGAGCCCCCGTGCTTGTTGGAGCGCTGGCGCGCTCGAGTTCGCGGCCCCTTATGTCCCGCCGATGGGAGGCCGTTGCTTGCTCCTTCGTCGCCTACGCAACGACCTCCCATCGGCGGGACGGCCGCGAACCGCCGCTGGCGCGGCGAGCCCCTCCTCGAGGTCGGGGCGTGCGTGGCGCTTAGCAGTGTAGGCGTGCGTTCCCGCTCGGCGCTAACGAGCGCCCACCTTTTCCAGCTGTGGTGCCGGAGCCGCGGGTTCCTCCGATTCGTCGAGCCCGAACCTGTTGTGCAGCCTGACCAGTGGCTTGGGTGCCCACCAGTTCCAGCGGCCCATCATCCGCATGAGCGCCGGGGCCAGCAGCCCCCGGATGACGGTCGCGTCGCTGATCACCGCCAGCGCGCAGCCCAGGCCGAACAGCTTCATCATCGACACCCCGGAGCTGGCCACACCCAGGAACACGATGCTCATCAGCAGCGCGGCGGCGGTGAAGATGCGGCCGGTGCGGGCCACGCCCATGGCGACGGCCTCGGTATTGCCCGCGGTGGTCTTGGGACCGGCCAGCCACTCCTCGCGGATGCGGGAGAGCAGGAACACCTCGTAGTCCATGGAGGCGCCGAAGGCGAGGCTGAACATCAGGATGGGCATGGCCAGGTTGAGGGTGCCGGTGGCGGTGAAGCCGAGCAGCCCGGCCAGGTTGCCCTCCTGGAAGATCCACACCATCGCGCCGAAGGTGGCCGCCAGCGAGAGCATGTTCAGCGCCAGCGCCTTCACCGGGAGCACCACGCTGCCGGTGAACAGGAACAGCAGGATGAGCGTGGTGATGGCGATCAGCGCGCCCGCCAGCGGCAGCTTGCCGGTGATCGCGGTGACGGAGTCCTGGTTGAGCGCGGCCGGGCCGGTCAGCAGGGCCTGCGACGGTGCCTCGACGGCGCGCAGGGCGTCGAGCTGGGCGGTGCCCGCGTCGGAGTACGGGTCGAGCCGGGTGCCCACCGAGAGATAGGCGCCCGCCTGCGGGTCCGACATCTCCGGCACGCCCGCGGCCACGCGCAGGCCGTTGCGGTACACGGCGGCGCTGCTGAGCACGGCCGGCACATCGGGCACCTTCGACAGCTCGCGGGCGTAGGCGTCCAGCTGCTCCGGGGTGCCGTGGAACTCCGGCAGCACGACGGTCGCGCTCGCGGCCATATCGGCGTCGAACTCGGTGCGCAGGATGTCACCGACCTGGCGGCTGGCCACGTCGGCGGGCAGCGCGCGGTCATCCGGATAGCCGAACTGCACACCCAGGAACGGCGAGCCGAGCAGCAGCAGGAACGCGGTGGTGGCCAGCGCGATCGGCAGCGGACGCTTCATCACCGCGACCACCAGGCGGTACCAGAAGGTCTGCCGCGGCTCCTTCTCCACGCGCGGCGGCCGCCGGAACAGCTTGCGCAGCGGGCCGCGCAGGTCACCGGCATTGATCCGGTCGCCGACCAGGATGAGCAGGGCGGGCAGCACGATCACGGCCGCCGCCGTGGCCGCCGCGACCACAGCGATGCCCGCGTAGGCGAAGGACTTGAAGAAGTACTGCGGGAACACCAGCAGTGCCGACAGCGACAGCGCCACCACCAGCGCCGAGTACACCACCGTGCGGCCCGCGGTCTGGATGGAGCGGATCACCGCCGCCGTCGGGGTGGCACCGGCGGTGAGTTCCTCGCGGTACCGGCTGACGATGAACAGGCTGTAGTCGATGGCCAGCGCCAGGCCGAGCGCGGTGGTCATGTTCAGCGCGAAGATCGACACATCGGTGAGCGAGGTGAGCACGCGCAGGATGCCCAGCGCGGCCGCGATGGCGAACAGGCCGATCGCCACCGGCAGCGCGGCCGCGACCACACTGCCGAAGACCAGTGCCAGCAGCAGGCCGGTCACCGGGATGGCGATGGCCTCGGCGATCACCAGGTCCTTGCTGATCTGGGTGTTGATATCGGCGAAGGTGGCGCCTAGGCCGCCGGCGCGGATGGTCACCGGGCCGTCGATCTCGAGTTCCTCGCTGAGCTTGCCCGCGCGTTCGGGCAGCTCGGCGTCGTCGCCCTCGATGCTGGCCAGGATCAGCGCGCGCTTGCCGTCGGTGCTGCGCAGCGCCTGGCGCAGGTCGGGGCGGGCGTCCCAGTAGGACTGGACGCCGCTCACCTCGGTGGGATGGGCGCGCAGCTTCGCGACGGCGGCGTCGGCGGCCGCTTCGGCGGCGGGGGAGTCGGGGCCGTCCTCGGCGGTGACGGTGAGGACGAAGTTGGGCTCGCTGCCCGGGAAGTGCTCGCTCAGGTACTGGCTGGCGCGCACCGATTCGAGATCGTCGGTGACGAATCCGCCCGATTTCATATGCGAGTGCACCGTGGCGCCGATCGCGCCACACAACACCATCAGCAACAACGCCACCGCGACCACCAACCGTGGTCGGCCAACGGCGGCGCGGGCGATTCTCGTCAACATCGTCGGGCTCTCTCTCGGTGAACGTCGACCGTCACCGTAGCCCGCACCGAAATACTTCCGAAACCACCTCGGGGCGGAGTAGCACGGAGTACTATCTCCGCCCCTGGGTGGATGCCGGAGCCGTGGTTACCGCCCGCCCGATCCGGTGAAGAGTCCCTCGAGGGCATCCAGGAAAGTGCTCGCCGCGGCGGCGGAGCTGGGCTCGCACGGCACCGGATGCGGACCGCATTCCGCCGAGGCGGGCGCGGCCAGGGGGAGCTGAACGAGGGCGACGGCGATACCGCCGAAGAGGGCCAAACGAAGTTTCATGCGGTCAATGTAGGAGGCGGGCCCGGTTACCCGGCAGACCTGAATTCCTGGGGGCCGGGTTCGTGGGCAGCCAGAATGGTGCCACCGACCGCGCCGAGGCCGATCGGCCTGCCCGCCGTGCCGGGGGCGGTGGCGGTGATGGTCACCTCGTCGCCGTCGGTGAGGAAGGTGTGCGGTGCGTCGCCGACGGTGACGGGTTCGATGCCACCCCAAGATAATTCGATGAAAGATCCGCGCTGGTCCCGTTCCGGACCGGAGATGGTGCCCGAGGCGTAGAGGTCGCCGGGGCGGATCGAGGCGCCGTTGGCGGTGAGGTGGGCCAGCATCTGCGCGGGCGACCAGTACATGCGCGCATACGGTGGACGTGAGACTGTTTCGCCGTTCCAGGTGACGGCCAGGTCGATGTCGAAGCCGTGGTCGTCGGTGCCGAGCAGGTAGGGGAGCGGCTCGGGTTCCTGCGGCGGCAGTGGCACACGCGCCCGTGCCAGTGCGGCCAGCGGAGTGATCCACGCCGACAGGGAAGTCGCGAAAGACTTTCCGAGAAAGGGCCCGAGCGGCTGGTATTCCCACGCCTGGATATCGCGGGCCGACCAGTCGTTCACCAGGGCGACACCGAAGACATGGTCGCCGAAGTCGTCGACGGAGACCGGTTCGCCCTGCCGCGAAGCCGTTCCGACGACGAAACCCAGCTCGGCTTCGATATCGAGCCGCCGTGACGGACCGAATTCCGGTGCACCGGAATCGGTTCGGCGCTGCCCGCACGGCCGGACCACCGGCGTCCCGGAGACTACGACGGTGCCCGCCCTGCCGTGGTAACCCACCGGAAGATGACGCCAATTCGGCAGCAGCGGTTCGGCATCGGGCCGGAACAACCTGCCGAGATTGGTGGCATGGTCGAGGCTGGCATAGAAGTCGACATAGTCGCCGATCCGCACCGGGAGGGCCGTGCGAATCGAATCGAAAGCGTGGACGGCCTCCGCGGGCAGCGGTGAATCCGCCAGTTCACGCAATCTCTCGCGCACCACACGCCAAGAGGTCGGACCCTGGGCGAGAAAGGAATTCAGGTCGGGCTGGGCGAAGGCCGGATCATCCAGGAGGACGGCCAGATCCAGGACGAATTCGCCCAGCCGGACGCCCACCCGGAATTCGCCGCCGGGTGGCGCGAAGATGCCGTAGGGCATGTTCTCCGGACCGAACAGCGAGTCGCCGGGAACCTCGACGCGCACCGTCGCGCGGCTCACCGGCGAGCCTCGGGACCACGCCCCGACCAGGTCCACGCATAATCGGGGTCCTCGCAGGCCAGCGCGCCTTCACCCAGCTGGAGCGGCCGGAAGGTGTCCACCATGACCGCCAGTTCGTCGAAGAACTCCGCGCCGATACTGCGCTCGTAGGCGCCCGGCTGCGGCCCGTGCGCGTATCCGCCCGGATGCACCGAGACCGAACCCTGGGTGATGCCGGAACCCTTGCGCGCCGCGTAATCACCGCCGCAATAGAACATGATCTCGTCGGAATCCACATTCGAGTGGTAGTACGGCACCGGAATCGACAACGGGTGATAGTCCACCTTGCGCGGCACGAAATTACAGACGACGAAATTGCTGCCCTCGAACGCCTGATGCGCGGGCGGGGGCTGATGAATCCGGCCGGTGATCGGCTCGAAATCGGCGATGTCGAAGCGGAAGGGATACAGGCAGCCGTCCCAGCCGACCACATCGAACGGATGCGTCGCGTAGACCAGCCGGGTACCCGCGATCTCGGCGCCCGGCCGGTGCTTCACCAGGACCTCGATCTCGGTGCCCTCGGCGAGCAACGGTTCGGTGGGCCCGTGCAGGTCGCGTTCGCAGTACGGCGAATTCTCCAGCAGCTGGCCGAATTTCGAGAGATAGCGTTTCGGTGGGGTGATGTGACTGGACGCCTCGATGACATAGGTGCGCAGTGGTTCCTCGCCCACGGGCAGCCAGCGATGCGTCGTCGCCCTCGGCATGATCACCTGATCGCCCCGGGTGACCGACAGCGCGCCGAACACGCTCTCCACCACGGCCGCACCGGATTCCACGTACACCAGCTCGTCACCGATGGCATTGCGGTACAGCGGGGAGGCGCCCTTGGCGACCACGTAGGAGATCCGCACATCGGCATTGCCGAGCAGCAGCCTGCGGCCGGTCACCGGGTCGGTGGTGGCGGGAGTGTCACCGGGGAAGAGTTCGGGCAGGCGCAGATGCCGGTGGTGCAGGGGGTGATTGGGGGTGAGCGTCTGGTCGGGGAGCTGCCAGACCGTCGCGTCGACGATGGCGGGCGGCAGGCCACGGTGATAGAGCAGGGAGGAGTCGCCGGAGAAACCCTCCTCGCCCATCAGCTCCTCGTAATAGAGATTGCCGCGCTCGTCGCGATGCTGCGTGTGCCGTTTCGGTGGCACCGCTCCCACGCGCCGGTAGAACATGAGCACACCTCCCGCTTCGCCGCAGGCCGGATGGTCCTGCCACCACGGTACCGCCGCGCGGGTGGCTCAGTCGGTGAACTCGGCGATGACCGGGGCGTGGTCGCTGGCGCCCTTGCCTTTGCGTTCCTCACGGTCGACGTGGGCGTCGGTGACGGTGTCGGCCAGGGCGGGGGAGGCCAGCACGAAGTCGATGCGCATGCCCTCCTTGCGGGGGAAACGCAGCTGGGTGTAGTCCCAGTAGGTGTAGACGCCGGGGCCGGGGGCGAAGGGGCGCATCACATCGCGGTAGCCGGTGTCGAGCATGGCCTGGAAGGCGGCGCGCTCGGGCGCGGAGGTGTGGGTCTTGCCCTCGAACAGGGCGGGCGACCAGACGTCGTCGTCGGTGGGGGCGATGTTCCAGTCGCCGACCAGGGCGATCTTGGCGGCCGGGTCGGTGGTCAGCCAGTCGTTGGCCTGCTCGCGCAGGGTCGAGAGCCAGTCCAGCTTGTAGGCGTAGTGCGGGTCGTCGAGGGCGCGGCCGTTGGGCACGTACAGGCTCCACACCCGCACCCCGCCGCAGGTCGCGCCGATGGCCCGCGACTCGACCACCGGCGACTCGATCAGCGAGTCACCGGCGTTCTTGTCGAAACCGGGCTGGTGCGGAAAAGCGGTCTCGACATCGGTGAGCCCGACCCGCGAGACGATGGCCACGCCGTTCCACTGGTTGATGCCCACATGCGCGACCTCGTAGCCCGCGGCGTCGAACTGCTCGAACGGGAACTGGTCGTCACGGCATTTGGTCTCCTGGATCGCCAGCACGTCGATGTCGTGACGGTCGAGGAAGGCCGTCACCCGGTCGACGCGGGAGCGGATCGAGTTGACGTTCCAGGTGGCCAATCGCACGGATGATTCCCCTTCGATGGGCTAGGCCGTGCCCGGTGGGGCGGCGTAGCGGTAGGTGTGGTGGTCGAGGAAGCCGAGCTCGCGGTAGAGCGCGAGACCGGCGGCATTGCCGACCTCCACCTGCACGTAGGCGTGGGTGGCGCCGTGCTCGGCGCCCCAGCGGATGAGCTCGGCGCACAGCAGCGCGCCCAGTCCGTTGCGCCGGTGCGCGGCGGCCACCGCGACGCAGGTGAGGCCGACCCAGCGGCGGCCGTCGGGTGCGGTGGTCACCGCGCCACGGCCGATGGCGAGGGGTTCGGGCAGGCCGAGGGCGGCGAAGCCGAGCACGCCGTCCTGCACGGCGGTGATGACCGAGACGTCGGGCACGCGCACCGACGGGTCGACGGGGATCTCGCCGCGGTAGCGGTGGGTGGTGAGCCAGCCGTCGTCGGGCGCGGGCGCCACGCGGACCATCGAAGGACCTTGGGGCAGCACGAAATTCGCGATGTCGAGGCCGAGGACGACGGTCTCGCTCCAGGTGTTCCAGCCCGGCGGGACGGGCGCGAGCCGGTCGGGCAGTTGCAGCAGCAGCGGCAGGCCCTGCTCGGTGTACCAGTCGGCGATCCGGTGCATGGTGTCGATCGAGAGCGTCGCGGGGATGCCCGACTCGCCCAGCGGCACCGCGGAATTCGCGCGACCGGTGTACCCGTTGCCCGCGCGCACCAGCCAGCCGTCGATCCACCGGTGCGCGGCACCGGGCCAGGCCAGGGCCGCCGCGGTCTCCAGGTGACGGATCTCCTTGGTGCGAATCGGCCTGGGGCCCAGCGCTTTCAGTGCCACCACCCGATCCGGCGCCACCGACACCAGCTCGCCCTCGGCGGTACGCACCGAAGGCGGCTCCAGCGAGACCAGCTCGCCGATCACATCGGTGAGCGGCTGGGGATAGCCCTCGGGGAGCTGATACCGCATCACGACGCGGCGGCCGAGAGGTATTTCAGTCGTCATGGCCGAAAGGGTCCGGGACCGTGCCGGGGATCCAGCTCAGACCCGGTGTGCCCCAGCCGTTGCGCTTGATCGCCTTCTTGGCCGCGCGGGCGTTGCGGCCGATCAGCACGTCGACGTAGAGGAAGCCGTCGAGGTGGCCCACCTCGTGCTGGAGCATGCGGGCGAAGAAGCCGGTGCCCTCCAGTTCGACCGGGTCGCCGTTCTCGTCGGTGCCGGTGACCTTGGCCCAGTCGGCGCGACCGGTCGGGAACTGCTCGCCGGGGACCGACAGGCAGCCTTCCTCGTCGTCGTCGGGGTCGGGCATGGTCTCGGGGATCGCCGAGGTCTCCAGGACGGGGTTGACCACCACGCCCTTGCGGCGCACCTGGTTGCCCGCGGCGTCGACATCGGGGCAGTCGTAGACGAACAGCCGCTTGCCGACGCCGACCTGGTTGGCCGCGAGGCCGACACCCTTGGATTCGGCGAGCGTGTCGTACATGTCCGCGATCAGCGGGGCCAGCTCCGCGGGCGTCTCCGTCACCTTCGCCGTGGGGTTGTGGAGGACGGGGTCACCGACGATCACGATCGGGAGAATTGCCATGCCGGCCATTATCGCCGCATCCGCGCTCGTGCGAGCGGCGACCCCTGTGGCAGCCGACACCCTGCTGGCCGCTGGTCAACACGCCGGGGTATCGGTCGGACGATCCGGTGGTGGCGTGGTTGAATGATCCGCGACGTGCAAGCGTCATTTTCATCTCGTGATACTCGGCGAGGGAGCAAGATGGACGGCGCAGCGGCTCGCGACATCGAGGAATCGGCGGTCGACGATGAGACCGGCCTGAGTCGCCGTGAGCTCGACATCCTCGACTTCGAGCGCAAATGGTGGAAGTACGCGGGAGCCAAGGAAGACGCGATCCGCGAGCTGTTCGCCATGTCGGCCACCCGGTACTACCAGGTGCTCAACGCGGTCGTCGACAAGGACGAAGCGCTGGCGGCCGACCCGATGCTGGTCAAGCGGCTGCGCAGGCTGCGGGCGAGCAGGCAGAAAGCGCGCGCCGCGCGCCGACTCGGCTTCCAGGTCTGACATGACAGCCACACACACCACGATGCGACTAGGGTTGCGCGGGTGAGCAACCCGAATCCCACCCCCGGCGGCCCACCGCTGCGCGCGCTGGCGATGGTGTTGATCGCGCTGGCCATCGTTTTCGCCGGCCTGGGTGCGATGTCGCTGTCGAACTCCGATGCCGACGCCACCGACGCGGCCGAGCAGACCGAAACCTCCACCACGACCAGCGCGGTCACGCAGGCGCCCGCCACCACCGCGCCGGTGACGACCACCAGCGCGGCCGCCACCCCGACGACGACCACCGCCGCGCCGAGCACCACCACGACCACGCCGACGACCACCCCGGCCGCCGGCGCGAGCGGGGTGGATCAGAGCGTTCCGGTGCGGGTGCTGAACAACAGCCTGGTCGCCGGACTCGCCGCGCGCACCGCGAGCGACCTGACCTCCGCGGGCTGGAGCAATGTCAGTACGGGCAACTACAGCGGCGCGAATCTGACCACCACCACCGTGTTCTACGGCGGCGGCGCCGGCGACAAGGCCGCCGCCACCGAGATCGCGCAGGAGATCGGTGGCACGGTGGCGCCCAAGGAAGGCGACACCTCCCCGGGCGTCGTGGTCGTGCTGACCGGTCGCTGAACGAGGCCCGGCACGCGGTGCCGGGTGCCGCCCCGGCGCTGTGGCATCATCTTGAGCGGTACAGCCCTGTCCACGAAGGAGAGTTCCCCGATGGCCACGTCGACCACTCGTCGCCCGTCCTGGCGCACTGTGACCCCGGTTCTCGCGGTCGCCGTGTTCGGGCTCGCCGCCTGCACCAACAGCCAGGAGTCGACGGACGTCAAGGGGACCACCCCGCCGGTGTGGACCAGCTCGCCCCCGCCCGCGGGCAGCGAAGGCGGACACGGTGGCGGCCACGCCGCGCCGACCACCGAGGGCGGCGATCACGGTGACAGCCACGGCGCTCCCGCCGCGGGCGGTCTGAAGGCCGAGCTCAAGGACGGTTCGGGCGCCGATGTGGGCACCGCGACCATCGTCTCCGAGGGCGGCCACCTGGTCGTCACCGTCGAGGCGCGCAACCTGCAGCCCGGCTTCCACGGCCTGCACTTCCACCAGACCGGCAAGTGCGAGGGCGACTTCGCTTCCGCCGGTGGTCATCTGCAGGTCGGCGCCGCCAACGCGCACCCGGCCAGCGGCGATCTGGCCTCGCTGCAGGTGCTCGGCGACGGCACCGCCAAGCTGGTCACCCAGACCGACGCGATCACCCTGGACCAGGTCAAGGGCAAGGCGCTGATCGTGCACTCGGGTGCCGACAACTTCGGCAACATCCCGCCGCGCTACACCCGCGAGGGTGGCACCGGCCCGGACGAGACCACGCTGTCCACCGGTGACGCGGGCACCCGCGTCGCCTGCGGCGTCGTCGGTTAGCGAGACGCGGATGGCCGGTGCGATCCCCTCGGTGGCGTTTCACGGTTCGCCCCGGCCCACGATCGGGATCGAATGGGAGATCGCGCTCGTCGACAAGGTGACGCGCGATCTGTCCAATACCGCCTCGACGGTGTTCGACGCCGTCGGTGACCTGCGGGCCCACGACGGGACCCAGCAGGTCACCAAGGAACTGCTGCGCAACACCGTCGAACTGGTGACCGGTGTGCACGACACGGTCGGCGGGGCGGTCGAGGATCTGCGCGGCACCATGGACGCGGTGCGCCGGGCCGCCGATCCGCTCGGGGTGGATCTGTTCTGTGCGGGCACCCATCCCTTCGCGCCGTGGTCGACCCAGCAGCTCACCCGCTCGCCGCACTACGACGAGCTGATCGAGCGCACCCAGTGGTGGGGCCGCCAGATGCTGATCTGGGGCGTGCACGTGCACGTGGGAGTCTCGCACCGCGACAAGGTCTTCCCGATCCTGAACTCGCTGCTGCTGTCGTACCCGCATCTGCTCGCGCTCTCGGCGTCCTCGCCGATGTGGTCCGGCGACGACACCGGCTATGCCAGCAATCGCGCGCTGATGTTCCAGCAGCTGCCCACCGCCGGTCTGCCGTTCCAGTTCGAGAACTGGCGCCAGTTCGAGGGTTTCGTGCACGACCAGCTCAAGACCGGGGTGTTCGAGCAGCTCGGCGGCATGCACTGGGACATCCGGCCCGCGCCCAAGTGGGGCACCATCGAGGTGCGGGTGTGCGACGGTCTGTCCAGCCGCGCCGAACTGGCCTCGGTGGCCGCGCTGATCCACTGTCTGGTCGTCGATCTGGAGCGCAGGCTCGACGACGGCGAGGACCTGCCGACGCTGCCGCCGTGGCATGTGCAGGAGAACAAGTGGCGCGCGGCGCGCTACGGACTCGACGCCATCGTGATCGTCGACGACGACAGCAATGAGCGTTTGGTCACAGACGATCTGATGGACCTGCTGACCAGGCTCGAGCCGACGGCCAAGCGGCTCGGCTGCGCCGACGAACTGGCCGCGGTGGCCGAGATTCCCCGGCACGGTGCCTCCTACCAGCGGCAACGTCAGGTGGCGGCGCGTTCGCAGGGCGATCTCGTCGCCGTGGTCGACGCGCTGGTTCGGGAGCTGGATCAGTAGCGTTCAGCTACGCATCCGGGCGGCGTTCACCGGCCGTTTACGATGTTCGGATGCTTGTCGATCATCCACGCATCGTGGCGGGGGGTGGGGCCTTCGGCACTCGCCTGCGCGAACCACGCACACTCGCGATCCTCGCGGTGGGCGCGGTGCTCGTGCTGCTGATCGGACTCCAGGTCGCCGCGTGGCTCAACGGCTTCGACGGTCCGCTGGCGAGTCTGGCCAGGGACTATGTCGGCACGCCGAAATCGATGTCGGTGCCGTGGGCCGGGCTGATCCTCGCGCTGGTCGGGGTGAACGCGCGACGGCGGGTCATCGCGGTGACGGCCGCGATCGGGATCGACGCGGTGTGGGTGGCGCTGCGCCTGCTCGACGGCAAGCCGTTCACCGTCGGCAACGGGCCGACCATCGTGCTCACCGCCCTCGCGGTGATCGCGGCGGTGCGCTGGCA
The DNA here is from genome assembly GCF_042266925.1 of Nocardia sp. NPDC056064. Lineage (NCBI taxonomy): Bacteria > Bacillati > Actinomycetota > Actinomycetes > Mycobacteriales > Nocardiaceae > Nocardia > Nocardia sp. NPDC056064. The sequence goes on along the minus strand of NZ_JBHJWO010000001.1, from coordinate 3,404,564 downwards.
GGGGCGTGAGCGCACCGACGCGCTGAAGGCCGCGGCGCTGGGCGCGCTGCTGGTGCTGGCCACCAAGGTGGGCGATGTGTGGTTGCACGTCACCTCGGCGGTGCATCCGACCGTGCTCGACGAATACCTGGTGCTGGCCGATCACGCGCTCGGTGACCCGTCCTGGGTGGTCGGGCGGGTGCTCGAGGTGCTCGGGCCCGAGGTGTACGCGGTGCTGCACTGGGTCTACATCGAGCTGCCGGTGGCGGCGATCGTGGTCGCGGTGTGGCAGCTGCGCCGGGTGGTGCCGACCGGGCAGTGGCCGAGTCACTATCTCGTGCGCACGTTCCTGGTGCTGGGACTGGTCGGGCCGCTGTTCTATGTGCTGTTCCCGGTGGTCGGGCCGATGTTCGCCTACGGGGCCGACGGCGCCGGATTCCAGGTGGGCAATTTCTGGCCGTCGATGGTGCCGCCGATCGACCGCGACCCGGCCGCGCTGCCCTTCGACGCGTTCACCCCGCGCAACTGCATGCCCTCGATGCACACCGCCTGGGCGCTGTCGCTGTTCCTGCACACCCGCCGCGATGTCGACGGATCGCGCGCGCCCGCCTGGCTGCGCTGGGGCGGGGCGTTCTGGCTGGCCGCGACGGTCGCCGCGACCCTGGGCTTCGGCTATCACTACGGTGTCGATCTGGTGGCGGGCGCGGTGCTGTGCCTGACGGTGGACTCCGCGCTGCGGGCACCCGAGCGCGGCTGGGGGATGTTCCGGGTGCGGCTGGTCGCCTTCGGCGCGATCGTGTTCGCGGGGCTGCTGGTGGCCTACCGGTATCTGGCGGTGCCGATGGCGGAGTATCCGGTGGTGTCGGGCGCGATCGTCATCGGGCTGCTGGCCGCGGTGGCGGTGGCCTTCCACGCCACCTGGTTCGCCGCGGCGCCGGTGCGCCGGACGGAGCCGGTGCCCGCCTAATCGGCTTCGTCGCCTAGTTCGTTGATCCGCAGCAGGCCGTCGCGGTGGCGTTGTTCGCGGTAGGCGGTGCGGCCGATCAGGTGCGCGATCACCGGGGCGGTGATGATGGTGAACAGGCCGGTCAGGACCAGCATCCACACGTTGATGTCGTCGCGGATGTCGATGCCGGTGCCGATCAGCACCAGGATCAGGCCGACGACCTGCGGTTTGGTCGCCGCGTGCATGCGGGTGAGGGTGTCGGGGAAGCGCACGATGCCCAGGGCCGCGGTGAAGGCGAACACGCAGCCGGTGAGGATCAGGATCGCCGAGATCCACTCCCAGAACGTCATCGGTCGTCCCGGACGCGGAAGCGGGAGACGGCGGCCGAGCCGAGGAAACCGACCAGGGCCAGCGCGACGATCGCCGGGATGACGGTGGTGTCACCGCTGTAGGCGGCCCAGACCGCCAGCCCGCAGGCGGCGATGGCCATCAGCGAGTCGATGCCGACCACCCGGTCCAGTGTGCTCGGCCCGGCCAGCACCCGGTAGCTGGTGATCACCGCGGCGGCGACGAGCAGGGCACCGGCGATGACGGCGACGACGGTCACGATTGCACCTCCGATGCGGGGTCGATGCGGCGGCGTTCGCCGGGACGCTCGAAGGTGTCGATCATCAGGCCCTCCAGCCGCCGGGTGATGCGATAGAACTTCTCGACCGCCGCGTCGCTGCCGACATCGAGGACGTGCACGTAGACCACGCAGCGCGGCCGGTCCAGCTCCAGCACCATGGTGCCGGGGATGAGATTGAGCAGGTCGGTGCACATCACCAGCACCAGATCGGACTGGAAGGCCAGATGCACCCGCAGCACCCCGGACACCGGCGGGCCTGAGGGCCGGATGCTGAACCAGGCCACCTGCAGACTCGACTCCAGCGCGTAGTACGTACTGACGACGATCAGCTTCAGGAACGACAGCGGATGGAACCAGCCCGCGACCGGGATCAGCGGCAGCGGCAGCGCGAAGACCACGACCACCGCGACCACCAGCCCGGCGACCACATTGGCGATGCTGAGATCGCCCCACAGCGCCACCCAGACCGTCGTCAGCCAGATCAGGATGCCGATGCGGACGGCGTTGTCGCGGTTGACCAGTCGGCTCATCGCGGCTCCGGTCCCAGAACGGATTCGATGTAGACCGACGGGTCGTGCAGGTCGTCGGCGGCGCGTTCGGCGATGCCGAGCACCGGCCCGGCCAGCACGGTCAGCGCGAGCCCGGCCACGATCAGGCTGATGGTGGCGACGGTCATCAGCACCGGCATGCGGCCGGGATCGGTGCGGTCCTCGTAGTGCACATCGGTCGAATCCTCCACCAGGGTGGGCAGATTCGCCGCCGTGAGATGGCCTTCCGGCGCCTCGGCGCGGGGACGCCAGAACGCCTTGCTCCACACCCGGGCCACCGCGTACAGCGTCAGCAGGCTGGTCACCACCGAGCCGCCGACCAGGACCCAGGCCAGCACCCCGCCGTTGGCGGCGCCCGCCTCCAGCAAGGCCACCTTGCCGATGAAGCCCGAGAACGGGGGGATACCACCGAGATTGAGCGCCGGGATCAGGAACAGCACCGCCAGCAGCGGACTCGCGGTGGCCAGCCCGCCGATCCGGCGCAGCGACACCGATCCGGCCTGCCGCTCGATCAGGCCGACGGCCAGGAACAGCGCGGTCTGCACCAGGATGTGGTGGGCCACGTAGAACACCGCGCCGGTGAGCCCGGCCGTGGTGGCCAGGCCGATGCCGAACATCATGTAGCCGATGTGGCTGACCAGGGTGAACGAGAGCAGGCGGCGGATGTCGTTCTGGGCGATGGCGCCGAGGATGCCGATCAGCATGGTCGCCAGGCCGCAGACCAGCAGGATGTTGTCGAAGGCGCCGTCGGGGAACCACAGACTGTGTGTGCGGATGATCGCGTACACACCGACCTTGGTGAGCAGGCCCGCGAACACGGCGGTCACCGGGGCGGGGGCGGTGGGGTAGGAGTCGGGCAGCCAGCTCGACAGCGGGAACACCGCGGCCTTGATCCCGAAGGCCACCAGCAGCACCGCGTAGCAGGCCGCGCGCACGCCGTCGGGGATGGCCTCCAGCCGCAGCGCCAGCTGCGCGAGATTCAGGGTGCCGGTGGCGCCGTAGGTGAGCGCGATGCCGATCAGGAAGATCAGCGACGACACCATCGACACCATCACATACGCGATGCCGGTGCGGATGCGCTCCTCGGTCGCACCCACCGTGAGCAGCACGAACGAGGCCACCAGCAGCACCTCGAAGCCGACGAACAGGTTGAACAGGTCACCGGCCAGGAACGCCTGCGAGACACCGGCGGTCAGCACCAGGTAGGTGGGCCGGTAGATGGAGGTGGGCTGGTTGTCGTCGCCGTCGGAGATGTTCTGCCCGGCACCGTAGATCGACACCACCAGCAGCACGAACGCCGACACCAGCAGCATGGCGGCGCTGAGCCGGTCGACCACCAGCGTGATGCCGATCGGTGTCGGCCAGCCGCCCACCTGCACCGCGGTGGTGCCGTCGCGGTCGGCCAGGTACAGCAGCAGCGCGCTGATCACCAGCACGCTCGACAGCGCCGTCAGCGAGATCAGCGACTGCAGGCGCGGACGGCGGCCGAAGATCAGGGTGGCCGCGGCGCCGAGCAGCGGCACCAGCACCGGCAGGGCGGCGAGGGTGGGCAGCAGCTCGGAGGACAGGGTCACTGTTCGGGGTCCTCCAGTTCGCGGCGGCTGGCGACCTGGGTGTCCTCGGGGTCGTTGACGACGTCCTCGGTGGTGGTCAGCATGTAGGAGCGGTAGGCCAGGGCGAGCACGAACGCGGCCAGGCCCATGGTGATGACGATGGCGGTGAGCACCATCGCCTGGGCCAGCGGGTCGGCCATGTCGTCGGGGGAGGCGTCCGAACCGCTCAGGATCGGTGGTTTGCCGTCGGGGCCGCCCATGGTGAGGATCAGCAGGTTCACCGCGTTGCCGAGCAGGATCATCCCGAGCAGCATCTTCGAGACCACCCGCTCGAGCAGCAGGTAGACCCCGCACGCGGTGAGCGCGCCGATGGTGATGAGCACAACGAGGTCGGCGGTCATACCAGTTCCTTGTCCAGGCGGGCGCCGAGGCTGCGCAGCACGTCGAGGACCAGCCCGACGACGACCAGGTAGACGCCGAGGTCGAAGAATGTCGCGGTGACCAGCTTGATGTGCCCCAACAGCGGCAGGGTCACCTCGATGATCGCCGAGGACAGCGGCGGCGCGCCCAGCAGCAGCGAGGCGGTCGCGGTGCCCGCGGCCAGGGTGAGACCGGCGCCGAGCAGATGTCCGGCGTCGACCGGTAGCGCCTCGCCGAGTTCGTAGCGGCCGCCCGCCAGGTAGCGCAGGGTCAGCGCGAGCCCGGCGACCAGGCCGCCGGCGAAGCCGCCACCGGGGGCGTTGTGACCGGAGAAGAAGAAGTACACCGACAGCACCATGATGGTGGGGAAGATCAGCCGGGTGGTGATCTGCAGGACCATCGAGCGGTCGCGCCGGTCGACCAGGCGCGCGGCGGACAGCCAGGACACCGCGTCGGGATCGTAGTTCGGCGAGTCGGCCGCGCGCGGCGCGCTGCCGAAGCGGCGGCTGCGGAACACCAGCGAGGCCACGCCGGTGGCGGCCACCACCAGCACCGAGATCTCGCCGAGGGTGTCCCAGGCGCGGATGTCGACCAGCAGCACGTTGACCGCGTTCTTGCCGCCGCCGATCGTGTAGGCCGCCTCGGGGATGGCGTGCCAGATGGGTTCGGCGCGGCGCGCGGCGGTGGCGAAGGCGGCCAGCACCGACACGGTGACGCCGACGCCGATGGCCAGCAGCGCCCGGCGGATCTTGAACGCGGTCGCGTCGTCGTCGGCGATCTCGGCGGGGAAGGCGCGCAGCACCAGCACGAACACCACGAGAGTCAGTGTCTCGACCAGGAATTGGGTCAGGGCCAGGTCGGGCGCGCCGTGCAGCGCGAAGATCACACCGCAGCCGTAACCGGTCACCCCGACGACGAGCACGCTGGCCAAGCGGTTGCGCAGCACCGTCGCGGCCAGCGCCATCGCGATCATGATCGCGCCGACCCCGGCCTGCAACGGCGAATCCCACAGCCGCAGTTCCACACCCGTGCGGGTGCCCGCCGCGAGCAGCACCGTCGGCAGCACGATCAGGGTGCCGAGGATGGCGGCCTGGCTGGCGGGCAGCGAGCCGGACTGCACGGTGCCGGTGATGCGCATCGAGAGCCGGTCCATCGCGCGCAGCGCGCCGTCGTAGGCGCGGTCGGCATTGCCCAGGCGCGGGTGCGCCGGTTCGCCGATCCGCTTGCGGATGAGGAACAGCGCGACACCGGCGGCGATGATGCCCCCGGTGAGCATGAGCGGCCAGGTGAGGTCGTGCCAGAGCGCCAGGTGCAGGTCGAGTCCGCCGGGCAGGGTGGCCGCGTAGGGGCTCAGCCACCGGTCGACGGCCTGCGTGTCGAGCCCGCCCGCCAGCCCGCCCAGCGCGAGCAGCGCGGGCGGCCCGAGCAGCAGCGCGCCGGGCGCGTGCCAGGTGGTGACCACATCGGGCCCTTCGCTGACACCGAAAGCGCCCCAGACGAATCGGATGCTGTAGGCGACCGTGAACGCCGAGCCCACCGCGATCCCGGCCAGCAACGCCAGGCGCGCGGGCAGACTCAGGTTGTCGGCCGACCACACCGCGGTCAGCGCCGTCTCCTTCCCGACGAACCCGAGCAGCGGGGGCAGTGCGGCCATGCTCAGCGCGGCCGCGATCGCGATCGCGGCCAGCACCGGCGCGCGCTTGCCGAGCCCGGACAACCGGCGCAGATCCCGTGTCCCCGCACCGTGATCGATGATGCCGACCACCATGAACAGGCACGCCTTGAACAGCGCGTGCGCCACCAGCAGGGTGATTCCGGCCAGCGCGGCATCGGGGGTGCCGATGGCCATCATCGTGATCAGCAGACCCAGCTGGCTGACCGTCCCGAACGCCAGCACCAGCTTCAGATCGTGCACCTGGATCGCGCGCCAGCCCGCCAGCAGGATCGAGGCCACACCCAGCGGCAGGATCAGCACATGCCACGGCGGGGTCTGCGCGAGCGCGGGCGCCAGCCGGGCGATCAGGTAGATACCGGCCTTCACCATGGCGGCCGCGTGCAGGTAGGCGCTCACCGGGGTGGGCGCGGCCATCGCGCCGGGCAGCCAGAAGTGCAGCGGCACGATCGCGGATTTGCTCAGCGCGCCGATGACGACCAGCACCACGCCCACCGACACCGCGCTCCCGGTCGGTGGCGAGGTCGCGACCAGCACATCCGAGAACAGGAAACTGCCGTAACGCATCCCCAGGATGACGATCCCGACCAGCATCGCCAGCCCGCCCGCCCCGGTCACCAGCAGCGCCTGGATGGCCGCGCGCCTGCTCACCGCCCGTTCGGCGTAGTGGCCGACGAGCAGGAACGACAGGACCGTCGTGATCTCCCAGAACACGTACATCAGCAGCATGTTGTCGCTGGTGACCAGCCCGAACATGGCTCCGGCGAAGCCCATCAGCTCGGCGGCGAAGACACCGAGCCGGGCTTCGTCGCGGCCGAAATACCTCGCGCAGTAGGCCATGATCAGCGCGCCGATGCCGAGCACCAGTGTGCACATCACCGCGGCGAGGGAGTCGAAGCGCAGGTCGATGTCCATCGAGATCTGCGGCGCCCACTCGATCCGGGTGCTGACAGTGGTTCCCCAGTGCGCGACGACCCAGCCGAGACTGCCGAGGGGAACCAGCGCGAGCAGGTAGAAAGCGTTGCGGCCCAGGGCTCGTACGCACAGCGGGGCCAGCAGCGCGGCCAGCGCGTGGACGAGCAGTACGGCGAGCAATCCCCCTCCGGCGGGTCGGTTTGCGGTCGAGTAGCGCGTGCTCGATCCTACGGGCGATCACGGCCGGTCGCGGGGTAGGCCGGTTGTCGCGTCGGCCATGTCGTCGGGTGCGGGGCTATGACCCGGCTACGTTTCGGCGGTGGTCGGCGCGGGCGCGGGACGGATGCGCAGCAGCAGCCACAGCGCCGCCGCCGACCCCGCGGTGATGGCCAGCGCGGCCCGGCTGGGGATCGTCTCGTCGACCGGGGTGCCGCCGATCGGCCAGTTGCGCGCCTTGGTCGGGATCACCCACATGACCGTCGGCAGGTACAGCGCGCCGAGTCCGAGGACCGCGCTGGGCAGGTAGCCGACCCGGATCGCGCCGAAGGCGTACCCGGAGACGAAGGCCAGCGCCGAGATCCCGAGGCCCCAGGCGAGGGACCACGGCAGGTGCTGTTCCACAGCGGCGTAACCGCACAGCACGGCCGCGCCCGCGAGCACCACCCACGGCGAGGACCACCGCAGCCCGAGCAGCACACCGGCGGTGGCCAGCCCCAGCACGGCCACGAGATACCAGCCCATGTGCTGGGAATCGGCCATCGTGTCGGCCGCCGCGGACAGGCTCACCGCCACCAGCACCCAGGTGCCGTCGCGGGCGGGCAGCAGCAGCGCGGCCACGAACGCGGCGAGCACCGTGGCCGTCACGGCGATGCCGATCTGCCAGGAATTGCCCACCCGCCCGTCGAATTCGTGGGCCAGCCATTCCGAGGCAAGCAGTACCGACAGCGCCAGCACGGTCGCGGCGATGATCGGGGTGATCGGCAGGTCGGCGGCGATCCGCGGCAGCGCGGGTAGCATCACGCCGTGCCGGTGCCGCACGGTGGTCACCGCCAGCAGCACGACCGCGCCCAGCACCAGCCAGGCCGGCGTGGAGACCGATTTCTCGGCATTGAGCGTATTGGTGGTGAACGCCGAGACCAGCTCGCCGTAGACGAACACCACCACGGTGCCGACCCCGAACCCCACCGCGGGCCAGCGCCGCCGCAGCGAGCAGACACCCAGTGCGCCGAACAGCGCGCCGCCGCTGAGCGCGTCGATGTAGTTCTGGGTGGTGAGCACGTCGGCGTCGGAGATGGTGAGTCCGACGAAATAGTTGACGGCCAGGATCGCGGAGGCGCAGGCGGCCGTCAGCCAGACCAGGCCGGGCCGGTTGAGCGGGCGCACCAGCACCGCCACCACCACGGCCACGATCAGCCCGAGCGCGGCCGCCCTGGGCACGCTGTTGACCAGGCTGGTGACCCGGTACGGCGAGCCGATCGCGGTGGCGGTGGCGAAGGTGAAGGGCAGGAACAGCGCCATACCCGCGGCCGCGGCGCCAGCGAACGCCGTGACCGCGTCCAGTCCATCCCCAACTCTGGGCACCCCTCCGACGATACCGGCGAATCCCCGGTTATCCGCCGAAGCTAGGCCCTGCTCTCCGCGTAGCGCCGCAGCGACTCCACCTGGGCCGGGTCCAGCGACGGGCGGACGGTGGCGCGGGCGGCGGCCACGTCCTCGGCGGTGACGTCGGCGGCGGTCATGTCGCGGCGCAGCGCCGAGAGGGCGGCCTCGCGCAGCAGGGCCGAGCAGTCGGCGGCGGAGTAGCCGTCGAGGTCGGCGGCCAGCGCGGCCAGGTCGACATCGGTGGCCAGCGGCACCGAGCGGCCCGCCGTGCGCAGGATCTCGAGGCGCGCGTCGGCGTCCGGCGGCGGCACGAAGACCAGCCGTTCGAGCCTGCCCGGCCGCAGCAGCGCGGGATCGATCAGCTCGGGACGGTTGGTCGCCCCGAGCACGACCACATCGCGCAGCGGTTCCACCCCGTCGAGTTCGGTGAGCAGCGCGGCCACCACCCGGTCCGACACCCCGGAGTCACTGCTCTGCCCGCGGCGCGGGGCCAGCGCGTCCACCTCGTCGAGGAAGATCAGCGACGGCGCCGAATCGCGGGCCCGCTGGAACAGTTCGCGCACCGCCCGCTCCGAGGACCCGACCCATTTGTCCATCAGCTCAGCGCCTTTCACCGCGTGCACGCTGAGCTGTCCGGTGCCGGCGAGCGCGCGCACCAGGAAGGTCTTGCCGCACCCGGGTGGCCCGTAGAGCAGCACGCCGCGCGGCGGGTCGATGCCGAGGCGGGCGAAGGAATCGGGGTGCCGCAGCGGCCACAGCACCGCCTCGGTGAGCGCCTGTTTGGTCTCCACCATGTCGCCGACATCGTCGAGATCCAGCGAGCCGATCGCCAATTCCTCTGTCCCCGAACGCGACAGCGGACGGATCACCTCGAGCGCGCCGACCAGGTCGTCCTGGGTGAGTTCGGGATCGGTCTGGTCGCGGCTGGCCCGGCCCGCCGCGCGCACCGCGGCTTCGCGGCACAGCGCGGCCAGATCGGCGACCACGAAACCCGGTGTGCGCGCGGCGATCGCGTCGAGATCGAGGGTGCCCGCGGGAACCTTGCGCAGCAGCTGTTCGAGCAGGGCGCGGCGCACGGCGGCCGTCGGCAGCGGCAGGGCCAGTTCGCGATCGCACAGGTCGGGTGCGCGCAGCCGCGGGTCCACCTGGGCGGGATGGGCGGTGGTGACCAGCAGCGCCACACAGGGCGCGCGCATGGCGGCCCGCAACTGGTCGAGGATGAGGGTGGCGACCGGCTCGGACTCCGCGGGCAGCAGCGCGTCGACATCGGTGATCAGCAGAATCCCGCCCTGTCCGGCGCCCACGTCGGCCACGGCCTCGGCGACCGCGCGCAGCCGGGCGCCGCTCTCGATCGCGCCGACCGCGGGCCCGTCGAGTTCGACCAGCCGCCGTGGCGCGGCCACCGCCCTGGCCAGCGTCGCCTTGCCCGCTCCGGCGGGTCCGGTGACCAGCACACCCAGATGCGCGGGCGCGCCCAGCGTCTTGAGCAGTTCGGGTTCGTCCAGGGCCAGGCTCAGCCATTCGGCCAGCTTGCTCGCCTGCCCCTGCACCCCGGCCAGTTCCTCCACCGCGACCGGCGCGCTGCCCGAACTCACCGACACCGCCGCGGGCACGGGCTGGTCCGGTTCGCCGTCGCGTTCCCTGGCGTGCAGCGCCGCGGCCGGACCACTGCCCCAACCCACCGCCGAATTGGGTTGCACACTCACCGGCCCCGGCATCGGCTCGATCCCGGTGACGGTGAGCAACTCGGTGGTCCAGGCGATGCCGAAGGTCCGCGACAGCGCCTGGGTGGCGGCCGCCGAACTGATGTCGGGCCCGAGATCGCGCGGCAGCAGCGAGACGGTGTCGCCCACGGTGACCACCTTGCCCAGCAGCGCCTGGCGCAGCGTGGCCGCGGGCACGCTGGCCATCGCGTGCGCCGAACCGCTCAGGGTGAGCTGCTTGGCGCCGTACACCGTCACCGGGGCGACGGTCACCGCCGCGTTCTCCCGCAAACCCACATTCGACAGCGTCACATCGTCGAGCAGGGCCACCCCCGGCGGACTGCCCGCGGGCGCCTTGGCCACCACCGCCGCGGTCCGCCGGGCGCCGATCAGCGCGATACCGTCCCATTCACGCAGGCCGAGCGCGGTGAGCGTCTCGGGGTGCAGGCGCACCACCCCGCGCCGCGCGTCGGCCGCCGAGGGATTGAGCCGGGCGGTCAGCGAAAGTTCAGCCACCGTGCCATTCTGCCGTCGCCGCGCCCGATGCGCCCGGATCATCAGGAATCGATTGGCTCATGACAAGGCCGAAGTCGGTACAGTGCACCGGACGCGCCGGAGGTGCCGGCGCCGTGATCCACCCGGGGAAGTCATGCAGATGAAGCGAATCTCCCTCGCCGTCCTCGCCGCCGGGGCGCTCACCCTGACCTTGGCCGGCTGCGGTTCCGGTGACGACTCCGCCGACGACGCCAGCGGCCTGCGCAAGGGCACCCCGTCGGCGAGCGTGTCGGCGACCACCACCGCGGCCCCCACCACCCAGGCCGCCGCGGGCGGCATCACCTGCGCCGAATTCAAGACCCTCGACTCCGAGGGCGAGAAAGCGGCCATCGAGAAGCTCCTGGCCGACAACCCCGGCGGCCCCTTCGAGGGCAGCCCGAATGTCGCGCTCGGCACCGCCAAGCTCGTCTGCCTCGCGCCGGGCAATGCCGACAAGACCGTCGCCGAGGCGGCCGGGATCAAGCCCTAGTGGATCTGTGACTGCCAGTCGGCGGGCACCCGATCGGCCGGTCCCGGCACGGACTGACCGATCGGGTGGCTCGTCGGCGCCGCCAGCTCGGGCCCACCGCTGTACATCTCGCTGGTGGTGAAGTTCCAGAACCAGTCCTCGCCGGGTTCGTAGCTCTGCACGAACGGATGCCCGGTCGAGGCGAAGTGCTTGGTCGCGTGCTGACTGGGCGAACTGTCACAACACCCCACGTGCCCGCATTCGGCGCACCGCCGCAGATGCACCCACCAGCCGCCCGCCGCGGTGCACTCCGCACACCCCGGCCCACTCGGCGCCGCGCCCACATCGATCCCGTCCTCCGACATCCCGACCTCCGTATCATTGGCGGCTGGCGCCGCGGGTTCTCGGCCTGTTCCCTTGATCTTCCCTCCCGCCGGGTACTCCTTCGTCGCACCCTCTGGTCAGTCCAGATCAAGGCGGCCGAGAACCGGTGGGTCTACTGTTCTGCGGATTCTGCCTGCGGGTTCAGCGGTAGCCGGACGATGAAACGCGTGTCGCCCGGTTCGGATTCGACCCGGATGTCGCCGTGGTGTTTGTTGACCACGATCCGGAAGGAGATGTCTAGTCCGAGGCCGGTGCCGTCACCGACCGGCTTGGTGGTGAAGAACGGTTCGAAGATGCGGCCCTTCGCCTCGGGCGCGATGCCCGGTCCGGTGTCGCCGATCTCGACGGCGGCGCAGTCGTTCTCCTGATAGGTGCGCACGGTGAGGGTGCCCTCGCCGTTCATCGCGTAGACCGCGTTGTCGATCAGATTGGTCCACACCTGGTTGAGCTCGGCGGCGAAGCAGGGCAGCGGGGGCAGCGTGCGGTCGTAGTCCTTGACCAGGCGTACCCCGTCACCGAGTTTGCGGTTGAGCATCACCAGCGTCGAGTCGAGCAGTTCGTGCAGGTCCACCACCTGATAGGGCGCGCGGTCCATCTGCGAGTACTGCTTGGCCGCGCCGACCAGGGTGGAGATGCGGGTGGTGGAGTCGGCCACCTCGTTCATCAGCAGCTCGGTCTCGATGGTGTAGTTCAGCCAGCGGATCGCGCCCTCGAACACCTGCGCCCGGCACGATTCGAGGGTGGCCTGCACGCCTTCGAGCCAGTCGATGTCGAGCCCGGCCTGCACGAAGGTGGGCGCGAGGTTCCAGCCGTCGGCGATGCCCTGGTCGGTGAACCAGTCGGCCAGCGCGTCCTCCCGGTCGGCGGCCTCGAGCGGGCTGAGATCGGGTGCCTTGGCGACCCGCTCGGCGGCCTGCTCCTGCAACTCGACCAGCTGCACCAGGGCGTCGGCCGGGAACTTGCCCTCGGCCATCATCTTGAGCTTGTGCCGCATCCCCGCCACCCGCTCACGCAGCCCGGCGGTGGCCCGCACCGCCGCGGCCGCCGGATTGTTGAGCTCGTGGGTGAGCCCGGCCGACAGCGACCCGAGCGCCAGCAGCCGCTCCCGCTCGGCGATGCGCTGACTGGACTTCTGCCCGCCGAAGAACGCGCCCTCGAGCAGGTGCACCGCCATCGGGAACCACTCGGTGACCATCCGGCCGAAATCCGCCGCCGCCAGCACCAGGAACCGCGACCGCCGCTCGACGTACATCGAGCCCGCGTAGTCCTGGCTCACCTTGTCACCGAGGTAGGCCATCCACGCGCCCGCGTACACCCCGCGGTGATCGGTGCGGTTGACCTCGATCTCGACGCCACCGGAGAGCTTGGTCAGCCGCACCTCGCCCTCGATGAGCACATAGAAGCAGGTGGCCGGATCGCCCTCGCGATAGACCTGCCCCGGCTCGATGTACACGATCTCGCCGACCGCGCACAGCTGGGCCAGCTGCTCGTCGTCGAGCTTCTCGAACAGGAACAGCGTGCGCAGCTCCTCCGGATCACAGATCAACCCCATGTCACTCCTAGGCCAGATACCGGTGGACGAGCATGACCGCCATCGCGCCCTCGCCGACGGCGGAGGCGACCCGCTTGGCGGATTCGGCGTGCACGTCACCGGCCACGAACACGCCCGGCACGCTGGTCTCCAGATGATGCGGCGGCCGCGGCAGTTCCCAGCCCGCCGGGCGGGCGCCGTCGACCATCAGATCGGGCCCGGCCAGTACATAGCCCGCCTCGTCGCGCACCACCACACCGTCGAGCCAGCCGGTCTGCGGCGCGGCGCCGATGAACAGGAACAGCCGCGATGCCTCCACCTTCTCCTCGGTACCGGTGTCGTTGTCGCGCAGGATGATCCGCTCCAGGTGGTCGTCGCCGTCGACGCCCACCACCTCGGTCCCGGTGCGTACCACGATGTTCGGGATCTGCGCGATCTGCTGGATCAGGTAGTGCGACATGGATTTCTCCAGCGAGTCACCGCGCACCACGATGTGCACGCGACGGGCGTTGCGCGACAGGAACACCGCCGCCTGTCCCGCCGAATTGGCCCCGCCGACGATGTAGACGTCCTGGTCGGCGCAGTCGGCGGCCTCGGTCATCGCCGAGCCGTAGAACACACCGCGCCCGGTGAATTCGTCGACGCCCGGCGCCGGATGACGCCGGTAGTCCACGCCGGTCGCGATCAGCACCGTGTGCGCGCACAACCGCCCGCCGTCGGCGAAACGCACCGTGCGCGCCGACCCGTTGATCTCGAGCCCCACCACATCGCGGGTGGTGATGATCTCCGCGCCGAACTTGTTGGCCTGCCTGCGCGCCCGATCGGCCAGCTGCGCGCCGGAGAGCCCGTCGGGGAACCCGAGATAGTTCTCGATCCGCGAACTCTGTCCGGCCTGCCCGCCGGTCGCGGTGCGCTCCACGAGCACCGTGCGCAGGCCCTCCGACGCGCCGTACACCGCGGCGCCGAGCCCGGCCGGTCCACCGCCGACGACGATCAGATCGTAGAAGTCCCCGCTGGGTTGCACTGCGAGCCCGACGTTTTCGGCCAGCTCGCTGTCGGTGGGCTGGATCAGCGCGTCGCCCGCCGGGGTGATCACCACCGGGCAGGTCAGCGGGTCGGCGCCGGCGGCTTCGAGCAGACGGGTGCCCTCCGGTTCGTCGGCGGGGTACCAGCGATACGGCAACTGGTTGCGCGCCAGGAACTCCCGCACCTGCGAGGAGCGCGGCGACCAGCGATCACCCACCACCTTGGTCTCGTGCACCGGCCGCTGCTCGGCGCTGCGCCAGGCGTCGAGCAGCCCGTCGAGAACCGGATAGAGCTTCTCCTCCGGCGGGTCCCACGGCTTGAGCAGGTAGTGGTCGAGATCGATGACGTTGATCGCGTCGATCGCGGCATTGGTGTCGGCGTAGGCGGTCAGCAGGACCCGGCGGGCATAGGGATGCAGGTCCATGGCCTGCTCCAGGAACTCGATGCCGTCCATACCCGGCATCCGGTAGTCGGCGATCAGCACCGCCACCGGCTGTCCGCGCAGCTTCATCTCGCGCAGCGCCTCGAGCGCCTGCGGCCCGGACTCCGCGCGCAGGATCCGGTAGTCGGCGCCGTAGCGGCGGCGCAGATCGCGCACCACCGCCCGGGAGACCCCGGGATCGTCGTCAACGCTCAGAATGGCCGGTTTGGTTACCGCGGGAGTGCTCACTCCTCGAGTATCCCCTCTGCGTGGGGTCAGAGCTGATTGTGCAGCACCAGGTCGAGCTCGGTGGGGGTGAGCAGGCGTTCGAGGCGTTCCTCGCGTTTGCGGCGGGTGCCCTTCGGCACGAACGCGTCGGGCAGCGCGAAGCCGTCCTCGGGGTCGATGGTGGGCAGCAAGGGGACATGGTCGATGTGCCTGCGGGGCAGGAGTGAGCGCAATTTCACGGCCGATCACCTCGGGTTGACGACGGGAACGCCGGGCTGAACGGCTTCGGTCAGCGCGTCGATAGCGAAGAGTTTGCCAGCAGGCCCGATGTGGTGCAACCGGGACAAGGTGGACACGGCGAGCCGACGCGCCGGTGGCCCGCGTCGTCGCAGGCCACCGGGTTTTCGGCGAGGAGTGATCCGTGGATCACTGCCAGTCGGGCAGCGTGACAACCTGTGCGGCGTAGGACAGTCCGGCGCCGAAGGCGATCAGCAGCGCGGCGTCACCCGGCTTGGATTCGCCCTTGCGCAGCAGCGCCTCCATGGCCAGCGGGATCGATGCTGCGGAAGTGTTGCCGGATTCCTCGATGTCGTTGGCCAGCGCGCAGTTCTCCGGCAGCTTCAGCACCCTGGCCATGATCTCGATGATCCGGCCGTTGGCCTGGTGCGGGATCATCGCGTCCAGGTCGTCGGTGGTCAGGCCGGCGCGGTCGATCGCGTCGCGGCACACCTTCTCCAGCGAATGCGCCGCCCAGCGGAACACCGCGGTGCCCTCCATCGTGAGGTAGGGCCGCACCGCGTCGGTGCCCAGCTCGTCGATCTCGGTGAAGAACTCCATCCAGTCCTTGGTCTGGCGGATGGCGTGGTGCTGGGTGCCGTCCGAGCCCCACACGGTCGGGCCGATGCCCTGCTCCTGGTCGGGCCCGACCAGCACCGCGCCCGCGCCGTCGGCGAACAGGAAGGCGGTGGAGCGGTCGGTGAAATCGAGTGCGTCGGTGAGCCGTTCCACGCCGATCACCAGCACGTGCTGGGAGGTGCCCGCGCGCACCAGGTCCGAGGCCATCCCCAGCGCGTGACAGAACCCGGCGCAACCGGCCGAGATGTCGAACGCGGCCGCACCGGTCATCCCGAGCTCGGTCGCGATGCGCGGGCCCACCGCGGGTGTGAGCAGCAGATGGGTCGAGGTGGCGACGATGACGCAGTCGACCTGATCGGCGGCCACCCCCGAGGCGGCGATGGCGTCGCGTGCCGCGGCCACGCTCATGCTCTGGATGGTCTCCTCGGCCGAGGCGAAGCGGCGGGTCTTGATTCCCGACCGGGTGCGGATCCACTCGTCGCTCGAGTCGATCGGCCCCGCGACCTCGTCGTTGGTGACCACCCGGGCGGGGCGGTAGACGCCCAATCCGAGAATTGCGGTGTGCTCCGCCCCCGTCGTCTGGGCGATTCGAGCAGCCATTGTGCGTCTCCTATGTACCTGTCAACCTGCGGTTGCACCGCCGGGTGTACCCGAGCCATCGAAATCCGTGCCGCATCGCCCGTTGCCCGCGCGTGGACAACATGTGAACGCGAAGACATGAGGCGCCCTCATATTAGCCTGCCGATGTTGGAAAGTCGTGTCTTATGTCACAACTGCTCGGGGGTATACCTTGGAGACGAGGCGATTGCTCGCCTGCCCATCGAGGGATCGAGGACACCATGCTCGGACTCGGCATCATCAGCTGGATCATCATCGGCGGTCTCGCCGGATGGATTGCGAGCAAGTTCATGAAGACCGACGCGCAGCAGGGCATCCTGCTCAATATCGTCGTCGGTGTCGTCGGCGGCCTGCTCGGCGGCTTCATCCTGAGCCTCTTCGGCGTCGACGTCGAAGGAGCCGGCTGGATATTCAGCTTCTTCACCTGTCTGGCGGGCGCCTGCGTCCTGCTGTACCTGGTGAAACTGTTCACCGGACGTAAAGCGGCGCACTGACCACGGGTGCAACCTGCGCGGTTCCCGTAAGGTGTGAGCGCTGTTGTCGTCACACGAAAGAGGGAACCCGTGGCCCGCCGCCCCACCCCGCCCGGCACGCCCGAGACCACCGGAGTCGGCCATGTCGTCGACCTGGTGCGGGCTGCCGTACCCCCGCTGCACCCCGCCGGCCTGCCGTTCGTCGCGGTGCCGCTGGCGGTCGCGGTCGTCGGCGGGAAGAACAAGTGGGTGCGCCGGGCCGGGCTGGCCGCGGCGGGCGCCTGCGCGGCGTTCTTCCGGCATCCGCACCGGGTGCCGCCGAACCGTCCCGGCGTCGTGGTCGCGCCCGCCGACGGTGAGGTCGCCCTGGTCGACACCGCGGTGCCGCCCGCCGAGCTCGGCCTGGGCGATCAGCCGCTGCCGCGCGTGAGCATCTTCCTGTCGGTGCTCGACGTGCACGTCCAGCGCGTGCCCGTCTCCGGCACCGTGCGCGAGGTGCTGCACCAGCCGGGGCAGTTCCTCTCCGCCGACCTGCCCGAGGCCTCCGCCGCCAACGAGCGCAACAGCATGCTCATCGACACCGCCGACGGCAAGCAGGTCGTCGTGGTGCAGATCGCGGGCCTGATCGCCCGCCGCATCGTCTGCGACGCCAGGGTGGGCGATGTGCTCACCATCGGTGACACCTACGGCCTGATCCGCTTCGGCTCCCGCGTCGATACCTATTTCCCGGTCGGCACCGAACTCCTGGTGAACCCCGGCCAGCGCACGATCGGGGCCGAAACCGTCCTGGCTGTGCTGGGATGATCGAACAGGCGCACTCCTCGCGACGTAAGCGCCCCCGTTCGGTGCGTCTGCTGCCCAGCGTCGTCACCATCCTCGCGCTGTGCGCCGGCCTGTCCGCGGTGAAGTTCGGTCTCGACGGCGAGCTGGGCATCGCGCTGGCGATGGTCGGCGCCGCCGCCGTGCTCGACACCCTCGACGGCAGGCTCGCGCGCATGCTCGACGCCACCACCAAGATGGGTGCGGAGCTGGACTCGCTCTCGGACGCGATCTCCTTCGGCGTCGCCCCCGCGCTGGTGCTCTACGTGACGCTGCTCGACGGCTACAGCGCGGGCTGGATCGTGGCCCTGCTGTACGCGGTGAGCCTGGTACTGCGCCTGGCCCGCTTCAACACCCTGCTCGACGACGACTCCCGCCCCAACTGGGCGCGGGAGTACTTCGTCGGCGTCCCCGCCCCGGCGGGTGCGCTGATCGCCCTGGTCCCGATCGCGCTGAAGGTGCAGTTCGGTGACGGCTGGTGGGACGGCTTCACCTTCGTGGCCGCCTGGACCATCTTCGCGGCCCTGCTGTGCGTGAGCACCATCCCCACGCTGGCGATGAAGTCGGTCTCGGTGGCTCCGCAGGCCGCCGCGGGCCTGCTCGTACTGACCGCCCTGGCCGCGGCCCTGCTGGTGACCTACCCGATCGTGCTGCTGCTGATCCTGGTGGCCCTCTACCTGGCGCACATCCCGTTCGCCTGGCGTTCGGCGCGCTGGGTGGCCGCGCGCCCGGAGACCTGGCAGCACAAGCCCGCCGAACGACGTGCCCAGCGCCGCGCCCAGCGCAAGATGCCGAGCATCCGCCGCCCGGCTATCCGCGGTTCGGCGCGCCTACGGCTGCGCAGACCGCGGTAGTTCCCGGATCGGTGCTGGTCAGCGGTTCGACTCGTCGGTCACCAGGCGGTAGGCCATGTAGCCCATGAACCAGACAGTGAGGGCAATCGCCGAGTAGAAGAGCACTTCGATCGCGGTAACAAGCATGAGAGGTTGTTCCTTTCCGGGTACCGGGGTTGTCCATACTCTAACGGCCGCCGAAAACCGTTCGACCACCCCCGACAAGCTGCGTTTCCCGGCCGCCGCAGAGTCGTGACCCGGATCACGGCGCCGGACTGTCACGAAACCGGGGGCTGTGCGGTCTGGTTGGTGTCGGCGTTGTCGAGAGGAGCCACATCATGACCGGTCAGCAGCGAATCGTGGTACTGGGCGCGGGGTACGCGGGCCTCGCCGCCGCGCGCGGACTCGCCCGCTCGATGCGCGGCGCGCGCGTCACCGTGGTGGACGCGCGCGCGGAGTTCGTCGAACGGGTGCGTCTGCACCAGGCCGTCGCCGGACAGGAAGTTCGGCGCTGGGACCTGTGGAAGATGCTGGGGGACAAGGGGATCGAATTCGTCCGGGCCGAGGTCGTGGACCTGGACCCGGAGGCCGGGCTGATCCGCCTCGGCACCGGCGCCGAACTCGGCTACGACACCCTGGTCTACGCGCTGGGCAGCGCCGCCGACCGCGCGCGCGTGCCGGGCGTGGCCGAATACGCGCGGGTACTGGCGACTCCCGAGGACGTGCGGACCCTGCCCGCCGGGCCGGTGGTCGTGGTCGGCGCCGGGGCGACGGGCATCGAGCTGGCCGCGGAACTGGCCGAGGCGCACCCGGATTCCGCGGTGACGCTGCTCGGTGCGAGCGCGCCCGGCGCGTGGCTGTCGGCCCGCGCCGCGGACCTGATCGCGGGTACGCTGTCGGATCTCGGTGTCGCGATCCGCTCCGACGCCGAGGTCGCCGAGGTGCTGCCCGATGGGGTGCGCCTCACCGACGGCACCGTCGTGCCCGCCGCCACCGTCGTCTGGACCGCGGGTTTCACCGTCCCCGATCTGGCGCGCCGCGCCGGCCTCGACGTCGACGACTACGGCCGCGTCCGCACCGACGACACCCTGCGCTCGATCTCCCACCCGGCCGTCTACGCCGCGGGTGACGCGGCCCTGATGGCCGGTCCCGGCGACCGCCCGCTGCGGATGGCCTGCGCCACCGCCATTCCCACCGGCGGCTATGTCGCCCGTGCCATCGCCCGGCGCGCCCGCGGCGCCGAGCCGGACCCGATGCGCTTCCGCTACTACCTGCAGTGCTTGAGCCTGGGCCGCCGCGCCGCCGTCATCCAGGTGCTCACCGCCGACGACCGCCCGGCGAGAACCGTCCTGCGCGGTCGCCCCGGGGCGTGGGTGAAAGAGCTGATCGTGCGCGGCGCGGCCTTCTCGGTGGGCGCCCGCTGACCAATCGTCAACCAACGGTTGACGCACCAGCATCGTCAACCTAGAGTTGACGCATGAGCACTCCCAACTTCCGCCTCGACGATCTGATCGACGGCATCAAGAAGGCCCGCCCCGACAACGTTCTCGACCAGCTCAGCGACGCCGTGGTCGCCGCCAACCATCTCGGCGAGGTGGCTGATCATCTGATCGGCCATTTCGTCGACCAGGCCCGCCGCTCCGGCGCCTCCTGGACCGATATCGGCGTCAGCATGGGCGTCAGCAAGCAGGCCGCGCAGAAGCGGTTCGTGCCCAAACAGCCCGGTGACGCCGCCGCCATGGACCCCCAGGCCGGCTTCGCCAAGTTCACCGACCGGGCCCGCCAGGTCGTGGTCGGTTCGCAGGAGTCGGCGCGGGCGGTGCCCAATGCCCGCATCACCCTCGGGCATCTCATCCTCGGGCTGATCGACCAGTCCGAGGGTCTGGCCGCGCGCGAGATCGTGGCGCGCGGGGTCTCGCTCGACGCGGTGCGCGACGCGGCCACGGCGACCCTGCCCGCCCCCGATGCCGAGGTGCCCGCCCTCATCCCGTTCGACGGCGATACCAAGAAGGTCCTGGAGCTGACCTTTCGCGAGGCATTGCGCCTCGGGCACAACTACATCGGCACCGAGCACATCCTGCTGGCCCTGCTCGAACAGGAGAACGGCACCGGCGTGCTCAGCGGGCTCGGCCTGGAGAAGGCGCAGGTCGAATCGGATCTGGTGGAGCTGCTGGCCGCTTTTCTGAAACCCGCCGAAGGGGAGTGACATCGGGACCGACCTTGCACTCTCGGTCCTCGAGTGCTAAAAATGCCTTGGCACTCTCGACTGTTGAGTGCCAGGTCGGGACGGTGAGACCGGGTTCCATCGACACCCTCGGTCGTCCGTCGCGGGCACCGCACCTGGCCAGCGTAACTTGGGGCGATCCAACCTGTGGTCGTCTCGTGTGTCAGCCATAGACATGTGGAGGATCTCAACGCAATGGCCAAGACAATTGCGTACGACGAAGAGGCCCGTCGGGGTCTCGAGCGGGGTCTGAACGCCCTCGCCGACGCTGTCAAGGTGACGCTGGGCCCGAAGGGTCGCAACGTCGTGCTCGAGAAGAAGTGGGGCGCCCCCACGATCACCAACGATGGCGTGTCCATCGCCAAGGAGATCGACCTCGAGGACCCGTACGAGAAGATCGGCGCCGAGCTGGTCAAGGAAGTCGCCAAGAAGACCGACGACGTCGCGGGCGACGGCACCACCACCGCCACCGTGCTCGCCCAGGCGCTCGTGCGTGAGGGCCTGCGCAACGTCGCGGCCGGCGCCAACCCGCTGGGCCTCAAGCGCGGCATCGAGAAGGCCGTCGAGGCCGTCACCGCCAAGCTGCTCGACACCGCCAAGGAGATCGACACCAAGGAGCAGATCGCTGCTACCGCTGGTATCTCCGCCGGTGACGCCGCCATCGGCCAGCTCATCGCCGAGGCGATGGACAAGGTCGGCAAGGAAGGTGTCATCACCGTCGAGGAGAGCAACACCTTCGGGCTCCAGCTGGAGCTGACCGAGGGTATGCGCTTCGACAAGGGCTACATCTCCGGTTACTTCGTCACCGACCCCGAGCGTCAGGAAGCGGTCCTCGAGGACCCGTACATCCTGCTGGTGTCGTCGAAGATCTCGACCGTCAAGGACCTGCTGCCGCTGCTGGAGAAGGTCATCCAGGCCGGCAAGCCGCTGCTGATCATCGCCGAGGACATCGAGGGCGAAGCCCTCTCGACCCTGGTCGTGAACAAGATCCGTGGCACCTTCAAGTCCGTCGCCGTCAAGGCCCCGGGCTTCGGTGACCGCCGCAAGGCCCAGCTCGCCGACATCGCCATCCTCACCGGTGGCGAGGTCATCAGCGAAGAGGTCGGCCTCTCGCTGGAGACCGCGGGCATCGAGCTGCTCGGCCAGGCGCGCAAGGTCGTCGTCACCAAGGACGAGACCACCATCGTCGAGGGCGCGGGCGACGCGGAGGCCATCAAGGGCCGCGTGGCGCAGATCCGCACCGAGATCGAGAACTCGGACTCCGACTACGACCGTGAGAAGCTGCAGGAGCGGCTGGCCAAGCTGGCCGGCGGCGTCGCGGTGATCAAGGCCGGTGCCGCCACCGAGGTCGAGCTCAAGGAGCGCAAGCACCGCATCGAAGATGCCGTGCGCAACGCCAAGGCCGCCGTCGAAGAGGGCATCGTCGCCGGTGGTGGCGTCGCCCTGCTGCAGGCCGCCCCGGCGCTGGAGGGCTTCGAGGGCCTGACCGCCGACGAGGCGACCGGTGTCAACATCGTGCGCGTCGCGCTGTCGGCTCCGCTGAAGCAGATCGCCTTCAACGCGGGTCTCGAGCCCGGCGTCGTCGCCGAGCGCGTGTCCAACCTGCCCGAGGGCGAGGGCCTCAACGCCGATTCCGGCGTGTACGAGAACCTGCTGGCCGCCGGCGTCGCCGACCCGGTCAAGGTCACCCGTTCGGCCCTGCAGAACGCGGCCTCCATCGCGGCCCTGTTCCTCACCACCGAGGCCGTCGTCGCCGACAAGCCGGAGAAGGCCGCCCCCGCGGGCGACCCGACCGGCGGCATGGGCGGCATGGACTTCTGATCTCCTGATCAGCTGGTCCCCGCAAGCCACGAAGGCCGATCCACTTCCGAGTGGATCGGCCTTCGTCGTACCGCAGGGGATGTTCCCCGAGGGATACGTCTTCCTGATCGTCCTCTACGGCCTGTCCTGGGTGCAGGCAGCGCACACCGCGGCCTACCCCGGCCAGTCCTGGCCGGTCGACTCCACGGTCGCCATCGCCTCCCTGCGCCTGCACGACACGCTCACCGACGCCCGCTTCGCCCCGGTCATCGACCGCTGGCTCAACGACGCGAAAGCCCACCTCGACCCCGCCACCGGGCTCCTACCCCACCAGGTCTCGGCGTTCGACGGCTCGATGACCACCGCGGCCCGAGCGACCTCCCAAACGATCATCCTCCGCTTCCTCCCGGACATCGACCCCCTCTTCGCGGCTCAGCAGTACACCCGCTTCCGCGCCGAATTCCTCGGCTTCCCGATCACCCTCCCCGGCACAAAGCGCTACGCCTTCGGCGCGATGCCGATAGGCGACGCCTTCGTCGCCTGGTCTGCCACCGCTCGTCCCCTCACCACCGCCCCACCCCCTGCCCACGGCCACCTCCACTGGTGGTGGCGCCTCCCGTGGCTCCTCGTCCTCACAGTGATCGCTGTACTCCCATTCCTGGGGCGTTTGACGAGCACCCGGCGGCAGCCCACACTGGTTGTATGACACCTGTACGACAAGATGGTGACGCGGCTACTCGCAAGCGGGCCGGTGGAAAGAAGGGCCGCGCCACGGTGACTTCGCTCGGCCCCAGCCGCTTGGCGCAGGTCAGACTCCGCGGCGACGAGCTGGCGGCCTTGCGGGAAGTCATGCGCACGCTGCGCATCGACTCGACCTCGGATGCCTTGCGTGAAGGGTTGCGGCTGCTCGCGCGCGAAGCTGCCGAGGTCGGCGCGGCCGAGGAGATCCGCGCGTTCTACGTCGACCGGAAGGCTCCGCTGCCGGAGGGCGCGGTCGAACCGAGCGAGGCCGAACTCGCCGCCGTCGACGAGATGCAGTGGTAAGCGCGGGGACCGCGCTACGGGGGGAAGTCTGGTCGTGCGCGCTGCCTCAGCCGGTCGGGCCGCACCCGGTCGTCGTCCTGACGGTCAACCGCGTCGCCGAGCCGCTTTCCGCTGTGACGGTCGCGCTGATCACCGGCACCTCCGGTCCCTCGGTGACCCACGTTCCGGTCGGACCGGATTCCGGACTGACCAAGTACGCCGAGTCCTACGTGAATTGCGCGGACTTGCACACGGTGGCCAAGCCCCGCCTGCGCCGCAAACTCGGGGTACTCGCCCCGGCCGAGTTGCGTCGGGTCGAGTCCTCGGTGCGCCTGATTCTCGGCCTGCAGCCGTGAAGTCCGCTAGCCGACCGGGGTGAGGCGGAGGCGTTCGGCTAGTTCGTTGAAGATGTAGAAGTTGGGGATGGTGCTGACGGGGGCCAGGGAGCGCCAGGTGCCTGCCAGTTTGATGCGGATGTGGCCGCTGCGGGCGTCGATGAGCTGGATGTTCTCCCAGCCGAAGGCTTCGCCGTGGAAGGTGAGCGCGTCCAGGGACAGGCCGAGGTCGCCGAAGGTGACGGTCTCGCCGTCGTCGATGGCGGCCACCGCGGCGGGGAGCTGGGTGGCGGTGACCGAGGACTGGATGGCGCGTGCCCATTCGCGGGCGCGGGCGAAGCCTTCCTCGTCGATGGTGGCCTCGGCGCCGGGGCCGGTGAGCGTCAGCAGGTAGGTGACGGCGGTGGTGTCGTGGAAGGGGATCGTTTCCTGGCGGACTTCGATGCTGTCCCAACGGAACCCGGCCACCCGCTGCCCGGACCGGTACACCGTCACGCCGTAGTCGAACAGGTCGATGCGCGCGGCCCGGTTGCGCCGGTTGATCATTCCGCGCCGCATGGCCAGTAGCACCGGCACCGCGGCCATCACCAGCAGCGCGATCCCGCCCTGCCAGGCGCCGACCCCCACGCAGATGACTCCGATGGTGGCGATGGTGCCCGCGATGATTCCGCAGCCGCGCACGAAGGTGTCGTCGGCGGGGGCGGCGAGGAAGGTGTCACGGTGCGCGCCGAGGTGCTGATACTCGGCCATCAGGTGTATGAGCTGGGTCAACGGCACCCGGTGCCCGGCTTCGGTTATGTCCTCCGGCCTGTTCGGAGTGATCACTGGTCCCTCCAAGAGGCGTTTCATCCGCGGCGAAGCGTATTCCACCCGGCCGATAACCGCCACCGTTGCACGTCCCGGCATCGCGATCCCGCACGGAATGCACTGCTACGCGGGGCGAACGCCGCTGTAGAGGGGGTATGACAGCGGTCCGGATAGGCTGGTCGGGTGCTGTTTCTGGACGAGGGACCGACAACCGCCGCGCCGATCGTGTGCCTGCACGGCATCCCCGGATCGGTCGACTGGTTCGCGGCCGTGGCCGAACGGCTGACCCCCGAATACCGGGTGATCCGTGTCGACCTCCACGAACAGGGCGCGCTCTCCGGCGATTTCGCCGCCGAGTCCAGGGTGGCGCCGGTCCTGGAACTGCTCGACGATCTCGCCCTGACCGAGGTGACGATCGTCGGCCACTCCTTCGGCGCCGAACTGGCGCTGGCCGCGGCCGCCCGTTCGCCGCGCGTGGCCAAGGTGGTGGTGATCGGTCAGGCCCCGGATTACGTGGCCGCGAGCATCCCCGCCGCGGCGCGTTGGGTGGTCCGGCCCTGGTCGGTCCGGCTGGCCCAGCGCTGGACGCCGGGCGCGGTGATCCGCCTGGCCAACCGCACCGCCTTCGCCCCGCGGTTCCGCTGGGGTTCGGCGCCCGGCCTGGCCGACGCGGCGGTGCGCGACTTCCGCACCGCGGTCCCCGCCGCCCTGGCCTACGCCGTCGGCGCCCGCGCCGAGGATTTCGCCGCCGATCCGCTCGACGCCCGTGCCGCCGCCCTGACCCAGCCGGTCCTGGCCGTGCACGGTCGTCACGACCAGCTCTACGACAGCACCCAGACCCTGGCCCGCTACGCCGCGGCGGGCGCGCGCACCCACCTGGTCGAGCACGCCGGTCATTCCCCGCAGGTCGAACAACCCGACGAATTCGTCTCTGTACTGCGCGAATTCGTCTCCGGCTAGAGTCCGTCGACCGCCGAAACCACGAACGGCCCCGGCGTTCCCTCCGCACCCAGCGGACCACCCTTGTCGAACTGCGAGGAGACGATCAGCGCCCGATCGCCCACATGCACCATGGTGGTGGGGATGTTCAGGGCGGGGGCGCGGAATTCGCTCTCGCGGGTGGCGGTGGCGCCGTGGTCGGTGAGGGTCCACCGGCTGATCGCGTGATCGGTGTTGTGGACCACCCACAGGGTGTCGTCCCGCAATTCCAGTCCGTCACCGTGGCGCGCGTCGCCACCGACCAGGCTCACCCGCTGAACCGGGCCACCGGCGAGGTCGACGCGATACAGCTCGCCCGCCGACATCGCCACCACCAGCAGATAGTTCCCCGCCCGATCGACGACGATGCCGTTGAGCTCGCGCGCCCCCGCGGGCCCGAGATCGGCGGCGACCGCGAATTCACCACCGCCCGAACGCTGTTGCTCCGGTGACACCCGATAGACCACATTGCGCACACTGTCGGTGAGATAGGCCGACCCGTCACCGCCGAAGTCCAGATCGTTGACGAACCGCGGCCCGTCACCGGGCACGGTGAACCGGGCCAGCAGCGCCCGCGACCCGGTGTCGTACACCGCGACCCCCACCCCGGAATCGATCACCCACAGCCGCCCCTCGGCGTCGACCTTCACCCCGTTCGCGGTCTCGCGCCCATCCGCGCCCGCGGGCAGGAACACCTCGGCGCGCGTCGCCCCGGCCGCGGCGCGATAGACCGACCCGTCGGCGAACGACCCCACATAGGTATCGCCGGTGCGTGCGTCGAGCCCGATCCCCTCGGGATACACGGCGGTCCCGGGCAGCTCGTAGGCAGTGCTCAGCGTGACGGCGGCAGCGGGCTCGCCGCACCCCGTGACGGCCAGGCAGCAGGCGGCCAAGGCGACAACGGCGGTGGTCCTGATCATGATGAAGCCTCTCAGTGAGGTAAATCCAGACATCTAGTGATGAGCTAAAACATAGATTAGAACCTTTATGATCGTCAAGATAGTTATCGAATGACGACCGGATACCATGCACCCATGACGTCCATGCCCGCCGCCGACCGGCTCGGTTCGTACCTCAAGCGCGCCGAACAGGCCCTGATGGCGACCAAGACCGCCGCGCTCAAACCGGCAGGCCTGACCGTCCCGCAGTACAGCGCCCTGCTGAGCCTCGCCGAGCATCCCGGCATCTCCGCCGCCGCGCTGGCCCGGCTGGTCGGCGTCACCCCGCCCACGATGAACACCGTCCTGACCAACCTCCAGGACCGCGGCCTGGTCGAGCGGACGCCGCACGAATGGCACAAGAACATCCTGGAAACCCGGCTCACCGAGGCCGGCCGGGAACTCACGGCCGACGCCGACGTCCGCGCCATCGCGGTCGAGCGCACCCTCGCGCAACGCTTCACCGCCGAGGAGCTGACCGCGCTCACCGCCATGCTCGTCCGCACGGCGGAGGCACTCGACGAGATCCGCGCCGACCTGCCCTGAAACGGCGAGAGCCCGCCGGAAGCATCCGGCGGGCTCTCGTGACGAGTGGCCTAGCGTTCGGCGGCGGCCTTCACCCGCGCCAGGGTCTCCTGCATGCCCGAGACCAGGTCGGCCTCGAACTTGTCCTCACCACCGGCGGCGGCGTTGACCAGCGTGCGCACGGGGGCGGGGATGCCCTTGGGGTCGACGGTGCGGGTCTCCACCACGCGGGTGCCGCCCGCGGTCGGCTCGAGCTCGTAGCGCCACACGGTGCGGTTCTCCAGCATCCGGAAGGCCAGGGTCTTGTTCGGCTCGAAGGCGACGATGCGCGAGGTGGTCGGCCACACCTTCCAGCCGTCCTTGTTGACGTTCACCGTCAGCGCGCCGACCCGCACTCCGCCCAGCGCGATCATCTTCCACGTCGTCGGGCTCAGCTCGGGCATCCGCTTGAGATCGGCGAGCACCGCCCACACCTTCTCCGGCGATGCGGCGATGTCGATGCTGGCTTCGAGATTGTTCGGCAACGTTGCCTCCGGGATCGTGTGACGTTCGGTAACGCTCAGCATAGGCGCCCGGCGGGGGCCGATCCTCGTACCGTGGGTGGATTATTTGCACCCTGCTCCGAACGCTGTTCAAAAATATTGCGGCCGAATACCTTTCGATTCGACGGTCACGAGTTCCAGCATCGAGCCCCGGCTAGCTGGGCGGCAACCCTCCATCGGCGGCGGGGTGCTCCGGGTGACGACCGGATGGTGAGGCGTCTTGCTCGCCATAAGCGTCCTTCTGGAGGTCTATCCATGTCTGTAGTCCAGCTCGACTCCACCGTGACCACCGCGTACGTGGTGGTCGGTGACCGATTCCTCGGCATCTCCGCCGACGACCGGGTGCACACCGTGTCCGGACTGGTCGCGTTGCTGCGCGGCGGGCGATTGCCCGCGAGTCAGGAACTGGCCGTTCACCTGGGGCAGGGCGTCACCCGGCACGATCTCGACTATCTCGAGCACGTGGCCGCGGTGCACGCGCCGCACCTGCGGGTGCGGGTCGTCGGCGAGATCGCCGAGCCCGCGCGCAGGCACCACGTGCACAAGTACCAGCACTCCAATGTGCTGCTGGCGGGCCTCACCAGGACCGAGGAGAACGTCTTCCAGGCCGATCTGCGCCTGGACGGCGACAACGAACTGCTCCTGGACCACCAGACCGGTGAGCACGTGCAGGGCATCGTGGTGATCGAGGCGGTGCGCCAGCTGTTCCTGGCCGCCTTCGAACTCGAATACGGCGTGCGCCGCCCGCAGGAGCACTTCTACATCGTCTGGAACAACGTGGACCTGCGGTTCACCTCGTTCCTGTTCCCGCTGCCCGCGACCCTGCACGCGCGGCTCACGCCGGTCTCCGTCGACGACCCGGGCAAACTGCAGTTCCGGATCGAGACCGAGGTGCACCAGTTCGGCAAGCCCGTCGCCAGCTCGCGCATCGAGTTCACCGCCCTGCCCAACGAGCGGATCGCCCAGATCGAGCGCGCCAAGGCCGCCAAGGCGGTCGACGCCTACCTCGAGGCCTCGGCGTGAGCGGTCAGCGCCCGGAGGCGGCAGCGGAGCGTGACCACGGAGGGCGCCCGAGCACGCCGAATGGAAGCAGCATGAGTTCGGGAGCCGCGTTCTTCGACGTGGACGAGACCGTGATCACGGTCAAGTCCATGTTCACCTTCCTGCGCTTCTGGCTCGCCGAACAGGGTGACGACGGCACCGAGTACGCCCGCGTCACCGACGACCTCAAACAGCGGGCCCAAGCGGGCGCCCCCCGCGGGGACATCAACCGCGAGTACTACCGCACCTACCGCGGCGTCGAGTACACCGCGCTGGTCGCGGCCGGTCAGCGCTGGTTCGACGAGTTCGCCGCCGGGGGAGCCGCCTTCTACGCCGAGCCGGTCCGTGCCCTGCGCGACCACGCGGCGGCGGGCGTGCGCACGGTGCTGCTGTCGGGTTCGTTCGCCCCGGCGATCGCGCCGGTCGCCGCGGCGGTCGGGGCCGATCACATCATCGCCACCGAACCCCTGCTCGACGAGCACGGCGTGCTCACCGGCGAGGTGCGCAAGCCGATGATCGGCGCGGCCAAGGGCGAGGCGGTGGTCGAGTACCTGCGCGAACACGCGATCAGCGTGAACGACACCTGGGGCTACGGCGACCACGCCACCGACCTGCCCTTCCTCTGGCTGGTCGCCCGCCCGGCCTACCGCGGCGACGACCCCAAGCTGGTCGCGGCCGCGCGCTCCGGCACCTGGCGACTGCTCAGCGACCGGCTCGGCGACGCCGAGGGCAACGAATTCTCCGACGATCGAAAAGTGGCATCCGTATGGTGAAAAGTCGCTACGAGCTGACCCCGACCACCCAGGGCCCGCTCTATCCACCCAGCGAAATAGTGGACGCCGCAGGCGATTTCCTCGTAGTCGGCTTCCTCAACGAGGAAGGTCCCGCCGGCACGGTGACGCGCCGGTGGGGCAGGGCCGTGGTCGCGGCCGACACCCCGCTGCCGCCGTTCGGCGAGAACCTGCCCTACACGGTGGTTCGTGATCTACCCGAGGAGCTCTCCGACGACGACCGCGCACTGGTCCTGCACACGCTCCCACTTCCCCTGCCCGCCAACAACTATCCGATGGTCTTCGCGCCCGACCAGCTCCCGGAAGCCGCCTCGGTCACCCGCCCGAGCTACCCCTTCCACGAGGTCCCCATCCCCGACCTGCGTCCCGAGGACGGCCGCAAACTCACCGAGCCCGTCACTCTCGGTCAATGGCTGGAAGCCCGTGGCACCCTGGATGTCTCGCTCAGCGACGACGAACACTCGGCCCACTTCGCCTTCGAGTTCACCGGCCTGATCCCCGACTCCCTCTACACGGTCATGTCCCTGCGCTCCGGCGACCTGAACCCCGAATCACCCACCCGCCCAGGCCCTCTCGGCGTGCCCAACGTCTTCATCACCGCCCCCGACGGCACCGCCACCTACCGGGCCACCCTCCCCAACCCCTTTCCCGACCCTTCGACCCCCGGCGCCAACCGCGTCATCAGCGTCGTAGTCCTCTGGCAGAGCTACCAGCAGAACTACGGCGGCGCCATCGGCCACTTCGGCCTCGGCGGTGACATCCACGCCCAACTCAAACTCCCCACCCCCACCTTCGAGGAGTTCACCACCCATCCCTGACCCGATCCCGGGTGGCGGCGAAAACGTTTGCCGCCACCCGGGCCTTCTTGTGATGATTCGGGGCATGGATACGGGGGTGCTGGAGCCCGGCGAGGCGTTGGTTCAGCTGCACGCGACCTTGGACGCCCGGCCTCGGCCGGAGAATGTGGCCGTGCTCGTCTGGTACGTGCTGAAGCACGAGCTGGGGGAGGACGAGCGCCGGCGCTTGGGCAAGGTGGCGCGGGTCGCCGGACGATGGAACGGGTTGACCTCTCTGCCCGATGATTTCGCGTCGCCGGTGGGCGGCGCACGCCAGGTGGCGGCCACCAGCCGCCTGTTCGATGTCGCCGCCGAGGTGGATGCCGACGAGCCCGCCTCGCTGCTGTCGTTCGCGCAGGCGGTCGGCGCTGCGATCGGTTTCGATCCGGGACGGCCGGACTTCCTCGCCGACCGGCTCAACCGCCACGACCGGGCCGCCGCCGGGATGGACATCTCCAAGCGCCAGTACAACCGCCGTTTCCGCGCGCTGCGCCGGGTGACGGGCAAGGCGCACACCCTGGACATGGAGCAACGCAAACGGCACCTGACGCTGCTGGCCAAGACGGGTTTCGCCACCGAACTCACCCTCGACCGCTTCCGCGCCGATCCCGGCGCCGCGTGCTTCATCGCCTACTTCACCGCCAAGCGCAAGCTGCGCCGCCAGTTCACGCTGTCGGGCCGCGACAACCCCTTCGACGAGATCGCCGAGCTGCTGTTCGCGCGCTGTCGCCGGTCCGCCGACACCGACTGGTGGATGATCGCGCAGGCCTATCCCACCCCGGAGGTGCTGGCCCGCCTCACCGAGGAGCAGCGCGGCGAGCTGCTCGGCCGCTGGTTCCGCACGATGCGGTCGACCGCTTCCGCGCTGGAGAGCCTCTGGGCGGCAAGCGAATTCGATCGCGAGCGGATGGTCGTCCGGCGCGGCAACGATTCCTCGACGTGGAATCTGCTCTGCGGCGCCTACAACACGGCGCGGGCGGCGTGGTTGTCGTGCCTGGCCGCCACCGACGCGACCGGTCTGCTCGACGTGGCCTGCCCCGGCAAGGCCATGATGCTGATGGCAGGCGACCTGGCCGCCTGGCACCTGGCCACCGGTTCCGGGCCGCACCCCGACACCCAGGTGTGGGCGGCACTGCCGCTGCCCTGGGAGGTGCTCGACGGCCGGGCGACCTGCACGGCGGCCCAGGTCGTCGAGTTCTGCGAGATCGCGGGCATCGACCCGCACCGCACGGGCTGGACCGGCCCCAAACCCCCCGGCCCGGTCGGCACCTTCCGCCCCACCCCGGAGCTCGTCCACGGCGTCGCCGTAGCCGACCCCGTCTGGGCGGGCATGCTGCGCGGCGCCGGTGCCTTCAGCGGAAACCCCATCAAAGCCACACACGCCCAAGAGCTTTCCGCCGGCATCCCCACCTCCGTCCTCCCAGAATCCACTGGACACCCCCACCCCGACTGAGGCACGATCACCATGCCCGCTGTAGCTCAGTGGTAGAGCATCCGGCTCTTCACCGGATGGACGCCGGTTCGAGCCCGGTCGGCGGCACAGCGGATGCCTCGTCGTAGCTCAGTGGTAGAGCACCCGGCCAGCACCGGGCAGCCGCCGGTTCGACCCCGGCCGACGAGCCATCCGCCCCCCGACTATCCCATCCGCCCTTGTCACGACTGGAACAGGTCGGCGTGCAGGGCTGCATGGAGGGGGCGGAGGGCGGCGACCGCGTGGTTGCCCCAGTGGCCGAGGTAGGACAGGCGCCAGTCGAAGGTGACGTCCTGCCAGTGGGATCCGGAGTCGAGGGCGTCGAGGCCGGTGCGGAGATCGCGCCAGATGTCGGCCAGGTCGTCGGCTACCGACCCTGCGGTGAGGTGGGCGCCTGGGTCTGCGAGATCGCGGTTGGTCCAGTAGATGTCGAGGGGGCCGAGGGTGGTCGTGCAGCGGGTGTAGCACTCGTACCAGGCGTCGTGATCGATGGTTGTCGGGAGGGTGGCCGCGGTCGGTTCCACGCGGGGGAGGTGGGCGG
The DNA here is from genome assembly GCF_042266925.1 of Nocardia sp. NPDC056064. Classification (NCBI taxonomy): domain Bacteria; kingdom Bacillati; phylum Actinomycetota; class Actinomycetes; order Mycobacteriales; family Nocardiaceae; genus Nocardia; species Nocardia sp. NPDC056064. Next base: position 3,372,555 of record NZ_JBHJWO010000001.1, on the reverse strand, counting down.
CCGCGGCGAGCATGGTGGCGAGCAGGGGGACCAGGGTTCGGGGGAGTTCGATGCCTGCCGGAGTGCCGTCGATCGTCTCGATGGCCGCGCAGAATTCGCGGGCAGAGGCTTCGAAGGTGACGACTTCGGGCGGCTTGCTCATCCGGTAAGGATGGTGGGCGCGAAGGGGATGGAGCAACCCCGAAACCCGGTCCGCCACGTGGACGGCGGACCGGGATCGGAGGTGGGTCAGGCGGGTTGGGCCTTGGTCGACGCGAAAGCCAGTGTGGCTCCGGCGAAGCCGAGGGCGGAGATCGCCAGGGCCACGGCGGGGAAGCCGTTGCCCGCTACCAGGTTGGCCAGTTGGGGGCCTGCGCTGGCGCCGAGGAAGAGGGCGAAGGTGTAGAGGGCGGTGGCGGCGCCTCTGGCTTCGCCCGCCTGGGCGGCGATGGCCTGGACCGCGGCGGGGGCCGCGACCGCCACCGCGGCCACGAAGACGAAAAGCCAAGTGGCTACCCAGATCCCGCCGAGCGGGACGGCGGTGATCGCGGCGGCGGCGCCGGCGGCCGACAAAGCCGTGATCAGGCGCAGTTCCGGGTTGATCGCGGCCAGCCGGGTGGCCAGCAGGGGGACGGCGATCATGGCGGGAATGGCGCTGGCCCGCAGAACCAGCAGCGCGGTGCTACCCGTGCCGACGCCCTCGGGTGGCGCGAGTTGCACGCCGGTGTAGATCCCGACGAAGGAGCCGAGTACGGCAAGGCAGCTGAGGTAGAGCAGGGCCAACCGTGGGGCGCGCAGCAGCCCGGCGAACGCGGTGAAGACCGAGCCCACCGAGGCCGCCGAGTCGCCACGGCGACCCGGTTCGAGCACCCCGCGCAGCAGCAGCGCCGAGATCGCGAAGCCCACCGCGCTCGCCACGAACACCGCCCGCCAGCCGAAGGTGTCGTCGACGAGCTGGGCGAGCACCTGCGCGATCACGCCCGCCGCGAGGAACGAGCTGGTCAGGCAGGTGAGCGCGAAGACCCGCCGGTGCGGCGCGACGCGTTCGGCGAGATAGGCGAACGCCGCGGGCGCGAAGAACGACGCCGTCAGCCCCTGCGCCACCCGCGCCGCCAAGCCGGTGCCCAGGCTCGGCGCCGCGATCACCACAAGGGTGGACAAGGCCGTCGCCGCCAGACCCCCGACGATCACCGGGCGGCGCCCCCACCGATCCGAGAGCGGGCCGGTGACCAGGAACCCGGCGCCGTAGGCGAGCCCGAAGGCAGTGGTTGTCCACGTCGCCGCGGCGCGCGAGGTGCCCCACACCTGGGCCAGGTCGCCGAGCACCGGCAGTACCACGTAGAGCTGGCCGACGACGAGAATCCCTACGGCACAGATCGTCGCGACTGTTCTCCCTGTCGGTGCCCACCCCCGCACCGTCGTCTCAGTAGCCGGCGGCGAGCTCACGCGCCCGCTCCTGGGCGGCGGCGAAGCCGACCTGCGGATCCTCGGTGAGCACGGTCGGCGCGAACCGGATCTCGGCCACGTCCTTCACACCGACGAAGCGCAGCCAGTCCTGCACGAAGGGGGTGGCGAAGTCGTTGCCGAACTGGATCGGCACCCCCGGCTGGTGCACGCCGCTGGTGTAGACGGTGACCGCGCGCTTGCCTTCGAGCAGCCCGCTGTAGCCGACCTCGGGATCGAAACCGAACGACCAGCCCGGCTGGGTGACGATGTCGACGTACTGCTTGAGGATGTAGGGCACGCCGTGGTTCCAGATCGGGATGTTGAGCACGTAGAGGTCGGCGGCGGCGAAGCGGTCGAACACGGTGCGCGCCTGTTCCCAGGCGGCCACCTGTTCGGGGGTCTGCTCCGAGCCGGTGAACACCGCCAGTTTGGCGGCCGCGGCGTCGGTGCCGAACTCGGGCAGTCCGGCGGTGAACAGATCGAGGGTGTCGACCTGCACGGTGGGGTCCTGCGCACGCAGGGTGTCGATGAAAGTCTGTGCGATAGCTCGTGATTGGCTGAATTCGCCACGGGCGGAAGCGTTGATGTGCAGCACGGTGGTCATAGCAATAGGGGTACCGAGCCGCGAGATCGACGACAATGATTTGTCGCACGGTGCGCTGATTCCACGCTCGTCCACCCGCCCGCGCGGCCGCGCATTTGTCTCGAGCTGATCGCAAGCCGGGGCCCGCGCGCATCGCCGCAGCTAGCCCCGTATCCGGCTGTCCCGGAACCGAATCGAGTACCCATGCGAGGCCCCGGCCATGCCCCCGAGTGCTGCTACATTTCGCTCCACGGTCACGAGTATCAGCACTGTCGAGCCCCGGCTCGCTGATCGGCAACCCTCGCTTGGCGGTGGGGTGCCCCGGGTGACGACCAGGCGATATCGAGCAGATATCGCAAGCGCTGAATCTTCGCACTCGTCGTGTGCCGATTCATGTCTCGAAGGAACGATCAATGAGCAAGTTCTCGGTCGGTTCGCGCCGCCGTGTCAAGATCATCGCCAGTGCGCTCGCCGCCGTCACGGTGGCCGCCGCGGTGGTCGGTTGCAGCGACTCCGGCAGCGACGCGGCGGACGGCGGAACGGTCTATTTCGGTGTCTCCGGGCCCCGTACCGGCCCCTCGGCCGAGTACGGCAGGCTGTGGCAGCAGGGCTTCGACCTGGCACTGGAGGAGATCAACGCCGCGGGTGGCATCGACGGGCGCAAGGTGGAGCTGAAGTGGGAGGACTCCCAGTCCGACCCCAAGCAGACCGTGCCGATCGCCACCAAGTTCGTCGACGACAAGTCCGTCATCGCCGAGCTGGGCGATTTCTCCTCGCCCGCCTCGATCGCCGCCTCGCCGATCTACAACCGCGGCAAACTCGTCCAGTACGGCTTCACCAATTCCGCGGTCGATTTCACCAAGGGCGGCGACTATTCGTGGAGCCCGTCGATCACCCTGGACGTGTTCCAGGAGCGCAATGCGGAGTGGGTGTCGAAGAAGGCCAAGAAGGTCTCGGTGGTCTATCTCGAAACCGACTGGGGTAAGCAGGCTTTCCAGTTCTTCGAGCGTTTCGCCAAGCAGAAGGGCGTGGAGATCGTCTATTCCTCGCCGATCCTGCCCGATTCCACCGATGTGAAGCCGATCCTGATCAAGGGCCGTGAGGCGAACCCCGAGGCTTTCGTGCACCTCGGCTACGGCCCCGACGGCGCGCTGGTGGTCAAGCAGCTGCGTGACGTGGGCTTCACCGGCCAGTTCTTCGGCGGCCAGAACACCCCGCAGTTCATCCAGCTCGCCGGTGCGGCGGCCGAGGGCGACATCGTCAACGGCATCTTCAGCCCCGCCGATCCCGACCCGAAGACCCAGGAATTCGTCACCAAGTTCCGCGCCAAGTTCAACACCGACCCGGGCGATTTCAACGTCTACGCCTATGACGCGCTGCACGTGCTCGTGCAGGCGGCCAAGAAGGGCGGCGCCACCCGCGAGGGCATTCTCGAGGGCCTGAAGACCGAAACCCAGTTCACCGGAATCGGTCTCGGGACGTTCGCCTTCGACCAGGAATCGCGGCGCCCGAAGGGTGTGGCCCCGCGCGAGCTGGTGCTGAAGGAAGGCAAGTTCGTGCCGACCGGCAACCGCTGATGTTCGACACCCTGATCGCCGGTGTGGTCCACGGCAACGCGTACGCGCTGCTCGCCGTGGGCATCACCCTCATCTTCGGCGTCACCAACGTCATCAATTTCGCGCACGGCGCGGTGTTCGCGCTCGGCTCCATCCTGGGCTGGTGGTTCATCGCCGAGCTCGGCCTGCCGCTGTGGCCCGCGATCGTGCTGGTGGTGGCGATCACCGCGCTGGTCGGTGTCGCCATCGACGTACTCGCGGTGCATCCGCTGCGCAAGGCACCGGCCATCGCGGCGCTGCTGGCGACGGTGGCGGCCGGGTTGATCATCGAGAACCTCACCCAGATCGTCTTCGGGCCCGAGACCCGCCCGTTCCCACAGATCCTGCCCACCAACAACTTCCAGCTCGGCGGCGTCCGCTTCGGCACCTCCGATCTGGTCATGTTCGCCATCACCCTGGTGGTGATGGGCGCGCTGGCCGGGTTCCTGCGGTTCAGCCGCTACGGCCTGGCCATCCGCGCCACCGCCCAGGACCCGGACGCCGCCGCGCAGATGGGCATCGGCGTCTCCCGCATCAAGGTGCTGGCCTTCGCCATCGCCTCCGGGCTCGGCGGGCTCGCGGGAATCTTCGTCGGCCTGTACAACTCGAACATCTCGCCCACCAGCGGCACGCTGGCCGGGCTCACCGGTTTCGTCGCCGCCACCATCGGCGGGCTCGGGTCCATTCCGGGCGCGGTGATCGGCGGGTTCGCCCTCGGCATCGTGGAGGCCTTCGGCATCTACACCTTCGGCGACGGCTACCGCGACCTGATCACCTTCGGCGTGCTGGTGGCCTTCCTGGTGCTGCGGCCCGGCGGGCTGCTGGCCAAGGTGCCCGCGATCAGCGCCGAACCGCTGACCGGCACCTTCCTCGGGATCGGCAGGCCGATCCGGGTGCGGTGGTGGCACGCGGTGCTGGTCTTCGCGGCCGCGGCGATCGTGGTACCGCTGGTGGCCGACAACTACGCCATCGTGGTGGGCACGCAGATCCTGGCCTACGCGATCGTGGCGGTCTCGATGACGCTGATCGCGGGCTCGGCCGGACAGCTGGTCATCGGCCAGGCCGGGCCCATCGCCATCGGCGCCTACACCTCGGCCGTTCTCACGGTGAACCACGACTGGCCGTTCCTGGCGGCCGCGCTCGCCGGTGGCGTGCTGGCGGCGGTGCTGTCCTCCATCCTGGCCGCGCCGCTGTGGAACCTCAACGGGCACTACGTGGCCATCGCCACGCTGGGCATCGGCATCGTGATCGTGGCGGTGATCCGCAACTGGGAATCGCTGACCCGCGGCTCCTACGGCATCTTCGGCATTCCGGTGCCGAGCATCCTGGGTCACGAGTTCACCGAGAACACCGAGGTGTACCTGCTCGACCTGGTGTTCCTGGCGATCACCCTGGCGGTGGTGGTCGGAATCCAGCGCTCCCGGCTCGGTGTCGCGTTGCGCGCGGTCGGCGCCGACGAGGTCGCCGCGCGGTCCTCGGGCATCCCGGTGCGCGACTACAAGGCGCTGGCCTTCGCGATCAGCGCCCTGTTCTCCGGGATCGCCGGCGCGCTGCTGGCGCACCAGTACAGCTATATCGACCCGACGGTGTTCAACCTGCCCATGTCCCTGCTGATCATCACCATTCTCGTGCTCGGCGGCACCGGCTCGCCCTACGGCGCGGTGCTGGGCGCGGTGGTGCTGATCGGCGTTCCCGAGGCCCTGCGGCTGGCCCCGGAGGCGCGCATCCTGCTCTACGGCGTGGTGCTGCTGCTGATCATCCGGTTCCGTCCGCAAGGTGTGCTGGTGAGGAGTGACCGTGTCCGAATCGCCGCGTGAGCCCGCGCTCGCGGTCCGTGATCTGCGCAAGTCCTTCGGCGGGGTGAAGGCCGTCGACGGCGTCGAATTGATCGTGGCGCCAGGGGAATTCGTCTCGATCATCGGGCCGAACGGCTCCGGCAAGACCACCACCGTCAACCTCGTCTCCGGAGTCCTGCGTCCCGACGCGGGCCGGGTCGAGGTCGACGGGCTGCGGCTGCGGCCCGGCTCGCAGGAGGCCGCGGCCGCCGCCGGGATCGCCCGCACCTTCCAGAACGGCCGCGTGTTCGGCAGCCTGACGGTGCGCGAGAACGTCGAGATCGGCCTGCACACCACCGTCACCGCGGCCCGACCGCTGCGCTCCCTGGCGCGGTTCCCGGTGCTGCGCTGGCTTCCGCTGCTGGCCGAGACCGTGCTGGCCCTGGTGCCGACACCCGCGGTGCGCGCCGAACGGCGTGCCACCGCGGCGCTGGTCGACGCCCAGCTGGCCCGGTTCCCGGAACGGCTGGTGCCGCGCGCGGACAACCACGCCTACACGCTGTCCTACGCCAATCGCCGCCGCACCGAGATCGCCAGGGCCCTGGCCCTGCGACCCCGCGTGCTGCTGCTCGACGAACCGGCGGCGGGCATGAACCAGACCGAGACCGCCGAGGTCGGCAGGCAACTCGCCGAGCTGAAAGCGGCCGGGCAGACCATCGTGCTGGTGGAGCACAAACTGGATCTGGTGAACGCGCTCTCGGACCGGGTGATCGTGCTCGACGAGGGCCGCGTCATCGCCGAGGGCACGCCCGAGCAGATCCAGAACGACGAGCGGGTCATCGAGGCGTACCTGGGGCGGCGCCGCCTGCGGGCCGCCGGTGGGCCGCGGCGGACAACGGCAGAGAAGGTGATCGTCGGTGCCGAGTGACGAGAGCACAACGCCCATCCTGGAATTCGACGAGGTCACCGTGCACTACGGTCCCTCGCGCGCACTGGACAAGGTGTCGCTGACGGTGCGCCCCGGCGAGATCGTCTCGCTGCTGGGCGGGAACGCGTCCGGCAAATCCACGACGATGAAGACCGCCCTCGGGCTGCTGCGCCCGTCCTCGGGCACGGTACGCATCGACGGTGTCGACGTGAGTACCAGCTCGCCCGCCGCCCGGATCGAGGCCGGTCTGGCCTCGGTGCCGGAGGCGCGCCGGGTCTTCCCGGCGATGACCGTGGAGGAGAACCTCTACGTCGGCGGCTATATCCGCAAGGAACGGCGCCGGGTGCTCGCCGCCAGGGCCGCCGAACTCTACGAGCACTTCCCGCGCCTGCGCGAACGCCGCACCCAGCACGCGGGCACGCTCTCCGGCGGCGAACAGCAGATGCTGGCCTTCGCCAGGGCGTTGATGAGCAAGCCGCGGCTGATCTGCATGGACGAGCCGACCATGGGCCTGTCGCCGCTGTTCGTCGACCGGGTGCTCGACGAGATCGCCCGGCTCAACACCGAATTGGGTCTGGCGATCCTGATCGTCGAGCAGCAGGCCGAGCTGGCGCTGTCGATCGCGCACACCGGAAACGTGTTGCGCGGCGGGGAGATCGTGCTGCACGGCACCGCCGCCGAGCTGCTCGACAATCCGGCCGTGCGCGACGCCTACCTGGGCAAGGCGGCGGCATGACGAAGCGGCTCGGCCTGTTCACCCGGTTGGTCCGTCACGCCGAGGACCAGAGAGCGGCCCAGGTCTACGCCGACGCGCTGGCCCAGATCGCGCTGGCCGAGCGCCTCGGCTACGACAGCGCCTGGGTCGCCCAGCACCATGTCGACCCGGACGAGGGCGGCCTGCCCTCACCGCTGGTGTTCCTCGCGCACGCGGCCGCCCGGTTCACCCAGATCCGGCTCGGCACCGCGATCGTCACCCTCGGTCTGGAGGACCCGGTCCGGGTCGCCGAGGACGCGGCGGTGCTGGACACCCTGTCCGGCGGCAGGCTCGAATTGGGTTTCGGCAGCGGCGGTTCCGCGAAGTCCTTCGAACTGTTCGGGGTCACCCCCGAGGAGAAACAGAAGGTCTACGCCGAGAAACTGGCCGCGATCACGGCCGCTCTCGACGGCGCGGAGCTGGTACCCGGCCGCGTCCTGCATCCGCCCGCGGCGTCGCTGCGTGAGCGGGTCTGGCACGCCAGTTTCTCCGCGACGGGGGCGCGGCGCGCCGGGGAGGCGGGCGCGGGCCTGCTGCTCTCCCGCGCCCAGCCGCGCGACCCGGCGTCACCCGATGCCTCGCTCGACGCCATCCAGGCACCACTGATCGAGGCGTACCGCGCGGCGCTGCCCGCCGGCGTGCCGCCCCGAATCGCGGCCTCCCGCAGTGTTTTCGTCGCCGACGACCACGACGACGCCCATCGCCGCGCCCGCCGCGGCGCCCAGCGATTCCTGGATCACCTACGCGCGGCGGGCAATACGCAACTCGCCTCCACCGTCGAGGAGGTCCTGCGCGACTCCTACGTCGGCACACCCGGCGAGGTCGCCGAGCGGCTCGCCGCCGACGATGCCGTCACCGCGGCCACCGATCTCATCGTCCAGATCCATCCCATCGATCCGGACCAGCCCGCGGTCCTGCGCTCGATCGAACTACTCGCCACCGAAGTCGTGCCGCGACTGAACCGGCACTGGAACGAAAGGGGCACGGCGTGAGCGCCGATGTCATCGACACGGTGCTCGGCACCGAGACCGCGACCCGCGTCGCCGCCCTGCGCGCGAGCAGGCCCGCGGTGGTCGAACACACCCAGGGCGTGCACGACGCGCTCTTCGACGGACCGGCGGGCATCGCCTTCGGTCCCGAACGGCTGGCCACGATCGCCGCGCACGTCGCGGCACTGGCCGAGTCGAAGGAACTCGCCACCTACTACCGCGAGCGCGCGGGAAGCGCTGTCGCCGAGCCGGATCCGAAGCTGGAGGCGGCGCTGGCACACGCCGAGCGACTCACCACCGCCCCCGCGACCAGCACCCACGCGCACATCACCGAACTGCTGGCGGCCGGTCTCACCGAGACCGACATCGTCACCGTCTCCCAGCTCGTCGGATTCGTGAACTACCAGGTCCGCCTGCTGGCCGGCCTCGCCCTGATCGGAGCACAGCGATGACCGAGGTCCGCGACGTCGAGAGTGCCGCGCGCCCAACAGGTTTCACTCAGGACCAACTGGACTGGGTGCCCTGGGTCGAACCCATCGCCCTGGCCGACGCCGACGAGACCCAGCGCCCCCTGCTCGCCGGACAGCGCGGCGAGAGCCCGTATTTCCGGCTGCTGGCCCGCAATGCCGAGGTCCTGACCCACCGCAGCGCCAACGACAAGGACATCTTCTACAGCCGCGAAGGGCTCGGCCGCGCCGAACGCGAACTCGCCGCCACGGTGACTTCGCGATTCAACGGCTGCGAGTACTGCGCGTCGGTACACTCACGTTTCACATCCCAGTTGTCCCGCCGCGACGAAGACGTGCAGCGACTGCTGGACGAAGGTGTGACCGTGCGGATCGACGAGCGCTGGGACGCGATCATCGATTTCGCCGTCGCGCTGGCCGCGCAACCACCCCGGCCCGCGCACGCGGAACTGCACCGGTTGCGTGCACTCGGTGTCGACGACACCGAGATTCACGATCTGGTGCTCTCCATCGCCTCGTTCTCGTGGGCGAATCGGCTCATGCTGAGTCTCGGCGAGCCGGAAGTTCCCGGGGCTTGTGGCGCCTGACAAAAAAATTCTAGAAAATTCCTTTAAAACACTCCCTGTTCAGATTCGCGTGGGTATCGTCCGAGACGGCAAATGGCCAGTGACGACGTAGTCACAAAGCATCAACTTGGAGTGGCACATGCTTTACAACATCACCGACAACAGCAGTGGCAGCAGCGGCGACGGCAGCATCCTGAGCCTGCTGCTGGGCCTGCTCACCAGCTCGATCAGCACCGGTTCGGTGCAGGGATCCGGCAACTGAGAAGACAGCAGCCAACTTCCGGCTAACGCGCGGTAAGCCGGGAGGGCTACCGAAGGGCCCGATCCATGACGAGGGGATCGGGCCCTTCGGTATTGTCAGCGACAATGTCACAGGATGCGAATACGGGACGAATGTATGCCGGGCAACCCGTAGAGGACCGGCAACGCCAGCGGCGTGCGCGTTTTCTGGAGTCAGGCCTGACGGTCTTCGCGCGCGACGGGTACGCCAACAGCTCGGTCGGGGCCATCTGCAAGGACGCGGGACTGTCGTCCCGGCAGTTCTACGAGGAGTTCACCGGCCGCGAATCGCTGCTGCTGGAGCTGTACGAGCAGATCGACAGGCAATCGCGCGACGCGGTCGCCGCCGCGCTAGAGGCCAAGACCGACGGCACCGTGCTCGAGCAGATCGACGCCGCCGTGCGCGCCTATGTGGAGGCCATCGGCGAGGACCCGCGCAAGGCGCGCGTGGCACTGGTCGAGGTGGTCGGCGCCGGGCCCAAGGTCGAGAAGTTCCGGCTCGAGCTGCGCCGGGTGTGGGGCTCGCTGCTGGCCAGCGCCGCCGAGGACGCGGCCATGCAGGGCGAGATCCCGGCCGGCGACTACGAACTGCGCGTGCTGGCCATCATCGGCGCGGTGAACTACGTGGTCGACGGGTGGAGCGGCTCGGACCCGCGGCCCCCGCTCGACGAGGTGATCAAGGTACTGAGCCGGGTGATCCTCGGCGCGGTAGGGGCGTGATGGCCCGGGTCGAGATCGTCCCGATCCAGGTACCCGACGGCAGCACCCTGCCGGTCCGCCTGCTGCCCGCGCGCGGGCCGCACCGGCATCCGATCACCCCCGACACACCGCGCCCGGTGGTCGTCATCGTGCCGGGCCTGGCCGTGCCCGGTGAGTTCTACGAGTACTTCGGCGGGCAACTGGCCGCCCGCGGCTTCGATGTCGCCATCGGCGAACTGCGCGGCAACGGCGACTCGCCCCGGCCCGGCACCGACAGCACCTACGGCTACCACGAACTGGTCTCGGTCGACTTCCCCGCCATGCTCCAGGCCGTGCGCGACCGCTTCCCCGGCAGCACCCCGTACCTGCTCGGCCACAGCATGGGCGGTCAGCTGGCCGCGCTGTACGCGGCCAGGGTGCGCGGCAGGCTCGGCGGCCTGATCCTGCTCGCCTCGGGCACGCCGTACTTCCGCGGCTATCGCGGCGTGCTCGCCCCCGGCGTCCTCGTCGGCACCGCGGCGGTGGCCGTCGCCGCCAATCTGACCGGATTCTGGCCCGGTGACCTGCTGGGCAGACGGGCCTACGGCAGGCAGTCGAAGGTGCTCATGTCGGACTGGGCGCGACTGGCGCGTACCGGCCGTTTCGTCCCGGTCGGCGCCGACATCGACTACGAGGAACGGATGACGCGGCTGAAGTTCCCGGTCCTGTCGATCACCGTGACCGGCGACGAACTGGCACCGCAGAGCTCCGCCGACCACCTGCTGAGCAAACTTCCCGCGGCCCAGGTCACCCGGTGGCTCCAGCCGGAGGCCCTGGGGCACAACGGCTGGATCACCGATCCGGTCTCCACCGTCGACACGGTGGAGAAGTGGCTGCGCGACCGCTGACGGCTACGCCGAGCGCCGCCCCTCCATCAGCATCTGCGTGAAGAACTCGTAGACCAGCGCGGACAGATAGGCCGTCTGCTTGTTGTCGGCCGCGCCACCGTGCCCGCCCTCGATGTTCTCGTAATACCAGACGGTGCGGTCCTGGGATTCCAGCAGCGCGGCCATCTTTCGCGCGTGGCCGGGGTGCACCCGGTCGTCGCGGGTGGAGGTGGCCAGCAGGATCGGCGGGTACTGCCGGTCGGGGTCGGTGTTCTGATACGGCGAGTACTCGCTGATGTAGGCCCATTCCTCGGGCTTGTCCGGGTCGCCGTACTCGGCCACCCAGGACGCGCCCGCCAGCAGCAGGTGGTAGCGGCGCATGTCCAGCAGCGGCACCTGGCAGACGATGGCGCCGAACAGTTCCGGATACCGGGTGAGCATCACGCCCATCAGCAGCCCGCCGTTGCTGCCGCCCTTGGCGCCGAGCCGGTCCGGGGTGGTGATCCCACGCGCCACCAGATCCCGCGCGACCGCCGCGAAATCCTCGAAGGCACGGTGCCGGTGCTCTTTCAGTGCAGCCGTGTGCCATTCGGGGCCGTATTCACCGCCGCCGCGGATATTGGCCAGCACGAAAGTGCCGCCCTTCTCCAGCCACGCCATTCCCGGTGCGCCCAGATACACCGGGGTGCGCGAGATCTCGAACCCGCCGTAGCCGTCCATCACCGTCGGCCCGGGGGTTCCCCTGCGGTCACGGTGACGAATCACGAAGTAGGGCACGGCCGTTCCGTCGTCGGAAGTGGCGAAGAACTGTTCGGTCTCGATGCCGGTGGCGTCGAAATAGGCGGGCGCCTGCTTGAGTACGGTGGCCGCCTCGCCCACCGCGCTGCTGAGCAGCGTGGTCGGCGTGGTGAAACCGGTGGTGGTGAGCATGAATTCGTCACCACCCTCGAGCGGGTCGAGATTGGTCACCGAGGTGCTCGACATGGTGGGGGAGTCGGCGAGCTCGGAGCGCGTCCAGCCGTCCGGGCCGGGGGTGAGCACCTGGAAGCCGGTCTGCACATCGCGCAGGGTGGTGAGGATCAGGTGGTTCTCGGTCCAGCCCCAGGATTCCAGCGCGGTGTGCGCGTCGGGGGTGAACAGGGCCTCGAATTCCCTGCCACCGGCGAGGAATTCGTTGATGTCGGTGACCAGCAGGCTGCCCGGGGCGAAGGTGGTGTCGCCGGGGGTCCACTCCGTCTTCAGGCGGACCAGCAGCCAGTCGCGGTACCAGTCGACATCGGCATCGGTGGGAGTCTCGAGCAGGCGCCACTCGCCGTCGGCGAGCAGCGACACCTCGGTGTTGAAGAAGTCCGTCGACCGGTGCAGGTAGTGCCGTTCGTAGCCGGGGTGACGGTCGTACCCGGCGCCGATCGAGACATCGCCCGGCTTGCCCTCGAACACGGTCTCGGCCGCGGACAACTCGGTGCCGCGCCGCCAGCGCTTGGCGATCCGCGGGTAGCCGGAATCGGTGAGCGAGCCCGGCCCGAAGTCGGTGCCGACATAGAGGGTGTCGGCGTCGATCCAGCCCAGGCGCGACTTGGCCTCCGGCAGGAAGAACGCGCCGTCCTCGGGCGCGATGAATTCCCTGGTGGTCAGGTCGAATTCGCGCTCGACGGTCGCGTCGGCCCCGCCCCGGGACAGGTGGATGATGGCGCGTTCCTGCGAGGGCCGCAGCACGGCGGCCCCACCCCACACCCAGTTCTCGCCGTCGGCCTCGGCCAGCGCGTCCACATCGATGAGCACATCCCATTCGGGCTCGTCGGTGGCGTAGGACTCGAAGGTCGTGCGTCGCCACAGCCCGCGCGGGTGTTCGGCGTCGCGCCAGAAGTTGTAGAGCCACGGCCCACGCCGGCCGGGATGGGCGATCTTGGTGTCGTCGTCGAGCATGGCCAGGATGCGCGCCTCGGATTCGGCGAAACGTTCGGTCGCGGCGAAGCGCTGCCCGACCACCTCGTTGCGGGCGCGCGCCCAGTCCAGCGCGGCCTCGTCGGTCACTTCTTCGAGCCAGAGAAAGGGATCGGTCACATTCCGCTCAACGCCGCTCATGGGCACATTGTTGCAGTGTTGTCTGCGGCTGGTGCCGCGGGTTCTCGGCCTGTTCCCTTGATCTTCCCTCCCGCCGGGTACTCCTTCGTCGCACCCTCTGGTCAGTCCAGATCAAGGCGGCCGAGAACCGGCCTCATGGTTGCGGAGTGTGACTTGTCCGGGGTGTTCCCGCTGAAAGGGGAGTTCACAAGGTTTTCGGTGTAGTTGCCGGAACGTTGCGTGTTCACCGGCATCGGCCGTGGCCGGTGTGTTCTCCTGGTCGGGTGACCTCGCTACAGACAGCGGTACGCGCCGGGTCCCCGACCCTCAACCTCGTCCTGGCCACGTGGGTGTCGGCCATCAACTTCTGGGCGTGGAATCTCATCGGCCCGCTCTCGCCGAACTACGCCGAGGACATGCACCTGAGCAGCATGGCGGCGTCGATCATGGTCGCCATGCCGATCCTGGTCGGCTCGCTGGGCCGCATCGTCTCCGGCGCGCTCACCGACCGGCTCGGCGGGCGGACGATGTTCATCGGGGTCTCGCTGGCCTCGATCGTGCCGGTGGTGGCGGTCGGTATCGCGGGCAGTATCGAGTCCTATCCGCTGATGCTGGTGTTCGCGTTCCTGCTCGGTATCCCCGGCACGGTCTTCGCGGTCGGTATCCCGTTCGCCAACTCCTGGTACGTGCCTGCGCGGCGCGGCTTCGCGACCGGTGTGTTCGGCGCGGGCATGGTCGGCACGGCGGTGTCGGCGTTCTTCACCCCGCGTTTCGTGCGCTGGTTCGGGCTGCTGTCCACGCATCTGATCGTGGCCGCCGCGCTCGCGGTCACCGCGGTGCTGTGCGTCCTGTTCATGCGCAACTCCCCGGAGTTCACGCCGAACACCGATCCGGTGCTGCCCAAGCTGCGCGCGGCCATGAAACTGGGCGTCACCTGGGAGATGTCGTTCCTGTACGCGGTGGTCTTCGGCGGGTTCGTGGCCTTCAGCTCCTACCTGCCGACCTACATCAAGAACGTCTACGACTTCTCGGCGGTCGACGCGGGCACCCGCACCGCCGCCTTCGCACTGGCCGCGGTGATCGCCCGGCCGATCGGTGGCACCCTCTCGGACCGGATTCCGCCGAAGTACATCGTGGTCACCTCACTGGCGGGCACCGCGGTGATGGCCGTGATCGCCACCTTCAAACCGCCGCCGGATGTCGCCTCGGCGTGCACGTTCATCGCGATGGCACTGTTCCTCGGTATCGGTACCGGCGGCGTGTTCGCGTGGGTGGCGCGGCGGGCGCCCGCGTCGAACGTCGGCAGTGTCACCGGCATCGTCTCGGCCGCCGGTGGTCTGGGCGGCTACTTCCCGCCGCTGATCATGGGCACCACCTACAACGAGGCGACCCACAGCTACACGATCGGCCTGCTGCTGCTCGCCGCCACCGCGCTGGCCGCGCTGCTCTACACCGCCTTCAAACTGCACGCCGTCGAATAGAAGGAGACGCAGTGGCACCCGAAGCGCATATCGGCGGACCGGTGGAGAACCTGCTGGTCCGCAGCGGCCGGTTCTTCACTCCCGGCGTGGAATCGCCCGACGGGCGCACCGTCACCCGCGCCGGTGGCCGCGAGGGCGACATCTTCTATCGCAACCGGTGGAGCCACGACAAGGTGGTGCGCTCGACGCACGGGGTGAACTGCACCGGCTCGTGCTCGTGGAAGGTCTACGTCAAGGACGACATCATCACCTGGGAGACCCAGGACGTCGACTATCCCTCCGCCGGTGCCGACCGCCCCGGCTACGAACCGCGCGGCTGCCCGCGCGGCGCCGCCTTCTCCTGGTACACCTACTCGCCCACCCGGGTGCGCTACCCGTACGCGCGCGGCCTGCTGGTGGAGATGTATCGCGAGGCCAGGTCCCGGCTGCGCGACCCGGTACTGGCCTGGGCCGACATCCAGTCCGATCCCGAGCGCCGCCGCAGGTACCAGAAGGCCAGGGGGATGGGCGGATTGGTGCGGGTGAGCTGGGACGAGGCGGTGGAGATGATCGCCGCCGCGCACGTGCACACCATCAAGGAGTACGGCCCCGACCGCATCGCCGGCTTCTCACCCATCCCGGCCATGTCCATGGTGTCCTTCGCCGCGGGCTCGCGCTTCGTGGAACTGCTCGGCGGCGTGATGACCTCCTTCTACGACTGGTACGCCGACCTGCCGGTGGCCTCCCCGCAGGTCTTCGGCGACCAGACCGACGTCCCCGAATCCGGCGACTGGTGGGACGCGTCGTACCTGCTCATGTGGGGTTCCAACGTCCCGGTGACGCGCACGCCCGACGCGCACTGGATGGCCGAGGTGCGCTATCGCGGCACCAAGGTCGTCACCGTGAGCCCCGACTACGCCGACAACACCAAGTTCGCCGACGAGTGGATGCCGTGCGCGGCGGGCACCGACGGCGCGCTGGCCATGGCGATGGGGCACGTCATCGCGACGGAGTACTTCGTGCGCAGGCGCGAACCGTTCTTCGTCGACTACGTCCGCCAGTTCACCGACCTGCCCTTCCTGATCAGCCTGGAAGACCGCGACGGCCGCCTGGTCCCCGGCAAGAACCTCACCGCCGCCGACCTCGGCGACACCTCCGAGAACGCCGCCTTCAAACCCGCCCTGCTCGACAGCGTCACCGGCGCGGCCGCGATTCCGCACGGCTCGCTCGGCTTCCGCTTCGGTGAGCAGGGCGTGGGCAAGTGGAATCTCGACCTCGGTGACCTGCAACCCGCGCTGACCGTGGCCGATGTCGCCGGCGGCGACAGCGCGGTGGTGACGCTGCCGCGCTTCGACACCGTCGACGGGCACGGCGAGACGATCGAGCGCGGTGTCCCGGTGCGGGTGATCGCCGGGCGCCGGGTGTGCACGGTCTTCGACCTGATGCTGGCCCAGTACGGCGTCGCCCGGCCGGGCCTGCCCGGACACTGGCCCAGCGGCTACACCGATCCCGACTCGCCCGGCACCCCCGCCTGGCAGGAACCCATCACCGGCGTCTCCGGCGAGCAGGTCATCCGGATCGCGCGCGAATTCGCCGACAACGCCGTCGATTCCGGTGGCCGCAGCATGATCATCATGGGCGCGGGCATCTGCCAGTGGTTCCACGGCGACGCCACCTATCGCGCCATCCTGGCGTTGCTGCTGCTCACCGGCTCGATGGGCCGCAACGGCGGCGGCTGGGCCCATTACGTCGGCCAGGAGAAGTGCAGGCCGGTGACCGGCTGGACCACCGTGGCCATGGGCACCGACTGGTCGCGCCCGCCGCGCCTGATGGCGGGCACCTCCTACTGGTACGCCCACACCGACCAGTGGCGCTACGACGGCTACCGCGCCGATGTCCTGGCCGCCCCCACCGGCCGCGGCCTGTTCCGCGACAAGCACACCATGGACGTGCTGAGCTCGGCCGTCGCGATGGGCTGGACCCCGTTCTTCCCCCAGTTCGACCGCTCCTCACTGGAATTGGCCGAGGAGGCGAAAGCGGCGGGCGCCGATCCGGTGGCCTACACCGTCGATCAATTGCACAGCGGGAAACTGCGATTCGCGGTGCAGGACCCCGACGCTCCGCAGAACTGGCCGCGGGTGCTCAATGTGTGGCGGTCCAATCTGCTGGGTTCGTCGTCGAAGGGCAACGAGTATTTCCTGAAACACCTGCTCGGCGCCCGGTCGAATGTCCGCAACGACCTCGCCGCACCCGCGCAGCGCCCGGTCGACGTGATCTCGCCCGATCCGGTCCCCGAGGGCAAGCTCGACCTGCTCATGTCCATCGACTTCCGGATGACCTCCACCACCCTGTTCTCCGATATCGTGCTGCCCGCGGCGACCTGGTACGAGAAGGCCGACCTGTCCAGCACCGATATGCACCCGTTCATGAACGCCTTCACCGCCGCCATCGACCCACCGTGGGAAACCCGTTCCGATTTCGACGCTTTCGGCACGATCATCCGCGCGTTCTCGGCTATGGCGGCCAAGCACCTGGGTACCCGCACCGATGTCGTCCTCGGCACCCTCCAGCACGACACCCCCGGCGCGATGGCCTATCCCCATGGCACCCAGTCGAATTGGCAGACCACCGGCGAGGTGCCGGTGCCCGGCAAGACGATGGGTCCGCTGAAGGTGGTCGAACGCGACTACGCGGCGGTCGCCGAGAAATGGGCCGCGCTCGGCCCGCTGGTGGAACAGGCCGGACTCACCACCAAGGGCGTCACGGTGTTTCCCGACCAGGAAGTCCTCGAACTCAGCCATCTGCACGGGGTCATGAATTCCGGAGTGGCGGAAGGGCGTCCGGCACTGGACTCGGCGGAGAAGATGGCCGAGACCATTCTCATGCTCTCCGGCGCCACCAACGGCAGGCTCTCGGTGGCCGGATTCGAGGAGCTCGACCGGCGCACCGGACGCTATATGGTGAAACTCGCCGAGGGCAGCGAGGAGCGGCGGATCTCGTTCGCGGAAACGCAATCCCGGCCGGTGCCGGTGATCACCAGCCCGGAATGGTCCGGCAGCGAGACCGGCGGCCGACGCTACGCCCCGTTCACCCAGAACATCGAATACCTCAAGCCCTTCCACACCCTCACCGGCCGCATGCATTTCTATGTCGACCACGACTGGCTCGAGGAACTCGGTGAGGCGCTGCCCGTCTACCGCCCGCCGCTGGACATGGCCAAGCTCTACGGTGAGCCCGGGATCGGCGAGCGCCGCGACGGTGTCGGCCTGACCCTGCGCTACCTCACCCCGCATTCGAAATGGTCCATCCATTCCGAATACCAGGACAATCTGCTGATGCTCTCGCTCTCGCGCGGCGGCCCGACCATGTGGATGAGCCCCGGCGACGCCGAGGAGATCGGCGTGCGCGACAACGACTGGGTCGAAGCGGTGAACCGCAACGGTGTGCTGGTCTGCCGCGCCATCGTCTCCCAGCGGATGCCGCGCGGGGTGGTGTACGTGTATCACGCCCAGGAACGCACCATCGACGTCCCGCTCGCGGAAACCACGGGAACCCGTGGCGGCATCCACAATTCGCTCACCCAGCTGCTCATCAAACCCACCCACCTGGCGGGCGGTTACGCCCAGACCTCCTTCGCGTTCAACTATCTCGGCCCGACCGGAAATCAGCGCGACGAAGTGACCGTGGTCCGTCGCCGCAGCCAGGAGGTGACGTACTGATGAAAGTCATGGCGCAGTTGGCGATGGTGATGAACCTGGACAAATGCATCGGCTGCCACACCTGTTCGGTGACCTGCAAGCAGGCCTGGACCAATCGCACCGGCACCGAGTACGTCTGGTTCAACAATGTGGAAACCCGTCCGGGACAGGGCTATCCGCGCACCTACGAGGATCAGGAGAAATGGCGCGGCGGCTGGACGCTGAAGAAGGGCAGGCTGCGGCTGCGCGGCGGTGACCGCTTCGCCAAGCTGGCCAATATCTTCGCCAATCCGAAGATGCCCGCCATGTCCGACTACTACGAGCCGTGGACCTACGACTACGAGAACCTGATCAATGCCCCGCTCAGCGACCAGATCCCGGTCGCCGCGCCGCGCAGCCTGCTCACCGGCGATCGGATGAAGATCAGCTGGTCGGCCAACTGGGACGACGACCTGGCGGGCTCCCCGGAGATCGTGCCCGGCGACCCGGTGCTCGCGCAGGTCAGCGAGAAGGTCAAGGCCGAACTCGAGCAGACCTTCATGTTCTATCTGCCGCGCATCTGCGAGCACTGCCTGAATCCGGCGTGTGTCGCCTCCTGTCCTTCGGGCGCGATGTACAAGCGCACCGAGGACGGCATCGTGCTCGTCGACCAGGACAAGTGCCGGGGCTGGCGCATGTGCATCTCCGGATGCCCGTACAAGAAGGTCTATTTCAACCACAAGACCGGCAAAGCCGAGAAATGCACGTTCTGCTATCCGCGCGTGGAGGTCGGGCTGCCGACGGTGTGCGCGGAGACCTGCGTGGGCCGGTTGCGCTATATCGGCCTGATCTTCTACGACGTGGACAAGGTGCTCGACGCCGCCTCCGTCCCCGACGACCGCGACCTCTACCGCGCCCAGACCGATATCCTGCTCGACCCGGCCGATCCGGAAGTGGTCGCGGGCGCACGGGCCTCCGGAATTCCGGACAGCTGGATCGAGGCGGCGCAGAGATCACCGATTCACGCGCTGATCAAAGACTTCCGCGTCGCGCTGCCCCTGCATCCGGAATACCGCACCATGCCGATGGTCTGGTACATCCCGCCGCTGTCACCGGTCGTGGACGCGGTCGCCCGTGACGGTCACGACGGCGAGGATGTCGGCAATCTGTTCGGCGCCCTGGAGTCCTTGCGTATTCCCTTGGAATATCTCGCGGGATTGTTCACCGCCGGCGATACCGAAGCGGTCGCCGTGGTGCTGCGCAAGCTGGCCGCCATGCGGTCCTACATGCGCGATATCAACCTCGGACGCGAACCGCAGGAACACATTCCGGCCGCTGTCGGGATGACCGAGGAGCAGATGTATCGCATGTACCGGCTGCTCGCACTGGCGAAAATCGAAGAGCGGTACGTGATTCCGTCGGCCTATGCCGACCAGGGTCATCAACTGGAGGAATCCGTCGCCGACTGCGCGCTCGATTTCGACGGCGGGCCCGGCATGTACGACCAGGCGTCCGGGCCGTTCGGTGAGACCAGCGGCAAGCCCATCCCGGTGGCGGTGGAGACCTTCCACGCGCTCAAACAGCGGCAGACCAGCGAGTCGGCCGGTGCCGGTCAGCCGCCGCGGGTCAACCTGCTGAACTGGGACGGCAAGGGCGCCCCCGAGGGCATGTTCCCGGGCGGGCGCCGATGATGCGCGGACGCGCGGCCCGCCGGACCGCCGAACACCGGCTGACCTGGCAGGCGGCGTCGCTGCTGCTGGCCTATCCCGACGACGGGCAGGCCGCGCGGCTCGACCTCGTCGGGCAACTGTGCGCCCACCTGCCCGCCGACCGGGCCAGGCCGCTACTGGCCGTGGCCGCCGAACTGCGTGGGATGTCGGAGGTGGTGGCGGCGCGCGACTACGTCGACACCTTCGACCTGCGCAGGCGCGCGACCCTGCTGCTCACCTACTGGACCGACGGCGACACCCGCAATCGCGGCATGGCCATGCTGGCCTTCACCGAGGCCTATCGGGCCGCGGGCGTGACCCCGCCGGACAACGAAGTGCCCGACCATCTTCCGGTCGTCCTCGAATTCGCGGCCACCGTCGATCCGGTCGCCGGTGCCGCGCTGCTCGCCGCCTACCGGCGGGCCGTCCACGCCATCGGGCTGGCGCTGGCCGACGAGGGTTCGCGCTACGCGCCGGTGCTCGCCGCCGTGGTCGCCACCCTGCCACCCGCCACCGACGAGGACCTCGGCTGGGCCCGCAGGCTGGTGGACGCCGGACCGCCCGCCGAGGCCGTCGGCCTGGCTCCCTTCACCCTCACGGTGCCACCACGCCGCACGACCGACCGGGAACCCGCTGTAGCGAAAGGATTTCGGTGAGCGAGATCTTCTGGGACATCATCCCCTACGTGAGCCTGGCGATCCTGATCGTCGGCACCTGGTGGCGCTACCGCTACGACAAATTCGGCTGGACCACCCGCTCCTCGCAGCTCTACGAGAGCAAGGTGCTGCGCATCGCCAGCCCGCTGTTCCACTACGGGATGCTGGTGGTGATCCTCGGCCACGTCATCGGCCTGGTCATCCCGGCGTCGTGGACCGATGCCATCGGCATCAGCCAGCACGTCTACCACATCCAGGCCCTCGTGCTGGGCGGCATCGCGGGCGTGGCCACCCTCACCGGCATCGCCCTGCTGATCTACCGGCGCCGCCGCAACGGCCCGGTGTTCACCGCCACCACGCTCAACGACAAGATCATGTATCTGGTGCTGGTCTGCGCGCTGGTGACCGGCCTGGCGACCACCCTGATCGGCTCGGGCGCGATCGGTCCGGAACACAACTACCGCGAGACGGTGTCGCCGTGGTTCCGCTCGATCTGGATCCTGCAACCGCGCGGTGACCTGATGGCCCAGGCGCCGCTGTCGTTCCACATCCACGTGATGATCGCGCTCACGCTGTTCGCGCTGTGGCCGTTCACCCGGCTGGTGCACGCCTTCAGCGCGCCGCTGAGCTACTTCTACCGGCCCTACGTCGTCTACCGGTCGCGCCAGACCGCCAAGCCGGACGAACTGGTCGGCTCGCGGCCGCAACGGCAGGGCTGGTGAGTCACCAGGCGTGCGCCACATCCACCACCAGGCGGGCCGGGTTCTCCAGCACCAGCACCCGGAACGGCAGCCGGGCACGCACGCCGAGCCCGAAACCCGTTCTGCCCTCGAACGATCCGGCCCAGGCGACCTGCCGGAAGGTCTGGTAGCCTGCCACGTCCACCACTTCGCCGGGCCGCGCGGGACGGAAGGTGGCCTTGCCCGCGTCGTCGTAGGCGGGTGCCTGGACCGTCACGTGCAGGAAGGCGCCGCCGCGCAGCGGGACCACCTGCCCGGAGCCGTCCTGGGTGACCGTGCCGACATAGCTGACGTGGTAGCCGCCGACCGGACCACTGAGGTCGACGACCAGCCGGTCGAAGCAGTCGTGCCTGCCCGCGCGGACATCGGTGACGGTGGCACGGGCATAGGTGGGCGCCGACTTGTCGAGCGAACCCCAGGTGAGTCCGCAGGAGACGGGCGCGGCCGCGGCGGGCGCGGTCCACAGGCCCGCGCCGAGCGCGAGCGAGGCGAGCAGGATCAGCAAGCGACGCATGTCGCACCGCCTTCGAGCAGGAGATGGAGTCATTTACTGGATCGATCGGACGCGACATCGCGTTAGCGTCGATCCG
The DNA here is from genome assembly GCF_042266925.1 of Nocardia sp. NPDC056064. Taxonomy (NCBI): domain Bacteria; kingdom Bacillati; phylum Actinomycetota; class Actinomycetes; order Mycobacteriales; family Nocardiaceae; genus Nocardia; species Nocardia sp. NPDC056064. The sequence goes on along the minus strand of NZ_JBHJWO010000001.1, from coordinate 3,350,733 downwards.
GTACCGGGTCCGTTGCGAAACGTAGGATCGCGGGTCACGGACGAGGAAACGGAGGTGCGGGGTGTTCCTCTGGGAGCAGCACTGCTGTCTGCCGCTGCGGCACACGGCCAGGATCGCGGAACTGGCCAGGTACCCGCTCGGGTCCTATCTGTCGGTGAATGTGGGCTACTCACCGCAGCGCAAGGCCGATTCGCTGGCGCTGCTGCACCAGTTCCGGGCCGAGGCCGCCGACGACCCCCGGTTTCGGCTGGTCGGGACGGCCGATCGGATCAGCGACCCCGACGTCCTCACGCTGGCCTTCGACCTCGAGGACTCCGCACCGCTCGACGGCGATCTCGACAATGTCGAACTGTTCTACTCCCTGGGCGTGCGCTCCCTGGCACCCACCTACAACCACGCCAACCCGGCGGGCTGCGGGTGTCTCGACTCCGAGGACACGGGCCTCACCGGATACGGAAAAGACCTGGTGCGCAAGCTCAACGAGGTCGGCATGTTCGCCGACGGCTCGCACTGCTCGCGCCGCACCGGCCTCGACCTGTCCACCCACACCGCCGTCCCCATGATCTACAGCCATTCCAATTTCGCCGCGCTGTGGGAACATCCGCGCAATATCACCGACGACCAGGCGCGCGCCTGTGCCGCGACCGGCGGTGTCATCGGCATCAACGGCGTCGGAATCTTCCTGGGGCACAACGCCCCCGAGGATCGCGCCGCCCGGGTCGCCGCCATGGCCGACCACATCCGCTACGGCGTCGACCTGGTCGGCATCGACCACATCGGCATCGGCTCGGACTACTCGTTCGACGGCCGGCAGTTCAACGACGAGATCCGCGATACGCCCGAGGCGTTCTCGGAGGTGTACACGAAGTGGGGTCCTTTGCAGTGGACCCCACCCGAGGACCTCCTCGGCGAATCCGACGTCCCCGGGCTCGACACCCAGCTCGCCGACCGAGGCTTCACGCCCGACGAGCGCGCCGCCCTCTTCGGCGGCAACTTCGCCCGCGTCGCCACCCAGGTCTGGCGGGCCCGACGGTCATCACGGAAGGCGGACGGCATCTCACCGAAGTGGGGGACGGGTGGGTGAACTCTCCGAAACAGAGTTAGGCTCGGTGACGTGACTTCCCACTACGATGTCGTCGTTCTCGGCGCTGGTCCCGGCGGATATGTCGCCGCGATCCGTGCCGCTCAACTCGGCCTGCGAACAGCGATTGTCGAGCAGAAATACTGGGGTGGCGTGTGCCTGAACGTGGGCTGCATCCCGTCCAAGGCACTGCTGCGCAACGCCGAACTGGCCCACATTTTCCACAAGGAAGCCAAGACCTTCGGCATCTCCGGTGAGGTCGTCTTCGACTTCGGCGCCGCCTTCGACCGCAGCCGCAAGGTGGCCGACGGGCGCGTCAAGGGCGTGCACTTCCTGATGAAGAAGAACAAGATCGACGAGTTCGACGGTCTGGGCACCTTCACCGGCCCGAACTCGCTCGATGTGGCCCTGACCAAGGGCGGCGTGGAGACGGTCACCTTCGACAACGTCATCATCGCCACCGGCACCACCACCAAGCTGCTGCCGGGCACCCAGCTCTCCGAGAACGTGGTGACCTACGAGGAGCAGATCCTCACCCGCGATCTGCCCGGGTCGATCCTCATCGTGGGCGCGGGCGCGATCGGCATGGAGTTCGCCTACGTTCTCAAGAACTACGGCGTCGACGTGCGGATCGTCGAGTTCCTCGACCGGGCGCTGCCCAACGAGGACGAGGACGTCTCCAAGGAGATCACCAAGCAGTACAAGAAGCTCGGCATCACCATCACCACCGGTGCGGCCGTGCAGACGATCGACGACGACGGCTCCAAGGTCACCGTCCAGATCAAGGACAACGCCTCCGGTTCGGTCGAGACCGTCACCGTCGACAAGGTGCTGCAGGCCGTCGGCTTCGCGCCCCGCGTCGAGGGCTACGGCCTGGAGACCACCGGTGTCGCGCTCACCAACCGTGGCGCCATCGAGATCGACGAGTACATGCGCACGAACGTGCCGCACATCTACGCGATCGGTGACGTCACCGCCAAGCTGCAGCTGGCCCACGTGGCCGAGGCGCAGGGCGTGGTGGCCGCGGAGACCATCGGCGGCGCCGAGACGCTGACCCTGGGCGACTACCGGATGATGCCGCGCGCCACCTTCTGCCAGCCGCAGGTCGCCAGCTTCGGTCTCACCGAGGAGCAGGCCCGCGACGAGGGCTACGACGTGAAGGTCGCGACCTTCCCGTTCACCGCCAACGGCAAGGCCCACGGCCTGGCCGACCCCACCGGTTTCGTCAAGCTCATCGCCGACAAGACCCACGGCGAGCTCATCGGCGGCCACCTGATCGGCCCGGATGTCTCCGAGCTGCTGCCCGAGCTGACCCTGGCCCAGAAGTGGGACCTCACCGTCAACGAGCTCGCGCGCAACGTCCACACCCACCCGACGCTGAGCGAAGCGCTCCAGGAAGCGATCCACGGCCTCGCCGGCCACATGATCAACTTCTGAGTGGACGAAGACACCGAAAGGGGCGGTCGCATTGCGGCCGCCCCTTCGTCGTGTATTTCTTTTCGGCCAAATTACGGGCGTTGATTTGGTGAATCGCGTTCCATAGCCCATGATTCTGGACAGCTCTTTCTTTCGCTTGATAGTCGCTTGACCTGATCTCGTGAGTACAGAGAGGCAAGTACCCGATGCGCATTCTCGGTGTGATGGCACGTGTGGCGGCGCTGGTCGCGGTGGCCGGATTCGGCACCATGGCGCCCGCGATGGCCGAACCCCTTTTCCCCGGTGGGCCCGACATTCCGGGCGTGCCCTCGGTCGTTCCGACGGCGTCGCCGTGCCCCGTGGTGGAGGCCAGGGCGTGCATGCGGCTGTCGACGAACGAGGCCTGGCTGGTGGACAACGGCCGCGTGATCTTCGGCCCCACGCCGATCTCGCACGGAATGGCCGGATTCGAGACCCCGCCCGCGGTGACCCGGATTTCGTTCAAGCGCGAATTCCACTGGAGCACCATGCACAATGCCCCGATGCGCTGGGCCACCTTCTTCAACGGTGACATGGCCTTCCACGTGGGCCCGGTCGACTCGAAATCGCACGGTTGCGTCCGAATGACCGAGGACGGCGCCCACCGCTTCTTCGACTATCTGAACCCGGGCGACATCACCCAGGTGATCCCCTAGCCCGATCTGCGGTATACAGCAGTGTGCGTAAGTGGTTGATCGGTGCGGTCGTCGGTGTCGTCGTGGTGGTGGCGGTCTGCGCCGGGCTGTATGTGCTGATGAATTCGCGGACGTATCAGGTCGCGGGGCGGCTGGTGGATCGGGTCGAGACGAACGAGAAGCTGGTCGCCCTCACCTTCGACGACGGGCCGACCGCGCGCACTCCCGAAATCCTGCGCACTCTCGCCGATCTGCAGGTCTCGGCAACCTTCTACCTGGTCGGTGGTGACCTGGCCGCGCATCCCGAATACGGTGCGGCCATCGCGGCGGCCGGCCACGAGATCGGCAACCACTCCTATTCGCATCGCCGGATGATCTTCGTCTCCGAGGACACCGTGCGCGCCGAGATCGAGAACACCGACGCCGAGATCCGCCGCACCGGATTCCAGGGCCCGATCACCTTCCGTCCGCCCTACGGCAAGAAACTGTGGACGTTGCCGCACTACCTGGCCGACCACGACCGCACCTCGGTGACCTGGGATGTCGAGCCCGATTCGGCCGGTGCCGCGAGCCGCGAGGCCGTCGTCGCCGACACCCTGGCGAACACCCGGCCCGGCTCGATCATCCTGCTGCACGTCATGCACGGCACCACCGGCGTCGACGCCCTCGCCGACATCGTGACCGGCCTGCGCGCCCAGGGCTACCGCTTCACCACCGTCTCCGGCCTGCTCGCCGCGGGATGAGCGCCTACTCGGCGGCGTGGCGCGGCTGATAGGCCGCCTGTGCCGCCGTGATGGCGTCGATATTGGACTCCAGCACCACGATCAGGGCCTCCAGGCGCTCGGCGACCTCGGCGCCGAGCTCGGTGAGGGTGTATTCCACGCGCGGCGGAATGGCCTCGAGCACTGCGCGATGCACCATGCCGTCGCGTTCGAGGGCCTGGAGGGTCTGCGAGAGCATGCGTTCGCTCACACCCTCGACCCGGCGGCGCAGCGCGCTGAACCGGTAGGGGCCCTCGCGCAGGGCGACCAGGGCGAGCACACCCCACCGCCCGGTGACGTTGTGCAGGACCGGTCGCGACGCGCAATCGCGGGCGAAGACATCGGCCTCCAGTCCGGGATCGGACTCCTCGACGCGCTCGCTCATGCCCACATCGTACTCACTTGACCGAAGTACCCACTGAAGGCATAGTGCTAACTAATAGTTAGTGCATGAGAAAAGTAGAGCAGTGGAGGTAGCAATGACCGTCGCAGTGACCGGAGCCAGTGGACAGCTCGGCAGGCTCGTCGTGGAGGCGCTGATCGAGGCGGGGGAGCGGCCGGTGGCGATCGTGCGCGACCCGTCCAAGGTCGCCGACCTGGCCGCCCGCGGTGCCGAGATCCGGCAGGCGTCCTACGACGACCCGGCCGCCCTCGATGCGGCACTGGCCGGTGTCGACCGGGTGCTGCTGATCTCGGGCAACGAATTCGGCGCGCGCATCGCCCAGCACACCAATGTCCTTCGCGCCGCCGAGCGCGCGGGTGTCGAACTGCTGGCCTACACCAGCATCCCCCGCGCCGAGGAGAACCCGATGATCCTGGCGGCCGAACATCGCGGCACCGAGGAGGTGCTGGCCACCGCGTCAGTGCCCACCGTGCTGCTGCGCAACAGCTGGTACTGGGAGAACCTCGCGGGCGCTGCCGCGGCGGCAGCGGCCACGGGTGTGCTGCGTGGCGCGCTGGGCGAGGGCCGCATCTCCGGTGCCGCCCGCGCCGACTACGCCGCGGCCGCCGCCCGCGTCCTCACCGGTGACGGGCACGCGGGCCGCGTCTACGAACTGGGTGGTGACCAGGCGCTGACCGGCCCGGAGATCGCCGCCGCGATCGGCGCGGGCGTCCGCTACGAGAACCTCGCCGAGGACGATTACGCCGCCGTCCTGCGTGACGCGGGCCTCGACGCCGACCACGCCGCGGTACTGGCCGACGCCGACACGGGCACCGCCAAGGGCTTCCTCGAGGTCACCACCGGCGACCTGGCCGCCCTGCTTGGCCGCCCGGCCACCCCGGCCGCCGCCGTCCTCGGGGCCTGAGGGCCCGCTCGCGGGCCGGGGATGGACGCGGTGCCAGCGGCTAGGCTGGGCCGGGTGAGCAATGAATCGCCCCGGAGCCGCGTCCATTCCTGGCTGAGCGGCCTGCTGTTCTTCGTCGGCGCCCTGCACTTCATCGCACCGAAACTGTTCGACGGCATCGTGCCCCCGAAGCTGCCCGGCGAGGCCCGTACCTACACCTACGCCTCCGGCGTCGCCGAGGTCGGCGTGGCGACGGCCCTGGCGGTGCCGCGCACCCGCCGCCTCGGTGGCTGGCTGGCCGCGGGCCTGTTCGTCGGCGTCTTCCCGGCCAATATCCAGATGGCGGTCGACGTCGTCGGCAACCCGAAGGCCTCGCCGGTGTTCAAGGCCGGTGTGCTGGCCCGGCTGCCGCTGCAGATCCCGCTGGTCGTCGCGGCGCTGCGCGTCGCGCGGCGCTGAGCGCTACACCCACTGGACGAGCTGGATGACGACCCCGTTGGGGTCGGTCATCTGGAAGTAGCGCTCGCCCCACTCCTCGGTCTCGATGGGCGTCTCGATCGGCACGCCCTCCCCGCGCAGCCGCTCGTACTCGGCGTCGATATCGGCGACGGTGAACACCACCAGCAGGCCCTCGCCCGCGCCGCCCGCGATCCGCGCCGGCTTGAAACTGGCCAGGCCGGTGCGCAGGAAGATGACGTTCATTCCGGCATCGGCCCTGGCCAGCGAGACGAATCCGTCGGCGGCCATCTGCTCGGTGAAGCCGAGATGCTCGCTCAGGAACCGTGCCGAGGCCTGCGGATCGGCGACATTGAGCGAGATGGCGGAAGCGGTGATCTGCATGGGCTCTCCTCGGTGGCGATGAACTCCGTACGTTGTACGCCTGAAACTCTGGGAGCTTTTCCGGCCTGCCGCTCTATGACCTGGGTCACATCAGAAGGTGTCGCGCGCGATCCGCAGCGTCGTGATGGTGGCGGCCAGCCCCTCGTACTGGTTGATCAGCAGCACGATCTCGATCAGCAGCCGCTCGTCGAACTGCGCGGCCAGCCCGGCCCACCCGGCGTCGTCGATATCGCGGCTGGTCACCAGCTGATCCACCGCGACGAGCAGTGCCCGCTGCCGGTCGGTCCAGCCCGGTGCCTCCGGACCAGCGGCGACCCGCTCGATCTCCTCGGCGGTGAGTCCCGCCTTGCGGCCGAGACGGCGATGGTGGTCGGTCTCGTAGTCGCAGGCGCGCAGATGGGCCACCCGCAGGATGACCAGCTCGGCCTCGGCGCGGCGCAACCGGCCGCCGGGCATGAGCTTGCCGGAGAAATGCAGCCAGCCGCGGAACAGGCCGCCGGTGCGGCCGAGGGTGCTGAACAGATGCGCGTCGTCGGTGCCCGATGCCCGCGAAAGAACCTGCCAGACAACCCAGTTGATCGGGCCCAGTTCGCCGAACCGGCCCGGGGAAATGCGTGGTAGGGACGCTGAAGCCATCTCGTGTCCACCTGTCTGCTCGTCGTCGCCCGGCACTGCCGCAGCGTACTCGCCGGTAGTGCGTCGCGGAGGCGAGTGCGGACGCGGACCTGGTTTTCTTTGGGTTCCAGTGGTTTTCGGAACAGTTGCGCGTCATGATCGGTGTACCGCAGCGCGCAGCGGCGGTGTCAGGTCGCGGCACTGGTAGGGGAAACATCGGGATGCTGGTTCGGATCAGGCCGGAGGCGGAGCTCTCCGGCGCCGAGCGGGAGTTCGTCGAATGCCTGCGCGCCTTTCCGAGCACGGGGCTCGCCCTGGTCGACTGCCGGGTGGGTGATCGCAGGCTGGGCGCGGTGGTCGTGACCCCGCGCGGGATCACCGTGATCGAGGTCAAGGGCTTCCGGCGGCGGCAGAGCGGACTGCTCGCGGTCGGCGGGGACGGCGCGTGGACGATCAGCGACAGCCCGCTGGACCTGGACGCCGAGCCGTCCAGCGGTCTCACCGACCGGCTCGAACACGGCGTGCACGCGGTGCGGGTGGCGCTGGAACAGGCGCTGCAGGACAGCAGGCACGTGTGCGGGGCGGTGGTGCTGGTGCCGTATCGGGGCGTGGTGGTGCGCCCGGCGCGCACCGCGCTGCGGCCCGGCCTCGACGTGCTGGTCGCCAATACCGTCGACGCCCACGAGCTGCGCATCTACCTGGAGGGCTTCTCCGCGGGCCCGCGCGAATGGACCATCGACCGGGTGCGCAACACCTGTTCGGCGCTGGGTCTGGCGGCCCTCGCGCCGAGCGCGGCCGAGCTGGCCGAGGCGGGCTTCGAGGAGAACCGCCCGCAGGAGCACCCGATCCCGGCGCCCGGCCGATTCGCCGCGCCGGTGATGGCGCCGCCGCCGGTCGAACACGGCGCGCGCGGGAAACGGGCCGGGCTGGCCGTGTTCGCGGCCGCGGTGCTCGGGGTGCTGGTGGTGCTGGTGATGGTGGTGCTCGCCGTGCTGCGCGATCCGCCGCATCCGCGGCCGGTGTCGGAGACCTCGCAGAGCACCACCACCCGGGCACCGGCCACCCAGCGCCCGGCGGAGTGTTTCCCGTTCCAGAACGGCTGCTGAGCGGCCGGTGGCATGACTCAGATGGCCATGGCCTCGCGCACCGCGGACTCCGCGCCCGCGCCGCCGGTCCCGGTGGAGCCGACGTGCCCGGAGTGCAGCACGTAGTAGTGCTGGGCGGCCTGCAACGCGAAGCCGATGTGCTGTTCGACCAGCAGCACACTGAGCCCGCCGCGCTGGGTCAGCTCGATGATCGTGCGCTCGATCTCGGCCACCACGGAGGGCTGGATGCCCTCGGTGGGCTCGTCGAGGATGAGCAGTTTGGGCTCGGTGATCAGCGCCCGCGCGATGGCCAGCTGCTGACGCTGCCCGCCCGAGAGCAGCCCGGCCTTGCGCCCGAGCAGATCACGCAGCGCCGGGAACAGCGTCAGCGATTCCTCGATCAGCGCCTTGCCGCGCTTGCGGCCGTCCGCCACCACCTGCAGGTTCTCGGCGGTGGTGAGCTGGCCGAAGCTCTGCTGACCCTGCGGCACATAGGCGATGCCGCGCTTGACCCGTTGCGAGGGTGAGAGTTTGGTGATCTTCTCGCCGTCGAAGGTGATGGTGCCCGACTTGGTGGGCAGCAGGCCGACGGCGGTGCGCAGCAGGGTGGTCTTGCCCGCGCCGTTGTGGCCCATGATGGCGACCACGCTGTCGTCGGGGACGGTCAGGCTGACACCGTGCACGACCTCGGTGCGCCCGTAGCCGGAATGGACGTCGACGAGTTCAAGCATCGGAGGACTCCTTGTCTGCGGCGAGAGTGGCGGTACCGAGGTAGACCTCCTGCACCTTCGGGTCGGCCTGCACCTGTTCGACACTGCCCTCGCTGAGGACCTTGCCGCCCGCCAGCACGCTGACCGAGGTGGCGAAGGACCGCATGAAGTCCATGTCGTGCTCGACGACGATCACCACGCGGTCACCGCCGATGCGGCGCAACAGGTTTCCGGTCTCCTCGCGTTCCTCGGCGCTCATGCCCGCGACGGGTTCGTCCAGCAGCAGCACCGAGGCGTTCTGCACCAGCAGCATGCCGATCTCGAGCCACTGCTTCTGCCCGTGCGCGAGCACACCGGCGGGCTTGTCGCGCAGCGCGGTGAGACCCGTTGTCTCCAGGGCCTCTTCGATGCTGGGCAGCACCGACTTGCGGGTGCGCAGCAGCGACAGCGCCGAACGGCCCGCGCCCGCCGCGATATCGAGGTTCTGCAACACACTGAGCTGCTCGAAGACACTCGCGGTCTGGAAGGTGCGGCCCACCCCGAGGCGGGCGATCTGATGCACCTTCTTGCCGAGCAGCTCGGTGCCGGTCTTCTGTGCCGAGCCGGTGGCCGGGACCAGGCCGGTGATGGCGTCGATGAGGGTGGTCTTGCCCGCGCCGTTGGGGCCGATCAGGAACCGCAGATCACCCTGGAGCACCGTCAGGTCGACATCGGTGACGGCCTTGAAACCGTCGAAACTCACCGACAGGCCACGGATTTCGAGGTATTCGCTGTCCATGCCGGCATTGCCACCGGCCTTGGGTTCGTGCGTGGGTGCGGTCATCGTGCGGCCACCTTCTCCTCGGTATCGACGACGGGTTCGGCAGGCGCGGTGGGCGGCGGCGCGGTGCTCTCGCGCCGGGCGCGGACCCGGTCGCGCAGCAGCGGCCACAGTCCGGCCAGCCCGGCCGGGATGAAGCCGACCACCACGATGAACAGGATGCCCTGCATGTAGGTCCAGCCCGACGGGAACGACTCCGACAGCGAGGTCTGCGCCCAGGCCACGCCGATCGCGCCGAGAACCGGGCCGAGCAACGTGGTGCGGCCACCGATCGCCACGCCGATGAGGAAGGCGATCGACGGGATGACACCGATATCGGCCGGGGAGATGATCCCGACGATCGGGGTGAACAGCGCACCGGCGATACCGGCCAGGAACGCCGCCACCACATAGGCCACGATCTTGATATTGGCCGGGTCGTAGCCCAGGAAGCGCACCCGCTCCTCCGCGTCGCGCACCGCCACCAGCAGTTCGCCGTAGCGGCTGCGGTTGAGCTGACGGATCAGCGCCACCACCACCAGCAGCGTGCCCGCCGCTATGAAGAACAGCATCTGCCGGTTCACCGGGTCGGAGAGCTTGAAGCCGAAGAACGCGCGGAAGTCCGACAGGCCGGTGAAGCCACCGATGGCCTGCTGACCGGTGAGCAGGATGGCCAGCGCCGCGGCCAGCGCCTGGCTCAGGATGGCGAAGTAGGCACCGCGCACCCGGCGCTTGAACACGCCGTAGCCGAGCACCGCGGCCACCAGGCCGGGCAGTACCAGGATGGCGATGATCGCCACGGGTCCCGAGGCGAAGGGCTGCCAGAAGCCCGGCAGCTCGCTGATCCCGGAGATCTCCATGAACTCCGGCACGTCGTTGCCCAGGCGCGCGGCGTCGGCCAACTGCATGTGCATGGCCATGATGTAGGCGCCGATGCCGAAGAACACGCCCTGACCGAGGGTGAGCATTCCGCCTCGGCCCCAGGCCAATCCGATACCGGCGGCCACGATGGCGAAGCACAGGAACTTGGCCAGCAGGTTGAGCCGGAAGTCGCTGAGCACCGCCGGGGCGACGGCGAACAGCAGGATCGCGGCGACGCCGAACCCGGCGAGCGGGGTCAGCCGGGGATAGGCGCGCAGACGTTCGGTGAGTGCACTCATGCCAGGCTCCTCGTGCGCACGGTGAACAAGCCCTGCGGGCGCACCTGCAGGAAGATGACGATCAGCACGAACACGATCACCTTGGCGATCGACGCCGTGGTCGAGTATTCGATGAAGGAATTGAGCAGGCCCAGCGCGAAGGCCGCGATCACCGTGCCCTTGATCTGGCCGAGGCCACCGATCACGACCACCAGGAACGCGTCGATCAGGTAGCTCTGCCCGATGGTGGGACTCGTCGAGCCGATCAGCGTCAGCGCCACACCGGCCACACCGGCCAGGCCGGAACCGATGAAGAACGTGCTGATATCGGTGAAACGTGAGGAGATCCCGGAGGTTTCGGCCAGCCCGCGGTTCTGCACGACCGCGCGGATGCGGCGGCCCATCGGAGTGGTCTTGAGGACGGCGGCCAGCGCGGTCACCGCGACGATCGCCAGCACCAGGATGAAGATGCGGGTCTTGGGCACCACCGCGCCCGCGATGGTGATTCCGCCACTGAGCCATTCGGGCACCAGCACGTTCTTGGCCGGTGCGCCGAAGATGTCCCGCGCGGCCTGTTGCAGCACCAGGCCGACACCGAAGGTGACCAGCAGGGTGTCCAGCGGCCGGTCGTACATGTACCGGATCAGGCCCATCTCCAGGGCGGCGCCGAGCAGGCCACCGACCAGGAAGCCCAGCAGCAGGGACACGATCAGTGAGACCCCCGCCGACGAGAAGACCTGTTGCACAACGTAGGTCGTATAACAGCCCGCCATGATGAATTCGCCGTGCGCCATATTGATGACGCCCATCTGACCGAAGGTCAGCGCCAGGCCCAGCGCGGCGAGTAGAAGAATCGAACCGAGGCTCAACCCGGTGAAGAGTTGGCCGATGAGTACATCCATGTGAGTTCCCTGCGATCGGTGACCACGAGCGGCCGACCTCGAGGAGGCCCGTTCGCGGCCGGCTCGCCGCCGACCGGCCGAGACGATGCGCCTCGGCGCGGGTGTCGGTCGGTCGGCGGTTAGCCTTTGGGGCCGCGAACACGTCGCGGCCACGCGACAACTACTTCAAGCCCTTGGCCCAGTCGTAGGACTTCAGGTACGGGTCCGGGGTGATCGCCTTGCCGGAGTCCCACACCGTGTAGATCAGGCCGTCCGGGCGGATCTCGCCGATGCGGGCGGTCTTGGTGATGTGGTGGTTGGAGCCGTCGATGGTGACGGTGCCCTCGGGGGCGTCGAAGCTCACGCCGTCCGCGGCGGCCTGCACGTCGGCCACGGCGAAGGACTTGGCCTTCTCCACGGTGTTCTTCCACAGGTAGACCGAGGTGTAGGCGGCTTCCATCGGGTCCGAGGTGGGCTTGTCGGCGCCGAAGGCGGCCTTGTAGTCGGCGACGAACTTCTTGTTCGCCGGGGAGTCGACGGTCTGGTAGTAGTTCCAGGCGGTCAGCTGTCCGGCGATGTTCTGCGCGCCGATACCGGCGACCTCCTCCTCGGCGATCGACACCGAGACCACCGGCATGTCGGCGGCCTTGAGGCCCGCGTTGGTGTACTCGCGGAAGAACGCCACGTTCGAGTCGCCATTGAGGGTGTTGAACACCGCGCCCGCCTTGGCATTACGGACCTTGTTGACGATGGTGGAGAAATCGGTGGAGCCCAGCGGGGTGTAGTCCTCGCCCTTGATCTCGATCCCGTTGGCCGCGGCGTAGGCCTTGATCTCGCGGTTGGCGGTCTGCGGGAAGACGTAGTCCGAGCCGACCAGGTAGAGCGAGGTGACGCCCTTCTGCTTCAGGTAGTCCAGCGCGGGCACGATCTGCTGGTTGGTGGTGGCGCCGGTGTAGAAGATGTTCTTGCTGTCTTCCAGGCCCTCGTACTGGACGGGGTAGTAGAGCAGCGAGTTCAGGCTCTCGAACTTGGGCTTCATGGCCTTGCGGCTCGACGAGGTCCAGCCACCGAAGACCGCGGCGACGCAGTCGGAGCTGATCAGCTTCTCGGCCTTCTCGGCGAAGGTCTTCGGGTCGGAGGCGCCGTCTTCCAGCACGATCTCGATCTTCTTGCCGAGCACGCCGCCCGCCGCGTTGATCTGGTCGATCGCCAGCTTGGTCGAATTGGCCACGGTGACTTCGGAAATGGCCATGGTGCCCGACAGCGAGTGCAGTGAACCGACCTTGATGGTGTCCTTGCTGGTGTCGACGCACGAGGCCGCGGCCGAATCGGTGGACGCGTCGTCACGCGCACCGCAACCGGTGAGCAACAGGCCTGCTACGGCCACCGCGGCAGGCACCGTGAGTGCCTTGACCAAACGGGATTGAGACATGGGCGGTTCTCCTCATCAGGTGTAACGGCGACGCCAGACGCGCCACAACGAACACCGCCGCTGCCTGTACACCGAGGTGTATACAGCGGCTGTATTCGTGAGTCGGAACAGTAGAGGGAACTTGTTGCACCGGAATATCTCCCGATCACGTGCCCGTTTCGTCTGTTTCCTCCGTGTGAACAATTCCTCTCCGCCTGGGGGGACGGGTGTTTCCTACGGTTGCGTAGCCCGCTGCCGGTGCGGCACGCTAACAATTCGTACGACGTCGAACAGCCGGTATCCGCGCGGCGACGGGCCGCGCGAGGTCTTTCGAGGAGGACCCCAGTGGGGCACTACAAGGCAAACGTGCGCGACATCGAGTTCAATCTCTTCGAGGTGCTGAGCCTCGACAAGCTCCTCGACACCGGCGCCTACGGCGACCTGGACTCCGACACGGTGCGCCAGATCCTCGACGAGGTGCGCAGGCTGGCCGAGGGGCCGATCGCGGAGTCCTTCGCCGCCGCCGACCGCGATCCGGTGGTCTTCCGGCCCGAAACCTTCGACATCTCCGTGCCCGAACCGCTCCGCAAGACGGTGGCGGCGGTGCACGAGGCGGGCTGGTACCGGCTCGGGATGCCCGAGGGGATGGACGGCACCCCGGCCCCGAATGTGGTCATGTGGGCGCTCAACGAACTGGTCATCTGCGCCAACCCGGCCGCCAGCTTCTTCAACATGGGCCCGCTCATGGGTTCGGTGCTCTACGGGATCGGCACCGAGGAGCAGCAGCGCTGGGCGCGCGGGGGCTTCGAGCGCGGCTGGCAGGGCACCATGGTGCTCACCGAACCGGACGCAGGGTCCGATGTGGGCGCGGGCCGCACCAAGGCGGTGCCGCAGCCGGACGGCTCGTGGCACATCGAGGGTGTGAAGCGGTTCATCTCCGGCGGTGACGTGGGTGAGGTGGCCGAGAACGTCTTCCACCTGGTGCTGGCCCGGCCCGAAGGCGCGGGTCCCGGCACCAAGGGCCTCTCGCTGTTCTACGTGCCGAAATTTCTGTTCGACCCGGAGACGTTCGAGCTCGGCGACCGCAACGGCGCCTATGTGACCGGGCTCGAGCACAAGATGGGGATCAAGTCCTCGCCCACCTGCGAGCTCACCTTCGGCGGCACCGAGGTACCCGCCAAGGGCTGGCTGGTGGGTGATGTGCACAACGGCATCGCGCAGATGTTCAAGGTCATCGAGAACGCGCGCATGACGGTGGGCGTGAAGTCCTCGGGCACGCTGTCCACGGGGTATCTCAACGCGCTCGAATACGCCAAGACCCGCGTGCAGGGCGCCGATCTCACGCAGATGGCCGACAAGGCGGCGCCGCGCGTCACCATCACCCACCATCCCGATGTGCGTCGCTCGCTGATGACGCAGAAGGCGTACGCGGAGGGGCTGCGCGCGGTGTACCTCTACACCGCCGCGCATCAGAACGCCGATGTGGCGGAACTGGTCTCGGGTGCCGACGCCGAGCTCGCGCACCGGATCGACGATCTGCTGCTGCCGATCGTCAAGGGTGTGGGTTCCGAGCGCGCCTACCAGCTGCTCACCGAATCCCTGCAGACCTTCGGCGGTTCGGGCTACCTGCAGGACTATCCGATCGAGCAGTACATCCGCGATGCGAAGATCGACTCGCTCTACGAGGGCACCACGGCGATCCAGGCCCAGGATTTCTTCTTCCGCAAGATCATTCGCGACCGGGGCGCGGCCCTCGGTCACATCAACGCGCAGATCACCGCGTTCCTGGACAACGACACCGGCCGCTTCGGCGCCGAGCGCGACCTGCTGCGCACCGCCCAGGCCGATATCGGCGCCATGGCCGCCACCCTCACCGGCTACGCCATGGCGGGCCAGAACGAACCGGCCGAACTGTACAAGGTGGGCCTCGGCTCGGTCCGCTTCCTGATGGCGGTCGGCGACCTGCTCATCGCCTGGCGGCTACTCGTGCAGGCCGAGGTCGCCGCCGCGGCCCTGGCAGGCGAGGCCACCGCCAAGGAACGCCCGTTCTACCAGGGCAAGGTGGCGGTAGCGAGCTTCTTCGCCAAGAACGTCCTACCCGAACTCACCGCCACCAGGACCATCCTCGCCACCCTCGACACCGACATCATGGCGATGCCGGAGGACTCCTTCTGAGAGCTCACGGAATAGTGACACCACACTGGTAAGTGTATTACACTTACCAGTGTGCGGATCCTCATCAACCAATCTGCGTTGAAGCACGGCATCCTGGAAGACGAGATTCGCGCGATCATCTCGTATCCGGCTCTGCGATACGCGGTGACATCAAGGATGAACCCCGATGCGGCGGTGTTCGTGTTCGTCGGGCGGTTGGAGAATGAGCCATGGCTCGAGGTAGTGGCAGAGAATGTCGAGGACGCTACCTGGGAGGTGTTTCACGCCATGAGGCTGACGGCGAGAGTGGCAGCCGAAATACACGCACTGGCCGGGATAGTTTTACAACCCGCCACCCGGCAGCGGCCGCCGCGTGGCACATCCAGTGGAACGGAGAGTGGATGATGGCGAAGCGAAGTGCTGAAGAGTACGAAGCGATGGCGGCCGAATTCGAGAACGGTGACTATGCGGTTGTCGGTCCGATCGAGGTGGGGCCTGAGTTGCTGATTGGCCGACCGGTCGGGGGTTCGCGCGGCGGGAAGAGCCCGGTGCGTACTGTGCGGCTCCCAGCGGAACTGGACGCGCGTCTGACTGCCTATGCCGACGAGGCCGAGACGACGCCGAGCGATGTTCTGCGCCGGGCGGTGGTCGAATACTTGGCGCGTCATCCGCTCGGCGCCTGAGCATTCTCGCTGCGGTCAGGCGAGAGGCCTCACTTGATCGCGGAACCGGAGGTATCCTTCTGAACCTCGGTGGGGCCGGCTCGCTATTCGCGGAGCCGGCCCGCCTGGTCAGTAGCAGTAGGTGTGGCGGTAGCCCTCGATGCAGGTGGGGACGTATTCGCGCTGGTCGGGGGCGTCGGAATTGGGGATGGACGCGCCCAGTGCGCCGCCGGCCACCGCGCCGCCGACGACGCCGATGATCATTCCGAGCGGCAGGGTGATCGGCAGCAGCAGGCCCATGGTGGCCACGCCGAGCGCGAGGCCGACGATCAGCCCGACGATGCCGCCGAGCGCGGCGCCGATGCTCGCCCCCGCCTCGGTGCTGCGGTCCTTCGGCGAGGTGGTGCGCCAGTGGCCGATCGGCTGCGCGGTGAGCTGGGTTCCGTCGGCGCTGATCTGTGGCTGCAGAGCCATCTCGCCTCCGTCGAACTCGACGGTGAGCGGCAGGTCGGCGATCTGCTTGCCCGCGCGGTCGGTGACCACCACGGAGTCGGCGGTCAGGGTGAAGGTGCCGCCGTCCAGGCGCGCGCTCACCACCTCGGCGCCGTCGCGCTCGGTCTGCGAAACCTCGTACGCCACACCCTGATCCACGTTCTGGTAGGCGATGGGCGCGGCTGCCGGATCCGCGTAACTCGTTCCCCCGGCGACACCGAGTGCGGCCACCGTGAGCAGCGCAGCAGCGGTGAAGGACTTGAACTTCATGAAGTGAACCCCGTTGTCTGACGGACGCTGGATTGCGTCACGTTTGAAAACGCTAGCAATGGGTACCGACAAGTCCCGCAACGGATTCCGGATACCTACCGGTAAGTCCTGTCATGGTTTCCAGCGTCGCTCCAGTGAACGCGTAGAGCCGCTTCGTAGCTTGGCGAACATGGCTACTTCGACACATCACACCGCCCGCACCTTCGACGGCACCGAGCTCGCGTTCGAGACGATCGGCTCGGGACCGCCGCTGGTCCTGGTTCCCGGCGGGCCCCGGGATTCTCGCTATCTCGAGGATCTCGGCGGCCTGGCGGAGAGCCACACGCTCATCCGCTACGACGCGCGCGGCACCGGCGGCACGCCCGCGCCCGCCGACCCGGCCAAGTACGCCTACCCGTCGCTGGCCCGCGATGTCGACGCGCTGCGCACCCATCTCGGCACCGAAGCGATCGATGTCCTCGGGCATTCGGCGGGTGCGGTGGTCGCGGCGGTGTACGCCGGGCACCACCCGGACCGGGTCTCGCGACTGGTGCTCGTCGCGCCCGGCCCCGACTTCTTCGGTGGCGGCGAGGATGTCGGCGATCTGCTCGAGCGCCGGTCCGGTGAGCCGTGGTTCGGCGAAGTGGTCTCCGCCGCACAGGGATTGGCGCAGGCCGGGCCGGAGTCCTCGCCAGAGGAGGTCTTCGCACTGCTCGACCGCTATGTCCCCGCTGCCTACGGCGCGTGGGAGGAGCGTCAGCGCGCGCATGCCGCCACCCAGCGCACCCAGTTCTCGCTGGAGGCGTGGAAACACTTCCACGGCAACGGTGATCGCACCGAACCCGAGCGTTTCCTGCCGACGCTGGGGCAGGTGCCCGCGCCGGTGCTCGTGGTCACCGGTGCCGCCGACGCGCTCACCGGGGTGTCGGCCGGTGACGCGACCGCCGCGCGCTTCCCGTCCGCGAAGCACGTGTCGATTCCCGGTGCGGGCCACTACCCGTGGGTCGACAATCCGCGCGGATTCAGTTCCGTCGTCGCGGAATTCCTGGCCCGCTGACACCACACGCGAAAGGGGTGACCACCGACCGGTGGTCACCCCTTTCGCGTGGGCGATCAGTTCGCGCTCGGCTCCGCGTCGCGGGTGGCGAACTCCTCGACATCGAAGCCGCCCGGGTCCGAGAGCGGGTAGACGTCGAACTCCAGGTGCGAGGACAGCGGGTTGCCGTAGAGCGCGTCGGTGAGTTCCTCGTGGCTGGCCACGTCGTAGATGTTGAGCCCGCCGGACTGCCCGGCGATGATCCAGCTGTGCTTGATCACGCCCCGGCTCACCAGGTCGACGTGGTGGGTGAACCCCTCCGGCAGCCGGTGCCGGAATTCGTCGGCGCTGATCCCGACGGGGTTCTGCTTGGTGATGACAGCGAACAGTGCCATGGTGTGCTCCTACTGGTGTAGCGGCGCCGAGAACTTCGGCAGGACCTCTTCGGCGAAGAGTTGGAGGGAACGACGGATGACGTCGTTCGGGGCGGTGCTCGGGGGCGCCTGGAGGCTGATGGTGACCTCGCCGAAGGCGTCCCTGATCCGCGCGATCTGGTCGATCACCTCGGCCGGGGTGCCGACGATCGTCTTGTCGGCGGCCAGCTGACTCGCGAAATCGCTGCTCGCCACGCGGCCGACGATCTTGTCGTAGCCGGTGTACTGGTCGCTGCGCGCGGTCGACCAGCCCGCGACGGCCTGCGCGAGCGCGCGATGGTTCTTCGCGGCGAACTGTTCACCGAGGTCGCGCGCGGTCGCGGAGTCGTCGGCCAGGAACGAGCTGTAGCTGAGATGGACCTCGCCGGTGTCCGGGTCGAACCCGGCCGCTTCCCTGGCGGCGCGATAGCGCCCGATGATGTCGCGGACCTTCTCGCGCGGATTGATCGAGGGCACCAGCAGCAGCCCGTACCCGGCGGCTCCGGCGCGCTCGGCCGACTCCGGGGTGATGGCGGTGGCGACCAGGATCTTCGGATGCGGGCGCTGGTAGGGGCGTGGTTGCAGGGTGACCGGGCCGAAGGTGTGGAAGCCGTTGTCGACGGTGACGTTCTCCCCGGTCCACAGCGCGCGGATGGCCTCGACGGTGGCGTCGAAGCGCGGCCGTGACTCGTCGAGGGAGACGTCGAACGCGGCGAACTCCTCGGGCAGGAACCCGCGCGCCACACCCACATCGAGGCGGCCGTGGCTGAGGTTGTCCAGCATGGCCAGCCGGGCGGCCAGCTTGATCGGGTGATCGAAGGCCGGGACCACCGCACCCGTGATCAGCCGGATGCGCGTGGTGCGGGCGGCGAGCGCGGCCAGGAAGGTGGTGGGGTCGGGGCTGTAGCCGCCGTAGTCGAAGAAGTAGTGCTCGACGGTCTTCACATGGTGATAGCCGAGTTCCTCGGCGTACACCCCGAGGTCGAGCGCGAGGTCGTAGTAGTCGACCGGGGCCTGGTCGGCCGGGCCGACGGTGGGGAAGAGATTGATGCCGAATTTCATGGGGTGACGTCCTGGAGTGCGGCGGGGGACAACGCGAATTCGCCGGCGAGCAGCTCGTAGCTGCGCACCCGGGCGCGATGGTCGTGCACCGTGGTGACGATGACGACCTCTTCGACGCCGAGAGCCTGTGCCAGCGAACGGATCTGGTCGCCGACGCGGTCCGGGGTGCCCCAGAAGTAGCGCGGCCACTCGAAGTGTTCGTTGCGCAGGATGTCACCGAAGCGATCCAGCTCGGCCAGGGCCGTCTCCGGCGGCGGGATGGGCCGGACGTCGTTGCGGAACAGTCGATTACGGACCGCGCGCTGCGCCGAGTACAGCCGCTCGGCCTCGGCCTCGGTGTCGGCGGCCACCGCGGTCACCGCGACGATCGGCGAGCGTCCCGGCGCGAGCTGGCGATAGGCGTCGATGGACTGCCTGGTGGCGCCGGGATTGATGAAGTGCGCGAAGGCGTAGTCCAGGTCGGCGCGGCCCGCGGCGACGGCGCTGGACGGACTGCTGCCCAGCAGCCACAGATCCGGCGTCGGCGCGTCCAGCGGGACGGCCAGCGGCGACCGGTGCGAGGCGCTGCGGCGCTCGAGGTGCCCGCGCAGTTGCTCGACCCGCTCGTCGATCGAGGGCCCGCCCAGGGCGCCGGGCACCGGGCGCAGGGCGGCGGTCTCGATCTCGTTGGCGCCGGTGGAGCGGCCGATACCCAGGTCGATCCGGCCCGGGTGCAGGGCGGTCAGCGTCCGGAAGGTCTCGGCCACCTTGAACGGGCTGTAGTGCCCGAGCAGTACGCCACCGGAGCCCACCCGCAGCGTGGAGGTGGCCGCGGCGATGGCGCCGACCAGGATCTCCGGCGCGGAGATGGCGTGGGAGTACATGGCGTGGTGTTCGGCCACCCAGTAGCGGTGGTAGCCGAAGGATTCGGCGTGCCGGGCCAGGTCGAGCGAGTTGGCCAGGGCCTGCGATTGCGGGGTGCCCTCCGGCACGGGGGCCTGATCGAGAACGGACAAACGGATGCTCATTGCGCCTCCACTGTTGCGTCGAGCAGTGCTACCGCATTGCGGTGCAGGGGGAATGGGGTATCGGACGGCAGACCGGTGCGCGCGGCACGACGGGTCACCGCGGCGGTGATCAGCGCGAACTTGAAACCGGCCAGCACCTCGTAGAAGGCCAGATTGCGCAGGGTGCGCCCGGTGAGCGCCGCGTATGCCTCGACGGTGCGCGCGTGGTCGGGCAGGCCGTAGAGCCGCTTGGCCCCGATGCCGGTGCTGAGATGCCGGTCCAGATAGAGGAACCAGGCCAGGTCGCTCTCCGGTTCGCCGTATCCGGCCATCTCCCAATCGATCAGGGCGGCCACGCAGGTGTTGGTGTAGATGATGTTGCCGAGCCGGGCGTCACCCCACAGCAGGGTGTGTGGTGACTGGCGCACCGGGATGTTGTCGGCCAGCCAGGCCCGGGCGCGTTCGATCACCGGGTCGTCGGCGACCTGGTAGAAGTCGAGCGCGTCGGTCCAGTACCGCAGTTGCGCGGCGGGTCCGGCGGCGCCCAGTTCCGGTAACCCGGGCGTATCGGCGGGGATGGCGTGCAGGCGTTCGAGGGCGGTGACGGCCGACCACCAGACCGCGGTGCGCTCGCTGGGCGCCGATTCGGCCAGCCAGCCCGCCCGGTGATAGGACGGGAAATCCGGCGGCACCCGGCCTTCCACGAACTCCATCACGAAGAACGGCGCGCCGAGCAGCTCGGCGTCGGGTTCCACACCGAGCACTTTCGGCACCGGTACGGCGCTGTGCGTGCGGACCGCGCGCAGCACCTCGGCCTGGCCGGTGATGGATTCCGACGGGTACACCGGGTCCTCGGTGGCGCCGACCCGGACCACCAGTCGGCGTGGGCGGCCGTCGAGATCGCGTCCGCTCACCTCCAGTGTCTCGGCGGAGTACCCGTTGCGCGGCACGGTGACGAACAGGCTGTCGGGGTCGATCTCGGTGGCCGTCGCGGTGTGGGTCAGCCAGCGGCGGACGCGGTCGCGGGTGTCAGCGGGCGATCGACGCAGTGGGACGGCCATGGCGGGGCCTTTCGCCGGTGATGAGAGTCGAGGTGGAACCGAGCGGACGGGCGGTGATGTCGACGAAACCCGCGTCGCTCAGCCAGCTCTCGGCCTCGGCGAAGGTGTACTCGCTGCCACCGGAGGACCACACGAGCATGTTCAGGCTGGCCAGCAGCGCCGTCGGGGTCGGGTTGTCGGGGTCGATCACCGGGTCGTAGATCGCGACGGTGCCGCCTTCGGGCAGCGCGTCGAAGGCGGCGGCCACCAGTTTGCGGCGGCTCTCGACCGGCCAGTTGTGCAGCACGTGTCCGAAGACGAGCACATCCGCGGCGGGCAGCGGGTCGGCGAAGAAGTCACCGGGCACGAAACCCACCCGGTCGGTGAGCTCCAAAGTGCCGATGTGGCGGTCGAATTCGGCCTGTACCGACGGCAGATCGAAGACCGTGGCCCGCAGGTGTGGGTGGGCCCGCACGAGTCCGGCGGCGATATTGCCCCTGGCCCCACCGATATCGGCGACGGTGGCGTGGCGCGACCAGTCCAGTTGCTCGGCGAGCGCGGCACCGATCGGGGCGTTGAGCACGTCCATGGCGTCGAAGAAGCCGCGGCGGTCCTCGGCGTCGGCGAACAGGCTGCCGTACGGATCACCGCCCGCGGCAGCGAGATTGGCGGGTGCGCCCGACTTGGCACTCGCGGCGAGTTCGGCCCAGGCCGGGTGCAGGGTCTTGTCCAGGAAGCGCAGGAACCCGCCGAGGTAGTGGGGCCTGCCGCGCACCAGATAGCGGTGCGCGTCGGGACTGTTGGAGTACCGGCCGTGGTCGGAGATGAGCAGCCCGGTGGTGGCGACGGCCTCGAGGAAGTCGCGCGACCAGTCGGGGTGTAGCCCGATGGTGGTGGCGAGGTCGGCGGCGGGCAGATCGCCGTCGGCCAGCGCGCTGAACACGTCCAGCTCGACCGCCGCCAGCAGCACCTGCGCGCGGCGGGCGCCGGACGCCAGTCCGAGGATGTGGGCCGGGGTCTCGCGAGTGGCCTGCGGTGTGGAGAGGTGACTCATGTCTCGACCGTAGAAATCGCTGCTGCACGGTCTCTGGAGAATCTCTGGAGCGCCGGTCTCGCCCCGTCCGGCGGACCCGAATCCCTGGTTACGCTCCGGAAAAGCGCTGGAACGAAGGAGATTTCCCATGATTCTGATCGTCGGGGCCACGGGTGTGATCGGCGGGGCGACGGTGCGCGAACTCGCGCGCGAGGGGGCGAAGGCGCGGGCGCTGACCCGTGACCCGGACCGGTGGGAACCACTGCCCGGCGTGGAGGTGGTGGCGGGTGATCTGGACCGTCCGGAGACACTGCCACCGGTGCTGGACGGCGTGGAGTCGGTCTTCATCGCCACCTCCGGACATCTGAAGGCCGCCCAGGACGCGCGACTGGTCGCCGCGGCGCAGCGGGCGGGCGTGCGGCGGCTGGTCACGGTGTCGTCGCTGGCGGTGGACGAGAATCCGGACGGGCTGCTGGGCGGCTGGCACGCCGAAGGCGAGCGGGTGGCCGTCGAGTCGGGCATCCCGACGACGGTGCTGCGGCCGAACGGCTTCTACTCCAATACCTTCGCCTGGGCGCCTGCCATCGCCACGGGCGAACTGGCACTCGCGCTCCCGGATCTGCCTGCCGCGCATCTGGATCCGCGCGATATCGGCCGGGCCGCCGCCGCGGTCCTGCGCCCCGGCTACCCCGGTGAACCGGTCGTGCGGCTCAGCGGCCCCCGGGCCCTGACACCGCGCGAGCAGGTGGCGATCCTGGCCGCCGAACTGGACCTGCCGCTGACCGTGCGGGAGATCTCGATCGAGGACGAGCGCGAACGGCTGGCCCGGCGGGTGCCCGACCACGTCGCCACCGCTGTCACCGCAGCCCGCGCGGCCGCCGGACCGGTGCGCGCCACCGTCTTCGGTGACATCGAAAAGCTCACCGGCACAGCGCCGATCAGCTTCGAGGAGTTCGCACACACGCATCGGGCGACGTTCCTGCCGTCGTGACGGCGGGAACCTCGCCCTGGCGCGGTGGTCATTCGGCCGGAACGGCCTCCGGCTCCGACTCGGCCTGCTTCGCGGGGGCCGGAGTCGCCGACCCGGGTGCGGCAGGCGGTGGGGCGGTGGACAGGCCGAAGGTGAAGGCCAGCGCCACCACCGCGAACACCGCGCCCACCCCGAAGGCCGCGTGGTAGCCGGCGAGCAGGTCACCGGTGGAGGCCGCCCGGTCGCCGGTGCGGGCACTGGTGGCCGAGGCGGCGATGGTGGCCAGCACCGCCAGGCCGATCGCGCCACCGAACTGGCGGGTGGTGTTGATGATGCCCGAGGCCAGACCCGCCTCGGCGGGGGCGACACCGGAGGTGGCCGCGATGACCAGCGGCACCATCAGCAGACCCGCGCCCAGGGTGATCAGCACCTGCGGGATGAGCAGATGCACCAGGTAGGACCCGTCGTCGGGCACGAAGGCCAGCAGCAGCAGGCCGAGCGCGCTCAGCGTCGGCGCGGCCGTCAGCAGCGGGCGCACCCCACCGAACTTCTTCACCAGCGGCGGCCCGGAGTACGCGCCGATGGTCATCGCCACGGCACCCGGCAGGAAAGCCAGACCGGTCTGCAAGGCGTCGTAGCCGAGGATGTTCTGCATGTAGAGCGACAGGAAGTAGAAGTGCGCGATCACCGCCGCGCCGATCCAGAACATGACCGTGTTGGAGTAGGCGATGGAGCGAATCTTCAACACGTACAACGGGATCAGTGGCGCCGAGGCCACCCGCGACTCGTGCAGCGTGAACCACACCAGCAGCACGGCGGCGGCCAGGATCGGACCCCACGTCGTCGGTGCCGCCCAGCCGTTGTTCTGCGAGTCGACCGCGCCGAACACCAGCGCGATCAGGGCCGTGGTGACCAGCACCGCGCCCACCGCGTCGAGCTGCTTGGTCTGCTCGGCCCTGCTCTCCCGCAGCAGCGGGAAGGCGAAGGCCAGCGCGAGCAGGCCCAGCGGGATGTTGACGTAGAAGATCCACTCCCAGCTGGCGATATCGGTCAGCACGCCACCGAGCACCGAGCCCAGTGCCGCACCGGCACCCGAGATCGCGCCCCACGCGGCGGTGGCACGGGCCTTGGCCTTGGGTTCGGTGAAGGTGGTCGACAGGATCGCCAGGGTCGCCGGCGAGAGCAGCGCGCCACCGAAGCCCTGCGCCACCCGGGCGATGATCAGCCACTCCGGCGAGGTCGCCAGACCACCGGCCAGGCTGGCCACGGTGAAGATGGCCAGGCCGAGCACGAACACCCGCCGCCTGCCGATCAGGTCGGCCACCCGGCCACCCAGCAGCAGGAACCCGGCGAAGGTGATCGCGTAGCCGTTGACCACCCACTGCAGGCCGGCCTCGGAGAAACCGAGCGATTCCTTGATGGCGGGCAGGGCGACATTCACGATCGACAGGTCGAGCACGACGATCAATTGGCCGAGGCAGAGCAGGCTGAGTACAGCCCAATCGGGCGGCCGGAAACCGGCTTGTCTGTTCATGGAAGGCACTCCCGTTCAGCGCGGATATTCGAGTCGAATGGACTCACCAGTCCAATTTCTAGACTCGGGAGTCCATCGTCAATCCGGCTCCAGCCAGCCTCCAGAGCTGCTCCAGCGCGGCCGAACATGCTGGATACACCCCGGTGAACGCGAGGAGGAGTCCGTCGATGGACCAGTCCGAGTACGTCTTCGTGAATGTCTTGCGGCTGACCGGTTCGGCCGAGGAATTGGCGTCGATCTACGCCGATGTGGCCACCTATTTCGCCGCACAGCCCGGGTTCCGGCATTACGAATTACTGCGTTCGGAAACCGATGCCGAGGTGTTCGTCAATATCGCCCGCTGGTCGGACAGGGCGGCCTTCGAACGCGCTACCGCGAATCCCGAATTCCGCTCCCGCACGCGGGTCGGCAAGGTCGCCCTCGGTGACCCGCATCTGTGCCGGGTGATCCGGTCGGGTGAACCCACCCCGTGACCGACCTGCGCGAGGTCGCCGACGGTGTCTTCGCCTATATCGAACAGCCCGGCGGGTGGTGCGTGAGCAATGCCGCGCTCATCCGCTCGGGCCACGACGCCGCGCTGGTGGACACCCTGGGCACCGAGCGCCGCGCCCGCGCCCTGCGCGCCGCGCTCGCCACCGTCGGCGCGCAGTCCCCGGCCACGGTGATCAACACCCACTGGCACGGCGACCACACCGCGGGCAATGCCCTCTTCGCCCCCGCGCCGGTGATCGCGCACCGCGCTGGCCGGGCGGCCATGGCCCGCAACGGGCTCGCGGTGCGCGGCCTGTGGACGGATGTGGACTGGGGGACACTGCCGCTGGTGCTGCCCACGATCGGCGTCACCGACACCGCGACCCTGCACGTCGGCGACCGTACGGTCGAACTCCTCGCCGGTGACACCGGGCATTCCGACGGCGACCTGGTCGCCTGGCTACCCGGCGAACGGGTGCTCGTCGCGGGTGACCTGGTGATGCCCGGCTGCACGCCCTTCCTGCTGTCGGGGTCACTGTCCGGTGCGCTGACCTGGCTCGAACGGCTGCGCGCGCTGGCGCCCGAAGTCGTGATCGGCGGCCACGGCGAGGTGGCCGATCATCGCGCGCTCACCGAGACAGCCGACTACCTGAGCTGGCTGCGCGCGGTGACGCTGGACGCCGCGGCGGCGGGTGCCACCCCGCTGGAGGCGGCCCGGCAGGTGGACCCGGCCCGACGCGGTGACCAGCCGTGGTCGACATGGCAGGAACCGGAACGGCTGGTCGCCAATCTGCACCGCGCCTACGCCGAACTGGCTCCCGAGCTGGTGGCGACCCCGGTCCGCTCGGGTCCGGTGCTCGCCCAGATGGCCGAATTCCTCGGCAGGCCACTGACCTCCGTCGCCTAGCCAGCGTTGTAATCGCGCTGAGTTCTACGGTTTCGGGCCGGGTGAATCGCGCATAGCCTCCGGAGGACACCCGCTTTTCGGTGGCGAAAGGAGTCGGCACATGACGGCTGCTCCCGCGCGGGCCGCGTTCACGGACTCCCGCGCCGCGTCCAAACGCGCGCTGATCATCACCGCCGCGACCAGATCATTTCTCGAATTCGGTTACGAGCGAACCAGTGTCGACACCATCGCCGAGCGGGCCTCGGTGTCCAAGCAGACCATCTACAACTACTTCGGCGACAAGCGCAGCCTGTTCCGGGTGGTCCTGGCCGGCGTGCGCGCCGCGGCCGACACCTTCGACGAACTCGACGACAGCCTGCTGCGCGACCCGGCCACCGTCTACGACGACCTGGTCACCGTCGGCACGCTGTTTCTGGAAGTGACGCTCTCGGAGCAGGTTTCCGCCGTCCGCAGGCTCATCGTCGGTGAGGTGGCCCGCCATCCCGATCTGCACCAGGTGTGTGCCGATCAGTCGGTGGCAGAGGGGCCGCGCATCGCCGGGTGGCTCACCCATCGCCTCGAGGTGCTGGCCGCGGCCGGGGTGCTCGACACCACCGAGCCCGCCGTCGTCGCCGGGCAGTTCTTCGCCCAGCTGTCCCACGACGGGCAGCAGGCCTCCGCCTTCGGGACCACTCGCCTGGGTGCCCGGCAGGCCGCCGAGATCTCCGCCCGCGCCGCCCGGCTGATCGTGCGCGCGTACGCGGTGTCCACACCTGTCTGATCGCCCGTCGATCCGGCAGAAAACTTCATACGATCTCCTGGAGGTAGGCTTCACATGATCAATTTCGGGGTTTTGGGACCTTTGCAGTGCTGCATCGACGGCACCGGCGCGGTGCCCAGCGCGCCCAAGCAGCGTCAGCTGCTCGCGCTGCTGCTGATGAACGCCAATCGGGCCATCTCGGTGGACTACTGCATCGAGGAACTCTGGGAGACCACGCCGCCCGCCTCCGCCGCCTCCACGCTGCAGACCTATGTCATGCAGCTGCGTAAGTGCCTGGGGGAGCACAGTTCCAATCCCGGACGGGGTGCCACCCGGCTGGAGACCCGCGAACGCGGCTACCAATTACATGTGGAGCCGGGCGAATTCGATGTCGACGTGTTCGAGGACAAGGTGCGCCTGGCCCGGCTGGCGCTGGCCGCCGAGGACGACGAACGCGCCGACGCGGCCCTGCGCGCCGCGCTGGCGGTCTGGCGCGGACCGGTGTTCTCCGACATCAAACCTGGTCCGGTGCTCGCGATGTGGGCCACCAGCCTCAACGAGGTGCGGCTGTCCATCCTCGAGCACCGGATCGAGGTGGACCTGCGGCTGGGCAGGCATCGCGAGCTGATCGGTGAGCTCAGCGGCATGGTGCAGCGCTCGCCGCTGCTGGAGAGCCTGCACGCGCACCTGATCATCGCGCTGTACCGCTCGGGCAGGCAGGCGCACGCGCTGCAGGTCTACGAGCGGTTGCGGCACCGGCTGGCCGAGGAGCTCGGGCTCGAACCCACCCCGACGCTGCAGCAACTGCACCACCAGGTGCTGTGCAGCGCACCGGAACTGGCGGCCCCGCCCACGGTGGACGCGGCCGCCCGCTACTCCGCCGAACTCATCGCGGGGCGGATCAGGTCCTCGCTGGTCCCCGCCTGCGGCTGACCGGTATGCCGCGCGGCTGACAGCAGGGCCCGGGTGACGTCGTGGCGCGGGGTGTCGAAGACCTCTTCGACATCACCGCGCTCGACGATCCGCCCCGCCGACATCACCGCCACGGTGTCGCTGACGTGCTGCACCACCGACAGGTCGTGCGAGACGAACAGCATCGACAGCCCGCGCGCGGCTTTGAGATCGGTGAGCAGATCCAGGATTTGCGCCTGGATGGTGACATCGAGCGCCGAGACCGGTTCGTCGCAGATCAGCACGGCCGGATCGGTGGCCAGCGCCCGCGCGATGGCGACGCGCTGCCGCTGCCCACCCGACATCTCACCCGGCCGCCGGTGCTCGAACGCGGCGGGCAGGCCGACGGCATCGAGCAGGTCCAGGATGGTGCGCCTGCGCGCGGGCGCGGACAGCTCGCGGCCGTGCAGGGCTTCACCGATTATCCGGGTGACGTCCCAGCGCGGGTCGAAGGAACTGGCCGGGTCCTGCCAGATCACGCCGATCTGCGCGCGCCTGGGCCGCCGGACCTTCTCCGGGACACCGGACCACGGCTCGCCGTCGATGGTGACCGTGCCCGCGTCCGGTTCCAGCAGTCCGAGAACCAGTGCGGCGGTGGTGCTCTTGCCGGAGCCCGATTCACCGACGAGGCCGAGGGTCGAGCCGACCGGCAGGTCGAAGCTGACATCGCGAACGGCCCGCAGCACGCCGCCGTCCGGGAGCCGGAACGAGCGGCTCAGTCCGGAGACCGAAACAGCCGGGCTGACAGGGTGATCCGGTCTCGATGGCCGGTCGGGCGAGGACGCCGGTTTCTGTACCGAACTCCCGCGATGCACCGATTCCGTCGGCGACAGTCGCTGCCCGCGCCGGTCGGGCGTGGGCACTGCCGCCAGGAGTCGTTGCGTATAAGAATGTTTCGGTGTTCGGAGGATCTCGGCGGTCGGGCCCTGTTCGACGATGCGGCCCTCGTGCATGACGGCCACCGTGTCGGCGATATCGGCGACCACCGCCAGGTCGTGGCTGATCAGCAGGAGGGCGGCGCCGTCGTCGCGGAGGGTGCGCAGCAGGCGCAGGATTCGCGCCTGCACGGTGACATCGAGTGCGGTGGTGGGTTCGTCGGCGATGATCACTCTCGGGCCGCCTGCCAGGGCGGTGGCGATGAGCACACGCTGCCGCTGTCCGCCGGAAAGCTGGTGCGGGCGCATGGCTTTGCGGACTTCGGGGTCGTCGATGCCGACCGCGCGCAGTAGCTCGTCCACCTCGGCCGCCGCCTCGCCACGTGAGCGGGTGAGCCGGTGGGCACGCAACGTGTCGACCACTTCGGCGGCCACCGGGCGCAGCGGGTCGAGAGAGGTGAGGGCGTCCTGGAGGATGAGGCCGATCTCGCGGCCGCGCACCGCCCGCCACGCCCGGGGCGACAGGCGGGTCAGGTCGGTGTCGCCGAGGCGCAGTGTTGCCGCGCGGACCTCGGCGGTCGGTCCGGCCAGGCCGAGCAGGGCGCGCGCGGTCACGCTCTTGCCGGAACCGGATTCGCCGACGATGGCCAGGCAGCGCCCGGCCGAGAGCTCGAAACCGATGCCGCGCACCGCCGCCACGGCGTCGGGCCCACGTCCGAAGCGGACGTGCAGATCATCGACGCGCAGTACCGGCACGGCCGACCTCCCAGCGTTGTTGCAGTGCCCGGCCGAGCACGGTGACGGTGATGACGGTGAGTGTGATCGCCGCACCCGGCGGCACCGCCGCCCACCACGACTTGGACAGCAGCTCGCGGCCCGCCGCCAGCATCGAACCCCATTCGGGCGTGGGATCTGTGGGCCCGAGCCCGAGGAAGCTCAGTGCGGAGCCGATCATGATCGAGCTGCCCACGCCGAGGGTCGCGAGCACGAAGGTGGGCCGCAGCGAGTTCGGCACGATGTGGTGCAGGACCCGGTAGCCGGGCGTGCGGCCCAGCGCGACCGAGGCCCGCACATACTCCGCATTGCGCACCACCACCGCCTGCGAACGCACCAGCCGCGCGTAGGAAGCGGATTCGGCCACGGCGATGGCCGCGACGATACTGCCCACCCCCTGGCCCAGGATCGCGATTACCAGCAGCGACAGCAGAATGCCGGGAAAGGCCATCACGATGTCGATGCCCCGGGTGACCACGGTGTCCACCCGGCGCCCCGCCAGTGCGGCGAACAGGCCGATCACCGTCCCCGCAAGCACCGCGAGCACGGTCGCCGACAAGCCCATGAGTATCGAATAGCGAGCACCGAAGACCAAGCGCGAGAAGATGTCCCGGCCCAGCTGATCGGTACCCAGCAGATGTTCGGTGCTCGGTGCCGACAGTGCCTGACCCAGGTCGACATCGATGGGCGGCTGGGTGGCGAGAACACCGGGCGCGAGCACCGCGATCACCAGCACCGCCGCGGCCAGGCCCGCCGCCACGACGGTGGGACGTGGCCATCGGGTAGCCGTCCGGCGTGGTTTCGTCACCGCGTCGGGGAGCACGGCGGCAGGCGCGTTCACCGGATCACCTCCGCCGACACGGCCGAGCGCGGATCGATCACGCGATAGGCCAGATCGACCGCCGTATTGATCGCGATGAACAGCAGCGACCCGAACATGACCAGCGCGATCACCACGGGGAAGTCATGGGTGGTCACCGCCGAGAGCAGTACGCGCCCCAAACCCGGTCGCGCGAACACGGTTTCGACCAGCACCGCACCGCTGAGCAGACCGCCGAAGAGCCAGCCCGCCACCGTGATCGCCGAGAGCAGCGTGTGCCGCACCGCGTGATGGACCCGGATATCGAGCTCCCCGGCACCGCGCGCCCGCGCGCTCAGGACGAACGGTGCCCGCAGCGCCGTGTCCACACCGTCGCGCATCACCTGGGCCAGCACCGCGGCGATCGGCACGGCCAGGGTGAGCGCGGGCAGCACCAGCGCCGCCGGGCCTCGCCCGGTCGCCGGGAAGACCCGCCAGTGGAACGACAGCCCGGCCAGCAGCAGCGTCCCCACCCAGAAGGTGGGCGCCGACACCGCGACCAGCTCGGCCACGTGCGCGACGGCCCGGGGCACCCGCCGCTCACCCGAGGTCGCCAGCACGACCAGGATCGCCCCGCCCACACCGAGCACGATGGCCGCCCCGGCGAGCTGCAGTGTCGGCGTGAGCTGCGCGCCGATCACCGTGAGCACCGGCTGCTGCCGCTGGAACGACTCTCCGAAGTCGCCCTGGGCCAGGCGGCCCAGATAGTGCAGGAAGCGCAGGTGTGGCGGCTCGTCCAGACCCATCTGCGCGCGGATGGCGGCGAGGGTGGCCGGGGTGGCCGGGGCATTGCCGAGCATGGCGTAGGCCGGATCGCCGGGGACCAGCGACATGGCGACGAAGGTCAGTGTCGCCACGCCGGTCAGCAGACCCACCACCCCGAGTACCCGCCGCACCAGCGCGAGCAGCACCGCGCGCAGCGTGGTCATCAGCTCAGCCAGGCGTCGTAGAACACCGGGTACGACGACG
Source organism: Nocardia sp. NPDC056064 (assembly GCF_042266925.1). Lineage (NCBI taxonomy): Bacteria > Bacillati > Actinomycetota > Actinomycetes > Mycobacteriales > Nocardiaceae > Nocardia > Nocardia sp. NPDC056064. The sequence continues at coordinate 3,319,859 of NZ_JBHJWO010000001.1, read as the reverse complement.
GCGCCGCGGCGATGCCGTGCACCCGCTGACCCGTCGCCACCTGGCTCGCGGGCACGAACACCGGGATCACCACCGCCTGATCGATCGCCCACTTCTGCGCGTCGGCGTAGTCGCGGCGCTGCACCTCGGTATCGGTGGTGCGCGCGGCACCGGTCACCCACGCGTCGACCTGGGGATCGTTGACCCATGAGATGTTCTGTCCCGCCATCGGTTTGGCGGTGGAGTGCAGGAAGCTGCGGATGATGTCGGGGGAGTTGGACGACCAGCTGGTGTCGAACAGGTCGTAGTCACCGGCGGCGACCAGCTGGAACAGCTGGCCGGTCTGCACATTGTTGCGCACGATCTCGATGCCGGCCTGCTTGGCCGAGGCCACGATCGCCTGCCCGACCAGGCCGCGATAGTTGGATTCGTCCTGGGCCTTGGTGGTGGTCCAGGTGGCGGTGAGCCGGGTGCCGTCCTTCACCCGGTAGCCCTGCGCGTCGCGCTGCTGCCAGCCCGCCTCGTCGAGCAGCCGGTTCGCGGCGGTCAGGTCGGTGCGCCAGGAGTTCTCCACGGCCGGGTTGTAGAACTGGGTGCTCGGGGTGAGGATGCTCCACGCGCGGGCGTAGTTGCCGAAGTAGATCGAGGACAGGATGGCGTCCACATCGGTGGACTGCTGCAGGGCCTGGCGCACGCGCTGGTCGCGCCACGGGCCGCGCTGGGTGTTGATGTAGAGCGCGTAGACCGAGCCCTGGGCGTCGTAGCGGGTGTAGTCGATGGCGGGATCGTCGCGCAGATCCGCCACGTCGCGGGCGGGGACCGAGAGCAGGCCGTCGATCTGTTCGCTGGTCAGCGCGCCGATCCGGGTGGAGTTCTCCGGGATGAAACGGAACTCGACGCCGTCGAGGTGCGCGGGTCCGGTGTGCGCGGCGGTGGGCGGGGCCCAAGCGTAGTCGGGATTCTTCTCCAAGGTCACGCTCTGCTGGGCGATGTGCCCGGTGAAGCGGAACGGGCCGGAACCGACGACGTGATCGCAGAGCTTGCCCGCGTTGTCGGCGAAGTTCTTCGGCGACTGGATGCCGAGGGCGGTGGTGCTCGCCGCGGCGAGGAAGGGCTGGAACGGTTCGGTGAAGGCCACCTCGACGGTGCGCGCGTCGAGCACGGTGCTGCCGCGGTAGGGGCCGATGAGCGTGGCGGCCCACTGGGACTTGGTGTTCGGGTCGACGATGCGGTCGAAGTTGGCCTTCACCGCGGTGGCGTCGAGCTTGGTGCCGTCGTGGAAGGTGACGTCCTCGCGCAGGGTGAAGGTGTAGCGGGTGAGGTCGGGGCTCACCGTCCAGCTGCTGGCCAGCCAGGGCTGGAAGGTGTTGTCGCTGCCCTGCGCGACCAGCGAGTCCACCACGCCGCGGTCGATCAGCGCGGTGGCGTCGGCGGGGCTCACCCCGGGGTCGAGGCAGCTCGGCTCGCTGGGCAGGGCGAAGCGCAGCGTGCCGCCGGCGACCGGCGGACCGTCCTCGCCCTCGGGCGAACCGCCGGATCCCGCGGAGCAACCCGCCACCAGCGCGGTGACGATCAAGAAAGCGGCCAGTGGCCAGGCGGTTCTACCTCTCATGGCGTCAGCTTCGCCGCCGGTGCTCGACTCCCGCTCCCGCGCCGCTGGAGAAGCACTGGAGGGTCCTGGACACCGCACGGCCCTGCGGCTGTGCTGGTCGGGTGAAAGCTGTTGTGACGACCGGTGATCCCCAGGCCCCCACCCGCATCGACGAGATCGACGTGCCCGTCCCCGGCCCCGGCGAGGTGCTGGTCCGGGTCAGCGCGTTCGGGGTGAACCGGGGTGAACTGACCAGGGCGCAGCGGCTCGCGCCCGGCTCCCGGCTCGGCTGGGACGTGCTGGGCACCATCGAGGACGACTCGTCGGCGCAGGTCCAGCCGGTGCTGGCCCTGGCCGACGGCAACGGCTGGGCCGATGTGGTGGCCGTGCATCGCAGCCGGGTCGCCGTTCTCCCCGATCCCGGCGAATCGGTCGACCTGGCCGCGCTACCGGTGGCCGGGCTCACCGCGCTGGCCGCCATCCGCCGCGCGGGTCCGATCATCGGCAAGACGGTGCTGGTCACCGGGACCAGCGGGGGAGTGGGCGGGGTGCTCGCACAGCTGGCGGCCGCGGCCGGGGCCGACGTGCTGGAAGTCCGGAACCGCTTGTCCGGCACGGAGTTACCGGTGGTCGACGCGAACAGTCTGGCGGTGACCGGCCGCGAGGTCGACGTGGTGTTCGACAGTGTCGGCGGCACGGTGCTGCACGCCGCGTTCGAACTGCTCAAACCCCACGGCGCCCTGGTGAGCACCGGCAACACCGTGCGCGAACCCCTGCACCTGCCCCTGGACTGGGGACACCGCCGCCCCGGGGTGAGCCTGAGCTACGTGCACCTGTTCGACGAACTCGGTGCCGCCGCACCGGTCGCCGAGGATCTGCGCTGGCTGGGCGCGCGCTGGGCCTCGGGACAGCTCGACCCGCGCGTCACCCGGGTCGAGGACCGCGACGGCCTGGACCGGACCCTGGCCGCCCTGCGCGAGCGGGAGTTCCACGGCAAGGCCGTGATCCGCTGGTAGCGGCCGGGTCCGGCACTCAGAAGGCGAGTCCGCCGTTGACCTCGAGGACATGGCCGTTGATGTAGCCGGACTCGGGACTCGCCAGGAACCGGGCCACCGCGGCGACCTCGTCGCCGCGGCCCGGCCTGCCCGCCGCGATGGTCGGCAGGTAGCGATCCCACACCTGCCGGTGCGCGATCAGCCCGCGCCCCATCCCCTCGTCGATGAATCCCGGCGAGAGCGCGTTGACCGAGATCGATTGCCCGGCAAGCTCGATGGCGGCAACGCGGACCAGAGTCTCGATGGCCGCCTTGCTGATCGAGTACGCGCCTGCCCCGGGGGCGATGCGTCCGGCCAGGGCCGAGGACAGCGCGATGAAGCGCGCGTCCGTGCCCTTCTCCAGATGCGGCACCGCCGCCTGCAAGGTGAGAAACGTTCCGGTGACATTGGTTTCGAGCACGGTGGTGAAATCCGCCGGTGCGGTCAGTGCCAGCGGACCCGGCTTGCTGACACCGGCATTGGCGAACACCACGTCCACGCCGTCGAGCCAGCGCGCAGCCTCGGTGAAGGCCACGGCGAGCTGATCGGCGTCGGTGACATCGGCGACGGCGGCGTGCGCGTCCGGTTCGTCCGCGACCCAGCTCGGTGCCGCGCGGCCGATGATCACCACCCGGGCACCGTGGCGCAGCAGGTCTTCGGCGATCACGCGGCCAAGGCCACGGCCGCCGCCGGTGATCACGACGCGGCGCCCGGCCGGTCCGGTGGACGAATTCGCTTGTGCAGTCATGGGTCCGACTGTGCGCACCGGGGGCAGGTGGTGGGCTACAGCATCGCTGGAGCCGACGGTCCAGCGGTCCTCCAGCAGTCGTCGGCGGCGCCTCCAGTGGCCGGTGCGAGTCTCGACGAGCACTGCAGACACACGGCGTAAGGATCGAACATGGCAGGTTCAGCGGGCCCGCGTCGGGTCGCGATCACCGGGGTCGGGGTGCTGGCACCGGGCGCGATCGGCCGGGAACAATTCTGGCAGCTGCTCACCGACGGCCGCACGGCGACCCGGCGCATCAGCGCCTTCGACGCGAGCGGCTACCGGTCGCAGATCGCCGGCGAGGTCGACTTCCGGCCCGCCGAGCACGGCCTGCGCAAGCGCGAGGAACGCGCCTGGGACCGGGTCACCCAGTTCGCGGTGGTCACCGCGCGGGAAGCCCTGCGCGACAGCGGGATCGACACCGCCGCGCTGGACCCCGCGCGGCTCGGGATCAGCATCGGCAGCGCTGTGGGCTGCACCACCAGTCTCGAACGCGAGTACTCGCTGGTCAGCGATCAGGGCCGGGACTGGCTCGTCGATCCGCAGTGGGCGGTGGCGCAACTGTTCGACTACCTGGTGCCCAGCTCCATCGCCGCCGAACTGGCCTGGGTGCTCGGCGCCGAAGGGCCCGCCTCGGTGGTCTCCACCGGCTGCACCTCCGGACTCGACGCGGTGGGCAATGCCGCCGACCTGATCCGCGAGGGCGCGGCCGATGTGGTGGTCACCGGCGCCAGCGAGGCGCCGATCTCGCCGATCACCGTCGCCTGCTTCGACGCCATCAAGGCCACCAGCCCCAACAACGACGACCCCGCGCACGCCTCACGTCCCTTCGACCGCGACCGCGACGGCTTCGTCCTCGGCGAGGGCTCGGCCACGCTGATCCTCGAGGAATGGGAGCACGCGCGGGCCAGGGGCGCGCACATCTACGCCGAGTTCGCCGGGTTCGCGACCAGGGGCAATGCCTTCCACATGACCGGGCTGCGGCCCGACGGGGTGGAGATGGCCACCGCCATCCGGGCCGCGCTGGACCAGGCCAGGGTCGATCGGGTCGACGTCGACTACGTCAACGCGCACGGGTCGGGCACCAAGCAGAACGATCTGCACGAGACGGCCGCGGTCAAGAAGGCGCTGGAATCCCATGCCTGGGAGGTGCCGGTGAGCTCGATCAAGTCGATGATCGGGCACTCGCTCGGTGCCGTGGGCTCGCTGGAACTGGTCGCCTCGGCGCTGGCCATCGACACCGATGTCATCCCGCCGACGGCCAACCTGCACAACCCCGGCCCCGACTGCGACCTGGACTACGTGCCGCTTACCGCCCGCGCGCAGCGCACCGACACCGTGCTCAGCGTCGGCAGCGGCTTCGGCGGTTTCCAGAGCGCGGCCGTGCTGGTCGCGCCGTGAGCGCGCCCACGGCGACGGGCACCGTCGCGCCCGCCGTCACCGGGCTCGGCGTGCACGCGCCGACCGGCACCACGGTCGAGCAGTACTGGCGCAACACCCTGGCCGGGCACTCGGCGATCGGCCGGGTGACCAGGTTCGACCCGAGTTCCTACACCGCCACCCTGGCCGGGGAGATCCGCGATTTCGACGCCTCGGCGCTGTCGGGGCGGCTGCTGCCGCAGACCGACATCTCCACCCGGCACGCGCTGGTGTCCTCCGACGAGGCACTGCGCGACGCGGGGATCACCCGCGCCGACCGCGACGATTTCGAGCTCGGGGTGGTCACCGCGAGCACCAGCGGCGGGTTCGAGTTCGGGCAGAAGGAACTGCAGAAGCTGTGGGCCGACGGGAACCGGCACGTCAGCGGGTATCAGTCCTTCGCCTGGTTCTATGCGGTCAATACCGGGCAGATCGCCATCCGCCACGGTGCGCGCGGGCCGTCCAGCGTGGTCGTCGCCGATCAGGCCGGTGGGCTCGACGCCTTCGGCAAGGCGCGCAGGCTGGTGCGGTCGGGGACCGGGCTGGTGCTCACCGGCGGCTTCGACTCGGTGCTCTCGCCGTGGGGCTGGCTGGCGACGCTCGCGGCCGAGAACGTCAGCGCCTCCACCGATCCCGACCGGGCGTATCAGCCCTTCGCCGAGTCGGCGAGCGGGTTCGTGCCCGGCGAGGGCGGGGCGCTGACCGTGCTGGAACACCCCGACCGGGCCCGCGACCGGGACGCGCACGTCTACGCGTACCTACTCGGCTACGCCAGCGGATTCGATCCGCGACCCGGCACCGATCGCCCGCCCGCCCTGGGCCGGGTGATCCGCGACGCGCTCGCCGACGCGGGCCGCACACCGGCCGATATCGGCGTGGTCTTCGCCGACGCGGCCGGGGTGCGTGAGCTCGACGATCGCGAAATCGCCACGCTGGAAGACATATTCGGGCCCGCAGGCGTCCCGGTGACGGCGCCCAAGGCGGGCACCGGGCGCCTGTTCGCCGGTGGCGGCGCCCTCGATGTCGCGGCCGCCGCACTGAGCCTCGACCACGAAACCATCCCGCCCACACCGGGACTCGACCACTACGCCGGTCCCGTCCGGCTCGACCTGGTGTCCGCTCCGCGCCCCCTGACGCGGCCGACGGCCCTGGTCCTGGCGCGGGGCGCGCGCGGATTCACCTCCGCGCTCGTGCTCGGCGCCGCTCGATGAACAACCAGAAGGGAGGCATCCGATGCCCGCACCCCACCAAGTGACCGCCGACGAGCTGCGCGAAGTGCTGCAGCGCGTGGCCGGTGAGGACGAATCCATCGACCTCAGCGGTGACATCACCCATCGCTCGTTCGAGGACCTCGGCTACGACTCGCTCGCCGTGCTCGAGCTGTCCAATCAGATCGAAATCCGTTACGGCGTCAAGCTGCTCGACGAATCGGTGGTCGACGCGGTGACCGTCGCCGACTTCGTCGCCCTCGTCAACTCCACCCTCGCCGCCGATCCCTCCACAGGAGCCCCCGCATGAGCAAGCACGCCATCGTCACCGGTGCCACCAGCGGCATCGGACTCGAGATCGCCCGCACCCTCGGGCTGGCCGGATACCAGGTGTTCATCAACGCGCGCTCGGCCGAGAAGGTGAGTGAGACGGTCTCGGCGCTCACCGCCGACGGCATCGCCATCGACGGGATCGCCGCCGATGTGCGCTCCACCGAGGACGTGAAGACCCTCGTCGCGGCGGCGGTCGCGCGGTACGGGCCGGTGACGGTGCTGGTCAACAACGCGGGCCGCAACGGTGGCGGGGTCACCCAGAACATCGACGACGAGCAGTGGCAGGACGTGCTCGACATCAACCTCACCGGCACCTTCCGGGTGACCAGGGAGGTGCTGGCCCGGGGCGGCATCCTGGACGCGGGTGAGGGGCGCATCATCAATATCGCCTCGACCGGTGGCAAGCAGGGTGTGGTGCTCGGTGCGCCGTATTCGGCGTCCAAGCACGGGGTCATCGGGTTCACCAAGGCCCTCGGCCTGGAACTGGCCAAGACCGGGGTGACGGTGAACGCGGTATGCCCCGGGTATGTGGAAACGCCGCTGGCCGAACGGGTTCGGCGCGGCTATGCCGAGGTGTGGGAGACCACCGAGGCGGCGGTGCTGGAGAAGTTCGAGGCCAAGATCCCGCTGGGCCGCTACTCCACGCCGCAGGAGGTGGCCGGGCTGGTGGGCTATCTGACCAGCACCGCGGCGGCGCCGATCACCGCCCAGGCGATCAATGTGTGCGGCGGACTGGGGAACTACTGATGAGCACTTTCCACACCGAACACGTCATCGAGATCGCCGCGCCCGCGGCCACCGTGTACGCGGCCCTGCACGCGGTGACCAACTGGCCCAACCTGTTTCCGCCGACCGTGCACGCCGAAGTGCTCGAGCACGACGCCGACGGTGAGCACATCCGCCTGTGGGCCACGGCCAACGACACCCTCAAGAGCTGGACCTCGCGGCGCACCTTCGACACCGGGCGCCGGCACATCACCTTCGCGCAGGTGGTCTCGGCCTCGCCGGTCGCGGCGATGCGGGGGAAGTGGGCGGTGCAGGTGATCGATGCCGCGCGCAGCCGGGTCGTGCTGTCGCACAGTTATTCTCCGGACGACAGCCCCGGCGCGCGCGAGTGGATCGAAGCGGCCGTCGAGACCAACTCCACCCGTGAACTGGCCTCGCTGAAGTCCTCGGTCGAGGCGCAGGTGCGGCGGCCCACCGCCACCGTCACCTTCGCCGACTCGCTGTGGATCGGCGCGCCGCCGGAACGGATTCGCGAGTTCATCGACCGCGCCGATCTGTGGGCGCAGCGGCTGCCGCACGTCGACGCGGTGACTCTCACCGAACCCGTTGCGGGACATCAGTTCCTGGAGCTGACCACCCGCACCGCGAACGGTGACGTGCACACCACCGCCTCCTGGCGGGTGGTGCTCGAATCCGGTGACATCGTCTACAAGCAGACCCAGCTGCCGGGCCTGCTGTCGCTGCATCGCGGGCGGTGGAGTTTCGCGCCCGACGGCGCGGGGACGCTGGCGACCTCGCAGCACACCGTCACCATCATCGAGGACGCCGTCGAACCGATTCTGGGCGAGGGCAAGACCCTCGACGACGCCACCGAATTCATTCGCACCGCGCTGGGCCGCAATTCCCTGGCGACCCTGGAACACGCGAAGAAATGGGCCGAATCCACCGACCTCACCGAAACGGGTCAGAGATGAGCGCGAACTACGCCGACCTGCTCCAGTTCTACGCCCACCAACTGCGTCTGCTCGACGACGGCCGGGTCGAGGACTGGGCGGCCACCTTCACCCCCGACGGCGTCCTGCGCCAGGCCCACCGCACCACCGCCCGCAAGGGCCGCGACGACATCGCCGCCGGCCTGCGCCGCGCCACCGAGACGCTGCGGGAGCGCGGCGCGGTCCGCCGACACTGGGTCGGCAACCTCACCATCGAACACACCGCCGACACCATCCACACCCGCTTCTACGCGCTGGTCATCGAATCCACCCCCGACCGCCCCGCCCACCTCCACCTGAGCACCGACATCCGCGACGAACTGGTCCCCACCACCGACTCCTGGCAGATCCGGGAACGCACCATCATCCACGACCCCGACCCGGTCCCACCCTGGCTGACTACTTGATCAGGTAGGGGGAGACGGAGCTGCGGTGTTCGCTGATGTCGAGGGTTTTGCCGAGTGGGGGGAAGGCTCGTTGGGGGCAGTTGGAGCGGACGCAGACCCGGCAGCCCGCGCCGATGGGGGTGGCGGTGGCCTCGCCGAGGTCGATGCCGTCGGCATAGACGACGCGGCCGGCGTGGCGGAGTTCGCAGCCCAGGCCGATGGCGAAGGTCTTGGAGGGCTGGCCGTAGCGGGTGGCGCGGCGCTCGACGGTGCGGGCGACCCAGAGGTATTTGCGGCCGTCGGGCATCTGGGCGATCTGGGTCATGATCTTGCCGGGGTAGGCGAAGGTCTCGTAGACGTTCCACAGCGGGCAGGTGCCGCCACTGGAGGAGAAATGGAAACCGGTGGCGGACTGGCGTTTCGACATGTTTCCGGCGCGGTCCACGCGGACGAACGAGAACGGGACGCCGCGTAGCGACGGACGTTGCAGGGTGGACAGCCGGTGGCAGATCGTCTCGTAGCTCTGGGAGAAGAAGGCGGAGAGGCGTTCGATGTCGTAGCGGAAATCCTCGGCGACTTCGTGGAAGTGGTTGTAGGGCAGGACGGTCGCGGCCGCGAAATAGTTCGCCAACCCCAGCATGGCGAGTTTGCGGGAGGCGTCGGAACCGAAATTGCCCTCCTCCACCAATTTGTCCAGCAGCGAACCACATTCGAGATAGGCGAGTTCGGCGGCGAGTTTGAAGGTGCGCTGGCCGCCGGACAGATGCGGGGAGATCTCGAGCTGTTTGGTGTCGGGGTCGTAGCGGTGCAGCACGCCCTCGCCGAGGTCGATGCGCTCGATGATCCGCACGCCGTGCGCGCGCAGCAACCGCACGATCTCGGTGCTCACCTCGCCACCGTGGAAACGGATGCGGGTGGTGAGATCCTCGGCGGCGGTATCCAATTCGTGGATGTAGTTCTGCCGCTGATAGAAGTAGTCGCGCACTTCCTCGTGCGGTTTGGAGATGGCGGCGCTGCCCGAGCCGTCGGAGAAACGGTCCTCGGTGGCGGCGGCCAGCTGCGCGCTGGTGTTGCGGTAGCGGTTGTGCATGGCGACCAGGGCACGGGCCATCGACGGATGCGCCGAGACCATGTCGGCGATCTCCTTGGTGTCGGCCTCGATACCGAGCTCGGCGTCCATCACGACTTCCTGGAGTTCGGCGATGAGCCGGGTGTCGTCGTGGGTGGAGAAGAAGGCGGGATCGACCCCGAAGACCTCGTTGATCCGGGTGAGCACGGGCACCGTCAGCGGGCGCACATCGTGCTCGATCTGATTGAGATAGCTCGCCGAGATCTCCAGTTTCTGGGCGAGGGAGACCTGGCTCAGACCGCGTTCGGTACGGAGCTGGCGCAGCCGCGCACCGACATAGGTCTTGGCCATATGTCCAGTTTAGGGGCGCTTTCGCAGGCTTGCCAACCGATTCTTAACAGCGTGGCCTGAGCGATGTGTCACACCCCCGGGTTACCGTCGACGGGTGCTGTTCAGCGAGGTGGTCGCCGCGTCGGCGGCCGTACGGGAAACCCGGTCGCGCAAGGCGAAGATCGCCGCGCTGGCCGCGCTGTTCGGTGCCGCGAGCACCGAGGAGCTCGGCACCGTGGTGGCGTGGCTGTCCGGCGAGCTCGTGCAGGGCCGGATCGGCGCGGGCTGGCGCACGGTGACCGGCCTGGACACCCCACCCGCCGCCGAGGCGGGGCTCACCGTCGCCGCCGTCGACGAGATCTTCGATCAGCTCACCGGGCTCAGCGGTCCGGGGTCCACCCTGCGCAGGCGCGAGCTGCTCACCGAGCTGTTCACCGCCGCCACCGCCGAGGAACAGTCCTTCCTGCTGCGGCTGCTCACCGGGGAACTGCGCCAGGGCGCGCTCACCGCCATCGTGGTCGAGGCGCTGGCCGTGGCGACCGGCATCCCGGTCGAGGTGGTGCGCCGGGCGCACATGCTGTCGGGGCGGCTGCCCGAGACGGCCGTCGCCGCCGTCACCGGGGGCGCCGAGGCGCTGGCCGCGTTCCGGCTCGAGGTGGGCAGGCCGATCTCGCCGATGCTGGCCTCGCCCGGCGGCTCGCTCGACGAGGCGCTGGCCGAGCTGGGACCGCAGGTCAGCGTGGAACACAAGCTCGACGGTGCGCGCATCCAGGTGCACCGCGACGGCGATCGGGTGTGGGTGTTCACCCGCACCCTGCGCGACATCACCGCGAGCGTGCCCGAGCTGGCGGGGCTGGTCGCGGGGCTGGACTGCACCAGTGTGGTGCTCGACGGCGAGACCCTCGCGCTCACCGACGCGGGCCGCCCACGCCCGTTCCAGGAGACGATGAGCCGCTTCGCCACCGTCAGCGACCCGGGCGAGCTGCTGCTGCACCCGTATTTCTTCGACTGCCTGCACCTGGACGGCCGCGACCTGCTCGACGAACCGCTGCGGGTGCGCCGCGCGGCACTGGAAGCGGTCGCGGGACCGCACGTCATCCCGGCGCTCACCGCGCCCGGTGCCGAGGCGGCCGCCGAGTACTACGACAACGCGCTGGCCGTCGGCAACGAGGGCATGATGGTCAAATCCCTCGACGCCCCCTACGCCGCGGGCCGCCGCGGCAAGGCGTGGCAGAAGATCAAACCGGCGCACACCCTCGACCTGCTGGTGATCGGCGCGGAATGGGGATACGGCAGGCGCACCGGCTTCCTGTCGAATCTGCACCTGGCCGCGCTGGACCCGGAGACCGGCGAACCGGTGATGGTCGGCAAGACCTTCAAAGGGCTCACCGACGAATTGCTGCGCTGGCAGACCGCCGAGTTCCCGAACCACGAAACCCACCGCGACGCCCAGGCGGTCTATCTGCGTCCGTCGCTGGTGGTGGAGATCGCGCTCGACGGCGTACAGACCAGCACGCGTTATCCCGGCGGGGTCGCGCTGCGTTTCGCCAGGGTGTTGCGGTACCGGCCCGACAAGGAACCGCACCAGGCCGACACGATTGCGACCGTGCGGGCCTTACGCCCCAGCTCATGAGACTTTCCCGCAACGGTTTGGCAATCCGGCGGCAGCATACGACACACTGTTCGGGTGAGCGCCGAACTATTGGTCCTGTTGATCGTCATCGTCACAGCTCTCGCATTCGACTTCACCAATGGATTCCATGACACGGCCAACGCCATGGCGACCTCCATCGCCACCGGCGCGCTCAAGCCCCGCGTGGCGGTCGCGCTGTCGGGCCTGCTGAATCTGATCGGCGCGTTCCTGTCGGTCTCGGTGGCGGCGACTGTGGCCAAGGGCATCGTCCAATTGAACGAAGTGAGCGGGCAGGACCTGCTGGTCATCGTGTTCGCCGGTCTGGTCGGCGGCATCCTGTGGAATCTGCTGACCTGGCTGCTCGGCCTGCCGTCGAGTTCCTCGCACGCGCTGTTCGGCGGCCTGATCGGCTCGACCATCGCCGCGCTCGGCTGGAACGGCGTCATCTGGGCCTCGGGCTCCGAAGGGGTGCTGATCAAGATCGTGCTGCCCGCCGTGCTCGCGCCGGTGATCGCGGCGCTGGTCGGCGCGATCGGCACCTTCCTGGTCTACCGGATCACCCGCGGGGTCGACCAGGACAAGGCGGCCGAGGGGTTCCGCTGGGGCCAGGTCGGTTCGGCGTCGCTGGTCTCGCTGGCGCACGGCACCAACGACGCGCAGAAGACGATGGGTGTCATCTTCCTGGCGCTGGTCGCCTACGGCTCGCTCGACAAGGACGACCACCTGCCGCTGTGGGTGATGGCCTCCTGCGCCATCGCCATCGCGCTGGGCACCTACCTGGGCGGCTGGCGGATCATCCGGACCCTGGGCAAGGGCCTGGTGGAGATCGACTCGCCGCAGGGCCTGGCCGCGGAGTCGACCTCGGCGGCGATCATCCTCACCTCCGCGCACTTCGGTCTGCCGCTGTCGACCACCCAGACCGCGACCGGCGCGATCCTGGGCACCGGCATCGGCAAGGGCGCCGAGGTGCGCTGGCGGGTGATGGGCCGGATGGCGGTGGCCTGGCTGCTGACGCTGCCGATGGCGGGCATCGTCGGCGCGATCTGCTGGGCGCTGGCGACGGTCATCGGCGGGCTGCCGGGCGTGCTGGTGGTGTTCGGTGTGCTGATCGCCGGTTCGCTGGGGATCTATCTGCGGTCGCGCCGCGACCCGGTCGGCACCCACAATGTGAACGAGTGGCCGGAGGGTTCGCCCACTCCGTCGCCGCAGTCGCCGATCGAACAGAACCACGCCGGGTAGAAGGAAACGATTGTGCAGACTGTGATCACCAATCTGGGTTCCCTCTGGGAAGTAGTGCTGGCCGCGGTGGTGTTCGGGGCCGGTGTCCCGACGGTCTTCGCCTTCGCCGTGCGCTGGTGGGCCCAGGCCGAGACCGTCGACGCCGAGGGCCGGGTGCGGCGCAACTATCCCGCGCTGGCCGGGGCCCTGCTCTGCCTGGTCGTCATCGTGGTGGTGGTGATCGCCGGGATCCTGTTCACGGCGAAGGCCTTCATCGCCCACCAGTTCGGCATCCACCTGTTCGGTGAAGCGTGAGTGAGGGAGATCCGATGACCGAGACGCCAGAGACCCCCGCTGTTCGCGGCAATCTGCTCTCCCGGGTGCTGGGCTGGCTGCGCGCCGGATATCCGCAGGGCATTCCGCAGTCGGACTATGTGGCGCTGTTCGCGGTGCTGCACCGGCATCTCACCGATTACGAGGTGGTGGTGATCGGCGAGAAACTGGTCGAGGCCAATCCGAATCGGGAATCGATCAGCGAAGCCGAGATCGAGGCGGCCATCACCGATTTCGCCAAGCAGCAGCCCGCGCCCGACGATGTCTCGCGCGTGGCCTCGCACCTGGCCGCGGGCGGCTGGCCACTGGCCGAACCACTCGACGACAGCGAACCCACCGCCGACCCGGAGTGACAATTCCACGCGGCCAGAGGAATTCACGGCCTACCGCTCTTCGCGAATCGCCCGGCCACCCGACGGGCGCGCGCTAGCATTCATGCGTGGTTCGGCGTGTGAATGAAACCGATAGTGGTCGTAGTTACGGTGGATTGTCGCGCCGGCAACGAGTCGCGTTGCGCCGCAGCAGGTTGACCGACGCGGCACTGGAACTATTCGGCACCCAGGGATATTCGGCCACCTCGATCGAGCGCCTGTGCGCGACCGCGAATGTGTCGACGCGCAGTTTCTACGAAGACATCGGCAGCCGCGAAGCCCTGCTGATCGCACTGGTCGACCGGCTCAACACCGCCGCGCTGCGCCGCCTCGACGAGGCGCTCGAGCGCACCAGCGAGGAACCGCTGGTGGTGCGCGTGGTGGAGAGTTTCCGCGCGTTCCTGGCCGTGACCTGCCGCGATCGTCGCGCCGCCCGCGTCTTCTACGTGGAAGTCGTCGGCGTGAGTCCCGCGGTGGAGGAATGGCGTCGCGGCCAGCGTCGCGCCATTTCCGGCCTGCTCACCAGGGAAGCCGAACGCGCCGCCGAACGCGGGGAGGCCGAATCCCGCAGCCTGCACCTGTTCGGGCTCGCCGTGATCGGCGCGGTGAATTCCCTCGCTCAGGAGATGGTGCACGCCAGCGTCCCCGGCGACGCCATTTCCGTCGACGAGATCTGCGACGAGATCGCCTACTTCATCCGCTCCGGATTGACCGTCCGCACGGCGGCCCTGCCCGCGAGCTGAACGGCCACGAAAAAGGGAGGCATCCGAATCGGATGCCTCCCTTTTCGCTGTCAGGCGGGAATCAGATACCCATGCCCTGGGCCAGCAGCGGCCAGGACTCGTGCAGAGCCTGCTCCCAGTAGGGCCAGTAGTGGGTGCCCATGGGGGTGAACTGGTAGGTCGCGGGGATATCGAGCGAGTCCAGCTTGTTCTTCAGGTTGTGGGTGCAGGCGTTGGTGGCCGCCTCGATACCCACACCGAGGCCCAGGTTGATCACGCCCATCGGGCCGGGAGCGCCCTGGAGGTAGTACTCCACATCGGCGTTGGTGGGCATGCCGCTGCCGCTGGAGACGTAGAGCAGGGTGCCGCGCAGCTTCTCGGCGTTGATGACCGGGTCGTTCTCCACCCAGGCCGGGTCGTCGTCGGCGCCGTACATGTTGGCGACCTTGCCGCCCGCCCAGGTCTCGACCGAGAACTTCACGGCCTGCTTGCCCATCGGGTCGGCGATCTGCGCGCAGCCGGAGTAGGCGGCCACGGACTTGAACAGCCCGGGCTTGGCCTCGGCCAGCTGCAGCACCGAGGTGCCGGAGGTGGACAGCCCGGCCAGCGCGTTGAGGCCGGTCGAGTTCAGGGTGGAGTCCAGCAGCGGGGGAAGCTCCTCGGTGAAGAAGGTCTTCCACTTGTTCAGGCCCAGGCGCGGGTCTTCCTGCTTCCAGTCGGTGTAGTAGCTGCCGCGACCACCGATCGGGAGCACCACGTTGACGTGCTTGTCGGCCAGGAAGCCGAGCGCGTCGGTCTGGGCCTGCCAGCTGGCCGAACCCTCACCGGCGTCCAGGCCGCTGAACATGTAGAAGTTCGGCGCCGGGGTCGACTCGTCGGCCGGACGCTGCACGTCGACAGTGATGTCCTTCTTCATCGCCGCCGAGTACACCTTCAGATGCCAGGTGCGGCCCTCCTTGACCACCGAGGTCACGGCGGAGGGCTTCTCGGGCGCGGCGGAGGCGGCGCCACCACCGGCGATCACGGCCACCGACAGCGCGGCGGTCAGGGCCACGGCGGTGGTGCGCAGGGCGGCCACGTTTCGTAGTGCGGAGAGCTTCATCGAACAGTCGGTTCCAGTCCACGGGCCACGCGGGCGCCGTCGTCGCAGTGGTTCCCCCCTGGGCACGGCGATGCGCTCGCCGCCACGGGGCTGTCAGTCCTTCTCGACACTCTATGTCCTATGGCAGGACCGAATCGTTACCGGTTCACATTCGACGGTGATCCCGGCCACCGTCGACGGCTCAGATCGCGAGGCCGACGGCGGAGGAGCCGTAGTCACGCTGGGCGGCCAGGCGCAGCCCGGCGCGAGAGGCCAGGAAATCGGCGGTGACGAAGACAGCCGTCTCGGCGGGTGTCCGGGCGCCCGATTCCAGGCCCGCGGGCACGTGCAGCCGGGCCAGGGTCGACTCGTCGAAGCCGCCCGCGCGCAGGTCGTCGAGGCGGCGGGCCTGATCGGCCGGCGAGCCCAGCGCGGCCAGGTAGCCCAGCTCGGGCAGCCGCAGGGCCACCGTGAGCAGCGGGATCTCGAAGCGCGGCTCGTTGGCCAGCACCACGATGCCGGTGCTCGCGTCGATCTCCCCGGCGGCGGCGAGGGTGTTGAGGTAGCGGTGCGGCCAGTCCACGACCACCTCGGCGCCGGGGAACGACGCCGGGTCGGCGAACTCGGGTCGCGAATCGCAGATGCTGACCCGGTAGCCGATCATCCGCGCCTGGGCGGCGAGGGTGGCCGCGTAGGCGTTGGCGCCGAAGATCAGCAGCCGCGGCGGCGGGCAGTAGGAGGCGACGAACAGATCCGACTCGGGCAGCGCGACCAGCTCGGTGGCGTGCTTGCGGTCGGTGACCAGATGCTGACCGATGACATCGGGGTCCTGATTCCACACCACGGTGAACACGGTGACCCGGCGATGGGCCTGGATGTCGGCGGCGATGGTGGGGAACTCCGGGAAATCGCGGCAGGAGAACGGCTCGATGAAGATGTCGACCAGGGTGCCGTCGTCGGAGGTCGACTCCATCCCGGTGATCATGCTGTAGCGGCGTAGTTGCCGGATGCCGGTGCGGGCCGCTTCCAGCGCCGCCTCGTACACCGTCTCCTCGAGCCGCCCGGTCGCGATGGATCCGAAGACGCCGCCGTTGGGGGTGACGAGCATCGCCGAACCGATCGGCAGCGCGTTGGTGCCGATGGTTCGGACCACCGTGGCCATGCCACCGGTACGGCCCGAATGCCACACTCGCAGAAGGTCATCGACGATATCGCGCATATCTCAAACTCCGATCACTGTGCGCCGACTTCCGGGAAATCGCGATCGGTCCCTGTCGCCAAGTCGTCGCACGTGACGCACACCATATCCTGTCGGGTGCCCAAATAGGAACCGCCCCCGCGATCGCCAACGGCCACAGCGGAAATGGCCTCCCAGTGCTTGTTCTTTATCACAGTGGGATGGCCAGGTGTGTTGTGGAACACAGCACGGGCCAGGCCGCTCTCGTTCGCGCGGGCCGCGGCGAGCACCCGGGCGACGACTTCGGCATCGATATCGGGAATGTCGACGGGCAGGAAAGCCACGAACTCCGTACCCGCGTCGGCGGCCGCGCGCAGACCCGCGCGGACCGTCGCGCCGAGCCCGCTCGCCCAGTCCGCGACCCACCGCCATTCGACACCGGGAGGGAGATCGACCGTCGCCGGATCGGGGCCGGTGGCGCCGAGCAGCACCACCACCGGATCGCAGCCACCCTCGCGCAGCGCGCCGACCGCGTTGCGCAACCAGGCGCCGTTCTCGGCGAGCACCTTGGGTTTGCCGTAGCGGCGCCCGGCACCGGCCGCGAGGACGATGCCCGTGCAGGTCAGCGGCGCGATCGGGGGCATGGCGGCCAAGGTAGCGGCGCAATGTTGCCCGGTGATTACGGTGGCGCGGCGGGGTGGCGACGACACGCCGACGTGCGGGCTCCCGCTGCGGTGGCGGGCGGCGCGCGATGGGGCGATGCTGGACCGATGACGAGCGAAGCGATCGGCCTCGCCGGTTTCAACGACCTGTCCACGGTGGACGCCGAGCAGGCATTGCTTGCCTGTTGCGCCGCCCCGACCTGGGCGCGGGTGCTGCGCGAGACCCGCCCCTATCCCACCGTGGCCGCGCTGCTGGCCACCGCCGACGCCGCGCTGGCCGGGCTGGACGAAGCCGCCGTCGACGCGGCGCTGGCCGCGCACCCACGCATCGGTGAGCGGACGGACTCGCCCGCCTTGGCCCGCGAGCAGGCAGGCGTCGAGGACGCGGTGCGCACGGCGCTGGCCGAGGGCAATCGCGCCTACGAGGCGAAGTTCGGTCACCGCTACCTGGTGTGCGCGGCGGGGCGTACCGGCACCGAACTGCTGGCGATTCTCACCGCGCGCCTCGACCACGATCCAGCGACCGAAAGGCAGGTTATGCGTACCGAATTGGCGAAGATCAACCGTTCGCGCCTGGCGCGGCTGGTGGGGCAGTCATGACCGGGCTGAGCACGCATGTCCTCGATGCCGTGCGCGGTGTTCCGGCGGCGGGGGTCGCGGTGTGGTTGCAGCGCGGGGACCAACGGATCACCGAGGCGCTCACCGACGACGACGGGCGCGTGCGGGAACTGGCGGCCGGCCTGAATCCGGGCGACTATCGCCTGTTCTTCGACACCGGCGCCTATTTCGCGGCGCACGGCACCGAAACCTTCTATCCGGAGGTGTGTATCGCGTTCACGGTGGGTGGGCAACCGCATCTGCATGTGCCACTGCTGTTGTCGCCGTACGCCTATTCCACCTATCGAGGGAGTTGAGCGATGGCACTGACCGGTCCGATCGTGTTGACCGACAACCGATACGGCAAATCCGAGAACCGGATCGTGCGTTTCCACAAGGAGAACGCGCGCCACGAGATCCGCGATGTGAACGTCTCCACCACGCTGCGTGGGGATTTCGCGGCGGCCTATACCGACGGTGATCAGCGGCATGTGCTGCCCACCGATTCACAGAAGAACACCGCGTTCGTCTTCGCGAAGAAACCAGGTCTGGACGCGATCGAGGACTACGCGCTCGCGCTCGGGCGGCATTTCGTCGAGACGATCGGTCCGGTGACGAGCGCGCGCATCGATGTGGAGTCCTTTGGGTGGCAGCGGGTTTCGGTCGACGGCGCCGAGCACGACCACACCTGGGTGCGGCAGGGGCCGGAGGTGCGGACGGCGGCGGTGACCGTCACCGGGGAGGGCGCGTGGGTGCTCGGCGGGGTGAAGGATCTGGTGCTGCTCAAGTCGACCGGGTCGGAGTTCGCCGATTTCCTGGTCGACGAGTACACCACGCTGGCGCCCACCCGCGACCGCGTGCTCGCCACCTCGCTGACGGTGGCGTGGCGCTTCGCCGAGACCGGCGGCGTCGACTGGGACGCGACCTACGACGGCATCCGGGCGACGCTGCTGGAACTGTTCGCCACCACCTACTCCAAGGCCGTGCAGCAGACCCTCTACGCCATGGGACACGCTGTGCTGGAACGCTTTCCGGTACTGGCCGAGATCCGGCTGACCGCGCCGAACAATCACCACTTCGGCTACGACCTGGCCCGGTTCGGCATGCTCAACGCCGACGAGGTGTTCTGGGCCGCCGACCGGCCCTACGGGTCCATCCACGCCACGCTGGCGCGGGCGGACGCTCCCGACGCGGGAAGCGCGTGGCAGCCGTGAGCGGGCCGGATCTGGTGCTCGACGGGTGCGCGGTGGTGACCGTCGACGCGGCGGGTACGGAGTACCGCGACGGCTGGGTCTCGGTGCGCGGCAATGTCATCGAGGCGGTGGGTGCGGGCCGGGCGCCCGCCTTCGGGCCGGGGACACGGCGGATCGACGGGCGGGGCTGTCTGCTGACGCCGGGGCTGGTCAACACCCACCATCACCTGTACCAGTGGATCACCCGGGGCGTGGCCGCCGACAACACCCTGTTCGAATGGCTGACCACGCTGTATCCGGTGTGGGCGCGCATCGACGAGAAGTCGGTGCGGATCGCGGCCACCGGGGCGCTGATGTCGCTGGCGCGCTCCGGCTGCACCACCACCTCCGACCACCACTACGTGTTCCCGCGCGGGGGCGGCGATCTGCTCGGGGCCGAGATCGGCGCGGCCGCGGCGGTGGGGTTGCGGTTCCATCCGGCGCGCGGCTCGATGGATCTGGGGCGCAGTCAGGGCGGGTTGCCGCCGGACGAGGTGGTCGAGTCGATCGACGACATCCTCGCCGCCTCCGCGGCCGCCGTCGAGCGGTGGCACGACCCGTCGCCGGACGCGATGGTGCGCATCGCGCTGGCGCCCTGCTCGCCGTTCTCGGTGACCGCCGACCTGCTGCGCGAATCGGCGGCGCTGGCCAGGGCGTGCGGCGCGCGGCTGCACACCCACCTCGCCGAAACCCTCGACGAGCAGGACTTCTGCCGCGAGAACTTCGGCTGCACCCCCGCGGAGTACATGGCCCGGCTGGGCTGGCTCGGCGACGATGTCTGGTTCGCGCACGGCGTGCACCTCGACGATCCGGCCATCGCGGCCATGGCCCGCACCGGCACCGGCGTCGCGCACTGCCCGACCTCCAATGGCCGCCTCGGCGCGGGCATCGCGCGCACCGCCGCGCTGGTGGCGGCGGGGGTGCCGGTGGGGCTCGGTGTCGACGGGGCGGCCAGCAACGAGTCCAGTTCGATGATCGAGGAACCGCGCAACGCGCTGCTCTACGCGCGGGCCGTCGGCGGGCCGCGCGCCATGACGGTGCGGACGGCGCTGGAACTGGCCACCCTCGGCGGGGCGCGGGTGCTGGGCCGGGCCGCCGAGATCGGCTCGATCGAGCCGGGCAAGCTGGCCGATCTGGCGCTGTGGCGGCTCGACACACCCGCCCACGCGGGGATCGAGGACCCGGTGGTCGCGTTGATCCTCGGCTCGGCGCCCCCGCTCGCGGCACTGCTGGTGAACGGGCGTGAGGTGGTGCGTGACGGGGTGGTCGTCACGGTGGACGAGGGGTCCGTGGGTGCCGAGGTGGCGGTGGCGCAGCGCGCGCTGTTGTCGAGTTGATCTTGCCCGGGCGCGCTGAACTGCCGTTTCGGCGAACGGGGCGCACACTGGAGACGAGGTTCATCGGTTAACCGTGGCGCGGTCGTCGCGCAACATCGTGGCAACTCCCGGCCCCTAACGTGGCCGGCGAGGTAAGCGAGGTGGAACGTGGATCTGGATACCGTCCGGGAGGTGGTTCTCGCCCGCGACCGCACCGACCTGGCCCAGGTCGGCGCGCACACCGCCGTGCTGGCCGGTGGCACCTACCTGTTCTCCGAACCGCACGACCACCTGCACCGGCTCGTCGACATCACCACCCTGGACTGGCCGCCGCTGCTGGCCCGCTCCGACGGGCTCGAGATCGCCGCCACCTGCACGCTGGCGCAGTTCGCCGGTGCCGGGCCCGGCCGGGAACTCGGCATGCCGACGCTGCGGCCGGAATGGCCGGGGACCGCGCTGTTCGCGCAGTCGTGCCGGGCGCTGCTGGCCTCGCACAAGATCTGGCGCACCGCCACGGTCGGCGGGAACGTGTGTCTTTCGCTACCCGCCGGCGCGGTGCTCGGCGCGCTGGTGGCACTGGACGCGAGCGCGGTGATCTGGCCGCGCGGTGGCGGCGAGCGACGGATCATGCTGCGCGACTTCGTCACCGGGCCGGGCGAGAACATTCTCGCGGCCGGTGCGGTGGTGCGTTCGTTCGTGGTGCCGATGGCGAGCCTGTTGGCGCGCACCAGCTTTCGCAAGATCGCGCTGGCCCCGCTGGGACGTTCGGGCTCGGTGGTGATGGGCAGGCGGGAACCGGGCGGACGCTGCGCGATCACCGTGACGGCGGCGACCGTCCTGCCGGTGGTCATCGAATTCGCCTCTGTGCCCACGGAATTCGATGTCGAGGCGGCGCTGATGGAGATCGAGCCGGAGCTCTGGTTCGACGATCCGCACGGGGCGCCGGACTGGCGCAGGCATGTCACCGGGCTGCTGGCCGGTGAGGTGGCCGCCGAGCTCAGGAGGCCGTCGTGAGGTCAGGACCGCGCGTCGTAGGCGGCGCGGGCGTGCAGCACCTGGTCCATGTGGTCTTCGGCCCAGCGCTTGATGGTGCGCATCACCGGGAGCAGTTCCTCGCCGAGCGGGGTCAGCCGGTAGTCGACGCGGACCGGGACCTCGGGCAGCACGGTGCGGGTGAGCAGGCCGTCGCGCTCGAGATTGCGCAGGGGCTGGGTGAGCATCTTCTGGCTCACCCCGGCCAGGCGCTGGTTCAGTTCGCTGTAGCGCAGCGGGCCCTCGGCCAGGGCGTTCACCGTCAGGCTCACCCATTTGTCGCCGATCCGGTCGAGCAGTTGCCGGGCCGGGCAGGCGGCCACATAGGCGTTGTGGGCCGCGCTCGCCTCCGCGCGTCGCTGGGCGGCGGTCTGTGTGCTCATCGCTCTCCCTCGCGTGCGGTACGCACTTCACGGTGCGTACTTCCCGACAGAGAGTAGCTCTCCCTAGGTTCGTGAGTACCTACGGAAGAGGAGAAGGCAGCATGCGCGCAGTGGTCGTCCAGCGGTTCGGCGGACCGGAGGCACTCGAACTGGTCGAGGTCGCGCGGCCCGAGCCGGGGCCGGGGCAGGTGCGGATCCGGGTGTCGGCGGCGACGGTGAATCCGGTCGACGCGGCGACCAGGTCCGGCGCGCTGGTGGCGGCCGGGTTGATGGCGCCCCGGGCGGTGACCGGGATCGGCTGGGATGTGGCCGGGGAGATCGACGCGCTCGGACCCGCGGTGGCGGGGTTCGCGCTGGGGCAGGCGGTGATCGGGTTGCGTGATCTGCTGGATCGGTCGCTGGGGAGTTACGCCGAGTATCTGGTGCTGGACGCGTCGGCGGTGGCTCCCGCGCCCGCCGGATGTTCCGCTGTCGAGGCCGCGACGCTGCCGTTGAACGGGCTCACGGCATGGCAGTCGCTGGACCTGCTCGAGCTCTCGGCCGGGGACACTCTGCTGGTCACCGGGGCGGCGGGGGCGGTCGGTGGGTTCGCGGTGGAGATCGCCGCGCGGTGGCGTGGGGTGCGGGTGATCGCGCAGGCCGGGCCAGGCGACGCGGAGCTGGTGCGGGGGCTCGGCGCCGAATGGGTGGTCGGGCGGGAGACGCCGGATCTGGGTGAGGCGGTGCGGGCACTGGTGCCGGGTGGGGTCGACGCGGTGCTGGACACGGTGGGGTCGGGTGCCGCCGCGCTGGCGGCTGTGCGCAATCGCGGTGCGTTCGTCACCGTGGTCGGCGGGGCCGATCCGGTTCCCTTGCGCGGCATCCGTGTTCACCACACGTGGATCAACGCCGACGGCGCCGCCCTCGCCACGCTGGCCGGGTACGGGCTCGCCCTGCGGGTCGCCGACACCCTGCCGCTGGATCGGGCGGCCGATGCCCACACGCGTCTGGCCGGGGGCGGGCTGCGTGGGCGGATCGTTCTGACCACCGGTTCGGGAGGTGGCGCATGAGCCCGGGAGGTGGCGGATGAGAGTGACGATCGACGGCCAGGCGGCCGAGATGACCGCACGGCCGGGGCAATGCCTGCGCACGCTGTTGCGGGAGCACGGGCACCTCGCGGTCAAGAAGGGCTGTGACGCGGGGGATTGTGGGGCATGTTCGGTGTTGCTGGACGGTGAGCCGGTCCACTCCTGTCTCATCCCCGCTCATCGTGTGGCTGACCGCGTTGTCACGACGGCGGCTGGATTGAGTGCAGAGGATGATCCGAACCCGGTGCAGCGCAGCATGGTTGCTCGGGCGGGGTTCCAATGTGGTTTCTGTACAGCCGGTATGGTCGTCACCGCCTCCGGCCTCGCCGCCACTCGCGAGACCGACCTTCCCGGGTACACCGAAGACCCCGGACACGCGGTCACCGATGGTGAGCATGCGGAATTGATGAAGGGGAACCTGTGCCGCTGCACGGGTTATCGGGCCATCGCGGACGCACTGTCCCCAGCCTGTGCATCGCTGTGCACAACTGGGGAGACGGTGCCCGCCGCTGATGCGGGGGATTTGGGGCATGCGGGCGCGGGACGAATACGCGGCGAAGGCCGAACCGCCGTCGTCGGTCAGCGTGAAGAGGATGGTGGTCGGGCCGCCGGGGCCACAGCGGGAGAAACTGCTGATGCGGCTGCGGCGGAGACCGATGCCGCAGCTGAATCGGAGTCCGGAGCGGTGATGGGGTCGACGGTTGACTCGGGTGCGGGATCGGAGCCTCGGCCGCGAGCGCGGCGCGTGGCTGGCAGGTCGACGGCTGATGGGCCCGGGGTGGAGTCGTATTCGGGGAGGCCGGAAGGGGAATGGACGGGGGTGTCGGTGGGGACCGGGCCGGAGGTGGGGGTGGCCGAGGTGTTGGGGGCGGCGGCCGCGGTACGGACGGAACGGTTCGTCGCGGGGCAGGTTGGGGACGGGGTGCGGGCGCCGGGGGGTGGACGGATTGTGCGCGGTGGGGAGGAATTCACGCTGGATGTGGGGGTGGGCGATGACGAGCGGGGGCCCGGTGTGGGGGTGTGGCATCTGGCGGTGTTGGGGAGTCCGTACGCGCATGCGCGGGTTGTCGGGATCGATGTGACGCAGGCGCTGGCGGTGCCTGGGGTGCGGGCGGTGTTGACGGGTGGGGATGGGCCGGAGGTGGCGTTTTCCACGGCTCGGCACGAGTTCCGGGAGGACGATCCGGACGACACCCTGGTGATCGATCGGGTGATGCGGTTCGTGGGGCAGCGGGTGGCGGCGGTGGTGGGGGAGACCCTGGACGCGGCGCGAGCGGGGGTGCGGGCACTGCGGGTGGAGTACGAGGAGCTGCCCGCGGTGTTCACTCCCGAGGACGCGCTGGCGGTGGACGCGCCGAAAGTGCATGGGGACAAACCGGAGTCGGCGCGTATCGCCGATCCGCAGCGGAATCTGGTGGCCGAGATCCACGGCGGGGTCGGTGATTTCGAGGCCGGTGTGGCGGGAGCCGCGAAAGTAGTGCGCGGAGTCTGGCATTCGCCACGGGTGCAGCATGTGCACCTGGAGACGCACTGCGGCATCGGGTGGCTCGACGACGCGGGACGGCTGGTGGTGCGGTCGAGCACCCAGGTGCCGTTTCTGGTGCGCGACGAGCTGTGTCATGTGTTCGGGCTCGGCAAGGACCGGGTGCGGGTGTTCGCCGCGCGGGTGGGCGGCGGGTTCGGCGCCAAGCAGGAGATGCTGGTGGAGGACCTGATCGCGCTCGCGGTGCTGCGGACCGGACACGCGGTGCAGTACGAGTTCACCCGCAGCGAGGAGTTCACCGCGGCGATCTGCCGGCACCCGATGCGGGTGGCGGTCACCGCCGCCGCCGACGCGAACGGCGTGCTCACCGCGCTCGGGGTCGACGTGCTCGCCGACGCGGGCGCCTACGGCAATCACAGCGCGGGCGTGCTGTTCCATTCCGTCGGTGAGTCCGTGGCGGTGTACCGCTGCCCGAACAAGCGGGTCGACGCACAGGCGGTGTACACCAACAACATTCCCTCCGGCGCCTTTCGTGGCTACGGTCTCGGCCAGGTGATCTTCGGTGTCGAATCGGCGATCGACGAGCTCGCCCGCGAACTGGGCATGGACCCGTTCGAGTTCCGGCGGCGCAATGTGGTGGTGCCCGGCGACCAGTTCACCGGCGCCGAAATCGACGAAGGCGACCTGGCTTTCGGCAGCTATGGCCTCGACCAGTGTCTCGACACCGCCCAGCGTGCCCTGCGTCGCGGCAACGGTGTGCCGGTGCCCGGTCCGCAGTGGCACGTGGGTGAGGGGATGGCGGTGGCGATGATCGCGACCGTGCCGCCGCGCGGCCATCACGCCGACGCGACCGCCCGCGTCCTGGACGGCGGACACTACGAAATCAGCGTCGGCACCGCCGAATTCGGTAACGGCACCACCACCGTGCACGCCCAGCTCGCCGCGACCGCACTGGCCACCGATGCCGAACGCGTCGTGGTCCGCCGCGCCGACACCGACCTCGTCGCCCACGACACCGGCGCCTTCGGCTCCACCGGCACCGTGGTGGCGGGCAAGGCGGTCTACGCGGCGGCACTGGAACTGCACGCGATGCTGCTGGCCAGGGCCGCGAAGATCACCGGTCATCCCGAACGGGACTGCGTCCTGGCCGCCGACGGCGTGCGCTGCGGCACGGAGTTCGTCACGCTCGCCGAGCTGCTCGCCGACGGCGACCTGGTCGCGCACGGCACCCACGCCGGAACACCGCGCTCGGTGAGTTTCAATGTGCACGCCTTCCGCGTCGCGGTGCAGCCCGGCACGGGACTGGTGCGGATACTCCAGTCGATCCAGGTGGCCGACGCGGGCACGGTGGTGAACCCCGTGCAGTTGCGCGGGCAGGTGGAGGGCGGGATCGCGCAGGCGCTCGGTACCGCGCTGTACGAGGAGCTGCGCACCGAGCGGGGTGTCGTCACCACCAGGACCCTGCGCCACTACCACATCCCGCAGTTCGCGGATCTGCCCCGCTCAGAGGTGTATTTCGCCGAAACCAGTGACGAGTTCGGCCCGCTGGGCGCCAAATCGATGAGTGAGTCCCCCTACAACCCGGTCGCGCCCGCCCTGGCCAATGCGATCCGTGACGCCGTCGGCGTGCGACCGGACCGGCTGCCGATGACCGCCGATCGCGTGTGGCGCGGCATCCAGGAAGGAGCCGCCGGGTGAGCGCCCATCTTCCCGAACACATCCGCGCCCGCGTCGAGGCCGTGCTCGACAGCGTCGACGCCGAGCTGCGGGCCCGGTATCCGGGCGCTGGTGAGCGGGTGCAGCCGATCCACACCGCCTACGTCGGCGCCGACAAGTCCGCCACCGGCACCCCGCAGGAGTGGGGCGCCGCCGCGCTGGACCTGCTCGACCGGCACACCGATGTCCTCGCCGACCTCGACACCACCGGTGCACTGCCCGCCGTCCGGCGCAGGCTGACCGAGCGGCCGATCCAGGACCTGCGCATCGACTTCGAGGACGGCTACGGGTTCCGCGACGACGACGAGGAGGACACGGCCGCCGCCGCGGCCGGTGCGGCACTGGCGGACTGGGCCGGAAAGGACAGTGCACCTTCGTCGTTCGGTGTACGGATCAAGGGACTGGCGGTCGGAGAGCGGAGCCGGGCCCTGCGCACCCTGGAACTGGTGCTCGACGGCGCGGGCGGGGTGCTGCCGGGATTCGTCTTCACCGTGCCGAAGATCAGGGCGGCCGAGCAGGTTTCGGCCCTGGTAGACCTGTGCTCCGGGCTCGAACGCGGCTACGGCCTGCCTGACCACGTACTGCGCTTCGAGCTCCAGATCGAAAGTCCGCAGGCGATCATCGCCCCGGACGGGACCACCCCGATCGCGCGCATGATCCAGCTCAGCGACAAGCGGTGCAGCGCCCTGCATTTCGGCACCTACGACTACACCGCCGCCTGCGGTATCGCGGCCACCGACCAGGCCCTCGACCATCCGGCCGCCGATCACGCCAAGACCGTCATGCAGGTCGCGGCCGCGCAGACCGGCGTGTGGATCTGCGACGGCTCGACCCAGATCGTCCCCGACGACGACCCCGAGGCCGCCCTGCGCAATCACCACCGCCTGGTGACACGCTCCCTGCGCCGCGGCTACTACCAGGGCTGGGACATGCACCCCGGCCATCTCGTCACCCGCTGGCTGGCCACCTACGACTTCTTCCGCACCGCCACCGACGTGGCTGTGCCCCGCTTGCGGGCGTATCTGGAGCGTCGCTCCGGAGGTGTGGTCGACGAACCGGCCACCGCCGAGGCGCTGGCGGTGACGGTGCTGCGGGGTCTGCGCTGCGGTGCGCGCACCGAGGACGAAATACTCGCGCGGGCACCGGAACTCACGGTCTCGGCACTCGAGGCGCTGGCCGCGCGACGTCCGCTGCCGGGGACCGAGTCATGACCCGCCGATGCGGGCTCTGAAGCAGGCGTATCCGAACAGAGGAGGCACGGTGAGTGAACACCACGGCGGCGCGGACTTCACGCTGCTTCCCGATCTGGCCGTCCGCGCGCTGGGCGGCTCGGTGATCTGGGCGAACGACGAGTTCTTCGCGGAGAAGGAGAACCTGATCAACCCCGGCCCGGCCGAGTACCGGCCGTCGACCTTCGGGCACCGGGGGCAGGTCTACGACGGGTGGGAGACCCAGCGGCACCGGGGCAGGCCCGGCGACGACTCGGCCGTCGTCCGGCTCGGGATTCCCGGGGTGATCCGGGGTGTCGTGGTGGACACCGCGTGGTTCACGGGCAACTATCCGCCCGAGGTCTCGGTCTCGGGGCTCGTGGTCGAGGGGTATCCGCCCGCCGCCGAGATCGCCGCCCGGACGGACTGGGCCCCGCTGCTGGACCGGGTGAGAGTCGGCGGGGACAGCCGCAACACCTTCCCCGTCCGGG
This sequence comes from Nocardia sp. NPDC056064, assembly GCF_042266925.1. Lineage (NCBI taxonomy): Bacteria > Bacillati > Actinomycetota > Actinomycetes > Mycobacteriales > Nocardiaceae > Nocardia > Nocardia sp. NPDC056064. Next base: position 3,292,304 of record NZ_JBHJWO010000001.1, on the reverse strand, counting down.
ACGAGAACCGCTGGACCCACGTGAAACTCACCCTGCACCCCGACGGTGGCGTCGCGCGCCTGCGGGTACACGGCGAGGGCAGGCCGGACCCCGAACTGCTCGGGCTCGGCCCGTTCGATCTGGCCGCGCTGGAGAACGGCGCCCTGGTGCTGGACTGCTCGAACCGCTTCTACAGCTCACCCAACCAGCTGCTCTACCCCGGCCTCGCCCGGGTGATGGGCGAGGGCTGGGAGACCGCGCGTCGCCGGGACGACGGAAACGACTGGGTGCGCATCCGATTGGCGGGTCCGGGTGCGGTCCGGCTGGCCGAGATCGACACCTCGTGCTTCCTCGGCAACAGCCCCGCCGCGGCCTCGCTCACCGGATTCACCACCGACGGAACCGAAGTCGAGCTGCTGGCGCGCACCGCGCTGCTACCCGACACCCGGCACCGTTTCCCCCTGGCACCCGCGGCGGCCTCGGTCGAGGAGGTGCGCCTGGACATCTACCCCGACGGCGGCCTGGCCCGGCTTCGGCTGTTCGGGGAGCTCGGCGGGTGAGCGTGGTGCGGGACTTCGTCGGCTACGGCCCGACACCGCCCGACCCGCACTGGCCCGGCGACGCGCGCATCGCGGTGCAGTTCGTGCTGAATTACGAAGAGGGCGGGGAGAACAATGTGCTCGACGGGTCGCCGTTCTCGGAGACGTTCCTGTCCGAGATCACGCCCGCCGAGGCGTTCCCGAATCGGCACATGAGCATGGAATCGCTCTACGAATACGGGTCGCGGGCCGGATTGTGGCGGGTACTAAGGGTATTCGAGCGGCGCGGCCTGCCACTCACGGTCTTCGCCGTGGCCCAGGCCATGCAGCGCAATCCCGAAGCGGTGGCGGCTTTTCGGGAACTCGGGCACGAGATCGCCTGTCACGGACTGCGGTGGAAGTCCTATCAGCTCGTCGACCGCGAGACCGAGCGCGCCGAGATGGCGGCGGCGGTACGCGTGCTCACCGAACTCACCGGTGCCGCGCCGCGCGGCTGGTACACCGGCCGCGATTCACCGAACACCCGCGCATTGGTCGTCGAACACGGTGGTTTCGTCTACGACGCCGACTCCTACGCCGACGACCTCCCGTACTGGACCGAGGTCGCCGGGCAGGCGCACCTGATCGTCCCGTACACCCTCGACACCAATGACATGCGCTACGCGTCCCCGGCCGGATTCCCCAGCGGCGAACAGTTCTTCACGCATCTGCGCGACGCCTTCGACGTGCTGTATCGCGAAGGCGCGGAAGGATATCCGAAGATGCTCTCCGTCGGCCTGCACTGCCGCCTGGCGGGCCGCCCGGCGCGCACCGCCGCGCTGGAACGCTTCCTCGACCATGTGCAGGCCCACGACCAGGTGTGGATCACCCGCCGGATCGACATCGCCGAACACTGGCTCGCGACACACCCGGCCGGGGCGCGGTGACTAGGCCAGGCCGCAGCGTTCGATATTGCTCAGGGTGATCTGGCGGTCGTTCTCCTTGGCCTGCGGGACACGGCTGTAGGCGCCCATCGAGTCCATGTAGTTCACGAACGCGTCGGCGATCTCCTCCGGCGTCGCTTCGGGATTGGTGGCGCGCACATTGTCGACGAGGCTGCGGGTGGCCGCGCACTCCTCCTCCTGGGAGAAGATCGGCGGCGGCGGATCGGCCTGGGCGAAGACGGGCGTCAGCAGCAGCGCGAACGAGGCAAGGGCAACGGAGCGAACGATTCTCACCGTTTCGACTGTACGCACGCGCTCAGCTGAACAGGTCGCGGACGAACGGGAGGGAGTCCGGCAGTGAGGCGTTGACGGTCCCGTTGTGGTCGGTGGGGTAGGTGCGCACGGTGACCGGCTGGCCGCCCGCCTGCAGCACCGCGGCGTAGCGCAGGGTCTCCGGGGTGACCACATCGGTGTCGCGCAGGCCCTGGCCGAGGAACAGGGGGCGGTCGAAACCGGATTCGGGCAGGCCCATGTAGCGGGCGAGCACGCCGTGGATGTCGGGGATGCTCGACAGCGGACGGGCGAACAGGTCGCCGATCGCGGGCTTTGCGGCGGCGAGTTCGTCACCGAGGGGGCCGATGCAGGCCGTCTGCGCTCGGTCGACCCAGGTGCGGCCCTGCTCGGTGAGCAGGGCGTCGATGCCGAGGTCGGGGTAGGTGGTGCGCAGGCCGTTGAGGATGTAGAGCACATAGGCGCTCAGATGGGAGCTGAGCGAGATCGGGGGGATGCCGGGGCCGACGAGCCCGATGATGTCCTCGATGTAGGCGGGCACGCCGGTGCCGACGGCGCCGCGGTAGTCGAGGCCGGGGCCGCCGAACTCGGTGGCGTAGCGGGCGGTGAACACCGCGGCGCCGCCGCCCTGGGACTGGCCGACCACGGCCCACCGGTTCGAGAGGCTGGGGTAGTGCGAGGTGGCCGCGCGCACGGCGTCGACCACATTGTGGGCCTCGACCACGCCGTTGAGATACGGGTGCTCGCCGGGACCGCCCAGGCCCGCGTAGTCGGCCGCCACGATCGCGTAGCCCTGGGCCAGCCAGGTGCCCAGATAGGCCCAGTCGCGCTCGACCGCGCCGGGGCCCGCCACGCTGTAGGCGCAGTCGTCACCGAGGCCGACGGTGCCGTGCGCCCACGCGATGACCGGCCAGCCGCCCTCGGGCGCGGGACCGGGCGGGAAGTACACGGCCGCGCTCGTGGTGACCGGGGCGTCGCCCGCGGTGGTGGAGCGGTAGAGCAGGCGCTCGGCGCCGGCCGAGCCGGGCAGGGTGGCCGCCGCGGTGAGTGCCTCGGTACCGACGACACCGCCCGCCGCGTCGCCGGGCTGCGCGCCCGCCGTCGCCGGTGGCAGCACGCTCAACGCCGCCAGAGCCGCCAACGCCACGATTCCCGACTTGCGCATGAACCCTCTTTTCCTCGTACCGGCAGCACGATCTTGCCCGAAGCCACGATCGCGTGACGACACGCACAGCGCTGAGCCCCGGCGTGGTGTGTGAATCAACTCACAGAGTGCAAGGCTTGGGTGTGTCGGGGCCCGCCCGGCGGAAGATCGCTAACAGTACGAGCGTTATGCTAAAACTCCAGGTCAGCACTACCCGTCGGTAGCCCCGATGCTTGCAATCCGCCTGCAAATTTCGCAAAGTTAGCAAACGCGACGGCAAACCTAGCTGAGATTCACATAAGCAACAGGTAGACGGCTATTTCTCGGTGTGCCATCGTGTGGAAGTACACCCCTCAGGCCCTAGGTAGCCCTAGCAAGCCTGCAAATTGCTCCAGCAGTACGAACCGTGCAACCGAAAGCGTTCAGCCGCCGGTTGATTCACGCGGGGAGGCCGCGCCGGAGCACCGACCACACCGAGGAAGTGGAGTCAGAGATGTCGACTGTCGGCACCCCGAAGACCGCTGCGGAGATCCAGAACGACTGGGACACCAACCCCCGTTGGAAGGGCATCACCCGCAACTACACCGCCGAGCAGGTCGTCGCCCTGCAGGGCAACGTCGTCGAGGAGCACACCCTCGCCCGTCGTGGTGCCGAGATCCTCTGGGACCTCGTCAACAACGAGGACTACATCAACTCCCTCGGTGCCCTCACCGGCAACCAGGCCGTGCAGCAGGTCCGCGCCGGCCTGAAGGCCATCTACCTGTCGGGCTGGCAGGTCGCCGGTGACGCGAACCTGTCCGGCCACACCTACCCCGACCAGTCGCTGTACCCGGCGAACTCGGTCCCGTCGGTGGTCCGTCGCATCAACAACGCGCTGCTGCGCGCCGACGAGATCTCCAAGGTCGAGGGTGACACCTCGGTCGCCAACTGGCTGGCCCCGATCGTGGCCGACGCCGAGGCCGGCTTCGGTGGCGCGCTGAACGCCTACGAGCTGCAGAAGGCGATGATCGCCGCTGGTGCCGCCGGTGTCCACTGGGAGGACCAGCTGGCCTCGGAGAAGAAGTGCGGCCACCTCGGTGGCAAGGTGCTGATCCCCACCCAGCAGCACATCCGCACCCTGACCTCCGCGCGCCTGGCCGCCGACGTCGCCGGCGTGCCGTCGGTGATCATCGCCCGCACCGACGCCGAGGCCGCCACCCTGCTCACCACCGATGTGGACGAGCGCGACCGTGAGTTCCTGGACGGCACCCGTACCGCCGAGGGCTTCTTCGGTGTGAAGAACGGCATCGAGCCCTGCATCGCGCGTGCCAAGGCCTACGCCCCGTACTCCGACCTCATCTGGATGGAGACCGGTGTGCCGGACCTCGAGGTCGCGCGCAAGTTCGCCGAGGCCGTCCGCAGCGAGTTCCCGGACCAGCTGCTGGCCTACAACTGCTCGCCTTCGTTCAACTGGAAGGCGCACCTGGACGACGCGACCATCGCGAAGTTCCAGCGTGAGCTCGGCGCGATGGGCTTCAAGTTCCAGTTCATCACCCTGGCCGGCTTCCACTCGCTCAACTACGGCATGTTCGACCTGGCGCACGGCTACGCCCGCGAGGGCATGACCGCCTTCGTCGACCTGCAGGAGCGCGAGTTCAAGGCCGCCGCCGAGCGTGGCTTCACCGCCATCAAGCACCAGCGTGAGGTCGGTGCCGGCTACTTCGACACCATCGCCACCACCGTCGACCCCAACACCTCGACGGCCGCCCTGAAGGGCTCGACCGAAGAGGGTCAGTTCCACTGATCCCCTCGGGGTTGCTTTGACCGGCAACACCTTTCCTCTACTCCGGTAGGGGTGTACGCCCTCCCACGCCGAACAGCCCCGGCGTGGGAGGGCATCCCTATAACTTGGTCGATATGACCTCCCCAGCCACCCCAGAGCCAGACACACAGCAGGAGCGGGACGTGAGCGAGAAGATTCAGCGCGTCGGCATCATCGGCGCCGGACAGATGGGCGCGGGCATCGCGGAAGTGTGCGCACGGGCGCACGTCGACGTCCTCGTCTACGAGACCAGCCGTGAACTCGCCGCAGCGGGCCGCGCGCGAATCCTGCGCTCGCTGGATCGTGGCGTGAGCAGCGGCAAGATCACCGAGCGCGAGCGGGAGCAGGCGGCCTGGCGGCTGCGCTTCACCTCCGATCTCGGCGACTTCGCCGACCGCCAGCTGGTCGTGGAGGCCGTTGTCGAGAACGAAGAGGTCAAGACGGCCATCTTCAGCGAGCTGGACAAGGTGGTCACCGACCCCGACGCCGTGCTCGCCTCCAACACCTCCTCCATCCCGATCATGAAGATCGCGGTGGCGACCGCCAACCCCGAGCGCGTGGTCGGCCTGCACTTCTTCAACCCGGTGCCGGTGCTGCCGCTGGTCGAGCTGGTCACCACGCTCAAGACCAGCGAGCCCGTCGCCAAGCGCGCCGAGGCGTTCGCCGCCGACATCCTGGGCAAGCAGGTCGTGCGGTCGGCCGACCGCTCCGGCTTCGTGGTCAACGCGCTGCTGGTGCCGTACCTGCTCTCGGCCATCCGGATGGTCGAGTCGGGCTTCGCCACCAAGGAAGACGTCGACAAGGCCATGGTGCTCGGCTGTGCCCACCCGATGGGCCCGCTGGCGCTGACCGACCTCGTCGGTCTGGACACGGTGAAGTCGATCGCGGACTCGATGTACGCCGAGTTCAAGGAGCCGCTGTACTCGGCCCCGCCGCTGCTCATGCGCATGGTGGAGGCCGGCCTGCTCGGCAAGAAGACCGGTGCGGGCTTCTACCAGTATTAGCGGTTTGCGCTGCTCCGGTCTGGGTTTCCCTGCCCGGGGCGGTTTCGAGCTGTGTTTTTGGAGCGCTGGCGCGCTCGAGTCGCGGCCCCAAAGGGCCGCCGGTCAGGCACCGTTGCTTGCTCCTTCGTCGCCTACGCAACGGCGCCTGACCGGCGACCCGGCCGCGACCCGCCGCTGCGCGGCGGATCCCTCCTCGAGGTCGGGATGTGCGGGGCTGGGAGTGCGGTCATGGCGGACCTGGTGCGCACGGTGTGGCTGGTAGTTCGCTCATGGCGGTTTTTCGGCGTCAGCGCATAAGCTGCATGGTGCCGGTCCGTGGAGTGGGCGGGTTGGAAGTATCGCGAGCGCAGTGTTGCTCGTGGACCCCTGCGATCAGTGGGTTCCGGGCAGGTGATGGAAGGGATGTCCCGTTCATGGTCAACGTCACCGATGGATTCGGGTCGAGCGTTCTCGGTTACCCGAGGATCGGTCCGCACCGCGAGCTCAAGCGTGCCCTCGAGGAGTACTGGCGCGGATCGCTCGAGCGCGAGGAACTGCTCGCGGTGGGCCGCGACATCCAGCAGCGGCAGTTCGACGAGCTGGCCGCGACCGGCCTGACCCAGGTTCCGGGCAACACCTTCTCCTTCTACGACCACGTCCTCGACAACGCGCTGCTCTTCGGCGCGGTGCCCTCGCGGTTCAAGGAACACCAGGAGGGCATGCACCCCCTGGACTTCTACTTCCTGATGGCGCGCGGCAACCCCGACCTGCCGCCGCTCGAGCTGGTGCGCTTCTTCGGCACCAACTACCACTACCGCCAGCCCGAACTCGACGCCGACACCACGTTCTCGCTGCACCCCGAGGCCCTGCTCGACGAGTGGGACCGGGCGATCGCGCGCGGGATCGAACTGCGTCCGGTGGTGCTGGGTCCGGTGTCGCTGCTGCTGCTGTCCAAGGCGGGGCACGTGCCCGGCGAGGCCGAGTTCGACACGCTGAGCCTGCTGGACAAGCTGCTGCCGTTCTACGAGCAGCTGTTCGAACTGCTGGCCAAGCGCGGGTCGACCTGTGTGCAGCTCGACGAACCGTGCTTCACCGGCGAGCGCTCGCCCGCGGAGCTGGCCGCCTTCGAGCGCGCCTACCAGCGGCTGGCCAAGGCGCCGCTGCGCCCGCGCATCCTGGTCACCGGGCAGTACGGCGATTTCGGTGAGGCGCTGCGCATCCTGGCCGCCAGCAATGTCGAGGCGATCGGGCTGGACCTGGCCTCCTACCGGATGACGCCGGAGGAACTGGCCGCCATCCCCGGCATCAAGCGCAAGCGGATCTACGCCGGTGTCATCAGCGGGACCAATGTCTGGCGCGCGGATCGTTACGTGACGCTGAACTACCTCAACGCGATCGCCGAGGTGTGCCCCGATCTGGTGGTGTCCACCGGAACCACGCTGCTGCACGTGCCCTACGACGTGCTCGCCGAGTACGACATCGAGGGCAATGTCGCCGACCGGCTCGCCTTCGCCAAGCAGAAGGTGGGCGAGGTGGTCTCGCTGGCCAAGGCGCTCACCGAGGGCCCCTCGGAGAAGTGGCGCAAGCGGCCCACCGAGGTGCATTTCAAGCAGAAGCACGCGGTGCGTCAGCGGGTGTACGCGATCACGCCGCAGATGCGTGAGCGCGAACCGTACGCGGTGCGCCGGGCCGCCCAGCAGGAACGGCTGAACCTGCCGGTGGTGCCCGCCACCACGCTGGGCTCGTTCCCGCAGAGCGGCAAACTGCGCCAGGCGCGCTACGAGGTGGCCTCGGGCCGGCTGTCCGAGCAGGACTACCGCAAGCAGGTCGAAGCCGAGATCGAGGCGACGATCCGGCTGCAGGAGGACATCGGCCTCGACGTGTTCGTGCACGGTGAGCACGAGCGCAACGACATGATCCAGTACTTCGCCGAGCAGCTCGACGGCTTCGCGACCACCCGCTTCGGCTGGGTGCAGGTGTACGGCTCGCGCTGCGTGCGGCCGCCGATCGTCTACGGCGATGTCGCCCGGCCCGCGCCGATGTCGGTGGAGTGGACCACCTACGCGCAATCGCTCACCGACAAGCCGGTCAAGGGCATGGTCACCGGGCCGGTCACCATGCTGGCGCGCTCGTTCGTGCGCCAGGACCAGCCGCTCTACGAGACGGCCGACCAGGTGGCGCTGGCCATCCGCGACGAGGTGGTGGATCTGGAGAAGGCGGGCATCGCCATCATCCAGGTCGACGAGCCCGCCATCCGCGAGCTGCTGCCCGCCCGCCCGCGCGGCCGCGAGGAATACCTGCGCTGGGCGGTCGGCGCCTTCAAGCTCGCCACCTCCGGCGTGCGCTCCGACACCCAGATCCACACTCACATCGGCTATTCCGGCCGCACCGAGGTGGTCGACGCGATCGAGCAGCTCGACGCCGACGTCACCGCGATCGTGGCCACCCGCTCGATCGAATGGGTCATGCAGGCCCTCACCGAGGACCTCGCCACCGGCCACGGCCTCAGCCACGGCGTCGGCCCCGGTGTCTACGAGAGCCGCTCGGCCCGCATCCCCGACATCGACGAACTCGACGAACTGCTCACCCAGGCCGCGAACGCGGTGACCCCGCAACGCCTCTGGGCCAACCCGGACGGCGGGTTGAAGACCCGCCACTATTGGCAGCTGGAGCCGTCCCTGCGCAATATGGTCGCCGCCGCGCGACGCGTGCGCCGACGGGCGCTGGCGGCCGAGGCGGAATCGGCGCAGTAGAGACCGTACGGCAAAGGGGCGCAGCGAAACTTGCTGCGCCCCTTTGCTGTGGGTCGTGGCCCTTACCCAATTCTGATCGCGCTCAAACGCGAGAATCGCTGAACTCCAGCGGATCTCGGCGTCAGCGACTACAGTTCGCGGCGGTAGCGTCGGGTCAGGAGGGGCGCGGTGCTCGATCCGCAACACCATCAAGGCAAATTCGGGGCCGATTACATTCGGGTGCTCGCGTCGGCGGCGGGGCTGGTGTGGTCGACCGATGACCTCGATGTCGACGGGGTGGATCTGACCATCAAACAGCCGGGCCGGACGAAGTACGGCTTCTCCCCGCAGATCGAAGTGCAGATCAAGACCGTGTCACGGCCGCGGTACCGGCAGGGCATGCTGGTGTTCGGCGGACTCAGCCACACGCAGTTCAATCAGCTCGCGGGCACCGACTTCGCCGTTCCTCGTTACCTTTTCGCCATCCACGTGCCCGCCGTGACCGGCCTGTTCACCGACTCGGTCACCGGCGGCTTGATGCTTCGCCACACCGGTTACTTCCTCTCGCTGCGCGACCGTGCCCGATTCGCCGCCGACAACGCCACCCGCAAGGTGACGGTGCAGATTCCCGTCAGCAACGTGCTCGATGTCGAAGCGCTCTCCGCGCTCGTCGCCGGATCGTCGCGGTAGCGCCGATGGTTGCCATCCCCCAGCTCGTCGACGTGATCGGGTATCTCCGTGCCCAGGGGTGGACGCCGCGGATGTCGTGGCGCAACGGGCAGGTGTGGTCGCACGGTGACTTCGATGTGCTGGTGCCCGACGACGCGGTGGCCGATTTCGCCGCACGGATGCGGGCGCTCGTTCGCTGCGTGGCCGACTCCGAGCAGCGAGCACCGGAAGTGGTCGCGCGCGACATCGTCTCCGGCGGTGTGGACATCGTCGGGTATCGCGCCGGCGACGGCGAGGTCACGCTCGAATCGGGCGCCACCGCGCTCGCGGCGCTGCGTTCGCTGCTGGTCACCTGCGCCTACCAGGTCGCCGGTAGCGAGATCAGGATGTCGTCGCTGCGCGAGCGCGCCGTCGCCGAACTGCTCGACGACACCGCGCTGCTGCCCCGACGTGACGCGTTCGGATTCGACGTGTTCCTCGCGGGCCCGGGTTCCAGGCTCGGACGTGGCTCGGCCGTCCGGCTGCTCGATCTCGCGGCCACCGTGCGTGGAGCCGCCCACGGCGAGCGGTTCGCCATCGCGCACGAGATCCACTACGACACCGTCGAGTTGTTCAGCGCGCTCGGTTCGGCAGACCACCGACCGATGCGGTTCGAATTGAGTTTCCACTGGTCGCGTCAAGTTCCGCGACCCGATGTCACGGTCGCGTTCTCCAGCACCGCGGTCACCCGTCTGCCCGGGCTCTTCGACGACGCCGTCGCCTCCTCGCCGCCCCCGACCGGAGATGTCGGCGCCCCGACCGAGTCGCCCGCGATGGTCGAAGGGGTGGTGGTCGGGCTCGACAACGACGGTGGGCCGAAGGCCGTCGTGCGGGGTGTGCTGACCGTCGACGAGACGAGCACCGGGCGACAACGACGCGTCACGGTGCGACTACGTTCTGCGGAGCAATACGCGAAAGCGCTCGCGGCACATAGTTCGGGAGTCAGAGTTCGCGCGACCGGAACCTTCGGCGGTCGCCGTGAAATGCACGTGTCCGATAACGGATTCACTGTCATCGAGGGTGGCGGATCGTGAGAGAACGGAACGAACACATGTCGGATCGGATGAGTCCACGAGAACTGGCTGTGCTGCTGACGCTGCTGGCGGAGGCGCGCGAACTCACGAACGCCGAGCTGCTCGCGGTGGCCGGGGTGACCCTCGACGGCAAACCGCGGTTGCGGCTCAACGCGCTGGGGCTGGTCGAGAGCGTGAAGGTCGGCCGCGCACTCGTGCACGAGCTCACCGAGCGGGGTGTCGAGTGGTGCGCCGCGGAATTCGCACGCCCCCGGCCGAAGAAGTCCGGGTCCTACGGTGGCGCGTTGTACGCCGTGCTGGCCGGGTTGCACCGGCATCTCGAGGCCTCGGAACAGGTCCTCACCGATGTCTTCGTACCCGATGTGGCGGGGCAGGTCCTCCGGAAGTACGCCGAGATCACCAAGGGTGAGCCGGACCAGGTCCGGTTGTCCGAACTGCGGATCAGGTTGCCGCACATCCCACCCGCGGACCTCTCGGAGGCGGTGATGCGGCTCGCTGATCGCGACGGTGTTCATGTGCGCGCCGAAGCTGATCGCAAGACGTTGACCGACGACGATCACGCCGCCGCGGTCGTGCTGGGCGGAACCGCACGTCATCTGCTGACCGTCGAGGCGGTGCGGTGAACGAGCTGGAATATCGCGCGCTCGCGCGGGTGCAGTTCAGCACCGCACTCGGCCCGGATTCGATCTGGCGCCCGCAGCGCTATCACGTCGAGGAACTGCATCGGGCGGCATCGGCCCAGATCGCCAGGGCGATCGGCCTGGCGAAGGACCGGCCGGACATTTCGCCGACCGGGTTCATCCTCAACGGCGATCCGGGGGTGGGAAAGACCCACCTGCTCGGCTGGGTCCGGCAGTACGCCCAGGACCACGGTGGCTTCTTCTTCATGCCGAAGCTCATCGATGGTGAATCGTTCTGGGACGGCGCGGTGCACGGGGTGACGAACCGGCTGATCGACGCCGACGGCGGGCAGTTGCGCCGGATGCTGGTCGCGCTCTGCGAGCACGCCGGCTACGACCGCGAACGCACCGCGCGGATCGCCGGGCCGATTGCACCCAAACCTGAAGACATCGAGCAGTTCCTGGCGGACCTGGCTGTCGCGCAACCACAGCTGGTCTACCAATGCCAGGACACGCTGCGGGCACTGGTGCTTTTCCGGGCGGGAGGGCGGCTGCTCGACGTGGGTGACAGCTTCCTCATCCTGCGCGACCCACTCGATCCGGACATCGCCGCGGAGTGGGGGTTCCGGCGCGGGAGCCGCAACGCGCAGTTGATCTTCCATGATCTGATCTCGCTGTTCGGGATGGCGGGACCAGTCGTGATCGCTCTCGACCAGATCGACGCGGTGATGGCGGACTCCGCGACCGCGGGTGGATCACGAACGGCGCACCATGCCAACAGTTTGATGAAGCTGCGGGAAGAGACCGTTCGTACGGTGATCGTCGCCGCGTGTATCCCCACCACCTGGCAGTACCTGAAGGATCAGGGTCTGGCCTCGGCCGCCGATCGATTCACCGAGTTGTATTTGGACACCGCGCTTCCCGGTGCGCCGGTGGCGGCCGCGGTCGTCGCGGGGCATCTCTCGGTTCAGTACGACGAGGTCGATTTCACGCCGCCCTATCCGACCTGGCCGATCGCGTCGAGCGCTTTCGACGCCGGTGACGTGACCCGCTACACGCCGCGGCGGCTTCTGCAATTGGTGGCCGAGCATGTGCGGGATTGCCTGAACCGGGGCGATATCCGCGAGCTCGGTGACTTCGCATCCGTTGGTGCCGAGCCCGAAGCGGATATCGCCGTGCGACAGGTGGATTCGGGCGCGTTCGACAGTCGTTTCGCGGCGTTGCGCGCAGCGGCCGACATCGCCACACCGCTGGACCCGGCCAAAGAGGACGAGGTGATGGTGGGCCTGCTCAAAGCCGCGCTGCAATGCTTCGTCCTCGAGCAGCGCGACCGCGACGACCTGAGCATCGACTCGGCGACGGCCACCGGGCGCGCGCTGCATGCCCGCCTGCTCCGCACCATCGACCCGGTGCTGGAGGAACAGGAGCACTGGAGTTTCCGGGCGATCGGGCACACCCACCATCTGGCGGTACAGGCCCGGATGCGCTCGGCGGTGATCGAATCCGGCCTCGAAGAATCCAATGGCAAGCGGCACCTGACAATCCTGCGCAACATCGCCTTCTCCAAGGGGCCCAAAACCACGGCGATGCTGGAAGATCTGCACGCCGCGGACGGAAGCACGCTGCCGATCTCGCACGAGGATCTCCGGACCTTCACCGCGCTACAGCAGATGCTCGCCGAGGCGACACCCGGGTTCGACGGCTGGCTGGTGCAGCGCGCGCCCGCCGGGAACACACAGCTGTTCCGTCGCGTGTTCGGCGATCTTCCCGAGTCCGCGCTCGCGTCGACGCCTCCGGCCCGCATCGAGGACCTCGGCAGGCCCGAAACGAAGCCGGTGGACCCGGCTGCCCACGATCCCGGTGGGCCGACGGTCACCCTCGGTCGTGGACTCGTGGACAACAGCGAATTCACCATCGCGCTGGAGTTGTTGCGCAAACACCTCGTGCTGTTCGCCAGTAGCGGCTCGGGCAAGACGGTGCTGCTGCGCAGACTCGTGGAAGAGGTCGCTCTGCACGGAGTTTCGGCGATCGTTCTGGACGTCAACAACGACCTGTCCCAGCTCGGCGACGTCTGGCCGACTACCCCGTCGTCGGGCTGGGTGCCGGGCGACGCGTCGAAGGCCGAGCAGTACCTGGCCGAGACCGACGTGGTCGTGTGGACACCGGGGCGGCAAGCCGGACGCCCGCTCATCCTGAACCCGCTTCCGGACTTCGCGGCGGTGCTCGACGACCCCGACGAACTGCGGACCGCGGTGGAGGTTGCCGCCGGTGACCTGCTCGTGCGTTCCGGTATCGCAAGGACGAAGTCGGCCAAAGCGCGGGCGGTGCTGTTGCAGACACTCACGCATTTCGCGCGGTCAGGGGAGTCGAAACTGACCGGGCTCATCGAACTGCTCGCCGACCTGCCGGACGGGGTGAGCCGCGTACGCGACGCCGCGACGCTCGCCGCCGAAATGGCCGATGGACTCACGGTGTCGATGATCAACGACCCGCTGTTCGGCGGCGAGGGCGAACCGCTCGATCCGGGAGTGCTGCTTGCCCCCGCTCCGGGTAAGCGGGCGAGGGTGTCCGTGGTCAGTTGTGTCGGCCTGCCCGACCCCGACCAGCGGGCCACCTTCGTGAGCCAGCTGCAGGTCGCGCTGTTCACCCACTTCAAGACCAACCCCGCGGGCGACCGTCCACTCGGTGCTCTGCTCGTGCTGGACGAGGCACAGATGCTGGCGCCGTCGGGCAAGCAGACCCCGGCTTCGGCCAGCACGCTGATGCTCGCGGCGCAGGCCAGGAAGTACGGACTCGGTATCGCCTACGCCACTCAGGCGCCGAAAGGGCTGGACAGCAAAGTCGTCGGCAATACCGCGATCCAGTTCTTCGGGAAGCTCGGGACCGCTGTGCAGATCCAAACGGCCAAGAGCATCGCCGCCAGCTGGGGCGGGAACCTCGATGACATCGGCCGCTTGAAGACCGGCCAGTTCTACGCTGCCACCGAGGGCCGGGCATTCCGCAAACTGTCCACCCCGCTGTGCCTGAGCCATCACCCTGCCAGCCCGCCGACCGAGGCCGAGGTTATCGAGCGTGCGCGGCGCAACAGGGAGTAGCGGCTGTGCCGACTCGGTCAGTGGGTGTGGCTGAGGGTGGCGACGGCGAACATGGCGGTGACGCCGAGGACGGTGAGGAGGAGGGTGAGGCGGGAGGGGTGGTCGGCGTGGGCTTCGGGGAGGATGTCGGCGGTGGCCAGGTAGAGGAGGAAGCCGGCGAAGTAGCCGAGGTAGAGGCCGATGAACTGGTCGGGGACGGGGATGAGTGTGCCGAGGACGGCGCCCACGACGGGGGCGATGGCGTCGAGGGCCAGGAGGGTGAGGGCGCGGCGGCGGGCGCTGCCGTAGAGGGTGGGGATGGTGAAGGTGTTGAAGCCGTCGGCGAAGTCGTGGCAGATGACGGCGATGGCCACCGACAGGCCGACGGTGGCGCCGGCCTGGTAGCCGATGCCGATGCCGAAACCGTCGAGGGTGCTGTGGAAGATCAGGCCCGCGGCGGCCAGCAGGCCGACCGACTCGAATCCGTGGTGGTGGGAACCGAATTCGTCCTCGTGGCCGCGGTGGATGGCGACCGCGCGTTCGATGATGTGCAGGCTGAGGAAGCCGACCACCGCCGCGATGAGTACCACCGGCACACCGCCCAGCTCACCGGTGGACTGTTCGAGCGCCTCGGGGATCAGGTCGAAGGCGACCAGGCCGAGCATCACCCCGGCGGCCAGGCCGAGGACCAGGTGTTTGCGGTCGCCGATGCGCATGGCGACGAACCCGCCGAACAGGGTCGACAGCATCGAGACCAGACCCAGCAGGATGGCCATGCGCTACTCGTCCGGGGTGTCGGCGGGCGGCGGGGTGGCGGCCTTGCGTTTCTTCTTCCCGACCGGCGGCGCGTCGGCCACCTCGTAGCGCCGCACATAGGCCCCCGCGAAACCCTGCAGGGTGGCGGTGACCGGGATGGCCAGCAGCGCACCGGTCGGGCCGAGTAAGGCGGCACCGGCGATCACCGCGCCGAAGGCCACCGCCGGATGCATGTCCATGGTGGTCGCGGTGATCCGCGGTTGCAGCACATAGTTCTCGAACTGCTGGTAGGCGATGATGAACAGCAGAATCCACAGCGCGGTGATCGGATCGTGCACCAGGGCGACCAGCACCGGCAGCGCACCGGCCAGATAGGTGCCGACGGTCGGGATGAACTGCGAGACCACACCCACCCACAGCGCCAGCGCGAACGCCGAGGGCACGTCGAAGATCCGCAGCGCGATGTAGTGGGCGACGGCCGAGCACAGGGCCAGCAGGGCGCGCGAGTAGATGTAGCCGCCGGTCTTCTCCACCGCGATGTCCCAGGCGCGCAGCACGTGTTTCTGCTGTCTGGGCGGCAGCAGCGAGCACACCCAGGTGCGGAAGCGGGGGCCGTCGGCGGCGAAATAGAAGGTGAACAGCAGCACGCCCAGCAGCTGGAACAGCGCACCGATCGCGACCGTGCCGATGCCCCAGACGTTTCCGGCGATACCGACCAGGTACTTCTCGATCGTGGAACTCCACTCCGAGGCGTAGTCGGTCAGGTCGTCGCCGGAGATGTCCTGGTGGAAGGTGGAATTGACCCAGTCGACGATGTCCTGCACGTAGTCGGGCGCGTTCTGCACCAGCATGGTCACCTGATTGACCAGCAGCGCGCCCAGCGTCCACACGAACGCCACGATCAGCACCAGCAGCAGCACGAAGACCGCGCCGGTGCCCGCCCCGCGCCGGACCCCGCGCGCGGCAAGCCAATTCACCGCGGGCTCGATCGCGAAGGCCAGGAACAGCGAGACCATCAGCACGGTCAGCAGACCCTGCACCTTGCCGAGCACCCAGAACGCCGCGATCAGCCCGGCGATGGCCAGCACGGTGTACAGCAGGGCCCGCGGCAACCAGCGCGGCGGACGGCGCAGCTCCCAGCTCGGCGGAAGCGCGCTCACTTCGGCGGGGCCGGGTTTCGGTTCGTCGTCGGCAGCCACGACGTCACGGTACCGAGACCGGCCGAGAGAGCGCTCTGTGGCGCGCTAGACCGCCGCGCTCAGATCGTTCCCGCGTCGATCACGAAGCGGTATTGGACGTCGCTGGCGATGACTCGGTCGTAGGCGGAGTCGATCTCGTCGGCGGAGATCAGTTCGATGTCGGCGCCGATGCCGTGGGAGGCGCAGAAGTTCAGCATCTCCTGGGTCTGGGCGATGCCGCCGATCATCGAACCGGCCAGGGAGCGGCGGTAGGCGGCGAGGTTGCGGCCGTGCACCGTCATCGGGTTCTCGGGCAGGCCGAGGATGACCAGGCTGCCGTCGAGGGCGAGCAGGCGCAGGTAGTTGTCGATGGGCAGGTCGGCGGAGACGGTGTTGATGATCAGGTCGAAGCTGTTGCGCAGCTGACGGAAGGTCTCCTTGTCGCTGGTCGCGTAGTAGTGGGTGGCACCCATGCGCAGGCCGTCGTCGCGCTTGCGCAGCGACTGGCTGAGCACGGTGACCTCGGCGCCCAGCGCGGCCGCGATCTTCACACCCACGTGCCCGAGCCCGCCCATGCCGATGATCGCGACCTTCTTGCCCGGTCCCGCGTTCCAGTGCTTGAGCGGGGAGTACAGGGTGATGCCCGCGCACAGCAGCGGCGCGGCGACATCGAGGTCGATGCCCTCGGGGATCGCGACGACGAAGTTCTCGGTGACCACGATCTGGGTGGCGTAGCCGCCGAGGGTGTAGCCGCCGGGCTGGGTCTCCTCGGGGACGGGCGAGTTGTAGGTCCAGCTCGCGCCGCGGGCGCAGTACTGCTCCTCACCGGCCAGGCAGGGCTCGCACTTGCCGCACGAGTTCACCAGGCAGCCGACACCGACCCGGTCACCGACCTGGTACTTGCGCACCGACGAGCCGACCGCGGCGACGATGCCCGCGATCTCGTGGCCGGGGACGCACGGGTACTTGGTGCCGCCCCACTCGTCGCGGGCGGTGTGGATGTCGGAGTGGCAGATGCCCACGAATTCGATGTCGATCAGCACGTCGTCGGGGCCGAGGTCACGGCGTTCGATGGTGACCTTCTCGAAGGACCCGTCGGCGGACGGCAGGGCGTAGGCAGCGGCTTTGCTCATGTCCCTATGCCTACCGGCGCATGTGTCGTTTGCCAAGCCACCGCGTCCGGATCGAGACCGGCGCGCGGGGAATCGCGGGTAACAATGGAGGAGTCGGCTCGCGAGAGAGGACACGCACGTGCGAAGTGGACGGGTGCTGGCGATGCTGGTCGTCGCCGTGTTCGGGGTCGCCGCGTTTCTCGGATTCCGCGGTGAGCTGACGCTTCCCGGTTCGGGCCCGGTCGGCGAGGTGGCCGCCATCGCCCAGGCCCCGCCGCCGGTTCCGCTGGACCCGGTGCTGGTGGCCGGGCAGGTGCAGCCCGCGCTGGTCAATATCGAGGTCGACGCGTCACCGCTGGGGATCGCCGCGGCGGGCTCGGGCATCGTGCTCACCGAGGACGGGCAGATCCTCACCAGCCACCATGTGATCAAGGGCGCCGAGCAGTTGAAGGTGACCGATATCGGCAACGGGCTGGTCTACGAGGCCACCGTGCTCGGCTACGACTCCACGGCCGATATCGCGCTGCTCTCGCTGGCCGGTGCCTCCGGGCTCACCGCCGCGCGGCTGGGCACCTCCGCCGACCTGCGCATCCGCCAGGACGTGCTGGCGATCGGCGACGCGGGCGGCGACGGCGGCGAACCCACCGCGGTCGCGGGCCCGATCACCGACCTGGACGCGGCGATCGTGGCGATGAACTCCGCGGACATGTCCCGCAAATCGCTGCGCGGGATGGTGGAGATCGCCGCGCCGGTGGTCGGCGGGCAGTCCGGTGGCGCGCTGGCCGACGGGACCGGCGCGGTCGTCGGGGTGATCACCGCGGCCTCCGGTGAGCGCTCGCCCGCCGAGCTGGAGAGCAGACCCGCCAACGGTTACGCGGTGCCGATCGACACCGCCCTGCGGATCGTCGACCAGATCCGCTCGGGCATCCCCACCGACACCGTCCACATCGGCCCCACCGCCACCCTCGGCGTCCAGATCGTCGACGCCCACCCCACCGCCGGAGCCCGCGTGACCTGGGCGTTCTACGGTCAACCCGCCCGCCAGGCAGGCATCACCGACGGTGACGTGATCACCGCCGTCGACGGCACCACCGTCACCACCGCCAAGGCCCTCAGCGCCGCCATCAACATCCGCAAACCCGCCGACCTGGTCCGCCTCGAGATCACCACCCCCGACGGCACCACCCGCACGGTAGAAGTCGTCCTCGCCACCGGCACCCCCAACTGATCGACCGGCTACCGGATTCCTTCGATCTCCAGATACCAAGCCGTCCGTTCACCGCCGAGATCCTTGACCACGTGCGATTTGGGGCTGACGAGTGAATCCGGCTCGGCGTGACCCTGGGCCACGCTGTAGCGCGGGAATTCGTCCTTGTAGGCGTACACAACCTTTCCTTCGTTGAGGAATACCTGGACCAGGGAATCGGAGCTTGTGTTCAGCCCGGTCAAACGCACACCCTGCGTTCCCAGCTTCTTGTTGACGCTCTCGTCGGAGATGGGCGACCGGACGCTGAACATCTGATCCCATTCACCGATGGGGACACCGGCGGACGCGATGATGTCTCCCAGCTCAGCGGTTCCTTGTTCGTCGAGGAGACGCGCGAAAGCCGCCGCCAGGTCGGGGTTCTCCTCCTGAACCGCGATCTGTGCACCGGCAACGGGAGAACCGCAGCCTGATACCGAACCGAAGACCGCCACGAGTGCGGCAGCGAACAACAGGCGCATCATTCCTCTTTGGGTCGGGCGGGGCCTGATGGCAGGCAACGATTGCGTCGAGCTTGCCCGCCTATCGCACCCAGTAGTGGTAGGCATGGGAAATGGTGAAACATTGGGATGAGCCTGTTGTGGCCGCGTTGCGGGCCGATGGGCAGAATGTGGCCGATCTCGATACTTCGGCGACGCCTGGGTTCACCGGTGACAAGCGGCTGGGGAAGGAACTGCTCGGTGAGCGGGGGCAGGTGCTTTCGGAGTTGCAGGAGAAGTTGTTCGCGCATGGGCGGACCGGGGGGCATCGCAGTGTATTGCTGGTGTTGCAGGGGATGGATACCGCGGGCAAGGGCGGGATCGTTCGGCATGTGATCGGGTCGGTGGATCCGCAGGGGGTGGATCATGCCTCCTTCGGTGTGCCGACCTCGGAGGAGTTGCAGCACGATTTCCTGTGGCGTATCCGCAAGCGGCTGCCCGCGCACGGGCAGCTCGGGGTGTTCGACCGTTCGCACTACGAGGACGTGCTGGTGGTGCGGGTGCACGAGCTGGTGCCGCAGTCGGAATGGGAACCGCGCTACGAGCTGATCAACGCCTTCGAGAAGGAGGTCGCCGCGATGGGGACCGTCATCGTGAAGGTGGCCATGTTCGTCTCGCTCGACGAACAGAAGCGCAGGCTGCGGCAGCGGCTGGAACGTCCCGACAAGTACTGGAAGTTCAATCCCTCCGATATCTCCGAACGCGCCTACTGGCCGGAATACCAGAAGGCGTATCAGGACCTGCTGGCACGCACGAACACCGATTACGCGCCCTGGTACGTGCTGCCGGCCGACCACAAGTGGTATGCGCGACTGGCCGTCACCGAGCTGCTGATCGACGCGCTGACCGGCCTCGATCTGGACTGGCCGCCCGCCGATTTCGACGTCGCCGAGCAGCTGCGCAGGCTCGACGAATCCTGATCCGGACTTTTCGGAAAATCTCAGGTTCGGCCCGCATGATGTCCCCGACGGGGGTGACACCGAACGAAAGGCGTGTGACGACGTGAGCACCGGCAAGAACCCGCTGGCAGCGGCCGAGGCAGCCGACAAGCGGCGCAAGGTGGCGATCCAGATCGGTGTCGCCGCGGTCCTGGTCGCGTTGATCGCGGCCATCGGCATCGGGATCGCGGTCAACCGCTCCGACTCCGGCTCCGACACTGCGTCCAGTTCGATGGCCCAGCTCCCGGCCACCGGTGGTTCGGTCACCGATACCGGCACGGTGCGCATCGGCAATCCGGACGCCCCGGTGAAGGTGCGCGTCGTGGCCGACCTGCAGTGCCCGGCATGCAAGAAGTTCGAGGCCGCCAACGGCGAGGCGCTGGCCCAGGCCGCCGCCGACGGCACCGCGGTCGTCGAGTACCAGATCATCTCCTTCCTCGACAAAGCCTCCACCAACCAGTACTCCTCGCGCGCGGCCAATGCCTCGTTCTGCGTGGCGAAGTCGGACCCGAGCAAGTACCAGACCTGGTTGCAGACCATGTTCGCGAAGCAGCCCGCCGAGGGCGGCGCCGGTCTGACCGACGACCAGCTGATCCAGATCGCCACCGAGGTGGGCTACACCGATCCGGCCGTGGCCGACTGCATCAAGGGCAAGCCGTACACCGACTACATCAAGCAGGTCACCCAGGCCACGCTGTCCAGCGGTGTGGAATCCACGCCCTCGGTCTTCATCAACGGCCAGATCAACCAGACCGACGCGATCTTCACCGAGAACGGCCTGGCCGCCGTGATCGCTGACGCCGCGAAATGATCACCGCCCCCGCCCGTGCCGCCTGGCTGCTGCTGATCGCCGGGCTGGCGGGCTGGCTGGCGTCGTTCGCGCTCACCGTCGAGCGGTTCAAGCTGTTCGTCGACCCCGACTACGTCACCTCGTGCAGCATCAACTCGGTGCTCTCGTGCGGCTCGGTGATGAAGACCGACCAGGCCGCGGTGTTCGGTTTCCCGAACCCGCTGATCGGCGTGGTCGGTTTCTCGGTGGTGGTCACTCTCGGCGTGCTGTCCGTGGTCGGGGTCGGTTTCCCGCGCTGGATCTGGGGCGGGCTGTGGCTGGGCACCGTGCTCGGCGTGGCCGGGATCTGCTGGCTGATCTTCCAGAGCCTGTACCGGATCAACGCGCTGTGCCCGTACTGCATGGTGGTCTGGGCGGCGACCCCGATCCTGTTCGCGGTCACCACCCAGGAAGCCTGGTCGCGCTCGCGCGGACCGATGCGCATCCTCGCCGAATGGCGCTGGACCCTGGTCGTGGTGTTCTACGCCGTGGTCCTGCTGCTGGTGTTCCTGAAGTTCCAGGACTACTGGCTGAGCCTGGTCTAGCCCGGCTTCGTGGCCTCGACGTACTGCATGAAGCGGTGGACGTGCTGGTCGATCTCGGTGAGGCCGGATTCGGCGAACAGGCGGGGGAAGGTCTGCCGGTCGAACAGGCGCAGGCCGCCGACGCTCGCGGCCAGAGTGGTGGCGGTGCCGAAGAGGTTGTCCTCGCGGAAGCTGGTGGTGATGGCGATGCGGCCGCCGGGGGCCAGCACGCGGATCATCTCGCGGGTGGCGGCGATCGGGTCGGGGATGAGATAGAGGGCGCCGAAGCAGCAGACGGCGTCGAAGGTGCCGTCGGCGAAGGGCAGGGTGCGCGCGTCACCGCGGACATAGCCGACGCGCGGGCCCGCGTTGTCGGCGGCGGCCTTGGCCAGCATCGGCTCGGAGTAGTCCAGGCCGGTGACATAGCCGTCGCCGGTGAGGTGCTCGCTGAGGTGGCGGGTGAAATTGCCCGGGCCGCAGGCGAGGTCGAGCACCTTGTGCGCGGTGCCGTCGATGCGCAGCGCGCTCACGGCGTCGCGCCGGTCGCTGCCGGTGGTGCGGCCGCTGGCGAGGTAGAACAGCGCGGGTCGCCACGCGTGTTCGTAGACCGCCGCCAGCGCCGGGGCGTTCATGGTCCTGCGGGCGAGATTCACTGCCGGGTGACCTCGATCGTCATGCCCGCCTCGCGCAGCCGCGCGGTGAGCGCCTCGCCCATGGCCGAGGCCGGGGTGAGCACGCCGGCGCGTTCGGGCAGCTGGTCGAAGGCCAGGCACAGGCCGCTCTGGCCGAGCAGCACGGCGGTGGCCTGGTAGCCGGGGTCGCCGGTGCCGGAGAAAGTGGCCTGGTACTTGGCGCCGGAGCTGGTGCGGGCGAAGGTCTTCATGGTGAACCAGCCGCTGCGGCGGGCCTGCTCGCTGGGACCGGTGCCGGGCTTGGGCAGGATCCGGTCGAGCAGCTTGCGGCCCAGCGACACCCGCGACAGCACCGCGCCCGAGGCCATCCCGGCCACGATGCCACCCGCGATCCCGGCCGCGACCAGCGGCGCGGCGGGGGAGTTGCCCGCGTTCATCACCTCGCGGTAGCGGAACTGCTTGCCGTAGGCCCAGCCCAGCAGGCCGTTGGTGCGGCGCACGACCTTGGTGTTGTGCGAGGCCATGATGAAGGTGGTGACCCAGCCGTCCAGGCTCGGGTCGATGTTCTCGGCGCGCGCCAGGGCCTGGTCGGACTGGCGGCCCACGTCGGGTTCCATGCTGCGGTCCGGGCTCAGCGAGTACGGGTGGGCCAGGATCTTGCCGCGGCTCGAGTCGGCGGCGACGTCTTCCATCATGGCGCGGCCGGAATCGATGGTGCCGCCGCTCATGCCGCCCTTGAGGTAGGCGACCAGGGTGGTGTCCTCGAGTTCGCCGGTGTCGTCCGCGACGGTGGCGCGGTAGATCTCGTAGACGCTCAGATCCGACGGAATCGAGTCGTAACCACAGGAATTCACGATCTTGGCGCCGGATTCGACGGCCGTCTGCTCGAACTGCTCGATGGCGTCGTGGATGAACAGCGGCTCGCCGGTGAGGTCGGCGTAGTGGGTGCCCGCGGCGGCGCACGCGCCCAGCAGCGGCAGGCCGTAGCGCAGGTACGGGCCGACCGTGGTGACCACCACGGTGGTGCGTTCGGCCATCGCGGCCAGCGAGGCCGGGTCGCTGGAATCGGCGACCACCAGGTCCCAGTGCGCGGCGGCCGGTCCCAGATCGGCGCGGGTGGCGGCCAGCTTGCCCGCCGAGCGCCCGGCCAGCGCGATCTTCGCCCCGGCCGGTGCGGCGGTGAGCAGGTATTCGGCGGTGAGTTTGCCGACGAATCCGGTCGCGCCGAACAGGATCAGGTCGAACTCACGGGACTGCGGCATGGAGCTGCCTTTCATCGGGTGGTGGCCTTGCGGGGCTTCTTGGCCGGTTTCTGCGGGCGGGTGGCGAGCCACTCGTGATGGGCCCGGCCCAGCTCGGTGACCGGCGGTTCGTCGTAGAGCCATTCCCTGGCGATCGAATGCCAGTTGGCGGTGCAGTCGAGCTGGCCGAGCATGCCGAAGGTGAGGAAGTCGGCGCGGCGGGAGAACAGGTGCTCGGGCGGCAGGTTCTGCTGCTTCATGCCGGTGAACTCGCTGGCGCGCGGGTCGACGGCGAGCAGGAACGCGCCGCTGGCCAGCTCGGGGGTGATGGTGAGGGTCTCGTCGACCAGACACCATTCGGAGGCGGCGAGCACGTACTCGAGACACTCCTCGGCGCCGATCTCCTCGGGCGAGTCGATCACACCGCGGTCGATCATGAGCTGGCGCAGGTCCTCGGCGCGTTCCTCGGCGGCCGCGCGCAGACACAGCTTCTCGAAGTGGACCAGCTTGGGGTCCATCCGGTTGAACAGGCCGAAGTCCAGGAAGGCGACCCGGCCGTCGGCGGCCAGCAGCACATTGCCCGGATGTGGGTCACCGCAGAACTCGTTGAAGGTGAACAGCGAGCCCACGTAGAACCGGTAGACGATCTCGCCGACGCGGTCGCGCTCGGCGGCGGGCATCTTCGCGATGTCCTCGAAGCCGGTGCCCTCGATGAACTCGCTGACCAGCACGCGCGTGGTGGACAGCTCCGGCACCGCGTCGGGCACCACGACGAACGGGTGACCGCGGTAGAGCGTGGCGATCTCGGACTGGGTCGCGGCCTCGGCCCGGTAGTCGAGCTCGGCCTCCATGTTGAGTTTCAGCTCGTCGAGCACGGCCGGGGTGATCCACGGCATCGCCGAGGCCAGCACCCGGCGGAACATGGTCAGGTTCTTCAGGTCGGCGCGCACCGCGATGTCGACGCCGGGGTACTGCACCTTCACCGCGACACTGCGCCCGTCGTGCAGGCGCGCCTTGTAGACCTGCCCGATCGAGGCGGCCGCGATCGGCTCCGGATCGAACTCGGCGAACAACTCGGCCAGCGGGCGGCCGAAGTCCTGCTCGATCACCTCGCGCATGGACTCGAACGACACCGTCGGCGCGGCATTGCGCAGCACCGCCAGCCGCTGCTGAAAGCGCTCGCGATGGTCCTCGGGCACCAGATCCAGGTCAAGGACCGACATCATCTGGCCCAGCTTCATCGCCACGCCCTTCATGGTGCCCAGCACCATGACCACCTGTTCGGTGGTGCGGATCATCGACTCCTCGGCCATCCGGGCGCGAACCGCCTCCGACCTGCCCCGCATCGAGAGCCGGGTCTTCTTGGAACGGATGACCGAACTCGCCGCCACCGCCCCCAGCTTCGTCCCGCGGGCCAGCCGGGATGTCGGCACGTTCTTCGCCATCGAGGTACCTCCGTTGGTGCCGACGCGCATGACGGCACACGGCCGCCTGCGGTGACGCAAGCCACAGCGCCCCGCTCGGTTCAGCGTAACCAACCGCGCGGCGATGTCGAGCCCCCCTCCCGGGAAGGCCGGAAACCGCCGGTCAGGACGTCGCGGGCGGGATCTCGGGGAGTTCGTGCGTCTGTGCGGTGAAGACCTCGGGCGAGCCGCCCGCCTTGGCCACGCCCTCGATGGCGCTCCACGCCATCATCGTCAGGTAGTCGATGACGTCCTGGCGCGGCATGGCCTTCTCGGTGGTGGTCCACCAGTGTGTGGCCAGCTGGATGCCGCCGACGAGCACGTAGGACCACAGCATCGCGCCGTCGGTGCGCACACCCTTGGCACCGGCCCGGTCGATGAGCACGGCGGTGACGACCTCGGCGAAGAGGCGCTCGAATTCGGCGAGCGAGGATTTGTCGCCCGCGGTGTTGCTCATGATGAACCGGTAGACCTCGGGGTCGTCGTCGACGGTGCCGACGTACTCGGTCATCGCGGCGCGCACCAGCTGGTACTCGTCGGCGTCGAGGTTGATCGCGCCGTAGACGCGCGGCAGCAGCGTGGTCTCGATGAAGCGCTGCATGGTGGCGTGCACCAGGTCGTTCTTGTCCGCGAAGTAGCGGTACAGGACGGTCTTGGACACGCCGATCTCGGTGGCGATCTCGTCCATGCCCGCCTGGCTGCCGCGGGTGCGGATGGCGTTGAGCGTGCCGTCGACGAGCTCTTCGCGGCGGTCGATCTTGTGCTGACGCCACCGCCGTTTGCGGCCGTCGACGCCGCCGCCGCGCACGGCGGCCCGGCCGGTGGGCTCGCCGATCTCGACAAGGTCTTCGGTGGACAGAACAGCCCCCTTGTGATCGATGTGGCCTCTCTCGGGATACAGCTTATGCCCGCTCGTGTGGGGCGTCGCTCGTTTGGGCCACGTTGGGGCATTTACCACACTCCGGTCGGTACCCGCGCGTTATTCGAACCGCGCGGTTCGCTCGGTTCGTGGGCCGCGCCACGCGGGTGGGCGGCGGCGCGGCGGGCGCGCGCACAGCAGAATGGTGGCTATGGAGAAAGCTCCCGGCACCACGGCGGTGCTCGCGCCGCGCACCGAGCCCGCGCCGCCACCCGCGGGTTTCGCGCTCATGACCGACGAAGCGGGCAAACGACGTGACCTCTTCAAGATGAAAGCGCTGGCCACCGGCTTCCTGGTGGTGGCCAGCGTGGTGTACCTGCTGTGTCGCTGGATCGAATCGCGCGGCGGCGGTGGCGAGTGGGTGGGCTACGTGCGCGCCGCCTCGGAGGCGGGCATGGTCGGCGCGCTGGCCGACTGGTTCGCGGTGACCGCGCTGTTCAAGCACCCGCTGGGCCTGCCGATCCCGCACACCGCGATCATCCGCAAGAAGAAGGACCAGCTCGGCGAGAGTCTGGGTTCGTTCGTCGGCACGAACTTCCTGGCACCCGACGTGGTGTCGGCGCGGCTGGACTCGGCCCAGATCTCGCTGCGGGTGGGCCGGTGGATGGCCGATCCGGGGCACGCCGCGCGGGTGGCGCAGGAGAGCGCGACCATCCTGACCGCGGTGGTTGGCGTGCTGCGCGACGAGGACGTCGAGCAGATCATCGACAACACCATCGTCAAGCGGATCGCCGAGCCGCTGTGGGGCCCGCCGATCGGGCGGGTGCTGTCCGAACTCATCGCCGACAACCGGCAGCTGCCGCTGATCGACCTGCTGGCCGAGCGCGCGCACCAGTGGGCACTGGGTTCGCAGGAGACGATCGACCGGATCGTGCTGCGCGACGCGCCGCAGTGGGCGCCGAAGTTCGTCAACACGCTGCTGGCCGAGCGGATCTACCGGGAACTGGTCGAGTTCACCTGGAAGGTGCGCTCGGACCCGGAGCACGAACTGCGCCGCGCGGCCACCCGCTTCCTGCAGGAATTCGCCGACGATCTGCAGCACGACGAGGCCATGATCGCCAAGGCGGAGAAGGTCAAGGCCGAGATCATGGGCCGCGAGCAGATCACCGGCATGGCCGAGGCCACCTGGCGCGCGGCCAAGCGGCTGATCCTGGAATCGGCCGAGGACCCCGATTCCACGCTGCGCCGCAAGGTGGCCGAAAATGTGCAGCAGCTCGGTGAGCGCTTGCGCGACGACCCGGCGATGCGCGGCAAGGTGGACGGCTGGATCGACCGCGGCGCGCGCTATCTGGTCGGTAACTACTCCGCCGAGATCACCACGCTGGTGACCGACACGGTCGCGCGCTGGGACGCCGACGAGGCGAGCCGGAAGATCGAACTGCAGGTCGGCCGGGATCTGCAGTTCATCAGGATCAACGGCACGGTCGTCGGCTCGCTCGCGGGCCTGGCCATCTACACGATCTCGCAGCTGATGTTCGGCTGAGAGAACGGTTAACGGAACCTGTGCTAACACAAGTGCTTGCAATAGCTAGCACCCTGTCCTAGTATTGAAGACACAACGCCAGAAGGTGAGTGATGGCAGACCAGCCCGAGGGCCGCGTAGCGCACGCGGCGCAAGATATCGGAGGTTTCATCAGGTCCCAGCGCGAAGCCGCGCAGGTGTCCCTGCGTCAGCTCGCCGCCCTGGCAGGGGTGAGCAATCCGTACCTGAGCCAGATCGAACGCGGATTGCGCAATCCCTCCGCCGAAGTACTCGCGCAGATCGCCAAGGCACTGCGGGTCTCTTCGGAGGTGTTGTACGTGCGGGCCGGATATCTCGAGCAGCGCCCGCACAGCCCGGTCAGGGACGCCCTGCTGGCGGACACTTCGGTGACCGAACGGCAGAAACAGGTGTTGCTGGAAATCTATGAGTCGTTTCGCCGGGAAAACGGGGATGAAACCGGCTCAGGGGGGAACGAACGGGACAGCGACGTTTCGTTCACGACAACTGACACTCCGCCACGCCAGGAGAACGAAGACTGATGACCGAGAAGACCGCTACCGTGACCAAGCCCCTGTTCGCCACCGTCGGTGCCGGTGACGCGATCTACACCGCCGTGAACGACGTCGTCGCCGACGTCCGCGAGCGGGTCGCCACCACCGATGTGCAGGCTCGCGTCGACGAGGCCCGTGAGCGCTTCGCCAACGTGCCCGCCGACGTGCAGGCCCAGTTCGAGACCATCCGTGAGCGCCTGTCGGGCCTGCCCTCGGAGCTGCCGGAGGACCTCGCCGAGCTGCGCGAGAAGTTCACCCCGGAGGAGCTGCGCAAGCTCGCCGAGCAGTACTACCGCCAGGCGCTCGACATCTACGCCGACCTCGCCGTGCGCGGTGAGGAGACCGTCGACCGGCTGCGCGCCAACCAGGCCGTCGACGAGCAGATCGGCCGCGTCGAGACCCTCTACAAGGACGCCTCCGCGCGTGCCGAGGACGCGCTGGCCAAGGTCAACGACCTGCTGGGCCGTGGCAAGGCCGAGGCCGAGAACGCCGTGGCCAAGGCCGAGACCGCTGTCGCGAAGGCCGCGGCCGTCGTCGACGCCGAGGTCGTCGACGTGACCACCGAGGCCGTCGCCGCCCCGGTCACCAAGGCGCCCGCCGCCAAGAAGGCGCCGGCCAAGAAGGCCCCCGCCAAGAAGGCCGCGCCCAAGAAGATCTAGTCGTCCACGGCCCTTCGTGGCCTCGGACGCGCTGTTTCAGCGGCCCCGCACACCCCTGGTGTGCGGGGCCGCTGTTCGTATGATGGGGGTGTGAACATGGTGCATGGATTGACGTCGGTGATCCTGCTGGTCCTCTGGCTGGCCGCATTCGGCGCGACGATTTTCGCCCTGATCCATGCCGTGCGGCAGCGCGCGGAGGCGTTCACGGCGGTGGACAAGCTGACCAAGCCGATCTGGCTGGCGATCCTGGCGGGCGCGCTGATCTTCCTGCTGCTCGGGGTGGGCGGCTTCATGCTCACCTCGTTCATCGCGATCATCGCCACCGGCATCTATCTGGCCGATGTGCGGCCGAAGGTGGACGAGGTCCAGCGCGGCCCGCGCTGGTAGGAACTCGCGCGCGCGACTCTCGCGTTTCAGTGGTACGCGGTGTTACTGTATCTAGCAGTAACACGAAGGAGTGTGCCGATGCGTGCAACGTTGCCGACGGCTCTGGTGAATCTGGTCGATACGGCGTCCGCCACGATCAAGACCACCTTGGCGGCCCACCGGGCTGATCTGCGGACCCGGACCCACGGGGTCGCCGCCTTCGACCCACCCCGGGCCACCCCCGAGGTGACGACGGTGGTCACCGCCGACGGCGCCCGGTTGCGGGTACACGCCTACGGCCCCGTCGACGCGCCGGTCATCGTGTTCGCCCACGGCTGGACCTGCTCGATCGAGTACTGGAACGCCCAGATCAACGCCTTCGCCGGCGAGTACCGCGTCATCGCCTACGACCAGCGCGGCCACGGCGAATCCACCAACGGCTACGCCAAGCCGAGCCCGGCCCTGCTGGCCGACGACCTCGAGGACGTGCTCGAGGCGACCCTGCTGCCCGGTCAGCGCGCGGTGCTCGTCGGCCACAGCATGGGCGGGATGACCCTGATCTCGTGGGCCGGACGCTACCCCGAGAAGGTCACCGAGCGCGCCGCCGCGGTGCTGCTCACCAATACCGGCGCGCACTCGCTGGTCGAGGTCTCCACCATGGTCCCCGGGCTGAACAAGCCGCTGCGCCTGCTGCGTGGCCGCGCCATGCCGACGCCGACGTGGCTGGGCAGGCTCATCCTCGGCACGCCGGTGGTGTTCCCGCCGATCAAGCCGGTGCGCTGGATCTTCGCCCGGCAGGTGATGACCCTCGACACCCCGCGTCCGACGCTGGACTACGCGCTGTCGGTGGTGCGCGGCTGTCCGATGATGGCGCGCTCGCGCTGGGGGCTGGTGCTGGCCGCACTGCACCTGGGCGACGACGCCCGCAACCTCGCGGTGCCCACCACCGTGCTGGCCGGCGACCGCGACGACCTCACCCCGCCGCTGCACGCCCAGCGCCTGGCCGAACTGCTGGCCGCCGCGGGCAACCTGGCCGGGCACAAGGTGCTGCCCACCGGGCATCTGGGCAATGTCGAGCGCTACGACCTGTTCAACGCCGAGCTGGCCACCGTCCTGGCCTCGGTCCGTGAGCCCGTGCGCGCCCTGGCCTGACCGCCTGCGAGACTGTGGGCATGAGTTCTGCCCCCCTGACCTCGGATGATCGCCGGTTCGTGCTGACCCTGGGCTGCCCGGACCGGCCGGGCATCATCGCCCGCATCTCCTCGTTCATCGCCGAGTTCGGCGGCTCGATCGTGGAGGCCGGTTACCACTCCGACGGGGACACCGGCTGGTTCTTCACCCGCCAGGCGGTCAAGGCCGCGACCGTGCCCTTCGGCATCGACGAACTGCGCGCCCGCTTCGCCGAGGTGGCCGCCGAGTTCGGCCCCGAGACCGACTGGCAGCTGCACGACTCCGGCGCCCCGCGCCGGGTGGTGCTGCTGGTGAGCAAGGACGGGCACTGCCTGCACGACCTGCTCGGCCGCGCCGCCGCCGGTGAGCTGCCCGCGACCATCGAGGCCGTCATCGGCAACCACCCCGACCTGGCCGGGATGACCGAGGCGCACGGCGTGAAGTTCCACTACGTGCCGTTCCCGAAGGACCCGGCCGAGCGCGGCCCCGCCTTCGAACAGGTCCGCGAACTCGTCGACGGCCACGATCCGCACGCGGTGGTGCTGGCCCGCTTCATGCAGGTGCTGCCCGCCGCGCTGTGCGAACACTGGGCCGGGCGGGCGATCAATATCCACCACAGCTTCCTGCCCTCGTTCGTCGGCGCGCGGCCCTATCACCAGGCCTACGCGCGCGGCGTGAAGCTCATCGGCGCGACCTGCCACTACGTCACCGCCGAACTGGACGCTGGCCCGATCCTGGAGCAGGACGTGATCCGCGTCGACCACGCCGACGACGTGCGCGACATGGTGCGTCAGGGCCGCGACATCGAGCGGGTGGTGCTGGCCCGCGGCCTGCGCTGGCACCTCGAGGGCCGCGTGCTCGTGCACGGCAGGCGCACGGTGGTCTTCGAGTGAGGGCTCAGAGCGCGTAGAACGGCGCCGGGTAGCGGAACTCGCCGCTGAGGGCCGGGTCGTAGGCGGTCAGCGGGCGCACCTGGAAGTACTCGGCCCACTCGGCTTCGTCGGGGACGATGCCGAGCCGGGCGCCGGGCACGAAACCGAACCGCGAGTAGTAGACCGGGTCGCCGACCAGGCCGACGACCGGTTCGTCCATCGCGTCGGCCGCCCCCAGCGCGGCATGCATCAGTGCCGAGCCGATCCCGGTCTTGTGCCGGTCGGGGTCGACGCCGAGCGGGCCCAGCGCCAGCACCGGGAACGGCCCGATTCCGGCGCGGGTGAGCAGGATGTGCCCGACGACGGTGTCGTTCTCCAGGGCGACCAGCGAGAGCGTGGGCATCCACGACTCGTCGGCCCGTAGCGCCTCGACCAGGGCCACCTCGGGTGGCTCGGTGACGGCCGGGTCCTCGGCGTAGTGCGCGGCGAACGCGCCCCGATGGATCTCGGCTATGGCCGGAGCATCGATGGGTATCTCACGACGGATGAGCACTGTCGCCTCCGGGTCTGATAGCGGCGGGCGCACGGCCCGACCGGTAGGTGTAAGTCTTCCCGACCTGGGTACCGGCGCGCAATGAAGTTTCGGTATTCGCCGATGTGCCAGACTCGTTTTCATGACCGTCTCGACGCCACCGACCCGGGCCGATGTGGCCGCGATGATCGACCACACGCTGCTCGCACCGCAGGCCACACCCGCGCAGGTGAGCGCGCTGATCGAGGACGCGCGGGCGCTGGGGGTGTACGCGATCTGCGTGTCGCCCTCGATGCTGCCGGTGCGGGCGCCGGGGCTGGTCGTGGCGACGGTGGCCGGTTTCCCGTCCGGCAAACACCACTCGCTGGTCAAGGGGGCTGAAGCCCGGCTGGCGGTGGATCAGGGCGCGGCCGAAGTCGACATGGTGATCGATGTGGGTGCCGCGGTGGCCGGTGATTTCAACGCCGTGCTGGCCGATGTGATCACCGTGCGCGAGGCGATCGGCGACCGGGCGGTGCTCAAGGTGATCATCGAGTCCGCGGCGCTGAGCGACGAGGCGATCGTGGGCGCGTGCCGGGCCGCTGAGCGGGGCGGTGCCGATTTCGTGAAGACCTCCACCGGGTTCCATCCGGCGGGCGGGGCCAGTGTGCACGCGGTGCGGCTGATGGCCGAGACCGTCGGCGGCAAACTGGGCGTCAAGGCCAGCGGCGGCATCCGCACCGCCGAGGACGCGGCCGCGCTGATCGCGGCGGGCGCCACCCGGCTCGGACTGTCGCAGTCGGCGGCGGTGCTGGCGGGCTTCCCGGACTGAGCCCGGGTCAGCAGGTGAACTGGGCCTGATCGGTGCCATTGCTGGTCGATTCCAGGGTGGTGCGGCCGCCTTCGAGGTGCACGATGATGCCGTCGTCGGTGACCTGGAGGTCCTTGGCCCGCAAACCCAGCGGGTAGCTCTGCAGGCTCTGGGTGAACGTCTCGACGATGCCCTGCACCAGATCGGTGGGCAGGCCGATGCCGAGCAGCTGCGCGGACTTGGTCTCGACCGTGACATTGCCGTCGCGCACCGAGGGCACCACCTGGAGCTGGGCCAGGCCGCCGAGCACGTCGAGGGTGATGGTCTTGTCGCGCGCCGAGGACGACACGCCGCTGACCATGCCACCGAGGGTCTGGCGGATGCCGTCGTTGTCCCAGGTGACCTCGGCCTGTGAGCTGCCGATGGTGCCGCCGCCGTTGTTCTTGTCCAGCTCGATGTCTTCGAACTCGGCGTGCACGACCATGCCGACGGCGGGACCGAACTTGTTGTCCTCGCTGTCGATGGTCACCGAGCCGACCTTGCCGTCGAGATAGGTCAGCAGCATCGGTTTCGGGCCGAAGCCCACGTCGATGCTCGACCCCATCTGCTGCTCGAACGAGCTGCTGATGCAGCGCGAGACCTGGTGGCGGGCATAGGCTTCGGTGCCCGCGATGGCCGCCACGAGCAGCACGGCGACCACGGCGACCGCGATCACCAGCGTGCGCCGACCGATCTTGGGACGTTGGGGCGTCTGTGTGCTCATGCCATCGGATTCTTCCTCGAGATTCTGTGCCCGCTCTGAGGACGCAGTGAAAGCCCTCACAGCAAAGTGTGACCTGGCGCACTCCACGCGGCGTAGCCTGGATCCATGACTGGCGAGGGTCGGCGCCGGCTGACGGGGACGGCGGAACATCGGTGGCGGGTGCTACGGCGCCTGGCGGGGCGCCACGCGGGCTTCTTCACCACCCGTCAGGTATTGCGGACCGGATGTGAACTCCAGGTCAGGGCGGCACTGGGCGACGGGTCGGTGACCAGGGCCGGGGTCGGCATGATGCGGCTGACGCCGTGGCGGGCCGGTCCGCTCGACGAGTACGCGATGTGGGCCGCCTGGTTCGACGGGGCCGCGGCGGTGTCGTATCAGAGCGCGGCCGAGTTGCACGGGCTCGGGCGGTTGCAGCCGCGGTTCCTGCATCTGTCGGTGTCGGCGGGGCGGCCGCCGGTGACGCCACGGCTGGTGCTCACCCGGCGCAGGCTGGCCGATCCGGACATCGAGTCGGCGGGGGCCTTCCTGGTGACCACGCCGGTGCGCACGGTGCTGGATCTGGCCGAGACCGAGATCTCCCAGCGCGCCCTGGACGAGGTGGTCGCCGACGCGGTCGCCATCCACCGCTGCGACACCGACGAGATCCGCTGGGGCGGGCAGCTTCTGGCGCCCCGGGCGGCGGCGCGGGTGCGGCGGGCCCTAGCCGGGGTCTGACCAGCCGTTCGGCGCGACCGTCGGCCACGGCACCGACAGCACGCAGTCACGCATCCGGCGCCGGTAGGCGCGCACGGGGAAACCGTTGGCGCGCAACATCCGCGCGGCCTCGCGCCAGCGCACGCGCGGGCCGTAGGGGGCCAGCGCGGCAGTTCGGTCCCAGCACTGGTCGGCGGCGGTGAGCAGGGTGTGCACCCGTTCGCCCGGAATATTGCGGTGGATCAGGACTTTCGGGAGGCGCTCGGCGATATCGGAGGGGCGTTCGACGGTGAACGGGTCCCAGGCCAGGGTGAGCGAGAGCGGGCGGTGCCGGTCCAGCAGCACCCAGGCGCTGCGGCGGCCGAGCTCGTCGCAGGTGCCGTCGACGAGCAGGCCGCCGGGGGCGAGATTGCCCTGGATGCGCGACCACGCGTCGGGGACCGCGTCCTCGGGGTACTGGCGCAGCACATTGAACGCACGCACCAGCACCGGGTGCAGCCCGGCCAGTTCGAAGCCGCCACGGGCGAAACGCACGCCGTCGCGGCCCGGCACGACGCGGGCCGGGTCGATCTCGAGCCCGACCACGCGCAGATCGGGGCGGACGGTGCGCAGCCGCGCGGCCAGTTCGAAGGTCGTCCAGGGGGCGGCGCCGTAGCCGAGGTCGACCACCAGCGGGTCGGGGGCGTCACGCAGACGGGTGGTGACGAGCTCGTCGTTGACCAGCCAGCGGTCGCAGCGGCGCAGCCGGTTGACCCCGGTGGTCCCGCGGGTGATCGTGCCGACCGGGGGCAGGATCTTCCGGCGGGAGCGGGGGTCTGTCACGGGGCGGCGGTGTCTACGGGTTGTTCGCCGTCTCGGGGGCCTGCGCGGCCAGCCAGCGCGAGGTCTCCTCCTGCTCGGCGCGGAACAGGTCGACCAGGTTCACCAGCATGAGCTGCTCGAGGCGCGGGCCGACCATGGGGATGAACACCTTGGCGGTGGGGGAGAAGCGCATGGTGGCGCCGGTCTCGGTGGGGAACAGGCGGATGGTGCCGTTGAGGCTGCCCGGGCCCGCCGGGATCGACGCGGAGAACCTGCCCTCGGTCTCCTCGTGCTCGAACGGACCCCAGCTCTCCTTGCGGGTGATGACCATGTCCTTGCGCATCACCGTCTGGGCGATCTCGGGCAGCATCTCCCGCGGCAGGGTGTGCGCGAGCACGACATCGATGCCGTCCTCGCTCACCTCGTGGCTGACCACCTCGTTGTGCGGTGCGTACTTACGCATCTCGGCGACGCGCGCTTCCCAGTAATCCCTGCTCCGCAGTGCCGCGTACAGCTCTTCGGTGGTGTGCAGCGGGTAGCGGGCGGAGTAGTCCAGTCGACGTGCCATGGGCAGACACGTTACCGCTCAGTGCGTGGCGAGCCACTGTTCGGTGAAAGCGGCCTCGTTGTTCAGCAGCTCCAGCAGGTGCTCGGAGATGGCGGCCTCGATCTTGCCGCCGAAGAGCGGGATCTTCACCTCGATGGTGCCGGTGACGGTGGCGGTGGAACCGGTGCCGTCGGCGGCCAGGGTGGCGGTGGCGACGACCTTGGCGGGCGCGCCGTCGACGTGGGCCTCCACGGTGCCGGAGGTGCCCTGGTAGGTCTCCACGCGCGGGATGACCAGGTCGCCGGGGCGGACCGCGGTGATCGCGGGCGGCAGCTGCTCGGCGGGGATCGCCTGCACCATCTGCACGCGGACCCGGTCGCCGTCGGCGCTGAAGGAATCGATGCGGGCACCGGGGCCGCCGACCTCTTCGATCCGGGCCTTCCAGTACTGCTCGTCGGAGAACGCCGCGCGCACCGCTTCGACCGGATGGGTGTAGCGAGCGGTGTACGCCAGAGGTGTAGCCATGCGCGACACGCTACCGTCCTAGACGTGCGAACAACACGGGTGGTGTCCTCCGATCAGCTGCGTGACCTCCTGTCCGGGACCGGGGCGGTGGTGCGCGAATCGGTGCGATTGTCCGAATTGACGACGTTGCGCGTCGGCGGGCCCGCGCTGCTGGCCGAATGCGCCGGCACCGAGGCGCTGATCGCGACCGTGCGCGCCCTGGACGCGGCCCGCATCCCGGTGCTGCTGCTCGCGGGTGGCTCGAACCTGCTCATCGACGACGCGGGCTTCGACGGTGTTGTCGTGCGGGTGGCGAACACCGGCGTCGAGCTGGGTGCCGACAGTGTGACGGCCGAGGCGGGCGCGAACTGGGACGAGGTCGTCGCGGCGACTGTCGAGGCCGGGCTGGGCGGGCTGGAGTGCCTGTCCGGTATCCCCGGCTCGGCCGGGGCGACGCCGGTGCAGAACGTGGGCGCCTACGGCGTCGAGGTCGCCTCGCTGCTGCGGCGGGTGCGCTTGCTCGACCGCAAGACCGGTGAGGTGCGCTGGGTCGAGCCCGCCGAACTCGGTTTCGGCTACCGGACCAGCGTGCTCAAGCACAGCGACGACGCGGTCGTGCTCGCGGTCGAGTTCGCGCTGGACCCCAGCGGTGCGAGCGCGCCGCTGCGCTACGGCGAGCTGGCCAAGGTCCTCGGTGCGGACGAGGGGGAGACCCGCCCAGCCGCGCAGGTGCGCGCCGAGGTGCTGCGGCTGCGCGCGGGCAAGGGCATGGTCCTGGACCCGGCCGACAACGACACCTGGAGCGCGGGCTCGTTCTTCACCAACCCGGTCGTCGCCGAGGACCGGTTGCCGCAGGTCCTGGCCGCCATCGCCGCCCATGTCGGCGAGGACGTGCGGGTGCCCACCTACCCCGCGCCCGACGGGACCAAGCTCTCGGCGGGCTGGCTGATCGAGCGCGCCGGGTTCGCCAAGGGCTTCCCCGGCGCCGACGCGGCGGCGCGGTTGTCGACCAAGCACACCCTCGCCCTCACCAACCGGGGTTCGGCCACCGCCGCCGACATCGTCGCGCTGGCGCAGACCGTGCGCGCGGGCGTACAGGAACGCTTCGGGGTCACCTTGGAGCCGGAACCGGTCACGGTGGGTGTGACCCTCTAGACAGCTTCGCCGGGCGGTGGGCCCGAAATCGCGGCGTACATTCGATGCGTGAGCAAACTTTCGGTAACCGCCTCGTTGCGTGCGCGCGGGGCGGCGGGACGACGTGCGGCCGGGGCGAAGCGTGAACTGGGCCTTCGCGGTGTCGGCGCGGCGTTTGCGGTGATCTTGCTGGCGGTGCTCGTGGTGCTGACCGGCTGCTCCTCCGACGGGCCGGGACCGGCCGCTGGGCCCGCCGCCGCTGTCGCGCAGGTCACCCTCGAGCCCGGTGACGGCGCGACCGACATCGCCCCGGCGGCGCCGATCTCGGTGCGCGTCGAGAGCGGCCGGATCGACCAGGTCGCCCTCACCAATGCCGACGGCAAGCAGGTCACCGGCGAGTTCACCCCCGACCACACCGGCTACCGGATCACCGAGCCGCTCGGCTACGGCGCCGCCTACACCTGGACCGGTGCCGCCACCGGCGCCGACGGCAAACAGGTGCCGATCGAGGGCGGCTTCCGCACGCTCACCCCGAAGTCGACCATCCCGGCCACGATCAATATCGGTGACGGCCAGGAGGTCGGGATCGCGGCGCCGATCATCGTCAAGTTCACCGGACCGGTCACCGACAAGGCCGCCGCGGAGAAGGCGCTCACCGTCACCACGAGTACCGGCACCGAGGGGTCGTGGGCGTGGCTGCCCGACGACAACGGGTCGCGGGCGCACTGGCGGCCCAAGACCTACTGGACCCCCGGCACCACCGTGCACGTGGCCGCGAAGCTCTACGGCGTCGACCTGGGCGGCGGGGTCTACGGCGACTCCGATCTGACCTCCGATTTCACCATCGGCCGCAGCCAGGTGGTGATCGCCGACGCCCCCAGCCACCGGATGCAGGTGGTGCGTGACGGTGCCACGATCTTCGATTTCGCGGTGTCCTACGGCGAGGGCAACGAGGCGCGCAATGTCACCCGCTCGGGCACCCATGTGGTCACCGAGAAGTACGAGGACTTCCTCATGTCGAACCCGCCGTTCTACACCAATGTCCGCGAACGCTGGGCGGTGCGTATCTCCAACAACGGCGAGTTCATCCACGCCAATCCGGAATCGCTCGCCGCGCAGGGGTCGTCGAATGTCACCAACGGCTGCATCAACCTCTCGCCCGGCGATGCCCAGTCCTACTTCCCGACCGCGCTCTACGGCGATCCGGTCGAGGTGACCGGCACCTCCATCGACCTCTCGGCCGCCGACGGCGACATCTACGACTGGGCGATCGACTGGCCCACCTGGCAGTCCATGTCGGCACTGGCCGGGACCACGTCGTCCGGGGGAGTGGCCGCCCAGCCGCGCTGACGCGCTGCGTGTCGAGGCCGGATGCCCTCTCCGTCGGCATAGTCTCTGCTGGTCGGAGCCGGTTGACGGAGGGAGCAGGCCGTGTCGGATCTCGTCCTCGTCGCGGGCACGGTGATCACCATGGACCCCGATCGGCCGCGCGCCGAGGCCGTGGCGGTCTCGGGTACGCGCATTGTCGCCGTCGGGACCCTGTCCGAGTGCCAAGCGGCGCTCGGGCCCGACGCGCAGGTGATCGACACCGGTGCCGCCGCGCTGCTGCCCGGGTTCGTCGAGCCGCACGGGCATCCCTTCCTGGGCGGGGTGAGCACCCAGCCGCCGGTCGGGCTGATCGCGCCGTGGGTCGCGCCCACCTGGGACGACGTGCTGGCCGTGTTCCAGCAGGCGCTCGCCTCGACCGGTCCGGACGAGCCGCTGGTGTTCAGCGGCTTCGACGCGCTGCTGCACGAGCACGCGGCACCGCACGCGGCCGAACTCGACGAGATCTTCGGTGACCGGATCGCCGCCGTGCTCGACAACTCCGGGCACGGCATCTACTTCGGCACCGCGCTGATCCAGCGCTACGGCTGGGCCGACAACCCGCCGCCGGACCCCGAGGGCGGGCACTTCGGCCGCAATCCCGACGGCTCGCTCGACGGCCAGGGCTTCGAGGTGCCGGTGCTCGGGGCTGTCATGTATCCGCTGATCGACCACCTCGACGACCCGCTGCGCGCGGGCGCGCTGTTCCTCGCGGAGATGTCGCGCGCGGGCTACACCTCCACCTCCGACATGGCCTACAACCCCGACCAGAAACCCGCCTACGAGGCGCTCGCGGCCACGGTCTCGTGTCCGCTGCGGGTGAATCTGTGGGAGATGTCGACCACCGACACCTACGTCGACACCGACACCTTCGCCGCCGGTGACGAGATGCTGCGCAAGGCCGGGGTGAAACTCTGGACCGACGGCGCGGTGTGGGTGGGCAGCGCCGCCACCTCGTTCCCCTACCTCGACACCGAGGCCACCCGCCGCGCGAACATCGACCCGAAGACCGCGGGCGGCGCCGGTGCGCTCAACTACTCCCGCGCCGACCTGGACGCCATCCTGGACAAGGCCGCGCCCGCGGGCTGGCAGATGTCGTTCCACTCCAACGGTGACCTGGCCGTCGAACTGGCCCTCGACGCCTACGAGGCCGCCCTGCGTCGCTACGACCTGCTCGGCACCGACCACCGCTGGCGCATCGAACATGTCGGCGGGGCGACCCGCGCGCAACTCGACCGCGCCGCGAGCCTGGGCCTGTACCTGTCGATGTCGCCGTTCCAGACCTACTTCTGGGGCGACCTGCTCGACGGCCAGATCTTCGACCACGAACACGGCAGCCGCTGGCAGCCCACCGGCGACGCCCTGGCCACCGGCGCCTGCGTCTCCCTGCACAACGACGGACCCGTCTCCCCGCCCTCGCCGCTGACCAATATCCAGACCGTGGTCACCCGCCGCACCCGCGCCGGGAACGTGCGCGGCGCCGAGCAGGCCATCCCGCTCGACGCCGCCTTCCGCGCCCAGACCATCGACGCCGCCCGCACGCTGCGGCGCGAACATCTGGTCGGCTCGATCGAGGCAGGCAAACTGGCCGACTTCGTGGAACTCTCCGCCGACCCGTTCACCGTTGACCCGGCCCGGCTCGCCGCCACGGTCGCGGTGCGGGGCACCTGGCTCGGCGGGCAGCGCATCGACCTCGACGCCTTCCTCGCGGGCCTGCCCACCCCTACCGACCCGAGCCCGCAGCCCCCGCTCGGCCGCTGCTGCTGACCCACGGGCCGTCCTCGTTCAGGCGGCGGCCAGGCTGGGCCAGCGCGGGTGGTCGCGGTCGATCACGTAGGCGTGCGTGTGCTGGTAGTGGCGCGGTCCCACCTGGATCGCGTCGGCCAGGATGGCCGGGTCGACGGTGCCCAGCTCGTGGACGTGGGTGATCTCGGCGGGATCGTGTCGCGGCCACAGCCGCACCGCCGCCCCGGCACCCAGCCCCGCGATGACCGCCAGCGCGACCCAGGTGGTGGTGAACCCGGCGGTCGTGGCCAGCCAGCCGGTGATCGGGTAGGTGATCAGCCAGGCCACGTGCGAGAGCGAGAACTGGGCGGCGAACAGGGCGGGCCGGTCCTCGGCGCGGGCCGAGCGGCGCAGCACCCGGCCGGTGGGGGTGAGCACCAGGCCGTTGCCCGCGCCGATCACGGCCCACACCGTCAGCGCGGCGGCCCAGCGCCAGTCGCCCGCGCCCGCGGTCGACAGCGCGATCGCCGCGGCGAGCCCGGCGACGAGCACCGCGGCGCCGGTCAGCATCACCGGCCGTTCCCCGCGCCGGTCCAGGACGCGCGGTAGCGTCAGCGCCACCAGCATGGTGCCCAACCCGTTGGCGGCCAGCAGCAGCGCCACCGCCGACTGGGTGCCGCCGAGCACGTCACGCGCGTAGTTGACGGTATTGACCATCACCACCGAGCCCGCTGCCGCGACCACCAGGTTCAGCCCGAGCAGTCCGCGCAGCCGGGGTGTCGCCGCGAACAAGCGCAGCCCGGCCACCAGCCGCTCCCGGATCGCCCCGTCGCCGGTCACGGCATCCGGGACCCACGCGGCCAGCACCAGGCCCACCGAGACGGCGAACCCGATCCCGGTGCCCACGAACAGCCAGTGGAAGCTGATCAGGCTCAGCGCCAGTGCCGCGAGCACGGGGCTCAGCAGTGTCTCCATGGTCGCCGCGAGCTGGGCGGCCGAGAGGGCCTTCGTGTAGAGGCGTTCGTCGGGCAGGATGTCGGGCAGCACAGCCTGGTAGGTGGGGGTGTAGGCGGCCGAGGCGATCTGCAACAGGGTGATCAGTACGTAGATCTGCCAGATCTGGTCGACGAACGGCAGCGCCAGCACGATCGCCCCGCGAATGCCGTTGAGCGCCACCAGGAACTGCCTGCGCGGCAGCCGCCCGGCGTAGGCGCCCGCGATCGGCGCCACGGTGACGTAGGCGACCATCTTCAGCGTCAGCGCGGTACCGAGCACGATGGCCGCGTCGCCACCGGCCAGCTCGTAGGCGAGCAGCCCGAGCGCGACGGTGGTGAGACCGGTGCCGAACAGCGCCGCGACCTGCGCGGTGAACAGCAATCGGTAGTCGCGGTGGGCGAACAGTGCGGTGCTCATGACATCTCCCATGGTCGCATATCTGCGTATGAATGCAATAAGCAGATAAGCGTGTGGGATATTCCCGCCGCTTGACCTGAACAATGGTTCAGGTAGCACGGTAGGGCGGAGCGGCGGCCGACGAGCCGCCACCGAGCCGGAGGAATCCCATGAGCGCCACCACGATCCGCCCCCTGCGCCTGGCCGTCGTCATCGGCAGCACCCGTCAGGGCCGCTTCGGCCCGACCGTCGCCGACTGGTTCGTCCGCCAGGCCGCCCTACGCGACACCCTCGCCGTCGAGACCGTCGACACCGGCCGGATCGACCTGCCGTCCACCTTCGGCGCCGCCACCGACGACCCCGCCCTCGCCGAGGCCACCGCCACCCTCGGCCGCGCCGACGCCTTCGTCGTGGTCACCCCCGAGTACAACCACAGCTACCCCGGCACCCTGAAGAACCTGATCGACCTGCACCACACCCAGTGGCAGGCCAAACCCGTCGGCTTCGTCTCCTACGGCGGCATCTCCGGCGGCCTGCGCGCCGTGGAACATCTGCGCCCGGTCTTCGCCGAACTCCACGCCGTCACCGTCCGCGACTCCGTCGCCTTCCCCAACCCCTGGCCCCGCTTCGACCCCACCGGCACCCTCCTCGACCCCGACGCCGCCGAGACCGCCGCCGCGACCATGCTCGACCAACTCACCTGGTGGGCCGAAGCCCTCCGCACCGCCCGCACCACCCACCCCTACGGGAAGTGAACCGAACGCATCGGTCCCGCCTTCTGGTGTGCGAAGGCGGGACCGATGCCCGGGCTAGGTGGATGTCAGCTGTTGCGCGCGTTGATGCGAGACGCCGAGGATTTCGCCGATATCGCGCACCGGCACTTTCCGCTGGGCCAACTCTCGCGCCAGTCGACGCGATTCATCGACGACCAGCCGTTCCAGCCTCGCCGCCTCGACGCGGTGTGCCGCAACGGCACTGGCGCGTTTGCTGACGGGGATATCTTCGACGGCGATCTCGACATCGACCGTCACCTCGGTCAGCGGCACGCCGGTGTGTAGCGCGATGACCTCGCGCGCCATGAGCGGCGCTTCCGACAAGCGCCGTGCTTGGGTGAGTTCGTCGAGCTCTGGGATGTGGACCATCCACCACCGGCCATCGCGCGTGATCTGCACTCGGTACGTATTGCTCATTCCTGCGCGCCCTCCTCGGTCGCGGCCTTGCCTCGGTCGTCCTCTATCGCCTTGAGGATCTTGCGATAGACGCCGGGCGAGATGGTTCGATGACCATCCGGTACTGACACGGATAATCCGTTCGGGCCGGTCCACCAACCGTGACTGCCCTTCGCGTCGGTACGTGTGAATCCTGCGGTGCGTAGCTCTTTGACCACCTTGTGGGTTGGCTGCTCCGATACCATGGATTTTAGTCTATTGAGATAGGCAAAAACAAGGCAAATCAGGTAGACAATTTGACGCGATGGCGCTCGGTGGTGCTGGTCCCGGCGCTGCTGCTGCCCCGGCGCGAGCGGGGGTGGGTCAGACCGATTCGGTGGCGCGGTCCTTGCTGAGTTGTTCGGTTTCCTCGGTGCTCAGGCCGTGTTGCTTGGCCAGTAGGTCGCGGATCTCGATGAGCAGTTCGGTTTCGGTGGGCTCGGCGTCCTTGGTGGTGCCGAACTTGTTCTTCAGCGACTTCATCGGCAGCATCAGCACGAAGTAGAGCACCGCGGCGACGACGAAGAAGTTGATGAACGCGGTGACGATCGGGCCGACGGCGATGAAGGTGGCCGGCTTGCCCGCGATCAGCTGCACGCCCAGGCCCAGCTCGTTGGTCGAGCCGAACACCGCGAGCAGCGGGTTGACCAGTCCCTTGGTGAACGCGGTGACCACGGCGGTGAAGGCGGTGCCCATGACCACCGCGACCGCGAGGTCGATGACGTTCCCGCGCATCAGGAAGTCTTTGAACCCGTCGAATACGGACTTGATACTGCGCATCGGTGGAGCACTCCTCATCCTGGCTATCGGCAAACGTGGTGATGCTAACGACCTCCCCGTCACGTAGCGAATTCACAGCTACGCGACAGGGTGGGTCATGGGCAGTATCGGTGCCGACGGGCCGGGCCGCCACCCGGGCGGCGCGAGGCCCCGGATCGGTTGTCCGGTCCGGGGATTGAACGTCGCAGGTCAGGAGCGCCGGGCGAAGCTGCCGGGACCGGCCTGGTCACGGGGCTTGACGACGATGGTGTCGAGGTTCACGTGCGCGGGCCGCGACGCGACGAAGCCGACGATCTCGGCGATGTCGGCGGCGTAGAGCGGGTCGATGCCCTCGTAGACCTTGGCCGCGCGCTCGGCGTCACCGTCGAAGCGGACCAGCGAGAACTCGGTCTCCACCGCGCCGGGCGCGATCTCGGTGAGCCGCACCGGCTGACCGAGCAGCTCCTCGCGCAGGGTGCGGTGCAGCACGGCCTGGGCGTGCTTGGCCGAGGTGTAGCCCGAGCCGTTGGGGTAGGCGTGCAGCGCGGCGATCGAGGTGATGGTGACGATCAGGCCGTCGCCGGAGGCGATGAGTCCGGGTAGCAGCGCCTTGGTCAGGCGCAGGGTGCCCAGCACATTGGTCTCCCACATCCAGCGCCAGTCGTCGAGGTCGGCGTCGAGCACCGAGGCCAGGCCCTTGGCGCCGCCCGCGTTGTTGACCAGCACGTTCACCTCGCCGATCGCGTCGGTGAACGCGCGCACCGAGTCCTCGTCGGTGACGTCGAGTTCGAGCGCGGTGCCACCGATCTCGTCGGCCAGCTGCTTCACCCGATCGAACCGCCGCGCCCCGACGTAGACGTGGAAACCCTGCGCGGCGAGTGTGCGGGCGGTGGCTTCTCCGATTCCGGAACTGGCGCCGGTGACGACGGCGTGACGAGTGCTCATGCGCCGATCCTATTCGCCGCCGATTCGCCCGTGCCATGGCTCCGATCACGGTGCGTTCTACCCTGTCGGCATGGCTATTCGCGATGCTGTCAGTGCCGAGGGAACCAGGATCGTCTACCGGGTGACCGGCCCGGAGACGGGCAGGCCGCTGGTGCTGCTGCACGGCTGGGCGGGCAATCTGCGCTGCTGGGGCGCCGCCGCCGACGACCTCGCCCAGCGCTACCGGGTGATCGCCGTCGACCTTCGCGGCCACGGCTACTCCGACGATCCGGGCACCGGCTACGACGATCCCAAGGCCTGGGCCGCCGACGTGGCCGCCGTGCTGGCGGCCGAGGGCATCGAGTCCGGCGCGGTGCTGCTGGGCTGGTCCTACGGCGGCATCGTCGCGACCGACTACCTGGCCACCCACGGCACCGGGGCGGTCGCCGGTGTCGTCTACTGCGGCGCGCCCGCCCATATCGGCCGCGATGTGCCCGGGGCGGCGCCCGGTCCCGCGATGGAGAAGGCCATTCCGGGCGTCTTCGACGAGGCCGCGGGCCGGGCCGTGCGCGCCTTCGCGGTGTTCGGCAATGCCAATACCGGCCCCGGCGAGGACAAGGGTCCCGACGCGCAGCGCCTGTTCGGCGGCAGTCTGGCCACCCCGCCCTCGGTGCGCAAGGCGCTGTTCTACCGCACCGTCGACAACACCGAGACCCTGCGCGCCCTCGATGTCCCCGTGCTGGTCCTGCACGGCACCGCCGACCCGGTCGTGCCCGTGGACAACGGCCGCTACATCGCCGAGAACGCTCCCGACGCCCGCGCCTCCTATTGGGACGGCGCCCAGCACGGCCTGTTCATCGAGGACCGTGCGCGTTTCGTGGCCGAGGTGGGCGAGTTCGTCGACGATCTGTGAAGGGCTAATGTTTCAGAAGTGACTCCGGCGCAGGTCGGAGCCCTTTACCCTGTGTGACGCGGCCTGTTCGGCGGCCGGTCATGGAGGTGACGCATGAGCGTCGGGACGCGATGTCTGCTGTTCGTGCTCACGGCCGGACTCCTGCTCGGGCACGCGGTCGCCTCGGCCGAGCCCGCCGGGCGCACCGCCGACGCGGCGTGGATCGTCTCGGC
Organism: Nocardia sp. NPDC056064; assembly: GCF_042266925.1. Classification (NCBI taxonomy): domain Bacteria; kingdom Bacillati; phylum Actinomycetota; class Actinomycetes; order Mycobacteriales; family Nocardiaceae; genus Nocardia; species Nocardia sp. NPDC056064. Next base: position 3,247,778 of record NZ_JBHJWO010000001.1, on the reverse strand, counting down.
GTCGCCGGGGCCGGGCCGAGTGGTCGAGCTGGTCGTGTACTCGGTGGCCATGGGCAAACCGGTGACCGTCACCGTGCTGCCCGCCGCCGATCCCACCGCGAGCGCCCCGGTGCTCTACCTGCTCAACGGTGTCGACGGCGGCAGCGGACCCGACGGTGACTGGCACACCGGCGGAAACTGGCTGACCCGCACCGATATCGCCGAGTTCCTGGCCGGCGAACAGGTCACCGTGGTGATGCCGGTCGGCGGCGCGGGCAGTTACTACGCCGACTGGCGCGCCGACGACCCGGTCCTGGGCCGCCAGCGCTGGACCACCTTCCTCACCAGGGAACTCCCGCGCGTGATCGACGCCGGATTCCACGGCAGCGGCGCCAATGCCGTGGCCGGGGTGTCGATGGCGGGCACCGCGGCCTTCCAGCTCGCCCTGGCCGCGCCGCGGCTGTACCGCGCGGTGGCCTCCTACAGCGGTTGCGTGGCGACCAGCGGTCCGCAGGGGCACGCCATCGTCAACACCGTCGTCTCCGGCCAGAACGGCGACCCGGTGAACATGTGGGGACAACCCGGCGACCCGCTCTGGGCCGCCAACGACCCCTTCCTGCACGCCGACCGCCTGCGCGGCCTCACCCTCTACATCGCCTCCGGCACCGGCCTGCCCGGCCCCCTCGACACGGTCGACGGCCCCGGGCTGCGCGGCGACTCGATGAAACTGCTCGACCAGCTCCTCATCGGCGGCGCCCTAGACGCCGTCACCGGCCTGTGCACCCAGCAACTCGCCACCCGCCTGGCCGAACTCGACATCCCCGCCACCGTCGACCTGCGCCCCACCGGCACCCACTCCTGGGGCTACTGGCGCGAGGACTTCCACCGCTCCTGGCCACTGTTCGCCGCCGCGCTGAACGACTAGCGACTAGCGGCGCAGACCGGCGGCGGCGGAGACGAACAGGGTCGAGCACACCCTGGTCAGCACGTCGGGCGACTGGCTTCTGCCGGTCATCATCCAGTCCACGAGCAGGTTGTTCACCGCGCCCGACAGGGCGATGGCGGTGAGCCGGGTGTCCTCGTTGCCGGGATCGACGCCGGGCTCGATCGCCGACACGGCCCCGATCAGCTCCGCGAACGCCCGCAGTACGCCGTGGCGCAATTCCTCGATCTCCGCCGAGACCCCGACCACCTCGATCAGGATCACGCGCGCCCGCCGGGGATCGTCGGTCAGATGACCGATGAACGCCGCCAGCCCGTCGTGTGCCGCCGCCGCGACCTCGGCGGTCCCCGCCGCGACGACCGCGGCCTCCGTCGCCACCCGCAGGTCGGCGACCAGGTCGTTGTACAACCCGACCAGACAGGCTTGGCGATCCTTGAACGACTCGTAGAAGTACCGTTCCGTCAGCCCCGCCGTCCGGCAGATCTGTTTCACCGAGGTCGCCGCGAACCCGTCGGTCCCGAACAGTTCCAGCGCGGCCTCCAGGATCGCCGCACGGCGCGCACGGGTCCGTTCCTCGGCGTCCATCCCGGAATAGCGCCGTCCCGGCCGTTCCGGTGGTGACGTGGCCATACCTCGCTCCGTCCTCCCGCTCGCCGCTGTCGCTTCCCATCCTGGCGTACGCCGGGATCGGCGGGGCGTGCCCGTTACCGCTGGGTGGCGGTGTGGCAGGTGGTGCGCAGGGTGTGGAGGTAGCGGTCGACGGCGCGGTGGGCGGTGGGGGTGTCGGGGTAGACGGCGCTGAGGGTGGTCGTGGTGGGCAGGCGGGTGATCCAGAGGAGGACTTCCTCGGTGGCGGCGCGGTCGGCGTAGACGCCGGTCGGCGTGCCGGGGAAGTACCCGTTGCCCGCGCAGTCGCGGGCGTCGACGTAGGAGATCATGGGGGCCGTCCAGCCGGGGCGGGCGGCGATGTCGGGGTCGTCGGCGGCGAGTTCGAGGACGCGGTGCGGGGAGACGGCGGCGAGGGCGCGGCCGTGTTCGTAGGCGCGCTGGGCGGCGGCGAGGGTGCGGGTGAAACCGGCGGTGGCGCCGATCGGGAAGGCGACCGGGACGAGGCTGACGTACCAGCCCACGGAGACCCGTTCGGCGAGGGTGGACCGGGTGCCGAGCGGCGACAGGGCGAAGTAGTAGTCGCTGTCGAGGAGTTCGCGTTCGGTCAGCGCGGCGGCGGCGAGGCTTCCGCCGAGGAAGTCCGCGCCGTGCTCGCGGCAGATCTTCTCGAAGCGCAGCGCGGTGGCCTCGCCGAACAGGTCGATGGTGCGGTGCGCGCTGCGGTGGCAGGTCTCGTGGCCCCGGCCCAGATCCAGGGGAAAGGCGGGGAATTCGCCGTCGTTGCCGCGCAGGAGTTCCAGCCAGCGGCGTACCCCGGGTGAGGTGCGGGTGAGTTCGGCCGAGGCGGCGCGCTCGCGGGCGCAGTAGGCGAGGAAACCGGCGGGCCGGGTGAGAGTCCCGATGTTCCGGCCTGTTTCGCGCAGGTAGAGGTGCGCGAGTTCGAAGCACGAGATGTATTGGCCCACACCGTCGGTGTGCAGGTGGTCGATGGCCAGATAGAGCGTGGTGGACTGGCCGTGCTCGATCGCGCCGAAGGTGAAGCAGTGCCATTCGAACGGGCCCGGCGTGCTCTGCCGCACGTGCGCGCGGACCCGGTTGCCGTCGGCGAGGCCGTGATCCACCGCCACGAACTCGAGGTGGGCCGGGTCGACGAGGTGCCTGCCGAAGGTGCCGTCGGGTGCGCGGTCGAACCAGGTGTGGAAGGTGTCGTGGCGGCGCAGGAAGGCGTTCACGGCGCGGGTCATCGCGTGCCGGTCGAGCACACCCGGCACTGCCGTGGTGACCACGCACAACCCGGAGAACCGGAACGCGGCCTCGCGATGCCGGTACGCCGTCGCCAGATACTGCTCCTGCTGATGCGAGGGCGGCACCGGATGACGCGGCGCCCGCGCGGCCCGCGCCACCGATCCGGCGTGGGCGTGCCAGCTCACCAGCCGTCCGGTGGCGGGGTGCCATTCCTCGAGGAGACCGAAACCGACCACGCGGCTAGGTCCGTTCGCGGCCGGGCAGCGCGAGGGCGAGCGCACCCATCGCGAGGGCGATGACCGAGACGGCGGCGAACATGGTGAGCGCCCCACCGAGGGTGTGCGCGCGGAAGAACACGGCGCTGAGCAGCGCGAGCCCGAGCCCGTTGCCCACCTGTTCGATGGTCGGCAGCAGCCCGGACGCGTCGTCCATGCGCTGCTGTGACAGCCCCGCCAGCATCATCGGCTGCAACTGCACGCCGAACACGCCGACCCCGGTGCCCGCGACGAAGATCGGCGCCAGCGCGATCCGCAGGTCGACGGTGCCGTCGGTGAACCACAGATACGTCGCCCCGATCGCCACGCACACCCCGAACCAGGCGATTCCCGCCGCGATGGCCCGCGCGCCCCACCGCGCGATCAGCCAGGGCGAGACCAGCGCGCCCGCCCCGGCGCCGAGGGCGAAGGGCGTCATCGCGACACCGGTGCGCAGCGGCGAGAACCCGACGATGTCCTGCAACGTGATCGAGATGGCGAAGACGAAGGCGGTGAACAGCCCGAAGAACATCGTCACCAGGATCGAGCCGACCGCGAACCCGCGATCCTCGAACAGCGCCAGCCGCACCAGCGGCGTGCGCGACGAACGTCGCTGCTGGACGAGGAAACCCGCGCCGATCCCGAGCGCGACGAGCAGCACCGCGGCGGGTCCGATCCGCCACCCGTCCTGCTGCACCGCCGCCAGCGCCGACAGCAGCAGGAACAGGCTCACCGTCGAGAGCGCCGCCCCGCCGAGATCGAGTCGCCCGCGCTCGCGCGCCGGTCCCAGATGCAACCACCGGAAGGCCAGCGCGAACGCCAGCGCGCCGAGCGGCACATTGATCAGGAACACCGAATGCCAGCCGGTACCGGCGATATTCGCGGTGATCAGCCCACCGCCGACGATGGGTCCCAGCATTCCGGCGAACCCCGCCGTGCCGCCGTACACGGCGAACACCAGCGGATGCCGGCTGCGCGGAAAGCTCGCGGTGAGAATGGCGATGGTCTGCGCCGCCATGGCTCCACCGGCGACACCCTGCGCCACGCGCGCGACGATCAGTTCCACGGCACTGCCCGACATCGCACACCACACCGAGGCGGCCGTGAACGCGATCACCGAGCCGAGGAACAACCATCGCCGCCCGAACATCGCCCCGAGCCGGGCCGCCGGGAGCAGCGTGCACGCGAAGGCCAGCGAGTACGCGGTGACCACCAGCAGTTGCTGGGCGGGGGAGGCGCGCAGGTCGGCGGTGATGCTGGGCAGGGCGGTATTGACGATCGTCACGTCGATCATCTGCATGAACACCGCGATCAGGCAGCCGGCGAAGGCGGGCCAGGCGCCGTGGCGGGTGCCCGGCTCGGTCTCCCGCTGATCCGGTCCTCCGCCGGCCGGCCTCGTCGCGTCGGCGATCTGCCCTTCGGGGGTCATCGCACGCCTCCCAGCGCCACGGCAGGCAGGTGGTCGTGCTCGCCCTCGTCGAGCGCGGACAGTTCGGCGTGTAGGCGCGCCTGCGTCGAATCGTCCTCGGCGGCGATCTGGGTGCTGAACCTGCCGGTGCGGCGCAGGTGCGGGAACGCGGCGGCCAGCCGGGACCAGTCGGTGGGGATGATCGCGGCCCGGGTGAGGCCGAGGCGCAGGGCCTGTTCGAGGTATCCGGTGCCCTCGGCCGGGTCGATCGGCGCGAACCCGGCCGTCTTCTCGTCGGCGGCCGTGCCTGCGGTGGCGCCCGACAGGTGTCCCCAGCTCACACACAGCACCCGTTCGCCCGCCCTGGCCCACTGTTCGGCCAGTGCCTCGACGGCGAGATCGGCCGCGCTGTGGTTGTACCGGCCGCCGAGGCCGAACATCGAGTCGGCCGCGGAGTACAGGACGAACATGTCCAGCTCGATGCCCGCGTTGCTCACCGCGCGGTGCAGCATCCGTGCGCCCTGCGCCTTCGGCCGGTACACCCGGGTGAGTTCGTCGAGGTCCATCAGCCCGATCCGGTTGTCGGCGACAGCGCCCGCCGCGTGACAGATCCCGCGCAGCGGATACCCGTCGCGGTGCGCGCGTCCCACCACCTCGGTCACCGCCACCAGATCGGCGATGTCCGCGAGCTCCTCGACCACCTCGACGCCGTGCGCGCGCCACGCCTCGATCTGCTGACGCGCGTCGGCGCCGCGCGCCCCGTCCCGGTCCACCAGCACGAGCCGCCGGGCGCCCTTGCTCACCAGCCAGCGCCCGGTGGCCAGCCCGAAACCGCCGAATCCGCCGCTGATCAGGTAGGTCGCGGCGTCGTGGATCGGCACCTCGGGAAGCTGTGGCCGCACCGGCGGGGCGGTGTCGTCCATGCTCAGCGCGATCCGGCCGATTCGCGGGGACCGGATCACCTCGTCGAAAGCCCTTGCCACCTCATGGGTTTCGAACACCTCGAAGGGCAGCGGCTGGTAGACACCCGCCTCGAGCTCGGCGTAGACGCGGCGCAACAGGTCGGCGAGCTGCATCGGGCGTACCGAGCACATGCGGTCGAGGTCGACGGAGAAGTACGAGAGGTTCTTGTCGAAGTTGCCCAGATCCAGCAGGCCGCCGGTGTACACGTCGGCCTTGCCGACCTCCACGATGCGGCCGAATTCGGTGACGGCGCGGAAGTTCTGGCGCAGGATCTCACCCGGCGCGGTGTTGAGCACCACGTCCACGCCGACGCCGTCGGTGAGCCGGAGCACGTCGTCGGCGAAATTGAGCGAGCGCGAGTGCAGAGCGTGATCCACACCGAGGGTGCGGATGTGCGCGCGCCGCTCGGGCGTACTCGCGGTGCCGATGATGCGGGCCCCGCGCGATCTGGCCACCTGCACGGCCGCCGAGCCGACCCCGCCCGCCGCGCCGTGGATCAGCACGGTCTCACCGGGCAGCAGCCGGGCCAGGTCCAGCAGCGCGTACTCGGCGGTGCCGAAAGCGGTGCTGCTGGTGCACAATCCGGGCTCGGCGTCGGCGGGCAGGCGGATCGCGGCGTACTGGTCGACCAGGTGGTAGCGGCGCATCATGTCCTTGGCCGCGATGGCGACCAGGTCGCCCTCGGCCAGCGCGGTGACCCCCTCGCCGAGCCGCACCACCGTGCCGACGCCCTCCATGCCCGGCGAGGTACCGAAGAAGGTGCCCGCCAGCTCGCGTTCCCCGAGCAGGCCCATCACCTTGAGCGGGTCCTTGTAGTTGAGCCCGATCACCCGCATCCGCACCTCCACCTGCCCCGGTTCGGGATCGCGCCGGGTGCTCGCCCGCCACGACAGGCCCGAGAGCAGTCGCGATGCCGGTAGCTCGAGGGCGAAATCGGCCGCCGGGTCGGCCAGCGGGTGCGCGGTGCCGAGTTCGTCGATGCGCTCCTGGATCCGCTGGGTCACCATCGGCGCCCAGCGGGTGCCCGCGCGCAGCAGGATCTCGTCGGTGCCGTCGGCGGTGAACGCGCCCGGCACCCCCAATTCGGCGACGAGCGCCTCCAGCTCTGTCGCGGGATCGACATCGATCAACCGCCACCGCAGCCCCGTCTGCTCGGTGAGCAGCACCCGCCGCGCCCCCGCCAGCGCCCGATGCCGGTGCTGGGGTTCGGCGGCGTCATCGGGCAGCACGAAAGCCTGCTCGGTGACGAGCGTGACGTCGATCAGCCCTTCCCCGAGCGCGGGCACCACCTCCCCGGGCGCCACCAGCGTCTCGGCGAATTCGCCCAGCGTGACGGCGATCTGCTTCAGCGTCCAGAGCACGGCGAGGTCATCGTGGACGGTCCCCACGACCAGGCAGACGTGCAGACGATCGCGCCGGGTTGAACCGGACCGCCCGGTGTCGCCGGGCGCGGACTCCGCCGCTGGACGGGCACGAGTGGATGTCTTGCTGCCAATCGTCGACTGGTGCGCGGAGTCGACCGAAGCGAGCGCGCGGCCGGTTGGCGAGCTGTCGGAGGTGGGCGAGTGTGGGGGCTTGGCGGAGGTGTGCGCGGGGTGTCCGGGCGTGCTGTCGGCGGTTGGCGAGTGTGCGGGCTCGGTGGAGGCGTGCGCGGGGTGTCCGGGCGTGCTGTCGGCGGTCGGTGGGTGTGAGGGCTTGGCGGAAGGGTGCGCGAGGTCGGGGGTGGGCGAGTGGGGGGTTTTGGCCGAGCGCAATGCGTGGACGGCGGCGTAGAGGTGTTGGGTGAGTTCCTCGGTGACGTAGGTCGTTTCGGTGGGGTCGGTGGTGGGGTCGGCGTGGTGGAGGACGGCGGCGGGGAGGGCGCTCGCGAGCTGGCGGGCGCGGGGGCCGGAGCCCAGGGCGATGACGATGGTGGCGGTGTCGTCCGCGCTCGGCAGTCCGGTGGGGTCGAGGGGTGGGCGGGGCTCGAATTCGTCGGTGTAGCAGATCTCGGCCATGCGGTGCAGGGGACTGGCGGCGGGGTCGAGGGCGCCGACCTGGACGCCGAGCAGTTGCAGGCAGCGGGTGCCGGAGGCGTCGAGCAGTTCGACATCGGCGCGCAGCCGGGCCGTCGGGTCGCGGCGGGCCAGCACGGTGACCTGCTCGGGCAACGCGCCGAACAGACGCACCGCGTCCACGGCGACCGGCACCAGCGCGCCCGCGCCGAGCGCGTCGTCGGCGAACAGCAGCGCCGCCACCTGCACGGCCGCCTCGACCACCGCCGGATGCGCGAGATGCCCCGACCCGGCCGCGATCCCCGCGTCGACCGTCGCCACCACCGTGTCGCTGTCGGCGCGCACCGAGGTGACCCGGCGGAAGGCGGGCCCGTACCGCAACCCCCGTGCCGCCAGGGCCGAGTAGAACTGCTCCGGCACGAACTCGGCCGCCGAATCCATCACGGGGACAACCATGTCGGTGGCCTCGAAACTGCCGTTGAGCACCCTGCCCGTCGCGTTCACCGTCCACACCGTGCCGGTCGCGCCGCGCGAGCGGATCAGGAACCGGCCACTGGCCTCCTCCACACTCAGTTCCAGCAGCGGCGCATCGGGCGAGTTCATGGTCACCGGGGCGACGAACCGCACGTTCTCCAGCGCCACCCGGGACTCGCCCCGACGCAGGGCCGCCGCGCTCAGCGCCGCGTCCATGTAGGCCGCGCCGGGCAGGACCCGCACCCCGCCGACGACATGGTCGGCCAGCCACGGCAGCGTCTCGGTGTCGACCCGCAACAGCCTGCCCGGCCTGCCTTCCGGGTCCGGATCGCCCAGCATGGCGTACGAACCCTGCCGCTGCTCGGACGCCGGCGGCGCGGGCCGCAGCGGGATGCGCTGCCAGGGATAGCCGGGCAGCGGCTGGTGCGGGGGCGTGGGCTCCGCCGGCGGGAACAGCGCGTCGAGGTCGAGCGCGCCCGCGCGGTAGAGCCCGGCGACGGTGGCGCGGATGCTGTGCGCGTCGGATTGTTCGCGATCGAGGGTGGGCACGGTGGCACCGGTCTCGCCCAGTTCGAGCAGCAGGTCGCGGATATTGCCCGAGAGCACCGGATGCGGACCGATCTCCACGAACACCCGGCTGCCCGCACCGATCAGCGCGGTCACCGCCTCGGCGAAACGCACCGTCCGGCGGACATTCGCGCACCAGTACTCGCCGTCCCATTCGCCCGCGCCGACCGGCGCGCCGGTGACCGTGGAGTACAGCGGAACCTTCGGTGCCTGTGGATCGAGATGGGCCAGCGCCGTGCGCAATTCGGGCAGGATCGGGTCCATCATGCGGCTGTGGTACGGCACCTCCACCCGCAGCCGCCGCGCGAAAACGCCCTGTTCGGTGAGCATTTCGGCCAGCTCGTCGAGCTCTTCCGGATCACCGGCGAGGGTGAGGCCGTGCGGGCTGTTCACCGCGGCGATATCGATCGCGGGCCCGATCAGCGCGGTCGCCCGCTCCACACTCAGCCCGGCCGCCAGCATGCCGCCCGACCCGGCGGTGATCGACTGCAACCGGGCCCGGTGATAGGCGACGGTCACCGCCTCACGCAGCGTCAGCACGCCCGACACATACGCCGCCGCCACCTCCCCGACGCTGTGCCCGACGATCGCCCCGGGCCGGATGCCCTGGGCGGCGAGCTCGTCGACCAGGGCGACCTGCACCAGGAAGTTCGCGGGCTGGGCGATCATGGTCGCGGTCACCCGCGACTCCTGCTCCGGCCGCAGCAGTTCCCCGATGATCGACCAGCCCGCCACCTCGTGGAACGCTGCGTCGACCTGCTGTGCCGTCGCGGCGAAAGCGCCCTCGGCACACAGCAGTTCACGTGCCATGCCCCACCACTGCGGACCCATGCCGGAGAACACGAACACCGGATCGGCGCCGCTCCCGGCGACCGTGCGGGCGGCGTCGCGACCGGCGCCCGCGGCGTATCCGCGCAGTTCACGGATCAATTCGGGCGCGCCGTCGACGAGCACGCCGGTGCGGAACGGGTGGTGGGCCCGCCGGGTCCAGGCCGCCTCGGCGAGCCGGTCCGGGTCGGCGCCGTCGGCGAGCAGATCGGCGAAACGGTCGGCCATGGCACGGCAGGCCGCCGCACTGCGCGCCGAAATCGGCAGGACTCCATAGTGTTTCGGCGCTCGCGGGGGAGCGGGCTCGGCGGCCTTCATGCGGACGAAGGGGCGGCCGTCCGGGTCGGCGACGCCGCCGTCGAGCACCGCGTACACCCGGTCACCGTCGCGCACGGCGTCGTCGAGCCGCCTGAGCACCACCATGCCCGTGCCCTCGCCGCGCCCGTCGCTCGCCGGGTGCACCCCGCCCGCCAGCGCGATGGCGCAGTCGCCGTCGGCCAGTGCCCGGCAGGCCGGCAGCACCGCGGCCGGCGAGGAGGAGCACCTTTGCGTGGGGCCGGTGAGGCCGAGTACGTCGGCGATGCGGTCGATCACGACCCCGCCCACGAACACCCCGACCGCGTGTCTGCCCACTTTCCCGGCCACGCCCGCGTCGTCCATCGCCTCCCAGATGACCTCGAGCAGTACACGCTGCCGTGGGTCCAGGTCGGCGGCCTCGCGATGCGGAATTCCGAAGAAATCAGGGTCGAACTCCGCTGGATTACTGTCGTCGCGCTTTTCGGCGAAGAAATCCCAGAATGATTCCGGTGAGTCTATTCCGCCGGCGAATCGGCAGCCGATTCCCACAACAGCGATGTCCGACATGATTCCTCCGCATCGGGGCACCCGAAACGACATGTGCCCGGTCAGCGCAGCGTAGGTTGCCAGGAACCGCACCGGCGGCGGTAGTAACGTGGTTCGTCCACGGCACCAACGTGATAAGGCCGTGATTGTGACAGGACACCGACGGGTCGGCATCCTGCATTCGCGCACAGGGGCGCGGAAAATCTTCTGGTAATCGTCACAATGTTTTCCCGAATCCGTGTGTAGCGTTCAAAGATGTCGTTGGATCGCGAGCAGGGAACAGGATTCGGCGTCGAGATCGGAGTTCGATGATGTCTGGTCGGGCAAGAGGCGCGCGGATCGTCGTCGCGGCGGTGGCCGCGCTGGTCACCGCGGTGGGTACGGCCGCCTACGCGCCCGCGACCCCCACCGACGCGGCGCGGATCGACGACCAGCGCACCGAGGCCGACAACACCATCGACATCGGCGTCTACTCGCCGTCGATGGACACGGTGAACCGGGTACGGGTGCTGCGCGCGGCGAACCCGGATGAGCCCGCGCCCACGCTGTATCTGCTCAACGGGGTCGGCGGCGGGGCCGACGGGAACTGGCTCGACCGCACCGATGTGGTGTCGTTCTTCAAGGACAAGCAGGTCAACGTCGTGATCCCGTTCGGCGGGGCGGGCAGCTACTTCGCCGACTGGCGCGCCGACGACCCGGTGCTGGGCAAGCAGCGCTGGACCACCTTCCTTACCAAGGAACTGCCGCCGGTGATCGACGCGGCCTTCGGCGGCACCGGCGCCAATGCCATTGCGGGACTGTCGATGGCGGGCACCTCGGTGTTCCAGCTGGCGCTGGCCGAGCCGGGGCTGTACCGGGCGATCGGGTCCTACAGCGGCTGTGTGCGCACCAGCGATCCGCGCGGGCAGGCCATCGTGCGCACGGTCGTGGGCAGCAGGCTCGGCAACGCGGCCAATATGTGGGGCCCGCCCACCGACCCGGCGTGGTCGGCGCACGACCCCTATCTGCACGCGGAAGCGTTGCGCGGCACCGAGGTCTACATCTCCTCGGGCACCGGTATCCCCGGCCCGCTCGATACCGTCGCCGCCCAGGGCGACCCGATCCAGCTCACCTATCAGCTGCTGTTCGGGGCGACGCTGGAGGCGGTCACCAATGTGTGCACCCAGCAGCTGCGCGACCGGCTCCAGTCGCTCGGCATCCCGGCGACGGTCGATCTGCGGCCCACCGGCACGCACTCCTGGGGCTACTGGGAACAGGATCTGCACAAGTCGTGGCCACTGTTCGAGTCGGCGCTGAACAAGTGACCGGTGCGCCGACTTCGATGGCGGAAAATCGCTCGCGACGGCGGCCGGAATCGGGCACGCTCGATGGCGGACACGGCGTGAACTCACTCACGAAACCGATGTGACAGCCGTCACCGATCCCGGTGGGGATGATGGTGGCGGCGTCGCGGCGTGCACACTGGAAGGTGTGAGTCAGCGTCGCCAGGATCTCTTGCCCCACCGCATCGCGGTGCTGTCGGTGCATACCTCACCGCTGGCCCAGCCCGGCACCGGTGACGCGGGCGGCATGAACGTCTACGTGCTCCAGACCGCGCTCGAACTCGCCAAACGCGGGACCGAGGTGGAGATCTTCACCCGCGCGACCTCCTCGGACCTGCCCCCGGTCGCCGAGGCCGCCCCCGGCGTGCTGGTGCGCCACGTGGTCGCCGGGCCCTTCGAGGGCCTCGACAAGCACGAGCTGCCCACCCAGCTGTGCCCCTTCACCGCCGAGGTGCTGCGCCAGGAGGCCCGCCACCTGCCCGGCCACTACGACCTCGTGCACTCGCACTACTGGCTCTCCGGCCAGGTCGGCTGGCTCACCCGCGACCGCTGGCGGGTCCCGCTGGTGCACACCGCGCACACCCTGGCCGCGGTCAAGAACGCCGCGCTGGCCGAGGGCGACACTCCCGAACCCGAGACCAGGGTGATCGGCGAGAAGCAGGTCATCGCCGAGGCCGACCGCCTGGTCGCCAACACCGCCGACGAGGCCGGTCAGCTCGTCGACCTCTACGGCGCCGCACCCGACCGCATCGATGTGGTGCCCCCCGGCGCGGATCTGACCCGCTACCGGCCCGGCGACAAGCTCGCCGCGCGCGCCGAACTGGGGCTGCGCCCCGAGGAACAGATCGTCGCCTTCGTCGGCCGCATCCAGCCGCTCAAGGCCCCCGATGTGCTGGTGCGCGCCGCCGCAGAACTGCTGCGCCGCGATCCCCGCCGCGACCTGCGCGTCCTCATCGTCGGCGGACCGTCCGGCACGGGGCTCGCCCGGCCCGACGCGCTCATCGAACTGGCCGCCGATCTCGGCATCGCCGAGCGGGTCACCTTCCTGCCGCCGCAGGCCCCCGACCGGCTGGTGCAGGTGTACCGCGCCGCCGACGTGGTGGCCGTACCCAGCTACAACGAATCCTTCGGCCTGGTCGCCATCGAGGCCCAGGCCAGCGGCACCCCGGTGCTGGCCGCCGATGTGGGCGGGCTCGGCACCGCGGTGCGCGACGGCGAATCCGGCCTGCTCGTCGCCGGGCACCGGACTCCCGACTGGGCCGACGCGCTGGCCGCCCTGCTCGACGACCCCGCCCGGCTGGCCCGCATGGGCGCCACCGCGGTCGCGCACGCGAGCCGCTTCTCCTGGGCGCACACCGCCGAGGGCCTGCTCGACAGCTACGCTGCCGCCATGGCCGGATTCCGTGCCGAACGCGGCCCGATCGCCCTGCTCGCGGGCGACACCGGCCAGGCCAGATCGCGGGCGCTGTGGCGGCGCCGGACAGGAGTACGCAGGTGAACGCCGTATCGCAGGTGATCGACGAGACGCTGCGTGACCGCGAGATCGAATACACCCGCCACGGCGAGGACACCTTCATCGTCGTGCTGCCGGGTGAGCGCAAGCTCAAGACCACTGTCATGCTGACCGTCGGCAAGCACGGTGTGCGCATCGAATCGTTCGTCTGCCGCAAGCCCGACGAGAACTTCGAAGGCGTCTACAAATACCTGCTGCGCCGCAACCGCCGCCTCTACGGCGTGGCCTACACCCTCGACAATGTCGGTGACATCTACCTCGTCGGCCGCACCTCGGCCGAATCGGTGACCCCCGACGAACTCGACCGGCTCTTCGGCCAGATCCTGGAAGCCGTCGACACCGACTTCAACGTGCTGCTCGAACTCGGCTTCGCCGAATCCATCCGCAAGGAATGGAAATGGCGGGTCTCGCGCGGTGAATCGCTGAAGAACCTGCGCGCCTTCGAACACCTCATCGACGACAAAGACCTGTAACATTTGCGGCTGGCGCCGCGGGTTCTCGGCCTGTTCCCTTGATCTTCCCTCCCTGCGGGCACTCCTTCGTCGCACCCTCCGGTCAGTCCAGATCAAGGCGGCCGAGAACCGCGGTTCTACCTCAGCAGTTGGTCGGCACCGGCTCGTCGCGGAACCGCGACTCCACGTAGTTCCACGCATCCACGAACCCGGCCGCCGCGGCGGTCATGTGCTCGGAGATCTCGATCGTGGCCAGCTGCACCGGCGCGCCCTGAGCGCAGAAGTGCGCCACCGATTCGGCCACCGGACCGTACGGGGTCAGGGTGTCGTATTTGCCCTGCCAGATGTAGGTCGGCGCGGTCGGCGCCCCGGTGAAGTGCACGAGGCTGTTCTCGCGCAGCACGCCGCGCGCCACCTCGCTGCTCATCAGGTCCTTCGAGGCCGCCATCTGCTCGGCATTGCGGAAGATGCCGTGGAACAACAGGAATCGGCGGCACGCGTCCTTGGTGAACTCGCGGAACCACAGCCCGTTCTCGTTGAGCGAGTCCGAGACCGGCACCTGCTGGGGGTATTCCCGCTCGATGCCCATCGCCGCGGCGAAGGCCAGGCCGAAGCCGGGGTGCGGCGCGAAACCCAGTGCGTCGGCCATCAATTCGAGATCGGCCGGGATACCGCCCGCGACCACGGCGGCCAGCTTCAGCTCGGGGGCGTAGGTCGGCTGCAACGCACCCGCCCACGCGGTGGCCATGCCGCCACCGGAGTAGCCCGCGATCGCCACCGGCGAGTCGCTCACGCCCAGCTCGGCGACCTTCTGCACGGCCCGCACGCTGTCGAGGGTGACCATGCCGCTGAGCTTGGCCGCGCCGTAGGCGACGGTGGGACCGAGGTAGTCGGGCACCGAGATGGCCCAGCCGCGCTGCAACGGCAGCATGGCGCCGGGCGCGTCCTGCAACTCGCCGTTGAACAGCGACTGCGAGGGGTTGCAGCGGGTGCCGATCGAGTTGATCAGCGCCTGGTAGGAGACCAGCGGCGGGTTCTTCACCCCCACCGGCATCAGGACGGTGGTCACGCCCATGATGGCGTTGCCCGCGGAGTTGGTGGAGCGGAACGCCACCTGCCAGCCCTCGGTGCCCGGGTACATCCAGGTGTCGACGCGGCGGGTGCGCACGACGTCACCTGGAGCCAATGTGCCGATGTCACTCGGTGCGCTGAAGAACGGATCCGGATCCGGGGTCGGATACAACGGGTTCGCGCCGGCCGGTGCGGCGAGCACGCCCGCCGTCAACAGGCTCAACACCAGTACAACGAATTTCGACACAGCTATCCTTCATCAATGTAGTGCTGCCCAACTGTCACGACCCGACCCGTGTGGAAGTATCCAACGAAACGGCCCCGCGCGTACCGACCAGTAGTCAAAGTGTCGGGTGCCACATCCTGTGAGACTTCACATCACCGAAGCCGCCGGGCGAGCGCGTCCGGGCGGCAGTGGTGCCGGGACCGGCGAGGACGGGAGTTGTGATGACGGCGCTGGCGCTCGATATCGGGGCGACGAAATTCGCTGCGGCAGTGGTGAACTCGGACTATTCACTGCGTCGTGTGCGCCGTGTGGCCGCCGCCGTGGTCGACCCGTGGGACGCCTGCCGGGAGCTACTGGGCGTTGTGGCACACGACATGCGCGTCACCGCGATCGGCATCGGTGCGGCCGGTCCGGTGGACGTGCCCGGCGGGGTGATCGGCCCGCTGAACCTGCTGCCGTGGCGCGACGGCTTCCCGATCGTCGAACGGGTGCGCGCGCTGTTCCCGGATGCGGTGGTGCGCTTGGCGATCGACGGTGCCTGCCTGGCGCTGGCCGAGCACCGCGTGGGCGGGCTGCGCGGAGTACGCAACGGGCTGGCGCTGACGGTGTCCTCTGGTGTGGGCGGCGGGATCGTCGCCGACGGGCGAGTGCTGGTGGGGCGCACCGGAAATGCCGGGCACATCGGCCACATCGTCGTCCCCGGTGACGACACGCCTTGTGCCTGTGGTGGATTCGGGTGTGTGGAAGCGGTGGCCAGCGGGATGTCGTCGGTGCGCTGGGCGCGTTCGCGGGGGTGGACGGGGGAGACCGGCGTCGAACTGGCGACCGCCGCCGCGGCCGGCGATCCGATCGCCCGCGCCGCGCTGGAAAGGGCGGGAACCGCGCTGGGCCAGGCGATCTGCTCGGCCGCCGCGCTGCTCGACACCGATCGGGTGGTGATCGGCGGCGGCTTCGCGCAGTCGGGCGAACCGCTGTGGGGGCCACTGCGCGCCGCCGTCGCCCGGCACGCGGGACTGGGCTTCGTGCGGGAACTGACCGTCGAGCCCTCGCCGATCGGGGACGGCGCGACCCTTGTCGGGGCGGGCGTACTGGCGGTCGAGGCGTAAACCGCCGGGGCCGGACTCTTCGGTCCGCGTGCGGCGAGTTCGCCGTGGTCGGGGTGCCCGCGCGCGTAGCCTCGGACAGGTGGCTGCCGACTACGTGCCGGGGGATGTCGTCCATATTCCGGATGGACCGCTGCGAGGTGTGTGCGCCGTGGTGCGCGAGGTCGACGCGGACGCGTCCCGATTACAGGTCGACGCTCTGGTCCCGGGCGGACCACACGAGATGAGCCTCGGGTTCGACGAGGTGGAGTGGGCCTGACCTTCGGCGCAATGCCAGAATGACCCCATGACCTACACCCTCGTGCTGCTGCGCCACGGCGAGAGCGAATGGAATGCCCTCAACTTGTTCACCGGCTGGGTGGATGTGCACCTGACCGACAAGGGCATCGCCGAGGGCAAGCGGGCCGGTGAGCTGCTCGCCGAGCACGGCATCCTGCCCGACATCGTCTACACCTCGCTGCTGCGTCGCGCGATCAGCACCGCCAACAACGCGCTCGACGCCGCCGACCGGCACTGGATCCCGGTCATCCGCGACTGGCGCCTCAACGAGCGCCACTACGGCGACCTGCAGGGCAAGAACAAGGAGCAGGTCCGCGAGCAGTACGGCCACGACCAGTTCATGCTGTGGCGCCGCAGCTACGACACCCCGCCGCCGCCGATCGCCGACGACAACGAGTACAGCCAGGAAGGCGACCCGCGCTACGCCGGCATCGAGATCCCCAAGACCGAGTGCCTGCAGGACGTCGTCGCCCGGATGATCCCGTACTGGGAGAACACCATCTCCCAGGAACTGCGCACCGGTAAGACCGTCCTGGTCGCCGCCCACGGCAACTCGCTGCGCGCGCTGGTCAAGCACCTCGACAACATCTCCGACGAGGACATCTCCGGCCTCAACATCCCCACCGGCATCCCGCTGCGCTACGAACTCGACGAGAACCTGCGCCCCGTGAAGCCCGCCGAATACCTGGACCCCGAGGCCGCCGCCGCAGGCGCCGCCGCGGTCGCCAACCAGGGCGGCAAGTAGTCCCCAGCTCTCCACAGCGCCCCGGTTCACCCCTGTGGACCGGGGCGCCGTGCTGTGTGGATGTCACAGAACCGGCGATTACGTCGTCACCTCGGTAGCCGCCGCGATCACCGCGGCCACCGAAGGAGCCCCGCCATGCACACCGCCTACGTCATCGTCACCATCGCCGCCGCCCTCTGGGTCGGCTTCTCCGCCGTCTCCCTCCTGCGCCGAGCCCCCTTCGTCGTCGACCCCCTCGTCGCCTACGGCGTCCCCCAGTCCTGGTGGACGCCACTGGGTATCGCCAAGGCCGCCGGTTCGATCGGCCTCCTGCTCTGCCTCGCCGTCCCCGCGATCGGCATCGCCGCCGCGATCGGGCTGATCCTGTACTTCACCGGCGCGGTGATCACCGTCCTGCGCGCCCACTCGTACAAGACGGTCGCCTTCCCCGTCCTGTATCTCGCCCCGGTCGCCGTCGCCCTCGGATTGGGGCTGGCCTCCTGAAATCTCTTGTCAGCCCGTTGTTTCGCGGTGGCGATCCGGTCGAACCGCCGACTCCGACGGTTCTACTTGTTGTCCTTCGCCGCCTGGCGGCGGGCTCCGGCGGCGATCGTGGCGGCCTCGTACTTCTTGCGGCCTGGGGATTGCCGGGTTTCGTCGACGCGGGTGCGGCCCGCGGAATCCACTTTTCCGTTTACGGAGTCGACGTCGCTGAAGGACGGGGCGTCTGTGCGGGCGCGGGCGAGGCGTTGTTCTTTCAGCTGTTCGGCGCTGTGCGCGGCGACCTTGGCCAGGCGGCGGCTGACGCGGCTGAGGGCGTCCTCGAAGACCTCGGCGCGGGCGGCGTTGCGCTTGTTGGCCGACTTGCCGGAGCCGCGGGCGCCCTTGGCCTCGACCTTGGCGGCGCCCTCGCGGCGGTAGAGCTTGACGTATTTGTTGCGGGCCCGCCGGATGCGGGAGTGCAGGTCGATCAGGTGGCCCTCGTCGAGCTTCGCCATCTGGGATTTCTTGGTCTTGCGGACCAGTACGTACTCGTCGTCGGACAGAGAATTCAGAATCTTGCTCATCGCGATCCTTTCCCGCCGAAATTCACCCGGGTGTCCACTGCATGATCCCACGTCCGCGCCGGTGACACGCCGGGCTGACACGCCGGTCGACGGTCGGGTGAACGGCAGGCGAACGGTGTGCCAAGGGCCTGTGACCTGCGCGAAACTTCTGTGACCCGGCGTCGGGGCCGGGGTGCGCACTCGTACGATCAATCATGTGAGTGTTCCGCAGGCGGTGCTGTTGGCAGTCCTCGCGGCTGTCGTGGGACTGGCAGTCGGTGGCCTGCTGATCCCGTACGTCAATGCCCGCCACGCCGCGCGCAATCAGGAGGACACCGGGCTGACGATGTCGCAGGTGCTCGACCTGATCGTGCTGGCCTCGGAGAGCGGCATCGCCGTGGTCGACGAGTACCGCGATGTGGTGCTGGTGAATCCGCGCGCCGAGGAACTGGGCCTGGTCCGCAACCGGCTGCTCGACGAACGTGCCTGGGCGGCGGTGGAGAAGGTGCTCGCCACCGGCGACGCCGCCGAATACGACCTCACCGCCAAGAACCCCTCGCCCGGCCGCGGCCGGATCGCCGTGCGCGGCCTCGCCCGCAAACTGTCGCGCGAGGAGACCAGCTTCGTCGTGCTGTTCGCCGACGACGATTCCGAGCAGGCGCGCATGGAGGCGACCCGGCGCGATTTCGTCGCCAATGTCAGCCACGAACTCAAGACCCCGGTCGGCGCGATGAGCCTGCTGGCCGAGGCCATGCTGGAATCGGCCGACGACCCCGAGGCCGTGCGGCACTTCGGCTCGCGCGTGCTGGCCGAGTCGCGGCGCCTGGGCAAGATGGTCACCGAGCTGATCGCGCTCTCGCGGTTGCAGGGCGCCGAGAAGCTGCCCGATCTGGCCGTGGTCGACGTCGACACGGTGGTGCAGCAGGCGGTCGACCGCTCGCGCACCGCCGCCGAGGCCGCGGGCATCACCGTCAGCACCGACCGGCCCAGCGGGCTCGAGGTGCTCGGCGACGAGACGCTGCTGGTCACCGCGCTGTCGAACCTGGTGGAGAACGCCATCGCGTACTCGCCGCAGGGTTCGCACGTGTCGGTGAGCCGGTCGCTGCGCGGCGATCACGTCGCGATGGCGGTGACCGACCGCGGGATCGGCATCGCCAAGGAAGACCAGGAGCGGGTGTTCGAGCGGTTCTTCCGCTCCGACAAGGCCCGCTCCCGCTCGACCGGGGGGACCGGACTCGGCCTGGCCATCGTCAAACACGTGGCCGCCAACCACAACGGTGAGATCACCCTGTGGAGCAAGCTGGGCACCGGCTCGACGTTCACCCTGCGCATTCCCGCCCATCTGGAGACAGAGGGCGACGAAGACGCGGCGTCGGTGCCGGAGCTCGGCACGAGAGAAACCATCGCCCAGCGCACCCCAGCTGGCCGAACGAACGGTGTGGAGGCACGCAGATGACGAGTGTGTTGATCGTCGAGGACGAGGAGTCGCTGGCCGATCCGCTGGCATTCCTGCTGCGCAAGGAAGGCTTCGACGTCACCGTCGTCGGCGACGGCCCGTCCGCGCTGGCCGAGTTCGACCGTTCCGGCGCCGACATCGTGCTGCTGGACCTGATGCTGCCCGGCATGAGCGGCACCGACGTGTGCAAGCAGCTGCGCACCCGCAGCGGCGTGCCGGTGATCATGGTGACCGCGCGCGACAGCGAGATCGACAAGGTGGTCGGCCTGGAACTGGGCGCCGACGACTACGTCACCAAGCCGTACTCCGCGCGCGAGCTGATCGCCCGCATCCGCGCGGTGCTGCGCCGCGGCGCGGGCGACGAACTCGATTCCAGCAGCGAGAACGGCGTGCTCGAGGCCGGCCCGGTACGGATGGATGTGGACCGGCACACCGTGCACGTCAACGGCGGCCAGGTCACCCTGCCCCTCAAGGAGTTCGACCTGCTCGAATACCTGCTGCGCAACTCCGGCCGCGTGCTCACCCGCGGCCAGCTCATCGACCGCGTCTGGGGCGCCGACTACGTAGGCGACACCAAGACCCTCGACGTGCACGTCAAGCGCCTGCGCTCGAAGATCGAAGCCGACCCCGCCAAGCCGGAACACCTGGTCACCGTCCGAGGACTCGGCTACAAACTCGAAGCGTAGAACCACGAAAACCAAGGAACCCGGCCTCACCCACACGGTGAGACCGGGTTCTTTCGTAGAACGGAACCAACCCCGCGGCGCCAGCCGCCAAAACTAGAGCGCGCTCCAGGCTTCGCCGATCGGGGTGTCGATCTTGCGCAGCGGCAGCCAGCCGAAGGCGTCTTCCTGCATGCAGTCGTAGATCGGCACGTCGGCGCCGTTGCCGCGGCACGCGATGGTGGTCGAGGTGCCCTGCGTGCTCACGATGATGTACTTGCCGTCGGCTGCCGCGTTGACGGCCGCCGGGTCGAGGTAGTTGACGAAGCTGCTGGTGAAGTCGGCGTAGGCGGCCGGGTCGCCGTTCGGTTCGGCCGCGGCGATCCCGGTCATGGACAGGCCGGCGCCGACGAGCAGGGTCGCCAGGGTGAGTGCTTTTGTGGACATGACGAGTTATCCAACCCTAATTCGGTGACGTCCGCACTACCGTCGAATGAACCGCAGGAGCTCCGGGATTTCACGCACGCTGATCGGAAAGCCCGCCGGACCGTTCGGCTTCGACGGTGGCCGGATGCACCGCGATCAGGCCCAATCCCTCGCGGCGGCGGCACAGCCGGGCCAGTTCGTCGTAGGCGGGCGCGCCGAGCAGTTCGCGCAGTTCGGGGCCGTAGGACTGCCAGACCGGGCGGGTGCCGACGTGCGCGTCGGGGGAGCCGGTGCAGTACCAGTCCAGGTCGAGGCCGCCGGGTCCCCAGCCGCGGCGGTCGTATTCGGTGACCACGGTGCGCAGGATCTGTTCGCCGTCGGGGCGTTCGACCCAGTCCTGGGTGCGGCGGATGGGCAGCTGCCAGCACACGTCCGGCTTCACCTCGAGCGGTTCGATGCCCTTGCGTACGGCCATGATGTGCAGCGCGCAGCCCGCGCCGGCGGCGAAGCCGGGGCGGTTGAGGAAGATGCAGGCGCCGTCGTAGCGGCGGGTGCGCAGGGCCGGTTCGTCCTCGAGTTCGTCGAGTTCGAGGTAACCCTTCTTGACGACTTTGCCCTTCTCGGTGGCCTCGCCCATCAGCTGCCAGTCGTCGGGTGTGAGCATCTTCACAGCGCCTGCCAGGCGCTTGCGGTCGTCCTTGTCGGACAGGAAGGCGCCGTGTGAGCAGCAGCCGTCGTCGGGACGATCGGCGATGATGCCCTGACAGGCCGGTGTGCCGAACACGCAGGACCAGCGCGACAGCAGCCAGGTCAGGTCGGCGACGATCTGGTGCTCGTCGTTTGCTGGGTCGGTGAACTCGATCCATTCGCGGGGGAAGTCGAGTTCGACCTCCGGGCTCGGATCCATCTTCCGCCCAGGTCGGAGCCCGGTCCCGCGGTTGCCGGCTGCGCCATCGGTCACAACCGGTGACGCTAACAGTTCAGTCGCCTGGCCTGTAGTACCGGATCACCAAGTACCGTATTCGTGTGCGGCTTGGTGTTCTCGATGTCGGAAGCAATACCGTTCACCTGCTCGTGGTGGACGCGCATCGTGGTGGACACCCGATGCCCATGAGCTCGTCGAAGTCGGCGTTGCGGCTCTCGGAGAACATGGACGGCGAGGGCCGTATCACCACCGAGGGCGAGGCCAGGCTGATCGCCACCATCACCGAGTTCGCCGATCTGGCGCGCACCTCGCGCTGTGTCGAGCTGATGCCCTTCGCCACCTCCGCGCTGCGCGAGGCCACCAATTCCGACGAGGTCCTGGCGCGGGTCCGCGCGAGCACCGGGGTGGATCTGGAGGTGCTCTCCGGCGAGGACGAGGCCCGGTTGACCTTCCTGGCCGTGCGCCGCTGGTTCGGCTGGAGCGCGGGGCGCATCATCAATCTCGATATCGGCGGCGGCTCGCTGGAGATGTCCAACGGTGGCGACGAGGAACCCGATGTGGCGCTGTCGCTGCAGCTGGGCGCGGGCAGGCTCACCCGGGAGTGGCTGCGTGACGATCCGCCGGGCAAGCGCAAGATCGCGGTGCTGCGCGACTGGCTCGACGCCGAACTGGTGGTGCCGACCAAGGCCATCGCCGCGGCGGGCAAACCGGACCTCGCGGTGGGCACCTCGAAGACCTTCCGTTCGCTGGCCCGGCTGACCGGTGCCGCACCCTCGGCAGCCGGTCCGCGGGTGCGCCGTACACTGACCAGCTCCGGACTGCGCCAGCTGATCGCGTTCATCTCCCGGATGACCGCCTCGGACCGCGCGGAACTGGAGGGTGTGAGTTCGGACCGGTCCCAGCAGTTGGTGGCCGGCGCACTGGTCGCGGAGGCGAGTATGCGGGCGTTGTCGCTCGACAGCATCGAGATCTGCCCTTGGGCGCTGCGTGAGGGGCTCATCCTGCGCAAGCTCGACGCCGAGCCGAACGGAGGCCCGGCCCTCGTGCCGCCCCTGGCGTCGGTGACGAGAGCGGAGCCCGCATGAGCAACGACGATTCCAAACAGCTATCGGTCGCCGAGCTACTCGCGCGCAATGCCGCGCAGGGCGCGTCGGCCCCGTCCAGCGGGGGCGGCGGACGGCGCAGGCGCAGCGGCCGTGGCCTCTCGGTCACCGACCTGACCGGCGAGAACGCCACCGTCCGCTCCGGTCCCAGCTCGCACGCGGCGCCCGCGGAGCCGGAACCGCCCGCTCCGGAGCCGGCGGCCTACGCGCCAGAACCCGCCCCGCCCGCGAGCTATCAGCCCGCCCCCTATCCACCGCCGGGCCCCGCCGAGCCCGCGTTCTCCCCGATGTCGGGCCCGATCTCGCGCGTCGATCCCAGTGATCCGCTCGGGCTGGCGGGTCCCCGCCCGGCCGCCGATCCGTTCGGCCCGTTCCGCGCCGAGGCCCGCGATCTCGGTGCCCCGGCGAACGGGCGTGGGTTCCGGCTCGGCGCGCCGTCGAGCGGGGCGCAGGTCGACCCCGATATCGCCGAGATGTTCGGCTCCGGCGCGATCCCCGCGGTCGGCGGTGGACGCCGCCGCAGGCCCGAACCGGAGGCCGAGGCCCCGCCCGCCTTCCCCGAACCGCCGCAGCCGCCACCGGCCACCGGCGGCAGGGCCGCGCGCCGACGGGCCGCCGAGGCCGCCGAGGAGGCCGCTGCGCCACCCGCGCCCGCCCCCGCGCCGACGACCCCGCCCTCGCCCGCGTGGGCACCGCAGACGCCCTCCTACGGCCCGACCGGCTTCGAGGCCCCCTACGCCCCCGGCGCCGACGCTCCGGCGCAGCCGTTCGGCACACCGGGCCCCGGTTTCGCCGGTCTGCCCGACTTCGCCCCGCGTCCGGACGCGCAGGCGCTCAACCGCGCGCCCGCCTCGGACCCGTCGCGCCCGGATTTCGCGCCGCGCCCCGACGTCACCCAGGCGCTCAACCGCTCCGCCGACGCGTCCCGCCCCGACTTCGCCCCGCGCCCGGACGCGCAGGCGCTCAACCGCGCGCCCGCGTCGGACCCGTCGCGCCCGGATGCCACCCAGGCGTTGAATCGCGCGCCCGCGTCGGACCCGTCGCGTCCCGATTTCGCGGCGCGGCCGGGTGCCGAGGCCAATCGCGCGCCCGCCTCGGACGCCCCGCGTCCCGATCTCGACCAGCGCCCCTCTCTCGACCGCAGGCGTCCCGCGCCGTCGACGGAGAAGTCGAAGCTGCCCTCGTGGTCGGCGCGCAGGCATCGCTCGCAGCAGCCCGCCGACGCGCCCGAGAGCGGTGGCTTCCCGACGGCCGCGTGGTCGCCGGTCAGCCAGGAGCAGCCGCTGATCGCGGGTCAGTCGGTGGCCGGTGACCTGCTGCGTCAGCGCGCCGAACACGGCCCCGACGCCGACGCGCACACCGAGGTCTACGCCCTGGGCGGCGCCGACCCGGACACCGACGACTACGCCGAAAGCGATTACGCCGAGCGCGATTACGCCGACAACGACTACTCCGACTATGCCGACGGCGAGTACGACGAAGACGACTACTACGACGACGAGGACGACGAGCCGGCGCCCCGTCGCGGCGGTAAGCGCGCCGCGACCAAGGCCGTCGCGTCGAAGATCGCCGGTCGCGCCAAGTCGCGCGCCCAGCAGGCCAGGTCGCGCGCGAGCAAGGTGACCGCGCGGGCGAGCAGTGCCTCGACCGGGCGGGCGGGCAGCCGGGCCGCGCGGTCCGAGCGCGCGTCGGGCGAGGACGCGCACCGCCGCCAGTGGATGATCCTGGGCGCGCAGAGCGCGGGTGCCGCGGTCGCCGGAATGTTGCTGTTCAAGGGTTTCGAGACGATGTGGGAGACGCTGCCGTGGGTGGCGCTGGCCCTCGCGATGGTCGTGATCCTGGGTCTGGTCGCGCTGGTGCGGGTGCTGCGCCGCACCGACGACATCTTCAGCACTGTGATCGCCGTCGTCGTAGGCGTCTTCGTGACGCTGGGACCGCTAGCCTTTCTCCTCAGTACCAGCTGAATGCAGGGAGTGGGCTGTGGGGAACGCGCGGGCTGAGATCGGGATCGGCCTCTCGACGGCGTCGGTGTATCCGGAGAACACCCAGGCGGCGTTCCGTTATGCCGCCGAATTGGGTTACGACGGTGTGGAATTGATGGTCTGGGCCGAACCGGCGAGCCAGGACATCGCGACCGTGCAGTCCTACGCCAAGCGCTACGGGGTGCCTGTGCTGGCGGTGCACGCGCCGTGTCTGCTGATCTCCCAACGGGTCTGGGGTGCCGATCCGGTCGCCAAGCTGGAGCGCAGCGTGCGCACCGCGGAGGCGCTGGGCGCCGACACCGTGGTGGTGCATCCGCCGTTCCGCTGGCAGCGCCGCTACGCCAGGGGCTTCGCCGAGCAGGTGGGTGAACTGGAAGCGCACCACCCGGTGAAGGTGGCGGTGGAGAACATGTTCCCGATGCGCGCCGACACGCTGTTCCGCGAGGGCTCGGTGCGCAGGCTCGAACGCCGTGCCGGTCCGGGTCCGGCGGTGAGCGCGTTCAGCCCGTCCTACGACCCCACCGACATCGGCTTCGACCACTACACCCTCGACCTCTCGCACACCGCGACCGCGGGCGCCGACGCGCTCGAGCTGGCCGCGCGGATGGGCTCGGGCCTGGTGCACCTGCACCTGGCCGACGGGCGCGGCGCCGCCAACGACGAGCACCTGGTGCCCGGCGAGGGCACCCAGCCGTGCGCGCAGCTCTGCGAGCATCTGGTGCACACCGGTTTCACC
The DNA here is from genome assembly GCF_042266925.1 of Nocardia sp. NPDC056064. Lineage (NCBI taxonomy): Bacteria > Bacillati > Actinomycetota > Actinomycetes > Mycobacteriales > Nocardiaceae > Nocardia > Nocardia sp. NPDC056064. The sequence continues at coordinate 3,222,645 of NZ_JBHJWO010000001.1, read as the reverse complement.
GGGCACGCGGTGGCCGAGATCAACACCCAGACCGCGCGCACCACCGCCCAGCGTTCGGCGCTGCTCGCGCGCACCCTCGAGTTCGCCCGCCTGCACCTGACCGGCGCGACCCCGGACCCCCACCACGCCGACCTTCCGTGACCGGTTCGCCCGGGCGGGAATACCACGCGCGCACCCCTGCTTGTACGCTGTACGAATTGAACCTCGACCAGGAGTGACGATGACGCGAGAACTCGCGACCGACGCGCCGTTCAGTCAGGTCGTCGACCTGACCGAGCTCCCCACGACCGATGCCGAGACCGGCCGCTACGCCGGCGTCATCGCGCCCACCTGGACCATCGGCCCCAAGGTGCACGGCGGCACCATGGTCGCCGCCAGCGCCGCGGCGGCCACCCGGTGGCTCACCGAGGCCGACGAGTCCTTCGCGCAGATGGCGCCGATCGCGGCCAGCTCCGATTTCCTCGGCGCCCCGGACCCGGGCGAGGTCGAGTACGCGGTGCACATCCGCAAGAAGGGCCGCCAGATCTGCCTGGCCGACGCCGAGCTGATCCAGAACGGCCGCACCTTGGTGCGCACCGCGTTCACCTTCGGCCACCTCGACGCCGAGGCCACCCGCTGGAGCGGCCCCGACTCCGACATGCCCGCCGAACCGAGCGAGGCGGCCCACCGCTACACCCCGGATTCGCCGATGGGCAAGATCGTGCACGTCAGCGAGGGCGCGCAGGTGCTCATCGACCCGAGTCAGGCGGAGTTCCTGCGCGGGGAGACCGGCGCGCCGCGGCTGCGGCTGTGGATGCGCCCCTTCGACGGCGACGAGTCCGACCCGCGGGTGCGCGCCGCCTTCGCCATGATGGCCGCCGACATGAGCCCGCCGGTGCCGATGAACCTGGGCCACTTCGGCTGGTCGCCGACCGTGCAGATGACCACCTACCTGCGCCGCATCCCCGCACCGGGCTGGCTGCGCGTCATCGCGACCGCCCGTGAGGTCGGTGAGCGCATGTTCGACGAGGACCAGCTGGTCATCGACTCGACCGGCGCGGTCGTCGCGCAGAGCCGCCAGCTGGCGCTCATCCCGGCGGCGCGCTGACCCACCCCGGACCACTAATCTGGACCGCATGACGAGAATTGCGGTGGTCGGTGGCGGTCGGATCGGTGAGGCGTTGATCGCCGGATTGCTGGAATCCGGCCGGGCGACCAAGGATCTGGTGGTCGTCGAGCCCTCGGCCGCGCGCGGTGCCCAGCTCGCCGAGCGGTTCAAGATCCGGGTGAGCACCTCGGTCGCCGACGCGGTCGTCGGCGCCGACATCGTCGTGGTCGCGGTCAAGCCGGGCGTGGTCGACTCGGTACTCACCGACCTGTCCAAGGCCGATCTGGACACCGGTGCCGAGCAGGTGCTGGTCTCGCTGGCCGCCGGTGTCACCACCGCGCACCTGGAGGCCAAGCTGCCCGCCGGCTACCCCGTGGTGCGGGTGATGTCCAACACGCCGATGCTGGTGGGGCAGGGGATGAGCGTGCTCTCGCCCGGCCGCTACGCCAAGCCCGAGCAGCTCGAGCAGGTCGGCGAGATGCTCGAGGCCGTCGGCAAGGTGGTCACGGTGCCCGAATCGCAGATGGACGCGGTCACCGCGGTCTCCGGCTCCGGGCCCGCGTATTTCTTCCTGGTCGTGGAGGCCATGATCGACGCCGGGGTGAGCCTCGGGCTGACCCGCGATGTCGCGAGCGAGCTGGTCGTCCAGACGATGATCGGCTCGGCGGCGCTGCTCGACGAGACCGGCCAGAGCGCGGTGGACCTGCGGGTCGCGGTCACCTCGCCCGGCGGCACCACCGCCGCGGCCCTGCGCGAACTCGAGCGCGGCGCGCTGCGTTCGACCTTCAGCGAGGCATTGCACGCCGCCAGGCAACGATCCGCCGAACACGGCACGTCGAACGAATGACCGCCGGGTACCCGGGATGAAAACCGATTTCTCACACCCGTCGCAGTAATCCCACTGGTCCCGCTAAGCTCGTAGAAGCACGTGCGTGTCTGTTCCGCCGGTGGGGAAGCCGGCGGCGCGGACGTGCCGGAGGTCAGTGATGCCATGATGGCTGCGAACAGAATGTCAGCGAATAATTCACCGGCGTCGGGTGGCGGATCGGGTTCGCCCGCTCCCCGGGCCGGAGCTCCGCAGGGACAACCGGTGATCGGCGGTGGCACGCAGTTTCTCACCGTCGCCGAAGTCGCCGATCTCATGCGGGTCTCGAAGATGACGGTGTATCGGCTCGTGCACTCGGGTGAACTGCCCGCGGTGCGCGTCGGCCGGTCCTTCCGGGTGCACGCCAAGGCGGTGCACGACTACCTGGAGACGTCCTACTTCGACGCCGGATAGGTTCTCGAACGCCTCGATCTGGACTGACCGGAGGGTGCGACGAAGGAGTACCCGCAGGGAGGGAAGATCGAGGGAACAGGTCGAGAACCCGCGGGCGCCAGCCCGCAGACCGAGCTGTAGCATGGGCACTCGGTTCGTGTCCGCCTGCCGGTGGCACCGCTTCGTGGTGTCCGGTGCACCCCGGCGGCGCGGACACCTGAAGACGCACGCGACACCGCGTGTGTATGCCGAGTAGAGAGAACGCGAGGAAACCCTATGGGTTCTGTGATCAAGAAGCGCCGCAAGCGTATGTCGAAGAAGAAGCACCGCAAGCTGCTTCGCCGCACGCGTGTGCAGCGGCGCAAACTCGGCAAGTAAGCCCGCATGCCTGCGACGAGCCCGTCACCCTCGAGGTGGCGGGCTCTCGCTGTGAAATGGTCGGGTTTGTAAATCTCACTGTGCGGTGACCATCGTCATCGTTAAAAGCTTGTTGATCGTGGCGGCGGGTGGCGCGAATGCGGCTACTCTGGTACGCGGGAAAACATGAGAAGCAGGGGGCTTTGCGTGGGGTCAGATCCGAAAGTCGTCCTGGTCACCGGAGCCAGTCGTTTCTTCGGTGGCAATGTCGCGGCCAGGCTCGCTGCCACACCCGGCGTCGAGCGGGTGATCGCCGTCGACACCATGACCCCCAGCCGTGAGTTGCGCAGGCGGATGGGCAGCGCCGAATTCGTGCGCGCCGACATCCGCAATCCGCTGATCCGCAAAGTCGTCGAGGGTAACGACGTCGACACCGTCGTGCACGCCTCGGTCCTCACCCGCCCGCCCGCAGGCGGTGGGCGCGCGGTGATGAAGGACCTCAACGTCCTCGGGGCGATGCAATTGCTCGCCGTGTGCCAGAAGGCGCCGTCGGTGCGGCGTGTCGTGGTCCGGTCGTCCTCGGCGGTCTACGGGTGCAGCGCCAAGGACCCGGCCAAGTTCACCGAGGAGATGGGCGCGCGCACCCCGCCCGCGGGATGGTTCGCCCGCGACATGATCGATATCGAGGCCCTGGTGCGCGCGATGGCGCGGCGCAGGCCCGACATCTCCGCCGCCATCCTGCGCTTCGCGCCGATCGTCGGGCCCCGGCTGGCCGATCACGGCGTGCAATACCTGCGGTCGCCGATCACGCCGACCGTGCTGGGCCGCGAGGCCAGGCTGCAATTGCTGCACGAGGAAGACGCGGTCGCGGTGCTGGTGCACGCGGCGCAGCGGGCAGGCGGTGGCACGGTCAATGTCGCCGGTGACGGCGCGCTGGCCATGTCACAGGCGATCCGGCGGGCCGGGCGGATCACCGTCCCGGTGCCACTGTTCGCCTTCCGCACGGTCGGGCGCACGCTGATGGGCCCGATCATGCGCGGCTTCAGCGGTGAACAACCCGACTACTTCCACTTCGGTTGCGGGCTCGACACCACCCGCATGCGAACCGAACTCGGTTTCACGCCCCGCTGGACCACGGTCCAGGCATTCGACGACTTCATCGCGGGCGCAGCGTTGCGGCCCGTCTTCGATCCGGCATGGATCGACGCCGCGGAACACAAACTGCTCGGCCTCATCGGGGCCGGTTCAGGAGCGCATACATGAACGAGGGAGCGAAAGTCATCCGTCTCGACGTGAATGTCGAGACCAGGCAACGCCCTGCGGCCCGGCGCTGGCCGGATCAGCCGATGCAGGCGATGCCGGTCACTTCGCTGAGTGAACGCAGGCCGGGGATGCCGCCGCGGCCCCCGAAGACGCTGTCGGAGGTCGTGCGCGAGGCCCTCGGCGAGCAGATCGAGAAGACCGCCGAATTCGCGCGCCGCCGCCTCACCGGCGACTACCAGATCGACGAGTTCGGCTACGACCGCCACCTGCTCGAATCGGTCATCCTGCCCGCGCTGCGCCCGCTGTCGGACTACTGGTTCCGGGTCGAGACCGCGGGCATCGAGAACATCCCCGCCACCGGGGGAGCGCTGCTGGTCGCCAACCACGCGGGCACGGTGCCGATCGACGGGCTCATGCTGCAGCTGGCCGTGCACGACAAGCATCCCGAGCAGCGCGCGCTGCGCCTGCTGGCCGCCGACCTCATCTTCGAACTGCCGATGCTGGGCGCGCTGGCCCGCAAGGCCGGGCACACCCTGGCCTGCCACCCCGACGCCGAGCGGCTGCTGCGCTCCGGACACATCGCCGGTGTTTTCCCGGAGGGTTTCAAGGGCGTCGGAAAGAATTACGCCGATCGGTACAAGTTGCAGCGATTCGGTCGTGGTGGGTTCGTTTCCGCGGCGGTGCGCACCGGGGTGCCGATCATTCCGGTCTCGATCGTCGGTTCGGAGGAGATTTATCCGAAACTGGCCGATATCAAGCCGCTGGCCCGTTTGCTCGGATTGCCCTATTTCCCGGTGACCCCGCTGTTCCCGCATTTGGGTCCGCTCGGCGCAATTCCGCTGCCGTCGAAGTGGTACATCGAGTTCGGCGAACCGATCGACACCTCGTCGTACGCACCCGAGGAAGCCGACGATCCGATGACGATGTTCGAGGTCACCGACCAGGTCCGCGAAACGATTCAGCAAACCCTCTACAAACTCCTGGCCAAGCGTCGGAATCCGGTCCTGGGCTGAAGACAGCGGCATCCCCAGCCCCGCACCCGCGACCTCGAGGAGCGGCGGCCACGCAGTGGCCGGTCGCGGCCGGGTCGCCGGTCAGGCGCCGTTGCGTACGCGACGAAGGAGCAAGCAACGGTGCCTGACCGGCGACCCTCCAGGGGCCGCGACCTCGAGCGCGCCAGCGCTCCAACTAATCAGTGATCCCGGTGACGAGCCACTGCCGCCGCCACGGCGCCACCGGCGGCGCCGAGTGCGAGGGCGGTCGGGACGCCGATCTTGGCGGCCTTGCGGCCCGTGCGGAAGTCGCGGATCTCCCAGCCCCGGTTCTTGGCGACCTCGCGCAGGTCGGAATCGGGGTTGATGGCGACGGCGGTGCCGACCAGCGAGAGCATCGGGACGTCGTTGTGGCTGTCGGAGTAGGCGGTGCAGCGCTTGAGGTTGAGGCCCTCGCGGATGGCCAGGGTGCGCACGGCGTGGGCCTTGCCGAGGCCGTGCAGGATGTCACCGACCAGGCGGCCGGTGAACTTCCCGTCGACACTCTCGGCGACGGTGCCCAGCGCGCCGGTCAGGCCGAGGCGCTTGGCGATCACATTGGCCAGTTCTACGGGCGTCGCGGTGACCAGCCACACCTGCTGGCCCGCGTCGAGGTGCATCTGGGCCAGCGCGCGGGTGCCCGGCCAGATCTTGTCGGCGATGATCTCGTCGTAGATCTCCTCGCCCAGCGCGGCGAGCTCGGCGGTGGGCCTGCCCGCGATGAAGCTGAGCGCCTTCTCCCGGCCCGAAGCCATGTCGGAGGAGTTCTCCTTGCCGGTGACCCGGAACTTCACCTGCTTCCAGGCGACGTCGACCAGGTCGGAGGTCTTGAAATACTTGCGCGCGGCCAGCCCACGGGCGAAGTGCACGATCGAGGCACCCTGTACGAGGGTGTTGTCGACGTCGAAGAACGCGGCGGCGGTGAGGTCGCGCGGGACCTCGGGGCCCGCGTCCTCGCCCTGCTCGGCCAGTTCGGCGTCGTGCAGGGTGAGCGCGGCGTCGGCACTGGCCTCACCGGCCAGATTGGCGCGCAGCTCCTCCTCGCTCGGCCCGAACGGGCTGCGTGGCAGCCGTGCGAACTGCTCCTGTAGCTCCTGACCGAGGCGGCTGGGCTGCCACCGTGCAGGGAACTCCCCGAATCGCCCTGCGACGAATCCGGCCCTAGTCACCTTCGAACGTTCCGGCACCAGTACCCTCCGCTAGTCGCGCGAACCATGTCCACAGTAACCGGATTCACCGACAACCCGCGCCGGGCTCGGGGATTAAATAAGGGTCATGACGAATCCCACACCCACCGTGACCCTGTTGACCCGCGCCGGTTGCGGTATGTGCACCATCGCACTGGCGCAATTGGAGACGATCTGTGGTGATTTCGGTCTCCCGGTGCACACCGTCGATGTGGACGAAGCCGCGGTCAGCGACCCCGCACTGCGCGCGGAGTACGGCGATCGGCTGCCGGTGGTCCTGTTGGACGGCCGTGAACACAGCTATTTCGACGTCGACGAGCCGCGTTTGCGGGCAGACCTGAGCCGTTTCGCTGGTCGCGGCGGAAAATGAGGCCAATTTCACCGACTTTGTGAACGCCTGCACAAGCGGTTACGGTGGTGGCACGCAATCCGCACCGCCGCTTCACGCAGCGGCGGTGGCCGGGTTTGTGACAGCCCCCCATGGACCGGCCGCCGCCTCACCGCGCGGCGACCCACCCCGGTGAACGAACGACAGGAACCGGACCGCGATCAGGCCCGGCACGAGGAGCCGACGACGTGACAGAGCAGCACGAGACGCCCGGTGGCGTCTCCGGCAAGGCTCTTCAGCGGGACATTCCGCAGGCCACGGTGACTCGTCTCGCTACCTATCTCCGGGTTCTCGCCGGGTTGGCCGACGAGGGTGTAGCCATCGTATCGAGTGAGGAACTCGCTGTCGCGGCGGGTGTCAATTCGGCGAAGCTGCGTAAAGATCTTTCCTTCCTCGGACCCAACGGTGTGCGGGGTGTCGGCTATGACGTAGCCAAATTGCGCACGAGGATCGAGGATGTGCTCGGTCTGTCGCAGGGACATCGGGTGGTGCTGATCGGTGCGGGCAATCTCGGCCGCGCACTGGTCGGTTACGGCGGTTTCGGGGTACGAGGCTTCACCGTGGTCGGGATCTTCGACAACGACCCGGCGGTGATCGGCCAGTCGTACGCCGGCCTCGTCGTGCGCGATGTCGCCCGGCTCACCGACCAGATCCCGGCCCTTGCCCCGACCATCGCGGTGGTCGCGGTCCCCGACGAAGCCGCCCAGGACGTGTGCGATCACCTCGTCGCGGCCGGGCTGCCCTCGATCCTGAGCTTCGCCCCGTGCGAACTGCGCGCGCCCGCCCACGTGGAGGTCCGCCGCGTCGACCTGGCGATGGAACTGCAGATGCTCTCGTTCGACGCCGCGCGCAACGACGCGCCCGCGCTGCCCGAGGCCGCAGGCGCCGGGTCGGCCCGGGTCGCGCGCCGGGTGCCGTCGCAGAACCATCCCGCCCTCACGCACCCCGCGCCGGTCGAACCGGCGCGCGCCCGGCCGCAGCGACGCACCGCGTCGCACGCGACCACGCCCCACTCGGCAACGGAGCCAAGCACCAAGGGATCGGTGATCACCCCATGAGCGTTCTACTGGTCGGGATTTCGCACCGGAGTGCGCCCGTCTCCGTGCTCGAGAAGGTTGCCATCAGCGAGGCCGACCGGCCGAAGCTGGTCGACCGGCTGCTGGCCTCCAGCCACGTCTCCGAGGCGATGATCGTCTCCACCTGCAACCGCGTCGAGGTCTACGCGGTGGTCGATGCCTTCCACGGTGGCCTCGGCGAGGTCAGCGACCTGCTCACCCGCCACTCCGGGCTGCCGCTGGGCGATCTCACCAAGCACGCCTACGTGCGCTACAGCGAGGCCGCCGCCGAGCATCTGTTCGCGGTGGCCAGCGGCCTGGACTCGATGGTGGTCGGCGAGCAGCAGGTGCTCAGCCAGATCCGCAGCGCCTATGCCAGCGCCGACGGCCAGCAGGCGGTCGGGCGCACCCTGCACGAGCTGGCCCAGCACGGCCTGCGGGTCGGCAAGCGGGTGCACTCGGAGACCGGGATCGACCGGGCGGGCGCCTCGGTGGTGTCGGTGGCGCTGGACCGGGCGCGCGGCATCGTCGGCGAACTCGGTGGCCGGACCGCGGTGGTCCTCGGGGCCGGGGCGATGGGCGGCCTGGCGGTCGCGCATCTGTCGCGGGCCGGGATCGGGCGGATCATGGTGGTCAACCGGACCGTCGAGCGCGCGCAGCGGCTGGCCGAGACCGGGCGCACCATGCACGGCGTCGACGCCGAGGCGATCGAGATGTCGCGGCTCACCGAGGCCATGGCCGGTGCCGACGTGGTGATCACCTGTACCGGCGCGGTGGGCTCCGTGGTCACCCTGGCCGACACCCACCGCGCGCTCGCAGGCCGCACCCGTACCGACGCCGCCGAGCGGCCCCTGGTCTTCTGCGACCTCGGCCTGCCGCGCGACGTGGAACACGCCGTGGCCGGACTGCCCGGCGTCGCCGTCATCGACATCGAATCGCTGCAGCGCGATCCGGCCGCGGGCGCCGCGGCCGACGACACCGCCGCCGCGCGCCTCATCGTCGCCGACGAACTCACCAAATACCTTGCCGGGCAACGCATGGCGGAGGTCACCCCCACGGTGGCCGCGCTGCGCCAGCGCGCCGCCGACGTGGTGGAGGCCGAACTGCTCCGCCTCGACTCGCGCCTGCCCGACCTGGCCGACCCGGCCCGCGACGAGGTGGCGCGCACCGTGCGCCGCGTCGTCGACAAGCTGCTGCACGCGCCGACGGTGCGGGTCAAGCAGCTGGCGTCCACCCCGGGCGGTGACAGCTACGCCGAAGCGCTGCGTGAGCTGTTCGAACTCAAACCCGGTGCGGTGCAAGCGGTTGCCGCGCCGATGGAGGTCGCGGCCGCCGAGTCCGCGCTGGCCGACGACTTCACCGCAGGGCACCTCGGCGATGGGCAGGCCCGCATGACCGAGTCGCAGGAGGAAACGGCATGACCACGACAGTGCAGGAAGAGGACACCGTGACCGCAGGCAGCCTTCGCGCGCCGTGGCGGATCGGCACGCGCGGCAGTTTGCTCGCCCTGACACAGGCGGGCACCGTTCGCGACGCGCTGATCGCGGCGGGCCAGCCCGCCGAGCTGGTCGTCATCAAGACCCCCGGCGACCTGTCGTCGGATCCCGTGCAGAAGATCGGCGTCGGCGTGTTCACCTCCGCGCTGCGCGACGAACTGGCCGCGGGCACCATCGACGTGGCGGTGCACTCCTACAAGGATCTGCCCACCGCGCAGGACCCGCGCTTCACCATCGCCGCCATCCCGCCCCGTGAGGACCCGCGCGACGCGCTGGTCGCCCGCGACGGACTGGTCCTGGGCGAACTGCCCGCGGGCGCGGTGGTCGGCACCTCGGCGCCGCGCCGGGCCGCGCAGTTGCGCGCACTGGGACTCGGCCTCGAGATCGTCCCGCTGCGCGGCAACATCGACTCGCGCCTGCGCAAGGTGAGCGAGGGCGAACTCGACGCCATCGTGATCGCCCGCGCCGGCCTGTCGCGGATCGGGCGCACCGACGCCATCACCGAATCGCTCGAGCCGGTGCAGATGCTGCCCGCCCCCTCGCAGGGTGCCCTGGCGGTGGAATGCCGCAGCGACGACCCGGACCTGATCGCCATCCTGGCCGAACTCGACGACGAACCGACCAGAGCCGCGGTGCTCGCCGAGCGCGCGTTGCTCGGTGAGCTCGAGGCGGGCTGCACCGCCCCGATCGGTGCCATCGCCGAGGTGGTCGAGTCGATCGACGAGGACGGACGCATCTTCGAGGAGCTCTCGCTGCGGGCCTGTGCCGCGGCGATCGACGGCTCCGATGTGCTGCGCGCCTCGATCGTCGGCGCGCCGCAGGACGCGGCGGAGCTCGGCCGCACGCTCGCGCGCGAACTGCTGGATCTCGGCGCCCGCGCTCTGCTGAGCGTGGACGAGCCGGCCCCGGCCACAGACTTCACCAATTCCAGCCCGATGGAGAACAACCGATGAGCAGCCGAGCCACCAAGAAGCAACCAGGGCGGATCCTTTTCGTCGGCTCCGGCCCCGGCGACCCGGCCCTGCTGACCGTGCGTGCCCGTGAAGTGCTCGAGCGGGCGACGCTGGCGTTCACCGATCCCGATGTCGACAAGGGCGTGCTGGCGCTGATCGGCGGCGCCGTCGAGGCGAACGAGGACGGCGAACGTCCGGTCGACGTGCGGCCCGCCCTCGGCGAACCCGCCGAGGTGGCCAAGACGCTGATCGCCGAGGCCCGCAACGGCCACGACGTGGTCCGTGTCGTCGCCGGTGACCCGCTGACCACCGATTCGGTGATCAACGAGGTCAATGCCGTGACCCGCTCGCACATGGTGTTCGAGGTGCTGCCGGGCCTGCCCAACGGCTCCGCGGTGCCCAGCTACGCCGGGATCGCGCTGGGTTCCGGGCACACCGAGGCCGATGTGCGCGGCGAGGTCGACTGGGCGGCGCTGGCCGCCGCGCCGGGCCCGCTGGTGCTCAACGCCACCTCCGGCCACCTGGCCGAGACCGCGAGCGCGCTGGTGGAGCACGGGCTGGCCCCGCAGACGCCGGTCGCGGTGACCGTGCGCGGCACCACCCGTCAGCAGCGCACCATCGAGGCCACCCTCGCCACCCTCAACAACGCCGCCTCCGAGCTGGTCGGCCCGCTGGTGGTGACGGTCGGCAAGGAGGTCGACAAGCGCTCGAAGATGTCGTGGTGGGAGTCGCGGGCGCTCTACGGCTGGACCGTGCTGGTGCCGCGCACCAAGGACCAGGCCGGCGAGATGAGCGAGCGCCTGGTGACCCACGGCGCCATCCCGATGGAGGTGCCGACCATCGCGGTCGAGCCGCCGCGCAGCCCCGCGCAGATGGAGCGCGCGGTGAAGGGCCTGGTCGACGGTCGCTACCAGTGGGTGGTGTTCACCTCCACCAACGCGGTGCGCGCGGTGTGGGAGAAGTTCGCCGAGTTCGGTCTGGACGCTCGCGCGTTCTCCGGGGTGAAGATCGCCTGTGTCGGTGAGGCCACCGCGGAGAAGGTGCGCTCCTTCGGCATCAACCCCGAGCTGGTGCCCAGCGGCGAGCAGTCCTCCGAGGGCCTGCTGGCCGACTTCCCGCCCTACGACGACGTGTTCGACCCGGTCAACCGGGTGCTGCTGCCGCGCGCCGACATCGCCACCGAGACCCTCGCCGAGGGCCTGCGCGAGCGCGGCTGGGAGATCGACGACGTCACCGCCTACCGCACCGTGCGTGCCTCGCCGCCGCCCGCGGAGACCCGCGAGATGATCAAGACCGGCGGTTTCGACGCGGTCCTGTTCACCTCGTCCTCCACGGTCCGCAACCTGGTGGGTATCGCGGGCAAGCCGCACGCGCGCACCATCGTGGCCTGCATCGGCCCCAAGACCGCCGAGACCGCGATCGAGTTCGGCCTGCGGGTCGACGTGCAGCCCGAGACCGCCCAGGTGGGCCCCCTGGTGGAGGCCCTGGCCGAGCACGCCTCGCGCCTGCGCGCCGAGGGCCTGCTGCCGCCGCCGCGCAAGAAGAGCCGCCGTAGCAGCAGCCGCTAGCCGGCGCACGAGACCCGAAGGCCCGCCCATCGTGGCGGGCCTTCGTCGTATCGAGATCACCGGCTGTAGCGCAGCAGCGTGCGCACCAGCCGGCAGGTGGCGTCCGAGGGCGCCCGCAGCTCGATCTGTTCGGCGGTGCGGCGGATGGTGTCGTTGGTGGCCTGGTTGGGCAGGTACACCCCGCTGTCGAGCAGCGCGATGGTCAACCGCATGGCCTTGAGCCTGCGGTTGTGCGCGATGTACCAGCGGCGCGGCCTGCCCGCGGGCAGCCGCTTCTTCTCCAGCGGCACATACGGTGCGATGAATCCGGACTTCGACGTTGCGGCAATGGCGTTCATGGCGTCCTCCCGTCGCGAATGGGTCCCCGTCCCCGATCGCCGGGAACCCTCGAACACGCTTTCGATTGTACCGAGGGGGTCCGACAAGTTTCGTGATCCGCTCGCGGAAGCCATTGAGCTCCAGTCGGATTCGATCGTATCCACCGGCCCCGCGCGGCGTTGCGCCGGGAGTCTGTCGGTGGGCTGTGCTCTAGTGGCACCAGGATTCGGTGGCACAGTCGACGGGGGAGGAGACACGATGACAACGGAGGAGATCACCCGGCGCCTCGGCGCCCATGTGGAGGCCGACGAACTGCTCGGGCTGGCCTGGCTCGTCGCCGTCGGCGACCGGGTGTCGACCGGCGCGATCGGTCATCTCGACCAGGCGCGTGCCGCGCCGGTACGCACCGACAGCCTGTTCCGTATCTCCTCGATGACCAAACCGCTCACCGCGGTGGCCGCCGCCGTCCTCATCGACGACGGCCTGCTCGACCCGGCCGAACCGGTCGACCGCCTGCTCCCCGAACTCGCCGACCGTCAGGTGCTCATCCACCCGGGCGCCGAGGTCACCGACACCGTCGTGGCACGGCGCCCGATCACGGTCGACGATCTGCTCACCTTCCGGCTCGGCTGGGGCATGGACTTCACCGACTTCTCGCCCAAGCCGTTCGACGCCGCCTGGAGCGAGCTCGGTCTGGGCTGGGGCCCGCCGACGCCCGCGCAACTCCCGCCGGGCGACGAGTGGCTGGCCCGGCTCGGCACCCTGCCGTTGCAGTACCAGCCGGGGGAGCGCTGGCTCTATCACGTCGGCGCGCAGATCCTGGGCTTCCTCGTCGGCCGGGCGGCGGGCACCTCGCTCTCGGAGTTCCTCGCCGAGCGCGTGCTGGGCCCGCTCGGGATGACCGACACCGGCTTCTGGGTCCCACCCGAACGACTCGACCGGTTCGGCCCGCACTACACCGAACGCGACGGCGAGCGCGTCGTGCACGATCCGGTCGACGGCCAGTGGAGCGCGCCACCGGCCTTCGAGGGCGGCGGCGACGGGCTGGTGTCCACCGTCGCGGACTATCACCGGTTCGCCCGGATGTTGCGCGACGGCGGTGTGTTCGACGGCGTGCGGGTCCTGTCCGAACGGGCCGTGACAACGCTCACGACCAATCACCTCACCGCCGAGCAGCTCGCGCGCGGCGGCCCGAATCCCGACGGCAGCGCGGGCTGGGGCCACGGCATGGGTGTCCAGCTCACCGACCTGGCGGACGGCCCGCGCGCCGGTTCCTACGGCTGGGCGGGCGGTCTCGGCTCCACCTGGAGCAACGACGGACCGGTGACCGGAATCCTGCTCACCAACCAGACCTGGGGTTCGGCCGGACCCACCCCGGTGTTTGCTGCGTTCGAGTCGATCCTGGGCGAATTATCGCGCTCCGGCGAGGCGCCCTAGGCGGCGCGACCACGCCGGGCACGCAGGCGTACTCTGCGGAATATGACCGCTTTCGACCGCCCACGGCGGTTGCGCAGGACCCCCGCACTGCGTCGGCTCGTCGCCGAGACCACGCTCGAGCCGCGCCACCTCGTACTGCCGATGTTCGTCGCCGACGGCATCGACGAGCCGCGCGAGATCAGCTCGATGCCGGGGGTGTACCAGCACTCGCTGGACTCGCTGCGCAAGGCGGCCGTCGAAGCGGTGGCCGCGGGCGTGGGCGGGCTGATGCTGTTCGGCGTCCCGCTGCCCGAGGACAAGGACGCCACCGGCAGCCAGGCCAGCGATCCGCGCGGCATCCTCAACCGCGGCCTGCGCGCGCTGGCCGAGGAGGTGGGCGACTCGACCGTGGTCATGGCCGACACCTGCCTCGACGAATTCACCGACCACGGCCACTGCGGCGTGATCGGCTCCGACGGCGGGGTCGACAACGACGCCACCCTGCACCGCTATGTCGAGATGGCGCTGGCCCAGGCCGAGGCGGGCGCCGATCTGCTCGGCACCAGCGGCATGATGGACGGCCAGGTCGGCGCGATCCGGCGCGGCCTCGACGCCGTCGGGCACACCGACACCGCCATCCTGGCCTACGCGGCCAAGTACGCCTCCGCCTTCTACGGCCCGTTCCGCGAGGCGGTGGGCTCCTCGCTGGAAGGCGACCGCCGCACCTACCAGCAGGACCCGGCCAACCGCCGCGAGTCGCTGCGCGAACTCGACCTCGACCTGGCCGAGGGCGCCGACATCGTGATGGTCAAGCCCGCGATGTCCTACCTCGACATCCTGCGCGATGTCGCCGACCGCTCGACCGTGCCGGTGGCCGCCTACCAGATCTCCGGCGAGTACGCGATGATCACCGCCGCCGCCGAACGCGGCTGGATCGACCGCAGGGGCGCGATCCTGGAATCGCTGGTGGGCATCCGGCGGGCGGGCGCGGACATCGTGCTCACCTACTGGGCGACCGAGGCTGCACACTGGCTGTCGTGATCGTTCCACCGAACAAACCAGAATCCCTCCCGATGCCGGAGGACGTCGGCACCGCACGGCAGCTGTGGTGGGGCGTGGCCGGCCTCGGCGTGATCTACACCGGCGCCAGCGTGGCCACCATGTACGGCCGCCGCGGTGACCTGAGCAAGCAGTTCCTCGACGAGATGCACAAGACCGACCCGAACATGCCCGCCTCGACCGTGGACGTGCTGATCCTGGCCGCCTTCGTGCTCACAGCGGTGGTCGGGCTGCTCGTGTGCGCCGTCACGGTGGTCATCGCCCATCAGCTCGGGCGCGGCAAGTCCTGGGCGCGCACCCTGCTGACGGTGGCCGCCGTCTGGCTGGCACTGGGCGCGATCGCCACGATGTTCAACATCGCCGCCGTCACCGGTGCCGCCGCGATGATCAGCGGGGCGACGGCGATCGTGCAGGGCGTGCTCGCCGCGGGCGCGGCGTATCTGAGTTTCCGCCCCGACTCCACGCGGTACTTCCAATTGAACAAGCGGTGAACACCGGGTAGACCCCGGACGTCGTTGGCCGCTCACCGGCCACAGTGTATGGTGAGGATGGTCACACTGAGCGGAGGCAATGATGCGCGTGGTGATCCAGCAGCCCCACAGTCTGCGACGCGATTGCTTGGTCATCGGATTGATGGTTCTGCTCGTGGTCGCCACCATCGCGCTCGTGCTGCTCCCGAGCATTGTCGGCTGATGCCCCGGCGCTGCGCCGCGACGATGCTCTGATGCTGTTCTCCGAACCCGGCGGTCGCTGGCGCGCGGTCGCCTACGGTCCGGCCCTCTGCGCGGTCATCCTGCTCGTCGAATGGCTCACCGGCAGCACGCTGCACGGTTTCGCCCTCGGCTTCTGCGCCGTCGCGCTCGGTGGTTTCACCGCCCTGCAGGTGGTCGCCGGTCGCGCGCACGCCCGGGTCGAACTCACCCCCGACACGCTGCGGCAGGGCACCGAATCCGTGGCCGTGGCCCACATCGCGGCCGTGCTGCCCGCCGACGACGACGATGCCGCCGACGCCCGCGCGCTCGGCGAGCTCAGCGGCGTGCCCCGGCGCCGCCGTGGCATCGGCCTGCGCCTGGCCGACGGTGCCGTCGTACGGGCCTGGGCGATCGACCACACCGGGCTGCGCGCCGCACTGACCACCGCCCTGGCAGGATCGCGGGAATGAATCGCTGGATCGCCACGGCGCTGACGGAACTGGCCCTGGCCGTGATCTTCCTGGCGGGCGCGGCCTACAGCTGGGGCAATGCCCGGCGCACCACCGAATTCGTGGGCACCGACGAGCACCCGGGTTTCGAGGCGGTGCGGTATGTGCCGCCGCTGATCGTGCTCGCCACCGGGTTGGTGATCGTCGCCGGGCTGTTGGTCATCGATGCCGTCGCCCGCGCGGTCGCCGCGCGCTCTGTAGCACCGCGGCCGGTCGAACCGATGCACTGAGTGAAGCGAATTCCGATGTGTGCGTTGGGGTTCGGAACACATCGAGGAGGACACCGATGACCAGCAAGCTCGCCGCCGGAATCTGTACGGCCGCCGCCGCACTCGCCCTCGCCGCCGCGCCCGCCCAGGCCGCCCCCGGCCTGCCGCTGACCCCGTCCGCCGAACCGGCCGCGGACGGCTTCGCCCCCGAGACCGGCTCCGGCGGGATCTACAACGGCATCATGTGCCAGCTGCACACGCTCTCCGCCGAGATCCCCTGCATGTACACCTAGCCGGTCCACGCCTGGTAGATGTCGAGCAGCCTGCCGCCGCGCGTGCCGGGCGCGTTGAGATACACGCTGACGGTGCCGTCGGGATGCCCGGCGGCCTCGGTCACCACCTGCCGCAGCGTGGCGTGCACGCCGCCCCGCTCGTCGCGGTAGAGCGCGGTGTCGCTGTGCAGGCCCGCGCCGATCCGATCGGGCGGCACGAACATCGCCGTGACCGCCGGAATCGGGCCCGCGCCGAGCGCGACGGTCTCCTCGTGGCTGAGCGTCACCCCGATCCGGTCGGGCTGGATCTGCGGGGCGAGCGCGCCCGCCGCCGGTGCGCCGAACAGGACCCCGGCCGCGACGAAGCCCGTGCCGAGAGCAGTGCTGGTGACGCCGAAACGCATGGAATACCCTCTCGCTGAAACCTGGTGACGAGCCGCCCGGGGCGGCAGAGCAGCCCGCAGCGTAGCCCCGTGCCGGTGCGGCCGGATCGAATTCCCGCGCGGATCACGGCGGTGTGTCGGGCGTGTCGCCGGTGGGTCGCTGCGGTCTGGGTCACTGTGCTCCACCCTGTCGTCCGGCGCGCCGAGGCGAGCTGAGACACTGGAATCCGTGAGTTCTTCTCCGCGCGCGACCAGGACCAGCCCCTCGCAGGTGCCGGTGTCCGCCCAGCTCTTCGAGCGGGCTGCTTCGGTGATCCCGGGTGGCGTGAATTCGCCGGTCCGCGCGTTCAATTCGGTCGGCGGCACGCCGCGCTTCATCGCCTCCGCCGACGGCTACACCCTGCGTGACGCGGACGGCAACGAGTACGTCGATCTGGTGTGCTCGTGGGGTCCGATGATCCTCGGGCACGCGCACCCGGCCGTCGTCGAGGCGGTGCAGCGGGCGGCCACCGGTGGCCTGTCCTTCGGCGCGCCGACCGAGGCCGAGATCGAGCTCGCCGAGGCCATCGCCGCCCGGGTGGATCCGGTCGAGCGGGTGCGCCTGGTGAACTCCGGCACCGAGGCCACCATGAGCGCGGTGCGCCTGGCCCGCGGCTTCACCGGCCGCACCAAGATCATCAAGTTCTCCGGCTGTTACCACGGCCACGTCGACGCGCTGCTGGCCGACGCCGGGTCGGGCGTGGCCACCCTCGGCCTGCCCACCTCGCCGGGCGTGACCGGCGCCCAGGCCGCCGACACCCTGGTCCTGCCCTACAACGATCTCGCCGCCGTGGCCGCCGCCTTCGAGGCGCATCCGGGGCAGATCGCGTGCGTGATCACCGAGGCCGCCGCGGGCAACATGGGCGCGGTCGCGCCGCTGCCCGGCTTCAACGAGGGCCTGCGCACGCTCGCCCACGACAACGGCGCGCTGCTCATCATGGACGAGGTCATGACCGGTTTCCGGGTGAGCGCCGCGGGCTGGTACGGCCGCGAGGGCGTCGCCGGTGACCTCTACACCTTCGGCAAGGTGATGAGCGGTGGCCTGCCCGCCGCCGCGTTCGGTGGCCGCGCCGAGATCATGAACAACCTCGCCCCGCTCGGCCCGGTCTACCAGGCGGGCACCCTGTCGGGGAATCCCGTCGCCGTCGCGGCCGGTCTGGCGACCCTGCGCGCCGCCGACGACACGGTGTACGCGGCGCTGGATCGCAACGCCGACCGGCTCGGCTCGCTGTTCGCGAAAGCGCTCACCGAGGCCGGGGTCGAGCATCAGGTCCAGTTCGCAGGCAATATGGTGAGCGTGTTCTTCGCCGAGCGCCCGGTCACCGACTACGCCGCCGCCAAGGCGAGCCAGACCTGGCGTTACCCCGCTTTCTTCCACGCCCTGCTCGACGCGGGCGTGTACGCGCCGCCGAGCGCGTTCGAAGCGTGGTTCGTCTCCGCGGCACTCGACGAGGACGCGTTCGACCGTATCGCCGCCGCTCTGCCCGCCGCCGCCCTCGCGGCCGCGGCCGCAACCCCCGAAGGATCCACAGCGTGAGCTCCGACCAGCCCGACGCAGAATTCGCCACCCCCGACGACGCCGCCGAGGCGCCGCATCCGGCCCCCGCCGCGGCGCCGCCCGGCCTCGACGACGACGCGTCGACCGTGGAGACCATCGTCCACGTGCTGCGCCACGGCGAGGTGCACAATCCCAACGGCATCCTCTACGGCCGCCTGCCCGGTTTCAGCCTGTCGGTGACCGGTCGCTCGCAGGCCGCCGCCGTCGCCCGCTCGCTGGCCGACCACGACATCTCCCTGGTGATCGCCTCCCCGTTGCAGCGCGCCCAGGAGACCGCCGCTCCCATCGCCGCCGCCCACGACGTGGTGGTGCGCACCGACGAGAACCTGATCGAGGCGGGCAACACCTTCGAGGGCCTGCGCGTGTCGGTCGGTGACGGCGCGCTGCGCAAGCCGCGGCACTGGTGGAAGCTGCGCGACCCGTTCACCCCGTCCTGGGGCGAACCGTACCTGCAGATCGCCCATCGCATGCTGGCCGCGGTCAACAAGGCACGCGTCGAGGGCGCCGGGCACGAGGTCGTGCTGGTCTCGCATCAGCTGCCCGTGTGGACGCTGCGCCGGTTCCTGCAGGGTCAGCGCCTGTGGCACGACCCGCGCAACCGGCAGTGCTCGCTGGCCTCGCTCACCTCGCTGGTCTATCACGGCGACACCCTCGTCGACATCGTCTACTCCGAGCCCGCCGGGGCCTCGGATCCGGCGGTTCACGGCGCATGAGCGGCACCACCGCATCGGGACCCGCCCGTGGCCGTCGGCCGCGGGTGCTGACCGTCGCGCTGTCCGCGCTGCTGGTGATCGTCGCGGCAGCGGGCTGCTCGACCGGTACCGATGCGGTGGCAACCGGTGGCGGCACCTTCGAATTCGTGTCGCCGGGTGGTAGAACCGATATCAGATACGACCCGCCCGCCAGTCGCGGGACGATCGGCACGCTCTCGGGGCCCGACCTGATGAACGAGGGGAAGACCGTCTCGGTCGACGATTTCCCGAACCAGGTCGTGGTCGTGAATCTGTGGGGGCAGTGGTGCGGCCCGTGCCGCGCCGAATCGCCCGCACTCGAAAAGGTCTACGCGGCGACCAAGGACAAGGGCGTCGCGTTCCTGGGTATCAACGTCCGCGATCACCAGCGCGACAAGGCCCAGGACTTCGTGGTGGACAACAAGATCGAATACCCGTCCATCTACGACCCGTCGATGCGAACCTTGCTCGCTCTCGGCGGAAACTTTCCCACCAGTGTCATTCCGACCACGCTGATTCTCGATCGTCAGCACCGGGTCGCCGCGGTCTTCCTTCGCTCGCTCTTGGCCGAAGACCTGCAGCCCGTGGTCGAGACCATCGCCGAGGAGAAGCAGTGAGCCGTCGTCGTCCCGGAAATCTGACCGCGTGTCGTCCCCGCCAGGGCGCCCGCAGGATGGGTGCGGGCTGGACCGTTGACGATCGTTGGGCGGGCATCGCGACCGTGCCGCGCAGCGTCGCCGGTGCCGGCCTGTTCGATTTCGGCCCGTCGGAACCGGCCGAGACCGAGCGCACCCTGTCGTTGCCGCGCGACGAACAGCGTGACGAAGACACCTCAGAGTGATGGTGCTCGCCGCAGTCGGGGATTCCTTCCAGCAGACCGCGGCATCGGGTCCGTTGCTGCTGGCGCTGGGAGCCTGCCTGCTCGCGGGCCTGGTGTCGTTCGCTTCACCGTGTGTCGTGCCGCTGGTGCCGGGGTATCTGTCGTATCTGGCCGGGCTGGTCGGTGCCGAGGCGCCGCCTGCCACGGCCGCGCAGGCGGGCACCCTCACCGCGACCCGTCGTAGCGCCAAGCTGCGCGTGGCCGGTGCGGCGGGACTGTTCGTCGCCGGGTTCACGGTGGTGTTCGTGCTGGCCACGGCCACCGTGTTCGGCGTGATCCAGACCCTCAATGTCAACCGGGAGCTGCTGCAGCGCATCGGCGGTGTGGTGACGATCCTGATGGGTCTGGTGTTCATCGGCCTGGTGCCCGCGCTGCAGCGCGACACCAGGATGGAACCGCGCCGGTTCACCAGCATCGTCGGCGCGCCCCTGCTGGGCGGGGTGTTCGCGCTGGGCTGGACGCCGTGTCTGGGCCCGACGCTCTCGGGTGTGATGGCGGTGTCGGCGGGCACCGAGGGCACCACCGCGGTGCGCGGTGTGGTGCTGATCGTGGCGTACTGCCTCGGGCTGGGCCTGCCCTTCGTGGTGCTGGCTTTCGGTTCGGCGGGCGCGCTGCGTGGTGTGGGCTGGCTGCGGCGCAATTCGCGCACCATCCAGGTAATCGGGGGTGTTCTGCTCGTCGCCGTCGGCGTCGCGCTGGTCACGGGGGCATGGGACCAGTTCGTCGGCTGGGTGCGCGACGGTTTCGTCTCCGAGGTGACCCTCCCGATCTGATGACTGACACACTGACTCCTCCCACCGCCCCCTCCCCGCCCCGCAGGCAGTCGCTGCCGGGCCGTGCCTGGGCCCTGGTCCGCAACGCCTGGCGTGGCCTGACCAGCATGCGCACCGCGCTGGTGCTGCTGTTCCTGCTGGCCCTGGCCGCCATCCCCGGCGCGCTGCTGCCCCAGCGCAGCCTCAACGCGCAGAAGGTCGACCAGTACATCGCCGACCGCCCGACGCTGGGTCCGTGGATGGACCGCTTCGAACTGTTCGACGTGTTCGGCAGTTTCTGGTTCACCGCCATCTACGTGCTGCTGTTCATCTCGCTGGTCGGCTGCATCCTGCCGCGCTGCTGGGACCACTACCGGGCCCTGCGCACGCCACCGGTGGCCGCGCCGCGCAACCTGGGCCGCCTGCCGCACCACGGCAGCGACACCGTCGACGAGGACGCCGCCGCGTTCGTCGAGCAGGCGCGCGAGCAGTTGCGCGGCTGGCGCACCGAGGTGCGGCCCGGTCAGCGCGACGGCGAGGTGACGCTGTCGGCGGAGAAGGGGTACCTGCGCGAGTTCGGCAACCTGGTGTTCCACCTGTCGCTGGTGGGGCTGCTGGTCGCGATCGCGCTGGGCAAGCTGTTCGGCTACGAGGGCAATGTCATCGTGATCGCCGACAGCGGTCCCGGTTTCTGCACCACCTCGCCCGCGGTGTTCGACTCCTTCCGCGCGGGCAATGTCAACGACGGCACCGGGATGACCCCGCTGTGCGTGCGCGTCAAGGACTTCAAAGCCGACTACCTGCCCACCGGCCAGGCCGAGATGTTCACCTCGAACATCGAGTACCAGGCCGGCGCCGACCTGAGCACCGATACCTGGCGCAGCACCGAACTCGCCGTCAACCACCCGCTGCGCGTGGCCGGTGACCGCGTCTACCTGCAGGGCCACGGTTTCGCGCCGACCTTCACCGTCACCTTCCCGGACGGGCAGACCCGCACCGAGACCATCCAGTGGCGCCCCGACGACGCCCAGACCTTCCTGTCCAGCGGCGCGCTGCGCATCGACCCGCCCGGCGGCATGTACGCCACCGACGAGGAGCGCCGCCAGAACCAGATCGCCATCGAGGGCCTGTTCGCGCCCACGGCGTTCTTCCACGGCAGCCTGCTCACCTCGTCGTTCCCGCGGATGGACGATCCGGCCGTCGCCGTCGACATCTACCGCGGCAACACCGGCCTGGACACCGGCCGCTCGCAGTCGCTGTTCGCGCTGGACCCGGAGATGATCAAGCAGGGCCGGCTCACCAAGGAGGCCAGGGTCAACCTGCGTCCGGGGGAGTCGACCACCCTGCCCAACGGCACCAAGGTGAGCTTCGACGGGGCCGAGGAGTTCGTCAACCTGCAGGTCTCGCACGATCCCGCCCAGCAGTGGGTGCTGATCAGCGCGCTGACCATGATGGCCGGACTGCTGGTGTCGCTGTTGGTGAAGCGGCGCCGGATCTGGGTCCGGGCCTACCCCGCCGAGAGCGGTACGGGTACCGTGGACCAACGACGCACCGTAGTAGAGATGGGCGGCCTGGCCAGAAGCGATCAAGCGGGCTGGGGCGGCGAATTCGATCGACTGCGGGCACGGCTGCTGGGAGCGGAGAACTGATGCGGATCGACGAGACGCTGGCGCGGTACAGCGATTTCGCCTTCATGTCGGCCATGGCCATCTACGCCCTGGCCACGGTTCTGCTGATCGTGCAGTACGCCTCGGCGCGCGCCAAGCAGGTCGCCGCCCGCGAACTGGTCACCGTCGGCGCCCCCGCCGATCCCGCCCTGCCCGGCCGGATCGAGGCGCCCCCGGTCAAACCGCTCAGCGAACGCCTCGGCAACATGGCCTTCGCCGTGCTGATCGTCGGCGCCGCACTGCACGTGGGCTCGATCGTGCTGCGCGGATTCGCCACCCACCGCTTCCCGCTGGGCAACATGTACGAGTTCACCACCATGGCCACCGCGGCCGCCGTGGTGATCGGCCTGTACTTCCTGCGCGACCAGCGCTACCGGGCCATGTGGGCGTTCCTGCTGGTCCCCGTGCTGATCCTGATGTTCCTGGCGGGCACCGTCCTCTACGCCGACGCCGCCCCCGTGGTCCCCGCGCTGCGCTCGTTCTGGCTGCCCATCCACGTCACCATCGTCAGCATCGGCAGCGGCGTGTTCCTGGTCTCCGGCGTAGCCAGCCTGCTGTACCTGTACCGCATGCGCCAGCCCGCGGGCGAGGAGTCGAACAACATCCTCGGCACCATCGCCCGCCGCCTCCCCGACGCCCGCACCCTCGACCAGCTCGCCTACAAAACCACCATCATCGGCTTCCCCCTCTTCGGCGCGGGCGTCATCCTCGGCGCCATCTGGGCCGAAGCCGCCTGGGGCCGCTTCTGGGGCTGGGACCCCAAAGAAACCTGCTCCTTCATCGCCTGGGTCCTCTACGCCGCCTACCTCCACGCCCGAGCCACCTCCGGCTGGCGAGACACCAAGGCCGCCTGGATCAACATCGCCGGCTTCGTGGCGATGCTGTTCAACCTGTTCATCATCAACATGGTGATCAGCGGGTTGCACAGCTACGCCGGACTGAACTGAACGACTACCTGCGCTTCGGGTATCTCCGTCTCTCTGAGATGGCCTACTCCGATGCGGACGCCAGGATGATGTCGGTCGTCGGTGCCGAGCATGTCATCCGATATGCACCCGTTCTGCGGTCGATATAGAGGTACGTCGGGTAGCTGTCGGGTTCGGCGCATTGCCAGTACTTTCCGCCGGGAGCAACTCGCACGTTCAAGCGTTCGGCGGGACCGATCAGCAGATCCGCTGCCATCTGTTCGGCGCGGGCACGGTTCACCGGACCCACATCGCTGAGGTACGAGAACAACCGGGCTACATATTCGGCCCAGCGTCGCACCCACGCATCATGGCTCGTCGACGCTCGGGCGGCGGCAGCGTCCAACGCCGAATAGGCGTCCGAGAGTTGCCAGCCCACGATCCGGCGGGAGTAGTCGCGCAGGACGTTGGCGCAGTAACGCTGTTTGGGGCACGAGGATTCCTCGGCAGCATCGAGCAGGAATGTCAACCCCGCAGGGTCGTGCAACAGGATGTCTTCATCCTGGTCGGCCAACTCCGCATAGGGGTCGGCCGCCCAGATCCAGAAGGAACGTTCATCGACGAAAGGCCACACCCCAACTAGCTTATGTAGAGCGCTATCGGTTGGTCGTCACGCGATCGGTTCACAGCTCGAACAACGGTTCGCAGCGTGTTCCTTCGGGCGTGAAGATGAGAATGTAGTCCTCGCTGGCCTGTGTAGTCGTCTGCCGAAGTTGTTCCAGGACTTCTGATTCAGAGGGAAGTTCCAGTCCGAGCGATACGGCGGCTCGATCGCGGCGATCGAACAGATCCGGAAGGTCGCGCAAGTATTCTGCTGACGCTTTGCGACTCTCGTCCAGGGTGAGCGCCGGGCAGTCGCGCCACCAAGGCGCAACGAGCAAGAGCCTTAACAACTCCGGTACGCCGATCGCCACCAGACCAGCAGAGCCTTCGGAGTCGGCGTACATGATCGGTCGTTCCTCGCCGCCTTCGCCGCAAAAGAAGTATGTACCCCCGGCCCCGTCCCCAGCGAACCCCTGGAGCTGCGCGCCTGAAGCGAGATGCACGTCCTCGGCATGGTCCGACCGATCGAGATCGAAGTCTCCAGGCCAGTTCAGGAACTCGGACGCATCGTCGTGTTCCCTGATGACGGCCAGCAACGTAGACATGGACCGACACTACCGCCGCGAGATACAGGCCGACTTTCGATAGTCGGCATGAATGGATGGTCGAGGGCCAAGCCGGCCACCGTCCATGCGCAGGTCAAGCCAGACCAGGCCATCCGCGGTGTCAGTCCCGCCACCTTGGTATGCAGTGCGTACGCAGCGCTTCCCAGCGGTGACGTATCAGACAGCGTTGCGCCCCGGAATTCTCAGGTCCGGCACAAAGAGTCAATTCCAGCCCGCCCGTGATCTCGGGCCTGCACAGCTACGCCGGTCATATCCTCATCCACCACCGCGGCGAAATGCTCCCGCGACGACGTTGCTGAACGAACCAGGCGGTCTCGTAGGCTTGGCTTCGTGGCGGCGATCAGGTTGGGAAATGGGAGCAGGACGGTGCTGCAGGTTCGCATCGAGCCATGGGGCGAGGACTACTGGATGCGTCCTGGGGACGAGTTCACAATCGGCTACGACGATGCCGACCATGACGAGAAGATGATGGGTGGCCCCCATTTCGATGTGACGTTCCACGGGGGGTGCTACGAGGTCTGGGTCGGCTCTTCCGACATGGGGCTGCGGATGCGCGACCAGTCAGGAGCTGAACTCGAGCACGGTCACCAGCGGCCGATCGATCCTGCCGACAGCTTCGGGACGTGTCCACCATCAACATGGTGATCTCGGGTGTGCGCAGAAACGTGTGTCTCAACTGATCGTCCGACCTTCCACGAGGTCTGGTCCCAGGACTCGCGCCACCGCAGTTGCGATCGCCGGGCACGGCGTGCTGTCGCCCAGCTTGTAGCCGACCGACACGAACGTCTGGACCGGGTGCAGTGGCCCGCTATCCGGATCTGCGAGCGTATCGGCCGACAACGGTCGATGCTGCGGGCGGGCAAGTGCGAAGCAAGTCAGCTGGATTCGGCTGTCTTCGCGCCAGAAATGGTCCAGCACCGCGGGATTGCCGAAGTCGAGCTGGTCGAAGACGATGGCGATATCCATTTGTCCATAGGGTGCGGCGGCGAGGGCGGGCCCGATATCCGTGGGATCGCTCCCGGTCGCCAGCACGCGGCCTACTTCGAGAGCCTGGCCCCAGGGCGGCGGCGCCTGTTCGTCGGCCCGATCTGCGGGTTCGGTGCGCTGTTCGCCCCCGACGGTCACTGAGCCGTCGCGGATACTCCAGCGGATACCGCCGAGAATCCCGACATAGGGCAGTTCGGCATTGGCGGACAACTCACCGGCGACCAAGGTCCAGGGCGCGCACGCCACCTGGTCGCGAATCATGCCAGCCGCCAACTCGGCGAACTCCGCCGCATCCGGCAGAAACGCCTCGGGCGGGGCCAGGAATTGATCTGTCCAGATACCCATATCCGAGACGATGCCAGTTACGGCCGGTCAACCGTGTTCCCACCTTCGCGCGACCTCGCCCGTGCAAGACCGTCGACGCATCCTGATGCTGGTGGCGACTCTGGATCTGGACATGGCAGTGCCCGTGAACTCAACGTCCCCAGGACCCGCAGGCAACGGCCGATGTGGATTCGCCTAGTGTTTGCGCACCATAGCGTGTAGGTGGGCAGTCGGTCGGCGGTCCAGGGAAGGGCCAAGGTTCGTGGAAGTTCCGAGTCAGTACCGGGATCCTGATTTTGCCCAATCGTTTCCAGACAGTGGACCGCAGCGAGAGCTCAGCCATTCCGCCGGGTTCCAGGTGTATGAGCCGTTTGGATCGCCGCCTGTGGATCTGCGGCAAGGAAGGACGTTCGACCGCATTGCAGCGGTGTTCTTGCTGGTCGCTGCCATGATGCTCTGGGTGGTCCGGGCGTGGGCCGTCCTCGTCGAAACCGACTACACGTTCGGCAGATTCACCCTCTACGAGATCGCGGCCGGGCTCATAGTCGCCGTTTCTGTAGCCGCGTCCGCCCTGGCTCTGCTGGGAATCACCTCGCGCGTACCGGCTCTTCGGGGACTCACCCTCGCCGCGGCGGGCATCGCGCTCGGTGAATCGCTTTCTTCCCTCGCTGCCTGGGCGGAGACCGGGTCCATGCTGACGGGCTTGTCCTGGCTCTATTTCCCCATGACATTCTGTGCGCTGGCGGCAACGGCAACAGCAGCGATCGGCATCGCGCTGGAAGCCGGTCGAACGGCACGATCGTAGGACAATATCGACGTGCCAGCGTTGCGAGGAACGGTTGTTCGGTGGGTGTGTGAGGACAGCACTGCTGGGGGAGTCATCGAAGTTCGGTTCGGCGACGCCGATGGCGGGGTGCATTCCATCGTCGACAAGGTGCCGGTCTTCTTCGGTGCCGACGATGATCCGCCGCGGCCGGATTCCATCTATCCGGTTTCGTGTTCGGTGGATGTGGTCGTGGTCGAGCACCTCGACTCCGGGCGAACTGTCATCGATCTCCGGTGGTCGGAGTCGACCACCGGGCAAGTTCGGTTTCTCGTTCGGGCCGGCGATATCGCATGAATACTGTGCTCGAGTCCGCGCCGTATCAGACGGCGTGCATCGGGTGTGGACAGCGAGCCGGAGGCACGGTCTTCGAGGTTCTTGCGGCAGGAGTGCATCAATGGGATGTCGAGGGTGACTGTTCGGGGTGTGGGTGTCGGTGGAGTGAATGTGGTTATCCGGCGCCGTTGGATGGCATGCGGGCGGCAATCATCGCTGCGAACGGCACGTCGACTCTTCGGGTTTTCGGGGGTGGCGCCATGTCTGTGGTGATGGGGGCGCTTCGGAAGAGCAGGGTGTTGTCGCTGGTGGAGGCCCGTGTGATGGCTGAGGAGCTGTGCGGTGAGGGCGTCGAGGGGACTCGGGTCGAGGTGGAGGTGTTGGCGATTTCGTTGCGGGCGGTGGGGATGACTGTGGATATCCGGTCGGCGGGTTGAGGGCGAATTCCCTTGGGGTCGTGGACATTGCATCGCGAGGTGCGGCCATGACGGATTGTCGAGCCGGGGGAAGGAGGACAGTTCGATGGGTGATAGCTGCGGGTGGGGGGTGTGACTCTCTCCGGGGAATTGGGCAGAACGGACAGGGCTTGGCCATGATTCTCGGGTTCATGTTCACAGGTGTTCATAAAGGAAAAGTGCTTGATGAGTTTCATGGGTAAGGCTGTTGTCGCGGTTGCGGCGGTGGGCCTTGCGGCCGGGTCGGTGATCGGTGCCGGTACGGCGGACGCGGCTGGTGGACTGCACGGTGCGATCGCGTTCAGTGTCGAGAACTGGAGTTACGGGACCAGCGTCGACGCGCCGAGTCGCGCGGCGGCCATCGATGAGGCGCTGGCCTGGTGCGGGTTCGGTGGAATCTCCGACTGCGTCGTCGTGGTCGACTGGCAGGACGGCTGTGGTGCGCTCGTCTACACCGATGGCGCCGTCGGGAGTGGGGCGGGATTCAACAGTTCGGCCGCGCTGTTCGGGGCATACACCAGTCTGGCTCGATACCATCCGCCCGCGATGCTGGCCAATGTCGGTTCCGCGGACAAGTCGGATACCGAGATCAGCGAAGTGGTCTGCACCGCCGGCGCGAGCTGACCAGATGATGTGACGAAGGCCCGGCGCTCGGGGGAGCGGCCGGGCCTTCGGTGATCGTCGGGGATCAGCAGTAGTAGCAGATCTTGTTGGCGGGGAGTTCCACGTGGCAGGTCAGGCAGACCGGCTTGCGGACGGGTTCGGGCTTGGGGATGGTGACGCTGCGGCGGGAGGTGGCGGTGCGCTTGGCTTCGACGGCCTCGGCGGCTTCGGTGGCGGCCAGGTCCTGGGAGGTGCGCTGGCGGACGGCGGCGACCTTCGGGGGGAGGGTGGGCAGGCCGCCGTCGGCGGGGAGGTCGGTGGCGTAGTGCTGGTAGCACTGCCAGCGGGCGGCGGCGGCGTGCATCTCGAGGTCGTCGGGGATGGGCAGGCCCGCGAGTTCGAGGATGTAGCGGTAGCCGGTGCCGACGGTCTGGTTGCGGCGCACGCACAGGGCGCTCAGCGGCGGTTCGTTGTTCTTGTGACAGTGCTCGGCGACGCGGTCGAGCACGACGGGCAGCCAGTGCTGCCACTTCACCTGGGTGCGGATCCCGGACTCTTCCTGGACCAGTTCCGCGAGCTCGGTGTTGACGATGAAGTTGTTGAAGCGGGTCGCTGTCGCGGCGAGCACCTCGTGTGCCGCGCGAGTCCACGCCGACCGTGCCTCGGTGAACGTCACGGCGCTGCCGTCGGCCGCGCGCCAAGTGGTCGGAATGGAACCCTGCTGCACATCGATCACCGGAATACGTTATCTACCCGGGTTTTTCGCGCTGCAATCGGGGGTATGTGTGCCAGCTCACGATGGCGTGTTTCATCCCGACTGGCCGGTATCATGCCGAGCCGGATCACGGTGTGGGCCGGAGCACGCCGGTGTCAGAGATCGCCGGAATCGTCGCGGTGCTGCTTGCCGAGGCGCCAGAGGAACTCCGGGTCGTCGTCGGGGCCGAGCACCTGGCGGCGGGTGGAGCCGGGATGGGGCTTTTCGGGGCCGAACGCCTTCCAGCACAGCACCGCCACGGCCACGATCGCGATGAGTGCCAACAGGTACGTCACGTCGCTCACCTCCTGCTATCGAGGGTAGCCGTGTCCGCGCCGTGTGCACATCCGCAACGGAAGGGAAATATCCGGCAAACGCGAGCCCGGGACAGGCTCGCGCCGCCGGTGTGGGGTCAGCGCGGGGCTGCCTCGGTGGTGAGCGACCTGAGCAACTGCAACACTTCGGACTCGCGGAAGCGGCGATGTCCGCCCGGCGTGCGCAGCGAACCGAGCCTGCCCGCATGAGCCCACCGTGTGACGGTCTTCGGGTCTACGTGGAACATGGCGGCCACTTGGCCTGGTGTCAGCAGAGTGTCCTGGCCGCCGACGGTGATCGCAGTCATAGCTAACCTCTCCGTTCTCGACAGTTCCCTCATCAGATGGCGTCATCGTCGCACTGCGACCCCCACCTAGTCGAACCACCTACTGTTGGTAAAGGGGAAGTAATAGACAAAAGCCGCGAACGGGGCTGCGCCGAGCGGTCCGGCCGCGGGGTTAGGCTGTTGGCGTGAGTGAAGCAACCGGTCAGCAAGGTTCGGGCGCGGGAAAGCGGCTTTTCCGCAATCTGGCCCTCTACACGCTGGCCCGCCTCGGCCTGGTGGTGGTGATCGCCGCGCTCATTATCGGCGTCGCCGCGCTGATCGGGGTCGATATCCCGATCATCGTCGCCGCGCTGTTCGCTCTGCTGGTCGCGATGCCGCTTTCGCTCACCCTGTTCAAGTCGCTGCGGACCAAGGTCAACGCCGACATCGCGATCGTCGACGAGCGCCGTCGGCAGGACAAGGCGCAACTGCGGGCCCGCTTGCGGGGTGACGACGACGGGTCGGCCGCGTGAAGGTCGTCGACCACAGCGCCCCGCGGGCCTGGGTCGACAACGCCGTCCGGCTGATCGACGCCGATGCCCAGCGCTCGGCCGACACCCATCTGCTGCGCTACCCGCTGCCCGGCGACTGGCCGGTGCAGCTCTACCTCAAGGACGAGTCGACCCACATCACCGGCAGCCTCAAGCACCGGCTGGCGCGCTCGCTGTTCCTCTACGCCATCTGCAACGGCTGGGTGGGCGAGGGGACCACGGTGGTCGAGGCGTCGTCGGGGTCGACGGCGGTCAGTGAGGCGTATTTCGCCAAGCTGCTCGGCCTGGATTTCGTGGCGGTGATGCCCGCGTCGACCTCGCCGCAGAAGATCGCGCTGATCGAGGCCCAGGGTGGGCGCTGTCATTTCGTGCAGCGGCCGCCGGAGATGTACACCGAGGCCAAGCGGCTGGCCGAGGAGTCCGGTGGGCATTTCATGGACCAGTTCACCCATGCCGAGCGGGCCACCGACTGGCGTGGCAACAACAACATCGCCGAATCCATCTTCGAGCAGCTGGCGCTGGAGACGCATCCGGTGCCGGAGTGGATCGTGGTCGGCGCGGGCACCGGCGGCACCAGCGCCACCATCGGGCGCTACCTGCGCTATCGCAGGCACGCGACCAAGCTGGCCGTGGTCGACCCGGAGCATTCGGCCTTCTTCGGCGGGTACGAGACCGGTGACGCCGGGTACGAGACGGGCATGCCGTCGCGGATCGAGGGCATCGGCAGGCCGCGGGTGGAGCCCTCGTTCATCGGCCAGGTGGTCGACCGGATGATCCTGGTGCCCGACGCGGCCTCGATCGCCACCGCCCGCCACGCCAGCACCTCGTTGGGGCGCCGGGTCGGCGGTTCGACCGGCACGAATCTGTGGGGCGCCTTCGCGCTGATCGCCGACCTGCTGGCCGAGGGCCGCAGCGGCAGCGTGGTGACGCTGCTGTGCGACGGTGGCGACCGCTACGCCGGAACCTACTTCGACGACGCCTGGGTGGCCGGTCAGGGGCTGGATCTCGCCGGCCCGACCGCGATCCTCGACGAGTTCACCGCGTCCGGCCGCTGGAACGGCTGACTTCTCCCGCCCGACCCGTTCGCTCTCGGCGATGTCAATTTTCGTTGACATCGCCAGTATCGTCAATCAAAATTGACACCATGACGGACGCAACAACCCTCGCCGCCGCGGCCGGAAATCCCGATCCCGCGGTCGGCCTGCGCGCGGTCCTCGCCCTGCGCAGGCTGGCCGACCGGCTCGAGACCATCCAGGTGGCCAATGCCAGAGCCAACGGCTGGTCCTGGCAGGCCATCGCCGAGGCACTCGAGGTGAGCAAGCAGGCCGTGCATCAGAAACACAACCGGAGAGGCGGAACCCGCTGATGTTCGAGAGATTCAGCAAGCACGCCCGGGTGGCCGTGGTGGTGGCCCAGGAGGACGCGAAGGAACTCGGGGCCTCCCGGATCAGGCCCGAGCACCTGCTGCTCGGCGTGCTCACCCACGCCGAACCCGACCTGGCCGCGGTCCTCACCGCCCGCGACATCACCGCCGACGGCGTGCGCGCCGCGCTGGCCGCCCGGTCGGACGAGACACCGCTGGGCGCCGACGACGCCGAGGCGCTGCGCTCGATCGGGATCGACCTCGACGCCGTGCAGGCCAGCGTCGCCGAGAACTTCGGCCCCGACGCCTGGGACCGCGCCGAACCCGAACCCCGGCGCGGCGTCCTGGGCCGGTTGCTCGGGGGCGGCAACTGGGGGCACATCCCGTTCACCACCGAGGCCAAGAAGTCGCTGGAACTGTCACTGCGCGAGGCGATTCACCACCGCGACCGCGAAATCCGCACGCCCCACCTGCTGCTGGGCATCCTGCGTGCGGGCGAACCGGCCACCACCGCGCTGCTCGGCGGTCCCGAGACGGTGACCGCGCTGCGCGCCGACATCCGCGCCATGCTCGACCGCGCGGCCTGAATTCGGCGCCGGGTTCGTGTCAGTCCCGCCGCGATGTCCGATTCCGGGCCTAGCATGGCGGGTATGCAGCTAGCAATACGGTTGGTCATCAACGCCGTTGCCATCTGGGCAGCGGCCGCGTGGATCGACAAAATCGATATCTACGTGCCGCCGGACTGGTCCCAGGAGTGGGGCAACTGGGGCAAGGCCCTGGTCATCGTGCTCGTCGCGCTGGTTTTCACGGCCGTCAACGCGGTGATCAAGCCGATCGTGAAACTCCTGTCCCTGCCGTTCGTGATCCTCACCCTCGGGCTGTTCCTGCTGGTGGTCAACGCGGGCATGCTGTGGCTCACCGCCAAGATCACCGAGATCACCGACTACGGCCTGCGTGTCGACGGCTTCTGGGCCGCGCTGTGGGGCGGTGTCATCATCACGCTGGTCAACTGGGTGCTCGGCATCCTGGTGCCCGACGGCGACTAGTCGGTGAAGGTGATCCGCACCGAGATCGGATCGCTGGCCAGGGCGCGGAACGTCGCCGCCGTCAGGCCGGCGAAGGCCGGATTCGAGGCGAAACCGCGGGCCCGGGCGGCCACGTCGTCGCCGGGGCGCAGCTCGGCCACCCCGGTGCGCCAGCGATCGCCCTGGCGCACCCGGACTTTCGGGTCGGCGCCGATATTGGCGGCCCAGCCCGAACGGGTGCCGTGCTGGCTGATCACCCAGGCGCCGGTGTCGTCGAAGGACACCGACACCGGCACCACCCTGGGCTGACCCGACTTGCGGCCGGTGGTCTCCAGCTCGGCGGCCAACGAGGTGCGCACGCCGATGCGGCTCAGCGCGCGCACCGCCGGGTTGCCCACATAGCGGCCGACGGTGCGTTCGATCTGGAACTTGCGGTTCTTCGCGCGCACGGTGGAACCCCTTCTGCTGCGGAACGCGTCCAGGCCGTTGCGCTGGAGCATGGTCGCCGCGGTGAGCCACGGCGTGCGGTGGGGATCGGGGTCCTCGCCCGCGCCGAGACGGTGCAACTGGTCGGTGTGCCATTGCAGGTCGAGCGCGCCCTCGAGGGCTTTGATCGAGGCCAGGGCCGTCAGCGCGGCGGGCAGGCGCAGCGAGATCTGGCGCGAGGGCAGCCGGGTGGTGCGCCCGCCCAGCAGCTCGCCCGCCGCGCCGGGATCGAGGGTGCTCGGGCGGCCGAGACCGACCACATCGCATTCGCGCGAGTCGACCGCCGCGTCCATCGCCGTCCTGGTGCGGAATCCGCCGGTGACCGCGAGCGGCACCGCCCCGGCCAGTGCCCGCACCGAGCGGGCGTAGTCGAGGAAATACGCCTCGCGCGCGGCCGTGCTCGCCGAGCGGGTGACCGGCCTGCCCATCATGGCGGGGGATTCGTAACTGCCACCGCTGATCTCGATCAGGTCCAGCCGTTCGGCGGCCAGCAGGCTGATCACCGCGCGGGACTCGTCCTCGGTGAAGCCGCCGCGCTGGAAGTCCGCGGAGTTGAGTTTGATCGCCACCGCGAAGGAATCGGACACCTCGGCGCGGATCGCGCGAACCACCTCGAGCACGAAGCGGGCGCGGCGCTGCGCGTCACCGCCCCAGCGGTCGGTGCGCTGGTTGGCCAGCGGCGAGAGGAACTGGGAGACGAGATAGCCGTGCGCGCCGTGGACCTGCACGCCGTCGAAGCCCGCGGCCTCGGCCACGCGCGCGGTGGTGGCGTAGCGGTGCACGAGGTCGGTGATCTCGGCGTCGGTGAGCGCGCGGGGCGCGGGGACACCGGGGATGTCGAGCGCGATGGCCGACGGTGCGACCGGCTGGGCCTTGGAGGCGAGCGGGTTGGCCTGGCGGCCGGGGTGATTGATCTGCATCCAGACCCGGGAGCCGCCCGCCTTGGCGGTCTCGGCCCAGCGGTGCAGGGCGCCGAGATGGCGTTCGTCCTCGACGACGACATTGCCCGGTTCGCCCAGCTGGGTGCGGTCGACCATCACATTGCCGGTGACGATCAGGCCGAAGCCACCCGTGCCCCAGCGGCGGTAGAGCCGGTCGAGGCGCTCGTCGGGACCGAAGTCCGCGGTGCCGAGGCCCTCGCTGAGCGCGGCCTTCATCAACCGGTTGGGCAGCACCTGGCCGCAGGGCAGGGCGAGCGGGTCGCTCAGGGCTGTCATCGTCGACTCCTCCGATCGAAGTACACCGATCGGTGTACTCGGCCGACGGTAGTACACCGATCGGTATACTTCAATGGACCGAACGGAAGGACGCCCGATGGCAGCGCGTGACGGACTCGTGCAGAGTGCGATCGACCTGGTACGCCGCTACGGCGTGGCCGGGACCGGTGTCACCCGGCTGCTCGACCACAGCGGGATCTCCCGCCGGACGGTCTACCTGAACTTCCCCGGCGGCAAATCCGAGCTGATCACCGAGGCCACCCGGGTGGCCGGGTGCGCGATGACCGGGGTGATCGAGACCTTCGGCCGCCGATCCGATCCCGAGGCGAGCATCGCCTCGTTCACCGAGGCGTGGAAGAAGGTCGTGGAATCCAGCGATTTCCTCGCGGGCTGCCCGATCGTGGCCGCGGCGCTGGGACGTTCGGAGGCACCCGACGCGGCCGATGCGGCGGGGGCGGCGTTCGACGACTGGGAGCAGGCGCTGGCCGCCCGGCTGCGGGCCGAACAGGTCGCGCCGGAGACCGCGCTGTCACTGGCGACGACGGTGATCGCGGCCATCGAGGGCGCGGTGGTGATGTCACTGGCCCAGCGCAGCGCCGAGCCGCTGGACCGCACGGGGCGTCATCTGGCCGAGCTGATCCGGGCGCATGTCCCGTCGCAGCGGCCGGTCGTCGGGCCCGACAGGCCGCTGTCGGCCTGATCCGCCGGGCTCAGCCCAGGCCGACGGCCAGCGCGCTCAGTGCCGACCAGGCCAGCAGCGCGAGCCCCGAATCGCGGAGAGCCGGGATCAGTTCCAAGCCGTTCTTGCCGGTGCGGACCGGGGCGTTGGCGCGCACGGCCAGCGGGGCGGCCAGCAGGCCGACCAGGGCCCACGGGGTGCGGGCCACCAGGACGACGCTCAGGACGAACGGCACGGCCAGCAGGATCAGGTGCAGCGTGCGGGTGCGGGCGTCGCCGAGTTTCACCGCGAGGGTGACCTTCCCGGATTCGGTGTCGGTGGGGATGTCGCGCAGGTTGTTGGCCACCAGGACCGCGCTGGAGAACGCACCCACACCGATGGCCAGCAGCAGCCCGACCCAGTCGACCCGCAGCGCCTGCACGTACTGGGTGCCCAGCACCGCGATCAGGCCGAAGAACACGAACACCGCGATCTCACCGAAACCGCTGTAGCCGTAGGGCTTGCTGCCGCCGGTGTAGAACCAGGCGCCGGCCAGGCACAGCGCGCCGATCAGCACCAGCCACCAGGCCGTCGTCACCGCCAGGACCAGGCCCGCGACCGCGCCGAGGGCCAGGCTGAGGACGGCGGCGGTGCGGACGGCGGTGGGGGAGGCCAGCTTCGAGCCGACCAGCCGCAGCGGGCCGACGCGCACGTCGTCGGTGCCGCGGATGCCGTCGGAGTAGTCGTTGGCGTAGTTCACACCCACGATCAGGGCCAGCGAAACGACCAGGGCCAGTATCGCTTTCCACCAGACGGCCCCGTCGATCGACGCGGCGGCACCGGTGCCCGCCAGGACCGGCGCGATCGCGTTGGGCAGCGTCCGCGGCCGGGCGCCCTCGATCCATTGCGCTGCTGTAGCCATGGTTCGAAGCCTAGCCGCGTGCCGGAAGCTAGGCGGATTCGGCGAGGGTCTTGAGCCGGGCCAGGCCCTTGTCGAAATCCTTGCCGATCATGTTGTCGATCGGGAACACCTTGCCCAGCACGCCCATCAGGCCGGAGTGGGTGCCGGTCATCGTCCAGGTGACCTCGGTGTTCGCGCCGCTGGGTGCCAGGGTGAAGGTGACGAAGTTGGTGGCCTTGAACGGTTTCTCGAAGGTGAGCTCGATGCCGATCTCGCGTTCGGCCTCGGCCTTGATCTCCATGGTGCCCGCGCCCGCCTTGCGGTTGCCGCGCCAGGCGTAGCGGGCGCCGACCCCGGACTCCGGCCCGGTGTAGGTGCGGGCCAGTTGCGGGTCGGCGTCTTCCCACGGTGACCAGAGCAGCCACTGGTGGAAGTTGTCGATGTAGCCGCGGATACGTGCCGGTTCGGCGGCGATGCTCGTGCGCCGGATCACCTCGAAGTCGCCCATGGACGTCAGCGTAGGCCGGGGTGGTGACAAATCCGTGTGCGCGCGCCCGCGCGGGTCGGCGGGGTGCCGGTGCGCGGCCTACGATGACCTTCGGCATGTCTGCACAGCACCCCGGTCCGGGAGGGCCGTCTCCCGCCGCCGATGCCGCCGTCGTCGGCGTGCTCGGTGTGATCGCGATCGGTCGCGACGGATCGCTGCGCGCGCTTCCCGGCGCCCGCGCCCGGCTGCTGCTCACCGCGCTCGCGGTGCGGCCGGGCCGGGCCCGCAGCGCGCACGCGCTGGTCGAGGAGGTCTGGGGCGATCAGCCGCCGCGTGCTCCGATGAACGCCCTGCACACCCAGGTCTCGCGGTTGCGGGCGCTGCTGCCCGAGGGCGCGCTGGAGATCGGGCCCGCCGGGTACCGGCTGACCCTGCCCGAGGACGACGTCGACCTCACCGCGGCCCAGGCCCTGGCCCGCCGCGCCGACAAGCGGCTCGCCGCGGGCGAACTCACCGACTGCCTGGCCGCGATCGCCCGGGCCCGCGCCCTGTGGCGTGGCGACCCCGGCGCCGACCTGCCCGACTCCGCCCCCGCCGACGACCTGCGCGCCGCCGCCGACCACCTGCGCCGCGACCTCGACCGCATCGAGCTCGCCGCCCGCACCGCCCAGGGCGACCTCCCCACCGCCATCGCCCTGGCCCGCACCGCCGCCGAAGTCCAACCGCTCGACGAACCCGCCCACACCGCCCTGATCCGCCTGCTCGCCGCCGCGGACCGCACCGCCGACGCGCTGGAGGTCTTCGCCACCTACCGCCTGCGCCTCATCGAAGAACTCGGCGCCGACCCCGGCCCGGCCCTGCTCGCCCTCAACGCCTCGATCCTGCGCGGCGACCCGATCCCGCTGCCTCGCCCCGTCGACTCCGCCGGGACGAGTGACGAAACGATCCGTGCGGACGGCAGTGGCGAGGGCTCCGTGCCGGGCGGCGCCGGGCTCGCGCAGGCGGCTGGTGTCCGATCGGGTGCCCTGCCCACCGCCCTCGGCCTGCGCGCCGCCCCCAACGAATTGCTCGGCCGCGCCGCCGATCTCGACGCCATCGCCGCCATGGTCGGGCACTGGCGGGTGACCACGATCCTCGGGCCGGGCGGGACCGGAAAGACCAGGGTCGCCAACGCGGTCGGCGCCCGGTTGGGCCGCAGCGTGCCGGTGGTGCTGGTCGAATTGGCCTCGGTGCAGGGCGAATCGAGTACCGGCGCCGACGCGCGCGCCGATATCGAGGCCGCGATCGGCTATGTCATGGGGCTGGGTGAGCTCAGCGATTCGGCGCAGTTGCGCACGGGCCACACCGTCGACGCGGGCAGGCGGCTGCGCGAAGCGCTCGACGCGCGGCCGACGCTGCTCATCCTGGACAACTGCGAGCACGTCATCGAGGCGGCCGCCGACCTGGTCGCCGATCTGGTCGGCACGTGCGCGGGGCTCACCGTGCTCACCACCAGCCGTTCGCCCCTCGAGATCACCGCCGAGACCGTCTATCCACTGGCCCCGCTGGCCATCGACGCGGCCGGTTCGCCCGCGACGGAACTGTTCTCGGCGCGCGCCCGCGCGGTGCGCCCCGATGTCCGGCTCGACCCGGAGACGGTGGCGCGTCTGTGCCGCACGCTCGACGGCCTGCCGCTGGCCATCGAACTCGCCGCGGCCCGGGTGCGCACCATGAGCGTGGCCGAGATCGAGACCCGGCTCGAGCACCGCTTCGCCCTGCTGCGCAGCGGCGATCGGTCCGCGCCGCGCCGGCATCGCACCCTGCACGCGGTGATCGCGTGGAGCTGGAACCTGCTCGAACCCGATCAGCAGGTGGTGTTGCGCAGGCTGTCCCGGTTCCCGGCCGGATTCACCCTGTCGGCCGCGGAGGTGGTCGCCGCCGGCGCGGAGGTGCTCGACGTGGCGCTGGCGGTCGACGGGCTGGTGAGCCAGTCGCTGCTCACCGTCCTCGACGACCCCGACAACGGCGGCATCCGCTACCGGATGCTCGAGACCGTCCGCGAATTCGGCGCCGAACAGCTCGCCGCGATCGACGCGGACACCGACGGCGCCGAATCCACGCTGGTCCGCGACCGGATGGCGCGGTGGGCACGGGAATTCGCCGCCGCCGCGATCCGCACCTACCGCGACGGCGATCAGGTGTCGGCGGTCCTCGCCGTCGGCGCCGAACTCGACAATCTGATCGTCGTGCTGCGCACCGCCACCGATCGCGCCGACGCGGCCACCGTGTACGGGGTGTTCCCGGTGGTCGCGACGCTGTGGATGATGCGCGGCGCGCACCTGGAGTTCACCGGCTGGGCGATGCGGGTGATCGCGGTCGCACCACCGGAACCGGCCACCGGTGAGGCCGCCGACCTGCAGATGGTCACCCACGTGCTGACGCTGATGCACCTGATGTTCCTCGACGGCGGCCAGACCCGGCCGATCATGATCGTCCGGCTGCGCACCCGCCGGCTGGTCGGCCACCCCGGGCTCGACCCGGGGCTGGGCTTCCTCGGCCGGTTGATCAGCGTGCCGCTCGGGGACCTGCGGATCGGCCGGTTGTTCGCCGACTCGGTGCGCTCGGCGCATCCGCACGTGCGCGTCGCCGCGCTGATCGCCCGCGCCAACTTCTGGGAGAACCTGGGCAATATGCGCGGTTCGACCCGCGACGCCCTGCGCGCGCTCGACGAACTGGGCGACGGTGAGGTCTGGGGCGCGGCCAATCTCTGTCAGCATCTGGCCCAGCTGTGCGGTCAGTCCGCGCGCTACGCCGAGGCGGTGACCTACTACCGCCGCTCGCTGGCGCTGATGGATCAGCTGCGCATCCACGACGAGATCATGGAGAGCCGCTGCTATCTGGCCGCCGCGCTGATCGGCAACGGCAGGCGCGACGAGGCGCGCGCCGAACTCGACTTCGCCTTGCGGGCGGGCGATTCGGGCATCCGCCAGATCGACGACCCGCATATCCGCCGCAACCACCGCATCGCCACCGTGGCCACCGCCGTCGCCGAACTCGAACTGGCCGACGGCGACATCGACGCCGGGCTCGGGCACTACCGCCGCGCGCTCGAGCTGCTCGGCTGGCCGGATTTCGACGTCACGCCCGGCCCGGGCGGTCTGATGGTGGCCTCGGCCGCGGTCAGCGCGTATGTCCTGCACGGCCGGGCGGCGCAGGCGGGCGACATGGTCGTCAGCGTGGTCGCCGCGACCCGGTGGCGGCTGAACAAGTACTTCGATCTGCCGCAGGTCGGCGCGGTGGGCTGCGCGCTCGGTTCCTATCTGCTGGCCACCGGCACCGACCGCGCCGCGGGGCTCGAGCTGCTGGCCGTGGCCGCCACTTCGGTGGCCCGGCAGGACAATCCGTCGATGGAAGTGGCCCGCCACCTCGCCCTGCACCGCGACGCCGTCGGCGCGCAAGCGCTGGAGCTGGCCCTGCAGCGGGCCGCGGGGGTGCGCCGGACGGCGTCGGCGCACCGCATCGTCGAGCTCGCGGGCACCCTGGCCTGAGACACGGCAACGGCATCCGGAGCGGTCCGGATGCCGTCGCCGAAGGCGTGTCAGGCGCGGCGCATGTAGGCCCGCACGGTCAGCGGCGCGAAGATCGCGATCACCACGACCGCGCCGAGCAGCGACCACACCAGGTCACCGCCGAAGCTGTTGGCGTTCATCAGCTCCCGGGCGGCGTTGACCATGTAGTACACCGGGTTGACGTGGTTGAGTCCCTGCATCCAGCCCGGCATGGTGCTCACCGGGGCGAAGGCGCCGGACATGAACGTCAGCGGGAACATCACCATCATCGAGATGCCCTGCACCGACGCGGCGCTCTTGCCGGTGACACCGACCAGCGCCCACACCCAGCTGATCGCGAACGAGCACACCACGACCATCAGCACCGCGGCGAGCACGCCGGTGAGCCCGCCCTCGGGCCGGTAGCCCAGGCACAGGCCGACGATGATGGTCAGCGTGGAGGCGATGCCGTAGCGCACCATATCGGCGATGAGCGCGCCTGCCAGCGCCGAAACCCGGGCGATGGGCAGCGATTTGAAGCGGTCGAACACGCCCTTGTCCATGTCCTCGCGCAACTGGGTGCCGGTGACGACCGAGGTCAGCACGACGGTCTGCACCAGGATGCCCGGGATGAGCACCGGCAGGTAGCTCGACACACTGCCCGAGATCGCGCCGCCGAAGATGTAGGTGAACAGCGCCGTGAACAGGATCGGCTGCACCGTCACGTCGAAGAGCTGTTCGGGATTGTGCTTGATCTTGAGCAGGCCGCGATAGGCCATGGTGAACGAGGTGGAGACGGTCGCGCGCAGACCCGGACGGTCACTGACCTCGGCGAGGTCGGTGGTGGGGGCGGGCGCCGTGAGAACTGCGGTCATGCCGCGCTCCGTTCGGTGTCGTCGGAATCCTCGGCCGGGTGGCCGGTGATGGTGAGGAAGACCTCGTCGAGGGTGGGCTTGCTGACGGTGATCTCCTCGACGCCGATCTCCCAGTCGCGCAGGCGGATCAGCAGATCGGCGGTGAGATTCGGGTCGGGCAGCGCGGCGGTGAGCCTGCCCGCCTCCGGGCTGATCTGCGCGCTCACGCCCAGGAAGTCGCCGACGATGCGGCGGGCTTCCTCGAGCTGATCGCGGTCGACCAGCGTGAGGTGCACCGAGGAGCCGCCGATCGAGGCCTTGAGCTCGTCGGCGGTGCCGTCGGCGATCACCCGGCCGTGGTCGATCACGGCGATGCGGTCGGCCAACTGGTCGGCCTCGTCGAGGTACTGGGTGGTGAGCAGCACCGTCGCGCCCTCCCGGACCAGACGCCGGATGGTGTCCCACATCTGGGCGCGGGTGCGCGGGTCGAGGCCGGTGGTCGGCTCGTCGAGGAACAGCAGTGGCGGGGTGGCGATGAGGCTGGCGGCCAGGTCCAGGCGCCTGCGCATGCCGCCGGAGAAGTTCTTCAGCGGCTTGTTCGCGGCCTCGGCCAGGGCGAACTCGTCGAGCAGCTCATCGGCCCTGCGCCGGGCGTCGGCGCGGCTCAGGCCGAGCAGCCGGGCGAAGATGATCAGGTTCTCGGTGGCGGTGAGCTCCTCGTCGACCGAGGCGTACTGCCCGGTGACGCCGACCAGCGAACGCACGGCATTGGGCCGCTCGACCACGTCGTGGCCGAAGATCCGGGCGCTGCCGCCGTCGGGCCGCAGCAGCGTGGCCAGCATCTTGATGGTGGTGGTCTTGCCCGCGCCGTTGGGTCCGAGCACGCCGTAGACCGAGCCACGCGGCACGGCCAGGCTCACCCCGTCGACGGCGCGCTGCTTGCCGAACACCTTGACCAAGCCGTCGGCCTCGACGGCGAGCGCGGAAGTGGGTGTGTAAGTCATGCGACCTACGGTGCCCACCGGGCCTTGCGTGGCTCTTGCACCGGCATGTCACGGCCCGTGCAAGAGCCGCGGCGGTCAGCGCGCGGAGTCGGCCTGCAGGTGCGCGCGCAGGGCGGCCCGGTCGGGTTTGCCCGGTCCGCGCAGCGGGATCTCGTCGAGAACCGCCAGCTCACGGGGGGCGGCGATGGAATCCAGCTCGGCGACGACGTGCGCGCGCAACTCGTCCAGCGTCGGCGCGGCACCCGGCGCGGGCACCACCGCCACCGCGACCCGCTGACCCAGCCGCTCGTCGGGCAGACCGAGCACGATGCACTCGCGGATTCCCGGATGCGTGGCCAGCACGGCCTCCACCACCTGCGGGATCACCAGCAGCCCGCCGGTCATGATCGCCTCGTCGAGCCGTCCGGAGATGGTCAGCACGCCGTCGGTGAAGGTGCCCGCGTCCTCGGTGCGGAACCAGCCGGGTTCGGCGAAGGCCGGATGATCGGGCAGATTGCGGTACCCGCGCGCGACCATCGCCCCGCCGAGGACCACCCGCCCGTCCTCGATCCGGATCAGCGTGCCGTCCAGCGGTACGCCCTCGTAGACGCACCCACCGCAGGTCTCGCTCATGCCGTAGGTCCGCACCACATTGATGCCCAGGTCGCGGGCCCGGTCGTAGACGGGCAGCGGCGTGGCCGCCCCGCCGACCAGCACGGCGTCCAGCTCGGCCAGCGCCTTGGCCGCCACCGGCGAATCCAGCGACTTGATCAGCTGCGTCGGCACCAGCGCGGTGTAGCGGCGCGGCCCGCGCATGGCGGCGACCGCCCCGGCCAGCGCCTCGGGCAGGAAACCGCCCGACACGTCCAGCACCGTCGGTTCGGTACCGGCCAGGATGCTGCGCAGCATCACCTGGATACCGGCGATGTGATGGGTGGGTAGCGCCAGCAGCCAGCTGCCCGGCCCGCCCAGCCGCTCGTGGGTGGCGTTGCCGCTGGCGCGCAGGGCTTCGGCGCCCAGCAGCGCGCCCTTGGGGATGCCGGTGGTGCCCGAGGTCGTCACCACCAGGGCGACGTCGTCGTCGATCGGATCGCCGGGCTTGAGCGCGTCGGAGAGCCTGCGCGCCTCGCGCCGATCGGTGGTGGGAATCGGCAGCCAGGCCGGGCCGCTGCCGTCGAGCGCCTGCCGCAGGTGGGGAAGCACTTCGCCGACACCGGAACCGGTCGGCATCTGCAGCGTCCGCAGCGTTCTGCTCACGCCTTCACCTCCGGATACAGCTTGCTGCGCGCCCTCACGGCTTCGATCGTGTCATGCGACCGACAAGACCCGGCCAACGGGTCTGTTTGCGCTTGCTCGCAGCTATCGTGCGCGGCCCGACCGTGATCGGCAACTCGGCCGGGCCCCGGCGAGCTCACTCCGGGGGCCGGCGCGCATCGCGCCGGATCGGATGCTCGGCCGGAACCTCGACCAGGACCAGCGGCACCCCGTCGGGATCACGCACCCACATCTCCCACAGACCCCATGGTTCGAGCGCCGGTGCGCGCTCGATCGCGATTCCCTTCAGCGCCAATTCCGCCGCCGCGTCGGCGATGTCGCGCACCTGCAACCAGATCGCGCCCGCGAAACTGCCCTGTTCACCGCCGCCACCGTGCCCGGCGACCTCGATCAGCGACTGCCCGGCGAACAACACCGTGCCGCCCGGATACTCCCTGGCCACGGCCAGTCCGAGCCCGTCCCGGTAGAACTCCAGCGTGCGCGCATAGTCGCTGGGCCGCACGATGATCCGGCTGTTGAGAATCTCCATGGGGTCCGCCTGTCTCGTGACGTGTCAGAAGTACCAGGGGTAAGGGGTCCAGTCCGGGTCGCGCTTCTCCAGGAACGAGTCGCGGCCCTCCACGGCCTCGTCGGTCATGTACGCCAGCCGGGTCGCCTCACCGGCGAAGAGCTGCTGGCCGACCAGGCCGTCGTCGAGCAGGTTGAACGCGTACTTCAGCATGCGCTGGGCCTGTGGCGATTTGCCGTTGATGTCGGCGGTCCACTCCAGCGCGACGTTCTCCAGCTCGTCGTGGTCGACGACCTTGTTCACCGCGCCCATCTGATGCATCTCCTCGGCGGTGTACGGCCTGCCGAGGAAGAAGATCTCGCGGGCGAACTTCTGGCCGACCATCTTGGCCAGGTAGGCGCTGCCGTAGCCACCGTCGAAGGAGCCCACATCGGCGTCGGTCTGCTTGAACCGCGCGTGCTCGCGCGAGGCCAGCGTCAGGTCGCACACCACGTGCAGGCTGTGCCCGCCACCGGCGGCCCAGCCGTTGACCAGCGCGATCACCACCTTGGGCATGAAGCGGATCAGCCGCTGCACCTCGAGGATGTGTAACCGGCCCGCGCGCGCGGGGTCGACGGTGTCGGCGGTCTCGCCCTCGGCGTAGCGGTAGCCGTTGCGGCCGCGGATGCGCTGGTCGCCACCGGAGCAGA
This sequence comes from Nocardia sp. NPDC056064, assembly GCF_042266925.1. Taxonomy (NCBI): domain Bacteria; kingdom Bacillati; phylum Actinomycetota; class Actinomycetes; order Mycobacteriales; family Nocardiaceae; genus Nocardia; species Nocardia sp. NPDC056064. The sequence continues at coordinate 3,179,057 of NZ_JBHJWO010000001.1, read as the reverse complement.
AGGCCCAGCCGCCGTCCTTGGGGCTCGGTCCGTTGCCGGTGAGCAGCACCGCGCCCACATCCGAGGACATGCGCGCGTGGTCGAGCGCGCGGTAGAGCTCGTCGACGGTGTGCGGGCGGAACGCGTTGCGCACCTCGGGCCGGTCGAACGCCACCCGCACCGTGCCCTGCTCGATATGTCGGTGATAGGTGATGTCGGTCAGGTCCTCGAACCCGGGGACGGGCCGCCACAGCTTCGGATCGAAAGTCACGACCCCGATTATTGCCCTACCGCCGCGCGAGGTGGTACATGGTCGTGACACCGCAGGTGGAGCGGTCGCGCGGTGCCGGACCGACCCGGTGCGTATAGTTGCGGCTGCTCGTTCAACGAACCGATCCGGAGGAACCTGAAAGTGGTTGCAGCACTGTCTGAATCCCTGCTCGACGACACCAAGCGTCCGGCTTTCCTTGCTGACGCCGTCGAGGTTCTCGACGCCGAGGTCTCGGACAAAGGTGGTGCGTCCGGCCTGGCCGTGAAGGGTGGCTACGCGGCGGTCAAGAAGATCAGCCCGTCCATCGTTCCGGATGCCCTCGCATCGCTGGCGCCCAAGCTGCTCGATCAGCTCCAGCCGTACTGGGCCGAATTCACCGCGTCCGGCACCGGCACCTTCGCCGACCTGCTGACCGCGAAGTCGGACGAGGTCGCCGAGGCGCTGCTGGCCGTCACCGACGCCCGGGCCGACGCCTCCTCGCGTCCGGCTCTGCAGAAGGTGTACTCGTCGATGCGTGGCTCCGCCAAGAAGCACGTCGTCGAGGCGCTGCCGCGGGTTGCCGACCTGGTGCAGAAGCACGCGGGCTGAGCAAGGGGCGGGGCAGCCCCCGCCGTGATCGTCAGTGAAAGGCCGGTGCGGCCGCCGGGGACAACCGGGGCGCACCGGCCTTTCGCGTCCCCGGGTGACCACACTCACGTAACGCCCGACGGGGAGTCGCGGGCCACATCTTTTTCCGGTCAGCGGTAAATTCCGGTCGGGAAAATGTGAGGCGGACAACGGTCCGGGTGAACGGCAGGAAAAGCGGAAGTAGCCGGAAATCCGATCGTCGCCGCGGCGGTGGAAACTTCCGGATCGCATCGATTACGTTGCCTTTCGAGCGGTTCGAAACGCGAATTGCTGAAAGGAAGTTCGGTTCTCATGATCTCTCGCAAGACTCTCGCCGCCACCGGCGCCGTTGCCGCCGCTGCCGCCATGTTCCTCGGCCCCGTCGCCGTCGCGGGCGCCGATTCGGGCTCCGGCACCGGTTCCTTCAGCGGCTCGGCCGACCTGGCCAGCGGTTCCGCCGACCTCACCACCGGCTCGGCCGCCGGCTTCGGTGTGCTCGAGTCGGGCAGCGCCGCGGTCGACAGCGGCACCTCCGCGGTGCTCAACATCATCGAATCCGTCATCGGCATCCAGGATCTCACCCAGCCGGCGTCCTGAGTCGCTGCGCGAATACCCGGAGAAATCCGGTGCCGGTCTTTTGTGGCCGGTGCCGGATTTCTTTTTGTTTGTGATCCTGTTGCGAATTCACGAATAAGTCTTCTCGGCCACATGAACAGATATGCGTCAACGGCTGGTCGATTCGTGTGAATTGTCCGGAGAAGGCCTCGGGGCAGGCCCCGGCGACGCGCCCGTGACGCAGCCAACGCGGGCCAGGGGGAGACGTGCGTATCCCGGTCTGACAGGCTGGGGTTTGTGAATCCGTCTACTGCGCAGGCACGAGTGGTCGTCGACGAGCTCGTGCGCGGCGGCGTCCGCGAGGTGGTGCTGTGCCCCGGTTCGCGCAACGCCCCGCTGGCCTTCGCGCTGCAGGCGGCGGACGTGGCCGGGCAGCTGCGGCTGCACATGCGCATCGACGAGCGGACCGCGGGCTTCCTCGCGATCGGGCTCGCGGTGTCCTCGGGGCGGCCGGTGCCGGTCGTGATGACCTCGGGGACCGCGGTGGCCAATCTCGGGCCCGCGGTGCTGGAGGCCAACTACGCCAGGGTGCCGCTGATCGTCGTCAGCGCGAACCGGCCCTACGAGATGCTCGGCACCGGCGCCAACCAGACCGTCGAGCAGATGGGCCTGTTCGGCAGCCAGGTCAGGGCCACGATCAGTTTGGGGCTGGCCGAGGCCGAGGCGGGCGAGCAGAGCTACCCGCGCCAGAACAGCGTGTGGCGCTCGGCGGTGTGCCGGGTGCTCGCCGCCGCGCGCGGCACCCGCTCGGGCAATGCCGGGCCGGTCCAGTTCGACATCCCGCTGCGTGAGCCGCTGGTCCCCGAGCTCGCCGCCGACCCGCTGCCGCAGGGTCGCGACGGCGACAAGCCGTGGACCGCGACCCAGTACGCGACCCTCGACGTGCCCCTCGACATCGACCTCACCCCCGACACGGTGGTCATCTCCGGCCACGGTGCCGGGCTGCGGCCCGAGCTGTCGGCCCTGCCCACGGTCGCCGAGCCGACCGCGCCCGTGCACGGCCCGGCCCTGCACCCGCTGGTGCTGCCGCTGCTGAAGCCGGCCCAGGCGATCATCACCGGACGCCCGACCCTGCACCGGCAGGTGTCGCGGGTGCTCGCCGACCCCGAGGTGACCGTCTTCGCGCTCACCACCGGGCCGCGCTGGCCCGATGTGTCCGGCAATGTCGTCGGCACCGGCACCCGCGCGGTGACCGCAGGCACGCCGGATCCCGGCTGGCTGGCCCGCTGCGCCGAACTCGACCGGCAGGCCAGGTCGGTGGTCCGCGAGGAACTGGCGGCCCATCCGAAGGCGACCGGTCTGCACGTGGCCGCCGTGGTCATGGACGCGCTGCGGGAGGGCGACCAGCTGCTGCTCGGCGCGTCGAACCCGGTGCGCGACGCCGCGCTGGTCGCGCCGCCGCGCCCCGGCGTGCGGGTGCTGTCCAACCGTGGCGTGGCCGGGATCGACGGCACGGTCTCCGGCGCGGTCGGTGCCGCGCTGGCCCATCCCGGCCGCACCATCGCCATGATGGGCGACCTGACCTTCCTGCACGACGCGTCCGGCCTGCTCATCGGCCGCGGCGAACCGCGCCCGGACAACCTCACCATCGTCGTCGCCAACGACGACGGCGGCGGCATCTTCGAACTGCTCGAACAGGGCGACCCGCAGTACGCGGGCGTCTTCGAGCGGGTCTTCGGTACCCCACACGGTATGGACCTCGCGGCGTTGTGCGCGGCCTACCGCATCCCGCACCGCCAGGTCGACCCCACCGAACTCGCGGTGGAGCTGACCGGTGACGCGCACGGCCTGCGGGTGCTCGAGGTCGCGACCGAACGCTCCAGCCTGCGCGAACTGCACGCGACCGTGCGCGCCAAGATCGCGGGCTAGCGCTCGGCGCCGAGCTCCTCGTCCTCGTAGGGGACGGTGAGGGTCTGCTCGATCACGTCCGCGGGGTTCGCGTTGCCACTGTCGAGGGCGACGCGCGCGGCGACCTCGGCGTAGTCGGCCGCGTCGGCGAAGGCCGGATCGTCGGCGTCGTCGTCGTGGAAGGCCGATTGTTCCTGCTCGACGCGGTCGGCCTCGGGGACTTCGTCCAGCGGGCGGGCGGGGTCGTAGTCGCTCATCGATCCTCCTCGGTACTACCTCGGACGTGGTGATTGATCGGTCCTGCGCTTCCAGCCTGCGCCCCTCGGCGGCACTCGGCAACCTGCGGTCCGATGAATTCCTGGCCCCGGCCTCGTCTGTACGGGTAACGCCGCCCGCCGTCGCCGAGGAGCCCCCATGGAACCGCAGTTCGATCTCGCCCCCGTCGCCCTGTCGCTGGCCACCGTGGTCGACGGCATCACCGACGACCACCTCGACGCACCCACGCCGTGCGCCGACACGGTGGTGTCCCAGCTGCTCTCGCACGTCGTCGGCCTCACCGAGGCCTTCCGTCAGGCAGCCACCAAGGAGTCCGCGGGCACCAGTGTCCCGCCCAGCCTCGACATCCCGCTGCCCACCGACTGGCGCACCCTGATCCCCACCCGCCTCACCGCGCTCGCGGCGGCCTGGCGCGAGCCCGCCGCCTGGGACGGTGACGCCGAGGCGGGCGGCATCACGCTGCCCGCGCCGGTCATGGCGACCGTGGCGCTGGACGAGCTGGTTCTGCACGGCTGGGACCTCGCTGTGTCCACGGGGCAGACCTTCGGCGCCGAAGCGCGCGATCTGGCGATCCTGCACGAGTTCCTGCGCGACACCGATCCCGCGGGTACGCCCGGGCTCTTCGGTCCGGTGGTCGAGGTCGCCCCAGCGGCCCCGGCGCTGGACCGGCTCCTCGGTCTGGCCGGTCGTGATCCTGCCTGGCGGCCGGTCGTAGCCGCGGACCAGCGGGTTCGCTGACTCGACGGGCGGGGCGGTCAGCTGACGAAGGTGCCCGCGGCGGCGGCGATGGTGGCTGCGCGGGCGGCGGCGTCGGCGGCGGCCGTGTCGATCGGGTCGCCGCTGGCGAGTAATCGGTAGTAGAGCGGGGCCGATACCGCCGAGAGCACCGCGCGGGGATCGGTGCCCGGTGGTGCCTCGCCGCGCGCCACGGCGTCGTCCACGCACGGCGACCATTCGGTGAGCCGGGTGTCGTAGAAGGTATGCAGGGCCGTGGCGGTGGACTCGTCGCCGGTGGCGGCGGCGATGACGGCGCGGAACAGATTGCCCTGGCGTGGATCGGCGAGGGTGCCCGCGACCAGGCGCGCGTTGGCGGTCAGGTCGTCGAGCAGGGTGCCGGTGTCGGCGCGGGGCAGCGACTGCTCGGCCATCTCGAGCAGCAGATCGGCGACCAGGCCCGCGGGCGTGCGCCAGCGGCGGTAGACGGTGGTCTTGCCGACCCCGGCCGTGGCGGCCACCTCGGCCAGATCCAGGGCGGGGAAACCGCGGTCGGCGAGCAGATCGCCGGCGACCTGCAAGACCGATTCGCGCACCCGTGCGGTGCGTCCACCTGGGCGAACGGAGCCGGGCCAGGCAATGTCATGCTCCATAACGGAACTCCTGTTTCATTTAGCGGCGATCGGGTGTAGTGTCGCTCGTGTTAACGGAACTATAGACCCTTTAGGAGTTCTCATGGAATACCGTCGGCTCGGCGCCTCCGGTCTGCTCGTTCCGGCGCTCGGCTTCGGCGCGGGCACCTTCGGCGGCCGCGGCGCCCTGTTCAGCGCCTGGGGCGATACCGATGCGGCGCAGGCCCGGCGCCTGGTCGACATCAGCCTGGACGCGGGCGTCACCTTCTTCGACACCGCCGACGTCTACTCCGAGGGCGCCTCCGAGGAAGTGCTCGGCGCGGCCATCAAGGGCAGGCGCGACCAGGTCCTGCTGTCCACGAAATCCGCGCTGCCGACAGGCCCGGGTCCGCACGAGGCCGGTGCGAGCCGCGCGCGGCTCATCAACGCCGTCGACGCGTCCCTGCGTCGTCTCGGCACCGACTACCTCGACCTGTTCCAGTTGCACGCCTTCGACGCGGGCACCCCGCTCACCGAAACCCTCTCGGCGCTGGACGATCTCGTGCGCGCCGGCAAGATCCGCTATCTGGGCGTCTCCAACTTCGCCGGGTGGGAACTGATGAAAACCCTGTCCACCGCGCAGGCGCACGGCCTGGAAAAGCCGGTGGCCCACCAGGTCTACTACTCGCTCGTCGGGCGCGACTACGAATGGGAACTCATGCCGCTGGGCGCCGACCAGGGGGTCGGGGCGGTCGTGTGGAGCCCGCTCGGCTGGGGCAGGCTCACCGGCAAAGTCCGGCGCGGACAGCCACTTCCGGCGGGCAGCCGGTTGCACGAGACGGCACAGGCGGGCCCGCCGGTCGACGACGAGCACCTCTATTCGGTGGTCGACGTTCTCGACCGGATCTCCGCCGAGACCGGCCGCAGCGTCCCGCAGATCGCGCTGAACTGGTTGCTCACCCGCCCCACGGTCGCCACCGTCTTGATCGGCGCCCGCAACGAGGAGCAGTTACGGCAGAACCTCGACGCCGTCGGCTGGCAGCTCGACCCGCAGCACCTGGCCGCCCTCGACGCCGCGAGCGCGACCACCCCGCCCTACCCCTACTACCCGTACCACCGGCTCCCCGACTTCGCCCGGCTGAACCCGCCCGCGGTCCGGGCGGCCTGAGTCAGTAGACGTCGCGGACGTAGCGCTTCTCCGCGACGAGCTGCTTCTTGAAGGCCAGGGCCCCGGCCTCGTCGAGCTTGCCGTGGATCCGGGCGATCCGCAGCAGGGTGTCGTCGACGTCCTTGGCCATGCGGGCGGCGTCACCGCACACATAGAAGTGGCCGCCCTCGCGCAGCCAGGCCCACAGCTCGGCGCCGTGCTCGATCATCCGGTGCTGCACATAGATCCGCTCGCGCTGGTCGCGGGAGAAAGCGAGGTCGAGGCGGGTGAGGAAGCCCGAGCGGAACATGTCCTCCAGTTCGGCGCGGTAGTAGAAGTTCTGGGCGGCGTGCTGGTCGCCGAAGAACAGCCAGTTGCGGCCCGTCGCGCCGAGCGCCCTGCGCTCGTGCAGGAATCCACGGAAGGGAGCGATACCCGTGCCCGGACCCACCATGATCATCGGCGCGGTCGGGTCCAGTGGCGGGCGGAAGTGCGGTGCCCGCTGCAGGAAGATGGGCACCTCTTCGCCGGCGCGGTCGGCGAGGAAGGTCGAGCACACCCCGCCACGGCGAGCAGCCTCGCCCACCGGGTCGCCGTAGCGCACCACACCGACGGTCAGCTGTACCTCGTCCGGAGTGGTCAGCGGGCTGGAGGAGATCGAATACTGGCGGGGCTGGAGCTTTTTCAGTGCGCCGAGCCAGTCGACGAGATCGGTGCGGACGGGGAAGTCGCGCAGCACGTCGACGGCCTGCCGGTCCCAGAGGTAGCTCGCGAGTTCGTTGCGGTTGTCGCGGCGCAGCAGCTTGGCCAGCTGCGGGTGCGGATTGCGTTCGGCGATGAAACCGAGCAGGTCCTGGCTCACCTTGGTGATGTCGAAGTGGGTGCGCAGCGCCTCGGTGAGCGGGAGTTCGCGGTCGTCGAGCTCGACGGTCCGTCGCCCGTCCAGCCCGGTGACCGTGAGCCACTCCTCGACCAGGTCGGTGCCGTTGGCCGGCAGGACACCCAGCGAGTCACCCACCTCGTAGCCCGCATCGAGATCGTGCAGGTCGAAACCGAAGCGGCGCACTTCCTTCGGCGAGCCGGGCGCACTGAGGATCTCGTTGCGCATCAGCGTCGCGCGGACGGGGGATTGACGGGTGAACGGGGCGGGCGCGGGTCGCTGGGTGCGGGTGGCCTGCGGACGGTCGAGCACAGTCGCGCCACCGCGTCCGGCGGGAGCACCACCCGCGCCCGAGGGCACCGGATTGTTCGCCGGACCGCTCGCGCCGGAGTTCGCCAGGGTGTTCGCGGGACCGGTGGCTCCGGGGTAGGGCGAGCCGGGATGTGCCGGACCGGCTGTACCGCCGGAGCCAGGTCCGGCTGTGCCCGAAGCGGAATGCGCCGGGTAGGTGGCACCGCCGGAGCCTGGTCCAGCCGACGGACCCGGATGGCCGGTGCCGGTGGCGGGGTCGCCCGGGGTGGTGTTGCCGAGCGCATCGATCACCGCGTCGAGCCATTGGTCGGCGGCGTCGGCGAAATCGGGTTCGCTGTCGACGCGGGGGAGGAGTCGCTCGGCGCCGCGGGCGGCGAACAGAGAGTCCAGCTTGCGGCCGTGGCCGCAGAAATCGTCATAGGAGGAGTCACCCAAGGCGAACACCGCGAAGCGGACGCCGGTCAGGCGGATGACGCTGTCGTCGAGCCGGGTCCAGAAGTCGGCGCCGTTGTCGGGCGGGCCGCCGTCGCCGAAGGTACTGGTCACCATGAGGATGTCGCCGGTGAGGGCCGTCAGCTCGCAGGAGTCCATGTCCAGCAGGGCGGGCGTGAATCCGGCCTCGGTCAACCGGGAGGCGACGGTGGCGGCCAGTTCCTCGGCGTTACCGGTCTGCGAGGCCCACAGCACGGTCAGGGGAGTGGGCGCCGCGGCGGCGTCGGCCGCGGGCTCGGTGGCCGCGCTCGTGCCACGCGAGTACATCCCGGCCAGCAGGCCGTCGACCCACAGCCGTGACGACGTCGACAGCGGCGCGCTCGCGGGCAGCACCGGCTGACCGGTCACCGGCAGTGACTGGAGTGCGGCGAGATAGCCGCCCAGGTAGATGCGCTCGGTCTCGCTCAGGGTCGGCGCCGTGCCCGCGTCCAGGCCGAGAATCCCGGCCAGCGGGTGCGCGACCGGCGCGGCGGGGACCCGCTCGGGTTCGGCGGCCGGGCCGACCCGGCGCAGCGCCACGGCGCACGCCTTGAACTCCGGTTGCAGGGAGTCCGGGTCGACCGCGTCGTTGGTGACAGCGTTGATCGTCAGATATTCGCCCTGTTCGTCGTTCCAATGGAAAGGAGCAAAACAATCACCGGGACGAACCCGATCACTGATCCGCACGGGCAGCACCGCCCGGCCCCGGCGCGAGGCGATCTCGAGCTGGTCACCGGAGCGCAACTCCAGCCGCTGTGCGTCGGCCGGATGGATCTCGACGAACGGCTCACCCGTGAGCTTGGTGAGTTTGCCGACCTTGCCGGTCTTGGTCATCGTGTGCCACTGGTGTTGCAGGCGGCCGGTATTGAGCAGGAAGGGGTAGTCGTCATCGGGCAGTTCGGCGGCGGGCAGGTGCGGGCGCGCGAAGAACACCGCGCGCCGGCTCGGCGTCGCGAACGCCAGCGCCGGGGTGGTGCCGTCGGCCGCCACGTGCAGCGGCTGGTGGCGGCCGTCGTTGCGGTAGCGGATCGGATTGCGCGGCGAGCGGTCGTCACCGCAGGGCCACTGCATCGGTCCTTCGCGCAGCCGCTCGTAGCTCATCCCGCTCAGGTCGTAGCCGGTGGCGGGGTTGGTGAACTGCTGCAGCTCGGCGAACACCTCGGCGCTGGAGGTGAACGCGAAACCGGGGAATCCCATGGCGGTGGCGATCTGCGCGATCAGCAGCCAGTCGGGCCGCGCGTCGCCGACCGGATCGAGCGACTGGCGCAGCAGCGTGACATTGCGTTCCGAATTCACCATCACCGCATCGGTTTCCGCCCACAGCGTGGCGGGCAGCAGCAGATCGGCGTAGGCGTTGGTGGCCGTCTCGGTGTAGGCGTCCTGCACCACGACCAGTTCGGCGGCCTCGAGTCCGGCGATCACCGTCTTGCGATTGGCCACGGTGGCAACGGGATTGGTACAGATGATCCAGGCGGCCTTGATCTCACCGTCGGCCAGGCCGCGGAACATCTCGATGGTGCCGGGGCCCGCCTCGGTACGCAGGGTGCCCGCGGGCAGATCCCAGGCGGTTTCGACGAAGGCGCGGTCGGTGGGGGAGAGCAGGCTGCGCTGGCCCGGCAGTCCCGGGCCCATGTAGCCCATCTCGCGCCCGCCCATGGCATTGGGCTGGCCGGTGAGCGAGAACGGGCCGCTGCCCGGGCGGCAGATCGCCCCGGTGGCCAGGTGCAGGTTGATCAGGGCGTTGGTGTTCCAGGTGCCGTGGGTGGACTGGTTGAGGCCCATCGTCCACAGCGACATCCACTCGCCCGCCTCGGCGATCATGGTGGCGGCGGTGCGGATGTCGGCCTCGGCCAGGCCGGTGATCTCGGCGACGCGGGCGGGCGGGTAATCGTCCAGGAACTCCGGCATCGCCTCCCAGCCCTCGGTGTGCGCGGCGATGAACTCCGTGTCGATGGCGCCGTCGGCCACCAGCAGGTGCAGCAGGCCGTTGAGCAGGGCCAGGTCGGTGCCCGGGGCGATCTGCAGGTAAAGGTCGGCGCGGGCGGCGGTGTCGGTGCGGCGCGGGTCGACCACGATCAGCTTGGCGCCCGCCTTGAGCCGGTCGGCCATGCGCAGGTAGAGGATGGGGTGGCAGTCGGCCATATTGGCGCCGCTGACGAAGAACAGGTCGGCGTGCTCGAAGTCGTCGTAGGACCCGGGCGGCCCGTCGGCACCGAGCGACTGCTTGTAGCCGGTGCCCGCGCTGGCCATGCACAGCCGCGAGTTGGCCTCGATGTGCTTGGTCCGCAGATAGCCCTTGGCCAGTTTGGTGGCCAGGTATTGGGCTTCCAGCGACATCTGCCCGGAGACGTAGAGGGCGATGGCGTCGGGCCCGTGCTCGTCGAGGACGGCGCGCAGCCGGGTGGCGGTCTCGTGCACGGCCTCGTCCACCGGCAGTGGCACGGGCACCTGCCCGCGCTCGGGGCGGTGATAGGCGGTGTCCATGCGGCCGGGCGCGGCGGTCATCTCGGCGTGGGTGGCGCCCTTGGTGCAGAGCCTGCCCGCGTTGGCCGGATGCAGCTTGTCGCCGCTGACCTTCGCGATCACCCGCGCGCCCGACTGGTCGGTCTTGGTCTCGACGGCGATTCCGCAGCCGACGCCGCAATACGAACACTGCGTACGCACAGTGTCCGCGCCGCGGATGTCAGCTTCCCCTGTCATGGCTTCGATCATCCGTACTCGTCGTTGCGCCGGATTTACCGAAAGTTATGTCCAGGTGACAATCGACCTCACAGGCCGAAATTTTCGCGGTGAGGTTGCGGCCGGAATATCGCCGCTGATCAGGGGATGTGCCGGATGTTCGCCGCCGCGACCGCACCGATCCGGGGTGACCGTTCTCACCCCGGCCCGGGGGCGGTTTCAGGCCAGTTTGTAACCGCGGTGCAGCGCCACCACACCGCCGGTGAGGTCACGCCACTGCACCGAGTCCCAGCCCGCGTCGGCGATGCGCCGTGCCAGCCTGCGCTGGTTGGGCCAGGCGCGGATCGACTCGGCCAGGTACACGTACGCGTCGGGATTGGAGCTCACGGCCTTGGCCACCCGGGGCAGCGCCTTCATCAGGTACTCCATGTAGACCGTGCGGAACGGCCCGAACACGGGGGTGGAGAACTCGCAGACCACCACGCGGCCGCCGGGCTTGGTCACCCGCAGCATCTCGCGCAGCGCCACGTCGATATCGGCCACATTGCGCAGGCCGAAGGAGATGGTCACCGCGTCGAAGGAGTTGTCGGCGAAGGGCAGCGCCATCGCGTCGCCCGCGACCATCGGCACCTGCCGGAATCGGCCCGCGCCGAGCATGCCCTGGGAGAAGTCCGCGGCCACACACCAGGCGCCGGACTTGCCCAGCTCCACCGTCGACACCCCGGTCCCTGCCGCCAGATCGAGGACCCGCTCGCCCGGGCGCAGCGCCAGCGCGCGCCGGGTGGCCCACCGCCAGTACCGGTCCTGGCCCGCGGAGATGACCGTATTGGTGAGGTCGTAGCGCTTCGCCACACCGTCGAACATCGACGCGACCTCGTGGGGTTGCTTGTCCAGCGAAGCCCGAATCGGTTCCCGCTGCTCTGTTGTCGCCACGAACCGAGCTTATCGGGCGTCCGCCGCGCGGTTCTAGGCCGAGCGCGGCAAGCGTTCGCGCGATCCGGTCACATCCGCGTAGTGCCCGAGCAGTTCGGCGCAGATCGCGGGCCAGGTGCGGTGCAGCACCGATCTGCGCGCCGCGGCCGAGAACCTCCCGCGGGTCTCGGCGGCCCGCAGCGCCGACACCGCGCTGGGCAGCAGCTCGGTGAACCGGTCGACCGGCAGCAGGTAGCCGTTGCGGCAGTGCGCGATCAGATCGCGTGGTCCGCCCTGGTCGGGGCCGATCACCGGCACCCCCGAGGACAGCGCCTCCTGCACGCCCTGGCAGAACGTCTCGTGCTCGCCCGGATGCACCATCACGTCCAGGCTCGCGTAATGCGTGGCCAGATCGCTGCCGCCGAGTTCGCCGGTGAACACCGCCCCCGGCAGCAGCGCGCCCAGCTTCGCGCGTTCGGGCCCGCCGCCGACGATCACCAGCTGGATCGACGGGTCCGCGGCCAGCACGGCCAGCCGCTCGACGTGCTTCTCCGGCGCCAGCCTGCCGACGAAACCGACCACGAGCCGATGCTCGTCCGCGCCCAGCCAGCTCGCCCGCAGCTCGGCACTGCGCGCGGCCGGGGTGAACCGGTCGATGTCCACCCCGCGTCCCCAGCGGTGCACGCGGGGGATGCCGTGGTCGGCCAGATCGCGCGCGGCCGCCGAGGACGGTGCCAGCGTGCGCGTGGCGCCCTCGTGGATCCGCCGGGTCCACGCCCAGGCGGCCCGCGCGGCCAGGCCGAGCCCGTAGCTCTTGGCGAACCCGGCCACATCGGTCTGATACACCGCGATCGAGGGCAGATCGAGGCGGGTCGCGGCCGCCAGTCCGCCTGCCCCGAGCAGGAACGGCGAGGCCAGGTGCACCACGTCGGCGTCGAAGGCGGCGATGGCCGCGGTGATTCCCGGCTGCGGCAGGCCCACCGGCAGCGAACTCACCTTGGGCACCATCATCGCGGGCACGCGGTGCACCGGGAAGCGGCCGTGGAAGCGTGGGGCCGGTGGTGCGCCGCGCAGGGTGTCGGGGGCCACGATCATCGCGTCGTGTCCGTGCTCGTCCAGATGGTCCAGCACCCGCAGGACGGAGTTGACGACGCCGTTCATGTTCGGCAGAAAAGACTCCGCCACGATGGCTACGCGCACCCCTCCAGCCTGACGGCCCCGGTACGCGGCACGACTACGCCGACGTGAAGCCCCGGCGAACAGCGGAGGAAATCACACCGCGCGCTTGCGCCGCACCAGCCACAGCGCGGGCAGGGCCAGCGCCCACACCACCACGATCACCGAGGCCGCCGGGATGATCGCCACCCGCGCGTCGCGCCCGGCCACCCGGACCAGGTCGGGATCGCGCGTGCTGTATTCGACATTGATCCGCTGACCGGCGGTCAGATTCGTCGGATACAGGATGCCGACCTTGGGATTGTGGGTCACGCTGTCGGGCGTCACGTACATCACCGCCGAGCGCAGCCTGCCCGCCGAGAGCACCTCCCCGGAGGTGACGCCGCGATGGTTCTCGATCTCGTAGTCGTTGCGCCAGGCCGCCAGCACCAGCAGCACCATCAGCACGCTGATCACGGTCGCGGTGCCGAGCACCCCCACGCGCACCCGTCGCAGGCGCACGTTCCGCCTCTCCGACTGGCTGATTTCCGACACCCGGCCACCCTATAGGGCGCCCGCGCGCAGCGTCGCGAAGCCCGCGCGCGGCCGGAGCGAACGCGGAGGTACGCCGAGCCTCCGGCTGGACTAGCGTGTGCGGGCATGTCCCGAAAATTCAGCTTCACCGTGCCCTACACCGTCCCGGTCGAAGATCTTCACCGGGCACTCGTCGACGATGCGGTCTGGCAGCAGCGATTCGCCGGCGCCGACACCGCGACCCTGGAACTCTCCCATCCCGACGGACCGGATTCCATCCGCATCCAGATGACCGAGACCCCCGGCCCGGACAAGGTCCCCGGCCTGGTCCGCAAGGTGCTCAAGAGCGATCTGGTGCTCGCGCGTACCGACCACTGGCAGCCCCTGGAGGGCGAGGTCGCCAAGGGCAGCTTCACCGGCCACACCGGCGGCATCAACACCGAGATGTCGGGCACCTACGAACTGCGCCCCACCGCCGAGGGCAGCGAGATCGAGGTCGTCGGCACCGTCACCGTGAAGGTTCCGCTGGTCGGCGGTGCCATCGAACCCCTGGCCGAACAACTCCACCAGCGCGTACTCAACAGCGAACGAAAGTTCATCGAAGGCTGGTTCGCGAAGCTGTAGTCCGCCGCAGCGGGTGCCGTCCGCCGGGCGGCACCGTCAGCTGAAGGGGGCCAGATCGTCGGCGCGCAGCGAGGCCCGGCCCGCCGCCCGCCAGGCTTTCGCGGTGAGGTCGAGGTCCTCGTCGGTGACGAGATTGCCCATCACCCGGACCGCGGTGCGCTGCAGGTACTTCGAGCGCATCACCGGCGGACCGCCGATCGGCACCATCCGCGGATGGGTGGCCAGCCCGGCCAGCCTGCGCGCCACCGAGAAGGTCCGGCCGTAGCGCTCGCGCAGCAGTTGCGGCCACACCGCGCTCAGATCGGGTTCGTCGAGCAGCTTCGAGAGCATGTGCCCGCCCTCGAGGCCGTAGTCGATGCCCTCGCCGTTGAGCGGGTTCACGCAGCCCGCCGCGTCACCGACCAGCACCCAGTTGGGCCCGGCCACACCCGAGACGGCACCGCCCATCGGCAGCAGCGCCGAGGCCACCGCCCGCAGCTCACCCTCGAACTGCCATTCCTCGCGGCGCAGCCGGGTGTAGTGCTCGAGCAGCGGCTTGAGCGCGATGTGCGAGGGCCTGGCCTCGGTGGCCAGCGAGCCGACGCCGATGTTCACCTCGCCGTTGCCCAGCGGGAAGATCCAGCCGTAACCGGGGATCAGCTCGTTGTCGGCATTGCGCAGTTCCAGGTGCGAGGAGATCCACTGGTCGTCGCTGCGCGCGGACTTGATGTAGGCGCGCGCGGCGGTGCCGTAGGCGAAGCGGCGATGCCAGGTGCGGCCCAGCTGCTTGCCGACGGGGGAGCGCACGCCGTCGGCGACGACCAGTGTCGCGCAACGCACGGTGTGGGTGTTCTCACCGAGACGCACCGTCACCCCGGTGACCCGCTCGCCCTCGCGCAGCACCTCGGTGACCTTCGCGCCGTCGACCATCCGCGCACCCGACTTGATCGCGGTCTCGCGCAGTTTGTCGTCGAGTTCGGTTCGGGGAACGGCGCTTCCGTAGGTCGGGAACGAGCCGCCGGGCCACGGCAGCAGCGCCTCGCGACCGAAGCCCGCCATCCGCAGGCCGTGGTTCACCGTGTGCGCGCGCACCCATTCGCCCAGGCCGAGATGCTCCAGCTCGGCGGTGGCGCGGGGCGTCAACCCGTCGCCGCAGGTCTTGTCGCGCGGGAAGATCGCCGCGTCGAGCAGCAGCACATCGCGCCCCGCGCGCGCGGCCCAGGCCGCCGACGCCGAGCCCGCCGGCCCGGCGCCGACCACCAGCACCTCGACGGTGGCGGGCAGGGGAGCGCGGTCGGCGGGGGTGAGATCCGGTGAACCCATGGCTCAATACTGGCACCTGCGGCGGCTGTGCGAGAGTGTCGGGTACACCGGGAATAGTCAGTGTGTGACGGTGTTCATCGGCGTGGGCCCCGGAACACGCTAGGTTGCTACCCGTCGGGGTCGGACGCATCACTGGGAGAAGAGAATGAGCACATCGGCTGTGAGCGACGAGAGCACCGTGGTTGCCGGGGTAGATCTCGTCGATCCCGAACTCGCGGCCACCGTGCGCGACGGTCTGGCCGCGGTCGAGAAACTGCTCGTCGAGGAACTCTCCGACGGCGAGGACTTCCTCCAGGAAGCCGCCCTGCATCTGGCCCGCGCGGGCGGCAAGCGCTTCCGTCCGCTGTTCACCCTGCTCACCGGCCAGCTCGGCCCCAATCCCACCGACCCGGCCCTGGTCACCGCGGGCACCGTGGTGGAACTGGTGCACCTGGCCACGCTCTATCACGACGACGTCATGGACGAGGCCCCGCAGCGGCGCGGCGCGGTGAGCGTCAACGCGCGCTGGGGCAACTCCATCGCCATCCTCTCCGGTGACTACCTGTTCGCCCACGCCTCCCGGTTGACCTCCACCCTCGGCCCCGACGCGGTCCGCATCATCGCCGAGACCTTCGCCGAACTGGTCACCGGTCAGATGCGGGAAACCATGGGCGCCAAGCAGTCCCAGGATCCGGTCGAGCACTACCTGCGCGTGGTGTGGGAGAAGACCGGCTCGCTCATCGCCGCCGCGGGCCGCTTCGGCGGCACGTTCTCCGGCGCGGGCGGCGAGCATGTCGAGCGGCTGGCGCGCCTCGGTGACGCGGTCGGCACCGCCTTCCAGATCTCCGACGACATCATCGACATCTCGTCCTCGTCCGAGCAGTCCGGCAAGACCCCCGGCACCGACCTGCGCGAGGGCGTGCACACCCTGCCGGTGCTCTACGCCCTGCGCGAGCCCGGCGCCGACGGCGACCGCCTGCGCACCCTGCTGGCGCGCCCCCTGGAAACCGACGCCGAGGTCGACGAGGCGCTGGAACTGCTGCGCCGTTCACCCGGCATGGCCCAGGCCAAGGAGAAGCTGCAGTCCTACGCCGACCTCGCCGACGCCGAACTGGCCGCCCTGCCCGCGGGCCCGGCCAACGACGCCCTCACCCGGCTGGTCCGCTACACCATCGAGCGCGTGGGGTAGCTGGAACTTTCCCCGCGTCACCGACGTTTCACCACCATGCCCAATGGGATCAAGACGTTCGGGTTGATGGTCGGGATGTCGGCGTTGATCGTCGCCATCGGGGCGATGTTCCGCAGTCCGACGATCCTGATCATCTCGATCGTGCTGGCCGTCGGCATGAACGCCTACGCCTACTTCAACAGCGACAAGCTCGCGTTGAAGGCCATGCACGCGCAACCGGTCAGCGAGCTGGAGGCCCCGGTCATCTACCGGATCGTGCGCGAACTCGCGACCGCGGCGCGCCAGCCCATGCCCCGGCTCTACATCAGCCCAACCAACGCGCCCAATGCCTTCGCCACCGGCCGCAACCCCCGCCACGCCGCGGTGTGCTGTACCAGCGGCATCCTGCAACTGCTCGACGAACGGGAGCTGCGCGCGGTGCTCGGTCACGAGCTCTCGCACGTCTACAACCGCGACATCCTGATCTCGTCGGTGGCGGGCGCGATGGCCTCGGTGATCACCGGCCTGGCCAATATGGCGCTGTTCGCCGGGTCCTTCGGCGGCCGCGACGGGCAGGGACCGAACATCATCGGTGTGCTGCTGGTCTCCCTGCTCGGACCGCTCGCCGCCGGCCTGATCAAGATGGCGGTGTCCCGCTCACGCGAGTACCAGGCCGACCAGTCCGGCGCCGAACTCACCGGCGACCCGCTGGCCCTGGCCTCGGCCCTGCGCAAGATCGAGCGCGGCGTCCAGGTGGCACCCCTGCCGCCGGACCCCAAACTCACCAGCGAATCGCACCTGATGATCGCCAACCCGTTCCGCGCGGGCGACCGCATCGCCCGCTGGTACTCCACCCACCCGCCGATGGACGAACGCATCCGGCGCCTGGAGGAGATGGCGGGCGGCACCCATCGGCACTGAGCGCCGCCGCCCCGGCTACCTGTAGTTGACGAACTGCAGGGCGATGCCGAAATCCTCGCCCTTGAGCAGCGAGATCACCGCCTGCAGGTCATCGCGCTTCTTGCTGCTCACCCGCAGCTCCTCGCCCTGGATCTGCGCCTTGACGCCCTTGGGGCCCTCGTCGCGGATCTTCTTGCTGATCTTCTTGGCCTTCTCGGTGTCGATGCCCTGCACCAGCGTGCCGGTGATCTTGAACACCTTGCCCGAGGGCTGTGCCTCGCCCGCGTCGAACGCCTTGAGCGAGATGTCGCGCCGGATCAGCTTCTCCTTGAACACCTCGAGCGCGGCCTTGACCCGCTCCTCGGCATTGGCGGTCAGCACGATGGCCTCCTCGCCGGACCAGGCGATCGAGGCGTCGGTGCCCTTGAAGTCGTAGCGGGAGTTCAGCTCCTTCTCCGCCTGGTGCAGCGCATTGTCGACCTCCTGCCGATCGACCTTGCTCACCACGTCGAATGACGAATCAGCCACACTGCGCTCCTGTCCCTGAAGGTCCGGCAAACTCCGGGGCCGGAGGTCTACCGGCCACCGAGACAGTTGTACCCGTACGGGGGTTTCACCCGTGCTCGCAGGGGTCCTGTGCAGGCGGTTTGCATTGGCGGGGTGGGTTCGTTGTAAGCTGCTCAGCGCACCGGAAACGGCGCACAAGGCAGATTGCCCGAGCGGCCAATGGGAGCAGACTGTAAATCTGTCGGTGAAAGCCTACGTAGGTTCGAATCCTACATCTGCCACATCGGACCCCGTCGATCATCAGATCGGCGGGGTTCTTTGGTATGTGCGGTCTGCGCAGTCGGATGCGTCGCTGGGCAGACTCGGCCGACGCCCCCGCAGTTGACTGCGATGCCCCACGTCGAATGCAGTAAATTCATGCCTTGACCTGCTGATTTGGTGCTCTCGGCAGGTAGTGTGTAATCTTCTTCAGGACGCCGGAGCACGGGGTCACGCTGATCGGCCCGCCGATACAGACTCTGTGCCACGTAGTCATGCCCCCTTAGCTCAGTCGGCAGAGCGTTTCCATGGTAAGGAAAAGGTCAACGGTTCGATTCCGTTAGGGGGCTCGCCGGATTGCCGGTGGTGACCGACTTTCCCGCCGGCATCACCGTAATAGGTCCGCCGTGGCGGTGTAGCTCAGTCGGTAGAGCAAACGACTCATAATCGTTGTGTCGCCGGTTCAAGTCCGGCCATCGCTACCAATAACGACTCAGCCCAGACCGGAAAGAAGGCATATCGTGGCCGCGAAGTCCACCGATGTCCGGCCAAAGATCACCTTGGCCTGCGAAGAGTGCAAGCACCGCAACTACATCACCAAGAAGAACCGGCGTAACGACCCGGATCGTCTCGAGCTGAAGAAGTTCTGCCCGAACTGCGGAACCCACCGGGCGCACCGCGAGTCGCGCTGATTCAGCACCTCAGATTTCAAGCCGAAGGCCGGACGTGAGTCCGGCCTTCGGCTTTTTCGTGTTCCCCGTGGTCACCCCCATCGGCGAATGGCGCGTTGACCGGTGAGTAAGGTCCACTCTGTGACACTGAACACCGGAACTGACGAAGCGGTCACCGCCGCAGCCGCCGACCCGTTCGATCCCGCCGCGCACGCGGCGGCGATGGTCGGCCACCACTACCGCGTCGACGACTTCTACGAGGTCGGCCGCGAGAAGGTGCGCGAGTACGCCCGCGCCGTGCAGGACTACCACCCGGTGCACTGGGAGGAGAGCATCGCGCGCGAGTACGGCCACGACGCCCTGCTCGCCCCGCTCACCTTCATCTCCCTGGTCGGCATCCTGGCCCAGCGCAAGCTGTTCGAGCAGATCGTCACCGGCTACGACCTGAGCCAGATCATGCAGACCGACCAGATCCTGGAGTTCCACCGCCCGATCCGCGTCGGCGACCAGCTGACCTGCGATGTCTACCTGCACTCGTTCCGGCAGGCCTTCGGTGGCGACATCATCGTGACCAAGAACATCGTCACCGCCCAGGACGACGAACTGGTGCTCACCACCTACACCACGCTCATCGGCCGCAGCGGCGGTGACATCGATCCCAGGATGTCGGACACGATCCGCAATGTGCTCATGCACGGCCTCGGCGAGGACGAGCCGGCCCAGCACGCCTCCGCCGACATCCCGATCGCCCCGGACCCGGTCACCAAGGCGCCCGCGCCGACCGTGTGCCCCCGCGCCCTGTCCTTCGACAGCGTCACCGCGGGCGACGAGCTGCCCCCGCGCACCGTGCGCCTGACCCGCGGCGACCTGGTGAACTACGCGGGCGTCTCCGGCGACGCCAATCCGATCCACTGGAGCGACGAGATCGTCGAGCTGGTCGGTCTGGACGACGTGGTGGCCCACGGCATGCTCACGATGGGGCTCGGTGGCGGTTTCGTCACCTCCTGGTTGGGCGATCCCGGCGCGGTGCGGGAGTACAACGTGCGCTTCACCAGTCCGGTCTATGTCGGCGCGGAGTCCCCGGCCGAGGTGGAATTCACCGGTAAGGTGAAATCGGTGGATCCGGAATCCCGAACCGCGGTCGTCGCCATCACGGCGAAGTCGGCGGGGAAGAAGATCTTCGGGCGCGCCACGGCAACCGTTCAGCTGTCCTGACCTGGACACCTGCCCCGGATTGGCGAATACCGCACGCGGTACCGTACACTCGGAGCTCTGGGGTCACCGGCTGCTGCGCGCTGATCTTCCCGGGGAGCTCGCTCCCCTCGAAGGCGGCGCGCATGTTGTGTGACACCAGGGTTCGATAAATTAATATCGACTGTGGTTGGACATATCGGCTCAGGCCGGTCCAACCGAAGGGGCGTAGCTCAATTGGCAGAGCAGCGGTCTCCAAAACCGCAGGTTGCAGGTTCAAGTCCTGTCGCCCCTGCCCTGAATGCCAGCGACGAGGAAGGATCGACGTGACGGACGAGCGGGAAACTCGCGCCGAAGACGGCGACGACACCGCCGCTGCCACTCGGCCGAGCGGCAAGCGGACAGCTCGCCGTGCGCGTACGTCGGATTCCCCGGCGGACACCGGTTCGGTCGCCACGCTCGATCGGCCCTCGGCCGCGCGCAAGGCGGACAAGAACGCTGGTAAGGCCAAGACGGGCAATCCGTTCAAGCGGCTGATCAAGTTCCTGCGAGAGGTCATCGCGGAACTGCGCAAGGTGATCTGGCCCAACCGGAAGCAGATGGTCACCTATACGGCCGTCGTTCTGGTGTTCGTGGTCTTCATGGTCGCGTTCATCTACGGGATCGACATAGCGTTCATCAAGGGCATCGACTGGCTGTTCGGCTGATCGCCGACGCCAACGCCGGTTGCCGATTCCGGAACGGCGGAGTGAGCTTTCCGCGCCCCGACCCGGCCAGAGGATGTACGTGACGACACAGGAAGCGAGTGCCTCAGTGAGCACCCCGGAGAACGACACCAACGACGAGTTCCCGGTTGACGACGCTGTCGTGGCGGAGACCGCCACCGACGAGGTCGAGGCCACCACCGAGGACGCGCCCGCCGACGTGGCCGAGGAAGCCGCCGTCGCGGAGGTCGCCACCGAGGAAGACCCCGAGGCCGACCCGGTCGAGTCGATGAAGGCCAAGCTGCGCCGGGTCCCCGGCGACTGGTACGTCGTGCACTCCTACGCCGGCTACGAGAACAAGGTCAAGACCAACCTCGAGACCCGCGTGCAGAACCTCGGCCTCGAGGACTACATCTTCCAGGTCGAGGTGCCGACCGAAGAGGTCACCGAGATCAAGAACGGCCAGCGCAAGCACGTCAACCGCAAGGTGCTGCCCGGCTACATCCTGGTCCGCATGGAACTGAACAACGAGTCGTGGGGCGCGGTGCGCAACACCCCCGGTGTCACCGGTTTCGTCGGGATGACCGGCGGCGGCCCCGGTGCCAAGCCCACCCCGCTGACCATCAACGAGGTCGTGAAGTTCCTGGTCCCGGCCGGTGCGCAGCAGAAGAAGGCGGCCGCCGCGGCGACCACCTCGACCAGCGCGGAGTCCTCGGGCGAGGTCTCGGCCAAGCCGATCATCGAGGTCGACTTCGAGGTCGGCGAGTCGGTGACCGTGATGGACGGCCCGTTCGCGACGCTGCCCGCCAGCATCAGCGAGGTCAACGCCGAGCAGCAGAAGCTCAAGGTGCTCGTCTCGATCTTCGGTCGCGAGACCCCGGTCGAGCTGAACTTCACCCAGGTCTCCAAGATCTAGTTCCACCCGGCTTTCCGGTAGCGGCACCGCCTCGGCGGTGCCGTTGCCGTTTACCGGACCTCCCCGCCCGCGGTGGCCGTGCCGCGGTTCGGTAGAGTGTGACAGTTCGTGTGCAGACCCGCGCCAGGCGTTTTCCGCCCGGCGGTGCGGTCGTGCGCGGATGCCGGGTTTGGACCCGGCGCGGGAGCGATCCCGCAACAGGCTTACGGCAACCGTAAGGAACCCGAAACCCAAGGAAGAAAGATGCCCCCCAAGAAGAAGAAGCTCGCCGGGATCATCAAGCTGCAGATCCAGGCCGGCGCCGCCAACCCGGCTCCTCCGGTCGGCCCCGCGCTCGGTCAGCACGGCGTCAACATCATGGAGTTCTGCAAGGCGTACAACGCCGCGACCGAGTCGCAGCGTGGCAACGTCATCCCGGTCGAGATCTCGGTGTACGAGGACCGGACGTTCGACTTCAAGCTGAAGACCCCGCCCGCCGCGCGTCTGCTGCTCAAGGCCGCCGGTGTGCAGAAGGGCTCGGCCGAGCCGCACAAGACCAAGGTCGCCAAGGTCACCATGGACCAGGTCCGGGAGATCGCCAAGACCAAGGCCGAGGATCTCAACGCCACCGATCTCGATCAGGCCGCGAAGATCATCGCCGGTACCGCCCGTTCGATGGGTATCACCGTCGAGGGCTGAGCGAACTCTCGCTCCATGTGGGAGGGCCGGCCAGGCCCGGGAACCACATCTGACACCAGAACATTAAGGACAGAGAATCATGGCAAAGCGAAGCAAGGCGTATCTCGCCGCTGCTGAGAAGGTCGATCGCGACAAGCTGTACTCCCCGCTGAGCGCCGCGCGCCTGGCGAAGGAGACCGCGACCACCAAGACCGACGCGACCGTCGAGGTCGCCGTTCGTCTCGGCGTCGACCCGCGTAAGGCCGACCAGATGGTCCGCGGCACCGTCAACCTGCCGCACGGCACCGGTAAGACTGCCCGCGTCATCGTGTTCGCCGCCGGTGAGAAGGCCGCCGAGGCCGAGGCCGCCGGTGCCGACGCCGTGGGCGCCGAGGACCTGATCGAGCGGATCCAGGGCGGCTGGCTCGACTTCGACGCCGCGATCGCCACCCCGGACCAGATGGCCAAGGTCGGCCGTATCGCGCGTGTCCTGGGCCCGCGTGGTCTGATGCCGAACCCGAAGACGGGCACCGTCACCAACGATGTGACCAAGGCCGTCGCCGACATCAAGGGCGGCAAGATCAACTTCCGCGTCGACAAGCAGGCCAACCTGCACTTCGTCATCGGCAAGGCGTCCTTCGACGACGCCAAGCTGGTGGAGAACTACGGCGCCGCGCTGGACGAGATCCTGCGTGTGAAGCCGTCGACCGCCAAGGGCCGCTACGTCAAGAAGATCACGGTTTCGACCAACACCGGACCGGGCATCCCGGTGGACCCGAACCGTACCCGCAACCTCCTCGACGAGGATGCGTGAGCTTCAGCTGACAGGTAGCTCCTGATCGACCACGAGGGTGGGAACGCACTGCGTTCCCACCCTCGTGGTTTCCGGGGGACTATTCGCCACGACCTGCCGGTTGCGCACAGGTGTGACCAGGATTCTGCTGATCTCCGGTAGCACCAGAGCCGGATCGACCAATACCGCCGCCCTGCGTACCGTCGCCGGGGTCGCGCCCGCCGGGATGCGCGCCGAGCTCTACACCGGCCTGCGTGACCTGCCCGCTTTCGTTCCCGGCGACGATCCGGACGACTATCCGGCGGTGGTCGACCTGCGCGCTCGGCTCGCCACCGCGGACGCGGTGCTCATCTGCACCCCCGAATACGCGGGGACACTGCCCGGCAGCCTGAAGAACCTGCTCGACTGGACCGTCGGCACGGCGGACCTGCACGAGAAACCGGTGGCCTGGCTGTCGGTGGCGCAACCGGGTCGCGGCGAGGGCGCGTCGGGGACGCTGTCCACGGTGCTCGGCTATGTCGGCGCCGACGTGGTTCGGTCGGCGTGTCTGCGGGTGCCGCTGCTCGGCGCCGATGTCGACGAGAACGGGCTGGTCGCGGATCGGGAGTTCCCGCTGAAAGCGTCGATCGCCCTGGTCCAACTGGGTGCTCACCTGCGGGGGATCAGGGGGTGACGCGCACCGAGCCGCATCGGCCCGGTGCGCCCTCGGTCAGCTCGTCGTTTCGGCGTCCTCGGTCTCGCGCCAGCCGAGCAGCACGGACTCGCCACCCTGCGGTTTCCACGGCAGGAAGATCGCGACGATCACCGCGCAGACGCCCACCGCGCCCGCCGCCACCAGCGACGCGGTGTGCGCACCCTGCAGGGTGGCCGTCTTCATGGCGACGATGAGGTTCTCGCGCTGGGTCTCCAGGAACGGGGTCAGCTCGCGTTTGCGCAGCTCCAGCACGCTGAGCGGACTGGCCTTGACCAGGCTCTTCTCGTTGGCGTTCATGATGCCCAGTGGGATGGCGTCGACCCGCGCGCCGATGCGGCTGCTGTAGTAGGAGGCCACGATCGAGCCGAGCACCGCGACGCCGAGGGTGCCGCCGATCTCGCGGGTGGTGTCGTTGACGGCCGAGCCCGCGCCCGCCTCGTCCAGCGGCAGCGCCGACATGATCGACTCCGTCGCCGGACCCTGCACGATGCCCAGACCCAGCGCCATCGACACCATCGACGGCAGCACACCGAGCAGATAGCTGCTGTCCACGGTGACCTGTCCACCCAGATAGAGCCCGAGGCCGGTGAGCAGCAGCCCGATCACCAGCACCGCGGTGGTGCCGACCCGCTGCGCGAGCAGGGTCGCGACCGGTGCGCCGATCGCCACCGAGAACGCGAACGGCAGGGACGCGATACCGAATTCGAGTGGCGTGTATTCGCGCACGCCCTGGAAATACTGGGTGATCAGGAACAGAAAGCCGAACATCGAGAAGTAGCCGACGGCAATGGCCAGGGCGGGCAACGAGAATCGGCGATTGCGGAACAACCGTATATCGAGAATCGGTGCGGCGCTGCGCAATTCCCACGTGACGAAGGCGGCGAGCAGTACCGCGCCGAGCAATCCGGTGCCCAGGGTGGTGAGCGAGAGCCAGCCGTTGTGCGGCGCCTCGATGATCGACCACACCACCAGCGTGATGCCCGCGATCGAGAGCGCGATACCGGCCAGATCGAGTGTGCCCACCGATTCGGACCGGGACTCGGGCACCCACAGCAGCGTGGCGACCAGCGCGACCAGCGCCACCGGCACATTGATCCAGAACACCGAATGCCAGCTGAAGTGTTCGAGCAGCCAGCCACCCGAGATCGGGCCGATGGCGATGGCGAAGCCCGCCATGGCCGTCCACGCGGCGATGGCGAGCGCGCGTTCGCGCCGGTCGGTGAAGATGTTGATGATCAGGGCCAGGGTGGCCGGGAAGACGGCGGCGGCGAACACGCCCATGGCCGCGCGGGCCGCGATGACCTGCGTCATCGAGCCGGCCAGCGCGCCGCCGACCGACATCACCGCGATGCCGATCAGGCCGATGACCATGATCCGGCGGCGGCCGTAGCGGTCGCCGAGATTGCCCGCCGCGAGCAGCAGGCCCGCGAAGGTGAGGGTGTAGGCGTCGACGACCCATTGCAGGCCGGAGACGCCGGTCTGCAGCTGGACGCCGATCGAGGGGAGGGCGACATTGACGATGGTGTTGTCGAGCACCACCAGCAATTCGGCCAGGCAGATGACGAGGAGTGCGAGGAATCGCTGCGGACGCCGGTCCAGCAGCACTGGTGGAGCGACTATGGAGGTTGCCATAGAAAAGGAGTGAAGCAGATTACTGTCACCTGGCGTAACACTTTTCCCGTGGGATTGCTGCCACATTCGGGGCGACGAAGTGACCTGAGCCACAATGAAACCGCTGATTTCGGGCGTTCGCCGACCCGTTTTGGCAGATGGGGGTAGGTGCCGGTACAGTGAACTCCGGTCATCGACTCGTTCGGTGACTACCCATTCGTTCTACCGAAGACCGTTGGTCGTCGACGCCGCCTGTGCGGGGTCGATCGAAGGTCCGGCGACATTGCCGGCGGCCCACGCAGGGAGAGCTGAGGCCGATCTTTCGCGCCCCGGTACGCCTTGCGTCCGGGGCGTTAGTTTTGTCGCCGGCCCCTGATTCGGTAGTGCGCGTTCACGAACCGACATCAGAGAGGAGGCGAAGTATGGCGAAGCCTGAAAAGGTCACCGCTGTCGCGGAGATCGCGGAGCAGTTCAAGAACTCCACGGCCACTGTCGTCACGGAATACCGTGGTCTGTCGGTCGGCAAGCTCACCGAGCTGCGTCGCGCGCTGGGCACCGGCGCTACGTACTCCGTCGCCAAGAACACCCTGGTCAAGCTCGCTGCCGGCGAAGCCGGTGTCGCGGGTCTGGACGAGCTGTTCGTCGGCCCGACCGCCATCACCTTCATCCAGGGTGAGCCGGTCGACGCGGCCAAGGCGCTCAAGCAGTTCGCCAAGGACAACAAGGCCCTCGTGATCAAGGGCGGGTACATGGACGGCAAAGCGCTGTCCGTGGCCGAGGTCGAGCGCATCGCCGACCTGGACTCCCGCGAGGTGCTGCTGGCCAAGCTGGCCGGCGCGTTCAAGGCCAAGCCCGCACAGGCCGCAGGCCTGTTCAACGCTCCCGCTTCCCAGGTCGCCCGGCTCGCCCAGGCCCTGCTGGAGAAGCGTCAGAGCGAGGGCGCTGCCGCCCCGGCCGACGCCGAATAAGACCACTTTTACAAACATCGGAAGGAACCATCATGGCCAAGCTGAGCACCGAAGAACTGATCGACGCCTTCAAGGAGCTGACCCTGCTCGAGCTCGCTGAGTTCGTCAAGGTCTTCGAGGAGACCTTCGAGGTCACCGCCGCTGCCCCCGTCGCCGTTGCCGCCGCGGGTGCCGCCCCGGCCGCCGCCGACGCCGCCGAGGAGCAGGACGAGTTCGACGTCGTTCTCGAGAGCGCCGGCGACAAGAAGATCCAGGTCATCAAGGTGGTCCGTGAGATCGTCTCCGGCCTGGGCCTGAAGGAAGCCAAGGACCTGGTCGAGGGTGCCCCGAAGCCGATCCTGGAGAAGGTCGCCAAGGACGCCGCCGAGGCTGCCAAGGCCAAGCTGGAAGAGGCCGGCGCCAAGGTCTCGGTCAAGTAATTCCGCGCTTCGCGCTTGCGAACGGGCGGCCCTTTCGGGGGCCGCCCGTTTGTCATTTGTCCGGACATGCGATGGTGATACACGCTGTATCAACCGGGTGGGTTACTCTTCAGTCATATGAAGGGTGTGCCCTGTCTCACTGATGGGATACAGTGACCGGACCCACAGTGTTGTGCGGTGCCGCCGTGTCAATTGCGCGCGGACAGCGGGTGGGGTGCTCGCAGTGATCAATGGAGGTAGGCGTGGGCGTCGAGGTCAGGACCGAGGGTGTTACCAAATCCTTCGGTTCCCAGCGAATTTGGCAGGACGTGTCGATCACGCTCCCTTCGGGTGAGGTGAGCGCGCTGCTCGGCCCCTCGGGTACGGGTAAGTCGGTGTTCCTGAAGTCGCTCATCGGCCTGCTGCGGCCCGAGCGCGGATCCATCTTCATCGATGGCACCGATATCACCACCTGCTCCAACAAGGAGCTCTACGAGATCCGCAAGCTGTTCGGTGTGCTGTTCCAGGACGGCGCGCTGTTCGGCTCGATGAATCTCTACGACAACATCGCCTTCCCGCTTCGTGAGCACACGAAGAAGTCGGAGAGCGAGATCAAGCGCATCGTCATGGAGAAGCTCGAGCTCACCGGTCTGCTCGGTGCCGAGAACAAGCTCCCCGGCGAGATTTCCGGCGGTATGCGCAAGCGTGCCGGCCTGGCCCGCGCGCTCGTGCTCGACCCGCAGATCATCCTGGTCGACGAGCCCGACTCCGGCCTGGACCCGGTGCGTACCTCGTACCTGGCCCAGCTGCTGCTCAACATCAACGCCCAGATCGACGCCACGATCCTGATCGTGACGCACAACATCAACCTGGCCCGTACCGTGCCGGACAACATCGGCATGCTGTTCCGCCGCAACCTGGTGATGTTCGGTCCCCGCGAGGTGCTGCTCACCAGCGAGGAGCCGGTGGTCAAGCAGTTCCTCAACGGCCGCATGATCGGCCCGATCGGTATGTCCGAGGAGAAGGACGAGGCGCAGATGGCGCGCGAGCAGGCGCTCGTCGACGCCGGTCACCACCACGGTGGCGCCGAGGAGATCGAGGGCATCATCCCGCAGATGAAGGCCGAGCCGGGCATGCCCGTGCGCCAGGCGGTCTTCCGCAGGCAGGCCCGGGTGCGCGAGATCATGCACACCCTGCCGCACGCCGCGCAGGTGGCGATCCGCGAGTCGCTGGACCAGTCCGAGGACACCCAGGTGATGGCGGCCTACGGCAGCGATCAGCCCACCGAGGTCTTCGGCAAGACGATTCCGCACGGCCAGGCCAACGCCTGAGCCTCGTTCGACGCGACACCGAGCCCCGGCCGCCACGGCCGGGGCTCGGTGCGTTCACGGCCCGAATCGCGGCGCTGAGCGGCGGATCTGTGAGTTGCCGCATTCGGCGTGTCGCGGGTAAAATGACCGCCGCTGTGGCCGGGGGATGCGCAGCGCGCCAGGCGATCTCACTTCCCGGACAGACCGTGCCGCGCCACTTGACGAGGCGCGCGAGAACCGTCACCCTATTCACAACGGCGTCAGCTGTTGAGGGGCTCCCAGCGCCCGGAATGTCCGACGCGGCCAGCGTTGACGGACATCGGCGCGTTTGCCGTGCGAGTGGTCACTCGGATGGTATGTTGA
Source organism: Nocardia sp. NPDC056064 (assembly GCF_042266925.1). Taxonomy (NCBI): domain Bacteria; kingdom Bacillati; phylum Actinomycetota; class Actinomycetes; order Mycobacteriales; family Nocardiaceae; genus Nocardia; species Nocardia sp. NPDC056064. The sequence continues at coordinate 3,151,033 of NZ_JBHJWO010000001.1, read as the reverse complement.
CACCCCCTTGTGTAGGGGTGTAAGTTTGGACGTTGCGCTGGCTGCCTCCTGTCCACACCTTGATTCGCACACGTGAGTTCCACCCTTCCGGTGTTACTTCCGCTGCTGCTTGTTCTGGTTTCGTTCGGGCTGTCACCAGCGAGAATCTCAACAACGTAGCAGGTAAGCGACGGTCGCGGACCACCACGCGACGCGCGTGAGGTGCTGGAAGGACGCATCTTGGCAGTCTCCACCCAGACCAAGGCTGGAATCCCCGGAGCCCCCTCGAGGGTTTCGTTCGCGAAGATCCGAGAGCCCTTGGAGGTGCCCGGACTTCTCGACCTACAAACGGACTCGTTCGCCTGGTTGGTCGGTACCCCCGACTGGCGTGAGAAGGCGGCCGCACGCGGCGACGTCGGTCTTGCAGGCGGCCTCGAGGAGGTGCTCGAAGAGCTCTCGCCGATCGAGGACTTCTCCGGATCCATGTCCCTGTCGTTCTCCGACCCGCGCTTCGAAGAGGTCAAGGCCTCCATCGAAGAGTGCAAAGAGAAGGACATGACCTACGCGGCGCCGTTGTTCGTCACCGCGGAGTTCATCAACAACAACACCGGCGAGATCAAGAGCCAGACGGTGTTCATGGGCGATTTCCCCATGATGACCGACAAGGGCACCTTCATCATCAACGGCACCGAGCGTGTCGTCGTCTCGCAGCTGGTTCGCTCCCCGGGCGTCTACTTCGATCACAGCATCGACAAGACCACCGAGAAGGACCTGCACAGCGTGCGCGTGATCCCCTCGCGCGGCGCGTGGCTGGAGTTCGACGTCGACAAGCGCGACACCGTCGGTGTGCGCATCGACCGCAAGCGCCGTCAGCCGGTCACCGTGCTGCTCAAGGCGCTGGGGATGACCACCGAGGAGATCGTCGAGCGTTTCGGCTTCTCCGAGATCATGATGTCGACCCTGGAGAAGGACAGCACCCCCGGCCAGGACGAGGCGCTGCTCGACATCTACCGCAAGCTGCGTCCGGGCGAGCCGCCGACCAAGGAGTCCGCGCAGACCCTGCTGGAGAACCTGTTCTTCAAGGAGAAGCGCTACGACCTGGCGCGCGTCGGTCGCTACAAGATCAACAAGAAGCTCGGCATCCACGTGCACGAGCCGGTGACCTCCTCGGTGCTGACCAAGGAAGACATCGTCGACACCATCGAGTACCTGGTGCGCCTGCACGCCGGTGACCGCACGATGACCGCCCCCGGCGGCGAAGAGGTCCCCGTCGAGATCGACGACATCGACCACTTCGGCAACCGTCGCCTGCGCACCGTCGGCGAGCTGATCCAGAACCAGATCCGCGTGGGCCTGTCCCGCATGGAGCGTGTGGTCCGCGAGCGGATGACCACCCAGGACGTCGAGGCGATCACGCCGCAGACCCTGATCAACATCCGCCCGGTCGTCGCCGCGATCAAGGAGTTCTTCGGAACCTCCCAGCTGTCGCAGTTCATGGACCAGAACAACCCGCTGTCGGGTCTGACCCACAAGCGCCGCCTGTCGGCGCTGGGCCCGGGTGGTCTGTCCCGTGAGCGCGCCGGCCTGGAAGTCCGTGACGTCCACCCGTCGCACTACGGCCGCATGTGCCCGATCGAGACCCCGGAAGGCCCGAACATCGGCCTGATCGGTTCGCTGTCGGTGTACGCGCGGGTCAACCCGTTCGGTTTCATCGAGACCCCGTACCGCAAGGTCGTCGACGGCAAGGTCACCGACGAGGTCAAGTACCTGACCGCCGACGAGGAAGACCGCTACGTGCGCGCCCAGGCGAACTCGCCGGTCGACGCCGAGGGTCGCTTCGTCGAGGAGAAGGTGCTCGTCCGCCGTGCCGGCGAAGAGGTCGAGTTCGTGACCCCGTCGCAGGTCGACTACATGGACATCTCGCCGCGCCAGATGGTGTCGGTCGCGACGGCCATGATCCCGTTCCTCGAGCACGACGACGCCAACCGTGCCCTCATGGGCGCGAACATGCAGCGTCAGGCCGTGCCGCTGATCCGTTCCGAGTCCCCGATCGTGGGTACCGGCATGGAGCTGCGCGCCGCGGTGGACGCCGGCGATGTCGTGGTGAACGAGAAGCCGGGTGTGGTCGAGGAGGTCTCGGCCGACTACGTCACCGTGATGGCCGACGACGGCAGCCGCAAGTCCTACCGGATGCGCAAGTTCAACCGCTCCAACCAGGGCACCTGCTCCAACCAGCGTCCGATCGTGGACGAGGGTCAGCGGGTGGAGAAGGGGCAGGTCCTCGCGGACGGCCCCTGCACCGAGAACGGTGAGATGGCGCTGGGCAAGAACCTGCTCGTCGCCGTCATGCCGTGGGAAGGCCACAACTACGAGGACGCGATCATCCTGTCGCAGCGCCTCGTGGAAGAGGACGTTCTCACCTCGATCCACATCGAAGAGCACGAGATCGACGCCCGCGACACCAAGCTGGGCGCCGAGGAGATCACCCGGGACATCCCGAACGTCTCCGACGAGGTGCTGGCCGACCTGGACGAGCGCGGCATCATCCGCATCGGTGCCGAGGTCCGTGACGGCGACATCCTGGTCGGCAAGGTCACCCCGAAGGGCGAGACCGAGCTGACCCCGGAAGAGCGGCTGCTGCGCGCGATCTTCGGTGAGAAGGCGCGCGAGGTGCGCGACACCTCGCTGAAGGTGCCCCACGGCGAGTCCGGCAAGGTCATCGGCATCCGCGTGTTCTCGCGCGAGGACGACGACGATCTGCCTCCCGGTGTCAACGAGCTGGTCCGCGTCTACGTGGCCCAGAAGCGCAAGATCCAGGACGGCGACAAGCTCGCCGGTCGCCACGGCAACAAGGGCGTCATCGGCAAGATCCTCCCCATCGAGGACATGCCGTTCATGCCCGACGGCACCCCGGTCGACATCATCCTGAACACCCACGGTGTGCCGCGTCGTATGAACATCGGCCAGATCCTGGAGACCCATCTGGGCTGGATCGGCAAGGCCGGCTGGAATGTCGACGTGGCCGCGGACGGCACCCGTCCCGACTGGGCGGCCTCGCTGCCCGAGGAGATGCTCGGCGCCCCGGCCGACTCGAACATCGCGACCCCGGTGTTCGACGGTGCCAAGGACGACGAGCTGACCGGTCTGCTCGGTTCGACCCTGCCCAACCGTGACGGTGAGCGCATGGTCGACGAGAACGGCAAGGCGACCCTGTTCGACGGTCGTTCCGGCGAGCCGTTCCCGTACCCGGTCGCGGTCGGTTACATGTACATCCTGAAGCTGCACCACCTGGTCGACGACAAGATCCACGCCCGTTCGACCGGCCCGTACTCGATGATCACCCAGCAGCCGCTCGGTGGTAAGGCGCAGTTCGGTGGTCAGCGTTTCGGTGAGATGGAGTGCTGGGCCATGCAGGCCTACGGCGCGGCGTACACGCTGCAGGAACTCCTGACCATCAAGTCCGACGACGTGGTGGGCCGCGTGAAGGTCTACGAGGCGATCGTCAAGGGCGAGAACATTCCGGAGCCGGGCATTCCGGAGTCGTTCAAGGTGCTCCTCAAGGAACTCCAGTCGCTGTGCCTCAACGTGGAGGTGCTGTCCTCCGACGGCGCCGCGATCGAGATGCGTGACGGTGACGACGAGGATCTGGAGCGCGCCGCGGCGAACCTGGGCATCAACCTGTCCAGGAACGAAGCGGCCACCGTCGACGATTTGGCGAACTGAGCAGATGGGCCGGGCGGTCTCTAGCCGCCCGGCCCGCCGCTGGACCCCACCACCGCGCCCACGAGCCGGTGAGAATCTCAACGACCCGAACAGGGGAAAGGAAGTTACGTGCTAGACGTCAACTTCTTCGATGAACTCCGGATCGGCCTGGCCACCGCTGAAGACATCCGAAACTGGTCTTTCGGTGAGGTCAAGAAGCCGGAGACCATCAACTACCGCACGCTCAAGCCGGAGAAGGACGGGCTCTTCTGCGAGAAGATCTTCGGTCCCACCCGGGACTGGGAGTGCTACTGCGGCAAGTACAAGCGTGTCCGCTTCAAGGGCATCATCTGTGAGCGCTGTGGCGTCGAGGTGACTCGCGCCAAGGTGCGTCGTGAGCGGATGGGCCACATCGAGCTGGCCGCCCCGGTCACCCACATCTGGTACTTCAAGGGCGTGCCCTCGCGCTTGGGTTATCTGCTGGATCTGGCGCCGAAGGATCTCGAGAAGATCATCTACTTCGCCGCCTACGTCATCGTCGGTGTCGACGAGGAGCTGCGCCACAACGAGCTCAGCACCCTCGAGGCCGAGATGGAGGTCGAGAAGAAGGCCGTCGCCGATCAGCGCGACGCCGATCTCGAGGCCCGCGCGCAGAAGCTCGAGGCCGACCTGGCCGAGCTCGAGGCCGAGGGTGCCAAGTCCGACGTGCGCCGCAAGGTCAAGGACGGCGGCGAGCGCGAGATGCGTCAGCTGCGCGACCGCGCCCAGCGTGAGCTGGATCGTCTCGACGAGATCTGGACCACCTTCACCAAGCTGGCCGTCAAGCAGCTCATCGTCGACGAGGTGCTCTACCGCGAGCTCGTCGACCGCTACGGCGAGTACTTCACCGGCGCCATGGGTGCGGAGTCCATCCAGAAGCTGATGGAGAACTTCGACATCGACGCCGAGGCCGAGAACCTGCGCGAGACCATTCGCTCGGGCAAGGGCCAGAAGAAGCTGCGCGCGCTCAAGCGGCTCAAGGTCGTCGCGGCCTTCCAGGCCAACGGCAACTCGCCCATGGGCATGGTGCTCGACGCTGTTCCGGTGATTCCGCCGGAGCTGCGCCCGATGGTTCAGCTCGACGGTGGCCGTTTCGCCACCTCCGACCTGAACGACCTGTACCGCCGCGTGATCAACCGCAACAACCGCCTCAAGCGACTGATCGATCTGGGTGCGCCCGAGATCATCGTCAACAACGAGAAGCGGATGCTGCAGGAGTCCGTGGACGCGCTGTTCGACAACGGCCGTCGTGGCCGTCCGGTCACCGGACCGGGTAACCGCCCGCTGAAGTCGCTGAGCGATCTGCTCAAGGGCAAGCAGGGTCGTTTCCGTCAGAACCTGCTCGGCAAGCGTGTCGACTACTCGGGCCGTTCGGTCATCGTGGTCGGCCCGCAGCTCAAGCTGCACCAGTGCGGTCTGCCGAAGCTGATGGCGCTCGAACTGTTCAAGCCGTTCGTCATGAAGCGTCTGGTCGATCTCAACCACGCGCAGAACATCAAGTCCGCCAAGCGGATGGTCGAGCGTCAGCGTGCCCAGGTGTGGGATGTCCTCGAAGAGGTCATCGCCGAGCACCCGGTGATGCTGAACCGCGCGCCCACTCTGCACCGCCTGGGTATCCAGGCCTTCGAGCCGCAGCTGGTCGAAGGCAAGGCCATCCAGCTGCACCCGCTGGTGTGTGAGGCGTTCAACGCCGACTTCGACGGTGACCAGATGGCCGTGCACCTGCCGCTGTCGGCGGAGGCGCAGGCCGAGGCCCGCATCCTGATGCTGTCGTCGAACAACATCCTGTCCCCGGCCTCGGGTCGCCCGCTGGCGATGCCGCGTCTGGACATGGTGACCGGCCTGTTCTACCTGACTCGTCTCGACGAGAAGGGTGTGGGCACCTACCGGGCCGCCACCAAGGACGAGGCCGAGCAGGGCGTCTACTCCTCGCCCGCCGAGGCGCAGATGGCCGTGGACCGCGGTGAGCTCACCGTGCGTTCGCTGATCAAGGTGCGCCTCACCGAGCAGCGCCCGCCGCGCGAGATCGAGGCGGAGCTGTTCCCGGAGGGCTGGCACCGCGGTGACGCGTGGCTGGCCGAGACCACCCTGGGTCGCGTGCTGTTCAACGATCTGCTCCCGGCGGACTACGCGTTCATCAACGAGCCGATGCCGAAGAAGCGGCAGGCCACGATCATCAACGATCTGGCCGAGCGCTACCCGATGATCGTCGTCGCGCAGACCGTCGACAAGCTCAAGGACGCCGGCTTCTACTGGGCCACGCGTTCGGGTGTCACCGTCTCCATGTCGGACGTGCTCGTTCCGCCGGAGAAGGCCGACATCATGGAGCGCTACGAGGGCATGGCCGATCAGATCGAGAAGAAGTACCAGCGTGGTGCGCTCGATCACCAGGAGCGCAACAACGCCCTGGTCAAGATCTGGCAGGAAGCGACCGAAGAGGTCGGTACGGCGCTGCGTTCGCACTACCCGGCCGACAACCCGATCATCACGATCGTCGACTCGGGCGCGACCGGTAACTTCACCCAGACCCGAACCCTGGCCGGTATGAAGGGCCTGGTGACGAACCCGAAGGGTGAGTTCATCCCGCGCCCGATCAAGTCCTCCTTCCGTGAGGGCCTGACCGTGCTCGAGTACTTCATCAACACCCACGGTGCCCGTAAGGGTCTGGCCGACACCGCGCTGCGTACCGCCGACTCGGGTTACCTGACCCGTCGTCTGGTGGACGTCTCGCAGGACGTCATCGTGCGCGAGCACGACTGTGGCACCGAGCGCGGCATCGTCGTGCCGATCGCGGAGAAGCTGGCCGACGGCACGATCATCCGCGACGCCCACGTCGAGACCTCGACCTTCGCCCGGACGCTCGCGTCCGACGCGGTGGACGAGAAGGGCAACGTCGTGGTGGCCAAGGGCGCCGACCTCGGCGACCCGGCGCTGGAGGCGCTGCTCGACGCGGGGATCACCGAGGTGAAGGTCCGCTCCGTGCTGACCTGCACCACCGGCACCGGCGTCTGCGCCACCTGCTACGGCCGCTCGATGGCCACCGGCAAGCTGGTCGACATCGGCGAGGCCGTCGGCATCGTCGCCGCCCAGTCCATCGGTGAGCCGGGTACCCAGCTGACCATGCGTACCTTCCACCAGGGTGGTGTCGCGGGCGATGACATCACCGGTGGTCTGCCGCGTGTCCAGGAGCTCTTCGAGGCCCGTGTCCCCAAGGGCAAGGCGCCGATCGCGGAGGTCTCGGGCCGGGTGCGTCTCGAGGACGACGACCGCTTCTACAAGATCACGATCATCCCCGATGACGGGTCGGACGAAGTCGTCTACGACAAGCTCTCGAAGCGTCAGCGTCTGCGGGTGTTCAAGCACGACGACGGCACCGAGCGCCTGCTGGCCGACGGTGACCACGTGGAGGTGGGTCAGCAGCTGCTCGAGGGCGCTGCCGATCCGCACGAGGTGCTGCGCGTGATGGGTCCCCGTCAGGTGCAGGTCCACCTGGTCCACGAGGTCCAGGAGGTCTACCGCTCGCAGGGTGTGTCGATCCACGACAAGCACATCGAGGTCATCGTGCGCCAGATGCTGCGTCGCGTGACGATCATCGATTCGGGTGCGACCGAGTTCCTGCCCGGTTCGCTCACCGAGCGTGCCGAGTTCGAGGCCTCGAACCGTCGTGTGGTGGCCGAGGGTGGCGAGCCCGCCTCCGGTCGTCCGGTGCTGATGGGTATCACCAAGGCGTCGCTGGCCACCGATTCGTGGCTGTCGGCGGCCTCCTTCCAGGAGACCACCCGAGTGCTGACGGACGCGGCCATCAACTGCCGCTCCGACAAGCTGATCGGCCTGAAGGAGAACGTGATCATCGGTAAGCTCATCCCGGCCGGTACCGGTATCAACCGTTACCGCAACATCCAGGTGCAGCCGACCGAAGAAGCCCGTGCCGCGGCGTACGCGGTGCCGTCCTACGACGACACCTACTACTCCCCGGACAGCTTCGGCTCCTCCACCGGCGCCGCGGTGCCGCTGGACGACTACGGCTTCAGCGACTACCGCTAAGCCGTAAGAACGGAACACCTCGGCCCCCGCTCCAAGTCGGAGCGGGGGCCGAGGTGTTTGTCGCATAGGGCCGAAAACCCTTGGTAGGAACTCTCTCCAAGCCCTGAACGGCTACTCTATAGCGGTTGGTGTGTTTCGCTTTTCCAGCGGCCAGCAAGTCGGATCGGGTCACGTGGTGTGCGGGAGGGCATGGCGGTGGAAACAATCGATATATACGAGCTAATGGAACGCGCCTATCTCGGCAGTGGAGAAAAGAGCGTACATGCCCTATCTGTGTACCTGGAAAAGCAGGTCAGATTTGCGGCCTGTATCGCGGTATCCATTCTAGCAGCTAGTGGTGATCTCCGCGTTCCTTTGCCTCGAAAAGGCGGTTTAGGCTCGCACCTCAGCCATATCAAGAAAGTTGCTGATAACTGTGATAATACGGCATCCTATCCTGAAATCTCCGAGCTTCTTAGTGCTCTAGTTGAGTCGCTCAACTCTCCTCAGGAGAATCAGGAGCCGGGTATTAGTCTGAAACGCTACCGCGATTTTCTTGCCCATGGCGGACTAGAGCCAGCTGGCGAAGCATTGCGTAAGGCGTTGAACGAGGCGATCGAGTTCAATGCAGAAGCGATCACTGAGTGTATTAATTCGTTAGGCGGTGTGACCCGGTTCGATTCGCAGTATTACATCGGAAATAGTATTCCGCTCGGCCCTCTGTTTATCGAAATCGACGGCGGGTTTTCAATGTTTCATGACCTGAGCGGATCTAAGGCGATCTTCTATACGTTGGATCCTACTCGGCCATTGAGGGAAGTCGAAGATGTATCTAAGCTGGCCGACCTTGGCAAGATTCTAGCTGAGCCTGCCGGGACCGATGAGGAATCCCGGCAGGTATCTCGCTTCCAGGGCACTGTTCGAAGCGACCTGCAAGGGTTCGTTGAGAGTGGCGAAACTATATCGATTATCGGTGAATATTCGCCTTTTAACGTCGAATGGTCACGAAAACTGAGCGATGGCAGCGAATACCGTAGCGATACATTCAAGCTGGATCGAAATGGTACCAGGCTCTGGTTTGATGGCGCCAGATGGTCGGAGTATTCATCATTTCTAAAGTCGATCTCCAATTGGAGTGTGGTGGTGGCGCGCTCGTTGGCTCGACTTGTGGAGCTCGACAAAAATGCCCTTGCGGCAAATGAAAATCAATTCAAGTATGAGTCATCTTTTGTGCTACCTGCCAACGTAAAGACCAGATTCTCTATAAAAGACTTGATAGGTGCGACCTTCGACTCCAAGCGCGACCTAGACGACGTAGATCTGGAGTCGCAGATTGACGAATCTGCTACTAGCATAAATGGTGCGCCACAAATATTCTTTGTCACAGGCGAGGCGGGTATTGGAAAGACTCACAATCTCCTGCAGGCGTCTCTGCGGAGGGCTCACTCTGTTTCGTCGAACGGACTCTCTCAGCCCCTCTATCTATACATAAGCTGTAGCGGGGTGGGCTTGAAGAAGGTTGATGAATTAATCGATGCAGCTGTCGTTGGCACTCGCAATCTGGACTACAAATCCGTCTTGGCACTCTGTCGTGCCGGCCTCATAGTTCTTGTGATCGATGGTTTCGATGAGCTTCTAGGGGGCGCGGGATACCGCGACGCGTTTCAGCTGCTGGCCCCAACGCTGAACCAGTTGGGGAGCCGGGGTACGTTGCTTCTGTCTGCGCGATCCTCGTACTTTGCTAATCAATACCAAGCCAGTATAGAAGCTGCTCGGGGTGTACATCCAATTTCCGTTCACCACATGGTTCTCGAACTGCAGCGATGGCGCAGATCGGATGTGGACCAACTTTTTGACGCGAACAAGTGTTGGGCCATATTTCGGGCCAGGTTAAGCGATTCTGATAGGGAACTACTTGGTGTTCCATTTTTTGCCCGGGCCTTTAATGATTATGTGATGGGTGGCGCTGGAGCTGATAGTTTCAATGGACTTCGGTCCGTTCTGATAGATGCGTACCTGGACCGCGAAGTTGCAAAAATGGAAGGCAGTGGCTCCGCGAATCTTGTTACGAAAACGCAGTTGCGGGCTATATTTGAAGAAGTTGCCGGCATGATGCATGAAAGCCTGATTTCATTCCTCGACTTGGAAGATTTCAAGTTTGCGTGTGCAACTGCGTTGGAATTGGAAGACTTCACGGGAAAGCGAAGTGCTCTGTGGGATCGCCTAACGGTCTTGTGTGGTATTTCGGCGACTGCTGTCGATGGCGCAGCTCCGCTTTTTGCGTTCCAGCATGACATCTTCTATGAAGTACTTCTGGCCGATTATCTTGCCTCCAACTACCTCGGCAAGCAAGCTAGTTATGCCTCAATGACCGAGGTATTGTCGAAAGCGGTTCTGGGCGACGCCACAGTACAGTCGTTGATAGGTGGTTATGCTGAAGTCGTCGGACAGTTCCTAAAGGTGATGTCTGTTCTGCCTCCGCACGCCGGCACGGTTCTTTCGAGCAATATTGCCGCTTTGACAGCCGCCTATATCTCTGCGCGGAAAGTTATCCCCGGGGTCTTGTTTCAGGGAGTGGTATTCGACAGCGTTGAACTGGCTGACATGCGTCCGTTTTCGGTAAGGTTTACCGACTGCCGTTTTGAACGGCTGGTGCTTGAGGCTGGGTCGATTGAGAATCTGTGGTTAGATTCGTGCGAGGTTCAGCACCTCGCTATCGTGGGGGATGGGGTGCTTCCGTTGGCCGGCGTGGAACTCTCCGGAAAGTCAAAGGTCCTTGAAATCAGCCGTGTCTCGGATCAAGGTCAGGAGGGTTTCTTTGCCGACAGTCAGATTTCGGTCCTCGAAGGTTTGCGTTCTCTCGGTGCGACAGGGTTTGACGAGCAGCTGACAGCTGCCGAAAATTCACAGCCTTCCGAGTTAGAGATCTTCGCGGAGAGAGTTCTCACGAAATTCTCGTCGAGGCGGAATTCCTATGTTATCGAGGCCAGGACCCGAGTGCCTGGCGCGGGAGCCAGTGCTTGGATACGAGATCCCCATAATGCTGCGTGGGCCGATCTTACCGACGCTCTAGAGCGCGCCGAATTGGTTACTGTCCGTGTGCTGAATGCATCTGGCGCATCGAAATTGACGGTTACCTTCGTAGCTCCGCCGTGGGATGTTGTCGATCGCGAGTCGGACTCCGATCGCATACAGCGATTCTGGGCTGATGTACATGACCGTAGGTAGGGCGTCGCGTGACGATCATCGATTCGGGTGCGACCGAGTTCCTGCCCGGTTCGCTCACCGAGCGTGCCGAGTTCGAGGCCTCGAACCGTCGTGTGGTGGCCGAGGGTGGCGAGCCCGCCTCCGGTCGTCCGGTGCTGATGGGTATCACCAAGGCGTCGCTGGCCACCGATTCGTGGCTGTCGGCGGCCTCCTTCCAGGAGACCACCCGAGTGCTGACGGACGCGGCCATCAACTGCCGCTCCGACAAGCTGATCGGCCTGAAGGAGAACGTGATCATCGGTAAGCTCATCCCGGCCGGTACCGGTATCAACCGTTACCGCAACATCCAGGTGCAGCCGACCGAAGAAGCCCGTGCCGCGGCGTACGCGGTGCCGTCCTACGACGACACCTACTACTCCCCGGACAGCTTCGGCTCCTCCACCGGCGCCGCGGTGCCGCTGGACGACTACGGCTTCAGCGACTACCGCTAGCCAGTAGCCAGGCAACGAACGGCCCCCGCTCTTTCCGGAGCGGGGGCCGTTTCGTGTTCGCGCTCAGTTTCCGTAGGTCCGTTTGCCTGCTCGGCGGGCGAAATCGTCGAGGGCATCGAGGACTTCGCGTGCCTGCCACAGCCGGTTGCGGCGCATGCCGGTGAATTCGGTCAGTACCCCGGACTCCACCAGGGGGTTGATGGCGCGTACCGCGTTGGAGTCGGTGATGCCGAGCGCTGTGGCCGCGGTGGCGGCGTCGAAGACCGGTTGGCGGAGTGCGACATCGAGCAGGCGCCAGGAGGCCGAACCGCGCCGGGCGCGGATGGCCGACTCCCAGCGTTCCCGGATGTGGTGGATGTCCTCGACGAGCAGGCGGGCATTGCCGAGCGCGGTGAACGTGGCTTCGGCGACCTGATGGACGATCGGTGCCGGATCTCCGTCGCGGTACGCGGTGAGTGCGGCGAAGTAGTCGTCGACCCGGGACAGCAGGCCGGCGGCGATCGGGACCGTCGCCTGTTCGGTGACGCCTTTCGACCGGAGCATGGCGTGCATGAGTGCCCGGCCTGTTCGGCCGTTGCCGTCGGTGAACGGGTGGATCGTTTCGAACTGGGCGTGGGCGAGGGCGGTATGGGCGAGCGCGGGGATGTCGTCGCGCCGGATGAACGCGAGCAGATCGTCGATCGAACCCGGTACCCGGTCGTGGTGCGGTGCGACGAATACGGCGCCGTGCGGGCCGACGTCGTCTCCACCGATCCACACCTGCTGAGAACGCCAACGTCCGGCGGATTCCCGGTCGTGCACCATCAGCGCGGCGTGCATCTGCAGCAGCAGGTGCTCATCGATAGCGGAGTCCAGGGACAGGGCTGTCCGCATCGCGCGGACATTGCCGACGATCTCGACGGCATTGCGCTGGTCGGTGCCTCCGATCTCGGCCAACGCGATCGCTTTCGCTCCCGAGGTCAGGTTTTCGATCCGGGACGAGGAGGCGGACTCGGTGCGCAGCAGGATCGCGCCGAACGGCGTCAGGTCCGCGCCGACGACGGTGTCGAAGCGGGCGATCTCCACCGTGGCCGCGTCGGCGGCGGCCAGGACGTCGGTCGGCAAGCGGACATCCTGGCGGGCGATCGCCGGTGCGACCGCCGCCAGGTAGGGGCCCTGATGCCGGTCACGGACACGCCGCGAGAGCAACTCGGCCGGGATGGTCGAGCTCCAGGCATGGGATTCCCATGTGACGGGTGGCCACGCGGTATCTGATGACATCGCTCGATTTTATCATCAGTTAGTGAACAACTGATGATAAATCGGTGCGCGTCAGTCGGCGGCGGTTTCGGTGGGTTGGCGGGTGGGGGCGGGGCGGGCGTGGGTGGCGTAGAGGGTGAGGCCGACGAAGGTGAGGCCGCCGAGGAGGTTGCCTGCGACGGTGGGGATTTCGTTCCACAGGAGGTAGTCGCGCAGGGAGAAATCGCCGCCGAGAAGCAGGCCGGACGGGAACAGGAACATGTTGACGATGGAGTGTTCGAAGCCCATGTAGAAGAAGAGCATGATGGGCATCCACATGGCGATCACCTTGCCGGAGACCGAGGTGGACATCATGGCGGCGACCACGCCGGTGGAGACCATCCAGTTGCACAGGACCGCGCGCACGAACAGGGTGAGCATGCCCGCGGCGCCGTGTTCGGCGTAGCCGAGGGTGCGGGCCTCGCCGATCTCGCCGAGTTTCTCGCCGACCGCGCTGGGGTCGACGGAGAAGCCCATGGTCAGGATGATCGCCATCATCACCGCCACGGTGAACGCACCGGCGAAGTTGCCCAGGAACACCCAGCCCCAGTTGCGCAGCACGGTGCGCACGGTGACGCCACGGCGCTTGTCGATCAGGGCCAGCGGCACCAGCGTGAAAACGCCGGTGAGCAGATCGAATCCGAGCAGGTACAGCATGCAGAACCCGACCGGGAACAGCACCGCGCCGAGCAGCGGTTCGCCGGTGTTCACTGTGATCGTCACCGCGAACGCGGCCGACAGGGCCAGGATCGCGCCCGCCATATAGGCGCGGAGCACGGTGTCGCGGGTGGACATGAACGCCTTGGCTTCGCCCGCGTCGACCATCTTCTCGACGAAGTCCGCCGGCTTCAGATATGACATGTAGACCCCTTGCTAGTTCCTCCGGCGCAGCGGTTTTCGCCGCGGCCATCGTCACCCGGTCACCGGGCGGCCGAGTGGCGGGCGGGCGGTGAGAGCCGACGAGGAGCGCAGCCGCCGCGAGGCGCGGACCCGGCGCGGCTGTCGGCTCCGACGATATACCCACTGGTGGAGGCTGTCTCGGTCTCCGGCCGCATTCAGGAGGGTGACGGGGGAGCCGTCGCGCCGTCGTCGGCGACGGCCTGGGCCTCGGGATCGCCGACCGGCACGGCTTCGGGTTCGCCGAGCCGCACGATGATCACGCCGCCGAGAATCAGTGCGCCACCGAGCAATTGAACCGGCCGCGGCGCCTCACCGAGCAGTGCCCAGGCGAACAGCAGGGCGGCCAGCACCTCGGTGAGCGCGACGAAGGAGGCCAGCCGGGAGCCGAGCCTGCGGGTGGCCGCGATCCCGGTGACGTAGGCGATGGCCGCGGTGACGATGCCGATGAGCAGGATCGGCACCCACCACGGCGTCGTGAAATCGGCGAAGGCCACCTGGCCGGTCGCGGCGCGCAGCGGCACGATGCCCGCCGCGCCCGCCACCAGCAGGATCACCCCACCGATCAGCAGCCCGCCTGCCGCCAGCACGGTGCCCGGCAGGTCGGTGCCGTGTGCGGAGAGCACGAAATATGTTGCGGCGCCGACCATCGACGCCAGCGCCCAGACGACGCCGACCGCCTCGACGGACAGCCCCGACACCACGTCGAGCACCAGCAGCAGTCCCGCGATGCCCAGCGCGGCACCCGCGACGGTGGCCGCGCCGGGCCGCTGCCGATACCGGACCCACAGCCAGCCGACGACCGCGATGGGCGCGGTGAACTCGATGAGCAGGGCCGCGCCGACCGTCATGTGCGCGACGGCGTTGAAGTAGGCGAGTTGTGTACCGGCGACGGCGATCGCGCCGTAGGCGAGGATGAGGGTCGCGTTGGCGCGCAACAGCTTCCAGTTACCGCGCAGCTGTGGCAGGGCGAGTGGCAGCAGGACGACCCCGGCGAGCAGGACCCGGGCTGCGACGACGGCCGCGGCGCTCCAGCCCGCGTCCATGAGGCCGCGCGCGAGCGGGCCGGACAGTCCGAAGGAGGTGGCCGATGCCAGCGCGAACGCCAGACCGGACCGCATCCGGGATGCCGTGTCATGGGTCAAAGTCGCCATGACAAATGACGGTAAGGAGCTCGGGGTAATATGTCAATGTGGTTTTCGCTCATGACACCGAAGCGGCACTGCTGGCGGCGGTCGAACTGGTCAACTCCGCTGCGGAGCCCGACACCCTCACGGCGGTGGCCCAGCTCGACGAGTTCTTCGACCGGCACGTCTACACGGGCGCGCACACCGGCGACGCCGCGGAACTGACCGCCGTGCGCGACCTGCGCCCCCCGCTGCGCGAGCTGCTGACCAGCGACCGTGACACCGCGGTCACCCTGGTGAACCGGATCCTCGTCGAGCATCGCGCGGTCCCGCAGCTGGTCCGCCACGGTGACGTCGACTATCACGTGCACGCCGTACCGCCCGAGGCTCCGCTGCCGGTGCGTATCGCCGTCGAGACCGCCATGGCCATGATCGATGTGATCCGCGCCGACGAGCTGAGCCGCCTGTCGATCTGCGCCGACGCGCAGTGCGCGGGGCTGGTGCTGGATCTGTCGCGCAACCGGTCGCGGCGCTACTGCAGTACCGCCTGCGGCAACCGCAATGCCGTGGCCGCCTACCGGGCGCGGCAGCGCTAGAGCGAGCGCACCTTCGGGCACTTCTTGCCCGCCAGATGGCACTTGTCCTCGAACCCGGCGGGCAGCCAGGTCCCGGTCCGCAGCAGCGGATGCTGCGGAAAGTGCTGCAGCGCGGCGGTGACGAAGACCAGCGGCGCCCAGGCGCTGCGGATCTGGAGCTGCTGCATCGCGCCGTCGCGCGTGGGGAACCGGCAGCCGACCAGGTCGGGCGCGGTCAGGTCGACGCTCTCCAGCGCCGACCAGTGCACAGCGAACGACCGGTCCGGATTGGCCAGGTGGACGCGGCGATTCGAGATCATCGCCGAGCCCGGCCGTTCGGTCACCCAGCGCGGTTGCCCGGCGGCCTCGGCCCGCAACCGGCGCGATTCATTGCGCACCGCGTTGCCCAGATGCGCGACCACGCCCAGGGGAGTGCGGCCGTCGGCGGCGGTCCGGCCGGGTGCCCACCGGCCGTCGCCCAGACCACGCCAGGTGAACCATTGCGCGCCGCCGTCGGCGAAGCAGATCTCGCCGGTGTCGAGCCGGACCCTGGTCGCGGCGGACGGGACCCGCGCGACCTGTCCGCTCGCGAGCAGCTCGGCGATCCCGCAGGTGTACAGCAGATAGTCGTCGAACCAGGTCCATCCGGCCTGCTCGGCCAGGGCTCGGTCGATATCGGCCAGCGGGTCGAACACGTCTCTCACCACCCACTCACGAACGTGCGTCTCCGGCGCCGGTGCGGAGTCCGCGTGCTGTCCACGGTAGCGGAGGATGTGAATCGTGTTGGGCCGGAACCCCGCTGGTCAGCCGGGTCGCCGCGCCGAGGGTCAGGGCGCCCCGGTGATGTAGGCGAGCGCGGTGTCGACGGCGGGCTGTCCACCGGCCAGCGCGTAGCCCGCCATCGCCCCGATCGCCGCGCCCGCGACGGTCGCCACCGGCACGGTGATGAAGTCCAGGACGAACAGCCCGAGCGGGAAGCCGAGCACGAAACCGATGGCCGCGCCGATCGCCGCGCCCTCGATGATCTGCGGCTGCAGCCGCTGGGTCTCGGCGAAGAACTTCTCCTGGGCGCTGATATCGCGCACGGGGGTGTCGGATTCGCCGATCGGGGTGAGGGTGAGTTCGGTGCCGGTCTCGTCGATGCGCGGAGCCAGCGGCACGGTGTGCTCGCCGAGGCGCACGGCCATCGGCAGTGCCGCGATCACCGCGCCGGAGGCGTCGGCGATGGTGACGACCTTCGCGTCGTGCGCGAGCTCGAAGCGGCCCGCGTCGAGCGTGGTCACCACGGCGCGCCGGTCCTCGGACACGCCGACCTGGTAGGCCACGGCCTTGTCGGCGCCGCGCAGGGTGATGCCGGGCTGGGTGCCCGCCGGCGCGGGGGTGGTGGTCTGCGCGGGCAGCGGCGTGATGCCGGGCTGAGCCGGTTCGGCGGCACCGATCCCGGTCGCCGACAGGGTGACCCCCACCGCCAGCAACGCCGCCGCGAGCACAGTGCCGATCCTCATCGTGTAAGCCTCCCGCTGTCGCACCCGGGACCGATTCATCCCGTTTGTCGCGGCAAACCTAACCGCTGAGCGGCCGGATCGGAAGTCATCGGATGATCATCCGGCCGCCACGGGCGCACGGCGGGCGAACTCCGGCGCGTGCTCGGGACGGATGCCCATCCCGCCGAGGTAACCCACGAGCCAGGCCAGCGGTGGTACCGCGTCCACGACCCGCAGCGGCAGCGGTGCGGTGTCCAGTGCTCCGCGCAGCGCGGGCGCGATGAGCAGGTCGTGCTCGCCGCGCTGGAGGCGCTGGGTGAAGCTCGCGGGCAGCATCCGCCTGCGCTGGACCTTCGCCAGATCGGCGGGCAGCACCGCGCGGTCGAGCAGCGGCGCGGCCAGGAAGCCCGCGGCCGCCACGGCATCCTGCAGCGCCAGATTCACCCCGACGCCGCCGACCGGTGACATCGTGTGCGCGGCATCGCCGATACACAGCAGACCGGGCACCGACCACTGCTCGAGCATGCCGACGGTCACCTCGAGCAGTGCGACGTCGTCCCAGGAGCGCAGCGCCGCGGTCGCCGACTCCGGCCAGCCGAAGAGTTCGCCGACGCGTTCGCGCAGCCAGCCCACCTCGTGCGCGGCCCGCAGCGCCGCGTCGCTGCCCTTGGCGATGAGGTAGCCGGTCTGGAAGTAGTCGCCGCGGTCGATGCACACCGCGGAGCCGCCGCTGGTGAAACGGCCCTGGAAGGCGCCGCCCGCGCGATCGTCGACCGCTTTCGGGATGCGGAAGTACCACAGGTCCATCGGCACGTCCTCGTGCTGCTGGCGCAGGCCCGCGGCCTCGCGCACCACGGAATCGCGTCCGTCGCAGGCGATCACGAGATCGGCCCGCAGGCTCTGCTCGGTGCCGTCGGCATCTCGGTAGTGGACCCCGGCGACGGCGCCCGCCTCGTGGATCAGCCCGGTGACGCGCGAACGCGTCCGCAGGGTGAAGGTCGCTTCTGTGGCGGCGGCGCGGGCCAGCAGGTCGAGGAAGTCCCACTGCGGCACCATGGCGACGTGGCGGTACCGGCCCGGAATCCGGGTGAGGTCGGCGGCGACGACCATCCGGTCGCCCGCGTACAGCCGCATCGTGGTCACCGCGGTCTGGGGGAGCCGGGCGAACGCGTCGCCGAGGCCGAGTTCGTCGAGCAGCCGGATGGTCGAGGGGTGGACGGTGTCGCCGCGGAAGTCGCGCAGGAAGTCGGCGTGCTTCTCCAGCACGGTGACGCGCACGCCCGCCCTGGCCAGCAGCAGTCCGGTCATCATTCCGGCCGGTCCGCCGCCCACGATGCAGCAGGTGGTCTCGTCCATGCGGTGCCCCCTCGAAGTCGTTGTCTACGACGAAGCGTAGTAGTCGAATCCGGTGCGGGTCCAGGGTTTCGGCGATCTCGCCGGATCGATCCTTGACGCGCCCGCCGCGCCACGCAATACTGAACTAGATGGTTCAGTATGACTTCCTCGATGCCTCGTTCGGGGCGCTCGCGGACCCCACTCGTCGGGGCATCCTCGAGCGGCTCGGGCGTGGGCCCGCCAGTGTCAGCGAGCTGGCCGAGTGCTTCGACATGACGTTGACCGGCATCAAGAAGCACATCGGGCTGCTGGAGGCGGCGGGGATGGTGGTCACCGAGAAGCGTGGCCGGGTGCGGTACTGCCGCATCGGCGAGCACGTCTTCGATCGGGAGGTGGCCTGGATGCAGGGTTATCGGCAGATGCTCGAAGCCCGGATGGACCGTCTCGGCGAATTCCTGCAACGAACGGAGCCAGAGCAATGAGTACCGACACCAAGGACGCGGTCATCACCTCCACCTCGGACCGCGAACTGCACATCGAACGCGAATTCGACGCCCCACTGGACCGGGTCTGGGCCGCCTACAGCCGCATCGAGCAGGTCTCGCGCTGGTGGGGGCGCGGCCACGAACTCGATGTGGAGCGCTGGGAGTTCCGCAAGGGCGGGCACTGGCGCTTCGTCGAATACGAGGGTGACCAGGCCTACGGCTTCGAGGGCCGCTTCCGTGAGATCACCCCGAAGCAGCGCATCGTGCAGTCCTTCGAATGGGACGGCATGCCCGCCCACATCTCGATCGACTCGACCACCTTCGTCGACCTGGGCAACGGGCGCACCAAGGTGGTCACCGACAGCATCTTCCACACCGCCGAGGAATGCGCGGGCATGGTCGAGTCGGGCATGGAGACCGGCCTCAACGACAGCTACCGCGCGCTGGACGCCCTGCTCGCCCAGAGCTGAGCCCGCGCCCGGCGTCGCGCCACGGCGGCGCCGGATCAGCGGTGCGTGCAGCCGGTGGCGCGTTTGCGCGGTTTCAGCCGCAGCGGTGGCAGCGGCGGTGCGGGAATCCGCTCGTCCGGGTCGTGGCCGACAACCGTCGGAAAACGGCTGGTGTCACGGGCTTCCCACGCCTGGCGCGCGGCGAGGATCTCCTCGTGCGTGCGGGCGACGAAGTTCCACCACATCACCAGTTCCTCGCCGAACGGCTCGCCGCCGAGCAGCGCGAAATGCGCGCCCTCGGTACTGGTGAGCGTCAGCTCGGCGCGGTCGGTGCCCAGGTACAGCAGCGGCCCGGCGCTCAGCTCGACCCCGTCGACCTCGACGGTTCCGCCGATCACCAGCACCGCGTGCTCGAAGGCGCGCTCGAGCGGCAACCGCACCCGCGCGCGGGCGTCGAGCACGATGTCGGCGCCGAGGATCGGCGTGTAGGCCCGCGCGGGCGAGACCACCCCGCCGAGCGCGCCGATCAGCACCGTGGCCCGCAGGCCCGGTTGCTCGTAGACCGGCAGTTCGCGATGCTGCTCGAAATGCGGGTCGCCCTCGCGTGCGCCGTCGGGCAGCGCGATCCACAGTTGCAGCCCGTTACCGGCCGCCGCTCCCGGCACCCCGAATTCCGAATGCGCGATACCGCGACCGGAGGTCATCAGATTCAGCTGGCCGGGTTCGATCTCGACATCGGAGCCCACCGAATCCCGGTGCCGGATGCGGCCGTCGAACGGCCAGGTCACCGTCTGCAGGCCGATGTGCGGGTGCGGCAGGATATCGGGGGAGGCGCCGGTGGTGGTGACGGTCGGCGAACCGAACCGGTCCAGGAAACACCAGGCGCCGACCGTCGGCAGATCCCGTTGCGGCAGTGTGCGTTCCACGTACACCCCGCGCACGCCGCCCAGCGGGACCTCCCTGGCCGGATACAGCTCGGAGATCGGTCCAGGGCTGGGCGAGGGTTCGCACAGCGCCTCGGTGGGATCGGCCTCCAGGTCGCTCACTTCGGGATGCCCTTGCCCACCACGTGCGCGTCGTATTCGGGGTGCTTGTCGAGGTAGCCGCGGATGAACGGGCAGTGCGCGGTGATGGTGCGCCCGCGCGCGATCACGTCCTCGATGGCCAGGCGGGCCAGTACCCCGCCCAGACCTTTGCCCGAGAACGCGCCGTCGATCTCGGTGTGCACGAAATCGGTGTCGTCGCCGCGCTCGACGTATTCGGCGAAGCCGGCGAGCTCGCCGTCGAGGAACACGTCGTAGCGGTTCTTCTCCTCGTTGCGCACGACGCGGCGTTCGGATTCGGGCTTGGCCTCGGTCATCTTCTTACGCTCCTTCCGCACCGGAACGGGGTGCGCGCTGAGGATCGACACGCGGTTGAACGCGCCGATGGCGACGGCGATCCAGATGATCACCGAGATCTGTTCTTCGGACCAATGCTCGCGCGCGATCGCGTATTCCCGATCGGTGCGCTCCTCCTCCGGCAGCGTGGTGACCGCCTCGGCCAGGCCGAGCGCGGCCCGGTCGGCCTCGGAATAAGTGCCGCCGCGCCGCCACGCGGGCAGTACCGCGATCTCCTGGGCGCTCAGGCCCGCGCCCAGCCCGGCGTGTTCGTGCACGTCGAGGCAGTACGGGCAGCCGTTGATCTGCGAGACGCGCAGATTGATCAGCTCCACCAGTCGCCGGTCGATCCCCGCGGCCGCGGCGGCGGCTCTGATCTCGGCCGCCGTGGCGCTCATGGCCTTGTAGACGGCCGGATGCTGCTTGTCGATCCATACGCGTTGCTGGCCTTCGGTCACCTCCGCGATGCTAGCCCGGTGCGCCGCGGTCCGCCCGGACCGCGGCGCGGCAGGTCTACTCGCGGCCCGCGGAGGTGAAGGACATGTCCGCGTACCGTTCGCCCGCCACCTGCGCGGCGATCGGCTCGAGTGTCGCGAGTTCCCCGGCGGTGAGCCGCACCGTCGCCGCGGCGACGTTCTCGGCCAGCCTGGCGCGCTTGCGGGTGCCCGGGATCGGCACCACGGGCAGGCCGTGCACCTCGGCGCGCGCGTGCACCCAGGCCAGCGCGGCCTGGGCCTGGGTGATCCCGTGGGCCGTGGCGATCTCGGCCAGCGGTGCGAGCAGTTCGGCGTTGCGCTCGGCGTTGTCACCGGTGAACCGCGGCTGGGAGCGGCGGAAATCGTTGTCGCCCAGGTCTTTCGCCGAACGGAACGAGCCGGTGAGGAAGCCGCGGCCCAGCGGCGAGTACGGCACGAAGGCCACGCCCAGTTCCACGGCGGCGGGCACCGCGGTGCGCTCCACGTCGCGGGAGAACAGCGACCACTCCGACTGCACGGCCGCGATCGGGTGCACCGCGTGCGCGGCGCGCAGTTCGTCACCGGTCACCTCGGACAGGCCAAGCGCCTTGACCTTGCCCGCCGCGACCAGTTCGGCCAGGGTGGCGACGGTCTCCTCGATCGGCACCCGAGGATCGCGGCGGTGCACGTAGTACAGGTCGATGGTGTCGACGCCGAGCCTGCGCAGGCTGGCCTCGACGGCGGTGCGGATGTAGCCGGGGGAGTTGTCGAAGCCTCGGTAGGACGGGTCGTCGGCCTTGCGGACGATGCCGAACTTGGTGGCGATCACCAGATCCGCCCGGTTGGCCCGGACGAAATCGGCGAGGAACTCCTCGTTGTGGCCCGAACCGTAGATGTCGGCGGTGTCGAACAGGGTGACGCCGAGTTCGAGCGCGCGGTCGAGGGTGGCGCGGGACTCGGCCGCGTCGGTGTCACCGTAGAACTCGCTGATGCCCATGCAGCCGAGGCCCTGTGCGCCGACCAGCGGGCCGTCGGTGCCGAGGGTGATGGTGGGCAGTGTCGCGGTGGTGCTCATACATCGGTTCCTTCGCTCGTGTACGCGGTGAGCGCGGCCGGCTGCTCGACCTCGGATCGGCCCTGGTAGAGCGCGATCTTGTAGTCGAGCACGGCCACGGTCTGCTGGAGTTCCGCGATCTTGTCGAGCACGTCGGACCTGGTCTGCTGGAACATGGCCAGCCGCTGCGGGAAGGTCTGCTCACCGGCCCGCACCAGTTCGGCGTAGCGGATCATGTCGGCCACCGGCATGCCGGTCAGGCGCAGCCGGGTGATCAGCGCCAGCCACTCCAGGTCGCGATCGCTGAAGCGCCGGTTGCCGGTGTGGTCGCGGCCGATGTAGCCCATCAGGCCGATCTTCTCGTACCAGCGCAGCGTGTCGCGGCTCAGTCCCGAGCGTTCGGCCACCTCACCGATCGAATAGCGCGGGCGTTCGCGCTGTTCGTCGGCGCCCTCGGCCCGTGCGGTCGCGTCCGGATCCATCGTGCTCGTCCCTTCTCGTGGAACCAGGTCGACGCTATCCACCTGGAGTGCACTCCAAGCAAGACTAATCCTCACGGGACGAGCGAATTCAGTTGTACTTCGGCAGCTCCTGGATGGCCCACCGGTTGCCGTCGGGATCGGCGAAAAAGGTGAACCGGCCCCAGGGCAGGTCCTGTACCGGGGTGGCCTCGACGCCCGCGGCCACGAGCTGCTCGTAGGCCGTGTCGGCGTCGGCCACCACGATCTGCATGCCCTCGACGCTGCCGGGCGCGGCCTCGGTGAGCCCGCGGCCGATACAGATCGAGCACCCCGAGCCCGGCGGGGTGAGCTGGACGAACCGGATGTCCGGGCTCGGCGTGTGGTCGTGATCGGCGTTGAAGCCGATACCGGTGTAGAAGTCCTTGGCCCGATCGACATCGGTGACCGGGATGGCAACGAGTTCGATTTTCCAATCCATGACCACGAGCATGGCACCGACCACCGACAGAAACGTAGTCTGGATCACATGGCTAAGGACATCGACCGGATCCGGGCCCGTTCGGCGTGGGAAACGGTCAAGGAGAGCCCCGTGATCACCGCGATCGCGGTGGCTCCGGTGGTGCTGGTACTCGGCGTGGTCTGGTGGCTGACGAACGGCTTCGTGGCCTTCGTCCTGCTGGTGCTGCTCGGCGTGGGCGTGGTGGTGGGCGGCAAGCTGCTGAAGTAGCCGCCTAGCGGGGGATGTGGAAGAACGTGAGTTCGCCCGATCCCGGGTCGATCTGTGCCCAGGACCGGTCGAATTCGAGCACGGCCAGGGCCGAGGTGGGGAACTTGCGGCTCAGTTCGGTGGCCTGGTCGGAGTCCCGGTTGTGGGCCAGTTCCCAGGCGGTCCAGGGAATTCCGGGGACATGGCCGACGACGAGCAGCGTGGATATCGCGTCGTCGGTGAGCTGGACGAGCTCGATCAGCGTGTGCGGATTCGCCTCGTAGATGTCGTCGGTGTACTCGACCGGCGCATCGATACCGGTGGCCGCGAGGGTCTGGCGGGTGCGCGTCGCCGTCGAGCAGCGCACCGCGTCGATCGGGGGCTGGGTCGCGCGCAGCCAGTCGCCGGCCAGCGCCGCCTCGCGCTGCCCGCGCGGTGCCAGCGGACGGTCGTGATCGTCGACGCCGTCGGGATAGGCCGATTTGCCGTGCCGCATGAGGATCAGAGTCACCGCCATGGGGACCACCGTAATCCGGACCACAGGTGAGGTCGGTGTCACACTCGAGGCACACTGAAAGCTGCGTCACCGTTGATGCGCCCATGGCATACCCCGCCGCGGACGTCCTGCGATGACGCCTCGAGCAACCGACCACATATTTCGAGGATCTGCACCCATGGCCTACGTCATCACGCAGCGTTGTTGCAACGACGCCAGCTGCGTCACCGAGTGCCCGGTCGACTGCATTCGCCCGACTCCCGATCAGCCGGAGTTCGCGACCGCGGAGATGCTGCACATCGACCCCGACACCTGTATCGACTGCGGCGCCTGTGTCGACGCCTGCCCGGTGGACGCCATCTTCTCCGAGGACGACCTGCTCGCCTCGCTGGCCAGATACCGCGAGATCAACGCCGCCTGGTTCCAGCGTCACCCGCTCGAGTCGAACTTCGATCCGCTGAGCACCCCGGTGCGCCCGCCCAAGGACCTGGGCACGCTGCGCGTCGCGATCGTCGGCGCGGGTCCGGCGGCCTGCTACGCGGCCGACGAACTGCTGCGCCGCAGCGACGTCGAGGTCGAGATGTTCGACCGGCTGCCGACGCCGTGGGGCCTGATCCGGGCCGGTGTCGCGCCCGATCACTCCGGCACCAAGGGCGTGGCGAACATGTTCGACTCCGCCTTCCGGCGCGACACCCTGCAGTACTACCTGAATGTCGAGATCGGGCAGCACATCGACCACCAGGAACTGCTCGCGCACCACCACGCGGTGATCTACGCTGTCGGCGCCTCCAGCGACCGCCGCCTCGGCGTGCCCGGCGAGGACCTGCCCGGCAGCCACTCGGCCACCGAGTTCGTCGCCTGGTACAACGGCCATCCCGACTTCGCCGAGCGCGAGTTCGACCTGTCCGGCGAGCGCGCGGTGATCGTGGGCAACGGCAATGTCGCCCTGGACGTGGCCCGTGTGCTCACCGCCCATCCCGACGAGCTGGCCAAGACCGACATCGCAGACCACGCGCTGGACGCCTTGCGCCGCAGCAATATCCGCGAGGTGGTGATCCTCGGCAGGCGCGGCCCGCTGCAGGCGGCCTACAGCTCGCCGGAGTTCCTGGCGCTCACGCACATGAAGGATGTCGACGTGATCGTCGACCCGGCCGAGCTCACCCTCGACCCGCACAGCCAGGCACTGCTCGACGACGCGAACATCGAACCCTCGCTGCGCCTGAAATACCAGCTGGCCCAGGAGTACTCGCAGCTCACCGCCGACCCGGCACACAAGCGCATCGTCTTCCGCTACCTGGCCACGCCCACCGCGGTGCACGGCGACGAGCACGCCACCGCGCTGGAGTTCGCGCACAACGAATTGACCGAGGAGAACGGGCAATTGGTGGCCACCGCCACCGACCGCACCGAGACCCTCGAGACCGGCCTGGTGCTGCGTGCCATCGGGTATCGCGGGGTGCCGGTCGCCGGACTGCCCTTCGACGAGCGCCGTGGCACGGTGCCCAGCGAGCACGGCCGGGTCATCGAGGCCACCGAACCGGTTCCGGGCGTGTACGTCTCGGGCTGGATCAAGCGTGGGCCGCGCGGCGTCATCGGCTCCAACCGGCTCGACGCTGAGGAGACGGTGGAGGCGCTGATCAGCGATTTCATCGCGGGCAAGCTCACCGCGCCCAGCGGCGACCGGGCCGCGCTGCAGGCCCTGCTCGCGCAACGTCAGCCGGATCTGGTCGACCGCAAGGGCTGGAAGACCATCGACCAGGCCGAGAAGTCGGCGGGCAAGGCGGCGGGCAGGCCACGGGTCAAGTTCACCACCAGGGCGGATCTGCTGAAGGCCGCGAAGGGCTGACCGGGGGCCCGGCCCTTCGGGGCCGGGGCTACTCCGGCAGTGGCATGACGCGGACGACCGTGGTGGTGATGCCACCGACCACGAACCACAACCGCAGCGTCAGGCGCCCGCCCGCGTCGCCGGGTTCGTAGCGCGCGCGCACGGTGATGTGCTCGCGTGCCAGCACCGGCGCCACGTACTCGATGACCGCGCGGTGCGGCCCGGCGACGAGTTTCGGATAGTCGACCAGGTACTGCTCGACCGCCTGCCAGTAGCAGGCGTTGTTGACGTGGTTGTACTGGTCGATGTCGGTGGCGCGGATCGGGAACGGCAGATCGGCGTCGGATTCGCGCGGCGCCGGATCGGTGAGATAGGGCCGCCAGCGCAGCCGGTGCTCGTCGGTGGAACGCGCCAGATAGGCCAGGCCCTCGTCGCTGATCCGGGAGGGCAGGTTGCTCGACTCGCTGAGGTTGATCCAGAAACCCTCGGTCTCGATCAGCCCGCCGCCGTCGCTGGTGATGCGGGTGCGCATGTTCGTCCACCGGGTGGACATGCTCGAGCACCAGCGGGTCAGGTGCACCTGGTCGGGCCAGACGACCGGGCGCACCACGTCGATGACGGTGCGGCGCACGATCCAGGTCGGGTCGGTGAGGTGCAGTTCGGTCCGGTGCAACTCGTCCCAGGCGATATCGGACAGGTAGCGCGCCACGGCGTCGAAGCGCAGCCGGTGATAGGGATCCACATCGGCGGCCCGGACGGGCCACGCCGCGGCGAAACCCATGCCCTCCTGGGGAAGCGGGGCCAGTGGCCGATCGAGTGACACGTGTGCTCCTTGCGCGGCTCACCGGGTGCGCCGCGACTTCTTGCGTAGTTCTGCACACGACTTTACGGGGCGCAGATCACACCCTCACGCGGAGCCGGGCGAAGTGGTACCGGGTCGCGCTCGTCGTACATGACAGAGCCGTCCGCCGCCGGGTAGCCTGCTGGGATG
This sequence comes from Nocardia sp. NPDC056064, assembly GCF_042266925.1. Lineage (NCBI taxonomy): Bacteria > Bacillati > Actinomycetota > Actinomycetes > Mycobacteriales > Nocardiaceae > Nocardia > Nocardia sp. NPDC056064. The sequence continues at coordinate 3,124,595 of NZ_JBHJWO010000001.1, read as the reverse complement.
GCCGGCGGGGCGATGGCGGGCTCGATGTTCGGGCGCTATGAAATGCGAAGGCTCCTCGGAGTCGGCGGTATGGGGGAGGTCTACGAGGCCTACGACACCTCCAAGAATCGCACTGTCGCCGTGAAGGTGCTCAACCGCGAGCTGGCCGGGGACCCGGTCTATGTGCAGCGTTTCCGCCGTGAATCGCACGCGATGGCCAGTGTGCAGGAGCCGCACGTCATCCCGGTGCACGACTGGGGCGAGGTCGACGGTGTCCTCTACATCGACATGCGCCTGGTCAAGGGCACCGATCTCAAGGATCGCCTGCAACGCCACGGCAGGCTCACGCCCGGCGAATCGGTCCAGGTGGTGGAGCAGATCGCCGCCGCGCTCGACGCCGCGCACGAGATCGGCCTGATCCACCGCGATGTGAAGCCGGCCAATATCCTGCTCACCGGCGGCATGTTCGCCTACCTGGTCGACTTCGGTATCGCGCACGCCGACTCCGACCCGCAGCTCACCAGCACCGGCAGCGCGGTCGGCTCGATGGCCTACATGGCCCCCGAACGTTTCGAGGACGCCCCGCTCACCGCCGCGGTGGACACCTACGCGCTCACCTGCGTGCTCTACGAATGCCTGGTCGGCCGGGTGCCCTACCCGGTGAACAGCCTCGCGGGCGCGATCGGCTCGCATCAGATGGCCCCGCCGCCGCGGCCCAGCGCGGTCGACCCCGGGCTGTCGTTCTTCGACGCGGTGATCGATCGCGGCATGGCCAAGCGCCCGCAGCAGCGTTTCCGCACCACCGGTGACCTGGCCAGGGCCGCCCGCGCCGCGCTCGTGCAGGCCGAGCGGGCGGCGCCGAGTACCGCGCCCGGCCCGCAGATCGCGGCGGTCACGACGTCCGGTCCGGTCACCGGCGCGCGCCCGGTCGACCCCGGCCCGCCGCCGCCCACCGTGTCGGGTCCGCAGGTGGTGGTCGATCCGGCGGCCCCGGCCGCCCAGTGGACCCCGCCGCCCGGTTACCGCACCACCGGCCCGCAGGGCACCCGCGCGGGCGGCTACACCCATCCCTCCGCGCCGCTGCCGCTCCCGCCGCAACGCGACTCCTCGACCCCGATCCTGGCCGGTGCCCTCGGCGCGCTGATCGTGGTCGCGGCGGTGGGCGCGGCCGTGTGGGTGATGCTCAGCCTCGGTGACGACACCGGCACCGTCGCCGATCCGCCCCCGGGACCCCCGTCGGTCGTGCAGCCCACCGACGTGGGCGACGACCAGACCGCGCCGACCACCGAGATCACCCAGCCGCCGCCCACCCCGGCCGTCACCACGGTGCCGCCGTTGCAGTCGAGCGTGACCGGTGCCGACGGCCAGGGTTTCCGCACCGGCGGGCCGCGCTGCAACGACAACGACGCCGCGATGACGATCGCGCGTACCAGCGGGTCGCGCGTGGTCATCTGCCACACCGGCGACAACCGGTACTACTACAAGGGCGCCAGGGCCAGCGACGGTCTCGGCATCGAACTCGACGACCCGCTGCCGACCGGCGGTGGCGGTTTCACCGCGACCAACCCGGTCGACGGCACGCAGTACCACCTGACCCCGGGCGGTCTCACCATCACCAAGGACGGTCAGGAGCTGGCCAGCGAGACGATGCTGGAATTCGCCCATCGCTGACCCACGGCCGGGATAGGTTCGGCGAGAGCAAGTCAACAGAGAGGTTTCGCTATGCGTGCAGCACAGGTCGGCCGGCTGGAGGGTCCGTCGGCGATCGAGATCGTCGATCTGCCCGAACCCGTGGCCTACCCCGGTGGCGTCCTGATCGACGTGCACGCGGCCGGTATCGCCTTCCCCGATGTGCTGATGACCCGCGGCCTCTACCAGATGAAGCCGGGCCTGCCCTTCGTCGTCGGCGGCGAGGTCGCCGGGGTCGTGCGCGAGGCGCCCGCGGAGTCCGGGCTGGTCGCCGGTGACCGGGTCGCCGCGCTGACCATGCTCGGCAACGCGGTCGCCGAGGTGGCCGTGGCGCCCGGCAACGCGGTGTTCAAGCTGCCGGACAATGTCTCGCTCGAAGCCGGTGCGGGCATCCTGTTCAACGATCTGACCGTGCACTTCTGCCTGACCGAGCGCGGCAGGCTGGCCCCCGGCGAGACCGTGCTGGTGCACGGCGCGGCCGGTGGCATCGGCACCTCCACCCTGCGCATGGCCAAGGCGCTGGGCGCGGGCCGGGTGATCGCGGTGGTGAGCACCGAGTCCAAGGCCCAGGTGGCCAAGGCCAACGGCGCCACCGATGTGGTACTGGCCGAGGGCTGGCTGGCCGCGGTGAAGGAACTGACCGACGGGCGCGGGGTCGACATCGTGCTCGACCCGGTCGGCGGCGACCGCTTCACCGACAGCGTCCGGTCGCTGGCCGGTGGTGGCAGGCTGCTGGTGGTCGGCTTCACCGCGGGCGAGATCCCGACGGTGAAGGTGAACCGGCTGCTGCTCAAGAATGTCGAGGTCGTCGGCGCGGCGTGGGGCGAATGGGTGATGAGCCACCCCACCTACCTGGCCGAACAGTGGGCCGAGGTGGAACCGCTGCTCGCCTCGGGCGCGATCCCGGCGCCCGAGCCGGTGCTGTACCCGCTGGACAAGACCGCCGAAGCCGTCGCGGCGCTGGACGAGCGGACCGCGACCGGCAAGGTGGTCGTGCGGCTGCGCTGAGTCCTTGTCGGTGGCGGGCGGTAGCGTCACGCTCGTCGCCGCGTCGTCGAAGGGGAGTCGCATGCCGCTGTCGAATCGGGTGCTCAACCGCACCCTGCTCGCCCGCCAGCACCTGCTGGAGCGCTCGACCCTGAGCACCGCGCGGATGTGCGATCACCTGGTCGGGTTGCAGGCCCAGGACGTGCCGCCACCGTTCATCGGATTGTGGAGCCGGACAGCCGATTTCGATCCGGCGACGGTGTCGTCGGCCCTCGACGACCGGTCGCTGGTGCGGATCACCTTGATGCGCGGCACGATCCACCTGGTCACCCCCGCCGACGCCGTGCGGATCGCCCCGCTCATCCAGCCGGAACTGGAGAAGGTGCCGCAGCGCAAGGGTTTCAACTACGGCGCGATGGTCGGCCTGGACTTCGACGAGCTGCGCGCCCACGGTGAACAGGTCCTCGGTGACGAGCCGATGCCGGTGGCCGACCTGCGCGCCGAGGCCGCCCGCCGCTATCCCGACCGCGACCCCGGCGTGGTGGTGCAGACCTGGCTGTATCAGTTACCCGTCCTGCAGACCCCGCCGCGCGGGCGCTGGCGCGACAACAGCAGGCCGGTCTGGTCACGGGTACAGCCGTGGCTCGGCATCCCCCTCGACCCGGACTACCCGGTCGCCGAGCTGATCCTGCGCTACCTGCGCGCCTTCGGCCCGGCCACCACCATGGACATGCAGACCTGGTCGCGCCTGCCCGCCATGAAGAAGGCCGTGGCTGATCTGGGCGAGCGCGTCCGTACCTACACCGACGACCGCGGCCGCACTCTCTACGACGCCGCCGACCTCGAGCTCGCCGACCCGGACCTGCCCGCGCCGGTACGCCTGCTCGGCTGGTACGACAACGCCCTGCTCTCGCATCAGGACCGCGCGCGGGTGGTCCCCGAGCCGGAGGTGACCCCGCCGCGCGCGGCGGGCACCTTGGTCTCGCCGGTGCTCGTCGACGGGTTCGTGGCGGGTCTGTACAAGGTCTTCGTGAATTCCGGTGTCGCCCGGCTGCGGATCAGCCCGACCCGGAACTGGACGAAAGACGAAGCGGCACAGGTGGAGTCCGAAGCGGCTGCGCTGCTGGCCTTCCTGGAATCGGAGTCCGAGGGTCGCGTCGAGATCCTCGCGCCGGGTGCCGATCTGCGCCCCTGACCGCGGGCGGCTTGGCCGCGTCGGTGGTCCGGTGTGGATACCGCTCAGCGCTGTTCGCGATAGGCGGGCGCCTTGGCCGTGCCGGAGGGGGTCAGCGTGTGCAGCAGCGGCATGGTCCGCCGGGCCACCACCGTCGACAGCACGATCACGCTGTGCGAGCGCACCACCGACCCCGTGCGGTCGATACTGAGCAGCACCGCCTGCAATCCGGCGTGGGAGTCCGCGCCGATGCGGCACAGCACGTCACCGGAGCCGGTGGTGGCATAGGCCTCCAGCACACCCGGGATCGCGGCCAGCTCGGCGCTCACCGCGTCCAGCGCGCCCTGCGCGATCTCCAGGGTGACGAAGGCCTGCACATCGAACCCGGCCGCGGTGACGTCGAGCTGCGGGTCGTAGGAGGCGATCACGCCGGACTCCTCCATCCGGTTGATCCGCGCCTGCACCGTCGCCCGCGCGACCTTGGTCCGCCGGGACAGTTCCAGGATTCCGGCCTTCTGGTACCGGTGCATCGCGTCGAGGATCGCGAGATCGAGTTCGTCCAGTTTCGCTGGCGTGCGCATCGGCTGACCTCCGTGCTCCGGCGCGATCGGGTGCTATTCAAATTGTCCACCATCGGTGCCGGTTCGGTGGCTTCTCGTGTCAGCATGTCCAGACTCAGGTGATGTTGTTGCCCAGATGCGGGCGGTCGAGTTCTCCTTGGTCATGACCATTGAGCAGCAGCTCGTCGGGCTGATCGAGCACGACGACAGTGTCGATCCGTTTCCGGTGATCGGGTGGGACGCGCTGGTCTGGGTGGTGGGCAACGCGACCCAGAGCGCGCACTTCCTGCAATCCGCCTTCGGCATGCGGCTGGAGGCCTATTCGGGGCCGGAGACCGGCAACCGCGACCACAAGGCGTTCGTGCTGCGCAGCGGGGGAGCGCGGTTCGTCATCACCGGCGCCGTCGACCCGGACAGCCCGCTGGTGGCCCATCACGACCGGCACGGCGACGGCGTGGTCGACATCGCCCTCGAGGTCCCCGATGTCGACCGCTGCATCGACTGGGCGCGCGCGCACGGCGCCACGATCCTGGTCGAACCGCACGACGAGAGCGACGAATTCGGCACCGTCCGCTCGGCCGCGCTGGCCACCTACGGCGAGACCAGGCACACGCTGATCGACCGGTCCGGCTACTCCGGGCCGTATCTGCCCGGCTACATCAGCCGCACCTCCACCCGCGCCCCGCGCACGCACCGGCTCTTCCAGGCCATCGATCACGTGGTCGGCAATGTGGAACTCGGCATGATGGACCGCTGGGTCGAGTTCTACCGCGGTGTCATGGGATTCACGAACATGGCCGAATTCGTCGGCGACGACATCGCCACCGAGTACTCCGCGCTGATGAGCAAGGTCGTCGCCAACGGCAACCACCGGGTCAAGTTCCCGCTCAACGAACCGGCGGTGGGCCGCAAGCGTTCCCAGATCGACGAATACCTGGAGTTCTATCGCGGGCCCGGCGTGCAGCACATCGCGCTGGCCACCGGCGACATCCTCGCCACCGTCGACGCCCTGCGTGCGGAGGGTGTGGAGTTCCTGGCCACCCCCGACACCTACTACGAGGACCCGGAACTGCGCGCCCGCATCGGGCACGTGCGGGTACCGGTCGACGAGTTGCAGCGCCGGGGCATCCTGGTCGACCGCGACGAGGACGGCTACCTGCTGCAGATCTTCACCCGCCCCCTCGGCGACCGCCCCACCGTCTTCTTCGAACTCATCGAGCGGCACGGCTCACTCGGCTTCGGAAAGGGCAATTTCAAGGCCCTGTTCCAGGCCATCGAACGCGAACAGGAGGCCCGCGGCAATCTGTGAGTGCCGCCCGGCAGCCACTACAGTTCATGGCATGCGGATCCCCTCGGCGATCATCACCGGCATGGCCCTGGCTGTCGTGCTGACGTCGTGCGGATCGGGGGGCGACTCCGATGCGCCGACCGGCTCGATGCGACCACCACCGAAGGTGGCCTCGCTCGGCCCGTTCGTCGGCGAGTGCGGTCACGTCACCGACGCCGAGGTGCGCGACCTGGCCGGGCTCGGCACCATCTCGCAGGTGTTCAAGAACTCCACCGGATGCAGTTACCAGGGCTCCGGAATCGCCGGTCCCAGTGTGACCTTCGCCTCCTATCGGGGCAGCCCGATCGACCGCGAGAAGGCGTGGGTCTCCAACGTGGGGCGCCCGCCGGAGACGATCGACGTCGGCGGCCGCCCCGGCTTCCAGGCGCTCTCGCCCGAGGGTGACATCTGCGACCTGGCGATCCAGCTCGACGACGACTTCTTCGAATGGTCGACCAACAACGGCGTCTTCGCGGTCGGCGGCAACCCGTGCGACAAGGCCAGGAAACTGGCCGAGCTGACCGTGGGACGGCTGGGGTGAGCACCCGGCGCGCGCTGACCGCGGTCACGCTGCTGTGCGCGGTCGCGCTGACCGGCTGTGGCAACAAGGTCGAGGGCAACGCCCAACCGGTGGGCAGCGGTGGTGGCGGCGAATCCATCAACACCGACTTCGACAAGCTGCTGCGCGAATGCGAAGTGGTGGCCAAGGACAAGATCGGCGTGATCGTCGGCGACGCCAAGAGCGTCGAGCCCGCCTTCAGCGGCGCGGTCTGCATGTGGTCGATCGCCGACGCCCCCGGCGGCGAGGCCATGGCCACCCTGAACTGGTACGAGATGGGTACGCTGAACAACGAGAAGACCACCAACGACAAACTGGGCTACCTCACCGGCGACATCACCGTCCAGGGCCGCAGGGCCCTGCAGGTGCGCAGACCGAACGACAACGACTCCTGCGGTGTCACCGCGCCGGCCGCCGATGTCGGTGTCGTCGGCTGGTGGATCAACTACCGGCCGGGCTCGGCGCATCCCGATCCGTGCGCCGGGGCGCAGAAATTGGTCGAGCTGACCTTGGATCTGGCCCGGTAGCAGCCCGGATGGCACACCCCGCTTTGACCCGGATTCGGGCACGCGGGTATCGTGGATCCCTGTGCCCGGATTGCTACGGGCAAGTTCGTGCGTGAACGTAGGCCAGCGAGAGCGGCCGGTAAGTTCCAGCGTGCCCTGAAAAGGGGCCCTGACCTGCGCGCGACACGCCCGACCGCGGGTCAAAGGAAACGTGGCTGGACGTGCAGGTTAAACGTCGACCAACACCAAAGGGTCCCTGCGCAGGCGGGGATGAGCCAGAAAGCCGGTATATGCCAACCATCAACCAGCTGGTCCGCAAGGGTCGTCGCGACAAGGTCTCCAAGACCAAGACCGCGGCCCTGAAGGGGAGCCCGCAGCGTCGTGGCGTGTGCACCCGCGTGTACACCACCACCCCCAAGAAGCCGAACTCCGCGCTGCGTAAGGTCGCGCGTGTTCGCCTGACCAGCGCAGTCGAGGTCACGGCGTACATCCCCGGCGAGGGCCACAACCTGCAGGAGCACTCGATGGTGCTCGTTCGTGGCGGTCGTGTGAAGGACCTCCCCGGTGTCCGCTACAAGATCATCCGTGGCTCGCTGGACACCCAGGGTGTGAAGAACCGCAAGCAGGCCCGCAGCCGCTACGGCGCCAAGAAGGAGAAGAGCTGATATGCCACGCAAGGGCCCCGCACCCAAGCGTCCGCTGATCAACGACCCGGTCTACGGGTCGCCGCTGGTCACTCAGCTGGTCAACAAGATCCTGCTGGACGGTAAGAAGTCCACCGCAGAGCGCATCGTCTACGGTGCTCTTGAGCAGGCGCGTGAGAAGACCGGCACCGATCCGGTCGTCACCCTCAAGCGCGCGCTGGACAACGTCAAGCCCGCCCTCGAGGTCAAGCCCCGCCGTGTCGGTGGCGCCACCTACCAGGTGCCGGTCGAGGTCCGTCCGGGCCGCGCCAACACCCTGGCGCTGCGCTGGCTGGTCAGCTACTCCCGCGCCCGTCGCGAGAAGACCATGGTCGAGCGTCTGGCCAACGAGCTCCTCGATGCCAGCAACGGCCTCGGCGCTTCGGTGAAGCGTCGCGAGGACACCCACAAGATGGCCGAGTCCAACCGGGCCTTCGCGCACTACCGCTGGTGATTGCCGCCCGGCCCGTCGCTCGTGTCGGCGCCGGAAGGCTCACAGTCGTGAGTGGCACCTCGGTGCCGCTTCCGGCGTTGACATAGTGACGACCCGAACCAGGGTCGTACCAGAGAATCCCAACTAGCTACGAGCGGGGAAGATTTCCGTGGCACAGGACGTGCTCACCGACCTGAACAAGGTCCGCAACATCGGCATCATGGCCCACATCGATGCGGGCAAGACCACCACTACCGAACGCATCCTGTTCTACACCGGTGTGAACTACAAGATCGGTGAGACGCACGACGGCGCGTCGACCACCGACTGGATGGAACAGGAACAGGAACGCGGCATCACGATCACCTCCGCGGCGGTGACGTGTTTCTGGAACCAGCACCAGATCAACATCATCGACACCCCGGGCCACGTGGACTTCACCGTCGAGGTGGAACGTTCGCTGCGTGTGCTCGACGGCGCCGTGGCCGTCTTCGACGGCAAGGAAGGTGTCGAGCCGCAGTCCGAGCAGGTGTGGCGTCAGGCCGACAAGTACGACGTGCCGCGTGTCTGCTTCGTCAACAAGATGGACAAGCTCGGCGCGGACTTCTACTTCACCGTGCAGACCATCAAGGACCGCCTCGGTGCCAAGCCGCTGGTCATCCAGCTGCCGATCGGCGCGGAGGACACCTTCGAGGGCATCGTCGACCTGGTCGAGATGAATGCCAAGGTGTGGACCGGCGAGACCAAGCTGGGCGAGAAGTACGAGGTCAAGGAGATCCCGGCCGACCTGCAGGAGAAGGCCGAGCAGTACCGCCAGGAACTGCTCGAGACCGTCGCCGAGTCGGACGAGGCGCTGCTGGAGAAGTTCTTCGGTGGTGAGGAGCTCACGATCGAGGAGATCAAGGGCGCCATCCGCAAGATGACCATCGGCTCCGAGCTCTACCCGGTGCTGTGTGGCTCGGCGTTCAAGAACAAGGGCGTGCAGCCCATGCTCGACGCCGTCGTCGACTACCTGCCGTCCCCGCTGGACGTCGAGTCGGTCGAGGGCCACCTGCCCGGCAAGGAAGACGAGGTCGTCACCCGCAAGCCGAGCGCCGACGAGCCGTTCTCGGCGCTGGCGTTCAAGATCGCGGTGCACCCGTTCTTCGGCGAGCTCACCTACGTCCGCGTGTACTCGGGCAAGGTCGACTCCGGTGCCCAGGTCGTCAACTCGACCAAGGGCAAGAAGGAGCGTCTGGGCAAGCTGTTCCAGATGCACTCCAACAAGGAGAACCCGGTTCCCTCGGCCTCGGCGGGTCACATCTACGCCGTGATCGGCCTGAAGGACACCACCACCGGTGACACCCTGTCGGACCCGCAGAACCAGGTCGTCCTCGAGTCGATGACGTTCCCGGACCCGGTCATCGAGGTCTCCATCGAGCCCAAGACCAAGTCCGACCAGGAGAAGCTCGGCACCGCGATCCAGAAGCTGGCGCGCGAAGACCCGACGTTCTCGGTCAAGCTCGACGCCGAGACCGGCCAGACCGTCATCGGCGGCATGGGCGAGCTCCACCTCGACATCCTCGTGGATCGCATGAAGCGCGAGTTCAAGGTCGAGGCGAACGTCGGCAAGCCGCAGGTGGCCTACCGCGAGACCATCACCAAGAAGGTCGAGAAGCTCGAGTTCACCCACAAGAAGCAGACGGGTGGCTCCGGCCAGTTCGCGAAGGTCATCATCGCGGTCGAGCCGTTCGTCGGCGAAGACGGTGCGACCTACGAGTTCGAGAACAAGGTCTCCGGCGGTCGCGTGCCCCGTGAGTACATCCCGTCGGTCGACGCGGGTGCCCAGGACGCCATGCAGTACGGCGTGCTCGCCGGCTACCCGCTGGTGAACCTGAAGGTCATCCTGCTCGACGGCGCGTACCACGACGTCGACTCCTCGGAAATGGCGTTCAAGATCGCGGGCTCGCAGGCCCTCAAGGAAGCGGCCCGCAAGGCCGGTCCGGTGATCCTCGAGCCGCTGATGGCGGTCGAGGTCACCACGCCCGAGGACTACATGGGCGATGTGATCGGCGACCTCAACTCCCGCCGTGGCCAGATCCAGGCCATGGAGGAACGCAGTGGTGCCCGTGTCGTCAAGGCGCTGGTTCCGCTCTCGGAGATGTTCGGTTACATCGGTGACCTGCGGTCGAAGACCCAGGGCCGGGCGAACTACTCCATGGTGTTCGACTCCTACGCTGAGGTTCCGGCCAACGTGTCCAAGGAGATCATCGCCAAGGCGACCGGCGAGTAATTCGCTTGCCGGAGCCGAGTACGCTTGGCTCCGGCAACCGGGCGTCAGCACGACCCCCCTTATTAACCGCACTGCTGCAAAAAAGCACGCACTAACTAGTCCAGGAGGACCACAGTGGCGAAGGCGAAGTTCGAGCGGACGAAGCCCCACGTCAACATCGGCACCATCGGTCACGTCGACCATGGCAAGACCACGCTGACGGCTGCCATCACCAAGGTGCTGGCCGACAAGTACCCGGATCTGAACGACGCGTTCGCGTTCGACCAGATCGACAAGGCGCCGGAGGAGAAGGCTCGTGGTATCACGATCAACATCTCCCACGTCGAGTACCAGACCGAGAAGCGCCACTACGCGCACGTCGACGCCCCGGGTCACGCCGACTACATCAAGAACATGATCACCGGTGCCGCCCAGATGGACGGCGCGATCCTGGTCGTGGCCGCCACCGACGGCCCGATGCCGCAGACCCGCGAGCACGTGCTGCTCGCCCGTCAGGTCGGCGTGCCCTACATCCTGGTCGCGCTGAACAAGTCGGACATGGTCGACGACGAGGAGATCCTCGAGCTCGTCGAGATGGAGGTCCGCGAGCTGCTGGCCTCGCAGGAGTTCGACGAGGATGCCCCCGTCGTGCGCGTCTCCGGCCTGAAGGCCCTCGAGGGCGACGAGAAGTGGGCCGAGTCCATCGTCGAGCTCATGAACGCCGTCGACGAGTCGATCCCGGACCCGGTCCGTGAGACCGAGCTCCCCTTCCTGATGCCGGTCGAGGACGTCTTCACGATCACCGGTCGTGGCACCGTCGTCACCGGTCGCGTCGAGCGCGGCATCGTCAACGTGAACGAGGAAGTCGAGATCGTCGGCATCCGTCCGGACAAGACCAAGACCACGGTCACCGGTATCGAGATGTTCCGCAAGCTGCTCGACCAGGGCCAGGCGGGCGACAACGTCGGTCTGCTGGTTCGCGGCATCAAGCGCGAAGATGTCGAGCGTGGCCAGGTCGTCGTGAAGCCGGGCACCACCACCCCGCACACCGAGTTCGAGGGCCAGGCGTACATCCTGTCGAAGGACGAGGGTGGCCGCCACACCCCGTTCTTCAACAACTACCGTCCGCAGTTCTACTTCCGTACGACTGACGTGACGGGCGTTGTGACCCTGCCCGAGGGCACCGAGATGGTCATGCCCGGTGACAACACCGAGATGTCCGTCAAGCTGATCCAGCCGGTCGCCATGGACGAGGGCCTGCGTTTCGCGATCCGTGAGGGTGGCCGCACCGTCGGTGCCGGTCGCGTCACCAAGATCATCAAGTGAGTCTGTAGACCCACTGACACCGCAACGGCGTCGCTCCTCCGGGAGCGGCGCCGTTCGGCGTTTTCCACGGATACCCTGAAGCTGTGTCCATAGATTCGAGGATTACCTTCGACCCGAACCAGCTCGGCGGACGGCCCTGCATTCGCGGAATGCGAATCCGGGTGAAGGACGTCCTTGAACTGCTGGCAGCCGGTGACTCCGAGGACCCCATCCTGCGGACCGCTTCTTGATCTTCCTCGTCGACGCGCAGCTACCGCCCGCACCGGCCCGCGCCATAGCGAGCGAAGGGCATGCCGCAGTGCACGTTTGCGACCTCGACATGACCGCTGCTTCCGACACCGAAGTCTGGAACGAGGCGCTCCGCAAGGGGGCTGCGATCATCGCCTCGCGATAGCGTTGGCGACACAGACGTTCGGACGGGTCGGGAGGCGGCGTGGCGCAGGGGTTCGAGGTCACCGAAGGGGTGCTGAAGCACGGGATGCCGTATCTGGCGTTCGGGCAGGGGCGACCGCTGGTGTTCCTGCGGTGGTTCACGCCCGATCACGCCAATCCCACCGGGTGGATGCGCAAGTCGGAGATCAAGACGATGGCGCCGCTGGCCCGGAATTTCCGGGTGTACGCGGTGAACCGGGCGCCGGGGATGGCCGAGGGAACGACCATGGCCGATATCGCGCGTGAGCACGCCGAGGCGTTGCACGCGGAATTCGGTGCTCCGGTGGACGTGCTCGGGATCTCCTCGGGCGGCTCGTTGGCGCTGCAACTCGCGGCGGATCAGCCGCAGGCGGTGCGGCGGCTGGTGGTCGCCTCCTCCGGCTACCGGCTCGAGGACGCGGCCAGGGAATCGCAGATGAAGTACGCGACCGCCGCCGCGGCGGGCAAGCGCGCCTTGCAGCACATGCTCACCCAGGGCATCGAGTCCCCGGTCAAGGCCCGCCTGGTCGGTGCCGTCGGCTGGCTCATCGACCCGCTGGTCCGTCCGAAGAACCCCGCCGACACCCTGGCCTTCGTCCAGGCCGAGGACGCCTTCGACCTCGACGGCCGCCTCGCCGATATCACCGCCCCCACCCTGGTCGTCGGCGGCGACCGCGACGAGTACTACGCCGTGGACACCTTCCGTCACACCGCCGACGGCATCCCCGGTGCCCGCCTCGAGATCTATCCCGACACCACACACCTCGGCGCGATCAAGCACGCCCGCTTCGCCCCCGACGTCACCGCTTTCCTGACCGCTGCGGAACCCTGAGCACCGCAACGGTTTCCGTAGCGGACCGGGTGTCAGTCCGAGGTCGGGCGGACCCGAACGCTGACCTGGCCGCGCTCGTTGCGGCGGGCGACGGCGTGACCGGTGTGTTCGACGCCGTTGATGCGCAGGATGATCGGCGCACCTTCACCGAGGAAATTGCGCCACCAGGACTTCTTGTCCGGCAGGGCGACGCCGATGATGTAGTCGTCGCCCGAGCGGCGGTAGTTGACCGGCGTGGTGAAGGTGCGGCCCGAGCGGCGGCCCACATAGCTGACCTGAGCGAAGGCTTTTCCGAGGACACCGCCGATGACCGGGGCCTCGGCGAGCGCGACCACGCCCGCGTTCATTCCCTGGACGGCGCGGCGCAACAGTGATTGCTGACTCAACGGCTTCTCCTGCCTGATGGTGAACGAGATCGTGCCGCTCACGGTACCGAGCGTTCATGGCAGCGCTCTGAGAGTTCCCGGGCGCCGAGACAGTCGCGCGCTCAGCGGATCCGGGCACCGTAGACGTGCTCGACGGTGAGTGTCATCAGGACCCGGCGATCCGACACCATCACCTCCCGGTATTCGGTCCAGTCCGGGTGTTCGCCCGCCGCGGCGCGGTAGTAGTCGACGAGGGCCTGGACTTCGGGGCCGTCCGGGTCGGTACCGGGGCCGGTCAGCGTGACGCTGCCCTCGGCGGTGGCCCAGGCCCACCCGTCGGCGCTGGTCACCTCCAGGGCCGCGCGTGGGTCCCGGCGCAGGTTCACCGTCTTCGCCCGGCCTTCGGTCATCGATACGTAGATCAGCCCGGCCGCGCTGTCGAAATACGGTGTCACCGGGGACAACTGGGGCAGCCCGTTCTGTTTGATCGTCGCGAGCACACCGAGCCGGGCCTCGGCGAGCAGCGCCCGCGGATCGAACTTCTCTTCGGACACAGCGCATCTCCTCCTGGTCGGGGCCGTGCATGGACGAACGGTGCCGCCCCCCGGTTTATGCCCGGATCGCGGGCGAGCATGTCCCGGAGGTGTCGAGACCGGCGGCGAGCAGCCGCAGCGCGTCGGCGGAGCGCGCGTCGCACGGGGTGTAGACCTCGAGCCGGTGATCGGGGCTGTCGGGCTGGAGCCAGACCTGGTAGTCGATGTCCGCGGCGCCGACGGTCGGGTGGTGCAACCGCATCCGGCCGACGGTGCAGTCGGCCACCTCACCTTCGGCCCACAGGCTCGCGAATTCGCCGCTGCGCATGGCGAGTTCGCCGATCAGCTCGGCCAGGCGCGCGTCGGTGGGGTGGCGGCCCGCGGTGAGCCGCAGGTAGGCCACGTGGACGCGGGCGAGCTCGGCCCAGTTGCGGTGCAGGTCTGTGGTGAGCGGGTCGAGGAAGAACTGGCGTGGGATCGAGGGGCGGCGCGCGGGGTCGGCGGGGGCGTCGAAGTCCAGGTGTTCGGCGAAGAGGGCGTGGCCGGTGCGGTTCCAGGCGAGCACGTCACCGCGACGGCCCAGGATCAGCGCGGGCATGGTCTCGCCGAGCGCCTCGAGCAGCGCGAGAACACGCGGGTTGGCCTGCTCCACCTCGGGCGCCACCAGGCGCGGTGCACTTGGCCTGCCGGCGAGATTGCGCAGATGGACGGCTTCGGCCGCGTCGAGCCGCAGCACCCGGGCGAGGGCATCGAGGACCTGCCCGGAGGCCGTGCCCGCCTGGTCCTGCTCCAGCCGCGTGTAGTACCCCGCGCTGACCCCGGCCAGCTGCGCGAGTTCCTCGCGGCGCAGGCCCGGCACGCGGCGGGTGGCGCCGTAGGTGGGCAGGCCGATGGCCGCGGGGGTGATCCGGTCGCGGCGGGTCTTGAGGAAGGTGCCGAGGCTCTCCAGTTCCATCTCTCCGATCGTAGGCACGGCCGCCGGGGCGTGGGTATCCCTGGCGGGTGTACCCATGGCCGGGGCTGGTTGCCGGTGGCGTGGCGCCGCAGATTCGATGGCATGACGCAACGACCCGCTCCCACCGAGCTGCGCGCCTGGCTCGGCCTCCTGGTGATCCTCGGACCCGTCCTGCTCGTCGCGATGGACGGCTCGGTGCTGTTCCTCGCGATGCCGACCCTCACCGCCGATCTGACCCCCACCGCCGATCAATCCCTGTGGATCCTCGACAGCTACGGCTTCGCCGTCGGCTCGCTGCTCATCGCCTTCGGCAGCATCGGGGACCGCTACGGCCGCCTGCGCCTGCTGATGATCGGCGCGGGTGTCTTCGGCCTCGCGTCGGCCGTCGCGGCGTTCGCGACGAGCGCGGAGCTGCTGATCGGCTTGCGGGTGGTGATGGGCGTGGCCGGGGCGACCCTGCTGCCCTCGGCACTGGCCGTCCTGAGCACCCTGTTCACCGATCCGCGCCTGCGCGCGCGGGCCATCGGCATTTTCGCGGCCACCTTCGCCGCCGGATTCGCCATCGGCCCGGTCGTGGCCGGTCAGCTGCTGAGCCGGTTCTGGTGGGGCTCGGTGTTCCTGATCAATCTGCCGGTGCTGCTGGCCTTCCTGGTGTTCGCGCCGATCCTGCTGCGCGAGGTGCGCACCGGCGCGACGGGCCGGGTCGACCTGCCGAGCGTATTCGCCTCGGCCACCGGGCTGCTGTTGGTGCTCTACGCGGTGAAGCACGCGGCCGCGACGGGCGTATCGGTGGACGGGCTGGTCGTCGGGGTGGTCGGGCTGGCGGTGCTGGTGTGGTTCGCGCGGCGTCAGTCGCGCCTGGCCGAGCCGCTGGTCGACTTCGGGTTGTTCCGCCGTCCGGTGTTCGCGATCGCCGTCCTCACCGGCTTCCTGCCGCTGGCCGCCTGGTCGGCCACGGCCTATCTCGGCGCCACCTACCTGCAGTCGATCCTCGAGCTGAGCATCACCCGCGCCGCCTTGCTGGCGGTGCCGGGCGCGCTGGTCCTCACCGCGACATCGGTGCTGACGCCGCTGGTCGTCGAACGGGTCGGCCGTTCGGCCGCGCTGGTCGCCGCGCACGTGTTCATCGCCGTCGGGCTGCTCGCCCTGCTGCCGACCGGCACCGCCGCCGGAATCGGCTGGTATCTCGCCGCCACCGTGATCGCGGGGATCGGCTACGGCATCTCGTTCAGCGTCGTCGCCGATATCGCGGTGGGCGCGGTGCCCGCCGAGCGGGCGGGTTCGGCCGCCGCGCTCGCCGAGACCAGCAACGAGCTGGGCAATGCCTTCGGTATCGCCCTGTTCGGTTCGCTGGCCGCCCTGCTGTTCCGGCTCACCGGGCCCGATCTCGCGCCCACCGTCGGTGAGACGCTGACGCTACCCGGCCTGCTCCCGGCGCAGCGCGAGGCGGCCGTGGCGTCGTTCGTCGACGGTCTGCACGTCGTCGCGCTGGCCGCGGCCGCCGTGCACGCGCTCGTCGCCGTGGTCGCGGTGCGGGTCCTGCCGCGCGCGCGGAGCGGCGACGACGCAGCGATCCACACCGGTGCGTCGGTGTGAACCTCAGCCGAGCTGGTTCATGCCCGCCGCGACGACCTGGGCGACGTTCATCAGGTCGTCCGCGGTGGGCACCGGCAGCCCGTCCAGGGCGTGCAGGCGATCGGCACCCGCGATGGCGAACATGGCCGAGACCCAGGCCGCCGCACAGGCGTGCAGGGTGCTGGGCCGGACGGGCGTGGGGACGCTGTCCTGCAGGACGCGGGCGGTGACCTCGAGGAGCTGGTCGCGCAGCTGACGCAGGCGGCGGCGGACATCGGGGTGGGTGTCGGCCTCGCGCCACATGATCACCCGCAACACCGAGGAGTGGTGGTCGCGCAGGTTGATGGCGGTGTCGAGGTTGATCAGGCTGGTGGCGGGATCGCCGGGGGCGACGACGGTGTGCAGGTCCTCGATCGGGCGTTCGGGGACGCGTTCGCGCATGAGCGCGGACAGGATCGCGTTCTTGGTGGGGAAGTAGTAGAAGACCAGACCCTTCGGGACGCCGGCGGCCGCGGCGAGGGCCGCGGTGGGGGTGGCGTCGAAACCCTGGGCGGCGAACAGGTTCTCGGCGGCATCCAGGATGAGTTGCCGGGCGTCGCCATCGCGTTTCGCGTTGCGGCGCCCGGCACGGCGGCCCGGCATCAGTGATGCGGAGCCATGTTGTGCAGGCGCGCGTTCATCGCGGGCAGCGCCGCGACCGCCACCACCGCCGTCACGACCCCGACCACCCATGCGGTCCAGGACGCGCCGCGGAAGGCGGTGAAGTCCATCGCCCACGGCGAGATGAACAGCAGCACGCCGAACAGGCCCATCGCGTAGTCGGCGGCGGACATGCTCGCCCGTGCCATCTGGACCAACCCGGTCGCGGCGATGAGGACGCCGAGCACGATCAGGGTCCAGCGGGCGTTGTCGTTGGTGCTGACCCACAGCGGGGACAGCGCGGTGAATGCGCCGAGCACGACGGCGAGGAAATCCTGTGCGCGGCTGTCGGTGAACATGGGGTGTGCCTCCTCGATGAGACGAAAAAATCCTTCTGACCTCGGTCTACTCCTGATTGACCGCCCGGTCGATACCGGAACCGGCACGGTTGGGTTGCGACGTGGGTATCACCTGTGGCCGGGCGCACTGGTACAAACATCTGGGGGCCGTAGTGGCCCGCGACACAAGAACATGGCATGGGCGAACGGCCCTCGGCGGCGGTGGCTCGCGCGGGCCCGCAGGGCGGGCGTCCAGGCCGGGAGGACACAGGTATGAGCGCGCCCATCGTGATCGTCGGAGCGGGGCTGGCAGGTCTGCGCACGGCAGAGGAACTGCGCCGGGCCGGATACGAGGGCGAGGTGCTGCTGCTCGGTGACGAGGCCCGCCCGCCCTACGACCGCCCGCCGCTGTCGAAGCAGTTCGTGCGTGGCGAGACCGACGACACCACGCTGCGCCCGCCGGAGTTCTTCGCGGAGAAGAACATCGAGCTGCGCCTCGGCACTGCGGTGACCGGGGTGGACACCGCCGCGCGCACCGTCACCCTGGCCGACGGCTCCACCCTCGGCTACGACCAGCTGATCATCGCCACCGGCCTGCGCCCGCGCCGGCTGCCCGGCCTGCCCGAGGTGGCCGGAGTGCACGTGCTGCGCGCCCACTCCGACGCCGCCACCCTGCGCGCCGAACTCGACGGGGCCGACCGCGCGCTGATCATCGGCGCCGGTTTCATCGGCTGCGAACTGGCCGCCAGTTTCCGCGCGGCGGGCGTGGCGGTCACCCTGGTGGAACCGCAGCCCACCCCGCTGGCCTCGGTGCTCGGCGAGCAGATCGGTGGCCTGGTGGCCCGGCTGCACAGCGGCGAGGGCGTCGACCTGCGCTGCGGTGTCGGCGTGGACACGCTGCTCACCGACGACGCGAACCGGGTGCGCGGGGCTGTCCTCACCGACGGCACCGAGGTCGCCGCCGACCTGGTGGTGGTCGGGGTCGGCTCGGTCCCGGTCACCGACTGGCTGGCCGATTCCGGGATCGAACTGGCCGAGCCGACCGCCGGTGGCGGCGTGCTCGCCGACGAGTCCGGCCGCACCTCGGCCGAGGCCGTCTGGGCGGTCGGAGATGTCGCCGCCTGGCAGCACGACACCGGTGTCCGCAAGCGCGTCGAACACTGGACCAGCGCGGGTGAGCAGGCGAAACTGCTGGTCACGGCCCTGCTCGGCGGCGCTGCCCCCACCGCGGCCCGGGTCCCGTACTTCTGGAGCGACCAGTACGACCTCAAGATCCAGGCCCTCGGCACCCCCGCCCCCACCGACGACGTCACCGTCGTCACCGACGACGGCCGCAAATTCCTCGCCTACTACTCCCGCGACGGCATCCTCACCGCCGTCCTCGGTGCGGGCATGACCGCCCAGGTGATGAAGCTGCGCGCCAAACTCACCACCGCCACCCCGGTCGCCGATCTCCTCGCGGCGGCCGGCTGAGCCAGGAACCCCGGGGCTCGCGAGCTAGCGGCGGGCCGGTTCGGTGGCTGTAATACGGTAGACGCGTGATCGTCGCGCTCATCGATTCCGGCCTCGGACTGCTGCCGACGGCCGCGTGGTTGCGCAAGCTGCGGCCCGATGTGGATCTGCTGCTGCTGCTCGACCCCGAGGGCGCGCCGTGGGGGCCCAAGCCGGAGCAGTGGGTGGTCGAGCGGGTGCTCGGG
Source organism: Nocardia sp. NPDC056064 (assembly GCF_042266925.1). Classification (NCBI taxonomy): domain Bacteria; kingdom Bacillati; phylum Actinomycetota; class Actinomycetes; order Mycobacteriales; family Nocardiaceae; genus Nocardia; species Nocardia sp. NPDC056064. The sequence goes on along the minus strand of NZ_JBHJWO010000001.1, from coordinate 3,105,776 downwards.
GCGGCGCGCCAGGCCATCGAGCTCGGGGCCGAGGTGATCGTGCTGCCGTGCAATACCGCGAGCGTGACGGCGCTGGACCATGTGCGCGCGGCGGTGGGGGAGACGGTGCCGGTGATCGGGACCGTGCCCGCGATCAAACCCGCCGCCGCGCAGTGCCGTTCGGTGGCGGTGTGGGCGACCGCGGCGACCACCGCCAGCCGCTACCAGGCCGACCTGATCGCCCGCTTCGCCGGTGACGCGAAGGTCGTCGGGGTGGCCTGCCACGGCCTGGCCGACGCCATCGACCGCGGCGACCTGCCCGCCATCCGCGACTCCATCGCCGACGCCGCCGCCCGCACCCCCGCCGACGTGGAGGGCGTGGTCCTGGGCTGCACGCACTACCCCCTGGTCGTCGACGCCATCGTCGCCGCCCTGCCCGACGGCGTCCGCCTGTTCGACAGCGCCCAGGCCGTCGCCGCGCAGACGATCCGCAAGATGGACGAACTCGGCCGCCCCACCACGGGCACGGGTACCGTCACGGTCCGCACCAGCGGACGCACCGGCGAATTGCCCAGCAGCGCGGCGACATTCGAATCCGGTCGACTGCTGGGCGCCCGCGCGCAGTAGGCCGGCCGGATGTCGGCGTGGGTTTGTCGGTACCCCCGTGTTGAATGCGAGGTGGTCCCGTCGACACCGGAGGTGCGCTGTGTCAGAACTCCCCACCGTCGCGCGGGTACGTGCGGCCTTGGCCACCCATGCCGACCCCACCGACGCCCAGAACCTGCAACGCTTCTTCAAGACCGGCCCCGGTGAGTACGGCGAGGGCGATGTCTTCCTCGGTGTCCGCGTCCCGGCCACCCGTAAGGTCGCCAAGCAGTTCGCCACCCTGCCCCTGGACGGGATCGGCGAACTCCTCGACAGCCCGGTCCACGAGGAACGCCTGGCGGCCCTGTTCATCCTGAACGCCCGCTTCGCCGCCGCCTCGAAACCACGCACCCGCGACGACGACGCCCGCGCGCGGATGGTCGAGTTCTATCTGGCCGCCGTCGGCAGGGGCCGGGTGAACAACTGGGACCTCGTCGACGCCTCCGCCGAACACATCGTCGGCCCGTGGCTGCTCGACCGGGACCGCGGCCTGCTCTTCGACCTGGCACAGCGGGATTCCCTGTGGGAGCGCCGGGTCGCCCTGCTGTCGACCTTCGCCTTCATCAAGGCGGGCGACCCGAGCACCACCCTGGAACTCGCGGCGACCCTGCTCGACGACCGCCGCGACCTCATCCAGAAGGCCCTCGGCTGGATGCTGCGCGAGGTCGGCAAACGTGTCGACCTCGCCGCGCTCACCGGCTTCCTCGACACCAACGCAGCGCGGATGGGTCGCACAGCCCTGAGCTACGCGACCGAACATCTGCCTGCGGACCAGCGCGCCGCCTATCGCGCGATGCGCTGAACCCGGCTCAGAACTGGATCTTGAGGTGGTCGGTCACCGGCCGCGCCTGGCAACCGAGGATGTAGCCGTTCTCGATGTCCTCGGGATCGAGGATCTCCGAATTGCCCATCTCCACCTTGCCCTCGAGCACGGTGCAGGCGCACGACCCGCACTCGCCCTCCTGGCAGGAGTAGGGCACGTCCAGGCCCTTGTCGAGCATGATGTCGACGAGGGTCTGCTTGCGCGGCCAGGACAGCTCGTGTACCTCCCCGTCCAGCTCCACCTCGACGGTGGCCGCGTCGGCGGCCTCCTCGTCGCTGACCTCGACCGGCGCGTGATCGGCGAACGGGTCACCGGCGAGGGAGTTGAACACCTCGGCGTGGGTGCGGGCGCGGGGCACGTCGAGCTGGGCCAGGGTGTCGTGCACCAGGTCCATGAACGGCTTGGGCCCGCACATGAACGCCTCGTAGGCGGTATAGGGCGCCACCAGCCCGGCCAGCATGTCGGCGGTGGGCAGGCCCTGCAGTGGTTCGAGCCAGTGGATGACGGTGAGCCGCTGCGGGTGCTTGCCGACCAGTTCGCGCAGCTCACCGGCGAAGATCACCGAGTCGACGTCGCGGTTGGCGTAGACCAGCACCACCTTGCCCGAGCCCTGCGACAGGGCCGACTTCAGGATCGACATCACCGGCGTGATGCCGCTGCCCGCGCCGAACAGCAGCAGGTTCTCGTCGAGGTTCTTGGGGGTGAACACACCCGAGGGTGGCAGCACCTCGATCTCGTCGCCCGCGGAGATGTTGTCGCACAGCCAGTTCGAGCCGTAGCCGCCCTCGGTGCGCTTGACCGTCACCTTGGGCTGGTCGTCGGTGAACGGCGAGCTGGCCAGCGAGTAGCAGCGCGCGACCGAGCCGGTCTGTTCGCTGGGGATGCGCAGGGTCAGGAACTGACCGGGCTGGTAGGCGAATCGTTCGCGCAGTTCGGCGGGCACCTCGAAGACCACGGAGTGGGTGTCGGCCGTTTCGGCGATCACCGCGGCCACCCGCAGCACCACCGAGCGCGAACCGTGCGGAACCTCGACTGTGGTCATGTCGTCCTCTCGAACAAAACTAGAACGTGTTTCAGTTTCATGCTAGGTCGGGACGCGCCTGCACTGCAAGCTGTGCTTCGAGCCCGGCGACCAGAACCTCCATCCCGAAGTCGTAGGAGTACTTGCCGCGCAGGTCGGACATGTACTTCGTGGCTCGGGCCACGGCCTCGGGCAGCAGCACGTCCGCCGGGGCGGAACGGTCGCGCGGATTCACCCGGCTGCGGCCGAACAGGTAGGTGTGGATGGTCGCGTACGCGGCCAGCACATTGCGGTCGCTGAAGCCCGCGTCGAACAGGATCTCCATCACCGCGTCGATCAGGTCGAGCTGCTTGCCGAGCATCTGCTCGAGCAGGATGTCGCCCAGGCCGGGATGCCTGCGCAGTTTATCGTCTATCTGATCGATGAGATCGCGCAGGCGCACCTGCCACGTCCCGGATTCGCGCGGCGGCTTGCGCACCCCGGCCAGCGCGGCGCTGGCCACCAGGTCGAGTAGCTCGCGCTTGTCGGCGACGTAGTAGTACGGGGCCATCGGCGAGACGCCGAGCTCGCGCGAGAGCCGTCGCATGGACAGCTTCTCGACGCCGTCTTCGCGCACGACGCGCAGCGCCGCCTCGACGATCTCCGCTTCCGAGAGCGTGGAATTCGCGCCGCTCCCCGCCCCACCGTGGTTACGCAAGCCTCTGCCTCACCTCTACTGCCGCCGGGCCGTCCGGCCCCTTCCCGTCCTGCTCTGGGAAGTCTAGAGGTGCGCCACATCACGCGGGGGCGCTGTGTGGATCGCGCGGTGCGCGCTCGCCGGGGCAGGGGGATTTTCCGATTCCGCTCCTTTATGGCAGTCACTGACGTTAAGGTCCGTGGTGACCGGCAACACACTGGAGGTAGTCATGTCCGAGAACGCCACGCGCGCGACCGTCGAGACCGAAGAAGACCTGGTCACCGAGACGCTGATCGAAGAGGTCAGCATCGACGGCATGTGCGGCGTCTACTGACCATGGAGGCAGGCGTGCTCGATCTCGACACCCGCTGGGCGCTGCATCCGCGCGTCTCGCTGCGCCCGGAGTCCTTCGGCGCGCTGCTGTACCACTTCGGCACCCGCAAGCTCTCGTTCCTCAAGAGCCGCGATCTGGTCGAGGTGGTGCAGTCGCTGCCGGCGCACGCCTCGGTGCGCGAGGCGCTGCGCGCCAAGGGCGTCGGCGCGTCCGACACCCACATCAAGGCACTGGCCCAGCTGGCCGACACCGACATGATCGTGCCCGCCCCCGGCCCGGTCACCGAGGTGACGCCCGTGCGCATGCCTGCCTCCACCGACACCGTCCAGGGCGGCAGGCTCATCGACCGTTTCGAATCCGGTCTGGCCGCGCCGATCTGCCTCACCTGGGAACTCACCTACGCGTGCAACCTGTCCTGCGTGCACTGCCTGTCCTCCTCGGGCCGCCGTGACCCGAACGAGCTGACCACCGAGCAGTGCAAGGCGCTCATCGACGAGTTCGAGCGCATGCAGATCTTCTACGTCAACATCGGCGGCGGTGAACCGACCGTGCGCCCGGACTTCTGGGAGCTGGTCGACTACGCGACCGCCCACCACGTGGGAGTCAAGTTCTCCACCAACGGCGTTCGGATCAACGAGGAGGTCGCCGCCCGGCTGGCCGCCAGCGACTACGTCGACGTGCAGATCTCCCTCGACGGCGCCACCGCCGAAGTCAACGACCACGTACGCGGTCCCGGCTCCTACGACACCGCCATCAAGGCCCTGTCGAACCTGGCCGCCGCGGGCTTCGAGGATGCCAAGCTCTCGGTCGTGGCCACCCGCCACAACATCGCCCAGCTCGACGAATTCAAGGCCATCGCCGACCGTTACGGCGCCACCCTGCGCCTGACCCGCCTGCGCCCCTCCGGTCGCGGCGCCGACGTGTGGGACGAGCTGCACCCGCTGCCCGAACAGCAGCGCGAGCTCTACGAGTGGCTGGTCCGCAACGGCGACGGCGTGCTCACCGGCGACTCCTTCTTCCACCTGTCCGCTTTCGGCTCGGCCCTGCCCGGGCTGAACATGTGCGGCGCGGGCCGGGTGGTCTGCCTGGTCGACCCGGTCGGTGACGTCTACGCCTGCCCCTTCGCCATCCACGACCGCTTCAAGGCCGGAAACATCGTCGCCGACGGCGGTTTCGACGCCGTCTGGACCACTTCGCGGCTGTTCGGCGAACTGCGCGAACCGGTCGACGGCGGCGCCTGCACCAAGTGCGCGCACTACGACGCCTGCCGCGGCGGCTGCATGGCCGCCAAGTTCTTCACCGGCCTGCCCGCCAACGGTCCCGACCCGGAATGCGTGCAGGGCTACGGCGAAGCGGCGCTGTCGATGCCGGGCCGCACGATTCCGCGCCCGGCGGTGGATCATTCGCGTCCGGTGCGCAGCGGCCGTGGCCGGGTGTCACTGCCCTTGACAGTGAAACGCGCGCCCGCCAAGGCGTGCAACGAGAGTCCGCTCGGGTAGACACGCCGGTTGCCGAAAGTGCGCTGCCGATCTTGTTCGTCTGTCCGGCAACCGGTCACGCGCGGATTTCTGGCGGACTTTCCTCCTTTTTTGTGGGGTGATGGTGTCTGGAAGCCCAACTGCGCATAGCATGCGAGGAATGCGCCATGATCGTCTGCCCGACGGCTTCGGGGTTCGGATCGATCCACGGGTACGCGCATTTTCCGGGGGCCGGATCCTGATCGGCGGAACGCCCGCACGGATGCTGCGCCTGGCCCCGGAGGCCGCCGAGCTGATCGGCGACGGGTACCTGGAGGTCACCGACACCAAGTCCGCGATGGTCGCGCGCCGGCTGCTCGACTCCGGCGTGGCGAATCCGCGTCCGCGGCTGCTGCCCTCGCTCGACGACATCACCGTCGTCATCCCGCTCTACAACAACGCCGACGGGGTGCTGCGGCTGCTGGCCACGCTGCGCGGGCACAACGTGATCGTCGTCGACGACGGCTCCGACGAGCCGGTGCGCATCCCGCCGCGCCAGGGCCGTGGCCAGGTGACGGTGCTGCGCCACGAGTCCCCGCTCGGCCCGGCCGCTGCCCGCAATGCCGGGTTGCGGGCGGCGACAACCGAGTTCGTGGCCTTCCTCGACTCCGATGTGGTGCCGCGCAGCGGCTGGCTCGAGGTGATGCTGGGGCACTTCAGCGATCCGCAGGTGGCGCTGGTCGCGCCGCGGATCGTCGCCCTGGACAAGGCGTCCAACGCGCTGGCCCGCTACGAACACACCCGCTCGTCGCTGGATCTGGGCAGGCGCGAGTCGGCGGTGCACGCGCGCGGCATCGTGTCGTATGTGCCCAGCGCCGCGCTGCTCGCGCGCCGGGCCGCGCTGCTCGGCGAGGGCGGATTCGACGAATCCATGCAGGTGGCCGAGGATGTCGACCTGTGCTGGCGGCTGGAGCGCGCGGGCTGGCGGCTGCGCTACGAGCCCGCCGCGCACGTGGCCCACGACCACCGCGTCGCCTTCCGCGCCTGGTTCGGGCGAAAACTGTTCTACGGCACCGGGGCCGCGCCGCTGGGCAAACGGCATTCGGGCCTGGTCTCGCCGCTGTCGGTGCCCACCTGGACGGTACTGGCCAGTCTGCTCTTCGCCACGCTGTCCAAATGGGGACTGCTCGGCGGCCTGGTGACGCTGTGCTCGGCACTGATCAAGCTGCGCCGGGTGTTCACCGAACTGGACAACCCCACCCGCATCGCGGCGGTCTATCTGGCGCGCGGCTATTTCGCGGGCATGTGGCGGCTGGCCTCGGCGATGTGCCGCGACTACTGGCCGGTGACGCTGCTGGCGGTCATCGCCTCGCGGCGGATCAGGAAGATCGCGATCACCATGGCCCTGGCCGACGGCCTGGCCGACTGGTTCACCCACCGCGACGCGGGCGGCCTCGACCCGGTGCGGTACGTGGCCTACAAGCGCCTCGACGATGTCGCCTACGGCACCGGCCTGTGGCTGGGTGCCGTGCGCGCCCGCAGTTTCCAGGCGCTCAAGCCGAGCACGTCGTCGAACTGATCCGGTGACGCGCACGCTCGTCGTCGGCGCCGGTTCGGCCGGGTGCGTCCTCGCGGCCCGGCTCAGCGCCGACCCCGGCCACGAGGTGCTGGTCCTCGAGGCAGGCCCGGTCTGGCCGACGCCCGCCGCCATCCCGGCCGAGCTCCTCGACCCCGGCCACCTCCCGGTCGGCCCGGAATCCGGCGTCGTCTGGCGGTACCCAGGCAACCTCGTGCGCGGCAAGCTGATCGGCGGGTCGGGCGCGATCAACGGCAGCTACTTCATCCGCCCGCCCGCCGCCGACCTCGCGGCCTGGAGCACGGTCGCCGGGAGCCCGCGCTGGTCGTACGACGCGCTCGCGCCCTACTTCCGGGAACTCGAACACGACCTGGACTTCGGCAGCGACCCCGGCCACGGCGACCACGGCCCGATCCCGGTCCAGCGGACCACCGATCCCACCCCGTTCACCGCCGAATTCGCCGAACGCTGCGCCGCCGCGGGCCACACCGAGATCGCCGACCTCAATGCCACCGCCGAACCAGCGCGGGCCGACGGCCGATCCGGCACCCCGTCCGTAGCCGACGACGCGGCAGGCGCCGACAATGCGGCACGCGCACGGCGCCGCGAGCATCCGCCGGCCTGGCCAACTGCGGCGGGCGCTCGGTCATCGGGGCGTTCGCTGGTGGGTTTCGGCCGGGTGCCGTTGGCGCTGTCGCGGGGACAACGGCGCGGCCCCGCTCTCACTCACCTCTATCCGGCCCTGGACCGCCCGAACCTGACCGTCACCGGCGCGACCACCGTGACGCGCGTCCTCCTGCGCGGAACCAGGGCGGTCGGGGTCGAGTGGGCGCGCGGCCGCGAGCACGGTACGACCCACGCCGACCGCGTGATCCTGTGCGCGGGGGCGATCGAATCGGCCGCGCTGCTCATCCGCTCCGGCATCGGCCCCCAGCGACAGCTGCGCTCACTGGGCCTGCCGGTGGTCCACTCGGCCCCGGTCGGCAGCTGGTGTACCGACCATCCCGAGATCGGCCTCGAGTTCCCCGGGCAACCACCCGCACACCCCACCGTCGCCCTCGAATACGTCCTCGAACTCGACGACCTCGAACTCCGCCCCTATACCCCCACGTTCACCCCGGGCCTGCGCAGACTGGGGGTGGCGCTGATGCACCCGGAGTCCACGGGCGAACTCACCCTGACCTCCGCCGACCCGTCCGTCCCGCCCCGGATGGATCAGGGCTACCTGCGCACCGCGCACGACCGGGCCCGGCTCCGCGCGGGCGTCGAATTGGCGGCTGACCTGTTCGAGCTTCGCCCCGGAACCATCGACGACGACTGGCTGCGCGAGCACCTGGGAACCTCCCAGCATCTTTCCGGCACCTGCCGCATGGGACCGCCGGACGACCCGCGCGCGGTGGTCGACGAACAGGGCCGAACGCACGGGATCGACGACCTTATGGTCGTGGACCTGTCGATCGTGCCGGTGCCGCTCAGCCGCGGGCCGCAGGTCACTGTAGTGACCCTCGCCGCAGCCATAGCCGATCTGCTGGCAGTGTGACGAAGTGACATCTGATACCACGATGTGACCTGCCGGACAAACCCCCGCTTCTGACAGTTGCCGCCATATCTCACCGGTACAGTTTGTATCGGGAAAGAAAGGCAAATGGTCAGCAATCTTGCAGGTGGGCGGCCCCCACGGCAGGCGGCGGAGTCGGGCGCACAGCTCGGAGCTCTGGAAGCCTATGCCGCACAGGCCCATGGATTTCTCAGTGCCGGTGGTGAACAGCTGACTCAGCTGGCCGGCCTGTTGCGTCCGCTCGTTCTCGAATCCTGGTTGCGCAGTGTGCGCGGTGGTGTCGATCCGACGGATGTACTCGACGGTCGCGGTCTGCGCGGCGCCGACCTGGTGCGGTATCGCGATGCCCATCCGATCGCGGCGCTCATGCCGCTGATCGACAAACTGCTGGTCCAGGACGCGGCGCGGGCTGGACTCATCGTGACGGTGGCCGATCAGTTCGGCCGGGTGCTCTCGGTGCACGGTCATCCCGAGCAGGTCGCGGCGGTCGCCGAGATCGGCGTGCGCGAAGGCGACGATCTCAGCGAGCGCCGGGTCGGCACCAACGCGGTCGGTCTCGTCGTGCGCAGCGGCCGGGCCACGTGGATCCACGGACCCGAACATTTCCTGCATCGCATGCACCAGATCACCGGTGCGGCGGCGCCGGTGCACGAGCCCGACGGCAGGTTGATCGGCGTGTTGATGATTGCCGGTGGGATGCGGGTCGCCAAGCCGGAGATCCTCGCGCTGGTGAAGGCCGCGGCGACGGCCGCCGAGATGGATCTGGTGTTGCGGGCCATGCGCGCGGGCCGCGCGGTCCCGGCGCCCACCCCGGCCGATGTCGACACCGCCGAGGAGCCACCGGCCCGGCTCGGTCTCGATGTCCTCGGGCTCGGGCAGCCGCAATTGAGTGTGGCGGGGGAGCGGGTGTCGCTGTCGCAACGCCATGCCGAGATCCTGCTGTTGCTCACCGAGCATCCGGAAGGTCTGGGCGCCGATCATCTGGCGCTGCTGCTCGACGACACCGATCTGGACAACGGCACCATCCGCGCCGCGATGTCGCGATTGCGGTCGGTGGTCGGGGCCAGTGTCGTCGGATCGCGCCCTTACCGTCTGCGCGTGCATGTCGCAACCGATGTGGAGGCCCTGCGGGCCGCGCTCGACACCGGTGATATCGAATCCGCATTGCGCTTGTACGCGGGTCCGGTGCTGCCGCGGTCCTCGGCGCCGGGCATCTGCGACATCCGCGACGAGTTGCGGGTGCGGTTGCGCACCGCGGTGCTCGCTTCCCGGGACGCCGGCGTGCTGCGCCGGTGGACGGCCGGTCCGGAGGGGCGTGACGATGCCGCCGCGTGGGCCGCCTACCGGTCGACGGTCGACCGCGATTCTCCGCTGTATGCGCAGATCGAGGCCAAGATCCGGGTGCTCGATCGGCGCCTTGGTGCCGATGCAACGCAGATGCAACGTTTCGGCTCATAGTCTCCCGTTCTGAAAGTGTGGTAGCTCACACTCTGCGAGCGAATGTGTTGGAGCACACACTCATGTCCAGGTCATGGGCACCCCATGGAAGAGACTGGTCGTTCGTCCGAGTTTTTTAGCGGAAAAAGTTTCTTTTTATTAACCGACCGCCTAGTGTCTGCAATGCATGGACAGGCAGCCATGTGATGTAAGTGACAGAGCCGCCGGTGAGGTCTTCCCGCCGCGGCCGCGATGTTGGAGGAACGATCATCAGCTAGGCACCCCGCGGCAGGCTTCCCGCCGGCCGCCGACGACAGCCCATCGGCTGTCGCTCTCGTCCACATGATCTGTCGGGGATCTCGCGCGAGTGCGGCGTCGCGCCCACTGCGCCCATACCGGATCGACCGGTTCACGGAGTACCCAGGTGTCTTCGTGGTGCCCGAAAAAGGTTCGGTCTGCTGTTTTTTCGCGATTCGAGGAGGCTCTGGTGCACGGTACGGAGTTGGGTGGGTTCAGCGCGCGACCGCAGGAAGCGCAGGCGCACACCGCGTCGCCACGCTTCCCGCTGACCCCCGCCCAGCTGGGTGTCTGGTACGCGCAGCTGCTCGACCCCGACGTCCCGATCACCATCGCCCAGTACGTCGACATCACCGGCGAGCTGGATGTGGCGGTGCTGCAGCAGGTCACGGCCGAGGCCGCGCACGCCTACGGCTCGCCGCTGGTACGCATCGGTGAAGCCGACGGCGTGCCCTACCAGGTCGTCGACCACTCCATCCGCATCCAGGACGAGCTGCCGCTGATCGATCTGCGCCACCACGAGGACCCGGTCGCCGCCGCCCAGGAGTGGATGCGCGCCGAATTCGGCGCCCCACTCGACCTGCTCGCCGATCGCCTGGTCGGCGGCGCGGTGCTGCGCGTCGGCGAGGACCGCTGGTTCTGGTACCTGCGCGGTCATCACATCGTGCTCGACGGCTACGGCGCCTTCACCAATTCCCAGCGCATCGCCGAGCTGTACTCCGCCCGCGTCCTGGGCACCCCCGCCCGCGAGGTGGTACCCGGTGACCTGGCCGCGCTCGTCGAGGGCGAACAGCGCTACCGCGAGAGCACCCGCTTCGCCAACGACCGCGAACACTGGGCCGAGCGCATCGCGGGCCTGGACAGCCCGACCGGCCTGGACAGCCGCACCGCGCCCCGCGCGGCGATCAACCTGGTCACCGGCGGCCGCCTCTCGGAGAAGCTGGTCGCGCGGCTGGAAACCATTGCCGCCAGCGATGATTCGACCTTCTCGGCGGTGCTGCTCGCCGCCTTCGCCGCCTACCTCGGCCGGTTGACCGATCGCCCCGACGCCGTGCTGAGCCTGCCGGTCACCGCCCGCACCACCGCGGTGATGCGCCGTTCGGCGGGCATGCTGTCCAATATCGTGCCGCTGCGCCTACCCACCGGCGCGGCGGGCGCCGAGACCACCTGGGGTGAGCTGCTGCGCGCGGCCCGCGTGGAAGTCGCCGGGGCGCTGCGGCATCAGCGCTACCGCGCCGAGGACATCCGCCGCGACGCCGAGGACGACGGCCGTCCGGCCCGGCGCGCGCTGTTCGGCCCGCTGGCCAACTTCATGCTCTTCCGCAGCGACCTGACCCTGGGCACCACCACCGGCCGCTACCGGGTGCTGTCCACCGGCCCGATCGAAGACCTCAGCCTCAATGTCTACTACGGCGACCGCGACCGCGTGCACGTCGACTTCGAGGCCAACCCCAACCTCTACGACGCCGACACCCTGGCCCGCCACCACAGCCGCTTCCTGCGTTTCCTCGAGCGCCTCGCCGCCGCCGACCTGGCCACCCCGATCGGCGCGATCGAGGTGGCGACCGAGCTGGAACTGCAGGTCAGCACCAAGATCTGGAACGCCACCGGCTTCGATGTCGCCACCGCGCTGAGCGAGCGCGCGGTAGCGGCGGCGACGCTGCCCGCGATGTTCGAGGCCCAGGTCGCGCGCACCCCCGACGACATCGCCGTGCGGATGGCCGGTGACGACACCGCCACCCTGACCTACCGCGACCTGGCGCAGCGGGTCCACCGCCTGGCCCGGCACCTGCGCGCACAGGGCATCGGCCCGGAATCGCTGGTGGCACTGAGCATCCGGCGCTCCCCGGAACTGGTGGTCGCCATGTACGCGGTGCTCGCCGCGGGCGCGGCCTACGTGCCGATCGACCCCGATCACCCGGCCGAGCGCATCGCCCACATCCTCGACACCGCCGCCCCCGCCGCGGTGCTGACCACCACCCGCGACGGCGCGCCCGGCGCCGACCCGGCGAGGGTCCTGGCCGTGGACGCGCTGGACCTGAGCGGTTACGCCGACACCCCGCTGACCGACGCCGAGCGCACCGCGCCGCTGCGTCCCGGCCATCCGGCCTATGTCATCTTCACCTCCGGGTCGACCGGTCTGCCCAAGGGCGTCGCCGTCGAGCACGCCGCGATCGTCAACCGGCTGGTGTGGATGCAGCACAGCTACCGGCTGCACGGTGTCGACGTGGTGCTGCAGAAAACCCCGATGACCTTCGACGTCTCGGTCTGGGAGTTCTTCTGGCCCTTGCAGATCGGTGCCACGCTGCTGCTGGCCGAGCCGGACGGGCACCGTGATCCCGGCTACCTGCGCCGGGTCATCGCCGAATACGGTGTCACTGTCGCGCATTTCGTGCCGTCGATGCTCGAAGTCTTCCTGGCCCAGCAGGAGATCGCCGAACGCTCCTCGCTGCGGCTGGTCTTCGCCTCCGGTGAGGCGCTGCCCGCCGCGCCGGCCCAGCGGCTGCGGGTGCTCACCGGCGCGCGGCTGCACAATCTCTACGGCCCCACCGAGGCGGCCGTCGACGTCACCTTCCACGAGGTGAACGACGCCGACCGGGTCACCGTGCCGATCGGCGCGCCGGTGTTCAACACCCGCCTCCATGTTCTCGACTCGCGGCTGCGGCCGGTTCCGGTCGGGGCTCCGGGTGAGCTGTATCTGTCGGGGGTACAGCTCGCCCGGGGTTATGTCGGACGTCCCGAACTCACCTCTGGACGCTTCGTCGCGAACCCGGCCGAGCCCGGCGCGCGGATGTACCGCACCGGCGACCTGGTCCGCTGGACCACCAACGGTGAACTGGAATACCTGGGCCGCACCGACTTCCAGGTGAAGCTGCGCGGCCTGCGCATCGAGCTCGGCGAGATCGAAGCCGTCCTGGAGAGCGCCGAGGCCGTGGCGCGCGCGGTCGTCGTCGTGCGCGACGACGCGGGTGTCGGCGAACAGCTGGTCGCCTATGTGGTGGAGGCCGAACCGGGTGCCGTCGCGGTGGAGGAGCTGCGCGCCGGGGCCCTGCGCGCGCTGCCCGGGTACATGGTGCCCGCCGCGTTCGTGACGCTGGCCGCGCTGCCGGTGAACGCCTCGGGCAAGCTGGACCGCAAGGCGCTGCCCGCGCCGGACCGCACCGTCATCGCCTACGCCGCGCCCGTGGGTCCGGTGGAGGAGACGGTGGCCCGGGTGTTCGGCGAGGTGCTCGGCCTGGACCGGGTCGGCCGCGAGGACGACTTCTTCGCCCTCGGCGGCAACAGCCTGGTCGCCACCCAGGTGGCCGCCCGGCTCGGCGCCGACCTCGGCTGCCGGCTCGGCGTGCGCGACCTGTTCGGCGCCCCCACCGTGGCCCGGCTGGCGATCGTCGTCGCCGACCGCGCCGAGGCGGGTGTCTGCGCGCAGTTGCCGGTGCTCACCGCTCGCCCGCGTCCCGCGCTGGTCCCGCTGTCGCCTGCCCAGCAACGCATCTGGTTCCTCAACCGGTTCGACCCCGCCGCTCCCGGCTACAACATGCCGTTCGTCGTCCGGCTGCGCGGCACCACCGATCTGCCCGCCCTGCTCGCGGCGCTGCGCGCGGTCGTCGACCGGCACGAGGCGCTGCGCACGGTGTTCCCGGCCGTCGCCGCCACCGGGGGAGAGGTCGCCGAGCAGGTGGTGCTCGCGCCCGGGGCAGTCACCCTTCCCGAGCCCGTCGAGGTCGCCACCGCCGACTTGGACGACGAACTCACCCGGTTCGCCACTACCGGCTTCGATCTCGAGAACGAGCCACCCTTCCGCGCTCGCGTCTTCGTAGTCGCCGGAGGCCGTACCGTAGCGATCGCCATCGTCCTGCATCACATTGCCGCAGACGGTGTTTCGCTCCAGGTGCTCGTGCGCGATGTGCTCACCGCCTACCGCGCCGCCGTCGACGGGGTCGAGCCCGGCTGGGCGCCGCTGAGTGTCCAGTACGCCGACTACGCCCTCTGGCAGCGTGAACTGCTCGGCACCGAATCCGATCCGGAATCGCTGGCCTCGCGCGAAATCGCCTTCTGGGAACAGACTCTCGCCGGTCTGCCCGACCAGCTCGAGCTGCCCGCGGCCCGGCAGCGCCCGGTCGAGCCGAGCCTGCGCGGTGCCCGCTCCACCTTCACCATCGACGCCGACCTGCACCGGCAGCTCACCGATCTGGCCCAGCAGGCGGGCGCCTCGCTGTTCATGGTGCTGCACACCGCGCTGGCCGTGCTGCTCGCGCGCCTGTCCGGCAACACCGACATCGCCATCGGCACCGGTGTCGCCGGTCGTGGCGACCGCGCCATCGACGACCTGATCGGCATGTTCGTCAACACCCTGGTGCTGCGCACCGAGATCGACCCCGCCGCGAGCTTCACCGCCGCCCTCGAGCACACCCGCGAAACCGACCTGGCCGCCTTCGCGCACGCCACCGTGCCCTTCGACCGGCTGGTCGACGTGGTCAACCCCGCGCGCAATGCCGCGCGTCATCCGCTGTTCCAGGTGGCGCTGAACTTCCAGGACGTCCTCGACACCAGCTTCGAACTCGCCGGTGCGCCGGTCTCGGTGCACGAGATCGAACTCGACCTCACCAAGTTCGACCTGCAGATCACCCTCGCCGAACGCCGTGGCGACACGGGCGCCCCCGCGGGCATCGAGGCCGAGACCCGCTACGCCACCGACCTTTTCGACGACGCCGACATCCAGGCGCTCAACGGCCGTTTCGTCCGCCTGCTCGCCGCCGCCGTCGCGTCCCCCACCACTCCCGTGGGCGACCTCCCGCTGCTCTCGACCGCCGAGCACACCCAGCTCACCGAGATGGGCGGCGCCCCGGTCACCACCACCGGTCTGCTGCCCGACCTCCTCGCGGCCGCGGTCGCCACCGCACCCGAGCGCGAGGCCGTCGCCGACGGCGAGCGCCTGCTCACCTACCGCGAACTGGACCGGGCGTCCTCCCGGCTGGCCCGGGTGCTCATCGACGGCGGAATCGGCCCCGACGACATCGTCGCCGTCGGTATCCCGCGCTCGATCGATTCCGTGCTCGCGGTGTGGGCCGTCGCCAAGGCCGGTGCCGCCTGGCTGCCGGTGGACCCCAGCTACCCGCTCGACCGCATCACCCACATGGTCACCGATTCCGGTGCGCGCCTCGGCCTCACCGTCGCGGGCTCGCAGTCCGCGCTGCCGGACGCGATCGAGTGGCTGGTCCTCGACGAGCTCAAGCTGATGGCCGAATGCGCCGCCCGCTCCGGTGACGCCCTCACCGACGCCGACCGGGTGCGCCCGCTGCGCGCCGAGCACCTCGCCTACGTCATCTACACCTCCGGCTCCACCGGCCTGCCGAAGGGCGTGCTGGTGACCCAGGCGGGCATCGCCGGTTTCGCCGCCGAGGAGACCGAGCGCATGCTCGGCGCCCCCGACGCGCGCGTGCTCCAGGTGGGCTCGCCCTCCTTCGACATCTCGGTGATGGAATTCCTGCTCGCGGTGGACTCCGCCGCCACCCTGGTGATCGCCCCGCCCGGACGGCACGTGGGCGCCGAGCTGGAGCAGTTGCTGGCCGAGGAGCACGTCACCCACGCCCTGATGACCCCCTCCGGCCTGGCCGTGCTCGACCCCGAGCGGCTCGACGACCTGCGCATGGTGATGGTCGGTGGCGAGGCGTGCCCGCCCGACCTGGTCGCCCGCTGGACCGACGGCGAGGTGCCGCGCGCTTTCGTCAACGCCTACGGCCCGTCCGAGACGACGGTCGCCACCAATATCAGCGCCCCGCTGACCGCCGATTCCCCGCTGACCCTGGGCCGTCCGCTGCGCGGCATCACCGAATGGGTCCTCGACGACCGGTTGCGGCCGGTCCCCGCCGGGGTCGCGGGTGAGCTGTACGTGGCGGGCGCCCAGCTGGCCCGGGGCTACCGTGGCCGCGCCGCGCTCACCGCGGGCCGCTTCGTCGCCTGCCCGTGGGCGCCCGGCGCGCGCATGTACCGCACCGGCGACCTGGTCCGCTGGACCGCGGAGGGCACCCTGGAATACCTGGGCCGCAACGACGACCAGGTGAAACTGCGCGGTTTCCGCATCGAGCTCGGCGAGATCGAAGCCGCCCTGCTCGCCCAGCCCGCTGTCCGCCGGGCTGTCGCACTCATCCACAACGACCCCCACCGCGGCGACCAACTCGTCGCCTACCTGGTCCCGGACACCGACACACGGAGCCCCGCCGCCGCCGAGTCCGAGGCGATCGCGTCGGGCGTGGCCGGGCAGCCCAGCCGGGCGGCCCGTCTGGATCTCGATGCCATCGCGGAGGCCCTGCGTGCGAGGCTGGCCGCGCACATGGTGCCCTCGGCGTTCGTGGTCCTCGACGCCCTACCCCTCACCCCCGGCGGCAAGCTCGACCGCCGCGCCCTGCCCGCACCGGTCTTCGCCGCCCGCGCCTTCCGCGCCCCGGCAGCGGGCACCGAATCCGTGGTCGCGCGGGTGTTCGGCGAGGTGCTCGGCGTCGAACGCGTCGGCGCCGACGACGACTTCTTCGCCCTGGGTGGCAACTCCCTGGTCGCCACCCAGGTGGCCGCCCGCCTCGGTGCCGCCCTCGGCGTGACCGTGCCGCTGAAGACGCTGTTCGAGTCCTCGACGGTGACCGCGCTGGCCGCCCGGCTCGGCACCGCCGAGACCGCCGCGACCCGCCCGCCGCTGGTGGCAGCCGAACGGCCGCAACGCATTCCGTTGTCCTACGCCCAGCAGCGCATGTGGTTCCTCAACCAGTTCGACACCGACTCGGTCGCCGACAACATCGCCGCCGCCATCCGCCTCACCGGCGCCCTCGACCACGCCGCGCTGACCGCCGCCGTGGCCGCCGTCTTCGCCCGGCACGAGGCCCTGCGCACCCGCTACCCGTCGGTCGACGGCATCCCGTTCCAGCAGATCGAGCCCGCCGTCGAGCTGCCCCTCGCCCCGGAAGCCGTCGATCCCGCCGGACTCGACGACCGTATCCGTGCCCTGGCCGCGGTGCCCTTCGCCGTCGCCGACGAGCCCCCGGTCCGCCTGCACCTGCTGCGCACCGACACCACCGAGCACGTTCTCGTGCTGGTGCTGCATCACATCGCCGCCGACGGCTGGTCGGTCGCCCCGCTCACCCGCGATCTGATGCTCGCCTACGCCGCCCACCAGACCGGCGCCGCGCCGCAGTGGACCCCGCTGCCGGTGCAGTACGCCGATTTCGCGCTCTGGCAGCGCGAAGCCCTCGGCGCCGAGGACGACCCGGACTCGCCCCTGGCCGAGCAGATCCGCTTCTGGACCACCGAACTCGCCGATCAGCCCGACCTGCTGGCCCTGCCCACCGACCGCCCGCGGCCCGCCGTCGCCTCCGGTCGCGGCGCCCGCCACCACTTCCGCGTCCCCCCGCTCATGGGCGAGCGGCTGCGCGCGCTGGCCACCGACGCGCAGGCCTCGCTGTTCATGGTGCTGCACGCGGCTTTCGCCGCCACCCTGGCGAAACTGTCCGGCCAGCAGGACATCTCGATCGGCACCCCCGTCGCCGGACGTGGTGACCAGGCCCTCGACGAGCTGGTCGGCATGTTCGTCAACACCCTGGTGCTGCGCGCCCCGGTCGACCCCGCCGCCACCTTCGCCGAGCTGCTCGACACCGTGCGCGAGCGCGACCTGCGCGCCCTGGCCAACACCGAGGTCACCTTCGACCGCCTGGTCGAAGCCCTCGCGCCCACCCGCTCCACCGCGCGGCACCCGCTGTTCCAGGTGATGCTGGACTTCCAGAACACCGCCATCACCGAACTCGAGCTGGCCGGGCTGACCGCCACCGAACTCGAGATCGACACCCACACCGCCAAATTCGATCTCCACCTGACGCTGAGCACCGCCGGCGACGCGCTCTACGGCCGCATCGAGTACGCCACCGACCTGTTCGACGCGCAGACCATCACAGATTTCAGCACCCGCCTGCTGCGGGTACTGGAGACGGTGAGCGCCGATCCCAATGTCGTGATCGGCGACATCGACCTGCTCGGCCACGCCGAGCGCACCCGCATCCTCGACACCTGGAACGCCACCGCCTACCCGGCCGACGAGCGGATGACCCTGGTCTCGCTGTTCGCCGCCCAGGCCGCGCGCACCCCGCACGCCGTCGCGCTCACCGCCGAGGGCGCATCGCTCACCTACGGTGAACTCGCCGCGCGGGTGAATCGCCTTGCCCGCCTGCTGCTCTCGATGGGCGTCGGCCCCGACCGCACCGTCGCGCTCGGGCTGCGCCGTTCGGTCGAGCTGGTCGTCGCCATGTACGCGGTGCAGGCCGCGGGTGGTGCCTACGTCCCGTTGGACCCCGAGCACCCCGCCGACCGCATCGCCCACGTCCTCGACGCGGCCCGCCCGGTCTGCGTGCTCACCCGGGCCGCGGACGAACTCGACCTCACCGCAAGCGATTCCGTGCCCGTGGTCGACCTCACCGATCTCGACACCGCCGCCTGGTCGCCCGCCCCGATCACCGACGCCGAGCGCCCGGCCGCGCTGCGCCGCGACCACGCCGCCTACCTGATCTTCACCTCCGGCTCCACCGGCAGGCCCAAGGGCGTGGTGGTGACGCACGCGGCCATCGTCAACCGCCTGGTGTGGATGCAGGACGCCTACCGCCTCACCGCCGCCGACACCGTGCTGCAGAAGACCCCGGCCACCTTCGACGTCTCGGTCTGGGAGTTCTTCTGGCCCTTGCAGATCGGTGCCCGCCTCGTCCTCGCCGCCCCGGACGGCCACCGCGACCCGGCCTACCTGGCCGACCTGATCGATGCCGAATCGGTCACCGTCGCGCACTTCGTCCCGTCGATGCTGTCGATGTTCACCGGCGCGCTCGCGGGCACCCGCCGCTGCACCACCCTGCGCTCGGTGTTCGCCTCCGGTGAGGCGCTGCCGCCCGCCCCGGCCCAGCAGTTGCGCGCGCTCACCGGGACGGCTGTGCACAACCTGTACGGCCCCACCGAAGCCGCCGTCGACGTCACCTTCCACGAGGTCACCGACGCCGACACCGTCACCGTCCCCATCGGCGCCCCCGTCCACAACACCCAGGTCTACGTCCTGGACAACCGCCTGCGCCCCGTCCCCGCCGGAGTCCCCGGCGAGCTGTACCTGGCGGGCGCCCAGCTCGCCCGCGGCTACGCCGGACGCGTCGACCTGACCGCCGACCGCTTCGTCGCCAACCCGTTCACCCCCGGCGAGCGCATGTACCGCACCGGCGACCTGGTCGTCTGGACCGAGCACGGCGAGCTGGAGTACTTGGGCCGCACCGACTTCCAGGTGAAGCTGCGCGGTCTGCGCATCGAACTCGGCGAGATCGAAGCCGCCCTGGCCGCGCGTCCCGGGATCGCGCAGGCCGCCGTCCTCGTCCGGGACGACACCCTGGTGGCCTACCTCGTCGCCACCGGTATCGACCTCGACGCGGTCCGCACCGCGCTCGCCCGCACCCTGCCCGCCTACATGGTCCCGGCGGCCTTCGTCGAACTCGACGAGTTCCCGCTCAACACCTCCGGCAAGCTCGACCGCAACGCCCTGCCCGACCCGATGTTCGAGGCGGCGGTGTTCCGCGCGCCGGTCACCGAGACCGAGCGGATCGTGGCGGGCACCTTCGCGGCGGTGCTCGGTTTCCCGGCCGACCGGGAAGTCGGCCTCGACGACGACTTCTTCGCCCTGGGCGGCAACTCGCTCAACGCCACCCAGGTCGCGGCCCGCCTCGGCGCCGCTCTCGACACCCAGATCCCGGTCCGGTTGCTCTTCGACGCCCCGACCGTCGCCGACCTGGCCCAGCGCTGCGCACCGCTGCGCGGCACCGGCGGTCGCCCGGCGCTGACCCCGCGCGAACGGCCGCACGCCATTCCGCTCTCCGCGGCCCAGCGCCGCATGTGGTTCCTCAACCGCTACCTCGCCGACGCCGAGGGCCCCGGCGACGCGGTCGACAACATCCCGGTGGCCCTGCGCCTCACCGGCGACCTCGACCTCGCCGCGCTGGAAGCCGCCCTGGCCGAGGTGATCGCCCGGCACGAGACCCTGCGCACCAGCTACCCGGAGGGCCCCGACGGCGCCGAACAGCGCATCGCCGAACCCACGGCCGTCACCCTGCGCGCCGAGCGGATCGGCGAGGCCGAGCTCACCGCCCGCCTGCTCGCCTGCGCGGCCGTCCGCTTCGACCTCACCACCGAGATCCCGTTCCGTGCGGACCTTCTCGCGGTCGGCGACGACCACGTGCTGGTCCTGGTGATCCACCACATCGCCGCCGACGGCTTCTCCCTCGGCCCGCTGGCCGCCGACCTGATGACCGCCTACGCCGCCCACCGCACCGGCACCGCCCCCGCCTGGACGCCGCTGCCGATCCAGTACGCCGACTACGCCCTCTGGCAGGACGAGAACCTCGGCGACCCCACCGACCCGGCGTCGGCGGCCCACGCCCAGCTCGCCTTCTGGCGGCGCGGTCTGGCCGGTCTGCCCGAACAGCTGAACCTGCCGACCGATCGCCCCCGCCCGGCCGAGTCCAGCTTCCGTGGCGGCGTGCACCGCTTCCAGATCGACTCCGACCTGCACAGCGAACTGCGCGAACTGGCCCGCAAGCACGAGGCCACCCTGTTCAGCACCGTGCACGCGGCGCTGGCCGTGCTGCTGGCCCGCCTGTCCGGTGGCAGCGACATCGCCATCGGCACCCCGGTCGCCGGGCGCGGCGAGGCCGCCCTGGACGGGCTGATCGGCATGTTCGTCAACACCCTGGTGCTGCGCACCCAGATCGACCCCCGCGTCGAGTTCGAGTCCGCGCTCGACGCGGTCCGCGCCGGTGACCTGGACGCTCTCTCGCACGCCGAGGTCCCGTTCGAGCAGGTCGTCGACGCCGTCGACCCGGCCCGCGCCCGCAACCGCCACCCGCTGTTCCAGGTGGCCCTGGTCCTGCAGAACTTCACCGTCCCGGCGCTGACCGCGGGCGGGCTCACGGTCACCCCGCTCGACCTCGACGCCGCGGTCGCCAAGTTCGACCTGCAGTTCACCCTGCGCGAATCCGACGACGTCGACGGCCGCGCCGACGGCATGGCCATCGAGATCGCCTACGCCACCGACCTCTACGACGCGAGCAGCGTCGCGGTGCTGGCCCGCCGCTTCACCCAGGTGCTGGCCGCCGTCGTCGCCGACCCGACCGTGGTGGTCGGTGACATCCAGCTCCTCAGCGCCGAGGAACAGCAGCGCACCCTGCACGACTGGGCCGTCACCGGCACCTCGGTGGCCGACCCGGCGCAGACCATGGTGGACCGGTTCGCCCGGGCCGCCGCCCGTGATCCGCGGGCCGTCGCGGTGAAGGCGGGCGAGAACTCGCTCACCTACGCCGAACTCGACGCCTGGTCCAACCGGCTGGCCCGCCGCCTCGTCGGCGCGGGTGTCGGCCCGGAAACCCTGGTGGCCGTGGCCCTTCCGCGCTCGGTCGAACTGGCCGTTGCTCTGCTGGCGGTGCTGAAGGCGGGCGGCGGCTACCTGCCGATCGACCCCAACTACCCGGCCGACCGCATCGAATACGTCCTCGACGACGCCCGCCCGCTGTGCGCCGTCGCCAACGCGGACACCGGCCTGGCCCGCGACTGGTTCGGCGGCCCGGTCATCGACCCGGCCGCGGCCGGACTCACCGATTTCGCGCCGGCCCCGCTCACCGACGCCGACCGGCGCACCCCGCTGACCCCGGCGAACACGGCCTACGTCATCTACACCTCCGGCTCCACCGGCCGCCCCAAGGGCGTGGTGATCCCGCACGCCGATGTCATCGCCCTGCTCGACAACACCGCCGAGCGCTTCGGCTTCGGCCCCGCCGACGTGTGGACGATGTTCCACTCCTACGCCTTCGACTTCTCGGTGTGGGAACTGTGGGGCGCGCTGCTGCACGGCGGCTCGGTGGTGCTGGTCGACTACTTCACCTCGCGCTCACCCGAACAGTTCCGCGAGCTGCTGCTCACCGAGCGCGTCACCGTGCTCAACCAGACCCCGTCGGCGTTCTACCAGCTCATCGCCGCCGACCTGGCGACCAGCCCCGGCGACTACGCCCTGCGCACGGTGATCTTCGGCGGCGAGGCGCTCGAGCCGCAGCGTCTGGACGGCTGGTTCGCCCGCTACCCGGCCTCGCCGCGCCTGGTGAACATGTACGGCATCACCGAGACCACGGTGCACGTCTCCTACCGCGAGATCACCCCGGATACCGGTTCGGCCAGCGTGATCGGCGGTGCCATCGCGGGACTGGCCGTGCGCGTGCTGGATTCGCGGCTGCGCCCCGTCCCGGTCGGCGTTCCCGGTGAAATCTATGTCTCCGGTGGGCAATTGGCGCGCGGCTACCTGGCCCGCCCCGGCCTCACCGCGAGCCGGTTCGTCGCCGACCCGTACGGTGCCCCCGGCACCGTGGCCTACCGCTCCGGCGACCTGGCCCGCTGGACCGCCGACGGCGATCTGGAATACCTGGGCCGCGCCGACCAGCAGGTCAACCTGCGCGGCTTCCGCATCGAGCTCGGTGAGATCGAAGCGGCGCTGCTGCGCAGCTCGGCGGCCCCGCGCGAGGTCGCGGTGCTGGTCCGCACCGACCTGGTCGACGAACCCCGCCTGGTCGCCTACCTGGTCGCGGGCCCCGACAGCCCGCGCCCCGACACCGCTGCCCTGCGCCAGGAGCTCGCGCAGACCCTGCCCGAGCACATGCTGCCCGCGGCGGTCGTGGCCGTGGACCACATCCCGCTGACCGTCAACGGCAAGCTCGACCGGGCCGCGCTGCCCGCGCCGGTCTTCGAGACCACCGTCTACCGCAAGCCCGCCACCGTCAGCGAGGAGATCGTCGCCGCGGTCTACGCCGAGGTGCTCGGCAGCGACCGGCCCATCGGCGCCGACGACGACTTCTTCGCCCTCGGCGGCAGCTCGCTGCTCGCGGCCAAGGCCGTCGCCCGCATCGGAGCCGCGCTGGACCGCCGCGTCGGTGTGCGGACGCTGTTCGAGGCGCCGCGGGTGGCCGAGCTGGCCGCCGCCGCGGACGCGCAGGGCAGGCTCGACCGTCCCGCCCTGGTCGGCCGGGCCCGCCCCGACCTGCTCCCGCTCTCGCCCGCCCAGCAGCGCATGTGGTTCCTCAACCGCTTCGATCGCGCGTCGGTGGCCTACAACATCCCCTTCGCGCTGCGCCTCACCGGTGACCTCGACATCGAGGCGCTGCGGGCCGCACTGGCCGATCTGGTCGCCCGACACGAGTCGCTGCGCACCGTATACCCCGAGGTCGACGGCGAACCGGTGCAGTCGATCGTGCCTGCGGCGCAAGCGGTTCCGGCGCTCGACCCGGTGATCGTCACCGAGGCCGAACTGCCCGCGTCCATCCGCGCGCTGGCCGAGACCACCTTCGACGTCACCACCGAGATCCCGGTGCGGCTTCGCCTGTTCCAGGTCACCGGTACCGACTACGTGCTCGCCGCCGTGCTGCACCACATCGCCGCCGACGGCTCCTCCATCGCGCCGTTCGTCGCCGACCTGATGCGCGCCTACACCGCCCGCCTGGCCGACACCGCCCCCGGCTGGGCCCCGCCCGCCGTGCAGTTCGCCGACTACGCGCTGTGGCAGCGTGAACTACTCGGCGACGAGAGCGACCCGGAATCGGTAGCAGCCCAGCAGGTTTCCTACTGGGCCAACCAGCTCGCCGGTCTGCCCGACCAGCTGGCCCTGCCCACCGACCGCCCGCGTCCGGCCCGCCAGAGCCTGCGCGGTGACACGGTGCGCTTCACCGTCGACGCCGACCTGCACGCCGCGCTCCTCGCGCTCGGGCGCGGCGCGGGCGCCACCCTGTTCATGGTCGTGCACGCCGCCTTCGCCGCCCTGCTGGCCCGCCTCTCCGGCACCGCCGACATCGCCGTCGGCACCCCGAACGCGGGCCGTGGCGAAGCCGAACTCGACGATGTCATCGGCATGTTCGTCAACACCCTGGTGTTGCGCACCGAGGTCGCGGCCGACGCGCCGTTCACCGAACTGCTCACCACCGCCCGCACCGCCGACATCGCCGCCTTCTCGCACGCCGAGGTCCCCTTCGAACGCCTCGTCGAGGTGCTCAACCCGGCCCGCTCGACCGCACGGCACCCGCTGTTCCAGGTCGGCTACTCGTTCCAGAACCACGACCGCGCCCAGCTCGAGCTGCCGGGCCTGACCGTCGCCCCGATCGAATTCGATTCCGGCGTCGCCCAATTCGACCTGCACCTGTTCGCCCTGGACAACTACACCGCCGACGGCACCCCCACGGGCATCGACCTGGCCCTCGGCTACGCGAGCGACCTGTTCGACCCCGCCACCGCCGAACGCTTCGCCACCGGGCTGCGCCGGGTGCTCGAATCCGTCACCGCCGCACCGGATACCGCCGTCGGTGACCTGGATCTGCTGGGTGCCGACCGCGCCCTGCTGCTCGACACCTTCAACGCCACCGCCCACCCGCTCGCCCCGGCGACCCTCGCCGACCTGGGTATCCGCCAGGCCGCGCTGACCCCGCACGCCCTCGCCCTGGTCGACGCCGACACCGGCGACACGCTCGACTACGCCGCCTTCGAAGCCCGCGTCAACCGCATCGCCCGGCTGCTGATCGCCGAGGGCGTCGGCCCGGAACGCACCGTCGTGCTGGCCATGCGGCGCGGTCCGGACCTGGTGATCGCCATGCACGCGGTGGTGCGGGCCGGCGGCGCGTACGTGCCGATCGACCCCGATCATCCGGCCGAGCGCATCGCCTACATCGTGGCCACCGCGGCCCCGCTGTGCGTGCTCACCACCGCCGCCGACGGTGTCCCGATCCCCGTCGACGTGCCGGTCTTCGAACTGGATCATCGCGTGCTCGGCGAGCTGTCGGACCAGCCGGTGACCGATGCCGAACGGCTGTCCCCGCTGCGGCCCGAGCATCCGGCCTACGTGATCTTCACCTCGGGCTCGACCGGACTGCCCAAGGGCGTCACCGTGCCGCACGCGGCGATCGTCAACCAGCTGGCCTGGCTGCACGACCGCTTCACCATGACCGGCGCCGACCGCGTCCTGCTGAAGACCCCCGCCACCTTCGACCTCTCGGTCTGGGAGTTCTGGTCCCCGCTCACCTCCGGCGGCGCGCTCGTCGTCACCCGTCCCGGCGACGAACGCGACCCGGATCGGCTGCGCGCCACCATGACCCGGCACGACGTCACCGTCCTGCACGCGGTGCCCTCGCTGGTCGGCATGCTGCTGGCCGCCGAAACCACACCCGCGCTGCCCGATTCGCTGCGCGCGGTGCTGGCCATCGGCGAGGCCCTGCCCGCCGCGCTGGCCGGACAGTTCCTGGCCAGTGGCACCCACGCCCGGCTGCACAACCTCTACGGCCCGACCGAGGCCGCCGTCTCGATCACCGAATACGAAGTGGCGCAGGCTTCTTCGCACGTGGTGCCGATCGGTGGTCCCGCCTGGAACAGCGCGCTCTACGTGCTCGACGCGCGACTGCGTCCGGTGCCGTTCGGCGTCGCCGGCGAGCTGTACCTCGCCGGTGCCCAGCTGGCTCGCGGCTACCACGGCCGCCACGCCCTGACCGCCGACCGCTTCGTCGCCGACCCCTTCGCCCGGGCCGTCGACCACGCGAACGCCGGTGCGACTCCGGAGTCGCCCGCCCGCGCCCAGCACCCGGCATCGGAGCGCTCGACGGTGCCCGGCGCCCGGATGTACCGCACCGGTGACATCGTCCGGTGGCGTGCCGACGGCACCCTGGAATACCTGGAGCGCGCCGACTTCCAGGTGAAGATCGGCGGCTTCCGGATCGAGCTCGGCGAGGTCGAGACGGCCCTGCTGCGTCGTCCCGGCGTCCGCGCCGCCGTCGCCGTCGCCAAGACCGACGAGCACGCGGGCGCCCGGCTCATCGCCTACGCCGCCGTCGCCGACCTCGTCCCCGGCGACGAACAGACCGTCGCGGCCCGTCTGCGCGGTGAACTCGCCACCGAGCTGCCCGCCTACATGGTGCCCGCCGCGCTGGTAGTGCTCGACGCGTTGCCGCTCAATGCCAACGGCAAGGTCGACCGAACCCGGCTCCCCGAGCCCGAGTTCGCCGAAGCCGCCTACCGTGCTCCGGTGACCGCGCTCGAACAGCTGGTCGCGCAGACCTTCGCCGAGGTGATCGGCTGCTCCGGCGCCGGTCTGGACGACGACTTCTTCGCCCTCGGCGGCAACTCGCTCATGGCCACCCGCCTCGCGGCCCGCCTCGGTGCCGCGCTCGGCGCCCAGGTGCCGGTGGCCGCGGTCTTCGACGCCCCGACCGTCGCCGCCCTGGCCGCGCGCCTGGCCGAGGCCGACCGCGCCGGCGCGCGCCCGCCGCTGACCCGGCGCACCGGCACCGGCCCCGCCGTGCTCTCACCCGCCCAGCAGCGCATGTGGGTGCTGCACCAGCTCGCCCCGCAGTCCGCGGCCTACCACATCCCCGCCGCCCTGCGCCTGACCGGCGACCTCGACCTGCCCGCCCTGCGCGCCGCCATCGCGGACCTGCTGGCCCGCCACGACACCCTGCGCACCCGCTACCCGGACACCGAATCGGGTCCGGTCCAGCAGGTCATGCCCGCCTGGTCCGGTGCCGTCGATCTGACCCCCATCCCGGTCGCGCCGGACGACATCGACACCCGCGTCACCGCCCTGGTGGCCCAACCCTTCGACATCACCGCCGCGCCCCCGGTCCGGGTGGCCCTCTACGAACTCGAGCCGGCGCGCCGAGACCCCACTCTCGCGCGCGAGTACGTGCTGGTGATGGTGGTGCACCACATCAGCGCCGACGGCTACTCCATCGCCCCGCTCACCCGCGATCTGGTGCGCGCCTACGTCGACCGCAGCGAAGGCCGCGATCCCGGCTGGGCCCCGCTCGACATCCAGTACAGCGATTTCAGCGTCTGGCAGCGCGAGCTGCTCGGCACCGAGACCGATCCCGGCAGCGTGCTCACCCAGCAGCTCGCCTACTGGACCCGCGAACTGTCCGGCGCACCCGAACTGCTCGCCCTGCCCACCGACCGGCCGCGCGCCACCCGCCGCGAGATGCACGGCGCCGCTGTCGAATTCGAGGTCGACGCCACGCTCACCCGGCGCCTCGACGAGGTGGCCAGGGCCAACGGAACCACCCTGTTCACCGTCGTGCACAGCGCGCTGGCCGTGCTGCTGGCCAAGCAGTCCGGCAGCGCCGACATCACCATCGGCGCCCCGGTCGCCGGACGCGGTGCCCGCGAACTCGACGACCTGGTCGGCATGTTCGTCAACACCGTCGCCCTGCGCACCGAGATCGACTCCCGCGCCCCGTTCACCGAACTGCTAGCCCAGGCCAAGCGCCGCGACCTCGCGGCCCTCTCCCACGCCGACGTCCCGTTCGAGCAGGTCGTCGACGCCCTGGGCCGCACCCGATCCGGCGCCTACACCCCGCTGTTCCAGGT
Organism: Nocardia sp. NPDC056064; assembly: GCF_042266925.1. Classification (NCBI taxonomy): domain Bacteria; kingdom Bacillati; phylum Actinomycetota; class Actinomycetes; order Mycobacteriales; family Nocardiaceae; genus Nocardia; species Nocardia sp. NPDC056064. Next base: position 3,078,537 of record NZ_JBHJWO010000001.1, on the reverse strand, counting down.
GATGCTCACCTTCCAGAACATGCCCCCCGGCAGCATCGAACTGCCCGGCCTCCAGGTGCGGACGCTGGACCCCGGCCTGGGCGAAGCCAAGTTCGACCTGCACCTGACCGCGCTGCAGCGCTATGACGCCGCCGGCGAGCTCGACGGCCTCGACCTGCACTTCGGGTACGCCACCGATCTCTTCGACGCCTCCACCATCCGCACCATGGCCGACCGGTTCCGCAAGGTTCTCGACGCCGTCGCGGCCGATCCGGCCGTGGTGGTCCGGGCCATCGACGTACGCACCGACGCGGAGCTCACCCCGCGTCCGCGTACCTACACCGTCGCCGATCTGCCGGGCCTGGTCGGCTCGGCGGCCCGGCTCGCGCCGGCGACCGTGGCATTCGCCCACGGCGAGCACGCCATCTCGTTCGGTGCACTCGACGCCAAGCTCACCGCCGTGAGCCGGGCCATGGGTGCGGCGATGAAACCCGAAGCGCTGGTGAACGTCGCGCTGGCCGGGCTGGTGCCCGGTGTGCTCGCCGCTCTCGGTGCCTCCGGCCTGACCTCCACCCTGCAAACACTGGTGACCGATGCCGCCGCGGTGATCGCAGGGTCGGGGTCGGCCGACGACTCGGAAGGACAACTCTGATGTCGCACACGGATTCGGTCACGGCCGCTGTCTCGCTCGACGCGCTGCTGCGCGACCCGGCGCGAGAACGGCGACGTGACCCGGCGACCCTGCTCGCCGCCTTCACCACCCAGGCCACCCAGCATCCCGACGCCGTCGCGGTGCGTGACGGCGCGGTCGAGCTCAGCTACGGCGAGCTCGCCGAGCGGGTCGACGCACTGGCCGCCGTCCTGGCCGACCACGGCGTCGGCCCCGAAACCACCGTCGCGGTGTCGCTGCCGCGCTCGATCGAACTGGTCGTCGCCGTGCACGCGGTGATCACCGCGGGCGGCGCGTTCGTCCTGCTCGACCCGCAGACCCCCGCCGCCCGGCAACAGCGCACGATCGACCTCGCCACTCCGGTCCTGCTGCTCACCACCCCCGGCGCACCGCACCCGGACGGTGTCGCGGTGCTGGGCACCGACGCCGCCGACGTGCCGCCCGCCGACCTGCCCGGGCCGAGCGCCGACAACCCCGCCTACCTGGTGGTCGACGTCGAGGCCGCCTCCGCCGTCGTCATCGGACACCGTGCGGCCCAAGCCAATTCGGTGTGGCGGCAGCGACTCTGCGGCATCGGACCCGACGACTCGGTGCTCTGGCACGCGCCACTCACCGGTCAGTCCGCGGTGGGGGAGATGCTGCTGGCCCTGCAGACCGGCGCCACCCTGGTCGTCCCGACCAGTCCCGTGCTGGCCAGGGCGATCGCCGAAACCCGCGTCACCACAGCCTGTTTCGACCCGTCGGAGCTGGCCGCGCTGGCCGCCCTGCCCGACGCGGAGGAGCGCCTGGACTCGCTGCGCGTCGTCCTCGGCTGCGGCACCCTGCCCGCCAAGACCGCGGCCGCGCTGCGCTTCGTCAGCGGCGCGACGCTGTGGCATGTCTACGGCAGGCCCGAGACCGCGGGTGAGGTCCTCGCCCACGAGGTGACCGGCGCCGACCTCGAAGTGGTCCCGATCGGCACAGCCGCCGACGACGTGGAACTGCTGATCCTCGACGAACACCTGTGCCCGGTCGCCGACGGCGAAGTGGGCGAACTCTATGTCTCCGGTGTGCAATTGGCGCGCGGCTACCTCGGCAGGCAGGCCACCGCGGCCACCTTCCTGGCCAACCCCATCGGCCCCGTCGACGACCGCATGTTCGCCACCGGCGACCTGGTGCGCCGCAGGCCGCCGGTCGACGGCTGGACCGCCGAACTCGAATTCGTCGGCCGCGCCGACGATCGCACCGACCCCTACGCGACCGTGCCCCGTCAGGGCGGACTCCCCGGCGAACTGCTGCTCGACGAGTTCGAAGCCCAAGCCGCCGCAACCCCTTTCGACCCCGCCGTCGTGCACACCGCGGGCGAGCACGCCACCGCGATCATCACCTACGGCGACCTGGACCGGCGCACCAACCAGCTCGCACGCCACCTCATGGCGCTCGGCATCGGTCCGGAATCCGCTGTGCTCGTCGATGTTCCGCGCTCGATCGAGCTGATGGTGGCCATGTACGCGGTCCTCAAGGCGGGCGGCGCGGTCGTCCCGGTGGTGTCCGGGGTGCTGCCGCCGGTCGCCGACCCCGCGCTCGTGCTGACCGTCGCCGCCCGCGAACAGGCTGCGGTGTACGACATTCCGGCCGTGCGCGTGGACGGGGTGCGCTTATCGGACTACTCCGACGAGCCGATCACCCGCGCCGATCGCCGGGCGCCGGTGCTGTCGGAGCATCCCGCCTTCGTGCTGTTCCCGCCGGGCGCCACCCAGGGCACCACCGTCAGCCACGCCGCCGCGGTGCACCGGGTCACCGCCATGCAGGGCCGCCACAGTTTCACCGGCCGCGACGTCTACCTGCACCAGGCCGCGGGCGAGGTCACCGAATGGCACGGCTACCTGCTGCCACTGCGCGTCGGAGCCACGGTCGTGCTCACCGAACCGCCCGATCCGGGCCGGTTAACCGAGCTGGTCGCCGCCTACGGCATCACCGCCGCCGACTTCACCCCGCAGCGGCTGGCCGCGTTCACCGACCACGTCCACCGCCACGACCTGCGTGGTCGGGTCACCTCGCTGCGCAGCGTGGTCGTGCTCGGGGCGCCGCTGTCCGCGGCCGACGTCCGGGCCTTCGCCACCGTCAGCGCCGCCCGGCTGCACCACGACTACGGCCGCGCCGAGGCGACCGTCACCCTCACCTATCCCGCTGTACCACCGGCTGATTCGGCCGAGCCACCCGCCGCGCGCGTGCGCGAATGGAACCGCCGCGTCTACGTGCTCGGCGACGATCTGCGCCCGACCGACCCCGGCGTCCCCGGCGAACTGTATCTGGCGGGCACCCAGCTGGCCCGCGGCTATCTCGACCACCCGATCCCCACCTCGGGCCGCTTCGTCGCCAACCCGTTCGGCATCCCCGGCGACCGCATGTTCCGCACCGGCGAACTCGCGCGCTGGGAGGTCGACGGCACCACCGCCGCCCTGGTCCGCCTCGGTGACCTGATGCGGCCCGCGCTGCCCGTGGGCGTCGTCCGCTCCGCGAGCATGCGGGCGCGGATCGGCGCCGGCATCGGTGCCCGGGTCGCGGAGCTGGCCCGCCGCCACGCCGTCCCGCCCTTCGCGGTGGTCCGCGCCGCGATGACGGTGCTGCTCGCCTGGCAGGCGGGCGCGGCCGTGGCAGGGGCCACCACCCTGTCGGAAATCCTCTGTGCCGAACCCGATCCGGTGATCGCCTCGACCACCGCGGCCACCAGCGAATCCTGCGCCGCCGAGGGCCCGCACGGCCCCGTCACCCTCAGCTACCTCGACTCCGGCAGCTTCCCCGTCCCCGCCCTGGAACTCACCCCGCTGCGCTTCGACGGCCCCGCCGTCGCCGACGGCGTGCACTTCATCGTCTCAGCCCACCCCGACCCCGACGGCCACCTCGGCCTCGAGCTCGAATACCGCACCGACCGCGTCGACGACCACACCGCCGCCACCCTCCTGCGCCGCTTCTCCCGCACCCTCGGCCTGCTCACCGCCGCCCCCGACACCCCCAGCCACACCCTCGACCTGCGCACCCCCGCAGAACGCACCCAGTGACCCCCACCCGGAAGGCCCCACCATGACCAACCCGTTCGACGACGACAACGCCCAGTTCTACGTCCTCGTCAACGCCGAAGGCGAACACTCCCTCTGGCCCACCTTCGCCGCCGTCCCCGGCGGCTGGACCGTAGCCTTCGGCGCCGCCCCCCGAACCTCCTGCCTCCACTACGTAGAATCCCACTGGCTCGACATGCGCCCCAACTCCCTCATAGCCGCCATGGCCAACGACTCCTGACCGTCCGGCCTGCGCACGCGAGCCCGCTTCGCCGGGGAGGGCGAAGCGGGCTCGAGGCGGGTCAGGATTGGGCCTGGCGCACACCCTGTTCGATGCGGGCTCCCACCTCGGGGTCGATGTTCTTCCAGTACTCGAAGGCGCGGGCGAGGACCGGTTCGGTTACTCCGTTGAGGAGGTGGCCTACGACGTTGGAGACCAGGCGGTCTCGGGCGGCGTCGTCGAGGACGTCGCGGACGAGGGTGTGGGCCTGGCCGAAATCGCTGTCGTCGGGGCGCAGGGTGTAGGCGGTGCGGACCATCTCGCCGTCGGTGTGCCAGCCGACGACCGGGCCGGAGACGGTGGTGTCGGCGTGCGGGCCGCCCTTGGAGTTGGGGACGTAGACGGGGTCGGTGACGTTGGTGTATCGCATGGCGCCGTCTTTGGTGTAGCTGTGCACCGGGGCGGCGTGGGGTGAATTGACCGGCAGCAGAGTGTAGTTCGCGCCGATGCGGTGGCGGTGGGCGTCGGGGTAGGAGAACCAGCGGCCCAGCAGCATCTTGTCGGGGCTGGGGCCGGTGCCGCGCACCGCGTTGCTCGGTTCGAAGGCGGCCTGCTCGATCTCGGTATGGTAGTCGGTGACATTGCGGTTCAGGGTCATGCGCCCGACCCGGATGAGCGGATAGTCGCCGTGCGGCCAGACCTTGGTCAGGTCGAAGGGGTTGAAGCGGTAGGTCTTCGCCTCGTCGAACGGCATGATCTGCATGTGCAGGGTCCAGCTGGGGAACTCGCCGTCGCGGATGTGCTCCCACAGGTCACGGATGTAGTGATCGGTGTCGGTGGAGGCGTACCGGTCACCCTCCTCCTGGGTGAGGAAGTCCACGCCCTGATCGGACTTGAAATGGTATTTCACCCAGAACCGTTCGCCGTCGGCGTTGTACCAGAGATAGGTGTGGCTCGAATAGCCGTTCATGTGCCGCCAGGTCTTCGGGATACCCCGGTCACCCAGCAGCCACGCCACCTGGTGCGCCGACTCCGGCGACAGTGTCCAGAAGTCCCACTGCATGTCGTTGTCACGTAAGTTGTTGTCGGCGCGGCGTTTCTGCGATCGGATGAAATCCTGGAACTTCATCGGATCGCGCATGAAGAACACCGGGGTGTTGTTGCCGACCAGGTCGAAATTGCCCGCGGTGGTGTAGAACTTGAGCGCGAAACCGCGCGGATCACGCCAGGTGTCCGGGCTCCCGCGCTCGCCGGCGACCGAGGAGAACCGGGCCAGCATCTCCGTCTTCGTCCCGGGCTGGAAGACGTCGGCGCAGGTGTAGGCGCTGACATCGTCGGTGACCTCGAAGACGCCGAAAGCCCCGCCGCCCTTGGCATGTGGCTGACGCTCCACCACGCGTTCGCGATTGAACTGCGCCATCTTCTCGATGAGATACGCATCGTGGAGCAGAATCGGGCCGTCCGGCCCCACGGTCAGCGAGTGCTCGTCACTGGGTACGGGAATGCCCGCATCCGAGGTCGTGAAATTGCTGTCGCTCATTCCATCTCCTAATCGTCGCGTTCCATCGGCGGTGGGGTCCACTGTCCTTCCAGCGCGGACTGTTTCGGGGCGTAGAGGCGCAGGGTGAGGGAGAACTCGCCGGTGGCCGGAATGGGTAGCCAATTGCCCTCGGGGACTTCGGTTCCCGGGTCCGCGTGCTGCACGATGATCTCCACCGAGCCGTCGCGCGCGGGCACCACCGGCGGGATGTGCCCGACCGAGTAGATCTGCGCCGGGTTGGGCACCAGGAACCCCTGGGTGTCGTAGGCGGTGATCGAGGCGAAGGCCTCGACCGGTGGCCACTGACCGGGCGCGAAGCGGATGCGATAGCGCAGCGGCACGCCCGCGTCGTCGGTGGTTGGCGCCGACCAGATGGTGGCGTAGAGGACGTCGCGGGTGGGCGCGAAGCCGGGGGAGCGCATGGTGAGCGCGGCCCGGCGCAGATAGTCGGTGCCGAAGTCGCTGAGCTGGGTGGGGATGTCCCAGCCGTGGACCATCCGGGCGGTGGGGTCGTGCCAGGTGTCGATGCGGTGGTGCGCCTCGCGCACGGCGGTGTCGAGGGCACTGTCGGGCAGCCCGTCGACGGTGCCGCCGGGGCGCACGCCGATGGTGGCCAGCTGCCGCATCATCGGTTCGTCGGCCCGGGCGGGCGGGTTGGTGAGCATGAGCCGGCACATCCGGTTGAGATAGGTGCGCCCGTCGAGCGCGGCGATCCGCTTGACCGGCGGTTCGGTGCCCCGGTCGATCTGGTGCACCCGGGTGACGGTGGCGTCCTGCCTGCCCTGTTCCCACAGCCGCAGCGGCACCAGCTTCATCTGCCGCTGCAACTCGTTGACCCGCGGTGCGTCCTGGGCCCCGTTGATCTGGAACCGGCCGACGATCGTCGACAGCGCCGTCGGGATGCGCAGCTCCACGGTGTGCGGGGGCGGCTTGCCCGACCAGTGGGGTCCGGCGATCAGATAGGTGTACGGCGGGCCGTCGGCGTCGACGGTGGTGCGCGGGTCCTTGCTGGTCAGGTCGTGCACGGTGTTGCCCCAGCCGTCGAGCAGCTGGAAGACCCAGTAGCGATCGGGCTCGGCGCCGGGGATCTGCAGCACCATCGGCTCCTCGGCCAGGTCCAGCCACGCCTGGGTGTAGACCATGTCGTGGCTGAGCCGGGCGACCCCGCGATCCAGCGGATCGGGCAGGGTGCTGTGGTCGAGCACGTTGGTCGGCGCGCTGACCGCCCGCATGATGTCGAGCATGATCATCGGATACCCGAAGATGTAGGCCTCAGTCGCCGTGGCGACCACATCGGGGGAACCGGTGGTGGTGCGGACCGCGGTGGGGAGGGGGTCGTCCCGGCCGCAGCCGGGCAGCGCGACGGCGAACGTGGCCGCCGCGCCGAGGCCGAACAGGGTGCGCCTGCTCAGCTCGTGGTGACCGTCCATCCACCCTCCGTTCGATGGCATCGAGCGCCACCCTAGGACCGGGCGGCCGCGCGCTGCCTCACACGCAACGGGTGAAATCCGTGCTCAACCCAGCAGTACGCGCCGCATCAGGAAGCCGGTTCTGGCCCGGCAGGCGACCGGATCGTCGCCGAAGGCCTGACCCAGATCGATCACCATCGCGAAGGCCGCGTGCACCAGGAACCGTGCCTCGGCCGCCGACAGCGCGGGCCGCACATCGCGCACCAGCCGCGCCCATTCCTGCACGCTGAGCCGCTGGATATTGCGCAGCACCGCGCGCTCCTCGGCGGGTACGTGCCCGAATTCGGCGTAGTAGACCACGGCCAGCGCCCGCTCGTCGAAGGTGTCGGCGACGAACTGCTCGATGAGCTGGTCCAGCGCCGCGCCGCTGTCGCTGGTGCCGGCCACCGCGCGCCCGATCGCCCCGGACACCCGGTCGGCCGCGCGCCGGAACGCGGCGGCCAGGATGTCGGCCTTGCCGCGATAGAACCGGTACACCGCCGAGGCCGCCGAGAGCCCGGCCGCCGAGGCGATGTCCTCCACGCTGACGTTCGGGTATCCGCGTTCGTGGAACAGCTCCACGGCCTTGCGCAGCAGCAGTTCGTGCTTGAACGCCTCCGGGATGGCGAGCCTGCTGGACCGCTCACGCGCCGGGGCCGCGGGCGGCAGACCGGGACCGCTGAGCGCCATACAGGCCGAACCGAGCAGCTTGGTGAGGGTGCGCGCGGGCAGCGCGGCGTGATGGTCGGCGATGCTGGTGATCACACCGAGCATGGCGGTGGCGAGCATGCGCAGATCGGCGGGCGTGAGTTCGGGACGCAGGACGGCGAGCTGTTCGGTGAAGGCGACCAGGACCGCGCCGCGATGGTCGTCGAGGACCTGCCGGTCGGCCGGTTCGAGGTAGCGGCCCTCCCAGCGCACCAGGGTGACGGTGGCGCGATTCTCCACGGTGGCGCCGGTGAGGCCGGTGAGCATGTGCCGCAGTCGGTGCGCCGCGTCCACCGGGTCGCCGTCGATGTCGATCGAGGCGGTGAACGCCTGACCCACCCGCAGCAGTTCCTCCCGGAACAGCGCGTACTTGCTCGGGTAGTGGCGATACAGCGCGGCCGAACTGATGCCGAGCCCGGAGGCGATGTCCTCCATGCTCACCCCGTGGTACCCGGCGGCGCCGAAGGCCATCGCGGAGGTGGCCGCGATCTGCGCGCGCCGATTCTTCGGCCGCCTGCGTACCCCTTCCCCCGCCGCACCGTCGACTATCGACCCACGCGCCCCACCAGACTCGCCGATATTCATACGGGAAGTGTATTAGCCCTTGTGAGGAGGGCTTATCCGGGCATACCAGTCCAGCAGCGCCGGATCGTCGACGGCGCTGCGTTCGACCACCCGGGCCGGATCGGCGCCCTGGAACAGCTTCTTGATCGGCACCTCCAGCTTCTTGCCGGTGCGCGTGTGCGGGACGCCGGGGGCCGCGCGGATCTCGTCGGGAACGTGGCGCGGGGAGACCTCGGTGCGGATCGCGTCGCGGACCCGCGCGGACAGGTCCTCGGTGAGTTCGGCGCCGGGAGCGAGCACGACGAACAGCGGCATCCAGTAGCCGCCGTCGGGCTGTTCGGCGCCGATCACCAGCGCCTCGGCGATCTCCGGGAACTGCTCGACCACCTGGTAGATGTCCGCGCTGCCCATCCGGATGCCGTGCCGGTTGAGGGTGGAGTCGGAGCGCCCGTGCACGACGACGCTGCCGCGCTCGGTCAGGGTGATCCAGTCGCCGTGGCGCCAGATGCCGGGGTAGGTGTCGAAATAGGCGTCGTGGTAACGCTTTCCGTCCTCGTCGCGCCAGAAGGCGACCGGCATGGACGGCATCGGCGCGGTCACCACCAGCTCGCCGACCTCCCCGCGCACCGGCTGCCCGGCCTCGTCGTAGGCGTCCAGGGCGACGCCGAGATACGGCGCCGACAGCTCACCCGGCCACACCGGCACCGTCGGCACACCACCGATGAACGCCGACACCACATCGGTGCCGCCGCTGATCGAGTTCACCTGCACGTGCTCGCCCGCGTTCTCGCCGAGCCACAGCGCACTCGACACCGGCAGCGCCGAGCCGGTGATGCCGACGGTGCGCAGCGCGGACAGATCGTGGTCGGCGCGCGGCACCGAACCCGCCTTGATGCAGGCCAGCACATAGCCGGGACTGGTGCCCAGCACGGTCGCGCGAACCTCGGCGGCCAAGCGCCACAGCGCGTCCGGCGAACCGGCGGTCGGGCTGCCGTCGTAGGTGACGATGGTCGACCCGGTGAGCAGCCCGGCGACCTGGAAGTTCCACATCATCCAGCTCGGGCTGGTGAACCAGAAGAAGGTGTCGGCGGGTCCGATGTCCGATTGCAGCGCAACGGCTTTCAGATGTTCGAGCAGGACACCGCCGTGACCGTGCACGATGCCCTTGGGCAGGCCGGTGGTTCCGGAGGAGAACACGATCCACAGCGGATGATCGAAATCGACCGCGACGGTGTCGATCACGCCGAAACTCTCGTCGGTGATCGCGGTGGACCAGGGCAGCGAGTCGGCGACATCGAGACCGAGCTGCGAGACCGCGACGGTGGCGCGCAGGGTGGGCAGCCCTTCCTGGAGCGCGGCGATCTCGGCGCGCTTGTCGTGTTCCTTGCCGCCGAAACGGTAGCCGTCGGCGGTGACCAGCACGACCGGGTCGAGCTGGCCGAGCCGGTCCAGCGCCGCCTTGGCCGAATAGTCCTGTCCGCAAGCGCTCCACACCGCGCCGATGCTCGCCGTGGCCAGGAAGGCGACGATCGCCTCGGGGATATTGGGCAGGTAGCCGATCACCCGGTCGCCCGGCTCGACGCCCTGATCGCGCAGCGTCCGCGCGAAAACGGCGACCTGCTCGATCAATTCGGCCCAGGAGACCTCGCGCGGTTCGGTGTCCTCGTGCAGCGCGATGATAGCGGGCCGGTCGGGCTGGGCCATCCGGATGATCTGGTCGACATAGTTGAGCCGGGTGCCGGGAAACCACTGCGCGCCGGGCATCTCCCGGGAACCGAGCACCTCGCCCGCCGTCGCGCCCAGTGCGAAGTAGTCCCACACCGCACGCCAGAACCCGGCGACATCATCGACCGACCACTGCCACAGCGCCCGGTAGTCGGGGTACTGCTCGCCGGTCCGGCGGGTCACGAACGCGGCGAAGTCGGTGATCCGTGCCGACGCGATGTCCTGGGCGGTCGGTTCCCACTGCGGTTGCACCGGATGTCCTCCTCGTTCTGGGTTGCGCGGGCCGGAACTGCCCCGTCGATGATTACCCCGGCGCGCGGGCGGTACTCGACCCGTGCGCCGGGTGCTGGTCAGCCGGGCAGTTCGGCCCGGCGCACGATCCGCTCCGCGTGCCGCAGCACCGGCGCGTCGACCATGCGTCCCTCGAACGCGAACACGCCCCGATGGTTGGGCACCTCGGCCAGCACCCGCCGCGCCCACCCGAGCTCGTCGGGGTCGGGCGCGTACCCCTCGCGGATCACCGCGACCTGGCTGGGATGGATGGCGACTTTGGCGTCGAAGCCGACGGCTACCGCGTCGAGCGTCTCCACCGCCAGCCCCTCGAGATCCTTGATGTCGAGGAAGACCGAGTCCAGGGCGAACTTGCCGAAGGCCTTGGCCGCCAGCAGGCTCGTCGACCGCACGTGCCGGGCGATATCGCGGTAGCTGCCGTCGGCGTGCCTGCTGGCATTGCCGCCGAGCCCGGCGACCAGGTCCTCGGCACCCCACATCACGCCGATCGCGTTCTCGACCGCCGCCGACTCGGCCACCCGGACCGCGCCCAGCGGCGACTCGATCAGCACGATCACCTCGTAGCCCGCCAGGTTCCTGACCTGTTCGGCCGATTCGCATTTGGGCAGCATGACGCGGCGGTAGCCGGTGTGGGCGAGGGTGGCCAGGTCGGCCGCGTGCTCCTCGGTGCCTGCCGCGTTGACCCGGATCACGGTGTGTCGCGGGTCGAGCGGGGTCTCCATCAGCGCGTTGCGCGCGGCGGTCTTGTCGCCCGCGGCCACGCCGTCCTCGAGATCGAGGATCACCACATCGGCCACCGCGGCGGCCTTGGCGAAGCGTTCGGGGCGGTCGGCGGGGCAGAACAGCCAGGCCGGTCCGCTCGGTTGCCAGGTGCTCATGCTGTCGGCGCCTTTCTGACCAGGGTCTGCCGGACCGCCACGGCCACGACCACGCCGTGCTGGTTGCGCGCGGTGTGGGTGAGACTGACGATGCCCTCGCCCGGCCGGCTCTTGGACTCGCGCTTGTCGGTGACCAGCGTTTCGGCGTACATGGTGTCGCCGTGGAACAGCGGCGCGGGCAGCGACATCTCCGAGAATCCGAGATTGGCCACCAGCGTGCCCTGGGTGAGCTGGGCGACCGAGAGCCCGACCAGCGTGGACAGCGTGAACATCGAGTTCACCAGGCGCTGGTTGAACGGCGGCTGCGCGTCGGCGAAGGCCGCGTCCAGGTGCAGCGCCTGGGTGTTCATGGTCAGCGTGGTGAACAGGACATTGTCGGCCTCGGTGATGGTGCGCCCCGGCCGGTGCTCGTAGATCGTGCCGATCTCGAACTCCTCGAACCACAGCCCCCGCTGCACGACCCGCCGGTGTTCACTCACAGACCCAGCTCCCTTGCGATCAGCATCAGCTGCACCTCCGTAGTGCCCTCACCGATTTCCAGGATCTTGCTGTCACGGTAGTGCCTGGAGACCGGGTATTCGTTCATGAAGCCGTTGCCGCCGAAGATCTGGGTGGCGTCGCGCGCGTTGTCCATGGCGGCCTCGCTGGCGACCATCTTCGCGATCGAGGCGGCCTTCTTGAACGGCTTACCGGCCAGCATCAGCGCGGCCGCGTCGTAGTAGGCGGTGCGGGCCACGTGGGCGCGCGCCTCCATCCGGGCGATCTTGAAGGCGATGGCCTGATTGCGGCCGATGGCCTGCCCGAAGGCCAGACGCTCGTTGGCGTAGCGCACGCTCTCGTCGACACAGCCCTGCGCGGCACCGACCGCCAGCGCGGCGATGGCGATGCGGCCCTCGTCGAGGATGCGCAGGAAATTCGCGTAGCCGCGGCCGCGCTCGCCGAGCAGGTTCTCCCTGGGCACGCGCACGTCGGTGAAGCTGAGCGGATGGGTGTCCGAGGCGTTCCAGCCGACTTTGTTGTAGGCCGGTTCGGCGACGAAACCCGGGGTGGAGGTCGGCACCAGGATGGTGGAGATCTCCTTCTTGCCGCCGGTCTGCCCGGTGACCGCGGTGACGGTGACCAGCCGGGTGATGTCGGTACCGGAGTTGGTGATGAACTGCTTGGCGCCGTTGATCACCCAGCTCTCGCCGTCCTCGACGGCGGTGGTGCGGGTGCCGCCCGCGTCACTGCCCGCATCGGGTTCGGTGAGGCCGAAACCGGCCAGCGCCTGCCCGCTGGTGAGCTGGGGCAGCCATTCGGTCTTCTGCTTGTCGTCACCGAAGCGGTAGATCGGCATGGCGCCCAGCGACACGCCCGCCTCCAGCGTGATCGCCACGCTCTGGTCGACCTTGCCGAGTTCCTCGAGCGCCAGGCACAGGGCGAAGTAGTCGCCACCCATGCCGCCGAACTCCTCGGGGAAGGGCAGGCCGAACAGGCCCATCTCGGCCATGCCCGCGACGACCTCGTACGGGAAGCTGTGCTCGGCATCGTGTTTCGCCGACACCGGGGCGACCACCTGCTGGGCGAAGTCGCGCACGGTCAGGGCGAGCTGACGGTATTCCTCCGGCAGCGAGCCGGTGGACAGGTAGTCGGTCATGCGGGAGTTCCTTCGCTAACGGTCTCGGCGACAACGGTTTCGGTGGACTGGGCGAGCACCCGGACCAGCACCTGGTCGAGTTTCACCTGGGCGCCGGGCGCCACCAGCACCTCGACGGTGCCCGCGACGGGGGCGGTGAGCGCGTGCTCCATCTTCATGGCCTCGATGACGATCACCGGGTCGCCCACCGCGACGGTCGCGCCGTCGGCGACCGGGGCCGCGATCACCGAACCCGGCATGGGACTGCGGATTTCGGCGTCACCGATGTGCGCGGCATCGCTGCGCACGCTCGCCTCGGCCACCTCGCGCAGCACCGCGACGCTCCCGCCGGTGCTCACCCACACCTGGCCGTCGGCCTCGGCGACGCGATGCACGCGCCGGAGTCCGTCCACGGTGAGGGTGAGGCGGTCACCGTGCAGGGCGGCGGTGAGCGAGGCGTGTCGCGCCTGCTCGTCCGCGTCATCGGACTCGAGTCGCACCGTCGCGGATTCCGGTGTGCCCGTGAGGTAGACGTGGCGCACCTGGTCGCCCGCCGCCAGCCGCAGCACGGTCGGTGCTGGTGCGCCGAGCCGCCAGCCGGTGGGCACCGACCAGGGGTCGCCACCTGGAGCGGGCCAGCGGCGCAGCCAGTGATACGCCGCGGCGGCGATGAATTCGTCCGCGGTGACGGTGGCGGGCCGGAAATCGGCGACCCGGCGATCGAGCAGCGCGGTGTCCAGGCGCCCGGCCCGCACCTCGTCGTCGGCGAGCAGGAAGCGCAGGAACTCGACATTGCTGGTCACCCCGAGCAGCACGGTCTGCTCCAGGGCGCGGTCGAGCCGGGCCAGGGCGTCGGCACGGGTGTCGCCGCGAGCGATCACCTTCGACAGCATGGGGTCGTAGTCGCTACCGACCACGGTGCCCTCGAGCAGACCCGAATCCACCCGCACACCAGGACCTTCCGGCTCCGACAGGGCGAGCACCGTGCCGCCGGTCGGCAGGAAGCCGCGGCCCGGGTCCTCGGCGTAGACGCGCGCCTCGATCGCGTGACCGACCAGGTGGATCTCGTCCTGCGTGCGCGCGAGCCGCTGACCAGCCGCCACCCGCACCTGGCATTCCACCAGGTCGACACCGGTGACCAGCTCGGTCACCGGGTGCTCGACCTGGAGACGGGTGTTCATCTCCATGAAGAAGAACTCGTCGGGCCGGTCGGCCGAGACGATGAACTCCACGGTGCCCGCGCCGACATAGTCCACGCTGCGCGCGGTATCGCAGGCCGCGGCGCCGATACGCGCCCTGGTCTCGGGGTCCAGCAGCGGCGAGGGCGCCTCCTCGATGACCTTCTGGTGCCTGCGCTGCAGACTGCATTCGCGTTCGCCCAGATGCACCACATTGCCGAACTTGTCGGCCAGGATCTGCACCTCGATGTGGCGCGGCCGCAGGACGAAACGCTCCAGGAACAGCGTGTCGTCACCGAAGGCGGCACTCGCCTCGCGCCGGGCGCCGACCAGGGCGGCGGGCAGGTCCTCGGGCCGGTCGACCCGGCGCATGCCCTTGCCGCCACCACCGGCCGAGGGCTTCACCAGCACCGGGTAGCCGATCTCGGTGGCGGCGGTGATCAGCTGCTCGTCGTCGAGACCGGGCTCGGCGAGACCGGGCACCACCGGCACCCCGAAGGCGGTGACGGTGTGCTTGGCGGTGATCTTGTCGCCCATCACCTCGATCGCCTTGGCCGGCGGGCCGAGGAACACGATGCCCGCGTCGGCCAGCGCCGCCGCGAACGCCGAATTCTCCGACAGGAAGCCATAACCCGGATGCACCGCCTGCGCGCCGGACTGGATCGCGGCATCGACGACCTTCTCGATCGACAGGTAGCTCTCGCGCGCGGGCGCCGGACCCAGCCGCACCGCGACATCGGCCTCGCGCACGTGCCGGGCGCCCGCGTCGGCATCGCTGTACACCGCGACCGAGCGAATACCCATGGCGCGCAAGGTCTTGATCACGCGTACGGCGATCTCACCGCGATTGGCGACCAGCACGGTGTCGAACTCGACGGGAGTGGAATTGTTCAGCATGTCGCTCACATCCGGAAGACGCCGTAGGAAACGGGTTCGAGCGGCGCCTGTGCGCACACCGAAAGGGCAAGGCCGAGCACGGTTCTGGTGTCGGTGGGCGCGATCACGCCGTCGTCCCAGAGGCGCGCGGTGGCGTAGTACGGGTTGCCCTGGGTCTCGTACTGCTCGCGGATCGGGGCCTTGAAAGCCTCCTGGTCCTCGTCCGACCACGGCTTGCCCGCGCTGTCGAGCTGATCGCCGCGCACGGTCGACAGCACCGAGGCCGCCTGCTCGCCACCCATCACCGAGATGCGCGCGTTGGGCCACATCCACAGGAAGCGCGGCGAATACGCGCGCCCGCACATGGAGTAGTTGCCCGCGCCGTAGGAGCCGCCGATCACCACGGTCAGCTTCGGCACCCGCGCGCAGGCCACCGCGGTGACCATCTTGGCGCCGTGCTTGGCGATGCCGCCCGCCTCGTAGTCGCGCCCGACCATGAACCCGGTGATGTTCTGCAGGAACAGCAGCGGGATCTTGCGCTTGTCGCACAGTTCGATGAAATGCGCGCCCTTCATGGCGGATTCGGCGAACAGCACGCCGTTGTTGGCCACGATGCCCACCGGATGCCCGTGGATACGGGCGAACCCGGTGACCAGGGTCTTGCCGTATTCGGCCTTGAACTCGTGGAATCCGGCCTCGCCGTCGACGATCCGGTCGATCACCTCGCGCACGTCGTAGGGCGTGCGCGGGTCGACGGGAACCACGTCGTAGAGCTCGTCCTCGGCCTTGGCGGGCGCGGTGGTTGGCAGCACCTCCCACGGCGCCTCGGGCTTGGGGCCGAGCGTGCCGACGATCTTGCGCACGATGCGCAGCGCGTCGCGGTCGTCGTCGGCGAGGTGGTCGGTGACGCCGGAGGTGCGCGAATGCAGCAGGCCGCCACCGAGTTCCTCGGCCGTGACCACCTCGCCGGTGGCCGCCTTCACCAGCGGTGGACCGCCGAGGAAGATGGTGCCCTGGTCGCGCACGATGACGGCCTCGTCGGCCATCGCGGGCACATACGCGCCGCCGGCCGTGCACGAGCCGAGCACCGCCGCGATCTGCGCGATGCCCTTGGCACTCATGTTCGCCTGGTTGTAGAAGATGCGGCCGAAGTGCTCGCGGTCGGGGAACACCTCGTCCTGGCGGGGCAGGAAGGCGCCGCCGGAGTCGACCAGGTACACGCACGGCAGATGGTTCTGCGCGGCCACCTCCTGGGCGCGCAGGTGCTTCTTGACGCTGATCGGGTAGTAGGTGCCGCCCTTGACCGTGGCGTCGTTGGCCATGACCAGGCACTCGCGTCCGGCGATACGGCCGATACCGGCGATGATGCCCGCGCCGGGGCAGTCGTCGTCGTACATCCCGTCGGCCGCCAGCGGCGCCAGCTCCAGGAACGGGCTGCCGGGGTCGAGCAGCTGGTCGATCCGTTCGCGGGGCAGCAGCTTGCCCCTGGCCACGTGCCGCTGCCTGGACTTCTCCGGACCGCCGAGCGCGGCGGTCGCCAGCCGCTGCCGCAACTCATCGACCAGGGCGCGATGCGCGTCCCGGTTGCTCGTCGCGGTCGCGGCACCGCTGTCGAGGTCGTGCGTCACCGTCATCACGCCATCCTGCCGTCCGGTTAATCGCCAATAACTGAAATTCAGGTTAATCTTGACTAACCGAGTTGTCCAGAGTCAAGGGGAGCCCCCGGATGTCCAGTACCGAATCCGTCCCGGCGACCCGGCGCGAGCTGCTCAAAGCCCAGCGCCGTGCACAACTGCTCGCCGCCGGGGCCCGGCTCATCGCCGATCGAGGCTTCCTCGGCGTGCGGCTCGACGATCTCGGCGCGGCCGTCGGGATCAGCGGCCCGGCCGTCTACCGGCACTTCGCGAACAAGGAAGCGCTGCTGGTGGAGCTGCTGGTCGGCGTCAGCGAGCGGCTGCTCGACGGCGGCCGCGCGGTCGTCGCCGCCGCGCCGACCCCGGCCGAGGCACTCTCCGGCCTGGTCGACTTCCATCTCGACTTCGCCTTCGACGACCCCGAACTCATCCGCATCCAGGACCGCGACCTCGACAACGTCCCCGCCCCCGAACGCCGCACCCTGCGCCGCCTCCAGCGGCAGTACGTGGAGGTGTGGGTGGGTGTCCTGCGCGAGCTCGACGCCGGCCTGACCGAAGAATCCGCCCGGATCCAAGCCCACGCGGCCTTCGGACTCCTGAACTCCACCCCGCACAGCGCCACCTCCGCGAGTGTGGGCCGGGCCAGGCCGGTGCTTCGTCAGATGGCCCTGGCGGCGTTGACGAACCGGTGATACCGCGCGGTATCATGGATGCATGGCTATGACTCTGCGGTTGTCCGACGAACAGGCTGCGGCCCTGCGGCGCCGCGCGGATGCCGAGCACACCTCGATGCAGCAAGTCGCTCTGGTCGCGATCGACGAATACCTCGCGCAGCCGACCGGACAGGGTCGGCGTCGGTCCGTGCCGGTCGACGAGTTGTTCGAGGCGTTCGGTGATCTGCCGCCGATGGACGCCGACCGCTTCCGGTCCGACCAAGCCGAACACATCGATGGGTCCGTCCACTTCGATGCTTACCTTCGCGCCGTCGAGGGCTCGGAGTGACCGCACGGTACCTGCGTGGTCTGGCGGATACGAACATCCTGATCCATCTGGAACAGTTGTCGCGCGCATCCCTGCCGGGTGAGCTGTTGACCTCTGCCGTCACCTTGGCCGAACTGTCGGCCGGCGTGCATCAGACCGACGACCCGATCGAGCGGGCGAGGCGCATCGCTCGCCTGCAACAGACCGAGGCCATGTTCGATCCACTGCCGTTCGACGCCGATGCCGCACGGCATTACGGGCTCATCGCCGCAGGAGTCATCGCGTTCGGCCGCAAACCACGTCGGCGGGAAGCCGATCTGATGATCGCGGCAGTTGCCGCGGCGCACCGGCTGCCGTTGTTCACCACCAACCCCGACGACTTCAAAGGGATCGACGACATGGTCGCCGTCGTTCCGGTGGCGCGGCCATCGGCGCTCTGACGCGTCCTCAGCTGAGCTGGTTACGGAGCCAGGACGGGCCGACGGTGGTGGCGCCGTGGGTGGTGACGCGGGTGCGGAGTTCGCGGTCGGCGGTGACGACGGTGATCTCGGGGTAGGTGGTCGCGTCGGCGACGGCCGCGACGATCGTGTCGTCGCCGGAGCCCTCGGCGAGCAGGACTCTCAGGCGCGGGGGTGTCGGGGTGTCGGCGGCCGGTTTCGCGGCGCCTTCGAGGACGACGGTGATGTCGGTGGTGTCGGGCAGGCGGGTGATTAAGTCCGTCAGCTCGGTCAGCAGCCTGCGGGCGGCGCCGGCGCGGTCCTTCCACCAGCCGTCGGCGCGCGAGCCGATGACATTGGCGGCGTCGACCACGATCAGCTGTCTCGGCTCGGTCATCGGTTCAGTGTGCCGGGGCGGGGGTGGCGGTGGTGAGGCGGCCGTCGGTCATCCGGTGGACCGCGTCCATGCGGTGCAGGTGGGTGGGGTCGTGGGTGACCAGGACGGTGGCGGCCTGGTGCTGCCGGGCGATGGTGGTGATCAGGTCGAGGACGGCGGCGCCGCGTTCGGAGTCCAGGGCGCTGGTGGGTTCGTCGACCAGGAGCAGGGCCGGGTCGTTCATCAGGGCGCGGGCGATATTGACGCGCTGACGCTGCCCGCCCGAGAGCTGGGCGGGGCGCTTGTCCGCATGGTCGGCCAGGCCCACCGCAGCGAGCAGTTCGGTTGCGCGGGAGCGAGTTTCGCCGCTCGACAGGGAACGGCCACCGAGGTGGGCGGTGACCTCGAGCTGTTCGCGGGCTGTGAGCGCGGGAATGAGATTCGGCTGCTGGAAGACGATTCCCATCGCGGTCCGGCGCATCGTGGACGCCGCGCGCCTGCTCAGCGTCGCGAGATCCGTACTGCCGGAATCGGTGTCGAGGACGACGCGGCCCGAGTCCGGGCGGATGAGCGTGGCCGCGACCGCGAGCAGGCTGGACTTGCCCGAGCCCGACGGACCGGTGATCGCGGCGATGGTGCCGCCGGGGACGTGCAGGTTCACTCGGTCGAGCGCGGTGAGGCGGTCGGCGCCGTCGGGATAGGTGAGGGTCACGTCGGTGAGAGTCAGTGCCATGGGGGAGTCCTCCGGGCGGATGTCAGCGGCTCGCGCCGAGTGCGGTCAGGGGGTCGGTGGTGAACAGGAAACGCAGGGCGACCGCGGCGCCGGCCAGGCCGAGCGTGATCAGCGCCAGCGCGGGAATGAGCGTGGTCGACGGCGAGAGCACGAACGGCATGGCCTCACCCAGGAAGAGCGAGGTCACCGCGGTGATGCCGAGCCCGGCCGCCACCCCGGTGACCAGCACGATCGCGGCCTGCGCCAAGGCGTCGAGGGCCAGCGAACCGGTGGTCGCGCCGAGGGCCTTCAAGGTGGCGATATCGGGCTGACGCTGCACCGTCCACACGGTGAAGAAGGCCCCGATGACCAGCGCGGAGATGGCGAACAGCAGCAGCGTCATCAGGCTGAGCGAGCTGTTCTCGGCCTGGTAGGAACCGATCGCCTCGACGGCGTCGCGGGCGGGCAGGGTGCGGGTGCCCGCTTCGGTGTCGAGGTCGGCGGACGAACCGCTCACCGCGAGCACGGTCGCCGCACCCGAGCGCGGACTGGCGGCCTGCCAGTCCGGCAGGCTCGTCCAGACGACCGGGGTGTGGCTGTACCACTCGTCCCCGGCCACCCCGGCGACGGCGAACTCGTGGCCCGCCAGCAGCACGGTGTCACCCGCGCCCGCCGACAGTTCCCGTGCCGCGGCCGCGCTCAACACCACCGCACCCGGCGCGGTAGCAGGGTGATTGCTGAATGCCGAAGCGTCGCCGCCGAACAGCGCGACCTGCACCGGGCTCACGCCCGCGTGCTCGGCCCGCGCCCGCGAGATCCCGATCGGCTCGACCGTCGCGCCGTCGGCGGCTCTCCACCGCGCGATCTGCTCCTCGGTGAGCACCGAGGAATCGAAGGACGGGTCGGTCCCGGTCTCGGCGAACACCACCCGGTCGGCGGCGAGGCCCTGGACGGCCGAGATGTTCTGGTGCGCCAGCCCGGCGGTCAAACCGCTGAGGAAACTGACCAGCACCGCCACCAGCCCGACGACGGTGGTGATCAACAGGAAGCGGCCGCGGGCGGCCCGCAGATCTCGGAGTGCGACGAACATGCCTCCACTCTCGCCGCGCACACCGCCCCGGCCATCGCACCGGCGCACGAATCCCGATCCAACCGAGGTCGGTCCGCGTTTACACCTTTCGATGGATGCCGGGCCGGTTGCCGCACATAAGCTGGTCGAATGCACTCGTCCCCGCTGACGCCCGTCGTCACCACACTGCGGCTCGGCCTGCACGTGCTGGTCACGGTGCTGGCCGCGGTGGTCGCCGTGCGCGCGGTGCTGCCCGGCGGTGGGGGACACGGGATCGCGGTGGTCACGTTGACGGTCAGCTGGCTGTTGGTCTATTTCGCCGGTGCGGAGTTCCCGTGGCGATCCGCGAATCCCGGGGGCTCCGAACTCCCGACGGCAGTCCGCCCGCCGAGCGGCCACAGCAAGGGGACGGACGCGTGCGGTGCGGTGGTGCCCGCGCGGGACGTGTCGCCGGCGGGTGGTCGCGTGTCCTCGGCGTTCCGGAGCGTGACCGGTCGCGGGGGAGACGTGGCGATGCGGGTGTGGCTGGCGGTGCTCACCGGTCTGTGGTTGATGCTGCTCGGGCTCACGCCGGATGCCGTCTATCTCGCGTTCGGGCTGTTCTTCCTCTATCTGCACCTGCTGCCGCGACGATGGGGGCTGGTCGCGGTGGTGCTGGCGACCGCCGTTGGGGTGGTCGGGTTCGCGGCGCATCGCGGATGGTCGGTGGGTGCGGTGGTCGGGCCGGTGCTCGGGGCGGCGGTGGCCGTCGGGATCGGGCTGGGCTATCAGGCGCTGTACCGGGAGGCGGTCGAACGGGAGCGGCTGATCAGTGAATTGCTCAGCACCAGAGCGACTCTCGCCGAGCGGGAACGCACGGCAGGCAAGATGGCCGAGCGGGAACGGCTGGCCAGGGAGATCCACGACACCGTCGCCCAGGGGCTCAGCAGCATCCAGCTCCTGCTGCACGCCGCCGAACAGGCGGCGCCGGATCATCCCGCGCTGGAGCGTATCCGGCTCGCCCGCGAGACCGCCGCCGAGGACCTGGCCGAAACTCGCAGGCTCATCGACGAATTGGCGCCCGCCGCGCTCGACGGTCAATCACTGGCCGACGCGCTGGCCCGGATCTGCGACCGCGCGCAGTCGCCCACGCTGTCCACCCAGCTGCTGGTCGAGGGCGAACCGGCGCGGCTGCCGATGCCGGTGGAGGCGGCGCTGGTGCGGATCGCGCAGAGCGCGGTCGCCAATGTGGTGCAGCACGCCGGGGCCGCGCGCATGCGGGTCACCCTCACCTACGACGCCACCGACGTGCACCTCGACATCGTCGACGACGGCATCGGCATAGACCCGGCGGTCCTGCGCGGCGCGCGCCCGCCCGATGCCGCGTCGGATCACACTGCCGCCGTGCGTGGTTCGCGGGCGGGCGCGTTCGGGCTGGCCGCCATGCGCGGCCGGGCCGAACAGCAGGGCGGCTCGATGACCGTCGAGTCCGAACCCGGCCACACCGCGGTCAGCGTGACCTTCCCGATGGGAGCGGCCGGATGATCCGCCTGCTGCTCGCCGACGACCACGCCATCGTGCGCGCCGGACTGCGCGCCCTGCTGGAAGCCGCCGAGGACATCACCGTCGTCGCCGATGTGCCCGATGCCGACGCGGCCGTGTCGTTCTGCGCCGCCACCCCGGTCGACCTGGTCCTGATGGACCTGCGCTTCGGTGACGGCCGCTCCGGCGCCTCGGCCACCGCGGGCCTGCGCGCCCTGCCCGACCCGCCGAACGTCCTGGTGGTCACCAACTACGACACCGACGCCGACATCCTCGGCGCCATCGAGGCGGGCGCCGTCGGCTACCTGCTCAAGGACACCCCACCGGCCGAACTGCTGGCCGCCGTGCGCGCGGCCGCCGCGGGGGAGAGCGTGCTCTCGCCGACGGTCGCCTCCCGCCTGATGACCCGCGTCCGCCGCGCCGACACCACCCTGAGCCCCCGCGAAGTGGAGGTGCTGCGCCTGGTGGCCGCGGGCCTGTCCAACCGGGAGATCGCCAAGCAACTGTTCCTCAGCGAGACCACCGTCAAGTCCCATCTCGTGCACATCTACGCCAAACTCGGCGTCCGATCCCGCACCTCCGCCGTGGCCACCGCCCGCGCCCAGGGTGCCATCTGATCGCCGAGCGTCGTGCCCGGACGGCCGGGCCGAGGGGGCTTACCCTGGCCGTATGGCACATCTCGCTGATCCCAAGGTTCGCGAATTTCTGTCTCAGGGCACCCGGACGGGGAAGGTAGCCTTCGCCGCCGCCGACGGCAGGCCGATGGTCACGCCGGTCTGGTTCATCGTCGAGGGCGACGAGCTGGTGTTCAACACCGGCAAGGACACCGCCAAGGGCCGCGCCTTCGCGCGCGATCCGCGCATCGCGGTGTGTGTCGACCTGGAGGAACCGCCCTACGCGCTGGTGACGGTGCAGGGCACGGTCACCCTGTCCGAGGACCCGGACGAACTGGTCCGCACGGCCACCGCCATCGCGGGGCGGTACATGGGCGCGGACAAGGCCGAGGAGTTCGGTAAGCGCAACGGCGTACCGGGGGAGCTGGTGGTGCGCGTGCGGCCTACGAAGGTCGTCGCGCACTTCGACATGACGGGTTAGCCGTCCATGGGCACCGCGTCCGGGCCGGGCGCGCTGGGATCGAACGGCGGCGGGGCGGTGCGGTCGAAGCTCGGGGACGAGCAGGTCGCGCCGACTTCCGGTGTGGTGTAAGGGTTCTCGCGCAGGGCGGTGATGAACTGGTCGATCCGCTCGTCGTCGGCGCTGTCGAGTTTCAGCTGATGGCCCCAGGATTGCAGCGAGATCGGGTCCGCCATGTCCGGAATCGGTGACATCACCGTGTACTGCTTGTCGATCACCTTGGCGCGCAACGTCTCCTGGTCCTGCGCGCTCACCGTCGCCGGGTTGTAGGCGATCCACACCGCGCCGTGCTCGAGCGAGTGCACCAGATTCTCGGTGCGCACGGCCGTGTCGTAGACGACACCATCACAGGCCGCCCACCGCGCGTCGTGCGGTCCGCCCAGCGGCGGGATCTCCGGATAGGCGACGCGCTGCGTGCTCGTCACGTGCAGGCCGGGCGGGAGTTCGGCGGTGACGATGCCGGGGATCGTCAGCGACGGGTCCTGGTTCTCGGCGCTGGGCACGAACTCCGCCAGCGAGGAGGTCGCCTGGCCGGTGATCGGGGCCGGGCCCGCGCACGCGTTCGCGGCGAGCGCGGTCAGCGCGATCGTGGCACCCATGGCTCGTCGCGTCGTCCTCGATCGTGGCACCGCGCCCCCTCGTCCGTGGTCGGCACGCGCCGACGGACTCAGAACATACTTGTTCCCGCGGCTTCCGGTCGGCGCAATGCGCTGACCAGCCGCGCATCCCACGTCGACCAGCGCCGCCCACGGTTGCGCGTACTCCACCGTGCGGACTCGGGTATAGCCGGTCGACCGTAGACTCGCGCCCATGACGGTCCACTTCATCGGGGCGGGCCCCGGCGCGGCCGACCTGCTCACGGTGCGCGCGGTCACGCTGCTGCGGCAGAGCCCGGTCTGCCTCTACGCGGGCACCTACCTCGACCCCGAGGTCCTCGCGCACTGCGCGCCGGGCACCGAGCTGATCGACACCCAGCACCTCGACCTGGACCAGATCACCGAACAGCTCGTGCGCGCCCACGCGGCCGGGCACGACGTGGCCCGGCTCTGCTCGGGCGACCCGTCGATCTACTCGGCCCTCACCGAGCAGACCCGCCGCCTCGACGCCGCGGGCGTCCCCTGGGACGTCACCCCCGGCGTCCCCGCCTACGCCGCGGCAGCCGCCGCCCTCGGCACCGAACTCACCGTGCCCGAAGTCGTCCAGTCGGTCGTGCTCACCCGCACCCAGGCCCGCTCCACCGCCATGCCCGTCGGCGAGGCCCTGGCGAACTTCGCCGCCACCGGCGCCACCCTCGTCCTGCACCTGGCCATCACCCGCATCCGGCCGATCGCGACCGAACTGGTCGCCGAATACGGCCCGGACTGCCCGGTCGCCGTCGTCTACCGCGCCACCCAGCCCGAGCAACTCGTCCTGCGCGGCACCCTCACCGACATCGCCGACCAGGTCGAGTCCGCGGGCCTACGCCAGGCCGCCGTCATCCTCGTCGGCCGAGCCCTGACCCCATCCCTCGACTGCGCCCAGTCCCACCTCTACGACCCGGCGCGAGCGCGCGGGCCGGTCCGGTAGGTCCTCAGCCGGGCAGCGTGCCGTGGGTGACCGCGGTGGACAGTGCCGGGAAAGCGCCGTACGAGGCCAGAGCCATCGAGGCGGGAATGTAGCTCAGGCTCGTCCACTGAGAGCCGGGCTGGACATCCAGGTCGAGCCTGGCCCGATCGGAACGATCGGGTGCCGCGTCGACTCGCACCGACCCGAACCGCATCATCGGGTTCCGTTCATCGTTCCACGTCGCGCCCAAGGTGGCCGAGCACTGTGTGGGTGCCTGCATCCCTGGAATGGTCGACCGAATGCCGAGCGGCTCGACGAAGGCGGACTGCCTGCCGTCTGCCTGGTCCTCGATCGTCAGCCGCACGTCGATGAAGCAGTTGAGCGAGTCACCCATGTAGTAGCTGGTGACAGGCCCTGGGTCCGGAACGATTCCCGGGCCGGCGCCGGCGGGGGTCGCGACGGCTCCGAAGGCGGTGAATCCGGCGATGGCTGCCGCCAGGGTCAGCGAACGAGTGGTGAACATGCGAACTTCCTGCTTCCTTCTGAAAACTCCCTGGCGGCGCAGGTTAGTAGCCGTCGAAGAAGGCTGTCGAATCGATGTGATGGACGGATAGGCATCCGATCAGCTATCGATTCGGTGCCGGAAGGGCCGTCTGTGCGGGGCCTGCCGGGCGCGGGCCTTCCGCCTCCGGTGCCCGGTCGGTGTGACCCACGGCTCATTCACGGCGGTGTGTGGACGGCCCCGTGGCGATGTGAGCGCGCAGACAAGCGTCAGCTAACGGGGTGCTCTCGGTTTACCTGGGGCTATGCCATCCAGCTATGGACGTGGTTGGTTGCCGGGCGGGCTCACCGGTAGATTGGTGCGATGGTTTGCGAAGAGCACGCCGGCGCTGCCGGGCCGTCGATCCCGAGCATGGTCTCAGCCATGTAACAAGATCGGCCGGGCCGACAGATAGTGCCAATGGACATTTTTTGCCTGATTGATTTCGAGAATTGAACCCGAGACGCAGGCGCCACGCTGTTGCGGCTGAGGCGCCTGCGTTCCGGTGTCGTCGGGGAGCGCCTGCACGGGTGTTCCGGAAGCGAGGTTTGGGTTGGACCGGCTGGATTTCGGCGGAAACGGCGAGGAGTACTTCCCGCTCTCGCCCGCACAGCTGGGTATCTGGTACGCGCAGCACGTCGACCCACAGGTGCCGATCAACATCGCCCAGTACGTCGACCTGCGCGGCCACCTCGACGTGGCGGTGCTCGAACGCGTCAGCTCCGAGGCCGCCGCCGAGCAGCAGTCCGGCTTCCTGCGCATCGTCGAGATCGACGGCGAACCCATGCAGACCGTCGACCTCACCCAGGACGACACCCTCATCTACGTCGACCTGCGTGGTGAGGCCGACCCCGAGTCCGCCGCCGCCGAGTGGATGCGCCGCGAGTACAGCCGCCCGCTCGACATCGTCGCCGACCGCCTGGTCCAGGCCGCCGCGCTGCAGCTCGAGGACGAGCGCTGGTACTGGTATGCCCGCGTCCACCACATCGTGCTCGACGGTTTCGGCGCCAACAACTTCGTCAACCGCACGGCACAGCTCTACACCGCGGCGGTCACCGGCGCCGAGGCCCCGGCCAACAAGGCCACCGACCTGCGCACCCTCTACGAGTCGGAGATCGCCTACCGCGACAGCTCCCGCTTCGAGTCCGACAAGGCGCACTGGGCCCAGCGCGTCGAGGGGCTGGAAGAGGGCAGCAGCCTCACCGGTCGCTCCGCGCCGCC
Organism: Nocardia sp. NPDC056064; assembly: GCF_042266925.1. Classification (NCBI taxonomy): domain Bacteria; kingdom Bacillati; phylum Actinomycetota; class Actinomycetes; order Mycobacteriales; family Nocardiaceae; genus Nocardia; species Nocardia sp. NPDC056064. Next base: position 3,052,636 of record NZ_JBHJWO010000001.1, on the reverse strand, counting down.
CTCGCCGGTCAACGACGTCACCAGCGCGGCCCTGCGCCCGGCCCAGGACACGGTGTTCGACGAGGCCATCGCCCGCCACGACACCACTTCCGCGCCGCTGCTCATCGCCGGTTTCGCGGCATACCTGGCCCAGATCACCGGCACCGAGGACGTGATCCTCAGCCTCCCGGTCACCGGCCGCACCACCGCCGTGATGCGCCGCTCCGGCGGTGTCACCTCCAACATCGTGCCGCTGCGCCTGCGCGTGGGCCACGACACCACCGTGGCCGAACTGCTGCGCGCGGTCACCACCGAGGTCTCCGGGGCGCTGCGCCACCAGCGCTACCGCCACGAGGACATCCGGCGCGATTCCGCCGGTGACGGCATGGTCGCCACGGAGTTCTTCGGCCCGTGGGTCAACATCATGCTCTTCGACAACGCGCTGCGCTTCGGCGAGATGGACGGCACGCTCAATGTGCTGTCCACCGGCTCGATCGAGGACCTGGGCGTCAACTTCTACCAGTCGCACGGCGGCACCCGCTCGCACATCGACTTCGAGACCAACCCCAACCTCTACACCGCGGCCGAGGCGGCCACCCACCACGGCCGCTTCCTCGAGTTCTTCGAGCGTTTCCTGGCCGCCGACGCCGCGCTGCCGGTCTGGCGGCTGCCGGTCACCGGCACCGCCGAGCTGGAGCGCTCGCTGACCGAGTGGAACGACTCGGCCCACGAGGTCCCCGCCACCACCCTGCCCGCCCTGCTGGACGCGCAGATCCCGCGCACCCCCGACGCCGTCGCCCTGGACTTCGAGGGCGAGACCCTCACCTACGCCGAGTTCGGCGCGCGGGTCAACCGGCTGGCCCGGTTCCTGATCGCCGACGGTGTGGGCCCGGAGTCGCTGGTCGCGCTCGGGATGCGCCGCTCGCTGGACCTGGTGATCGGTATGCACGCGGTGCTGCGCGCCGGAGGCGCCTACGTGCCGATCGACCCCGACCACCCGGCCGACCGCACCGCCTACATCCTCGAGTCCGCGGCACCGGTCTGCGTGCTGACCACCACCCGCGACGACCTCGACCTGCCCGCGACCGTCGCGCGCGTGGAGATCGACACCCTCGACACCGCCGCCTTCGCCGACACCCCGGTCACCGACGCCGACCGGCTCGCGCCGCTGCGCCCGGACAACACCGCCTACGTCATCTACACCTCGGGTTCCACCGGCCGCCCCAAGGGCGTGGCCGTCACCCACCACGCGATCGTCAACCAAGAGCTGTGGATGCTCGACGAGTACGCGCTCACCGCCGACGACGTCTACCTGCAGAAGACCGCCACCACCTTCGACGTGTCGCTGTGGGGCTACTTCCTGCCGCTGATGGTCGGCGCCAAGCTGGTCATCGCCTCGCCGGACGGGCACCGCGACCCGCTCTACGTCGCGGACATGATCGCCCGCCACGGCGTCACCGTGACGGACTTCGTCCCGTCCATGCTGACGGTCTTCGTCGCCCACGCCACGCAGGCCCAATGCGCAACGCTGCGTGCCGTTTTCGTGATCGGTGAGGCACTGCCGCCGGAGACCGCCGCCGGTCTGCGCGCGATCTCCACCGCCGGGCTGCACAACCTGTACGGCCCCACCGAGGCCGCGGTCTCGGTCACCTACTGGGAGGCCACCGAGGCCGACACCGTCACGGTGCCGATCGGTATCCCCGAGTGGAATGTCGAAGTCTACGTGCTGGATTCGCGGCTGCGACCGGCCGCGATCGGCGCCCCGGGTGAGCTGTATCTGGCGGGCCGTCAGCTCGCGCGCTGCTACCGCGGCCGCCCGGACCTGACCTCGGACCGCTTCGTAGCCAACCCCGTCGGCGGGCCCGGCGAACGCATGTACCGCACCGGTGACCTGGTGCGCTGGAACGCCGAGGGCGTCCTGGAGTACATCGGCCGCACCGACTTCCAGGTGAAGTTCCGTGGTCAGCGCATCGAGCTCGGCGAGATCGAGACCGACCTGCTGGCCCATCCGACCCTGAGCCAGGCCGCGGTGCTGGTGGTCGACACCGCCACCGGCCAGCAGCTGGTCGCGTATGTGGTGCCCGCGCCGGGCCAGTCCGCCGACCCGGCGACACTCACCCGTTTCGTCGCCGAGAAGCTGCCCAGCTACATGGTGCCCGCGTCGATCATGGTGCTCGACGCGTTCCCGCTCAACACCTCCGGCAAGCTGGACCGCAAGGCCCTGCCCGAGCCCGTGTTCAGCGCCGCCGCAGGCGATTTCCGCGCCCCGCGCACCCCGTCCGAGCAGATCGTGGCGGGGATCTTCGCCGACGTGCTCAGCCAGGAACGCGTCGGCGCCGACGACAACTTCTTCGAGCTCGGCGGCAACTCGCTGGTCGCCACCCAGGTGGTGGCCCGCATCGGCGCCGCCTTCGGCATCCAGCTCGGTGTGCGCGCGCTGTTCGAGACCCCGACCGTGGCCGGGCTGGCCGCGCGGGCCGAATCCGTCACGCCCGCCGAGGTTTCCAGCCGTCCCGCGCTGGTCGCGCTGCCACATCCCGACCAGGTGCCGCTGTCGCTGGCCCAGCAGCGGATGTGGTTCATCAACCAGTTCGACCCCACCGCGCCGACCTACAACCTGCCGTTCGTGGTGCGGATGAAGGGCCGCGTCGATGTCGACGCGCTCATCGCCGCGCTCGACGACGTGGTGGCGCGCCAGGAATCGCTGCGCACCGTCTTCCCTGACGCCGACGGCGGCTTCCAGCAGGTCCTCGGCGCCGACGAGTTCGACCTGGGCATCACGGTGACCCCGATCGACCAGTCGCTGCTGCACGACGAGCTGATCAACTTCGCCTCCACCGGCTTCGACGTCACCCTGGAACTGCCGATCCGCGTACGGATCTACCAGGTGACCGGCGGATCGACCAATGGCACACCGGAATTCGCGGTCGCGTTCGTGGTCCACCACATCGCCGCCGACGGTTTCTCCTTCGGCCCGCTGGCCCGCGACGTGGCCACCGCCTACCTGGCCCGCTCGGCCGGGCAGGCGCCCGCCTGGACGCCGCTGCCCGTGCAGTACCGCGACTACACGCTGTGGCAGCGCGAATTGCTCGGTGCCGAAAGCGATCCCGCGTCGATGGCCGCGCGCCAGCTCGACTACTGGCAGCGCACCCTCGACGGCCTGCCCGACCAGCTCGATCTGCCCAGCGACCGCCCGCGTCCGCAGCAGCAGAGCTTCCGCGGCGCACGCGTCGGCTTCGACATCGACGCCGAGACCCACGCCCAGCTGGCCGCGCTGGCCCGCGCCAACGGCGTCACCCTGTTCATGGTGGTGCACGCCTCGCTGGCCGTGCTGCTCGCGCGCCTGTCCGGCACCACCGACATCGCCGTGGGCACGCCCATCGCCGGCCGCGGTGAGCAGGCCCTCGACGACCTGATCGGCATGTTCGTCAACACCCTGGTGTTGCGCTCCGACGTCGACCCGGCCCAGCCGTTCAGCGAGTTCCTCGCGCGCACCCGCGAGACCGACCTGTCGGCCTTCGCCAATGCCGATGTGCCGTTCGAGCGCCTGGTCGACGTGCTCAACCCCTCGCGCTCGCAGGCGCGCCACCCGCTGTTCCAGGTGGTGCTCTCGTTCCAGGAGATGTCGCACGGCACGCTGGAGCTGCCCGGTCTCACGGTCAGCGCCGACGAGGTCGAGGTCGACATGGCCAAGTTCGACCTGCAGTGGACGCTCACCGAGGAGCACACCACCACCGGCTCGCTCTCGGGCCTGACCGGCGTACTCACCTACGCCGTCGACCTGTTCGACCAGGCCACCGTCGAGGAGCTGCTGCTGCGCTGGCGCCGCGTGCTCGACGCCATCCTGGCCGACCCGGCGGTCACCGTCGGCGCGATCGACGTCCTCGACGACGCCGAACGCACCGACCTGGTCACCCGCTACGGCGCCCCCGCCGCGGTCGCGCGGACCCTGCCGCAGCTGATGGCCCAGGCCGCCCGCGACACCGAGGCCACCGCCGTGGTGTTCGAGGGGACAGCTGTGTCTTATGGCGAGCTCGATCGCCGCTCGAACCAGTTGGCGCGCTTGCTGATCCAGCAGGGCCTCGGTGCCGAGGACTTCGTCGCCGTGGCCGTGCCGCGCTCGCTGGAGTCGGTGCTGGCGGTGTGGTCGGTCGCCAAGACCGGTGCCGCGTTCGTGCCCGTCGACCCGAACTACCCGGCCGACCGCATCGCGCACATGATCGCCGATGCCGGTGTGTCCGTGGGTATCACGGTCAGCGCCGAGCTGGGCGAGGTGCCCGATACGGTGCGCTGGCTCGAGATCGACGACATCGATCTCGACGACATCTCCGATGCCCCGCTGGCCCCGCGCGAACTGGTCCGCCCGACCGATCCCGCCCAGCCCGCGTACCTGATCTACACCTCCGGTTCCACCGGTGTGCCCAAGGGCGTCGTGGTGACCCATGCCAGCGTCGCCAACTTCTGCGCCGAGCAGATCGAGCTGTACTCGCTCGACACCGACACCCGCGCACTGCATTTCGCCTCGCCCTCGTTCGACGCCTCGGTGCTGGAACTGCTGCTGGCGCTGGGTCGCGGCGGCACGCTCGTCGTGGTGCCGCCGGGGGTCTACGGCGGTGAGGAACTGCGCGACATCCTCATCACCGAGCAGGTCACCCACGCCTTCGTCACCCCGGCCGCGCTGGCCACCTTCGACGCCCGCGGCCTCGATCACCTGCGGGTGCTCGCCGCCGGTGGCGAGGCGGTGCCGCCGGAGCTGGTCACCAAATGGGCGGTGCCGCTGCCCGACGGCTCGCGCCGCATGCTCGGCAATGTCTACGGCCCGACCGAGACCACCATCGCCTCCAACCTGTCCCAGGGCCTGATCCCGGGGGAGCGGGTCGTCATCGGTGGACCCATCCGCGGCGTCCACACCCTGATCCTCGACGACCGCCTGCGCCCCGTGCCGGTGGGCGTGGCCGGTGAGCTCTACATCGGCGGCGTCGGCATGGCGCGCGGCTACCACGCGCGCCCCGCGCTGACCTCGGACCGTTTCGTCGCCAACCCGTACGCCCCCGGTCAGCGGATGTACCGCACCGGTGACGTGGTGCGCTGGACGGCCGACCGCAATGTCGAATACGTCGGCCGCTCCGACTTCCAGGTGAAGGTTCGCGGTTTCCGGATCGAGCTGGGCGAGATCGACTCGGCGCTGGCCTCGCACGAGACCGTCGACTTCGCCGTCAGCATCGGCCACAAGAACAAGGGCGGCAGCACCTCGCTGGTGTCCTACGTGGTCGCGGTGCCCGGCAGCTCGATCGACATCCCCGCCCTGACCGACCATGTGGCACAGCGCCTTCCGGCGTACATGGTGCCGTCCTCGATCATGGTGCTCGCCGCGATCCCGCTGACGGTCAACGGCAAGCTCGACCGTCGCGCGCTGCCCGCGCCGGTGTTCGAGGTGCGCGAGTTCCGTGCCCCCACCACCCCGATCGAGCAGATCGTGGCCCAGGTCTTCGCCGATGTGCTCGAGCTGAGCCGCGTCGGTGTCGAGGACGACTTCTTCGAACTCGGCGGCAACTCGCTGATCGCCACCCAGGTGGCCTCGCGTATCGGCATCGCCCTGGACACCCGGGTGCCGGTGCGCATGCTGTTCGAGGCACCCACCGTCGCGGCGCTGGCCGCGCGGGTGGAGTCGCAGGCCGGTGACGGTGCCCGCAAGGCGCTGGTCGCGCGCGAGCGGCCCGATCTGGTGCCGCTGTCGCTGGCCCAGCAGCGCATGTGGTTCCTCAACCGCTTCGACACCGCCTCGGCGGTCAACAACATCCCGGTCGCCATCCGGCTCTCCGGTGAACTCGACGTGGCCGCGCTGCAGGTCGCCGTGATCGACGTGATCGACCGGCACGAGTCGCTGCGCACCGTGTTCCCCGAATCGGGCAACGGCCCGGTGCAGGTGGTGCTCGACGCCGCCCAGATCGTCCCCGACCTGACCCCGTACCGGGTCACCGAGGACAACCTCATCGACCATCTGATCGATCTGGCCTCGATGGCCTTCGATGTCACCAGCGAAGTCCCGCTGCACGCACGGCTGTTCGAGATCAGCGAGACCGAGTACGTGCTCGGCATGGTGGTGCACCACATCTCCGCCGACGGCTGGTCGATGGCGCCGCTGTCGCGCGATGTCATCGTCGCCTACGCCGCGCGCACCTCGTGGGAGGCGCCGACCTGGGCCGAATTGCCGGTCCAGTACGCCGATTACGCGCTGTGGCAGCGCGAGGTACTCGGCTCCGAGGACGACCCCAAGTCGCTGATCTCCTCCGAGATCGACTACTGGACCCGCGAACTCGCCGATCTGCCCGACGAACTGGTGCTCCCGGCCGACCACCCGCGTCCGCCGGTGGCCACCTATCGGGGTGGCACCTACAGCTTCGTCATCTCCGGTGACACCCAGCGTGCCCTGGTCGAACTGGGCCGCCGCTACAACGCCTCGCTGTTCATGGTCATGCACAGCGCGCTGGCCGTGCTGCTGGCCCGCGCCAGCGGCACCAGCGACATCGCCATCGGCACGCCCGTGGCCGGTCGTGGTGACCAGGCCCTCGACGACCTGGTCGGCATGTTCGTCAACACCCTGGTGCTGCGCTCGCAGGTCGAGGGCGCCACCTCCTTCGCGACCCTGCTCGACCAGGCCCGCGAGACCGACCTGCAGGCGTTCGCGCACGCCGACGTGCCGTTCGAGCGGCTCGTCGAGGTGCTCAACCCGCCGCGCTCGCAGGCACGTCACCCGCTGTTCCAGGTGATGCTGTCGTTCCAGAACAACAAGCAGGCCTCGCTGCAACTGCCCGGCCTGTCGGTCAGCGGCATCGACTACGACTCGCAGCTGGCCAAGTTCGACCTGCAGCTCACGCTGACCGAGGTGCAGGACACCGACGGCGAGGCCGGCGGCATGTCGGCCGAGTTCTCCTACGCGCTGGACCTTTTCGAGGAGTCCACCATCGCCGCCTTCGCGCGGCGCCTGGACAACATCTTCGCCGCCATCGTCGCCGAGCCCGAAGTGGCCGTCGGTGACATCGATCTGCTCGCGCCCGAGGAGCACGCGCAGGTCCTCGTCGACTGGAACGACACCGCGCGTGCCGTGCCGGAGGCCACCCTGGTCTCGCTGTTCGACGCGCAGGTCGAGCGCACCCCCGACGCGGTCGCGCTGGTCTTCGAGAACGAGGAACTGACCTACCGCGAGCTGCAGGAGCGGGCCAACCGCATCGCCCGCAAGCTCATCGCCGAGGGCGTCGGCCCGGGTTCGCAGGTGGCCCTTGCCATCCGGCGCTCCACCGAACTCGTCGTCGCCATGTACGCGGTGCTGCAGACCGGTGCGGCCTATGTGCCGCTGGACCCGGATCAGCCCGCCGACCGCATCGGCCACATCATCGAGACCGCGCAGCCGCAGCTGGTGCTCACCAGCCGCCGCGACGGTTTCGAGGCCGACGGCGCGACCGTGCTGGCCGTCGAGAACATCGAGCTGCCCGCCGATTTCGGTGCCGCGCCGATCACCGACGCCGAGCGCACGCGTCCGCTGCGGGCCACCAATACCGCCTACGTCATCTTCACCTCGGGTTCGACCGGCCGCCCCAAGGGCGTGGCCGTCGATCACGCGGCGATCGTCAACCGGCTGCTGTGGATGCAGCACGAGTACCCGATCGACGCCGCCGACGCGGTGCTGCAGAAGACGCCCGCCACCTTCGACGTGTCGGTGTGGGAGTTCTTCTGGCCCTTGCAGACCGGCGCGCGCCTGGTGGTCGCCAAGCCCGACGGCCACCGCGATCCGGTGTACCTCGCGCAGGTCATCGCCGAGCGCGGCATCACCACCGCGCACTTCGTGCCCTCGATGCTGTCGGTGTTCGTCTCGACGCTGGGCAACAACGGCAACGGCAGTGCCGTGCGGCTGCGTCAGGTGTTCGCCTCCGGTGAGGCGCTGCCCGCGCCCACCGCGCAGCGCCTGCGCGAGCTGACCGGTGCCCGCCTGCACAACCTGTACGGCCCCACCGAGGCCGCGGTCGACGTCACCTATCACGAGGTCGTCGACGCCGATGTGGAGTCGGTGCCGATCGGCCGTCCGGTGTGGAACACCAAGGTGTTCGTGCTGGATTCGCGCCTGCACCCGGTGGCCCCCGGCGTCGCGGGTGAGCTGTATCTGGCGGGCGAACAGCTCGCCGTCGGCTACCTCAACCGCGCCGACCTCACCGCCGACCGCTTCGTGGCCAACCCGTACGGGCAGGCCGGTTCGCGGATGTACCGCACCGGTGACCTCGTCACCTGGACCCGCGACGGCGAACTGAACTACCTGGGCCGCACCGACTTCCAGGTGAAGCTGCGCGGCCTGCGCATCGAGCTCGGCGAGATCGAGGCCACGCTGCTGGCCCAGCCGGGCGTGGCCCAGTCGGTCGTCGTCGTGCGCGCCGACGCGCACGCGGGCGATCAGCTCGTGGGTTACGTGGTGCCCGAACCGGATTCGGTCCTGGACGTGACCGCGGTGAAGGCGGGCATCACCGCCGAACTGCCCGCCTACATGGTGCCGTCGGCGCTGATGGTGCTGGAGGCCTTCCCGCTCAACGCCTCCGGCAAGCTCGACCGCAAGGCGCTGCCCGCGCCGGTGTTCGAGGCCAAGGTGTTCCGTGCGCCCGCCACGCCGATCGAGGAGATCGTCGCGGAGATCTTCGCCGAGCTGCTCGGCGCCGACCGCGTCGGCGTGGACGACGACTTCTTCGCCCTCGGCGGCAACTCGCTGGTCGCCACCCAGGTGGCCGCGCGCCTGAGCAAGGCGCTCGACGCCGAGGTCGGCGTGCGCACGCTGTTCGAGGCGCCCACGGTCGGCGCGCTGGCGGCGCGGGTGGAATCGCACGCGGGCACCGGTCTGCGCGCCGAACTCACCGCGCGGCAACGTCCCGAGCATCCGCCGCTGTCGCTCGCGCAGCAGCGCATGTGGTTCCTCAACCGCTTCGACCTGGCCGACACCGGCGATTCGGGCACCTACAACATCCCCGTCGCGGTGCGCCTGCAGGGCCTGCTCGACCTGCCCGCCCTGCGCGGCGCGGTCGCCGACGTGATCGCCCGGCACGAGTCGCTGCGCACGGTGTACCCGTCGCACGACGGCACGGCCTACCAGAAGGTCCTCGCCGCCGCGGTCTCGATTCCCGAGGTGGAACTGATCGAGGCCGACGAGACCGACATGGCGATCTCGCTCTACGAGTTCGCCCGCCGCGGTTTCGACGTCACCGCCGCCGCGCCGGTGCGCCTGCGCGTCTACGAGCTCAGCGAACGCGAGCACGTGCTGGTGATGGTGGTCCACCACATCGCCGCCGACGGCTTCTCACTGCGCCCGCTGGTGCGCGACCTGATGACCGCCTACGTGGCGCGCACCGCCAACGCCGAGCCGGGCTGGCCGCCGCTGGAGGTGCAGTACGTCGACTACGCGCTGTGGCAGCGCGAGACCCTCGGCGACGAGAACGACCCCACCTCGCTGATCTCCGAGCAGCTCGACCACTGGCGCGACGCGCTGGCCGACCTGCCCGACGAACTGCGTCTGGGCCACAAGTCGCGGCCCGCGCAGGCCACCTACCAGGCGGGCACGCACCGCTTCGAGGTGCCCGGCGAGCTCGTGGAAGCGCTCAACCAGCTGGCCCACCAGCGCGGCACCACCCTGTTCATGGTGGTGCACAGCGCCTTCGCCGTGCTGCTCTCGCGCCTGTCGGGCACCGCCGACATCGCCATCGGCACGCCGGTGGCAGGACGTGGCCAGCAGGCCCTCGACGACCTGGTCGGCATGTTCGTCAACACCCTGGTGCTGCGCGCCGAGGTCGACCCGGCCGCCTCGTTCACCGAGCTGCTCACCCAGGTCCGCGAACGCGACCTGGCCGCCTTCGCCCACGCCGACGTGCCGTTCGAGCGCCTGGTCGAGGTGCTCAACCCGGCGCGTTCGCAGTCGCGCCACCCGCTGTTCCAGGTCATGCTCTCGTTCCAGAACCTGGGCCGCACCACGCTGGAACTGCCCGGCCTGACGGTCTCGGAACTGGGCATCGACCAGCACACCGCCAAGTTCGACCTGCAGCTCGCGCTCAGCGAGGTCCCGGCCGACGACGACAGTCACCTCGACGCCGAACTCGTCTACGCCACCGACCTCTTCGACGCCGGTTTCGCGACGACCTTCGGCGCGCGCCTGCTGCGTGTGCTCACCGCCATCGTGGCCGACCCCTCGGCCGCCGTCGGTGACATCGAACTGCTCGACGCCGCCGAACGCACCCTGGTGCTCGACCGCTGGAACGACACCGAGTTCGCCACCGACGCCGCGCTGAGCACGCCGAGTGACGACGACCCGGCCACCCTGCACGCCCTCTTCGAGGCCCAGGTCGCCCGCACGCCCGACGCGACCGCCCTCACCTTCGAGGGGACGAGTCTGTCCTACGCCGAATTCGCGGTGCGGGTGCGTCAGCTGGCGCGCTGGCTCAAGGACGCCGGTGTCGGCCCGGAAAGCTATGTGGCCCTCGGCACGCGGCGTTCGATCGACCTGCTGGTCGGCATGTACGCCGTCTCGGCCGCCGGTGGCGCGTACGTGCCGCTGGACCCCGATCACCCGGCCGAGCGCATCGAGCACATCCTCGACACCGCCCAGCCGGTGTGCGTGCTGACCTCCGGCGAGAGCCTGCCCGCCGCGGCGGGTCGCGAGGTGCGCATCGACGAGCTGGATCTGTCCGGCCATTCGGCCGAGCCGGTCACCGACGCCGACCGGCACCGGCCGCTGCGCTCGGGCAATACGGCCTACGTCATCTTCACGTCCGGTTCGACCGGCCGTCCGAAGGGTGTGGCGGTGAGCCACGCGGCCATCGTCAACCGCCTGGTGTGGATGCACGCCGCCTACGGCCTGGCCGCCGACGACGTGGTGTTGCAGAAGACGCCCGCCACCTTCGACGTGTCGGTGTGGGAGTTCTTCTGGCCCTTGCAGGTCGGCGCGCGCCTGGTGGTCGCCAAGCCCGACGGCCATCGCGACCCGGCCTACCTGGCCCGGCTCATCGCGGCCGAGCAGGTCACCACGGTGCACTTCGTGCCGTCGATGATGGCCGTGTTCGTCACCGAACCGCTTGCCGCGGACTGTGTCTCGCTGCGCAATGTGTTCGCCTCCGGTGAGGCGCTGCCCGCGCCCACCGCCCAGCGCCTGCGCGAGCTGACCGGCGCGGCCCTGCACAACCTGTACGGCCCCACCGAGGCCGCGGTCGACGTGACCTTCCACGAGGTCACCGACGCCGACCTGGACACCGTGCCGATCGGCGCCCCGGTCTTCAACACCCGTCTCTACGTGCTGGATTCGCGGCTGCGGCCGGTTCCGGTGGGTGTCGCGGGTGAGCTCTATCTGGCGGGCGTGCAGCTGGCCCACGGGTATGTCGGCCGCCCCGACCTCACCATGGACCGCTTCGTCGCCGACCCGTTCGCCCCCGGCGAGCGCATGTACCGCACCGGTGACCTGGTCACCTGGACCGAGCACGGTGAGCTGGAATACCTGGGCCGCACCGACTTCCAGGTGAAGCTGCGTGGTCTGCGCATCGAGCTCGGCGAGATCGAGTCCGCGCTCACCGCGCAGCCCTCGATCGCCCAGTCGGTGGTCGTGGTCCGCGCCGACGAGCGGACCGGCGACCAGCTGGTCGCCTACGTCATCCCGGAGCCGGGCGCCACCGTCGACACCGACGCGGTCAAGGACGCCCTCGGCGCCGAACTGCCGGTGTACATGGTGCCCGCGGCCTACGTGGTGCTCAGCGCCTTCCCGCTCAACGCCTCCGGCAAGCTCGACCGCAAGGCGCTGCCCGCGCCGGTGTTCGCGGCGCGCACCTTCCAGGCACCGGTCACCCCGGTGCAGCAGATCGTGGCCGCGACCTTCGCCGAGGTGCTCGGCGCCGGTCAGGTCGGCCTCGACGACGACTTCTTCGAACTCGGCGGCAACTCGCTGATCGCCACCCGGGTCGCCGCGCGCCTGTCCGAGGCGCTCGACACCCAGGTGCCGCTACGCGCGCTGTTCGAGGCCTCGACCGTGGCCGCGCTGGCCGCGCGGGTGGAGACCGCCACCGGACGCGGCGGGCGCATCCCGCTCGCCGCCCGGCCGCGCCCCGAGCTGGTCCCGCTCTCGCAGGCCCAGCAGCGCATGTGGTTCCTCAACCGCTTCGACAACCGCACCGCGGTCAACAACATCCCGGTGGCCATCCGCCTCACCGGCGATCTCGACGTGGCAGCTCTCGAAGCCGCCATCGCCGATGTCACCGCGCGGCACGAATCGCTGCGCACCTTCTATCCCGAGGTGGAAGGCGCCGGCTACCAGCAGATCCTGCCCGCCGACGAGGTCCGCTTCGCCCTGCCTGCCCAGCCCGTGGCCGCCGGTGACGTGGTCGCCCGCGTGGTGGAGCTGGCGGGCGTGCACTTCGACGTCACCCGCGAGGTGCCCTTCCGCGCGAGCCTGCTGCGCGTCGACGAGCAGACCCACGTCGCCGTGCTCGTCATGCACCACATCAGCGGTGACGGCTTCTCGCTGCGTCCGCTGCTGCGCGATGTCGTGGTCGCCTACACCGAACGCGCCCGGGGCGAGGTGCCCGCGTGGGCGCCGCTCGAGGTGCAGTACGCCGACTACACGCTGTGGCAGCGCGAAGTCCTCGGCGAGGAGAGCGATCCGGAGTCGGTCGCGGCGAGCCAGATCGCCTACTGGACCGAGCAGCTGCGCGATCTGCCCGACCAGATCGAGCTGCCCGCCGACCGGCCCCGGCCGGAGGTCGCCACCAATGCCGGTGACCTGTACCGCTTCTCGGTGGACGCGCCGCTGCACCAGGCGCTCACCGAGATCGCCAAGGCCCGTGGCGTCACGCTGTTCATGGTGATGCACGCGGCGCTGGCCACCTGGGCCGCGCGCCTGTCCAACAGCACCGACATCGCCATCGGCACCCCGATCGCCGGTCGTGGCGAGCGCTCGCTCGACGACCTGGTCGGCATGTTCGTCAACACCCTGGTGCTGCGCAGCGAAGTCGACCTCGGCGGCAGCTTCGCCGACCTGCTCGACCAGGTCCGCAAGGTCGACCTGTCGGCCTTCGCCAACGCCGACGTGCCCTTCGAACGGCTCGTCGACGTGCTCAGCCCCACCCGCTCGCAGGCGCACCACCCGCTGTTCCAGGTGGCGCTCACCTTCGAGGCGGCCACCGCCGCCGACGCGGGCACCGTCGCGCTGCCGGGCCTGGACCTCGATGTCGTCGACTTCGACCCGGGCACAGCCAAATTCGACGTGCAGCTCACCGTGGGCGAGGCCGCCGACGGCTCGCTGGCGCTGTCGTGGAACTACGCCACCGATCTGTTCGACGCCGAGACCGTCGCCGCCTTCGGTGACCGCCTGGTCCGCATCCTGCGGAGCGTCGCGGAGAACCCGGACGTGATCGTCGGCGACATCGACCTGCTCGGTGAGGCCGAACAGCGTGATGTCGCCCAGCGCTGGGTGTCCTCGGGTGCCGACGCCATCGGTCTGCCGGTCGTCCACGACGCCACCACCCCGGCGGGTCATCGCCGCGGGCTGTTCGGCAACAAGCACACCACGCTGGTCGACCTGTTCGACGCCGCCGCGGTCGCCTACCCGGATCGCATCGCCGCCAAGTTCGGTGTGGAATCGCTGACCTACGCCGAGCTCGACCGGCGCGCGAATGTGCTGGCGCGCAGGCTGATCGCCGACGGCGCCGGTCCCGAATCGCTCGTCGCGGTGATCCTGCCGCGCTCGCTCGATCTCGTCGTGGCGCTGCTGGCCGTGGTCAAGACCGGCGCCGGTTACGTGCCCGTCGACCCGACCTACCCGGCCGAGCGCATCGCCTACGTGCTCGAGGACTCCCGGCCCACCAGCGTGGTGCTCGACTCCACCGTCCAGGTGACCGTGCCCGGCCACCTGCCCTCGGTGGTGCTCGACGGGTTCGCCGTGGAGACCGGCAATGTCGAGGACGCCGACGACCTGCCGATCACCGACGCCGACCGCATCGCGCCGCTCTCGCCGGACAATGTCGCCTACGTCATCTACACCTCCGGCTCGACCGGCCGCCCCAAGGGCGTCGCCGTCGCGCACCGGAATGTGGTGCGGCTGTTCGCCAATACCGATCGCGACTTCGGCTTCGGCCCGCGCGATGTGTGGACGCTGTTCCACTCCTACGCCTTCGACTTCTCGGTGTGGGAGCTGTGGGGCCCGCTGCTGTTCGGCGGCTCGCTGATCGTGGTGGACTACTACACCTCCCGCTCGCCCGAGCAGTTCCTGGAACTGCTGCGCGTCGAGCAGGTCACCGTGCTCAACCAGACCCCGTCGGCGTTCTACCAGCTCGCCGAGGCCGACCGGAACGCCGGACCGGGCCTGGCGCCGCTGGCGTTGCGCTATGTGGTCTTCGGTGGTGAGGCGCTGGAACTGCGCCGCCTGTCGGACTGGGTGGCCCGGCGCGGCGACAGCTTGCCGACGCTGGTCAACATGTACGGCATCACCGAGACCACGGTGCACGTGTCGTTCCGCGCGCTGGACGCGAAAACCATTGCCGCCGCGTCCGGTTCGGTCGTCGGCCGGGCCATCGCGGGCCTGGGCGTCTACGTGCTCGACAACCGGCTGCGGCCGGTGCCGGTGGGTGTCGCGGGTGAGATGTACGTCGCCGGACCGCAATTGGCGCGCGGCTACCTCGGGCGCCCCGACCTCACCGCGACCCGCTTCGTCGCCAACCCGCTCGCGGGCCCGAACCAGGCCGGTTCCCGGCTGTACCGTTCCGGCGACCTCGCGCGCTGGAACCGCTTCGGTGAGCTCGAATACCTGGGCCGTGCCGACGATCAGGTCAAGGTGCGCGGCTTCCGCATCGAGCTCGGCGAGATCGAGGCCGCCGTGCTGGCCCAGCCCGGTATCGCGCAGGCCGCGGTCATCGTGCGCGAGGACCAGCCCGGTGACCAGCGCATCGTCGCCTATGTGGTCGCCGACGGCGAGGCCCAGCCCGATCTCGACGTGGTGCGCAGCGGCGCGGCCGAACAGCTGCCCGCGTACATGGTCCCGGCGGCGCTGGTCCGCCTGGAATGGATTCCGCTGACCGTCAACGGCAAGCTGGACCGCCGTGCCCTGCCCGCACCCGCGGTGCAGGCGCGCGCCTTCCGTGCCCCGGTGACGCCGGTGCAGGAGACCGTGGCCGCGGTCTTCGCCGAGGTGCTCGGCCTGGACCGGGTCGGCGTCGACGACGACTTCTTCGAACTCGGTGGCAACTCGCTGATCGCCACCCGCGTGGTCGCCCGCATCGGCGCGGCGCTCGGCGCGACGGTGCCGGTGCGCGCGCTGTTCGAGGCCTCCACCGTGGAGGCCCTGGCCACCCGGGTGGAATCGCACACCGGCGGCACCGCCCGCGCGGCGCTGGTCGCCCGCGAGCGCACCGAGGGTGAACTGGTGCCGCTGTCGTTCGCGCAGCAGCGCATGTGGTTCCTCAACAAGTACGACACCACCTCCGCCGCCTACAACCTGCCCGTGGCGATCCGCCTCACCGGCGCCCTCGACACCGAGGCGCTGGCGCTGGCGCTGGCCGACCTGGTGCGCAGGCACGAGTCGCTGCGCACCCGCTACCCCGAGCACGGCGGCACCCCGGTGCAGCAGATCGTGGCCGCCGAACGCATGTCGCTGGACCTGCGCCCGGTCACCGTCGCACCGGAGCGGCTCTTCGAGACCGTCACCGAGTTCGCCTCGGCCGGATTCGATGTGGCCGAAGAGGTTCCGCTGCGCGCCCGCCTGTTCCGGGCGAGTGCCGACGAGCACATCCTCGTCGTGGTGGTCCACCACATCGCCGCCGACGGCTTCTCCATCGCGCCGCTGACCCGCGACGTGATGCTGGCCTACACCGCCCGCGCCCAGGGCACCGCGCCCGGCTGGGCGCCGCTGCCGGTGCAGTACGCCGATTTCGCGATCTGGCAGCGCGCGGTGCTCGGCACCGAGGACGACACCGACTCGCTGATGTCGCGCCAGGTCGGCTACTGGCAGACCCAGCTCGCCGGCATCCCCGACGAGCTCACCCTGCCCTTCGACCGCCCCCGCCCGGCCATCGCCTCGCATCGCGGCGCCACCGTGCACCGCGAGCTGCCGCCGGAACTGATCGGCAGGCTCGACGAACTGGCCCGCCGCCAGGGCACCTCGCTGTTCATGGTCATGCACACCGCACTGGCCGTGCTGCTGGCCCGGCTCTCCGGCTCCGACGACATCGCCGTCGGCACGCCCATCGCGGGCCGTGGCGAGCAGGCCCTCGACGACCTGGTCGGCATGTTCGTCAACACCCTGGTGCTGCGCACCGGCGTGCGCCCCGGCGAGACGTTCACCGACCTGCTCGAGCAGTCCCGCAAGACCGACCTCGACGCCTACGGCAATGCCGACGTGCCCTTCGAGCGCCTGGTGGAACTCCTCGCGCCCGAGCGCTCGCAGTCGCGCAACCCGCTGTTCCAGGTGATGCTGGCCTTCCAGAACCTGGACCGCACCACCCTGGAACTGCCCGGCCTGGCCGTCTCCGCGCTCGACCTCGAGGAGAGCGTCGCCCGCTTCGACCTGCAGTTCACCCTGTCCGAGCTGGGCGAACCCGGCAGCGGCGGGATGGCGCTGGCCCTGAACTACGCCACCGAACTGTTCGACGAGGCCACCGTCGACACCATCGCCACCCGCTGGGAGCGCGTGCTCGAGGCCGTGGCCGCCGACGCGTCGGTGACCGTCGGCGCGATCGATGTCCTCGATGCCGCCGAGCGGGCCGACCTGGTGTTCCGGGTCGGCGAGCCGCCCGTGCCCGCGCGCACCCTGCGCACGCTGCTGGCCGAGGCCGTCGCCCAGAACCCGACCGGCGATGCCGTCGTGTTCCAGGGGACAGCTCTGTCCTACGCCGATCTCGACGAGCGCTCCAACCGCCTGGCCCGCCTGCTGATCGCGGAAGGCATCGGCGCGGAAGACCTTGTCGCCGTGGGTGTCCCGCGTTCGGCCGACTCGGTGCTGGCCGCCTGGGCCGTCGCCAAGACCGGCGCCGCGTTCGTCCCGGTCGACCCGACCTACCCCGCCGACCGCATCGCCCACATGGTCACCGACTCCGGCTCACCGCTGGGTCTCACGGTGGCCGCCGTGCGCGACGGCCTGCCCGACTCCGCGCGCTGGCTGGTGCTGGAAGACCTCGATCTGGCCGCCGTCGACGGCGGTCCGATCGCCGACGCGGAACTGGTCCGCGAGACCAGCCCCGAGCAGCCCGCCTACGTCATCTACACCTCCGGTTCCACCGGTGTGCCCAAGGGCGTCGTGGTCACCCACGCCGGTCTGGCCAACTTCGGCGAGGAGCAGGCCCAGCGCTACGCCCTCGACTCCGATTCGCGCGCACTGCATTTCGCCTCGCCCTCGTTCGACGCCTCGATCCTGGAACTGCTGCTGGCGCTGGCCCGCGGCGGTGCCCTGGTGGTCGTGCCGCCGGGTGTCTACGGCGGTGACGAACTGTCCGAGCTGATCCGCACCGAGCGGGTCACCCACGCCTTCATCACCCCCGCCGCCCTGGCCACCTTCGACCCGAGCGGCCTCGACTCGCTGCGCGTGCTCGTCGCCGGTGGTGAGGCGGTGCCCGCCGATCTGGTGAGCAAGTGGGCGGTTCCGTTGGCGGACGGCACGATTCGCGCCTTCCACAACGGGTACGGCCCGACCGAAACCACGATCATGACCAATATCAGCGCCGCGCTGACGCCGGGCGAGCTGGTCACCATCGGTGGCCCGACGCGCGGTATGCGCTCGCTGATCCTGGACGCCCAGCTCCAGCCCGTGCCGGTGGGTGTCGCGGGTGAGCTGTATCTGTCGGGCATCCAGCTGGCCCGCGGCTACCACGCCCGGCCCGGCCTCACCGCCGACCGGTTCGTCGCCGACCCGTTCGTGCCGGGGGAGCGGATGTACCGCACCGGCGACGTGGTCCGCTGGACCGCCGAGCGCACCGTCGAATACGTCGGCCGCTCCGACTTCCAGGTCAAGATCCGTGGCTTCCGTATCGAACTGGGCGAGATCGACTCGGCGCTGGCCGCGCACGAGACCGTCGACTTCGCCACCACCCTCGGCCACAAGAGCACCGCGGGCGCGGTCTCGCTGGTCGCGTATGTGGTTGCCGCGCCGGGTCGTTCGATCGATGTCGCGGCGCTGACCGCGCATGTCGAGGAACGCCTGCCCGCCTACATGGTGCCCTCCTCGATCATGGTGATCGACCACGTGCCGCTCACCCCGGTCGGCAAGCTCGACCGCAAGGCGCTGCCGGAGCCGGTGTTCGCCACCGAGGTCACCTTCCGGGCCGCGCGCACCCCCATCGAGCAGACCATCGCCGAGGTCTTCGCCGAGGTGCTCGGTGTGGAGCGCGTCGGTGTGGACGACTCGTTCTTCGCCCTCGGCGGCGACTCGATCGTCTCCATCCAGCTGGTCTCGCGGGCCAAGGCCCGTGGCGTGCTGTTCACCCCGCGCCACGTCTTCGAGCAGCGCACCGTCGCCGGGCTGGCCGCCGTGGCCGAAACCGCGGATGTGGCAGCCGCTTCCGCGATCACCCTCGCCGAGCTGCCGGGTGGTGGCGTCGGTGAGATGCCGCTGACCCCGGTCGTGCGGTTCATGGCCGAGCGCTCCGGCTCCTTCGGCCGGTTCAACCAGACCATGGCGCTGGAACTGCCGGTCGGCATCGACCGTGCGGGCATCGTCGCCACCGTCGGCGCGGTCATCGACCGCCACGACATGCTGCGCGCGCGCCTGCACCAGGTCGACGGCCGCTGGGTGGTCACCACCGCGCCTGCGGGCACCGTCGACGCCGACGCGCTCATCGACCACAGCACCTTCCCTGCCGACGCCACCGACGACCAGCTGGTCGAGATCGCCTCCGCCGCACTGGATGCCGGTCTTGACCGGCTCGACCCCGCCGACGGTGTGGTCGTGCGGTTCGTGTGGCTGGAGCCCGATGCCGCCGCGCGCGCGGGTCGCCTGATCGTCGTCGCGCACCACCTCGTGGTCGACGGCGTCTCCTGGCGCATCCTGGTGCCCGACTTCGTGGCCGCCTGGGGTCAGCTGTCCGCCGGTCAGCAGCCCGAACTGGTCGCCCCGGCCACCTCCATGCGCGCCTGGGCGCACGCCTTGGCCGACGAGGCGCGTACCCCCGAGCGCACCGCCGAGCTGGACTTCTGGCGCGAGGTCGTCGCGACCCCGGACCCGCTGCTCACCGAGCGGCCGATGAACCCGGCCGTCGACGTCTCCGGTGTCATCGAGAAGCTGCCGGTCGAGGTGTCCGCCGAGGTCACCAAGGCCCTGCTCACCACCGTCCCGGCGCTGTTCCACGGTGGCGTCAACGACGGTCTGCTCACCGCGCTGGCCCTGGCCGCCGCCAAGTGGCGTGGCACCCGCCTCGCCGCGGGCAACGGCGCGACCGCCGCCGACGACGCCCTGCTGGTGCGGCTCGAAGGCCACGGCCGTGAGGAAGAGGTCGCGCCCGGCGCCGATCTCTCCCGCACCGTCGGCTGGTTCACCGCGATCTTCCCGGTCCGCCTCGACCTGGCCGGGATCGATATCGACGCCGCGCTCGCCGGTGGGCCCGCGCTGGGTCAGGCGGTCAAGGCCGTCAAGGAGCAGCTGCTCGCGGTGCCCGACAAGGGCATCGGCTACGGCCTGCTGCGGTACCTCAACGCCGACACCGCCGCCGAGCTGCCCACCGAGCTGCCCGGCCAGATCAGCTTCAACTACCTGGGCCGGGTCGCCGACAGCGATGTGCCCGACGCCTTGCGCGGCTTCGGCTGGATTCCCGCGCCGGAGCTGGCCGCTCTGGGTGGTGCCTACGACGCCGACATGCCCGCCATGGCGCCGCTGGACGTCAACGCGATCGTCGTCGGTGACAAGCTCAGCGCGAACATCGGTTACCCGAGCACGCTGCTCGCCGCCGCCGAGGTGCGCGAGTTCGCCGACCTGTGGGTCACCGCGCTGGAAGCCGTTGCCCGGCACGCCAACTCGGCCGACGCCGGCGGCCACACGCCGTCGGACTTCGCGCTCGTGCGCTCTACCCAGCGCGATATCGATCTCTGGGAGAAGCGCTACCCCGAGCTGACCCAGGTGTGGCCGCTGGCCGCCCTGCAGGCCGGTCTGTTCTTCCACGCCCGCCTGGCCGCGAGCTCGGTCGACGTCTACACCGCGCAGGCGGTCCTCACCCTCACCGGCCGTGTCGACGCCACCCGTCTGCGCGCCGCCGCCCAGGCCCTGCTGGACCGGCACGAGACCCTGCGCACCGCCTTCGTCACCGACCACGACGGCAATGCCGTGCAGATCGTCCTCGACCACACCCCGGTGTCGTGGACCGAGCACGACCGCGTCGACACCGGCGAGTTCGCCGACCTGGTCGAGGCCGACCGCACCGCCCGCTTCGATCTGGCCGCGCCGCCGCTGATCCGGTTCACCCTCATCCGGGTCGCCGAGGACGAGTGGCGCTTCGTGGTGTCCAACCACCACATCCTGCTCGACGGCTGGTCGACCCCGCTGGTCATGCGCGACCTGCTCGCGCTCTACGCCCTGCACGGCGACGCCAGCGCGTTGCCCGCTCAGCGCTCGTACCGGCACTTCCTGGAATGGGTTGCCCAGCAGGATCATTCGGTGTCGGTGGCGGCCTGGTCCGAGGCCCTGCGCGGCGTCACCGAGCCGACCCTGCTCGCCCGTCCCGAGGCCGGTCGCGAGATCGCGGCGCTGTCGCAGGAGTACCTGTTCGACCTCGACGAGGCGGCCACGGCCCGCCTGGTCGCGCTGGCCGCCGAGCTCGGCGTCACCCCGAACACGGTCCTGCAGGTCGCCTGGTCGATCGTGCTCGGCCGGATGACCGGCCGCGACGACGTGCTCTTCGGCACCACCGTCTCCGGCCGTCCCGCGCAGCTGTCCGGCGTGGAATCCATGGTGGGTCTGTTCATCAACACCGTCCCGGTCCGGGTGCGTTTCGACGCCGCCGAATCGGTGCGCGAGGTGCTCACCCGCACCCAGGGCGAGCAGGCCGACCTGCTCGACCACCACTACATCGGCCTGGCCGAGATCCAGTCCGCGGCGGGCATCGGTGGCCTGTTCGACTCGCTGGTGGTCTTCGAGTCCTACCCGGTCGACGCCGAGGGCATCAAGGCCCAGGCCGCCGATATCGACGGCATGGCCGTCACCGGTCTGGACGCCGCCGACGCCACCCACTACCCGCTCTCGCTCATCGCCCAGCTCGACACCCAGCTGCGCATCCGCGCGGGCTACCTCAGCGACCTGTTCGACGCGGCCACCGTGCATCGCATCGCCGAGCGCCTGATCCGGGTGCTCACCGCGATCACCACCGAACCCGGTGTCGCCGTGGGCGATCTGGAACTGCTCGACGCCGCCGAACGCGAACTCGTCGTGCGCGAGTGGAACGCCACCGCGCACGAGGTCGACCAGCGGGCCACCCTGGTCTCGCTGTTCGAGGCCCAGCTCGCCGCGACTCCGCACGCGACCGCGCTGTCCTTCGAGGGGACGAGTCTGTCCTACGCCGAGTTCGGTCAGCGGGTCTACCGCCTGGCCCGCTGGCTGGTCGACCGCGGCGTGGGCCCGGAAAGCTATGTGGCCCTGGGCATGCGCCGCTCGATCGACCTGGTCGTCGGTATGTACGCCGTCACCGTGGCCGGTGGCGCCTACGTGCCGCTGGACCCCGATCACCCGGCCGAGCGCACGGAATACATTCTGGCGACGGCCGATCCGGTGTGTGTGCTCACCTCGGGCACCGATCTGGAGATCGACACCGCGCAGGTCCGCATCGACCTGCTCGACCTGGCCGGCTACACCGACACCCGCCTCACCGACGCCGAACGCGTTGCGCCGCTGCGTCCGTCGAACACCGCGTATGTCATCTTCACCTCCGGTTCGACGGGTCGCCCGAAGGGTGTGGCCGTGAGCCACGGGGCGATCGTGAACCGTCTGGTGTGGATGCAGGCCGCGTACGGTCTCACCGCCGACGACGTGGTACTCCAGAAGACCCCCGCCACCTTCGACGTGTCGGTGTGGGAGTTCTTCTGGCCCTTGCAGATCGGTGCGCGCCTGGTGGTGGCCAAGCCCGACGGTCATCGTGATCCGGCCTACCTGGCCGAGATCATCCGGGCCGAGAGCGTCACCGTCACCCACTTCGTGCCCTCGATGCTCGCGGTGTTCGTCGCCGACGCCGCCGCGGCCCGCTGCGAGTCGCTGCGCATGGTCTTCGCCTCGGGTGAGGCGCTGCCGCCCAAGCCCGCGCACCGCCTGCGCGAGCTCACCGGCGCGGCCCTGCACAACCTGTACGGCCCCACCGAGGCCGCGGTCGACGTCACCTTCCACGAGGTCGTCGACACCGATGTGGACACCGTCCCGATCGGCGCCCCGGTGTTCAACACCCAGGTCTACGTCCTCGACGCGCGCCTGCGGCCCGTCCCGGTGGGTGTCGCGGGTGAGCTCTACCTCGCGGGCACCCAGCTGGCGCGCGGCTACGTCGCCCGGCCGGACCTGACCGCCGACCGCTTCGTCGCCGACCCGTTCGGGACCGACGGCGAACGCATGTACCGCACCGGCGACCTCGTCGCCTGGACCGAGCACGGTGAGCTGGAATACCTGGGCCGCACCGACTTCCAGGTGAAGCTGCGTGGTCTGCGCATCGAGCTGGGCGAGATCGAGGCGGCGCTGACCGGCCTCGACGAGGTCGCCCAGTCGGTGGTCGTGGTGCGCGGGGACCAGCACGCCGGTGACCAGCTGGTCGCCTACGTCATCCCGGCCACCGGCCGCACCGTCGACATCGAGGACGCCCGCGAGGAACTGGGCGCCAACCTGCCCGCCTACATGGTGCCCGCCGTGATCGTGGTGCTCGACGAGTTCCCGCTCAACGCCTCCGGCAAGCTCGACCGCAAGGCGCTGCCCGCGCCGGTGTTCGAGGCCGCGGTCTTCCGCGCCCCGACCACGCCGGTCGAGGAGATCGTCGCCGCCACCTTCGCCGATGTGCTCGGCCTGGAACGGGTGGGCCTGGACGACGACTTCTTCGCCCTCGGCGGCAACTCGCTGACCGCCACCCAGGTGGCCGCGCGCCTGTCGGCCGCCCTGGAGACCGACATCGGCGTGCGCGAGCTGTTCGAGGCTTCGACCGTGGCCGGGCTGGCCGCGCGGGCCGAGACCCACTCCGGCACCGAACGCCGCGCCCCGCTGGTCCCGCAGCAGCGCCCCGCGCGGGTGCCGCTGTCGCTGGCCCAGCAGCGCATGTGGTTCCTCAACCGCTTCGACCCGGAGTCCGCGGTCGACAACATCCCGGCCGCCGTGCGGCTGTCGGGTCTGCTGGACCGCCAGGCGCTCCAGGTGGCCGTGGCCGACGTGCTCGCCCGCCACGAGTCGCTGCGCACCTACTACCCGGAGGTCGGCGGCGCGGGCCACCAGGTGATCGTGCCGACCGGCAAGGTCATCCCGGACCTCGCGCCGATCGAGACCACCACCGCCGAACTGCCGCAACGCCTTTCGGCCCTGGTGCTGACGGCCTTCGACGTCACCGCCGAGGTGCCGTTCCGGGCCGCGCTGTTCGAGGTGAGCCCCACCGAGCACGTGCTGGCCCTGGTGGTGCACCACATCTCCTCCGACGGCTTCTCCATGGGCCCGCTCACCCGCGACGTGATGACGGCCTACAGCGCCCGCGTCGAGGGCGCCGAGCCCGCCTGGCGTCCGCTCGAGGTGCAGTACGCCGACTTCGCGCTGTGGCAGCGCGGGGTACTCGGCGACGAGGACGACGCGTCCTCGGTGATCGCCCAGCAGATCGCCTTCTGGGGCGAGCGGCTGCGCGGCCTGCCCGAGCAGCTGGACCTGCCCGCCGACCGCCCGCGTCCCGCGATCGCCAGTGGTCGCGGCGCCACCCACACCTTCGAGATCGACGCCGCCACCCACGCGGCGCTCACCGAGCTGGCCCGCGCTCGTGGCGCGACGCTGTTCATGGTCGCCCACGCCGCCCTGGCCGTGCTGCTCGCGCGGCTGTCCGGCGAGTCCGACATCGCCATCGGTACCCCGATCGCGGGCCGTGGTGAACGCGCCCTCGACGACCTGATCGGCATGTTCGTCAACACCCTGGTGCTGCGCACCGAGGTCGAGGGCGAGGCGAGCTTCACCGACCTGCTCGGTGCGGTGCGGGCGAGCGATATCGCCGCCTTCGGCCACGCCGACCTGCCCTTCGAGCGCCTGGTGGAGATCCTCAACCCGGCCCGCTCGCAGGCACGCCACCCGCTGTTCCAGGTGATGCTGGCCTTCCAGAACACCGCCCAGACCAGCCTCGAACTGCCCGGTCTCACCGTCAGCGGGGTCGACCTGCCGATCGACGTGGCCAAGTTCGACCTCCAGGTCGTGCTCACCGAGAAGCCCGCCGACGCGCCTTCGGGCATCGTCGCCGAGCTGATCTACGCCACCGATCTCTTCGACGCCGACACCATGGACCGCTTCGGCGCCCGGTTCGCGCGCCTGCTCGCCGAGATCGCGGCCGCCCCCGAGCGGGCCGTCGGTGATCTCGATCTGCTCGACGCCCGCGAACGCGAGCTCGTGCTGTCGGAGTGGAATGCCACCGAGCTGATCGGGATGGGTGGGGTCGGGGTCGGATCCTTCGTGGTCCCGGCCGACACCGGCGAGACCCTGCTCGATCTGTTCGCTCTCGCCGAGCGCGATGCCGACGCCACGGCGCTGAGTTTCGAGGGGACAGCTCTGTCCTACGGCGAGTTCGCCGACCGGGTACACCGGCTGGCGCGCAAGCTCATCGAGACCGGTGTCGGCCCCGACACCCTGGTGGCACTGGGCATCCGCCGCTCCACCGATCTCGTCGTCGCCATGTACGCGGTGCTCGCCGCGGGTGGCGCGTACGTGCCGCTGGACCTGGATCAGCCCGCCGACCGCATCGCCTACGTGCTGGAGACGGCGCGTCCGGTGGTCGTGCTCACCACCGCCACCGACGCCTTCGCGCCGTCGGACGCGCCGACCCTCGTGGTCGACGAACTCGACCTGTCCGGCTACCCGTCCCGTCCGGTCACCGACGCCGAACGCCTGGCGCCGCTGCGGAATTCGAACCTGGCCTACGTGATCTTCACCTCCGGTTCCACCGGCCGCCCGAAGGGTGTGGCGGTGTCGCACGCGGCGGTGGTCAACCAGATCCGCTGGATCACCGACGCATACGAGCTGACCACCGACGACGTGGTGCTGTTCAAGACGCCGCAGACCTTCGACGTGTCGGTCTGGGAACTGTTCGGCACCATCCTGCGCGGCGCCCGCATGGTCATCGCGCGGGCCGACGGGCACCGTGACCCGCAGTACCTGGCCGAGCTGATCGCCGCCGAGGGGGTCACCCTCACCTCGTTCGTGCCGTCGATGCTTGCGGTGTTCGCCGGTGTCGCCGAACCGGCGCAGCTGGCCTCGGTGCGCGCGCTGCTCGTCGCGGGTGAGGCGTTCACCTCCGATGTGGTCGAGGCGATCCGCCGGGTCAGCCCGGCCGAGCTGCACAACCTCTACGGTCCGACCGAGTTCACGGTGCACGCCACCGCCGCGCCGGTCGCCGAGGACGTGCAGGGCGCGGTGCCGATCGGCAGCCCGGTGCTCAATGCCAAGTCCTACGTGCTGGATTCGCGACTGCACCCGGTGGCCCCCGGTGTGGCCGGTGAGCTGTACCTGGCCGGTATCCAGCTGGCGCGCGGCTACGTCGGCCGTGCCGATCTGTCGGCCGACCGCTTCGTGGCCAACCCGTTCGAGGCCGGTGCGCGGATGTACCGCACCGGTGACCTCGTGCGCTGGAACGCCGACGGCTCCATCACCTACCTGGGCCGCACCGACTTCCAGGTGAAGCTGCGCGGTCTGCGTATCGAGCTCGGCGAGATCGAGGCCGGGCTCACCGCGCACCGCAGCGTCGCGCAGTCGGTCGTGGTCGTGCGCTCGGATGCCCGCACCGGCGACCAGCTCGTCGGCTACGTGGTCCCCGTGACCGGCGAGACGGTCGACATCGAGTCGCTGCGGACGCAGCTGGCCGCGCAGCTGCCGAGCTACATGGTGCCCGCCGCGTTCGTCGTGCTCGACGCGATGCCGCTGAGCGCCAACGGCAAGCTCGACCGGCGCGCGCTGCCCGAGCCGGTGTTCGAGGCTCGCGAGTTCCGCGCGCCGCGCACACCGATCGAGGAGATCGTCGCCGCCACCTTCGCCGAGGTGCTCGGCCTGACCGGGGATCGTGCCGTCGGCCTGGACGACGACTTCTTCGATCTCGGCGGCAACTCGCTCATCGCCACCCAGGTCGTCGCCCGCCTCGGCGCGGCCCTGGACAGCCGCGTCCCCGTGCGCGTGCTGTTCGAGGCGCCGTCGGTGGCCGCGCTGGCCGCCAAGGTGGAGACCCACGCGGGCAGCGGCAGCCGCCGCGAGCTCGTCGCCGGACCGCGTCCCGAGCAGATCCCGCTCTCGCTGGCCCAGCAGCGCATGTGGTTCCTCAACCGCTTCGACAACGCCACCGCGGTCAACAACATCCCCCTCGCGGTGCGCCTCAGCGGCGACCTCGACGTGGACGCCCTGCGCCAGGCCGTCGCCGATGTGGTCGAACGGCACGAGGTGCTGCGCACCGTCTACCCGGAGACCGCCGAGGGCCACGGTGTGCAGGTGGTGCTGCCGGTCGGTGCCGCGCCGGTCACGCTCGACCCGATCACGGTCGGCGAGGACGAACTGCGCGAGCGCATCAGCGAACTCGTGCTCACCGGCTTCGACGTCACCGCCGAGGTGCCGGTGCACGCCGCGCTGTTCCGCATCGCCGGGTCCATGGACGGTTCACACCCCGACACCCACGTGCTGGTCTTCGTCGTGCACCACATCTCCGGTGACGGCTGGTCGGTGCGCCCGCTGGCCCGCGACGTGATGCTCGCCTACGCCGCCCGCTCGCGCGGGCAGGCCCCGGGCTGGGCGCCGCTGCCGGTGCAGTACGCCGATTTCGCGCTGTGGCAGCGCGAGACGCTCGGCTCGGAGACCGACGAGTCCTCGATGATCGCCCAGCAGGTGGCCTACTGGTCGCGCACGCTGGCCGGTCTGCCCGATCAGCTCGACCTGCCCGCCGACCGGCCGCGCCCCGCCGTGGCCTCCCATCGCGGTGGCGTGCACGAGTTCTCGATCGATCCGGTGCTCACCGCCGGGCTCACCGCACTGGCCCGTGAACACGGCGCCAGCCTGTTCATGGTCGTGCACGCGGCCTTCGCCGCCCTGCTGGCGCGTCTGTCCGGTAGCGACGACATCGCCATCGGCACCGCCGTGGCAGGCCGTGGTGAAGCGGTGCTCGACGACGCCATCGGCATGTTCGTCAACACCCTGGTGCTGCGCAGCGCGGTCGACCCGGCCCAGCCGTTCACCGGCCTGCTCGCGCAGACCCGCGAGAACGACCTGGCCGCCTTCGGCTACGCCGACCTGCCCTTCGAGCGCCTGGTGGAGATCCTCAACCCGGCCCGCTCGCAGGCGCGCCACCCGCTGTTCCAGGTGATGCTGTCGTTCCAGAACACCGGCGAGGCGTCGTTCGAACTGCCCGGCCTCGAGGTGGCCGGGGTGCCGCTGGACGTGGTCACCGCCAAGTTCGACCTGCACCTGAACCTGACCGACCGGCACCGTCCCGACGGTTCCGCCGACGGCATGGCCGCCGAATTCGCCTACGCCACCGACATGTTCGACGCCGCCACCGTCGCCGCGCTGGCGGAGCGCCTGGTGCGGATGCTCACGGCGGTTGTCGCCGCGCCCGAGCGCGCGATCGGCGAGGTCGAACTGCTGGCCCCGGCCGAACGCCGCCGGGTGCTCACCGACTGGAACGCCACCGCGCACCCGGTCGACGAGACCGCCACGCTGGTGTCGATGTTCGAGGCACAGGCGCTGACCAGCCCCGATGCGGTTGCCCTCACCTCCGAAGGGACGAGTCTGTCCTACGGCGAGTTCACCTCGCGCGTGAACCGCCTGGCCCGTCACCTGATCGCCCAGGGCGTCGGCCCGGACACCATGGTCGCGCTCGGTATGCGCCGCTCGCTGGACCTGGTGATCGGCATGTACGCGGTGAGCGTGGCCGGTGGCGCGTACGTGCCGCTGGACCCCGACCACCCGGCCGAGCGCACCCACTACGTGCTCGAGACCGCCGCGCCGGTATGCGTATTGACCACGGCCGCCGACGAATTCGACGCGGGCGCCACGACCGCGCTGCACATCGAGAGCCTGGATCTGTCGGAATACTCCGAGGCCCCGGTCACCGATGCCGAGCGGATCGCCCCGCTGCGTCCGGAGAACACCGCGTACGTGATCTTCACGTCGGGTTCGACCGGTCGTCCGAAGGGTGTGGCCGTGAGCCACGCCGCGATCGTGAACCGTCTCGTCTGGATGCAGGCCGCCTACGGTCTGACCGCCGACGATGTGGTGTTGCAGAAGACGCCTGCCACGTTCGACGTGTCGGTGTGGGAGTTCTTCTGGCCCTTGCAGATCGGTGCGCGTCTGGTGGTGGCCAAGCCCGACGGGCATCGTGATCCGGCCTACCTGGCCGCGATCATCGAGGCCGAGGGTGTCACCACGGCGCACTTCGTGCCGTCGATGATGTCGGTGTTCGTGGCCGAGCTGGCCGAGTCCGCGGCGGTCGCGCTGGCCGACGGCCAGACGCTGACCAGCAGCCTGCGCCTGGTGTTCGCCTCGGGTGAGGCGCTGCCCGCGCCGACCGCCCAGCGTCTGCGTGCCCTCACCGGCGCGGCCCTGCACAACCTGTACGGCCCCACCGAGGCCGCGGTCGACGTCACCTTCCACGAGGTCACCGACGCCGACACCACCTCGGTGCCGATCGGCGCGCCGGTCTTCAACACCCAGGTGTACGTGCTGGATTCGCGGCTGCACCCGGTGCCCGTCGGCGTGCCCGGCGAGCTGTACCTGGCCGGTGCGCAGCTGGCGCGCGGCTATGTCGCGCGGCCGGATCTCACCGCCGACCGCTTCGTCGCCGACCCGTTCGGCGAGGACGGCGCCCGCATGTACCGCACCGGCGACCTCGTCGCCTGGACCGAGCACGGCGAGCTGGAATACCTGGGCCGCACCGACTTCCAGGTGAAGCTGCGCGGTCTGCGCATCGAGCTCGGCGAGATCGAGTCGGCGCTCACCGCGCTGCCGTCCATCGCCCAGTCGGTGGTCGTGGTCCGCTCCGACGAGCGCCTCGGCGACCAGCTCGTGGGTTACCTGATCCCCGCGGCGGGCGTGAGCATCGACCTCGATGCCGTGCGCACCGAACTGGGTGGCGCGCTGCCGACCTACATGGTGCCCACCGCCTTCGTGGTGCTGGACGCCTTCCCGCTCAACGCCTCCGGCAAGCTCGACCGCAAGGCGCTGCCCGCGCCGGTGTTCGAGGCCAAGGTGTTCCGCGCCCCGTCCACCCCGATCGAGGAGATCGTGGCGGGCACCTTCGGTGACGTGCTCGGCGTGACCCGCGTCGGCGCCGACGACGACTTCTTCGAACTCGGCGGCAACTCGCTGCTGGCCACCCAGGTCACCGCCCGCATCGGCGCGGCCCTGGACACCCAGCTCTCGGTGCGCGACCTGTTCGAGGCGTCCACCGTCGCCGCGCTGGCCGCCCGCGCCGAGCACAACGCGGGTTCGCGCACCCGCCCGCGCCTGACGGCGGGGGAGCGGCCCGCGATCATCCCGCTCTCGCCGGCCCAGCAGCGCTACTGGTTCCTCAACCAGTTCGACACCTCCACCTCCGCGGTGGACAACATCCCGCTGGCCGTGCGCCTCACCGGCGAGCTCGACGTGCCCGCGCTCGAGCAGGCCATCGGCGACGTGTTCGCCCGGCACGAGATGCTGCGCACCACCTACCCGCGCTCGGCCGACGGCCCGCACCAGGTGATCCTGCCCATCTCGCAGAGCCGCGCCGTGGTGCACCACATCCAGGTCGACGAGGCGAATCTGCTCGGCACGGTCATCGAGTTCGCGATGACCACCTTCGACGTCACCGAAGAGGTGCCGCTCAAGGTCGCGCTGTTCGAGCTCAGCGAGACCGACCACGTGCTCGCGTTCACCGTGCACCACGTCTCCGCCGACGGCTCCTCCATGGGCCCGCTGGCGCGCGACATCATGGCCGCCTACGTGGCCCGCGTGCAGGGCGAGGCGCCGCAGTGGGCGCCGCTGCCGGTGCAGTACGCCGACTACGCGCTGTGGCAGCGCGAGGTCCTCGGTGACGAGACCGACCCGGAATCGCTTGCCGCCAAGCAGGTCTCGTACTGGAGCAAGGCGCTCGCGGGGCTGCCCGACCAGCTCGAACTGCCCGCCGACCGGCCGCGCCCGCCCGCGCAGTCGTTCCAGGGCAAAGCGATTCGCTTCGAGATCGACCCGCAGCGCCACGCCGCCCTGCACGAGCTGGCCCGCGCCAACAACGCCTCGCTGTTCATGGTCGTGCACGCCGCCCTCGCGGTGCTGCTCGCGCGCCTGTCGGGCACCGACGACATCGCCGTCGGCACCCCGATCGCGGGCCGTGGCGAACGCGAACTCGACGACCTGATCGGCATGTTCGTCAACACCCTGGTGTTCCGCACCGCCGTCGACCCCGGCGCCGGCTTCGCCGAACTGCTCGCCGACGTGCGCGAACGCGACCTGGAAGCCTTCGCCAACGCCGACGTGCCGTTCGAGCGCCTGGTCGAGGTGCTCAACCCGGTGCGCTCCACCGCGCGCAACCCGCTGTTCCAGGTGGGCCTGTCGTTCCAGAACCTGGCCGACACCACCTTCGAACTGCCCGGCCTCACCGTCAGCGCCGTGGACTACGACTCGCAGCTGGCCAAGACCGACCTGCACGTCACCCTCTACGACCGCTACACCGACGACGGTGCGCCCGCCCAGCTGGTCACCGAATTCGGTTACGCCATCGACCTGTTCGACGAGTCGACGGTCCAGAGCTTCGCCGACCGGTTCGTGCTGGTCCTCGACGCGGTCGCCGCCGACGCGAGCATCCCGGTCGGTGACATCGACCTGCTCACCGCGCCGGAATCCGAGCGGATCGTCACCGCGTGGAACGACACCGCGCACGCCGTCGACACCGAGGCCACCCTGGTCTCGCTGCTCGACGCGACGGTGGCGGCCACGCCGGACGCGGTGGCGCTGGTGGTCGACGAGGTGGTCGCCCATGACGGTTCCGAGCTTGCGGCGGGTGAGTCCAGCCGCCGCGAGCTGGCCCACCCGTCGCCCGACCGCCACCCCTCATCGACTCGCTACGCGACCCTCACATATGCCGAGCTCGACGCCGAGGTCAACCGCCTCGCCCGGCACCTGATCGAGCGTGGCATCGGCACCGAGGACCGGGTGGCCCTGGCCATCCGCCGCTCCGCCGAGCTGATCATCGCCATGTACGCGGTGGCCCGCACCGGCGCGGCCTACGTGCCGATCGACCCCGACCAGCCCGCCGAGCGCACCGACTACATCCTGGAGACCGCCGCGCCCGCGGTCGTGCTGACCACCGCGAACGCCGAATTCGCCACGGCGGCGGCCGAAGTGGTCGTTCTCGACGAGCTCGACCTGAGCGCCGTCAGCCCGGCCGCGATCACCGAGCGCCGTGCGCTGGTGCCCGACAACACCGCGTACGTGATCTTCACGTCCGGCTCCACCGGCAAGCCGAAGGGCGTGGCGGTCTCGCACGGCGCGATCGTCAACCAGTTGCTGTGGGAGACGGCCGAATTCGGTATCGGTGCCGACGACGCGGTGCTGCTCAAGACCGCGGCCACCTTCGACCTCTCGGTCTGGGAGTTCTGGACCGCCGCCGTCGCCGGTGCCCGCCTGGTGGTCGCCACCGCCGACGGTCACCGCGACCCGGCCTACCTCAACGACCTGATGCGCTCCACCGGCGTCACCACGCTGCACGTGGTGCCGTCCATGCTCGACGCGCTGCTCACCGAGTCCGGTGCCGCGCTGCCGCGCACGCTGCGCCGGGTGTTGGCCATCGGTGAGGCGCTGCCCGCGTCCACCGCGCAGCGTTTCCGCACTGGCAACACCGCCGCGCTGTTCAACCTGTACGGCCCGACCGAGGCCGCGGTCTCGATCACCAGCCACGCCGTCACCGATGCCGACACGGTGTCGGTCTCGATCGGCGCGCCGGAGTGGAACAGCCGTGTCTACGTGCTGGATTCGCGGCTGCGGCCGGTGCCGGTGGGCGTCTCCGGTGAGCTCTACCTCGCCGGTGCCCAGCTGGCCCGCGGCTACTACGGCCGCGCCGACCTCACCGCCGACCGCTTCGTCGCCGACCCGTTCTCGGCGACCGGCGAGCGCATGTACCGCACCGGTGACCTGGTGGCCTGGAACGCCGAGGGCGAACTGGACTACCGGGGCCGCACCGACTTCCAGGTCAAGATCCGCGGTTTCCGGATCGAGCTCGGCGAGATCGAGGCCGCGCTGCTGCGGCAGCCCGACATCACGTCGGCCGCGGTCCTCGCGCACACCGATCCCGTCGTCGGTGACCGCCTGGTCGCCTACGTCGTGGCCGGGGCCGAGATCGACAAGCTGGCCCTGCGGGCCGCGCTGGCCGCCGAGCTGCCGTCGTACATGGTTCCGACCGTGTTCTTGCAGCTCGACGCCCTGCCGCTGAACGCCAACGGCAAGCTCGACCGCAAGGCCCTGCCGGAGCCCGAGGTCGAGAAGGCCGTGTTCCGCGCGCCGGTGAGCCCGAGCGAACAGCTCGTGGCCGCCACCTTTGCCGAGGTCCTGCGCCTGGATGCCGACAAGCGGTTCGGTCTCGACGACGACTTCTTCGCCTGGGGCGGTAACTCGCTGCTGGCCACGCAGGTCGCCGCGCGCCTGGGCGAGGCGCTCGACACCCGCATCCCCGTGCGCCTGCTGTTCGAGGCGTCCACGGTCGCCGCGCTGGCCCAGCGGATCGAGCAGCACGCCGAGACCGGCGCCCGCTTGGCGCTCACCGCGGGCCCGCGTCCGGAGCACATCCCGCTCTCGCTGGCCCAGCAGCGCATGTGGTTCCTCAACCGCTTCGACACCCAGTCCGCGGCCTACAACGTGCCCGTCGCGGTCCGCCTCACCGGCGACCTCGACGTGGCCGCGCTGCGTGCCGCGATCACCGACCTGGTGTCGCGTCACGAGATCCTGCGCACCGTCTACCCGCAGACCGAAGCCGGTGCGGCACAGGTGATCCTGTCGCCCGCGCAGGCCGCACCAGAACTGCTGGAACGCACCGTCGCCGCCGACGAGCTGGAAACGGCTGTCGCGGAACTGATGTCGACCATCTTCGACGTCACCGTCGAGGTGCCGCTGAAGGTCGCGCTGTTCCGGGTCGAGGGTTCCGGGGCCGAGGCGCCGTCGTCGGCCTTCGGGCCCTCGCGCACCGTCTCCGGTGACTTCGTGCTCGCCATGGTGGTGCACCACATCTCCGGTGACGGCTCCTCGGTCGCCCCGCTGACCCGCGACCTGATGACCGCCTACGCCGCCCGTTCCACCGGCCAGGAGCCCGGCTGGGCGCCGCTGGCCGTGCAGTACGCGGACTACAGCATCTGGCAGCGCGAACTGCTCGGCAGCGAGGACGATCCGGACTCGATGGCCGCCAAGCAGGTCGCGCACTGGAAGCAGGCCCTCGCCGACCTGCCCGACCAGCTCGACCTGCCCGCCGACCGCCCGCGTCCGGCCGTGCAGACCTTCGCCGGCAGCAAGGTCGACGTCCAGATCGACGCCGACACCCACCGCGCGCTGGTGGAACTGGCCCGCGCCGAGGGCGCCACACTGTTCATGGTCGTGCACACCGCGCTCGCGGTGCTGCTGGCCCGCCTGTCGGGCACCGACGACATCGCCATCGGCACCCCGATGGCCGGTCGTGGCGAGGCCGCCCTCGACGACATGATCGGCATGTTCGTCAACACCCTGGTGTTCCGCACCAAGGTCGACGGTGGTGAGGCGTTCACCGAACTGCTGGCCCGCCAGCGCGAGGACGACATCGCCGCCTTCGCCAATGCCGACGTGCCGTTCGAGCGCCTGGTCGAGGTCATGAACCCGGTCCGCTCCACCGCGCGCCACCCGCTGTTCCAGGTGGGTCTGTCGTTCCAGAACCTCAGCCGCGCCACCCTGGAACTGCCGGGTCTCACGGTCTCCGGCCTGGACATCGACTCACAGCTCTCGCAGTTCGACCTGCACCTCATCGCCTCGGACCGCTACGGCGACGCCGGTGAGCCCGAAGGCATCTCGGGCATCTTCACCTACGCCACCGACCTGTTCGACCACGCCACGGTCGAGGGTTTCGTGCAGCGGTTCGTCCGTCTGCTCGCCGCGATCGTGGACACCCCGCGCACCGCGGTCGGCGATATCGAACTGCTCGCCCCGGCCGAGCGCGCCCAGTTGCTCGACGGCCGCAATGCCACCGCGCAGCGCGTCGACACCGCGGCCACCCTGGCTTCGCTGCTCGACGCGACCGTGGCCGCCGACCCGAAGGCGACCGCCCTGGTCACCGACGACGGCAGCCAGCTCGCCCACCCGTCGCCCGGCCGCCACCCCTCATCGCCTCGCTTCGCGAGCATTTCCTATGGCGAACTCGACGCGAAGGTCAACCGCTTGGCGCGGCACCTGATCTCGCTGGGTGTGGGCCCGGAGGCCCGGGTCGCGCTGGCCCTGCGCCGCTCGGTGGATCTGATCGTCGCCATGTACGCCGTCACCAAGTCCGGTGGCGCGTACGTGCCGGTCGACCCCGACCAGGCGGCCGAGCGTACGAACTACATCCTCGAGACCGCGGCACCGGTCTGCGTGCTGACCAATGCCGAGGCCGAGTTCGACACCGACGTCGCGCCTCTGGTGCGCATCGACGAACTCGATCTCGAAGCTCTCAGCGCCGCACCGATTTCCGATTCCGAGCGCACCGAGCCGCTGGTGCCCGCACACACCGCGTACGTGATCTTCACGTCCGGTTCTACGGGTCGCCCGAAGGGTGTCGCCGTCCCGCACGGCGCCATCGCGAACCAGTTGCAGTGGAAGCTGGTCGAATTCGGCATGGACGCCGCCGACGCGGTGCTGCTCAAGACCGCCGCGACCTTCGACCTCTCGGTCTGGGAGTTCTGGTCGGCCGCCGTCTGCGGCGGCCGCCTGGTGATCGCCTCGGCCGAGGGCCATCGCGATCCGGCGTACCTGAACGAGCTGATCTCGAACGAGTGGGTCACCACGCTGCACGTGGTGCCGTCGATGCTCGACGCGCTGCTGGCGGCGGGGCTGCCCGATTCGCTGTGGCGGATTCTCGCCATCGGTGAGGCGCTGCCCGGTTCGCTGGCCCAGCGCGTGCGCACCGCGTTCCCGCGCACCGAGCTGTTCAACCTCTACGGCCCCACCGAGGCCGCGGTCTCGATCACCTCGCATCGGGTGAGTGCCGCCGACCAGGGCTCGGTCTCCATCGGTGTGCCCGAGTGGAACAGCCAGGTGTACGTCCTCGACGCGCGCCTGCGCCCGGTGCCCGACGGTGTCGCCGGTGAGCTGTACCTGGCCGGCGCCCAGCTCGCGCGCGGCTACTTCGGCCGCCCCGACCTGACCGCCGACCGTTTCGTGGCCAACCCGTTCACCCCCGGCACCCGCATGTACCGCACCGGTGACCTGGTGGCCTGGCACAACGGAGAACTCGACTACCGAGGCCGCACCGACTTCCAGGTGAAGATCCGCGGCTTCCGGATCGAGCTCGGCGAGATCGAGGCCGCGCTGCTGGCGCTGCCGCAGATCGCGCAGGCCGCCGTCATCGCCAAGTCCGACCCGCGCACCGGTGACCGCCTCGTGGCCTACCTCGTCGGCGCTGTGTCGAATGGCGATGCTCCCGAGGGCGCTGCGTGGTCACGCTCCGCTGCCGCCTCCGCGCCCGCCGGTCGCATCGCGGAAATCAATGTGGCGCAGGTGAAGTCGACGCTGGCCGAGGGTCTGCCGTCGTACATGGTGCCCGCCGCCTTCGTGGTGATGGACGCGCTGCCGCTCAATGTCAACGGCAAGCTCGACCGCAAGGCGCTGCCGGAACCGGAGTTCGAGGCCCAGGCGTTCCGCGCGCCGTCGACCCCGATCGAGGAGATCGTGGCGGGCGTGTTCGCGGACGTGCTCGGTGCCGAGCGCGTCGGTGCCGACGACGACTTCTTCGCCCTCGGCGGCAACTCGCTGCTGGCCACCCAGGTCGCGGCCCGCCTCGGCGCGGCCCTGGACAGCCGGGTGCCGGTGCGCCTGCTGTTCGAGGCGTCAACCGTGGCCGGGCTCGCGGTGAAGGTCGAGCAGGGCGCGGGTGCCGGTGGGCGGCGCGCGCTGGTCGCCGGACCGCGTCCGGCCCAGGTGCCGCTGTCGCTCGCGCAGCAGCGCATGTGGTTCCTCAACCAGTTCGACACCAGCTCCGCGGTGAACAACATCCCGGTCGCCGTCCGCCTGACGGGCGCGCTGGATGTCGAGGCGCTACAGCTCGCGGTCGCCGATGTGCTCGCGCGGCACGAGACCCTGCGCACGGTGTACCCGTCGACCGACGGCACGCCGCACCAGGTGATCCTGCCGGTCGAGGGCAATGTTCCGGACCTGACGCCGGAAACCGTTGCCCCCGAGCGGGTTCGCGACGAGATCGCGGCGCTGATCGGTACCGGCTTCGACGTGCTCGACGAAGTTCCGTTGCGCGCCAAGCTGATGCGGGTCGCGGAGAGCGACTACGTGCTCGTCTTCGTCGCCCATCACATCAGCGCCGACGGCTGGTCCATGGCCCCGCTGACCCGTGACGTGATGGTGGCCTACGCCGCCCGCGCCGCCGGGGAAGCGCCCGGCTGGGCGCCGCTGCCGGTGCAGTACGCCGACTTCAGCGTCTGGCAGCGCGAGGTGCTCGGGTCCGAGGCCGACGAGACCAGCCTGGTCTCCCAGCAGGCCGACTACTGGAAGCGCGCGCTGGCGGGTGTGCCGGACGAGCTGAACCTGCCGCTGGACCGGCCGCGTCCGAGCACGCAGACCTTCGCCGGTGGCCGGGTGCTGTTCCCGATCTCCACCGAGATCCACGCCGGACTCTCGGCCATCGCCCGCGAGCAGAACGCGACGCTGTTCATGGTCGTGCACACCGCGCTCGCGGTGTTCCTGGCCCGGCTGTCGGGCACCGAGGACATCGTCGTCGGCACCCCGATCGCCGGTCGTGGTGAGGCCGAACTCGACGACGTGATCGGCATGTTCGTCAACACCCTGGCCCTGCGCACCCAGGTGCACGGGCAGGACAGCTTCGCCGAGCTGCTCACCCGGGCCAAGGACGCCGACCTGGCCGCCTTCGCGCACGCCGACATCCCGTTCGAGCGCCTGGTGGAACTGCTCAACCCCGAGCGCTCCACCGCGCGGCACCCGCTGTTCCAGGTGGCGCTGTCGTTCGAGAACCTGCCGGACGCGAGCTTCGAGCTGCCGGGTCTGTCGGTCTCGGCCGTCGACTTCGACGTCGACACCGCCAAGTTCGACCTGCTGCTCACCGTGCGTGAGGCGGGCGCGGGTGACGAGGCCGGTGCCTACGCCGAGTTCTCCTACGCCAGTGATCTTTTCGACCAGTCCACGGTCGAGAAGTTCGCGCAGCGCTTCCAGCGTCTGCTCGCCGAGGTCGTCGCCGACACCACCACTCCGGTCGGCGATCTCGAACTCCTCGACACCGTCGAGCGCATCGAGCTGCTCACCCGCACCGGCGGTCCCGCCGCGTCGACCAGCACGCTGCCCGAGCTGCTGGCCCAGGCCGTGGCGGCCAACCCGGACGGTCAGGCGATTGTCGCGCCGGGCGTGGGCCGCTCGCTGACCTACGCCGATCTGGACGTGGCCTCCTCGCGCCTGGCGCGGGTGCTCATCGCGCGCGGTGCCGCGCCGGAGACGGTCGTCGCCATCGCCATGCAGCGGTCGCTGGAGACCACCCTGGCCATCTGGGCCGTGATCAAGTCGGGCGCGGCGTTCCTGCCGGTCGACCCGAAGTACCCGGCCGAGCGCATCGCGCACATGATGTCGGATTCGGGTGCGGCACTGGGTATCACAGTCGCCGACGAGGTCGGGCACCTGCCCGCGCCCGCGTCGGGTGAGTGGCTGGTGCTCGACGACAAGACCCTGCACACCGAGGCGGCCGCGCAGTCCGCCGCGCCGGTCACCGACGCCGACCGCGTCGGCGCCGTCCACGCGGGCAACCCGGCCTACATGATCTACACCTCCGGCTCGACGGGTCTGCCCAAGGGCGTCGTCGTGAGCCACACGGGTGTGGCCAACTTCGCCGCCGCCGAGGTGGCGCAGTTCGGGCTCGGCGAGGACGCGCGCACGCTGGCCTTCGCCTCGCCGTCCTTCGACGCCTCGATCCTCGAGTTCCTGCTGGCCGTCGGTTCGGCGGGCACGCTGGTGATCACGCCGGTCGGCGTGGTCGGCGGCGAGGAGCTGGCCGAGATCATCGTCGGCGAGCGGCTGACCCACGTCTTCCTCACCCCGCTGGTCGCGGCGTCGATGGAACCGGCCGCGCTGGCGGGCCTGGAGGCGCTGATCGTCGGTGGCGACAAGGCACCGGTCGACCTGGTGGCGAACTGGCACAGCGCGGGCACCGACCCGGCGCACCACCGGTTCTACAATGCCTACGGCCCCACCGAGGCGACCATCGCCACCAACCTGTCCGACCCGCTGCTGCCCGGCGACACCATGAACATCGGTGGGCCGATCGCGGGCGCGACCGTGTACGTGCTCGACAACCGCCTGCGCCCGGTCCCCGAGGGCGTGGCCGGTGAGCTGTACCTGGGCGGCGTGGCGCTGGCCCGCGGCTACCACGCGCGCCACGGCCTCACCGCCGAGCGCTTCGTGGCCAGCCCGTACGGCGACGGCGAGCGGCTCTACCGCACCGGTGACGTCGTCGCCTGGCGCACCGTCAACGGCAAGTCCGTCGTGGAGTACGTGGGCCGCAACGACTTCCAGGTGAAGGTCCGCGGCTTCCGGATCGAACTGGGCGAGATCGACGCGGTGCTCACCGCGCACGACGACGTCGAGTTCGCGGCCACCATCGGCCGCACCACCGACGCGGGCGCCACCATCCTGGTGTCGTATGTGCGCGCCACCCCGGGTGCGGCCGCCGACCCGGCCGAGCTGGTCGAGTACGCGGCCCAGCAGCTGCCCGCGCACATGGTGCCCGCCGCGGTCATGGTGCTCGACGAGATCCCGCTCACCCCCGCGGGCAAGCTCGATCGTCGCGCCCTGCCCGAACCGGTGCTCGCCCCGCGCGAGTTCCGCACCCCGACAAGCGAAGTCGAGGCCATCATCGCCACCGTCTTCGCCGAGGTGCTCGGTGTGGACGCGGTCGGCCTGGACGATTCGTTCTTCGCCCTCGGCGGTGACTCGATCCTGTCCATCCAGCTGGTCTCGCGGGCCAAGGACCGCGGCGTGCTGTTCAAGCCGCGCGATGTGTTCGAGAAGCGCAGCGTCGCGGGTCTGGCGGAGGTCGCCGTGCTCGCGGGCGACGCGGATCAGATCGTGCTGGAGGAACTGCCCGGCGGCGGTGTCGGCGACATCCCGATGCTGCCGATCATGCGCCAGATCCTGGCGAGCGGCTCCACCTACGACCGGTTCTCCCAGTCGATGGTGCTGCGCCTGCCGGAGAACCTCACCGAGGAGGTCCTGCACGCGACCATCGGCGCGGTCTTCGACCACCACGATGTGCTGCGTTCGCGGGTCGCCCGGGTCTCCGGTGAGTGGGTGTTCGAGGCGCTGGCGCCGGGCGAGGTCGACGTGGCCGCGCTGGTGCGGCGCGTCGAGGTGCCCGGCGAGGTCTCCGACGAGCAGCTGTCCAAGCTGGCCAGTGTCGAATACGACGAGGCCATGGGCAGGCTCGATCCCGCGAACGCCGCCATGGTGCAGTTCGTGTGGTTCGCCTTCGGCGAGAACGCCGACGGCCCGCGCCGTCGTGACGCGCTGCTCATCGTGGGCCACCACTTCGTCATCGACGGTGTGTCCTGGCGCATCCTGATCCCGGACCTCGGTATGGCCTGGGGGCAGATCGCGGCCGGTCAGCCGGTGGCGCTGCCCGCCAACGGCACGTCCATGCGGCGCTGGGCGCACAGCCTGGTCGAGCAGGCGGACCAGCGGCGCGCGGAGCTGCCGTTCTGGCGCGAGGTCTCGGCCACGGCCGACCCGCAGCTGGGTTCGCGGGCGTTCGATCCGAAGGTCGACACCTTCGCCACCGTCGACCGGGTGCAGGTCACCCTGTCGCCGGAGGTCACCGACGCGGTCCTCACGGCCATCCCCGGCCTGTACCACGGCGGTGTCAACGACGGTCTGCTGACCGCGCTCGCGCTGGCCGTATCCCGGTGGCGCGGTGACGAATCCGGTACGGCGGCACTGATCAAGCTGGAGGGCCACGGCCGCCAGGAGGAGATCGTCGCCGGTGCCGACCTCTCGCGCACCGTCGGCTGGTTCACCACCGCCTTCCCGGTCCGGCTCGATCTGGCCGGTGCCGATCTCGACGACGCCTTCGCCGGCGGCGCCGTGCTCGGCGGCGTGATCAAGTCGGTCAAGGAGCAGATGCTGGCCGTGCCGGACAAGGGCATCGGCTA
Organism: Nocardia sp. NPDC056064; assembly: GCF_042266925.1. Lineage (NCBI taxonomy): Bacteria > Bacillati > Actinomycetota > Actinomycetes > Mycobacteriales > Nocardiaceae > Nocardia > Nocardia sp. NPDC056064. The sequence goes on along the minus strand of NZ_JBHJWO010000001.1, from coordinate 3,012,106 downwards.
CGGCATGGTCAAGTACCTGACCGCCGAGGGCGCCGAGCTGCCGAGCGTCGGCCAGATCAGCTTCAACTACCTCGGTCGCGCCACCGCCGGTGAGATCCCGGCCGAGCTCGCCGAACTGGGCTGGGTGCCGGTGGCCGATCTGGGCCAGCTCGACGCCGAGATGGACCTGGACATGCCCGCCAACGCGACGCTGGACATCAACGCCATCGTCAACGACGGCGACGAGGGCCCGCAGCTCGGCGCGAACATCGCGTTCCCGACCGGCCTGCTGAGCATCGACCAGGCCCAGGAGTTCGCCGACCTGTTCGTCGCCGCGCTCACCGCGCTGGCCACCCACGCGCAGCGCGCCGACGCGGGCGGTTTCACCCCGTCGGACATGCCGCTGGTGCGGGTGGAACAGACCGACCTCGAGCTGTGGGAAGGCGACTACCCGGCGCTGTCGGAGGTGTGGCCGCTCTCGCCGCTGCAGGCGGGCCTGATGTTCCACGCCATGCTCAGCTCGGCCACCGTCGACGTCTACACCGTGCAGGCCGTGCTCGACCTGACCGGCACGCTCGACACCGAACGCCTGCGCCGCGCGGCCCAGGCCGTGCTCGACCGGTACCCGAACCTGCGGACCGCGTTCGTCACCGACTCGGCCGGTCAGCCGGTGCAGGTGGTGATGTCGGAGCTCGAGGTGCCCTGGCGTGAGGTCGACCTGACCGACCTGCCCGCCGACGAGCGCCTGCCGCGCATGCAGCAACTGCTGGTCGCCGACCGGGCGAACCAGTTCGACATGGCCACCGCGCCGCTGATCCGCTTCGGTCTCTACAAGACCGACGAGGGGCAGTCGCACCTGGCGATCACGGTGCACCACATCCTGATCGACGGCTGGTCCATGCCGCTGCTCATGCGCGACCTGCTGGTGCTCTACGCGGTGCACGGTGACCTCACCGCGCTGCCGCGTGTGGCCTCCTACCGCAACTTCCTGTCCTTCCTCTCCGGCTGGGATCGCGAAGTGTCGCTGGGGGTCTGGGCCGAGGCGCTGGCCGGGGTCGAAGGCCCCACCCAGCTGGCGCCCGCGCCGCGCACCGAGGAGCGCTACGAGATCGGCAAGGTCGTCGTCGAGATCGACAACGACCGCACCAGGGCGCTGAGCAAGCACGCCGGCGAACTCGGCGTCACCGTGAACACGCTGTTGCAGACCGCGTGGGGCATCGTGGTCGGCCGCCTGACCGGCCGCGACGACGTGGTGTTCGGCGCGACCGTGTCCGGTCGCCCGGCCGAACTGCCCGGCGTGGAGTCGATGGTCGGCCTGTTCATCAACACCCTGCCGGTGCGCATCCAGATCGACGACCGGATCAGCGCCGAGGAGCTGACCAAGCGGGTGCAGGCCGAACAGGCCGACCTGCTCAGCCACCACTACGTGGGCCTGTCCGACATCCAGCGGGTCGCCGGTGCCGGCGCGGCGTTCGACACGCTGCTGGTGTTCGAGTCCTACCCGATGGACAAGGACGCGGTCACCGCGGCGAGCTCGATCGACGGCATGCAGGTCACCGGTGTGGGCCTCGACGACGCCACCCACTACCCGCTCACGCTGGTGGTGATGGCCGAGTCGACCATCGAGATCACCCTGCGCTACCTGCGCAGCACCTACACCGAGGACGAGGTCCGCACCCTGTCCGCGCGCCTGCTGCGGGTGCTCGACGAGCTGCTCGACAACCCGAACGGGCTCGTCGGCGACATCGACATCCTCGACGCGGGCGAACGTGCCCAGCTGCTCGCCGAGTCCGGCGTGACCGCCGCCGCACCGGCACCGGTCGCCACGGCGGGCGTGGGTGCGCAGACGGTGGCCAAGGTGCTCGCCGAGGTCGTCGAAGCCGATCCGCAGGCACCCGCCCTGCTGCGCGGCGACAGCGAGATCGCCTACAGCGCACTGGATCGCAAGTCCTCGCAGCTGGCCCGCGTGCTCATCGCCCACGGTGCCGGACCCGGTGACGTGGTGGCCGTCTCGCTGCCGCGCGGTGTGGATTCGGTACTGGCCGCCTGGGCGGTCCAGAAGGCCGGGGCCGCGGTGCTCTTCGCCGGTGAACTCACCGGCGTGGAGATCGCCGCGGCGGGCGCCACCTTCGGCGTCAGCGCCGAAGCGGTCGCCGGGGTGGCGGGCGAATGGCTGGTCCTGGCCGACATCGAGGACGAGATCGCCGCCGCCGCAGCGCATCCCGTCTCCTACGCCGACCGCGCCCGTCCGCTGTCCGAGGACCACCCCGCCTTCGTCCTGGCCACCGCCGAGTCCACCACGACGCTCACCCAGAGCGCCGCGCTGGCACTGGCCGAACGCCTGCGCGACGAACACGGCATCGACTACGAGTGCACCACCTACACCACCCACGCCTCCGGCCCGGCCGCCGTCCAGGAATTCCTGGCCGCCGCCACCGCGGGCGCCCTGTCGGTGCTGCCCGACGGCGAGGTCGCCGACGACCTGGCCGACGGGGAGGTCACGCACTGGTTCGTGGTCGCCGGTGACGCCACCGACGCCGCCGACGGCGAGGTCACGGTGATCGTCGCGGAATAGCCGCCACCGCTCGCCTACCAGGTCGCCCCTGGTAGGCGAGCGTCAGCCGCTAGACTCGACACAACCGTCGCGGGCGGCGCGCGGTGTATTCGACGAGGTCGGAGGTGTACCGATGGCGATGCCGTTGCCTCGTTCCGACTGCTGGACCGCCGCCGATCTCGACGAGATGCCCGATGACGGTCTGCGATATGAGGTGCTGAATGGTCAGCTCGTCGTGAATGCCGCGCCGAAGCCCATGCACCAATGGCTGATCAAACGGCTCACCCATGTTCTCGACGCCGTTGTGCCCGTCGACCGCGTGGTCCTCGACGGTGTCGGTGTACTCATCGGTGACGACGAGCCGATCCCCGACCTCATGGTGGCTTCCGGCTCGATCGACTGGTACGGGCGTGGGGTGCCGGTGGGGCAGGTCGAGCTGGCGGTCGAGGTCGTGTCCAAGTCGACGACCTTGCAGGACCGGCTGGTGAAACCGGTGCTCTACGCGCAAGCGGGTATCCCCACCTACTGGCGATTCGAGATCAACTCCTTCAAGGGCCGGTTCGCCGACGAGCAGATGCCGGTGCTGTTCGCGTACGCCCTCGGTCCCGAAGGGGAGTACGAGCAGACCCACCGCGCGGCGGCGGGCGTCCCGGTGTCGCTGCGCGCACCGTTCGAGGTGACCTTCGATCCCGGCGACCTGGTCCCGCGGTAGCCGATCAGCGCAGGGTGTCCAGGCCGTCGAGCAGCAGGTCCAAGCCGAAGGTGAAATCGGCGGTGCCGGAGTGGGATCCGGTGCTGACGAGGGTGGCCAGGGCGTGCATGTGGGGGTGGGTTTCCGGGGGGATGAGGGGGAGGAATTCGGTGGCGGCCGTGGCGTAGTCGGCGGGGTCGAGGGGGAAGTTGATGGCCTGGAGGGTGAAGCCGTAGATGTGGCTGTCCAGGGCGTTCCAGGCGTGGTCGGCCTGTTCGTAGGTGAAGCCGGCGGCGATCAGGCAGCCGAGGGTGGCGTCGACGTAGCGGAGCATGGCCGGGCCGACATTGATGCGGGAGCCGATCAGCCCGGTGGCCCAGCGGTGGCGCAGCAGGACCTCGTGGGCCGAGACGGCGCGGCGGCGTAGTTCGCCGCGCCAGTCGCCGTCGGCGCGGGGGACGTACATCTCGGCGACGACGAGATCGCACAGCCCGTCGAGCAGGTCGTCCTTGTTGGCGACGTGGTTGTACAGCGACATGGCCTCCACACCGACGACCTTGGCCAGCTTGCGCATCGACAGCGCCTCGAGGCCCTCCTGATCGGCGAGCCCGAGCGCCGCGCGCAGGACTCGTTCCCTGGTGAGCGGGGTACGCGGGACCACCGCGGCTCCTGACTGTCGTCCTTGACCAACTTACGGCGTAAGCGTACCGTCTGGACGTAGAGACTTACACCGTAAGTGGAGATGGGGCACTCATGACCGAGGTCGAGACGGCGACGATGACCGCGTGGGTGGCACCGCGCTACGGCGGCAGCGAGGTGTTGCGCACGGAGGTCGTTGCCCGGCCCACGCCGGGTGATCGCGAGATCGTGGTGCGGATGCGGGCGGCCTCGCTGTGTCGCGGTGACCTGCACCTGCTCACCGGCACGCCCTACCTGGTGCGGCTCGGCTTCGGGCTGCGCAGGCCCAAACATCGGGTGATCGGCCAGAGCCTGGCGGGTGAGGTGACCGCGATCGGACCACACGTCACCGAATTCAGTGTCGGTGACCGGGTTTTCGGTGAGGTACCCGGCGGCGCGTTCGCCGAGTACGTGGCCGCGGCGGTCGACTGCTTCGTCCGTGTCCCGGCGGGCGTGAGCATGGAAGACGCTGCCGCGATACCGGATTCGGGGATGACCGCACTCCAGGGACTACGCGACCTCGGCAAGGTCGGCCCGGGTACTCGCGTCCTGGTCAACGGCGCGTCCGGTGGTGTCGGCAGCTTCGCGGTACAGATCGCCAGAACGCTGGGTGCGCACGTGACCGCTGTGTGCAGCACGCGCCACCTGGAGATGGTGCGCGGCATTGGTGCCGACGCCGTGATCGACTACACCACAACAGATCTCATCCGTGCCGGCGAAACCTACGATGTCGTCTTCGACCTGGCGGGCAATCGCACAGTCCGCGAGTGGCGACGGGTGCTGACCCCGGACGGCATCTTCATCTCCTCCTCGGCCGCCCTCGGCGACGACTGGATCCGTCCGGTCGCCTGGATCGCCCAGGTGGCACTCACCGACCTGTTCGTCCGCCAATCCATCAAGGCGCTGCTGATGCGGCCGTCCGCCACGGACCTCGAACACCTGGCCACGCTGGCCGCGAGCGGGCAGGTGCTTCCGGTGATCGAGCGACGGTTTCCGCTGGCAGAGGCCGCGCGGGCCGTGGAAGTCTATGCGCGCGGGCATGCTTCGGGGAAGACGGTCCTGTATTCTGGCTAGTGGACGAAGGGGAGGGTCATGAGCGATCAGCACGGTGCAGAGGCGGACCCGCGGGCGCAGTGGCGGCAGTTGCCGCCGCAGCCCGAGCGGCTGATCGAGGAGACCGCGGTGGACACCAGCGCGACCGAGCACGGCTTGCCCGCTATCGACCTCACCGAGGAATTCGTCCGCAAGTACGGACTCTGAGCGGAGGCGGGCGTTAGGCGCTCGTGTCGTGTGACTCCCGGTAGCGGGCGACCTTGCTGAGGTTGCCGCAGCGATCCATCGAGCACCATTTGCGGCGGCCGGGGCGTGAGGCGTCGACGAAGAGCAATCCGCAGTTCTCGGAGGCGCACACACGGATGCGGTGAGCCAGGGGGCCGGTGAACAGGTCGATCGCGTCGCGGGCGAGGGTCGACAGTGCTGCCCCGGCGGTGGGCGCGGGGTAGCTCGTCGTCAGGTTCGCGGTGAGGTGGGGTGTCAGGGGCGGCTCGCTCGCGGCATGGTTGATCGTCTCGATATCACCGGCGGACAACGGGTTTCCCGCGGCGTGTCCGAAGGCGCTGCGCGAGAGGGCGGTGCGGAGCACGCGGAAAGCGGCGAGGTCGGCGTCCTCGGCGGTGATGTCGGGGATCGCGAGGATGACGCTCAGCCAGCGGCCCAGGTCCTCGGCATCGTGCACGATCTCCCAGGCCGCCAGCTCCCCGTCGCCACCGGTGTGCACCAGGTCCAGGCAGGGGCGACCGGTCTGGAAACGACGGCGCACGGCGGGCGGGAGAGATTTTCGCTCTTGCATGACACCAGTTTAACTGGTTACGGTAGGCGCATGGCAATCGCGACGTACATCAATCCCGACACTCTGCACAGCAACCCCGCGTTCTCCCAGGTGGTGCGCGTTCCCGCCGGGGCCGACCTGATCTACATCGGTGGACAGAACGGTGTGGACGCCACCGGCCGGGTGGTCGGCCCCGACCTCGCCTCGCAGGTCCGCCAGACCCTGGTCAACCTGCGGGCCTGCCTCGCCGCCGCCGGCGCCGAGCCCGCCGACGTGGTCAAGTGGAACCTGCTCATCAAGGAGGGCGAGAGCCTGCAGGACGGCTTCGCCGCCTTCGGTGCCGCCTGGGACCGCACCCCGCATCCGCCCGCCATCACCTTCGCCTTCGTCTCCGGCCTTGCGGTCGAGGGCGCGCTCATCGAGATCGAGGCGGTCGCCGCCGTCACCGGGTGAGCGCGCGCCCGAACAGGGTGCCGACCGTCGCCGCCATCGCGGCGGCACCGGCATCGTTGAGATGCATGCCGTCGCCGCTGTCGAACTCGGCGCGCAGATGGTCGGGGCGGGCCGGATCGGCCACCGCGCGATCGACATCGAAGATCGAGTCGAATACATCGGTGGCACGCAACCATTCGTTGACGGCGGCCCGGGTCGGCTGGGTTTCCAGCAGCGGCATGCCGGGGTAGACGCAGCCCGCGTAGGGGCCGATCGTAGCGGCGTGGACGCGCAGACCGGCGGCGTGCGCGCGGGTCGCCAGGTCGGTGAAGGCGGTGATCAGGTCCTCGGCGGTCGCCGGGGGCTGACCGGCCTGGGCGCCAAGAATCAGATCGTTGATACCGAAGTTCAGCAGCACATCGGTGACGCCGGGGACGGTGAACGCGTCGGAATCCGCTCGGGCGAGGCCGGATTCGCCGATCTCCTCGGCGGTGAGACGGTTGCCGGAGATGCCGTTGTTGACCACCCAGCCGTGGTCGAGGCGGGCATTGAGCGCGTCGATCGATCGGCGATTGGTGCTCGGCGTGGTACCGAAACCCTCGAACCACGAGTCGCCGAGGGCCACGGCCACCGGGGTGTCGGTGGGCGCGAGGACGTCGATGCCGGTGATGAAGAATCGCGCCGGAACCTCCTGTGCCGCCGTGAGTTCTGTGTCGGCGGTGCGGTCTCCGGTGGTCACGGAGGTGATCTCGCCCGGCTGATGCGAGAAGGTCGCCGGGCCGGTGGGTTCGGGCAGGTACAGGCTCAGCATCAGGTCCGTACCCGCGTCGACCGGAAGATCGATCGGATCGCTCACCAGGTCGGCGCCAGGGGCGATCACCGCACTGCCCGCGCCGTCGAAGAGCACCTGTCGCGCCGTGTCTGCGACGATCGCCGACCCGGTCTCGCGGAGGGCGACCCGTGCGGTGCCGATCGTCAGCGGGGCGGTGCCGTAGCGGTTGGTCAGCCGCACGCGCACCGCGTCGCCACCGCCGGCCAGGTGCAGGATCTGGCGGACGGTCTCGTCGGCGAGCTCCCGTGATTCGGCGAGCTTGATCTGCTCGTACGGGCTGATCACGCCGGTGCGGAAACCGGCGACCCAGGTGTGGTGCTGCATGATCACTCCAATAGTTGCTGAGAGGAATATTGCGTAGACATAGATCTACCCGTAGATATTCCTCATGTCAACTATCCGCACGGCAAGTATCGGCTAGGGTGGGTGACATGTCCGCGCAAGAACTCTTCGACGATCCCCGGCTGACCAGCGCCGGTCTGCTCTTCGAGGCGAACAGTGGCCTCCTCGCGAAACTCGAACCCACCTGGAACGCGCACGGCCTGTCCGGCCTCGATCTCAACGCGCTCATGCGGCTGAGCAGGTCGGCGGGCCGTCGGCTGCGGATGTCGGATCTGGCGACGCAGACCGAGCTGTCCACCAGTGGGGTGACCAGGCTCGTCGACCGGCTGGCCAGGGCCGGGTTGGTGGAGCGGCAGCTCGACCCCGCCGATCGGCGCAGTGCCCACGCGGCACTCACCGAGGATGGGGTCCGTCGCCTCGAGCAGGTGTTGCCGGACTATCTGACCGCGCTGGACCGCTGGCTGACCGGATTGCTGACGCCGGAGCAGCTCGAGGGGCTGGTCACCGGGTTGCGCGTCATTCGCGATGCCACGAATCCGGCGGCGACGGCGCTCGCCGACGCGCGCGCCGCCGAAGACGGCTGACGCCGCTCGTCCCGGCTTCAGTCGGTGAGTTCGCCTGCTGTGCGCCAGGATTGGCGTTCGGTGGCGAAGGCTCGGGCCTGCACGGCGCGGAAATCCGCGATGTCGGCGGCGTTGTCGGTGAGGAAGCGGCGATAGTCGGCCAGGCGGAACTCGCCGTCTTCCGCGGTGACATCCACCTTGCCCGCCGCGAAATCCGCGCGCAGGTCGAGCAATTCGTCGGCCTCGACGGGGTACCAGCGGATGCGGTCGAAATAGCGCAGCAGCCAAGGTGTTTCGGTGGCGAAGTGGTCGACGCCGGGGCCCGCCGTGCCGGTGGGGCGGGCGCGATGGTTCCAGACCTGGGTGGTGCGGCCCACGAACTGGTAGCCGCCGGGGCCCTCCATGCCGTAGATGCACAGGTAGGCGCCGCCGATGCCGACGGCGTTCTCGGGAGTCCAGGTGCGGGCGGGGTTGTACTTGGTGGTGACCAGCCGGTGCCGGGGGTCGGTGGGCGTGGCCACCGGGGCGCCCAGGTACACATCGCCCAGGCCCAGGACCAGGTATTCGGCGTCGAAGACGGTGCGGTGGACGTCCTCGACCGAGGCCAGGCCGTTCATCCGGCGGATGAACTCGATGTTCCACGGGCACCAGGGGGCATCGGCGCGCACGCCGTGCATGTAGCGGGTGATGGCCTCGCGCGTGGACGGGTCGTCCCAGGACAGCGGCAGGTGGACGGTGCGGCTGGGCACCACCAACTGATCGGAATCGGGCAGCAGCGTCTCGGCTTCGGCGAGCAGGTCGAGCAGCTGGGGGACGGGCAGGACGGCGGGGTCGACGCGGATCTGCAGGGAGCGGATGCCCGGGGTGAGCTCGACGATGCCGCGTGGCCGGGCCGCGATGAGGTGCTGGTGCAGGGCGTGGACGCGGGCCCGCAGGCCGAGATCGAGGGTGAGGGTGCCGTATTCGACCAGGACACCGTCATCGCCCTGGCGGCGGTAGGTCACGCGAGTCTCGTCGTCGGCCTCGGTGCGGCGCAGGACGCCGTCGTCACCGTCGCGGCCCGCCGAGAGGACGGTGCCCAGTGAGGCCCGGCGAGCGGGGCCGAGTTCGGCTGCGGGAGCGGCTTGTTCGGCGCGCACGGCGACGAAGCGCACGGTGTCGCCCGGGGCGAGCTGGCCGAGCTTCCAGCGTTCGGCGGCGACGACGGTGACCGGGCAGACGAAACCGCCGAGGCTCGGGCCGTCGGGGCCGAGCAGGATCGGGGTGTCACCGGTGAAGTCGAGGGCGCCGATCGTGTAGGCGTTGTCGTGGATGTTCGACGGGTGCAGTCCCGCTTCGCCGCCGTCGGTGCGGGCCCACTCCGGCTTCGGGCCGATCAGGCGCACACCGGTGCGATCGGAGTTGAAATGCACCTCGTAGTCGGTGCCGAGGATGGTGTCGAAGTCGTCGCGGGTGAAGAACTCCGGAGCGCCGTGTGGGCCCTCCGTGACAGCCAGCTCCCAGCGGCGGCCGAAGGCCGGGATGTCCGACATGGGGACGGCCGGTGCCAGGCGGGCGGTCGCCTCGCCGAGTGGCAGGGTGTCATCGGCCCGTAGCGCCGACCCCGTTCCGCCGCCGAACTTTCCGAGGGTGAAAGTGGCCGCGCTGCCGAGGAAGTGGTCGACGGCGATGCCGCCGGAGATCAGGATGTAGGTGCGCATGCCGGGGCCGCGGATGGCACCCACGTCGAGCAGGCCACCGGCGGGGATCTCGACGGTGCGCCACTGTTCGACCGGGTGCCCGTCGACGCGCACGTCGGCGACGGCGCCGGTCACGCACACCCAGGTCGCTTCGGTGAACCGCAGGGCGGGACCGCCGAGGGTGCATTCCAGCCCCGCGGCGCCCTCGGGGTTGCCCAGGACGCGGTTGCCGAGGCGGAACGAGAGGTCGTCCATCGGGCCGGACGGCGGAACACCGATGTGCCAGTAGCCGATTCGGCCGGGCCAGTCCTGCACGGTGGTCTGCATCCCGGGGCGCACGACCTCGACGCGTCGGGTGGGTGTCTGCGTCGAGAGCGCGATATCGGTGCTGGTTGCCGGTGCGGGGTCGGTGTCGGGCGTGCGGATCGCCTGCTCGGTGACGAGGCTCATCGCGTCACCACCATGCGGACCGGCGTGGGGTCGAAACCGTTGCAGGGGTTGTTGATCTGCGGGCAGTTGGAGACCAGGACCAGGGTGTCGATCTCGGCGCGCAGGGTCACCTTCTTGCCGGGGGCGGACAGGCCGTCGACGATGCCGAGGGTGCCGTCGGCCTCCACCGGGACGTTCATGAACCAGTTGATGTTCGACACCAGATCGCGCTTGCCCAGGCCCCATTCGAGCGCGGCGGTGAGGAAGTTCTCGACGCAGGCGTGCTGGTGCCGGGTGTGGTGGCCGTAGCGCAGGGTGTTGGATTCCTGGGAGCAGGCGCCCGCGATGGTGTCGTGATTGCCGACCTCGTCGGCGAGCACCGTCATGAGCGGGGTGCCCGCCTCGGTGCGCAGCACGCTGCCGGTGGTGAGGAAGATATTGCGCTGGGCGGCGATGGTGGCCTGGGCGCTGTAGCGGTCGGTGCGGTCGGCGGTGGAGTAGAGCAGGCAGTCCACGGCCTGGTTGCCGTGCAGGTCGATGATCTCGAGCTGGTCGCCCGCGCGGACGATCGCCGACCACGGCGCCTGGGCGGGAACGGTCTCGTCGAGGACGACGGTGCGGGTCGCGGCGGTCATGCCGGCACCTCCTGGTTCAGCGCGGCCGCCCAGGCGGCTTCGGTGTTGTCCACGGCCCGGCGGTATTCCGGGTCGTCGTTGGGCAGGGCGGCCAGGTCGGCGGGGGAGGACCAGGCCACCAGGTCGAGCTCGCCGGTCGGGCGATCGTCGAGGGGATGCGCGGCGGTGGCGACCAGCAGCGTCACCGGCAGGTGGATCAGCAGGTCGATCGCGGAGCCCGGCTGCGCGTTGCCGGTCGCGACGAGACCACCGTCGGCCTCGACGCGGACGCCACGGAACAGCGAGATCGACGGGCCGATATCGCGGGGTTCCAGGCCGTGTTTGGCCCCGGCCAGGTGGAGCTGGTGGCGGCCGCCGGTGCCGGGGCCGCAGAGCGTGTCGTGATGGCCGGACGAATCGGTGAGCACGGTGGCGAGCACCCGGCCCTGATCGGAGAGCAGGGGATGGCCCGCGCTCAGGTACGCCTGCCACGGCACCTTCACGGTGTCGGCGACATTGAGCCGCTCCCACGGCGCCTCGGCGCGCAGCAGGAACAGGTGCGCGCAGGTGGTGCCGGACGGGTCGGCCAACCGCACCCGGGTGCCCCGGCCCAGGACGACGTTCGCGTAGCCGCCGGACGGAATGCGCTGGGCGAGAACGACTGCGGCGGGATCGACCCCGGCGGGGGTATCGGGCCGCGCGAGGGTCGCCGCGGCGGCCTGGGCGCGCGCGTGGGCGCGGGCGCCCTCGGTGGACTGGGTGCTTGTCATAGCGATCTCCTCGGTGAGTACAGGTTCGGCGGCTATGCGGCGACGGCCGCGGGCTCGACGCCCGGGGCCTCGTTCGCGCCCGCCACGACGAAGCGGTAGACGATCGCGCCCGTCGCGAGGATGACCAGCACCGAGAGCGGACCGGCCCACAGCTGCCACCAGCTGCCGCCCTCCGGGGTGTAGACCTCCGGGCGCGGCCAGGCCAGGTTGACCACCATGGCGATGCCCCAGACCACCGCGAGCGCGTTGACCGGGACACCCCAGCGGCCCAGGGTGAACAGTGACGGGTCGTCCACGGCGGGCAGGCCCTTGATCCGGCGCAGCAGCAGCGGCACCGTGACCAGCAGATACGCCACATACAGGCTGACGATGCACACGCTGGCCAGGGTGGCGAAGATGGCCGGATTGCCCAGGTTCAGCACCAGCAGGCCGATGCCGAGCGCACCGATCACGACGGCGGGCCAGACCGGGGTGCCGAAGCGCGGGTGCACGGTCGAGAGCGCCTGGGAGAAGGGCAGTTTGCCATCGCGGGCCATCGAGAACATCAGGCGTGAACCGGCGGTCTGGATGGCCAGCGTGCACACGATCACCGCGACCGCGACGCAGCCGAGCAGCACCGAACCGGCGGGACTGTTCAGCTTCGCCGTGATGACGTAAGCCAGGCCACCCGAAGCCAATTCGCCGTCGGACAGGCTCGGTGCCGCCATGAGCGCGCCGATCAGCATGAGCCCGCCACCGAGCGCCGACATCGACAGTGCCAGCAGAATGGTGCGCGGCGCCACCCGGCGCGGATTCTTGGTCTCCTCGGAAAGCTCACCGGCGGAATCGAATCCGACCATCACATAGGCGGCCATCAGACCCGAGACCAGGAACGCCGCCCAGTACGGGCCCGGCGCGGCCTGATCGGTGTGCAGCACCACATCGGGGCCGCGCTCGGCGCCGGTGAAGAACAGCGCGATGATCGCGAGCACGCCGACGATCTCGATGGTGACGCCGATGGAATTGATCCGGGCCATGAGATCGATGCCGATCACATTGATCGTGGTGGTGAGCACCAGCAGCACGCTGCCCAGGAGCACGGCGTTCATCGCGCCGTCGCGGGAGGTGAGCGCGGTGTCGGTGCCGATGATCTGGAAACCGCTCCAGATCGAGGGCAGCACGACCTGGAGCGCGATCGCGGCCGCCGCGGCGGTGACCACCTGCGCGATCACCATCATCCAGCCCGCGAACCAGCCGATCAGGCCACCGGCCAGGCGCCGCGACCACTGGTAGATACAGCCCGAGATCGGGTATCGGGCCGCGAGTTCGGCGAAGTTCAGCGCCACCAGGAACTGGCCGGCGAAGACCAGCGGCCAGGTCCAGAAGAACGCGGCGCCACCGAAGCCGTAGCCGAAGCCGAAGAACTGGAAGATCGTGGTGAGAATCGAGACGAACGAGAAGCCCGCCGCGAAGGAGGCGTAGCGGCCCAGTTTGCGATGCAGTACGGGCTCGTAGCCGAATCGGGCGAGATCGGCACTGTCGCGGCCGGTTCCGGGCGGGACGACGGGGGAGTCGAGAGTCGTGGCCATATCGGTGTCCTTCGGCGGTGCGGCCAAATATCTATCAGTCGATAGTTTTGCGCGCGCGATCGCTCGAACGGTGTCGTGCGTGTATCGACTGTGGGGCTCCCGGTTACTTCTGCGTTGCCCAGGTTTCTGTCGAATGACAGGAATTCGACCGCGAGTCATCGGCGCTGGTGAGGTGCCCGCCGCGGCGGCGGTGACAGCCGATGACAGAATCGATCGGTGGCAAACCTCGGTCCCGGGCGTCCCCGGCTGGAACAGCGGCGCAGGCAGGGGACCACGCCGCGCGCGGAGATCCTCGACGCGGCGGCGGAACTGTTCACCACCCACGGCTACGCCAACACCTCGACCAGGGCGGTGGCCGACGCGGTCGGTATCCGGCAGGCCTCGCTGTATCACCACTTCGCCGCCAAGGACGACATCCTCGACGCGCTGCTGGCCGACACCATCGCGGGCCCGGCCGACCTGGTGCGGCGGATGCGCGACGAACCCGAAGACGCCGCGACCAAGCTCTACGCGCTGGCGCTGTTCGACGTGCGGCAGTTACGCACCGCGCGCTGGAATCTCGGCGCGCTGTACCTGCTGCCCGAACTGCGCACCGAGCGATTCGGGGAGTTCCGGCAGCGGCGCGACGAGTTGCGCGCGCACTACGAGCGGCTGGCGTCGGCGGCCGCGTCGGCGGCGCGGATCGCCGATGACGCGCGGATTCTGCCGTTCCGGCTGGTGGAGACGGTGATCGGCATCCGGTCCGACGAGGGGGTGGCGGGGGTCGAGACGGAGTACGTCATCCCGGACGCGATCGTGCGCATCGTCGGGTACGACGGTGATCCGGCGCCGGTGCGTGCGGCAGCCGAGGCTTTGCTCGCCCGGATCGGCGAGATCGGCGCGCAGCCGGACTGAGCACCGATATCGCTGCCGCGGTGGGTGTGGGTCAGCCGGACTGGCGCGCCGGTCGTGGCACCGCGGTGGGTAGGGATCAGCGGGCGGTCGGCGGGGCGATCTGCCAGTGCTCGCTCAGCGCTTCCGCGATCTCGGGTAGCACGGTGATCGGAATGCGCTTGGCGCGCAACAGTTCCCGGATCTCGGTGACCTGTTCCCGCTTGCGCATGTCGTAGGCGCCCGAGACCGGCCCGAGGACCGGCGGGATCGACAGCAGGACCAGTTCGTCGGACGAGCCTCCGTTGAGGTCGAGCGCCAGTGCCCAGCGGGCGTGCTCGTCGAGGGTGAAGCGGCCGCCGACGACGCGCTCCCACGGCACGGTCGCCGCGCGGAACGGGGCACGGACCGAGATCGAGTGCTCGCTCAGCTCCACCACATCACGGGTGAACAGCGCCGCGCCGACGCCGATACCCGCCGCGGCGCCCAGCAGGATCCACGCGAACAGCCGGTTCACCCCGAACATCGCCAGGAACAGCCCGACGACGCCGGTGGCGACCAGCGCGCCGACCAGGCAGTAGAACAGGCTCCGGCTCGCCGGAACGACACCGGCACGTACCGCGGACATGCGACCTCCCTCGTGGCCCGGTTCCGCCTACGACCGGGCCGACCCGATTGTGGCAGAACCGTGCCGCGCGGTCACGGGGCGATGCTCAGGCGTCGAGCGCGACCGCCGCCTCCGCGGTGTTGACCAGGAAGGTGAGGCTCTCCTGGAAGTACAGCTGCACCGTCTCGGCATCGTGGGACAGGTAGCCGATGGACAGGTCCTGGCCGATCCGCAGGTCGAAGTCGCCGCCGCGGGTGGTGAGCACGAAGGCGCCGTCGATGGCCGGTGCCCAGATGATCTCGCCGGAGGGCAGCAGCCGCTCGATGTGCGTGCGGACCGGGTGGCCGTGGTCGGAGGTCTCGCTCACCTCGGTGTACAGGTCGGCGCTGAGCAGCACCGAGTACGGGCCGTCGACACCGGCCAGGCGCAGCTCGGTGAGCGCCTGAGCGATGGCCTCCGGGGTGGCCAGCACATCGCTGGGCACCGCGATCGAGGCATTCGAGGCCGCGGCCCTGATACCGGTGATCTGCGCGGCCGCGTAGCCCTCGAAGATGGCGCGGTCCTCGGCGAAGGCGATCTTCTTGGCCGCGTCCTTCACCGGGTCCAGGTCGGCGTCCTGGGCGCCGCGCTCGATGTCGTCGAGTTCCAGGCGCGACAGCGTGAACGGCACCCGCAGCTCGACCAGCGGCGCCACCAGCCGCTGCCTGGCCTGCACACCGTCGCCCGGGGCCTCGATGGGCGCGGTGCGGCCGAGCCCGACCGAGGAGTACGCGGTGCCGTGCGGACCCGAGACGTCGACCACGCGGCGGCCGGCGATGTGCCGCTTGAAGGTGCGGGTGGCCTCCTCCTCGATGGCCTCCCACGCCTCGCCGCTGATCGGCGCGAGTTCGCGATGCAGGTTGTTCATTCAGATACTCCTTTTCATCGAGCCGATGCCGAGTGAACCGTTCGGTGCCGCCGCGGCGGCGGCATTCGCCTGTTCCACCGGGACGAATTCGGCCAGGGCGTCGTCGGCCGGTTCGGTGGAGACGGACTCGGGTGCGTCGGGCAGTTCGTCGAGGAAATCGACGGTGGGGGTGAAGAACAGGGTGCCGGTGACGGCGAAGGAGAAGTCGAGGATGCGGTCGTAGGCCGCGTCCTCGGTGCCGAGGAACATCCGCTCGAGCATGCGCTCGGTGACGCTCGGGGTGGCCGCGTAGGCGATGTAGTAGGTGCCGAACTCGCCGCTGCCGATGGTGCCGAAGGGCATGTTCGCGCGCAGGATCTGGCGTTCGGTGCCGTCGGGGTCGACCAGGGTGTTCACCGCGACGTGCGAGTTCGGGGGTTTGACGTCGTCGGGCAGTTCGTAGTCGCCGAGCTTGGTGCGCCCGATCACCCGCTCCTGCTCCTCGATGCTCAGCGCGTTCCACTGGTCGAGGGGGTGGGTGTACTTCTGCACGATCACGTAGCTGCCGCCGGTGAAGGCCGGGTCCTCGGAGCCGATGAGCGCGGCGGAGTACGCCGCGCCGCCCTCGGGGTTCTCGGTGCCGTCGACGAAGCCGAGCAGGTCGCGCTGCTCGAAGTAGCGGAAGCCGACGGTCTCGTCGACGATCGTGGCCGCGCCCTGCAGGCGCGCGCCGATCACCATGGCGAGTTCGAAACAGGCGCCCTGGGTTTCGGCCTTGATGTGGAACAGCAGGTCGCCGGGGGTGGCGGGGGCGCTGTGGATCGGGCCGTTGTAGCCGGGGAACTCGTGTAGCTCAACGGGTTTGGGGCCGGTGAACAGGCGGTCCCAGGCCGCCGAGCCGATCGAGGTGATGCAGGACAATCCCTCGCCGGGCACGCGGAAACCGACCGAACGGCGCAAACCGGAGATATCCGACAGCAGCTCGCGCACGGTGGCTTCGCCGCCCTCGTCGATGGTGGCGACGAGGAAGATCGCGGCAGGCGAGAGTGGATCGAGGACCGGTTGTGGCTCACCCATGGCGTCCAGCGTACGGGCCGCTACCGACACCTCCGGTCAGTGCCCGGGTGTGTCAGCCGATTCCGGGCCCGCTACTTGGCGACGGTCAGCAGGAACGCCACGTTGTCGATGGCCTTGACGCTGTGGCGGGCACGCGGCACGACCAGCAGATCGCCCGCCGAGCCCTTCCATTCGTCGGTGCCCGCGATGAGCACCAGAGTGCCGGAGAGAACCTGGATCGTGACATCGCCCGCATTGTCGTGCTCGGCCAGACTCTGGCCCTCGGTGAGGGCTACAACGGTCTGGCGCAGGGCGTGGGTGTGGCCGCCGATGACGGTCTGTGAGCTCCGGCCACTCGTCGAGGTGGCGGCCAGCTTCAACTGCTGGCGGGCCACCGCGGTCAGCGATTTCTTGTCCATGGCAAAGCGCCTTTCGCAGGCTTCTCGCGGGCTGGTATCGAGGAGTATGCCCGACACCCCGCACCCACTCGAGCGTTTTGCCCGGACCGTTAGCCGGAAGTTGTCAGCCGCGGGTGTAGTGACGAATGCGATACCGCAGACCGGTTTTCGAGACCTGCCAGGGGGTGTCGTCGGCGTGCCATTCGGGGGCGATGGCGGGGGCGAAGGCGTCGCCGGGGACGGTGGTGTCGATCTCGGTGACCTGGAGGCGGGTCGCGAACGGGAGTGCGGCGCGGTAGATCTCGCCGCCGCCTGCCACCCAGGTGTCGGTGTCGGCGGTCAAGGCCAGGGCGTCTTCGACGGAGGACGCGCCCTCGGCGCCCTCGGCGGACCAGTCGTCCTGGCGGGTCACCACGATGTTGCGGCGGCCGGTCAACGGGCGGAACGCGGGGGGTAGCGAGTCCCAGGTGCGGCGGCCCATGATCACGGGATGGCCCAGGGTGGTGTTCTTGAAGGCGGCCATGTCCTCGGGGACGCGCCACGGGATGGTGTTGTCGACGCCGATGACGCCGTTGTTCGCCTGGGCCCAGATGAGCCCGATGAAACGGCTCACACCGCCACCGGGGCCTTGATCGGCGGGTGGTGGCGGTAGTCGGACAGTTCGATGTCGTCGTAGGTGTAGTCGAACAGGCTCGTCGCCGGGCGCAGGTGCAGCTGGGGGAACGGGTACGGCTCGCGGGTGAGCTGTTCGCGCACTTGGTCGACGTGGTTGTCGTAGATGTGCACGTCACCGCCGGACCAGATGAACTCACCGGGCTCGAGCTCGGTCTGCTGGGCCACCATCAGGGTGAGCAGCGCGTAGCTGGCGATATTGAACGGCACGCCCAGGAACAGGTCGGCGCTGCGCTGGTAGAGCTGGCACGACAGCTTGCCGTCGGCCACGTAGAACTGGAAGAACGCGTGGCAGGGGGCCAGCGCCATCTTGTCCAGATCGGCGACGTTCCAGGCCGAGACGATCATCCGGCGCGAATCGGGATCGGTGCGCAGGGTGTGCAGGACCTGGGAGATCTGGTCGATGTGGGTGCCGTCGGGGGTGGGCCAGGACCGCCACTGCACGCCGTAGACCGGGCCCAGCTCGCCGTCGGCGTCGGCCCATTCGTCCCAGATGCTCACCCCGTGTTCCCGCAGCCAGGACACATTGGAATCACCGCGCAGGAACCACAGCAGTTCGTAGGCGATGGACTTCATGTGCACCCGCTTGGTGGTGATCAGCGGGAAGCTCGTGGACAGGTCGTAGCGCAGCTGATGCCCGAAGATGCTGCGGGTACCGGTGCCGGTGCGATCGGCTTTGGGGGTGCCGTCCGCGAGCACGTGCCGGAGCAGATCCTCGTACTGCGTATCAGGGGTGGCCACGGCTGCCGAGTCTACGTGCCCGGGCACCTGGCAAGCTCTTCGCGTATGCGCAAGCTCTACGTGATCGGCATCGGCGCGGGGGACCCCGACCAGGTGACGATGCAGGCGGTCAAGGCCATGCGGCGGGCCGAGGCGTTCTTCGTGATCGGTAAGGGGGACCAGAAGCGGGAACTGGTCGAGGTGCGGACCGCGATCCTGGCCGAGCACGTCGAGGGGCCCGCGCGCGTCATCGAGATCGCCGATCCGCCGCGTGACCGCGCGCCCGCGGACTACACCGAGGTGGTGCGTGACTGGCACGAGCGGCGCGCCGAACTGCTCGAAGCGGCCTTCGACCAGGTCGAGGGCACCGGCGCGATCCTGGTGTGGGGTGACCCGGCGCTCTACGACAGCACCCTGCGGATGGTCGAGCACGTGCTGGCGCGCGGGCGCAGCGCCTTCGACTACGAGGTGATCCCGGGTGTGACCAGCGTGGCCGCGCTGGCCGCCCGGCACCGGATGGTGCTGCACCGCATCGGTGAGCCGGTACATGTCACCACCGGGCGGCGGCTGCGCGAGGAGGGGCTGGGCGAGGGGTCGACGGTGGTGATGCTCGACGGTGACTGCTCGTTCACCGAGGTTCCCGGCGACGATGTGCGCATCTGGTGGGGCGCCTACCTGGGCATGCCGGACGAGACCCTGATCGAGGGGCCGCTGCGCGAGGTCGAGAAGGAGATCGTCACCCGGCGCGCGGAGCTACGGGCGGCCAAGGGCTGGATCATGGACATCTATCTGCTGCGCGCCGCCGAGGTCCGTCACGCGGAGTCGTAGCTCGCTAAACTGGCGTCCGTGCCCGAGCTCCCCGAAGTAGAGGCGTTAGCGCAGTTCCTGCGCGACCATGCCGTGGGCGCGGTGGTCGGCCGGGTGGACGTGGCCGCGTTGAGCGCGGTGAAGACCTTCGATCCGCCGGTGACCGCGCTGTCGGGGCGTGATGTGACCGGGGCCGGGCGGTGGGGCAAGTTCCTCGGGATGGACTGCGGTGGCCTGTGGCTGATCACGCACCTGTCGCGCGGGGGCTGGCTGCGGTGGGTGGACGAGCCGAATCCGCTGCCACCCAAGCCGGGCGGTAAATCGCCGCTGGCGCTGCGGGTGCATTTCTTCACGCCCGAGGGCGCGACGCCCGCCATCGATCTGACCGAAGCCGGAACCAAGAAGCGGCTGGCTGTGTACGTCGTCGAGGACCCGCTGCTGGTGCCCGGGATCGCGCGGCTCGGCCCGGACGCGCTGGCCGTCACCGAGGACGAGTTCGCCGCCCTGCTGGCGAGCACCTCGCAGCGGCTCAAGACCGCACTGGTCGACCAGACCCTGCTCGCGGGCATCGGTAACGCCTACTCCGACGAGATCCTGCACACCGCCAAGCTCTCCCCGTTCGCCAATACCAAAACCCTTACAGCGGAGAAGGTTTCGCAGCTCTACACCGCCATGCGTGAGGTGCTGCTCGACGCGGTGCGGCGCTCGACCGGGCAGGACGCGGCCCGGTTGAAGGGCGAGAAACGCTCCGGGATGCGGGTGCACGCGCGCACCGGCGAGAAGTGCCCGGTGTGCGGCGACATCGTGCGCGAGGTGTCCTACGCGGAGCGGTCCTTCCAGTACTGCCCCACCTGCCAGACCGGCGGCAAGATACTCGCCGACCGGCGGATGTCCCGGCTGCTCAAATAGCGCTCAGCGCTGCCGCCACGCCTCCAGCAGCCGCAGCCAGAACTCGCTGACCGTCGGATAGGCGGGCACCGCGTGCCACAGCGTCTCCATCGGGACCCGGCCCAGGATCGCGATGGTGGCCGCGTGCAGCTGCTCGCCCATCTCGGGGCCGACGAAAGTGGCACCGAGCAGCCGGTCCTCGGCGGTGTCGACGACGAGTTTGGCCCGGCCCCGGAAGTCGTCGCGGGCCAGGGCGGTGCCCGCCACCTCGATATCCAGTTCGACGGTGTCCACGGTGTGGCCGCCGGTGCGTGCCTCGTGTTCGGTCAGGCCGACCGAGGCGAGTTCGGGCGCGGTGTAGACGACCTGCGGGACCTGCTGATGGTCGGCGCTCGCGGTGTAGCGGGGGCTGTCCAGGGGCTTGCCCTCGGCGCGGGCGGCGATCACGTCACCGCACACCCTGGCCTGGTATTTGCCCATATGGGTCAGGGCCGCACGATGATTCACGTCGCCGACGGCGTAGAGCCAGTCGCCGGGGACACCGCGCGCGGTCAGGTGGTCGTCGACCTCGACGTAGCCGGGCCGCAGGCCGACGGTGTCGAGCCCGAGACCGTCGGTGGCGGGGGCGCGGCCGGTGGCGACGACGAGTTCGTCGACCTCGAGTTCGCCGTCGTCGAGGACCACGGTGACCGGGCCGCCGTGGATCCGGCCCACCCCGGTGTCGACCGGGTCGCGGCGCGAGACCAGATGCGGTTCGGTGTGCAGGCGCACCGTCACCACACCCGTGTCGCGCAGCCCGCGCAGGATCAGTTCCGAGGCGAACGGTTCGGCGCGCGGCAGCAGCCGGTCACCGCGCACCAGCAGGGTCACCTCCTGGGCACCCAGTTCGGCCATCCAGGTGGCGGCCTCGCAGGCCACCACGCCGCCGCCGATGACGGCGACCCGGCGCGGGACGACGGCCATCGCGGTGGCGTCGCGGGAGGTCCACGGCAGGGCCTCGCGCAGGCCGGCGATGTCGGGGATCAGCGCGGTGGTTCCGGTGGCCACCACCACGGCGTGGCGGGCACGCAGCACGTGCGTGCCCTCGGCGGTGACGACTTCGACCGTGCGCTCACCGGCCAGCCTGCCGGTGCCGCGGATCGGCTCGATCCGGGCCGATTTCGCCCAGTCGACCTGGGATTCGTCGTCGTAGTCGTGGACGAAGGAATCGCGGCGGGCCAGCACGTCGGCGACCTGCGGGCCGCCGGCGGTGACCCCGGGCATCTCCTGAGCCAGCCGCAGCACCGCGCCCGGCCGCAGCAGGGCCTTGCTGGGCATACACGCCCAATAGCTGCATTCGCCGCCGAAGAGCTGGTGCTCGATCAGCGCGGCGGTGCGGTCGCTGCCCGCGATGGCGTAGGCGGCGGCGTTCTCACCGGCCGGTCCGGCGCCCAGGACGATGACGTCGTAGTCGGCGTCGGTCACTGCAGATAGCCCTCGACCTCACCGGCCGGACGCACCGCGGTGTCGTCGGGGGATTCGGCGGCGTCGACCCGGGCGCGCCGCTGACGCAGCAGGTCCCAGGCCTGGTCCAGCATCACCTCGAGCTGGGCGAGCTGCTGACGTTCGGCGACCGGGTCGATCGCGCCGGCGGCGACCTTGGACCGCAGGTCGTGCTCGTCGTCGACCAGCTGCTTGATGCGCGCCAGGATGTCTTGTTCGGTCATGTGCTCACCACTTCGATGCTCGGAGGGGTAGTACGGGCGAACAGTGACCCGCGCGGGGTCTGGCGTCCATGCTACGACCGCGCCGGGTCGGCGCGCTGCGCCGCGGCGAGGCAGTCGGCGGCGATCGGCACGGCCTGTGCCAGGTCGTCGGCGCGCAGCGCGGTGTAGCCGAGGGCGACGCCGAAGCGGTGCTCGGCGGCGAGATGGTGGCGGGCGAGGCCGTCGAGCAGCACGCCGCGCGCGCGGGCGTATTCGACGGCGCGTCGTTCGGCGGTGGCGTCGGCGAGTTCGACCACCAGGTGCGAGCCCGCGTCGTCGCCGACCACCGGCAGCGCGTGGCGGGTGAGCGCGTCGACGACGAGAGCCCGTCGTGGCGGGACCACGCGGCGCAGCCTGCGCAGGTGCCGGGCGAGGTCGCCGTGCCGGGCGAAGGCGCTGAGCACCCGCTGACCCGCCGGGCTCGGTGCGGTGCCGGTGCGCGTGCGGTGGGCCAGCACCGCCTCGGTGATCTCGGGGCGGGCGACCAGCCAGCCCACACCGAGCGTGGTGGCGACGATCTTGCTGGTGGTGCCGAGATGCACCACCACGTCCGGCGCCATCGCCGCCAGCAGCGGGAGCGGGGCGGTGTCGTAACGCAATTCGCCGTCGTAGTCGTCCTCGATGACGAAGATGCCGGCCGCCCTGGCGAATTCGATGAGCTCGACACGGCGTGCCGCGGGCATCCTGGCGCCGAGTGGGAACTGGTGTGCCGGTGTGCAATACACGGCACGGACGCCGTCGGGAATCCGGTCGACGCGCAGGCCGTCACCGTCGACGGGCACCGCGACGACCTCGATTCCCGCGGCCCGCAACGCCCCGACCGCGCGCTGGTAGCCGGGGTCCTCCATGGCCACCCGGTCACCCGGTCGCAGCAGGGCGGTGGCGAGCTCACCCACCGCCGCGCTGGTTCCGGCCGTGGCCAGCACCACCGAGGTGGTGCCCGCGGCCAGGCCGCGATGCCGCAGCAGGTGTTCGGCGACGGCGGTCCGGAACGCCGGTTCGCCCGCGCGGTCCTTGCGGGGTTCGTCGGGAGCGTCACCGGCGGCGCGCCAGGCCCGGCGCCAGGCCGCCGGGTCCAGGGCCTCGAGACAGGGCGCGCCGGGGCCGAGGTCGAGCAGGCCGGACTCGGGGGCGGCGTGCTCGGCCGGATCGGCGCCGGGCGGCGCGGCGGCGGGCGCGGTGCTGAGGTAGGTGCCCGAGCCGCGCCGCCCGGTGAGCCAGCCCTCGGCGTGCAGCTGGTCGTAGGCGGCGGCGACCACGGCCCGGCTGACGCCGAGCTGCGCGGCCAGCGCCCGCGAGGACGGCAGCCGGTCGTGCACGCGCAACATGCCGCCGGTCGCGGCGGCGCGCAGGGCGTCGGCGACCTGCACCGACAGGGGTTCGGCCGCGGTGCGGTCCAGCGGGATGGGGAGTTCGTCGAGCATCGTCCACCTCGAATTGGCCTGTCGGAATTCTCGCGAATTGGATCTACACGCGGTCCACTTCGTCGGCGAAGCTCATCCTATGACCACGCACGACGATCTTCGCCCCGCCCTCTCGCCGACCCCGCGCAGTACCCTGACCCGCTCGAAGGAACGCGGCGTCACGGACCGGGCCGCCCTGGACGCGGTGCTCGACGCGGGACTGGTCTGCCATCTCGGGGTGCTGCTCGGTGGCTCGCCGGTGGTGCTGCCGACCGCTTACGGCCGGGTCGGCGACACGCTGTACCTGCACGGGTCCACCGGCGCGGGCAATCTGCGCGCGGCGAGCGGCACCGAGATCTCGGTGGCGGTGACCCATGTCGACGGGGTGGTGTACGCGCGCTCGGCCATGCACTTCTCGATGAACTACCGGTCGGCGGTGATCCGCGGTCGGGCGATGCTGGTGACCGACGAGGACGAGCGGGTCCGGGCGCTGCGGGCGATCGTGGAACACGCCGCGCCGGGGTCGTGGGATCGGGTGCGGCCGCCGAATCGCAAGGAGATGGCGGCGACGATGGTGCTCGCGCTCGACCTCACCGAGGCGTCGGTGAAGGTGCGCGTCGGCGGGCCCAACGACGACGCGGAGGACATCGCCACGGGTGGGGTGTGGGCGGGAGTCGTTCCACTGCACCAGGTCTGGGGCGAAGCCGTGCCCGCGGCGAACCTGGAACCGGGTGTCGCGGTGCCCGCCGAGGTCACGGCGCGAGTCGACGGTCGAGCGCCGCTCGGCGAGGCCGCGCACGCGGTGTCGGTTCGGTGAGAGCGCGTGGCGCTCAGCGCGAGCCGAGCGCCATCAGGTCCTTGGCCGACGCCTCCGGCAAGTACGCCCGGGTGAGCGCGATCCCGATGCGCGGCAGGTCGGCCTCGTCGCGATAGCACAGGTAGACCGGTTCGTGGCGCGGCTGGAACTTGGCCTTGAACGCGTGCAGCGACCGGAAACCGTAGTACGGCTCCATGGCGGCGCCGAGCCCTTCGAGCAGACGGTCGATGGGTTCGGCGTCGCCGTTCGTGGCGCTGCGGGCCAGCGGTGCGCCCGAGAGCGAGATGATCTCGGCGCCTTCCTCTTTGAAGGTCTGGGCGGCCGAGGCGATCAGGAACTCGATCACCGGGCGGAAGCCGCCGGGCCGCCTGCGCATCACGTCCAGGGTCCAGCCGCGGATCTCACCACCCGCCGCGTGGACGGGCAGCCACGAGGTCACCCCGTGCACGCTGCCCTCGGCATCGATGGCCAGGCCCACCCGGACCGCCGGATCGAGTGCTTCCTCGACGCCGCCGAGCGTGAAACCCATTTCCGGCAGCCCTTTCTCGCCGACCCACTCCTCGGAGATCGCGCGCACCTGGGCGAGGACGGCGAAGGGCTCCTCGGCGAGATGGACCAGGCGGAAGGTGATGCCCTCCTTGGTCGCCTTGTTGATGGCCGAGCGGATGTCCTGCCACGCTTTGCCTTTGAACTCGAGCCGCGGCAGGTCCACGAGGGTGTCCTCGGCGATCTGTGTACTGCGCCAGCCGAGTTCGCCCGCCAGCTCGGCCACCGCGCCGGTGGTGGAGAACAGGCACGGCACCAGGCCGTCGGACTCGCACCGGTCGGTGAAGCGGGCCAGGGTGTCGGGCAGCAGTTCGGGCGGGCCGATCGGGTCGGTGAGCGCGATGACCGTGCCGGCGTGGCGCTGGTAGGCGACGCAGCGTTCGCCGTCGTCGGCGAACCAGTACTTGTTCTCCGGCCAGGTGGTCATCCAGGACATGGTGCCGCCGCCGTAGCGGGCGAGCAGTTCGCGCACCGCGGTGCCGGGGTCGATGCCGGAGAAGGCGCCCTCGGTGATCTTGCGCCGGGCGGGCACCCGGAACGCCCCGCGGCCGCCGTAGAGCAGGGCCAGTTCGCCCGCCCACAGCAGCGCGGTGCCGACGGTGACCGCGCCGGTGGTGGCGTAGTCCACGCCCATGGCCACGCCGAGCAGGACCAGCGTGAGCACCACGTGCAGGGTGCCGTAGCCGACGGTGACCCACCAGGCCCAGCGGTGGCCCTTGCGCAGCTGATCGGCCACGACCGCGATCACCGCGACCGTGAGCAGCGTGCTCCAGCCGGAGCCGCGTTCGTCGTCGGTGGGGCCGAGCAGCGTCTCGCTGGGGAAGAAATACACCGTCACCGAGACCGCGGCGATCACCAGCAGCCCGACGAAGGCGAGCATCCGCACCTCGCGGCGGGTCCGCGGCCAGAAACCGTGCTCGGTGCGGCTGAAGAACTTCTCACCCAGCGGCAGCCAGGCCAACATCGCGATCAGGTGCATCAGATCGGCGAAGGTCGACTCGAACAGGAAGGTGATCGCCACATAGGCCACCAGCGCGGCCCGCAACCGCAACCGCCACGGCGAGCGCAGGCTCGCCGAGACCGCGGCCAGCGCCGCGATCGCCGCCGTGGTGAAGCCGACATCGCGCACCTCGGCCAGCCGGTCGGCCCAGGCCAGATGGGTGTGGGCGAGCAGCCCGACGGTCACCGCGGCGCCGAGGACACCGATCAGCTGACCGGTCAGGCAGACCAGCGCGGTGCGCGCGGTCCCCAGCCGCGTTTCGGTCCAGCCGACCGCCGCCGCGAAGAACACCGCCATCATCAGGTATTGCAGCGGTGTCAGGCCGAAGGACCAGCCCGAGACCGGCGTCCACCACTTGCCCTCCTCCAGCGGGAGCCAGCCGTAGGCGATGTCGGCGTACCAGGAGCGCGCGTCGAGCCGATGCCAGAGGCCGCCGCTCACCAGGCCCAGCACCGCGACCAGCACCAGGAAGCCGGTGGTGAACGGCGCCCGGCGCAGCACCGCGCCGACGGTGGCGAGCGGGCGTGGCGAGGGCTGGTCGGCGGCGGTCGCGTTCTCGTCCATCGATCCACCCTTTGCTGCGAGTGCGCCGCACGGGCGCGGTGAAGTCGTCTGTGTACGGTACGTCCATCGAGAGCGATCGGGCATCAGTGGAGGTCAGCGATGGCGAAATTCACCGATCTGTCATTGCTCACCGGGTGGCTTCCGGTGACGTCGACCGTTCTCGGCGTGTTTGCCGGGATGTGGCTGCTGTTCCCCCGGTCGCGCCGGTATGTGACCGTCGCGGTGCCGATCGTGCTGCTCGCCGCGGCGGTACTCACGGCCGCGCTGTATCTGATCGTCGAGGAACTGTGGCGGCCGTTCCCGGACCCGATCGCGGTGTCGGTGTATGTGCTGATCGGGATCGCGATCGCCGCGGTGCTGTTCGTGGTGCCCCGGATCATGGTGCGCCGCACGGTCGTCACCGCGCTGGTGACGGTGCTCGCCGCCGCGCTGGTGCTGGTGGCGGTCGGGGTGCGGGTCAACCTGGAGTACGAGTCGTATCCGACGGTGGGTTCGGTGTTCGGGGCCGACGAGGTGACGCGGATCGACGCGAGCGAGTTGACCAGGGCCGCGCGGGTGGTCTCCGGCCGACCGCTGACCTCGGTGTGGACGGCGCCCGCCGGGCTGCCCGACAGCGGCCGGGTCTTCACCGCGGCCATCCCGCCGACCGCGTCCGGCTTCGGTGCCCGCGAGGCCGAGATCTACCTTCCACCGGCCTATTTCGCCGACCCGCGCCCGCTGCTGCCGGTGCTGGTGCTGCTCGCCGGGGAGCCGGGCGCGCCCGAGGACTGGATCGTCGGCGGGCAGCTGGTGCGCACCATGGACGCGTTCGCCCGCGCGCACGGCGGGCTCGCGCCGGTGGTGGTCGTCGCCGACGGCACCGGCGGTCAGCTCGCCGACCCGCTGTGCCTGGACTCCCGGCTCGGCAACGCCGCCACATACCTGGCCGTCGACGTGCCCGCCTGGACGCGCGACACCCTCCAGATCGATCCCGATCCGCGCGCCTGGGCGGTCGGCGGCCTGTCCTACGGCGGCACCTGCGCCCTGCAACTGGCGACCAACTTCCCGCAGGTGTACCCGACCTTCCTCGATTTCTCCGGCCAGGACGAGCCGACCCTCGGCACCCGACAGCGCACGGTCGACGCGGCCTTCGGTGGTGACGCCGAGGCGTTCGTGCGGGTCAACCCTCTCGATCTGCTGCACACGCGCACCTACCCGGATTCCGCCGGTGCGTTCGTGGTCGGCGCCGACGACGACATCTACCGCCCGCAGGTCGAGCGCATGTACGAGGCCGCGAAGGCCGCCGGGATGGACGTGCACCTCGAACTCGTGCCCGGCGGGCACAGTTTCGGGGTCTGGGCGCGGGGCCTGCGCGACCAGCTCCCGTGGCTGGCGACCCGGCTCGGCATCACCCCGTGACCGCCCGGCGACACGCGGGACACCGAACGCGGGTGTGCCGTGAGCGCGGATCAGTACAGTCCGTCGCATGACGGAGGCGAGGCAGGCGCGGCCGACGCGGCGCTCGTTCACCGAGGAACAGGTCGTCGACACCGCGCTGGCGCTGCTGGACGAGGGCGGGCCCCGGGCGCTGTCCATCCGCGCGGTGGCCGGGCGGCTCGGCGTCAACCCGAACGCGGTCTACACCTATGTCGCCAGCCGCGACGCGCTCGAGCGGGCGGTGATCGACCGGGTCCTCGCGGCGGTGCCGCTCGGCCCGCTCGGTGACGCGGGCGTCGAGTGGACCGCCGCGGTCATCCAGTTCGCCCTCGGCCTGCGCGACCAGCTGCTCGACCATCCCGCGGTGGCCTCGCTGATGATGTCGGGGCCGATGGACGGACCGGCGGCGCTGGATGTCGGTGAGGCGCTGTTCGGCTGCCTCGCCCGGGGCGGGCTGCCGCTGACGACGCGGGCGCACGGGGTGTACGCGGTGATCGTGCAGGTGCTCGGCGCGGTGGCCCTGGAAGTCGCGACCACCGACGGAAAGCCGCCGCTCGCACCGGAATCCGAGCGGATCGCGCAGCGGCGGGCCACCCTGTCCGGACTGGACTCGCGGCGCTGGCCGCGCACCGCCGCGCATCTGGACGAGATCGCGGCCTGGAACTCGGTGGATCAGTTCGTCTGGGGATTGCGTGCGCTGCTCACCGGGATGACGGCGGGCTGACGTTTCGGCTCGCCGATCGCCCGGTGGCGTCATGGCCGATGCGCATCGGCTGATCTGCTCCGGTGAATCACCACGGGCGGGGGACCAAGCCGGTCGACCGGCAGGCGCGAGTGATCGCGGCGTCGAGGGTTTCGCCGTGGGGGGAGAGGCTGACCAGGGCGAGAGTGTAGGTGTCGCCGAGGCGGGAGAGGTAGCCGGAGAGCTGGGTGCGGGGAAAGTCGCGGAGGCCGGGGTGGACGGCGCGGGCGGCGACGCGGTCGCAGTGGTGAGGGCCCACGGTGCGCAGGGTGTCGGGCAGGGTTCCGATATTGGAGCACAGGATGTCTCGTTCGCCCGCGCCCTTGCTCAGGGCGTAGGCCCAGCGGTCGGGGATCACCTGGAGGATCTCCTCGGGGAGTCCGGCGGGGCTGGTCATCCGGCGCTGATAGGAGGTGCGGGCCTTGTCCCGGAGGGTCGCCGGGGTGTCGGCGCGGACGATATCGATCTCGGTGACGGCGAGGTCGTTGTCGACGCGGGGTTCGTCGCGGGTGTCGACCGGGAGGCTGGCGCTGATCACCCGCTGCGGGAAACCGTTCTCCCACAGGATGTTCGCGACGAGATGGATGAACAGGCTGTTCGGTGTGCCGTCGGTGTCGGCGGCGGCGGTGTCCCATGCGGTCGCGTCGAAGGTGAGCAGGGTGCTGTGGACTGTCCGGCCCGGTGTGCGGCCGGGGGTGGTGGTCGCGGGTGGGGTGGGGATGCCGCGGCGCAGGGCGCGGGCGGTGCCGGTGAGGATCGTCGACCACTGCGACCAGGCATCGGCCCAGTCGGAGCGGGTCCGACCGCGCGGTGCGCCCACGGGCCGGTCTGCCGGTCCGGGCGACGCGGGCCGGGGCGCCGGTGTGATCGCGGGGTTCGGGCCGAGATCGCGGCCGGTCCGGGCGGAGGCGTCGCGGGGCGAGCCGCCGTTCGCGTCGAGGTGGGTCCGGGGAGAGTCGCCGTTCGCGGCGAGGTGGGCGAGGGCGGTGGCGACGGCGTGGATGAGGCCGCGGGCGTCGGCGAGGGCGTGCGAGCAGGTCAGGGCCACGACGGTGCCGCCGTCTCGGAGGGCTGCGGCCGAGAGGCGCCAGCCGGGGCCGTACCCGGGGTCCAGGCCGGTGCCGAGGGTGTCGGCCCAGGGCAGGATCGCGTCCTCGGCGAGCGGGGTATCGGCCGGGATGGCGTGCAGGTCGAGGGGGTGGGCGCGGGTGTTCGGTTGCCAGGCGCGGCGGGCGCCCGGGACGCGGGGGCGGACGACGCGGCGGCCGAGTGGACCGGTGCGCAGCTGGTCGTGGATGGCGTGGAGGAGGGCGGGGTCCATCGGGTCGGGGACGCGCCAGAGACCCTGGAGGGCGATGGGGGTGCCCAGGCCGCGGTGGGTGCGCAGGAAGATCTCGTCGACGACGGTGAGCCGGTCCATCAGCGGCGGGCCTGGTCGGGGCGCATGGATCGACCCTACGACACCGGGTGCCGCCGACCCCTTGCGTGAAGCAGTGAATCAGTGGTTCACTTCTTCCATGGTGTACCGCAGGACCCCCGCCGTCCAGGCCCGGCTCGACGCGCAACGCGCGCTGATCGTGCAGGCCGCCACCCGGGTGCTCTCGCGCGACGGGTTCGCCGGTCTCTCGATGGCGGCGGTCGCCGCGGAGGCGGGCATCGCCACCGGCACCGTCTACAAGCAGTTCGAGAACAAGGCCGAGCTGGTGGCCGCGGTGTTCGAGACCGTGGTGGCCCGCGAGGTCGACGCGGTGCGCGCCGCGGTGGCCCAGGGCGAGGTGCTGGCGCGGGTGAGCGCGGCGGTGGAGACCTTCGCCGGGCGCGCGCTGAAGAACCCGAAGCTGGCCTATGTGCTGCTGGCCGAGCCGGTCGACCCCGCCGTCGACGCCCAGCGCCTGGAGTTCCGCCGCGCCTTCACCGCGGCGTTCGAGAACGCCATCACCCTCGGTGTCGCCGAAGGGCAGCTGCCGCCACAGGATTCGCATCTGAGCGCGGCCGCGCTGGTCGGTGCGATCGGCGAGGTGCTGGTCGGCCCGCTGGCCGAGGCGCCGCGCGCGGAAACCGTCATCCCCGAATTGGTTGCTTTCGCCGTGCGCGCACTGGGCGCGCGGCCGGAATCGTTGTAGGCGAAGGAGAGTCGGCCGTGTCGACCCATGAAGTGTTCAATCAGGTGCCCCCGCTCGTCCCCTTCGACGCCGCGCGCAACCCCGCGCTGATCGAGGGCCTGCACCGCGAGGGCGCGGGCTGGGCCGAGGCCGAGGTGCGTGAGCTCGGCGTGCTCGCCGGCGCGGTCGCCGCGCAGGAGTGGGGCAGGCTCGCCAACGAGTACCCGCCGGTGCTGCACACCCACGATCGGTGGGGTCATCGCGTCGACGAGGTCGAATTCCACCCGCACTGGCACGATCTGATGGATGTCGCGGTGCGGCACGGGCTGCACGGCTCGCCCTGGCTCGACGACCGCCCCGGCGCGCACACCGCCCGCGCGGCCAAGTTCTACACCTGGGGCGCCGCCGAAGCGGGCCACATGTGCCCGATCTCGATGACCTACGCCGTGGTCCCCGCGCTGCGCCACAACCCCGAACTCGCCGCGCGCTACGAACCGCTGCTCGGTTCGCGCACCTACGATTTCGGGCTGCGCGAACCGTCCACCAAGGCGGGGCTCATCGCGGGCATGTCGATGACGGAGAAGCAGGGCGGCTCCGACGTGCGGGCCAACACCACCACCGCCACCCCGCGGCCCGACGGCTCGTACCGCGTGGTCGGGCACAAATGGTTCACCTCCGCGCCCATGTCCGACATGTTCCTCACCCTGGCCCAGGCGCCCGGCGGCCTGTCGTGTTTCCTGCTGCCGCGCGTGCTGCCCGACGGAACCCGCAACCCGATCCGCATCCAGCGCCTCAAGGACAAGCTGGGCAACAAGTCCAACGCGTCCTCCGAGATCGAGTACGAGAACGCCACCGGCTGGCTGGTCGGCGCCGAGGGCGCCGGCGTGAAGACCATCATCGAGATGGTCAACATGACCCGCCTCGACTGTGTGATCGGCTCGGCCACCGGGATGCGGATGGGTGCCGTGGCCGCCGTGCACCACGCGCGTCACCGGAAGGCGTTCGGCGCGAAGCTGATCGACCAGCCCGCCATGCGTAATGTGCTGGCCGACCTGGTGATCGAATCCGACGCGGCCACCACGGTGATGATGCGCCTGGCCGGTGCCACCGACCGCGCGGGCAGCGATCCGGCCGAGGCCGCGCTGCGCCGGATCGCGCTGGCCATCACCAAGTACTGGGTGTGCAAGCGTGCCCCCGCCCACGCCGCCGAAGCGCTGGAATGCCTGGGCGGCAACGGCTATGCCGAGGAATCGGGGATGCCGCGGCTCTACCGCGAGGCGCCGCTGATGTCGATCTGGGAGGGCTCGGGCAATGTGGCGGCGCTGGACGCGTTGCGCGCCATGGGCCGTCAGCCGGAGACGGTCGAGGCGTACTTCGCCGAGGTCGGCCTGGCCCGTGGCGCCGACCCGCGCCTCGACGACGCCATCGACCGCGTCGGCAAGGAACTCACCGACCTGTCCGACATCGAGTACCGCGCCCGCCGCGTCGTGGAACTCATGGCCCTGGTCCTGCAGGGCGCCCAACTCGTCCGCCACGGCCACCCCGCCGTCGCCGACGCCTTCTGCGCCACCCGCCTCGGCGCCGACTGGGGCATCGCCTTCGGCACCCTCCCCGTCGGCACGAACACCACCCCCATCATCGAACGCGCCTTCGTGGAGTTGTAGACGCCACACCCCCTTTCGCGCTCTGTGGGTCGTCACTGCTCGGGTTCGCGGGGCTAGGCTCGGGCGGTGGCGGCGAGTGAGGTTCTGACGGTGGGGGAACTGGCGCAGCGGGTTCCGGTGGCCGGGGTGGCGGGGCGGCGGGTGTTGCTCGGGATCGCGGGGCCGCCGGGGGCGGGGAAATCGACGTTGGCGCAGCGGTTGTGCGCGGCGCTGGGGGAGTCGGCGGTGGTGGCGCCGATGGACGGGTACCACCTGCGCAACGCGGTGTTGCGGGAGCGAGGGGCGCTGGAGCGCAAGGGGGAGCCGGATACGTTCGATGTGGCGGGGTTCGTCGCGGATCTGCGGGCGCTGCGGGAGACGCCGGTCGGTACGGCGGTGGCGTGGCCGCTGTTCGACCGGGCGATCGACGAGCCCACCGAGGGCGGGGTGGTCGTGCGCGACGAGCAGGTCGTGGTGATCGAGGGGAACTATCTGCTGCTCACCGAGGACGAGGCGCCGGGCTGGTCGGGGGTGCGCGAGCTGCTCGACGCGTGCTGGTATCTCGACGCGCCGCGCGAGGTCATCACCACCCGGCTGGTCGACCGGCACGTGCTCGGCGGCCGCACACCGGGGGCGGCGAGGAGCAAGGTGACCGACAGCGATCTGCGCAATGCCGATCTGGTGGCCCGTGGCAGGACACGGGCCGACCGGGTACTGACCGCCGCCGGCGCGGGCTACCTGCTCGGCTGACCGGCGCGGGCTCCCCGGAAACCGGCCGGTGCGGGGCAATCATGGAACGATGACGCGCCCTCGGATGGCCGCTCTGCCCGGTCATATTCTGCGTAACGGTGCGGCGGCGCTGTGCGCGCTGCTGCTGTACTACAGCGTGCCGGTGGGCTGGATCTTCGAGCTCGACTCCTGGCCCGGCCGGGTGGGCGGGGTGCTCACCTTCGTGGTCGGCGTGGTCGGGCTGGCATGGCTGGTCTGGCGCCGGGTCGACCACTTCCTGCGCTCGCCCTCGGAGGCGAGCGGCCGCGTCGACGGGGTGCTGCTGCTGGTGTGCATCGTCTGTGTGGTGTTCGCGCTGTACTACTTCCGGCTACAGGAACAGGACCCGGACCAGTTCACCGGCCTGGTGACCCGCACCGACGCGCTCTACTACACGCTGGCCACTCTCGGCACCATCGGCTACGGCGACGTGCACGCGGTCGGGCAGGTCGCGCGCATCGCGACCATGGTGCAGGTGGTGTTCGACCTGGTGGTGCTGGGCACCTTCGTCACGATCATCACCTCCAGCGTCACCGGCCGGATCGAGGAGGCCACCGCGGCCGCCCGCGCGCACCACCCGGTCAGCGGCGATGCGCCCGATACCAGCCGATGAGCTCGTCGGTGGAGGAATCGCCGGTGGAGGCGGGCTCGCCGGGTTCGCTGAGCAGCGGGGCCAGCGCCAGCGCCTGCTGCTTGCCCAGCTCGACACCCCACTGATCGAAACTGTCGATCCCCCAGACGATGCCCTCGACGAACACCTGGTGCTCGTAGAGCGCGATCAGCTGACCCACGGTCGAGGGCGTGAGTTCCGGCGCCAGGATGGTGGTGCTGGGGCGGTTGCCCGGCATCACCTTGTGCGGCACCAGCTTCGGGTCGGTGCCCTCCGCGGCGATCTCCTCGGCGGTCTTGCCGAAGGCGAGCACCTTGGTCTGGGCGAACAGGTTGCTCATCAGGATGTCCTGCATGCTGCCGGTGCCGTCGCGGGTGGGCAGGTCGTCGGTGGAGCGGGCGAAGCCGAGGAAATCGGCGGGAATCAGCCGGGTGCCCTGGTGCAGGAGTTGATAGAAGGCATGCTGGCCGTTGGTTCCCGGCTCGCCCCAGAAGATCTCGCCGGTGGAGGAGGTCACCGGGGTGCCGTCGGCACGCACCGATTTACCGTTGGACTCCATCGTCAATTGCTGCAGATATGCCGGGAATCGCGCCAGGTCGTTCGAATAGGGCAGTACCACACGGGATTCCGCGCCGAAGAAATTCGAATACCAGATACCCAGCATGGCCAGCAGGACCGGGCCGTTCTCGGCGAGTGGTGCCGTCGCGAAATGCCGGTCCACGGCGTGCATTCCGCTCAGGAACTCGGCGAACTGTTCCTTGCCGATGGTCACCATCACCGAAAGACCGATGGCGGAATCGACGGAGTAGCGTCCGCCGACCCAATCCCAGAAACCGAACATGTGCGCGGTATCGATCCCGAACTCGGCGACGCGTTCGGCATTGGTCGAGACCGCGACGAAATGCTTGGCCACCGCGTCCTCGCCGAGCGCGGCGACCAGCCAGCGCCGGGCCGCGGTGGCGTTGGTCAGCGTCTCCAGGGTCGAGAAGGTCTTGGAGGCCACGATGAACAGCGTGGTGGCCGGGTCGAGCCCGGCGAGCTTGGCGACCAGGTCGGCCGGGTCGACATTGGAGACGAACCGGGCCTCGATCTCGGCGTCGGCGTAGTGGCGCAGCGCGCGATACACCATGTCGGGGCCCAGATCCGAGCCGCCGATCCCGATGTTGACCACGGTGCGGATGCGCTCCCCGGTGGCGCCGACCCACTTGCCCGAGCGCACCGAATCGGCGAACTCGCCCATCCGGTCGAGCACCTCGTGCACCGCGGCGTCGGCGTCGGTGCCGTCGATACACAACTGGTCGCCGTCGGGCAGCCGCAGGGCGATGTGGCCGACCGCGCGGTCCTCGGAGGTGTTGATGTGCGCGCCGGAGTACATCTCGTCGCGGCGCCGCGGCACGCCCGCGGCCTCGGCGAGATCGACCAGCAGGCGCAAGGTTTCGCGGGTCACGCGGTGCTTGCTGTAGTCGATGCGCAGATCCGCCACCTGCAGGGTCAACGCACGGCCGCGCGCCGGATCGTCGGCGAACAGCTGTCGAAGGTGCACGGGCGCGACGCTGCGGTGATGGTCGTGCAGTGCCTGCCAGGCCGCCGACGCGGTGATGTCGCTGCTCACGCAAGCGAGGGTACTGGGTTTTCGGAGCGCTGGCGCGCTCGAGGTCGCGGCCCCTGGAGGGCCGCCGGTCAGGCACCGCGGCTTGCTCCTTCGTCGCCTACGCCGCGGCGCCTGACCGGCGGCCCGGCCGCGACCCGGCGCTGCGCGCCGCCGCTCCTCGGGGTCGCGGGTGTGGGCTGGGAATTCGGCGTGGGTGTTGTTTCCTGGATGTGACTTCGTGTCCGGCTTAGGCTGGCGGGATGGTGTCTGAACGCGACGTACTCGAATTCGTGCCGAAGGGGTTGTGGATCGGTTCCGGGCCGGTCGAAGCCACGGGGGGAGGGACCTTCGCGGTACGCAATCCGGCCGACGGGTCGGTGCTCACCGAGGTCGCCGACGCCACGCCCGAGGACGCGCTGCGGGCCCTGGACGCGGCCGTCGCGGCGGGCCCGGCCTGGGCGGCGACGCCCTCGCGCGAACGCGGGGAGATCCTGCGCCGGGTCTTCGAGCAGCTCACCGCGCGGGCCGAGGAATTCGCGCTGCTGATGACGCTCGAGATGGGCAAGGCGCTGGCCGAGAGCCGCAACGAGGTGCGCTACGGCGCCGAGTTCTTCCGCTGGAACAGCGAGGAGGCGGTGCGGGTGCACGGGCGCTACCTGCACGCGCCCTCGGGGACCGGGCGGATCATGGTGCACAAGCAGCCGGTGGGCCCGTGTCTGGCGATCACGCCGTGGAACTTCCCGCTGGCCATGGGCACGCGCAAGATCGGGCCCGCGCTGGCGGCGGGCTGCACGATGGTCGTCAAGCCGGCCTCGGCCACCCCGCTGACCATGCTGGCGCTGGCGAAGCTGTGCAGTGAGGCTGGGCTGCCGGACGGGGTGCTGTCGGTGGTCACGACGAGCCGTTCCGGTGCCGTCACCGGACCGCTGATCGACGATCCGCGCCTGCGCAAGCTCACCTTCACCGGGTCCACCGAAGTCGGCAAGAAGCTCGTCGAGGCCTCGGCGAACCGGCTGCTGCGCACCTCCATGGAGCTCGGCGGCAACGCGCCGTTCGTGGTGTTCGACGACGCCGACATCGACGCTGCCGTGGCGGGCGCGATGCTGGCCAAGCTGCGCAACGGCGGCGAGGCGTGCACCGCGGCCAACCGCTTCCACGTGCAGCGCGGGGTGGTCGCGGAGTTCACCGAGAAGCTGGTGGCCGCGATGACCGACAGCGTGGTGCTCGGCCCCGGCGCCGACCCGTCGACCACGCTCGGACCGCTGGTCAGCGAGGACCAGCGCGAGATCGTCAGCGAACTGGTCGACGACGCCGTCGGCGCCGGGGCCAAGCTGCTGCTCGGCGGCGAGACCCCCGCCGGGCCCGGCTGGTTCTACCCGGCGACCGTCCTGGGCGAGGTGCCGCCGCAGGCGCGCATCCTGCGCGAGGAGGTCTTCGGGCCGGTGGCCCCGATCGTCGCCTTCGACACCGAGGAGGAAGGCGTCGCGGCGGCCAACGACACGCGATACGGCCTGGTCAGCTACGTCTACACGCGGGATCTGGACCGGGCGCTGCGCATCGCCGAAGCGATGGAGACCGGCATGGTCGGGGTGAACCGCGGGGTCATCTCCGATCCGGCGGCGCCGTTCGGTGGGGTCAAGGAGTCCGGGTTCGGGCGCGAGGGCGGCACCGAGGGCATCGAGGAATACCTCGACACCAAATACATCGCGCTGACCTGAGGAAGTCCCGGAAAATCAGTACCGCCCCGGGGATGGTGTTGCACCCGGGGCGGCCTTTTCGGAGGCGGCGGGCCGAGGGCCCGTCGCGTGGTGTGTGGGGGTCTAGCGGCCGAGGCGGCCGCGACCGAGGCGGAGCAGGAGCATGGCGAGGGTGTGGCCCTCCTGGCCCAGCTCACTGAAGCGTTCGAGCACTTTCATCTCCCGGCTGTGGACCAGGCGCGGACCGCCCGAGGCCATCCGGGTGCGGCCGATGATCCGGGAGATCTCGCTGCGTCGCTTGATGGCGGCGAGGATCGTGGCGTCGAGCTGGTCGATCTCGAGGCGAAGCTTTTCGATCTCGGCCTCGGACTGCGGCAGCGCCGAATCGGACCCGGTCGTCGTAGCAGGGGTGCTCATCATTCATCTCCTCGTG
The DNA here is from genome assembly GCF_042266925.1 of Nocardia sp. NPDC056064. Taxonomy (NCBI): domain Bacteria; kingdom Bacillati; phylum Actinomycetota; class Actinomycetes; order Mycobacteriales; family Nocardiaceae; genus Nocardia; species Nocardia sp. NPDC056064. Next base: position 2,975,166 of record NZ_JBHJWO010000001.1, on the reverse strand, counting down.
TCAGAACTTGGATCGGTTGGACGGGACGCCCTGTTACCCGATCTGTTCCTTCACCCTGAAACTTTCCCGACGGGCGGTACCTGATCCCCCCGGAAGTGCGCAAACAGCCTGGCCCTTCACCACGATATCGGATCGCAGGCCAGACCGTGAGCCCCAGTCTGCCACGGGCCGGTAGGTATGCAAAACAGTTGTGTTTGTGAATTACCTGAGAAGGTTCACCTATCCGGTGGCAGTTCGCTACGTGTCGGTGCCCGCCGGTAGCGTGGTCAGACGATGGATATCACGGTCGCTCCCCACGCCTCAGCCGCCGATCCCAGCGAACCCGCACCCGCGTCGAGCGGTGCCGCGTTACCGCATCGGGACGTTGGCGGGGGCGGTGCGTCCGGCGGCGGGCTGGCCGAGGCGGCGGCCCGGCACAGCGCCGAGCAGGAGCAGCGCCGCAAGGAGCGCGAGCAGCGTCGCGCCGAGGAGACCGAGCGGCTGCTCGACGGGCTCAATCCGCAGCAGCGCGCCGCCGTGGTGCACGCGGGTTCGCCGCTGCTGATCGTGGCGGGCGCCGGCTCGGGCAAGACCGCCGTGCTCACCCGCCGCATCGCCTACCTGCTGGCCGCCCGCGGCGTGCAGACCGGGCAGATCCTGGCCATCACCTTCACCAACAAGGCCGCCGCCGAGATGCGCGAGCGGGTGGCCGGGCTGGTGGGTCCGCGCGCGGCCAGCATGTGGGTGTCGACCTTCCATTCCAGCTGTGTGCGCATTCTGCGGATGCAGGCCGCGCTGCTGCCCGGCCTGAATTCCAATTTCTCGATCTACGACGCCGACGATTCGCGCAGGCTGCTCACGATGATCAGCCGCGATTTCGACATCGACACCAAGAAGTATTCGGCGCGGCTGCTCGCGACCGCCATTTCCAACCTGAAGAACGAGCTGATCGACCCGGCGAAGGCCGCCGCCGACGCCGAGGCCGACGACACCGAACTGCCCGCCCTGGTCGCCCGCGTCTACGCCGAGTACCAGAAGCGGCTGCGCGCGGCCAATGCCCTGGACTTCGACGACCTGATCGGCGAGACGGTCGCCCTGCTGCAGAACCACCCGCAGGTGGCCGAGTACTACCGGCGCCGGTTCCGGCACGTGTTGGTCGACGAGTACCAGGACACCAACCACGCCCAGTACGTGCTGGTGCGCGAGCTGGTCGGGCACGGTGCGGGCGAGGACGCCGTCGAACCGGGCGAGCTGTGTGTGGTGGGTGACGCCGACCAGTCGATCTACGCCTTCCGCGGCGCGACCATCCGCAATATCGAGGAATTCGAACGCGATTTCCCCGACGCGGAAACCATTCTGCTGGAACAGAACTACCGCTCGACCCAGCACATCCTCTCCGCCGCCAACGCGGTGATCGCGCGCAACGAGAACCGGCGCGAGAAGAGACTGTGGACCGATTCCGGTGAGGGCGAGCTGATCACCGGCTACGTCGCCGACAACGAGCACGACGAGGCGGCCTTCGTCGCCAAGGAGATCGACCGGCTCGTCGACGCCGGTGACGCCAACTATGGCGATGTCGCGGTGTTCTACCGCACCAACAACAACTCCAGGGCGCTGGAGGAGATCTTCATCCGGATGGGGCTGCCGTACAAGGTGGTCGGCGGGGTGCGGTTCTACGAGCGCAAGGAGGTCCGCGATGTGGTGGCCTACCTGCGGGTGCTGGAGAACCCCGACGACGCGGTGAGCCTGCGCCGCGTCCTCAACACCCCGCGTCGCGGCATCGGTGACCGGGCCGAGGCCTGCGTGGCGGTACACGCCGAACAGCGCGACATCGGTTTCGCCGCCGCGCTGCGCGATGCCGCCGAGGGCAAGGTGGCCCTGCTCAACACCCGTGCGCAGCGCGCCATCGCCGGATTCCTCGACCTGCTCGAGGAGATCCGCGCGGCGGGGGCGCGCGCCGACAGCGAGTACCCCGACGTGGGCAATGTGGTGGACGCGGTGCTCGACCGCACCGGGTATCGCGCCGAACTGGAGGCCTCCGACGATCCGCAGGACGGCGCGCGGCTGGACAACCTGAACGAACTGGTCAGCGTGGCCAGGGAATTCAGCTCCGAGGCGTTCAACAACGCCGAGGCCGCGCGCGAGGAGGGCCTGGTGCCCGAGGCCGCCGACGGCGAACCGGAACCGGGCTCGCTGGCCGCGTTCCTGGAGCGGGTCTCGCTGGTGGCCGACACCGACCAGATCCCCGACGAGGGCACCGGCGTGGTCACCATGATGACCCTGCACACCGCCAAGGGCCTGGAGTTCCCGGTGGTCTTCGTGACCGGCTGGGAGGACGGGCAGTTCCCGCACATGCGGGCCCTCGGCGATCCGGCCGAGCTGGCCGAGGAACGCCGCCTCGCCTACGTCGGCATCACCCGCGCCCGCCAGCGGCTCTACCTCTCGCGCGCGGTGGTGCGCTCCGGCTGGGGGCAGCCGGTGTCGAACCCGGAATCACGTTTCCTGCAGGAGATTCCGCAGCACCTGCTGGACTGGCGCAGGCTGGAACCGGTGGTGTCGCCGGTGCAGCGCGGGCGTCGTCGTGGTGAGGACAGCGGTTTCGATCGGGACTGGACCCGTGGCGACGGCTGGGATCAGCGCCCGGGCGTGCGCGGCGGCAGCGGTGAGCGCAGGCCCGCCCCCGGTGGCGCGGTCAAGCGCAACAACACCGGTCTGGTGCTCGCCGTGGGCGACCGGGTCAGTGACGACAAGTACGGCCTCGGCCGGGTGGTCGCCGTCGACGGTGTCGGCCCGGTCGCGACCGTCACCATCGACTTCGGTTCCGCCGGGAAGATCCGCCTGATCCCGCAGTTCAGCCGGACCATCGTCAAATTGTGAGCGGTGTCGGGAGCCCGATGGCCGGGCTCCCGACTTCCTCTCACCCGGGGTTCAGCTGGGGAGCAGGTCGGTGAGGGCTTCCTCGAGGGTGGGGTAGCGGAAGGTGAAGCCGGTCTTCGGGAGGATTTCCGAGGTGGCGTGACGGCCGGTGAGGCCGAGGGCCGGGTCGGTGCGCAGGACGACGGCGCCGACGGTGAGCATGGCCGACGGGGTGGGCGGCGCCGGGGGCCGGTGCAGGGTGCGGCGCAGCGTGGCCATGAGTTCGGTGTTGCGGACCGGGTTCTCGGTGGCGGCGACGAGGATGCCGTCGGGCAGGGTGACCTCGGGGTCGAGACCGAGACCGGCGCGCACCAGCGCCAGCCAGTCCTCGATGTGGATCCAGCTGAACCACTGGTCGCCGGGGCCCACGCGGCCGCCGAGCCCGGCCTTGGTGAGCTGACCGAGGCGCTTGAGGGCGGGGGCGTCGGGGTCCAGGACGATGGAGGTGCGCAGGATCGTCCAGTGGTCGGCGCGCGCGGGGTCGAAGGCCTCTTCCCACGGCTGGGCGACCCCGGTCATCTGCGGCAGGCCGACGGGCAGGGGAGTGCTTTCGGTGCATCGGGTTTCGCCCGCGTCCGACCAGATCGCGGTGGTGCTGGCCTGGATCCAGTAGTCCACAGGGGTGTCGCGCAGCCGGGCGGCGGCGACGAGTGCGGTGGTGGAATCGACTCGGCTGGAACGCAATTCGGCGACATTGCGTTCGGTGGGGCGGCAGTCGACCAGTTTGCCCGCGAGGTTGATCACCGCGAGGCGGCCGGGCTCACGGAGCTCGGCGGACCACGCGCCGACCGACCGGCCGTCCCATTCGGTCTGCCGGAACGGCAGCGCGGGATCACGGCGGCGGGTCAACAGGGTGACGCGCTGACCGCGGCAGGTGAGGTCGGCGGCGATCTGCAGTCCCAGTGCGCCGGTGCCCCCGGCGATGACGGTGGTGAGCGCGTCCTCGGCGGGAACCACTCCCGCGAGCCGCGCCAGTCGCGAGAAGTTCACGCGCGCGGCGGTTTCGATGAACGGCCGGACCACGGTGCGCGCGGCGGCGGCCGACGGTCCGGTGAAACGCAGTTCCTGGGTGAGCTCGGTGCCGCCGTCACGCTCGGCCAGGCGCCAGGTGAGATGCATGGTGCCCGCGGGTTCGGGCTGCTCGATGCTCAGCTCCCGCGCGGGCTCGAACACGGTGACGCGGAACGGTTTTCCGAACCGGCCGTGGACTCGCGCCGCGACTTCCCCGTTGGGTAGGTAGTCACCGGTGGCTCCGAGGGCTGTCGCCCCGCGCATCCGCACCGACCGCACACCCGGATTCCACTCCGGCCAACGCTCGAGATCCCCCAGCACTGCCCACACCGATTCCGGTGCGAGAGCGATGAACTGTGTGTACTTCGTCGTACCAGCCATGGCTGGAACGCTAATCGGGTCCGGCGGCACTGGGAAGGGTGCCGCTGGTCACCTCGTCGTCAGTCGCGCTGGGAACCCAGGCTGATGCCACGGGTGGCCAGCCACGGCACGGGGTCGATCTTGTCGGTGCCGTTGAGCCACACCTCGAAATGGCAGTGCGGGCCGGTGGAGAAGCCGCGGTTGCCCATGGTGGCGATCTGATCGCCGGCCAGCACCCGCTCGCCCGCCGAGACGGTGGCGGTGTCGATGTGGCCGTAGATGGTGATGGTGCCGTCGTCGTGCAGCACCCGCACCCACATGCCGAAGCCGGAGGCCGGGCCCGCCTCGATGACGGTGCCGTCGGCGACGGTGTAGATCGGCGTGCCGATCGGACCGGCGACGTCGATGCCGAGATGCTGGACGCCCCAGCGGGCGCCGAAGCCGGAGGTGTAGCTGCCCGCGGCGAACTTGGCGAACAGCGGGCGCAGCTTGGCGGACTCCTGCGCGGCGAGGTCCTCGGCGAACTTCGCGCCCTTGGCGAGGATGTCGCCGAAGTCGTTCTTGTCGGCGACGGCGGTGGCGTCGAGGACCTGCGGCGCGTTGCCCTGGTCGTCGAGACCGGCGGTGTTCATCGACTGCGCGGCGATCTCGTGGATCTGGCCCGCGGCCTCGTAGTCGACGCCGTGGTTGGGCTGTTCGGGGGAGGCCATCGCGGCCTGACCGGCGGCGACGACCGCACCGGCGGCGACGGCGATGACCGCGGCGCGGCCCTTCAGCGCGGTGGGCGGGGCGGGGACGCGGTGCGCGCCGCCACGCCGTTCGGCGCGGTGGGTCTCGGGCGGGTCGGCGTAGGCGCCGTCGGAGGCGGCGGGTTCCCAGGTGGCGCTGCTGTAGGTGCCGGAGTCGTAGGAGTCGGACTCGTCGGCGGTCCACTCGTCGTCGGCGGGGGTCCAGGCGGCGTCACCGGACCAGTTGTTCTGGGTGTGCCAGGAATCGGTGCGCGGCCACGCGGTATCCGGCTGCGCGGCGGGGGCGTGCCCGGCCCGCGGATGCGAGGTGTATTCGTCGGTGTACCGGTAGCGATGTCCGGTCTGCTGCTGACCGTCGAGAGAGAAGGTGGAGCGGTGGTTCATCGGCTGCGCCGAATCGCCGACGGCTGTGCCAAGCGAGTGCTGAAGTGCCTCAAGCTTGTCGTCCTCCTCAGTCCTGACCTGCCAGTCGTGACCTGGTTGTCGTGACCTGGTTGTGACTTCGACCGCATTGACGGTAACGAAGCGATTGCAGGGTGGCAAGCGCTGGTCGGAAACCTACACCTACCTGTGAGATTCGTCACTGTAACGCAACCCGATATCTCACCGTTTTCGACCTCCTCGGGTGAGGTCTGTCGACGACATAACGTAGTAGATGTCGGACCGTTCCGGCTTTACCCGGCCCGACCTGCCACGCCGCCGCAAATCGCCCGAAAACTACTCGCCAGTAGCCTTGACCGGCGGTTTTGTGGACCTCCCGTTATGGGTCGTGACCTGCGCCACTTAGGATGAATGTGGCCGATTGGCCCTCCATGTGACTGGTTAGAGTCCGACCCGACCCGCTACCGACGTCGGGCCGCCAACAAAGACGTTGTCATAGCAACGCAGACGAGACGGTGAGTACATGGATCTCTTCGAATATCAGGCGAAGGAGCTCTTCGTTAAGCACGGAGTGCCTTCGTCCGAGGGCCGGGTTTGCGACACGGCCGAAGAAGCGCGCGCGATCGCCGAGGAAATCGGCAAGCCGGTGATGGTCAAGGCGCAGGTCAAGGTGGGCGGCCGTGGTAAGGCGGGTGGCGTCAAGTACGCGGCCACCCCGGAGGACGCGTTCACCCACGCGCAGAACATCCTCGGCCTCGACATCAAGGGCCACATCGTCAAGAAGCTCCTGGTCGCCGAGGCCAAGGACATCGCGGAGGAGTACTACATCTCCTTCCTGCTCGACCGCTCGAACCGCACCTACCTGGCCATGTGTTCGGTCGAGGGCGGCATGGAGATCGAAGAGGTCGCGGAGAAGACCCCCGAGCGCCTCGCCAAGGTCCCCGTCGACGCCGTCAAGGGTGTCGACCTGGCCTTCGCCCGCTCGATCGCCGAGCAGGGCCACCTGCCCGCCGACGTGCTCGACGCCGCGGCCGTGACCATCCAGAAGCTGTGGGAGGTCTTCACCAAGGAAGACACCACCCTGGTCGAGGTCAACCCGCTGGTGCGCACCCCGTCCGACGAGATCCTGGCCCTCGACGGCAAGGTCACCCTGGACGAGAACGCCGAGTTCCGTCAGCCCGGCCACCTCGAGTTCGCCGACGTCGACGCGACCGACCCGCTCGAGCTCAAGGCCAAGGAGAACGACCTCAACTACGTCAAGCTCGACGGTGAGGTCGGCATCATCGGCAACGGCGCCGGTCTGGTCATGTCGACCCTGGACGTCGTCGCCTACGCCGGTGAGAACCACGGCGGCGTGAAGCCCGCCAACTTCCTCGACATCGGCGGCGGCGCCTCGGCGGCCGTCATGGCCGCGGGCCTGGACGTCATCCTGGGTGACGCGCAGGTCAAGAGCGTGTTCGTCAATGTCTTCGGTGGCATCACCGCGTGTGACGCGGTCGCCAACGGCATCGTGGGCGCCCTCGAGGTGCTCGGTGACGCGGCCACCAAGCCGCTGGTCGTCCGTCTCGACGGCAACAAGGTCGAGGAGGGCCGCAAGATCCTCGCCGACGCCAACCACCCGCTGGTGACCCTGGCCCAGACCATGGACGAAGGCGCCGACAAGGCCGCCGAACTCGCCTTCACCGCCAAGTAAGGAACACTGACATGTCCATCTTCCTGAACAAGGACAACAAGGTCATCGTCCAGGGCATCACCGGCGGCGAGGGCACCAAGCACACCGCGCTGATGCTGAAGGCGGGCACCAACATCGTCGGTGGCGTGAACGCGCGCAAGGCCGGCACCACGGTCACCCACACCGACAAGGACGGCAACGAGATCGAGCTGCCCGTGTTCGGCTCGGTCGCCGAGGCGATCGAGAAGACCGGCGCCGACACCTCCATCGCGTTCGTGCCGCCCGCCTTCTCCAAGGACGCCATCATCGAGGCCATCGACGCGGAGATCCCGCTGCTCGTGGTCATCACCGAGGGCATCCCGGTGCAGGACTCCGCCTACGCGTGGGCCTACAACGTGGAGAAGGGCGAGAAGACCCGCATCATCGGCCCGAACTGCCCCGGCATCATCACCCCGGGCGAGGCGCTGGTCGGCATCACCCCGAACAACATCACCGGCAAGGGCCCGGTCGGCCTGGTGTCGAAGTCGGGCACGCTGACCTACCAGATGATGTACGAGCTGCGCGATTTCGGTTTCTCGACCGCGATCGGCATCGGCGGTGACCCGGTCATCGGCACGACCCACATCGACGCCATCGAGGCGTTCGAGAAGGACCCGGAGACCAAGATCATCGTCATGATCGGCGAGATCGGTGGTGACGCCGAGGAGCGCGCCGCGGCCTACATCAAGGCCAACGTGACCAAGCCGGTCGTCGGCTACGTCGCCGGTTTCACCGCGCCCGAGGGCAAGACCATGGGCCACGCCGGCGCCATCGTCTCCAGTGGTGGCGGTACCGCGCAGGCCAAGCAGGAGGCCCTCGAGGCCGCGGGTGTGAAGGTCGGCAAGACGCCGTCCGCCACCGCCGCGCTGGCCCGCGAGATCCTGGAGAAGGCGTCGATCGCTTCCGCGTGATCCGACGGATCTCACACTACGAAGGCCGCTTCCCAGGTTTACGGGAGGCGGCCTTCGTCGATTCATCCACAGGCCGTGGTTTGTCCACAGGCCGATCGGTTGGTGATGACCCGGGACAGCGCGTGCAGTAGCGTCAAGACCGGATCACCACCAGTCAGTTCGACGCGACCGATGCGCACGACTCGACAAGGAGACGACGACATGTCATACCCGACCGGGGGCTCCGGGTACAACGCACCCGCGACACCCGCCGCGCCCAGCCAGGGCCCGAGCACCGGAGCCGCCGCGGCTGCGCCATCGACCGCCGACGGCGCGGAGGCCAAGGGCCTGCCCTTCCTCCTGACCGCGGCCGCGGCCGGACTCGGTGTGGTGACGTTCCTGCTCGGTTTCGCGCCGTTCGTGGGCATCACCCTGCTCAAGACCACCGAGACCGCCTCCATCTTCGAGACCACCGGCTCGGCCAACGCCACGCTGGTGCTGCTGGCCGCGCTGCTGGCCGGACTGTCGTTGCTACCCAAGCAGAATGTGCGTGGTGTGGCCGCGGCCGCCGCGGTGGCCGGGTTCGTCGGCATCGTGGTGTCGCTGATCAAGGCCGGCGACGGCACCGAGCTGCAGTGGGGCTCCTACGTCATCACCGCGCTGTCGTTCATCGTCGCGGTGCTGCTGGTGCTGGCGCTGCTGTTCGGCCTGGGCATCATCAAGGCGCCCGCGCCGAAACCGGCTCAGCCGCAGCAGCAGCCGGGCCAGTACGGTCAGTACGGGCAGCAGGGTTACGGCCAGCAGGGTGGCTACGGTCAGCCGGGCCAGCCGCAGCAGTACGGGCAGCAGCAGGCGTTCGGCCAGCCGTCGACCGGTGGTCAGTACCCCACCCAGTCGCCCTACGGTCAGCAGAGCCAGCCGTCGGTGCCGCAGGCCCAGCAGCCGTCCTACGGGCAGCAGCCGGGGCAGCCGTCCTACGGCCAGCAGCCGCAGCAGCAGTCGCCCTACGGTCAGCAGTACGGTGCCCAGCCGCAGCAGCAGTCGCCCTACGGCGCGCAGCCGCAGCAGCAGGCCCAGCCGCGTCCGGACGAGAGCGCCACGCAGAACTACGGCGGCCAGCAGCCGGGGCAGCCGTTCGGTGGCTCGTCTTACGGTGCGCCCTCGGCGCAGCCGGGCACCGCGGCGGGTCAGCCGTTCGGTGGTGAGCAGACAGCCGATCCGGCCTCCGACGCCACCACCGCGTTCCGCCCGAACGACGACCAGAAGTAAAACCGACGGCCGCCGCGCGTGGCAGGAGGTGCGATTCGCGAGCCCACAGGTGTGCCTGTGGGCTCGCGGCGCGCCTGCCCCGCGCCCGCCGGGGAAGCTGCCACGCTGAATTGTCATGAGCTCCCGTAACGCCCTGGTGCGCCGGACCTCCGGGTCGCTCGGCCGCGGGGCGACCGCCGCCGCACCACCGCCGGGTCGCGAACCCGGCTGGTGGACCCCCTCGCCCGAGCGCGCGCGGACCCTGCTGCTGGTCGCCGCCCGGCCGACGATCTGCGCACTGGCGGCCACGGTGCTGCTCGTCCTGGTGGTCATGCTGACCACCGGCACCGATCTCACCAGCGCGCCCGCCGCGGTCGGGGCCACCTGGCTTGCCGCCCACCAGATTCCGCTCACCGTCGGCCGCACGACCCTCGGGCTGCTGCCGCTGGTACCCACCGCCGCGCTGGTCTGGCTGGCCGCCCGCGAATGCGCGCGGGCCGTGCCCAACCGGCCGCAACCGATCGACCTGGCCTGGCTCGCCGGTGCCGTGCTCGCCGGACCGCTGCTGATGACGGCGGTGTGCCTGGCCGTCACCGGGGACGCCGCCGGTGTCACCCCGCTCGAACCGCCGGGGCCGATCTCGGCGTTCGGCTGGGTGATCGTGCTGTACCTGGGCGCGGCCGCGGCGGGGATCGTCAGCCGGGCCTGGCCCGAGGTGTGCGCGCTGCTGCCCGTGCAGATCCCGGGCTGGGCGGTGCTCGGTGCCCGTGCCGCCCGCCGCACCGTGCTGCGCATGCTCGGCTGCGCCACGCTGGCCACGGTGATCTCGCTGTTCGCGCACCTGTCGCGCTTCGAGACGACCTACCAGCAGGCGCACAACGTCACCGATGTGCTCGGCACGAGCCTGCTCGCGCTGCTGTATCTGCCGAATGTGGTGATCGCCGCGGCCGGGCTGCTGTCCGGCGCCGCGGTGCAGTTCGGGACCGGTTCGGCCGGTCTGTTCGGGGTCGAGGGCGCCTCGCTGCCTGCGGTGCCCGCGCTGATCCCGGTGCCCGAGGGCCCGGCTTCGGCCTGGTGGCCCGCGCTGCTGCTGGTGCCGCTGGCCGTCGGCGTGCTCGGCGGCGTCGAACTCGGCCGCACCAGCGACGACCGCCCCGGCGCCCCCTGGGCCACGCTCACCTCCGCCGGTCTGTCGACCCTGGCGTTCCTGGTGCTCACCGTCCTCGCCAGTGGGCAGCTCGGCGCTGTCGGCTGGGTCGGGACGGATCTGCTCATGCTGGTCCCGCTGATGGTGACCTGGTTCGGTTTCGGCGGTTTCGTCGGCATGGTGTTCGCCCGCCGCTTCCTGGCACCGGCCGCGCCCGTCGAGGACGACGACTACTACGACGAATACGACGAGGACGACGACTACTACTACGACGACGAGGACGACGAGGACCCCGACGACGACTACGACGACGAGGACACCTACGACGACACCGACACCGGCGTCGAGGTCGACGCCGAACTCGTCGAGGACATCGACGACGACGTCGAGGTGAGCATCGCCGCCCCGGGCTCCACCACCGAGCCCACCGAGGAGATCGTCGACGCCGAGGTGGTCGAGGCGGACCTGCCGGAAGGTGACACGACCACCGGTCGTTAAGCTCGACCCGGCGGTATCGCCGATCGCCGCCATCCGACCACACGCAGGAGTAGAGCGCTGACCAGCAATCCGGCCACCGTCGTAGTCCTCGCCTCGGGCACCGGCTCGTTGCTCGCCGCCCTGCTGGCCGCCGCCCAGGAGCCCGGCTATCCCGCGAAGATCGTCGCGGTCGGCGTCGACCGGGTCTGCGCGGCCACCGAGCACGCCGAGGCCGCCGGGATCGAGCACTTCCGCGTCGCCGTCGGGGATTTCCCCGACCGAGCCGCCTGGGACGAGGCGCTCACCGAGGCCGTCGACGCCTTCCGGCCCGACCTGGTCGTCTCCGCCGGATTCATGAAGATCGTCGGCCCCGCGTTCCTCGCGCGGTTCGGCGGCCGGTTCATCAACACCCATCCCGCGCTGCTGCCGTCGTTCCCCGGCGCGCACGGGGTGCGTGACGCGCTCGCCTACGGCGCCAAGGTCACCGGCTGCACGGTGCACCTGGTCGACGGGGGCGTGGACACCGGCCCGATTCTGGCGCAGGAGGCGGTCGACGTGCTGCCCGGCGACGACGAGGCCGCCCTGCACGAGCGCATCAAGGTTGTCGAGCGACGGTTGCTGGCGGAGGTCATCGCCGCCGTCGCGACGCGAGGCATTGTCTCCGACGGACGAAAGGCAGAAATTCCAGATGAGCGAGCACACCGGTGAGTGAACGTAAGGCGATCCGCAGGGCGCTGGTGAGCGTCTACGACAAGACCGGGCTCGTCGAGCTGGCCACCGGACTGCACGCCGCGGGCGTGGAACTGGTGTCGACCGGCTCGACCGCGGGCAAGATCGCCGAGGCGGGCATTCCGGTCACCAAGGTCGAGGACCTGACCGGTTTCCCGGAGACCCTCGACGGCCGCGTCAAGACGCTGCATCCGCGCGTGCACGCGGGCATCCTGGCCGACACCCGCCGTCCGGAGCACGTCGAGCAGCTCGTGGAGCTCGGCGTGGAAGCCTTCCAGCTGGTCGTGGTGAACCTCTACCCGTTCACCCAGACCGTGGCCAGTGGCGCCAGTGTGGACGAGTGTGTCGAGCAGATCGACATCGGCGGGCCGTCGATGGTGCGTGCCGCCGCCAAGAACCACCCGTCGGTCGGCGTGGTCGTCGACGTCACCGACTACGACGACGTGCTCGCCGCGGTGAAGTCCGGCGGGTTCACCCTCGCGGAGCGGACCGCACTGGCCGCCAAGGCCTTCCAGCACACCGCCAGCTACGACGTCGCCGTGGCGAGCTGGATGGGCTCGGTCGCCGTGCCCGCCGTCGCCGAGGAGACCGAGCAGTTCCCGAACTGGGTCGCCGGGTCCTGGGCGCGCGCCGCGGTGCTGCGCTACGGCGAGAACCCGCACCAGGCCGCCGCGCTGTACACCAGCAACGACGGCACGGTCGGCATCGCGCAGGCCGAGCAGCTGCACGGCAAGGAGATGTCGTACAACAACTACACCGACGGTGACGCCGCCTGGCGCGCCGCCTTCGACTTCGACGAGCCCGCCGTCGCGGTGATCAAGCACGCCAACCCGTGCGGCATCGCCGTCGGCGCCGATATCGCCGAGGCCCACCGCAGGGCGCACGCCACCGACCCGGTCAGCGCCTACGGCGGCGTGATCGCGGCCAACCGCGAGGTCAGCGTGGAGATGGCCGAGCAGGTCGCCGAGATCTTCACCGAGGTGATCGTGGCCCCCGGCTACGCGCCCGGTGCGGTGGAAGTGTTGCAGCGCAAGAAGAATGTGCGTGTGCTCGTGGCCGAGCCGCCGCAGCGCAAGGGCGTGGAGCTGCGCCCGATCAGCGGTGGCGCGCTGCTGCAGGACCGCGATGTGCTCGACGCCGCGGGCGACGACCCGGTCAACTGGACCCTCGCCGCCGGCGACCCCGCCGACGCCACCACCCTGGCCGACCTCGAATTCGCTTGGCGCGCTTGCCGTGCCGTGAAGTCCAACGCCATCCTGCTGGCCAACGACGGTGCCGCCGTCGGTGTCGGCATGGGCCAGGTCAACCGCGTCGACTCCTGCAAGCTCGCCGTGGAACGCGCCGGTGACCGCGCCGCCGGTTCCGTCGCCGCCTCCGACGCCTTCTTCCCGTTCTCCGACGGCCCCCAGATCCTGGTCGCCGCGGGCGTGCGCGCCATCGTCCACCCCGGTGGCTCGATCCGCGACAAGGACACCGTCGAACTCTGCAAGGAAGCCGGCGTCACCCTCTACCTCACCGGCGCCCGCCACTTCGCCCACTGAATCCCCTCGAACCCCAACGGGTGCCACACCACCACGGTGCGGCACCCGTTGCCGTTCACCCCAGTCTTCGATTCATCTCTGCCCCATCGGGTTTCCTCGTCGGTGAGGTGTGGCCGGGCTACTTCGTGCCGAGGACCTGGCGGGTGCCCAGGGGGGACTGGAGGGGGAGTTCGGTGGTGCCGAAGATGAGGTTCATGGTGCACATTTTGCCGGCGGCGTCGGCTCGGGTGCCGCCGTGGAGGGTGATGGTGACCGAGTCGGGGGATTCGGTGACGGTGGCGTCGATGCCGAAGCACTGGGGGTTACCGGTCTGGAAGTTGACGGCGATCGTGTTGTCGCTCAGGCGGGTCCACGAATCCAGGGGGACGGTGTGGGGTTCGAGGATGGTGGGGTCGGGGGTGAAGCGGTGGCCGATGGCGGCGCCGGGGGCCTCGGCGACGGTGGTCGTGTCAGGTTGGGACGCTGGGGAATCGGAGGTGCCGCACGCGGTGAGGGGCAGGGTGAGGGCGGCCAGGGCGGCTGCGGTGCGCGCGACGGTTCTCATGGCGATCAGCCTAGACGGCCGCGCGCGGACGCCCGTGCGCACAGCGGGCGCATTCTAAACGCGACGCAGCCCACAGTGAACTTTCCGCGAACCGTGCGCGTAACTCACCCATTTCGGCTCTGCGGGGACTACATTCGGCTGCGATGCGACGCCGTGGCATACGGCGAGCATCGCTTTGTTGGATGCTCTGCAACTGGATCTTCGAAAGGACGAACGTGGGCGACACGCTGCGCGTAGGCGAAGAACTGGGACTGGGACAGTCCCTGACCGGCGGTGCGTACACCCTGGCCCTGCAGCCGGACGGCAACCTGGTGCTGTCCGAGCCCGACGGCAACGTCGTGTGGGCCGCACAAACTCATGGACAGGACGTGCAGCGCGCGGCCCTGCAGATCGACGGCGACTTCGTCCTCTACAAGGGTGACGGCGCGCGGGTGTGGGCGACCGACACCGCGGGCAAGAATGTCGAGCGGCTCGTGGTGCAGCCCGACCGCAACGTCGTGATCTACGGCACCGACGACTCGGTCGCGTGGGCCACCGCCACCAACACCGACAACCCGCTGCCCGCCCCGGAGCCCGAGCCGGTGGCCGCCGCCCCGATCGCCGAAGAGGTGCCCCCGCCGCCGGCCGCGCAGACCTACACGGTCGAGCCGGGCGACACCCTGTGGGCCATCTCCGAGCGCTTCTACGGTGACGGCAACCGCTACCACGAGATCGCCTCGGCCTCGGGCATCGACAACCCGGACCTGATCAACGCGGGCCAGGTCCTCACCATCCCGTGACACTGGCGGCCGGGGCCGCGTGTTCGCGGCCCCGAGGGGCCGCCGGTCAGGCACCGCGGCTTGCTCCTTCGTCGCGTACGCCGCAGCGCCTGACCGGCGACCCGGCCGCGAACGGTCGGTCGTAAGACTCCCTCCGCGGTGGTTGCGTTAGACACGAAAGTGGCCCCGAGGCTATAGCTTCGGGGCCACTTTTCGTCGGCGCGCCTACTTCGTGGTGGTGAAGGGCAGCAGCGCCATCTCGCGCGCGTTCTTCACCGCGACGGCGACCTGCCGCTGCTGCTGCGGGGTCAGCCCGGTGACCCGGCGGCTGCGGATCTTGCCGCGGTCGGAGATGAAGGTGCGCAGCAGGTTGACGTCTTTGTAGTCGACGTATTCGATGCCCGCCGCGATCAGCGGGTTCTTCTTCGGCTTGCGGCCCTGCTCGGCGCGTGCCTTCTTGGACGGTGCTCGCTTCACTGCCATGGAATTTTCCTTACCAGCTCGATTTGTGGACCCCGGGGAGCTCGCCCCGGTGGGCCATCTCGCGCACACGGACACGGGAAAGGCCGAACTTCCGGAGATGGCCGCGTGGCCGTCCATCAGCAGCATCCCGATTGCGCAATCGTACCGGACTGGCATCGCGGGGCTGGGCGCGCAGTTCGGCCTGCGCGGCCGCGCGCTGCTGCTCGCTGGTGTCCGGCTTGCGGATGAGCTCCTTGAGCTCGGCCCGGCGCGCGGCGTAGCGCTCGACGATCGCGCGGCGCTGCTCGTTGCGGGCGATCTTGGACTTCTTCGCCATCAGCGCTCCTCGCGGAAGTCGACGTGCTTGCGCACGACGGGGTCGTATTTGCGCAGGACCAGGCGGTCGGGGTCGTTGCGCCGGTTCTTGCGGGTGACGTAGGTGTAGCCGGTGCCCGCGGTGGACTTCAGCTTCACGATCGGGCGGATATCGGTCGATTTCGAGGCCACGGATCAGCTCCTAGATCTTGTCGCCGCGGGCGCGGATGCGGGCCACCACGGCCTCGATCCCGTCCCGGTCGATGGTCTTGATGCCCTTGGCGGAGACCGTCAGCGTGATGCGACGGCCCTCGCTGGGCAGGTAGTAGGTCTTGCGCTGGATGTTGGGGTTCCAGCGCCGGTTGGTGCGCCGGTGCGAGTGCGAGACGGCTTTCCCGAACCCGGGCTTGCGACCGGTGACCTGGCAGTGGGCCGACATGCGACCTCCCTCCATGGATATGACAACCATTTTCGACAACAGGTATTCCGCACTGTACCGTTGGCCCTCGGGTAAATGAAAATCGTTATCGAAAGGGGTATCGGGTGCTGGACCAGTCCGACCGGAGAACGCCCGTGGTGCTGCTGGCCGGCTTCTCCGGACCCGCCATGAGCGGCGTCGAGCACATCGCGGCGACGCTGAGCCAGGACGCGGGCACCGTCGTGGTGCACCACGACCTCGCCGAACTGCGCGAAGGCGTGGTGCGGCGCACCGTGCGCACCGCGGGCAATGTCACGACCACCGTGCTCGAACTGGCGCACGGCTGTGTGTCGTGCACGCTGCGCGCCGACCTGCTGCCGATGCTGTGCACGCTGGCCGCGCGCGAGCCGGTGCGCCGCATCGTGCTGGCGCTCGACCCGGCGATCGAGGCCGAGGCGCTGTGCCAGGCGATCGAGAACGTCGAGGTCACCGGGGTGGCCGATCGGGTCGACGGGCCCGCGAGCCGGAACGTGCGGATCGAGGCCGTGCTGACCTGCCTGGACGGCCACGAGTGGCTGGGCGACGCGACCGGCGACGAGGCACTGGCCGATCGCGGGTTGGCCGCCGCCGACGACGAGCGCACGGTCGCCCAAGTCGCGGTCGGGCAGGTCGAGTTCGCCGACGCGCTGGTGGTGCTCTCGGCCGGGGTCGACGCGCTCGAGCGCGAGCGGCTGGGCGCGGTGCTGGAGCGGCTGGCACCGGCGGCACCCACGGCCTGGCTCGACGAACTGCCCGGTTTCGACGCTGTGGAGATCGGCGCGCTGCTGACCCGTATGCCCGCCGATTCCCGGCGCGGCCGAGTCTTCGACGCGCACGCCCCGCTGCTGCGCGGGCAGCCGCCGCTGACCACCGACTGCGGTGTCTCGCTCATCGAGTTCGCCGCGCGCAGGCCGTTCCATCCGGTGCGCCTGCACGACGCGCTCGATGTGCTCTTCGACGGTGTCGTCACCGCGCGCGGCCGGATCTGGCTGGCCACCCAGCCCGATCAGGTGGTCTGGCTGGAGTCCGCGGGCGGCGGACTGCGTGTGGGCAGTGCCGGGCGCTGGCTCGCGGCGATGAGTCCCGAGGAGCAGGCGCAGGCCGATCCGGACCGCCGTGCCATGGCCGCGCTGCGCTGGGACGACCGCTTCGGTGATCGCGATGTGTCGCTGGTGATCCTGGCCCACGATGTGGACCCCGCCGAGATCCGGCACGCCCTGCACTGGGCCCTGGTCGAGGACGACGAGCTGCTGCTGGTCGACCGCGCGCCGGAGCGAGTCGCGCTGTGGGAGGACCCCTTCGGCGACTGGCACGAAGACCCCTGCGCCGATCCCGCCGAGGCACCCGCCACGGCGAGCGAGCGCACCAACCCCCGAGGAGAATCAGCATGAAAGCGGGCATCCACCCCGACTACCACCCGGTCGTCTTCGAGGACGCGAGCACCGGCAAGCAGTTCCTGACCAGGTCCACCGCGACCAGCGACCGCACCGTCGAGTGGGCCGACGGCAACACCTACCCGTTGCTGATGGTCGACGTGACCTCGGATTCGCACCCGTTCTGGACGGGCACCCATCGCAATCTCGACACCCAGGGCCGGGTGGAGAAGTTCGAGCGCAAGTACGGCAAGCGCGCCCGCGCGGGCAAGGAGGGCTGAGTCATGGCGGTTCCCAAGCGCAGGATGTCGCGCTCGAACACCCGCAGCAGGCGGGCGCAGTGGAAGGCCGCGGTGCCACAACTGGTTCCGGTCACCGTGGCGGGCGTGGAATACCGGGTGCCACGACGTATCGTCAACGCAGTGCGACGTGGCCTGATCGACCCTTCGCGGATCTGAGGGACGCGCCGCGCCGGAGTCGGGCGACCGACACCACAACGGCCTGCCGGGAAGGTGATACCTGGCAGGCCGTTGCGTATCCGGCTCAGCGACAACGGTTTGCGGCCCGCCTCGCGTCCGAGGGGCGAGACGTAACGGCGAAGCCGAAGTATCGCCCCTCGGACGCGAGGCTTAAGGGGGCCGCAAACCCGCGGCGCCAGCCGCTGATGTCTCAGCCCTCGCGTTCGGCGAGCGCTACGAGGGTCGCGGCGAGCTGGAAGAACTTGTTGTTGCCCAGGTCGGCGATGGTCTTGATCTTGAGCGCCTCGAGCAGCTGCTTGTCGTGCGCCTCGGTCAGCCCGGCCAGGGCCGACGGGGGCGCGGCGAGGATCTCCGCGAGCGTCTTGTTTTCGAATTCCTTGTCGAGAACTTTGTCGAGTACCACGTTGACGGCCATGCGAACTCCTTCGAACGAACCCGGGGATGTACTGGGCGAGACGGACAGCGCCCATCCGCGACCATAGTCCCGCCGGGCCGGGCGTGGGGCGCGAACGCGCCGGGTGCTGTCCAGGGGGGTTGCTGGTGCACTGTCGTGCCTGCTCAGGGGCCCGCGATGGGAGTGGGGCAATCCGCCGGTTAACGCTGTGACGCATGCCACTTGGCGAGAGAGGGTCGATGGGCTTGCCGGGAGATTGCTGGCGAAGCGATTGCGGACTTACGGTTTGTTTTCTGGCACAAGAGAATTCCGGAACACCTGATGCGGAGTCTTGGGCGGGTATGTACTCTCGTGCACGAGGGCGGGTTCTCCGGTGACGGGGAACCCGCTCATCGCCACTTCAGGGGTGGTTTTCCGGCCGAATCCGGCCTGCCGCGCGGGATTTCGCGAATGGGGCGCGCGTCCACAAATTTTCCGGCAAACCGGACGTTAGCTGGTCGTGACGTCCCGCCGGTCCGGTGCCACCAGCACCGCGGTGATCGGCACCGTCAGGCCCAGCGCGCCGATCACGAACATCGGGAACACCAGATCGAACAATTGCAGCCCGACCGGTGCGCGGGTGCCGGGGTCGATCGAGAACTCCAGCGCCGAGACACCCAGGTGGTACACCCCGGCCACGCCGAGCGCGAACAGCGCCGAGGCCAGCACCCGCAGCCCGATCAGGCGCACCGACTGGAACGCCCAGAGCATCGCGGTGCACAGTGCCATCGCGGCCAGCATCGCCAGGCCGGTCAACCCGAGCGACTCCTCGACATCGCCCTGCACCGTGAGGGCGTCGAGGGTCAGATACGTCGACAGACCGATGCTCAGGCCCATCGTCAGCCCGCCGACGATCACCCGCGGCAGATGCGGTGCCCGCCCGCCGATCAGCAGGCCCGCCAGCACCCCGACGACCGCGATGGCCAGCGCCGAGGTGCCGATCGCCCCGCTGTAGCGCACCGGGCTGTCGTGCACCCGCACACCGAGCAGCGCCACCGAATTCGCCAGCCACAGCCCGACTCCGCCGAGTGAGACCGCCGCCATCGTCAGCCAGAGCAGCCGGAACTTGATCGAGTACCTGGCATGACGCACGCAGGCGAAGGCCACCAGCGCGCCGAGCATCGACAGCGCCGGGGCGAGCCAGGCGACCCCGCCGCCACGCCCGAACGCGTCGGCCCCGGTCGCGGCGAGCGTGTCAACCACGCCTGCCCGCCCCCTCGAACTGCTGCGGCTCGAGCTGGGCGATGGCGTATTCGGTCACCGCCGCCAGTGCCTGACGGACCTCGACGGCATTGCGCGCGTCGATGTCGACGATCGGGATGCCCTCGCGCACCGAGAGCGCTTCGCGCAGTTCGGCGATCGGGAAGCGCGGGGCGTTCGGGAAGCGGTTGACCGCGATCAGGAACGGCAGCCCGCGCGCCTCGAAGAAGTCGACGGCGGCGAAACTGTCCTCCAGCCTGCGGGTATCGATCAGCACGACCGCGCCGATGGCGCCGCGGATCAGGTCGTCCCACATGAACCAGAAACGCTTCTGGCCCGGCGTACCGAACAGGTACAGCACCAGGTTGCCCGGCAGCACGATGCGGCCGAAGTCCATGGCGACGGTGGTGGTCTCCTTCTCCGGCGTCTCGGCGAGATCGTCGATGCCGTCGGAGAAATGGGTGACCATCGCTTCGGTACGCAGTGGCACGATCTCCGACACCGCCCCCACGAAAGTGGTCTTGCCTGCACCGAATCCGCCCGCCACGACGATCTTCGTCGACGCGACGCGCTGGTCCGGTGTCGGTGGGCGCATGCCATCAGAGGCCACGGAGTCCACGCAAAGTCCTCTCCATCAGTGATCGGCGTTCGTCGTAGCTCGCCTGCTCGGTCAGCGTCGAATGCACTCGAAGAATCCCGCCTACTACGAGATCACCGATCATCACCCGGACCATACCCAGTGGGCGCCCGAGGTATGCCGCAATTTCGGCGACCGAGAGCCGATGTGTGCCGAGACGCACGATTTCGGTCCGCAGATCGCCTGCGGGCCACTCCAAGTGTGCGGTATAGGAGACCGTTTCGATCACCGCCTCCAGCGGCAGCGCGATCGCGGGCTCGGTGCGGCCGGAGGTCAGGGCATAGGGCCTGACCCGTGTCGTCGGCCGGTTTTCAGATCCGTAGGGGCTCGACATCTCACCTCAGCCGGCGGAGCGGGCGGTGGCGGTGACCGCCGAGCCCACCCGGTCGACGAGCAACGCCATCTCGTAGCCGATCCGGCCGATGTCGTGGCTCTTGTTGGCCAGAACCGCCAGGTGCGAGCCGTTTCCGACGCTCATCACCAGCAGGTAGCCGCGCTGCATCTCCACGATCGACTGCATCACCTTGCCGCCGTCGAACAGATGCGCCGCGCCCATCGACAGGCTCGCCAGGCCCGCGGTCACCGCGGCCAGCTGCTCGGCGCGATCGGAGGGCAGGTGCGGGCTCGTCGCCTGCAGCAGACCGTCGGCGGAGACGAGCACCGCGTGCGAGACACCGGGCACGTCCCGGGTGAAGCGGGCGACCAGCCAGTTCAGATTCTCGTCCGTGGGATGCGCGTTGCTCATTCGAGGCCTCCGTCGTTGTGCTGGATCTCGGCGCGGCCACTGCGGACGCCGCTGAGATGTCGGGTCAAGTTGCTTCGGATCTCCTCGGGATCGCGCGCGCCCGCTTCCTCGGCGGGGGAGAGTCCGCCGGGCACCAGCTGGGCGCCCGGTTTGCGGATCGGCAGGCCGCCGACGGTACGGGAGGAGGTGGGCGGGGTGCCCGCGCTGGCGGCCGCGGACCAGCCGTCGTCGCCGGGCGCGCTCCAGGAGGCGCCGCCGGTGCCGCCGGATTCGGTGGCGGCGGTGGCGGGTTCGACCAGCCACTCCGAGACCATCCGCTGGTAGATGGGTGTCGGCGCCTCACCGGTGACCGGCTGCAACCGGGTGCTCGTCGGGTTCGGCTCGGCTTCAGGGCGCCGCGGTTCGGGTTCCGGTTCCGGTTCGACGGGCGCGGGCGCCGTGAGGCGTTGCGGCAGGGTGACGGTGCGCGGTGCGAGCGGCTCCGGGTCGGCGGGCGGGACGGGCAGATCGTCGGTGTCGTGTTCGTGCTCGGCCCACAGACCGGTGGGTTCCTCGGACTCGACGGCCACCGGCTCGGGCGGGGGCGGCGGCACCGCGGCCGGACGGCGCTGCGGCAGACCGGCTTCGGTACGCGGGGCGTTCGCGTCGAGGGGGACCAGCGTCGGGCCGGTCGGGACGAGCGGATGCGGACCGGTCGGCACCAGCGGGTGCGCGCCGGGGGCGGCCGGGGGCACCAGCGGGTGCGGGCCGGTGGCCGCCGACGGGACCAGCGGATGCGGCCCGGTCGCGGCCGGGGGCACCAGCGGATGTGGACCGGTGGCCGCCGACGGGACCAGCGGATTCGAGCCGGTCGCACCCGACGGGACCAGCGGGTGCGGGCCGGTCGCCGCCGACGGGAGCAGCGCGGCCGGGTCGGGCGCGATGATCGGGTTCGGGCCGGTGATGTCGGCGGGGGTCAGCGCGTGCGGGCCGATCGCGCCGGGCACGAGCGGGTTCGGGCCGGTGACGATCGGGTTGGGGCCGGTCGGCGGCCCCGAGGACGCGGGCGTGGGCGCGACGAGCGCGCTGGGCAGATGCACGCTGGCGGTGATGCCCGGCTGCGCGGGCTGCCCGGCGGTACGCCGCAGGCTGACGGTGATGGTGTGGCGCTTGGCCAGCCGGCCGACCACGAAAAGACCCATCCGGCGGGCGGTCTCGATGGTGACCTCACCACCGGAGGCGAGCCGGTCGTTGGTGGTCTGCAGATCCTCGGCCGACATGCCCAGACCACGGTCGGTGATCTCGATCAGGTACCCGCCGTCGACCGCACGGCCGACGATGACGGCCACCGAGGTGCTCGGCGGCGAATAGCGCAGGGCGTTGTCGATGAGCTCGGCGAGCAGGTGCTCGATGTCGACCGCGGACTCACCGGCCACCACGCCGTCGGGCACATTGCCGATCTCGACGCGCTGGTAGTCCTCCACCTGCGAGACCGCGCTCCAGAGCATGTCCGACAGCGGCACCGGCGGCAGGTGCCCGCGGCGCAGCGCGGTACCGGCGAGCACGAGCAGGTTGTCGCCGTTGCGGCGCATGCGGGTGGCGAGGTGGTCGAGCCGGAACAGGGTCTGCAGGCGCGACGGGTTGTCCTCCTCGTGCTCGAGTTCCTCGATGAGCGCGAGCTGCTGTTCCACCAGCGACTGGCTGCGCCGCGAGAGCGTCTCGAACATGTTGCCGATCTGCAGGCGCAGGCGGGCCTGGTCGGCGGCCAGATTCAGCGCCTGCTCGTGGATCTCGTCGACCGCGCGGGCCAGCTGGCCGACCTCGTCGGTGGAATGCACGCCGACCGGGGCGATCTCGGGGGTCGCCCCGCCGCTGCGCACCACGGCCAGCTCGTCGGGCAGCTTCACGTGCGCGACCTCGAGCGCGTCGCGGCGCAGCCTGCGCACCGGCACGACCAGCGTGCGCGCCACCGCCAGGGCCAGCGCCAGACCGGCCAGCAGCATGCCGAGCACCAGCGTGGTCTCGCGCAGCGCGGCGGTCTGGGCGGTGGCGGTGTTGGCGTCGAGGGTGCGGTCGACGGTGTCGAGCAGGGTGTTGATGGTGGAGGCGTAGGTGTCGGCGCTGACCTGCAGGGTGTTGAGCACCGCGGCATTGTTCGTCGGGTCGCCGTTGTTCTGGCTGAACACGCTGATCCGGGTCTGCACGCCGTCGAGCAGCGAGGTCATCGCGCCGGCGTTCTCCGGCAGGATCATGCCGTAGGTCTTGATCATGGTCGACTCGGAGCCGAGCTCGATCAGCATCTTGGCCCGCGCGCTCGGGGTGCTGGTGGCCTCCGGCGAGACCACCAGCGTGCGCTCGCGGGTGAGCACCCGGCGGGCCTGGTGCAGCGCGGTCAGCTGCAGGAAGTAGCGCTGCACGACGAAGTCCTCGACCACGGGGGTCTTGGCCAGCGCGTTGCCGATGCGGTCGGCGATCTCGTCGGTCTGCTCGCTGACCATCGCCGGCGAGCCGCCGCGCACGGTGTTGCGCAGGGTGGCACCGGTGGCCGTCGCGGCGGTGAGGTCGGCGGCGACGGCGGGGTCGATGCGCGCCGAGCGCAGGGCGTTCTGGACCTCGGCGAGGGCTTGGTCGTAGGTGGTCAGGGCGGCGTCGGTCTGGGGGTCGGCGATCGCGCCCCAGTTGGCGGTCGCGGCGACGGCGAGTTGCTCGGTCGCGGTGGCGAACTTGACGACCGGACGCAGGACGGTGGCCTGTTCGGTGGCGGCGCCGAGCTGGGTCATGGTCTGCAGCTCGTTGTTGATGCGCAGCACGGCGAAGGCGGTCGCCAGCATCACCGGCAGCACCAGCACCACACCGACCTTGCGCGTTACCGACCAGTTGGACAGGCTGAATTGCCAGGAGCGCGATGCAGGTTCCATCCGCGTGCGTTGCCTCTGCTTCCACGTGTGACTCCGGCCCGCGCGGGGAGGTCGCGGAGCGATGCGAGCGCAGAACCAACTGGAGGTCTTGTTATACCGCAGGAAAGATACCGTGCTGGGTGATCAACGGCAATCCGGGCCACACCCCCGGAAATTCGCCGAATATGCGCTGCCACAAAGACGATTCGCGCGGCTTTGTCAAGAGCTCCAACGTTCGGCGCCGGGCCGCCGCGGAACCGGTCGGCCCGCCGTCGCGGCGTACCCTCTCAGTGCGTTCTCAGTCGGTCACGGCAAACTGGGCGTATGCGCATTCTGGTAGTCGACGACGACCGTGCCGTGCGGGAATCCCTGCGCCGGTCACTGAGCTTCAACGGCTACACGGTCGACCTGGCTGTCGACGGCATGGACGCACTCGAAAAAGTGACCGCTGCCAGGCCCGATGCCCTCGTGCTCGACGTGATGATGCCGCGCCTGGACGGCCTGGAAGTGTGCCGCAGGCTGCGCAGCACCGGCGACGATCTGCCGATTCTCGTTTTGACCGCGCGCGATTCGGTCTCCGAACGGGTGGCCGGTCTCGACGCCGGTGCCGACGATTATTTGCCGAAGCCATTCGCGTTGGAGGAATTGCTGGCGCGTTTACGCGCGCTGCTGCGCAGGCGAACCCCCGATCCGGGCGAGGCGTCGGAGGCGATGGTGTTCGCCGATCTGTCGCTGGATCCGGTCACCAGGGAGGTCGCGCGCGGCGAACGCGCCATCAGTCTCACCCGCACCGAGTTCTCCCTCCTGGAGATGCTGATGGCCAATCCGCGCCGGGTGCTGACCCGTGGCCGCATCCTCGAGGAGGTGTGGGGTTACGACTTTCCCACCTCCGGCAACGCGCTCGAGGTCTACATCGGCTATCTGCGCCGCAAGACCGAGGCCGATGGCGAGCAGCGGCTGATCCACACCGTGCGTGGCGTGGGCTACGTGCTGCGCGAGACCCCTCCGTAGGCGGCGGGCATGGCACCCAAGGAGCCCGCGGTCGCGGCTCTGCGCCGCCCGCCCGACGCGGGCGAGATGCGTCCGCCGATGCCGCTGACGCGCTCGGTCTCGCTGCGCTGGCGGGTGACGTTGCTGGCCGCCTCGGTGGTACTCATCGCCGTCGCGGTGACCTCGATCGCCGCCTACGCGCTGGTGGCGCGCTCGCTCTACGACGATGTCGACGCCCAGCTCGAGGCGCGCGCGGCCACGATGATCAACAACAACTTCGAGACGCTCGGCTTCCAGTCGATCGTGCTGGCCGGGCTGTTCTCCAACGATGTCGGTGTGGCGCTGATCTACGCCGACCACAAGCCCTACATGCCGCCCCAGCAGACCATTCCGCCGGTCGGCACCCAGGAGCTCGCCGTCGCCGACGGCAAGCTCAACTCCTCGCTGCGCACCGTCGGTGACCAGCGGGTACTGGCCGCGCGCACGCACAGCGGCGCCACCCTGATCATCTCCCAGAAGCTCTACCGCACCCGCGAGGTGCTCGACCGGCTGGCCTGGCTGCTGTTCGTGGTCGGTGCCTGCGGCGTGGTGCTGGCCGCCGCGGCGGGCACCGCGGTGGGCCGCACCGGCCTGCGCCCGATCGCCCGGCTCACCGCCGCCACCGAGCGGGTCGCGCGCACCGACGACCTCACCCCGATCCCGGTCACCGGTGACGACGAACTGGCCCGGCTCACCGAGAGTTTCAACACCATGCTGCGCGCGCTGGCCGAATCGCGGGACCGTCAGCGCCGTCTGGTCGCCGACGCGGGCCACGAGCTGCGCACCCCGCTGACCTCGCTGCGCACCAATATGGAACTGCTCATCGCCTCGGGCAGGCCGGGCGCGCCGCAACTGCCCGACGAGGACATGGCCGAGCTGCGCGCCGACGTGGTGGCCCAGATCGAGGAGCTGTCGACCCTGGTCGGCGACCTGGTCGACCTGGCCCGCGAGGACGCCCCCGAAACCGTCTACGACCGGGTGGATCTGGGCGACGTGGCCGAGCGCGCGCTGGAACGCGCCCGCAGGCGCGGCACCGGCATCACTTTCACCGCCGAGCTGCGGCCCTGGTTCGTCTACGGGCACGAGGCCGGGCTCGAACGCGCGGTGCTCAATGTGCTCGACAACGCGGCCAAGTGGAGCCCGCCCGAGGGCGAGGTCCGGATCGCCATGCGGCCGGTGGGCGAGGGTCTGCTGGAGCTCTCGGTCGGCGACGCGGGTCCCGGCATCCCGCCGGGGGAGCGGGAGCTGGTCTTCGAGCGCTTCTACCGGACCACGGCCTCGCGGTCGATGCCCGGTTCCGGGCTCGGGCTGGCCATCGTCAAACAGGTGGTCACCAAGCACGGGGGCACCATCGTGGTGGACACCTCCCCGCGCGGCGGCGCGCTGGTGCGGATCGTGCTGCCCGGTGAGGCCCCGGTGTTCCCCGACGACTCCGCGGCGATCTGAGCGCGGAAGCGGAGTCTCGGAAAACTGACGGCACGATCTCAGGCGCCTCTCAGTAGCCGTCGCGAAGCTGGTCGGCAAGCGTGAGGAGACTGAAACCATGACCGACGATCCCCAGCAGCGACCCGCTGACCAGCCCGGTGCCGGAGCGGGTGGCGCGGATCATTCGCACCCCGGTGCGCACACCCCGCCGCCCCACGGCCCGGATGCCGCCCACCCGGCACCCGACCAGGGGTTCACCCCACCGCCGCGAGGCGACCAGGGCTTCACGGGCCAGGGCTATGTGACTTCGTCGCAGGGCGAGCAGGGCTTCACCGGCGACCCCGGTTTCGCGGGGCAGGCGCACACCGCTCCCTTGCCGGGCGGGCAGGGCTACACCGGCCAGGGCTACCTGGTCCCGCCGCAGTCCTTCGGTGGGCCGGTGCCCGGTGGTCATCCGGGCCCCTACGCGCCCGCCCCGACGGCGCCGCGGAAGCCCATGCGGCTGGGTCTGATCGCGGGTGCGACGGCGATCGCGCTGGTCAGCGGCGGTATCGGTGGCGCGGTCGGCGTGCTGGCGACCGGTTCGGACTCCGCCACCGTCACCAACGCCCTCGAGGCGCCCAAGCCCGCGGTCAACAATGTCGCCAACGCGCCGGCCGGGTCCACCCAGGCGGTCGCGCAGCGGGTGCTGCCGAGCGTGGTGATGATCAAGGTCGCGGGCAATCGCGCCTCGGGCGAGGGTTCCGGGGTGGTGCTGTCCTCGGACGGGCTGATCCTCACCAACAATCACGTGGCCGCGGGCGCGGGCAGCGGCGCCAAGATGGAGGTCGTCTTCAGCGACGGCAGCACCGCTCCGGCCACCATGATCGGCGCCGATCCGGTCTCGGATCTGGCCGTCATCAAGGTCAGCGGCAAGACCGGGCTCACCCCGATCGAGCTGGGCACCTCCGACGGGCTCGCCGTGGGTCAGCCGGTGATCGCCATCGGTTCCCCCCTCGGCCTGGCGGGCACCGTCACCACCGGCATCGTCTCGGCGCTCAACCGCCCGGTCTCCACCAGCGGTGAGGGCGTGCCCAGCGGGGTCAACCCGGTGATCGACGCCATCCAGACCGACGCCGCGATCAACCCCGGCAACTCCGGCGGCGCGCTCGTCGACGGGCAGGGCAAGCTGATCGGCATCAACACCGCCATCGCCAGCCTCGGCGGCGAGGCGGCCGGGGCCCAGAGCGGTTCCATCGGGCTCGGTTTCGCCATCCCGGTCGACCAGGCCCGCCGCGTCGCCGACGAACTGATCAAGACCGGCCACGCCACCTACGCCCAGATCGGCATCAAACTGCGCCCCCAGGACTCGGCCGCGCGCGTGCTCGAGGTGACCCCCGACAGTCCCGCCGCCGCGGCGGGCATCCCGGCGGGCGCGGTCGTCACCCGCCTCGACGACCGGCCCATCGACTCCGGTGACGCGCTCATCGCCGCGGTCCGCTCGCACCAGCCGGGCGACAAGGTGAAGCTCACCTACACCGACGAGCAGGGCGGCAACGCCAAGACCGTCGAGGTCACGCTCACCGCCGCCGCGGTGGAGGGGGGCCGATGATGCGTTCGAGCGCTGCGCTGTCGTGTGTAGGCGCTACGGTGATGAGCATGGACATCGATGCTCCCGTGGCAGGGCGTGCACTGGTTGTTGTCGTCGACGATCGGACGGCGCATGGCGGCGTGGATTCGCTCGGCCCCCTCGTCACCGAACTGCTCAACGAGGCGGGCTTCCTGGTCGACGCCTCGGTGAGCGTGCAGGCCGAGGAGGTCGAGATCCGCAACGCGCTCAACACCGCGGTGATCGGTGGCGTCGACCTGGTGATCTCGGTGGGCGGCACCGGCATGTCCCCGCGCGATGTCACCCCCGAGGCCACCACCCAGGTGCTCGACCGCGACCTGCCGGGCATCACCGAGGCGCTGCGCGCGTCCGGCCGCGTCGCCGGTTCGCTGGACGCGGGCCTCTCGCGCGGTGTCGCGGGCATCTCCGGCAGCACCCTGGTGGTGAATCTGCCGGGCACCCGCGCGGCGATCCGCGACGGCATGGCGACGCTGGGCCCGCTGGCCAGCAAGGTGATCGGCGAACTCTCCGGATTGGACGAGTGAGTTCGATGACGCCCTCGGAAGGCACCTCACCGGAGCGGCAGGAGGCGGCCCGGCGCAAGGCCGCCGAGGCATTGCGCCTGGCCCGGATCTTCGGTGAGGTGCTGCCCGAGACCACCCGCGACGAACGTGGTTCCGGCCACTCCGGCGACAGCGATGAATGGCTGCGTTCGCAAGTTCCGCCGCATCACGGGTGACCGTACCGTTATCCGGCGTAACCCGCCGGTAATAAACCCTCACGACAATGCCGTATTCGCTGTGATTGCGAAGCGGTGACAAATTCCCCGAGACCACGCGATAGCGTGGTCTTTTGTCGTATAAGCACCCTTTGTCCGGTTCGATCCGGCCGCGTCGATCCCGGTTGACGATGCCGGTAAGGGATGCATAAATGCACGTCAAAGCATGTGGCGATGTGCGCACCTGTGCCTGCGACGGCGCTGAAATTTACGAACTCTTTCCTTGGCGTAAAGACGCACGAGCGTTTAATGTTCGCCATCGGGCCATCAACTACCGGCCCTCACAGCCCCGCTTCCGTGAGTCGATCGAACCCCCGGTGGAACCCTGGCTCGGGTTCCACACACAGCCCCGGCCGTATCGCCGAAATAACAGTTGGTTACGCAACGGCAACAAAGGGGCGACACACTGAGCTGGGCCTGTGAGGTCCACCCGTTCGGTCTCGAAAGTCGAGACCGGCTGTTAGACACCTGATGAGGGGAAGTATGAGCGAGAACCGCACCACTGGTGTGCGTCGTGGCGCCCGCGCCGCGAGCGTCGGCGCTGCCGCGGCCGCCGTGGCCTTCGGCCTGCTGTCGACCGGTGCCGCCAACGCCGATACCTTCGTACCGTTGCCGGACGGTCAGAAGGTCAGCCCGGCCGGAGTGACCATCACCCGCACCGCCGAGCACGCCCTGATCTCCCCGTCGATGGCCGCCAACGGCGCGGGCCGCGTCGTCTGGGTCTCGGGCACCGCCATCGCCGAGGTCGCCGACACCCCCGAGGGCGAGGTCGGCCCCTGGAACGGTCCGTCGGGCCGCCCCGGCTCCAACAACTCCTCCACCCACGGAACCTCCCAGCTGAACACCGGCTACATCGTCGGTTGCCAGGTGAGCATCGCCGACGACGCGATCGGCGCCGGCGTGTCCGGCGGCATCAGCACCGGCGGCGTGACCGCGGGTGGCTCGATCGGCGTCAACCTGGGCCCGGGCGAGGTCAAGTTCGTCCAGATCAGCTCGAAGGACATCCTGAAGGCGGGCACCTACGCCATCGATTACCAGGACGCGGAGATCGAGATCCAGGGCTGCGCCGGTTACGCGCAGGCCCGCGCGTACACCGTGGTCGAGATCATCGGCGACCACTACTCGAAGACCACCCTCTACGGGATGCCGTTCAGCATCGGCTGACGTCTGTCGAACCGGTACGAATCTTCTTCTCGCTGCGGCGAACTCACTCCTCGAGGGACAAATCAATGATCAACCGTAAGTACCTGGCGAAGGCGGCCGGCGTCGGGGCCGCGGCCACCGTGGCCGTCGGCCTGTTCTCCACGGGTGCGGCCAACGCCGACACCTTCGTTCCGCTGCCGGGCGGACACATCACCAAGGTCCTCTCCGACGGCACCGTCGTCGACATCAGCCTGGTCGGCGAGTCGGCCAACATCAACCCGTCCCTGGGCTCGACCCCCGTCCACCGCAACGCGTGGGTCTCGGGTAGCGCGCAGGTCACCGTCTCCGACGGCGGCTCGGGCAAGATCTTCCCCGGCTACACCGTGGGCTGCCAGGTCAACATCTCCGGCGGCGGCGTCTCCGGCGGTGGCGATCTGGGCAGCGACTGGGAGGGCAACGTCGACGCGGGCGTGAACACCGGCGGCGAGCTCTCGCTGGGCCCCGGCCAGTCCTCCTCGTTCTACGTGCTCGACATCGAGAAGGCCGACGACTACGGCTCGGAGTCGCACGGCAAGTCGAACAAGTTCACGAACGGCTCCGGCTCGGTGACCTGGTCCGACACCACCATCGGCCTGTCGGGCTGCGCCGGCTACGCGCAGGCGCGCGCGTTCGTCAGCGTCGAGGTGGAAACCGACAATGTGATCAGCTGGGTCACGCTGTGGGGTCAGCCTTTC
This sequence comes from Nocardia sp. NPDC056064, assembly GCF_042266925.1. NCBI lineage: Bacteria > Bacillati > Actinomycetota > Actinomycetes > Mycobacteriales > Nocardiaceae > Nocardia > Nocardia sp. NPDC056064. The sequence goes on along the minus strand of NZ_JBHJWO010000001.1, from coordinate 2,945,051 downwards.
AGCCTCGGCTGATTCGCCTCATCCCGAACACATCACGGGCCGGTCGCGCGAGCGACCGGCCCGTTTTGCTGTTCGCGATCTCCAAGGCGCTGGACATCGGCCGGTCGGCTCATTATGTTTGTGGCGGCTTTCAGCTTTCTCGATCCACCTCCCGGCAGGGCGCTCTGCTCTGTTGCCAGCGGTGATTGCCTTGTGGCACACCCCAGCTGGGACCGGGCGCAGCACACAGATATCGGCCTCGATGGTCGAGGTCGGATTTTGCGTACACCTCGAGGGGAAGAATGAGCGAGAACCGCACCAACCGCGTGCGTCGCGGCGCCTGGGGCGCGAGCGCCGCAGTGGCCGTGACGATCGGCCTGTTGTCGGCCGGTGCTGCCAACGCGGATACCTTCGTGCCGTTGCCGGACGGACAGAAGGCAGGCCCCGGTGTCACCGTGAGCCGCACCGGTGAGCATGCCGTCATCTCCCCGTCGCTGGCCGCCAACGGCGCGGGCCGCGTGGTCTGGGTCTCGGGCAGCGCGCGCGCCGATGTGCAGGTCACGCCGGAAGGTGAGGTGGGTCCGTGGAACGGCCCGTCCAACCGTTCCGGTTCCAACAATTCCTCGACTCACGGTGCGTCGCAGCTGAATACGGGCTACATCGTCGGATGCCAGGTGAGCATCGGCGACGAGGCGATCAGCGCGCAGGCCGCGGTCGGCGCGGACACCATGGACGGTCCGCTGGGCGAGGCCTCGATCGGCCTGAATCTCGGGCCCGGCGAGGTGGCCTTCGTCCAGATCAGCTCCAAGGACATCCTGAAGCCCGGTGTGTACTCGGTGGACTACCAGGATGCCGAGATCCAGATCCAGGGGTGCGCGGGCTACGCCCAGGCCCGGGCGTACACGGTGGTCGAGATCATCGGTGACCACTACTCGAAGACGACCCTCTACGGCGCGCCGTTCAGCATCGGCTGAGCCCGGCCGGGTCACGACATTCTCGCTCGCTCAATCGAATTCACCCTCGAGGGGTCAACTGTGATCAGCAATGTTGCAAGCATGGCGCGCGTGGCCGGACTCGCCGCCGCGGCGACCGTGGCGCTGGGCCTGTTCTCCACCGGTGCGGCACACGCCGACACCTTCGTTCCGCTGCCGGGCGGACACATCACCAAGACCTTGTCCGACGGCACCGTCGTCGACATCAGCATGGTCGGGGAGTCCGCGAACATCAATCCGTCGATGGGATCGACACCCGTACACCGCAATGCGTGGGTCTCGGGCAGTGCCCAGGTGACGGTGTCGGGCGACGGTGGCGGCAAGATCTTCCCCGGCTACACCGTGGGCTGCCAGGTCAATATCGCCGGCGGCGGCCCCTCGGCCGAGGGCGGCTTCGACGCCGACAGCGCGGTCGGTCTCGGCGGCGGTTCGCTGACGCTGGGCCCCGGCCAGTCCAAGTCCTTCTACGTCCTCGATCTCGAGATGCCCGACGACTACGGCGACGAGTCCCACAAGACCCGCAATGCCTTCCAGGGCGGGTCCGGCTCGGTGACCTGGGCCGACGAGACCATCGGCCTGTCCGGCTGCGGCGGCTACGCGCAGGCGCGCTCGTTCGTCAGCGTCGAGGTGGAGACCGACAACGTGATCAGCTGGGTCACCCTGTGGGGCCAGCCCTTCAGCCTCGGCTGAGGGCATCCCGGGGCCTGGTCGCCACGGTGATCAGGCCCCGGATTGGCTGTGCGCGTGGCGGATTCAGCTGCCGCGCTTGCCGTCGGTGCTCGGCTCGGGCTCGGTGACGAAGCTGTGCTTGCCGTTGGAGGCGGCACCCCGGTCGGCGGCCAGCAGGTCACGGATCTGGATGAGCAGCTCGTTCTCGGTCAGTTTCTCGTCGGCGGTGGAGAACCGCTTCTTGGCCATGGTCGCGGGCAGCACCAGCACGAAGTACAGGATCAGCGCGATCATCAGGAAATTGATCGCGGCGGTGATGATGGGGCCGAGCGCGATGAAGGTGGCGGGCTTGTCCGGGTCGAGCTGGATGCCCCAGCCCAGCTCATCGGTCCCGCCCAACAGGGCGAGCAGCGGATTGATGATCCCGTTGGTGAACGCGGTGACGATTGCGACGAAGGCCGTACCCAGGACCACCGCGACAGCCAGGTCGACCACATTGCCGCGGAGCAGGAAATCCTTGAAACCTTTGAGCATGCCGATGTCTCCTTCGTACCGGAGCCGGCCCGGGGCGCTGCGCTCCATTGTCGAATGATGCGAAACGGTGGTGCTGGTCTTTGAGTGATGCTAACGACAGTTTCGGCAAATTTCTCGCGAACAATCGCCGGGGCGGTCGGCGCCCGGCGGTCCGGATCTCAATGTAAGACGACGGTGAGCGCCGTTCGCAGCGACGCACCGGCGACGGCCGCGGCGTATTCGTGCGCCAGCGCGACCAGGACCACCCGTTCCGCCCCTGAACGACGCTCGCCGGTGGCGGTGACCAGCAGTACCGCGGCATCGGTGGCCAGCGTGCGGGCCGGACGGGCGGCACCGGGCGCCCCGGCGTCCTCCACCCCGACGACATCGACCCGATCACCCGCGCGCAACACTTCGGCCACCGCCGGATCGGCCAGCCGGATCGGCACGATCCTGGCGTCGGCGCTGGCCGCCGCGGCGGCGGCCAGACGCGGGCCGACCACCCGCAGATCGGTGAAGGGCTCGCCCGCGCGCATCGCCCCGGTGAGGGTGGCGCCGAGCAGGGCGGCGGTATCGGCGACCGAACCGCTGGGCAGCGCGCGGGATTCGTGCCGGTCGACGCGCAGATCCTCGGCGGTGAGCAGCCTGCCGGGCGCGAGATCGTGGGCGGCCACCACCACGTCGTGGCGCTGGGCGCCCGGGTCGCCGCGCACGAACAGCACCAGGGCCGTCACGGCCAGCAGGGCCGCGAGCACACGGCGCACGAGCAGGGCATCAGCCCAGGCCGGGCGATTACCGAGGGCGAAGCGCCAGGAGCTGCCACGCCCCAGATCGGCAAGACTGCGAGTCATGTCCGAAGCGTAGGCAGCGGCGCCGACCCGCAACCCCCCGAAAAGCCCCGCCTGTGGATAACTCCGGGGCTGTGGACAACTGGTGAATCAGCTGGCAGCGGCCGGTGTGGAGCTGGTCCCGGCGCTCGACGCGGCCGAGCTGCCGTTGCTGTCGGAGGAGGTCTTGGCGGGCTCGCTCGCGGTGGACGCGCCACCCCGGCTGTCGGTGCGGTAGAAACCGCTGCCCTTGAAGACGATGCCGACCGAGTTGAACAGCTTCCGCAGCTTCCCGGAGCACTGCGGGCATTCCGTCAGTGTGTCGTCGGAGAAGGACTGAACGATGTCGAAGCGGTTGTCACACTCGGTGCACGCGTACGAATAAGTTGGCACAGGATCCTCCGCAAGTCTCGTCGATCTAGCACTCTACCGCCGACACTGCCAACGTCGCGAATCGCCTTTTCATTCCGGGCGAACGGGAAGGTCACGGCCCAATTCGCACAGTCCGCCGCGCGGTGTCAGTGCCCACCCCATCCGCCGGTCGTGCGCTTCCTCGGGCAGCCGGTCGACCAGTTCAGTATCCCGCACGACCGCGATGAGCCGCGTACTCGCCCGCGCCGCCCCCAGCGTGCGGTCGTAGTAGCCCGCGCCGCGCCCGAGACGCACGCCGCGCCGGTCCACCGCCAGGGCCGGGACCAGGATCGTCGTGGCCTCGGACACCGTCTCCGGGGGCAGCGTGGGTGTGGTCGGTTCGAGCAGGCCGAAGCGGGCCTTCCGCAGCGAATCAGGGCCGTCGTAGCGCGCCCAGCTCAGCGGGCCGGGCGCGCCGGTGACCGGCAGCAACACCGTGGCGTCGCCCGCGCGCAACGCGTCGAGCATGCGCAGATCGCCGGGCTCGCCGCGGATCGGCACGTAGGCGCACACCACCTCGTCCGCCCCGGCCAGCGTGGGCGTCAGCGCGGCGAGCGCGGCCGCTTCGGCGGCGTGTTCGGCGGCTCCGAGCTGGGTCCGGTCGGCCAGGATCCGGGTCCGCCACGCATATTTGGTGCGCTCACCGGGCATCTCCACAGCGACCACCCTAAGCTCTTGCCGACGCCGGATCGTCGCGACGTCGGCGATCGGACGGCACAAGAATGGATAGGGTATGCGCATGACAGACAAGACCTCCGGATTCCGCACTGCGGTGGTCCCCGCGGCCGGGCTCGGAACGCGGTTTCTGCCTGCCACCAAGACGGTGCCCAAGGAGTTGCTGCCGGTGGTCGACACCCCCGGCATCGAGCTGGTCGCCGCCGAGGCCGCCGAATCCGGCGCCGACCGGCTGGTGATCGTGACCTCGCCGGGCAAGGACGGCGTGGTCGCGCACTTCGTCGAGGACCTGGTGCTGGAGAGCACGCTGGCCGAGCGCGGCAAGTTCGCGCTGCTGGAGAAGGTGCGCAAGGCGCCCGCGCTGCTCGACGTCACCTCGGTCGTGCAGGAGGAACCGCTTGGCCTCGGTCACGCCGTCGCCCAGGCCGAGGCCGTGCTCGACGCCGACGAGGACGCCATCGCGGTGCTGCTGCCCGACGACCTGGTGCTGCCGTGCGGGGTGCTCGAGACGATGAGCCGGGTCCGGCGCGAGCGCGGCGGCTCGGTGCTGTGCGCCATCGACGTGCCCAAGGACCAGGTCAGCGCCTACGGCGTCTTCGACGTGGAGGCCATCGACGAGGGCGCCGAGGCCGACGTGCTGCGGGTGCGCGGCATGGTCGAGAAGCCGGCGCTGGCCGACGCGCCGTCGACCCTGGCCGCCGCGGGCCGCTACCTGCTCGACCGCGTGATCTTCGACGCACTGCGCCGCATCGAGCCCGGCGCGGGCGGAGAACTGCAGATCACCGATGCCATCGCGCTGCTGATCGCCGAGGGCCACCCGGTCCATGTCGTGGTCCACCGTGGGTCGCGCCACGATTTGGGCAACCCGGGCGGTTATCTTCGAGCTGCCGTCGATTTCGCCCTCGAGCGGGAGGAATACGGCCCGCAGCTGCGCGAGTGGCTGAATTTCCGGCTCAGCCCGGAGTGGGACCCGAACAACACAGGAGCTTGATTGCGCTCGGTTGAGGATCAGCTGATCAAGGTCACCGCGGCAGCGGTCGCGCCCCGGCCGGTCCGGGTGGCGATTTCCGAGGCCCAGGGACTGCTGTGCGCGGAGGACGTCATCACCGAACGTCCGCTGCCCGGCTTCGATCAGGCCGCTGTCGACGGCTATGCCGTGCGCAGCGTCGATGTCACCGCCGCGGGCACCGATGTCCGCGACGAAGAGGGCGAGCTCATCGACCTCACCCTGCCGGTGGTCGGCGAGGTGGTGGCCGGTTCACGCCAGCCCATCCGGTTGCAGCCGCGCCAGACCGTGCGCGTCGACACCGGTGCCCCGCTGCCCACCCTGGCCGACGCGGTGCTGCCGCTGGACTTCACCGACGGCGGCCGCGCGCGGATCAAGGTCTTCGAGCCGGTCCGCTCGGGCGACTACGTGCGCCGCGTCGGTGACGACGTGCAGCCCGGTGACGTCGCCGTGCGCGCGGGCACCATCATCGGCGCCGCCCAGGTGGGCCTGCTGGCCGCCGTCGGCCAGGACAAGGTGCTCGTGCATCCGCGCCCGCGCCTGTCGGTGATCTCGATCGGTGGCGAGCTGATCGACATCGACCGCACCCCCGGCCCCGGCCAGGTCTACGACGTGAATTCCTACGCGCTGGCCGCCGCCGCGCGCGACGCGGGCGCGGATGTGAACCGGGTCGGCATCGTCAGCGCCGATCCGCGCCGGCTGCGCGATGTGGTCGAGGGCCAGCTGGTGCGTTCGGAGGTCGTCGTGATCGCGGGCGCGGTCGGCGGCTGGGCCTCCGAGCAGGTGCGCGAGGCGCTCGACGGGCTCGGGGAACTCGAGGTCGACCGGGTCGCCATGCATCCCGGCTCGGTGCAGGGCTTCGGGCGGCTGGGCCGCGACGAGGTGCCGACCTTCCTGCTGCCGTCGAATCCGGTCAGCGCGCTGGTGGTGTTCGAGGTGATGGTGCGTCCGCTGATCCGGATCGCGCTGGGCCGCCGTCAGCCGATGCGCCGGATCGTCAACGCGCGCACCATCACTCCGGTGTCGTCGATGCCGGGCCGCAAGGGCTATCTGCGCGCGCAGCTGCTGCGCGACGAGGCCACCGGCGACTACCTGGTGCAGCCGCTGGGCAACGGCAACAGCGGGTCCTCGCACCTGCTGGCCACCCTGGCCGAGGCCAACAGCCTGATCGTGGTGGAGCCCGACGACACCGATTTCCGCACCGGTGACGAGGTGCGGGTCGCGTTCCTGGCGCAGCGCGGCTGAAACGTGGAGTCGATGAACGTGTTCCGGGCCGGTCAGCATCCCGGATGGCCCGCCCGGCTCGGTCCACTGATCGTGGCAGGCGGCCAGGTGACGTTGCGTCCCGTGCGTTTTCGCGACGCCGCGGCCTGGAGCCGCATCCGGCTGCGCGACCGCGACCACCTCGAGCCCTGGGAGCCGACCGGCCGGGGCAGCTGGGAGGCGCGCAATCACGCGTCGAACTGGCCCTCGCTGTGGACGAGCCTGAAGGCCGAGGCCCGCCGGGGCGCGATGATCCCGCTGGTCATCGAGGTCGACGGGCAGTTCAGCGGGCAGCTCACGATCGGCAATATCGTGCGTGGCGCGCTGCGCTCGGCCTGGATCGGCTACTGGGTGGCCAAGGATCTGGGTGGTCAGGGTGTCGCCACCGCCGCACTGGCGCTGGGTCTGGACCACTGCTTCGGGCCGGTCGGCCTGCACCGGGTGGAGGCGACGGTGCGGCCGGAGAACCTGGCCAGCCAGGCGGTGCTGCGCAATGTCGGGTTCCGCGAAGAGGGCCTGCTGCGCCGTTACCTCGATGTGGACGGGGCCTGGCGCGATCACATGCTGGTCGGTCTCACAGTCGAAGAGGTCATGGGCACCGTGTCGGACCGCCTGGTCAGGGAGGGTCGAGCGGCGCTGCCGTGAAAATTCTGTTACTCATGTGGCAGGTGTGCACGGCGCGCCTGCCACACGGGTGCGTGCGCCCGAATTAACCTACGGACGTCGGTGGTGCGTCCACGAACGGACAACACGCAGGCGGGGACGGGAGGTGATGACCGCGATGCCGAATTCGATCCTGTGGATCGGACTGGTCGTGCTGTGGGTCTTCGTCCTGTTCCCGATCATGGCGGACCGGCATCCCCGGATCCGCCGTACCACCGATGCCGCGCTCGCCACCCGTGTGCTGCACCGTGGCGGGGCCGAACGCCGGATCCGCATCGGGGCAGCGGGCGATCACGAGACCGATCCCGACTACCGCCCCCGTGTGCTGAGCAAGCGCCCCCACCGAACTGATTCGGAGGATCGGATGACGACCGACGAGACCGTCACCGAAGATGACGACGAAAAGACCACCGCGGTAGGCGAACTCGAAGCGGCGCCGGACTCCGGTACCGCCACCGCCGAAGAGCCGGACGGGACAACCGATCTCGCCGACTCCGGCGCCGAAGACGAAGCACCCGAACAGGTCCCGGCCGACGAGGACACGGTCTCGGCCCGCATCCCACCCGCCCCACCCGCCCGGCTCGAGGACGTCGAGCCCGCCGAGGAGCCCGCCGGCCTCGATGAGGACGACGACTTCGTGCCCTCCCGCCGCGGCCGTGGCGGCTACGACCCCGAGGCCGACGCCATCGCGCGCGCCGCGCGCTACAGCTTCCGCCAGCGCGCCGTGCTCGGGCTGATCATCGCGGTGATCCTGTTCGCCGCCTTCGGCCTGCTGCTGAACTCGATGTTCTGGTGGGCGTGCGGGCTCTCGGCGGCCGTACTCACCGGCTACCTGGCCTACCTGCGCAAGCAGGTGCACGTGGAGGAGGAGATCCGGCGCCGCCGCGCGGCCCGCCTCACCCGCGGCAAGCGGCGCGAGGACGCCGAGGTCACCCCGGAGGCCGCGACCACCCGCCGCACCATGGACCGCGACACCGCGCGCGCCCTGCGCCGCCGCTCCACCCTGCTCGACACCGACGACGAGGACCCGATGTTCGAGTACCTCGAAGCCTTCGATCCGGCCACCTCACGCGCGCTCCGCCACCGGGTCGAAGACCTCGGTCGCGCAGTCGGCGAGTAACTGGTGAATCCCCGCAGAACAGCAGGTCAGAGTACCGATTCGGTATCCGGGCGCACCGCCTGATACAGTGTCACAGCGCGGTTCACCAGAGCCGCACGGGGCTATAGCGCAGTTGGTAGCGCGTCTCGTTCGCATCGAGAAGGTCAGGGGTTCGATTCCCCTTAGCTCCACAACAGAAGGGCCCGGTCACCGACCGGGCCCTTTTTCGTCGTCCGGGGGCGCGGAGGATCGAAAGGGGTAGTGCGGCGGTCGATCGGAGGATTTCCCGGGCCCGGTCGCGTGGCTAGGTTGGAATGGTGGCCGGAGTTGGTCAACATCACCATGATTCGAGAAATCAAGGAGCATTGGCATGAAGACCGTCATCGTGTGCAAGTCGGTATCCCATGGCAATACCAGGAAGGTCGCCGAGGTGATCGGTGAGGTGCTGGGGGCCCGCATCGTCGATCCCGACGAGATCGATGCGGCCGAGCTCGCCACCTACGACCTCGTGGGATTCGGCTCGGGGGTGCGCAACATGGACTTCTATCCGGAGCTGCGCAAGTTCGTCAAGGCACTGCCGGAAGGGCAGCGCGGCCGCGCCTTCGTGCTGCACACCAGCGGCTTCCCCGAGCCGGGATTCCGCCGTTACCAGCGCAACTTCGTGGCCCTGCTGGAGCAGAAGGGTTTCCGGGTCGTGGACTCGTTCTCCTGCTACGGCTACGACACCTACCTGCCGTTCCTGATCGTCGGTGGCGTGCGCAAGGGCCGCCCGAACGCCGAGGACCTGGCGGCCGCCCGGACCTTCGCCGAGGGACTGCGCACCCGCATCGCCGCCTCCTCATGAGCGGTACGCCGGCACCTCGCCCGTCGTACTACGACTCGCCGGTCCTGCCGAAGATCATGAAGTACATGGGGCTGGCGCACGTGTGGCTCTACCGCGGCACCGGTGGGGTGCTCGGCCGCACGTACCGGGTCGGCGCGGCCGGGCGCAATCCGGCGCCGGTGCTGCTGCTCGAACATCGGGGGCGCAAGACCGGGGCGATCCACACCGCCCCGCTGGGGTACATCGAGGACGGGTCCGACCTGGTCGTCGCCGCGTCGCAGGGTGGGTTGGCGCGGCATCCGCAGTGGTATCACAACCTGCTCGCCGAGCCCGATACGCACGTCCAGATCGGCCGCAGGCGGCTGGCCGTGCGCGCGGTCGTGGCCGACCCGCGGCAGCGGGAGAAGCTTCGTCCCCGCATCTCGCACGCGTTCGTCAATTTCGACAACTACGAATCGTGGGCGGGTGAGCGGGAGATTCCGTTCGTCATCCTGCGCCCCCGGTCCTGACCAGGGCGCGGAACGCGAAACCCCCGGACGCGACGGGCGACCGGGGGTTTCGAGGGGAAGCGATCAGCTCTTGACCAGCTCCGGGGCCTGCTCCTCATCGGCGGCGGGGTGCGCGCCGTGCGGGTTGGCCGAGCGGTTGGGGAGCAGGATCGCCATCGCGATGACGATCAGCGCCAGCACCGCCGAGACCAGGAAGGCCAGCCGCATGCCGTCCAGGGTGGCGGTGGCGGGGTCGGTGCCCTCGGCGATCAGCGAGGTGCTGCGCGAGGACATCACCGTCACCACCAGCGCGGTGCCGAAGGCCGCGGCCACCTGCTGCAAGGTGCCCAGCATCGAGCTGCCGTGCGAGTACAGGTTCATCGGCAGCGAGCCCAGACCCAGGGTGAACACCGGGGTGAAGGCGGCGGCCAGCGAGACCATCAGCAGGATGTGCAGGGCCAGCAGCTGCCAGTACGGCATGGTCAGCGAGATCTGGGTGAACCCGGCCAGCGAGACCGCGATGCCGATGGCACCGGGGATCACCAGCGTGCGGCCGCCGAACTTGTCGAACAGCTTGCCCACGGTCGGGCCGAGCAGACCCATCGCCAGACCACCCGGCATCACCAGCAGACCGGTCTGCAGCGGGGACAGGCCGCGCAGGTTCTGCAGGTACAGCGGCAGCAGGATCATCGAGCCCATCATCGCCAGGAAGGCGATCGACATCAGCACCAGCGCCTTGGCGTAGGTGCCCACCAGCAGCACGCGCAGGTCGAGCAGCGGGGTGCCGTTGCGCTGCAGGCGCACCTGACGCAGCGCGAACGCGGCGATCAGCGCGATACCGGCGGCCACGTACAGGGCCGGGACGGTGTAGCCGTCGCTGTGGAACTTGCTCAGGCCGAACACCAGACCACCGAAGCCGAGCGCGGCCAGCGCCACGCTGGGCAGGTCCAGCACACCGGGCTGCGGCTCACCGACATTGCGCAGCTGACGCAGACCCAGCCAGGTGACCACGGCCGCGATCGGCAGCATCACCACGAACAGCAGCCGCCACGAGTCGATCCCGGGGACGTGTACCTGCAGGATCAGGCCGGAGATGACCGGGCCCATGGCGGGCGCGACGGAGATGGCCAGCGTGACGTTGCCCATCACCCGGCCGCGGTCCTGTTCGGCGACCACGGTCATCAGGGTGGTCATGAGCAGGGGCATCATCACCGCGGTGCCGCCCGCCTGGATGATCCGGCCGATCAGCAGCACCGCGAAGGTCGGCGCGAGCGCCGAGATCACGGTGCCGGTGAAGAACACGCCCATCGCGGCGGCGTAGGCCTGCCGGGTGGTGACGCGCTGCAGGAACCAGCCGGTGGTGGGGATGATGGCGGCCATCGTGAGCATGAACGCGGTGGAGACCCACTGCGCGGCGACCTCGGTGACGTGCAGATCGCTCATCAACCGCGGGATCGCGTTGATCATGATGGTCTCGTTGAGGATCACGACGAACGTCGCGAGCACCAGTACCCGGATGACGGTCGGTGTCCGCCCCGTCGACACAGGTGCGGATAGGTCGGCTGACATCGGGGTATACCTCCGGAAAAATGGGGGAAACGGCGGGCGGCGGCCCGATGCCGGGTCACGCGGAACGCGATCGGCACCACAACAGAAGAGACGGTGTCGCAGGGACCAACTCATCGGGCGCGGGTCAGTATTCCGGCTGCCACCGACACGAATCATCTGGTTTTCGCCGTAGGCGGAACTACGGCGGGACGGGAATCGGCAGGTCGTCGCGGTATCGTCCGGCCCGCGGAACCCGAAAGTGAGCCTGGTCACGCCCCGCGCGGATGACGATTCCGCTGGGACGCGTGTGACGTGGTGTGTCGGCTGGGACCACGGGGTATACCGGGGTGGTGACTACATCGAGACGGTGGCTTGCTGTGGTGTGTGCGGTCGTCGCGTCGCTGGGGCTGGGAGTCTCGGGCGCGCAGGCCGATCCGGGGGCGTACGTGGCGGGGGAGGCGCCGCTGGGTGGCCGGGCCGCCCAGTTCGATGTGTACTCCCCGGCGATGGGCCGGGTGATCCAGAACCGGGTCCTCAAAGCCGCGGGGCCGGGCGCGCCGACGCTGTACCTGCTGACCGGCGCGGGCGGCGGCGCCGACGGGATCTCCTGGTGGGACAACACCGATGTGCGGCGGTTCTTCGACGACAAGTTCGTCAATGTGGTGATGCCGGTGGGCGGCGCGTTCACCCTCTACACCGACTGGGTCTCCGACGATCCCGGCGTCGGCCGGGTGCGGTGGGAGACCTATCTGACCGAGGAACTGCCCGGGGTGATCGACAGCGCGCTCGGGGCCAGCGGACGCAATGCCATCGCCGGGGTGTCGATGAGCGCGTCCTCGGCGCTGGACCTCACCATCCGCAGCTCGCGGTTCTCCGCCGTGGCGGCGTTGAGCGGCTGCCCGTGGGCGGCCGATCCGGCCGGCATCGCGATGGCCAGCGCGCAGGCGGTGCGCGGCGGTGGCAACCCGGGCAACATGTGGGGCATCCCGGGCGGACCGGGGTGGCGGGAGCACGATGTGTTCGCCAACGCGGGCCGGCTGGCGGGCAAGACGGTGTTCCTCGCGGCGGCCACCGGGGTGCCGGGGGCGAGCGACCGTGGGTTGCCGTTCCCGCCGCTCGAGACGATCGCGGGGGCCTGCACGGCGGCGTTCGCGGGTCGGCTGGCGCAGTTGGGGATTCCGGCCACCCACGTCCACCGGCCGACCGGTTCGCACACCTGGGGACAGTTCGAGACCGATCTGCACGAGGCCTGGCCGCACCTGGCCGCCGCCATCAGCTGACCGGTGGCGTGACCTCGACTCCACCGGTCGCGGGCGTCACCGCGCTCGCCGGGCGGGTGCGGCGGTACCACCAGTGCAGGCCGCCGACCCCGAGCAGCGCGAGCAGTGCGCAGGTCAGGCTGATCGGCAGACCCGGGGGACGCCAGGTGAGCGTGAGGGTGGCGTTGTGGGTGCCGGGCGGGATGTCGACCGCGAGGAAGGTGTCGGCCACCGCGCGGGTGGGGAGTTCGCGGTTGTTCAGGGTGGCGGTGTAGCCGGGCCAGGCCAGCCGGGAGAAGACGACGCGACCACCGGTGCCGGAGGAGACGGTGGTGGTGTTGGTCAGGCCGCCCTCGGGCATGACGGACGCCTTCACGCCGGATTCGTGGGCGATGAGGTCACCGGGGTGGGGCAGCGGTTCGGTGCGTTCGAGGACCCAGATGCGGTTCTCGTGCCCGGGATAGGTGACGAATTTCCAGCCGGTGGGCGCGGGCTGGTTGCCCGCGTCGGGGTACTGCGAACGTTGCAGGACGACCCGATCCAGCATCATCAGATCGACGACGCGCGTGTCCGAGGACGGCTCGACGGCGAAGGCGCGCCGGTACGCGTCGGGGCAGGTGCCGCCGTCCCAGGCCATGCACAGCAGCCCGGCGAAGGCCGCGTGCCCGACGGGGGTGTAGCCGTTGACGTACTTCAGCCCGAGGTTCTTGGCGTAACTGCCCAGCGCGATCGACCCGTACGCGCCCGCGAGGGTCCGGTCCTCGGTGCGCACCATGACGCGATCGGCCAATTGCAGAGTACGGCCGCCGAAGTCGGGGAACGCGGCGGCCATCTCCGAGCGGCGCTCGGGGAAGTTGTACGACATGGGTGTCGGCGGGGCGATCGCCACCTGGGTGTAGGCGATCGGGAAGGTCGCCAGGATGGTCAGCGTGGCGGCCGCGGTGACGCCCCGGTGCCGTGCCAGCCACACCACACCGGCCCCGAGCGCGGCGACGACCGCCACCGCGAGCACATGCCGTTCGACGAGTTTCGGTGCGGCGGAGAACGATCGCAGGAACAGCAGCGCGATCAGCGCCGCGGCCGCGGTGTACCGCCGCGACCCGCTGAACACCCCGTACCTGCTGATCAGCACGCACACCAGCACCAGCAGCGCGATCGCCAGCATCGGCAGCACCCGGGCAGGCCAGCGCAGCGGCCCGATCGCGCCGGGCCCGGCGGTCCACATCAGCGCCGCGACCGCGAACAGCGCGATCCCGCTCCACTCGGCGGCCGCGCGGGCGGCGGCGCGCCAGTCGACGAAGGCCAGCGCCGGGATCAGGAACCACGCGATGTACACCATCGGCAGCGGCTGCACATGGCCCCACCACGCCGTGAACGCCGGAACCGTGCTGGGCAGTGAGGCATTCAGCGATTCCGACCACGGCACGGTCAGGAACGGATCGTTGTAGATCGAGGACACGTCACCGCGCCAGGTGACCTGCGAGGACAGCAGGATCGGCAGATTCGCGATCATCGACGCGAGCACCGCCAGCGAGGCGACCCCGAGCAGCCGCAGCACCGGCGCCCACTGCCGCCGGTACAGGTACTCCCCGGCCGCCACCGCCGCGATCATCAGCCCGGATTCGACTGCGGGGAAGGCGTATTGGATGGTCAGCGCCAGATACAGGAACACGAACAGTGGGATCGGCCCGGCCTTGCCGCGCGCGTAGAGCACCGCCGAGGCCCAGGCGTGCACCAGCCACGCGGTGCCGGTGTGCGAGGTGAACCAGCTGGCCTCGTCGAAGAACAGGAACCACCCGCTGAACGGGAACGCCACGCCCGCCACCGCCGCCCAGGGCGCGCGGGCGCCGTAGGCCAGGCAGATCCGGAACACCCCGAGCGCGGCGATCACGGAGAACACCAGCTTGACCGCGGTCGCGTAGAGCGCCAGGTTGTCGAAGGACGGCGCCAGCAGATACACCAGTAGTTGCGGCGGGTTGTAGAGCCCGGCTTCCTCGAGGCTGTAGTTGCCCGCCATCCACTCCCACGGCACCATGGCCGGGAAGCGGCCCGCGCGCAGTTCGGTGCCGAGCAGCTGCCACATGGGCGCGTACTGCGCCTCGGTGTCGTCGGTGTAGAAATGTCGCGGATTCGCCAGCAGGACAGCGATATACCCGGTCAGCACGGCGGCGGCGACCCCGGTCGCCCACGGTGTGACGTGTTTTCGCGGTGCGAGTGCCGCGCGTATCCCCACGAGCGCCGGAGCTTAAGCCATCACGGGTAATCGGACAATGCCCCGGTCCATGATGGACGTTTGACCAGCTCAGCTGGGCTAGGTTGGGTGGACGACCAACTCGGTGTGTCACCGCCGTCGGCGTCCGATGTTGATAGCATGGCGCAACCGAGCCGACCCTTCGAGAGAGTCATCAATGCAGTTCGAAATCGTCGAGCGGGACGAGACCTGGGTGGCCGGTTTGCCGGTCCGCAGTCCCAAGCGCGCACTCGGTGAGCTGCGCGACCGGGATCTCGAAGCCGCGTGGTCGGCGGTCCTGCACCAGGACCTCGGCGGCCCCCTCGCCAGCGCCTATACCGATTACACCGGTGAGCTGAGCACCTACAACACCCAGATCGTCGGGTACCAGTGTGATTCGCTCGACCAGGTGACCCGCGGTCATCTCGCCGCCCGTCTGCCGCGCGGCACCTACGCGCGCTTCTCCTCGGTGGGTAATTTCCCGCAGGTGATGACGGATCTGTGGACCCAGATCGCCTACGCCGAGGAGCACAACCAGATCAAGCGCACCTTCACCGGCGATTTCGAGTGCTACCCGCACGCGTACAAGATCGACCTGTACCTGGCGGTCGATCCGCGATGACCTACACGATCGTGGTGCGCGGCGCCGCACTCTACGGCGGCCTGGCCGTGCCGCGCGTACATCCCAGCTTCAAGGTCAGCAACAGCGATCTGATCGAGTTCCTCAAGGACCGCCTGCGCGACCGTCCCGGCGGCACCGAGCCGCTGCACACCGTCTACGTCCCCGATGCCGCGGGCAACTGGAACGCCCTGGTCGCCCGCGAATACACCGCGCCCGACGAGGTCCCGGTGGGCGATCTGATGGTGCGCGTGCCCAAGGGCATCTACGCGCGGTTCGCGCCCAACGGCGACTACCACGATCCGGTCGAGGACGTGTGGGCCCAGGTCGACGACGCGACCGCCTCGGCGGAGATCTCGCGCGCCTACGCCGAGGAGATCGAGGTCTGGCACGGTCCCGACACCGTCGAGCTGTTCGTGTCGATCACTGTCGATAGCTGACTGGTAGCCGGATTCAAACCGTCCGGTCTCGGTTTTTCCGGTCCCGCCACGCTCACCCCGTTTGACCTGCGGTTATTTCACCTGACTCAGAAGGTTTCCGGAAAAATAGCCACTCGCCTGGTGGAATCGGGTTCGATGACGGATACTGCACCTGTCGGCATCGGCAGGACGCCGACCGCGCGCGGGCGTGGAGCACTTGGGTAGGAACACGATGGCTGTCGAGTCGACGCGCAACGAGGCGGGTTTGCGGCATATTCACCGACGGGCCGAGCGGGCCGCGGTCACCGGAGCGCGTCGGTCGGCCCGGTAGATGACCGCATTCGACGATTCCGCGGCGCCCTACCGCCCCCTGGTCCTCGATCCGGCCGACGCGGCCGACGCGGCAACCCTGCGGCAGCTGCTGGCCACCGCCTGGATCGAACACACCGACCTGCGCGAGGGCCTGCGCGCCGAGCTGGACCGGCTGGTCGGGCTGCCGCCCGGGATCGACCCGCACGAGGAACGCTGGGTCTACTACCCGTGGCGGCGCGCGCTGGTGGCCGTCCTCGGGCCCGCCGCGTTCCGGGCGATCCGCTCCGACCGCAACCGCAACAAGCTCACCCGCGAGGAACAGCAGCGCCTGGCCGGGCTCTCGGTCGGCGTCGTCGGCCAGAGCGTGGGCCATTCGGTGGCCTACGCGCTGGCGCTGGAGGGCTCGTGCGGGCGGCTGCGGCTGGCCGATTTCGACACCATCGAGCTGTCGAACCTGAACCGGGTGCCCGGCGGGCTCTTCGACGTCGGCGTCAACAAATCGGTGGTGACCGCGCGGCGCATCGCCGAACTCGACCCCTATTTCCCCGTCGAGATCTGGCAGTCCGGCGTGCTCGACGACACCGCCGACGAATTCCTCGACGGCCTCTCGCTGGTCGTGGAGGAATGCGATTCGCTCGACATCAAGTTCGCGGTGCGCGAGGCCGCCCGCCGCCGCCGCATCCCGCTGCTGATGGAGACCAGCGACCGCGGCCTGTTCGACGTCGAACGCTACGACCTCGAACCCGGCCGCGAACCGTTCCACGGTCTGCTCGGCGCCACCACCGGCGCCCAGCTGCGCGGTCTGGACACCAAGGCCAAGGCCCCGCACGTGCTGCGCATCCTGGACCCGGGCCGGTTGTCGGCGCGGATGGCGGCCAGCCTGGCCGAGATCGGCGAAACCATCACCACCTGGCCGCAACTGGGCAGTGACGTGCAGCTGGGCGCGGCGATCGTCACCGCGGCGGTGCGCCGGATCGGGCTCGGCGCCAAACTGTCCTCGGGCCGCACCCGGGTCGACCTGGAGGCCGCCCTGGACTCCCTCGCCGAACCCGGCTATCTCGACGACGACCCCGTCGACCCCGCGCCCGAACCCGCCGAGGAACAACCCCCGGCCGACGCCGTCGCCGCCATCCTGGCCTGCGCCCAGCGCGCGCCCTCGGGCGGCAATGTGCAGCCGTGGCGTCTGCGCGGCGACACCGAGCTGATCGAGATCGCCCTCGATCCCACCGCCGCGACCGCGATGGATATCCGGCTGCGCGGCAGCGCCGTGGCCGTCGGCGCGGCCCTGCACAACGCCCGCGTCGCCGCGGCTGCTCACGGGTTGCTGGGGGAGCCGCAGCTGCACGTGGACGACCCCGCCGCCCCGCTGATCGCCCGCCTGCCCCTGCGCGCGGGCCGCGATCCCGACCTGGCCGCCGACTACCCCCTCGCCCTCACCCGGCACACCAACCGCCGCCTCGGCGTGCCCCGCGTCCTGTCGGCCACGGTGGTGCCCGCCCTGCGCAGCGCCGCGGCGGCCGAGCAGGCGAGCGTGCACGCGATCACCTCGGTGGACGCGCTGGCCGAGGCCGCCCGGCTGCTGGGCGCCAGCGACCGCGTCCGCTACCTCACCCCCCAGCTGCACGACGAGCTCTACGCCGAACTGCGCTGGCCCGGCGAGGATCTGCGCACCGGCATCGACGTGCGCACCCTCGACCCGGCCCCCGACGAACTGGCCAAGCTCCAGGTCGGCAGACGCTCCGATGTGATGGACCGGCTGCGCGAGTGGTCCGGGGGCAGCGCGCTGGGCGAATTCACCGTCGACCGGGTGCGCGCCAGCTCGGCGCTGATCGCCGTGTCGTTCCGGCCGAGCGCCGGTGACGGCCCGGATCTGGCCGGTTACGCGCGCGCGGGCGCCGCGGTGGAACGGGTGTGGTTGCGGGCCCAACTGCTGGGGCTGGCGGTGCAGCCGGTGTCGCCGGTGTTCCTCTACGCCGACCGGCCCGAGGATTTGCGCAGCGTTTCTCCCGAGTTCACAGATACACTTGCGAGCATTCAGAGGCGTTTCCTGGACGTGCTGGGAATCCCTGAAGATGAGAACGTGGCATTGGTTCTTCGTCTGAGCTACGCCGCGCCTGCGAGCGTTCGCAGTCGACGGTTGCCGGTGCCCGGCAGTAGGAACGACGGATAGCGCGGATCGGAGACAACGTGCCTCGGCAAACGCTCGACTCACTGGTGACCCAGGTCGCCTCCGAGTTGATGGGTGTCGACGCCACGACCATGGTGGCGGCGAGCGAGCGGGTACTCGCCTCCCTGGTGGAGCACTTCGACGTCGACTTCAGCTATCTGCGCCACACCGACCGCGCCCGCCGCGCGACCGTCCTGGTCGCCGAATGGCCGCGCCGGCTGGACGTGCCCGACCCCGACCCGCTGCACGTGGTCGAGTTCGAGCACGCCGACTCGGTGTTCCGCGCCCTCGAATTCGCCGTCGAACCGCTGATCGTGCGCCCCGGCAACGACAGCGCCGACTACCAGGAGACGATCCGCCAGGGTTCGGGCATCCCCGAGGTGGCCATGGCCTGCGTGCCGCTGGTCTCGCGCGGGGAGTCCACCGGCGTGCTCGGCTTCGTGAAGATGGGCGACCGCGCCTGGTCGCAACGCGAGCTCAATGTCCTCAAGGCCATCTCGGCGCTGTTCGCCCAGCTCCAGGCCCGTGTGGTGGCCGAGGAGAAACTGCGCTACATCGCCCTGCACGACGACCTCACCGGCCTGGCCAACCGCCGCGCCCTGCTCGAATACATGGAAGACCGGCTGCACCCCGACAACCCGGGCCCCGTCGCCACCTTCTTCCTCGATCTCGACCGGCTCAAGGCCCTCAACGATTTCCTCGGCCACAGCGCGGGCGACAACTTCATCCGCACGCTGGCCCGGCGCCTCAAACAGAACCTCGAGCCCGGCGACATGATCGCCCGGCTCGGCGGTGACGAGTTCGTCATCGTGCCCGCCGCCCCGATGGACGCCGTCGCCGCCGAACTCGAGGCCACCCGCATCCAGCAGCTGATCGGGCGCCGCGTATCGGTCGGCCAGGAATCGGTGAGCCGGGGCGTGAGTGTCGGTGTGGCGGTGGGCATTCCGGGGGAGACCTCGGTCTCGGACGTGCTGCGCCGCGCCGACCACGCGCTGCTGTCGGCCAAGTCCGGCGGCGGCAACGGCGTCGCGGTGTTCACCGACGCCATGCGCGCGCAGTTCGAACTCCAGGACGACGTGGAGCTCAACCTGCGCAGCGCCGTCTCCGACGGTTCGCTGGTGCTGCACTACCAGCCCGAGGTCGACCTGCGCACCGGCCGGATCGTCGCCCTGGAAGCCCTGGTGCGCTGGCAGCATCCCACCCGCGGCCTGCTGCCGCCGGGCGCGTTCGTCTCCGTCGCCGAGGCCACCAATCTGGCCGGTGAGCTCGGCCGCTGGGTGATCCGTTCGGCCTGTTCGCAATTCGCCGACTGGCGCAGGCGGGGGCTGGCGGCCAATGTCGTCATCCGGATCAATGTCTCGCCGGTGCAGCTGGTCAGCGCCGATTTCGTGGAGCGTATCGAGGACATCCTGCGGCTGTTCGGCATCGACGGCAGCTCGGTCTGCCTGGAGATCACCGAACACGTCGTCGTGCAGGATCTCGTGCGCACCCGGCTCACCCTGCGCGGCCTCAAGCGCATGGGCGTGCAGATCGCCATCGACGATTTCGGCACCGGCTACAGTTCGCTCTCGCACCTCAAGGCCCTGCCGGTGGACGCGGTGAAGATCGACCGCGGTTTCGTGCAGCGCCTCGGCGACAGCAACGACGATCTGGCCATCGTGAAGTCGATCATCGGCCTGGCCGGGTCCTTCGGCCTCGGCGTGGTCGGCGAGGGCGTGGAGACGCCGATGGCCGCGCGCACCCTCGTCGGCCTGGGTTGCTATCGCGCCCAGGGCTTCCTGATCGCCCGTCCGATGCCCGCCGAGGACGTCGAGGCGCAGCTGCGCGAGGGCCGCATCCCTCTCGACCTCGACCTACCCCGCGCGGGACGCGGCGTGGCGCCGAGCTGACGGCGGCGATGTCGGGCGACGGCTGGTTATTGGTGGAGACCCTCACCGAGGATCTCACTCCCACCCTGGTCGCCACGGATTCCCATGCCAGACAATGGATTCCGGCTCCTCGCTGGTCGCGCGCGCTCGGTCCCGGCCACGCCCGGCTGCTGCTCGACGCGGTGCGCCGGGGCCGGACCGGGGAGGCCGGACGGCAGGTCGTCGGCGACACGCTGGTGGTGACCGAGCCGGTGCGCTGCGCGTTCGACGGCATCCACGGCGTCCAGGTCTGGCTCGGCCCCGCCGATGCCCCGGTGCGCGCGCGGCGCCGGGTCGCCGCCTGGGACTGGGAGGCCGACTCCGAACTCGCCTATCACGGACCGGGTCTGGAGGAACTGGTCTTCGCCCGCGACCCCGACCAGGTCCAGGTGGTGCGCACCCCACCCGACGCGTTCGGCCGGATGGTGCGCTTCGACGGCCGGGTCGACTACTTCGCAGTGGCCACCGAACTGGCCCCCGGCGGGCACTGGCAGGGCGAGGTCGACATGGCCGGCGACGACGACTGCGTGCGCCGCTTCCAGATGATCACCCGCACCCGCCCGCGCCTGCGCCGCGTCAGCGCGCTCATGCACGCCATTCCCGAACGCGACGCCGACGCGGCCGCCGTCGACCCCGACGTCCTCATGCTGCGCGCGGTCTCCCAGCGCACCGGCGTCGGCGTCGGCTTCATCCTGCTCTCCAGCGCCGTCATCTACGAATGGGCAGGCGAACCCCCACCACCCCTGGACCGCTGGGCCGTCGAACGCCCCACCATCGCCCCCGCCGACCACGCCGCCCTGCGCGCCGCCTGCGCCGAGGTGGCCCGCACCCCCGGCACCCCCCGCCGCCTCCCCCTGCGTGTCCGCTTCGCCGAATCCGACTGGATCCACGCCCAGGCCGAAGTCCTCACCATCACCACCGGCACCACCGGCCACGGCCTCCTCCGCGTCTGGACCGACTCCGATCAGCCGGTCTCATAACCGGTTCCATGCCGCCCGGCTGTCGGGAAACCGGTGCTACCGTGACCCGCGAAGTCCGACAAGGGAAATCGGGGGATCATGACGACACTCGGGGCAGACGAATCCGCGGCACTCGGCCAGGCACTGACGGTGGCGCAGGTGCTGGCCTGGGAACCGGCCACGCTGGCCACCCGGGCGAACACGTGGTCGACCCAGGCCACCCAGCTCACCGCTTTCGACGACGGCATGCATCGCGCGGTCGATGCCGGGCGCGACTTCTGGACCGGCAGCGCGGCGGACGCCATGCGCACCGCCCACGACGAAACCCGCACCAAGGCGAAGACATTCATCACCTCGTTGCAAGACGGCGCCGCCGCGGCCGAAGCGGGCGCGGGAACACTCGACGCGGCCAAGACCGCGGTCACGAACGCGGTGAAGTCGGCAGAGGCCAAGGGCTACGAGGTAGGAGCCGACGGCACCACCACGATCTCCGCGAGCACACACCAGACACTGCTGTCACAGTTGCCCGACGCGTCCTCGTACACGGTGGCGGCCGGTGCGCTCCAGGTGGACGCGGACGCGTCGACCACCGCGGTGAAACAGGCCCTGGAGAACGCACGCACGGCGGCGTCCTCGGTGCAGGCCGCGATCGAGAAGGCGTTCGCGAACCTGCCCGACGGCGATTCGGACACCTTCCTGGCCGCGAGCCCGAAGAACATCTCCGATCCCGAGATATTGGCACCCGGGGAGACCTTTCCCGGCCGGCAGATAACCGATGCCAAATATGACTATTACAAGGCTCTGATCGAGAGGAATGGGGGGACTTTCGACTCGGGTCCCAATGAGAAGAACCTGCTCGCGATTCGTAAAGAGACCAACACCGCGGCAAACGGCGGCAATGGAGTGTACGACGACAAAGCGGTTCTCCTGTGGATCGACGAAAATGGTTATAAGTGTGTGAGTGAGTACAAGGCGAATACCGATCCGACGAATCGGTATCTCAACGATGAGAACGCAACCGAGGACGCGAACGGTGATGGCGTCAATGAATTGGGTAGACTCCCTGCGGGTTCTTACGAATTCGAGCACCGATGGGACCGGGACAAGCATGGTTCAGTGGGTGATGGAAACATTTTCGGAATGCCTGTGGGTGTCGAAGCCGAAGCTGAATATGACACGAATCGAGATGGACTGTTCAACGACAATGCCAAGGGTGTGGGTGGGGACACCATGAACTGGCATTGTGGCCGAGAAGGTGATGTCGCGAGTGCGGGGTGTCAGACGATGCCCCCTGAGGACTGGAGTCGCTTCACTGCTGACATGGGTGTTTCGGCACTCGGAAAATTCACCGGCGACGATGTGTCGCTGCGTTATACGTTGGTGAACGAGGACCGCGCGAATGGGAACACGGAGTATCGGGATGACGACGGAAAGACCTGGGTCTGAGCGGCGGAGGGGGCCTCTGCCGACTGCGTGGAAAGTCGTGATGGCGGTCGCGGTTGCGGCAGCGCTGTTGTGCTGCGTTTGGTACATGTGGGCCAGTGTGCGGGTGTTCGATGACGTGGACGCTGTGCTGTTCGTCGTTCCCGCGCTCGTCGTTCCGGTGTCGGCGTGGTTGGTATTGGTGATCGTCGCCGGTGTCAAATATGCGAACTGGTGGCGGTGGGGTTTGCTGGTGCCCGGATTGATCATCACCACTATGGTGCTGTCGGAATACTACGTACCGGGACGCGTGGGTTGGATGATGTCGCGAACTGAAATGGACCGAGCGGCCATTTCGTGCGACTCTCTGGAAAGCGGACGGTTCGGTGTTCCGTACCGTAGTGAAACTATCGGAGATTACCGGTTCCATCACATCGGGGGTGGTCCCGACGGAAAATGCACGTTCTACCTTTCCCGATACTATCCGGGAAGCGTCAGCGGATTCATGTATCTGCCGGATGGAACAATTCCCATCAGCACTATCGACACCCGCTATGTCGATCTCGGTGGCTATTGGTACTACTTCAGATGACCAGACATCCGCAAACCGGCCGGGGTCGGGCACAGCAAATTTGGGGGTGAGCCGTTGTGCGGAGTATCGGCGTGACGACGGAAGTGTCTGAGCGGGTGAGGTCACCACTGCCGACTGCATGGAAAGTGGTGATGTCGGTCGCGGTTGTTGCGACGTTCCTGTGCTGCGCCTGGGCGCTGTGGCCCAGCGTGGCCGTGTTCGATGACGAGGACGTCTTGATATCGGTCGGACTTGTTGTCGCCCTACCGGTACTGATGTGGCTGGTGTTGGCGGCAATCGCTGGCGTGAAATACGCCAATTGGTGGCGCTGGGGACTGCTGATTCCTGTGTCGATTATCGTCACGCTGATGTTGTTGGAGTTTCATTTACCGGGTCGTATCGGTTGGTTGATGACACGAGATGACATGGACCGGGCAGCTGCGGTATGTGAAACTCTGGAGACTGGGCTTTCGGACCCTCGGTACAAGAGCGTGACGATTGGACAATACGACTTCCATCATGTCGATAGCGAGCCCGACGGGGGATGTGAATTCAACCTGTCGAGGTATTATCCGGTTGTTCGCAGCGGCTTCGTGTATATACCGAGTGGTCGAACCCCCACCAGCACTATCGATACCCGGTACGTCCACCTCGGTGGCTACTGGTACTACTTCGGATGACCAGACACCCGCAAGCCGGCCGGGGTCGGGCGCAACAAATTTAAGGGGGTGAGCCGTTGTGTGGGAGCTCGATGATCGGTGGATCTTGCCGTTGCGGGGAAATGCTGTTACGGGCATTTCTTGGCACGGCGATAGTGTGACAATGAGCCTTGAAAACTCATTTTCGCTAGCGGTCGGATCCGATGCCTATCTCACGCCAGGGACCGGCAGAAGAAATGATGTCGAAGCCAAGCCGGTTTTCGAATGGCATAGAGAAGTAGCTGAACGGGCTATGCGGTCGCAGGTCGTTTCGTCTGTTGGATTCAAGTCGGGTACTATCCGTATCAGGTTCCACAATGGCTGGGGATTGGTCGCGCGAATAGGTGGCGGCGTACAGGCGGTGGTCATGGAAAATGGCCGCGTGTTGTGGGCGCAGGTCGCGAATGCGGGGGCGGACGGGAATGCGAAGTATCGGCGTGACGATGGAATTGCCTGAGCGAGGTAGTACGTCGCCGGTCGATATGGGACGCCTCATCGCAGGACATGTCGGAGGCCCTCACGAAACTCCCTGCTGGTACTGGGTTGTCGAAAAGCCTGACAACCCAAACCTTCGCACACGCAACCGCCTGAACCCCATTGCAAATCCGTGTTGGTCGGGAAATGCGCAATCGAATGGCCCTCTGCATCTGAGCATCAGTTACTGGATAGCGCAATAATTGCCGGAAAGATCGAAGGTGGCCCGTGAAATCAGGGATTCTGGTCGTAGCTGCTCTCGCCGCAACCGCATGCGGATCACATGAAGAAACCACCCTGGAGTCCACCACATTCACTGCGACACAAGCACAGCAGCGGATTTCCGAGAACCTTGCAGCTGCCATCGCGGATTTACCCGGCGGTGTTCATCTGTCGAAGACCTCGGATAATCCGGGTCTGTCCGCTTTCGGCAAAGAGCGGCCGGTATCGAGTCCGTGTTGGGAGGGCAGTGCTCAGACGACAGGCATGTATTACTTGAGCTCCAGCTATTGGATGTCCGGCGTGCCGGCAGGCGAGAACCGGGCGTACTACGATGCGACTGTTCGCGCGTGGGAAGAGCGGGGCTGGGCGGTTGAACACGTCTCGGCTTGGGTGACCACAGCAACGTTGCCTGACAAGTTCGGCCTTCGGCTACAGGATGCGGACGAGGGTGACGGTTCGCTGAGCGTGACCGGCATGTCTGCCTGTGTGCACGAGTCGACAATCGATGATGTGGTGGCCGAACCGGAAACGATCAACCATCCCTGACTGGGTCGAGTCGTGACGTTCACCCGCAAACCGGGCGGGTCGGGCAGTTCAGGTGGACGTCCAGCACCCGGGCGCCGGGACCTTCGGCTCCGAGGTGGTCCTGTTCGTTGACCAGTTTGCAGGAGCCCAGGGACAGGCATCCGCAGCCGATGCAGCCGGTGAGGTTGTCGCGGAGGCGGGTGAGTTGGGTGATGCGGTCGTCGAGGTCTTCGCGCCAGGTGGTGGACAGGGTTTCCCAGTCGCGGCGGGTGGGGGTGCGGCCTTCGGGGAGGCGGTCCAGGGCCGAGCGGATCTCGCTGAGTGGGATGCCGACGCGCTGGGAGATGCGGATGAAGGCGACTCGGCGCAGCGTTTCCCGAGCGTAGCGGCGTTGATTGCCACTGGTTCGACGACTCGATATGAGACCTTCACGTTCGTAGAAGTGCAACGCGGACACTGCAACTCCACTACGATCGGAAAGCTGCCCGGGGGTCAGCTCCTTCGTTTGCCAATCGGCCGTCGTCATTCCTGCTCCTCCCACTTCACCTAAACAATACTTGAGGTCTTCGTCGCGTGTACGAAAACGGGCGGACTCGGCGCCGCTGGTCTGCGGGTCTTCCGTGCCGACCCGCGCGGTTCGGATTACCGTTTGCGCATGGGAACCACCCCCGATACGCGCCTGGCCGTCACCTCCGAGGTCGGCACGCTGCGCACGGTGCTGCTGCACCGCCCCGGTGACGAACTGCGCAGGCTCACCCCCAGCAACAACGATCAGCTGCTCTTCGACGGCATCCCGTGGGTCGAGCGCGCCCAGGCCGAGCACGACGCGTTCGCCGCCGTGTTGCGCGAGCGCGGCGTGGAGGTGCTGCTGCTGGCCGACCTGCTCGCCGAGACCCTGGCCGTGAGCGGGGCCGCGCGCATCCAGGGCATCTCCGCGGCCGTCGACGCGCGCAGGCTCGGCCACGGCCTGGCCGACCAGCTCGCCGCCGAACTGCGCAAGGTCGAGGCCCGCGAACTCGCCGACATCCTGATGGCGGGCATGACCTTCGACGAGCTGCCCTTCGGCCCCGACACCACCTCGCTGGTGCGGCGGATGCACCACGGTGCCGATTTCGTCATCGATCCGCTGCCGAATCTGCTGTTCACCCGCGATTCCTCGTTCTGGATCGGCCCCAAGGTGGCGATCACCTCGCTGGCGCTGCCCGCGCGCATCCGCGAGACCTCGATCACCGACCTGATCTACGCCTTCCATCCGCGATTCCTGGGCGTGCGGCGCGCCTACGAATCGCACACCGCGCCGATCGAGGGCGGTGACGTGCTGCTGCTCGCGCCGGGCGTGGTGGCGGTCGGGGTGGGGGAGCGCACCTCCCCGGCGGGCGCGGAAGCCTTGGCGCGCAGTCTCTTCGACGACGATCTGGCCCACACCGTGCTGGTGGTGCCGATCGCGCAGAACCGGGCCACCATGCATCTGGACACCGTGTGCACCATGGTCGACACCGACGCGGTGGTGATGTATCCGGGTGTGCGGGACAGCTTGCGCGCGTTCACGATCCGCCGCGAGGACGGTTTCGCCGCGCGCACCGAACTGGACCGGATCAGCATCAGCGGCCCCGAACCGTTCCTGCCCGCGGCGGCGGCCGCCATGGGGATTCCCAAGCTGCGGGTGATCGACACCGGACGCGACGGTGTCACCGCCGAACGGGAACAATGGGACGACGGCAACAACACCCTGGCGGTGGCGCCGGGCGTGGTGGTCGCCTACGAGCGCAACGAGATGACCAATTCGCGCCTGGCCGACGCCGGGATCGAGGTGCTCACCATCTCCGGTTCGGAGCTGGGGTCCGGGCGCGGTGGTCCGCGTTGCATGTCCTGCCCGCTGTCCAGAGACGAGGTCTGAGCGCGTGTTCCACGTCGAGCTGTCCACCGACTCCAGCCGGCCGCCCTACGAACAGCTGCGCATGGCGGTGATCGAACAGGTCCGCGCGGGCACGCTCACCGCGGGCACCAAGATCCCCACCGTCCGCGCCCTGGCCGCCGACCTGGGCATCGCCCCCAACACCGTCGCCCGCGCCTACCGCGAACTCGAGGCCGACGGCGTCCTCGAAACCCGCGGCCGCCAGGGCTCTTTCATCGCCTCCTCCGGCGACCCCACCCGCGACATCGCGGGCCGCGCGGCCGTGGAATACATCGCCACCATCCGCCGCCTCGGCCTCACCGACGCCGACGCCGTCGACTTCGTCCACCGCGCCCTGGACTAGCGCCAGCTGGGGAGCCAGAGGTGGTCCTGCCAGGTGGCGGGGCTGATCGGCTGGGCGGTGAGGATGGGCCAGAGCCAGACGAAATTGGCGATGACCAGGGCCAGGTAGATGCTGGCGATCAGCAGGCCGAGGGCGTAGCGCTCGTTGACGGGGGCGGGCAGATAGGTGCCGTTGGGGCCGCGGGGGATGCCCACGGGGCGGGCCGGGCCGAGGATGTCGCCCAGGATCATGGCCACGCCCATGGCCAGGAACGGGGCGAGCACCACCGCGTAGAAGAAGTACATCTGGCGGTCCAGGGTGAGGAACCAGGGCAGCAGACCGGCGCCGTAGCCGACCAGCACCGCGGCGTAGCGCCAGTCGCGGCGCACGACGGTGCGCCAGATCATCCAGCCCAGCGCGGGCAGCGCCAGCCACCACAGCGCGGGCGTGCCCACCGCCATCACGGCCTTCACGCACTGGGTTTCGCCGCAGCCGGTGACCGAGCCGTCGGCGTAGTAGTAGAGCATCGGGCGCAGGCCCATCGGCCAGGTCCACGGCTTGGATTCCCACGGGTGGTGATTGCCCGAGGAATTGGTGAGCTCGGTGTGGAACTCCAGGGTGCGGGCGCTGTAGTACCAGAGCGAGCGCAGCGCGTCGGGGGCCACGTGCGACCAGAAGCCGCCGGTGCCGACGGGTTCCTTGGTGAGCGCGGGATTGCCGACGGCGTAGCGGTAGGCGCTGGATTCGTTGGCGAACCATGCCCAGTAGGTGGCCAGGTAGGTGACCAGCGGGACGGCGACCAGCGCGTAGAGGGCGGGCCCGATATCGCGCACCGCGGTGCCGAGCCAGGGCTTGCGCACGCCGTAGGCGCGCCGGGCACTCACGTCGAAGGCCACACACATCAGGCCGAAGAACATGATGAAGTACATGCCCGACCACTTGGTGCCACAGGCCAGGCCGAGCAGCACACCCGCGCCGAAACGCCACCAGCGCACGCCCAGCCGCGGTCCCCAGTCCGACAGGCCGACCCGTCCGGCCAGGTCGGCCGCGGCCATGCGTTGTCGCACCTCGTCGCGGTCGACGATCAGACAGCCGAACGCGGCGGTCACCAGCAGCGCCATGAAGATGTCGAGCATGCCGATCCGGGAGGAGACGAAGGTCAGCCCGTCGGCGATGAGCAGGATGCCCGCGAACGCGCCGATCAGCGTCGAGCGGGACATGCGCCGCACGATCCGGATCACCAGCAGCACCAGGATCGTGCCCGCCAGCGCCGCGGTGCCGCGCCAGCCCCAGGCGTTGTACCCGAAGATCGCCTCGCTGATCGCGATGAACTGCTTGCCGACCGGCGGATGCACCACCAGGCCGTAGGCGGGGTTGTCCTCCACGCCGCCACCGGTGACCATCTGCCAGGCCTGCGGCGCGTAGTGCTTCTCGTCGAAGACGGGAGTGCGGGCGTCGGTGGGGTAGTTCAGGTTCGCGAAACGGGTGATCGCGGCGATCAGAGTGAGCGTGAGCGTGACCGCCCAGCCGCGCGCGGTGTCGAGCGGACCGAAATCCGGGGCCGGGCGCAGTGGTCCGGGAGCGACCACCCCGGGCACGGGTCGCGACGAGGACATCGCGCGTGGTTCGGTCACCGGGATCACGCCCCGATCGTAGGCGGTGCGCCCGTCGAAGTCCGATTCGACACCGTCGCCCCGTGGCCGCGCACAGGCCGGGGTGGGCGCGATACCCACGCCTGACAGAATGAACGCGGGCTGATCGAGCCGGGCGGAACTACGGAGAGGCGGGACGCCAACTGTGCTGGTCCTAGCGGCTACCCCGATGGGTGACATCGGCGACGCGTCCCAGCGGTTGCGCGACGCGCTGGGCTCGGCCGATGTGGTCGCCGCCGAGGACACCCGGCGCACCCGCTCGCTGGCCAAGGCGCTGGGCGTGGAGATCACCGGCCGGGTGGTCAGTTTCTACGATCACGTCGAGACCGCCCGCATCCCCGCCCTGCTCGACGACATCGCGAGCGGGCTCACCGTCCTGCTGGTCACCGACGCGGGCATGCCCTCGGTGAGCGATCCCGGCTACCGGCTCGTCGCCGCCGCCGTGGAACGGGAGCTGCCGGTCACCTGTTTGCCCGGGCCGTCGGCCGTCACCACCGCGCTCGCGCTGTCGGGGCTGCCGGTGGAGCGTTTCTGCTTCGACGGGTTCGCCCCGCGCAAGGGCGGCCAGCGCCGGGAGTGGTTGCGCACCTTGGCCGCCGAGCAGCGCGCGTGCGTGTTCTTCGAGGCGCCGCACCGCCTGGCCGACTGCCTGGCCGACGCCGTCGCCGTGCTCGGCCCGGATCGCCGCGCCGCCGTCTGCCGCGAACTCACCAAGACCTACGAGGAAGTCGTGCGCGGCACCCTCGCCGAACTCGCCGCCTGGTCGGTCGAGGGCGCCCGCGGCGAGATCACCGTCGTCCTGGCCGGTGCCCAGCCCACCACCGCCGACCCCGCCGACCTGGTCACCGAGGTCGAAACCCTCGTCGCCGGCGGCATGCGCCTCAAAGACGCCTGCGCCGAAGTCTCCGCCGGCCGCGGCGCCTCCCGCAAGGACCTCTACGAAGCCGTCCTCACCGCCCGCGCGTCCGGCTGACAACGAGGTTGCGATTTTTTCGAATTTGCCTGATGCTGTATCTATGACAGGTGCTCACCGGGAAGTTCGGCGGAAGGGCACTGTCCTGCCGCCCGAAGATCTGCGTGAACTGCTGAATCTGTCCGTATTCCTGGAGCAACACAACGAGCCTGCCGCCCTGCTCGGCCCTGATGGCCAGCAGATTCCGCTTCCGGTGGAGGTGTATGAAGTGCTTGTCCAGGTCGTCGGTGCGATGCGTAGGCGCCGCGCCGTGACCATCGCGCCTGTGGAGCAGTGTCTGACGACGCAGCAAGCAGCGGACCTGCTCGGAATCAGTCGCCCGACCTTGATCAAGTTGGTGGAGCAAGGGCAGCTTCCCTGTGAGAAGCCCTCCGGCAGCAGGCATCGGCGGTTGTTGCTGAGCGATGTACTCGATTACCAGGAACGTCGGCGGGCGGAACGGGGCGCGATCTTGAGTGAGCTCGTCCGCGACGCTGAGGAGGATGGTTTGTACGAACCTACCGCCGAGGCATATATGAATGCCGTCGAGGAGGCGCGGGCCGCGAGAACCTCGGAGGGTTGATGTCCGGATTTCGCGTGGTACTGGATGCATGCGTTCTCGTTCCCATCGTGAAATCGGATCTCCTTCTGACGCTGGCCACTAGGCATGCCTTTTGTCCTCTGTGGAGCGAGCGCATCCTCGATGAGGTCTCTCGTGCGGTAGTCAAGGTCAATCCTCGGATGACCGACGAGCGCATAGCCCGGCGTGTCGACGGGATGAACACAGCCTTCGAAGATGCGTGTGTGGTCGGCTGGGAGCCACTGGAGCAGGGCGTGACCGGACTGCCTGATGCAGCGGATCGCCATGTCGTCGCCGCCGCTGTGCGGGGTAACGCCGAAGCCATCGTGACAGACAACTTGAAGCACTTCCCCGCGGAAGTACTCAGTCAGTGGGGCTTGCATGCGATGAGTTCGGATGACTTCCTACTCGATGTACTCGACCTGAATCCGAGCGTGATGTTGTCCAGCCTGATCGAGATGGCGGGTCGGCGGAAGAACCCACCGGTCGCGGTCGACGAGATCGTGGTCGCTCTCGGTATGGCGAACGCCTCGAGGTTCGCACGTGAGGTCGAAGCGATCCTGGTCGAGGACATGTGACTGCAGGCTTCTCCGGCGCTGTCTCGATCGGTGAGGCATCATCGCGGTATGACCTCTCTGGATGCGAAAGCCAAGACTCTGCTCGAACTGCACCGGCCGGGGGATCCGGTGGTGTTGCCGACGGTGTGGGACGCGTGGTCGGCGAATGTGGCTGTGGGGGCCGGGTTTTCGGGGTTGACGATGGGTAGTCACCCGGTGGCGGACTCGGTGGGGCGCAGTGACGGGGAGGGGATGAGTTTCGAGGAGCTGCTGGCGCGGGTCGCGCAGGTGACCGGGGCGGTGGAGGTGCCGGTGTCGGTGGATGTCGAGTCGGGGTACGGGCTCGAGCCCGCCGCGATCGTCGAGGGGCTGCTCGGGGCGGGGGCGGTCGGGCTCAATATCGAGGACACCGTGCACAGCGAGGGCAAGCGGCTGCGCTCGCCCGAAGAGCACGCCGAACTGGTGGGTGGGCTGCGCGCGGCGGCCGACGCGGCGGGGGTGCACCTGGTGGTGAACGCCCGCACCGATCTGTTCCTGCGTCAGGACGGCGACGAGGCCGACCGGGTCGACCGGGCCATCGCCCGGCTGCGGCTGGCCGCCGACGCGGGCGCCGATGTGCTGTACCCGGTGGGCTGGCACTCCGACGAGGTGCTGCTGCGGCTCACCGGCGAACTGCCGCTGCCGGTCAATGTGGTGACCAAGCCGGAGAATCCGGGCAAGGAGCACTTCGCCTCGCTCGGCGTCGCGCGGATCAGTTTCGGGCCGCTGCTGCAGGCGGCGCTGGGCGCCGAGGCGAGCCGGCTGCTCGCCGCCTGGACCTGACCGTCCCGGACAGACGAGAACGGCGCGCGGTGTCCACCGCGCGCCGTCGTCGTGAGCGGGGCTATTCCTTCGGTTCCACGTAGCGCGGGAACACCGGCTCCGGCGCGGGCAGCGCGGTCCCGGGAACCAGCGGGGTGGCGATATCGGCGAAGGTCCGGCCCTCCTGGCCGAGCAGATCCAGGATCTTGGCCGCCGAACCGGGCATCACCGGCTGCACCAGGACGGCCACGATCCGCACCACCTCGAGAGTGACGTAGAGGACCGTCGCCATCCGCGCCAGATCCTCCTCGGTGCCCGACTTGCGCAGGGCCCAGGGGGCATTGGCGGAGAAGTAGCGGTTGGTCTCGCCGAGGGTCAGCCAGATCGCCTCCAGCGCCAGATGCATCTGCTGGACGTCGAACTCGGCGCGGCAGCGCTCGAGCAGGGCGCCCGCCCGGTCGAGCAGGGCCTGGTCGTCGGCGGTGAACGCACCCGGCGCGGGCACCTGCGCCTCGCAGTTCTTGTTGACCATGGTCAGGCTGCGCTGCACCAGGTTGCCGAACTCGTTGGCCAGGTCGGCGTTGATCCGGCCCGCGATGGCGTCGTTGCTGTAGCTGCCGTCCTGACCGTAGGAGATCTCGCGCAGCAGGAAGAAGCGCACCTGGTCCAGGCCGTAGGTGGATACCAGGCCGAGCGGGTCGACGACATTGCCCGTCGACTTCGACATCTTCTCGCCCTTGTTGTACAGGAACCCGTGCACGAATACCCGGTCCGGCAGCGCGATCCCGGCCGACATCAGGAACGCGGGCCAGTACACCGTGTGGAAACGGGTGATGTCCTTGCCGATGATGTGCACGTTGGCGGGCCAGTACTTCTGGAAGGCCGCGGACTCGGTGTCCGGGAAGCCGACGCCGGTGAGGTAGTTGGTGAGCGCGTCGACCCACACGTACATCACGTGGTCGGGCTGGCTCGGCACCGGAACGCCCCAGTCGAAGGTGGTGCGCGAGATCGACAGATCCTTCAGCCCGGCCTTGACGTAGCTGACGATCTCGTTGCGCCGGGTGGCGGGCGCGATGAACTCGGGGTGCTCCTCGTAGAGGGCCAGCAGCTTGTCCTGGTACTCGGAGAGCTTGAAGAAGTAGTTCGACTCCTCGGTCCAGGTGACCGGGGTCTGCGTCTCGGTCGAGACGCGGGTGCCGTCGTCGAGGAGGGTGGTCTCCTCCTCGGTGTAGAAGGCCTCGTCGCGCACCGAGTACCAGCCGGAGTAGTTGCCCAGGTAGATGTCGCCGTTGGCGAGCATCCGCTGCCAGATGGCGATGCTGGCGGCCTTGTGGTCCTCGTCGGTGGTGCGGATGAAGCGGTCGAAGGAGATGTCGAGCGCCTTGTCCATCGCCTCGAAGACATCGGAGTTGCGCGCCGCCAGCTCCTGCACCGGGATGCCCTCGGTGGCGGCGGTCTGCTGCATCTTCTGGCCGTGCTCGTCGGTGCCCGTCATGAAGAAGACGTCGTAACCGTCGAGTCGCTTGAACCGGGCCAGCGCGTCGGTCGAGATGTACTCGTACGCGTGCCCGATGTGCGGCGCACCGTTGGGGTACGCGATGGCCGTGGTGATGTAGAAGGCGGGCGCCTCGGCGCCTTCAGGTGCGCTCATGATGCGAACTACTGTAATCCGCGTGGCAAACCAAAATCGTCCGGCTCCGCCCCTTCCGCCGCCGCTCGCGCCGCTGATCGACGCGCACACCCACCTCGACGCCTGTGGCGCAACCGATGCCGCCTCGACCACGGTGATCGTGGACCGGGCCGCGGCGGCGGGCGTCGGGCAGGTGGTGACCGTGGCCGACGACCTCGCCGCGGCCCAGTGGGCGGTCCAGGCGGCGCAGTGGGACCCGCGCGTCTACGCGGCCGTCGCCCTGCATCCGACCAGGGCCAACGCCCTCGACGACAAGGCCAAGGCCGAGCTGGAGCACCTGGCCACCGACCCGCGGGTGGTCGCCGTCGGCGAGACCGGCCTGGACTACTACTGGCCCGGCAAGCTCGACGGCTGTGCCGACATCGAGACCCAGATCGAGGGTTTCCGCTGGCACATCGACCTGGCCAAACGGGTCCGCAAGCCGCTGATGATCCACAACCGCGAGGCCGACCACGACCTGCTCACCGTGCTGCTCGACGAGGGCGCCCCGGACACGGTGATCTTCCACTGCTTCTCCTCCGACGCCACCATGGCCGAGGCGTGTGTGGCCGAGGGCTACGTGCTCAGCTTCTCCGGGACGGTCAGTTTCAAGAACGCGCACGAGCTTCGCGAGGCCGCCAAGCTGGTGCCCGACGACCAGATCCTGGTGGAGACCGACGCGCCCTATCTCACCCCGCATCCCTATCGCGGCGCCCCGAACGAGTCGTACTGCCTGCCGTATACCGTGCGGGCGCTGGCCGAGGTCCGCGAGCAGGACCCGCAGGAGCTGGCCGAGATCACCACCGCCAACGCCCGCAGGCTCTACCGGATCCGGTAGCCCGGGTAGGGGACTGGACAGCAAACGTGATCCGCCTCACATTTATTTGTCTATCTTGTAACGTACCTGCGACTACGTTGCCGGACCGTGATCCGCGTAGCCCCTGATCGGAGCGCTCGGTGTTGTCCGGTGCGGGGTTGGTCGTTATCGTTCTGTAACCATGTCGGCTTTCGCGCGGATCAACTCGTCACGCTCGCCGCTGCTGTACGCGGCGGTGGCGGCCATGCTGCTGGTTCTCCTCGTCGGCGCCTCGCTGGCCATCGTCAACCACAAGACGGTCGCCCTGGTCGTCGACGGTGAGCGCACCGAGCTCACCACCATGTCGCGGGACGTGCGCGCCGTGCTGGCCGACGCGGGCTACGAGATCTCCGAACACGACGAGGTGATCCCGGCCGCGGGCAGCAAGGTCGGCGACGGCGCCACCATCACGCTCAACCGCGGTCGCGAGATCACCGTGACCGTCGACGGCGTGGAGCGCACGGTGTGGACCACCGGCACCACCGCGGGCGACGCGCTCGCCCAGATGCAGATCCCGTCCGACACCCACGTGCTGCCCGGCCGCGACGAGCGCCTGCCGCTGGCCGGTGCCGCGCTCAGCGTCTACACCCCGCGCACGATCTCGCTGGTCGACGGTGTCGCCGCGCCGGTCGACGTGCGCCTGGCCGCCGCGACCGTCGGCGAGTTCCTCACCGCCGCCGGGATTCCGCTGCAGGCCGAGGACTTCGCCGAGCCCGCCGCCGACTCCCCGTTGCGCGAGGGGATGACGGTCACCGTCACCCGCAGGCACACCGAACAGCGCACCGAGGTGCTGCCCCTCGAACCCACCGAGACGGTGATCGAGGACGTCACCATGAACATGAGCCGCACCGTCGTCGAGAACCCCGGCGCTCCCGGCCTGCACGAGGCCACCTTCGCGGTGACGATGGTCAACGGCGTGGAAGCCGCGCGCGTACAGGTGAACTCGAAGGTGATCACCCCCGCCGAACCCAAGACCATCCGCAAGGGCGCCAAGCCCGGCACCGAGGTCCCCGAGGTCCGCGACGGCGACCTGTGGGACGCGCTGGCCCGCTGCGAGTCCACCGGCAACTGGGCCATCAACACCGGTAACGGCTACTACGGCGGCATCCAGTTCGACCAGAGCACCTGGGAACGCCAGGGCGGCCTCAAGTACGCCCCGCGCGCCGACCTGGCCACCCGCGAAGAGCAGATCGCCATCGCCGAGGTCACCCGCGCCCGCCAGGGCTGGGGCGCCTGGCCCGCCTGCACCAGCCGTCTCGGCGTGAGCTGAGTTCGCCGCGCTGCCGCGTTTCGTCCGCCCGCCGGGGTAGCGTGCTCTCGGTTCGCCTAGTTCGCTGTGACGAGTCGACGGGTGGTTGTGATGCGCAAGGTTTCGGTCTGGCGGAGTGCGGTCGCCGCGGTGGCGCTGGCGGTGGGGCTCGGGGTCACGGTGCCCGCGGTGGGGGCGCAGGCTGCCGAGCCGGGTGCGGTGATCCAGGTGATCCCGCAGGCCGACGGATTCCACGGCATGTCGGGCGCGCAGGTCATCGAGTACTGGACCCGGGGCGTCGGGGGCGTGACGCAACCGGCCAGCGGGGCGCTGTATCTGCCGACGGGTGAGGCGCCGCCGGGCGGCTGGCCGGTGATCACCTACGACCACGGCACGACCGGACTCGGCGCGGGCTGCGGCGGGCAGTCGGACCCGGCGGGCGCGCCCTGGCCGGAATCGCAACTGAAACAGGACGAGTTCCTGCGGTATCTGGTGGGCAAGGGCTTCGCGGTCGTCGCGCCGGACTATCTGGGGCTGGGCCGCTTCGACACCGGCCCGCACCCGTACCTGGGGATCGAGACCGAGGCCACGGCCACCATCGACATGCTGCGGGCCGCGCGCTCGGTTCGCCCGGACCTGTCACCGGTCTGGATCGCGGCGGGCATGTCACAGGGCGGACAGGCCGCGCTGGGCACCGGGCACCTGCAGACGAGTTACGCGCCGGAACTGGATTTCCGCGGCACGATCGCCATCGACCCGGAATCGGATGTGGAGAAGGTCGCGGTGCTGCTCGGCCCGGGCAATCCGGATCGGGTCAGCGGCGGCATCCTCGGTTTCTCGGTGAGTATTCTGGCGGGTCTGCGTGCCGCCCGCCCGGACGCGCAGGTCGACAGCTACCTCACTCCGCTCGGCAGGCAGATCCTCGACGAGATCGGCACCCTGTGCCAGGACGCGATCGACGACAGGGTCGCCGACCTCACCCTGGGCGCGCTGCTGGCGCGTCCGCTGGGCGAGGAACCGCTGCGCTCGGTGATGGCCGACTACATGACCGTGCCGACCAGCGGCTACGACGCGCCGATCCTGTTGCTGGTCAATGCCACCGACCGCACCGTGCCCTCGCCCCTGCACGCCGCGCTGGCCGCGCAGTTCGTCGCCGGTGGGGTCGACTTCCGTCCGGTCGTCGGCACCGGTAGCCACTGCGAACTCAACCCCGCGATGTTCGCGGCGATGGACGAATTCCTGGCGACCCGCGGCCACGTTTGACCCGGCGGCCGCGGCGCTGATCTGTACACTCGTCCAGGATCATGGCCGCCTGGTGGAGAGATGAATCCGTGCTGAAGACCCCCATCCGCGCGACGGTCGTCGCCGCCCTGACCGCCCCGGCCCTGCTGTTCGCGGGCTTCGCTCCCGCCACCGCCGAGGCGCCGGGCTCGGTCATCTCGGTGCGGGAAGAGCCCGCGGGCTGGCGTGGCATGGCCAACGGCAGGGTCGTCGACTACTGGATGACCGACTCGGCGGGCGTCGCGCGCCCGGCCAGCGGCGCGGTGTTCGTCCCCGAAGGCGACGCGCCCGCGACGGGCTGGCCGATCATCGCCTACGACCACGGCACCTCCGGCTCGGGTCCGGGCTGCGGCGGCCAGTCCGATCCCAGCTCCGTCCTGCCGAGATTCCGCGGCGCCGAGGACGCGCTGATCAAGGGCCTGGTCGACCAGGGCTACGCGGTCGTCGCCCCCGACTACCTGGGCCTGGGCCGCTTCGACACCGGCCCGCATCCCTACCTCGAGGTCCGCAGCGAGGCCACCGCCACCATCGACCTGGTCCGCGCCGCCCGCGCGGCCGACCCCGACCTGTCGCGGACGTGGAGCGTCTTCGGCGTCTCGCAGGGCGGGCACGCCGCGCTCAGCACCGCGCACGTGCAGTCCTGGTACGCGCCCGAACTCGACTTCCGCGGCACGGTCGCCGTCGACCCGGCCTCCGATGTGGAGAAGGTACTGCCCCTGGCCGCGCCGGGCCTGCCGCAGATCCCGGGCCTGTCCGGGGCCACGTCGTCGTTCGTCGTCAGCATCCTGGCCGGCCTGCGCGCCACCCACCCGGAAGCCGACGTCGACTCCTACCTGACCCCACTGGGTCGCTCGCTCGTCGACGCGGCGGGGCATCAGTGCCTGGGCGAGATCTTCGCGGGCGCGCAGGGCGTCAACCCGTCCGACCTGCTGGCCAAGCCGCTGGCCCCGCTGCGCGAGGTGCTCGCCGAGTACATGACCCTGCCGACCAGCGGTTACGACGCGCCGATCCTGCTGACGGTGAACGTCACCGACATGGTCGTGCCCTCGCCGCTGCACGGCGCCCTGGTCGCGCAGTTCGCGGCCAACGGTGTCGACCAGCAGGTGATCCCCGGCACCGGCGAACACGGCACCACCTCCCCGCAGATGCGCACCGCCATCGCCGAGTTCCACGCGCGGGTCCACGCCGCCCCGCCGCAGCGCTGAGCTGCCCGATCGGCCGGGTTGGTAGGTTCTAGCAGTGCCCGAACCAGAGATCCCCGCGCGCGGTAGCGCCGCACTGCTCGGTCCCGCCGAGGTGCGGACGCTGGCCGAACGCTTCGGCGTCCGGCCGACCAAACAGCTCGGGCAGAACTTCGTGCACGACGGCAACACCGTGCGGCGCATCGTCGCCGCCGCGGGTGTCGGTGCCGCGGACACCGTGCTCGAGGTCGGTCCCGGTCTCGGCTCGCTGACGCTGGCGCTGCTCGACGTGGTCGACCAGGTGGTCGCCGTCGAGATCGACCCGGTGCTGGCCAACTACCTGCCCGAAACCGTCGCCGACCGGGCCCCCGGCCTGGCCGGGCGCCTGCGCGTGGTCGAGGCCGACGCCCTGCGGGTGCGCGTCGACCAGCTGCCCGCCACCCCGACCGCGCTGGTGGCGAACCTGCCCTACAACGTGGCCGTCCCCGTGCTGCTGCACCTGCTGGCCGAGCTGCCGAGCATCCAGGTGTCGCTGGTGATGGTGCAGGCCGAGGTGGCCGACCGTCTCGCCGCCGAACCCGGCAACCGCGTGTACGGCGTTCCCAGCGTCAAGGCCGGTTTCTTCGGCAAGGTGCGCCGCGCGGGCGCGGTGGGCACCCAGGTGTTCTGGCCGGTGCCCCGCGTCGAATCGGGCCTGGTGCGCATCGACCGCTACGCCGAGGCGCCCTGGCCCATGGACGACGCGCACCGCCGCCGCGTCTTCGAGGTGATCGACGCCGCCTTCGCGCAGCGCCGCAAGACCCTGCGCGCGGCCCTGTCCGGCTGGGCGGGCTCGCCCGCCGAGGCCGAGCGCAGGCTGGTGGCCGCGGGCATCGACCCCACCGCCCGCGGCGAGACCCTCGACACCGCCGCGTTCGTGCGGCTGGCCGAACAGGGCTGACCTCGCGAATCCCCGGTTTCCCCAGGAGAACCCGGCGTACACCGGCCGTTCATCCCGGATGGCTGTGAAAGCGATTGTGGACAACCGGTTTTCGCAGCGGCCGGTGTTGATCATGGTCGCCGGGGGATGACGCGGACCACATCGGATGATGCGCGCGCATCAGCGCTGTGCGTGGATGTGGATGACGCTGTGGATGATTCGTTGCGCGCACGGCGCTGATGAACCGCCGATGAACAGCGAACGCGCCGCTGGCCTCGCATCCGGGGCGTTCCCCGACGCGAGGCCAGCGGCGCGGCTTCAGTGGTCGAACTAGGCGTCCTGCAACTCGTAGCCCGCTTCGTCCACGGCCGCGGCGACATCGGTGCGAGCGAGATCGGCGGCGCTGTCCACCTTGACCAGCCCACTCGCCAGGTCGACATCCACACTGGTGACGCCGTCGATCTTGCCGATCTCCTCTTTGACCGAACTCGCGCAGTGCCCGCAGGTCATCCCCGTGACGGTGTACGTGGTGGTGGCCATGGCCGACTCCTTCTCGTTCATGCGGTGCTCGGGTTGGTGCCCGACACGAACGAAGATACCCCCCATGGGTATCTGACGCAAGCTTCGCGGCGCGAACTCGTCGGTGGCACCGGTTAGGCTTGGTGACCGTGCTGTCAGTTGTGCCCAGCCCGGTCGTCGCGCGGGCCCCGTCCAAGGTGAATCTGCATCTCGGCGTCGGTGATCTGCGCCCGGACGGCTTCCACGACCTGACCACAGTGTTCCAAGCCCTGTCCCTCGCCGACGACGTGGAATTGGCGCCCTCGGCCTCGCTCGCGGTGCGGGTCACCGGCGAGGGCGCCGCCGAGGTGCCCACCGACCGCACCAATCTCGTCTGGAAGGCCGCGGTCCGGCTGGCCCATCTGGCCGGGCGCGCGCCGCTGGTGGAGATCGCCATCGCCAAGGGCATCCCTGTCGCCGGCGGCATGGCGGGCGGCAGCGCCGACGCCGCCGCCGCGCTGGTCGGCCTCAACGAACTGTGGGACCTGGGCCTGGGCCGCGAGGAACTGTCGGCCATCGCCGCCGAACTCGGCAG
The DNA here is from genome assembly GCF_042266925.1 of Nocardia sp. NPDC056064. Lineage (NCBI taxonomy): Bacteria > Bacillati > Actinomycetota > Actinomycetes > Mycobacteriales > Nocardiaceae > Nocardia > Nocardia sp. NPDC056064. The sequence goes on along the minus strand of NZ_JBHJWO010000001.1, from coordinate 2,905,284 downwards.
CGACGTCCCGTTCTCGCTGCACGGTGGCACCGCGCTGGGCACCGGCCGTGGCGAACGGCTGCTTCCGGTGCTGTCGCGCAACACCTTTCACTGGGTACTGGCGCTGGCCAAGGACGGCCTGTCCACCCCCGCGGTGTTCCGCGAACTCGACCGCCTGCGCGCCGAGGGCGACCCGCCGCGTCTGGGCGATCCCCAGAAACTCATGCAGGCCCTGGCCTCGGGCGACCCACGCGTCCTCGCCCCGCTGCTCGGCAACGACCTGCAGGCCGCCGCGCTGTCGCTGAAGCCGGAGCTGCGCCGCACCCTGCGCGCCGGAGTGAGCGCGGGTGCCCTGGCCGGGCTGGTCTCCGGCTCCGGCCCCACCTGCGCCTTCCTGTGCGAGAACGAACAGGCCGCCGTCGCGGTGGCCGCCGAACTCGCCGGCGCCGGTGTCAGCCGCAGCGTGCGCACCGCCAGCGGGCCGGTCCCCGGCGCCCGCGTGCTCGATGTCGAGGCGCACGGCAAGCACTAGCGGCTCCGGGCGCCCACGACCGGGCAAGTAGGCTCGTCACGGCCCCACAGTCACGCGGAAGGCGGGCGAGCTACCCCTATGTCGAACCTGATCAACCTGGAACAGGTCTCCAAGAGCTTCGGCGTCAAGCCGCTGTTGGACGACGTCTCCCTCGGCGTGCACGCGGGGGAGCGGATCGGGGTCGTCGGCCTCAACGGTGGCGGGAAGACCACCCTGCTCGAGGTGCTGACCGGGCTGGAGGAACCCGACAGCGGTCGCGTCAGCCGGGTCGGTGGGCTGCGGATGGCCGTGGTCACCCAGCGTGGCGTGCTGCCGGAAGGGGCCACGATCGGCTCGGTCGTGCTGGCCGGACTCTCCGACGACCTGTCCACCGCCGACATCGCCGAACACGAATGGGCCGCCGACGCGCGCATCCGCTCGGTGCTCGACGGCATCGGCATCGCCGACCTCGGCCTGGACACCCCGGTCACCAATCTCTCCGGTGGCGAGCGCCGCCGTGTCGCCCTGGCCGCCGCGCTGGTGCGCGAGCTGGACCTGCTCGTCCTCGACGAGCCGACCAACCACCTCGACATCGAGGGCGTGCAGTGGCTGGCCCAGCACCTGATCGCCCGGCGCACCGCGCTGGTCGTCGTCACCCACGATCGCTGGTTCCTCGACACCGTCGCCACCCGCACCTGGGAGGTCGTCGGCGGCAAGGTGGAGACCTACGAGGGCGGCTACGGCGACTGGATCTTCGCCCGCGCCGAACGCGCCCGCCAGGCCGACGCCACCGAGGCCCGCCGCCAGAACCTGGCCCGCAAGGAACTGGCCTGGCTGCGCCGCGGCGCCAAGGCCCGCACCTCCAAGCCGCGCTACCGCGTCGAGGCCGCCGAGGCGCTCATCGCCGATGTGCCCCCGCCGCGCGACGCCGTCTCACTGGCCGCCTTCGCGCGCAAGCGGCTGGGCCGCGTGGTGATCGAACTCGAGGACGCCACCCTGGCCACCCCTGACGGCCGCGAACTGGTCGGCGATCTCACCTGGCGGCTGGCGCCCGGCGAGCGGGTGGGTCTGGTCGGGGTCAACGGCTCGGGCAAGACCACGCTGCTGCGCGCGCTGGCCGGTGACGTGGAACCGGTGACGGGCAAGCGCATCCAGGGCCAGACCGTCCAGATCGGCTGGCTGCGCCAGGAACTCGACGACCTGCCCACCGACATGCGCGTGCTCGAGGCCGTGCAGCAGATCGCCAACCGGATCATGCTCGGCGACAAGGAGATCTCCGCGGGCCAGCTCGCCGAACGGCTCGGTTTCACCCCGGCCCGCCAGCGCACCCCCGTCGGTGACCTCTCCGGTGGCGAGCGCCGCCGCCTGCAGCTGACCCGCATCCTGATGGCCGAGCCCAACGTGCTGCTGCTCGACGAGCCGACCAACGACCTCGACATCGACACCCTCCAGCAGCTCGAGGACCTGCTCGACAACTGGGCGGGCACCCTGGTGGTCATCAGCCACGACCGCTACCTGGTCGAGCGCATCTGCGACACCACCTGGGCCCTGTTCGGCGACGGCAAGCTCACCAACCTGCCCGGCGGCATCGACCAGTACCTCACCCGGCGCGCGAGCCAGGCCACCGCGGGCAAACCCACCCCCGCGAAAGCGCCCGCGTCCTCGACGGATTCGGCCGATCGCCGCGCCGCCCGCAAGGAACTCTCACGGCTGGAACGCGGCATCGCCAAGCTCGACGACCGCGAGCAGAAGCTGCACGCCGCCCTCGCCGACGCCGCCACCGACCCGGACAAACTGGTGACCCTCGGCGCCGAGCTCAAAGAGGTCGTCGCGGAGAAGGAAGCGGCCGAAGAGCGCTGGATGGAACTCGCGGAGCTGGCCGAGTCCTAGGTGGCGGTCTGGCTGCCGTCGCTGATGACGGTGGGTAGACAGGTCTGCACGAAATCGGCACCGAACTCGGTGAGCAGGATGCTGCGGTAGCTCACCTTGGTGCCGAAGCCGCGCTTGAGCGCGTCGCGGACCTGTTCCTGGGCCTCGATGAGCTGGTAGCGGCTCGGATTGCCGACCGGCTCGCGGGTGAACTCGATGAGCCCGAGCCTGCGCAGGTTCGGCAGATACTGCGGCACACGGTTCGGGAACCGCAGGCCCGCGTGCTCGCCCAGCATGGTCAGCCCGCTGATCAGGCGTTCGCCGCCGAACGCGCGCTGGCGTCCGGTGCGCACGTCGATGGAGGGCTGCGGTCCGTCGACGTGCAGGAAACGCAGGATGCGTGCCTCGTCGGGGGTGATCTCGGTCAGGATGCCGGGATAGGCGGGATGGGTGTCGGGCTGGGCGGCGTGCGTGCTGGCCGACAGGCGCAGCAGCTGGGCGCCCTGTTCGCGCAGCGTCGGCATCGCCTCGCGGTGGTAGTCGGTGCTGGTGGGCAGGCCGAGCGCGTGCCGGAGCCGGTCGCGCACTTCGGTTTCCGCCTCGGCGAGCACCTCGTCGGGCGGGTTGCCCGCCAGGCTGCCGCGCAGCACGGTGACGGTGACACCGAGCGCGGTGTCCAGGGTCCACAGCGTCATGCCGGAGGCGGCGGTGAGCGCCACCCTGGCCACGCCGGTCGCCGCGCGGACCGTACGGGCCGGGGACATCGGCAGCACGCCGCGCTTGTCCGTGGTGGTGTCGAGTGCCGCCACCGTCCGCCGCACCACCTCCGCGGACGGGGTCCCGTCTACATCCATGTCGTCGCTACTCCCGTTCCGAAGACCAGGATGTGAGCGTATCCGGCCAGCAGCCCCAGCGCGCCGCCATGGACGAAAAGCAACCATTCGTCCTGTTTGATCGCCGAACGCAGCATGTCCACGAAGTCGTGCGGGGAAAGTGCGGACATTTGCCGGGCGATGTATTCGTTGACCTGTCTGCCCTGCTGGACGTTGAACTCCGGGTCGGCGAAGGCCATCGGCGCGATCGTCATCGCCTCGGCGGTGAGCGTGGACTGCAGCGAGTCGTATTCGCGGCTGCCCAGCATGAACTTCACCGCGGGCCGCGCCGGACCGAGCGCGCGGTCGGCGGCCGGGCGCAGGGTGTCTTCGAGCATCTGCAGCGTGCGGTCCGAGCGCGGGCCGTTGAGCAGCTCGTCACCGATATTGGCCACGGTGACCACCTCGGTGGACACCAGCGCCGCGTACCCCGCGGTGATCTCGGGCTGACGCTTGATCAGCAGACCCTGGCGCCACGGGCACCACCACTTCGGGGTGGCGGGCGCGAAGATCATGTTGATGCCCACCCAGTTCACCACCCAGCCGATGATGATGCCGCCCACCGGCAGGATGATCAGCGGCGAGAGCCCGGTGACGTGCAGCGCCAGCACCAGCAGCAGACCGCAGGGCGCGCCGAAGTAGAAGCCGAAGTTCTGCATGAACCGCAGTTCCTTGGCGCCGAGCACCTGGAACAGCTGGTTGAGCAGCTGCGGGCGGGCCTGGAAATAGCGGATCACCATCTGCTTCACATCCAGCAGCTGGTCGATATTGGTGCCCAGTTCGGCGGTGAGTTCGCGCAGGATCTCCGGCAGCTGCGAGCGCACCCGCTGGTGGATCATCTCGCGCACCTGGACGGGCAGGTTGTACCAGAGCTGGGGGTGCTCGCGGCGCAGGATCACCTCGACGATGTCGCGGATCTGCGCGTCGGCGACCTCGGCCAGATGTTCGGCCAGTTTCTCCGGATCGAGCTCGCGATAGAAGTCCGAGACGCTGCCCAGTTTGGACAGTCCCTTGTCCACGGCGATGGAGGCCATCTTGTCCGCCCGGGAGGGCACGATGCCCTGCCAGCCGATGCGCCCGTCATAGCTGAGCAGCGGCAACACCTGGATCCGCTTCGGCAGGAAGGGGAACAGGGCGCGCAGGCCGGGCAGCTTGATGCCGTGGAATTTGATCGGCTGGAACAGCATCAGAATGCCGGTCCAGTTGGTGATGTAACCGATAATTCCTGTGAAAAGAGGAATGGTCACAATTTCCAGCAGAAGGGTCGGATGTAACCCGAACACACTCTCCAGCACGACACCCTCCTGCCGATACCCGGTGACCACCGCCTTCACCGGCATCCAAAAATTAGCACCCCCGCGGCGAGGTGACCCTACTGTGAGGTGAGGAACTAGGTCCATTCGTCGTGCCCCAGGCCACAGGGTAGTGTCTGAGACATCAGTCACAGAACGTGTCCCGAATGCCGTACTCGCCGTGCGGAGTCGGAACAATGACGGTCACCACAATTCGTGGCAGATGACAATCGGCGCCGCAGGGGGCGCCGTATCGTCCGCACTGTGCCTGGGGCGTGGTCGGGCAATAATCTGTGGGCGAGAAGTTCACCTGGCGAGACTTCGGAGTAGGACGTGACAGACGACAGGACCGGACAGGACCTGGCCCGCGCCGGTACCCGTGCCGTCGAGCGCAGCTCGGACGTCGAGCAGCGACAGATCAGCAACGAAGCGCGGTTGATCAGGGGTGTGTTCCGCGCCGCCGGCCTGGCCGCCGGAACCGCGGTGCGCGGCAGCCAGTGGGCGGTCGGCACCACCTACGAGGTGACCAAGGAACTGGCCCAGGCAGCGCTGGACGGTGAGTCCTCGGCCGATATCGCCGAGCGCACCGGCAACGCGCTGCGGTCCATCGCGCGCAGCGCGCTCGGCGTCACCGAGGGGTCGGTGCGCGAGATCGTCAGCTATGTGCCGACGCCCAACGGATCGTCTCAGCAGGCCATCACCGTCGGCCCGTACCTGCGCTCGGCCACCACCGACGACCTGCGCCGCCGCGGTGACGCGCTGCTGGCCCGTTCGGCGGATGTGTACTTCACCGAGGACGTGCACCCGGCCTACGACCGCATCCTCGACGAGATCGCCCCCGACGAGGCCCGCATCCTGCGCTTCATGGCGCTCAACGGCCCGCAGCCCTCGGTCGACGTGCGCACCAACCGCCCGCTGGGCATCGGCTCGGAACTGGTCCAGGGCGACCTCACCTCGGTGCCCGAGCAGGCCGGCGTCCGCTACCCCGACCGCTCGCGTTCCTACCTGATCAACCTCAACCGGCTCGGCCTCACGCTGACCTCCGAGGACCCGGTGGTGCTGAGCCGCTACATGGTGCTGGAAGTGCAGCCGGTGGTCGAGGAAGCGCTCAAGAAGGCGGGCCGCGCGCCCAAGATCGTGCGCAAGAGCCTGCGCCTGTCGGAGTTCGGCGAGGACTTCTGCCGCACCTGCTTCACCATCGGTAGCTGAGACAGCGGGCACCTACCGCCTCGGCTGATCACGCTCCGGTGTCGGCAGTGATAGCGATCTGATACAGATCGGGTGCCCGCGCCCGATTCGGTGGGATCGTGGAGGCATGGAGCAGCCGACCGGATCCGCCGACGTGCGCGTGGACGACGACGCCGTCGTGCCCGCGCAGCCGGGAATCGGCCCGCTGCTGCCCGGCGCCGACGAACCCCTGGTCGCCGGGCCGGAGACGGGGGAGGAACCGATGTCCATGGAGCCGCCCGAGCCGGGCGACGACGAGCAGCCCGAACCGGTGCAGCGCCCGCCGGATCATCCCGACGACGTCGTCGCGATCAGCAGACTCAAGTTCCGCTACCTGCGGGCACTGGACACCAAGTCCTGGGACGAGTTCGCCGACACCCTGGTCCCCGAGGCCACCGCCACCTACAGCGAGTACCTGCAGTTCGAATCGCGCGAGGCGTTCCTGGCCTTTCTGCGCAACACCCTGGGCCCGCACGTCATCACCGAGCACCGCTGCGATCATCCCGAGATCGATGTCGACGGTGACGAGGCCACCGGCACCTGGTACCTGGCCGACACGGTGATCATCCCCGAGCACAACATGCTGCTGCGCGGCGCGGCCTTCTACACCGACCGCTACACCCGCTGCGAGGACGGGCACTGGCGCATCGCGCACACCGGTTACGAACGCACCTACGAGGTGGTGCTCTCGCTCAGCGACCTGCCGAGCCTGCGGTTGACCGCGAGCCGGTGGGGCATGATCGCCGGCGAGAACCACATCTCCTCGGTCGAACGCAATCCCGGCTCACCCGCGGCCTGAACGCCCGACCCAGACAGCCCCGCCGGGCTCAGTCGGCCGTGGCGACCAGCGGTTCCAGCGTGAGATCCGGGTGTTCCTTCTCGATGTACTGCAACCGCCACTTGTCGCTGAACAGCGCCAGGATCGCCCCGTCGGTGCGGGTGAAGACCTCCACCCCGCGCTGGCGGTCCAGCTCCGGCGCCGATTCCGCGTCGGTGCGCCGGGCCAGCGTGAAGCCGAGGAAATCCAGCTGGGTCTCCACATTGAACTCGGCCTGCATGCGCGCGGTGACGACCTCGAACTGCATCGGGCCGACCGCGGCCAGCACCGGTGACTGGTCGCCGCGGGCGTCGTTGCGCAGCACCTGCACCACGCCCTCGGAGTCGAGCTGGTCGATGGCCTTGCGGAACTGCTTGTACTTGCCCGCGCTCTGCGCGCGCAGGGTGGCGAAGTGCTCGGGCGCGAAGCTCGGGATCGGCGGGAACTCCACCTTCTTGTCCACGAACAGCGTGTGCCCGGGCGCCAGCGCGGTCGCGTTCACCAGGCCGACCACGTCACCGGGGTAGGCGGTGTCGACGGTGGTGCGCTCGCGGCCGAACACGGTCAGCGCGTACTTGGTGGCGAACGGGCGACCGGTCTGCGCGTGCGTCACCACCATGCCGCGCTCGAATTCGCCGGACACGATCCGCATGAACGCCAGCCGATCGCGGTGGGCGGTGTCCATGCCCGCCTGCACCTTGAACACCACCGCGCTGAACGGGTCACCGGTCTCGCGCTCCTTGCCCGCCACGTCGGCGCGCGAGCCGGGCGCCGGGGCCAGCGCCACCAGGGTCTCGAGCAGCTGGCGCACACCGAAGTTCAGCATGGCCGAGGCGTAGATGACCGGGGAGGTCTGCCCGGCCAGGAACAGCTCCTGATCGTGGTCCTGCCCGGTGGCCGAGAGCAGTTCGCTCTCCTCGGCCGCGGTCGTCCACGCCTCGCCCTCGCGCGCCTCGGCCTCGGCCGGGGTCAGCGACTCCTCCGGGGCGATGGTCGCGCCACCGGCGGTCCGGGTGAAGTGGATGTACTCGTCGGCCGCGCCTTCGGGCCCACGTCGCAGCAGGCCGCGGAAATCACCGGCGATACCCACCGGCAGGAACAGCGGGGTGGGGGTCAGGCCGATCCGCTCGCTGATCTCGTCGAGCAGCTCCAGCGGTGCCTGGCCGGGGCGGTCCCACTTGTTGATCACCGTGATCACCGGGATGCCGCGATGGCGGCACACCTGGAACAGCTTGAGCGTCTGCGGTTCGAGGCCCTTGGCCGCGTCGATCAGCATCACCGCGGCGTCCACGGCGGTGAGCACGCGGTAGGTGTCCTCGGAGAAATCGGAGTGACCGGGGGTGTCGACCAGGTTGATCACATTGTCGACCTCGGAACCGGCGGCCCGGTAGTTGAACTGCAGCGCGGTCGAGCTCACCGAGATGCCGCGCGCCTTCTCCATCTCCATCCAGTCCGACACCGTCGACTTGCGTCCGGCCTTGCCGTGGATGGCGCCCGCCTCGGAGATCATCCTGGCGTGCAGCGCGAGGGCCTCGGTGAGCGTGGACTTACCCGCGTCGGGGTGCGAGATCACGGCGAACGTGCGGCGACGGGCCACCTCGGCGGGCAATCCGCGGGGGACGACGTTCTCTCCGGACTCGGACACGAGTAGACCTTTCGCAGTGGTGGGCAGCCTTTTCAGAGTACGAGGGCAGGCCGGGAGCGCACGCGGCGGGAGTGGGGTGACGGCGGTTTCTATCAGGCCATACCCGTGCGGTATGGTGGTCGGGTTGTCTCGGCGAGGGTGAGCCCCGCGTGGTGTTCACCGTGATCGACGCGGCTCGGCTGTCCGGCCGTCCTCGTTCGTTCTTCGTCCGACGAGTAGACCCAGACCCCGGTAGATGGGTCGCCCATGACCAGCCCGGAAGAGCCGTAGGAGCGCATTCACCATGTCCGACGCCAACGTCATCGAAGCCGCCGTCCGCACCGAATTCGGTAAGGGCGCCGCGCGCCGTACCCGTCGTGACGGCAATGTGCCCGCCGTGCTGTACGGCCACCACGCCGAGCCGCAGCACCTGGCGATCAACGCCCGTGAGTTCGCCGCCATCCTGCGCGAGCACGGCACCAACGCCATCCTGAGCCTGGTCGTCGACGGCAAGTCGCAGCTGGCCATGACCAAGTCGGTCGTCGTCCACCCGATCCGCCGCTACATCGAGCACGCCGACCTGCTGATCGTCAAGCGTGGCGAGCGCGTCACCACCGACGTCAACGTCGTGGTCACCGGCGACGCCGCCGCGGGCACCCTGATCACCCAGGAAGCCACCACCCTGTCCATCGAGGCCGACGCGCTGAAGCTGCCCGAGTCCATCGAGGTCTCGGTCGAGGGCATCGAGGCGGGCACCCAGATCCTGGCCGGCACCATCGCGCTGCCCGCCGGTGTCACCCTCGCCGGTGACCCGGAGGCCCTGATCGTCAACGTGATCGCCGCGCCGTCCGCCGCCGAGCTGGACGAAGAGGGCGAAGGCACCGCCGACGAGGCCGAGCCGGCCGAGGCCGAGGCCGAGTCCGCCGAGTAATTCCGCTGCTACGGTTCGGTCGTGACCGAATCCTCCGGGCCCGCGCTCGTGGTCGGACTGGGTAACCCCGGTCCCGAATACGAGCGCACCCGCCACAATGTGGGCTTCCTGGTCGCCGATGTGCTCGCCGAGCGCATCGGCGGCCGTTTTGCCCAGCACAAGAAATCCGGCGCCGACCTGCTGCAGGCGCGCCTGGACGGCCGTCAGATCCTGCTGGCCAAGCCCCGCACCTACATGAACCTCTCGGGTCGCCCGGTGGCCGCGCTGGCCAAGTTCTTCTCGGTACCCGTCGACCAGGTGATCGTGGTGCACGACGAGCTCGACCTGCCGTTCGGCACGATCAAGCTCAAGCAGGGCGGCGGCGAAGGTGGGCACAACGGGTTGCGATCCATCTCGCAGGCGCTGACCACCAAGGACTACCTGCGCACCCGCATCGGCATCGGCCGTCCGCCGGGGCGTCAGGACCCGGCCGACTATGTGCTCAAGGCGTTCGCGGCGCCGGAGCGCAAAGAGGTGCCGGTGATCGTGGAACAGGCTGCTGACGCGGTGGAACTGTTGTTGAAGGTTGGGCTGGAAGCCGCTCAGAACAACCTGCACTGAGCTGTTCGGCGCACCCGGAGATCCAGGCGCGCCGAACGCGTCTCAGCGCAGGTGTACTGCGGTGGCCGCGCGGCGGAGTTTGCCGGAAGAGGTCTTCGGGAGAGCTCCGGGGCCCAGGATCGCCACTGTGCGGGGGCGGGCGCCTACCTCGGCGAAGACCTCGTGGACGATCTCGCGTTCCATTCGCTTCACCTCGTCGGGTTCCTGGTAGTCGTTGGATTCGACCACCACCGCGAAGCTCTCGCGCTTCTCTCCGGCGTCCAGGCGCACCGCGACCGCGTTGCCGGGGCGGACCCCGCTCACCCGCAGTGCGGCGCGCTCGATATCGGTGGGGTAGATGTTGCGGCCGCCCATGATGATGACGTCCTTCATCCGCCCGCACACCACGATCAGGCCCGCGTCGGTGAAGTAGCCGATGTCGCCGGTGTCGAGCCAGCCGTCGGCGTCCTGCGCGGGGCGGAACCCGTCGACGGTGACGTAGCCGGAAGTCACGGCGGGACCGCGCAATTCGATCACGCCCACCGAGCGCACCGGCAGCGGCTGGCGTTCGGCGTCGACGACGCGGCCCTCCAGGTCGTCGACCAGATGACCCAGTGTCGGCAACCGGCGCGGGGTGCCGTGGTGGCCGTCTTCGGCGACCGGCACCGCCTTGCCGACCGCCTCCAGCAGATCGGCGTCGATCACGTCGAGCACCAGGCCGTGGCCGGGGTCGGGGATGGACACGGCCAGCGTGGTCTCGGCCATGCCGTAGACCGGGGTCAGCGCCATCGGGTTGAGCCCGAATCCCTTGCCCGCCTCGGCCAGCGCGATCATGGTGTCGGGGTCCACCGGTTCGGCGCCGTTCCACATGTAGCGCACGCTGGACAGATCCATGGTGCCCGGCTCGGCCTGGCGCAGCCGCCGGGCCAGCAGCGAGTACGCGAAATTCGGTGCGGCGGTGACGGTTCCACGGTACTTGGCGATGAGCTCGGCCCACAGCAGCGGCCGGGCCAGGAAGTCCAGCGGGGTCACGCACACTACTTCGGCGCCGAATTGCATGGGCACACTGAGGAATCCGACCATGCCCATGTCGTGGAACAGCGGTAGCCAGCTGATCATCACGTCGTCGTCGGTCTGGAATTTGACGCGATTGAACATCGCGTAGGCGTTGACATAGAAGTTGCCGTGGGTGATCCGGACCGCCTTGGGCGAACCGGTCGACCCGGAGGTCAACTGCTGCAACGCGATATCGCTCTCGGTGGTGGGCACCGGATCGGTGTCGGCCCCCTCGTTCAGGTCCTCGATCCGCACCACGATGATGCCGCGTTCGCGCAGCACCGGTTCGGCGGCCGCGAACGGCGCCCCGAGCACGACCGCCTTCGCCTCGATCATGTCCAGCACGGTCTCGGTGTCGCGCACCCAGACCGCCAGATCGGTGCGCGGTGTCGGCTGGTGCAGCATGGTGATCGAGGCGCCACGCATCCAGATGGCCTGGCAGACGGGGGCGATGTCGACGGGCAGACCGGCCAGGACGCCCACCGCGTCCCCGTGTCCGATTCCGGCGGCGGCGAGCCCGCCCGCCATCCGCCGCGCTATCCGATGGATTTCCCCCCAGGTCTGCCGCAACGGCACATCGGGTTCTCCGGTGACCAGTCCCCGTGGGCTGGTCAACGCGGTGGCAAACATTTCGTCGGTGAACCTGCTCAACGTCGGACTCCCTTTGCGCCAACGATCGGTTACGGCCGTGCTCCCAACAAATCCCGCCCTGCGCCCTCGGTGTTAACCCCACTCAACCCCGGCGAACACCCCCTGCCGCACTTTTCTCGACGGCGAAGGTGGCAGCGTAACGGTCCACATATGGTCTACCTGATTGTTCCGCGATCTCCCGCATCAGCTGGTCGGTTGCCGCTCTGACCTGGGCGCGATACTCCGCTGCCGGATAGCGTCGCGCCGGCTGGACGCTGATGCGCACCTTGGTGAAACGCAACAGTTTCCGACCGCGCGGATTCATGCGGTCGGTCCCGTCGAGAATCACGGGTACCACCGGTGCGCCTGTGGCCATGGCCACGCGCAACGCCCCGGTCCGACCACGATAGACCCTGCCGTCGAGCGAGCGCGTGCCCTCCGGGTGAATTGCCCACGCACCGCCGGATTCGAGGATGCGGGTGGCCGCGGCGAGCGCGTCGGCGGCCGCGTCACCGCCGGTGCGGTTCACCGGCACCTGTCCGGCGGCGGTGAAGAACCAGCGCGTGGCCCGCCCGCGCGGGCCGGTGCCGGTGAAGTACTCCTGTTTCGCCAGGAAGGTGAGCGGCCGGGGGATCACCAGCGCCAGGTAGAGCGAATCGATGAAGGCGAGGTGATTGGCGGCGATGATCACCGGCCCGGTGCGCGGGATGTGTTCGAGGCCCTCGACGTGTGGGCGGCCGAGCAGGCGCAGCAGCGGGCCGACGAGAACGTATTTGCACAGTGAATACCACATGGGACCTCCGAGTAGACAGTGTCTACCCGACCCTAGTAGACACTGTCTACGGGTGCCATGGGATGGGGTGCCGCCCGCGGTGCAGAATTGCCCGTATGCCCGGCTCCCTGCGTGAACGCCTCGTCGACACCGGCGTCGAGCTGCTCGAACGCGACGGCGTCGGGGGCCTCGGGCTGCGGGCCATCGCCCGCGCCGCCGGGGTCTCGCACGGCGCCCCGCGCCGCTGGTTCCCGACGCACGCCGCCCTGCTCGCCGCCATCGCCGCGCGCGGCTTCGCCGACCTGCTCGCCCGGTTCGCGCAGTCGGCCGCCGCGGGCGACCCGCGCGTCCGGCTGCGGGAGATGGCTCGGGTCTACGTCGATTTCGCGGTGACCAGGCCGGAGATGTTCACCCTCATGTTCCGCCACGATCTGCTGGCCGGATCAGGGGAGAACCTGCGCGGCACCACCCAGCCGCTGTACCGGCGCGTCGTCGAGCTGGTCGCCGCGGCGGGCGCGGGGCCCGACGCGCCGCGCCGCGCGCTCGCGCTGTGGACCAATGTCCACGGCCTCGCGACGGTCGCCGCCAACCGCACGCTCGAAGTCGTTGCCCCCGAGGAAGATCCCCGGGCGCTCGCCGAGCGGATCGTCGACGAGCACCTGGCCTTCGGCTAGCGGGTGAGCTCGGCCAGCGTCGCCACGAAGTGGTCGAGATCGGCGGGGCTCACGAAGCAGTGCGGTGACGCGCGGATCACCGCGGCCAGGCCGCGCCCGGTCATGTCGAGCAGCGTCGAACTCGCGTGGCTCACCGTGACCGTGACGCCCTGCCCGGCGAGCCGGTCGCGCAGCAGCACCGGATCGTGGCCGTCGACGGTGAACGAGACGATGCCGCTGTGCTCGATACCCAGATCACGCACCGTCACCCCGGGCAACTCCGGCAGCAGCGCGCGCAGGTGGGCGGCCCGGTCGGCGACGGCGGCGTAGACGGCCTCGGGACCGAGCGCGAGCAGGTAGTCGACAGCGGCGCCCAGGCCGAGCCGGGCGGCGACATCGCATTCCCAGAACTCGAAGCGGCTCGCGTCCTCGGCCAGCCGGTATTCGCCGGGGCGCACCCACTGCGCGCCGTGCAGGTCGAGCCGGTCCGGTTCCATCGACCGCGCCAATTCCGCACGGACATACAGGAATCCGGTGCCACGCGGCCCGCGCAACCATTTGCGGCCGGTGGCCGAGAGCGCGTCGACATCGAGCGCGGCCACGTCGATCGGCAGCTGCCCGATCGACTGGCACGCATCGAGCAGCACCAGCGCACCCGCCTCGTGCGCGATCCGGGTGGCCTCGGCGACCGGATTCACCAGGCCGCCGTTGGTCGGCGCGTGCTGGAGTGAGACCAGCCGGACCCGCTCGTCGAGCATGGCGGCCAGCGCGGCGGTGTCGAGGCGGCCGTCGGCGTCGCTGGGGATGTGCTCGACGGTGGCGCCGGTGCGGGCGGCTCGCTGCAGCGCCGAGATGGCGTTGCTGGCGTAGTCGGCGCCCGAGATCAGGATCCGGTCGCCGGGGCGCAGCGGGACGGAGTAGGCGAAATCGGCCCATGACCTGGTCGCACTGTCGCTCAGGGCGATGGTGTCGGCGGTGGCGCCGATCAGGGTGGCGATCGAGGTCTTCACGGCCGCGAGGTCGTCGAGGCGCTCGTTGGCGGCGCGATAGCCACCGATCTCCGCCTCCCGGCGCAGGTGGTCGACGACGGTGTCGGTGACGACCCGCGGCGGCAGCGAGGACCCGGCGCTGTCGAGGAACACCTGCCCCCCATCGAGTCCGGGCGTGGCGGCTCTGACGGCGGCGAGATCGATCATGCGTCGACCCTAGCGCGGGCGTTCGTTCGCCGATTCGTCACTTTTTCTGTCGGTGGCCGTCGCTACTCTGGAAGATCAGACGCAGGTTTCCACGGCAGTACCACAGCACGCGGAGGTTGGCATGGCCGTCACACTGCACCGTACTTCGTGGCCCGATTCCGCTCCCGACCAGGGCGAACTCTCCTCCAGGGCGGCGGCGGAGGCCTATGTCGGCGGGGTGTGTTTCAAGCTGGGGCCACCGGGACTCATCGGCGCGGAACTGGAGTGGCTCACCACCGGCCCCACCGGTTCCCGCCCACCGCTGGACCTGATGGCCACCGCCCTCGGCCCGCACGCGCCCGTCTCCCTCGCCCCGGCCTCGCCCGCGGCACCCCTGCCCGGTGGGAGCAGGGTGACCATCGAACCCGGTGGTCAGATCGAACTGTCCAGCGCCCCGTTCGCCGATCCGGCGGCGCTCACCCACCACCTGCGCGCCGATGCCGTCCTGTTGCGGGACCTGCTCGCCGCCCACGAGATCGGCATCCTCCCCTCCGCCGCCGACGCGGCCCGCCCGGCCGAACGGCTGCTCCGGCTGCCCCGCTACGCGGCGATGGAACGCCGTTTCGCCGGTGTCGGACCGTTCGGCGCGCTCATGATGTGCAATACCGCCGCCACCCAGGTCAGCGTCGACGCCGGCGCCGATCGGCACGAGGTGAGCGCGCGGTGGACGGCCCTCTACGCCCTGGGGCCGACACTGATCGCGGCCTTCGCCTGCTCCCCGCGGCTCTACGGCGCCCCACCGGGTGACTGGGCATCCCAGCGCATGCGGGCCTGGCTGCGGCTGGACCCGTCCCGGGTGCGGCCGCCGGTGGCCGACTGGACCGATCCGATCACCGCCTACGCGCGCTGGGCGCTGGACGTCCCGCTGCTGTGTGTGCGCTGCACCGAGTCCGACGCGGACTGGTCACCGCCGCCCGGCGCGACCTTCGCCGACTGGCTCAGCGGCGCCCTCGACGACGAGGTCGGCCGCAGACCCGGGGTCGCCGACCTCGACTACCACCTCACCACCCTGTTCCCGCCGGTCCGCGCCTCGGGCCACCTCGAGGTCCGCTATCTCGACACCCAGCCCGGCGACACCTGGACCACCCCGATCCACCTGTTCGACGCCCTGCTGTCCACCCCGGCGGTGGTCGCCGAGGCGACGGCACTGGCGGCACCGGTCGCGGGGGAGTGGTCCACCGGGGCCCGCCACGGCCTGGCCGACCCGCAGATCCGCCGCGCCGCCGTCGACGTGCTCGAACTGGCCACCGCTCATGCCCGCACCGATTCCGCCACCGCGGAATTGGCCCTCGCCGCGCGCCGATGTCGGGCGGGGCGAAGTCCACTCGAGCCGGTGCGCAACGGCTTCTCCGTTGCCGCCCAACCTGTTCCGGAGATCGCCCCGTGACTGTTTCCGTCCCCGCCGACCACTCCGCCCGCGACCGGATGCGCGCCCGGATCGCGGAGGTCCTGCACCGCGCGCGTGCGCGCACCGCCCTGCTCACCGACACCGTCGACGACACCGATCTCACCGCGCAGCATTCACCGCTCATGAGCCCGCTGGTCTGGGATCTCGCCCATATCGGCAATCAGGAAGAACTCTGGCTCATCCGCGATGTCGGTGGCCGCGAGGCCGTGCGCGCCGATATCGACGAGCTCTACGACGCGTTCAAACACGCCCGCGCGAACCGTCCAGCCCTGCCCCTGCTCGACCCGGATCAGGCGCGCGGATACGTCGGTTCCGTGCGCGAGAAGGTCTGGGACGTCCTGGAATCCAGTGATCTCGCCGGAAATCCCCTGGTGGACAAGGGTTTCGCCTTCGGCATGATCGCCCAGCACGAGCAGCAGCACGACGAGACCATGCTCGCCACCCATCAGCTGCGCCTCGGCGCGCCGGTGCTGTCCGCCCCGCCGCTGCCCACCGCGCGGGTCCGGCTCGACGGCGAAGTCGTCATTCCCGCAGGCGAATTCCTGATGGGCACCTCGGCCGACCCGTGGGCCCTGGACAACGAGCGCCCCGCCCATCCGGTGCACGTCCCCGGTTTCGCCATCGATGTCGCCCCGGTGACCAACGAGCAGTACCTCGCCTTCGTCACCGACGGCGGCTACGACCGGCCCGAACTGTGGTCGGCGCGCGGCTGGGCCCACCGGCAGGAAGCCGGCCTGACCGCACCGCAGTTCTGGACGAACGAGGACGGGCGGTGGTCGCGAACGGCTTTCGGCGTCCGCACGCCGCTGCGGCCGCGTCAGCCGGTGGTGCACGTGTGCTGGTTCGAGGCCGAGGCGTACGCCCGCTGGGCGGGCAAACGGCTGCCGACCGAGGCCGAATGGGAGAAGGCCGCCCGCTTCGACCCGGAAACCGGTGCGTCCCGGCGCTATCCGTGGGGCGAGGACACCCCCGGCCCCCAGCACGCCAATCTCGGCCAGCGGCACCTGGAACCGGCCGAGGTAGGCGCCTATCCCGCAGGCGCCTCCGCGACCGGCGTCCACCAGCTGATCGGCGACGTCTGGGAGTGGTGCGCAACGGGATTCGATGCTTATCCCGGATTCCGGGCATTCCCCTATCGGGAGTACTCGGAGGTGTTCTTCGGCGGCGACTACCGCATCCTGCGCGGTGGTTGCTTCGGCACCGACGAGGTCGCGTGCCGCGGCACCTTCCGCAACTGGGATCACCCGATCCGCCGCCAGATCTTCGCGGGCTTCCGCCTCGCCCGCGACCTGCGAGAGGACGAACGCTGATGTGCCGTCAACTGGGCTATGTGGGCCCCCCGGTCAGTGTCGGCGAACTCGTTCTGCGCGGCCCGCACTCGCTGTTCGTCCAATCCTGGGCACCCGCCGACATGCGCGGCGGCGGCACGATCAACGCCGACGGCTTCGGCGTCGCCTGGTGGCGCCGCGCCGAGGTCGGCCTGGACGGCGTGCGCGACGCGGTGACCCGCTACCGCAATCCCGCCCCCATCTGGACCGATCCGGCCGTCACCGAAGTGCTCGGTCAGCTGGAATCCCGGTCGGTCCTGGCCGCGGTCCGCTCGGCCACCGTCGGCATGCCGCTGGAACGCGCCGCCTGCGCTCCCTTCACCGACGAACACTGGGCCTTCAGCCACAACGGTGTCGTCCCCGACTGGCGCCCCACCCTGCTCGCCGTCCAGGCCGACCTGAACGCGCTCGTCGGTCCCGGCGAGGCACTGATCGGCTCCGCCGCGATCCTGCTGGAAGCCGAGGCCCTCACCGACTCCGCCGCGCTCTGGGTGCTGCTGCGCGGCCTGCTCGCGGCCATCCGTCCCGACGGCCCGATCACCTCCCCGGAAGACGCGCTGCGCCTGCTGGTCACCGCCGTCCTGCACCGTCAACCGGCCGCCCGCCTGAACCTGCTGCTCGGTGACGGTGACCATCTCTGGGCGACCACGTGCTGGCACGCGCTGTCGATCCTCATGGCCGACGACTACACCGTGCTGTGCTCGGAGCCCTACGACGACGACCCACGCTGGCAGCTCGTCGGCGACCGGCAGGTCGTGGCCGCAGCCCCCGGCGGTTGCACCATCACCGATCTCGCACTCCCCGACCTCGAAAGGGTCCGCGCATGACCGAGCCGCTGCTGGACATCCACCTCACCGACGACGACCTCGCCGCGGCCCTGCGCGCCGACGCCCGCACCGGGCTGACCGCCGACCCGAAATCATTGCCGCCCAAGTGGTTCTACGACGCGCGCGGCAGCGAGCTGTTCGAGCGGATCACCGAACTGCCCGAGTACTACCCGACCCGCACCGAACGCGCGCTGCTCGAACGCGTCGTCGGCGAGATCGCCGAGGCGGCCAGGGCGGAGGTGCTGGTGGAACTCGGCTCCGGCTCGGCGGCCAAGACCCGGCTGTTGCTGAACGCGCTCACCGCCGAGGGATCACTGAAAACCTATGTACCCCAGGATGTCTCGGCGTCCGCCCTGCGTGGTGCGGCCACCGAGATCGCCGCCGAGTACCCGCATCTCGCCGTGCACGGTGTGGTCAGCGATTTCACCGACACCCTGCACAACCTGCCCCGGGGCGGCCGTCGCATGATCGCCTTCCTCGGCGGCACCATCGGCAACCTGGTCCCCGCCGAACGCGCCGAATTCCTGGCCGGCATCACCGAGGTCCTCGAACCCGGCGAACTGCTGCTGCTCGGCGCGGGCCTGGTGATCGACCCCGCCGTGCTCGTCCCCGCCTACGACGACGCCGCAGGCGTCACCGCCGAGTTCAACCGCAATGTCCTGCACGTGCTCAACCACCGCCTCGGCGCCGACTTCACCCCCGAGAAATTCGAGCACATCGCCCTCTGGGACCCCACCAACGAGTGGATCGAAATGCGCCTGCGCGCCACCACCGCCATGACCGCCACCATCCCCGCCCTCGACCTCACCGTCGACTTCGCCCCGGGCGAGGAAATGCGCACCGAGATCTCCGCCAAATTCCACCCCGACACCCTGCGCACCGAACTCACCACCGCAGGCTTCACCCCCACCCACACCTGGACCGACCCCGCCAACCGCTTCGCCCTGTTCCTGGCCGAGCGGCGCTGACCGGCGGCGCTACAGGTCGAGGTCTTCGGCGCGGGTCTCGCCGCTGATCGCGGATTCGTCGCCGTCGACCGGGTTGTCGTAGAGGTCGCCGTCGACATTGTCGTCGCCGACGACGCGGACGGCGGCGACCTCGGCGGGGCGTTCGTCCTGTTCGGCGGCGGCGCGGGCGGCGCTGCCCTCGGTCCATTCCTGCGACATCTCCTCGTCGATGCCCAGGAATCCGTCGGCGTCGGCCTCGTGGTTGCGGATCACGTAGTCCTGCGGTGGGTCTTCCACATACCGCTCGTATTCGACGATGTCGTCGGCTTGATCGTCATCGCCCATGTCCATGTCCATGTCCAACGGTTCACGGCTCATGGGTCCAGTATCGGCCTCCACCGGGCGCGCGTCACGGACCACGGCCGGTGCTCAGTGTTCGACGCCCTCGAAGATCGCGCCGAACCAGTCCACGAGCGGGCGCAGTTCGCCCCAGGCGCGGCGGACCTCGGTCGCGGCGGCGGGAGTGGTGAGCCAGTCCGGGGCGCCGAATCCGCGGCGCACGACCAGCGACTTGTAGCGCAGCAGGTCGATGCGCGGATGGTCGGCGGGGTAGCCCTTGGGTTTGGTCTTGAGCCGGTCGCCGCCGACGTCATAGCCCGCCGCGGTGGTGGCGTCGAGAATCCGCGCGAGTTCGGTGCCGCGCACCTCGTCGTCGATGGTCGCCCGCAAGGTCGCCAGGGCCGGGGGTGACGGCATGAAACATCCGGCGCCGACCGTGAGACCACCCGCGTCGATGTGCACATACCAGCCGACTCCGGGCGCGACCCGGACCACCGCGCCCTGATGGGTCTTGTACGGCGTCTTGTCGGCGGAGAAGCGGACATCGCGGTAAGGCCGGAAGATCTTGGCCTCGCCGAACTCGTCCGCGAGCTCGGCGGCGAGCGCCGTCATCGGCGCGCGCACCGCCTCCTCGTAGGTCTGCTTGTGCGCCGACCAGAAAGCCTTGGAGTTGTCGGCCTCGAGGTCTTCGTAGAAATCGAGTCCCGCCAGCGGAAACCCGGTGAATGCCATCAGTCCTCCCAGCTCACGCGCTACCCAGCGCCACGAAGAACACCACCACCGCCAGCACGGCCAGCGCACCGACCACGGCATTGGCGGTGGCCGCCCACTTGCCCAGCTGTTCGCCCTTGGTGTGCCCGACGATGCCGAGGATCACCCCGGTCGGCACGGTCACCAGCACCGGTAGCCCACACAGCAGGGCCCCGCCGAGGAACGACGCGGCCACGCAGCAGAAGCTGAGGACCGACCAGATCGGGGTGGTATCGACATAGCCGTAGCGCGGCGGCAGCGGCTGCGGCGGTCCGTAGGGCGCCACCCCGTACTGTCCGCGCGGATACCCCGGCGCCGGGAACATCGGCTGCGGCGCGGGCGGCGGCCCCGGATAGGGCGGCAACTCCACACCGGGCCACTGCTGATCGGGACGCACCGGCGGCGGCGGAACCACCGGCTCGGGCGCGTCCTGCACGCGGTCCTTGCTCAACTCGACCGGCCGGTCCGGTTCGTAGTCCATCGATCTCCCCCTCGTATCGCGCGTAGACCTCCATGACTACCACGTCGAAAGCCGAAAACGGCCCCCGGCGGATGCCAGGGGCCGTTCGGCGGAACTCAACTCACGCGTTGCCGTTGAACAGGCCGGTGACCGAGCCGTTCTCGAAGACCTCGCGGATGGTGCGCGCCAGCAGCGGCGCGATCGACAGCACGGTCAGCGTCGGGAACTTCTTGTCCTCGCTGATCGGCAGGGTGTTGGTGATGACGACCTCGCGCGCACCGCAGTTGGCCAGCCGCTCGGCGGCCGGGTCGCTGAGCACACCGTGGGTGGCCGCGATGATCACATCGCCCGCGCCGGCTTCCTTGAGCACCTTCACCGCGCCGGCGATGGTGCCACCGGTGTCGATCATGTCGTCGATCAGCACGCAGGTGCGGCCCTCGACGTCACCGACCACGCGGTTGGACTTCACCTGGTTGGGCACCAGCGGGTCGCGGGTCTTGTGGATGAACGCCAGCGGCGTGCCGCCCAGCGAGTCGGCCCACTTCTCGGCGACCTTCACGCGGCCCGCGTCGGGGGAGACCACGGCCAGGTTGTCGGAGGGGTAGTTGGTGCGGATGTACTCCGAGAGCTGCACCAGCGCGTGCATGTGATCGACCGGGCCGTCGAAGAAGCCCTGGATCTGATCGGTGTGCAGGTCGACGGTGATGATGCGGTCGGCACCGGCGGTCTTGAGCAGGTCGGCGACCAGGCGGGCCGAGATCGGCTCGCGGCCGCGGTGCTTCTTGTCCTGGCGGGCGTAGGGGTAGAACGGCAGCACCGCGGTGATCCGCTTGGCCGAACCGCGCTTGAGCGCGTCGATCATGATGAGCTGTTCCATCAGCCACTGGTTCAGCGGGGCCGGGAAGCTCTGCAGCACGAAGGCGTCGGAACCGCGGACCGACTCCTCGAACCGCACGAAGATCTCGCCGTTGGCGAAGTCACGCGCGGTCTGCGGGGTGATGTCGACGTCCAGTTCCTTGGCGACCTGCTCGGCCAGCTCGGGGTGCGACCGGCCGGCGAAGAGCATCAAGTTCTTCTGGTTGTCGATCGAGAACGCGGTCACTGCTGGTTGCCATCCTTTTGCTCGGTTGCCTTGTTCGACGTCTCGTCTGCCGCGAGGGCTTCCGCCGCCGCGCGCGCCGCAGCGGTTCCCGGACGGTAACGCTGCACCCAGTTATCGATGATGCGCTGTGGCCCACCCGACACGGCCAGTGCCCCTGGTGGAACGCTCCTGCGCAGTACAGTACCCGCTCCGGTATAGGCGCCGTCACCCACGGTGACCGGAGCGATGAACATGGTGTCGCTGCCGGTCCGCACGTGGGAACCGACGACGGTGTGGTGTTTGTTCACGCCGTCGTAGTTCACGAAAACGCTCGACGCGCCGATGTTGCTGTACTCGCCGATCGTCGCGTCGCCCACATAGGTCAGATGCGGCACCTTCGAGTGCGCGCCGATCGAGGCGTTCTTGGTCTCCACGAAGGCGCCCAGCTTGCCCTCGGTGCCCACCACGGTGCCCGGGCGTAGGTAGCTGTAGGGGCCGATGGTCGCGCCCTCGCCGATCTCGGCACCCGAGCCGTGCGTGCGTACCACGCTGGCGCCGGCCCCGACGACCACGTCGGTGAGGGTGGTGTCCGGCCCGATCTCGGCGTCCTCGCCGATGTGGGTGGTGCCGAAGAGTTGGGTGCCGGGGCGCAGCACGGCGTCGCGGTCGATGCGCACGCTCGCGTCGATCCAGGTGGTGGCCGGATCGACGATGGTCACCCCGGCGCGCATGTGCCGTTCGAGGATGTAGCGGTTGAGGGTGGCGCCCGCCTGCGACAGCTGCACCCGGTCGTTGACCCCGGTGACCTTGTTCGAGTCGACCAGCCGCGCCCCGTGCACCGGATGACCGGCCTCGCGGGCCAGGCGCAGCACATCGGTGAGGTAGAGCTCGTGCTGGGCGTTGGCCGTGGACAGCCGCCCGATCATGGTCCGCAGCACCGAGGCGTCGAAGGCGTAGACGCCGGAGTTCACCTCGTTGATCCGGGCCTGCTCGGGGGTGGCGTCGGCGTGCTCGACGATCTCGGCGACCTGGCCGTCGTCGTCGCGCACGATCCGGCCGTAGCCGTTGGCGTCGTCGGGGACGAAGGTCAGCACGGTGACGGCGGGCCGCTCGGCGTAGCTGCGGTGCTCGTCGAGCAGGGCCGAGAGGGTGTGCCCGTCGAGCAGCGGCACATCGGCCGAGGTGACGAGCAGATCGCCGGTGAAGTCCGCGGGGACCGCGCTCAGCGCGCACTGTACGGCGTGCCCGGTGCCCAGCTGCTGGTCCTGTACGGCGCACACGATGTCGAGGCCGAGTTCCTTGCCGACCTCGGCGACGGCGGCGCCGACCTTGTCGCGGTCGTGGCCGACCACGGTGATCAGGTGGGTCGGCTCGATCTCCGCCGCCGCGTGCAGCGCGTGCGAGAGCATCGAGCGCCCGGCCAAGGGATGCAGCACTTTCGGCGTCTTCGACCGCATTCGCGTCCCAGCCCCGGCTGCGAGAACGACGACGGCGGTCTGCGGTGACATGGATCTCCCTCGGCTGCCTGCCAGCGAGTGTGCTGTGGCGGGTTCGGTCGGTGATGGTGCGGGCCGACGATACGTCACTGTGTCCGTGTGTGCTCCGCCGCCAGGACTCGAACCTGAACTATCTGAACCAAAATCAGAGGTGCTGCCATTACACTACGGCGGATCGCCACACCAGTGGACCGCCCGGGCCCACCACTGTGCTACGGCACGCAGTGATCCTCGCACACGTCACCGTTCTCCGGCGAATCTTGTGTACGCCTGTCGCACCCGGCGTCTCGCCGCGTTGTTAGCCTTCTGGGACAGATCGGACGGGACACGGAGAGGCGGGGGCAGATGTCTGCTAGTGAGCCGGGCCGGACGCCGCGGCCGCGGATGACCGGCACGCAGCGGCGACAGCAGCTGATCGAGATCGGTCGCGCGTTGTTCGCCGAGCGTGGGTACGACGCGACCTCGATCGAGGAGATCGCCCAGCGCGCGCAGGTCTCCAAGCCGGTGGTCTACGAGCATTTCGGCGGCAAGGAGGGCCTCTACGCGGTGGTCGTGGACCGCGAGATGTCGATGCTGCTGGACATGGTCACCTCCTCGCTGACCCAGAACCGCTCGCGGGTCCGGCTCGAACAGGTGGCCCTGGCCCTGCTCACCTACATCGAGGAACGCACCGACGGCTTCCGCATCCTGGTCCGCGACCAGCCCGCCCCCAATGCCGACGGTCGCTATTCGAGTCTGCTCAACGAGGCGGTCAACCAGGTCGCCCACATCCTGGCCGGTGATTTCGGCAGGCGCGATCTGGACCCGAGCCTGGCCCCGCTCTACGCGCAGGCACTGGTCGGCATGGTCTCGACCGCGGCGACCTGGTGGCTCGACGAGCGCACTCCGCCGAAGGAAGTGGTCGCGGCGCATCTGGTGAATCTGTGCTGGAACGGATTGAGCCACTTGGAAGCCGAACCGGGTCTCAGCTCCGAATGGAATACCGGGACCCCGGCGAGTGGCGGGGTAACCGGGCGATAGCGCCCCCGCTGGGTGAATCGAGGATTCGGCTGCCGCGCGGCGGCCTGGTGGTACGGTTCACCCATCCTTTTGGGTGCTGCCGGGCGGTATGTCGATCAAACTTCTTCGATGTCGGTCTACTTCAGGATGGCTGGAATAATTGGATGACAGGCGGATCTGATGGCTAGGCAAGCGCGCGCGGAGATCACCCGCGACTCCGTCCTTGCTGGCGCTGCCGATGTCTTTCTCCGTTTGGGCTACGCCAACGCGAGTCTCAGCGAAATCATCGCGCAGTCCAATGTGACCAAGGGCGCCTTGTACTTTCACTTCGGCTCCAAGGAGGAGCTGGCGCGGGCGGTGGTCGATCAGGGCAACGACCGGCTCGTCGGGTCGTGTCAGGGATTCTTCGATTCCCGGGTGCCCGCGCTGGAGGCGTGCATCGGCATCACTTACGTGGTGGCCGACCTGTCGATGAACGATCCGATGGTCGGGGCGATGCTCAAGCTCACCCACCAGATCGGTGACTACCGCGGCGCGCAGGGCGACAACATCGCCAAAACCTGGGGCGAGACCTACCGGGTGCTGGCCGAGCGGGCCATCGCCCAGGGCGACCTGGTGGCCGATCTGGACGCCGACGTGGTCGGTCTGCTGTTGCAGGAGCTCACCGCGGGCGTGCACATCGTCGCCGTCGGCACCGAGTCGATGGACCAGATGGCGGCCCGGATGGAACGCGCCTGGTTCTTCCTGCTGCCCTCGCTGGTGCCGCACGAGAAACTGTCGTACTTCCGCGAGTTCGCCGCGCGCCGGCTGCGCCGCTATATCGGCTGATCAGACGCTGCGGTCGGTGGCGAGCACCGCGCGCACATCGGCCTCGGCGCCGGAGGTCTCGATCCGCACCTCGTCGCGCCCGAACGCGTGCAGCAGCAGCTCCGACGGCGCCGCGGTGAGCACCACCTCCGGGCCGTCGGCTTTGTGCGCGGTGATCCGCTCGCCCTGCGGCGTCGCGAGCACCACCGCGACCGGCGCCTTGCGGTAGGCCGCGCGCGCGATCGTGCGCAGCGCCTTCCACAGGCGGGCCTCGTCGGCCGCCGCCAATTCCCGTGGCTCCCAATCGGTTCGGGCCCGGCGCAGGTCCTCGTGATGGACGAACATCTCGGTGAGGTTGGCGACCGCGTCGACCGGCTTGAGCGGTGACCACCACGGCGGACCGGTGCGTACCAGCTCGGCGAGCTCGGCGAACGGCCGCTGCGCGATCCCGGCCTGGACCGAGTCGAGATAACCGGCCAGCGGCTTGACCAGGATGCCCAGCGAGGCGTCGGGCCTGCGTTCCCTCACCACCAGGTGCGCGGCCAGATCGTGCGCGGTCCAGGTCCCGCACAGGGTCGGCGCGCCGGGACCCACCTCGAGCATCGTTTCCACCAGGGCGCGGCGTTCGCGTTGAGCCAGACTCACCCTGTCGACCCTACGCGCGCGGGCTCGATCGCCTGGTCCGGCGGGCGGTCCGGAACCGTGTCGGACCCGGTGACTAGACTTCCTCACGACTCGTCGACCATCCCGTCTGCGCACTACAGGAGCGTTCATGTCCTCCCTTCGTCCTCCGCTCGCCGGTCTGGTCGAGGCGGCTGGGGGTGATGTCGCGCTGCGTACGGTCGCCGACCTGATCGGCAAATCCGGGGTCGAACTGGTGGCTCCCTCGGCGGTGCGCCCGTTCGTCGCCTCGACCGTCGCCGACCGGCAGCCGCTGGTCGTGGTCACCGCGACCGGGCGCGAGGCCGACGACCTCACCCTCGAGCTCGCCGAGATCCTCGGCCCGACCGTCGCCCAGTTCCCGTCCTGGGAGACGCTGCCGCACGAGCGCCTCTCGCCCGGCGCCGACACCGTGGGCCGCAGGCTCGAGGTGCTGCGCCGCCTGGCCCACCCCGAGGACCCGGTCTACCCGGCGCCCCTGCGGGTGGTGGTCACCACCGTGCGCTCGCTCATGCAGCCGATGACCGCCGGGCTCGGCGATATCGCGCCCATCGTGCTGCGCGCGGGCGGTGAGTCCGATTTCGACGAATTGCTCGCTCGCCTGGTGGAATTCGCGTACACGCGCGTCGACATGGTCGGCAAGCGCGGCGAGTTCGCGGTGCGCGGCGGCATCCTCGACCTGTTCCCGCCGACCGCGGATCATCCGGTGCGCGTGGAGTTCTGGGGCGACGAGGTCAGCGAGATCCGCCCGTTCTCGGTGGCCGATCAGCGTTCGCTCGGCGAGCAGACCGTCGAGTCCGTGGTCGCGCCGCCGTGTCGCGAACTGCTGCTCACCGAGCCGGTCCGCGAACGCGCCGCCGCGGTGGCCGCCGAGAACCCGGCCGACGCCGCCCTGGTGGAGATGCTGGACAAGATCGCCGAGGGCATCCCGGTCGACGGCATGGAAGCCCTGCTGCCCGTGCTCGCGCCGGGCCGGTTGAGCCTGCTCACCGAGGCCCTGCCCGCGGGCACCCACCTGCTGCTGTGTGATCCGGAGAAGATCCGCACCCGCGCCGCCGACCTGGTGCGCACCGGCGCGGAATTCCTGGAGGCGTCCTGGACGGCGGCCTCCTTCGGCGGTGACGCCCCGCTGGGCGCGCACGGCCTGGACCTGGCGGCCTCCGGATACCGCAGCCTGCCCGAATTGCACACCAGCGCAGACGAACTCGGCCTGCCGTGGTGGACGCTGAGTCCGCTCAGCTCCGGCGACCCGGCCGAGGTCGTCCTTCCGGTGCTGGCCGGTCCCACCGCGCGCGGTTCCGAGGAACTGGTCGCCACCATCTTCGCCTCGCTGCGCGCGCACGTCGCCACCGGCGGCCGCGCGGTCGTGGTGGTCACCGGGCACGGCACCGCCCAGCGCGTGCTGGAACGCCTGGGCGAGGCCGAGGTGCCCGCGGGCCTGCTGGCGGCCGGTGCCGCGCCCGAATCGGGTGTGGTCGGTGTGCTGTGCGGCTCGCTGCACGACGGCCTGATCTTCGACGACGCGGGCCTGGTCGTGGTCGCCGAATCCGATCTCACCGGCAACCGGGTCACCGCGCCCACCGAGGGCAAGCGGCTGCCCGCCAAGCGGCGCAACCAGGTCGATCCGCTGGCCCTGTCCGCGGGCGACATGGTGGTGCACGACCAGCACGGCATCGGCCGCTTCGTCGAGATGATCGAGCGCACCATCGGCGGCGCGCGCCGCGAGTACCTGGTCATCGAGTACGCGCCGAGCAAGCGCGGCCAGCCGGGCGACAGGCTGTTCGTCCCGATGGAGTCGCTGGACCAGCTCTCCCGCTACGTCGGTGGTGAACTGCCCAGTCTGTCCAAGCTCGGCGGTTCCGACTGGGCGAACACGAAACGCAAGGCGCGCAAGGCCGTTCGCGAGATCGCGGGCGAGCTGGTGCAGCTCTACGCCGCCCGCCAGGCCGCCCCCGGCCACGCCTTCGGCCCGGACACCCCGTGGCAGCAGGAGATGGAGGACGCCTTCGCGTTCACCGAGACCGTCGACCAGATGACCGCCATCACCGACGTCAAGGCCGACATGGAGAAGGCCGTCCCGATGGACCGCGTGGTCTGCGGTGACGTCGGCTACGGCAAGACCGAGATCGCCGTGCGCGCGGCGTTCAAGGCGGTGCAGGACGGCAAGCAGGTGGTGGTGCTGGTGCCCACCACGCTGCTGGCCCAACAGCACCTGCAGACCTTCACCGAGCGGGTCGCGGGTTTCCCGGTGACGGTGAAGGGCCTGTCGCGCTTCACCGACGCCGCGGAGTCCAAGGAGATCATGGCCGGGATGGCCGCGGGCGAGGTAGACATCGTGGTCGGCACGCACCGGCTGCTGCAGACCGGGGTGCGCTGGAAGGACCTCGGCCTGGTCGTCGTCGACGAGGAGCAGCGCTTCGGTGTCGAGCACAAGGAGCACATCAAGGCGCTGCGCACGCACGTCGACGTGCTCACCATGTCGGCCACCCCGATCCCGCGCACCCTGGAGATGAGCCTGGCGGGCATCCGCGAGATGTCGACCATCCTCACCCCGCCCGAGGAGCGCCACCCCGTGCTCACCTATGTGGGCGCCTACAACGACAAGCAGGTCACCGCCGCCATCCGCCGCGAGCTCATGCGCGACGGTCAGGTGTTCTACGTGCACAACCGGGTGTCCTCGATCGACAAGGCCGCCAAGCGGATTCGCGATCTGGTGCCCGAGGCGCGGGTGGTGGTGGCGCACGGTCAGATGAACGAGGACCAGCTCGAGCGCACCGTGCAGGGCTTCTGGCAGCGCGAGTTCGACGTGCTGGTGTGTACCACCATCATCGAGACCGGCCTCGACATCTCCAACGCCAACACCCTGATCGTGGAACGCGCCGACTCGCTGGGCCTGTCGCAGCTGCACCAGCTGCGCGGACGTGTCGGCCGTTCGCGCGAACGCGGCTACGCCTACTTCCTGTACCCGCCGGAGAAGCCGCTCACCGAGACCGCCTACGACCGGCTGGCCACCATCGCCCAGAACTCCGATCTCGGCGCCGGTATGGCCGTGGCCATGAAGGACCTCGAGATCCGCGGCGCGGGCAATGTGCTCGGCGCCGAGCAGTCCGGCCACGTCGCCGGCGTCGGCTTCGACCTGTACGTGCGGCTGGTCGGTGAGGCGGTGGAGGCCTATCGCGCGGCCGCCGACGGCAAGCCGATCGTCACCGAGGAGACCAAGGAGGTGCGCATCGACCTGCCGGTGGACGCGCACATCCCGCCCGACTACATCGCCAGCGACCGGCTGCGGCTCGAGGCCTACCGCAAACTCGCCTCGGCGCAGGACGATACGGCCCTGGCCGCGGTCATCGAGGAACTCGTCGACCGGTACGGCCCGCTGCCGGTGGAGGTCGGCAGGCTGGTGTCGGTGGCCAAGCTGCGCTTGCTGGCCCGCTCCTACGACGTGGCCGAGATCGTCGTCACCGGAACCACGCTCAAGCTCGCGCCGCTGAATCTGCCCGATTCCAAACAGCTGCGGCTCAAGCGGATCTACCCCAGCGCCACCTACCGCGCGGCCAGCGGCCTGGTGCAGGTGCCGCTGCCGCGGGTCACCGACAGCGTGGGCGCCGACCGGGTCCGCGATGTCGCGGTGCTGCAGTTCGTCGCCGATCTGCTGCTCGCGCTCGACGGCAAAGCCCAAGGCGCGGTGGATCTCTCGGTGCCGACCGAGGCGTCGGCGCGATGAACGAGGAGGCGGCCGACACCGCCGTGGTGGCCGCGGGACTGGCCGGTGCCGTGGAGGTGATGGACCGGCTGTGGCACTTCGGCGGCTGGGAACGCACCCAGACCCACGACTCGCTGCGGCCCTACCTGCTCGAGGAGACCTACGAACTGCTCGACGCCATCCAGGCCGGCGACGCCGAGACCATCAAGGAGGAACTGGGCGACCTGCTGCTGCAGGTGCTGTTCCACTCCCGCATCGCCGAGCACGCGGGCGAGTTCACCGTCGACGATGTCGCCGCCGCCCTGGTCGGCAAGCTCGTGCACCGCAGTCCCCACCTCGCCGCCGACGACCTGCCCGCGGGGACCTCGGTCGCCGAGAAGATCGCCGCGCAGGAAAAGGCCTGGGAGGAGCGCAAATCCGCGGAGAAGGCCCGCCGCTCCTGCCTCGACGGGATCGCCATGGCCCAGCCCGCGCTGGCCCTGGCCGAGAAGGTCCGCTCCCGCAGCGCGCGGGCCGGTCTGCCCGAGGACCTCGTCCCGGCGGCCCTGCGCGTGGTCGAACTCGGCGGCCCCGATTCCGCCGAGGAGCGCCTGCGCAAGGCCACCCTCGACTTCGCCGACACCATCCGCGCGGCCGAGGACGCCGCCGAGGCCACCGGCGGCACCCGCGTCGCGCTGTCGGCCGACGATTGGCGGGCCCACTGGCCAAGGCGCTCTGAAGTTGCGTCTGATTGATCTTTTGTCGCGGTGTCCGGCAACTGAACTGCAGTCAACCGCGAGACCGCAACGTCAGTTGACTTCACCCCCCCCGAAAATTACGATCCGAACCGACGTCTACGGAGGGGATGGCGTGGTTCACCTGGCGAGATTCTTATGTGCCGGCATCGGCGTAGTAGGGATCAGCTCAGCCCTTCTCGGATGTGACTCAGCGACTCCCAGGCACTCGACTCCGACTCCGACTCAGACGATCAACGGGCGTGAGCTCGCCAAAGATGCGCCTTCCGGGTTCGACCCGTGCACCGACATCCCCGAGCAGGTACTCACCGAAGCGAAAGTGGGCCGGGAAACACGCGACCTGACGGAGGCGCCCGGAGGTGTTGTCTGGCGGGGCTGCGACTGGGCGTATCTGGGCGGTGGTGGCTACGCGATGAGCGTGCGCATGACGAACCTCACGCTGGATATGGTCCGCGACAAAAACTTTCCCGAGACCACCGAGTACACCGTCGCCGGCCGTACGGCGATTGCGTGGCGGCAGGAGGCCGGTCGGAGCACCAAGGACGTCTGTGACGTCAATGTGGCGGTGCGCGGCGGCAGCATGGAAGTCAACGTGGTCAATCCGCCCTCGGGTCGGGACACCGGGCATCTCGATTCGTGCGAGATCGCGCGTTCGCTCACCGAGAAGATCGCCCCGTCGATCCCGGCCAGTCTCTGAACAGCGGCGCATTACACGAGGGTAGAAGGGGCATCAGTGGCAGGGGAAACATCGGGTGGGAGTCCGTTCGCGACTCTGATCGAGCAGGCGCGCAGCGGCGGCCTCACGCTGCGGATGGAGCCGGAGGAATTCGCTCGGCTCGATCATGAGTGCACCGAGTTCGAGACGGTCATTCGCGAGATCCAGCAGACGATGACCGACATCTCCAACATCAATACGTGGGGTTTCGGTGACAACGCCGAATCCGGTCTGACATCTGCCCGGGTGATGGCGGATCGGTTCCGCAAGAAGGCTCGCGGCGGAGACGACTCCTTCTACGACGTTCTCGAGGAGCACTACGTCATTGTGGAGGACATCCGTACGCTGCACCAACTGATTCGTGACCGCTTCATGGCGGCGGACGAGGAGTGGGCCGCCCGCTTCAACGCCGAGGCATCCGCGCTCGCGCAGGCACCAGCACAGTGAGCGGAACCGAGGGAACGAAGATCCCGCCCACGACGGAGTGGCCACCGAACTGGAAGCATCGAGACATCCTGACGGCCTTCGAACAGATCGCGACCGAGCCCGCCAATGGCGCGGCGACGAAATATCGTGAGGCTGGGGCGAAGTGGTCACAGGCGCTCGAGCAGTTTCGTCGGCGTATGGAGGTCTCGATCGCCTCCGCCTGGGAAGGCGATTCAGCCGAGGCGTCGACCGCTGCGATTCGCCGATACACCACCGACGCGGACGAGCTCACGCCAGCATTCAGCGCGATGGGTACGCAGGTCACCGCGGCCGCAGCCGCTTCGGTGGCAACCAAGGTCGCGCTCCCCGGTGAGTTCGAGCCGGGCTTCCTCGACCGGATGCCCTGGAACAAAGCAGTCGTACGTGGCGAGCGAGAGGACGCCGAGAATCAGGCGCGGGATGTGATGGGCAACAGTTATGTGACGCCGTTCGCTGGTACTGACGGATCGATCCCGGTTCTGCCGCGACCGATCCACCCACTCGAAAACCAGGGTGACACTGCCGTCGAGTTAGTCGGCGTGACTGCCGACAACGCCGGTGGAACCAGATCGGACACGAATCCAACGTCGACGAAGCCAGCGACCGACGACTCTGACAAGTCGGTCGATACATCCGATGAAGCGACCGAAGCCCCAGCCGAGGACACTGTCTCCGGCGATTCCTCCTCGACAGATCCTGGCTCTACCGATGACGACTCGACGTCACCAGCTGGATCCGGCCTGACGAGCGACTCACCATCTATCACCCCGGCAGCAGCAACCCCGACCTCCCCGGGTGGTGGAGTAGGCCCCGGGGCAGTCGGTTCGGGAGCCAGCGGCAATCCGGCTGGTGGTGGTGCACTGGGTAGCGGCATCCCCGGTCCCGCGATTCCGGGATCCCCGCAGGCGGGGGCATCGGCAGCTGCGGCCTCTGCGGGTAGTTCGGCCGGGGGTTCGACAGCCGGAACACGCGGGATGTCGGGCTTGCCAGGCATGATGGGCAGCGGCGCGGGTCGCGGAAAAGACGACCGGTCGGAGCGTTCGATCCCCGACTACTTGATCACCGAGACCCACGGCGAGGAACTTGTCGGTGATCAAGGCTTCGTCGTTGAAGGCGGAGTGCTCGGCAGTCGCTACCTGTCAGCCAATCCACCTCGTGAACGGTCATCCGATGCATGAATGGCATTGGGAACCCGACGATTTCGCAGCCCTCTGGCTCAGCGACGCACGCGACCGCTTTCCACGCCCGCTGCATTACACCAGCCGATTCCGCTACCGCGAAGAATTCGAAACCCACTGCAGGTCAGTCCGTTCGCGATATGTGTGTGAGATGGAAGCCATAGACTTGGCGTTGAACACGTTGGAGACAGCGGAGTTGCGTGTCGAAGTCTCAGCAGAGACGAGAAGTTCCCGATCCGGAAAACACACCCATCATCGAATAGTCGGTGTTCGCAACTATCGACACGCTGTGATTGCATCTCAGGTAGTAGTCGATGGCACCGATGGCTCGATTTCGGTACGGAGCGGGCACCCAGAGAATCTCGGCAAGAGGATCGTCGGGCGGATACCCTCTTGCGGTGCCGGACGACACAGGGCCGAACAATTCTATATACGAGATCTCATATCGACTCCGGATACCTATTTCGTGAATGTCGCGCGTAATACTCCACGCGAGCGCTATCAACGCTTTGTCGATCGTCCGATGACCGGGTTGGGATCGGCTCTACTCCGGACCGGAAGTGTCCACGATCGTACCGATTCAGCCATATTGATCGAGTGGCTCGACTTTGCGGACGATGGCCGATATATCCTTCGTAAGAATGCCGAGAGAATTGATATACGGCCTGGAGGGAGAGCCGACCTATCGGTTGTTCTGGCGCAGTGGATAAAGCTAGCTGAGGAGGGTAGTGCTCATTAACAAAGATCGGAGATTTGATGTCGATTCCGTGCATAACACCGCCGCAGGTTCGTATGTGGCGAGCTCCGCGATGAGCGAGGTGAGCGCGTGACGACCGGCGGATGGTTCAACCACTACGACGATCCCGACGAATTCTGGGACGACGAACCCCTCGAACCGATCGTCTCGGGTCGGCGAACAGCTCCCGTCGCTCCACCTGCGTCACCTCAGCCCTTCGCTTTCCGCACGACATCAGATCTGGAGCGTCCTCCACGTCTCGGATCACGGTTCGTATCGATGGAGCTTGATCGCGGACTTCTTCCAGTTCGCATAAAATTCGGTACCGGTTGGAGCCGCTACGTGGCTCCGAACGAGGTCGGCGATGAACTGATGGCCGGGTATCGAGGTGCCGTGGTTGAAAACCGCGACCGCGTGCGCTCGACTGCGCTCTCGTCTGGTCGTCTGCCCACTCCGCAAGATATATCAGACACCGCTACTCCGTTACATAGAACCAGACTCATGATCTTACTCGAGACCGAGACTTGGGATCAGTACTGCGAAACATCGAGCAGCATGATCGGCGGCGGTAGGTACGATGTTCACGGCAGGATGATAATCGGAGCACAGCACCCGGTGTCCGTTACTGCCGATCGACGCTATGTGTGTTCAATCAAGGTTTGGCACGACTGGGCTGCTCGGTCACATCCTGACGACATCGGCGACGAGATCCTTGTATGTGCCGAGCGGATCCGCTCGCTACGTCCGAAGTTCGTTGTCCACCGAGATTACTCACGCTACTCGGACGCCGATCTCGAATATCATCTGAACCGCCATCGGGAGCGGCTTCTGGAAGAAAGGGTGGCATGATATGTCCGAACAATTGACAGCGTCGCTGACGGCGATGAATGCGGCTGCAACCCACTGGCAGCTTGCCGCTGGTCATTTCCGCGATGCGAGTGCATTAACTGCCAAACTGGAGATCAGTGTTGTCAATGCCGGGAACTTCAGGAAGGCGCTGGAACGATATGAAAGTGTGCCGGGTTACTTTCGCGACCGCTTCAATGAAGGCGCAGCGGTGTTCGAAGATATCGCAACAACATTGAATTATGCGCGTCGTGCATATGAAGATCAACAAGTGGTCAGTCAAGGTAAATTGCGGCAGCTCGAAGGTGAGATGAACGATGTCTCCTGAACCGGTAGAATCCCCGGATCAAAAATCGTTGAGAGAGAAGATCGTACTGATCAGGGAAAAGAAGGATCAGATTAAGGACCTGCCGGATGATGTCCAAACATGGTGCGGGCACCTCGTCAAGCTGGTCCGAACAAACGGATACAGCGGGGTGGCGTTGGGAAATGTCTGGTCTGCATTCAGCACTGAGAATGTAGTCGATGCTATATGGAACGAGCGGGACAAGATCAACGCAGCGCTCGGGGATTCCTGGACGGAACTTTCCAAGATTGACCCAGACCTTGGAGCTCCGATCGAATTCATCACCGTTGCCAACGAGTGGCGAAATCTGAAGACAGCAGTGCAGTTGGCTGAATCTGATGTCGGCTTCACAAAGCTGAGTGGGACATGGCACGGCGATGCGGCCACTCGCTATGGGGTTATGCGAAACGAGCAGAACATTCCACTTGAAACGCTGCCGCTGGTTTTCGAGGATATCGCGGTGAGTCTTGAGACGGTCGCAAAGGCGGAACTCGCGCTGTATTCAGAACTGGCAACGAAAGTGGCGGAACTTGAGCAGAGTGTCGTTGCTGCCGTGGGTGACATGTCCGACCTATTGGATCCAGCGGCTTCTGCGGCCAATCTAGCAAATACGGTGGAGGCTGCGAAGGTGTTTATCGTCAATACAATTACGGCAATGGCGGAGAGTGATGCTACCAATATAATCGAAAGTCAAAAGATTCAGCAGAATGGTGGATATCAAAGAGGTATTCCGAACAATAAGTGGCCAGCTGCTGTCAGCGAGACGGCGGCGTACGGGCATGGGCTCGACGGGCTGAAGAACTCAATGGGTGATGGCACGACGGCGGACGGCGACAAATCTGACTGGGAACTTGGACCGGCAGTGACGGTTGCGCAATGAAAGTAACGTTCTTCGCCGCCGTCTCGGCTTGCCTGATGGTGCTTGCAACAGCCGGGTGTTCTACCCCTTCTGCACCCTCGGAGCCTTCATTGACACCGACATCGATGAAGGCTCAGGCGATGAACCAGGGTCAACTGTGCGACACGCTGGCAGCATTCTTCGCAGACGAGTTGCGTGTTGTAGATTTGCAGACCCAGCCGCTGCGTGCGCGAGATACCGTAATCTCACCCGGTGGAATATGCGATGTTGCGCAGGGGGGGGAAAGGGTTGGCCGGTGGGAATCACTGCATACAATGACCCGGCCCGACCCGACCGAAGGTGTTCCGGGATATAAGGAAATCGCCGGGGGTGAGAATCCTGTCTTCTTCTACGACCGTCGCGACGACGGTTTCGGCGTACGTTTCGCTACTCGGTTTGGTGAGTGGAACGCGCGTCTGTTTGTTTATACCGTAGATATACGAACTGCTGATGGACTCCTGGATATCGACGATGAAAACATGCACAAGTGTGCGGAGTTTATTGTCGAGCTGACCCGAAAGCTCGCCGCGATGCCTCTTTGATCCCGCGGGATGCTGGGATGGTCGGTGGCGAGATCGATGTGGACCCGGCCCGGAGTGCTGGGAGCAGTGAGCGGGACCGCGCACTGACCTTCGCTGATGGTGGCCGTCGGGCTAACGATACGCCGCCCGTCGCGGATTCCCACGGGGTCTGAGACGTTGCTGAGATGTGGTGGACAATCCTCGCTGTGCCAGCGAGCAAGGGTCGCAGCCAATTGGACTCGGGGAACGCCCGCCGTTCGCGGTGGGCGCGTCGTGTCCGACGATCGTTGAGGTGAGGCAGACGGCAACTGGAATCGAACCCGCACAGCAGGAGACCGCGATCGATCACCCAGAACTGGATGTGTTGCCGGTCTGGCCGCAGGAGACCATCGCGGTGTTGATCACCACCGATCCCGCCCCGCACGCCATCCCGGTGTCGTGGCCGGCGATCGCCGTATTCTGCCTGGAGTTCGACATCGATGTATGCGCTGGGAAAGAAGATTCTTGGAGACTTTATCGACATCACTGAGGAAGTAAAGAGGGATGTGCGCAGCAAACTCAATGATCTGGAAGGGGAGGTGAATACTATCGCCGGGGCGATCTCGGCGGTGGAGATTCCTGGAGGTATCAACGAGGAAACTGTAAAGGATTTCGACCTTTGGCAGCCTCGGACCCCGACTGGCCCTCCGTGGGCGCGGTGAGTATGAGGATGATCTTGCGATACCTGCACTTCCTCGTCGTTGGTACGACCGGGGCGGTCGCGCTCACGGGATGTCAAGGCGTCGATTCTGTTCCCATAAGAGAATTCACTGCGGCACCTACTTCTTGCACGGCTGCTATTGCCGCGGCGCACCAGGAGATTGCCGAATTCGCGGGTGAACTCTACGTGGACGACCTGTCCTTCAAGGACTCCGGGGAGCTTGAGGGGCCATCGAGCACTCGTAGATGTTTTGGAAGCTATGCCAGTAGCGTGGGGAGTTGGGAGGTGCCGGAAGCAGATCTCAATCGTCCTCAGCGACGGACGGTGAACGTCTATTTCACCGCTGATGTCGGGAATTACGAACTTCCCGACGGCCGCGTGGCGGCCGCTGAGCGGGTATTTGATCGCAACAAGCCATCGAACGCTACCGATTGTGTCGCTTCGATCGGCGATGACTGCTACGTCGTGACGCGGTTGGAGGAAGGAAGCTGCATGGTCAAGCTCAGCTTCCGCGTGGGTAACCTGATCTCACAAGTCCAGGTCGCGACTATGCCGTTCGATGCCCTGAGCGTGCCCCGTGGATACGAAGGAACCAGCATATCTGGAGCGGAGAAGGTTGCCGCAGCTCTGGCCCGCCAGCTTGATGCGTTCGTCCCGCACGAGTAGGTCGGTCGGCCGCAGTTGGCCCTGGAGACCCGGTCGTCGCGTCTACACTTGGGTGAGTTCCCGTGTGTGGGCGCGAGTTCGTCGATCGTCGAGGTGAGGCAGATGGCTACCAGCGCGTATTGCATTGCTGTTAGCTATAACTCGACGGTAGAGTGCGGGTGTGCATCTTCGGTACAACTTCCGCGTCTATCCGACACCCGGCCAGCAGATCGCCTTGGCGCGTGCGTTCGGTTGCGCGCGGGTGGTGTACAACGATGCGCTTGTTGCGCGGCGGGAAGCGTTCGAGCAGGGCAACCGGATCAGCGACGCGGAACTGTCGAAGCGGCTCACCGAGGCCAAGAGGGCTCCGGAACGGGCGTGGCTGGGCGAAGTGTCGTCGGTGGTGTTGCAGCAGGCGCTGGCCGATCTGAACTCGGCCTACCGCAACTTCCTGTCGTCGGCGACCGGGAAGCGGAAGGGTGCTCGGGTGGGGTTGCCCCGGTTCCGGTCTCGACGCGACAGCAGGCAGGCGATCCGGTTCACGAAGAGTTCTCGGTTCGCCGTCACCTCGGGCGCGAGGTTGCGGCTGCCGAAGATCGGGGATGTCGCGGTCCGTTGGTCGCGGGAATTACCATCGGCTCCGTCGTCTGTGTCGATCATCAAGGACGCGTCGGGCAGGTACTTCGCGTCGTTCGTAGTAATGGCAGACGACCAGCCGTTGCCGCCGGTCGCGTCCGAGGTGGGCATCGACCTGGGGCTGACGACGTTTGCGGTGTTGTCGAACGGACGGGTGGTCGGCTCCGCGAGGTTTCTGCGGCAGGCGGAACGCCGTGTGAAGAAGGCGCAGCGAGCCCTGTCACGCAAAGAGAAGGGCTCGGCGAACCGCGCGAAGGCTCGGCTGCGCTTGGCGAAGGTTCACGCCAAGGTGAGGGACTCGAGACGGGATTGGGCACACAAGCACACCACCCAGATCATCCGCGAGAACCAAGCGGTGTATGTGGAGGACTTGTGCGTGAACGGTCTGGCTCGGTCCCGTGTGGCGAAGGCGGTTCACGATGCCGGGTGGGCGATGTTCGTCCGACTTCTGGAAGAGAAAGCCAAACGGTACGGGAGACATTTCGCGAAGGTGGACCGTTGGTTTCCTTCGACCCAGAAGTGCTCCGCGTGCGGGGATGCCGGAGTGAGAAAGGCTCTACACGTTCGGGTGTGGACCTGCGTGTGCGGGGTCACCCACGACCGCGACGTGAACGCGGCGATCAATATACTCGCGGCCGGACGGGTCGAGAGACTAAACGCCTGCGGAGGGACTGTCAGTCCTGCCGCCTAGCGGAAGGCAAGTCCCAGTGAAACAGGAACCCACCGTAGAACCGCAAGGTTCAGGAGGAATCCCGGTTCTTCAGGACCGGGAGGACGTCAAAGAAGTGGATCCGGCAGATCATCCCGAACTCGATGTCCTGCCGGTCTGGCCGCAGGAGACCATCGCCGTGCTGGTCACCACCGATCCCGCCCCGCATGCCATTCCGGTGTCGTGGCCGGTGCGGGCCGGTGACCGCCGCATCCTGATCAGTCTCAAGTCCGATCGCGGGTCGCTGGCGCGGCTGCGGGAACGGCCGGAGGTCGCGTTGCTGATCCTCGGTGGCGGCAATGTCGCGCTCTGCGCGCGGGGGCGCGCCTCGGTGCTCGCCGAGACGATGCCCTCGGCCGAGGATTACACCGCGGTGCAGCTCGATGTCGAGGTCATCGACGATCACCGCCAGTCGGCGTTCGCGGTGGATCGCGGGATCCAGCGCACCGTGCTCGACGACTCCGAGCTGCACGCGCTCGAAGGCCGGGTCGAGACACTGCGGTCCTGGGCAGACTGAGTTCGTCAAACAGCACATCATCTGGACAGAAGGGTTTCCATGAGCGTCACACTCGCCAAGGGCGGCAATGTCTCGCTGTCGAAGCAGACCGACAATCTCACCAAGGTGGCGGTGGGACTCGGCTGGGACGTGCGCACCACGACCGGCGCCGACCACGATCTCGACGCCAGCGCGCTGGCGACGGGGACGAACCTGAAGGTGCTCTCCGACCAGCACTTCGTCTTCTACAACAACCTGCGCTCGCCCGAGGGCACGATCGAGCACACCGGTGACAACCTCACCGGTGAGGGCGACGGCGACGACGAGATCATCAATGTCGACCTGGCCGCCACCCCGCCCACGATCACCAACATCTTCTTCCCGGTCTCGATCCACGACGCCCAGGCCCGCGGCCAGTCCTTCGGGCAGATCCGCAACGCCTACATCCGCGTCACCGACGCCAACACCGGCGTCGAACTGGCCCGCTACGACCTGTCCGAGGATGCCTCCACCGAGACCGCCATGGTCTTCGGCGAGCTCTACCGCCACAACAACGAGTGGAAGTTCCGCGCCATCGGCCAGGGCTACGCCTCCGGCCTGGCGGGCATCGCCCGCGACTACGGCGTGAACATCTGAGTTGTCCCGGCGAAGGCGGGCGGCCCGACGGCCGCCCGCCTTCAGCGTGCCTGGGTGACGGGCACCCGCCGCGACGGCACCGCGGCGGCATGGTCGAGCAGGGTGAAGTACTTGCGCAGCATCAGGACGGCGGTGGTGGCCAGGCCGGCGGTGAGGCCCCACCAGACGCCTGCCGCGCCCAGGTGCAGGGGGAAGGCCAGGAGCAGGGCGGCGGGGAGGCCGACGGCCCAGTAGCCGATGAGGGAGAGGCGGAAGCCCGCGGAGGTCTCCTTGAGGCCGCGTAGCAGGCCGGTGCCGATGTTCTGGGCGGCGTCGAAGAACTGCAGCACGATGCCGATCAGCAGCAGGGTGTGGGCGATGGCGATGGTGTCGGTGTCGCCGGGCTCGAGGAACGGCGCCAGCACGAGGTCGGGGGCGACCACGTAGACCAGTCCGGTGACCCCGGCCAGGACCGCCGCGTGCCGCAGCGCCAGCCAGGCCACGGTGCGCGCGTGGTCGTACTCCTCGCGCGCCACACTGTGGCTGACCAGGATCGACGCCCCGTGCGAGAGCCCGATCGCGACCTGGAACACGATGTAGATGATCTGGTAGACCACATTGTGCGCCGCCAGCGCGGCGGGTCCGAAACTGCCCATGACCAGGGCCAGCACCGAGAACATGCCCGCCTCCGACCCGTAGGTCAGCGCGATCGGGGTGCCCAGGCGCAGTTCCTCGCGCACGGTCGCCCAGCGCACCGGCCACGGGGTCGCGGGCAGGGTGGGCCCGAGTCGCTCGTCGCGGCGGATCATCGCCCAGAACACCCCGCAGGTGACCAGGAAGACCAGCGAGGTGGCGATGCCGACGCCGGTCAGGCCGAAGGCGGGCAGCCCCGCCCAGCCGTGGATGAAGGCCAGCGCGAGCACCAGGTTCAGCACCACCGAACCCAGCGTGACCAGCAGCAACGCCTGCGGTCGCTGCATTCCGACGGTGTACTGGCGCAGCACCTGGAACCACAGGCAGGGCAGCAGACCGGGGGCCAGCGCGATCATCATCGGCCGGGCCAGTTCCAGCACCGCCGCGTCCTGGCCCAGCCAGGGCAGCACCCAGCCGAGCCCGATCAGCAGCGCACCGCCGAGCAGACCGGCGAGGGTCGAGATGACGAACGCGGCCCGCACCACGGCGCGCACCTCGTCGTCGGCCGAATCGCCGCGTTTGCCCGCCGCGCCGAGCGCGCCCGCGATCTGGTTACCGGTGCCGGTGATCAACCCGACGCACATGGTGCGGATCTGGTTGAACAGCACCAGCGCGAGGCCACCGGCGGCCACCTCGCGCACACCCAGGGTGCCCATCAACGCGAGGTTGGTGGTGGAGACCGCGATCTGCGCCAGCTGGGTGAGCGCGATCGGCGTGGCCAGTCTGGCCAGCGCGTTGCTGTCGGTACGGCCCCCGTTCACCCGGTCTCTCCGGGGCGGTTCGTCGTGCGGCGCGGGCTCGCGCTCACCGGACCTCCATCAATTCGTCGTGGCGCCGCAGCGGCGAGTAGCGGCGCAGCAGGGTGGTGACCTCGGCTTCGGCAGTGGGGTCGAGCAAGTCCCGCATACCCATCCACTCGTCGTCGAACACGGTGTCGAGATACTTCTCGCCCCCGTCGCACACGATGGTCACCACGGTCGAGCCTGCCGGGAATTCCGTCAGACGCGTCAAGGCATTGTGCACCGACCCGCCCGCCGAGCCGCCGATCAGCAGCCCGTGTGTCCTGGCGACGGCGCGCGCGGTGGCGAAGGCGTCGACATCGCTGACCTTCACGCCCTCGTCGAGCAGCGCGTAGTCCACGGCGGTGCCGATGGTGGCGCCGGGCGGGGTGCCGGTGCCCGACTGCCAGTACGGGCCGCCCTCGCCGCCGAAGGCGATCGAACCGACCGGCTCCACGCCGATCACCCGGGCCGGTTTGCCCAGCTCACGCAGACGGGTGGCGGTACCGAACAGCGAACCGCCGGTGCCGACCGCCGAGAGCAGGATGTCGACCCGTTCGACGTCGGCGAGCAACTCCTCGGCCACCGCGTAGTAGCCCACGGCATTGGCGTCGTTGTTGTGCTGTTCGGTGAAGTAGGCGTCGTCACGGGCGGCCGCCATCGCCTCGGCGAGGTCCTCCCGTGCCGAGGTGGCCAGCTCGTCGTCACCGTCGTCGGCGACGAACACCAGGTCGGTGCCCATGGCCCGCATCGCGCGCAGTTTGTCCTTACAGGCGTGGTTGTCGACCACGGCGGTGAACCGGTAGCCACGTTCGGCCGCGACCACCGCCAGGCCCAGTCCGGTGTTGCCGGACGTCGACTCGATGATATGCCCGCCATCGCGCAGCAAACCCCGCCGCTCCGCGTCGAGCACCATCGAGCGCGCCATCCGGATCTTGGCGGCGCCGGTCGGGTTGAACTGTTCGAGCTTGAGCAGCAGCCGGGTGCCGGTGTCGGTGACGGCGAGTTCGAACAGGGGGGTGCGGCCGATCAGGTCCGTCACGCGCGTGACGAGAGCCATGGGGGATTCCTCCATCGGATTGGGAGCTCGGGGATCAGCGGGCGGTGGCGTCCAGGCTCCAGCGCAGCCGGTCGCCGTCGGTGCGTAGGAGCACCTTGGGTGGTAGCCGGAGTTCGTGGAACGGGGACTCGTTGGAGTCCATCTGATACCCGGCGGTGTTCGGGTAGACGAGCAGATCGCCGACGCGGGCACGCCGCGGCAGCGGGATTCTCCGTCTGCTGAGCAGATCGGATTCCAGACAGGTGGCGGCCCCGACGCAGGTGGGGGTGCGGGTGCCGGGCCGCGCGGGCCACAGCACCGGGTCGGGCAGGTATTCGCTGTCGAACCACTGTTCGGACATGCTCAGGCTGGTGCCGTCGACGGTGAGGATGTCGTACGGTTCGCCCTGTGCCGTGCGGGTTTTCACGCCCTGCACCCGGAACACCGAACTTCCGACACCGTCGAGCAGTGCCCGGCCGGGTTCCACGGCGAGCCGGATGCCGTTGCGGCGCAGCCGGGTCGAGAGTTCGTCGTGGGCGAGGATCGCGGTGAGCATGGCTGCACCGGGAGTGGGGAAGTGGTACGGGTAGTACTCACCCGGTGGACGCGAGTGGAACCAGTTGGCACTCAGCGTGTTCTG
Source organism: Nocardia sp. NPDC056064 (assembly GCF_042266925.1). NCBI lineage: Bacteria > Bacillati > Actinomycetota > Actinomycetes > Mycobacteriales > Nocardiaceae > Nocardia > Nocardia sp. NPDC056064. Next base: position 2,863,041 of record NZ_JBHJWO010000001.1, on the reverse strand, counting down.
GAATCGCTCCCAGGAGGCCGGGTCCACATAGTCGACACCGAATCCGCCGCCGATCGAGATCATCTCGGCCGGATGTCCACATGTGCGCGCGTGCAGGCAGTGCTCGACCAGCGCCGCGGCCTGCTCGGCCCTGGCGACCGCGTCGTATCCGCCGAGATGGAAACTGAATCCCGACAGCGTGATCGGCGCGTCGATACGGTCGATCGCCGTCGCCAGCTCCGCACGGTCGAGCCCGAACCGCGACGACGACCCGTCGGGAAGCACCCGCAGCAGAATCCGCGCCGCGACACCCAGCGCCCGCACCCGCTCCAGCTCGTCGAGCGCGTCGATGGCGATCACGGCCCGGTGCCGCGCGGCCAGCCACAGCAGCTCATCGGATTTCGCGGGCCCGGTGATCATCAGCTCCTCACCGCGCACCCCCTGCGCCAGCGCCGCCACCAGCTCACCGGTACTGGCCACATCGACCCCGGCCCCGGCCTCGGCGCACGCCCGCGCCACGGCCGCCGCCTTGTTCGCCTTCTTCCCGAAGTACACGAACCCGTCGACCCGGGCCGCGGCGAACGCGTCCTGGAACGCGCGGACGTTCACCGCGACCCGCTCGGGAAACAGCACGTGGAACGGCCCGCCCACCGCCTCGGCGATGTCATCGAGCAGCACCGGATCGGCGAGCAGTCGCGCCTGCATCGCATCGGGCAGCGCGGGCATCGGGGGCGCGCAGTGCTGTCCGGACGTCGGTCCCGATCCGCCGGGGGTCGTGTCGCTGCCGGATCGAGGCGCCGCCGTCTCGCCGTGTTCGATGGTGTCGCTGTCGACGGTGGCGCGCGGACCGGTCTCCTGCCGACCGGACGAGGACTCGTGGGCGGGGCGTGGACCGTCCGCGGCCGTCAGTCCCACAGCGGCACCTCGGTACCTCTTCCCTCCGCGATGGCGCGGGCCGCGAGCGCGTGCGCGACGGCGATATCGGTGAGTACGAGTCCGCTGTTGTAGACGAAGATCTTCTCGTCCTCGCTGCGCCGGGCCGGGACCGCGCGGGTGAGCACCTGCGGCAGTTCGGCGTCGACCGCGCGCAGGGTGCCGTCCGGCCCGGCCATGTCGGTGCCGGTCAGCGCCATCTGCGCGGCACTGGTGGCGACCACCCGGTCGGCGTCGACCAGGGTCGAGGGCGCCAGGCCGTAGCCGACCAGCACCACCACCGAACCCGGTGCCAGATGGGTGGATTCGAGCGCGACCTCGGTGCCGGGCCCGGCTGTCGCCAGCACCACATCGGCGCCACCGGCCGCCGCGTACGGGTCGTCGACCACCTCGAGCAGCGCGTGCGGCACCGCCTCGGCCAGCTGCGTGTGCACCGCGGCCAGCCCCTCGGGATGGGTGCCGTACACCATCAGCTTGCGCAGCTGCGGATTCGCGGCCAGCAGATGCGGCAGGGCATTGCGGCCCTGGGTGCCGGTGCCGATGAGCAGCGCGCTCTCGGCGCCGCGCCGCACCGTCTCACGCACCAGCAGCGCCGAGACCGCGGGCGTGCGTAAGGCGCCCACCCTGGCACAGTCCATCATCGCGATCGGTGCGCCGGTGGTGTCGTCGTAGAGGGTGATGGTCGTGTAGTAGCGCTTGGTGCTGCGGTCGTGGCCCGGGTCGAACTTGTAGGAGGTCTTCATGGCCACCACCCGGCGCCTGCCGTCGCGCCCGAGCATCGCGTAGGACACCGACGAGCCGCCCGGATCGGCCACGCTCAGCTTGCGGGGATTGTCGGATTCGCCCGCCGCGAAGGCGAGATAGGCGTCCTCGACGGCCCGGACCACTTCGGCGGGCGTGATCGGCACCTCGGCCAGATCGCTGCGCGAGAGCACCCGCAGGGGGACGCTCCGGTCACGGTTGTTCAACGGATCCTCGTTCATCTGTGCTGCCCCGCTCTGCTGTCCGATCCGTGCTCGCCCGGAACGGCGCGACCACGTGTTGCCCGTACCCATTCTCGGACGATTCCTGCGGACGGCGGCGGCGTTCGGGCAGCCGGATGTTGACGCGCTTGAGCCAGCGATCGGTGCCGTCGTAGCGGGCGCGGAACGGCACCCGGCCGTGCACGGCGACATCGTTGTCCACCAGCAGGATCTCGCCGGGTGCCAGGGCGGGGGCCTGGCAGACCCGGGCGAGTTCGGCGGTGAGCCGGGTATAGGCCGCCCGGTACGCCGGTCCGGCGTCGTCGAGCGGGGTGTAGGCGGGATCGTAACGCAGTGTGTCGGAACCTGTTTCATCGAGCCACAGGGTGGGCAGCGGGGCGGCGTCGGCGCCGAAACCGGTGCCGTAGGACACGTCGGGCAGGATCGGCACCGTGGGGGTGCGCAGGGCCCGCTTGTCCTCGTCGGACAACCGCACCTGACGCACCGAGGACACCGTGGTGGCGACCGAGTCGGGATTGCGCAGGCACACCAGCATCAGCAGATTCGCGCGCCGGGCGTGGAAGGCGTCCTCGGTGTGCGGGCTGAGCAGGGTGGAACTGCTCGCGCCGGACTGCTCGTCCTCGTGTCCGGCGGCGGGCACGATGTTGTTCACCAGCCGCCCGTTCTGCTGACCCTGCCAGCCGAACGGCTCACCGGCGCAGCGCGCCAGCAGCAGCATCGCGATGTCGAGTTCGAGCGAGCCGTGATGCGCCGGGTCGCCCGCCGATTCGGCGGCGTCCTGCCAATGTGGCGGTGTCGGGCCGAATTCCGCGTCGTCGACCGGCAATCCGTGGACCACGGTCGCGCCCGCCGCGGTGGCGGGCGGTCGCACGGCGATCCGCACGGATTCGGGCAGTTCGCCCGCGCGTTGCTCGATCTGCTCGAGTAGCGCGGGCAGGTGCAGTGTGGTTGTGTGTGGTGAATCACCTAAGTGGTGACGAATATCGGCGGCGAGCGCGCGGACGGCCGTGGCGGCCTCGGGCGGCAGCTCGCGATGTTCGATGTCGTGCAGGTGAATCGTCAGACGTTCGGAGAGAACGCTTTTCACCGGCCTTCCCTTCTTCGCATCGGTTGAACGCGGGTGATTGGGCAATCGATGTGCGAAGGTAGTGCTTGACATCTAATTAGGCAAGACTTACCTAATGCATGCAAAGTGAAATAGCCAATCCATATAACACTACTTCTACCCCAGGACCTGGGAGATGTGAATCGCCGGGTTGGTGTGTCCCGCTTCGGTTCGGTTGCAGTCGAGACGAAGGTCACCGTCCGGCGATCGATTCAGGTTAGCCTCGCCTGGTTTGCGCGAAGTGAAAAGTGGTCGCGCGCAAGCAGTTCGAGGAGGCGATTCGATGAGTGTCACCCGCAGGCAACTCCTGCAGTCCGGACTGGGCGTCACCGCACTGCTTCTCGTGGCCGCGTGCAGCCGCGACGACGGGCCCGGCGGCCCGGCGAAACGTGGTGGCACCCTGCGGGTCGGCGCGCTGGGCAGTAGCGCCCGCGTCGAGCGCGACCCGCACGGCAACCTCAGCAACGACAGTGACTTCCTCATCGCCTCACTCGTCTACGACGCGCTGACCGTCCCCGGCGCCGACCCCACCGTCGCGCCGCGCCTGGCCACGCACTGGGAATCCGACCCGGACCACCGTCGCTGGAGCTTCACCCTCGCCGAGGGAGCGCGCTTCCACACCGGCGCCCCGGTGACCGCCGAGGACGTGGTGTGGTCGATGCGTCGGCTGCGCTCGGTCGGTGGCCCGTCGAAGATGCCGGTGGCCGAGAACGACATCACCGCCGACGGCCCGAACCGCGTCGTGTTCACGCTGCCGACGCCCAATACCCAACTGCCGCAATTGCTTCGGCTGATGACCTTCACCGTGCCGAAAGACACCACCGACTTCACCGCCGCGGTCGGCACCGGCCCGTTCCGGCTCGAATCCTTCCAGGGCGGTACCGCGCGCCTGGTGCGCAACGACCAGTGGCACGGCACCGCGCCGCTGCTCGACGCCATCGAGGTGACCATGTTCGACGGCGTCACCGCGCTGGGCAACGCGGCACTGGGTGGCCAGATCGACCTCGCCTCCAATGTCGGCGCCATCGCCGGCCGCACCGCCGCCGGTCGCGGCGATCTGCGAGTGATCCGCCGGGCGAACGACACCATGCTCGGCGTCGCCATGCGCACCGCCGACGGCCCCTTCGCCGATGTCAGAGTGCGCACCGCGCTGCGGCTCGGCGTCGACCGGACCGCGCTGGTGGATCAGGTGCACTCGGGTTTCGGCACCGTCGCCGCCGACGTCCTCGGCACCGCCGACCCCGCCTACGACACCGCGTTGCGCCGGGACCGCGATATCGCGCGCGCGAAAACTCTCCTGCGCGAGGCGAATTTCGACACCGGTCGCGGCTATCCGCTAGTCACCAAGGCCGAGGTGCCCGGCGAGGTCGAATCGGCGAAGGTGATCGCCACCCAGCTCGCCGAGATCGGGGTGAAACTCGATGTGCAAGTGGTGGAATCGGCCGCCTTCTACGACACCACCTGGCTGAAGGCCCCGCTCTACACGGTGTCCTGGGGCACCAACGATTCGGTGCTGTTCCTGGCCGACAAACTGATGACCTCCGGCTCCAACCGCAACGAAACGGCATACCGGGATACCGAATTCGACGCCGCGACGGCCAAGGCCCTGGCCGCCTCTGGTGCCGAGTACGAGGCGGCCGTGCGGGAGATCCAGCGTATCGAGTTCGAGCGCGGCGGATACCTGGTGTGGGGCATGGCCGACGGCGTCGACATCGCCGCCGCCGCGGTGCGTGACCTGCCCACCCTCGGCGGCTTCGCCCGCGTCCAGCTGGAACGCGCCTGGCTGGCATGAACGCCGTGCGTGCCCTCGCCCTGCCGGTGCTGCGCCGGATCGCGCTGCTGGTGACGTTGCTGGCCATCGTGTTCGTCGCGGTGGACCTGCTGCCCGGCAGCGCGGCCCGCTCGGCGCTCGGCCGGGACGCGAGCCCGGCCGAGATCGCGGCGAAGGAGCACGAACTCGGACTCGACCGGCCGCTGCCGGTGCAGTTCTGGCACTGGATCAGCGGGGTCGTCGCCGGCGATTTCGGGCGGACCGCGCGCGGCACCGAGATCGGCGACCTGCTCGCCGCAAAGTTCCCGCCGACCCTGCTGCTCGGCGGTATCGCGCTGCTGCTGACGGTGGTTGTGTCGCTGGCCCTGGGCTGTTGGTGGGCGCTGCGTCCGAGTTCGCTGGGCGCGCGAATCCTGCAACCCACCACCACGATCGGCGTGGCCGTGCCCGAATTCGTCTGCGGCACTCTGCTGATCCTGGTGTTCTCACTGGCCACCGGCTGGCTGCCCGCGGTGACCATCACCGGCCGCTCCGGGTTCCCCGCCGGTCCCGAGATGCTGATCCTGCCGGTGCTGGCACTGGCCATCCCGCAGATCGGCTGGAACACCCGCATCGTGCGCTCGGCCCTGCTCGATGTCGCGACCGCGCCGCACGTGGAAAGTGCTGTGCTGGAAGGTCTTCCGGCCCGAACCATCCTGTGGCGGCACCTGCTGCCGTTCGCCGCCCCCACCGTCGTGGCCGGGTACGCCACCTCCGTCGGGATGCTCTTCGGCGGTGCGCTGGTGGTGGAGACCCTGTTCAACTATCCCGGCATCGGCGCGGTGCTGGCCGGTTCCGTCGCCGATCGCGACACCACCACCGTGGCCGCGGTCGTCGCGCTGACGGCGCTGGTCATCATGGTCCTGCTGGCCGTCGCCGATCTCGTCCGGGCCCGGGCCACCGGAGGTCTGCGATGAACCACCCACCTCGGATCGAGCAGGCTGCGGCGGCGGGTCACGGACCACCGCCGTCGGAGGGTGCTGAGCGGCCGGCGCGTGGTGGACGACCGTCCCGGTGGGCGAGCGGCGCGGGGATGATGCTGGTCGGAGTCGTCGTGGTGGCGGCAGCGGTGGGGCCGTGGGTGGCGCCGTACGGGGCCGAGGATGCGGTCGGGATGCCGTTCGCCGGGCCGGGCGGGGGAGCCGTCCTCGGGGCCGATCGGCTCGGACGGGATGTGCTGAGCCATCTGCTCACCGGCGGCACGCGTCTGCTCGTGCTCTCGGCCCTGATCGCGGCCCTGGTGACAGTGCTCTCGGCGGTGCTCGGCGCCGTCGCGGCGGTGCGCCCCCGGGCGGGCCGGGTGATCGAACTCGCCGGCGACCTGGTGATCCTGCTCCCCGCCGTGCTCGGCATCCTGCTCGTCCTCACCGCCTGGCCCGACGGCGGCGCCTTCGCCCTGGTCGTCGTCTCGCTGCTGTTCGGCGTCCCGTACTGCGCCCGCCTGTTCGCCGCCGCGGCCGCCACCATCGCGAAGTCCGGGTACGTCGAGGCCGCCGTCGCTGCCGGGGAATCCCTGCCCCACCTGGTCTTCCGCGAGATCCTGCCCAACCTGCGCGCGGTCTTCACCACCCAGCTCGGCCTGCGCTTCGTCGTCGCCGTCTACCTCGTCAGCACCGTCGCCTTCCTCGGCTTCCCCGCCCTCGGCGCCGACAACTGGGCGATCATGGTCCGCGACAACGCCCCTGGAATCCTCCTCAACCCGTGGTCGGTCCTCGCCCCCAGCACCGCCATCGCGATCGTCGCCGTGGGAGTCAACCTGGCAGTCACGGGCGGTTCGCCGAGTCGACCGGAGCTGGGCACGGCCTTGTCCGGCAGGGCCATCCGTACGGCGCGTGCTGGGCGGTGGTGGGATCGGGTGCTCGCGAAGTTCGGCGTGGTGGACGGGCGTGGTGCGGTGGGTGGTGGGCCGGTGATGTCGAGCGGGCGTGGTCCGCTGCGAGGTGGACCGGGTGTAGTGGGTGGAGATGGTTCGGCGTCCAGGGACCTGGGCGTGGTATGTGGAGGTAGTTCGGCGTCTGAGGAGCTGGGCGGGGCAAGTGGGTCAAGTGGGTGCGGGCAGGTGGGGGACTCGGTGGTCGTCGAGGGGTTGACTGTCGTGTCCGAGGGTGGGGTGGTGTTGCTCGGGCCCTTGTCGTTTCGGCTGAAAGCGGGGAGTGTCACCGCGTTGACCGGGGTGTCCGGGGCCGGTAAATCGACCGCGATGCGGGCGCTGCTGGGGCATCTGCCCAGGGAAACCCGGTGCAATGGCACGGTTCTGGTGGACGGGCAGGAAGTGTTCGGGCTGGATGACCGCGCGCTGCGGGCCTTCCGGCGCGAGAAGATCGCGTACGTCGGGCAGGACCCCGGCTCCGAACTGAATCCCCGGCGGCGTGTCCGGTCCGTCCTGTCCGACACCGCACCACACGCCACGGAGGCCGAACGCCACGCCGTCCTGCACCGCGTCGGCCTCGACACCGCCTTCCTCCGCCGCCGCTGCGGCGAGCTCTCCGGCGGCCAGCAACGCCGCGTCGCCCTGGCCCGCGCCGTCCTGCGCCGCCCCGGAATCCTGATCCTCGACGAACCCTTCGCCGGCCTCCACGGCGCCCTCCGCACCGACATCGCCCGCCTCGTCACCGACCTCGCCACCCACGACGCGACCACCATCCTGCTCTCCGGCCACGACACCACCACCGTCCACGCCATCGCCGACACACTCGTGGAAGTCAGCGCCCCGAACCACGTTTCGCCTCCCGCAGCCCAATCAAGCCGACCCACACCCGAATCGAGCACCGCGCCGCCCGCATCCGCTCCCCGATCAGATGAGGACGACCAGCTGCACACAGCTACAGCTACAGCTGCCGCATCGCCGCACACGGCCACGGCTGCCGCGCCGCCGCACGCGGCCACGGCTGCTGTACCGCCGCACGCGGCCACGGCTGCTGCACCACCGTGTACGGCTACGGCTGCTGCGCCACCGCAAGCGGATACGGCTGCCGCACCGCCGCACGCGGCTACAGCTGCCGCGCCACTGGACACGGCAACAGCTGCCGCGCCTCCGCATACGGCTACAGATGCCGGGTCGGTGGAAGGTGGGGGCGGGGTGGTGGTGCTTCGGGCCGAGGGGATCGGTCTGGTTGTCGGTGGGCGACGGATTCTGGGGCAGGTGGGGCTGCGGGTGGAGGCGGGTGGGGCGGTGGCGGTGGTGGGGGTGTCCGGGGCTGGGAAGACGACGCTCGGGCGGGTGATCGCCGGGTTGCAGGGTGGGGCGTCCGGGGTGCTGGAGGTCGGCGGTGTCGAGGTTCGTGTCAGTGGGCGGCGGATCAGGGTGGGTACCAACGGAATTCACCTGGTTGCCCAGAATCCACTGGCCGCGTTGAATCCTCGCCGTACCGTGCGCCAGACGCTGGCACGTCCGCTGCGCCGAATCGCTCGGGTGCCGAGGCGGGAGATCGACGCGCACGTCGACTCGCTGCTCGATGCGGTGGAACTCCCGGTCGAGCTGGCCCACCGTCGCCCCGGGGAACTCTCCGGCGGGCAACGCCAGCGAGTCGCCCTGGCCAGAGCCCTCGCCGCCCGGCCGTCGGTCCTGATCTGTGACGAGATCACCACCGCCCTGGATGCCACCACCGCTACGGCGATCATGACCCTGCTCGACCGGCTCCGCGCCGAACACCACACCGCCATCGTGCTGATCAGCCACGACATGTCCCTGGTCGCCCGGCACTGCACCGAACTCGTCGTCCTCGACAACGGCCACGTCGTCGAATCCGGTGCCACGGCAGAGGTCTTGGCGTCCCCGGCGCACCCGGCCACCGCGGCTCTGCTCGGCTGAACGCGTAACGCCGGGCGATGGTCTGTCGATGTCATCGGGTTGTCCCCCAAGCGATTTCAGGAGCATCCTCCCGATGGCGCAACAGCCACCGCACCCGACCGATGCCCACCGGCACCACCCGATCCCGGACCCACCACCCCCGGGTCCCCAGCCGACCACCGATCGGCAACAGCGGACGCCGGAGGCCGACTGGCACCAGCAGGCACCCCTACCGGCGGCACAGCCCACCGGCGCCGCCTGGCCGCAGCAAGCACCCCCAGCGGACCACCCGCACCCCACACCGCCCGCGCCACAACCCTTCGCGGGCTCACATCAACCGCCGCCCCACACGAACTGGCACCAGCCACCCCTCGAACCCCCACCGGCGAAACGCTCCACCGCCCGGCTCGTCTACTGGCTCGCCCCGCTCGTGGCTCTCGTCGTCGCCGTCGCGGCCGGGCTGACGGCTTTCTTCCTGACCCGCCCCGACCCGCCGGTGATGGCCGTCGGCGACTGCGTGACCACCAGCGATCAACCGGTCGAACTCGACTGCGGCGCACTGGGGGCCACCTATCGCATCGTCGCCCGCGAGGCCATCCAGTGGCCGGTCGAATCGGCCTGCCTGAAGCACGCCGAGGCGACGCGCGCGGTGGCCGAGCCCAGCGCACCGGGCACGTCGGCGACCATCGCGCTGTGCCTGCAACCCACTCGCGAGAACACCATCGATCCGGGCGGACTGCTGGCAGGGGACTGTGTCGACGTGAAGAAGGCGGGCGAGTACATCGAACGGTTCCCGTGTGGCGACCGGCGTGCCGCCCTGGACGTGATCGCCATCGAACTGCACATCAAGATCCCGGTCACCGACAACGCCTGCAAGGCACACCCCGAAACGCGCGGCGCCTACGCGCAGACTTCGCTCGGCGGCCGCGCCCTGGTGGTCTGCACCAAGGCGAACTCCTTCGCGACTAGTGCCTTCGCCGGACAGGTCGGCGACTGCTACACCGACGAAGCACAGGCGAAAGTCCCGTGCGACAACGATTCCGCGCGCTTCCGCGTGCTCTCGGCGCGCACCCAGTACGTCGACCCCGGCCAATACGCCTGCGGCGGACTGCGCAACGCCACCTCCTCCACCGTCACCCGCACCGAACGCACCGACCTGATCGTGGTCCTGTGCTTCGGTCCCGCCAACCAGCGCAACCTCGGCTACGCCAAACCCGGTGACTGCGTGACCGGTTTCGGCGGCACCACCATGCCGGAACTGATCGCCTGCGACACGCCCGGCGCCGACGGCACCATCACCTCGGTCTACGACGAATCCGACATCCCTTGCTCGCCCGGCGAAGCCAGGATGACCCGCAAGCAATCGGTGGGCGACGGCTCCACCGTCTGCCTCGGCCCACTCTGAGAACTAGCTGTGAGAGATGCCGACGGCCCCGCGCATCTGGATGATGGGTTGAGTGAGTCAACAGAAGGTAGGCGCCCTCGCCGCTGTCGCGGTGTTCGCGCTGCTCGCGGGCTGTAGTTCGCTCGCGTCGATCCCCGGCGACATGCCGCCCGGCCCCGGCGCCGCGCTGCCGGTGATCGATGTGGACGCGCCGGGCCGTGCCGCCGACCAGTTGCGCGGCTGGGCCGACGAGCAGTCCGGCGCCGTCGGCATCGAGCCGGTGGCGCTCGAGGCCTACGGGTACGCGGCCGCGGTGCTGGCGAAGTCGCGGCCCGAATGCGGCATCGCCTGGACCACCCTCGCCGGGATCGCGAGTGTGGAGAGCGGGCACGGCACCCATCGCGGCGCGGGCGTGGGCGCCGACGGCACGGTCCGCCCGGCGATCATCGGGGTGGCCCTCGACGGCACCAAGGGCAATGCCGAGATCCGCGACACCGACGGGGGCACGCTCGACGGCGACACCACCTACGACCGCGCGGTCGGCCCGCTGCAGTTCATCCCCGAGACCTGGAAGCGCTGGGCGGTCGACGCCAACGGTGACGGCGTCCTCGATCCGCAGAACATCGACGACGCCGCCCTCACCGCCGCCCGCTACCTGTGCATTCGCGGCGGCAACCTGACCTCGGCCGACGGCTGGCAGCGCGCCCTGTTCGCCTACAACCAGTCCAACAAGTACATGCGGGTGGTGCGCGACCGGGCCGCGACGTACAGCATCGGGCGGCGCGTGTAGTTCGCCACGGCCCCGGAGTGCCGGTTACTACGCGTCACGCAGAGACGATAGGCTCGCAACCGCACGGCCCATCCCGTGAGACCTACCGTGCCTTCAGTCGTAAGGAGTCGTTTTCGTGGCCATCATCGAACAGGTCGGAGCGCGCGAGATCCTGGATTCGCGCGGTAATCCCACTGTCGAGGTCGAGATCGCCCTCGACGACGGCACCCTGACCAGGGCGGACGTTCCGTCCGGCGCGTCCACCGGCGAGCACGAGGCCGTGGAGCTGCGTGACGGTGGCGACCGCTACAACGGCAAGGGTGTCACCAAGGCCGTCGAGGGTGTCCTCGACGAGATCGCGCCCGCCATCATCGGCCTCGACGCCGTCGAGCAGCGCACCGTCGACCAGGTCCTGCTGGATCTGGACGGCACCCCCGACAAGTCCCGCCTCGGCGCGAACGCCCTGCTCGGCGTGTCGCTGGCCGTCGCGCGCGGCGCGGCCGAGTCCTCGGGTCTCGAGTTGTTCCGCTACCTGGGCGGCCCGAACGCCCACGTGCTGCCCGTGCCCATGATGAACATCCTCAACGGTGGCGCGCACGCCGACACCGGCGTGGACGTCCAGGAGTTCATGGTCGCCCCGATCGGCGCGCCCACCTTCCGCGAGGCGCTGCGCTGGGGCACCGAGGTGTACCACTCGCTCAAGGCCGTCCTCAAGGAGAAGGGCCTGTCCACCGGTCTCGGTGACGAGGGTGGCTTCGCCCCCGATGTCGCGGGCACCGTGGAGGCGCTCGACCTGATCAGCGTCGCCATCGAGCGCGCGGGCTACAAGCTCGGCACCGATGTGGCGCTCGCGCTCGACGTGGCCGCCACCGAGTTCTACACCGCCGGTGAGGGTTACAAGTTCGAGGGCAAGGTCCGCACCGCCGCCGAGATGGGCGAGTTCTACGCGGATCTGCTCACCCGCTACCCGCTGGTCTCCATCGAGGACCCGCTGTCGGAGGACGACTGGGACGGCTGGGTCGCGCTCACCGATTCCATCGGTGACAAGGTGCAGCTGGTCGGCGACGACCTGTTCGTCACCAACCCCGAGCGCCTCGAAGAGGGCATCGCCAAGGGCGCGGCCAACGCGCTGCTGGTGAAGGTCAACCAGATCGGCACCCTCACCGAGACCCTCGACGCCGTCGAGCTGGCGCACCGCAACGGCTACAAGACCATGATGTCGCACCGTTCGGGCGAGACCGAGGACACCACCATCGCCGACCTCGCGGTCGCCGTGGGCTCGGGCCAGATCAAGACCGGCGCCCCCGCACGTTCGGAGCGCGTCGCCAAGTACAACCAGCTGCTGCGCATCGAGGACGCCCTCGGTGACTCGGCCCGCTATGCCGGCGACGTGGCCTTCCCGCGTTTCACCGGCGAATTCTGATCGGATGACGGGGTAGGGAGCGAATGACCGAGCGACGTGCGCGTGGGACCAGTCCGGGTGGACGAGGCGACCGCCGCACGTCGCGCACGTCGCGCTCCCGCCCCAGTCACCTCGACGCTCCCGGCCGCCCCACCGCGGCCAAACGCACCACCCGGCGCCGCCCCGAATCCGCGGCGGGCGCCAAGCGCAAGCCCAGCGGCAAGCTCGAACGCAGCGAACACACCATCCTCGGTCTCTCGACCGGCAAAGCGGTGATCCTGGCGGCCGTGCTGTGCGGACTCGCGCTGACCCTGGCCGTGCCGACGCGCACCTACTTCAGTCAGCGGGCCGAAGCGGCCGCCCTGGCCCAGCAGCGCGCCGAGCTCGACGCCGACCTCGCCGCCCTGCGCGACCGCCGGGCCCAGCAGCAGGACCCGGCCTACATCCGTTCCGAGGCCCGCGACCGGTTGCGCCTGGTGATGCCCGGCGAAACCCCCTACATCGTGCAGGTCCCCGGCATCGAAGCGCCGGCCCCGCCGCCGATGAGCACCCGAACCACGGCGCCCGACCCCTGGTACACCGACCTGTGGCGCAGTATCTCCGAACCCGTCCAGGAAGGACCACGGTGACCGCACCGAACGAGCGCGACCTCGAGATCATCGCCCAGCAGCTGGGCCGCGAGCCGCGCGGTGTCCTCGCCGTCGCCTACCGCACGCCCGACGGCCTGCCCGCCGTCGTCAAGACCGCCCCGCGTCTGCCCGACGGCACCCCGTTCCCCACGCTCTACTACCTGACCGACCCGCGCCTGACCGCCGAGGCGAGCCGTCAGGAGTCGGCCGGGGTGATGCGCGAGATGACCGAACGCCTAGCCGCCGACCCCGAGCTGGCCGCCGCCTACCGCGCCGCGCACGAGTCCTACCTGGCCGAACGCAACGAGATCGAGTCGCTGGGCACCGATTTCACCGGCGGTGGCATGCCCGACCGGGTCAAGTGCCTGCACGTGCTCATCGCGCATTCGCTGGCCAAGGGGCCGGGCGTGAACCCCTTCGGTGACGAGGCCGTCGCCCTGGCCGCCGACGCCGGTCTGCGCGGCACCGCCATCCCGGCCGACTGGCCCGCGTCGCGCACGTCCGACGAGTCGGCCTAGCCAGGTCGGGATCGGCGCCTGGGCGCACCGGGCATAATCGCGAGCAGCGACCGGTGCGCAGCGGAGCGCCGGAGATCTGGAGGAACCATGGGTGAGCGCATCGCCGCAGTGGACTGCGGAACCAACTCGATCCGGCTGCTGGTCGCCGAGGTCGGTGCCGACGGCACCCTGACCGACGTGCACCGGGAGATGCGCATCGTGCGGCTCGGCCAGGGCGTCGACGCCACCGGCCGCCTGGCTCCCGAGGCGATCGACCGCACCCGCGCCGCGCTGGCCGACTACGTCGACATCATGACCGCCACCGGCGTCACCCGCGTGCGCATGGTCGCCACCTCCGCCACCCGCGACGCCGCCAATCGCGACGATTTCTTCGAGATGACCCGCGCCGAACTCGGCCAGGTCGTCCCCGGCGCGGTCGCCGAGGTGATCACCGGCGACGAGGAGGCCCGTCTCTCCTTCGCCGGCGCGGTCGGTGAACTCGCCGCCGACGCAGGACCTTTCGTGGTCGTCGACCTCGGCGGTGGTTCCACCGAACTGGTCGTGGGCGACGAGAAGGGCGTGCGCGCGGCCTATTCCGCCGACATCGGCTGCGTCCGCGTCACCGAGCGCTGTCTCCCCGGCAACCCGCCCACGGCCGACCAGGTCACCGCCGCACGGGAATTCGCGCAGGCGAAGCTGGAGGAAGCCTTCGCGAAGGTCCCCGTCGACGAGGTGCGCACCTGGGTCGGTGTCGCGGGCACCATGACCACCATCACCGCCGTCGCCCTCGACCTGCCCGAATACGATTCCGAGCGCGTGCATCTCACCCGTCTGAGCCTGCCCGAGGTCCACGCCGTCTGCGACCGCCTCATCGCCATGAACCACGACGAACGCGCCGCCCTGGGGCCCATGCATCCCGGCCGCGTCGATGTGATCGGTGGGGGCGCGGTGATCACGGAGGTTCTGGCCGACGAATTGTCGCGCCGCGCAGGGGTTTCCGAACTCGTCGTGAGCGAACACGACATCCTCGACGGCATCGCCATGTCGATCGTTCAGGATGCCTGAACGGTCTCCTCGGTTATCTTCCGGGTCGCGCGGTGCCGGATACGCGCGGCCTCGGCCCATATCTGCGCGCGCAGGTCGTCCGGTGTTCCGGTGGACGCCGCGCGTGAAAGAACCTGGGCGCGAGCCTGTCCGGCGGTGCCGACCATGCTCCGGAAGCGGCGGAAGATCTGGATCTCGCCGTCGTGCCCGCGGTCCCACTCGTCGAGATAGGTGTAGTCGGTGCCGAACGGGACCGAGTCCAGGCGGGCGGCGGACAGCGCCCAGGTGCGGCAGTCCTCGGGGGTGTCCGGGCTGAGGACGAGCAGACCACGGCGGCGGGCGATCTCACCGCGGACAGGGCGGTACCGGGCATAGCGCCGCGCGAGTGCCTCCGGCTCGGCGGCGGGGTCGAGCCCGAAGGTCTGCCAGCGGATCGTGCCGTCCGAATTGCCCAGGGGCAGATGTTTTTTCAGGCGGGCGGCGATGCGGTCATCGAAGGGGGTGCACCAGCCGGGCACCAGGACGATCGGGTCGGCGGGGTCCGCGTCGAAGGGTGTGGGCAGCAGGAATTCCCGGCCGATCACCAGCACCGTGCCCGGTCGGGCCTGATACGACAGCCCCCACAGCAGGCGCGCCAGCAGCCGTGCGCCGTGGTCGTCGCTGAGGACGTGCCAGGTCTCGTGGAAGCGATTGGTGCTGAAGCGCGCGTGGGTCCCCGGTCGTGGCTTGATCACCGTCCGGACACCAGGCACCGACCGCACCTCGTGCCGGTGCAGTTTCAAGCCGTTGCGCAGAGACCGGGCGTTCCCCGGGCGTTGTCTTTTCATCGCGATCCAGGAGGCCACACCGGCGCGGCGAGCGGCAACCGAATTACTGCTAGACATAGTTGCTTGTTTGTCTTACCTTGGAGTCATGAGTACAACGATGTCTCACGCGGCCGGTTTCGAACTCCGTTCCGGCGAGACCTGGCGCGACCCCTGGCCCATGTATTCCGCACTGCGTGAGCACGACCCCGTGCACCGGGTGGTGCCGGACGGGCGGGAAGACCACGACTTCTACGTGCTGTCCCGCCACGCCGACGTGTGGGCGGCGGCCCGTGACCCGGAGAACTTCTCCTCGGCGGCGGGCCTGACCGTCGACTACGTCGACCTGGCCGCCGCCGGTTTCGGTGGAGTCAAGCCGTTCGTGTTCATGGACCCGCCCGAGCACACCGATTTCCGGCGCCGCGTCGCCCCGGGATTCACTCCGCGCCAGGTGAATTCGGTCGAACCCGCGGTGCGCCGGTTCGTGGTCGAACGCATCGAGCGGCTGCGGGCCGCGGGCTCCGGTGACATCGTCGCCGAGCTGTTCAAGCCGCTGCCGACCATGGTGGTCGCGCACTATCTCGGTGTGCCGGAACACGATCACGGCAAGTTCGACGAGTGGACCGAGAACATCGTCGGCGGTGCGGTCGCCGGCGCCGGGCTGGCCGCCGGTGACCAGCACGCCTTCACCGCCGTCGGCGAACTGGTCGGCTACTTCTCCGAGCTGATCGCCCGCCGCCGCGTGGAACCGGGCGACGACACCATCTCCCACCTGCTGGCTTCGGGCCTCGGCGCCGACGGTGACAACGACGGCCTGATCGCCGTGCTCGGTTTCGCCTTCACCATGATCACCGGTGGCAACGACACCACCACCGGCAATCTGGGCGGCGCCGTCCAACTGCTCAGCGCGTCACCGGACCAGCGCGGGCTGCTCGCCGACGACCCGTCGCTCATCCCCGACGCGGTCGAGGAATTCCTCCGCATGACCTCGCCCGTGCAGGGCCTGGCCCGCACCACCACCAGCGACATCACCCTGCACGACACCACCATCCCCGCCGGGCGCCGCGTGCTGCTGCTCTATGGGTCGGCCAACCGCGACGAACGCGAATTCGGCCCCACCGCAGGCGAACTCGATGTACGGCGTAACCCCAAGCGCATCCTCACCTTCAGCCACGGCCACCACCACTGCCTCGGCGCCGCGGCCGCCCGCATGCAGGCGCGCGTCGCGCTGGAGGAACTGCTGGCCCGCTGTCCCGAGTTCACCGTCGACCTCGACGGGGTGCGGTGGTCGCACGGGAACTACGTGCGCTGGCCGATCTCGGTCCCGTTCCATGCGGGATCGTGACGAGTGAGCGAAGTGGGTAGGCTCGGCTGGCGTCCGGACCCGGCAGGAGGAGCAGTGTGAGCGGAGACTGGCTGGCCACCGACCGGGCCGACCTGGCCGCCGAACGCATTCTCGACGCGGCCGCCGAACTCTTCGCCGAGCAGGGTGTGACCACGGTCGGCATGGCCGATATCGCCAAGGCGGCGGGTTGCTCGCGCGCCACGCTGTACCGCTACTTCGACAACCGGCAGGCGGTCCGGGTCGCCTTCGTCCACCGGGAGACGCGGCGGATCGTCGCCCGGCTCGCCGAGCAGGTCCGCGACATCGACGACCCCGCCGAGCGTGTCATCGCCGCCATGCTCGGCGCGGTCGAACAGGTCCGCGCCGACCCGCTGCTCATCGCCTGGTTCCGCGGCGACGCGGGGCCCGCGGGCAGCATCAGCCAGGAGTCCGATGTGATCGAGTCGCTGGCCGCCTCGATGTTCGCCGGAACGGACCTGAGCGACCCCGAACGCGGCCGCCTGTCACGCTGGCTGACCCGCGT
Organism: Nocardia sp. NPDC056064; assembly: GCF_042266925.1. NCBI lineage: Bacteria > Bacillati > Actinomycetota > Actinomycetes > Mycobacteriales > Nocardiaceae > Nocardia > Nocardia sp. NPDC056064. Next base: position 2,846,045 of record NZ_JBHJWO010000001.1, on the reverse strand, counting down.
CATCGTCTCGCTGCTGATCACCCCCGGCCGCGACGCCGCCGACGAACGCCTGATGCTCGAGGAATTCGTCGCCCCCGTGCTCACCCGCGCCCCGCACCCCTAGCACTCAGGCCCGCCCGGTCCGCTCACGGTGCGCACACCCCGGCCAGCAACACGGCCGCCGCATCCCTTCCTCCAGCTCCTCCTGTGTCCGCCGAATCCGCCGCTCCCGCGTGGCGGCCTGCTTGGCGTCCTCCACCCAGCAGATGAACTCGTTACGCGCCAACGGCGTGATATCCCGCCACGCCGCCAACGCCACCGCATTCCCACTCAACGCCGCCCGCAGATCAGCGGGCAGCTCGTGCACCACCCCACCCGGCACTCGCCGACTACTCATAACCCCCACGGTAATAGCCCCACGGACCTGCGAAAACCTCGAACCGCTGCGTAACCTGAAGGCTTCATCGAGGGGGAGGTCACGGTGCCGCAGGACGGATCGATGGTGAGCATCGGCGAACTGGCGCGCGCCACCGGCCTGCCGGTGCGCACCATCCGCTTCTACTGCGACGAAGGCATCGTCCAGGCACATCGCAGCCAGGGCGGACACCGGCTGTTCGACGAGGACGCCAGGAACCAGCTCGTACTGATCCGCCGATTACGCGCCCTCGGCCTCGGCCTCGACGCGATCACCGAGGTCCTGCGCGGGGAACAGTCGATCGCGGAAGTCGTCGCCGTGGAAAATCGCACCGCCTCGATCGCGAGTTCGAGACGCTGGCATGGCGGCGCGCCTCGCTGCGCGCCCTCGGCTCGGCCACGCCGGACCAGCGCGAAGCGCGCCTCGGTCTGCTCGCCGCCGCGCAGGACGGCCGCGCCGCCCGCGAGTGCCTGGTGCGATTCTGGCGACGCGTCCTGACCGCGCTCCCGAAGGCCGATTTCGACGCGTTCGTCTGCGGCAACATCCCCGACCCGCCCACCGACCCCGAGGCCGCGGACGTTCTCGCCTACGCCGAACTCGCCGCACTCGTCGGCGATGCCACGCTGGGCAGCTCCGTCTCCCGGCAGTTGTGGCGGACGCGTCCCGAGACGATTCGGGACCGTCGCGGACTCTTCACCGGTGTCGGCGAGGTGCTGGTGGACGTGCTGCCGCTGGTGGGCAGCGGAGTGCGGCCCGACCGGGGCAGCGAGCTCGACCGCTTCGTCGACGTGCACGCCCGCGTCCGCGCCGAACGCGATACGCCGCGATTCCGGGCCCAACTGCTGCACGACGCCACCGACCGTGATCGCCGCATCCATCGCTACTGGGCTCTCACCGCGCAGCTCGCCGGCACCGCCACGACGATCGGTCACGCCCACGGCTGGCTCTTCGATGCTCTGAGCCGACCGCAAGAGCGCTTGGATAATTAGAACGTGTTCTATATTTGAGGGAAAAGTTCCGGCGATCCTCCAGGGAGTCCAGAGATGTACCAGTGGTCCGACGAAGACCTGATGTTCCGTGAGGCCGTGCGCGGGTTCATCGCCAAGGAGATCACCCCGCACGTCGACCAGCTGGAGAGCGGGGCGCTGCCGCCGTTCGACATCATTCGCAAGATGTTCGCCACCTTCGGGATCGACGAGATGGCGCGGGACGGGCTGGAGAAGGCGCTGGCCCGGGAGGAAGCGGGCGACAGCGGGGCCGGGAAGTCGGGTGGGGGACTCAGCGGCGCGGGCAGCATGGGGGTGGTGCTCAACAGTGAGCTGGCCGGGGTGAGCCTGGGTCTGGTGGCCTCGATGGGCGTGAGCCTCGGGCTCGCCGCGGGCACCATCCGCAGCCGCGGCACCCTCGCGCAGAAGAAGCGCTGGCTGCCCGACCTGGTCACCATGGCCAAGGTCGGCGCGTGGGCCATCACCGAACCGGATTCCGGGTCCGACGCCTTCGGCGGCATGAAGTCCTATGTGCGCCGCGACGGCGAGGACTACATCCTCAACGGCCGCAAGACCTTCATCACCAACGGCCCCTACGCCGACGTCACCATCGTCTACGCCAAGCTCGACGAACAGGACGGCACCGACCGCCGTGACCGCAAGGTGCTCGCCTTCGTGCTGGACAAGGGCATGCCCGGTTTCGTGCAGAGCCCGCCGTTCAAGAAGATGGGCATGAACTCCTCGCCCACCGGCGAACTGTTCTTCGAGAACGTCCGCATCACCCCCGACCGGCTGCTCGGCGAGAGCGAGAACGCCGCCAAGGGCGACGGAAAGGACAGTGCCAAGGAGTCTTTCGTCGTCGAGCGCATCGGCATCGCCTCGCTGGCACTGGGCATCATCAACGAATGTCACCGCCTGTGTGTCGATTACGCCAAGTCGCGCACGCTGTGGGGCAAGGAGATCGCGCAGTTCCAGCTCATCCAGCTCAAGCTCGCCGAGATGGAGATCGCGCGAATCAATGTGCAGAACATGGTGTTCAACGCCATCGAGCGCACCGCCGCCGGTGACAAGGTGACCCTCGCCGAAGCCTCCGCCATGAAGCTCTACTCCTCCCGCGCGGCCACCGAGGTCGCCATGGAGGCCGTGCAGCTCTTCGGCGGCAACGGCTACATGGCCGAGTACAAGGTCGAGCAGCTCGCCCGCGACGCCAAGTCCCTGATGATCTACGCGGGCTCCAACGAAATCCAGGTCACCCACATCGCCAAGGGGCTCACCGCCGGGTAGCGCTGGAATTTTCGCATCCGCGCAGGTCGAAGCGGGTGGAAAGCTCGTATACTACGAAGATGCGCGCCTCGCGGAAGGCTGTCTGCGGCGCGGTGGTGGTGGCTGCCGCGGCCGTGCTCATCGCGTCCCCGGCGTCGGCGACCCCGGCGTCGGGGGTGGCGGTCGAGCCGCTGGCGCAGGTCGACGTGAGCGCCTTCAGTCCCTTCGCCTCGCTACCGAGTGTGTTCACATTCCGGCGTATCACCCTCGCACCCGGTGGCACGCTCGGCTGGCACTACCACGACAACACCGTGCTCGCCTACGTCACCGCAGGTCAGGTGACGCGCTACGAGGCGGACTGTGTGGCGACGACCTACGCCGCCGGTCAGGGCCTGTCCGAGACCGTCGGGCCCGACCACGTGCACGTCGGCCGCAATCTCGGCACCGAGCCCGCCGTCCTGTACGTCGCCTACCTCAACCGCGCGGGTGAGCCGCTGTTCGTCGACGCCCCCGACCCGGGCTGCCCGTAGCCACCCCGGTCGGTGCGAAGAACTTCTCGACGGAACTGTTTGTGATCGGCGCGACCGGGCATACGCCTGTCACGGGGCGCGCTACCCGGCGCGTCGCGAAAGTTGTTACCGAACAGGTGAGTTCCATGATTCTTCTCGGCGCAATACTCCTCATCGCCGGAGTCGTCTTCGGCATTTCGCTGCTCAGCACCATCGGTGTGGTGCTGCTGGTGATCGGCGTCGTCCTCCTCCTCGCGGGGTCCGTCGGCCGTCCGGTCGGTGGCCGCAGGCACTACTACTGACCGCGGCCCGAGCTGACCACGTAGGAGGACATCATGCCGGTCAACACCACGCGCATCCTGTCGATCATCGTGCTGGTCTGGCTGCTCATCGGTGTCATCGCCGCAGCTCAACGCGGCTATTTCACCGACCGTGACCAGAACTGCGCGACCCTGGGCACCCTCGCGGTGACCACGATCGCAGGCCCCCTCAACTACATGGGAGTCAACCCCAAGGTCGACAACTGCGACCTGCCCGCCCCCAGCGAGTAGGACAGGAACTCCCCGCCCGCCGACGCCACGGTCCGATCCGACGACCGTGGCGGCGGGCGGTGTGCTGTCCGCTCAGCTACCGAGGCAGGCCGCCGCGCCGCCGGTGCGGAAGGTCTCGGTGCCGCAGTACGCGGTGTCGGGGTAGTACTCGCCCATGGACGTCGCGGGGTCACTGCCCGAATCCTGTGATGCCTGAATCGAATCCGGGTAGAAGGCCGGCGACGGGATCATATTGCGCAGGAACAGGACCTTGTCCACATCGGTGCTGCCCCAGGGGATCACGGTGACGGTGGGGTCGAGGTCCGGCGGCAGGTCTTCGGGGGCGCCCAGGACGTAGGTGTAGTAGCCGGAGCCGTCCAGGGCGGTCTGGAAGTCGGCGGCGCACGCCACGACCGGGTACGGGGAACGCAGGTCGTTCTGGCACATCGACCAGTAGCGCACCTGCTCCGGGTCGGTCGGGGACTGGCCCGCCCGGGTGTCCGGGAAGGTGGGCGCCTTGCCGCGCACCACCACCAGGCGGCCCGGCTGATGACTGAGACGGGTGCCGATGTACTTGTTGTCGCCATTGGGGAACAGGCCCGACGTGCTGGCCGGATTGTTGAAGGTGGCCTCCGGGGTATTGCCAGGGAAGGCGCCCGAGGCGGCGCCGGCGATCACGCGATCGAAGGCGTCCTTGGCGACGTCGGCGACCGGGCCGGTGTAGACCGACGGGTCGAACGGCTGCGCGCACGGCTGGGTGGGCACCTCGGCCCCGGCGATCGAGAGCTTCACATCCGGCAGCGGAACCCCGCCGCTGAGCGAGGCCGGGTCATCCGGCACATACACCCGCACGATCACGAACCCGATCGGCGACCCCTGCCCACTGGCCACCGCCTGCAACCGATTCCGGCTGTGATCCCCCGGCCCGTTCACCAGCGTGGCATGCCACCGCTTCTGCTCCACGGGCAGCGCCGCCGCCGAAGCGTCCACGAACGGATTCGCACTCCCCGGATCGGGCACGATCTGATCGTCGCGCAACGTATCGACCGTATCCAGATCGGTCCCATAGGTGTTCAGCGAGAAATACCGCGCCGCCGCATACGTCCCCGACAACTCGATCGAATCCCCTGGCCCCAACGCATACGGCATCACCCAGTACGTCGAATTCGCATCGGGGAACGCCACATTCAACACCGTGCTGTTCGATATGAACCGCCACGCGCAGACCGGTGAGTCCGGCGGCCCCGCCGAGACCGCCCCGCCGAACCCGATCCCGGTCACCACCAAGCCCAGCACGCAACCCACGCGGACGATCCAGGCCACCACAGAATGCATGCCGATCCCTTCGCTGCGCTGTCGAAGAACCAACCCGTCCGCGTCGTCGCGTCCGTCTGCCGGACCAACATAGTGCCACGTCAGCACATCGATCTCCGACTCGGCACAACTGTGGCGTAGTTCCCCCGAAAAGCTGTTCTTCGGCTACACCCGGCCACGGTCCGACGCTGTGCGATGCGGTGTACGCAGGTATCTGAAGAACTGCCACACGGCGCCGATAGCCAACAAGATTGTCAGAACTATGAACTCGGCCGGCACCCGACCATCGCTGTTGGACTGCTCAGCGAACGCCGCGGTGCCGAATATGAAAGCTGATCCGGCCAGCGCGGCCGACAGGGCCAAGCGGGATACCTGTCGTCCGGCCCGAGCAACGCTCCGTTCGGCGGGCTTCGCTCTGACCTCGGCCGGCATAGCTTTCCTCGCAGCGACCGCTTCTTGCATCCGGCGGCGTGTGTCCGCGAGCGCCAGCATCCGCTCGACAGCTTGCGCCTGCTGGGCTTGTCGAGTTCGCGACGGTGGAGTCGCAGCGGGTTTCGCCGGAAGGGGCTGGTTCCAACTCGCCGAAGGTGAGGGGTTCGAGCTCGGCGCCCGGCGCGACTTCGCGAGATCCAGACGTTTCGGTGGGATTCCACGAGCCTTCCACTGCTCGCGGGTGTGTGCGAGTGCCGCTTTCCGCTCGGCGGCCAGTTGACGTTGACGGTCGACGACAACCTTGTCCACGGTGCGCATTTCGGCACGCGGACGCGCGCGTGGTGAATCGCCGGCCGGGCTGGTTCCGTTGGCTTCGACGCGTTTCGCCGCCGCATTGACCGGGACGATGCGACCGGTGGGATCGTAGGTGAACAACGCCATGCCGACCTCGTCGGCGTAGGCCCTGGCAGGGGCGCTGTAGGGCGCGGCCGCGAAGAAGAGAAGCTGGAGTTCGAACCGATTCCCGCGCGCTCCGAAGAGGCGTTGCAGGTCGGGCCTGCCGACCTGGCCCGCGCGCCATTTGACCTGAGCGACCGCCCCGGTGGCGCGCACGTCGATACCGCCGTCCGCACCGGATTTCGTGACACGTGCATCGCTGAAGCCCAGCACACGCATCTGAACTGCGGCGTTCTGCTCGGCAGCAGACGCGGTGGTTATGTACTTCAAGCGAATCCTCGGACAGCGGGCTTGGTGAACGACCGGCTCTGTGAACCGCGATCAGGCTACCGGCCGTGCGACACCGAAGTGCCCCCACTGGGACTCGAACCCAGACTGCGCGGATTTTAAGTCCGCTGCCTCTGCCAATTGGGCTATAGGGGCGTTCGGGACAGCCTAGCGACTCGTACGGGTGTACCGGAATCGTGTCGGTTTTCTCGGTCGGACCGGCGTGTCGCGGGGGAGCGCGCCGGGGTGGCCGGGCTGTCTCGACGTGCTGGTCAGTGGGGGTCGGGGGTGGATTTGCCGAGGATGGAGTGGCGGCGGCCGTAGGCGAAGTAGACCACGAAGCCCAGGGCCATCCAGATGATGAAGCGCAGCCAGGTGTCGACCGAGAGGTTGACCATGAGCCACAGGCAGGCCAGCACGGCCAGGATCGGGACGAACGGGACCCAGGGGACGCGGAAGCCGCGGGGCAGGTCGGGGCGGGTGCGGCGCAGCACGATGACGCCGATGGAGACCAGGACGAAGGCGAACAGGGTGCCGATGTTCACCATCTCTTCCAGGGTGCCGAAGTCGACGAAACCGGCCAGCACGCAGCAGATCACGCCGACGATGGCGGTCAGGCGTACCGGCGTGCCGCGCGAGCCGGTGTGGGCCAGCCAGCGCGGCAGTAGGCCGTCGCGGGCCATGGCGAACAGGACGCGGGTCTGGCCGAGGAACAGCACCATCACCACGGTGGTCAGGCCGGCCAGGGCGCCGATCGAGATGACGTTCTTGGCCCAGTCGACGCCGTGGATGGCGAAGGCGGTGGCCAGGGTGGCGTTGTCGCCGGCGAGGTCGGTGTAGGGGACCATGCCGGTGAGTACCAGGGTGACCGCGACGTAGAGCACGGTGACGATGAGCAGCGAGCCGAGGATGCCGCGCGGCACGGCCTTCTGTGGGTTCTTGGTCTCCTCGGCGGCGGTGGCGACCACGTCGAAACCGATGAAGGCGAAGAACACCAGGCTGGCCGCGGCGAGCAGGCCGTACCAGCCGAAGTTGCTGTCACCGGCGCCGGTGACGAAGGAGAACAGCGACTGGTGCAGGCCGCTGGCGCCGTCCTCGGCGGGCTGCGACGGCGGGATGTAGGGGCTCAGGTTGGACGCCTTGAAGTAGGTGGCGCCCAGCACCAGCACCAGTGCGATGACGCCGAGCTTGATCGCCACGGCGATGGCCGAGACCCGTGAGGACACCTTGGTGCCGACGGCCAGCAGCACGCCGAGCACGGCCAGCAGCGTCACCGCGCCCCAGTCGAAGGTCACCGAACCCCACTGCACGGTCGCGGATTCGAAGCCGAAGACGGTGCCCAGATACTGCGACCAGCCCTTGGCGACCACCGAGGCGGCGAGCGCGAATTCCAGGATGAGGTCCCAGCCGATGATCCAGGCGACCAGTTCACCGAAGGTGGCGTAGGAGTAGGTGTAGGCGCTGCCCGCCACCGGGACCGTCGAGGCGAACTCGGCGTAACAGACGGCGGTCAGGCCGCAGGCGACGGCGGCGAAGACGAAGGCCAGCGACACCGACGGCCCGGCGACATTGCCCGCGGTGCGCGCGGTGAGGGTGAAGATGCCCGCGCCGACGACGACGGCGACACCGAAGATGGTGAGGTCCCAGGCGGTCAGGTCTTTGCGCAGCCGCGAATCGGGTTCGTCGGTGTCGAGGATGGATTGCTCCACCGATTTGGTGCGGAACAGTCCGCTGCCGCGCCCGGTTGCCCGGCGCGCTCCTGGGGTGGATTCCGGTGTCGACACGGTGTTTCTCCTTTTTGTGCAGAACGTCTTCGTGGATTACCCGGGTCCGGGTCAGTGCACGCCCTGCATGTGGCGTTTGATCCAGGGGGCGATGGCCACGACGACCAGGCCCGCCGCGATGGCGGCGGCGCCGCTGATGCCGAAATAGGCCGCCTCGTTGTCGGGGCTGTAGTAGCGCGCGAGCGTGCCCGCCATCGAGGTGCCGATACCGACCGAGAAGAAATACAGCGCCATCATCTGCGACCGGAACGCCTGCGGCGCCAGGTGCGTGGTGACGGCCAGGCCGATCGGCGAGAGCAGCAGTTCCGAGATCGCGAAGCCGCCCAGGATGGCGAACACCGCCAGCACCGGCACGGTCTTGCCCTCGAAACCCGACAGCAGCGCGAACAACCAGAACGCGATACCCATGCCGATCACGCCGAGCGCGAACTTGATCGGGGTGCTGGGCGCGCGGTTGCCGAGTTTGGTCCACATGAGCGCGAACAGCGGCGAGAGCGTGATGATCCACACCGGCTCGACCGAGCCGATCCAGCTGGCGGGCGCCTCCCAGCCGAAGATGTTCCAGTCGATGCGCTCGTCGGAGTAGACCGCGAGCATGGTGAACATCTGCTGGAACAGCGACCAGAACACCGCGTTGGCGATGAACAGCGGGATGAACGCGCGCACCCTGGTGCGTTCGATAGGGGTCACCTTGGGGCTGCTCAGCAGGACCGCGAAGTAGACGATCGAGGCCACCACGATGACGCCGGTGGTGACATCGGAGAGATTGTCCAGGGTGATCAGCCCGGCGACGATGGCGATCACCACCACCACGGCGGCGACGGCGACCCCGATCAGCACCGGGGTCAGCTCGCGGCGGGTGATGGGGTTGGCCACCTCGCGGCCGTGGGTGCCCAGATTGCGGCGGAATACGACGTACTGGGTCAGGCCCAGCGCCATGCCGACCGCGGCGGCGGCGAAACCGGCGTGGAAGCCCCATTCGCGCTGGAGCAGGCCGGTGAGCAGCGGGCCGGTGAAGGCGCCGATATTGATGCCGAGATAGAACAGCGTGAAGCCGCCGTCGACGCGCGCGTCCGCCGGCGCGTAGAGGGTGCCCAGCAGCGAGGACGCGTTGGCCTTGAGCGCGCCGCTGCCCAGGGCGACGAGCACCAGGCCGACCCCGACGCCGCTCAGACCGGGCAGCACGGCCAGCGCGATGTGGCCGGCCATCACCACCACACCGCCGTAGAACACGGTGCGTTCCATGCCCAGCACCCGGTCGGCAATCCAGCCGCCGAGCACCGTGGACAGGTAGACCAGGCCGCCGTAGGCGCCGACGATGCCCAGCGCGGTGCCCTGATCCAGGCCGAGGCCACCCTCGGTGGTGGAGTAGTAGAGGTAGTAGCCCAGGATCGTGAGCATGCCGTAGAAGGAGAAACGCTCCCACAGCTCGACACCGAAGAGGTTGGTCAACCCGATCGGATGCCCGAACAGGGTGTGTTCGGCAGCCGCGTCGGCCGGGCCGGGCTTGTCGCCGAGCCGGGGTTCTTCCGTGGACATGAGGGAAACGATCCCACGTCGCAACGGGGTACAGCAATTTTCCCGCATCTTCGCGATTCGGCGTGCCGTGCGGGTCGCGCGGGGAAATCCCACCCGGCACGGGCCGGTGCGACGAATTACCCTGGACAGGCCCGACTCCCGCGACCGATGGGAACACAGACGTGCTGACAGCCGAGGTCACCGTGCCGGTGCCGCCGGAGCAGGCTTTCGCGTCGCTGGCCGACGGCTGGCTCTACTCCAGCTGGGTGGTCGGCGCGTCGCATATCGGCGAGGTGGACCCGGGCTGGCCCGCCGTGGGCAGCCGCATCCACTACCGGTTCGGGCTGTGGCCGGTGCTGATCAGGGACACCACGGTGGTGCGGGCGGTCGACCGGCCGTATCGGCTGGAATTGGAGGCGCGGCTGTGGTCGGTCGGCTCGGCCTCGATCGAGCTGACGCTCACCGAGGCGGTGCCGGGACAGACCACGATCCGGATGGTCGAACGGGCGGTGAGCGGGCCCGCGCGCTTCGTGCCGGGACCGGCCCAGGATCTCGTCTTCGCGATGCGCAATCAGGAGTCGCTGGATCGGCTGGCGAATCTGATCAGGGCGCGGGCGCGCGATCACTGAGCGGTGACGGCGCGGCTCGCCCGGTGCGCGGAATGCGGACGTGGCATCCGCCCAGCGAATCCCGGAAGACGCTGTGCGAGAAAGGGTCAGCTCGGTCGGGCGCGGGCGGCCTCGGCGGTGTTGTCGGCGGTCAACCGGTAGACCGTGCGTTCCAGCGTCGGCAGGATCTCGGTGCTCGGCAGCGCGCCGGTGGCGAAGCGGCCGATCAGGGCCAGCACCATATTGCCCAGGATCAGGCCGAGATCGTGCAGGTAGCCGGGGTCGAGATCGCGCAGCGCGACCGCGGCGGCGGGCAGGACCGCGGCCAGGCCCTGGCTGTCGAGACGTTCGCCGCCGGGGCCGGTGCGGGCGTAGTGGTAGGCCTCGAGCATCCGGGGGTTGCGTTCCCACGGCTCGAAGACGGTGCGCAGCATGCGATTCAGGCAGTCGCGCACGGATTCGTCCTCGCCGGGAACCGTCACCTCGGCGTAGGTGTTCACCTGCATCCACTGCTCGAGCGCGGCGATGATCAGTTCGTCCCTGGTGGGGAAGAGCCGGTAGATCTTGGCGAGCGAGACATGGGCGTGCGCGGCGACCGCGCGTAATTGGACGGCTTCGTAGCCCTCGGCGTCCAGCAGGTCCAGGACCGCCGCGATGATCTTGGCGGAAGCGTCCGATTCTGGTCCCTTTCCCACGAGTGAATGGTAGCGTCGCGCTCCGGTAACGCTGTTACCGCAGGATGAGGTCGGTGCACGCCTCGTCCGCCACCGCGCATCTCCTAGCGAAAGGCGACCCCCGTCCGGGGTCGACGACAACTCCATGACTTCCTCGTTCTCGCGCACCGTCCGCCGCTGGGGCGTCCTCGCCGCCGCGCTGCTGACGATGCCGATCGCCGCCGCCGTGCCCGCGGCCGCCGACCCACCCGCCCGCACCGCCGGCTGTCTGCCCGGCTCCCTGCCCGAACCCGGCCTGCAGGGCGACGTCCCCGCCGCCGATCGCGACAGCGGCCGCAGCCGCGACGGGTACCGCTGCAATATCCGCCTGCTCGGCTCGTCGCCCGGGCGTGGCGGCGGCATCACCTCGGTGACCTTCGACCACTGCGCCTATATCGGCACCTTCTTCCCCGGCAACCTGCTCGGCCCGGCGCAGGGCGTGCGGGTGATCGATGTGGCCGATCCGGCCGCGCCGGTGCACACCGCGACCCTCACCGAACCGGCCATGCTGGCGGGCACCTGGGAGAGCCTGAAGGTGAACGAGGCCAGGAGACTGCTGGTCGGCACGGGTGTCCCGGCACTGACCGGCGCGGGCCTGCTGTCGGTCTACGACATCTCCGACTGCGCGCACCCGCGCCTGCTCAATCCCGGCCCCGGCTCGGACCTCGCGCTGCCCCTGCCCATCACGGCCCACGAGGGCGGCTTCTCGCCCGACGGGAACACCTACTGGAGTTCCGGGGTCGCGCCCGGCTTGCTCAGCGCGGTGGACCTCACCGATCCGGCCCGGCCACGGGTGATCTGGCAGGGCATTCCCGGCCTGTCCATGCACGGTTTCGGCATCGCGCCCGACGGCAACCGGATGTATCTGGCGAACAATACCGGCGGGCTGAAGATCCTCGACGTGAGCGCGGTGCAGCGCCGCGACAGCGCGCCTCACGTACATGAACTCGCGGATATGCCCTGGACGGACGGCTGGGCCACCCAGCACGCCGTGCCGGTGAGCTACGGCGGCACACCGCACGTGTTCGCCGTGGACGAGGCCGGGTCGGGCGGGGTGAAGCTCATCGACGTCTCCGACGGTCGGCATCCGCGGCTCGTGCGGTCGATCAAGCTCGCGATCAACCAGCCCGAACACCAGGACAGCATGATCGCCTCGGCCTCGGGTGGGTCGCTGTTCGCCTACGACGCGCACTACTGCGCCGCCGACCGCCCGGCCGACCCCACCGCGCTCGCGTGCAGCTGGACCTCCTCGGGCATCCGGGTCTTCGATGTGCGCGACCCCGGCGACATCCACGAGATCGCCTACTTCAACCCGCCCGCCCGCACCGGCGAGAACGCCGAACTGTGGAACTCCCCGCACGCCCTGGCCTCGATCATCGGCCCGCCGCTGCTGGCGGCACCGTCGGTGGCCCAGGCGGTGCTCCAGGGGCAGTTCGACCCCACGCAGGCGAGCGGTTCACGCACGGGCACACTGGCTTTCGGTGACCTGTCCACCGACTGGTGCTTCGCGCCGCCGGAGTGGCGCGGCAATCAGTTGTGGACGGCCTGCGCCGACAACGGGTTCCTGGCGATGGAACTCTCGCCCGCGGTGTACACGCCACCGGCCGACCAGCGATCGACCACCGGATCATGAAGGCGCCCAAGGTGTTCCGCCTGCTCGCCCAGGCCGCGCTGGCCGTGCTGCTGCTCGCCATGGGCGCGGCGCTACGGCCGCTGGTCTCCTCGAGCCCACCCGCGCCGGTGCTGACCGCGACCGAGATCGCCTTCGTCCAGGACATGGTGGCCCACCACAGTCAGGCGCTGGTGCTGGTGCAGCGACTCGACCCCGGCGCCGGGCCCGGTGTGCTGGCACTGGCGGGCCAGATCGCCGACGCGCAACGCACCGAGCTGGGCATGCTGCTGGGCTGGCTGCGGCTGGCCGGTGCGCCGGTGACGAACGCCGAGCCGATGTCCTGGATGACCTCGGCCCACCACGGCGCTGCGGCACAGGATGATTCGGGCATGGCGAGCACCGCCGAGCTCGACGCACTGTCCGCCGCGCGCGGTGCCGCGGCCGAGGTGCTGTTCCTGCGGCTCATGCAGCGCCACCACTACGGCGGGCTGCGGATGGCCACCGCCGCGGACGGACTCCTGCTCGACGGTGAGGTGAAGCGGGCCGCCCGCGACATGATCACCGGCCAGGGCCGGGAGGCCGGACTGCTGGGAATGATGCTCGCCCAACGCGCGAGCTGATCGAAACCCCTGGGCCGCAAGCCCGTTCATCGATGAAGGTTGTTGTGTCATGTCGACATTCACTCGCCGGTCACTGCTGACCGGTGCCGCCGCGCTGGGCCTCGGCCTGGCCGTCGCCCCGCGTGCCGGAGCCCGTCCGCGCACGAATATCCCGCTCACCCGCGAGGACCGCCGCGTGGTGGTCATCGGCTCCGGGTTCGGCGGCGGCGTCACCGCGCTGCGGCTCGCGCAGGCGGGCGTGCCGGTGCTGCTGCTCGAACGCGGAAAGCGCTGGGCCACCGGCCCGAACGCGCAGACCTTCCCGCACGCCACCCAGCCCGACAAGCGCATCCTGTGGCACCGCTCCGACCCGGTGCTGTTCGGGCGGCCGATGCTGTTCGAGCCGTACACCGGTCTGGTGGAAGCGGTTCCGGGCGCGGGCATGACCGCGCTGTGTGCCGCGGGACTCGGCGGCGGATCGCTGATCTACCAGGGCATGTCATTGCAACCCACCCGCGAGGTGTTCGAGACGCACTTCCCGGCCGAGCTCGACTGGGGGCTGATGGACCGGGTGCACTATCCGCGCGTGGCGCGCATGCTCGGCCTGGCGACCGCGCCCGACGAGCTGATCGAGACCGAGAACTACGCGGCGGCAAGGATATTCGCCGACCGGGTGCGCGCCGAAGGTTATCCGCTGTCGAAGATCCCGATGCCCATCGACTGGAACTACGCGCTGGCCGAGCTGCGCGGGGAGATGGCACCGTCCTACACCAACGGCGACGGGGCGATGGGGGTGAACAACGGCGGCAAGAACTCCGTCGACGTCACCTATGTCGCCGCCGCCGAGGCGACGGGGCTCGTCGAGGTGCAGACCCTGCACGAAGTGACCGAGGTGGAACGCGCTGCCGACGGCCGCTGGGTGGTGCACGTGGACCGGGTGGACCTCACCGGCACCGTCCAGGAAACCAAGATCATCACCACGACCACGCTGGTGCTGGCGGCGGGCAGCCTCAACACCACCCGGCTGCTGGTGCGCGCGGCGGCGAAAGGCCAGATCACCGACCTGCCCGACGAGCTCGGCCGCGGCTGGGGCACCAATGCCGACCGTATCTATGTGTGGCACGACCCGGCCGCCGGATTCGGTGCGGCACAGGGCGGTCCGGTGGTCTACGGCAGCAAGAACTGGGACGATCCGCACAACGCGTTCACCGTCATCCAGGCGTCGATCCCGCCGGTGTCGCTGGACGCGGGGTCGACCATGCTCGTCGGGTACGGCGTCAGCGCGGGGCGCGGGGAATTCGTCTACGAATCGGGCAGCGACACCGCGACACTGCGCTGGCCCGGGGACGGCGACCGGGCCATCCAGGAGGGGCATATCGCGCCCGCCGTGCGGCGTATCGCCGGACCGGGCAGCACACTGCTCGACACCAATCTGGCCTTCCCGTCGACCTGGCATCCGCTCGGCGGCGCCAACATGGGCACGGTGTGCGATCTGGACGGGCGGGTGCTCGGGCAGCGGGGACTCTATGTGCTCGACGGTGCGCTCATGCCGGGCAATACCGCGGCCTGCAATCCGTCGATGACGATCGCCGCCGTCGCCGAGCGCGCGCTGGACAATCTGGTCCGCACCGACGTGGGCACGATCATCTGAGCGGGTCCGGCGCGCCTGGGAGGGGGCGCGCCGGAGCGGGGCTCAGCCCGCCGAACCGGGGATCGGCAGGAACCAGGGCAGCAGCCCCGAGCCGGTGCCGGGACGCGGTGCGCCCGAGCCGAGGTCGGCGTCGAAGGAGCCGGTGCTGCTGCCCAGGTCGGCGTCGACCGAGCCCGCGCCGCTGCCGGTGGGCGGGCCGAGTTCGACCGAGCCGGAGGGGAACAGGTCCCAGTCGGCGCCGCCCGCGGCGCTCGCGGTGCCGCCGGCGGCGAGCAGGGTGGCCGCGGCGAGCGTGGCCAGCAGGCCCGCGCGGGTGAAGGATGTGGATACGGACACGGGTGATACCTCCGAGCACTTCGCTGTGATAGCACCCAGACGGTAACTGAAATATGTGGATTTCACACCAGATCGGACCTGGTCGGCCTAGGTCGTCGCGGCCCCGCGCTGCCCCACTTCCATCTGCACCCGGTAGCGATCCGACCGGTACCAGCTGTGCGTGTGCTCGATCGGCACCTCCGCGCTGAAGGACACCCGGTCGAAATGCAGGACGGGGGAACCCTTCTTGACACCGAGCAGCGCCGCCACCCCGGACTCGGCGGCCTGGGCGTCGACGGTCTGCACCGCGCGTTCGATCGGCCTGCCGTAGCGCTCGGCGGTGGTCCGGTAGATCGAGCCGGTCAGGTCGTGGGCGATCAGGCCGGGGACGAGTTCGGGATTGAACCAGGCGTCGTCCACGCTGACCGGGTCCTCGTCGGCCAGGCGCAGCCTGCGCACGTGATAGGCGCGCGCGCCCTGCGGCAGGCGCAGCGCGCGGGCGGTGGCCTCGGGCGCGATGTCCTCCTCGGCGACGAGCACCAGTGTGGTCGGGTGGTGGCCCAGCGCGCGCATCTCCTCGGTGAACGAGGCCAGATGCAGCCGCGACTGCACCGGCCGGTGCGCGACGAAGGTGCCCTTGCCGCGCACCCGCACCAGATAGCCCTCGTTGACCAGCTGGCCGATCGCCTCACGCACCGTGATCCGGCTGACGCCGTAGTCCTGCATGAGATTGCGCTCGCTGGTCATCAGGTCGCCCGGCTGGAGCTCCCGCGTGCACTTCTGCAGCAGGATCGCGCGCAGTTGCTCGTGCTTGGGCACCGCGCTGTCGCGCAGCGGTGCGGGCATGGGGGCGGCTCCTTCCCCTGGTCGGCAGGCCGGTACTGACTGGTCATGTCCGGCCGGTTCAGAATACGCGACCAGGGCCGGCCCGCCCAGGGGCCTCAGCGGATGCCGGGCGTGCGCGGATCGGTGCCGACACAGCCCAGGATGAGGCATCCCGGCGGCGCGTCGGCGAACGGGGCCTTCGGGGTCTCGCCCAGGCAGTCCAGGAAATTGCAGCCGGGGTAGGCGTAGGGGCCCACCCCGAGGGTGCCGAAGAAGGCGTCCGGGCGCGCGATCATGGGATCGGTGACGCTCACGTCCGGAGCCTGCTGGTATTCACCGGGGTCCGGCAGCACCGGATCGCGGAAGGAGTTGATCAGCGCGCGCATCACGCTGTGGGTGTAGTTGGAGGACGCGCCGGGAGTCGCGATGCCGGTCCAGTTCAGCATGAGTCCGAGGCTGGGCACGATGTAGCTGTCGTTGCGCAGCATGCCCGACATCTTCACCGCGTCCAGCGGCAGACCGGGGAATTCCAGCCGGCACGGTTCCCCGTTGATGACGAACAGGAAGCCGTAACACGGCATACTCGCCGAGGGTGAGAGCGCCTGGCGCATGTAGTCGGCGGAGATCACCTGCCGGTCGTTCCAGCTGCCCCGATTGCCCACCAGCAGGCCGAGTTTGGCGAAGTCGTCGGGCGGCAGGATCAGGTGTGCGTGGCCGTAGGTGTTGCCCGCGCGGTCGCGGGCCCAGTAGTAGTCGGTGCGCGGGATGCCCAGCGGGTCGAACAGCTCGCGCTGGGTGAAGCTCTGGAAGTCCTCGCCCACGGACTGCTGGATCACGTAGACCAGCAGGTCCACCGCGCGCTGGCTGTAGCGGAACATCGTGCCCTGCGGGCGTTCGATCGGCATGGCCAACGCCTGGGCCACGACATTGGGATCGAGCTGGGCCAGCCCGGTCGCACCCTCGGCGGCGACCGCCACCTCCATCCCGGAAGACTCGGTGAGCAGGTTGCGCACGGTGATCGCGCGGTGCGCGTCGTCACCGAGGCCGGCGGGCAGGTAGGTGCCGATCGGCTCGTCGATCCGCAGTTTGCCCGCGTCGACGGCGAGCCCGGCCACCAGCGCGACCACGCTCTTGGTGCCGCTCCACAGATTCCAGGCCACGCCACCGGATTCGGGATTGGTCGGGCTGCCCGCGACCAGGCAGTTGTTGCGGTAGAGCTGGATGTTGAAGCGGGTGGGGTCGATCGCCAGGTCCATCGCGCGGGCCAGGCCGTCGGGATCGATCCCGACCTCGGCGGCGGTCGCCGTCTGCGGGGAGCGCCCGGAGCTGACCTCGCACTGCTTCGTGGTGCCCGGGTCGGCCTGCGCCGTGCCGGGCAGCAGCACGCCCGAGGTGAGCGCCAGCGCGGTGACCGCTCCTGCCACAACATGTTTCAGATAGCCGTACACGCGACCCTCCCGTTGATGTCTCCGGGAGGGAATCGTGAACGGTCACGTTCTTGTTACGGGGCGTCAGCTGCCGTAAGGCTGGCAGACCTCGATGGCGTCGTCCTTGGACGCGTTGAAGGTGTCGATCACGCCGTTGAGCTCGTCGGTGGGGGCGCGGCGGTCGAGGGTGTCGGCCAGGGTGTTGGTCTGGTCGCGGTAGATGCCCAGCGGGCCCGACAGGTCCACGATCACGTCGGGGGTGAGCTTGCGGGAGAGGTCCTTGGCGTTGTTGCGCAGGGTGGTGACCGCCTCGCCCGCCTTGGTGTCGGTATCGGGTGCCCGGTTGTTGCTGGCATCGATATAGGCGTTGAAGGAGGCGACCGAGCTCTTGTTGGCCGCGCGCAGGCCGTCACAGGCGGTGTCGTTGGCCGCCTGGATCTGGGCCGCCTTCGACGACGCCGCCGCTGCCGAGGACGCCGCCACCTCCGAGGTGTACTGGGCGAGCTCGGTGAGGTTCGCCTCCGGGTTGCCCGGTACCTGCGTCGAGCAGGCGCCGATCAGGATCACTCCGGTGGCGGTCGCCGCGAGCGCGGTGCCGAGGCCCACTCGTTCCAGTACCCGCATGGTCCTTCTCCTCCCTCAAGGATGTGCCTCTCGACCGTACTGGCTGTACCGGGGTGGCGTCAGCTCGTGGGGGCCGATTCGATGACCAACCGAGACGCGGCGCCGGGGTGTCGGGCCCGGCGCCGCGCCGGTGCGCTACTGGCCGAGCATGCCGCGCATGGTGTCGATCTCGGCCTGCTGATCGGCCACGATGCTCGTCGCGAGCGCCCGGGCGTCGGTGTTGATCCCGCCCGCGAGCTCGGTGTCGGCCATATCGACCGCGCCCACGTGGTGCTCGATCATCAGTTCCAGCCACTGCCGGTCGAACTCGGCGTCACGGGCGGCCTCGAGCTCGCTCATCTGCGCCTGCGACATCATGCCGGGCATGTCGTGACCGCCGTGCCCGTCCGCGCTGGGGGCGGGCTTGCCGAACGAGGTGAGCAGCTCGGTGATCTGGGCCATCTCCGGGGCCTGGGCCTGTTCCACCTGCGCGGCCAGCGCGATGAGCTGCGCGTTCTGGGTGTGGCTCGGCACCAGCTGGGCCATCTCGATCGCCTGCGCGTGATGCGGGTACATCATCTGCAGGAAGGTGACGTCGACGTCGTTGAACTCGACGGGCGCGGCGGCGGAACTGGTGGTGGTCGTCGGCGCGACGGTGGTGGGGGTGTTGCCGCCCATGTCGTCGCCACAGGCGGTGGCGAACAGGGTGGTGGCGGCCGCGGCGGCGACGAGAACCAGGGTGCGGGTACGGGTGCTGGACATGGGTGATCCTCCTGGGGATTCGGGTGTGGTGTCGGACAGGGCGGGCCGTGGGGACGGCCGACCTGTCAGATCCGCAGAATCGCCAGTTGGGAGAGGGTCAGGACGGTCCACGGCGGTGACCGTTCGCGCCTGCCCCGCCAGATCAGCTGCGCGGAGCGCACGATCGCGGCGCCGTCACCGAGGCGGTAGAGCAGGATCAGGGTGAGTGCCGCCGCGAGGGCGGCCAGCACGAAGACACAGCCGTGGATTCCGGCGTGTTCGGTGCAACCGGCGGCGCCGCAATCGGTGTCGACCGGCGCGGGGGTCGCGGCGTCCTGGGTGAGTTCGGCGTGATGGGCCGGAGCGGAATGCTCGGCGTGACCGGTGCTGAAAACCGCCGAGTGCATGGCGACGATCCCCGCCAGCAGGACCAGCACGGCGAGGGCCCTGGCGATACCAGGAGCCCGCGAGTGCGATCGCCGCTCGTCCACGGCAGCCAGTCTAACCAGCGGGATCACCGGTGCGGAAATACCCCGACGCGGTAGGGGTAGAGCTACCGGGTCGCGATGTCGACGACCACGCGCGGCGGGTCGGCCAGCGCGGTCACGGCGAACGGCGGGGACCCGGCGGCGATGCCGATGAACGACTGTGTGACGCCTTCGTAGACCAGCGATTTGTACACACCGGTGATGGCGGGGGCGGCGGGATCGGTCACGGGATCGGGGCCGTCGTACGGAGGCACGACCGAATCGAACGGGTAGGCCGAGCCCAGGATGCGGACCTCGAGGATCGATTCGCCAGCCACCTCGACGGGTCGTCCGCTGCCGTCCTGGACCGCGCTGTCGGTGTAGGCCACCTTCCAGCCGGGGGTTCCGCTGCCGCCCAGGGTGTAGACGACCCGGTCGAAGCCCGCTTCGTGGGCGATCCGGATGTCGGTGACGGTCAGCGCGGCACCGGGGGAGGCCGGGCCGGACTTGGGGGTGCTGTCGGTGGGGACCTCGCCGCTGCGTTCGACGAACGTGCTGGTGGTGCTCGTGGGGGCGGTGGTCGAGGTGCTCGGCGCCGCGGGGGTCGCGACGGGCGCGTCCTCGGTGTCGCAGCCGGTCAGGGCCGCCGCGATCCCGGCTACCAGCACGAACACTCCGAGCTTGCGCATGAGCCGATGGTAAGCACGGCCGGGGCCCGGGTGGGGGGAAGCGGGCGGGGTGTGTCCGGTTCCACGGTGTGCGTGGGCCGGACGGGGCCGGATGTGACTGTGGGGCAACGATCTAGCACACTTGTCGGGTGGACAGAGCCGAGGACGTATTCAGCCGGTTGCGCCGGTTTCCCGACGTGGAGGCGCCGAACCTCTATGCCGTCGACGCCGCCGACCGCCTGCTCCTCGATACCGCCGACGAGGCCCTGGCCGCGGTGGGTAGCGGTGAGGTTGCGGTGATCGGCGACGCCTACGGCGCGCTCACCCTCGGCGCGGCCACCCGTCACGACCTGACCGGTCTGCGCGTGCACCAGGACCTGCTCACCGGTGAGGCGGCCCTGGCGGGCAACGCCAAGAGTCTCGGCCTCACCGACCGCTACACCGCGCACGGCCTCGACGCCGACCTGCTCACCGGCGCGCGCGTGGTCCTGCTGCGGCTGCCCCGGATGCTGCCCGGCCTGGCCGAGATCGCCGAGTCCGTCGCCCGCTACGCCGCCCAGGACGTGACGGTCTTCGCGGGCGGGCGCGACAAGTACCTGACCCCCGCCATGAACGGCGTGCTCGGCGAGTTCTTCGGGCAGGTGCGCGCCGGACGCGGCAGGCAGAAATCGCGGGTGCTCGTGGTGGGCGAGCCGCTGCCGGTCGGCCCGAGCCGGTTCCCGGTGCGCGAACACATCATCGAGATCGACGGTGACGTGGTGGCCCACGGTGCCGCGTTCTCCGGCCCGCGCCTCGACATCGGCACCCGCTTCCTGCTCGAACACCTCGACCGGATGAAGCCCGACGCGCGTGAGGCCATCGATCTCGGCTGTGGCACCGGCATCCTGGCCGTCGCGCTGGCCAAGTCGCGCCCGCACATCCGGGTGGTCGGCACCGATCAGTCCGCGGCCGCCGTCGCCTCGGCCAGGGCCACCGCGGCCGCCAACGGGGTCGCCGACCGGGTGACGGTGGTGCGTGACGACGCGATGTCCTCGGCGGCCGACAACAGCGCCGACCTGGTGCTGTGCAATCCGCCGTTCCATGTGGGCGCCGCCGTGCACACCGGTTCGGCGATCAAGATGTTCGCCGAGACCGGCCGGGTGCTGCGGCCGGGCGGGGAGTTGTGGACGGTGTACAACTCGCACCTGAACTATCGCGGAGTGGTCGAGCGGATGGTCGGGCGCACCGATGTGATCGGCCGGAACCAGAAATTCACGGTGACGCGGTCTGTCCGTGGTCTGCGCGACGTACAACGATAGGGCGGCACCGACGCGGTAGAGTCCGATTTGTCCGAACGGGCGGTGGGGTGATCACTGATCGCGCCGCTGGGAACTTTGTCCGATCGTGACACGTTGAACAGGGCAGTTGGAGCTGTGCTCACGCTGCCAGGCGTACAGCGACTCGTAACTCCAAGAAAGGCGCACGGTGCGTACCTCATCGAATCCGGTGTTCAAGAACTTACCCCGCCAGGAGGGTGTCGGCGGTTACGCGAACTTCGGTTCGGGCGTAGCCGGCGCAGGCCAGTTCGGCAACCAGCAGTACGGACAGCAGCAGTACGGCGAATACGGGCAGCAGTACGGCCAGCAGTTCCAGCAGGCCCCCGCCACCCGCGCGATGACCATCGACGACGTGGTCACCAAGACCGGCATCACCCTCGCGGTGCTCACGGTCACGGCGATCATCTCGTTCGCGCTGTCCTCGGCCAACCCCTCGCTGGCCCCGCTGTTCGTCATCGGCGGCGGCCTGATCGGCTTCGTGCTGGTGATGGTGGCCAGCTTCGGCCGCAAGATGGACAACCCCGCGATCGTCCTGTCCTACGCGGCGT
Organism: Nocardia sp. NPDC056064; assembly: GCF_042266925.1. Lineage (NCBI taxonomy): Bacteria > Bacillati > Actinomycetota > Actinomycetes > Mycobacteriales > Nocardiaceae > Nocardia > Nocardia sp. NPDC056064. Next base: position 2,824,499 of record NZ_JBHJWO010000001.1, on the reverse strand, counting down.
TCGAGGGCCTGTTCCTCGGTGCCATCTCGCTGATGTTCACCGACGTGACCTTCGGCGGCGTGGGCGGTAGCGCCCTGATCGGCCAGGCGGTGCTGGGCACCTTCGGCGTGTTCTTCGGCATGCTGGTGGTCTACAAGACCGGCGCCATCCGGGTCACCCCGCGCTTCACCCGCATGCTGCTCGGCGCCATGGTCGGCGTGCTGGTGCTGATGGTCGGCAACCTGATCGCGAGCTTCTTCACCGACGGCGGCTTCGGCCTGCGTGACGGTGGCGCGCTGGCGATCGTGTTCAGCCTGGTCTGCATCGCCATCGCCGCGTTCAGCTTCCTGCTGGACTTCGACGCCGCCGATCAGCTGATCCGCGCCCAGGCCCCCGAGAAGGCCGCCTGGGGCGTCGCCCTCGGCCTGACCGTCACCCTGGTCTGGCTCTACATCGAGATCCTGCGCCTGCTGAGCTACTTCCAGCGCGACTGATAGCGCAGACACGAAAGAGCGGCCCACCGGATTCCGGTGGGCCGCTCTTTTTACTGTCTATCTCAGCTGAGACGCTCGATGACCAGCGCCATACCTTGCCCGCCGCCGACGCACATGGTCTCCACGCCGAACTGCTTGTCGTAGGTCTGCAGGTTGTTCAGCAGGGTGGTGGTGATGCGGGCACCGGTCATACCGAACGGGTGACCCAGCGCGATCGCGCCACCGGAGACATTGAGCTTGTCCTCGTCGATCTTGAGCTCACGCGCGGAGCCGAGCACCTGCACCGCGAAAGCCTCGTTGATCTCGAACAGGTCGATGTCGGAGACCGACTTGCCCGCGAAGGCCAGCGCCTTCTTCACGGCCTCGACCGGGCCCAGGCCCATGATCTCCGGCGACAGGCCGGACACGCCGGTGGAGACGATGCGGGCCAGCGGGGTCAGGCCCAGCTCCTTGGCCTTGGTGTCGCTCATGATGACCAGCGCGGCGGCGCCGTCGTTGAGCGGGCAGCAGTTGCCCGCGGTGACGGTGCCGTCGGGGCGGAACACCGGCTTGAGCTGGCTGACCGCCTCGTAGGTGACCCCGGCGCGCGGGCCGTCGTCCTTGCTCACCACGGTGCCGTCGGCCAGGGTGACCGGGGTGATCTCGCGCTCGAAGAAGCCGGACTTGATGGCCTCCTCCGCGCGGTTCTGCGAACGCACGCCCCAGCGGTCCTGGTCCTCGCGGGAGATGCCGGTCAGCGAGGCGACGTTCTCGGCGGTCTGGCCCATCGCGATGTAGGCGTCGGGCAGCAGGCCGTCCTGACGCGGGTCGTGCCACGCGCCCGCGCCGCCCTCGGCGGTCTTGGCGGTGCGGGCCTCGGCCTCGGCGAACTCGGGGTTCTTGGTGTCGGGCGAGCTGTCGGCCGAGCCGCGCGCGTAGCGCGAGACGGTCTCGACACCGGCGGAGATGAACACATCACCCTCGCCTGCCTTGATGGCGTGGAAGGCCATCCGGGTGGACTGCAGCGAGGAGGCACAGTAGCGGTGCACGGTGGTGCCGGGCACCACGTCCAGGCCCAGCTTCACCGCGATGATGCGGCCCTGGTTGAAGCCGCCCTCGCCGGCGGGGGAGCCGGTGCCCAGGATGATGTCGTCGATCTGGGTCGGGTCGAGCGAGGGCACCTTGGCCAGCGCGGCCTGGACCATCTGCGCGGTCAGGTCGTCGGGACGCATACTCGCCAGGGACCCCTTGACGGCACGGCCGATCGGGGAGCGGGCGGTGGAGACGATGACGGCCTCGGGCATGAGGACTCCTTTTCACATGGCTGGCGAACGGCTGTGTACTAACCGGTCCATTCCGAATCTACGTCTCGCTGTGCGCTACCGGAAGACCAGGTCGGTTGCGCACGGCCGCGATCAGCACGGGCAGCAATTGGGCGGCGGCGAGTTCGTAACCCGCCGCCGACGGGTGGAATCCGTCGGTCGCGAACAGGATCTCGGGGGCGGCCCGGAACTCCGAGGCGACCAGCGGCGAACCCATCGGCACCGCGATGCCGTCGGCCAGTGTGGTCGCCATCGTCTGGGCCTTGGCCAGGCGCACGCTCCAGTTCGCGACCACCGTGCGCAGCGGCTGCTGGATCGCGGTGACGGTGCCCAGATTCGGGCAGGTGCCCACCACGACCAGCGCGTCGGCCGCGCGCAATCGCGCCACCGCGCTGGCCAGCCTGCGCGCCGAGGCCCGGATGGAGTGCTTCTTGGTGATGTCGTTGGCGCCCACCAGGATGACGGCCGCGTCCGGCGGTGGGCCGGCGACGAACATCGCGTCGACCTGCCCGGCCAGCCCCTTGGAGGTGGCCCCCGAAATGGCCTTGGTGCTCAACCGGACCCGCAACCCGCTCGCCTCGGCCAGCCCGCGCGCCAGCCGCACACCCGGCACGTCGTCGGCGCTCAGGCAGCCCAGCCCGGCGGCGGTGGAGTCACCGAAGATCATCAGGTGCAGGTCGCTGGGCACGCCGGTGCGCCACGGCTCGGGTCGCTGGGCGCCCGGCGCGTAGACGCCGTCGGCCTCGGGTGGCTTGGAGGTGTCGCGCCCGATGACCGCCCGCGCGGCACCGGCCTGCGTCATCAGCAACCGATAGGTGGCCCAGGAGATGGTGCCCGCGCCGGACCCGGCGAGCACGGTGGTCGCGCCGGTGACGACAGCCGCGCGCAGTCCGACTCTCATGCCCTAACGAAATCAGGTGATCCGCGCCGGGACAAGCCCGCGCGCCCGCGCCGCGCCGGTGCCGTGGCTCACTCGATCGGACCAGGTCGCGCCGCCGCCCCGGGGTTCTGGAACGATGGGGTGCATGCGCATCGCGGATCACGTCGTCGACCTCATCGGCAACACCCCCCTGGTTCGGCTGAACTCGGTGGTCGGGCCCAACGCGGGTCTGGTGGCCGCCAAGATCGAATACCTCAACCCGGGCGGCAGCTCCAAGGACCGCATCGCGGTCAAGATGATCGACGCCGCCGAGGAAGAGGGCCTGCTGAAGCCGGGCGGCACGATCGTCGAGCCGACCTCGGGCAACACCGGTGTCGGCCTGGCGCTGGTGGCCCAGCAGCGTGGTTACAAGTGCGTGTTCGTGTGCCCGGACAAGGTCAGCGAGGACAAGCGCAATGTCCTGCGGGCCTATGGCGCCGAGGTGGTGGTCTGCCCGACCGCCGTGCCGCCGGAGCATCCCGACAGCTACTACAACGTCTCCGATCGCCTGGTCCGCGAGATCGACGGCGCCTGGAAGCCCAACCAGTACGCCAACCCGGGCGGCCCCGACAGCCACTACGAGACCACCGGTCCGGAGATCTGGCGCGACACCGACGGCAAGGTCACCCACTTCGTGGCGGGCGTCGGCACCGGCGGCACCATCACCGGCACCGGCCGCTACCTCAAGGAGGTCTCCGGCGGCAAGGTCAAGATCATCGGCGCCGATCCGGAGGGCTCGGTCTACTCCGGCGGCACCGGACGCCCCTACCTGGTCGAGGGCGTCGGCGAGGACTTCTGGCCCTCGGCCTACGACCCGGCCGTCCCGGACGAGATCATCGCCGTCTCCGACGCCGATTCCTTCGAGATGACCCGCCGCCTGGCCCGCGAGGAGGGCCTGCTCGTGGGCGGTTCCTGTGGCATGGCCGTGGTCGCCGCCATCGAGGTGGCCCGCCGCGATCCCGACGCCGTCGTCGTGGTGCTGCTGCCCGACGGTGGCCGCGGCTACCTGTCGAAGATCTTCAACGACAAGTGGATGAGCTCCTACGGCTTCCTGCGCACCCCGCTCGAGACCGGCCCCGAACCGCTGGTCGGCGACGTGCTGCGCGGCAAGTCCGGCGAACTGCCCGACCTCGTGCACACCCACCCCTCCGAGACCCTGCGCGACGCCATCGAGATCCTGCGCGAATACGGCGTCTCGCAGATGCCGGTCGTCGGCGCCGAACCGCCGGTCATGGCCGGTGAGGTCGCGGGCAGCGTCACCGAACGCGACCTGCTCTCCGCCGTCTTCGAGGGCCGCGCCCACCTCACCGACTCCGTCGCCCAGCACATGAGCCCCTCCTTCCCCCTCATCGGCTCCGGCGAACCCATCTCCACCGCCACCAAGGCCCTCTCCGACACCGACGCCCTCATGGTCGTCGAAGACGGCAAGCCCGTAGGCGTCATCACCCGCCACGACCTCCTGGGCTTCCTCAGCACCGGCCACTGATCCGGGGACTCTGCCGGTCCGGAGGTGTAGCGAGATGTTCGCCACTGGGCTTCATCGGGTCGGGATGAAATTGATACCATCCAGTAATGTTCTCGCCCGGTCCCGCGTTGCTCGAATTCTCGGCACGACGTCACCTGCAGCAGTTGAATACGGAATTCGGGGAGCCCGCGGGGGTGGCGGCTGCCGAGGTGCCCGGGCTCACGGCGGAGCTGGATCAGCATGCCGCCGCGGTGCGTGACATTCTCGAATTCGGGGTCGAGGATGCCGGGCGGATTCCGGTGAACATTCTGCTGGCCGGGTATGTGCGCGGGCTGATCGAGCACACCGAATTTCCGGTGTTCCCGCCGCTGGACTGGCGCGAGGCGGACTGGCTGTCGCTGCGGGTCGCCGCGGTGTGCAGGCATGCGGGGTTCTGAGAGCGCGAGAACGGCGCCCCGTCGGGGTGACAGGGCGCCGTCGCCGGTCGATCAGATATTCGTTTCCCGGGTCTCGACCCATTCCTGGGTGGTGCTGACCCGCTCGCCCGCCCGGGTGGCGTCCTCCTTGCCACGCTGGTAAGCCTCGGCATGCCCCTTCATGGCGGGCATCTCCGCCTCCAGGCCACCGAGCACCCGGTTCCAGCGCTGCTCCATCGGGCGCACCAGGCCACCGCCCACGCCGACGACCAGGATGCCGCCGATGGTGGCCAGCACCGCGATCAGGATCGGGGTGGTCACCGTGGTGGCGACGCCGATCTGGTTGAGCGCGGCGATGATGCCGATACCCCAGATGAACACCGCGGCGATCTTGCCGAGCAGCGGCCCGTAGGACAGCCCGCCGAGCACATTGGTGATCATCTCGCTGACCGCGTGCGCGATGGCCGCCGCGATCACCACGATCACGATCGCCACCGCCGCCTTGGGCAGCCAGGCCACGATGCTGGTGAGCAGATCACTGACCGGGTTCGGCCCGAACACCCCGAAACCGATCTGCAACGCGATCAGCAGAATCGCGTAATAGGCGATCTTCGCGAGGATGTCGGAGGCGTCATATTTGCTGCGGGACATCATTTTCCGGATCTGCCCGCGTTCGACGAGCCGATCGAAACCGACCCGCTCCAAGACGGCGTCGACGATTCTCGCCACGATTTTCGCGATGATCCAGCCGATGATCAGGATGGCGACGAAGGCGGCAGCCTTCGGAACGAATTGCGCGACCGAACTCCACGCGTCAGTCATGCCCTGCTGGAAATCGATCGCAACGACGGTGGTATCCACAGCACTTCCTTTCGCTCTTCCGGGCCGCCGCGGCCGATTTGCCGAAGCGCCGTGTCGAGTATCTACCCGTGATAGCGATACTGAATCAAGGTGTAGCTATACCGTTGCCTCGATCCCGGTCAGGGCAGGGGTCTTGTGCATCCGGAGCGCTCGAGTCACTGTAAGTAAGTGGTTACTTGCACAGGAGGTGACGTGGCGGCCACGACGCGTGAGCGGATCATGGACGAGGCGCTGCGGCTGTTCGGTGAGCAGGGCTTCGCCAAGACCTCGGTCGCCCAGATCGAGCGGGCGGCCGGGCTCTCGGGTGGGTCGGGCGCGCTGTACCGGCACTTCAAGTCCAAGGACGAACTGCTGGTGCGGGCGGTGGACGCGCGGTTGCGCGATCGCGCCGAATGGGACCTGTTCCTGTCGCCGGAGTTCTCGCTGACCGAGGCGCTGACCGTGTTCGCCCCGACCGGTGACCGGGTCGAGATGCTGCTCGCGCTGTGCCGGATCGGCCTGGCCCGCCTCGACCACGACCGTGACGTGACCCGGATTCTGCTGCGGGACAATTCGATTCCCGCGCCGCTGCTCGAGGTCTTCCGGGAACAGGAGTACGCGGTGGTGATGGCCGCCGTCACGCGTGGACTCGTGGAAATGGCCGGACCCGCTGCGCGCGAACAGGATTGGGAGGCGGCCGCCGGCGTCCTGGTCGGCGCGCTGGCGCACCTCTGGATGATGGCCGACATCTTCGACGGGGGCCACCCGGCCGACGTCGACACCGAACGCTACCTGCGGGCCACCGCGGAGCTGATCGCCGCCCGGCTCGACCGGGCGGGTATCGAGGGAGAGGACAGCTGATGAACACACCCATCACCGTCATCGGGGGCGGACTGGCCGGGCTCACGGCGGCGATCGACGCCGCCGAAAAGGGCGTACCGGTCAGGCTTTTCGAGGCGCATCAGAGCCTGGGCGGACGTGCTCGCGCGACCCCGCCGCCGCATGTGGCGCACGAGGGCGCGCACGTGTTCTACGCCGACGGCCCGCACTACACCTGGTTGAAGAAACGTGGTTTCGTCGCGGGGCTCGGCTGGCCCGGTCTCACCGATGCCGCGAAGGTCGGCTTCCGGGTGGACGGGCGGATCCGGCGGGTGCCGCCGATCGGGATGCTGCGCGCGCAGTCGCGCAAGTGGACGCAGGCGCCGGTCGACGTGGATTTCCACAGCTGGGCCACCGAACGCTGGGATGAGCGGACCGCCACCCAGGTCGCCAACGCGATCAGCGTGGTCACCTACGACGCGCACACCGGGCGGTTGTCGGCGGCGTTCGTCTGGGATCTGTTCCAGCGCGCGCTGGGCGTCACCGTGCCCGGGGTGCGCTGGGTGCGCGGGGGCTGGCAGCAGGTGATCGACCGGATGATCGCGCGGGCCACCGAGCTCGGGGTCGTCATCGAGACGGGCGCCCGGGTCGACGAACTGCCCACCGGCGGCCCGGTGATCGTGGCCACCGACCTCGACTCGGCGCGCCGCTTGCTCGGTGACGAGAGTCTGCACGGCACCGGCGGTTTCGCGGCACTGCTCGACATCGGGGTGACCGAGGACCGCCGGGATCGCTTCGTGGTCTTCGACCTGGACGAGGCGGGCTTCTCCGAGTGCTACACCGCCCAGGACGACACCATCGCCCCCGCCGGTGAATCACTCTTCCAGCTCCAGATGCCGGTGCGCGAGAACGAATCCCGCGACAACGCCCACCAGCGCCTGGAACGCCTGGCCGACGCGGTCCTCCCGGAGTGGCGCTCCCGCACCACCTTCCACCGCACCTCCACCGCCAAGAACCGCACCGGCGCGCTGGACCTGCCCGGCACCACTTGGCGCGACCGTCCGGCCATCGACCGCGGCGACGGCGTCTACCTGGCCGGTGACATGGTCGCCGCGCCGGGCATGCGCGGCGAGATCTCGATCAACAGCGCGCTCAGCGCCGCCGCCTCGGCGGTGACGGCCGCGCGACGGGCCGCCGGCGCGACCACCCCGGGCACGCCGACGGGGTAGCGTTCGGATTGCGGTGAGCGCAACCATGGGCCTGTTCCGGGTGGCCTGCTGGACTGGAACATATGGGCACCGAACGCCGCAAGTTGAAGACCGTCACGGGCGTCAGTGGATCGCCGCAGGTGTATGCCGCGGCGGTCGACCCCGCCCGATCGACCCTCGACGAGGCGGTGCGGGTCGCGAAGATCGCCGAGGAGAACAAGATCGGCGCGCTGTTCGCGGCGGATCTGCTCAGCTTCGGCGCGCAGGGGGCGATCGGGGCGCAGGAGCCGCTGATCCAGCTGGCCGCGCTGAGCGCGGTGACCACGCACGTCGGCCTGATCGCCACGGTCACCACGACCTTCCACCACCCCTACAACCTGGCCCGCCTGTTCGGCACGCTCGACCACATCAGCAACGGCAGGGCCGCCTGGAACGCGGTGACCTCCTCGCTCGGGGAGGAGAACTACGGCACGGGCGACCTGCCGAGCCCGGAGGAGCGCTACGCCCGCGCCACCGAATCGCTCGAGGTGGTCAACGCGCTGTTCGACAGCTGGCGGCCGGGCGCGCTGCGACCCGACGGCCGGGGCGGTGCCGTGCTGGACGCGTCGCTGGTCGAGCCGATCGACTATGTGGGGCAGTACTTCTCGGTGCGCGGGCCGCTCAATGTCCCCACGTTGCCGCAGGGCAGGCCGGTGCAGTTCCAGGCCGGGCAGTCCGCGGGCGGTATCGAGCTGGGTGCCCGCTTCGCCGAAGTGGTGTTCACCTCGCTGCCGACGCTCGAGGACGCGGTCACCTACACCAAGAAGATCCGCACCAGGGCGGCCGAATTCGGCAGGCCCGCAGGACTTCCGCTGATCTTCAGTTCCCTGCACGCCACCTACGGCGCCACCGAGGCCGAGGCGCGCGGGCTGGTCCGTGAGGCCGCCGAGGCCACCGATTTCGACGCGGGCCGGGCGCTGCTGGCCGACATGCTCGGCGGCGAGATCGACCTGTCCGAGCTGCCGCTGGACCAGCCGATCCCGGAAAGCCTGCTCCCGCGCATCGATTCGGTGCGCCGCAGGCGTGGCCGCGTGGAGATCTTCGGCAAGCTCGCGGCGTCCGGCAAGACCCTGCGCGAATTGGTGATCGCCGCCAAGGACACCGGGCACTGGGCCGTCGCGGGAACACCCGAGCAGGTGGCCGACGCCATCGAGGAGCGCTATCGGGCGAACGTGCTCGACGTGATCACCGTCGGCGGGCTCACCGACGCCAGGACCGGCGATTTCGTCCTCAACGGCCTGCTCCCCGAACTGCGCCGCCGCGGCATCCTCGACACCGACTACCTGGGCGCGACCTACCGGGAGAACCTGGAATTGCCCGCTGTGGGCGCGGCGGGGGAGGTGGCGCGCACGGGGGAGTGATCGCGGACGCGGAGTTGCGCGAACGGGCTGTCCGATGGATTCTGAGCGGGTATAACCGACTCGAGAAAACTTTCGGCAAACCAGCTCGGCGAAGCGAAAGGATCCGCTGTGCACGTCACCGACCCGGCCGTCCAGCTGCTCGGCATGAGTCCCGTCATGGCCGCGGGCGCAGGCTATTCGGTGCGGCGCGGAATCGCCGGTGTGTGGCGCCGGTGGCCGTACGCGCCGCTGCTGGGCCGCCTCGCCGCGGCGTTCATCTGGGGTTGCGGAGGGGTCACCGGTCTGACGGTGCTCGGCATCCCCGCCGCGATCACCGTGCCCATCGCGCTGACCGTGCTGACGGTGGTGGTCGTGATGCTGGCGCTGGCCTTCGCGAGCGGGCTGATCCGGCCCGCCCCGCTACCGGTGCGGGGCGTGCCGGTCGGCTGACCTAGCGGAAGGCGTTGGCGTCGGTGAGGGCCTTGCCCAGCACCAGCTGATGCACCTCGGCGGTGCCCTCGTAGGTGAGCACCGACTCCAGGTTGTTCGCGTGCCGCAGCACCGGGTAGTCGAGGGTGATCCCGTTGGCGCCCAGGATGGTCCGGCACTCGCGGGCGATGGCGATGGCCTCACGGGTGCTGTTGAGCTTGCCCGCGCTGATCTGCTCGCCGGTGATCTCGTGCCGGTCCTTCAACCGGCCCAGATGCAGCGCGAGCAGCTGGCCCTTGCCCAGCTCGAGTGCCATGTCGGCGAGTTTGGCCTGGGTCAGCTGGTAGCCGGCCAGCGGCTTGTCGAAGACCTCGCGGGTGCGGGCGTAGTCGATGGCGGCGGTCAGGCAGTCGCGGGCCGCGCCCAGCGCGCCGAAGACGATGCCGAAGCGGGCCTCGCTCAGGCAGGCCAGCGGGGCGCTCAGGCCGCGGGAGCCGGGGAGTACCGCGTCGGCGGGCAGGCGCACGTCGTCGAAATCCAGTGCGGCGGTGAGGGACGCGCGCAGCGAGAGTTTGCGGTGCAGCTCGCGGGTGGTGAAGCCGGGGGTGCCCGCGGGCACCAGGAAGCCGCGCACGCGGGGCTTGTCCTGTCCGGGTTCCTCGGCATAGGCCCAGACCACGGCCACATCGGCGACCGAGCCGTTGGTGATCCACATCTTGGAGCCGTTGAGCACCCAGTCGTCGCCGTCGCGCCGGGCACGGGTGCGCATGCCGCCGGGATTGGAGCCGAAGTCGGGTTCGGTGAGACCGAAGCAGCCGATCAGCTCACCGGCCGCCATCGCGGGCAGATACTGCTGCTTCTGCTCCTCGGACCCGTAGAAGTGGATGGCCGACATGGCCAGCGAGCCCTGCACCGACACCATGCTGCGCACGCCCGAATCCACCGCCTCGAGCTCCTGACAGGCCAGCCCGTAGGCGGTGGCCGAGGCGCCCGCGCAGCCGTAGCCCTCGAGATGCATACCGAGCAGGCCGAGCTTGCCCAGTTCCGGGGCGATCTCGCGGGCCGGGAAGGTGCCCTGCTCGAACCAGTCGGCCACGTGCGGACGCAGCCTGCGCTCGCCGAATCGGGCCACGGTGTCGCGGATTTCGCGCTCCTCCGGCGAGAGCAGCGGGTCGATCGCGAACAGTTCCTCGACAGTCACCATGGCGTCAGCCTAACCCCAGCGTGCCGGGCGAATCCGGCACATCGTGCACGCCCGCACCCCCGCACCGCGCGCCGGAACCGGCCAACTAGTCTGGGGCCATGAGTGAGCTGGGATTCTCGACCAGGGCCATCCACGCCGGATATGAACCCGATCCTCAGACCGGCGCGGTGAACGTGCCGATCTACGCGAGCTCGACCTTCGCCCAGGACGGCGTCGGCGGGATGCGCGGCGGCTACGAGTACGCGCGCACCGGCAACCCCACGCGCACCGCGCTGGAAGCCAACCTCGCCGCCCTCGAGTCCGGCAGCTACGGTCGCGCCTTCGCCTCGGGCATGGCGGCCACCGACTGTGCCCTGCGCGCGGTGCTGCGTCCCGGTGACCACATCGTCATCCCCGACGACGCCTACGGCGGCACCTTCCGGCTCATCGACAAGGTCTTCAGCCAGTGGGGCATCGAGCACTCGCCCGCCCACATCGCCGACCTGGACGCGGTGCGCGCGGCCATCCGCCCCAACACCAAGCTGGTCTGGGTCGAGACGCCGACCAACCCGCTGCTGAGCATCGGTGACATCCCCGCGCTGGCCGACATCGCGCACGAGGCCGACGCCAAGCTGGTCGTCGACAACACCTTCGCCACCCCGTACCTGCAGCAGCCGCTGCTGCTGGGCGCCGACATCGTGCTGCACTCCACCACCAAGTACCTGGGTGGGCACTCCGATGTCGTCGGTGGCGCGCTGATCACCAACAGCGAGGAACTCGACACCGCGTTCGCGTTCCTGCAGAACGGCGCGGGCGCGGTGCCCGGCCCGTTCGACGCCTTCCTCACCCTGCGCGGCATCAAGACCCTGGCCGTGCGGATGGAGAAGCACTGCGACAACGCCGAGGTGATCGCGGAGTTCCTCACCAACCACCCGGCCATCTCCCAGGTGATCTACCCGGGCCTGCCCACCCACCCCGGCTACGAGATCGCGCAGAAGCAGATGCGCCGCCGCGGCGGCATGATCTCGGTGCGCCTGGCCGGTGGCCGTGACGCGGCGCTGAAGTTCTGCTCGCGCACCCGCATCTTCACCCTGGCCGAATCGCTGGGCGGGATCGAGTCGCTCATCGAGCACCCGGGCGCCATGACCCACGCCAGCACCGAGGGCTCGGAGCTGGAGGTGCCCGCCGATCTGGTGCGGCTCTCGGTCGGTATCGAGGACATCAGCGACCTGCTCGCCGATGTCGAGCAGGCCCTGAGCTGAGACGGAGCCCCACACATGACGAAGCGCCCGCATCCGATGTTCGGATGCGGGCGCTCGCGTTCGGGTTCGGTTCGTGCGGGCTCGGCGTGGCCGGGCTCAGCCGTGGTACGGCTCCGCGCTGACCAAGGTCACCTTCATGGTGTTGCCGTTGGGCAGCGTGTACTCGCGGGTCTCGCCGACCTTGGCGTCGATCAGCGCGCCGCCCAGCGGCGAGTTGGGCGAGTAGGTCTCGAGATCGGTGGCGCCGAGGCCCTCTTCGCGGGTCGCGATGAGGAAGGTCTCGGTATCGCCTTCGTCACCGTCGTAGTAGACCGTGACGACCGAGCCCGGGAGGGCCACACCGGACTTGGTGGGGGCGACGCCGACCTTGGCGTTGTTCAGCAGCTCCTGCAGCTGGCGGATGCGCGCCTCCTGCTGGCCCTGCTCCTCACGCGCGGCGTGGTAGCCGCCGTTCTCCTTGAGGTCGCCCTCTTCGCGACGCTCGTTGATCTCGGCGGCAATGACCGGACGATTGGCAATGAGCGAGTCCAGCTCGCCCTTGAGCCTGTCGTGCGACTCCTGGGTAAGCCAGGTCACATTCTCGGTCATCTCGATCACTCCCTAGTAGTTGTTCCCGGCGCACCGGGATTCCCTGAAACCGGCGCGGTGACCTCGATCACGAGGGCATGCGCCAGCCCGACGGCTGGAGCGATCCTGGGGTGAACCCGTAACCCGGAAACAGCACCGCTGGCCGCCAATGCAGCAAACACGGCTCCGAGCCCCGGAACCGTGTATCAGCCCATTTTAGCATGTCTCATAAATATGCAGGTCAGGCCGGGCGCAGCGGGTTCACTGCACGCGCAGATAGTCCGGAACCTGTTCGGTGCAGCCGTAGATGTCGCCCGCCGAGGCGCGCGTCGAGGACTTGACCGTGGTGGTCACCTGAACACTGGTGTACTCCGATCCGGGCACCAGGACTTCGCGCCTGCCGACCTCGGCGCCGTCGCGATCCATCGCCCGCACGAAGCACACGACATCGCGCTGAGGCTCGTCACGGGTCACTTTCATGCGGATCTCGAGGGTGGAGTCGTCGACCACGACATAGCCGAGCTGCTCGGTCTCGATCGCCTTCGGCCCGTACTTCTGGAAGCCGAGATAGGCCACCCCGAACCCGGCGACCACCACGCCGACACCGAGCAGCACCATCAGCCAGAGCCGACGCGCCGGTGGCTTCGCGCCGTAGCGGTCGGCGTGTCGGGCGGCTGCGGCGGCCGGGTTCGCCGCGGAGTCCGGTGCGGGGTCGCTCATCGGTTTCTCGCTCCCGGGGGTGGTCGGAACAAACGGGGGGTCGGATGGAACTATAGGGAACGAAGTTCTGACACCCGCGAGCGAGAGCGATGGTGAACGAGACGTGAGTGGCCTTCGCCTCATGGCTGTGCACGCCCACCCCGACGACGAGTCCAGCAAGGGCGCCGCGACCACGGCACGCTACGCCGCCGAAGGCGTGGACGTGCTGGTCGTGACCTTGACCGGTGGTGAGCGCGGCAGCATCCTCAACCCGGCCATGGACACCCCCGGTGTCCTGGACCGGATCGAGGAGGTGCGTCGCGAGGAGATGGCGGCGGCCGCGCACGCGCTGGGCGTGCGCCAGCAGTGGCTCGGTTTCGTCGACTCGGGTCTGCCCGAGGGCGACCCGCTGCCGCCGCTGCCCGAGGGCTGCTTCGCGCTGGTGCCGCTCGAGGAGTCCACCGAGGCGCTGGTGCGGGTCGTGCGGGAGTTCCGCCCGCACGTGATCACCACCTACGACGAGAACGGCGGCTACCCGCACCCCGACCACATCCGCTGCCACGAGGTGTCGATGGCGGCCTACGAGGCGGCGGGCGATCCCACGAAGTTCCCCGGCGCGGGTGCGCCGTGGACTCCGCTCAAGCTGTACTACGACCACGGCTTCTCGATGAAGCGGCTGGAGGCCTTCGCCGGCGAGTACGAGCGCATCGGCGAGCCGTTCCCGCTGCAGGAGTGGCTGGACCGGATGCGCGAGTACAAGCGCGACGACGCCTGGGCCAGGGTCACCACCCAGATCGAGTGCTCGAAATACTTCCCCCAGCGTGACGACGCCCTGCGCGCGCACGCGACCCAGATCGATCCCAACGGGGCGTTCTTCGCGATCCCGCTGGAATTGCAGCAGCGGCTCTGGCCGACCGAGGAGTTCGAATTGGCCAAGACGAGAGTGTCCACCGCCATCCCGGAGACCGACCTGTTCGCCGGCATCGAGGACGCCGACCGGTGATGTTGGCTCTTCTCGCTCAGAACACCCCCACCGGTCCCGAGTTCGGCAAGGCCTCGCCGCTGGGTCTGCTGATCGTGCTGGTCCTGCTGGCGGGCACGGTGCTGCTGGTCCGCTCGATGAACAAGCATCTCAAGGGACTGCCCGAGACCTTCGAGCCCGAGCATCCGGAACCGGATCAGAAGGCCGACGAGGGCACCGAGCCCGGCGCGATCCCCGCCGAGCACGAGAGCACCGACCCGCCCAAACCCGCGACCTAACCCGCCTGCGCGAAGTCGGTGACGAGCTCACCGATGATGTCGCGGGCCGCGGTGGCGTGTTCGGTGAGCGAGCGCGGCGCCCCGTTGACGCTCAGCTCGATCATGGTGTTCATCAGGCCGAACAGGACGACGAGCTGACGTAGCGCAGCCCGCCGCTCCGACGAGGTCATCTCCATGACAGTGCCATCGTGGTTGTCGCATCAAGTGTTTCGGCTACCAGTCGATCAGGTCGAGTTCGTGCAGGTGTTTGAAGACGAGCAGGGAGCCGGGGGCGACGTGGTCCATGGCGGCGTATTCGCTGACGGTGAAGTAGCGGAATTCGGCGATCTCGCCGGTGGCGTAGGGCTCACCGGTGAAGTCGGCCAGGAAACAGGTCATGTGCAGGCCGGTGTTGGTGGCGTGGCCGTAGGCCTCGGCCTCGAAGATGCCCAGTTCGGCGACATCGGCCAGTCCGACGCCGAGTTCTTCCTCGATCTCGCGATGTAGCGCCTCCAACGGGGTTTCGCCGGGATCGATCTTGCCGCCCGCCATGTAGAAGACCTCTTTGCCTTCCGGGCGCGTCTGGATCAGCCTGCGGTCGCGGACATGGGCGAGGGCGGCGGTGCGGATCATGGGGATCACTCTAGGGTGTCTGAGTCAGCCCGGGCTATCGGTGTGGCCGTGCGGGTTTCGTCTTTCAGTGCCACGCCGGAGCGGCCCAGTGCGCGGGCACCGGCGACCAGGCCCGCGATCACGCGGGCGGCGTCGGCGTAGGTGAGACCGCCCGGCGGATGGATATTGGAGACGCAATTGCGTTCGGCGTCGGTGCGGCCGGGGCGGGGGTCGTGGGTGAGGTAGATGCCGAGGCTGTCGGCCACCGAGAGGCCGGGACGTTCGCCGATGAGGACGAGCACGGTGCGCACGCCGAGGGCCGCGCCGATGTGGTCACCCAGGGCGACGCGGGCCTGGGTCGCGACGACCGGGGGCGCGAGGGTGTAGCGGTCGGCGAATTCGTCGGCGAGGGCGGCGAGCAGTCCGGCGGCGTGGTCGGTGAGGGCGCGCGCGGACAGTCCGTCGGCGAGGACGATGCCGATATCGGCGTCGTGGCGCCCGAGGCCGGACAGGTCGGCGGGCAGCCTGCCGAGGTCGGGTCTGCGCAGGTACTCGGAGCGGTCGGCGGCGCGGCTGGTCACCGTCACCGGGGTGCCCAGGCCCATGCTCGCGATCTGCGCGGTGAAGATCTCCACGTCGAGGGGGACGTGCACCGCGTCGCGGGCGGCGGCGTGGGCGGTGCGCAGGGTGAGGATGTCGGTGGTCGGGAGGGCGTCGCCGGTGCGGCCCAGGCCGATCCGGGCCTGGGTGGTTCGCCGCAGGGTCGTCCAGAAGTCGTCGGCGGGGTCCACCGGGCGAGATCCCGGCGGTGGCTCTCCGATGCGGGTCGCGTCCGCACGGGACAGCTGCTTCCGCGCGGATTCATCGACTCCGGAGGGGGTTTCGTCCGGACCGGCGGAGGCGGTGATCGCTGGTGCGGCAGCGTGATTCGATGTGCGGCCGCGCGCTGTCGGTCCGGTGCTCATCGGGTCCCCGTCAAGGCGTGCAGCGGTGAGGACAACGGTGGTACCCGCCGCATCCTGCCATCCGGGTCGAGCAGGTCGAGACCGATCAGCCAGGACTCGAATTCCGGTGCGGGACGGAGGTTTCCGATACTGCGGGCGTAGAGGGCGTCGTGGAAGCTCAGGCTCTGGTAGCCGAGCATCACATCGTCGGCGCCGGGCACCGTGATGACGAAGGCGCAGCCCGCCGCGACCAGCAGGGTGAGCAGGGTATCCATATCGTCGGAGTCGGCTTCGGCGTGATTGGTGTAGCAGATGTCGACGCCCATCGGCAGGCCGAGCAGCTTGCCGCAGAAGTGGTCCTCGAGGCCGGCACGAATGATCTGCTTGCCGTCGTAGAGGTATTCGGGCCCGATGAAACCGACCACGGTGTTGACCAGCAGCGGCTGGAGGTCGCGGGCCACCGCGTAGGCGCGGGCTTCCAGGGTCTGCTGGTCGACGGGCCGATCGCCCACGCCCAGATGGGCATTCGCGCTCAGCGCCGAACCCTGCCCGGTCTCCAGATACATCACATTGTCGCCGACGGTGCCGCGCCCGAGCGAGCGTCCGGCCTCGTTGCCCTCGCGCAGCAGCGAGATGTTCACGCCGAAACCGGTATTGGCGCCCTCGGTGCCCGCGACGGACTGGAACACCAGGTCCACCGGCGCTCCCGCCTCGATCAGCCCGATGGTGGTGGTGACGTGGGAGAGCACGCACGACTGGGTGGGGATGTCGAAGCGCAGCCGGACTTCGTCGAGCAGGCGCAACAGGTCGGCCGTTGCCTGCGGGGAGTCGGTGGCGGGGTTGACGCCGATCACCGCGTCACCGCAGCCGAGCAGCAGACCGTCGAGGGTGGCGGCGGCGATGCCGCGCGGGTCGTCGGTGGGGTGATTGGGTTGCAGGCGGGTGCTCAACCGGCCGGGTAGGCCGATCGTCGTGCGGAATCCGGCGCGCACCTCAGCGGCCTTGGCGACCGCGATGAGGTCCTGGTTGCGCATGATCTTCGAGACCGCGGCCACCATCTCTGGGGTGAGTCCCGGGGAGACCGCGGCCAGCGTCTCCGCCGCGGTCTCGGTCGCGGCGACGGCGAGCAGCCAGTCCCGCAGCCCGCCGACGGTGAGATGCGCGATCGGGGCGAAGGCGTGCCGGTCGTGGCTGTCGATGATCAGCCGGGTCACCTCGTCGGTCTCGTACGGGACCACGACCTCGTCGAGGAAGGTCCGCAACGGCACCTCGGCCAGCGCCCACTGCGCGGCCGCGCGCTCGGCGTCGGTCTCGGCCGCGCACCCGGCCAGCTGGTCGCCGCTGCGCAGCGGTGTGGCCTTGGCCAGCAGGTCGACCAGGCCGTCGAAGGTGTGGGTGGTGACCCCGGCAGAGCTGCGGTACACGGTCATCGGGTGCCGTCTCCTTTCGCGGATTTCGGGTGCTCGCCAGGCAGCGAGTGGGCCGCTGCCTGGCGTACTCGGTGCGGCTACTCCAAGTCGTGTTCGGCTTTCGCCAGGACCGCGAACTCCTCGTCCGGCGACTTCGCGACCAGGTGCTTTCGACTGTAGAGGCCGAAGTAGGCCAGGAAGGCGCAGAAGACACCGAGGGTGAACAGCGCCGCCTTCGGGTCCACCAGGAAGGTCGCCGCCACCGACACCGCCGCGATGACCAGCGCGAACGAAGTGGTCGCGATGCCGCCGGGCGTGCGGTAGGGGCGCGGCATGCGCGGTTCGCGGACCCGGAGCACGATGTGGCTCACCATCATCAGCACGTAGCTCACCGCGGCGCCGAACACGGCCATGTTCAGCAGCATCGCGCCTTCGCCGGTGAGTGAGAGGGCGAAGCCGATCAGGCCGGGCACGATCAGCGCCAATACCGGTGCCTTGCGGGAGTTGGTCACCGACAGCCTGGTCGGCAGATAGCCCGCCCGCGAGAGCGCGAAGGTCTGGCGCGAATAGGCGTAGACGATGGAGAAGAAGCTGGCCACCAGCCCGGCCAGGCCGATGTAGTTGACCACCTTGGCCGCCGGGCTGTCACCGAGCGCCTCCACCAGCGGGTTGCCCGAGGACGACGCGTCCTGGGCGCCCAGCGCGCCGGTCACCAGGACCAGCACCACCGCGCCGGTGACCACCAGCAGCAGCATGGCGACGATGATGCCCTTGGGCACGTTCTTCTCCGGCTCGGTGGCCTCTTCGGCCGCCAGCGGCACGCCTTCGATCGCGAGGAAGAACCAGATCGCGAACGGGATCGCCGCCCAGATGCCCAGGTAGCCGAAGGGCAGGAAGGCCGAGGCGCCGGTGGCTTCGGCGTCCGGGGTGATGTCGGTGAGGTTGGCGGCGTCGAACTTCCCGATCGCCGCGACCGCGAAGATCACCAGGCCCACCAGCGCGATACCGGTGATCACGAACATCGCCTTGAGCGCCTCGCCCGCACCACCCAGGTGGATGCCGATGAACAGCGCGTACACCGCCAGATACACCCACCAGCCGTCGGTGATCCCGAACAGGTTCAGCGATTCCACATAGGCGCCGATGAAGGTGGCGATGGCGGCGGGGGCGATCGCGTATTCGATGAGAATCGCTGTGCCGGTGGCGAATCCGCCCCAGGGGCCGAGGGCGCGGCGGGCGAAGGTGTAGCCGCCGCCCGCGGCGGGCAGTGCCGAGGAGAGTTCGGCCATGCCGAGGACCATGGCCAGATACATGGCGGCGATGACGATCGCGGCGATCAGCAGACCGCCGAAACCGCCCTCGGCCAAGCCGAAATTCCAGCCGGAATAGTCACCGGAGATCACATAGCTCACGCCGAGACCGGCCAGCAGCACCCAGCCCGCCGAACCGGAGCGCAGGGTGCGTTTGGCGAGATAGTCGTCGGCGGGTGTGTCCGTGGCCGTGGTGGGAATCGCGTCGGTACTCACAGGAAGGCTCCCTCATCAACAAACAAGCGCGTAGCGACGGCAACGGTGATCGTCGAGGGTTGAAGAATGGTTGATGACTGTTACGGCCGTGGATCCCAC
Source organism: Nocardia sp. NPDC056064 (assembly GCF_042266925.1). Taxonomy (NCBI): domain Bacteria; kingdom Bacillati; phylum Actinomycetota; class Actinomycetes; order Mycobacteriales; family Nocardiaceae; genus Nocardia; species Nocardia sp. NPDC056064. The sequence continues at coordinate 2,805,710 of NZ_JBHJWO010000001.1, read as the reverse complement.
AGGTCAGCGGCGCGTATCGAGCGCCGCCGACCTGCGGAAACGGTGTGTCAGCTGGTGTTTCACCTCACTGTGGGACGGTGTCACCGGTAGGTGGCGGGGGCTGGGATTCCAGCGTGGCCACCTCGTCGTCGGTGAGCAGGCGCGAGCGGATCAGGAACCGCACGCCCTCGGGGGCTTCCAGCGAGAAACCGCTGCCCCGGCCGGGTACCACGTCGACGGTGAGATGGGTGTGCTTCCAGTATTGGAACTGGTCGGCGCTCATCCAGAACGGGGTGTCGCCCGGCAGATGGCCCAGCAGCACGTCCGAGGCGCCCACGCGGAATTCGCCGCGCGGGTAGCACATCGGGGAGCTGCCGTCGCAGCAGCCGCCGGATTGGTGGAACATGACCGGGCCGTGCTGCCCGGTCAGTTCCCGCAGCAGCGTCGCCGCCTGGTCGGTGAGGTCGACGCGCCGCACCATCAGAAGAAGCCGAGCTTCTGCGGCGAGTAGCTGACCAGCAGGTTCTTGGTCTGCTGGTAGTGCTCGAGCATCATCTTGTGGTTCTCGCGGCCGATGCCGGACTTCTTGTACCCGCCGAAGGCCGCGTGCGCGGGGTAGGCGTGGTAGCAGTTGGTCCACACCCGGCCCGCCTTGATGCCGCGGCCGAGGCGGTAGGCGGTGTTCATGTCGCGCGTCCACACGCCCGCGCCGAGGCCGTAGAGGGTATCGTTGGCGATCTTCAGTGCCTCGTCGGTGGAGTCGAAGGTGGTCACCGCGACGACCGGGCCGAAGATCTCCTCCTGGAACACGCGCATGTCGTTGCGGCCCTGGAAGATCGTCGGCTCGATGTAGTAGCCGCCGTCGAGCCCGTCGACGCTGCGCACCGCGCCGCCGGTGAGGATCTCGGCCCCTTCCTTCTTGCCGATGTCGATGTAGGACAGGATCTTCTCGAACTGGTCGTTGCTGGCCTGCGCGCCGATCATGGTGGCCTCGTCGAGCGGATCACCGCTCACGATCGCCTTGGTGCGCTCCACGCAGCGGGCCATGAACTCGTCGTAGATCGAGGACGCGATCAGCGCGCGTGAGGGACAGGTACACACCTCGCCCTGGTTGAGCGCGAACATCACGAAACCCTCGATCGCCTTGTCGAGGAAGTCGTCGTCGGCGGCCATGACATCGGGCAGGAAGATATTGGGACTCTTGCCACCCAGCTCGAGGGTCACCGGAATGATGTTCTCGCTGGCGTACTGCATGATCAACCGGCCCGTGGTGGTCTCCCCGGTGAAGGCGACCTTGGCCACGCGCGGGCTCGACGCCAGCGGCTTGCCCGCCTCCACACCGAAACCGTTGACCACGTTGAGAACTCCCGGCGGGAGTAGATCCGCGACGAGTTCGACCACCTTCATGATCGAGGCGGGCGTCTGCTCTGCGGGCTTGAGCACCACGGCATTACCGGCCGCGAGCGCGGGCGCCAGCTTCCAGGTGGCCATCAGGATCGGGAAGTTCCACGGGATGATCTGCGCGACCACGCCCAGCGGCTCGTGGAAGTGGTACGCGATGGTGTCCTTGTCGACCTCGCTGATCCCGCCCTCCTGCGCGCGCAGCACACCGGCGAAGTAGCGGAAGTGGTCGACCGCCAGCGGCAGGTCCGCGGCCAGGGTCTCGCGGACCGGCTTGCCGTTGTCCCAGGTCTCGGCCACGGCCAGCGCCTCGAGATTGGCCTCGATCCGGTCGGCGATCTTGTTCAGGATATTGGCGCGCTCGGCGGGCGAGGTCTCACCCCACGCGTCGGCGGCGCGGTGGGCGGCGTCGAGAGCCAGCTCCACATCGGCCGCGGAGGACCGCGCGATCTCACAGAACGGCTGCCCGTCCACCGGCGAGGTGTTCTCGAAATACCGCCCCTCCACCGGCGGAACCCACTTCCCGTCGATGAAATTGTCATACCGCTTGGCGTAGCTGACGACGCTGCCCTCGGCACCCGGCTTGGCATAGATCATGTGCGGAGACTCCTCGCTGATTCCGGTGAATCGTGACGCCCATCACTATCCGCCGCCAGGGTTGAGGAAAGGTTGAACCCGGACCGATCAGGCGCGAAGTGTCTCGTGGGTACTATGCGCTGTAGATCTCGAAATCGTTGCTGGGCAGGGGAACCCACGTGCGTGTAGATCCGGCGGACAAGACGGATGGCTTCAACCTCCGGGCGCGGCTCGACCGGACGCTGATCGGGGTCGACTTCCGTCGGCTGTGGCTCGCACAGGCGTTTTCGTCTTTCGGCGAGTACCTCTTTGCCAGCACGAGCACAGTATGGGTGGCGGCACGGCTGTTCCCGCACAGTCCACGGCTTCCGGCGCTGATCGGTGCGGTGATTCTTGCGGCGGCGATTCCGCGGATCGTCGTCGGGCCCCTGGCCGGGGTCTACGCGGATCGATGGCGTGCGCGCAAGACGATGATCGTCAACGATTGTCTGCGGGTCGGGCTGTTCGTGGCGCTGCTACTGGTCGTCCGGCTCGGCGGTCTGGACAACGCCGCGACCTTCGCGGCGATCGTGATCTGTGTCGTCGTGTCCGAAACGAGCGCGCAATTCTTCAACCCTTCGCGGGCCGCGATCATGCAGTTGGTCATCCCGGAGGACAGGCGTGTCGACGCGGCGAGCATGTCGATGTTCTCGCTCACCGGTGTCGCCATTGTCGCCACCGCCGCCGGGCCCGCGGTGTTCGGGCTGTTCGGTGCCCAGGTGGCCATTGCGGCCTGCGTCGCCACATACGCGGTGTCGTGCGTCATGACCGTGCGGGTGCGTGACAGCTATCGCCCCGAGCGTCGGGTCGTCGGTCGTTTCTGGCGGGACTTCGCAGATGGTGCTCGCTCGGCGTCGCAGGCGCCGACGCTGCGGGTGGTGCTGATCGGCGCGTGTTTCTACGGCGTCTCGTTGGGCATCAACAGTTCGGTACTCGCCCTGTTCGGGTTGAAGACACTGGGGTTGTCGCCGAGTCACTACGGCGTACTGGCGATGATGTTTCCCCTCGGAAACCTGATCAGTGCGGTGTGGGGGGTGCGATTGATCAAGCGGATCGGGGTGCACCGCGCCTACCTGATGGCTTTGTCGGCTCTCGGCCTCGGCTACTTCGCTTACGCCTGCGCCGGGCGGCTCGTGATCGCCTGCCTCCTGATGCTGGTGTGCGGGGTCATCTTCTCCGTCTACATCATGTGCCAGGGTCCGATTCTGCAGGCGGCGGTACCGGAGGGATACATGGGGCGGATCAGCGCGGTCTTCGGCCCGCTGGTGTCGATGACCTCGGCGGTATCGACGCTCTTCGCGTCTCAGGTACTCGCCTTCGCCGGCGCGCACGGAATCATCGCGGGGGATGGTGGTTGGTCCGACCCGTACCGACTGCTCATCATGTTCGGGGCCGCGTTCCTGCTGCTCGGTGGCGCGAGTATGTATGTCGTTCAGGCGCGCTCAGGCGCGAAGCGCGCTGTGCAGGCGGGCGGTTGCCAGCGCTCGTCGCGGATCGCGGGGCGGTAGCAGGGTCAGTGCGTGTTCGTGGATGGTGATGTCGTCGGGGGCGGCTTCGCCGTAGGTCAGGGCGTGGTCGGCGTCGGGGCTCGACAGGACGGCGTTGCGCATGGCTACGGTGAGGTGGTCGCGCCAGGCGCGGATGCCCGGGGTGTCCGAATCCGGTAGCAGGGGGCCGTGATAGCGGCGGACCGCGGTGGTCAGGTCGCCGGATTCCAGGGCGTGCAGGACGTCGACGGCGTCGCAGGACAGGGGGGTGGTGAAGCGGTAGACGCGGTTGGTGATGTCGCCGCCGGTGGCGCGGCGCAGGTAGGACATCTCCGATTTCAGGGTGCTGGCGCCGACCGCGCGGTCGCCGTAGACGGCGTAGTGCAGGCGTTCGTGGGTGTAGCCGTTGTCGTCGAGGGCGAGCAGGGTGAGGATTTCCAGCTGGCGGGGGCGCAGGCGGATCGGGAGGCCGTCGCGGAGCAGGGTGCCGCCGCCCAGGCAGGTCAGGCGCATACCGGCCGGTGCGGGTGCGGCAGCGCGCAGTTCGGCTTCGATGGCGGTGGTCAGCGAGCGCACGGTGGCCATGGCCAGCGGATGGGAGCGCTGCCAGGTGGTGGACAGGTCGAGCACGCCGAGCAGGGTGCCGTCGGCGGCGCGGATCGGCGCGCAGTAGCAGACCCAGCCGTGCAGGGCGGCCACCAGATGCTCGGCCGAGAAGACCGTGTGCGGCCGGTCGGTGCGCAGCGCCAGCGACAGCGCGTTGGTGCCCATGTGCGCCTCGTCCCAGCGGCCGCCGGGGGCGAAGTTCACCTGTTCGGCGCGCCGGCGCATGACCGGTCCGCCGTCGGTCCACAGGATGGTGCCCGAGGCGTCGGTGACCGCGGCGACGAATCCGGCGTCGGCGACGCCGCGCAACTGTTCGCGCAACTCGGTGACCGGCGCGCGCAGTGGCGAGCGCGCCCACCGCGGACCGATGTCGTCGGGTTCGCTCTCCGGCGCGCAGTCGCGGCCCGGGTCCACCGTGCGCAACGACCGCGACCAGGACTGCGCCACTTCGGTCCGCACCGCCGAACTGCCCGGCGCCGCCCCGCCCGCGGGCACCCATTGCGCCCACTCCCGTTCCAGCGCGGCTCGCTGGGCTGAGAGTGTCAGCTGCGGGGCCATCTGCGCGTCTTCCTGTTCGAGTGCACGACGAGTTCTGCACCTTCATCATGCCCCACCCCGCGCCCACTGAGCAGCGGTTTCCAGGGCGGGACCGGGCCCGCTCGTACCATGGCGGTGTGCCCGTGGAGCCGGTTCGGATCGCCGGGGCCGTGGTCGATGTCGCGGTCCCGGAGTGGTCGATGGCGGGGGTCGGGCTGGCGGGGTTCGCCGGGCGGGCGGCGACGGATATCGAGTTGCGGGTGGTGCCGTATCCGGCGGCGACAATCTTCCTCGATTTCGGGGACGGGTGGCTGGTCGACACGGAGGGCGGGGCGCAGCAGCGGGGGAGTGCGGTGGTCGGGCTCGGGGCTGCGCGGGTCACCGGGCGGGCGCGCGAGGCCGAGCTGATGCAGGTGCGGCTGTCGCCGGTGGTGGCCCATGCCGTCCTCGGTCCGCCCGAGGGCGCGCCGGTGGCCGCGCTGGACGAGGTGTGGGGCCGCGACGCCGAGCGGCTGCGGGAGCGGCTGCGCGTCGCGCCGGGATGGGACGCGCGATTCGCGATCGTGCGGGCCGAGCTGCTCCGGCGCGGGGCCGCGGGGAGCCGGGTGGACCCGGAGGTCGCTTTCGCGTGGCGCCGGATCGTGGTGTCCCAGGGCAGGATTCGGGTCGACGCGCTGGCGGGCGAGGTGGGGTGGAGCCGTAAACGGCTCTGGGCGCGGTGCAAGGCACAGCTCGGGGTGACGCCGAAGCAGGCCGCGCAACTGGTGCGCTTCGACAACGCCGCCCATCGGCTGGCCGCGGGGGACAGTCCGGCCGTGGTGTCGGCGGAGAGCGGCTACGCCGACCAGTCGCATCTGAGCCGCGCGGCCGTGTCGTTCACGGGGCTGACACCGGCGACGCTGGCGACCGCGCCGTGGCTGTCCGTCGACGATGTCGCGTGGGCGGGCCGCCCGTACGCACCCGCCGGGTGACTCCGCCGGCGGGAACATTTGTCCAATACTTCGATTCGCGCGCGGGCGATGCTGGTGCCGTGTCCGGTGACCGCGTGTCCGACGCGGCGTGATCGAGGAGGTACGGCATGAACGAGGGGACCCGCCGGGAGAAGGTGTCGCTGGGTGTGCGGTTGCTGCACGCCGTGCGGAAGGACCCGGACTGGGAGACGCTGACGGCGCAGGAACTGGCCGCTTTCGGCGCGGCCGTGAATCGCACGGCGTCGTCCCGGCCGGCCGGGCTGATCGCCGGGTTCCCGGATCGCGGCGCCACGATCACCTGGCAGGAGGTGGCCCTGCCGGATCGGGTGATCCCGGTGCGCGTCCACCGGCCAAGGCATCCGGCAGGGGAGGCGCTGCCGCTCGTGGTGCACGTCCACGGTGGCGGTTACATGGGCACCGCGGCGCAATGCGATTGGGCGAACAGTCATTTCGCCGCCCGGCTGCCCGCCGTCGTCGTCTCGGTCGAGCATCGGCTGCTGGCGCCGGACACCCCGCTGTCGGCGGCCGTCGACGACGGCTGGGATGTGCTGCGCCACGTGGTCGCCGACGCCGCGGACTGGGGGATCGACCCGGCGCGTGTCGCCGTCGCGGGCGAGAGCTGCGGTGGGCTCATCGCGGCCGTGACCGCGATCCGGGCCAGGGACGCGGGTCTGGCGGTGCGCGCCCAGATCCTGGTCAACCCGGCCGTCGACCCGACCGCGTCGATGCTCGACTACCCCTCGATGACCGACCCCGGCGACAGCCCGATGCTGACCCTCGCCCGCCTGCGCTACTTCCAGCGACTGGCCCTTCCCCCGGGCGCCGACCCGGCCGCCGTCTCGCCGATCCACGCCGACCTGCGCGACCTGGCCCCGGCCCTGGTCCTGGTCCCGACCGTCGACCCCCTGGCCGACCACGGCCGCCGCTACGCGCAGCGGCTCCAGGCCGCGGGCACCCCCGCCCTGCTCCGCGAACACCCGGGCGCCCCGCACGCCTTCATCACGCTGCCGGGGCTGGTCCGGCAGGCGAAGACCGCACGGGCCCAGATGGCCGAATTCCTCGCCGACCGGCTCGCGGCGCAGCCGGTGCCGCGGTCACTGCGCTGAGGAGCGCGGGGGGGTGCCCGCGGCCAGGGCGGGTGTGGAAGGCTGGCGGTGTGAACCGGTTGGGTAGCGCGACTTCACCGTATCTGCGTCAGCATGCCGACAACCCGGTGCATTGGCGGGAGTGGGATGCCGACGCGCTGGCCGAGGCGGCGGCGCGCGACGTGCCGATCCTGTTGTCGATCGGGTACGCCTCGTGTCACTGGTGCCACGTGATGGCCCACGAGTCGTTCGAGGACCCGGCCACCGCCGAGCTGATGAACGCCGATTTCGTCTGCGTGAAGGTCGACCGCGAGGAGCGGCCCGATCTGGACGCGGTGTACATGAACGCGACCGTCGCCATGACCGGGCAGGGCGGCTGGCCGATGACCTGCTTCCTCACCCCCGACGGCGCCCCCTTCTACTGCGGCACCTACTACCCGAAGCAGCCGCGCGGCGGGATGCCCTCGTTCACCCAGCTGCTCACCGCCATCACCGACACCTGGCGCAACCGCCGCGACGATGTGGACAAGGCCGCCGACCAGGTCACCGAGGCCCTGCGCGCGCAGGCGACCGGACTGCCCGACGCCGAGTTCGCCGTCGTCCCCGAACTTCTCGACAAGGCCGTGCTCGCCGTTGCCGCCGACGAGGACCGGACGAACGGCGGATTCGGTGGGGCGCCGAAGTTTCCGCCCTCGGCCCTGCTGGAAGGTCTGCTGCGGCACTGGGAGCGCACCGGCGACCGGTCGGTGTTCGAGCTGGTCGAGCGCACGGCCGAGGCGATGGCGCGCGGCGGCATCTACGACCAGCTGCGCGGTGGCTTCGCCCGCTACGCCGTCGACACCGCCTGGCTGATCCCGCATTTCGAGAAGATGCTCTACGACAACGCGCTGCTGCTGCGCGCCTACGCGCACCTCGCGCGCCGCGCGCCCGCCACACCGCTGGAGTCGCTGCCGCACCGGGTCGCGCGCGAGACGGTGGAGTTCCTGCTCGCCGATCTCGGGACCGCCGAGGGTGGATTCGCCTCCGCGCTCGACGCCGACACCCAGCTCGAGCCGGGTGGTCCGGGCGTGGAGGGCGCCACCTATGTGTGGACGCCGAGCGAGCTGATCGGGGAACTCGGTCCGCTCGACGGGGTCTGGGCCGCGGAGGCTTTCGGTGTCACCACGGCGGGCAACTTCGAGCAGGGCACCTCCGTGCTCACCCGGCGCAGCGATCCGGTCGACAGCGAGCAGTCGGCGCGGTTCGACCGGTTGCGCGCGCAGTTGTCGCGGGTGCGCGCGCAACGTCCGCAGCCCGCGCGCGACGACAAGGTGGTCACCGCCTGGAACGGGATGGCGATCACCGCGCTCGCCGAAGCCGGTGCGGCACTGGAGGAACCGTCGTGGGTGGCCGCTGCGGTGCGCTGCGGGCGGTTCCTGCTCGACGTGCACCTCGTCGACGGACGGCTGCGGCGGGCCTCGCTCGACGGTGTCGTCGGTACCCCGCCCGGCGTGCTCGAGGACTACGGCTGGTGCGCCACCGGACTGCTGGCGCTGTATCAGGCGACGGGCGAACCGGATTGGCTCGCCGCCGCGCAGCTCGTGCTCGACGCGGCCGTCGCCCACTTCGCCGACCCCGAGCGCCCCGGCAGCTGGTTCGACACCGCCGACGACGCCGAGACCCTGGTCGCCCGCCCCCGCGATCCGATCGACGGCGCCACCCCCTCGGGCACCTCGGTGCTGGCCGAGGCGCTGCTCACCGCGTCCGCCGTCGCCGATCCCGAAGCGGCCGTGCGGTATCGCGAACTCGCCGACCACACGCTGGCCCGCGGTGCCGTCCTGCTGGCCCGCGCGCCGCGCACCGCCGGACACTGGCTCGCCGTCGCCGAAGCCGCCGTGCGCGGTCCGATCCAGATCGCCATCGCCGCCACCGAGAAGTCCTCGGCCGCGACGGAACTCCTCGCGACCGCCCGCGCCGCCGCCCCCGGTGGCTCGATCGTCCTCGCCGCCCCGCCGGACACTGCACCCCTGCTCGCGGACCGTCCGCTGGTGAACGGCACCCCGGCGGCCTACGTCTGCCGCGGCTCGGTCTGCGACCTGCCCGTCACCGATCCGGCCGACCTGGCGACGGCACTCCAGCGATAGCCCGCCCGGTCCGCCCTCAGCGGGTCGGTGGGAGGTCTGTCCAGGTGCGGGTGCGGCCGGGGATGCCGCGCAGGCGGAGGTCTTTGTAGCGCTTCCATTTGGCGCGTTCGGCGGGGGTGGCGGCCTGGAGGAGGGCGTCGCTGACGAGGATGCGGCGCGGGGCCTCCTTGGCGACGGTGGTGAGGCGGGCGGCCTCGTTGACGGCGTCGCCGATGACGGTGAACTCCAGGCGGGTGTCGGAGCCCACGTCACCGGCGAAGACCTGGCCGCGGGCCACACCGATACCGATGTCGAGTTCTCCGGTGGCGACCACCTCGTCGCGGATGCGGCGGGCCGCGCGCAGGGCGGGGGTGGCGTCGTCGGGCAGGGCCGAGGGCGCGCCGAAGATGCACAGGGCGGCGTCACCGGCGAACTTGTTGACCAGGCCACCGTTGTCCTCGGTGGCCGCCACGACGGTGGCCAGCAGCCGGTTGAGTTTGTGCACGAACTCCACCGGCGCCATCTCCGCCGACAGTTGCACCGAGCCCGTCACATCGACGAACAGCGCCGAGACGATTCGCACGTCACCGGTGAGATCGGTGCTGCCCGCCAGCGCGCGTTCGGCCACCGTGGAACCGACGTGCCTGCCGAAGACGTCCTCGGTGTGCATCTGGTCGCGCAGCGTCGACGCCAGCTCGTTGACCGAATGTTCCAGCCGCCCGATCTCGCTGGTGCTGCCCACCGGCACCCGCACGTCGAGTTCGCCGCGGGTGATCCGGTCCAGCGCCCGGTACATCGCGCGCATCGGCGTGGCCACCGAGCGCGCGAGCAGGCCGGTCGCCAGCGCGCCGACCAGCAGCGCCACGATCGAGAACAGCCAGGCGGCCCGCACCCGGTCCGAGGCGGGACTGGACCGGTCGCTGAGGACGACGATGATGATCAGCCCGGGCAGCGCGCCCGAGACCGCCCAGGTGACCAGTACCCGCACCAGCACGGTCGAGGTGGGGTGCACGGTCGGTCCGAGCACCGCGGCCACGATCGGCACCGCGGGCCGGATCAGCCGGTCCAGGATCAGATAGCCCACACCCGCGGCCTCCAGCGCGCCGAGCGCGAAGCCCGACAGCAGCACCGGGACATTGTGATAGTCGGTGTAGTGGTCGACCAGGTAGACCGTGAGCAGGATGCCCGGTGTCCACAGCGCGATGGCGCGCACGGTGATGGCCGCGGGCAGCCGCACCAGGGCGCGCGCTTCGTCGGGGGTGGGTTTGCGGCCGTCGTCGAGCCAGCGCAGGTAGCGGCGCCGGTCCCAGAGCGCGATCGCGACGCCCGCGGTGAGCGCGACGGCCGGGTAGATCATGATCGCCACCGCGGCGCCGTGCCAGTCCTCGCCGACGCGGGTGAAGACACCGCCCGCCCAGGAGATCAGGAAGATGGCCGCGAGGCCGACCATATTGGCCGTGATGACGACAAGGGCCAGCCCCACATAGGACTGCAACGCCCAGCGGACCAGCCGTTCGAACACGCGACCCAGCGTGGCGCCCGCGGACGCCCTGGCCTCGCGAGCTGCGCTGACGGGTGACACGACTGTCCAGCATAGAAGGCGCGCGGGCGGGGGACGCGCGCACGCGCCGATTCAGCCCAGGACGACCAGCCAGATGGCCAGGTAATGACACACCGCCGCGAGCACTGTCGCGGCGTGGAAGAACTCGTGATGCCCGAAGTCCGGCCACGGATTGGGCCACTTCGTCGCGTAGAGCACGGCCCCCACGCTGTAGATGACGCCGCCGATCGCGAGCAGCACCAGCGGCAGCACGCCGACATTGCGCAGCAGTTCCGGCGCGACCGGCACGATCGCCCAGCCAAGCAGCAGATACAGCGGCACCCCCACCCAGCGGGGCGCGGTCGGCCACAGCAGTTTCAGCGCGACCCCGGCCAGCGCCCCGGCCCAGACCACGGCCAGCAGTGTGCGCCCGGTCGGCCCCGGCAGGCCGAGCAGCGCGAACGGGGTGTAGCTGCCCGCGATGAACAGGAAGATCATCGAGTGATCGGCGCGTTTCATCCGCACCCTGGCCCGCACGCTGTTCCAGGTCACCCGGTGATACACCGCGCTGATCCCGAACAGCGCGCACACCGACACCCCGTACACCAGCGTCGACCAGCCCGCCGTCGCCGACACCCCGAACCCGAAGGTCACCAGCACCGCGACGGCCACGGCGGCGATGCCCACCGCCCAGGTGTGGATCCAGCCACGGAACCGCGGTTTCACCAGCGCGACGGGCACACCGGAAACCTGCACACCCTCCACAAGGACCTCCCGAAGCCAAAACCTACGGAACCGTAAGTTACGCCGCCACGGTACGGCAGAAACCGGCGTCACCACCACAAACGTGCCAACCACCACACCCGGTCCGGCGGGTCCGCGGTGCGTCGGCGGGCCAGGCGTAGGGTGCGGGATGTGGAGTTACTCGGCCGGTTACGTGGACTGCCCTATCGCATCTACGAAGCCAGACTGTCCAAGCAGCTGGCCGGCAAGCAGCATCCCCGCCACGTCGCCGTGATGTGCGACGGCAATCGCCGCTGGGCCCGCGAGAACGGGTTCACCGATGTCAGCCACGGCCACCGCGTCGGTGCGCTCAAGATCGCCGAGCTGGTGGGCTGGTGTGCCGATCAGGGCATCGAGATGGTCACCGTGTATCTGCTGTCCACCGAGAACCTGCGCCGCGATCCCGACGAGCTCGAGACCCTGTTCGAGGTGATCACCGATGTGGTCGAGGAACTGTCGGCGCCGGAGCAGAACTGGAGCGTGCGCATCGTCGGTTCGCTCGGCGGGTTCCCCGAGCTGATCGCCAAGCGGCTGCGGGTGGCCGCCGAACGCACGAGCGGTCGCGACGGCGTGCACGTGAACGTCGCGGTCGGCTACGGCGGCAGGCAGGAGATCACCGACGCGGTGCGCTCGCTGGTGCGCGGCGAGATCGCCGCAGGCGAGTCGGGGGAGGACCTGGTGCAGGCGATCACCGTCGACGCGATCGGCCAGAACCTCTACACCTCCGGGCAGCCCGACCCGGATCTGGTCATCAGAACCTCTGGTGAGCAGCGGCTTTCGGGATTCCTGTTGTGGCAGAGCGCCTATTCGGAGATCTGGTTCACCGAGGCGTACTGGCCGGAGTTCCGGCGCGTCGACTTCCTGCGCGCCCTACGGGATTACGCCGCGCGGCACCGTCGTTTCGGCGTCTGATGTCGTAGGGGTCGCGTACTCTGCGGTCAGTGCAGCCCGAACAGCCTTCTTACATCAGCTATGAGGAATTCGGTAGGCGTTTCCTGGAATACGCCGTCTCCGAGCAGCGCATCGCCGACGCGTTCGGTGAACTCACCGGCGCCGCTTTCGATTTCGGCCCGATCGGGGTGGGGCCCGGTCGCCTGGCCAAGGTCACCGCGCAGGTGGAACTGGGCAGGCCGCGCATCCTGCGCTTCATCGACGCCCACATCTCCTTCGAACTCACCATCCCGCTGCATGTGGACCTGGTGGTCGACCTCGCGGTGGACCGGTCCCGCTTCCGCGTCGACGGCACAGTGCACCTGCACCTGACCGCGCGCACCGCCGACCCGCTGCGGGTGGTCATCGACATCGCCGAACCGCGACCGGGGGACGTGCGCGTCAATGTCGCCAGCGCCACCAAGCGCGGGCAGTTGCTGCGGGTGCTGGCCAGCGTCGATCACGAGATCCGTCGCTTCGTCGCCCGCTACATCGCCCAGGAGATCCGGAAACCCGAGATCGCCGCGGTGCGCAATATCGATGTGGCGACCAGGCTCGACGCGGCCTGGAAGTTGTAGCCGAGTAGCCCTGATCCCGGCCGCGCGCGGGCTAGGCTGCCGCGAGAAAGCGGGCCCGACGACGCGAGCGAGGGGTGAACGGTGGCAAGGACGACCAAGGCAGGGGTGGGCTGGCGCCTGGCGGTGTTCGGTGCGGTGTCGAGCGCTGTCGCGCTGGTGGCGGGGTGCGGGACCGCCGAGGACCCGGCGCCGCCGCGCCTGACACCCGCCGAGGAACAGGCGGCCGAGGGGCCGGTGTTCGCCTATCGCACGCCCGGTGAGCTGGTGGTCGTCCGCGGGGCCGACACCCTGCGCGCCCCCGGCGGCTTCGGCTATTCCTCGGCCGCGGTCGGCTTCACCCGCGACGGCCAGTACGCCTTCGCCGTGGAGACCACCAGCAAGACCCTGGTGGCGGTGGGCGTGCGCGACGGTTCGGTCTCGCGCATCGAGTGCGACTGCACCGACGCGGCCGCCCTGCGCGGCTCGGTGATCGGCTGGTGGCGCGACCCGGGCCAGGTGATGAGCATGGACCTGGCCGACACCACCCCCGCCGCGCCCGAACGCGAGGTGGAGCTGCCGTCCTCGCCGAGCCCGCTGTCGGGCGGGTCGTGGGACGGGGCCCGGCTGGTCGCCGCCACCGACGACTACCTGCTCGTGGCCCGGGTCGAGTCGCGCGGGCTGTGGTGGGAGAAGAGCCACCTGTACGCGATCGGCGCCGACGCCATCCTGCCGCTGGGCCGCGTCCCCGGGATCGACGCGGGCCTGGCCGCCGCCGCGGGACCCGACGGGCACACCTTCGTGCTGGCGGGCACCACCGCGCGCAGCGCCTCCTGCGGCATCGGCCACGTCGCGACCATCGACGTCACCACCAACGAGGTGCAGGACCTGCCGGAGCTGCCCGGCGACTGCTCCTCGGCCTACTCCCCGCGCTGGGACGCGGGCGACACCATCACCGTCGCCACCCGCAAGTGGGCCGACGTGCCTGGCGCGCCCGGCACCGTCGACCGGTTGCAGTCGGCCGCGCAGGGCTGGGCGCCGGTCGGCGAGTACCCGGTCGTCGACATGCTCCCGCGCGATCAGGAGGCGATCATCGAGGTCGTCGCCGGTGACCCGACCGACGCGCGCGACACCCCGCGCGGGGTGCTGGTCGTGCAGCGCGGGGGCGCGCGGTCGGAGCTGGCGACGCAGGTGGTCTCGCTGGGCGCGCCGACCGCCTAGCGGGTCCGCCCCGCCGCGCTGTGCCGACGTCGAGCCGGGCGCGGGCGTGCGTGCCCGGCCGCGCGCTCAGAGCTTGCGCAGGCGCAGCCGGTTGATGGTGTGGTCGGAGTCCTTGCGCAGCACCAGGGTCGCGCGCGGACGCGTCGGCAGGATGTTGTCCACCAGGTTGGGGCGGTTGGTGGAGTGCCAGATGTCGCGCGCCGCGGCGGTCGCCTGTTCGTCGCTGAATCCGGCGTAGTGGTGGAAGTGCGCGTCGGGGTCGGCGAAGCCGGTCTTGCGCAGCGCGAGAAAGCGCTGCACGTACCAGTTCTCGATGTCCTCGATGCGCGCGTCGACGTAGATGGAGAAGTCGAACAGGTCCGAGACCATCAGCCGCGGGCCGGTCTGCAGCACATTGAGACCCTCGACGATGAGGATGTCGGGCTGGCGCACACAGTGCTGTTCGTCGGGCACGATGTCGTAGGAGACGTGCGAATACACCGGCGCGCAGGCCACTTCCGCGCCCGACTTCACCTCGGTGACGAAGCGCAGCAGCTTGCGCCGGTCGTAGCTCTCCGGGAAACCCTTGCGGTGCATGATGCCCCGGCGGGTGAGTTCGGCGGTGGGATAGAGGAATCCGTCGGTGGTCACCAGGTCGACGCGCGGGTGGTGATCCCAGCGGGCCAGCAGCGCCTGCAGCACGCGCGCGGTGGTCGACTTGCCGACCGCCACACTGCCCGCCACCCCGATCACGAACGGCACCTGCTTGTCGGGGTGCTTCTCCCCGAGGAAGGTCGCCGTCGCCGCGAACAGCCGCTGGCGGGCCGCGACCTGCAGGTGGATCAACCGGGCCAGCGGCAGGTAGACCTCGGCCACTTCCTCCAGATCGATCTGCTCACCGAGACCGCGTAGGCCGGTCAGTTCCTCCTCGGTCAGGACCAGGGGAGTCGACTTGCGCAGGGTGCGCCACTGCTTCCGGTCGAACTCCACATACGGGCTCGGCTCGCTGATCCGTGCCACCTACCCGACGCTCCGTCCGGGCGCGTCCGCACAGCTGGGCTGCCCGTCGGGTGAGATCCGGGATAACTCTGACCGCATAGCGCGATTGTGCTCCGTATCAGCCATCCGTGCGCAACAGGGGGTTTGGCTACTGGTCGGTAACGAGTAACAACACCGAGGTAGGGCCCGCTTTTCCGATTCACCCCGTAAGGTCGTCGCGTATGGGGTCATTTCCACTCGTCACTGAATACCTGCGGCTCGGACTGGCTTTCGACCGGCTCGAGGACGGCTTCGTCGACGCCTACACCGGCGACCCGCAGCTGCGCCGCGACAGCGAGAACGCGCCCGCCCCGGAACCCGCCGAGCTGATCCGCCGCGCCGTCGAGCTGCGCGCGGCCCTGCCCGAGGCCGGGCTCTCGGCGCGGCGCACCGAGTTCCTCGACGCGCACCTGGTGGCGATGGAGTGCTCGGCGCGCAAGTTCGCCGGCGAGCGGATCGGCTTCGTCGACGAGGTGCGCGCCTACTTCGACGTCGACATCGCCCCCGGCGACCCCGACGACTACCGCGAGGCGCACCGCCTGATGGACGAGGTCATCGGCGGCGATGGCTCGCTGGCCGAGCGTGTGTCCGCCTACCGGCGCGGCGACGAGATCCCGCCGGAGAAGCTGGCCACCTGCGTCGAGGCGTTCTCCAGCGCCCTGCGTGAGCGGGTGCGCGAGCGCTACCCGCTGCCCGAGCACGAGACCGTCACCTACGAGGTGGTCGGCGACAAGCCGTGGTCGGGTTTCAACTACTACCTGGGCAATTTCCACTCCAAGGTCGCCATCAACTCCGACCTCAAACAGCACATGGCCCACCTGCCCGCGCTGATCGCCCACGAGGCGTACCCGGGCCATCACACCGAGCACTGCCGTAAGGAGGCCGGGCTGGTCGCGGCGGGCGAGGAGGAGCAGACGCTGTTCCTGGTGAACACCCCGCAGTGCCTGATGGCCGAGGGGCTGGCCGATCTGGCGTTGCAGTCGATCATCGGGCCCGGCTGGGGTACCTGGGCGCAGGAGATCTACGCCGATCTGGGCCTGCGCTTCGACGGCGAACGCGCCGAGCGCTTCGCCACCGCCTCGGCGAAACTGCTCGGCGTGCGCCAGGACGCCGCGCTGCTGCTGCACGATCAGCACCGTGGCGAGGACGAGGTGGCGGCGTTCCTGCAGCGCTGGAGCCTGGCCACCCCCGAGCGGGCGCGTCAGGCGCTGCGGTTCCTGTCCTCGCCGCTGTGGCGCGCCTACATCAGCACCTATGTCGAGGGGTACCGGTTGCTCGGCGGCTGGCTCGACGACGCCGCCGACGCGCAGGACCGCGTCGAGCGGTTCGGCCGCCTGCTCGACGAGCCGCTCACCCCGGGCGCGATCCGGCGGATGGGCGCACCCGCCTGACCGCGTCGCGGGGGTGTGACCTGCATCTCCCGACTCGCGCGCGGGCCGGGGTTGCGCTATCCCCGTGCTCGGGTGCCCGCGCGCGGGCCATAGACTGAGGGTCGTGACGCAGACGACCGCTTCGGTGAATACCCAGTCTCTCGGTGAGCTCGATCCCGAGTTGGCCGCCGCGATGGCGGGCGAGCTCGCCCGCGAGCGCGACACCCTCGAGATGATCGCTTCGGAGAACTTCGTGCCCCGCGCGGTCCTGCAGGCGCAGGGTTCCGTGTTGACCAACAAGTACGCCGAGGGCTACCCCGGCCGCCGCTACTACGGTGGCTGCGAAGCCGTGGACGTGGTCGAGACGCTGGCTCGTGATCGGGCCAAGGAACTGTTCGGTGCCGAGTTCGCCAATGTCCAGCCGCATTCGGGGGCCCAGGCCAACGCGGCGGTGTTGATGGCGTTGATGAACCCCGGCGAGACCCTGCTCGGCCTCGACCTCGCGCACGGTGGCCACCTCACCCACGGCATGCGCCTGAACTTCTCCGGCAAGCTCTACGACGTCCACTCCTACGGGGTGTCTAAGGAAGATCACCGTATCGACATGGACGAGGTGCGTGACATCGCCCTGAAGTCGAAGCCGAAGGTGATCGTGGCCGGTTGGTCGGCCTACCCGCGTCACCAGGACTTCGCGAAGTTCCGTGAGATCGCCGACGAGGTCGGTGCCTACCTGTGGGTCGACATGGCGCACTTCGCCGGTCTGGTCGCCGCGGGTCTGCACCCCTCGCCGGTGCCGTATGCCGATGTGGTGTCCTCGACCGTGCACAAGACCCTCGGTGGTCCGCGTTCGGGGTTGATTCTGGCCAAGCAGGAGTTCGCGAAGAAGCTGAACTCGGCGGTGTTCCCGGGTCAGCAGGGTGGCCCGCTCATGCATGTGATCGCGGCGAAGGCGGCGGCGTTCAAGATCGCCGCGTCGGAGGAGTTCAAGGATCGTCAGCAGCGCACGCTGTCGGGTTCGCGGATCCTGGCCGAGCGCCTGACCGGCGCCGATGTCAAGGACAAGGGCATCTCGGTGCTTACCGGCGGCACCGACGTGCACCTGGTCCTGGTCGACCTGCGCAACTCCGAACTCGACGGCCAGCAGGCCGAAGACCTCCTGCACGAGGTCGGCATCACCGTCAACCGCAACGCGGTCCCCTTCGACCCGCGCCCCCCGATGGTCACCTCCGGCCTGCGCATCGGCACCGCCGCCCTGGCCACCCGCGGCTTCGGCGACACCGAATTCACCGAGGTCGCCGACATCATCGCCGCCGCCCTCGCCGGCACGGCGGATGTGGATTCGCTGCGTGGTCGGGTCTCCAAGCTCGCCCAGAGTGTCCCGCTGTACCAGGGCCTCGAAGACTGGCGCCTCCTCGGCTGATCCCAGAGTCATTCTTCATCGGCCCCTGCCTGATTCGATCAGGCGGGGGCCGACGCGTCTCCAGGCAACGGCCTGGACACAAATTCCTCCCACTATGACGCAATGCGTTATAGTTGCGTAGTGATCCAGTCGCTCAGGGGCAAGGAGGCTCAGAAGCTATGGACCGAGAGATCAGCGCCCAAACTTGGCAGTGTTCAAAAGGTGGCGTTGAGGAAGTTGACGATGCTGCACGCCGCAACGCAGTTGGATGACCTTCGCGCGCCACCGGCCAATCGGCTGGAGAAGCTCAAAGGTGACCGCGAGGGTCAGCACAGCATCCGGATCAACGACCAATGGCGGATCTGCTTCGTCTGGGAATCGGCTGGGCCGCGTGACGTAGAGATCGTCGACTATCACTGAAAGGGAGGGTCAATGGCCACGACAACTCCGCTGCCCCCGACTTCTCCCGGCGAGGTACTCGCCGAAGAGTTCATGGAGCCGTTGGGCATCAGCCAGAACGCCCTCGCGCGAGCTCTGGGCGTTCCCCCGCGTCGGATCAATCAGATCGTTCACGGCCAGCGGGCGGTGACGCCGCGCACCGCGCTGCTGCTGGCCAAGTACCTCGGAACCACACCGGAGTTCTGGATCAACCTCCAGACACACTTCGACCTGGTTCGGGAGCGTGAGAACATCAGCGCCGAGCTTGCCCGGATCATTCCTCGCCGGCAGATTGCCTGCTAGTCGTTCGGTGGCGACCTCACCTCGTTCGATCTGAGAGACGCGTCCAGGGCTCACGCCCATGATCTCAAACCTTCAGGCACATTTCGATCGGGTCATCGAGCGTGAGGATATCGACGACCAGCTGGCCCGGATCGATCCTCGGAGGGCTGGTGGCTGCTCCATGCGCCACTGAACGCGGCATCACTGGTGTGGACTACGTCCTCGAGTCGGTGATGAAGTCGCGGTTCAAATCGAGCAGGACGTGGTCGGCGGTGAGTAGCCGCAAGCCTTCACAGCGGGCTTGGGAGACGATCAAACGGTCGAAGGGATCGTGTTTGGCCAGCTCCGGGAACTCCCCCAGGCCCTCCGCGTGTTCGCTGGTGACGTCCAGAACGCTCAAGCCCTGGGCGGTCAGGAGCTCCGTGAACGCGGTGGGGATGACGAGTTTGCCCAGCATCGACTTGATCGTCAGCTCCCACACCGTCGCGGCGGAGACGTAGACCTCGGTGGTCGAGGTGATCGATCGCCGGGCGAGCTCGCCCAAGCGTGGGTTGTCATCCAATGTCCAGAGCGCGGTTTGGCTGTCAAGAAGAAGCATCGGCGTCGTCTCCGTAGAACATCCGCTGGATGTCGGGATCGACGTCGAAATCCGCGTCGCTGTAAGCGAGTCTGCCCTTCAATCCACCGATCGTGACCGGCGCGCTGCGATGCGGCACGAGATCGGCGATAGGTTGACCCGCCTTGGAAATCACGATCCGCTCACCTTTGGACACTCGCTCGAGTAGTCGCGAAAGGTGTGTCTTCGCTTCGTGGATGTTGACAGTCGCCATCCCTTCACTCTACGTGACTTAGTCCGACTTAGTCCATGATGGCGGTGTGCACCGCGCTGTGAATCTCGTCGTCAGAAATCGCGTGGTCGAAAGCCATAAGGCCGGGCTCTTGCCGCGCCGTGACGCCCAGCGAGCCGGTACCTCGCGGGGCGTCACGGGCGCGGGCCGGTCAGGCCACCAGGGGCTTGAGGGCCTGGCCTGCCAGGTCGAGGGTGCCGGGTTCGTGGCCGTTGGCGACCATGTTGACGATGACGCCGTCGATGCCGTGGTCGAGGACTCGGGTCTGGATCTGTTCGGCGACTTCGTCGGGGGTGCCGGCGAATTGGCGGTCGGCGATGGTGGTGCGGCGTTCGGCTTCGGTGAGGGTGGACAGGTCGATGCCCTGGCGGGCGAGGATGTCGGCCTGGATTTTGCGGGCGCGGTCGCCGTCGGAGTCGACGATGACGAAGGCCAGGAAGCTGGTGTCGAGGGTGGCGGGGTCGCGGTTCGCCTCGGCGCAGCGCTGGTGCAGTGCCTCGACCTTGCCGGGCAGTTCGGAGGCGTTGCAGATGATGTTGAGGTGGTCGGCGAACTGCGCGGCCAGCCGGAAGGTCTTCTTCTCGCCACCGCCACCGAGCAGGATCGGCAGGTCGTCGCGGATGCGCGGCTCGTTGATGGCGTTCTCCGTGCGATACCACTTGCCGGTGAAGGTGGGTCGCTCACCGCGCAGCATGGGTGTGATGATCTGGAGTGCTTCGTCGAGCCGCTCGAAACGTTCGGTGAAGGTGCCGAATTCGAAGCCGTACTGCTGGTGCTCGAGCTCGAACCAGCCCGCCCCGATGCCGAGCACCGCGCGCCCGCCGCTCACCACATCGAGGGTGCTGACGGTCTTGGCCAGCAGTGCCGGATTGCGGTAGGTGTTGCCGGTGACCAAGGCCGACAACTGGATTCGCTCGGTCGCCGTCGCCAGCCCGGACAGCGCCGAGTACGCCTCCAGCATCGGCTCGTCCGGCGCGCCGAGCAGCGGCAGTTGATAGAAGTGGTCCATGACGAACGCGGCGTCGAACCCCGCCGCCTCCGCCGCCCTGGCCTGCGCGATCACGGTCGGAAACAACTCCCGCACCGACGCGGTGTTGCTGAAGGTGGGCATCTGATATCCGAGGCGAATGCTCATGCTCCGAGCCTATGAGTTGGAGTGCACTCCAAGTCAAGCGCGCGCGGCGAGTAGGGACGGGTAGTCGACGAGGTCGATGTCGTTGGCGGCGTTGTCGCCGTATTTCAGCATGAGGCCGAACAGGCGCGAGCCCAGGAACCAGTTGCGGGCCCTGATGCCCAGGGCGGTCTTCGGGGCGAGGAAGCGGCCCGTGTTGCTGTTGCCCGCGATCTTGGCGTAGCGGCGCATGATGCGGTCGTAGGCGGCGAAGGCGGCGACGTGGTCGCCCTCGGCGGTGGCGAGTTCGCCCGCCAGCACATAGGCGCCGACGATGGCCAGGCCGGTGCCGAAGCCGGCCAGGGTGTTGCCGTAGGCGGCGTCGCCGACCAGGGCGACGCGGCCGCGGGTGTACTGGCCGTTCATCCGGACCTGGCTGATCGAGTCGAGGAAGATGTCGTCGAATTCAGCCAGGTCGGCGAGCATGCGGGGAGTGTGCCAGCCCATCCCGGCGAAGGTCCGCTCGATGATCGCGCGCTGGGCGGCGGCGTCGTTGCGCGGGTAGTCGAGTTCGGGCGAGGCGAACATGTACATCTGCTGCGCCTTGGCGCCGCCGTCGATGGCGAGGCGGCCGGGCGTGTTGTGGGCGTAACCGCTGGCCCGTTCGCGCGGGGTGGCGGCATCGCTCCAGCGGCTCGCGCCCGCGACGCAGTAGTAGTGGCCGAGGTGGGTGACGAAGTCCGCTTCGGGGCCGAAGGCCAGCGACCGCACCCGGGAGTGGATGCCGTCGGCGCCAAGGACCAGGTCGAAGGTGCGCGGCGCGGCGTTCTCGAACTCCACGTGCACGCCCTCGGCGGTGTCGCGCAGGGCGGTGACGGTGTCGCCGAAGAGGTATTCCACCTCGTCGGCGGTCCGGTCGTAGATGACCTCGGCCAGGTCGCCGCGCAGGATCTCCAGATCGCCGCCGGTGAATTCGCCGTTCATCACGCCGAGTTCGCGGCCGTCGTCGTCGACGAAGACGAGGTCGGTGGTGCCGGTGCGGCGGGCGCGCACGTCGTCGAGGACGCCCATGCGTTCGAGCACGGTCAGATGGGTGCGGCCCTTGAAGTCGACGGCCTGACCGCCCGGACGCAGCGCGGGTGCCCGCTCGACGACGGTGACGGTGAAGCCGTAGCGGTGCAGCCAGTAGGCCAGGGCGGGGCCTGCGATGCTGGCGCCGGAGACGAGAACGGTCTGGTCGCGCATGGTGTGCTCCTCGGAATAATCTGCGTCCGGAGTAATCAGTATCCGGTGGACACGATTAAGAGTATGGTAGACACAGTTCCGCGTCAACCCGGAATCTCGAGAGGATGAGCCATGCCGTCGCCGACCACCGTCGACCTGCTCTGGGGCGCCCCGCAGCGCCCCAAACGCGGGCCCAAACCCGCGCTGACCCTCGACGGGATCGTCGCCGAGGCGATCGCGCTCGCCGACGCCGAAGGACTGACCGCGCTGTCGATGCAGCGGCTCGCCGAACGGCTCGGCTTCACGAAGATGTCGCTGTACCGCTATGTGCCGGGCAAGGAACAGCTCACCGCGCTGATGGTGGACACCGCCCTCGGCGCGCCGCCCACGCTCGGCTCACCCGGCTGGCGCGGCGGCCTGCGGACCTGGGCCGAAGCCATCTTCGCCCGCTACCGCGCCCACCCCTGGGCCATCGAACTCACCCTCGGCATCCGCCCGATCGGCCCCAACGAGATGGGCTGGACCGAGGCCGCCCTGCTCGCGCTGGCCGACACCGGGCTGGCTCCCGCCGAACAGCTCGACACCATCGTGCTGATCAACGGCCACGCCCGCAGCCTCGCCCAGCAGGTGGCCTCGGTGCGCGACGCCGACGCGGAGACCGAGTTCGCCGAGCAGTTCGCCGCCATGATGACCGCGGCGGGCGACCGGTTCCCCACGGTCAGCGCGGCCTTCGCCGCCGAGGCCGTGGCCGGGCACGGCGACGCGTTCGACTACGGCATCGAGCGCATCCTCGACGGGCTGGCGGTGCTCATCGCGCAGCGCGCCGATCGGTAGCGCCGAAGTCTGGTCCGGGAGCCGCGAACGTCCTAGGCTCGCATCATGACCGACGAGCCCGAGCTGCCGGAGAGCGCTGTCACGGTGGTGCGCGAG
The DNA here is from genome assembly GCF_042266925.1 of Nocardia sp. NPDC056064. Classification (NCBI taxonomy): domain Bacteria; kingdom Bacillati; phylum Actinomycetota; class Actinomycetes; order Mycobacteriales; family Nocardiaceae; genus Nocardia; species Nocardia sp. NPDC056064. The sequence goes on along the minus strand of NZ_JBHJWO010000001.1, from coordinate 2,783,280 downwards.
TTCTTCGCCGCGCTCGAACTGAGCGCCGTGCCCGAAGCGCTGGAACTGGTGCACCCCGAGATCGTGTGGAAGAACACCGGGCTGCCCGATGTTCGCGGGATCGGACGGGTCGCCCCGATCCTGAAGGGGCTCGGGCGCAAGCACCTGGGCTTCGCGGCCCAGATCCACTACATCGCGCAGAACGCCAACGGCCTGGTCGTCACCGAACGCACCGACTACCTGCGCGGCGGTCCCGTGCGTATCGCTTTTCCGGTGTCGGGCAACTTCGAGCTGCGCGAGGGCCGAATCGTGCTGTGGGACGACCACTTCGGCTGGGGCGATCTGCTGCGCGGCACCAAGGACGGCCTGCTCAACGCGGTGCGCCGCCGCTGATCAGGCGTGTTTGCGCAGGTAGTCCAGGTAGGTGGGGCGTAGGACGTCGGCGAGTTTGCCGTCGCCGGCGTGCACGTAGTCGTCGAGCATGGGCAGCACGTACTTGATGTCGGCCTCGCTCTCGCCGAGCTCGCCCGCCTCGGCCTGCGCCGCCGGGATGGCTTTGAGCAGATCCCACAGGAATTTCACGTCGCCGTGCCGCACGGCGGTCTTCACCGCGCGATCGTGCAGTTCCTTGGACGACAGCTTCTCCAGATCCTGGTCATCGGCCATGCCACCGACTCTAGCGCGCGGCGACACGCCTGTGCCGGGATCTGCTGCGTCGGTGCTGGTTAACGACAAATTCACCGACGCGTCCGGCTGTCTGCCAGCGCTGCCGCGCGTTCGGCGGTAGCGTCGGTGGTGCGGGTTGCATCGGTGTGACTCGTACGGGAGGTCCTGACCGTGACTGAGCTATTCAGTGCGAGAGGGCCGGCACCCGGCCCTCGTGGCGGCTGACCAGCGCGTCGGCAGCCCACCAGGACGGACCGGTCCAGCGAGATCGTTCACGCGGTGCCGCGTGAACACCTAAGGAGCCCACCGTGACTGCTGCACGCTCCGTATCCGGCCCCGCGATGCACACGGCCTCGAACTCCACGCACTCGAAGAAGGGGGAGCGCCCCTCGCGTTCCGGTCGCAAGACTTTCGTCGTCGATACCTCTGTCCTGCTGTCGGATCCCTGGGCGGTGACGCGCTTCGGGGAACACCGGGTGGTGCTGCCGCTGGTGGTCATCAGCGAGCTCGAGGCCAAGCGGCACCACCACGAGCTCGGCTGGTTCGCCCGCGAGGCGCTGCGCATGCTCGACGACCTGCGCGTCCAGCACGGCAGGCTCGACCAGCCGCTGCCCATCGGCACCGAGGGCGGCACCATCCAGGTGGAACTCAACCACACCGATCCGTCGGTGCTGCCCGCCGGATTCCGTTCCGACACCAACGATTCCCGCATCCTGGCCTGCGCGCTGAACATCGCCGCCGAGGGCGAGACCGTGATGCTGGTGTCCAAGGACATCCCGCTGCGGGTCAAGGCCAGCGCGGTCGGCCTGGCCGCCGACGAGTACCACGCCCAGGACGTGGTGACCTCCGGCTGGAGCGGGATGGTCGAACTCGACGTCGCGGGCAACCGGATCGACCAGCTCTACGCCGAATCGGTGATCGACCTCGACGAGGCGCGGGAACTGCCCTGCCACACCGGAATCCGGTTGCTCGGCAGCAGCTCCAGCGCGCTGGGCCGGGTCACCGCCGACAAGCGGGTGCAGCTGGTCCGCGAACGCGAGGCCTTCGGCCTGCACGGACGCTCGGCCGAGCAGCGCATCGCGCTGGATCTGCTGCTCGACGAGAGCATCGGCATCGTGTCGATGGGTGGGCGCGCGGGCACCGGCAAGTCGGCGCTGGCGCTCACGGCCGGTCTCGAGGCCGTGCTCGAACGCCGGACCCAGCGCAAGGTGGTCGTGTTCCGGCCGCTCTACGCGGTGGGCGGGCAGGAGCTGGGCTACCTGCCGGGGTCGGAGAGCGAGAAGATGGGGCCGTGGGCGCAGGCCGTCTTCGACACCCTCGACGGGCTGGCCAGCCGGGAGGTCATGGAGGAGGTGCTCAGCCGCGACATGCTCGAGGTGCTGCCGCTGACCCACATCCGCGGCCGGTCGCTGCACGATTCGTTCGTGATCGTCGACGAGGCGCAGTCGCTGGAACGCAATGTCCTGCTGACGGTGCTGAGCAGGCTGGGCACCGGCTCGCGGGTGGTGCTCACCCACGATGTCGCCCAGCGCGACAATCTGCGCGTCGGCAGGCACGACGGCGTGGCGGCGGTGATCGAGAAGCTCAAGGGTCATCCGCTGTTCGCTCACATCACCCTCACCCGCAGCGAACGCTCGCCGATCGCCGCCCTGGTGACCGAGATGCTGGAGGAATACGGCCCCAACGCGTAACTGTCGGCAATCGGTCCGCGTCGGCGGTCCGATCAGGCGTTAAAACGCCGAATGGTGGGTAATATCCGCGAAGACACCAATCCAGCAACGGCTCGGCGAACACAGTTCTGCCGGGCCGTTGCGGATGTCGGCCAGGCTCCGTCCGGGGGCGTGCCCCCGGGGGGCCACTCGCGAGAGGATGGATATGAACCGCATCGCTCGACGTTCTGCCGCTGGAGGGGCCGCGGTGCTCGCCGCGGCCGGTCTGCTGCTGGCCACCGGCTGCAGCGACGACAACAAGGACAACGAAAACGACACGATGGCCTCGGTCACCTCGATGATCGGCGGCGGCTCGACCACCACAACCGGGGCCGGGGGCACCACCACCGGCGAGGGCACCGAGACCACCTCCGGGATGGCCACCACCTCGGGCACCGCCGCGGCGGGGGAGTCGACCACCATCTCCACCCCGAACGGCGACATCACCATCTCCGGCGAGGTGTACAAGAAGTACGTCGCGGTGGGCGGGGCGAGCAGCCCGCTGGGCGCGCCGGAGGAAGCCCAGGAATCGGGCCCCAACGGCGGCGAATACCAGGACTTCGACGGCGGCACCATCTACTGGAGCAGCGACTCCGGCGCCCACATCGTCTGGGGCGAGATCCGCGAGGCCTGGGAGGACAACGGCGGCGCCAACGGCACGCTGGGCTACCCGACCAGCGACGAGAAGGACATCGCCGGCGGCAAGCAGAGCGATTTCACCGGCGGCACCATCACCTGGGTCGACGGGCAGATCACAGTCACACCGAAATAATCTGTGGACGGTCCCAGCGCGGGGACCGGGTTCGCCCTTGCGTCCCCGCGCTCGTGGCCGAGGTACTAGGTTGTCCTCGTGCAGAAAACTTTGACCGATCGTGAGCTGCTCGACGCACTCTCGGACGTGGTGGAAACCAATCTCGAGCGCCACATCCAGGCGGCCGAGGGCTGGCAGCCGCACGAGTTCGTGCCGTGGTCGGACGGGCGCAACTTCGCCTTCCTCGGCGGCACCGACTGGACCCCGGAGCAGGGCGAGCTCAGCGACACCGCCGTCCTCGCGCTGACCGTGAGTGTCCTGGTCGCCGACAACCTGCCCTCGTATCACCGCGAGCTCGGCAAGCACCTGCGCACCGGCCCCTGGTGGCGCTGGGTGGGTCGCTGGACCGCCGAGGAGAACCGCCACGAGATCCTGATCCGCAACTACCTGATGGTGTCGCGCTCGGTGGACCCGGTGGCGCTCGAGCGGGCCCGCATGCAGCACATGACCGACGGCTTCAACCGTCCGCCCATGCACCTGATCGACGTGCTGGCCACCTGCGCCTTCGAAGAGGTCGCCGCGGGTATCCGTCATCGCAACACCGCCGCGCTCGGCGAGAACCCGGTGGTCACCGCGATCGCGGAGAAGATCGCCGTCGACGACGAGCTGCAGGCCGAGTTCTTCGCCGGCCTGGTCTCGGCCGCCCTCGATCTGGTCCCCGACCAGGCCGTGCGCGCCATCGCCGACCGGGTCGCCGACTTCCGCGTGCCGCACGTGGAACTGCCCGGCGGCGGTTCCAGCGACGAGGCGCTGGCCGAGGCCGGGATCTACGATCCCGCGAAGCAGGCGGAGCTGGTGTTCACGCCGCTGCTGCGCCGCTGGAACATCTTCACCCGCACCGACCTGGGCGAAGAGGGCGAAAAGGCCCGCGCAGAACTCGCGCTGTATCAATAGCGGCTGGCGCCGCGTGTTCGCGGCCCCGAGGAGGGGCCGCGAACGGCCCCTCCTCGGGGCCGGGGGTGCGGGCCGGGTCTACTTCGTTTCGCGGTCGACGTTGGCCATGGCGAGCACGTCGAGACGCTCGTCGAGTTCGGCCTCGGTCAGCTTGCCGGGGACCAGGCCGCGGTCGATGACGGTCTGGCGGATCGTCTTCTTCTCGCGCAGCGCCTGCTTGGCGACCGCGGCGGCCTCCTCGTAGCCGATCGCGGAGTTGAGCGGGGTGACGATCGAGGGCGAGGACTCGGCCAGCGTGCGCAGGTGTTCCTCGTTGGCCACCAGGCCGACGACACACTTGTCGGCGAACAGCCGGGAGACGTTGGCCAGCAGGCGGATCGACTCGAGCAGGTTGCGCGCCATCACCGGGATGTACACATTGAGCTCGAAGGCGCCACTCGCCCCACCGAAGGCGATGGCCGCGTCGTTGCCCACCACCTGCACCGCCACCTGGGTGACCGCCTCGGGCAGCACGGGGTTGACCTTGCCCGGCATGATCGAGCTGCCCGGCTGCAGGTCGGGCAGCTGCAGTTCGCCCAGGCCGGTCAGCGGGCCCGAGCCCATCCAGCGGATGTCGTTGGCGATCTTGGTCAGGCTCACCGCGATGGTGCGCAGCGCACCGGAAGCCTCCACCAGGCCGTCGCGCGCGGCCTGGGCCTCGAAGTGGTCCTCGGATTCGCGCAGCGCGTCGATGCCGGTGGCGCGCACCAGTTCCGCGACGACCTTCGCCCCGAAACCGGCGGGGGCGTTGAGCCCGGTGCCGACCGCGGTGCCGCCGATCGGCAGCTCGCCCAGGCGCGGCAGGGTGGCCATGGCGCGTTCGATGCCCGCGGCGATCTGGCGGGTGTAGCCGCCGAACTCCTGGCCCAGGGTCACCGGGACGGCGTCCATCAGGTGGGTGCGGCCGGACTTCACCACGGTGCGCCACTCGGTCGCCTTGTCCTGCAGAGCCAGGCGCAGGTGGTCGAGAGCGGGCACCAGTTCGGTGATCACGGCTTCGGTGGCGGCCAGATGGGTGGCGGTGGGGAAGGTGTCGTTGGACGACTGCGACATGTTCACGTCGTCGTTGGGATGCACGGTGACGCCGTCACGCGCGGCGATCGAGGCGATCACCTCGTTGGCGTTCATGTTGGAGCTGGTGCCCGAGCCGGTCTGGAACACGTCGATCGGGAACTGGTCGTCGTGGCGGCCCTGCGCGATCTCGTTCGCCGCGGCGACGATCGCGTCGGCCTTCACCGGATCCAGCAGCCCCAGATCTTTGTTGACCTGCGCGCAGGCGGCCTTCAGCAGGCCCAGCGCCCGGATCTGCGCGCGCTCGAGCCCGCGCCCGCTGATCGGGAAGTTCTCCACCGCCCGCTGCGTCTGCGCCCGCCACAGGGCATCCACGGGAACCCGGACCTCACCCATGGTGTCGTGCTCGATCCGGTACTGCGCGTCGTCATCAGCCATAGCACGACCCTAGGACGAGAACAGCGCGAATGGGGTTGCCACGTCAGCGGAAAATCCCACACCGTGTCACGGAATACATTCCCGGTGACAACCACAGGCGAGTCTTACGAGCCGTTCGCGGCCGGCCCGCGTTCGCGGCTCGAAGCGTAACGCCGCAGGCGCAGTCTCGAGTCGCGAGCGCGGGCCTTCGGGGCCGCGAACACCGCGGCCCCGGCCGCTCAGGGAAGAGGCGGGTTGGCGCTGTCGTCGCCGTCGAAGTCGACGGAGGAGTATTCGCGGAGCTTGGTGAGGCGGTGGTAGGCGTCGATCATGCGGACCGTGCCGGACTTGGAGCGCATGACGATCGACTGGGTCGACGCGCCGCCACCGAAGTAGCGCACGCCGCGCAGCAGGTCGCCGTCGGTGACGCCGGTGGCGCAGAAGAAGACGTTCTCGCCCGCGACGAGGTCGGTGGTCGAGAGCACGCGGTCCAGGTCATGGCCCGCGTCGATCGCCTTCTGGCGCTCCTCGTCGTCCTTGGGGGCCAGCATGCCCTGCAGTTCGCCACCCAGGCAGCGCAGCGCGGCGGCGGCGATGATGCCCTCGGGCGTGCCGCCGATGCCGACGAGGATGTCGACGCCGGACTCCGGGCGGGCCGCGGCGATGGCGCCGGCGACGTCACCGTCGGAGATGAGGCGGATGCGCGCGCCCGCGTCGCGGGTCTGCTGGATGATGTCGGCGTGGCGGGGGCGGTCCAGGATGCAGACCGTCAGGTCCGACACCGAGGACTGCTTGGCCTTGGCGACCCGGCGGATGTTCTCGCCGATGGGGGCGGTGATGTCGATCGAGCCCGCGGCGTCGGGGCCGACGGCGATCTTGTGCATGTAGAACACCGCGGACGGGTCGAACATGGCGCCGCGTTCGGCGACCGCGAGCACCGAGATGGCGCCGGGGGAGCCCTTCGACATCAGCGTGGTGCCGTCGATCGGGTCGACGGCGAAGTCGACCTCGGGACCGGTTCCGTCGCCGACGGCCTCGCCGTTGTACAGCATCGGCGCTTCGTCCTTCTCGCCCTCACCGATGACGACGACGCCCTGCATGGAGACCGAGCTGACGAGCTGACGCATGGCGTCGACCGCCGCGCCGTCGCCGCCTTCCTTGTCGCCACGGCCGACCCAGCGGCCCGCGGCCATCGCCCCTGCCTCGGTGACGCGGACCAGCTCGAGTGCGAGGTTGCGGTCGGGTGCCTCGCGGCGGCTGGGGGCGGGCGATGATGCCGTCATGCGTGGGGCCTCCTTGGCGTTGGTGTTACGGGTGCATTGTCGCATTCGGAATCGGCACGCCCGTGCACGACCTCCCGCGCGGCCCCCTGGCGGTGCTGGTCAGGCGCCGAGTGGATACTGGTAGCCGTGGCCCAGCAGAAGCACCGGATCTTCAACGACTATCGCGACCTGTTCTGGTCGCTGATCCCGTTGGTACTGATCGCGGTCGTGCTGGCGGGGGCGGCGAGCCAGTGCACCGTGGCGACCAACGGCCCCACCCAAGGTCAGGTGCCGCATTTCGACGTCGACGCGGCGCTGGGTTCCGACGCCGCGAGCCTGTCGTTCCCCATTCGCAACCCCGAGGTCCCGCAGGACTGGACCTCGAATTCCGGCAGCCGCGACACCGTCACCGTCGCGGGCGGCGGCCCGGTGAGCACGGTCGGCTACATCACCCCGCAGGGCACCTACATGCGCCTGTCGCAGAGCAGCGCGACCGAGGAGAGCCTCTCGCGCCACATTCTCGGCTCGCGCTACCCGACCGGCACGGTCGATGTCGGCGGCCGCAAGTGGGTCGTCTACACCGAACCCACCGAGGAGACCGCCTGGATCGCCGACTTCGGCGACGTGCGGGTCCTGATCACCGGCGCGGGCGACGAGGCCGCGTTCACGACGCTGGCCCAGGCGGTCACGGCCGCCACCCCGCTGGCGAAGTGAGTCCGGCGGGCTGAGCCCGGCTAGTCGCCGGTGTCGAGGTCGGCGCGCGAGAGCGCGTCCTCGACGCGGCGGCGGGCACCGGCCAGGTGCTGTTCGCAGCGGGCCGCGAGGGCTTCGCCGCGCTCCCACAGGGTGAGCGAGTCGTCGAGATCCAGGCCGCCCTGTTCGAGCATCTTCACGACATTGATCAGTTCGTCGCGGGCGCGCTCGTAGCCGAAGCCGGCGATCTCGGCGAGGGTGTCGGCGGCGGGGGTCTCGGAGCCGGCGTCGGCCACGGTCAGGTCCTCTTCTCGTCGGTGGTCTTCGGCGTCAGGCGCTGGGTGCCCAGGGCCGCAGCGGTGACGGCGCCGTCGGCGACCCGGATCCGCAGCTGGCTGCCCGCGGGGGCGTCCTCGATCGACCGGACGACATGGCGTTCGGGCCCGGCCACCCGCTGCACGACAGCGTAACCACGCGCCAGCGTGGCGGCCGGACCCACCGCGGTGAGTTTCTCGCGCAGGTGCAGCGTGGTGGTCGCCTCGGCACGCAGCAGGTGGTCGATGCTGCGCTGGGCGGCGGTGCGCCAGCGTTCCAGTTCGTCGTGGCGGTGGCCGAGTTCGCGCAGCGGGTCGGCCAGGACCGGCCGCGAGCGCAACTGCGTGAGCGTGTGCTCCTCGCGCCGCACCCAGCCGCGCAGCGCGCCCGCCGCGCGTTCACGCATCTCGCGCACGCCGGCCAGTTCGGCCGCGGCGTCGGGCACGATCCGCTTGGCGGCGTCGGTGGGGGTGGCCGCGCGCAGGTCGGCGACCAGGTCGAGCAGCGGGTTGTCGGGTTCGTGCCCGATGGCGCTGACGACCGGGGTGCGCGCCGCGGCGACCGCCCGGCACAGCGCCTCGTCGGAGAAGGGCAGCAGGTCCTCGGTGCTGCCGCCGCCGCGGGCCAGCACGATCACCTCCACCTCGGGATCACGATCGAGCTCGGCCAGCGCCGTCAGCATCTGCGGTACCGCCGTCGGCCCCTGCACCGCCGTGTTCCGGATGACGAAACGCACTGCGGGCCAGCGGTTCTGGGCCACGCTCAGCACGTCCCGTTCGGCCGCGCTCGCGCGCCCGGTGATCAGCCCGACGGTGCCCGGCAGGAACGGCAGCGGCCGTTTGAGTTTCGGGTCGAAGAGCCCCTCGGCGGCCAGCAGCGCCTTGAGCCGCTCGATGCGGGCCAGCAGCTCACCGATCCCGACCGCGCGGATCTCGGTGACCCGCAGCGAGATCGTGCCGCGCCCGGTGAAGAACTGCAGCTTGCCGTAGACCACCACCCGGCTGCCCTCGGTGAGCGGCACCGGCAGCCTGCGCAGCAGATCGGGATCGCAGGTGAGCGACAGCGACATGTCCGCCGAGGTGTCGCGCAGCACCAGGAACGCGGTGCGCGTGCCCGGCCGCAGATTGATCTGGGTGACCTGCCCCTCCACCCAGATGCTGCCGAGCCGCTCGATCCACTGCGCGACCTTCACGGCCACGGATCGCACCGGATACGGCTGCTCGGCCGAATTGGCCGGTGCTCCCGCCGCGCCACCCTCGGTAGTCATACGACAGGTATACGCGGCCCCACCGACACAACAAAAGGCGGCCGCGTCGGCGCCGAAGGCGCGGATCGCGGCCGCCTCGATTCTGGACTGACGGAGAGAAGGAGCGAAGCGACTGAACGCAGGAGGGAAGAATCGAGGCTCAAGGGCCGCGATCCCCGCGGCGCCAGCCGCCTATGTCACTGCTGGACCGTGGCGATCCGGTTGGTCAGCATGGTGACGAAGGGTGCGCGGGCGCGGGTCTGCTGTTCGAAGGCCAGCAGCTGGGCCAGCTCCTCCACGGTCAGCATCCGCAGCCGGGCGCGCAGCTGGGCCAGCGTCATCGAGGGGTAGTCGTAGCGGATCGCGACCTCGGGAGCCTCGATCTCGGCGGGCTCGTCGGCGGCGGGTTCCTCGACGGTCTCGAGCAGCAGCAGGTTCGCCGGGGAGACCTCACCGTTCACGGGCGCGACCGGCGCTTCCTCGGTGAACAGGTCGAAGCGGCTGGTGTGGCCGTTGGTGGCCACGGCGGGCTCGGGAGCGATGTCCTCGTCGAAGGTCGCCCACTCGGGCTGCTCCTGCGGAGCCGAGCCGAGGCGCTCGAACACGGCGTCACCCTTGAGCGCGAGGCTGGTGACGAACTGCTGCACGTGCATGGTGGTCTGCAGCACGCGACTCAGGGCCGTGATGGGGAAATTCACGGCCGCGACCGGGAGCCGCCTGGTCTCTTCTAAGGCGTATACGGCGGCACCGGCGGCGACCCGGGCCACGAACGGAGGACGGAACATGGTCCCAGCCTGCCGCAAACGGTCTGTGATGCAAAGGTCCAGCCTGCCCGAATGTGACTTTCGCCCCTCGAACCGCCCGGATCGGGCTCCCCGCGCGCACGTAAGCTGGGGACCATGACCTCGGCAATTCCCTTGAACGTCGGTATCGCGCGCTCGCCGGGCGCGACTGCTGCCGGTGGCAAGCGCGTGCTGCTGGCCGAGCCCCGCGGCTACTGCGCGGGCGTCGACCGCGCCGTCGAGACGGTCGAGAAGGCACTGGACAAGCACGGTGCCCCGATCTACGTGCGCAAGGAGATCGTGCACAACCGGCACGTGGTGGAGACGCTACGCGAGCGCGGCGTGGTCTTCGTCGACGAGAACGACGAGGTGCCGGAGGGTGCGCTGGTCGTGTTCTCCGCGCACGGCGTGGCGCCGACCGTGCACGAGAGCGCCGCGGCGCGCAATCTGCGCACCATCGACGCCACCTGCCCGCTGGTGACCAAGGTGCACCAGGAGGCCAAGCGCTTCGCCCGCGACGACTACGACATCCTGCTGATCGGCCACGAGGGCCACGAGGAGGTCGAGGGCACCGCCGGCGAGGCACCCGAGCACGTGCAGCTGGTCGACGGCCCGGATTCGGTGGACGCGGTGACCGTGCGCGATCCGGCCAAGGTGATCTGGCTGTCGCAGACCACGCTGTCGGTGGACGAGACGATGGCGACCGTCGAGCGCCTGCGCGAGCGCTTCCCGACGCTGCAGGACCCGCCCAGCGACGACATCTGCTACGCCACCTCCAACCGCCAGACCGCGGTCAAGGCGATGGCGCCGGAATGCGATCTGGTGATCGTGGTCGGTTCGCGCAACTCCTCCAACTCGGTGCGCCTGGTCGAGGTGGCGCTGGGCGCGGGCGCGCGGGCCGCGTATCTGGTCGACTACGCCCGCGAAATCGACCCGGCCTGGCTCGACGGCGTGCGGACCGTCGGCATCACCTCGGGCGCGTCGGTGCCGGAGATCCTGGTGACCGGCGTGCTCGACCTGCTGGCCGAGCACGGTTTCGGTGAGGTGCAGCCGGTGACCACGGCCAACGAGACGCTGGTGTTCGCCCTGCCGCGTGAGCTGCGCCCGTCCCGCAAGGACGCCGCCGCGAAGAGCTGACCCCCGACAGAAACAATCCCCGCCGCGCTGTTCGCGGCGGGGATTCCGTCTTTCCTACCCGTTGTCCGGGCGGCGGCGTTCGGTGCGGGTCGAGTCGGCGCGGTCGCGGTAGCGCACATTCGGCTGCGGGTGCGGCGGCGCCTCACCGCGCCGCCGCGGTACCCGGGCGGGTTCCGGTTCGCGGGGTCCGCCGCGGGCGGCGCGCGGTTCGCGGTTGCGCGGCGGGGCGGGGGCGCGCTTGGGGTCGCGGGGCTGACGGCGGGCCGGGCTCGCCATGTCGACCTCGGTGGCCGGGTCGTCCAGCACGGCGGTCGCGCGCCGGGGACGTCTGCGCGCCTCGGCCGGTTCGGCGGCGGGCTCGGGACGGCGGCGCTTGACCGGCTTGCGCTCGGGGGTGCGTTCGGCCTTGGGCTTGCGGTCGGTGCGCGGCTTGCGCTCACCCCGGCGCTCGGCGGCGGCCGGGCGCGCGGTCGCGGGGGCGCGCTTGGCGACGGCGATCCGGACGCCGCCGATCAGCAGCACCAGCACCGTGGCCAGCATCATCGTCGGGAACCGCTCCACCAGCGGGATGACCAGGTTCATCAGGACGTCTTTGATGGAGGTGGTGGCCCGCCCACCCAGTAGCTGGCAGGCCAGCGGCACCGCGACGAACAGCAGCAGCGGCGGCATCACCATCGTCGCGAACAGCCCGCGCATCCGGACCGCGCACACGGCCAGCACGCAGCCGAGCACGTACGTCGCCGAGAACGTGCCGGTCGGGTAGGTCTCGCCCCCGAGCCCGTCGATCACGAACCCCACCGCTGTCGCGCCCGCGGCCAGCGCGATCGCGGCCCAGGCGGGGATGCCGGGCACCGAGGGCAGGATCGAACGTTGCGGCGCGGGCACCCGGGGTCGCGCACGTTGGGAAGCAGCCACCCTATGACACTAACTGCACATCGGCCCGGCGGGCGCTACGGCACGGAGAACTCAGACGCGATCCTCCGCGTCGGCGAAGGCCACGACCCGTGGCCTGGTCTCGGTGCGCCGGATTGCCGGGAGCTCCTGATCGGCGATGCCGAGATCGTGCATCCGGCGCGCGGTGACCAGCACCCGCGATTCCACCGAGCCCACCGTGGCGTTGAAAGCCGCTACGGCCTTACCGAGATTCACGCCGAGAGTGTCGAGGTGCTCGGCCACTTTGCCGACCCTGGTGTAGAGCTCCTTGCCCAATTGCTGCACCGTTGCCATATCGCGCGAGAGCGCCTCCTGGCGCCAGCTGAACGCGACCGTGCGTAACAGGGCGATGAGCGTAGTGGGGGTTGCCAGGATCACGTTCCGGCCGAACGCGTACTCGAGCAGGCCCGCGTCGGTGGTCAGCGCGGCGTCGAGGAAGGGGTCACCGGGGACGAACAGCACCACGAACTCCGGCGCCGGGTCGAACGCGGCCCAGTAGGCCTTGTCGGCGAGCTGGTCGACGTGGGCGCGCAGCTGCTTGGCGTGCCGGGCCAGCAGTTGATCGCGATGGGCGGGGTCCTCGGTGGTGGCGGCGTCGAGGTAGGCCGTGAAGGGGACTTTCGCGTCGACCACGATGTGCCTGCCTCCGGCCAGGCGCACCACCAGGTCGGGCCGCACCGCACCGCGGTCGTCACCGCCCCGGCGGTGGACCTGGGTGTCGAAATCGCAGTGCCTGGTCATCCCGGCCAGTTCGACGACGCGTTCGAGCTGGATCTCGCCCCAGCGCCCGCGGATCTGCGGCGCCCGCAGCGCCGCGACCAGCTGACCGGTCTGATCGGAGAGCCGATGCGAGGTGCGCTGCATCCCGGCGACCTGCTCGCGCAGCCCCGAATACGCGTCGATCCGGTGGTGCTCGACCTGGCGGATCTGCTGTTCCAGCGCGCCGACCGCCGCCCGCAGCGGATCGACCAGGGCGCCGACGGCGGCCGAATGCCTGCGCGCCGCATCCTCGTTGGCCGCGTGCAGCGACTGCTGCAGCAACCGCTGATTGTCACCGGCCGCGGCGAGCCGGGCCTCCGCCGCGGCGGCGCGCTGCCCGCCCCTGGCGGCACGGCCCAACCAGCCGAGACCGAAGCCTGCGGCGAAAACCAGGACGAGCGCGACGAGCATCGAAGCGGTCATAGCGGCGATAGTGCCCGAGGCCACCGACAAACTCGCAATCGACGGGCAACCCCGGCGCGGCGCCACGCCGGGAAATCACATCCCTGTAGTGCGCCGATTGAATTCTGTCGGGGGTGTGCCCTACGGTTCGCGGCATGCGGATCCTGCACACCTCCGACTGGCACATCGGGCGCACCTTTCACGGTGTCGACCTGCTGGCCGATCAGGCGCGGGTGCTCGCGGCGATCGCCGATCTGGTGGCCGCCGAAGCGGTGGACGTGGTGGTGGTGCCGGGCGACGTCTACGACCGCTCCATCCCCAGCGCCGACGCCATCACCGTCTGCCAGCGCGGTTTCGAGGCCATCCGGGCCGCGGGCGCCACGATCATCGCCACCTCCGGCAACCACGACTCGCCCGCCCGGCTCGGCGCCGGTGCCAGCTTCGCCGCCGCCGGTGGACTGCACCTGTGCACGAGGGTCGCCGACGCCGACCGTCCCGTCCTGCTCGCCGACGCCGACGGCGAGGTGGCCTTCTACGGCATCCCGTATCTCGAGCCGGAGATCACCCGCGCCGAACTCGGTGTGCCGCAGGCGCGTTCGCACGCGGAGATCCTCGCTGCCGCGATGGCGCGGATCAATGCCGACCGCGCCACCCGGCCGGGTGTGCGGTCGGTGGTGCTCGCGCACGCGTTCGTGGTCGGGGGCGAGGCCACCGGTTCGGAGCGCTCCATCTCGGTGGGCGGGGTGGAGACCGTGCCCATGTCCGCTTTCGACGGTATCGACTATGTGGCCCTGGGGCATCTGCATTCGCCGCAGACGCTCGCGGAATCGGTGCGCTACAGCGGTTCCCCGCTGCCGTACTCGTTCGGTGAGAACTCCCACCGCAAGGCGGTCTGGATCGTCGACCTCGACGCGCGCGGACTGGCCGCGGTGCGCAGGCACGATCTTCCGTTGGTGCGTGGCCTGAGCAGGCTCACCGGCACGCTCGACGAGCTGCTCACCGCCGCCGAATTCGCCGCCGCCGAGCCGCATTACGTGTCGGCGACACTCACCGACAGCAAGCGTCCGGTGGACCCGATGCGGCAGTTGCGCGAACGGTTCCCGCATGCCGTGCACGTGGAATGGCAACGCCCGGAGGGTAATCCGGAGCTGCGCTACCGCGAGCGGGTGCACGGGCGCCACGACACCGAGGTGGCGGCGAGTTTCCTGACCGATGTTCGTGGTACGCCGAGCAAGGGGGAGATGGCATGGGTGGAGCGGGCATTGGCCGCGGCGGTGCGCGAGTCCGATCCGGTCCGGGTGGGGTCCGGCGACGACGAGCAGCCGGAGCTGACGGCGTGAAGACCCGGCGCGCCGACCTGTCCGGTGGTGCCGCGTGAGGTTGCACCGGCTCGAACTCACCGCCTTCGGTCCGTTCGCCGAGACCACCGTGGTCGATTTCGACGCGCTCGGCGCCGACGGGCTGTTCCTGCTGCACGGGCACACCGGCGCGGGCAAGACCACGGTGCTCGACGCCATCGCCTTCGCCCTCTACGGGCGTGTCCCCGGTGTGCGTGGCGAGAGCAAACGCCTGCACTCCGATCACGCCGACGCCCAGACCCCGCCCCGGGTGAGCCTCGAGGCCACCCTCGGTGCCCGGCGGCTGCGGCTGACCCGCACCCCGGAGTTCGAGCGGCCCAAGCTGCGTGGCACCGGCACCAGGATCGAACCGGCCAAGGCCACGCTGACCTGGCTCGACGGCAGCGGCGAGAACCTCTCGCGGATCACCGATATCGGCGACGAGGTGCTGCGGCTGCTCGGCATGAGCGCCGACCAGTTCTTCCAGGTCGTGCTCCTGCCGCAGGGCGATTTCGCGCGGTTCCTGCGCGCGGAGAACGAGGACCGCGAGAAGCTGCTCGAAAAGCTCTTCGACACCCAGCGTTTCGGCACCGCCGAACAGTGGCTGGCCGAGCGCCGCCGGGCCGCCGGTGCCGCGCTGGAGACCCATCGGCAGGGGATCGACCGTCTGATCACCATGGTCGGCATGGCCGGTGGGTACCAGGGCTCGGAGTCGGTCGAGGTGCGCGATGCCGTTGTCTGGTCGCAGGAACTGCTCGCGACCGCGCGCGCCGAACTCACCGAAGCGAACACCGTCACCGACCTGCGCCGCGAGGAATCCGCCGCGGCCCGTGCAGAAGCCGAGGAACAGCGCCGCGTCACCGAGCTGCGCACCCGCCGCGCCGCCGCCGAAACCGAACTGGCCGCCTACACCGCCGCCGCACCCCGCCGCGCCGAGCGGCAACACGAACTCGACCAGGCCCGCCGCGCCGAGCCGGTCGTCCACGCCATCGACGAGGCTCGCTCCGCCGTCCGCACCCTCCGCCGCGCCGAATCCGCCACCCACACCGCCGCCACCACCCTCGCCGCCCACCTCACGGCCCCCGAGACCGCCGACATCAGCGGCATCGACCTGCTGACCATCGTCACCGAGCACACCGAGCACACCGAGCACACCGAGCACACCGAGCACACCGAGCACACCGAGCACGCCGGGCGGGCCGAGCACGCCGGGCGGGCCGAGCGGCCCGGGCGAGCCGGGCAGGCCGAGCGGGCCGGGCAGGCCGAGCGTGCCGGGCGGGCCGAGCATGCCGGGCGGGCCGGGCAGGCCGAGCGTGCCAGGCGGGCCGGGCAGGCCGAGCGTGCCGGGCAGGCCGAGCGAGCCGGGCAGGCCGAGCGAGCCGGGCAGGCCGAGCGAGCCGGACAGGTGGGCACGCCGGGCGAGGTGGCGCGTACGGGTGGGCGTAGCACTACGCGCGAACCGAAATTGCCCGACGCGGCTCGTCGCGTGTCGGCGGGAACGGCTGCGGGCGCTGAGGATGCGGGGGTGCGTGATGTCGTGGGCGACCTCGATGCCGCCGTCAGCGGGTGGAACGGATTGCTCGGTGTGCTCGCGGAGGTACGGGCCGACGCTACGACGGCTGAGCAGCTGACCGCCGATCTCGCGGCGCGCGAGCGGGAGGCCGCGCGGCTCACCGCACGGGCGGGGGAGCTGGCGCGGCGGCGGACCGAACTGCCGGTCGCCCTCGCCTCGGCGCAGGAACAGTTGCGTGAGGCCACCGACGCGGCGGCCGCGCTGCCCGGGATACGCAACGAGCTCGCCAAGTGGCAGGACTCGGCGGCCGCGGCGGTCGAGATCGCCCGGCAGCGCCCGGCGCTGGACCGGGCGCAGGGGGAGTTCGACGCCGCCCGGCGCACGCACCTCGATGCCCGTGAACGCGTGCTCGATCTGCGCGCCCGGCGGCTGGCGGGAATGGCCGCCGAGCTCGCGGGGGCCCTCGTCGTGGGCGCGCCGTGCACCGTCTGTGGTTCGGCCGAGCATCCCCAGCCCGCGCGGCCCACCGACGACGCGGTGTCCAAGGATGCCGAGGACGCGGCGGCGGCCGCCGAACAGGCCGCGGAGGTGGCCCGCGACCGGATCGCCGAGCGGATCGGCGCCATCGAACGCGAGATCGAGGCCCTGATCGCCCGTGGCGGCGACACCGACCCCGTCGCCCTGGCCGACGAGGTGCGCGCCGCCACCCACCGCTTCACCGACACCGCCGACACCGCCGAGCGCGTCCCCACCCTCACCACCCGCCTCGACACCTTGCGCGGCGAGGAAACCCGGCTCAACGACGAGTCCCGCGATATCGACGCCCGCCTCGGCACCACCACCGCCACGATCACCGCCACCCGCACTCGCCTGGACGAACTCACCCAGCGCCTGCGCACCGCCGCAGGCGCCGACCGCACCCTCGAGGCCCGCGTCACCCGCCTCGAATCCCTCATCACCGCCGCCACCGCCCTGCGCACCGCCCGCACCGAGGAATCCGCCGCCCGCACCGCCGTCCACCGCATCGCCACTCGCGTCGAAAATCTTGCCCGCGCAGCAGGTTTCGTCCCCGAGGGCTTCGAGCAAGAGCGTTCCCCGCTGGAGTCGAGCCCGGCCACGAACGAGACGCCCGGCGCCCCGCCCGCAAACTCGCCCGCCAGTTCGGCACAGGCATGTGCCACCGACGGCGCGGCGACTCGAGCACGTGGCACCGTCGATGCCACCGCGCGTGGTGCCGACGACGTGATGGTGCGTGGTGCCGACGACGTGACGGTGCGTGGCGCCGAGGACGCGATGGCGCGTGGCGCCGACGACGTGACGGCGCGTGGCGCCGAGGACGCGATGGCGCGTGGCGCCGCCGACGCCGATCGGCCCGGAGCCGCCATCGAGGGCGACGAGGCCGAATCCGCTTCGGGCCCCGGGGAATCCGGCAGGCCCACGAATGCCGAGTCCGAATCGCTCAGCCTGTTCGACCTCTTCGCTGAGGACTCCACCGGCGACACGACCGCCGACCCGGAACCCGCGACGCCCCGCGACGATATCGCCCTGCTCACCGCGTACGCCCAGGTCGTCACCGCGGTCGCCCGGACCGCGCGGCAGCAGGCGGATATCGAGGCCGAACTCACCGCCGCCGACCGGGCGCGGGCCCACGCCGAGGCGGTGCTCGCCGAACCGCAGATCAAGGCGGTGGCCGGGCAGCTGCCCGGTGACCTCGCCGAACTGGAACAGCGGTTCGCGCAGGCGCAGACCGCGCTGAACACGGCGGTGGCCGCGCAGTCCGCGGCGGCGGAGCGGGTGGCCCAGCTCGAGCGACTGGGCACCCAGCTGTGGGGCGAGGTCGAGCGGATCGCGCCGGAGCAGCGGGCCTATGACGAACTGGCCGGGCTGGCCGATGTGGTCGCCGGGCGGGGCGAGAACAATCGCCGGATGTCGTTGCGGTCGTATGTGCTCGCGGCCCGGCTGGAGGAGGTCGCGGTGGCGGGTTCGCTGCGCCTGCGCCGGATGTCGGGTGGCCGTTATGAACTCGTGCACTCGGACAAGGCGGGGCCGCGTGGGCGCCGTGGTGGACTCGGCCTCGATGTCCGCGACGACTACACCGGCGCCGTGCGCTCCGCGAAGACCCTGTCCGGTGGCGAAACCTTCATGGCCTCCCTCGCCCTGGCTCTCGGCCTGGCCGATGTGGTCGCCGCCGAATCCGGCGGCGTCGTCCTGGACACCCTGTTCATCGACGAGGGCTTCGGCAGCCTCGACGCCGACACCCTCGACGCCGTCATGGGAGTCCTCGACGAACTCCGCGCCGGCGGCCGCGTCGTCGGCGTCGTCAGCCACGTCGACGAAATGCGCCAACGCATCCCCAGCCGCCTCCACGTCCTGCGCGGCCGCACCGGCTCCCGCCTCGAAGCCACCGTCGCGTAACCGCGGCGCTCCCGTGACTACACCACCACGGGTTCCGGGCGCGGGATCGGGGTGAAGCCGGGCAGCCACCGGTCCACGAACGGGATCATCAGCTGGATGAGCGGTCCGATGCCGAAGGCGTAGACCAGTGTCGCGATGCCGACGGTGCCGCCCAGGAACCAGCCGGTGGTGAGCACCGTGGCCTCGATGCCGGTGCGCACCGACCAGACGGGCCACCCGGTCCGGGCTACCAGTCCAGTCATCAGTCCATCACGGGGACCCGGACCCATGCCCGCGCCGATGTAGAGCACGGTCGCCGCCGCGTTGACGACCACCGCCGCCACCATGGCCAGCCCCTGCCACGCCAGCCCGCGCACGTCGGGGAGCAGCCACAGCCCCACATCCACCGCGACGGCGATCACCACCACATTGCTCACGGTGCCCAGCCCCGGTCGCTGCCGCAGCGGAATCCAGGCCAGCAGCACCGCGAGGCCGGTCAGCGCGGTGACCACGCCGAAACTCAGGGGCACGTGCGCGGCGACTCCCTGATGGAAGACGTCCCACGGATCGAGCCCGAGACCGGCTCGGATCATCACCGCCATCGACGTCCCGTACAACCACAGCCCGGCATACAGGGCGACCAGACGACGAGTGAGCATGTCACTCAGCATCCGGGCAGACTGGACCTTCAGAAAGAGCCACTCGGCGAATACTGGCCTGATGGATCGCTCACTGTTCGTGCGCGAGCAGCCACCGCTTCGCCTCGAGCCCCCACCGGAAACCGCCGAGCTGCCCACCGATCCGCAGCACCCGATGACACGGCACGAACAGCGCCGCCGCATTGCGCGCGCAGGCATTGGCCGCGGCCCGCGTCGCCGCCGGACGGCCCGCCAGCCCAGCGAACTCGGTGTAGGTCACCGGCTCACCGGCGGGCACCTTGCGCAAAATGTCCCACGCGTGGGTGAGGAATTCCCCCGACTGCTGGCGCACCGGGATCGTGTCGATCGCCGTGAGATCACCGGCGTGGTAGTCGAGTACCGCCCGGGTCACGGCACCGAGGGAGTCCCGGCGCCGCAGCTCGGCCGGTCGCAGGCTCGAGTGGATGACGGTGGTGAGGTCGGCGGGATCGCCGGTCCAGCCCGAGGCCAGTACGGCCCCGTCGGCATCGACGATCGCGGTGAACGGACCGATCGGGGTGGTGACGGTGGCGATATCGGCGGAACGAACAGGGGTGGTGGTCATGGTTTTTCGCTTCCGGTCGCGGGGATGACGCCGCGCTCCACGAGCGCCGTCTTCCACAGATGCATGGACAGATACGAGCGCCACGGCGCCCAGCGGGTGGTGTGGTCGAGGTCGACCCCGGCCAGCAGCGCGCCTTGGCGCACCACCAGATCGGTGTCGAGCAGGATGTCGGGGTCGGCGAGCAGCCGCATGGTGACGTAGTCGGCCGTCCATGGCCCGATCCCGGCCAGGGTGAGCAGGTCGCGGCGCAGATCGGCCGCGGTGCGCCCGGCGTGCAGGGCCAGGTCGCCGTCGGCGATGGCCCGGGCGGCGGCCACGATCGCGGCGACCCGCCGGGCCGGACCGGTGAGGATCTCGGCGCCCTGCTCGGCGATCGCCTCGGCGGTGGGGAACAGTCGCGGTGCCGGTCCGTCGATCCGCTCGCCGAGCGCGTCGACCAGCCGTGCGGTGTGCGTGGCGGCGGCGCGCACCGAGATCTGCTGACCGATCATGGTGCGCAGCAGCAACTCCGGGCCGTCCGGGCAGCCGGGCACCCGGATGCCCGGCGACCAGCCCGCGCGGCTCGCCGGGCCCGCGGCGTCGGTATCGATACCGAGCGCCTCGTCGATGCCGAGCGGGTCGGCGTCGAGGTCGAGCAGGTGCCGCACCCGCGCGACCGTCGGTGCCAGATCGCGCATGTCGCGCAACGCGAGCTCGGCGCGCACGTGGCCCGGACGCAACGACAGCCGCACCGTCGCGTATCCGTGCGGGGTGCGCAGGCTACGGGTGTAGACGCCGTCGTCGAACAGTTCCATCCCCGGCACCGTGTGGGCGGACAGGAACCAGCCGAGCCACGCCGTGTCGAGGGGTTCCCGGTAGGGCAGGCGCAGCGTCAGCAGCCCGGGCACGGCCGGAACGACGACATCGTTGCGTGCCGAGGCCCGCAGTTCGCCGCGCATCGTCGTCGGGCTGACGGCGAACACCTCGCGCACGGTGTCGTTGAACTGGCGGATGCTGGCGAACCCGGCCGCGAAGGCGATATCCGACATCGGCATCTCGGTGGTCTGGATGAGCAGCCGCGCGGTGTGCGCGCGATGCGCCCTGGCCAGCGCGAGCGGTCCGGCGCCGAGTTCGGTGGTGAGCACCCTGGTCAGCTGACGTTGCGAGTACCCCAGCGTCGCGGCCAGCCCGGGCACCCCGCCGCGTTCGACCACCCCGTCCCCGATCAGCCGCATGGCGCGCGCGGCGAGATCGGCGCGGACGTTCCACAGCGGGGAGCCGGGCGCGGCGTCGGGCAGGCAGCGGCGACAGGCCCGGTAACCGGCCTGCTGGGCGGCCGCCGCCGTGGGTAAGAAGCAGACATTGGCCCGTTTGGGGGTGATCGCCGGGCACGAGGGCCTGCAGTAGATGCCGGTCGTGCGCACCGCGGTGAAGAACTGCCCGTCGAAACGGGAGTCCCTGGTCGACACCGCGCGGTAGCAGCGTTCGAAGTCCAATGCCGTGATCGTCACGGGTTCCACAGTGTCAGCACGGAGGCGCCGACGCTAGCGGAAATCAGCCACATACCCCCGAGGGGGCGTCGGCGGGTCGTGGCCCGGTCAGCAGCAGCGATTGGTGGGGTTGCGGTCGGCTTCGGCGTAGCGTTCGCGCCAGTAGTCCCGTTCCGAGGCGATCGGCTCGCCCGGGTGGGTGCGCCTGCGATGCTCGACGTACCGGCGGTAGTCCTGACCACCGTTGATCGCGCTGTACCACCAGGCCACCCCGCGCGCCGCCGACCGCAGCCACGCCCAGCCCGCGGCCACAACCGGCCCGGCCCAGCGGCCGCGGGCGGCGCTCACGACACGTGCGCCGATCCGGGCGCGCTCACCTTGCCCTCGGCGATGAGCACGTCCCACTCCTTCTGCACGTCCTTCTCCGCCGAGGTGGCCAGGAAACCGCTGGGCGAGAAGATCTTCGACGGCTGCTCCTCGGACTCGGTGCTCGACACCGTCCCCGAACGGATCGCCTTGAAGCACACATACGCGCCGACCACGGTCACGATCAGCACCAGCACCGCGAACACGATGGACAGCGTGCCCTGGATGAAGGTGTTGCGGATGGCCGTCTCCACCTGCTCCGGCGTCTTGGCCGTCAGACAGCCCTTGCCCGCGTCCTTGGCCGACTGGCACAGGCTGTGCTGCTTCCAGTAGCCGAGCTTGGGATCGGCGGAGAAGATCTTCTGCCAGGAGGCGGTCATCGTGACGATCAGATCCCAGACCAGCGGCACGCCCGGAATCCACGCCCACTTCCACTGCCCGCGTTTGACGATGATGGTGAGCACCACCGTCAGCGCGATCGCGGCCAGCAGCTGGTTGGCGATACCGAACAGCGGGAACAGCGCGTTGATACCGCCGAACGGATCGTTGACACCCATCAGCAGCACACTGCCCCAGCCCGCCACCACCAGCAGCGAGCACACCCACGCGCCGACCCGCCAGGACGGGTCCTTGAACTTGCGGAAACCGCCGCCGAAATTGCCCAGTGCGTCCGACACCAGGAACCGCGCCACGCGGGTACCCGCGTCGATGGTGGTGAGGATGAACAGCGCCTCGAACATGATCGCGAAGTGGTACCAGAACGCCTTCATCGACTCACCGCCGAGGAACTGGTGGAACACTTCGGAGATACCGACCGCCAGCGTCGGGGCGCCACCGGTGCGCGAGATCACCGAGTTCTCGCCGACGTCAGCGGCCGCGTCGGCGAACAGCGCGGGCGTAGCCTTCGGATCGCCGAGCCCCAGCGAATTGGTATAGGCCGCAGCGCCTTCCGGGGTGCCGCCGGTGAGCCCGACCGGGGCGTTCATCCCGAAGTACAGGTGCTGGTCGATGATCGAGGCGGTGATGATCGCCATCACCGCGACGAACGACTCCATCAGCATGCCGCCGTAGCCGATCATCCTGGCATTGGACTCCTTGGCCATCAGCTTGGGCGTGGTGCCCGAGGAGACCAGCGCGTGGAAACCCGACAGCGCACCGCAGGCGATGGTGATGAACAGGAACGGGAACAGGCTGCCCGCGAACGCCGGACCCGTACCGCTGTACGCGAACTCGGAGACCGCGGGCGCCTTCAGCACCGGCATCGTGATCAGGATGCCCGCCGCCAGCAACACGATGGTGCCGACCTTCATGAACGTCGACAGATAGTCGCGCGGAGCCAGCAGCAACCACACCGGCAGCACCGAGGCGAAGAAACCGTAGGCGATCAGGCACCAGGCGATGGTGGTGCGCGAGAGGGTGAACCAGTCGGTGCCCCACTCGGTCTCCGACACCATGCCGCCACCGACGATCGCCGCCAGCAGCAGCGCGATACCGATCGCGGACACCTCACCGACCTTGCCCGGCCGCAGATACCGCAGATACACACCCATGAACAGGGCGATCGGGATGGTCATCGCGATGGAGAACACACCCCACGGGCTCTCACCCAGCGCGTTGACCACCACCAGCGCCAGCACCGCCAGCAGGATCGTCATGATGGCCAGGATCGCCACGATCGCGGCCACACCACCGACCGCGCCGAGCTCGTCGCGCGCCATCTGCCCGAGACTGCGCCCACGCCGGCGCGTCGAGGCCCACAGCACCAGATAGTCCTGCACCGCGCCCGCGAAGACGACACCGACGATGATCCAGATGGTGCCCGGCAGATACCCCATCTGCGCGGCCAGCACCGGACCCACCAGCGGCCCGGCCCCGGCGATGGCGGCGAAATGGTGCCCGTAGAGCACCCGCCGATCCATCGGCATGAAATCCTTGCCGTTGTCGTAGATCTCGGCGGGCGTGGCCACATCGTCACGCGGCTTGGTGATCTTCCATTCGATGAACCGCGCGTAGAAGCGGTAGGCGATGATGTAGGTACACACCGCCGCGATCACGATCCACACCGCGTTCACCGACTCGCCGCGCACGAACGCCACCACGGTCCAGGCGATGGCGCCGAGCACGGCGATCCCCGCGAACACGGCCTTCTTGGCCGGGGTGATCGGCGTGCGGTCGACGAGACCGACCGGAGGAAGATCCGGCTCGGTCCGCAGATACTCGATGGTCGCCATTGACTCAACTCCTGATCGAACGCGCCAAGCCTCGGGTAGAACACGGACAAGGTAGCGGATCGGCCGGGCCGATCGAGCGGGATCTCCGGCCTCGCGGCCAAGATGAAATTTTGTTCAGGGTTGGTTGGAGCGCTGGCGCGCTCGAGTTCGCGCCCTTTGGGCGGTCCCGTCGATCAGGCACCGTGGCTTGCTCCTTCGTCGCGTACGCCACGGCGCCTGATCGACGGGACGGGCGCGAACCGCCGACTTCGTCGGCGATCCCTCCTCGGGGTCGGGATGTTGTTGTTGCGGGGAGTTGTTCGGGTTTTGTGTAGTGGTGACAGTGAATTCATCGGGTTGCCTGTTGTGGATCACTGTGTCGGTGTTTCTGCCCTGGTCAGGTGGGTGGTCGTGGTGTCGAATTGTCGTTCTCGGAAATGCTCGACTATTTCCTGTGTGTGGCCATGGGGTTTTTCGTGATCAGTTCGTGAACTGTCCAGATGCGGTGGTACCGGGACGATTTCGCGTAGTTCTCGCCTTAGGTTCGGGGCGGCTCATGGGCCGAATCCTTTTCCCTTCGGAAGGCAAGTCTTTATGCGAACTACCGGCGGCCGCAGACGCAGCATGCATGCGGCAGTGATGATCGGCGTCAGCGCTCTCGCTGTCGCCTTGTCCGGGGCCGGCGCCTCGGCGAATCCCACCTCCGAACCCACCGAGCAGGCGCTGGCCGAGATCATCGGCGCGGGTGCCATCGCGGACAGCGGCAGTGCGTCGGGGTCGGGGTGCAACTCGGGGTCGGGCACGGGCTCGGGCAACGGGTCGGGGGACTGCTACGGCGGCTCGGGCTCCAGCTCGGGGTCGGCGGGCGGCTACTCCAGCGACACCAAGGGCTGGGGGCCGCGGCAGACGGCGTTCCTGCCCGCGTTCGCCTACGGCCTGTCCAACGGTGACGCGGCCCCGCCCGGCACCAACGACTGGAACTGCAAGCCGACCGCCGAACACCCGCGCCCGGTCCTGCTGATCCACGGCACCTGGATGAACGCCTACAACGGCTACGCCTACATGAGCCAGCCGATCAAGGACGCGGGCTACTGCACCTTCACCTTCAACTACGGGCGCTCGAACCTGCTCGAGGGCGGTGGCCTCGGTTCGGTGCTGCCGGGCGTGATGGGCACCGGCTACATCCAGGACTCGGCCAAGCAGCTGGCCGGATTCGTCGACAAGGTGCTGGCCGCGACCGGCGCCGACGAGGTCGACCTGGTCGCCCACTCCCAGGGCGGGTCGATGTCGAACTGGTACACCAAGTACGAGGGCGGCGCGGCCAAGGTCAAGAACCTGATCACCTTCGGTGCCACCCACCACGGCACCTCGCTCGACGGCATCGGCGCGCTGGGCCGCATGATCAACAACCTCGGCATCGACATCCTCGGGTTCATCGAGATCTTCGTCGGCCACGCGGGCATCCAGCAGACCATCGGCTCGGACTTCGTCAACCAGCTCAACGCCAACGGTGACACCGTCGCCGGGGTCGACTACACGGTCGTGGGCACCCGCTACGACGAGGTGACCAACCCCTACGACCTGACCTTCCTGAAGGCCGGGCCGGGTGCCACGGTCAACAACATCACCCTCCAGGACGGCTGCGAGCAGGACGTCTCCGACCACCTGACGATGATGTACTCGCCCCGGGCCCTGTCGATCGCGCTGCGCGCGCTGGACCCGGCGAGCAGCCCGAACCTGGTGTGCGAGTTCAACCCGTGGCTGGTCGGAGGGGGTGGTTCGCTGTAACTTGTCGAACCCTCGGTGACCGACCGCGATTCTCGGCACCGGCGGACGCGGTGGGCGGCTACTCCAGCCGCCCACCGCGTTCGTTCATTCCCCGGTGTAGGTGCCGAAGCTCCAGAGGTTGCCCTCGGGGTCGGCGGCGCTGAAGCCGCGGGAGCCGTAGTCCTCGTCGCGCAGCCCGCGGATGATCCGCGCGCCGGCGGCGGTGGCGCGGGCGTGGAGGGCGTCGGGGTCGTCGGTGATCAGGTAGAGGGAGGCGGTGCCGGCGGGGCGGCTGCCGAAGGGGGACTCGTCGCGGCCGGTGGAGCCGAACATGATGCCGCCGCCCGCGGGCCAGCGCAGTTCCCCGTGCTCGACGACCGACGGGTCGTCTGCTCTGGCGTAGACCGCGGTCTCGGTGAAACCGAAGGCGGTGGTGAGGAATTCGATCATGGCGCGGGCGTCGTCGAAGGCCAGGCAGGGCCAGACGCCGGTCACGGTGTTGGTTGTGGTGTCCATGGATTCAGCCTCGTGTGTCGGCGGTACTCGGGTCTTGGACGGATGGAACCTCCTCCTCGGTCAGCCAGGTGGTGGGCGAGCAGCCGGCGAGTTCGGCGAAGTCGCGATCGAGATGGGCCTGGTCGTAGTAGCCGCAGGCGGCGGCGACCTGGGCGATGGAGACGAACGAGGGCGTGGCCGCGAGCATGTGCCGGGCGCGTTCGAAGCGGATGATCCTGGCCGCCAGTTTCGGGCTCGCGCCGAACTCAGCGGTGAACTTGCGGGTCAGGTGCTGGCGGCTCCAGCCGATCCGCTCGGCCAGCGGGGTGATCTCGCAGGTGCCGCCGGTGCCGACGAGAGTGCGCCAGGCCCAGGTCAATTCGGGCCCGGCCAGCGACTCGGTGCGGGCGGCGGCCAGCAGTGCCCGGTCGCAGGCGGCGAAGCGGTCCGGCCAATCCCGGTGCGATTGCACGGCATCGGCGAGCTGATCACCCAAAATCCTTTGCGCGTCGGTGCATTCGATCGACACATCCCACAGTTCGCGCGCGGGCATGCCGAACAGCACGCGGCTGCCCAGCGGTGTCAGCTCGATGGCGATGCCCTCCTGGAAGCCGGTGTGCGCGATCATCGCCGGGCTCGCCTGCAGGCCGCTGAGCACACAGCGGTAGCTGCCCGGCGCCTGACGGGGATCGGTCTGGGCGACCACGTCGATGGTCGGGCCGATCGCGACGATGAAGGTCATGTGGCGCGAGGGCAGCCCGCGGTGCAGGCCGGGGGCGAAGCCCGCCAGCCGGTAGCCCACGTACCGGTCGATGAACGCTGCCAGCACCGGCGCGGGGGCCGCGGTCACCACCTCGGTGCTCGGCTCCATACCGGCCACGCTACGCCGGGACGGCGCGGTCGGCGTCCGTCAAGCCCGCGACGGTGTGGGATGACGCACGCGTCCCGGCCACCGGGGTGGGGTAACCGTTTCGTGAAGGTGCTCTCCGCAGTGTCGCGGAGTCGGTGAGATTTCGCACTCACACGTCCATGGCCTGTGGAAACGCGCACTCGGCCGGTTAACGTTGCGCCTTCGCCCAAATCTGTAGGAGGTGTCATGCGGCGGGTTCAGTACGAGCGCAGCGGTGGTCCGGAGGCGCTCGAGGTCGTCGCGGCGGAGGTGCCGGTGCCCGGCGCCGGTGAGCTGCTGGTCCGGGTCGAGGCCATCGGGGTCACGCTGTCGTCGATCCGGCGGATCAGCGCCCAGCCGGTCGCGCAGGAATCACGCGCCGAGGTCGCCGGTGAGGTCGTCGCCGTCGGTGACGGGGTCGACGGCTACAGCGCCGGATACCGCGTCGTCGGCCTGTGCACCTCCGACGCCTACGCCGAATACGTCGTGCTGGCCGCCGACCAGGCCAGCGCCATCCCCGACGGCGCGTCCGCCGTCGACGCCGTCGCGCTCATGCGCAGCGGCCTGGTTGCCCTCGGCGCCCTCGACACCGCCGCCCCGCGCGAGGGCGAGACCGCCCTGGTCACCGCCGCCTCCGGTGGTGTCGGCCACCTGGCCGTCCAGCTGGCCCGCGTGCGCGGCGCCGCCTGGGTCGTCGCCGCCGTCTCGGACCCGGCCAAGGCCGATTTCGTGCGCGAACTCGGTGCCGACGAGGTGTTCACCTACGACCAGCTGCACTGCGGCAAGCAGGCCGACTACGCCCTCGACGGCGTCGGCGGCACCGGTCTCGGCGGCACCCTGGCCGGGCTGGCCGAAGGTGGCCGCGTGGTCACCTACGGCACCGGCGGCGGCCTGATCGACGCCGAGGACCTGCTCGCCGGCGGCAAGACCCTCACCGGCTTCCGCATCGGCCGCCTCGCCCAGCGCGACCCGGCCCGCTACGAGGACCTGCGCCAGGAGGTCTGGCAGTACTACGCCTCCGGGCTGCTGCACCCCGTCGTGCACGCCGAGTTCGCCCTCGACGACGCGGCGGCCGCGCACGCGGTCATCGAGCAGCGGGCCAACCTGGGCAAGGTCGTACTGGTTCCCTGATCCGGTCAGCGCCGGGCGGTGGCGGTCAGGTGACCTTCGCCGATGATGTGATCGCGCAGGGTGAAGGTGACCAGCGCGGGCGGTGTCGTCGGCGGCAGCCCCAGGCTCGGGGTGTCGAGCGCCAGGACGGTGAACCGGTAGCGATGCGCCGGGTCACCGACCGGCGGGCACGGACCCAGATAGCCGGTACCCCCGGCGGTGTGGGTGCCCGCGACCGCGCCCGCCGGGGCCGGATCGGTGACGCTGGTCGCGGTGGCCGGGATGTCCCAGGTCAGCCAGTGCCAGAAGCCGGAGCCGGTGGGCGCGTCGGGATCGAACACGGTGAGCGCGAAGCTCTTCGCCGCCGCAGGCGCGCCCGACCAGGTGATGGTGGGCGCGTCGTTGTCGCCGGTGCAGCCCAGGCTCGCGGCGAAACCCGCGCCGGGGACCTCCGAGCCGTCGGGCAGATCGGGACTCGTGACGGTGAACGTCGGGGTCCCGGCCGGAATGTAGGACCGCACGGCGGTCGTATCGTCCGCCGGGGTGCCCGCGTCACCACAGGCGGTGGTGAGCAGCGCGACAGCGGGCAGTGCGATGCTCGCCAGGGTGCGGGCGATGGTCATGGGTGACTCCTTGTTCCTTCCTGCGTGCCGCGCGCGAGCGGGTGAGTCCGCGCGAGGCGGGACTGCCCGAGACCGGCCGCCGCCGGACCCCCGGCCTGCGGCGGCAGGAAGTGGCGCAGCTGGCCGCCGTCAGCGTCGACTGGTATATCCGGCTGGAACAGGGCAGGGCCGGAACCCCGGGCTCCGGCGTCCTGGACGGCATCGCAGACGCGCTGCGGCTGGGTCCGGCCGAGCGCACACACCTGCATCTGCTGGCCCGGGGCGAGGCGCCGCCCGCACCGCACACCCCGGGACCGGTGCGGGCCTCGCTGCACCTGATCCTGGACAGCCTGCCCTGGCCCGGCTACCTGATGGACCACCGCTTCGATGTCCTCGCGCGCAACGACGCCTCCGCGGCGCTGTTCGGCGACGGATTCGTCGCCGGGATCAATGTCGCGAACATGATCTTCCTCGACCCCACCTCCCGCGCGACGCAGGCGAACTGGGATCAGATCGCCCGCGAGACCGTCGGCCACCTGCGCCGCAACCGCACCCGGTACCCCGGCGATCCCGAACTGGACCGCATCATCGAGGAACTGCGCTGCGCCAGTCCCGAGTTCGCCACCTGGTGGGACGACCACACCGTGCGCGAACGCAGCTTCGGAACCAAACTGATCCGTCATCGCGAGGCAGGCGAGATCCCCGTCTCCTACGACATGCTCGCCGCGCCGGACGGGTCCGGTCAGGTCCTGGCGGTGGTGACCCCGATCGGTCCCGCCGCCGCGCGTGCCGTGCACAGCCTCGTCCTCGCCCGCGCCGATCGCTTGGGCGCCACCAGGCTGCGGGGGATCACCGCGTAGGATCTGATCCTCGTGAGCCTCACCCTCGGAATCGTCGGCCTGCCCAATGTCGGAAAGTCGACCCTGTTCAACGCGCTGACCAAGAACGACGTGCTGGCCGCGAACTACCCGTTCGCGACCATCGAGCCCAACGTCGGCGTGGTCCCGCTGCCCGACCCGCGGCTGGGCGAGCTCGCGAAGATCTTCGGTTCCGAGAAGATCGTGCCCGCCGTGGTGTCCTTCGTCGACATCGCCGGCATCGTGAAGGGCGCCTCCGAAGGCGCGGGCCTGGGCAACAAGTTCCTGGCCAACATCCGTGAGGCCGACGCCATCTGCCAGGTCGTGCGCGTGTTCGCCGACGACGACGTGGTGCACGTCGACGGTCGGGTCGACCCCACCGCCGACATCGAGGTCATCGAGACCGAGCTCATCCTGGCCGACCTGCAGACCCTCGAGAAGGCCATCCCGCGCCTCGAGAAGGAAGCCAAGGTCAAGAAAGACCGCAAGCCGCTGCTCGACGCCGCCAAGGTCGCCCAGGAGTTCCTCAACGACGGAACCACCCTGTTCGCCGCGGGCAAGAAGATCGACGCCGAGCTGCTGCGCGAACTCTCGCTGCTCACCGTCAAGCCGTTCCTCTACGTCTTCAACGCCGACGAATCGGTGCTCACCGACGAGGCCAAGGTCGCCGAACTGAAGGCCGCCGTCGCCCCCGCCGACGCCGTCTTCCTCGACGCCAAGGTCGAAGCCGAACTCCTCGAACTCGACGACGAGTCCGCCCTCGAACTCCTCGAATCCATCGGCCAGACCGAACCCGGCCTGCACGCCCTGGCCCGCGCCGGCTTCCACACCCTCGGCCTGCAGACCTACCTCACCGCAGGCCCCAAGGAAGCCCGAGCCTGGACCATTCACCAGGGCGACACCGCCCCCAAGGCCGCAGGCGTCATCCACACCGACTTCGAACGCGGCTTCATCAAAGCCGAACTCGTCGCCTTCACCGACCTCGTCGAAGCCGGCTCCATGTCCGCCGCCAAGGCGGCAGGCAAGGTCCGCATGGAAGGCAAGGACTACGTCATGTCCGACGGCGACGTCGTCGAGTTCCGTTTTCAAACAACGTCAGGTGGCAAGGCCGCTGCCAAGTAGGCCCCCGGCTTCTGGATAAACATGCAGGTAGACGACTTCTTCATCGAGGCGCACGACACCGATGACCCGTGGGGCGTCGGCTCGCCGAAGCTCTTCTTGCGGACGGACCTCCTGAACAGTCTTCGCAGCGGACCGCTGCCGGACGAAGATGATCTCTCGACCGCGATAGCCCTCACGCGGCTGGTGCATGGCGAGCTGGAGTCGTACGGCACGGATGGCACGGAGCGGCTGAACAACGACGAGATTTCGGTTGCACAGCGAAGTCTCCGCGTGACATTGGAGCGGCACGGGATTCGGCTGTCGTTGCCGTGGCGGGACTACAGCACATTTCGTGGCTACTGGCTTCGGAACGAAGCCTCGGGCTCGTGGCAGGCCCGAAGAGACATCCTCAGCACGTTCTTCGATCCCGTCTTCGAACAGCTCTATCAGCTTGAGGAAGCGGCCTTCTCGGCCGGTACGGCGGTGGCGGTATCACCGCACGCGGGCACTGGTTGGCCCGCAGTCGATACGGAAATTGCTGAGCTGCGGAAACGGTTCAGATCAGCCATCACACCGCAGGACTTCCGCGACGTAGGGAACAGGTGTGTCGCGGTGCTGGAGACGTTGAGCCGAACGGTCTACGACCCGGCGCAGCACCTGCGCGAGGGCGAAACCGAGCCACCGGTGGACAAGACCAAGCAGCGACTCGGCCGCTACGTAGAGGACTCGCTTGCAGGCAAGGACAACGAGGAAGTCCGTGGTGTGGCGAACAAGGTGTCCGAGCTGGCTCACAAGGTGAAGCACCGGCCGTTCCCCAGCCGCCGGGACGCCGGGATCGTGGCCGACGCCGTGATCCTGCTCGCGAACATTCTCCGTCGGGTCGATCAGGATCAGTGATCGACGCAATGCGAAACGTCCGTGACGGGCTGGCCGGACACAGCGGTGACAATGACCGCGCGCACGGTCGTTCTGTCGGACGACTGCAATACAGTGGCCGCATGACCACGGGACTACTGCAACGCGCCGAGCGCCGACGTGTCGAAGCGCTTGCGACGCTCGACGCTGACCATCAGGCACGTCTCGGCCAGTTCTTTACCCCGGAGCGTGCCGCGCAGCTCATCGCCGGTTTACCGCGCCTACCGCAGACGGGGACGCTCCGAGTTCTCGACCCAGGTGCAGGGTCCGGTTCCCTGACTGCCGCGCTGATCGAACGGGTGCTCACCGAGGCACCACATCTGTCTGTCGATCTCGTGGCCGTAGAGATCGACCCTGTCGTGGCGGACTTCGCGGGGGCGACCCTGGACGATTGCGCACGCACCGCCAGCGAACGCGGTGCCACGGTCACGTCTCGCGTCGTCGTTGGAGATTTCATCGAGCTGCGTACGGCGGGCATGTTCGAGGATGCCTTGAGCGAGCGGTTCGACATAGTGATCATGAATCCGCCGTATGCCAAGCTCGCAGCGGGATCAGACCATCGAAAGGGACTTCGCCAGGCGGTGGTTGATTGCCCGAACTTGTACGCTGCGTTCCTGGCGCTTGGCGCGGACGCGCTCCATGCCGGTG
Organism: Nocardia sp. NPDC056064; assembly: GCF_042266925.1. Lineage (NCBI taxonomy): Bacteria > Bacillati > Actinomycetota > Actinomycetes > Mycobacteriales > Nocardiaceae > Nocardia > Nocardia sp. NPDC056064. Next base: position 2,751,310 of record NZ_JBHJWO010000001.1, on the reverse strand, counting down.
GGCAGCTCGTCGCCATCACACCACGTTCATTCGCGAACGGGCCGTACTTCGAGCAGTTCCGCCGCTACCTCCTCGGTGAACTCGCCCTCGACCGACTTCACACCTTCGAGTCACGCTCGACTGTCTTCGCCGACACGGGCGTGCTCCAGGAGAACATCGTCTTGTCGGCTACGCGCGGCGGTGACCGCGAGAAGGTCATGCTCAGCGTGAGCAGCGGGCACACGGACACCGCCGTCGAACACGTCGTGGATTATGACGAGATCGTGCGCCCCGGCGATCCCCATCAATTTCTGCGAATCAGCGCGGGCGACGCCGATACGGCTGTTGCCGAACTCATGGCGTTGATGCCGTCCACGCTGACGGATATCGACCTCCATATCTCTACAGGCCGAGTCGTGGATTTCCGCTCTCGCGAATGCCTGCTGGATGGTCCTGAGCCGGGCTCCGTGCCGTTGATCTACCCCGGCAATCTCCGCAACGGCGTTGTCGAGTGGCCGAGGGAAATCCGAAAGCCCCAAGGTTTCGCGGCCCACACCGAAAAGGACCGCAAGCTCCTTATGCCGACGGGCGCTTACGTACTCGTGAAGCGGTTCTCGGCAAAAGAGGAGCGGCGGCGCATCGTGGCGGCTGTCTGGAACCCCGAGACTGACGGCGCGACCCCGGTCGCGTTCGAGAACCACGTGAACGTCTTTCACTCCGGCGGCGAAGGCCTGGACCTCGCGACGGCCGTCGGCCTGAGCCTATGGCTCAACAGCACGGCCGTGGACAAGTTCTTCCGCACGTTCTCGGGTCACACGCAGGTGAACGCGACCGACCTACGAACGCTTCGTTACCCGACGGCCGATGCTCTGCGCTCTCTCGGGCTCGGCCGCACACCCGTTCTGCCCGATCAAGATTCAATCGACGCACTGGTGCGCGAGCACCTGCTGGGGGACCACGACGTATGACGATCGACCCGAACGCTCAGACGATCACCGAGGCGCGGCAGCTCCTCTCCGACCTGGGTTTCGACCGCGAGCGGACCAACGAGCGCTCAGCTCTGGTTCTCCTGGCACTGCTTGAACTCGGCCCCGGCGACGATTGGTCGAATGCCGCGAATCCGATGCTCGGTACCCGAGCGATCATGGACTGGATCAGCGAGCAGTTCGACGTTCAATACGCACCGAACACGCGCGAGGCGGTTCGCCGATTCACCCTGCACCAGTTCGCCGACGCCCTGCTCATTGAGCAGAATCCCGACCAGCCTGACCGCCCGGTCAATTCGCCGAAGTGGTGCTACCAGGTACACGCAAACGCCCTCAAAGTAGTCCGCGCTTTCGGCTCCTCCGAGTATGCGACGCTCCTTCTCGACCATCTGATTGCGGTTCCTGGTCTGAAAGCCCAGTACGACGCCGCCCGAGAAATGCATCGAATCCCGGTCAATTTGCCGAGTGGTCAGCCGTTAACGCTCAGCCCCGGTGGCCAGAATGTCCTCATCAAGCAAATGGTGGAGGACTTCTGCGGGTACTACACGCCCGGCGGTGAAGTGCTCTACGTCGGCGACGCCGACGCGAAATGGGCGGTGTTCGAGGAAGCCGCGCTGGCTGCGCTTGGCGTGACGGTAGACCAGCACGGCAAGATGCCCGACTTGGTGGTCTACCTGCCCGCCAAGAACTGGCTGGTGCTGCTGGAAGCTGCGTCGTCACACGGCCCGGTCGATGCCAAGCGCCACCGCGAATTGAGCGAGTTGTTCCAGCACTCCACAGCCGGGCTTGTGTATGTCTCGTGCTTCCCGTCTCGGGTCGAAATGCGGAAGTACCTTGCTGAGATCGCCTGGGAGACCGAAGTCTGGTGCGCGGACAACCCGACGCACCTCATTCACTTCAACGGCGAGCGGTTCCTGGGGCCGTACGAGAGCAAACCGTAGGCCAATGACGTTCGACCTGGCTGGATTTGAGGGCTTCGTACCCTTCGCTGACCTGCTGAAGAGCGATGTGCCTACGGGGCTGGGTGTCTACGTGGTCACCCGGCCAGCGTCGGCACCGCCCGTGTTCCTGCCGCAGAGTCCGGCCGGGTGGTTCAAGGGCAAAGACCCCACCGTGCCCGTGTCCGAACTGCAAACGTCCTGGGTGCCTGGGGAATCGGTGATCTACATCGGCAAGGCCAACGCTGGCGTGTCCGGCAAGCGGGGGATGCGTAAGCGGCTGAACGAATACCGGCGGCACGGAGCCGGGCAGCCGGTCGGGCATTGGGGCGGCCGGTTGATCTGGCAGCTCACCGACAGCGCGGAGTTGCTGGTCGGCTGGCGCGAGGAGTCCGACGCCCGCGCGCTGGAAAAGGCGATGATCGCCGAGTTCGTGACGATGTACGGCAAACGTCCGTTCGCCAACCGGACCGGTTGAATCGAGCAGGGGTTGATCGGCGCAGCTCAGGGCTGCGAGTCCACGAACACCGGCACCACCGCGCCGCACCGATCGCACAGGGTGAAGCTCGTAAAGCGCAGTGAAGGACATCATGAGCTGCCAGTGTGCGCCGATGATCATGATCGACGCGTCGTTCGCGCCGGCGGCCGATACCAGTTCGGCGATCACCTTGTCGATCAGATCCGCTGACTGTGCGTCGATGCGCTCAGGATCAAACAAGGTCGTCTCTCCTCAAGGCTTCCGCGACTTCGGCCTGTCGTGGTTCTTTCGACGCCAGGAGATCCGCGTATACCAGGACCGGTGGTGCTGCCGAGTCCGTGAACGCGCCGAATGGCTGGGGATCGGTGGCACCGGCGGGTTCGGTCCAGAATTTCTGGCGGATTTCGATGTTCGGATTGTCGGATCTGTGCCAGCCGTTGCGTATGGCCACCATGGGATCGAAGTCTCGGGTGTAGACCGTCAGCGTTTGGGGGTGTCTGATGGTGTCGACCGCAGATTCGCCGCTGACCAGGTGTCCCGGCGGTGGGGTCCAGTTCCGGATGTCGCCTGCGTAGGTGTGTTCCCGAATCTTCGGCAGGAGGGTGCCTCGATACGCGGCGGACCAGAGATCCAGGAGTTCGTCTCGGCGATGGAGCGATCTTCCGACCAGGTAGTCGGACTCCTTCATGATTTCCAGCGTCGATTGGGTGATGCCGACAGATGTACCTGACGTCTGGGCGATGCTGCGAACCGGCCCATCGAGCAGGCCCGGCCACGACAAGATCCCGAAGAGGACCTGCATTCGTCTTGCGCTGAACAGATTGGCTTCGGTGTGTCGGCGGTCCTGGCGCGTCAGTGCGCTGCGGCGTCCCCGGATGTCGATGAGGATCTGACCGAAGTCCAAGTGGGCGTTTCCCGCGTAGTCGATGAAGTCGATGTGGGCGTCCCGAAGCGCGTCGGCGGTTCGGCTGCTGATCTGGGAGCTGGTGACGAGCAGGCGATGAGAGCCGGACTGCTGGTCGATACGGGCGAGCGCTGACAGGGTCGCATGGGGCAACCACGCCATCTGGTACACCGTGCTGGAGCTCTTCCGGCCGACTTCGACGAGGGCCGTCTGGGGTGAGGTCCAGTCCAGGATCCGGAGATCGATCGAGATCGCCGCCGCTACCTCGGCGAGCCTGCGAGCGATGTCGCTGTCGTGCGTTCGACCATCCATGTTGTTCAGTTTAAGTGAACATGCTGAAATATTGAACATGGCGGATGCTCTCCGCATGTTCCGCTTCAACGTGTGAGGTGCGGCTTATCATCGGGGGATGGCTGAGGACTGGCGGGTCGGGCGGGTGGAGGACATTCGGGCGCTGATCAAGGCGGCGGAGCCGGATGTGGTCGAGGAGATGAAGTGGAAGAAGCCGTCGAATCCTGAGGGGGTTCCGGCTTTTTCGTTGGACGGGTTGATCTGCACCTTGGAGATGTACAAGGGGAAGGTGAAGGTGAACTTCGCCAAGGGGTCTTCGGTGAAGGATCCGGAGGGGCTGTTCAATGCCAGTCTGCAGGCTCCGGTGGGGCGGTCGATCGATTTGCACGAGGACGACGAGCTCGATGCCAAGGCGTTCAAAGCGCTGATCAACGAGGCGGTGCGGGTCAACCGGGCGCGGTGAACCGCGGCGGTCAGTGGAGTGCTTCGGCGAGGCCGAGGAGGATTCCTTCGGGGCCGCGGAGGTAGCAGAGGCGGTAGACGTCTTCGTAGCGGACGACTTCGTCGCTGACGAGTTCGGCGCCGTGGGCGCGCAGGCGGGTGAGGGTGGCGTCGATGTCGTCGACCTCGAACATGACGCGCAGGTAGCCCAGGGCGTTGACGGGGGCCGTGCGGTGGTCGGCGATGACGGCGGGTTCGAGGAAGCGGGAGAGTTCGAGGCGGCTGTGGCCGTCGGGGGTGCGCATCATCGCGATCTCGACGCGCTGGGTGCCCAGGCCGGTGACACGGCCCGCCCATTCGCCTTCCACGGCGCCCTGACCTTCGAGTTCGAGGCCGAGTACACGGAAGAATTCGATCGCCGCGGTGAGGTCTTCCACGACGATGCCGACGTTGTTCATCCTCACGGTCATGGCGCGAGTCTAGGACGGTGTCGAGCGTAACGAGGGTCAGGTCGGCAACTCGAGGGCGATGGCGCCGGCGAGGAGTTCGCGGGCTCGGGCGAGGGTGAGCGAACCGCTGTGCCATCGTTCGCTGAGGCCCTCGACCAGCGCGGTGAGGCGCTCGGCGGCGTCGGCCGGATCGACTGTGGTGGCGACGCTGCCCGCGTCCGTCGCCGCGCGGATCAGGGACGCGATATCGGCGTTCCAGGATTCGGTGGTGGTGCGCAGCGGGGTGCGCAGCTCGGGGTCGAAGGCGGCGGTGGCTCGCAGTTCACCCCAGGCGAGGCTGGTTTCGCGCACGTCGGCGGTGTCCTGGAGTTCCTGGAGCAGCATCTGTTCGAGGCGGGCGCGCGGGTCGGTGGTGGGTGCGTCGGTGTAGGTCTGGGCGCGATGGTTGATGTGGGCGAGCGCGGCCCGCAGGATGCCCGCGCGGTCCTTGAAGTGGTAGTAGATCAGGGCTGTGGAGACCTCGGCGGTCGCGGCGAGTTTGTCGACCCGCAGTCCGCGCACGCCGTCCTGGGCGATGACGCGCACCGCGGCTTCCATGATCTGAGTACGACGATCCGACACGATTCCTCACAGTAGGTCCCGGTGTTCGTCCGGGCGCGGCTCAGGCGGCGGGTTCCTGCTGGGTGGTGCAGTGGATACCGCCGCCACCTGCGGCGATGCCGTCGATATTGATCTGCACCACGTCGCGTCCGGGGAACAGCCGGGTCAAGGTGGCGGCGGTGGCGCCGTCGGCGGCGGGATCGCCGAATTCGGGAGCGATGACGGCGCCGTTGCACACGTAGAAGTTGATGTAGCCCGCGGCGAAATCGTCGTTCTCGAACGTCTCGCGCACGGTCGACGGCCCGGCCAGCACCTCCACCCGCAACGGACGGCCGCGGGCGTCGGTGGCCGCGCGCAGGATGTCGAGGTGGCGTCGGGTGACGTCGTGGTCGAACGAGTCGGGGTCGTTGTCCAGTCCGGCGACGACCACGCCGGGGCCGGTGAAGCGGGCATAGAAATCGGTGTGCCCGTCGGTGATGTCGTGCCCGGCGATACCGGGCAGCCAGATCACCTTCTCGATGCCGAGCAGGTAGTCGAGTTCCTCCTCGACATCGCGTTTGCTCCAGCCGGGATTGCGATTGCTGTTGAGCACGCAGCTCTCGGTGATGATCGCGGTGCCCTCGCCGTCGACCTCGAGCGCGCCGCCTTCGAGCACCAGATCGGTGTGCCGGGTCTCGACGCCCGCGCGGGCGGTGACGAACTGCGCGACCTTCGCGTCGGCGCGGTGCTGCTGCTTGTCGCCCCAGCCGTTGAAGTTGAAGTCGACACCGGCCCTGGTGTTGGCGCTGCGCACGAAGACCGGACCGGTGTCGCGCATCCACAGGTCGTCGAGATCGGTGGGGATCAGCTCGACGTTCGCGGTGCCGATCAGGCTCTGGGCCAGGGCCTGATCGGCGGGCCGGACCAGCATGGCGACCGGTTCGTAGCGGGCGATGGTGGTGGCGATGGTGGCCAGGTTGCGCTGCACTTCCGGGACCAGGTGCGCGCCCCAGATGCGTTCGTCGGCCGCGAATGCCATCCAGGTGCGCTGGTGGGGGTGTGCTTCGTCGGGCATGAGCCAGGCGCGGCCGTCGTCGGGCTCGTCGCGGGAGCTGTCGTCGCAACCGGTCCACAGCACGCTGCCGAGCACGGCCATCGTGGTCAAGTCGATTCACCTAGGTGGGGATTCCATGCACCCTCGGTGCTTCGGTGTCAGCACTCGGGGATCTGCTGGTGGGGGCCGATCCGGTGGAGAGTTGAACCTGTCGAATTCACCTGGAACCGGAGGCCACGATGTCGAGCATCAGCACTATCGCCCCCTCGGCGCAGCGGCGTGTCGCGGTCTCGACGAGCGACGGGGTCGAGCTGGTGGTGCGGGAGTACGGGCGGCGGTCGGCGGAGGTCACCATCGTGCTGATCCACGGGCACTGCCTGCGCAGCGAATCGTGGACCGATGTGCGCGACGCGCTGCTGCGGGGCAATCCCGAGGCGCGGATCGTCTGCTACGACCATCGCGGGCACGGCGACTCGGGGACCTCGGCGGGGCGGTCCTACAACCTCGAGCAGCTGGGCCGGGATCTGCGCGATGTGCTCGAAGCGGTCGCGCCGAGCGGGCCGGTCGTGCTGGTCGGGCATTCGATGGGTGGGATGACGGTGCTGACCTACGCCGATCAGCATCGGGACGAGATCGGCACGCGGATCGTCGGCGTCGGGCTCATCGCGACCGCGGCCAGTGGGCTCGCCGACGCCGGCTTCGGGCGGCTGCTGCGGCATCCGATCGTCGCCGGGTTCCAGGCGGCGGTGCGGCGGGCGCCGCGGCTGATGCAGCGGGTGAAGCGGGTGGCGTGCACGGTGTTCGCGCCGGTGGTGCGGGCCGCGGAGTTCGGTGACCGGAAGGTCAGCCCGCGGGTGCTGGCGCTGGCCTACGCGATGCACAACGAGACACCGATCGTCACCATGGCGAGCTTCCTGAGCGCCTTCATGACCTACGATCGCACCGATGTGCTGCCCGCGCTCTCCCCGATCCCGACCCTGATCCTGAGCGGCACGGCCGACCTGATGACGCCCCCGTCGCACTCGGTCGCCATGGCCGCCGCCGTGGACTACGCGGATTTCGTGCTGATCGAGGGTGCGGGGCACTCGGTGATCCTCGAGCAGCCCGTCCGGGTCGCCGAGGCGATCACCCGCCTGGCCGACCGGGCGAGCGGCCACCGCGCGCTGAACTCGGTCCTGGCCGCGGCTGCCTGACGGACCAGGCGGCGGCTGTTCCCGTCGCCCGGGCGCAGTACGATCCACACCTGTCGGATCGACGAAATGGGGGTATGACCGGTGGTTCGTCGGATCGAGGGGGACATGTCGTGAGTTATCCGCCGCAGCAGGGTCCACCGCAGTACGGCGGGGGATACCCGCAGCAGCCGTACTACGCCGCACCGGGTCCGGGACAGTGGGCACCGGCACCGCCGCCGCGCTCCGACAACACGCTCTGGATCGTGCTGGCCGCGGTCCTCGCCGTGGTGCTGGTCACCGGGATCGGCTTCGTCGTGTTCCGGTCGGTGAACCAGTCCCGGGATCTGGATCCCGTCCAGCGGGCGTTTCCGGAACTCGTTCCGCGCAAGAAGAATTCGGGGACCGGCTTCCAGGACACCGACTGCACCTCGGGCTCCGCGCTCACCCCGCCGCCGACGATGCAGGGTGGTCCCTCGATTCCGCAGAGTTTCGACTCGTGGGTGTACGCGTGGGGTTGCGTCAACACCGGTGGCAGGCCGTCGTTCACGATCCTGCAGTTCCCCACGGCCGCCGACGCCGCGCGCCCACTCTCGTCGCTTCCTCGTCCCAGCAAGACCGACGGCTCGAAAGACGGCGTGTCGTACACGAACTATTCGGTCTATGTGGAGAACGGCCGCCCGTACATGTTCACGGCATTCCCGAACGATTCCGAACGCTCCGTCTTCCTGCTCTACACCTACGGCACCGACTTCAACGATCAGCTCGTGTCCTGGGTGAAACACAACGCCCCGCTCAGCTGACGCGGCGACGGTGGCCACTCGATAGGGCATGCATCGGGCGGCGCGTCGTTTCGGTTCGGAGGACCCGGGTAGACGCAGGATGAGGAGCTGCGTTCTCCCCAGTCGTTGACGAAGGGATTCCCACGATGCCGATCAAGCCTGTCCGCCGTCTGGCCCGTACTCTGCTGGCGACCACGTTCGTCGCCGGGGGTGTGAACGGGTTGATGAATCCGAAACCTCGGGCGGAGGCCGCGTCCGCGCTGGCCGACAAGGGGCGCACGGGGTTGCCCGACGCGCTCGCCGCGAAGGTGCCCGACGACCCGGGGCAGTGGGTGCGGATCAACTCGATGATGCAGATCGCGGGCGGGTTGTTGCTGGCCAGCGGTCGCGCGCCGCGGCCCGCCGCGCTGGTGCTGGCGGCGACGGTGGTGCCGGGGACGGTCACCGAACAGGACTTCTGGGCCGAACCCGATCCGGATCGCCGCGCGGTCAAACGCATCGGGTTCCTGAAGGATCTCGGCCTGCTCGGCGGTCTGCTGATCACCGCCTCCGACACCGCGGGCAAGCCGTCGCTGGGCTGGCGGGCGCGCAAGGCGCTGGAACGCCACGATTCGAAGGCGGAGGGCGCCGCGCTCCTCGGTGCCGCCAAACTGCGCGGGGCGCAGCTGGCCGACGCCGCGCAGGGGCAGGGTGAGCACCTGGCCGCCATCGCGCAGGAGCGCGGATCGCAGCTCGGCGAGTTCGCCAAGGAGCGCGGACCGCAGGTCGCCGAGGTGGCCAAGGAACGCGGACAACAGCTCAGCGAGCTCGCCCGCGATCGGGGGCCGCAGCTGGCCGACGCCGCCAAGGAACGCGGACAGCAGCTCGGCGAGCTCGCCCGTGACCGGGGCCCGCAACTGGCCGAGGCGGCCAAGGAGCGCAGCGCGCACTGGGGCGAGCTCGCCCGTGAGCGCGCGCCGCAGCTGGCCGAGGCCGCGAAGGAACGCGGCGCCCACCTCGCCGAGATCGCCAAGGACCGCGGGCCCGAGCTGGCCGAGGCCGCGCGGCAGCGCGGCACGGCACTGGTCGACGTCCTGCGCGAGCGCGCGGAGGCGGCCACCCGCCAGGCCGAGCCGGCCGGGAAGACCCGCCGCTTCTTCCGCTGATACCGCGCCGGAAACGCCGGGGTCGCGCACTCGCGCACCCCGGCGTTCCCGCGTCCGGACGACGGTGAAGACCTGCCCCGAGATCCGGTGTCTATCGGCCCTTGCCCGCACGGGTCATGATGGGACAGGGTCTGGGTGAAGAATTCGCGCGGAGTCCGGCGCCCGGAACGCAATCCGGGCGAATCGGGCTCGGTGCCGAGTTGTGGCGTGAATACTGCATACTCGCAGTGATTTCCGAGAGTGGGTTCGAGGTTGATGTTGTCCGGTCGTGAAACGTCCAAGCCGTATGCCGTGCGGGTCGCCCTGGTGGGTGCCGCGCTGACCATCGGGCTGCTCGGGGCGGCGGCGCCCGCTTCGGCCGTGCCGGGGACGGGCTCGGCGACCGGGTCGGCCACCGGCTCGGCGAATCTGGCGACCGGTTCGGCGCAGCTCGCGACCGGTTCGGCGCAGGCCTCCGCGGCCGCGGCCGATTCCTATTTCACCTGGCAGTCGGCCCAGTTCCTGCAGAAGGCGCTGCAACTGCTGCTCGCCGTGGGGCCGAATCTCTAGCGGTCACTTCCAGGCCTGCTGCCAGCGGTCGGCGGCCCAGTCGCGCACGTCGGGGCTGACCAGGATCGCGGGCAGCAGGATCGCGAAGCCGAGCACCAACACGGCCAGGCGCAGCCAGACGCTCAGCTCGATCACCGCGCGCACCAGCGCGGGCAGGACACACAACCCGGCCAGAACCACCAGGGCGATCGCCGCGAGGTTGCGGCCGGGCCCGGCGATCAGGGCCGCGCAGGTGCCGAAACACAGGCCGAGGACCAGTCCGCCGACGCCGACGAAGTAGTTGTCCCAGGCGAGCCAGCTCGGACGGGCAGACCGGTGAGTGACCACGCGCGGCAGCTTAGCGCGCTAGCTGTCGGTGTGCGGCGGTCTCGGCCACGGGTTGCGCTCGATCTGTTCGACCGAGCGATTGAACTTGCGCATCAGCCTGCTCAGCTCGCCGATGTCGGCGGCGTCCCAGTCGGCCACGACGACGCCGATCCCGTCGGCGCGATGTTTGCGGTCGGCGGCCAGCGCCGCCCTGCCCTCGGCGGTGGCGCGGATCTTGCGGGCCAGCCCGCCGTCCGGATCGGGCACCCGTTCCACCAGTTGCTGCTTCAGCATCGCGCCCACCTGCCGGTTGATGGTGGAGATATCGAGCTGGAAAGCCTCCGACAGTTCCTTGAGACTGAGCGGTTCGCCCAGGTCCAGGCGGGTGAGGATGAGGAATGCCGAGCGGTCGAGCTGGAAGCCGGGGCGGCGCCGCGAGGTGGTCGGGAAGTGCCGGGAGATCAGGTTCAGCTCGAAAACCAGGCGGGCGAACGGGGTGTCGTCGGCGGGGCCGGAATCGGACATGTGCCAACTATGTCGCGTGAGTCACCCGAATCCAAATTGTGTAGTATGCACATGCTGTGTACGGTGCATATTCGTGTCCGTAACTACCGCCGACGTCTCGCCGGCCACCCCCGAAACCGGCCGGATCACCCCGGCGGTACTCATCGCGGTGCTCAGCACGGTCGGCGTCGTCGTGTCGCTGATGCAGACGCTGGTCATCCCGATCATCCCCTCGCTGCCGACGCTGCTGGGCACCTCGGCCTCCAACGCCTCCTGGGTGATCACCGCGACGCTGCTGGCAGGCGCGGTCTCCACGCCCATCTCCGGCAAGCTCGGCGACATGTTCGGCAAGCGCCTGGTGCTGGTGATCAATCTCGGGTTCATGATCGTCGGCTCGGTGGTCTGCGCGAGCTTCTCCTCGCTGCTGCCCGAGATCGTCGGCCGCTCGCTGCAGGGCGCCGCGGTGGGCGCGATCCCGCTGGGCATCAGCATCATGCGCGACGAACTGCCCCCGGCCAAGGTCGGCGGCGCGATGGCGGTGATGAGCGCGACGCTCGGCGTCGGTGGCGCCATCGGCCTGCCCTTCGCCGCGGTGATCGCGCAGAACGCCGACTGGCACATGCTCTTCTGGACCGCAGCGGGCCTCGGCATCGTCTGCGCGGTGCTGGTGTTCGTGTTCGTGCCCGAATCGCCGGTGCGCACCCCGGCGAAGTTCGATTTCGGTGGGGCGCTCGGCCTGTCGATCGCGCTGCTGACGCTGCTGGTCGGCATCACCAAGGGCGCCGACTGGGGCTGGGCGAGCGCCTCGATCCTCGGCCTGTTCGCCGCGTCGCTGGTGAGCTTCCTGCTCTGGGGTTTCTACGAACTGCGCCAGTCCGCGCCGCTGGTCGACCTGCGGGTCTCGGCGCGCCCGCGCGTGCTGTTCACCAATATGGCCTCGATCGCCGTCGGCTTCGCGCTCTACGGCATGTCGCTGACCTTCCCGCAGCTGCTCATGGCCCCCGAGGCGACCGGCTACGGCTTCGGGCTGTCGATGGTGGTCGCCGGTCTGGCGATGGCGCCGACCGGCCTGGTCATGATGCTGCTCTCGCCGGTCTCGGCGCGGCTCTCGGCCAAGAAGGGGCCCAAGCTCACCCTGGCGCTGGGCTCGGCCGTGATCGGGATCGGGTACCTGTGCGCGGTGCTGATGATGGACAGCGTCTGGCAGATCATGCTGGCCTCGGTGATCGTCGCCGGTGGTGTGGGCCTGGCCTACGCGGCCATGCCCGCGCTGATCATGGGCGCGGTGCCGATCACCGAGACCGCCGCCGCCAACGGCCTGAACTCGCTGATGCGCTCGATCGGCACGTCCACCTCGGCCGCGGTGATGGGCGTGGTGCTCGCGCACATGACCATGCAGCTCGGCCCGCACGTGCTGCCCTCGCGCGAGGGTTTCCACACCGCCTTCTTCATCGCGATGGCCGGTGCGGTGGCCGCGATCGCGCTCACCGCCTGCATCCCGATGCGCAAGACCGACTAGTCCGAGTCCGGCACCGGGGAGAACACCACCAGCGACCATTCCCGGCGCGGAATGGTGTAGTCGAGCACGTGCATGGTCATGGTGACCGAGGCGCCCGTCTCCGGATGCCGGATGCGCTGGACCGGGCGGTCCAGGTGGGTGGGCGCGTCCGGTTCGGTGGTCCAGAACTCGGTCCACTCCTCGGCCTGGGAACAGGTCGCCACCAGCTCGTCGATGCGGCGCTGGGGCACCACCCCCGGGCTCATCACCCGGAACCCGTAGACGCACAGGTGCACCTGCTTGTGCCAGTCCAGCATGGCCACCCGGGAGCGGGGGTCGAGCATCATCCACTCGAGCAGGGTGGTGCCGGCGTGCAGGCCGGGGAAATACCGCTCCCAGGCCGCGTTGGCCGCCACGATGTCGAAGGACGAATACACCTGCAGGCTGGCCGGATAGGGGAGTGACTCGAGCAGGTCCAGGTCGGCGGCGGGCACGGTGCCGGTGTCGGGCACCGAGCTGTCGTAGCGGTCGGCGTAGGACAGCGACACCAGGTGATCGCGGAACAGGTCGGGCACCTCTAGCACGTCGAACAGGGCGTTGAGCGTCTCCACGGTCGGGGTGCGGGTGCCCTGTTCGATCTTCTGGATGAGGGCAGGGGAGATGCCCGCGGCGGCGCTGAGCGCGGTGCGGGTGAGTCCCGCCGACTCGCGGCGGTCGCGCAGATAGCGCGCGATCGAGGCGTGCGGGTCGTCTTTCACGTGTCACTCCCTCTGCGCGAGGCGTACGGCGCCACGGTGACCAGCGACCACGGGCGGCGCGGCAAGGTGAACTCCAGATTGTGCAGGGCCGTTCTCGTCGGCTCGCCGGTCTCGGCGTGCCGCAGCAGCAATTCGGGGGCGTCGGCGTTGCCGGGGGTGTCGGGGACCGTGGTCCACAGCCGTTCCCACACCGCCGCGCGCGAACACGCGTCGACGATGGCGGCGATGCGCGCCTGCGGCACCACCCCGGGCGCGGTCACCCGGAAGCTGTAGACGAACAGGTGGATCTGGCGCTCCCAGTCCAGCACCACCGTGGGGGCCACCGGGTCGAGCAGCATCCACTCCAGCAGCGTCGTGCCCGCGACCATGCCGGGGAACTGGCGGTCCCAGCCGGGGTTGGTCGCCACGACGTCGGAGGTGGGATAGACCAGCAGGCACGCGGGCTGGGCCAGGTTGGCGAGCAGGGTGAGATCGGCGGCGGGGACCTCCGGCGAGACGACCGGCGCCGGGGTGTCGTAGCGCGGTGACAGCGACAGCGACACCAGGTGCTCGCGGAACAGGTCGGGCACGTCGAGGGCCTCGAACAGCGAGGTCAGCGCCTCGAGGGTGGGGGTACGCGTGCCCTGCTCGATCTTCTGGACGAGCGCGGGGGAGATGCCGGCGCGGGCGCCGAGCGCGGCTCTGGTCAGGCCCGCCGACTCCCGGCGTTCGCGCAGGAATCGCGCCACCGGTGCGTGCGGGTCTTCCACGCCACGTTCCTCCGCTACGTCGATGGGACAAATTGGGACAGTCGTCTAGCTTGACCGACAGTAAAGCGTTCGCAAAAATTCTCACAGCCGGGCGGGAAACCGCACGGCTACCAGTCCAGCACGATCGGGCGCCACGCGCCGCTGTCCGTGCTGGTCCGGTCAGTGTGTTCCGGAGCGGTACGTGTTCGAAACCACGTCCGCGCCCCCGTGCGCGGATGTCGCCGGAGGGGATGGCACGCACGCTTGCTGCGCGCCGAGAGCGCGGTTTGCCGAGCCGACGCCCGGGTGGCGCAGGGGTCCACCCGGTGGTCGTGCTCCCGCCCGGCCCGCTCCGGAGCACACCGACCGGTTTCCCGACTCGGGGAACCTGTCGCGCCTCCGGTTCGTCTAAGAGTGCACAGGCACAACGAAAGCGGGGGGCGATGACGCAAGTACAGACCGAAGAACCCACCAGTCGCGTCGGCCGGTGGATGCTCGGCATCTCGGGATTCCTGGCGGCCACGGCGGTGATCGTCGGCGGACTGGTGTGGTGGCAGCACGACTGGGGCGAGCCGTTCCCCACGCTGGACACCGAACACCTCGACGAACAGCAGATCGCCCTGGTCGAGGTGTTGCGGCGCGAATACGAGCAGCCCGGTGACGGCCGCAAGTACGCCGAGGGTGTCGAGGAGGCGTGGTGCGCCGACTTCGTCAGCTGGACCATGCGCGAGGCGGGCAGGCCGCTGGCCAATCCGAACTCCGGGTCCTGGCGTATCCCGGGTGTCTACACGCTGCAGGAGTACTACCAGCAGGTCGGCCGGTTCACCCGCGGCGATGTCGGCTACCGGCCGCGCGCCGGTGACGTGGTGCTCTACGGTCCGGACAGCCCCTTGGGTCAGCACACCAACATCGTGCTGGAGTCCGACGGCGAGACGATCACCACCATCGGTGGCAACGAACTGGGCGGAATCCGGGTCCGCACCATCACCCTCGCCGAAACGGACGATCTGGTCGGGTATGGGCGTTTCTGAAATCTCTTGTCGCTCAAGACAACTGCCATGAACCTGGACGGCGGTACCACGCGGGTGCCCGTACCATGGAGATCGCGGCGCCCGGCAGCGCCGCCGATGGCTCCTCCGTCCTGCTTCCCCCTCATCGGCAGGACGGAGGAGTTGTTACGGTGTCCGATGTGCATGCGCAGGTGACCGATGAGGCCCGTCGTGACCCGACGTGGATCGACTACGCCGATTTCGGCGAGCGCTTCGTCACCTACGCGGTGACCGAGGACCGCATCGCCGCCGCCGTCGCGGGCATGACCGGGCGCGGGGTGCAGATCGGCCCGTTCTCGCTGGGTCCGGCCGGGCTGGCCGGGTTCGTCGCCGAGGGCACCCTGGGCACCCCGGTGGTCACCCGCACGCCCGGTGACGCGCTCAGCTTCGGGGTGAAGATCCCGCTGACGCTGGCCGTCAACCTGGTGCTCGGCGGGCGCAAACTGGGCCTGGCCGCCGTCGTCGAGATCGGCCTGACGCTGCACGCCCGCACCGCAGCGCCGCTGCTGGTGGTGATCGACGTGGCCCCGGTGACCGCGCGCGACGTGAGCTTCACCCTGCGCGCCGAGGCCGTCGACAGCGCCTGGGAGATGCTGCTCGACCCGATCGCGGGCCTGGTGCAGCGCGAAGTGGCGGGCCGGGTGAACGCCATCGTCGGTGATCCGAAGGTCCGCTCGGAGCGGGTCTTCGACATCGAGGCCATCCTCGACGGCTACCGCTCGCCGCACCGCAACGACACCGTCTTCGAATGGATCGACTACCGCGAGTTCGGCCTGCGCTTCTTCACCACCATCGTCACCCGCGACCGCGTGCACGGGGTGGTCGGCCAGATGGCGGGCAGCCCGATCGAGGTGGGCCCGCTCTCGGAGGGCCCGCGCGGCGCGGCCACGGTGACGGTGCGCGGCGCGATCGAGGAACCGCGCGTGCTCGACCGCGGCACCGGCGCGCCCGGTGACCTGCGGGTCTTCGACATGGTGCTGCCGGTGGGCCTCGACATCACCGTCGACGTGCTCAAGGCCAACCACTACCGCGCCGACCTGCGGATTCCGCTGGTCCTCACGGCCAGGGCCGCCGAGCCGCTGCAGATCGTCATCGATGTGCCGCCGCCCGCGGTCGAGGACATCTCGATGGAGTTCCGGGCCAAGGGATTGCGCGCGGCCACGCTGGCGCGGCTGGCCGGGATCAAGAAGCAGATCATCTCCCAGGTCGTGGCGGTGGTGAGCACCGAGCTGGCCGATTCGCGCGGCCGGACCATCGACGTGGGCGCGGCGATCGACGGCGCCACCTGACGCCCGTGTGACTCGTGGGGCGAATGTGACCGTTGGTTCTGGCGGTTCCCCTGTGGTTGTGGTGCAATGAGTCGACATTCGAGGCTCCCGGCGCGCAGGTTTCGGGGAAGGCGCACCGGGCACGCCGCCGGTTGACGGTCGGGTTGCGCGAAGGAGTCCTGCGATGCGTTCTGTCCCTGTGAGCCGGCGGGAGTTCTTCGGATTCGCCGCCGCCGCGGCCACCGTCGGGATGGGCCTGTCCGCGGCTCCCGCCGCCGCCCAGTCCTACGGCACCATGGTCGATTACGCCGCGGGCGTGCCCTCGGCGGCGGCCATCCGCGCGGCCGGGCACATCGGCGTGATCCGCTACGTCTCCGATCGCAGGCCCGGCGCGGAGTGGATGGAGGGCAAGCCGCTGCGGGCCGCGGAGGTGGAGGACCTCTGGTCGGAGGGCCTGTCGATCGTGTCGAACTATCAGTTCGGCAAGGGCCCGACCGCCGACTGGCGCGGTGGCCGCGAGGCCGGTAAGCGCTGCGCCGAGCGCGGCTGGCAATTGCACGGTGCCGCGGGCGGACCCGATTCGGCACCGATCTACGCCTCGATCGACGACAACCCCGACGAGGACGAGTTCGTGGAGATGATCGCGCCCTATATCGAGGGCTGGGAATCGGTCCTCGGCCACGAGCTGGTCGGCATCTACGCCAACAGCCCCACCATCGACCGCGCGCTCGACGCGGGCCTGGCTTCCTGGTTCTGGCAGCACAATTGGGGCACCCCGCGCGGCTACGTGCACCCCGAGGCGCACCTGCACCAGTTCGAGATCGACAAGCGCAGCATCGACGGCGTCGGGGTCGACCTGAACCGGGTCCTGGCCTCGGACTACGGCCAGTGGTGAACCGCTAGGTCTGGCAGTGACAGGTCGGCGCGAGCCGCAGTTCCGGTTCGTCGTCGGGCACCACCCGCAGCGCCGCCCGGTTGTCGGGTGCGGCATGGTCGCCGAGCCAGGACAGCAGCGACCACCGGGACAGTCCCGACAGCGCCGACCCGAGACTCACGAACGACCCCGACGAGATCGCCGACCCGAACGAGCCCACCGACCCGATCGAGAGCACCGACCCGACGCTGCCGATCGAGAGCACCGAATAGGCCGACCCGATCGACAGGATCGAGCCCTCGGATCGCCACGACAGAATGGACCGGCGCGATTTCCTGCTCCGGATCGAGCGGAGGTCTCCGACACTCTGGTTGGTCGCCATCGTCCCGGTCTACCACATGCCCTGGGCGCGGCGGAACACCCCGGAAACGACCGAACCCGGTCCGTTCGGGGGAACGGACCGGGTTCGGCGGTGCTTTCCTAGACGGTGAAGAAGCCCAGGGTCGGCATGAACGAGCAGGTGCGCGGGGCGGCGCCCTCGGCGGCGGTGGTCAGCGAGCCGGAGACGACCGCGACGACGCGGCCGTGGCCGGTGTTCGCGATGGCCGAGAGGGTGGCCGGGCCACCGGGGTTGATCTTGGCCTCGTCGGTCAGCGTCTGGATCGCCGACTGGCGGGTGTCGAGGTTGAGCCACTGCACCGTCATCGGCGGGTTCTGCTCGGCGGTCGGCGCCTTGGTGCCGAGCGCGGTGAACACGAAACCGGCCTGACCGGCGGCGGGGCCGGGCGGGGGCAGCTGGGCCGGACCGGCGACCGCGAGCGCGGTGCCGACCGAATCGGCGCCGTCACCGATGCAGCCCTTGCCGATGGTGGGGTAGAGGAACTGGGCGATGACCGGCCCGTCCTCGGGGATCTCGGGGCCGCCGCCACCGCTGCCGTCGAGGAAGGTGATGATCCGCTCGAGGGTGGACTTGATGGCGGGCGGGAGGTTCAGCGTGGCCAGCAGCGCGCGCGCCTGATCGAGCAGCGCGGTCTGCGGGTTGGCGACGTCGGCGGGGCCTGCGATGAGGCCGGCGACGGCGGGGGCGAAGGCGGCGAGCGCGTCGACCGGGACGCCCTCGGGCACCATCGGAACGCTGATCGGCGCCGCCTGCGGGGCGGGCGCGGGAGCGGCGATGGCCGGCGCGGCGAGCATGGCGCTGGCCGCGATGGCGAGAGCGGTCGTTGCGATCCGCGATCCTCGGCTACGAAGCACTGGTCTAGCCGTCCTTACCTCGGTGTTGCGATGGTGACGAGGTGTCGAACCCGTCTGTGTCGGGGTCACTCTAGGGACAACGCCGCTGTGTTGTACAGCCGCCCGGCCCGATGTCGCGTCCGGACCCGAAACCGTGTTCATCGACGCTAACCCCGGTCCGTGTTACAGATGGGGATGTTGATGCAACTGTTACCGATGGTGTCGATGGGTGGCTGGTCAACCCGTGCGCGCAGGCGCGCGTGGGAGCCCGGTTAAGGTTGTCTCACCATGGCATCGAACAGACATCTCCGATGGGCGCTCGTGCTGCTCGGACTGTCCGTGCTGGCCCGCCTGGGCTGGATGCTGTTCGCGCCGAACGGCCTCAACGTCGTCGACCTGCACGTCTACGTGGACGGGTCGGCCTCGCTGCTCACCGACCGGCTCTACGATTTCACCTATTCGGAAGTGACGCCGGACTTCCCGCTGCCGTTCACCTATCCGCCCTTCGCCGCGCTGGTCTTCTTCCCGCTGCACTACCTGCCGTTCACGCTGGTGGCGGTCGGCTGGATGCTGGCGACGGTGGCCGCGCTCTACGGCGTGATCCGGATCAGCCTGGAACTGCTGGTCGGCGCCGAGCGCGCCCGGCAGACCCGCTGGATCACCCTGGCGGTGGGCTGGACGGCGCTGGGCGTCTGGCTCGAGCCGGTGCGCACCACCATCGACTACGGCCAGGTCAATGTGTTCCTGGTGTTCGGCGCGATGCTGGCGGTGCGCAGTGCGCGCTGGTGGATCTCGGGAACGCTGGTCGGCGTGATCGCGGGCATCAAGCTGACCCCGGCGATCACCGGCCTCTACTTCGTGGCGCGGCGCCGCTGGGCGACGGTGCTGTGGTCGGCGGCGGCCTTCGGGCTGACCGTGGCGGTGAGCTTCCTGATCAACGCGCACGAGGCGCGCCGCTACTTCGGCACCCTGCTCGGCGACGCCGACCGGATCGGGCCGGTGGGCTCGGTGTGGAACCAGTCGCTGCGCGGCACGATCAGCCGGATCCTCGGCCACGACGTGCAGTCCGGGCCGTGGTGGATCGCGGCGGTGCTGGTCACCGCGGTACTGGCGCTGCTGGCCTGGCGCACCCTCGGCCCCGACGACCGGCTCGGCACCCTGGTGCTGGTGCAGCTGTTCGGCCTGATGATCTCGCCGATCTCCTGGTCGCACCACTGGGTGTGGCTGATCCCCACCTCCCTGTGGCTGCTCTACGGGCCGCTGCGCGAGGAACGGATGGCGCGGATCATCGCCGGGTTCTGGGTGCTGACGATGCTGGTCGGCGTGCCGTGGGTGCTCTCGTTCGCGCAGCCGACCATCTGGACCATCCCGCGGCCGTGGCCGCTGGCCTGGCTGGGCGCGGTCGACGCGATCGGGGTGTTCGTGCTGCTGGGCTGGCTGATCTGGCGCGGTCGCGACACCCTGCGCGCGCAGGTGCGCTCGCTCGGCCGCGCGCCGGTCGAGGTGGCGGCGAACCGGTAGGTCAGCCGACGATCTCGTCGATGCTGTGCGCCAGCGCGACGTCCTTGGCGGTGATCCCGCCCGCCGAATGCGTGCTCAGCGTGAAATGCAGTGTGCGCCAGCGGATATCGATATCGGGGTGATGATCGGCCGTCTCGGCCGCCGCCGCGATCCGGCGCACCAGTTCGATGCCTGCCAGGAAACTCTGCGCCTGCACCGTGCGGGTGAGTGTGGTGCCCTCGTGTGACCACCCGGGCAGGGTCGCCAGGGCGATGGTGATCTCGGGATCGCTGAGCAGTGCCGGTTGCGGAGTACCCATGCCTGCAGTTCTACGCCGGTTTCGGGCACGGCGCATCGCCCGTCGTCACAGCGTCAGGCGGCGCGCGCTTTCTTCAGCGCTTTTTTGAGATCTTTACCGCATATTCCGGCCGCTTCGGCCTTCTTCATCCGCATGATGACGACGGGACATTTGAAGCAGCGCGTCTTCTTTCTGCAGCACTTCTTCTTCGGTTTCAGGCTCGACACCTTCTTGGCCTTCACCTTGCCCATGCGGGTTAGCGTAGCCTAAGTACAAAGCCTGACACGTGTGGGCCACCGGGGTACCGGTAGGGTGTAACAGGCCGCGATGCCAGTTGAATGCGCGCCAATACACCAACATGCAGGAGGATTGAGGCGTGTCGTCTACACGCGATTTTCGCAACGTCGCCATCGTGGCCCACGTCGACCACGGCAAGACGACGCTGGTCGACGCCATGCTTCGTCAGTCGGGCGCGTTCGCAGAGCGAGCCGAGCTGGTCGACCGAGTCATGGACTCCGGTGACCTCGAGCGCGAGAAGGGCATCACCATTCTCGCCAAGAACACCGCGGTGCACCGGCACCACCCCGACGGCTCCGTCACCGTCATCAATGTGATCGACACCCCCGGCCACGCCGACTTCGGTGGCGAGGTCGAGCGCGGCCTGTCCATGGTCGACGGTGTCGTGCTGCTCGTCGACGCGTCCGAGGGCCCGCTGCCGCAGACCCGGTTCGTGCTGCGCAAGGCGCTCTCGGCCAAGCTGCCGGTGATCCTGGTGGTCAACAAGACCGACCGCCCCGACGCCCGCATC
Organism: Nocardia sp. NPDC056064; assembly: GCF_042266925.1. Taxonomy (NCBI): domain Bacteria; kingdom Bacillati; phylum Actinomycetota; class Actinomycetes; order Mycobacteriales; family Nocardiaceae; genus Nocardia; species Nocardia sp. NPDC056064. Next base: position 2,730,742 of record NZ_JBHJWO010000001.1, on the reverse strand, counting down.
GCCGAGGTCGTCGAGGAGTCGCACGATCTGCTGCTCGACCTGGCCTCCGACCTCGACGACGAGGCTGCCGAAGCCGCCGAGCTGGCGCTGGACCTGCCGGTCCTCTACGCCTCGGGCCGCGAGGGCAAGGCGTCCAAGGAGCGTCCGGAGAACGGTCAGGCGCCCGACGCCGAGAACCTCGACGCCCTGTTCGACGTGCTGCTCAACAACATCCCGGCGCCCAAGGGCAACGCGGACGCGCCGCTGCAGGCCCACGTCACCAACCTCGACGCCTCGGCCTTCCTCGGCCGCCTGGCGCTGGTGCGGGTGCACAACGGCGAGCTGCGCAAGGGCCAGAACGTCACCTGGATCAACGCCGACGGCGCCAAGCAGGTCAAGATCACCGAACTGCTGCAGACCATCGGTGTGGAGCGTCAGCCGGGCGAGGTCGCCGTGGCCGGTGACATCGTCGCCATCGCCGGTATCCCCGACATCATGATCGGCGACACCCTCGCCGACATCGACAACCCGGTGGCACTGCCCCGCATCTCCGTCGACGAGCCCGCCATCTCGGTGGTCATCGGCACCAACACCTCGCCGCTGGTCGGCCGGGTGCAGGGGCACAAGCTCACCGCCCGCATGGTGAAGTCGCGCCTGGACCAGGAACTCATCGGCAACGTGTCGCTGCGCGTGCTCGACATCGGCCGTCCCGACGCCTGGGAGGTGCAGGGCCGCGGTGAGCTGGCGCTGGCCATCCTGGTCGAGCAGATGCGCCGCGAGGGCTTCGAGCTCACCGTCGGCAAGCCGCAGGTGGTCACCAAGCAGGTCGACGGCAAGGTGCACGAGCCGTTCGAAGAGCTGACCATCGACTGCCCCGACGAGTACCTGGGCGCGATCACCCAGCTGCTGGCCGCCCGCAAGGGCAAGATGGTGCAGATGAGCAACCACGCCGCCGGCTGGGTGCGCATGGAGTTCATCGTCCCCTCGCGCGGCCTGATCGGCTTCCGCACCGTGTTCCTCACCGAGACCCGCGGCACCGGCATCGCCAACGCCGTGTCCCACGGCTACGCGCCGTGGGCCGGTGAGATCCGCGCCCGCCACACCGGTTCGCTGGTGTCGGACCGGGCCGGAACGGTCACCCCGTTCGCGATGATCCAGCTGGCCGACCGCGGTCAGTTCTTCGTCGAGCCGGGTGCCGACACCTACGAGGGCATGGTCGTCGGCATCAACCCGCGCGCCGAGGATCTCGACATCAACGTCACCCGCGAGAAGAAGCTGACCAACATGCGCAGCGCGACCGCCGACGTGATGGAGACCCTGGCCAAGCCGCTGGCCCTCGACCTCGAGCTGGCGATGGAGTTCTGCGCCGGTGACGAGTGCGTGGAGGTCACCCCCGAGGTGGTGCGCGTGCGTAAGGTCGTGCTCGGCGCCAACGAGCGTGCCCGCGATCTGTCCCGCCGCAAGGCGCGCGACCGCGCGGCCGCCGGGTCCTAGGTAGTACCCGAGTCGAGGGGACGGTGCTTCGGTACCGTCCCCTCGTTCGTTTCGGTGGGGTGCGCGTGCGCGCCCCCGGACAGATGGGGCAGGTAGAGTGCCGGACGTGAGTTCGGGGGTAGGGCGCGCGAAGTGGCGCACAGCGTTGGTGGCGATGGCCGCGTCGGCGGTCCTCGCCGGTTGCACGGCGAATCCACCACCGCCGATCGAGAGCACCGATTCCCCCAAGACCACCCAGGCCAAGCCGGGCAAGAACACCGTCGTGGTCGCGATCGACGACATCGGCATCGGCTTCAACCCGCATCTGCGCTCGGATCAGTCGCCGGCGACCAGCGCGGTCAGCTCGATGGTGCTGCCGAGCCCGTTCCGGCCCGCGCCGAACCCGGCCGCGCACAACGAGGTGAACTGGCTGCCCGACTCCTCGCTGATCGAGTCGGCCGACGTGACGTCCCAGGAGCCGTTCACCCTCACCTACACCCTGCGCAACCAGGCCAATTGGTCCGACGGCGCGCCCATCGCCGCCGAGGACTTCCGGTTCCTGTGGCAGCAGATGGTCACCCAGCCCGGCGTGGTCGATCCGGCCGGCTACCGGCTGATCACCGATGTGGCGTCCTCCGGGGGCGGCAAGACGGTCACCGTGACGCTGTCGCAGCCGTATCCGGCGTGGCGGGAGCTGTTCGCCAATCTGCTGCCCTCGCACCTGGTGAAGGATTCGCCGGGCGGGTTCACCAGCGGCCTGGTCGACCGGATTCCGGTGTCGGGCGGTAACTTCACGATCAAGTCGGTGGACCGGGGCCGCGACGAGATCCTGCTCGAACGCAACGACCGCTTCTGGGGCACCCCGGCCGCCCCGGATCAGATCCTGTTGCGCCGTGGCGGAACTCCCTCGCAGCTGGCCGAATCGCTGCGCACCGGGGACGCCCAGATGGCGCTGGTCCACGGCGGCGTCGCCACCCAGGCGCAACTGGCCGCGATCCCCTCGGTGCGTACCACGATCATGCCGCAGGCGCGCGAGCTGCAACTCTCGCTCAACGGCCGCTCCGGTGACCTCACCGACGTGCGGGTGCGCAAAGCCGTTCTCGCCCTGCTGGATCCGGCGCTGCTGGCCACCGTCGGCGCGCAGACCGGCGGCTGGGTGGAACCCGCCCGCGCCCAGGTGCTGCCGCCGTCGAGCCCCGGCTATGTCGCCACCGCGCCGCCGCGGCTCAGCACCGAGGACGCCTTCGCGCTGCTGGCCGAGGCCGGTTTCGGGCGCGCCCCGGAGACCCCGCAGACCGGTTCGCCCACCTCGCCCGCCCCGCAGCCGCGGTCGGTGGCCCGCAACGGCAAGGGCCTGTCGATCCGGATCGGCGCGGTCAACGAGGACCCGACCGCTCTCGCCGTGGCCAATACCGCCGCCGACCAGCTGCGCAGCGCCGGTATCGACGCCACCGTGCGCGGCGTGGCCGCCGACGAGCTCTACGGCAAGGCACTGACCGAGTCCTCGATCGACGCCGTGGTCGGCTGGGAACTGGCCGGTGACGATCCGGCCACCGTGCTGGCCTCGCGCTACGGCTGCCCGCCGCCGGAGATCCCCGACGCCGACGGCAAGGCCCTGGCCGCGGCCGAGGCGTACCGCAAGGCGCCCAGCAATATCGGCGGGGTCTGCGATCCGGGTCTGCAACCCTCGATCGACGAGGCGCTGCGCGGGATCGAGGTGGGCCGCATCCTGGCCGAGGCCGAGCCGCGCCTGTGGGACCTGTGGACGGTGCTGCCGATCGTGCAGGACAACGTGGTCGCGGCGGCGGGCCCGCGGGTGGACGGCGTCTCGCTGTCGGGCGCGATCCAGATCGGTGTCTTCGGTGACACGGCGCAATGGCGGAGGCTCCCATGACCGATCGGCAGACCGGCGGACTGCTGCTGGTGCACGCCCACCCCGACGACGAGTCGCTCACCACCGGTGGCACCATCGCGCACTACCGGCGCCTCGGGGTGCCGGTGACCGTGGTGACCTGCACGCTCGGTGAGGAAGGCGAGGTGATCGGGTCGCGCTGGGCGGGCCTGATCGCGGGCGAGGCCGATCAGCTCGGCGGCTACCGGATCAGCGAACTCACCGCCGCGCTGGCGGCACTGGACGCCGGTGAGCCGTGGTTCCTCGGTGGCGCGGGCCGGTGGCGTGATTCGGGGATGGCGGGGACGCCCTCGGCCGAGCATCCGCGGGCTTTCGTGAACTCCGGGGACGCGGCGGTCGACGAGCTCGTCGCGGTGATCCTGGCGCTGCGCCCGCGCGTGGTGGTCACCTATGACCCGCGCGGCGGCTACGGCCATCCCGACCACATCCGCGCGCACCGCATCACCACCGCCGCGGTGGCCGCGGCCGCCGGCCAGGGCTGGGACGTGCCCAAGTTCTACTGGACCGTCACCGACGGCGAGCTGCTGCGTCAGCACACCGCCGCGCTGGCCCGCCGCACCGTCGACGAGCTGCCCGGCGCGCTGCCCGCGGGCTGGCGGCTGCCGGTGGAGGCCGAGCTGGCGGCGGTGTCGACCGACACCGCGACCACCCTGGTCGACGTCTCCGATGTGCTCGCGGCCAAGCGCGCCGCCCTGCGCGCGCACGCCACCCAGGTGAGCGTGGCGCCCAGCGGCCGGGAGTTCGCGCTGTCGAACAACATCGCCCTTCCGGTGCTGCCGGTGGAGCATTTCCAGCTGGTGCGCGGCGCGCGCGGGCCGGTCGCGGCCGACGGGCTCGAACACGATCTGTTCGCCGGACTGGAGTGAGGTCACCGGTCCGCGGCCGCATAGACTCGGCCGCATGACCGACCAGCCCGCCGCCGTGTCGCGGCGCCTGCCCGCGCTGCCGGATCCGGTGCTCTCGGGACTCGTCGTCGTGCTGCTGCTGTTCAACGCGCTGCTCACGCTGGTCGTCGAGGTGCTGTTCCTGCCGCTGTACATCGGCTCGGTGCCGGTGCCGATCTCGGCGCTGCTGGCCGCGCCGATCAATGTCGCGCTGGTCTACGGCATGGAGTCGGTGACCGGGCGGCTCGGCTTCACCTTCGCCCCGATCGTGGTGTGGGTCTTCGGTTTCCTGGTCTGCGCCTCGCGCGGGCCCGGCGGTGACATCATGCTCGGCAGCGACGGCCGCACCCTGTTGCTGCTGGCCTGCGGCGTGATCCCGCCGATCGCCTACCTCTACTACCGTTCGAACGCGAACGTCTTCCGCACCGGCTAGGTGCTCGTCTTGGCCTGGTTCCACGGCCAGTGCCCGGTCAGCTCCAGCTGCATGGAGTAGCTGAGGAAGGTCCGCACCAGCACGATCAGGGCCAGCACGCCCACACTGGTGAAACTCGGTGCGACGGCGACGGTCCGGATGATGTCGGCGGCCACCAGGAATTCCAGGCCGAGCAGGATCGCGCGCCCGAGCCCGCGCCGGTAGGTCTCGTAGGCGGGTTCGAAGTCGTCGCGCCAGCTGCGCGCGAACTGCACCGTCGCGACCAGCGCGCCGATCGCGATGGCGGCCACGCCCGCCCCGTCCAGGGCCTTGCCTGCGGTCTCGATGATCTCGGTGAAGTCCACGAAGCACCCCTTGCGTGAGCGACCGGGCGAGCTCTTCGCAGCCTACGCCGCACCGCGACGGCCCGAGGCCGGACACTCGCGGCGCCGACCCGGTCGGGATCTGAGGGGACCGCACGGGGAGCGGGCTATCCGCGGTGGCCGAGCCGCCCCGGTGTGACTTCCTCGATGAGGGAGTAGGCACGGTCGAGCGGGATGTCGACGACGAGATAGGCCTTCTTCCCGGCGGCTGTCGCCGCGACGACGGTGGCCAGCCCGGCCCGGCGCTGCCAGAACGTCTGGCGGACGGTCCAGCCGATGATGCCGGGCGCTTCCAGACAGTCGCGATTGCGATCGAGACTGCCGCGCCGGGTGATGAGCCAGGTCGGGCCGGTGGTGCCGGGCAGGACGCGATGACCGAGTCCGCGATAGCGATCCTCGGCCAGCGCCGCCATGACCAGGGCCAGCAGCACCGGCAGGGCCCAGGTCCAGCCGGGCAGGTCGCCGCCCAGCAGCACGGCGAGGATCATGGCGGCGATCAGGATGCCCACCGGCCAGGCGGCTCTGGTGTAGCGCCGTCGTCGGGCGGTGGGGCCATGGCGGTGCAGCTCGATCGTGCCGAGCGTGGCACCGGTGACCGGGCCCTGGACGACAGGCCGCGGCCCGGCATCCGCGTGCGGACGATCGGCGCCGCCGGTCGCGATCCCGATGGCGTGGCTCGGCTGGGCAGGCGGGGTCTCGGTGGCGGGGCCTGGTTCGGCCGGCGCGTTCCCGGGCAGTAACTCGGTCGAGCCGGCGCCCGCTTCGGCTCTCGTCGGCGTCCCCGGCCTGCGCCGCGTGCGCAGCAGTTCGTCCAGGGTACGTTCGACCGCGATGCGTGGCGCCTGCGGCAGGATCTTCTGCCGTGGGTTCTCGCCGGTCATGATCATTTCCAGCTGCGCGGCGCGGGCGGCCCGCAGCAGCAGCGGCTCGCTGAGCGTGGCGCCGCGGAAACGGGCCAGGTCCAGGGTGATCTGGCGGGTGGTGATCAGGCCGTGGCGCAGGTGCAGGGTGCTGCCGTTGTCGAGCACCCGCAGGCCGTACCAGGTGGTCAGGTACTGCGCGCAGGCGGCCAGGCTCACCAGTGCCAGCGTGGCGAGGGTCAGGCCGAGCACCACGACGGTGACGATCGAGACGCTGTCGTCGCCCAGATGCTGCACGGGCGCCGAATCCGAGACCACGTCGATGAGCCCGTACTGGGCACCCAGGCCCGCGATCGGCGCGACGATGGCCAGCCCGGTCAGCGACAGCGGCGCGTACCGCACCCAGGCGGCCTGCCAGTGGCCGATCTCGTTGCCCGTCTCGGCCGCGGCGTCGTACGGCGAGACATGGGGCACCACAGGGGAATCCGTGGCATTCGCGGCACCGGTGTGGGCGAGCAGTTCGGCGCGCAGCGCGGGAATCCGGCTGGTGTCGAGCGCGTCGAGCTTGAATTCCTCGCCCTTGCCGGTCTGCTTGCCGGTGCCGATCGCGAGCACCGCCAGGCCCAGCATCCGGTGCAGCAGATCGGCTTCCACGTCCACCGAGCGGATGCGCGGGCGCGGTACCGACAGCGTGCGTCGTTGCAGAATCCCGGTGCGCAACTGCACGTGATCGGGGTCGATGCGATAGGAGGTGGTGAACCAGCGGGCCACGCCGTAGGCGGCGACCAGCGCCACCGGGCCCAGACTCCACAGCGGATTGCCGCTGGTCGTGCCGACGATCACCGAGCCGAGCAGCACGGGGATGTACTTGATGATCTCGGTGACCGGATACACCAGCAGCATCCGGGGATCGAGCCGCTGCCACTCGACCGGCGCCGCTGCGGTCACGTGGCGTCCCCGCGGTGCTGGGCGGCGATGGCGGCCAGCCGGGTGACGGTCTGCTCGGCGACCGGCAGGTCCAGCGCGCCGATCTTCACCGCGCCCGCCGAGGACGCCGTGGTCACCGTGACGGTGGCCAGCCCGAGGATGCGCTCGAGCGGCCCGCGCTCGGTGTCGACGGTCTGCACCCGCGAGATCGGCGCGACCCGCGATTCCTGATCCACCCACCCCACCCGGGTGTAGACGGCCTCGTCGGTGACCTCCCAGCGATGCACCGCGTAGCGCCACAGCGGCACGACCACCACCGCGAGCACCGCCAGCAGCACCAGCACCAGCGCCGCGAGCCCCTGCCAGTTCCGATGCGCGCTGTCGAGCACCGTCCACACCACCAGCACGGCGGCCAGCACCACGATCCCGAGGGCGTTCTCGAGCGCCCACAGCAGCTTGGCCTTGGAACTCGGACGCCAGGCCGGTTCGGCCAGAATGGTGGAGCGCGGCAGTGACATGCTGCCCATGGTTCCATGCGGGGCCGACGAGTTCACCCGCTCGGGAATACCGGTGCGCCCCCGGTGGGTTGTCGTTCGACGGGACCGAACGACGCGCGCCGGTCATGGCCGTGACCAGCAGACCGCACGTTCTGGAAGGAAATAGCGCATGATCGACGGGGTGAGCGATCTTCCGAAGCCGAGCTTCCCGCTGCCGCCACCGACGCCCGCCGCCATGCGCAGGGCGTTGCGCCGGGCTCGCGACGGCGTGACCTTGAACGTGGACGAGGCCACCGTCCTGCTGCACGCCACCGGCGAGGACCTGGCCGATCTGTGCGCCAGCGCCGCCCGGGTCCGCGACGCGGGACTGGAATCGGCCGGTCGGCCGCGCACCATCAGTTATTCGCGCAATGTGTTCATCCCGCTCACCAAGCTGTGCCGGGACAAATGCCACTACTGCACCTTCGTCACGGTGCCGGGCAAGCTGCGCGCCGAGGGCAAGGGCATGTTCCTCGAGCCCGACGAGGTGCTCGAGATCGCCCGCCAAGGTGCCGCGCTGGGCTGCAAGGAAGCCCTGTTCACCCTGGGTGACCGCCCCGAGGACCGCTGGCCCGAGGCCGCGCAGTGGCTCGACGAACGCGGCTACGACTCCACCCTGGACTACCTGCGCGCGGTGTCGATCCTGGTGTTGGAGGAGACCGGCCTGCTGCCGCACCTGAACCCCGGGGTGATGAGCTGGGCCGAGATCGCCCGCCTCAAGCCGGTCGCGCAGTCGATGGGCATGATGCTCGAGACCACCGCGACCAGGCTGTTCACCGAGAAGGGCGCCTGCCACTACGGCAGCCCCGACAAGGACCCGGCCGTGCGGCTGCGCGCGATCACCGACGCGGGCAGGCTCTCGGTGCCCTACACCACCGGCATCCTGGTCGGCATCGGCGAGAGTCTCACCGAGCGCGCCGAGTCGATCATGGCCATCCGTAAGCAGCATCGCGAGTTCGGGCACATCCAGGAAGTGATCGTGCAGAACTTCCGCGCCAAGGACGACACCGCCATGCGCGATGTCCCCGATGCCGGCGTCGACGAGTTCCTCGCCGCCGTCGCGGTGACGAGATTGCTGCTGGGACCGGATGTTCCGGTGCAGGCACCGCCGAACCTGGTGTCGCACAGCGATTGCCGCGCGCTCATCGACGCGGGTATCGACGACTGGGGTGGGGTGTCGCCGGTGACGGTCGACCACGTCAACCCCGAGCGGCCGTGGCCGAACCTGGACACGCTGCGCGAGATCACCGAGGCCGCCGGATTCACCCTGGTCGAGCGCACCTCGGCACATCCGAAGTACGTGCGCGCCGGGCACCCGTGGATCGACCCGCGCATCGGCGCCCACGTCGACGCGCTCACCGACCCGGCCACCGGCCTGGCCCGCCCCGACGCGATGCCGGTGGGCCTGCCCTGGCAGGAGCCCGACGAGTCCTGGGATTCGGTCGGCCGCGTCGACCTCAACACCGCCATCGACAGCGAGGGCCGCAAGACCGACAGCCGCAGCGACTCCGGCCTCGGCCAGGAGGTCGTCGGCGCGTTCGGTGACTGGGAGACCATCCGCGAACACGCCCGCGAACTGGCCGTCACCGCGCCCGAGCGCCTCGATTCCGAGGTCCTCGACGCTCTCAACGCCGCCGAGAAGGACCCGGGCGGGCTCACCGACGATCAGTACCTGGCCCTGGCCACCGCCGACGGTGTGGCGCTGGACGCCGTTGCGGCACTGGCCGATCAGCTGCGCCGCGAGGTCTCCGGTGACGAGGTCACCTACGTGGTGAACCGCAATATCAACTTCACCAACATCTGCTACACCGGCTGTCGTTTCTGCGCGTTCGCCCAGCGCAAGGGCGACGCCGACGCGTTCACCCTGAGCACCGACGAGGTCGCCGACCGGGCCTGGGAAGCGCACGTCGACGGCGCCACCGAGGTCTGCATGCAGGGCGGCATCGACCCCGAACTGCCGGTCACCGGATACGCCGATCTGGTGCGCGCCATCAAGGCCAAGGTGCCGTCGATGCACGTGCACGCCTTCAGCCCGATGGAGATCGTCAACGGTGCCTCGCGCGGCGGCCAGAGCATCCGCGACTGGCTCGCCGCACTGAAAGAGGCTGGGCTGGGCAGCATTCCGGGCACGGCCGCCGAGATCCTCGACGACGAGGTGCGCTGGGTGCTCACCAAGGGCAAGCTGCCCACCTCGGCCTGGATCGAGGTGATCACCACCGCGCACCAGCTGGGCATCCCGTCGAGCTCGACGATGATGTACGGCCACGTCGACAACCCCAAGCACTGGGTCGGGCACCTGCGCGTACTGCGCGGCATCCAGGACGAGACCGGCGGCTTCACCGAGTTCGTCCCGCTGCCGTTCGTGCACCAGAGCGCCCCGCTCTACCTGGCGGGCGCGGCCCGGCCGGGCCCGACCAACCGCGACAACCGGGCCGTGCACGCGCTGGCCAGGATCATGCTGCACGGGCGCATCCACAACATCCAGACCAGCTGGGTCAAGCTCGGCACCCTCGGCACGCAGGCCATGCTCTCCGGCGGCGCCAACGATCTCGGCGGCACGCTGATGGAGGAGACCATCTCCCGGATGGCGGGCTCGCAGCACGGTTCGGCCAAGACTGTGGCCGAACTCACCGAGATCGCCGCCGGCATCGGCAGGCCGGTGCGCGAACGCACCACGACCTACGGATCGGTGGCCGCGAAACCGGTGCCGTTGTCGCTGTCGATCGGGTGAGGAAAACGTCGAGTTAGGGCAGGCTGACCTGGGGGTAACGTGGAGTCACGCGATAGGGTTTCGGGGGCGGAGCAACCCGCAGGACAGACTAGGAGAACGGCAGTGCCGTACATCATCGCTGAACCGTGCGTTGACGTGAAGGACAAGGCGTGCATCGAAGAGTGCCCCGTGGATTGCATCTACGAGGGTGGCCGCATGCTCTACATCCAACCCGACGAGTGCGTTGACTGTGGTGCGTGTGAGCCGGTCTGCCCCGTGGAGGCGATCTTCTACGAAGACGACACCCCGGACCAGTGGAGCGGCTACATCAACGCCAACGTCGACTTCTTCGACGAACTCGGTTCTCCCGGCGGCGCGACCAAGGTGGGCAAGGTCGACTACGACCCGGCCTTCATCAAGGCGCTGCCCCCCATGGCCGAAGAATGAGGGTCAGCAGCCTGCTGCCCGATTTCCCCTGGGACACCATCGCCGGGTTCAAGCAGAAGGCGTCCGCGCATCCCGGCGGGCTGGTGGACCTGTCCGTCGGCACGCCGGTCGACCCGGTCGATCCGCTGATCCAGGCGGCCCTGAACTCGGTCGCGGCCGTTCCCGGCTACCCGACCACCCACGGCACCCCTGAGCTGCGCGCGGCCGCCGTCGCGGCGCTGGCCCGCCGGTTCGGGGTCACCGGGGTCGACCAGGCCGCGGTGCTGCCGGTGATCGGCACCAAGGAGCTCATCGCCGGTCTGCCGCGCCTGCTCGGGCTCGGCGCCGAGGACCTGGTGGTGATCCCCGAGATCGCCTACCCGACCTACGAGGTGGGCGCGCTGCTGGCCGGCTCCAAGCCGTGGCGGGCCGACGGCCTCACCCAGATCGGCCCGCAGAACCCGGCGCTGATCTTCGTGAACTCGCCGTCGAACCCCACCGGCAAGGTGCTGCCGGTCGAGCACCTGCGCAAGGTGGTGGCCTTCGCCCGCGAACGCGGTGCGATCGTCGCCTCCGACGAGTGCTACCTGGGCCTGACCTGGGAAGGCGAGGCCGTCTCCATCCTCGACCCGCGCGTGTGCGACGGCGACCACACCGGTCTGCTGGCCATCCACTCGCTGTCGAAGACCTCCAACCTGGCCAGCTACCGCGCCGGTTTCGTCGCCGGTGACCCGGAACTGGTGGCCGAACTGCTCGAGGTGCGCAAGCACTCCGGCATGATGCTGCCCTTCCCCATCCAGGCCGCCATGACCGCCGCCCTGAGCGACGACACCCACGAGGCCCAGCAGCGCGAGCGCTACCGCGCCCGTCGCGACACCCTGCGAAAAGCCTTGCTGGCGGCCGGTTTCCGCATCGACCACTCCGAAGCGGGCCTCTACCTCTGGGCCACCCGCGGCGAACCCTGCCGCCTGACCCTCGAATGGCTGGCCGACCGCGGCATCCTCGCCGCCCCCGGCGACTTCTACGGCCCCCGCTCCCCGGAACACGTCCGCATCGCCCTCACCGCGACCGACGAACGCATCACCGAAGCGGCATCGCGCCTGGCCTGATCACCGTTCGCCCCCCGGCCCCCGGATCGGCTACTGTCCGGCGGGTCGGGTGACACGGGATCGGAAGGCGCACAACGCATGCATGGGGTGGGGATCGGTGCGGGCACGGTGTTCGCCGGGTACCGGATCGTGCGGACACTCGGCCGCGGTGGGATGGGCACCGTCTACCTGGCGGCACATCCGCGGCTGCCGCGTCAGGTGGCGCTCAAGCTGCTGAACCGGGAACTCTCGGCCGACGCCGAGGTGCGTGGCCGGTTCGAGCGCGAGGCGGATGTGTCCTCGCGGCTGGATCATCCCGGCATCGTGTCGGTGCTCGATCGCGGTGTCGAGGACGGGCTGATGTGGATCTCGATGCAGTACGTCGACGGGACCGATGCCTCGGTATTCCGTGGCACGCCACTGGATCCCGCCCGGGCGGTCGGCGTCGTCACCCAGACCGCCGAAGCCCTGGACTACGCCCACGAACGCGATGTGCTGCACCGGGATGTGAAGCCCGCCAATATCCTGCTGGCGGCCGCGCGGACCGGAGATCGCGTGGTACTCACCGATTTCGGTATCGCCCGGCTACGCGGTGACGCCCGTCAGCTCACCCGCACCGGCGACTTCCTCGCCACCCTCGCCTACGCCTCGCCCGAACAGCTGTCCGGTGGCGAGATCGACCACCGCTCCGATCAGTATTCGCTGGGCTGCACGCTGTTCACCCTGCTGACCGGCGAAAGTCCTTTTCCCGCAGACAATCCCGGCGCGGTGGTGGCGGCGCACCTGACCAAGCCGGTGCCCCGGGTCTCCGCGACGGTTCGTCATCTGCCTGCGGGGATCGACGCGATCATCGCCCGGGCGCTGGCCAAGGAACCGGCCGAAAGATTCGACAGCTGTGCGGAATTCGCGCAGGCGGCCGCTGCGGCTCTGTCGGGCGGTGCCGGTCTGTCGGTGTCACCCGCTCCGTCGACGGCGACCTACCCGCCCGCGTATTCGCGACCGGGTACCGGCGCGACAGCGATGAGCGATGCCCATCAGCCGACTGTCGTGAGTACCCCGCGTGCCGTACCTCGTCCGCCGATCGGCCCGGCGCCGTACGGTCGGCCGCCGTATCCGCCCGACCGCCGGGTGTCCTCGGGTTGGCGCACACTCTCGGTCCTGCTGGTGCTGCTGGCGGTGCTGGGCGTGGCCGCCATCGGTGTCGCGGGTGTCTACTGGAAGTTCATCCGTCCCCAGCGCCTGGCCCCCACCATGCCCTGGGGCCAGCACCATTCGATCGCCATCGCCTATCCCCAGATGATCCCCACCGATCCCCAGGGCCTGGGCTGGCGCGACGCGCGCTGCGTGGGCGCGGGCACGGTCGTCGCGCTGGCGGGCGACCCGGTCCCACTGGGCCAGATCATCTGCACCCAGCCCGACGGCGTCACCGTCTGGTACACGAAGTACAACTCCGCCGACGACGTCAGCGCCTATCTCACCGCCCACACCGACCGCGTCGCCGAACGCGACTACTCCCGCATGGGCACCCTCGTCCTGTTCCGCCCCACCGCCCCCGGGGCCCCCTTCACCCTCGCCACCCACGGCTGGATCAACCCCTTCACCGACACCATCCTCGTCGAAGTCTCCTGGCCCACCCACACCTTCGACGACCTGCGCGCCCAGTGGTGGGACCAAGCTCCCCTCTGACCCGAGAAGGACTGACATGCGCTGGATCGTTCCGAATGTCCTTGTTCTCGCGATGGTGGCAGTCGCGGTATCCGGGTGTGGATCGCCCGATGAACCGACAGCCCCATGCCTCGGGCAGGCGTTCGACCTGAAATCCGGGGCAGAGCCATTGGGGTCGGGTAAACGGCTGATCGAGGAGTTCGCGTCGGCGGTACACAACGAGGTCGAGTCCGTGGCGGTGGGAGAGCTGACGGCAAAGGCGGGATGGTCGGGGGAATGGGATCGGGCGGTTCAGGTGAGCTTCCTGACCACCGTCGAGTCCTTCAATGAAAAAGCAGGGACACATTTGGCTGAGAATTGTCTGCTGGGAATTCCCTCTCGGTTCCTGACGAACGACGATGCTCCGACATCGAACAAATTCACCGTCTTCATTCGGGGCGGTGAACCGGTTCAAGCAGTCGACTGGCAGGAGCCCCGGCCGGATCTGCAGATGCGGGTGCCGTTTGTCACGCCGGACTCCGAGCTGACCTATTACGCGTCCGAGTACAGCATGCGCACGAAGTGACATTCGCGCACGCGCAGGCGTGAAAGGCCGGTTGTCATACCAGGGGCTTTCCCTTGCGCTGGCGGCGGCGCATGTCGGCGAGGGTGGCGTTGAAGGGGAAATTGCGGATCGGGCGGGGAAGGCGGCTGACGACCGAGCCGGTGGTGCGCATGAGCCGGTTGAGGCGGTGTTCGTCGCGCTCGGTCCAGCGCATCCCCATCTGGTCGCGGAGGTGTTCCGGGAGCAGGCCGGTGGTGTACCAGCGGTGGAAGCGGGCGAAGGGGAGGCGGAGGGGGGTGGGGAGCATGCGGAGGTCGAGGAGGCCGTCGAAGTAGGTCTTGATGGTGGGGTCGATGCTGGTGCGGGGGAGGTGGGTGGACCAGTAGGTGTCGAAGGCGGCGCGGTCGGCGGGCCACATGTCGCGGGGGACCTGCAGGGTGGTGCCGAGGTGGTGGGCGTAGGTGTAGAAGAGGTCGGCGATCTCGTCGTCGGTGGGGCCGTGCAGGCGGCGCATGACGTCGACCGAGCCCCAGTAGAGACAGGCGGCGACCCACAGTTGCAGGTTGCGGTCGAAGGCGTTGTATTTCACGGGGCTCTCGGGCGTGGAGCGGACGTGGCGGTGCACGCTGTCCACGGCCGCGCGGAAGGCGGCGCGGTCCTCGTCGGTGCCCATGAGGGCGACCGAGAGGTAGGTGAGGGTGGTGCGGGTTCGTTTCACCGGATGACGCATGATGCTGCCGCTGTGCACGCGTGATTCCGCGACGCCGTAGCCGACGGGGGCCAGGCTGAGCTGCATGATCACATTGGCGGTGGCGCCGTAGAAGGCGGCCGCCCCGTCGACATAGTCGCGAATATCGAAATCGGCCGGTTCGGATCTCGGCGAACGCGAGCGAGCGAGGATGGTCATCGTTGACCCCGTCTTCATCGGTGAGAGAACTATACGTTGAATGTCTCATTCTGTCGCCGGGGTGTCAACGGACGGCGGCGTACCGCGCCGGACCACACCGGGTTAGCGTGGACGAATGCCTTTCGGTCCGCCGCTGCTGCTCGCCTCACTCGATCCGATCGCCGTCGCCGCCGGGGCCGACATTCCCGACGCCGTCACCATCGATGATGCCACCGTCTCGCGCTCGGATCTGCTGGGTGCGGCAACTTCGGTGGCGGAACGGGTCGCGCGGGCGCAGCGGGTCGCGGTGCTGGCCGAACCGACGCTGCGCACGGTGCTCGCGGTGGTCGGCTGCCTGATCGCCGGGGTGACGGTGGTTCCGGTGCCGCCGGATTCCGGCAGTGCCGAGCGCGAGCACATCCTGCGCGATTCCGGCGCCCAGGCCTGGGTCGGTCCCGCGCCCGAGGGCACCGAGCTGCCGGTGATCCCGGTGCGCCTGCACGCGCGCTCCTGGCACACCTATCCCGAGCCCGACCCGGCGCGCATCGCGTTCATCCTCTACACCTCCGGCACCACCGGCGCGCCCAAGGGCGTGATGCTCAGCCGCGGCGCCATCGCCGCCGGGCTGGACGCGCTCGCCGAAGCCTGGGCGTGGACCTGGAAAGACACTCTGGTGCACGGACTTCCGCTGTTCCACGTGCACGGGCTGATCCTCGGACTGCTGGGCCCGCTGCGGGTGGGCTCGCCGGTGATCCACACCGGCAAGCCGACGCCGGAGTCCTACGCGCGGGCCGGTGGCAGCCTGTACTTCGGGGTGCCGACGGTGTGGTCGCGCATCGTCGAAAAGCCCGAGCTGGCCAAGGAATTGAGCGCGGCACGGCTGCTGGTGTCGGGGAGCGCGCCGCTGCCGGTGCCGGTGTTCGAGCGGCTGACCGAGCTCACCGGGCAGGCGCCGGTGGAGCGCTACGGCATGAGCGAGACCATGATCACCCTGTCGACCCGCGCCGACGGCGAACGCAGGCCGGGCTGGGTGGGGACGCCGGTGCGCGGCGTGGAAACCCGTCTGCGCGACGAATCGGGGGAGCCGGTCCCGCACGACGGCAGCAGCATCGGTGGTTTGCAGGTGCGCGGCCCGATGCTCTTCGACGGCTACCTCAACCGTCCCGAGGCCACCGCGGCGGACTGGACCGAGGACGGCTGGTTCCGCACCGGTGACGTCGCCGTGATCGATCCCGACGGCTTCCATCGCATCGTCGGCCGCGAGTCGATCGACCTGATCAAGTCCGGCGGCTACCGCATCGGCGCGGGCGAGATCGAGACCGCGCTGCTCGGGCACCCGGCCGTGGCCGAGGTCGCGGTGGCGGGCCTGCCCGACGACGACCTCGGCCAGCGCATCGTGGCCTTCGTGGTGCCCCGCGAGGCGGGCTCGCCCGCGCTGGCCGAGGAGCTGACCGCCTTTGTCGGCGAACAGCTCTCGGCCCACAAGCGCCCGCGCGAGGTCCGTTTCGTCCAGGCCCTGCCGCGCAATGCCATGGGCAAGGTGCAGAAGAAGCTGCTGGGCTGAGCGTCAGTCGGTGAGCCGCACGGTCGCGAGCTTGGCGGGATTGCGCACCGAGTACAGCGCGGTGACCACCCCGTCGACGACCTCGATGGTGGTCACCTGGTCGACCACCCCGTCCAGGGTGGTCACCACCGCGGGCATGGCGTTGTAGGTGGCGATCCGCGCGCCCAGCTCACCCCGCTGCGCGCCCTTGCCGAGCAGCCCGATGACCAGCCGCGCCACCTTGTCCGGCCCGACCACCGGGCGCCGTGCCGCGCTCACCACGCCGCCGCCGTCGCCGAGGAACACCACATCGGGGGCGAGCACGTCCATCAGCGCCTGCACATTGCCGGTGGCGGCGGCCAGCGAGAACCGCTCGACCACCGACTGCGCCTCGGCGGGCGTGGCGACGGCGGTGTGCCGCTGCGCGTGCACGCGGGCCCGCGCGCGCTGATTGAGCTGGCGCACAGCGGCTTCGGACTTGTCGACCGCGGCCGCGATCTCGGCGTAGTCGAAGGCGAACACCTCGCGCAGCACGAACACCGCGCGCTGCAACGGGGTGAGCGTCTCGAGCACGAGCAGCATGGCGACGGTGACGTCCTCGCCGGTGAGCACGTGCTCCACCCCGCCGTCGGCGGTGGTGGCCAGCGGCTCGGGCAGCCACGGGCCCACGTACTCCTCGTGCCGGTGCGCGGCCGAGCGCAGCACCCCCAGCGCCTGCCGGGTGACGATCTGGGCCAGGTAGGCGCGGGGATTGCCGACCGCGGACAGGTCGACTCCGCGCCAGCGCAGGTAGCTGTCCTGGAGCACGTCCTCGGCATCGACCACGGTGCCGAGGATCTCGTAGGCGATCGAGAACAGCAGCCGCCGGTTCTCGGCGAAGGTGTCCTCGTGCGGGCCGGTCATGGTTTGCGGCCGCGCAGCCAGACGGCGTTGCCGGTGCGCGCGGCGTAGGCGGCGTAGCGCACGATGCGTTCCTTGGCGACGGCGGCCGGGCGCCGGGCGAGGTGCAGCGGCAGCGGGGTGTCGTCGCCGCGGGTGGCCTGGAGCACGGCGTCGCGGCGGCCGATGCTCAGCGCCTGCCCGACCGAGGCCATCGAGAAGGGTTGCGGCGCACGTCCTTCGATCATCCGGGCGAGCGTATCGGCCGCGTGCGCGCCCTGCGGACCCGCGGTGGCGCAGGCCATCCGGGCGCCGGGGACCGCGGCGCAGTCACCGATGACGAACACGCGCGGGTCGGTGACGCTGCGCAGATGGGCGTCGACGAGCGCGCGGCCCTGGGCGTCGACGGCGAGCCCGCTGCGCGCGGCGAGTTCGGGCACGCCCGAGACGACGGCCCACAGCGTCAGATCCGTGTCGAGCGCGGTCCCCGAGCGCAGGTTTACCCGCGACCCGTCGACATGATCGATCTCGCCGCGCACACACTCCACGCCCAGCCGCTCGAGCCCCCGGCGCGCGCTGCGCTGTCCACCGCGCGACAGGCTCGCCCCGAGCGTGCCGCTCACCAGGCGCACCCGCAGATCCGGCCGCGCCTCGGCGACCTCGGCGGCGGTCTCGATACCGGTCAGGCCACCGCCGATGACCGTGACGACCCGGTCCGCGGGCAGGGCGGCGAGGGCGACCCGCGCCAGCTCGGCGCCCTCCCAGGTGGCGACGGGGATCGTGCCGGGCAGCGGCTGGGCGGTGCTGCCGACGGCCAGCAGCAGGTGGTCGAAGGCGAGATCGGTGCCGTCGTCGAGGGCCACCGTGCCGTCACCGATCTTGTCCGCCGCGGCCACGCGCAGCGTGATGCCGGGGCGCAGCATCTCGGTCAGCGGAATGGCCGCCGACCCGGTGCCCGCCAGCTGCTCGTGCAGCCGCACCCGCTGGATGAAATCGGCCCGCGGATTGACCACGGTGATCCGCGCCCCCGCTGTCTTGGCGGCCAGCCGGTTGGCTGCCCCCGCGCCCGCATACCCTGCCCCGATCACGACGATGTGCATCGCTGCCTCCTGCTGTTGGATGGTGCGTTCGACCATGGGATGCGGCAGGGCCCGGATCTGTGACGGTGATCTGGATCACCGCAGGCAGAAGGCCCCGCACTCGGGGAGTACGGGGCCTTCCGCGACGGGTGCTCAGTCGTTGGCGTGCAGGGCGGCGTTGAGCTCGACGCCGGTGCCCTTGCGCGGCACCACCTCGACGGCGCCGGTGGTGGAGTTGCGGCGGAACAGCAGGTTCGACTGCCCGGACAGTGTCGCGGCCTTGACCACGGTGCCGTCGGGGCCGGTCACCTTGGTGCCCGCGGTGACGTAGAGGCCCGCCTCGATCACGCAGTCGTCGCCCAGCGAGATGCCCAGGCCGGAGTTGGCGCCCAGCAGCGAGCGCTCGCCCACCGAGATGACCTGGGTGCCGCCGCCGGACAGGGTGCCCATGATGGAGGCGCCACCGCCGACGTCGGTGCCGTCGGCGACCACGACACCGGCCGAGATGCGGCCCTCGACCATCGAGTTGCCCAGGGTGCCCGCGTTGAAGTTGACGAAGCCCTCGTGCATGACCGTGGTGCCCGAGGCCAGGTGCGCACCCAGGCGCACGCGGTCGGCGTCACCGATGCGTACACCGGAGGGGACCACGTAGTCGACCAGGCGGGGGAACTTGTCGATGCTGAGCACGGTCACCGGGCCGCGGGCGCGCAGCTTCAGGCGGGTCTGCTCGAAGCCCTCCACCGCGCACGGGCCGTGGTTGGTCCACACCACATTGCTGAGCAGACCGAACTGGCCGTCCAGGCTCAGGCCGTGCGGCTGGACGAGACGGTGCGAGAGCAGGTGCAGGCGCAGGTAGACGTCGTGCGCGTCGACCGGGGCGGCCGACAGGTCCGCGATGGTGGTACGCACCGCGATCACCTCGACCCCGCGCGCCGCGTCCACGCCGAGCAGCTCGGCGAACGCACCGGCCTCCGACGCCTCCAGGCGCTTGGTGCCGGTCTCGCTGACCTCGCCCAGCTCCGGGCTGGGGTACCAGGTGTCGAGGACGGTCCCGTCCGAGGTCACATTGGCGATACCGACTGCGGTGGCTCCCTGAATACTCACATCCCCCATTTTGCCGGGTCGGCCGCGCGAAGTGTGCGCTACCCCCGCCGCAGGCGACGAGAAAGGGGTGTGCGGGCCGCTGTGGCCCGCACACCCCCTCACGGTGCTACCGCGTCAGATCAGGGCTGACCGGTGGCGAACGCGATCACGGCGTCCAGGAACTCCTGGCCACCCATCACGTAACCGCCGATGAGCATGCCGGCGGGGATGGTGATCAGCCACAGGAACGGGATGAACGCGCCGATGATGCCACCGATCGCGATACCCGGCAGGTTCTTGTTGACCTGCTCCATCAGGCGGTCGTAGGAGCTGATGTCCTTCAGCTCCGCGACGTTCTGCAGCTTGGTGGTGTCCTCGGGGGTCATCGAGGCGGCCAGCTTGACGCTGCGGCCGTCCGCGCTGATCTCCTGGGCCACCGCGATCGGCAGACCGGCGACCTCGGACTTCAGCGCCACCTGGTCGACCGTCGCGCCGTTGTCGGCGATCAGGGCGACGGCCGAGCCGTCCTCGGTCAGCTGGAAGCGACCGCTGTCCACCGACCAGGTGATGGTCTTGTCGACCGGCGAGACGGTGGTGTTGTAGTTGATGCCCTGCGCGACACCCGAAGTCACGCCCCCCGAAGCCACCACGGCCGGCTGCTCGGTCGCCACGGCGGGCTGACCGTTCGCGGTCGCGGCGGTGATACCCACCGCGGTCACCGCGAGGAAAACAGCAGTGGTGATCTTTCCGAACTTCATACTGATGAACCCCTCCATGTGTTTGCTGTCCCGATCGGGACCGCCGCCGTAACGCTAGCGGAGCGAAAAACGATGGGGCACACCCGGGTTCGTCGTCATGAGATCGTCATATTTGCTCGAGCAGGCACTTTGCGGTCCTGTGACGGGAGGCGCCGAGCGTCACCCGGGTGGGCGCGGGTTCGCTGGGACGATGCTGTGCGCCGGATCGTCCGCCCCGGCCCCGCCGATCGTCGCCCGCGCGCGCGAACACGGGGTGCGGGCCGCCGGGCGTACTACTGTCGAGATGTGACTCTCGATTTGCGCGCCGATCCGATCCAGCTGACAGCCGCCCTCGTGGATGTCCCCAGTGTGTCGCGGGACGAGGCCAAGATCGCGGACCTGGTCGAGCAGGCGCTGCGCGAGCAGACCAGCGGATTCGAGATCCTGCGGCACGGCAATGTGGTCCTGGCGCGCACCTCGCGCGGGCTGCCCACCCGGGTGATCCTGGCCGGGCACCTGGACACCGTCCCGATCGCCGACAATGTGCCCAGCCGCCCGGCCGAGGTCGACGGGGAACCGGTGCTGTTCGGCTGCGGCACCGTCGACATGAAGTCCGGCGACGCGGTCTTCCTGCACCTGGCCGCCACCATCACCGACCCGGCCCACGATCTGACGCTCATCTTCTACGACGGCGAGGAGATCGCCGCGGAGTTCAACGGTCTCGCCCACATCGAGCGCGACCTGCCCGAATGGCTCGAAGGCGACCTCGCCGTGCTCGGTGAACCGTCGGCGGGCTGGATCGAGGCGGGCTGCCAGGGCACCCTGCGGGTGCGGCTGAGCACCGCGGGCACGCGCGCGCACTCGGCCCGCGCGTGGCTGGGCGAGAACGCGATCCACGGGCTGGCGCCGGTGCTCGAGCGCCTGTCGGCGTACCAGGCCCGGCAGGTCGACATCGACGGCTGTGTGTACCGGGAGGGGCTGTCGGCGGTGCGGGTCTCCGGTGGCGTGGCGGGCAATGTGGTGCCCGATGTCGCCGAGGTGGATGTGAACTTCCGTTTCGCGCCCGATCGCAGTGTGGAGCAGGCCGTCGAGCACGTGCGCGAGGTCTTCGCCGGGCTCCCGGTGACCTTCGAGATCACCGATTCCTCACCGGGCGCGCTGCCCGGGCTCACCGCGCCCGCCGCGCGCACCCTGATCGACTCGGTCAACGCGCACGGCGGCGGCGGGGTGCGCGCCAAGTACGGCTGGACCGATGTCTCCCGCTTCGCCGCGCGCGGCATCCCGGCCGTGAACTTCGGCCCCGGCGATCCGAACCTGGCGCACAAGCGCGACGAGCACGTGCCGCTGGCGCAGATCACCGCCGTCACCGCCATGCTGCGCACCTACCTCACCCGGAGCTGAGCGGCCCGCGGCAAGTAGGTTGGGAGCATGTCTACCGATTCCGCGGACGAGCAGGGTGGGAAGGTCAGATCGACGGCGAAGTTCCGGGGACCGGTGATGTTCCGGCGCGAACGCAAGCCGGGCGTGCGCACCGCCGACCGCAACCTGCTGGACTCGCGCCAGGACGCCGACTGGGTGCACACCGATCCGTGGCGGGTGCTGCGCATCCAGGCCGAGTTCGTCGAGGGTTTCGGCGCGCTGGCCGAGGTACCGCCCGCGGTGACGGTGTTCGGCTCGGCCCGCACCCCGCGTGACCATCCGGAATACCAGGCGGGCGTGGCCATCGGCGCCGCGCTGACCGAGGCCGGGTTCGCGGTGATCACCGGCGGCGGCCCCGGCGCGATGGAGGCCGCCAACCGCGGGTCGTCGGAGGCGGGCGGGTACTCGATCGGCCTCGGCATCGAGCTGCCGTTCGAACAGGGCCTCAACGAGTGGGTGGACCTGGGGATCAACTTCCGCTACTTCTTCGTCCGCAAGACCATGTTCGTGAAGTACTCGCAGGCCTTCGTGTGCCTGCCCGGCGGTTTCGGCACCCTCGACGAGCTGTTCGAGGCGATGACGCTGGTGCAGACCCGCAAGATCACCCGGTTCCCGATCATCCTGTTCGGCACCGCCTTCTGGTCGGGCCTGGTCGACTGGCTGCGGGACTCGCTGGCCGCCTCCGGCAAGATCTCGCCCGAGGACGTCGACCTGATCCAGGTCACCGACAGCGTCGAGGAGGTCGTGCGGATCATCCAGGCCGACCACGTCGGCCACCCGGACATCGAGCGGCTCGGCAGCGAGGACCAGTGGTGAGCCGTGCGATCTGCGTCTACTGTTCGGCCAGCACCACCGACCCCGAACTGATCGGCCTGGCCGCGCGCGTCGGCACCGAGATCGCCCGGCGCGGTTGGAGTCTGGTCTCCGGCGGCGGGCACGTGTCGATGATGGGCGCGGTGGCCACCGCCGCGAGGGCGGGTGGCGCGCACACCCTCGGGGTGATCCCGAAACATCTGGTGCACCGGGAAGTCGCCGATGTCGACTCCGACGAGCTGGTCGTCACCGACACCATGCGCCAGCGCAAGCAGATCATGGAACAGCGCGCCGACGCGTTCCTGGCGCTGCCCGGCGGAATCGGCACACTGGAGGAACTGTTCGAGACCTGGACCGGTGGCTACCTCGGTGAGCACGACAAGACCGTGGTGGTGCTGGACGCGAACGGCTTCTACGACGGGCTGTTCCGCTGGATCGACGAACTGTACGAGCGCAACATCATGACCCGGCAGGCACGGGACCGCATCATCGTGGTCACCGACCTGGCGGCCGCGTTCGCCGCGCTGGAACCGGCTGCGGCGCAAGGGTAGGAGAGATCGACGTGAGCAATGACGCCCGCGACACGGTGAGCGTGTTCGACCTGGCCAAGGCACTGCCCGGGATGGCCATGGAGGTCCCCGGCATGCTGCGCAACGCGCGCGGAATGCTGGTGGGGCCCAAGGACAAAGCCTCCATCGGCCTGTACTTCCAGCGGGTCGCGCACCGCCGCCCGGACCGGGTGTTCCTGCGGTTCGAGGGCAGTTCCTACACCTATCGGGCCGCCAACAGCGAGGTCAACCGGTATGCCGCGGTGCTGACCGCGCGCGGGGTGCGCCGCGGCGAGGTGGTCGGCGTGCTGATGACCAACCGGCCCGAGACGCTGTTCACCGTGCTCGCGGTGCTCAAGCTCGGCGCCACCGTGGGCCTGCTCAACTACAACCAGCGCGACCAGGTGCTCGCGCACAGCATCGGCCTGCTCGACAGCGTGCTCGACGTGGTCGGTGCCGAATGCGCCGAGGCGCTGGACTCGCTGCCCGAACCGGCCGCGAACGTGCTGCCCGCCGAGGAGCTGGCCGAGGCCGCGCGCACCGCCGCCGACGCCGACCCGGCCGTCTGCGCGCAGGTCACCGCGGGGGAGCGGGCCTTCCTGATCTTCACCTCCGGCACCACCGGGATGCCCAAGGCCAGCGTGATGACCCATCACCGCTGGACCAAGAGCATGTCCGGCCTCGGCGGGCTCGGGGTGCGGCTGCGCGCCGACGACGCCCTGTACTGCTGCCTGCCGCTCTATCACAACAACGCGCTCACGGTCGCGCTGTCGTCGGTGCTGGCCGGCGAGGCGACCTATGTGCTCAGCCGCAAGTTCTCCGCCTCGAACTTCTGGGACGAGATCGCCCGCGAGCGCGCGACCGCGTTCATCTACATCGGCGAACTGTGCCGCTACCTGCTCAATCAGCCGGTCCGCCCGGCCGAGCAGGGCAACCGGGTGCGCCTGGCCGTCGGCAACGGGCTGCGCCCGGAACTGTGGGACGAGTTCCGCCGCCGCTTCGGCATCGCGCGGGTGGTGGAGTTCTACGGCTCCAGCGAGGCGCCGCTGGCCTTCGTCAACGCCTTCGGTGTCGACCGCACCGCCGGGCTGTGCCCGCTGCCGTACGCGGTCGTGGAATACGACGACGAGACCGGCAAGGCCCGGCGCGGCCGCGACGGGAAGCTGCGCAAGGTGCGCTCGGGTGGCGTGGGGCTGCTGCTGGCCAAGGTGAACGATCGTCAGCCCTTCGACGGCTACACCGACAAGACGGCCTCGGAGTCCAAGCTCGTGCGCGACGGCTTCAAGAAGGGCGACTGCTGGTTCGACACCGGCGACCTGGTGCGCGACCAGCACTTCTGGCACATCGCCTTCGTCGACCGGCTCGGCGACACCTTCCGCTGGAAGGGCGAGAACGTGGCCACCACCGAGGTCGAGGGTGCCCTGGACCACGACGACCAGATCGAGCAGGCCGTGGTCTACGGCGTCGACATCCCCGGCACCGACGGCAAGGCGGGCATGGCCGCGGTCACCCTGCACCCCGATACCGAGTTCGACGGCCGCGCCCTGGCGTCCACCGCCTACGCGCGTCTGCCGCTCTACGCGGTGCCGCTGTTCGTGCGCGTGGTCGCGGAACTGGAGCAGACCTCCACCTTCAAGAGCCGCAAGGTGGAACTGCGCAAGCAGGGCTACACCCTGGACGACGAGAGTCAGCTCTACGTGCTGTCGGGCCCGTCGGAGGGCTATGTGCCCGCCTACGACGACTACGCCGCCGACGTCGCGGGCGGCCGAGCCCCGCGATAGCCCGGAATCGCCCGGAGACCGCAAGGTAACGTCTGATTTCGCATGAACACCGGTAACCCGTCGGGCACGCCCGAACCGCGACCAGCCACCGAACCGCCTGCCCGGCACGCCAGCGGCAGCGGCTCCGAGTCGTCGGCAAGAGTCGCGGAGAGGCGGGCGAGCCCCAGCTTGTGCGGGCGGGTGGTGCCGGGGGATCGGGCGCTGGTGATGGCGATCGTGAATCGCACGCCCGATTCCTTCTACGACCGCGGCGCCACCTTCACCGACGAGGCCGCCATGGACCGGGTGGCCAGGGCCGTCGACGAGGGCGCCGACCTGGTCGACATCGGCGGGGTGAAGGCGGGCCCGGGCGCCACCGTCGACGCGGCCGAGGAAACGCTGCGGGTGGTGCCGTTCGTCGCGGCGATCCGCGCGAAGTATCCCGACCTGTTGATCAGTGTGGACACCTGGCGCAGCGAGGTCGCGCGGGCGGCGGTGGCCGAGGGCGCCGAGCTGATCAACGACACCTGGGCGGGCGCCGACCCGGACCTGGTGCGGGTGGCGGCCGAGACCGGCGCGGGGATCGTGTGCAGTCACACCGGCGGCGCCGTCCCGCGGACCCGTCCGCACCGGGTGCGCTACACCGATGTGGTGGCCGAGGTGACCGCGACGGTGGTGGCCGCGGCCGAGCGCGCGGCCGCGGCGGGGGTGCGCCGGGACGGGATCGTGATCGATCCCACGCATGATTTCGGGAAGAACACCTATCACGGGCTCGAGTTGTTGCGCGGAATCGACAGTCTCGTAAAAACCGGATGGCCAGTCCTGATGGCACTGAGCAACAAGGATTTTATCGGGGAGACTCTAGGGGTAGGTCTCACCGAAAGGGTCGAGGGCACCTTGGCGGCCACCGCGTGGTCGGCCGCCGCGGGCGCTCGGATCTTCCGGGTTCACGAAGTCGCCGAAACCCGGCGGGTCGTGGACATGATCGCCGCGATCCAGGGCATCCGGCCCCCCGCACGAACTCTGCGAGGTCTGGCATGAAAATCCAACACCGCGAGCCCGCCTGGGCCACCACCCACACCTGGGACACCCCCGACTGGACAGTGGACGCACTCGTCGCCGCCAAGGCGGGCCGCACCGTCTCGGTGGTGCTGCCCGCGCTCAACGAACAGGACACCGTCGCCGACGTGGTGGCCAGTATCCGGCCGCTGCTCGGCACGCTCGTCGACGAACTGATCGTCCTCGATTCCGGCTCCACCGACGCCACCGCCGCCCGGGCCCGCGCCGCGGGCGCCGAGGTGATCACCCGCGAGGAAGCCGTCCCCGAACTCGAACCGCTGCCCGGCAAGGGCGAGGTGCTGTGGCGTTCGCTGGCCTGCACCACCGGCGACCTGATCGCCTTCGTCGACTCCGATCTCATCGACCCCGACCCCGCGTTCGTGCCCAAGCTGCTCGGGCCCCTGCTGACCACGCCGGACACGCACCTGTCCAAGGCGTACTACCGGCGCCCGCTGCGTCAGGGCGAGTCGGTGGACGCGCACGGCGGCGGCCGGGTCACCGAGCTGGTAGCGCGCCCGCTGCTGGCCGCGCTGCGCCCCGAACTGGCCCAGGTGCTCCAGCCCCTGGGCGGTGAGTACGCCGGCACCCGCGAGCTGCTCACGGCCGTGCCCTTCGCCCCCGGCTACGGGGTGGAGATCGGCCTGCTGCTCGACACCTACGACCGTCTCGGCCTCGACGCCATCACCCAGGTCAACCTGGGCGTGCGCACCCACCGCAACCGCCCCCTGTCCGACCTCGGCGTCATGAGCCGCCAGATCCTCGGCACCGCGCTGCGCCGCAGCGGCGTCCCCGACTCCGGCGCCGCCCTCACCCAGTTCCCGCTCATCGGCAACGAATTCATCCCCCACTCCACCGAGGTCTCCCTCGAGGACCGCCCCCCGATGAAAACCCTCCGCCCCGAACAGGTCGCCGCCTGACCGACGCCACCGCCGGTGCTAGACCTGGGTTCCGGCCGGTTCGGAACGGTAGGTCAGCACGGTGGCGGCCGTGAGGACGATCAGCAGGATCAGCGCCAGCAGCACCTGGGGGTGCAGTCCGAGGACGACCGGGTTGTCGAAGCCGGGGTCCTGGATTCCGGTGCCCGGGAAGGCAAGTGCGGCGAGCAAGCCCAGCCAGGGGGTCGCCAGGATCGCGCAGGCGGTGCGCAGACGCGCTCGCGTCAGGCCGTCGCGGACCACCAGTGCCGCGGCGATCACGCCGAGCAGGATCGACATCACGATGTACTGGGCGTCATGGAATTTCGCGTGCGGGGGCCAGGCGTCGTTGCGCAGGTGCTGCTCGGCGCTCGCCGGGATCAGGTAGTCGGCGAGCAGGGCGCCTGCCGCGGTGACGAGCGCAACCAGGACGACGAGAACGCGTGCGGTGGAAAGGGTTCGGGTGGGGGAAGTGCTCACGCGGTTCCTTGGAGGAAGTCGTCGACCACGTCGTCGACGTAGTCGAGGTCGAAGGTCCGGTCGGCGAGGAGCCGCCGGAAGAACAGGGGACCGAACAGGCGGTCCACCGCCCGGTCGATGTCCAGGCCGTCCGGGAGTTCGCCGCGTGCGACGGCGTCGGTCAGTACCGCCCGCACCACCCGGGTGCCCGACCGGTACAGCGCCTGCTTGATTCGTGCGAATTCCGGTTCGACGGCGGCCCTTTCGATCACCACGCGCATGGCCTGGTCGCTGCCGGGATCGTGCAGCATCGCCCGGGTACCCGCCAGTTCGCGGCGCAGGTCGGCGCGGAGGTCACCGGTGGGCTCGGACCGGGCCTGGGCGATGTGGCGGGTGAGGGTGGCGCGCACCAGATCGGTGGGCTCGGGCCAGATTCGGTACAGGGTCGCGCGGCTGATCCCGCTGCGGGTGGCGACCGCGCCGTGGGTGAGCCCGGCGAAGCCCTGTTCGATCAGCAGCTCCCTCGCGGCGGTGAGCGCGGTGTCGCGGCTGCGCACGGTGCGCGGATCGGGTGGACGCATCGAACCTCACTGTGAGACAGATTGTTTCGAACTTATGAAACAAACTGTATCAAAGCTTGGGCTGAGTGCAGAGGCCCTCGGGCCGCTCAGCGGTGCGGATGAATGGGGCCGTCGAGGTCGGCGAGGGGCCGGGCCGAGGCGGCGGTGCGGGTGGCGAGGATCTCGGCGAGGATGGAGATGGCGGTCTCCTCGGGGGTGTGGGCGGCGAGGTCCAGGCCGAGGGGGCTGTGGATGCGGGCGATATCAGCCGGGGCGCAACCGGATTCGCGCAGGCGCGCGGTGCGGTCGGCGTGGGCGCGGCGCGAGCCGAGGGCGCCGAGGAAGGCCAGGGGCAGGGGTAGGGCCGCGGCCAGCAGCGGGACATCGAACTTCGGGTCGTGGGTGAGCACGCAGACGACGGTGCGGTGGTCCAGGCGGCCCGCGCGGTGTTCGGATTCGAGATAGCGGTGCGGCCAGTCGACGACCACCTCGTGCGCGCCGGGGAATCGGGCCGGGGTGGTGAAGGTTTCGCGGGCGTCGACCACGGTGACGTGGTAGCCGAGCGGGGTGGCGGCGGCCGCGAGAGCGCGGGTGTAGTCGTCGGCACCGGCCAGGATCATCCGGGCGGGTGAGCGGAAGACCTGCACGAAGGTGCGGGGGCGCGTCGCCGCGGCGGGGGTGCAGTCCTGGGCGCCGACGATCCCGTGGCGCCCCGCGGCGAGCAGGGCGGCGGCGTCGCGGTCGAGATCGCGCCACGGTCGCCGGTGTCCCGGGGTCAGCAGCCTGCGGTCCGGCGTGGATTCGAGGGTGGTGGCCAGGGCGATCGGGCGGTGGGCGGTGAGCGCCGCGTCCAGCTCGCGCAGCAGGGAGACGGCGGTGTGGTCGAGACGTTCGACGAAGACCTCGATCTCGCCGCCACAGGGCAGCCCGACCGCGAACTCGTCGGCCGCGGCGAATCGTTCGGTGCTCGCGTGGCCGTCGCGCAGCACCTGTCCGGCGGTGTGCAGGACGGCGGCCTCGACACAGCCACCCGACAGCGAACCCAGCACCCGGCCGTCGCCGGTCACCGCCATCGCGGCCCCGGTCTCGCGCGGGCCGGCGTCGGTACGGTCGACGATCCTGGCCAGCGCCACCGGCTGGGCGGCGAGCAGTGCGAGCACCGGTCCGAGCAGTTCACGCATCGCGCACCGGCCTTCCCGCGGTCGCGGGGGACCGCTGCGACCAGCCTAGCTATCGCCGGGCATGCGCGCGCGCCGAGCGCGGGGGAGTGTCAGTCGAGGATTTCGCGGCGGTGCAGGCCGGCGGGGATGGTGCCCGCGTGGAAGAAGTCGCGGAAGACCTCCGTCGCGTGGTCGGCCGTGAACACCTCTTCCGGGTAGACGTAGGTGTCCTCGTCGCCGTGCGGCAGGTACACCGTGGGCAGGCCGAGGCGGCTGCCGGTGAGACCGAGGGTGTAGCGGCGGGTGACGTGGTCGATGGTGGTGCGCAGCTGTAGCGTCATCGCGCCCGCCGAGCCCGCGCAGTGCAGCGCGAGGTCTCCGCGGGCCGCGCTCACCGTCGCGGTGACGTCGGTGGCGGGCATCGGCTCGGGGAGCAGGGTCAGTTCGAGCGCGTAGCGCTGGTGCCCGTCCATCCGGCGTAGCGGGCGCAGGAAGCTGTCGACGTCCTCGTGCGGGCCGATGAAGACCTTCAGCCGGTCGCTGTAGGTGACGCGGTGCGTGGCGACGATGACCTCGTCGGCCACCGGCGCGGCCTCGAACGGGGGGACGGGGTGGGGGTCCGGGGTGCCTGCCGCGCGGACGGGCAGGACCCGGCACGCGCTGGCCTCGGGAGACGAGAACATGTGAAGCTCACCTACTCACACTCGGTTACTCGCTAGCAATCTAACCATCGTGGACGACATGTGATCCATAACAATACCGTGATGCAGATCACAAAGCATGGTTAGTTTAATTCCAGCTATGGATGAACCCGGGTCGTAGCCAACCTGGGGTCGGTTTCGTGCCGATAGACCGGGGTGAGCAGGTCCGCGTCTACCGGTTCTCCGGTCGTGCGGTCATACCGAACCGCAATCAACACCGAGAACAGCTGTGTGCTCGCGCGTTCGTGCAGGGTCGCGAGCCGGGTCGCCAGCAATCTGATCGCACCCAGTGAGCCGGGCGGATGCAGGCCGTCGATGAGCATGATGCTGCCGCGCCGGTCGGGGCGGGGCAGCCGGGCCAGGTAGGCGATGTCGTGCGGTTCGGTGCCGCCGGGCCGGTAGACACGCCGCGCGGCCCGGTCCTCGATGCCGCGCCGGGTGTCGCCCGCGCGGGTGACGGTGCGGCGCAGCCGGGGGTCGGCGACCACCAGCTGACGCAGGCTCGGTGAGAGCTCCGGGCCGCCGAGGATCACCAGGCCGTCGCGATTGAGATCGATCGGCCTGCCGGGCAGGAAGGTCTCCACCGTCGCCACGAAGCCGAGCTGGCGCAGGAGCTCGGCCAGGCGTTGCGGGGCGGCCGGATCGGGCGCGCCGAGCAGCCTGCCCGCCCGGACCTCCGGCGCGAGGACGGTCAGCGCGCCGTGCCCGAAGAACAGTCCCTCCGGCACGGGGCCCTGGGTGCTGACCTGATGGATCCGCGCGCGCGATAGGCCCGCCGCGGCGCCGATCCTGGCGAAAGTCCAGCCTTCGGCATGGAGTTCGCGGATCACGGCGCGCCGGATCCTGGTGAGTTCGTTGATGGTCTGCTGGGCAGCCGCCACCCCGTCGGTGGCCGCTTTGAGTCTCTCGACCTTGTCCTCGATCGCGAAGACTCTTGCCACGTCATCGGCCGACATGTGCGAAGTCTAGACAGCTCGACAGCATTCCGTGTCTATATCGGTTGACATCCAACTGTCCTGTGCGACAACGGGAATTCTCGCGATCTTGTCGGCAATCACAAGGATGCGAGGTCGGCACGGCAACACCGGGTGTGCGCGATCACGTGGCAAATGCCGACCGTGCGGTGTGTTCTGGGCTCAGGTGGCGTCGGAGTCGATCGGCGGGCGCTCGTTGTGCGTCAGCGGCTTCTGCAGCGACGGCGTCGATCCGCCGGGCATGCCGCTGCTGGTGCCGAAGAGCTGCTGCTTGTCGGGCACCGCGCTCTCCAGATCGCGCAGCACCGAATCGTCCCCACCCAGCAGGTGCTTGGTCACCGCGGCGCGCGGGCTCATCGACCGCAGCTCGTTGAGCTCGGCCAGCGGCTTGCGCAGCTCGTCGAACTCCGGCCCCAGCTCCTGCTTGAGCTGGCTGGTGGCCCCGCTGGCGTAGTCGCGCACCTGGCGCAGGGAACGGGTGGTCCAGCGCACGGCGCCGGGCAGGCGCTCCGGCCCGAGGATCACGAGGGCGGCGACGAGCAGGATCATCATCTCGCTCCACCCGATGTTGCTGAACACGAATCCAGGGTACCCGGCGCGCGACGCCGCTGGTCAGTCGGATTCGAGGGTGACCGGGACGTCCACCTGCCTGCCGTCGCGGATCAACTGCACGTTCACCTTGTCGCCGATCTTGTGCTGCTGGACGGCCACGACCAGCTCGTCGGGATTGGTGACCTCACGGTCGCCGATCTTCACGATCACATCGCCCTCGACGATGCCCGCCTTGGCCGCGGGCCCGTCCGGGGTGACATCGGCGACGGCGGCGCCGCTCATCACCTCGTTGGCCACGGTCTTGGTGCGTGCGGTCAGGCCGATCACCGGGTGGTGCATCTGGCCGTCGTTGATGAGCGTCTGGGCGACGTTCTGCATGACGTCGACCGGGATGGCGAAGCCCAGGCCCACCGAACCGCCGGTCTCGCTGCGGATGGCGGTGTTGATGCCGATCACGCGGCCCTGCATGTCGACCAGGGCGCCACCGGAGTTACCCGGGTTGATGGCGGCGTCGGTCTGCACGGCGTCGATGACGGCGTTGGTGTCGCTGCCCTCACCCGCCAGCTTCACCGGGCGGTGCAGGGCGCTGACGATGCCGGAGGTGACGGTCTTGCTCAGGCCCAGCGGGGAGCCGATGGCCAGCACGTCGTCGCCGACCTGCACGTCGGCGGATTTCCCGAGATTGGCGACGGTGAGGTTCTTGGCCTCCACCTTGAGCACGGCCAGGTCGGTCTTGGGATCGCGGCCGACGATCTGGGCGGGCACGCGGGTGCCGTCGGAGAACTGCACCTGGATGGCGGCGCGGTCGGACTTGTCGGTCGCGGCCATCGAGATGACGTGGTTGTTGGTGACGACATAGCCCTTGCCGTCGATCACCACACCCGAACCGGTGGCGCCGTTGTCGCCGACGGTGACCCGGATGGAGACCACCGAGGGCAGCACCGCGTTGGCGACCGCGGCGATGCGGCTGTGCGGCTCCTCGGTGCCGCCGGTCTGATCGAGGGTGACCTCGCGCGAGGTCAGGGTGGAGGCGGTCTCGGCGGTGATCCGCCCGACCAGCCCGCCCACCACGGCGATACCGAGCGCCAGGGCGGCCAGCACGGCCAGCGCCTTGGGCGCGACGGTGGAGCCGAACAGCACCTCGCGGGCGGTCAGTTTGGGCGCGTCGGGCGGGCGCTTGACCGGCGCGGCGGCGACGGCGGGAGCGCCGAGGCGGGCCGCGGCGGCCGGATCACGCCAGGGATCGACAGGGCCTGCGACGGCGGGGGAGTCCTCGGTGGCACCCGGCTCGCGCTGGAGCAGCTCGTCGGAACCCTCCGGCCGGGCGAACGCCTCGGCCAGCACGCCGTCGGGCGGGCGCTGGGTGACGAGCTGATCGGTCTCGGCGGGCCGATCGGTGGGCCGGGGTTCGTGCGGGGCGAACGAGCCGGACTGTCCGTTCGGACGGCGGAACGCGCGCGCGGTATGGCTGTCGATGTGCGGCCGGTACACCGGGCGCGGTCCGAGGTTCGGCGCGTCGGAGGGACGCAGGTTCCCCCGCTCCGCCCCCGAATCCGTGTGCTCGGTCGATCCGGAATTCGTCGATTCGCCTGTCACGTGTCGAGACTCTACTTGCGCCGCCAGGTTGTCCACCGGGTCGCGGTGAAGGAATCGGTGATGAATCCGAGAAACGCCTCGTTACGGCGCGGCGGCTGGGCCGGCGTGCCGGGCAGTTCGGCCAGCGGGATGCGGGTGAGACTGTCGTGCAGGCTGCGCGGCACGGCCACCTCGGCGGCGCGGCGCAGCGCGATGCGGGCCTGCTGCTGGGCGTCGACCTCGGCCGCGCACTCGGGGCAGACCGAAAGATGCTGGGCGGCACGCAGATACGCGTTCATCCGCAGCTCGCCGTCGACATAGGCCGCGACCGCCTCGCTGGCCAGGTGCTCGGTGGGCTGGAAGCGCGGCGATCGACCCGCCGCTCCGGGGTCCACACTCATGCGGAGATCATCCTTCCGACCGACATCGACCGACCAACCGGGGACACCACACCCGGCGTCACCCAGCGTAGGCGTCAGCGGAGTACCGCTGCTGTAGTTCCATTATGCGCAAGGTGCTCGCGCAGTGCCTGCCGCCCACGGTGGATCCGGCTGCGCACGGTACCCAGCTTGACGCCGAGCGTCGCGCCGATCTCCTCGTAGGACAGGCCCTCGATGTCACACAGCACCACCGCGGCGCGGAACTCCGGTGCCAGCGCGTCGAGTGCTTTCTGCAGGTCGGGGTCGAGGCGCGCGTCGTGGTAGGCGTCCTCGGGGGTGGGGCCCTCGGCGGGCACCCGGTCGTAGTCCTCGGGTAAGGCTTCCATCCGGATGCGGTTGCGGCGGCGCACCATGTCCAGGAACAGGTTGGTGGTGATGCGGTGCAGCCAGCCCTCGAAGGTGCCCGGCTGGTAGCTCTGCAGCGAGCGGAAGACCCGGATGAAGGTCTCCTGGGTGAGGTCCTCGGCGTCCTGGGCGTCGCCGGAGAGGCGGTAGGCCAGGCGGTAGACCCGGTCGGCGTGTTCGCGGACCAATTCGTCCCAGGAGGGCATGACCGTGCGGTCACCGGTCGCGTCGAACGCGGCGGTGCCGGTGAGCTCGGCATCGAGGATCTCGCCCTCGGCGGCGAAGTCTGCGGGGAGGGTGTGATCGGGCAGTGTGGCGTTCGGACGCGCCGTGTCTACCATCGGGATGGGACACCTCCTACTCGGGACCGCCGGCACGAGGCCTGCCGGTCCGGGTCAGCGAACCTTGCTTACCGGAATCAACCAGCATCGGTGTGTGGTTGTTCCCGTCTCGTGCCCGCCGCGATCGGCTGGCCTTGCGTAGGGCAACTATTTCCTGTCGCGATATGGGACAGGTGTGGGGATCCTGAGTGTGGCCTGAGAATCGACATTTCGCCGCACCCGCGCCTTCGCTGAATACACAGACCCCCTCGGTGGCCTAGCCTCTTAGCTGTGGCATCGAACGTGGAGCGGAACCTGGCGTACGTGGAGGAGTCCGTCGTCGAGGACGAGGTCCTCCTCGAGGCGCGGGAGCGGGCCACCGAACTGGGGGCAGCGCCCGTGCCCGCCTCGGTCGGCGCGGTGCTGAGCATGTACGCGCAGATGCTGGGCGCCCGCGCGGTCGTCGAAGTGGGCACCGGCGCCGGCATCAGCGGGTTATGGCTGCTCGACGGCATGCGTGAGGACGGCACCCTCACCACCATCGATTCCGAGCCCGAGCATCAGCGCGCCGCCAAGGAGGCCTTCCGCACCGCCGACATCCCGCCCGCGCGCACCCGGCTGATCAACGGCCGCGCGCTCGACGTGCTGCCCCGGCTGGCCGACGGCGCCTACGACCTGGTCTTCGTCGACGCCGCGCCGATGGAACACCTGCACTATGTGGAGCAGGGCGTGCGACTACTGCGCGAAGGCGGCGCCATCATCCTGCACAACGCGCTGCTCGGCGGGCGTGTCCCCGACCCGGCCCAGCGCGACCCGGCCACCACGGCGGTGCGCGCCGCCACCCGCGCCATCGCCGAGAATCCCGACCTGACCAGCGTCCTCATCCCCATCGGCGACGGACTCCTCTGCGCCTCGCGGTGTTGAGGCGAACCCGCGGCGCCAGCCGCCGTGATTCGGCTCAGCCGACCCAGATGCCCTTGCCTACGGTGACCACCCCGCCGTTGCTCACCGCGAAGCGCTCGCGGTCGCGGTCCAGGTCGACACCGATGATCTCGCCCTCGCCGACCACCACGTTCTTGTCCAGGATGGCGTGGCGCACCACCGCGCCGCGCCCGATCCGCACCCCGGGCATCAGCACGCTGCCCTCCACGGTGGCGCCGTCGTCGATCATCACGTTCGAGCTGAGCACCGAGTTGCGCACGGTGGCCGCCGACAGGATCGAGCCGGACCCCACGATCGACTCCTGCGCCAGCCCGCCCTGGGCGAACTTGGCCGGGGGCAGGTTCTCGGCGGCGCCGCGGATGGGCCAGTGCTTGTTGTAGAGGTTGAACACCGGGTGCACCGAGACCAGGTCCATGTGCGCCTCGTAGAAGGCGTCGATGGTGCCGACGTCACGCCAGTAGCCGCGGTCGCGGTCGGTCGCGCCGGGCACCTCGTTGTCGGCGAAGTCGTAGACGGCGGCCTGGCCCGCGGCCACCAGTGCCGGGATGATGTCGCCGCCCATGTCGTGGTCGGAATCGGAGTTCTCGGCGTCGGCGCGGATGGCCTCGACCAGCACGCGGGTGGTGAACACGTAGTTGCCCATCGAGGCGAAGGTGACGTTCGGGTCGTCGGGCGTGCCGGGCGGGTGCGCGGGTTTCTCCAGGAACTGGGTGATCCGGCCGGACTCGTCGGAGTCGATACAGCCGAACGCGCTCGCCTCGCTGCGCGGCACCCGGATACCCGCCACGGTGACACCCGCGCCGGAGGCGATGTGGCTGGCGACCATCTGCTCCGGGTCCATCCGGTACACGTGGTCGGCGCCGAAGACCACGATGTAGTCGGGGTCCTCGTCGTAGATCAGGTTGAGCGACTGCATGATCGCGTCGGCGCTGCCGGTGTACCAGCGCGGCCCGAGCCGCTGCTGGGCGGGCACCGGGGTGATGTACTCGCCGGTGAACCCGGACAGCCGCCAGGTCTGGGAGATGTGGCGGTCCAGCGAGTGCGACTTGTACTGGGTGAGCACGCACAGGCGCAGATAGCCCGCGTTGACCAGATTGCTGAGCACGAAATCGATCAGCCGGTAGGCGCCACCGAACGGCACCGCGGGCTTGGCGCGGTCTGCCGTGAGCGGAAACAGTCGTTTGCCCTCGCCACCGGCGAGCACGATCCCGAGTACGTGCGGCTGGCTCCTCACCCTGCTCAAAGTACAGGTCCGCGCAGGCGTCGGTGGCTCATGTCGACCCGACGGTCTAATTTGGACCGGTGAGTTCTGGCACCGACACCGAGCAGGCGCGGGCCGACGCGTTGCGCGTCGCCGTGCTGACCCGGGAATACCCGCCGGAGGTGTACGGCGGGGCGGGCGTGCACGTCACCGAACTCACCGCGCGGCTGCGCGCGTTGTGCGCGGTGACGGTGCACTGCATGGGCGCGCCGCGCCCCGGCGCGGTGGTGCACCGGCCCGATCCCGAGCTCGCCGCGGCCAATGCCGCGTTGCGGATGATGTCGGCCCAGTTGCGCATGGCCGACGCGGCGGGCGGCGTCGAAGTGGTCCACTCGCACACCTGGTACGCGGGCCTGGCCGGGCATCTGGCGGCCGCGCTCTACGACATCCCGCACGTGCTCACCGCGCATTCGCTCGAGCCGCGCAGGCCGTGGAAGGCCGAGCAGCTCGGCGGCGGCTACCGGCTGTCGTCGTGGTCGGAGCGCACCGCGATGGAGAACGCCGACGCGATCATCGCCGTCAGCGCGGGCATGCGCCACGACGTACTCGACGCCTACCCGGCGATCGACCCCGCGCGAGTGCACGTGGTGCACAACGGGATCGACGCGACCGTCTGGCATCCCGGCCCGCCCGCGCCGGGGGAGACAACGGTGCTGGAGCGCCTCGGGGTGCGTCCGGACCTGCCGATCGTCTCGTTCGTCGGACGGATCACCCGGCAGAAGGGCGTCGGCCACCTGCTCGCCGCCGCCCACGATTTCGACCCCGACATCCAGCTGGTGCTGTGCGCGGGCGCGGCCGACACCCCCGAACTCGAGCAGGAGGTCGCCACGGCGGTCGACGAGCTGCACCGCCGCCGCGGCAAGGTGTTCTGGGTGCAGGAGATGCTGCCCACCGAGCAGGTGCGCCAGATCCTGGCCGCCTCGGCGGTCTTCGTGTGCCCGTCGGTCTACGAGCCGCTCGGCATCGTCAACCTGGAGGCGATGGCCTGTGCCACCGCGGTGGTGGCCTCCGATGTGGGCGGGATTCCCGAGGTGGTCGCCGACGGGGTCACCGGCACGCTGGTGCACTACGCCGCCGACGAGCCGGAGGTCTACGAACGCGGGCTGGCCATGGCGGTGAACGCGGTGACGAGTGATCCGGCGCTGGCGGTGCGCTACGGCGAGGCCGGGCGGGCACGGGCCATCGCGGAATTCGACTGGGCCAAGATCGCCGAGGACACCGTGGCGGTGTATCGCAGCGTCCTGCGCTGAGCCCTCAGGAATTCGGCGCGTAGACCGAGACCGTCACCGACGCGGTGACTTCGGTGATGTCCGGGAGCGCGGCGATACGCGGGTCGTCGGCGGGGGTGCCGTGGAAGGCCGACGGGCCCATGGCGACCACGTTCGTCACATCGGCGCGGGTGAGTTTCATCGGGAACTCGACGAGGGTGTGCTCGGTGCGGGTGAAGGTGCCCGCGAGGGAGTCGGCCAGGCGCCGGTCCTTGTCGGGGTCGACGCGGACCATGCCGAGCGGGCCGATCAGCTCGCCCAGATGCCGGTCGGTGGGGGTGACCACCACGAAGCGGCCGCCGGGCGCCAGGACGCGGGCGATCTCGGCGGGGTTGCGCGGGGCGAAGACCGAGAGCACGCCGGTGAGGCAGTGATCGCGGACCGGCAGGCCGCGCCAGGCATCGGCCAGGATCGAGGCCATGCGCGGGTGCGCGCGGGCGGCCCGGCGCGCGGCCGGTTTGGACACGTCCAGGGCGATGCCGAAGGAGTCCGGCCGGGCATCGAGCACCGAGGCCAGGTAGTAGCCGGTGCCCGCGCCGATCTCGAGCACGACGTCGTCGGCAGGGGCGAGCCCGTCGGCGGTGGCCGTGGCGATGGGGGCGTAGTGGCCTGCGCCCTGGAAGGCCGCGCGGGCGTCGAGCATGGCGGCGGTGTCGCCGGTCATCTTGGTCGAGGCCCCGGTCAGCAGCCCGACATAACCCTGGCGGGCGATGTCGAAGCTGTGCCCGGTCGCGCAGCGCAGCGCGGTGTCGCGCTGATGCAGTGCGGCGCCGCACTCCGGGCAAGCCAGGAGTGCGGCGACCGTGTCGAGCGCTGTCAGCTGGTGACGCTCTTCAGTTCGTCACCGAGCGCCGCAGCCTCGTCCGGCGTGAGTTCGACGACCAGACGCCCGCCACCCTCGAGTGGAACCCGCATGACGATTCCACGACCTTCCTTGGTTGCCTCGAGGGGACCGTCCCCGGTACGGGGCTTCATGGCCGCCATCCTCTGCTCCCTCCAGATCTGCGCGGTCTGTCTGCGCACTGTTTCTCGTCTGCCGGTTGTCGCCAACCAGCGGGCTCGCCGGGTGTTCGGCGGGCCACACCGGTCCTATTCTTCCCTATTGCCCGCGCGGGCGGACACCTGAGTAGGAAATGTGACTCTCGAGTCGGTTCCGTCCGGCGTGGGGCGTACCCAGCAAACTTCCAGGTGGTCGTCCACCATCCCGGTCGCCTGCATCAGGGCGTACGCCGTCGTCGGGCCGACGAAAGCGAAGCCCCGGCGCTTCAATTCCTTTGCCAGAGCAACGGATTCGGGTGTGGTCGCGGGCACATCCGCGAGGGTGGCCGGTCGCGGGCGTGGCGCGGGTGCGAACGACCACACCAGCTCGTCCAGGCCCACCGGCAGGTCGCGAGCAACCCGGGCATTGGTGATGGCCGCGTCGATCTTGGCGCGATTGCGGACGATGCCGGTGTCGGCGAGCAGCCGGGCGCGATCGTCGTCACCGAACTCGGCCACCTTCGCGATCTCGAACCCGGCGAAGGCCGCGCGGAAGGCGGGCCGCTTGCGCAGGATGGTGATCCAGGCCAGCCCCGACTGGAACGCCTCGAGGCACAGGCGCTCGAACAGGGCGTCGTCACCGTGCAGGGGCACGCCCCACTCGGTGTCGTGGTAGTCGCGGTAGAGCTGGGAGCCGGTCGACCAGCCGCAGCGGACCAGTCCGTCGTCGGCGGGCTCGCTCACGGGCGTTCCTGGCTGGCCATGACCTGCGCCTGCCAGTGCCGCGCCTGGGCCAGCTCGAGCTCCAGTTCGTCGATGCGCTCGGCCAGCCTGCCCAGCGCCCAGTCGACCTCCCCGGCCTTGTAACCGCGCACCACCTGCTGAAACCGCAGCGCCCGCACATCGGCCCCGGTGACGCCCTGCGCGGGCAGCACGGTGGCCGTGGTCCCCTCGGGCAGCGGCCCGAGCTCCTCGGACCGCCCGAACACCGCACTCGCGACGAGGAACAGCATCGCCGCCACCAACCCGACGATGAGCACGTATAGAAGCAGCGTCAGCATGGGTCCAGCCTAGGCACCCCCACCGACAACCCCCGAATCAGAGATGGCGGGTGGTGTCGATGCCCAGGGACATGCCCGCCAGGCCGCGCTTGCGGACGGCGAGCTTGTCGGCCACGCCGCGCAGGGCGACGGCGGCCGGGTTCTCCGGCTCGCCGAGCACGATCGGGGTGCCCGCGTCGCCGCCCTCGCGCAGGGCCTGCTCGATCGGGATCTGGCCCAGCAGCGGCACCGTCGAACCGACGGCGCGGGTCAGCCGGTCGGCGACCACCTGGCCGCCGCCGGAGCCGTAGAGCTCCATGCGGGAGCCGTCGGGCAGGTCCAGCCAGGACATGTTCTCCACCACGCCCGCGATGCGCTGACGCGTCTGCAGGGCGATGGCGCCCGCGCGCTCGGCCACCTCGGCGGCGGCGATCTGCGGGGTGGTGACCACCAGGATCTCGGCGTTGGGGATCAGCTGGGCGATGGAGATGGCGACGTCACCGGTGCCGGGCGGCAGGTCGAGCAGCAGCACGTCCAGGTCGCCCCAGAACACGTCGGCCAGGAACTGCTGCAGCGCGCGATGCAGCATCGGACCGCGCCACACCACCGGCGTGTTGCCCGAGGTGAACTGCGCGATCGAGATCATCTTCACGTTGTGCGCGACCGGTGGCAGGATCATCCGCTCGACCTGGGTGGGCTTGGCGTCGGAGCCGAGCATGCGCGGAATCGAGTGACCGTAGATGTCGGCGTCGAGCACACCCACCGACAGGCCGCGCTCGGCCAGCGCGACGGCGAGGTTGGCGGTGACACTGGACTTGCCGACGCCACCCTTGCCGGAGGCGACCGCGTACACGCGGGTCAGCGAGCCCGGCTGGGCGAAGGGGACCACCGGCTCGGCCGAATCACCGCGCAGCGACTTGCGCAGCTCGGTGCGCTGCTCGTCGCTCATCACGTCGAGATCGACCGTCACCGCGCCCGCCCCGGGCACATCCGCGACGGCCTTGGTCACACGCTGCACGATCTCGGTCCGCAACGGGCATCCGGACGTGGTCAGATACACCTCGACATGCACATCACCGCTGTCGGCGATGGCGATGGACTTCACCATGCCCAACTCGGTGATCGGCTTGCGGATCTCCGGATCGTCGACCTTCGCGAGCGCCGCCCGCACATCCGCTTCCGTAATCACTGCCATACGACCGATATTATGCTGCGCGGAATCCGGCAACCCCCGTGGCCTGTTCGTGACCCTTCATCACCGGCGGTCCCGCGCCCGCTGCCGCTCGACGGCGGCGGCGAAGTCCGGATGCGCCGAAACGATCAGCCGATGATCCGCCGGATCCATCCACACATCCGCGAAATACCCCGACCGGCTCCACGCCAGCAGCGCGGCCAGCAGCGCGAGCGGAAAACACCCCGGCACCACAGCCACCGCCAGCGGCACATACGCCGCCTCGAACTCCAGCGCCCGCGCGACGACAACACCCACGATCGTCAACGGAACCAGCAGCGCCGCGACCACCGCGACCCACCGGAACCGCCTGACATCCTCCAGACAGAGCTCACAGGCCGGACACTCGAACCGGACCCGCGCCTCGACCGCCCCCCGCCGTCCCGGCCCCATGGACCGCACCATCGCCCGAACCGTCGGCATCTCCGACATGGGCCCACTGGAATTCACCGTACAAACCCGCGTCGCCCCCGCCACCACCCCGTGCTCACTACACACACCCGGCATAGCCTCGCTCAACACCAGTTCCGTCGGCCCACCGGCACCCACCGGCACCCACGCCGAATCGACCTCGGTACCGAACACCACCCGCCGCCGCCCACCCCCACTCATGGGCGCGGCCGGAAAGTCGGAAGGGCCGTCATCGACCGCCTGCCTCAGATGCGGGGGAGGTCCTGGGGGCGGGGGGCCAGGCCGCTGGAGTAGGAGCCGGACCAGGCCATGACGTTGGCTACGTAGGCCATGGAGTTGTTGTAGCGGAGGATGGCCTTGGACTGCTGGGAGAGGTCGCGCATGTTGAGGCCGCCGTCGCAGAGGTAGCGGCCCGCGGTGAGGGCGGCGTCGAAGAGGTTCTGGGGGTCGGCGATGCCGTCGGCGTTGCCGTCGGCGGCGTAGCGCTGCCAGGTCTCGGGGAGGAACTGCATCGGGCCGATGGCGCGGTCGTAGCCGCCGAGGCCGTCGAGCTCGCCGCCGTCGCTGTCGTGGATGACGTTGTTGCCGTAGAGGCTGCCGTCGAGGACCGGGCCGTAGACGGCCTTGATCGGGTTGCCCTGCGCGTCGGCCTTGCCGTAGGCGTGGGTGGACTCGACGCGGCCGATCCCGGCCAGCAGCGACCAGTTCATCCCGCAGTGCGGATTCTCCACGGCCAGTTGCT
Organism: Nocardia sp. NPDC056064; assembly: GCF_042266925.1. Lineage (NCBI taxonomy): Bacteria > Bacillati > Actinomycetota > Actinomycetes > Mycobacteriales > Nocardiaceae > Nocardia > Nocardia sp. NPDC056064. Next base: position 2,689,264 of record NZ_JBHJWO010000001.1, on the reverse strand, counting down.
CTTCGGCGCTCTGGTAGGCGGCGACCGCGATACCGGGAATGCCGAGCGGTCCGGCGGGTAGGTCGGAGGCGGCTCGGTCGTCCGGCAGCGCAACGGTTTTGACGACCGGTGCGGCCGACGCCGACTGCTTGGCCTCCATGTGCGCCACTTCCGCGACCTCGGCCAACGGTGCTCCGGCGAGCTCGGCGACCTCCTGATCGGCCTCGGGCAGATCATGTTCGACCGCGGCGGCGGTCGCGGTGGTCACGTCGGTCGCGGCCGCGGTGACGGCCACGAGCCCGGCGGGGACCAATCCGGTCAGTGCGATGAGCGAACTACGGCGAACGGTGGTGGCTGGCTGTTTCCGATGGCGGCCCATAGGTCGAGATTACCGCACCCGAGATCTTTTTGTTACCCCTCTGTGATCTGAATTCCGGTTTGATTTCAGGGAATCACGGGCCCGGCGGGCAGCGGGATGACGATGTTGAACGGCAACGTGATCGCGGGCTGCGGTGCCACGGGCGCCGGGGCGGGCTCGGGTTCCGGCGCGGGCTCCTCGGCCGGTGCGACACCGGGTTCCGGCGTCTTCTCCGGTGCGGTGGGCGCGGGAGTCGGCGCGGGCGCGGCCTCGGCGGGCGTGCACTCGGCCGCGTCGGCGGGTGCGGGCACGACCGGCTCCGCGGGCGCGGCCGGGTCCTTCGGCGCGGCCGCACCATAGGTCTGCTCGACCGGCTGCTGCGCGGGCTGCTCGGCGGGTGCCAGCGGATTCGGCATCTGCGCGGGCTGCGGTTCGCTCACACAGGTTTCGGGCACCACCGGCGCGGGACAGAAGATGCCGCAGGGGATCGGCGGCAGGCCGGGCAGGGTGATCATCACCTGGGTCGGCGTGGTGGTCTTCGGGGTGTTCGGCGGCAGCTGGTTGGCCGTCGACGGCGGGGCCGCGGTGGTGGGGGTGTCGGTGGAGGCGGCCAGCACGTTCGGCGAGACCAGCGGCGCGCTGCCCGGCGGCACGATCTCCGGGGAGATGGCGACCTGGCTCGGCGCGCCACCGTTGCGGTAGGCCGCCGACCAGCTCAGCACATTGGCCGCGTAGGACATGGAGTTGTTGTAGCGCAGCACCGCCCGCAGTTCCTGGGACGCCTCGCGCAGGTTCAGCCCGCCCGAGCACAGGTACTTGCCCGCGCCGAGCGCCGCGTCGAAGACATTGTGCGGATCGGCCACGCCGTCGCCGTTGCCGTCGGCGGCGTAGTGCGCCCAGGTGCTGGGCAGGAACTGCATCGGGCCCACGGCGCGCACGAATCCGCCGTCGGCCTCCTTGATGACCTCGTTACCCGGCAGCGTGCCGTCCAGCGCCGGGCCGAAGATGGGGGTGGTCGTGGTGCCCGCGGCGTCGGTGCTGCCACTGCTGGCGTGCCCGGACTCGATCCGGCCGATGCCTGCGAGCAGGTTCCAGGTGAGCCCGCAGCCGGGCTCGGCGGTCTCCATCGCGAGCTCGGCATTGCGGTAGGCGGCCAGCACGATCTCCGGGATGCCCAGCGCGCCGCTGCCGGTGGGCAGCGAAATGCTTTGCAGCGGAACGGTTCCGGCGAAGGGGGCGGCGCTGTTGGCCGACGGGCTGAGCGCGCGCAGCTTGCGCGGGGCCTCCTGGGAGACCGGCAGCAGGCCGACCACCTCCGAGAGCGGGGCTTCGGAATCGGCGGTGCTGCTCGCGTTCGCGGCCAGCAGGGCCTCGGGGGCCTGCGGCGCGGTGCTCGGGTTGGTGGAGTGCGCGGCCGAACCCGAGGCGACGAGTCCCGCCACTACCAGGGCCGACATCGTGATCGGAGTAGAGATTCGCATTGGCGACACACCAGCCCTTTACGTCGAAGCAGCGGCACCGCAGAGTCCCCCCTCCGGCCCGCCCGGAACAACGTGATCCAGGTTACCTACCGGTCAGGAAGTTGTTGAGCATTTCCGGTCATGCATCTGGAGCGCCTGGCGAAATCGGGGCGGAAGAGGGCGTTTGACCGGAGGTTTTCTTGCGGACGGCTTTTCGCTTTTTGTCCGTTGTCGGCGCGCCGCCGGGCGTGGTGACCGCGTCGATGCGGTCGAGCACCTCTTTGATCTCCTCGAGCTCGCGGCGCAGGTAGTCGCGGGTGGCCACATCGCCGACCGCCAGCCGCAGCGAGGCCAGCTCGCGGGCCAGGAATTCGGTGTCGGCCTTGGTCTGGGCGGCGCGGGTGCGGTCTTCCTCGAGGGCGACCTTGTCGCGGTTGTCCTGGCGGTTCTGCGCCAGCAGGATCAGCGGCGCGGCGTAGGCGGCCTGGGTGGAGAAGGCCAGGTTGAGCAGGATGAACGGGTACGGGTCCCAGCGCAGCGACACCGCGAACACATTGAGCACGATCCACACCACGACGATCACGGTCTGGATCGCCAGGTAGCGGCCGGTGCCGAGGAAGCGGGCCACCTTCTCGCTGGCGCTGGCGAACGCGTCGGAGTCCCAGTCGAAGCGCAGTCGCGAGCCGACCGGCGTCTCCAGGCGCTGCCGGGCGGGGCTCTTCTCACTCACTGCGGATCTCCTCCTCGGTGTGCGCCAGTGGCGGCTCTTCCTCGCGCCAGTCCTCGGGCAGCAGATGATCGAGCACGTCGTCGACGGTCACCGCGCCGAGCAGATGGTTCTCCGCGTCGACCACCGGCCCGCACACCAGGTTGTAGGTGGCGAAGTAGCGGGTCACCGCGGCCAGCGGCAGCTCGGCCGACAGCGGCGACAGATCCGCGTCGACGATCCCGCCGACCAGATGCGCGGGCGGTTCCCGCAGCAACTGCTGGATGTGCACACAGCCCAGGTAGCGGCCGGTGGGTGTGGCCGTGGGCGGCCGCACGACGAAGGCCATGGAGGCCAGCGCCGGGGTCAGGTCGGGATCGCGGACCCGCGCGAGCGCCTCGGCGACGGTGGTGGACGGACTCAGCACCACCGGTTTGGTCGTCATCAGGCCGCCCGCGGTGTCGGGGGAGTGCGCGAGCAGGCGGCGCACCGGCTCGGATTCCTCCGGGTCCATCAGCGCGAGCAGCGATTCGGCCTCGCTCTCGGGCAGCTCGCCCAGCAGGTCGGCGGCGTCGTCGGGGTCCATGGCCTCGAGCACGTCGGCGGCGCGGTGCACCTCGAGGTGGCCGAGCAGATCGACCTGGTCGTCGTCGGGCAGTTCCTGGACCACGTCGGCGAGGCGCTCGTCGTCCAGGGCGATGGCCACCTCGACGCGGCGCTTCTCGGGCAGTTCGCGCAGCCGGTGTGCCACATCGGCCGGGCGCAGGCCCTCGAACTGCGACAGCAGCGTGGTGACGTCCTGTCCCGGCCTGCCGACCACGGCCGGCGTCAGCCCGACGACCTGCGACCAGTCGACCACGTGCACGGTGCGCCGCCGCCCGAGGCGCCGGTGCCCGCGCACCGCGACCCGCCCGATCACCCAGTCGCGGGTGCGGGTCTGCTCGATGCCGAGATCGGCGACGAAGACCGCGACCCCGTCCAGGTCGGGCAGGCCGGGGTCGTCCACGCGAACCTGCGTGTCCACGATCTGGGCCAGCGCCAGCATCTCGCCCGGTCGCTGGGCGAATCGGCGCAGGCTGACGGTGCCGGTATTGAGCGTGACCATGCCCGGTTCGATCGCGGTGACCCGCAGCATCGGCACGAAAATCCGCCGCCGGGTGACCAATTCGACCACCAGCCCGTGCACCCGCGGTTGCTGGCGCCCGTACCGGACGGCCACGACCACGTCACGGACCCGGCCGATAGACTCCCCGTCCGGACCCAGCACCGTCAGGCCGGCGAGCCGGGCGACGTACACCCTGGTGGTTGCCATGATCATCAGGCTAGGCGGTCCGCTACGGCCGGTCACCACACGCCACGGCCGGTGTGACGAACAACAGGAGGCCCCATGCAGCCCCGTCGCTCGGTGCTCGCCGTGCCAGGCAGCAATCCCAAGATGATCGCCAAGGCCAAGGGCCTGCCGGTGGACGAGGTGTTCCTCGACCTGGAGGACGCGGTCGCGCCCGGCGCCAAGGTCGCGGCGCGGGCCAATATCGTTGCCGCGCTCAACGAGCCGGGGTGGGGTGAGCAGCTGCGCGTGGTCCGGGTCAACGACTGGTCGACCGAGTGGACCTACGCCGATGTCATCCAGGTGGTCGAGGGCGCGGGCGCGGTGCTCGACGCGATCCTGCTGCCGAAGGTGACCGACGCCGGTCAGGTCCAGGCACTGGATCTGCTGCTGACCCAGCTGGAGAAGGCCAGCGGACTCGAGGTGGGCCGCATCGGCATCGAGCCGCAGATCGAGAACGCGCTGGGCCTGCGCAATATCGACGCCATCGCCACCGCGAGCCCGCGCGTGCAGACGCTGGTGTTCGGCCCCGCCGATTTCATGGCCAGTATCAATATGCGCACCCTGGTGGTCGGCGAGCAGCCGGAGGGCTACGACGTCGGCGACGCCTACCACCACATCCTGATGACCATCCTGCTCGCCGCCCGCGCCCACGGCCTGCAGGCCATCGACGGCCCCTACCTGCAGATCCGCGATCTCGACGGCTTCCGCCGCGCCGCGAGCCGCACGGCCGCACTCGGTTTCGACGGTAAGTGGGTGCTGCATCCGACGCAGGTCGACGCGGCCAACGAGATCTTCAGCCCCCGTCAGCGCGACTACGACCGCGCCGAGCAGATTCTCGACGCCTACGCCTTCCACACCTCGGCCGAGGGCGGCGCGCGCGGCGCGGTCATGCTCGGAGATGAGATGATCGACGAGGCCAGCGCGAAAATGGCCAAAGTGATCGCCGACAAGGGTCGAGCAGCCGGAATGAAGCGGTCGGACGCCTGATCCGGGAGCCCGCGATCACAGAACGGGCATACCGGACATTTTGGAGACGCGTTTCACTCCACCACACCCACCCCGGACCTAGCAGAATGGGACTATGACGAATCCCTTGGGCAACCCGAATCGCGGACGGCAGGCGTTGCCGACGCCGCCGTCGGGCTGGCCGGTCGGCTCGTATCCGACCTACGCCGAAGCGCAGCGCGCGGTCGACTACCTGGCCGACGGGCAGTTCCCGGTGGGCGATGTGACCATCGTGGGTGTCGACCTGATGCAGGTCGAGCGGGTGCTCTACCGGCTCACCTGGGGCAAGGTCATCGGCGGCGGTGTAGTCTCGGGCGCCTGGCTCGGCCTGTTCCTCGGCCTGCTGCTGAGCCTGTTCACGACCACCGGTGGCGCGCTGGGCCCGCTGGTCGTCGGCCTGGTCGGCGGCATCATCTTCGGCGTCATCACCACCTCGATCCCGTACGCGGCCACCAAGGGCCAGCGCGACTTCGCCTCGACCATGCAGTTGGTCGCGGGCCGCTATGACGTGCTGTGCGACCCGAAGAGCGCCGAGCGCGCCCGCGACATGCTGGCCCGATTGGCGCTGTGAGCCGATGGACGTGGTGAACACGGTCCGCACCGCGGTGCTGGACCACTACGAAGTCGCGCGCGACCAGGTCGACGCGGCCTCGGTGACCTTCCTCGGCCTGGAACCGATCGAGATCCTGCGCATCCCCGGCGACGGCGTGGTCCACTACGCCACCCTCGGCGGCTCCCGCCACCCCATGGGAGACCCGTCCGACCTGCTAGCCGACCCGCTGCGCGGCCCCCGCGCCGAACTGGTACTCACCCTGCTCCTGAGCGCCGGACCACAGGCCGGGGTGGCCCGCTCGCTGGGCGTACTGGTCGCCACCCCGTCGGTGGAAGGCGTTGTGCTGCAAGCCGACGCGCTACTCGACCTCGGGGAACCACTGTGGCGCAACGCCATCTTCACCGCGGTGCTGCTCGGCGAGAGCGAGGTGCCCGAGGTGGCACTACCCGAACCGGCCGAACCGGTGCGCTATCTCAGCGTCACCCCGATCACCGCGACCGAGGCCGCCTGGGTCCGGGTACGCGGCGCACAGGCCCTACGCGACGCCTGGACCGAGGCAGGCATCGACGTCCGCGACCCGTCCCGCGGCGCAGTGAACCTCTAGAGCCATGTATTTCGCCGATCTCAGCCCCTACACCTATATTCGGGTTCCTGCGGATTGTGGTCGAGTTCTAAATGTCGGCTGGCTCTCCGTCGATGAACCGTTTCCGACCGGAGAAACATCCCGCCAATTTGTGGCCCGATTGCAAAAGGTGGCAAAAAAGCGCATCAACATGACTCGGGGATACCATGGGTGTGAGTTTTGCGCGTCCGAACTCCTGGCTGAAGCCGGAGAAGAAATGGCTGGGCTTCAAATACATGATGAGCTGGTCGGTTTGGAAGCGCTGGGGAACGGGGAGATTCTGGTACGAGGGGCGGCGGGTGAATGCTATATTGCACCGGTGATGATCGTTCATTACATTGAGCTTCATAATTATTTGCCTCCCCAGGAATTCATAGATGCGGTGTTGAACGGGGCCGCGTTCGGGTGATCGGCGCAAAGATCCCGATCCGGCGATCGGTTCGTAGTATTTTCGTAGTATTAGAGCCACTTGTTGCGGCGGAAGCTGCGGAACAGCATGGCGCACAACACTGCCATCACCAGCAGTACGACCGGGTAGGCGGCGGGTTGGTGTAATTCCCACATGTAGTCGAAATTCATGCCGTAGACGCCGGCGATCATGGTGGGTACCGCGGCCATGGCGGCGTAGGCCGAGATCTTGCGCATGTCGGTGTTCTGCTGGACGCTGATCTTGGCCAGGGCCGCGTTGACCAGGCCGCTGAGCGCCTCGTCGAAGAAGGTGATGTGTTCGGAGACGCTGGTGTGGTGGTCGGCCACGTCGCGCAGGTAGGCCCGGATCTCCTGGGGCACCGGTAGTTCCTTGTTGTGCACCAGCAGTTGCAGCGGCAGGCCCAGCGGCGCGACCGAGCGGCGTAGCTCCACCACCTCGCGCTTGAGCTGGTAGATCGCCTCGACCCCGATCTTGGAGTTCGGCGTGAACACCGCCTCCTCCATCTCGTCGATGTCCTGCTCGACCGATTCGGAGACCTCCACATACGAGTCGACCACGTGATCGGCCACCGTGTGCAGCACGGAGTACGGGCCCAGGCGCACCTGGTCGGGATCGGCCTCGAGTTCGCGGCGGACGCCGGTCAGGCCGGTGTGCTCGCCGTGGCGCACGGTGATGGCGAAGTGCTCGCCGGTGAAGACCATGATGTCGCCGGTCTCGACGATCTCGCTGATCGCGTCGATGTCGTGCTCGACGTAGCTGACCGTGCGCATCACCAGGAACAGCGTGTCGTCGTAGCGTTCCAGCTTGGGCCGCTGACGGCCCTGCACCGCGTCCTCCACGGCCAGCGGGTGCAGCCCGAAGATCTGCGCGATCTCGCTCATCTGCGCCTCATCGGGATCGTGCAGGCCCAGCCAGACGAAACCGTCCTCGCTGCCGCGCGCCTCGGTCAGCGCTTGTTCCGGGGTGAAGTGCCCGGGTCGCCGCTTGCCGTCGATGTAGACGCCGCAGTCGACGATGGCCCGCGCGGTGGGGACGGGGACCCGGGGTCGCGGGCTCGTGCGCGCGCGGCCGGACCCGCGCCAGGACGGCATCGGGGGCAGAGTCGGCACGTGTCGATGGTACGGGCAGCGTCTGGTTTCCCGGACGGATCGCCCGCGCGTGGGCACCGCACGGTAAGACTGAGGGGTGCGCATCGATCTGCATACCCATTCCACGGCGTCCGACGGCACCGACACCCCGGCCGAACTGGTGCGCCGTGCCGCGGCGGCCGGGCTCGACGTCGTCGCCATCACCGATCACGACACCACCGGTGGCTGGGCCGAGGCCGAGGCCGCGCGCCCCTCGGGACTGACGCTGGTGCGCGGGATGGAGATGTCGTGTCAGGGCATGGGGGAGGACGGGTATCCCGTCCCCGTGCATCTGCTGGCCTACCTGTTCGACCCCACCGACGCCGGTTTCGCCGAGGAGCGCGAGCGGCTGCGCGCCGAGCGGGTGGCCAGGGTGCGCGCGATGGCCGACAAGATGGTGGCCGACGGCCTGCCGATCGACCCCGACGCGGTGCTCGCCGGCGCGGGCCCGGCGGCGGGCAGGCCGCATCTGGCGCGGGCGCTGGTCGCGGCGGGGGTGGTCGAGAGCGTCGACGCGGCGTTCGTCGACCTGCTGGCCCCACACGGTCCGTACTACGCCGAGAAGGCCGACACCCCGCTGACCACGGCGGTGCGGCTCATCGCCGCGGCGGGCGGGGTCAGCGTGCTGGCCCATGTGCGGGCCCGCAAACGCGGCCGTCTGCTCGCCCTCGACGAGATCAGGGAACTGGCCACGCTCGGCCTGGGCGGTCTCGAGATCGATCATCCCGACCACAGCGCCGCCGATCGCGCGGTGCTCACCGACCTCTCCGCCGAACTCGGCCTGCTGCGCACCGGCTCCTCGGACTATCACGGCAGCAACAAGACGATCGCGCTCGGCGCCTGCCACACCGATCCCGAGCAGTTCGAGGCGCTGATCGGTAAGGCCAGCGGTGTCCCGGTGATCACCTCGTGACGCTGTTGCGCGGGATCAGCGGCGTCGTCGCCGGTGGCGTCGTGGTGCTGCTGTGCGTGGTGATCGGCGCCGCCGTGATGGGCGCGCGGCGCGATTTCCCCGGGCCCGGTGCCGCGTCGCTGGGCTGGCATGTGGTGGCGGCGGTGGTGGTCGTCGGCGCGCAACTCGTGGCGGATCGCGGCCGTGGTCCGGCGGCGTTGTCGGGGTCGGCGATCGTTCTGGTCACGACCGGTGTACTGCTTTGGACACAATGGTGGGGTTGACCGCCGCGTAGTGGTTGCGGGCAGGTGAATGAGCGGCGAACATTTCTCTTTGTGACCAGCATCGAGACGGATGTTCTGATCCTCGGCGGCGGTCCCGCCGGGCTCTGGGCCGCCGTCGCCGCCGCGGCCGCCGGTGCGCGCGTGGTGCTGGCGGACAAGAGCCGCAGCGGATCGAGCGGTCCCACCGTGCACGGCACCACCGTGCTGTGGGACATCGCCCCCGGTCCGGAACGGGCCGAGGCGGTGGCCGCGAGCATCGCGCGCGGCGGCGGCCTGGGCGATCCGGTCTGGCTGGAGAGGGTGATCGACGAGACGCACCGTCGGCTGCGCGGCTGGACCGGGCCGGTGCGGCGCACGCCCGCCCCCGGCCCGCCGCGCGTGTACCTCGACGGCGCGAGCTATCTGCGCAGGCTGCGCCGCGGTGCGCTGGCGGCGGGGGTACGCGTCCTCGATCATCACCCGGCGCTGCAACTGCTCGTCGACCCGGCGGGCACCGTCGTCGGCGCGGCGGGCCTGCAACGGCACCACCGGTTCCGCCCGTGGACCATCCGGGCGGGGGCGGTGGTGGTGGCCACCGGCGGCTGCGCCTTCCTGTCCGGCGGCGCGGGCACCGAGGTGAACACCGGGGAGGGCCTGCTGATGGCCGCCGAGGCGGGCGCCGAACTGGCGGGCATGGAGTTCTCCAGCGCCTACGGTCTGGCCCCGGTCCCGGCCCGGCTGTACTCCGCCCTCGCACCGGGGCCGTCTATGCCGTTCGCGGTGCTCTACGACGAGGCGGGCACCGCGCTCCCGGCCGGTGACGGCACCGCCCTGGCCGCCATCGCCGAGGGCCGCCGGGTCTTCGCGGCCCTGCGCGAGACCCCGGAACCGCTGCGGTCGTGGCTCGGCCGCCACGGCGCCGTCGACGCGGCGGGGCGGGTGCCGGTGCGCGCGGTGCTCGAGGGCACCATCGGCGGCGCGGGCGGTCTCGCGCTGACCGGTCCCGACTGCGCGACCACCGTGCGCGGCCTCTACACCGCGGGCGACCTGGCCGGGCGCGAACTCGTCGCCGGGGCGGCGGGCACCGCGGGCGGACTCAGCGGCGCGTGGGCCGTGGCCTCGGGCAGCTGGGCCGGTGCGGGTGCGGCCGCCTTCGCCCGGTCGACCGAGTGGGCGGGCAGCGCGCGCCCGGTCCCCGGCGCCGGCCTGGGCCCGCGCGCCCACATCGACCCGCGCTCGGTCGTCGGCCTGGTCCAGGAACACACCCTGCCGCTGCGCCGCAGCTACCGGCGCAGCGCGGGCAGCCTGGGCGACAGCATCGCCGAACTCGACGCCATGTGGCCGGGCGCGCAGTTCGAACTCGGCGGCACCGGCGCGGCCCAGTTGCGCGCCCGCCAGGCCGCCGCGCTGCTCGCCGTCGCCCGCTGGGCCGGCTACAGCGCGCTGGTGCGCACCGAGTCGCGCGGCATCCACCGCCGCACCGACCATCCCGACCCGGCCGCGGACTGGCGTGCGCGGCTGCGCTGTGGTGGGCTGGACGAGGTCTGGGTGCGCCGCGAACAAGGCCCGCAACCCCTGGGCGACGAACTCACCGCGCCACGCCCGGCCGCGGTGTGATTGTTCACCGGCTGTTCCCCGTCAGCTGCGAGTTTTCTCTTACCCCGCGGCAATTCGGCGTCGCTACGCTCGACAGATGACGCGCTGTCGGCGGACACCCCGCACCGGTTTGGCAACTGGTCGGCCCGGCTGGCAGAATGTTGCGGATTCCCTTCCCTCGCCACCGCCGGGTTCGGGAAACCTGGTGACCTCCCGCCACGCGACGCACCGTCGCGGCCGAGGGACCACCCTTTGTTCGCCCGGACCACCCGTCCGGCTCCGCACCCTGGATCAGTGCCGCGCCCCGCGACCGGTTGTGACCGGTATCCGCGTCGGGCTGCGCGTCCGGTGAGCGCTCATGAAGAACCGTAACCCGATATACCCGGCGGTAACCGTCCCCCGGTTGAGTCCGACTCGAGCAGGAGTGAAATCGTGTCATCTGTGACTGACGCACCGAATGCCACCGCGGCGCCCCAGGCCGATGATGCAGCGAGTTTGGCTGCCATCACCCACGACGAGATCTTCGCGGGACACCTCGGCGGCAAGCTGTCGGTAGAGCTCAGTGCCCCGCTCGAGACCCAGCGCGACCTGTCCATCGCCTACACCCCGGGCGTCGCCCAGGTCAGCCGGGCCATCGCCGAGGACGCCGCGCTCACCAAGACCTACACCTGGACCGACCGCCTCGTGGTCGTCGTCAGCGACGGCACCGCCGTGCTCGGCCTGGGCGACATCGGCCCGCGCGCCTCGCTGCCGGTGATGGAGGGCAAGGCCGCGCTGTTCAAGAAGTTCGCGGGCCTGAACTCCATCCCGCTGGTGCTCGACACCACCGACCCCGACGCGATCGTGGAGACCCTGATCCGCCTGCGCCCGAGCTTCGGCGCGGTGAACCTCGAGGACATCTCCGCCCCGCGCTGCTTCGAGATCGAGCAGCGGGTCATCGAGGCGCTGGACTGCCCGGTCATGCACGACGACCAGCACGGCACCGCCATCGTGGTGCTCGCCGCGCTCAAGGGTGCCGCCGCCCAGCAGGGCCGTGACATGTCCGCCCTGAAGGTGGTCGTCTCCGGTGCCGGTGCCGCCGGTGTGGCGTGCGCCAACATCCTGCTCGCCGCGGGCATCCCCGACGTGGTCGTGCTCGACTCCAAGGGCATCGTCAGCGCCGGTCGCGACGGCCTCAACGGCGTCAAGGCCGACCTGGCCGCCCGCAGCAACCCGCGCGGCCTGACCGGTGGCCCGGCCGAGGCGCTGGCCGGTGCCGATGTGTTCCTGGGCCTGTCCGCGGGCACCATCGGCGAGGAGCTCATCGCCTCGATGGCGCCGGAGTCGATCGTGTTCGCCATGTCGAACCCGGACCCGGAGATCCACCCCGAGGTGGCCGCCAAGTACGCCGCCATCGTGGCCACCGGCCGCAGCGACTTCCCGAACCAGATCAACAACGTGCTCGCCTTCCCCGGCGTGTTCAAGGGTGCGCTGGACGCGGGCGCTCGCCGCATCACCGAGGGCATGAAGGTCGCCGCCGCCGACGCCATCTTCAACGTGGTCGCCGGTGAGCTCGCGGTCGACAAGATCATCCCGAGCCCGCTGGACCCGCGCGTGGCCCCCGCCGTCGCCGAGGCCGTGGCCGCGACCGCGCGCGCCGAGGGTGTCGCGTAGTTCGTCGTCCCGCGACAGCGCCCCCGTTCCGGACCGGAGCGGGGGCGCTGTCGCATTCTCTGGGATCATCGGGGCATGGCATCGATCACCGTGCAGTTCCCGGACGAGATGGCCGCGGAGCTCGTCGCCGCGGCCGAGGCGGCGGGCGTCGGGGTGAACGTCGTCCTCGTGCAGGCCGCGCAGGACTGGCTGCACGCCCAGGCCCAGCGCGCCCACGAACGGGCCAGGATGCGGGCGGTGCTGGCCGACGACCCACACCTGCGCGCCCTGCTGGGCGATGACTAACCGATCGGGGAATTCAAGCCCTGCGCGGTGATCCACGCCAGCGCGGCCGCCTTCGGCTCGATCCTGCCGGGCCCGGAGACCGCGGTGTTGAGCGAAATCAATTCCGTGGTGGTGAGTTTCGCCGACACCGCGTCGAGGACCGCCACCGCTTTGTCGGTCTTCTTCGCGGCATTGAACAGCGGCACCACATTCTGCGCCGCGAAATTGCGCTTCGGATCGGCGAGCACCACCAGATCGTTCTGCGCGATGGCGGGGGAGGTGGTGTAGATGTCGGCGGCGAGGACCTTTCCGTCGACCAGCGCGCGCACCGTCGCCGGACCGCCGTGGTCGTCGATCGCCTCGAAATTGCCCGCGCTGATGTCGAGCCCGTAGTTCTTCTTCAGCCCGGGCAATCCGCCGGGCCGCTGCGCGAATTCCGGCTGGGCGCCGAAGGTCACCTCGGCCGAATGCGGTGCCAGATCGGCGATGCTGCTCAGCTTCCATTTCTCGGCGGTGGCCCGGGTGACCACCACCGCGTCGGAATCCTGGCCGGGCGCGGGAGTCGCGATGGCCAGTTCCTCGCCGAGCACGCCGGGCAGGGCCGCGGTGACCTCGTCCGCGGTGGTGGCGGTGGCGTCGTTGTCGAGGTAGCGCAACAGGTTTCCGGTGTATTCGGGAATCAGCGAGATCGCGCACTGGCGCAGCGCCGGGAGATAGGTCTCGCGATCACCGATATTGAACTCGGTGTCGACCTTGAAGCCATTGATGCGTAAGACCTCGGTGTAGATCGTGGCGACTGTCTCGGATTCGGGAAAGTCGGCCGAACCGATGATCAGCGCGTCGCTGGCGCAATCGCCCTTGGCGGCCATCGGATCGGTGTTGCCGCACGCGGAGACGATCATGGCGGCGGCGAGAGCGACAGCGGCCGCGAGTACCCGTCCGGCCCGGACCACGAGGCGGCGAGCCGGTCGGCGATGTCCTGGAGAGGCGGTGAACGCGGTTTTCACTGGGGTCCTTCCGGCAAAGGCGGGCAGTGCGCTGTGCATGCGTCCCGGGGGCCGCAGGTACATTCTGGGTGGTAATACTGCCCGCGTCGCGCCGAAATGCGTGGGTGGACGGCGAATACGGGAAGTTGGTGTCGGAGGCGATGGTCGCGCGCGCGGTGCGTCGGGGTATGGCCGCGATCCTGGTGACGGCCGGTGCGATGGCCGCCGTGTCCTGCGCCGATACCGATGATCGGCCCATGGTCGCGGTCGGTGCGGACAGCTCCACCGAGTCGGTGGTACTCGCCGAGATCTACGCCCAGGCCCTGGCGCGTACCGGTACCCGCACCAGCGTGGTGACCGGTCTGACCGACCCGCAGGCCGCGCTCGACGCGGGCCGCGTCGCGGTCCTGGCCGCCCGCAACGGCGAATTGCTCGACCGCTGGAATCTCGCTTCACCCGCCCGCGAGCCCGCCGCCGTCGCCGCCGCCGTCAACGCGGCGCTGCCCGCCGGGCTCAGTGTGTCCGACGCCGCCGACGGCACCGATCTGCGTCCCCGTGTGGTCCGCCCCGAGGCCGCCGTGGCCGCCGACGGCATCCGCACCGTCACCGCGCTGGCCCCCGCCTGCGCCACCCTCACCGTCGGCGCCGTCGCCCCGGCCTCGGACGACGACCCGTCCGCACAGCTCGTCACCGGCTGCGCCCCCGCCACCGTCCACCCCTACCCCGACCTCGCCGCCCTGCGAACCGACCTGCTGAACAACACGATCCAGGCCGGCCTCACCGACGGCCCCGGCGGCGACCTCACCGGCCTCACGGTCCTCGCCGACCCCGGCTACGCGATCCGCGCCCAGAACATCCTGGCCCTCTACCGCAGCGGCATCTTCGACCGCCAGCAGGTCAAGAAGCTCAACTACGTCGCGGGCGAACTCACCACCGACGACCTCCTCGCCCTCATCGCCGAGGTCGACACCGGCACCGCCCCCGCCACCGCCGCCCGCCACTGGCTCGACGCCCACGCCCTCTGAACCACGTCCCGCCGGACGCTCAGCGGGTGGGCGTGACCCGCACGTCGAGCTTGCCGACGAAAGTCGCGTCCCGAATGGCCACGTCGGTGTTGGCGGGAATCGAACACAGCATGTTCACCCCACCGCGCGCCACATCGATCGTCGCCGGTGTGAACTCCGCATCGCCCCGGCGCCGCTCCTCGAGAAACTTGGTGATCGTGGTGCGCTGGTCCTCGGCATCCTGCTCGAGATACACACCGCACGTCGTATCCCCACCCTCGTTGAGCGCCCGCCCGACCTCCCCACACCCCACCGTCACAGCCACGAGCACCCCCAACACCGGCCCGATCCGATACATCCCCACAGCGATCCCCCCGCCACGACCGTCACCCCCGAGTCTACGGCGCCCCAACCCCTTCCGGACCCCTTCCATCGACTCGCCGGTCCGCCCGGCGGATACCGCCGGACACCCGATGCATACTGGGCCGATGCCGGCGACCGACATCATCGACTACGGCCCGAACATCCTGTCGCGCATCATCGACCACTCCGGCGAGGCGCTAGCCATCGACATCGGCGCACCCACGCAAGACCCGGCTTCCGGCGAGTGGCTCTGCCGCTACCGCATCGAGAACACGACCACCGGCTCGTCCACTGGCGCCGACCCCCTTGCCGCGATCTACACCGCCCTCGCCGCCATCGATGCCGACCTGGCCCGCGCCGCGGAATCCGGCACCGCCTACACCGTCTTCGGCCAGGCCGACCACGGCCTGCCGAGGCTCCCCGGCGCGCCACGATGAGCACCACCGCCCTGGACACACCGATCGCGACCAGAGTCCTCGCCACCCCCGACGGCCCGGTCACTGTCGTCTTCGGCCGCCCGTACCCGCGGCCGGACGACCCGCGAATCACCCTGTGCCCCTGCCGAATCGGTGACCGTCCCGTGAACCTGGTCCCCGGCCTGGACGACATCCATGCCTTCCTGACCGCGGTCCGCCTGGTCGGCGCGGTCCTCGGCCTCCCCGCCGACTGGCCCGTCACCCAGCCGTCCGCGGCGTGATCCCGGCGCAGGTCAGCTCGAACCGCCGCCAGCCGCTGCCCTCGCCGCGCGGGAGCTTTGCCGTGAACACCCATTCGCCGGTTTTGCGGTGCCGGGTGGAAGCGCTGAGCGTGCAGGTCACAGGGGTGCCGTCGGCGGTGCGGGCGACGATCGGGTCCATGCGTCGGGTGTGGGGGCCGGGCATCGCGGTCGGGTCGACGATGGTGATGCTCCAATCGTCGGCGAACGCCTGCGCCTGTCTCAGCTGGTGGCCGCTGGCGCCCGATCGCAGCATCCACTCGAGCAGCCACGCGGTGAACAGCACCGGGACGAACAGGATCAGCGCGATCCCGAAACAGGATCGTGACGGCGCCGGCTTGCCCTCGACGAATCGGTAGAAGCGAACGGCCCGGGTCACGACGAACACGGCGGCCAGGATCGCGAGGCCGACCAGGGTCGACCAGATGTCGAAACCGACCGCGCGCCAGTCGGTGTAGACGGTGTAGGTGTTCGATCCGGAGCCGGGGACACCCAGGGAACCATCCGCGCGGAACTGCTGTACCGTCCGATCTCCGGTCGCGCACAGTCCCGTGCGCCGCCAGCCGCCGGGCACCTCGCGGTAGCACGCGCCGGTGATCCACCGCAGTGCGAAACAATGTCCGGACCAGAGTATTTCGCCGTCCGTGCCGCAGCGCCGGGCCGACGATGCCGTCACCACGGCATTGCTGTTCACGCTGTTGTCGCAGGGTGCCGGAGTAGGCGCGGGGATGGTCTCGCTCGGGATATCGCCGAACGCGGGCACATGCGCGCAGTCGCCGATACGCATCGCCGCCAGCACCTGTGCCGGGGCACCGGGATCGTAAGTCCCGTACGGCGAGCACGCGGCCGAGAATCCCGCGCAGACCAGCAGGCACATCAGGACCCCCACACGAGTCCACACTCTCGACACTCGCCCATTCTGCCCGGCGGGCCGACCCGCGTTCGCCGATTCCGCACGGCTGCGCCGGGCCGCAGGGGTAGCTCTTGCCGCCGTCTGTTCCGCTCCGTATATTCCTACTGGAATATTTGGTTCGGAGCAGGGAGGTGGGGTGGTGGGGCAGGTGGGCCGGGGGGTGATGTCGCCGTTGGCGGTCGCGGTGCTCGCGCTGCTGGACGAGCGGCCGATGCATCCCTACGAGATGTATCAACTGCTGGTGGCGCGGCGGGAGGATCTGCTGGTCAAGGTGCGGCCGGGGTCGCTGTATCACGCGGTGGCGCGGCTGGCCGACGACGAGATGGTCGCCGCGGAGGGCACCGATCGGGCGGGTAACCGGCCCGAACGCACCACCTACCGGATCACCGAATCCGGGCGCACCGCCTTGCGCGAGCGGATCGCCGAGCTGCTGAGCACCCCCGCGCGCGAGTACCCGATCTTCCGGCTGGCGCTGGCCGAGGCGCACAGCCTGCCGCGCGAGCAGGTCGTCACGCTGCTCGGCGAGCGGGTCGCGCACCTGCGCCACGAACTCGCCGACATCGACGCGCTGATCGACTGGACCCGTGACCGTGCCATGCCGCGCCGGTACTGCATGGTCCTGGAGTACATCCGCACCACCCTGCACGCCGAACTGACCTGGATCGAGGGCTTCGCCGCCGAACTCGGCAGCGGCGCCGTCGAGTGGGAGGAGTTCGACCCCGGCACCGGCGAACGCGTCATCAGCGGTATCGGGACCGAGGACGACTGGCCGAGCCGCGACCACCCCATACCGCGACCCCGCTGGGTGGACGTTCCCGCCCGCGGCTGATATCCGCGCTTCATCTTCTCGATAGGAACCACTTCGATGACTGACCGACGCAATCCGTGGCCCGCGCTGTTCGCGCTGGTCGTCGGATTCTTCATGATCCTGCTGGACATGACGATCGTCGCGGTCGCCAACCCGGCGATCATGACCGAGCTCGACACCGACATCTCCAACGTCATCTGGGTCACCAGTGCCTACCTGCTCACCTACGCGGTGCCGCTGCTGGTCACCGGCCGCCTCGGTGACCGGTTCGGGCCCAAGAACATCTACCTGATCGGCCTGGCGGTCTTCACCGTCGCCTCGCTGTGGTGCGGTCTGTCGGGCAGCATCGGCATGCTGATCGCGGCGCGCGCGGCCCAGGGCATCGGCGCGGCGCTGATGACGCCGCAGACGATGGCCGTCATCACCCGCACGTTCCCGCCGGACAAGCGCGGCGCGGCGATGGGTCTGTGGGGCGGCGTGGCCGGTCTGGCGACGCTGGTCGGCCCGATCCTGGGCGGTGTGCTGGTCGACAATCTCGGCTGGGAGTGGATCTTCTTCGTCAACGTGCCGGTCGGCATCATCGCGTTCGCACTGGCCGTGTGGCTGGTGCCGGCGCTGCCGACCAGCGAGCACAAGTTCGACATCGTCGGCGTGGTGCTCAGCGGTGTCGGCATGCTGGCGCTGGTGTTCGGCATCCAGGAGGGCAACGCGCAGGACTGGTCGCTGCGTATCTGGCTGCTCATCGGCTTCGGTGTGGTGATGCTGGTGGTGTTCGTGATCAACCAGACCCGCAACACCGGCGAACCGCTGGTGCCGATGAGCCTGTTCCGCGACCGCAATTTCGCGCTGTCGAACCTGGCGATCGCGGCGATGGGTGCCGCGGTGACCTCGCTGATGGTGCCCTCGTACTTCTATCTGCAGGCCGTGCGCGAGATGTCGCCGACCACCTCGGCGCTGGTGTTCGCGCCGATGGCGCTGGCCACCGGTTTCACCGCGCCGTTCATCGGCCGGATCTCCGACAAGCTGCCGCCCCGGCTGGTGCCGACCATCGGTTTCACGCTGTTCGCGGCCTCGGTGTTCGCCTTCGCGGCGCTGATGCGCCCGGATTCGTCGATCGTCTGGTTCCTGCTCGCGGCCACTCTGGCCGGCTTCGCCAACGCCTGCATCTGGGCTCCGCTGGCCTCGATCGCCACGCACAACCTGCCGGTCGCGCAGGCCGGTGCGGGGGCGGGTGTCTACAACACCACCCGCCAGGTCGGTTCGGTGCTGGGCAGCGCGGCCATCAGCGCGCTGATCGCCGCGCGCCTGACCGCCAACGGCCTCGGTGGCGGCGGTCCGGTCGGCGAGGGTGCCGCCACCGGCCCCCTTCCGCCGCAGATCCTCGACGAGTTCAGCACCGCCCTGGGCCAGTCGATGATCCTCCCGGCCGCCATCCTCCTCATCGGGGTCGTCGCCTCGGCGCTGTTCGTGGGTCACACCAAGTCCGCCGCCCCCCGCCCGCAACTCGAGAAAGCCGACGCGGGCGTCTGATTCTCCCCTCGAGCCGCCCGTCGCGAACTGTCGCGACGGGCGGCTCTGTGCTGTGTGCCGTCCACCCCGGTGGACGTCGACCGGAAAGGGGTCTCTGCCAGCGCGGATATCCGCGCCGAGACCGGTCGGAGTGGGGGTGACCCATTCGTGACGGCGGAAACCCTGTGCGGATCGTGCTCGAAAAACTACGCTATGTAGTAGTCGTGATGGGCAGGAGGACCCCATGCCGGAGACCACCACCGATCCAGCCGACCGGGCCTTGCGGGCGACGACCGCGGTGTTCGCCGTGGCGCTGTTCGTGCATGCCGGGGATCACTTCTGGCGGGGGCTGAACGTCTGTTCGGCGCTGGTCAACGCGCTGGGCACGCTCCAGCTGTTGTTCGCGGTGCTGACCATCGTGCTGGTGTTCCGCGGGCACAGCGCGGCACCCCTGGCGGCGACGATCGTCGGGTTTGCCAGTGCGGCCGGCTTCATCGTGGTGCACATACTGCCCGACTGGTTCGGGCCGCTCAGCGACAGTTTCATCAACGCGCCGCCGCAGGCCCGCGTCACCGGGTTCTCCTGGTTCGCCGCACTGTTCGAGATCGGCGCCGACATCGCCATCGGTATCGCGGGCCTCTACGCCCTGCGCGCCCGCCGGACGATCCCGGCCCCGGTTTCCTAGCCTCGCGAAAGACCCGCTGACCGGCGGCGCGTCGGCGCCACGAAGCGCCGGGTGCGCGCCGCCGGTCGGTAGTCTGCGCGGCATGACAGCACGTTCTCTTCCTCGATTCGTGTCTGCAGCTCTTCTGGCAGCCGCGATTCCGCTGGTAGCGCCCACCCATCCGGCCACCGCGGCGCCCTGCGCCGACATCGAGGTGGTCTTCGCCCGCGGGACCGCCGAGCCCGGCGGCGAACTCGGTCTCACCGGCACGTCCTTCGTCGAGGCGGTGCGCCTGAACGCCGGCGGCCGCTCGGTCGGCGCCTACGGCGTGAACTACCCGGCCAGCAGCGATTTCACCGACCGCCTCGCCTTCGCCCACACCGTCCTGCGCGGCATCGACGACACCCAGCGGCGCGTGGAATACCTCGCCGCCGCCTGCCCCGGCACCCGGATCGTGCTCGGCGGTTACAGCCAGGGTGCGGCCGTGGCCGGTTTCGCGCTCGGCGCCGACGCGCCCGCGGGCGTGCCCACCGAATACCTGTCCTACATTCCCGAACCGCTGGCACCCGAGATCGCCGAGCACATCGCCGCGGTCGCCCTGTTCGGCAAACCCTCCGAACGCTTCCTCACCGACGCGGGCGCCCCCGTCGTCACCGTCGGCGACCCCTACGCGGGCAAGACCATCGACCTGTGCATCCCCACCGACAACATCTGCGACGGTTCCCCCCTCGCCCAACCCAACGCCGTCCACACCCTCTACGCGGTGAACGGAATGACCCTCACCGCAGCAGAATTCGCCGCCCAGCGCTACTGAGTCATTTGCGGCTGGCGCCGCGGGGGTTTCGGCCCCTCGAGCCTCACGTCCGAGGAGCGATACTCCGGCTGCGCCGTTACGTCTCGCCCCTCGGACGCGAGGCGGCCGAAACCCCGTGGTTGTCGAGATATGACGAACGGCCGGCCGCGCATACACTGCGCGACCGGCCGTTTCGTACCAGTGAGACCTACGAGTAGATCTTGTCCACCTCGGAGGCGTACTGCTTCATCACGACGGCGCGCTTGAGCGACATCTTCGGGGTGAGCTCGCCACCCTCCTGGGTCCAGTCGACCGGCAGGATGCGGATCTTCTTGATCGCCTCGGCCTTGGAGACCTTCTTGTTGGTCTCGTCGACCGCCGCCTGCACCTCGGCGACCAGCGCCGGGTTCTCGATCAGTGTCTCGATCGCGGTGTCGGCGGCGACGCCGTTGCGATCCTTCCAGCCCGGCAGGGCCTCCGGGTCGAGGGTGATCAGGGCACCGATGAACGGCTGCCCGTCACCGACGACCATGACCTGGCTGATCAGCGGGTGCGCGCGCAGGGAGTCCTCGAGCACGGCGGGGGAGACGTTCTTGCCGCCCGCGGTGACCAGGATTTCCTTCTTGCGGCCGGTGATGGTGATGAAGCCGTCGGCGTCGATGGCGCCCAGGTCACCGGTCTTGAACCAGCCGTCCTCGAAGGAGTCCGCGGTGGCCTCCGGGTTGCCCCAGTAGCCGTCGAACACGACCGAGCCCTTGAGCAGCAGCTCGCCGTCTTCGGCGATCTTGGCCGCGTGGCCCTGGATCGGGCGACCGACCGAACCCACGCGGATGAACTGCGGGGTGTTGACGCTGAACGCGGCGGTGGTCTCGGTCAGGCCGTAGCCCTCGTAGATGGTGACGCCGACGCCACGGAAGAAGTGGCCCAGGCGCGCGCCCAGCGGGCCGCCACCGGAGACAGCGGCCAGGCACTGGCCACCGAGGGCCGCGCGCAGCTTGCTGTAGACCAGCTTGTCGAAGACGAAGTGCTTGAGCTTGAGCAGCAGGTCGGGGCTGCCCTTCTCGAGCGCCTCGCTGTAGGCGATGGCGGTCTCGGCGGCGGCGTCGAAGATCTTGCCCTTGCCGCCGTCGTGCGCCTTCTGCTTGGCCGAGTTGTACACCTTCTCGAACACGCGCGGCACCGAGAGGATGAAGTCGGGCTTGAACTCGCCGAACTGCTCGACCAGGGTGGTCCAGTCCGAGCTGTGCCGGATGGTCACCTTCGAGTCGAAGGCGATCAGCGCGACCGCGCGGGCGAACACGTGCGCCAGCGGCAGGAACAGCAGGGTCTTCTGGCCCTCGGAGACGAACGCCGACAGCTCGATGCCGCCGGAGCGCGACTCGGCGTAGAGGTTCGCGTGGGTCAGCTGCACGCCCTTGGGCTTGCCGGTGGTGCCCGAGGTGTAGATCAGGGTGGCGGGGGAGGCCGCGCCGACCTGCTTGCGACGCTCGTGCACGACCGAGTCGTCGAGGTCGGTGCCGCGCTTGGTCAGCTCGTCGATCGCGCCCTTGTCGATCTGCAGGGTCTCGGCGAGCGCGGGCAGCGAACCGGCCTCGATCTCCTCGATGGTCGCGCGGTGCTTGTCGTTCTCGACGACGAGCAGCTTGGTCTCGGAGTCCTGCAGGATCCACTTGGCCTGCTCGGCGGCCGAGCTGTCGTAGATCGCGACGGTCACGCCACCGGCGGCCCAGATCGCGAAGTCCAGCAGCGTCCACTCGTACCGGGTGGCGGCCATGATGGCGACCCGGTCGCCCAGCTCGATGCCCGCGGCGATCAGGCCCTTGGCCACGCCGGTGACGGCCCGCTCGAACTGTGCCGCCGTGACGTCGTTCCAGCCGCCGCTGCCGTTCGGGACGTTGAACAAGACCGTGTTCGGCGTCTCCTGCGCGAAGCGGAAGACGTTGTCGGAATTGTTCGCATCGTCCGGGATGGTGTAGGAAGCCGGAACTTCGAACTCTCGCATCTGTGCCCTTCCAGTGGGTTCTACTCGCCAGTAATCTACGACACTCTCGGCCGGGTCGCGATATCGCCGCCCGAATTGCCCGTCACCAGGCTTTATCGTAAATCGTCTATCGATACCGGCTGTATTGCTTCTCGCAGGAATTCTGCGAGTTCGCTCAGTGCCCGCGCGGCCTCGGTGACCAGCGCGGCCTGCAGTTGCGCGACATGCCACAGGCCGCGGGTTTCGCTGAAGCGGACGTGCACACCCGCCCCCCGAAGGGCCGTGACCAGCTGTCGGCACTGATCGTGTAACAGTTCGCTCACATCGACCTGCACGTAGGTGGGAGGCAGGCCGAACAGGTCACCGAGCAGGGGCGCGTAGCCCGCCTCGGTGACGGCGGCGTCGCCCAGATAGTGGGCGGCACACGCCTGTGACCACGCCCGGTTGATCACCAGGTCGCGGTCTTTGGTCGGTACCTGGGTCGGGTCGACCCAGGGTGCGATCAGGCCCAGCGCGGCAGGCGCGATGCCGTGGCGGGCCAGCAGTCGCTGCGCCAGGGCCAAGGCCAGGCCGCCACCGGCCGAGTCACCCGCCAGGCAGATCTGCTCGGGCCGGTAGCCGACGTTGTCGACCAGGTCGAGGAACGCGGCCTCGGCGTCGTCGAGGCCGGCCGGGAACGGGTGCTCGGGGGCCAGCCGGTATTCCAGCGAGTACACCGCGCAGGCGCTCTCCCTGGCCAGATGGGCCACCAGCGAGCGGTGCGTGGCCAGCGAACCGACCACGTAGCCACCGCCGTGCAGGTACAGGATCGCGCCGGCGGCGCGCTCCGGCGGGACCGCGTGGGTACGCGAACCCGGAATCGCGGTCTCGGCGATGACCCGCTCGGCCGGGCGGCCCCCCAGCTGCAGCCGCTGGACGATGGAACCGTCCGGCACCAGCTGCAGCAGGGAGACCGCGTCGAGCAGAGCGCGTTGCGCCGCGATCGGCAGGCGGGCGTTGAGTGTCACCCGGAAGACCGGGTCGAGCACCGCCCGCACGATCGGCAGCGGAATCTTGAACTCGCGCATGGGCGTCGTCCTGAGGTCAGTGCGGCATGAAGCGGCCGTTGACCACGGCCGAGATCCGGTTGTAGCCCGAGGCCAGGAAGCGCACGCTCGCGTCGAGCACCTTGGCCTCCCAGCCGATCAGCACGCGCGCGTGACCCTTGCGCACACCCTCGGTGATGGTCTGCGCGGCCATCTCCGGGCTGTGGATCGCCAGGTACTTGTCGAACAGCGAGGCGGTGTTGGCGCCGTCGATGCCCTCGGCGTAGGTGGCGTTGCGCGCCACCGCGGTCTTGATGCCGCCGGGGTGCACGCAGGTGACCTTGACCGGCGCCTTGGAGATCTTCATCTCCTGGTAGAGCGCCTCGGTGAAGCCGCGCACCGCGAACTTGGCCGAGTTGTAGGCCGCCTGGCCGGGCACGGTGACCAGGCCGAACAGGCTGGAGACGTTGACGACGTGACCGTCGCCGGAGTCGATCAGCAT
The DNA here is from genome assembly GCF_042266925.1 of Nocardia sp. NPDC056064. NCBI lineage: Bacteria > Bacillati > Actinomycetota > Actinomycetes > Mycobacteriales > Nocardiaceae > Nocardia > Nocardia sp. NPDC056064. The sequence goes on along the minus strand of NZ_JBHJWO010000001.1, from coordinate 2,665,763 downwards.
CGGCAGGAACGCCTTGGTGCCGTTGACGACGCCCCAGAAATCGACATCCATGATGCGTTCGATGTCTTTGAAGTCGGTCTTGACCACGTCACCGTGGTAGGCGATACCGGCGTTGTTGTAGATCTGGTGCACGACACCGAAGTGGGCCTTCACCGAGTCGGCGTAGAGCAGGAACGCCTCGCGCTCGGCGACATTGAGCCGGTCGGCCTTGACCTGCGCGCCCAGCGCCTCGACCAGGCGCACGGTCTCGGCCAGACCCTCGGCGTCGATGTCGGACAGCGCCAGCTTGGCGCCGCGGCGGGCCAGGTTCTCGGCCAGCGCGCGGCCGATGCCGGACCCGGCGCCCGTGATCACACAGACCTTGTTCGTGAAGTAAGCATCTTTGCTCACTGTGCTGCCACCACTTTCAGTTCGGTGTCGGAGTCGGTCGAAGAAGTCGTGTCGTAGGCAGCGACATCGAATTTCTTGGTCAGCCTACGGAACTGGAAGGTGAAATCGGGCCAGAGCGTGGTGTTGTTGCCGTGCTTGTCCATGTACCAGCTGGCACAGCCGCCGTTCATCCACACGCTGTCGGCCATCTTCGCCTGCAGTGCGGTGTTGTACGTGTCGACCACGTCTTTGCGGACCTCGACGGTACGCAGGCCCTCGGCGTCGATGGTGGCCAGGGCGTCGGCCACGTAGTTGATCTGCGATTCGATCATGAACACCATCGAGGTGTGGCCCAGGCCCACGTTCGGGCCGAGCAGGAAGAACATGTTGGGGAAGTTCTCGATGGTCGAGCCCTTGTAGCCGCGCTGGCCGACCTCGTCGAACTGCTCGGCCAGGGTCTGTCCGGTCTTGCCGATGATGCCCTCGAAGGCGGGGGAGTCGGTGACGTGGAAGCCGGTGGCCACGATCAGCGCGTCGATCTCGCGCTCGGTGCCGTCCTTGGTGACGATCGAGCCCGCCTTCACCTCGGCGATGCCGTTGGTGACGACCTCGACATTGTCGCGGTCGATGGCCGGGTAGTACTCGTTGGAGATCAGCATGCGCTTGCAGCCGATGCGGTAGTCCGGGGTGACCAGCGCGCGCTTGACCGGGTTGCGGACCTCGGCCAGCAGCTTGCCGCGCGAGATGGTCTCGAAGATCTTCATCAGCGCGGGGTACTTGGCCAGGCCGACCACCTGGGTCTCGCGGGCGGCGTAGATGGCCGCGCGCGAGAGGCGCTGCACGCCCGGGATGTACTTGAACGCCAGGCGCTCGGGCAGGAAGTACGGGCGGTCCATGCGCGGCAGCAGCCAGGGCGCGGTGCGCTGGTAGAGGTCGAGGTGGGCGACCTTGCTCGCGATGGCGGGCACGATCTGGATGGCCGAGGCGCCGGTGCCGATCACGGCGACGCGCTTGCCGGTCAGGTCCACCTCGTGGTCCCAGCGGGCCGAGTGGAAGATCTCGCCGGCGAAGTCGTTGATGCCCTTGATGTCGGGTAGCGAGGGCTCACAGAGGGCCCCGACCGCGGAGACGACGGTCTCGGCGGTGAAATCGCCCTTGCTGGTGGTGATGTCCCAGCGGGCGGTCTCGGCGTTCCAGCGCATGCCGAGCACATCGCAGTCGAACAGGTGCTTGTCGAGCACATTGTTCTTTTCGGCGACGCCGCGGATGTAGGCCTGGATCTCGCCCTGCTTGGAGAACGAGCGCGACCAGTCGGGGTTCAGCGCGAAGGAGTACGAGTACAGGTGCGAGGGCACGTCGCAGGCGGCACCGGGGTAGGTGTTGTCGCGCCAGGTGCCGCCGACATCGCTGCCGCGCTCGAGCACGAGGAAATCGTCACGACCCTGCTGATGCAGGCGGATGGCCATGCCGAGGCCCGCGAACCCGCTGCCGACGATGATCGTCTTGATGTGGCGGGCGGCGCTGCGGTCGACAACTTTGTCTGTAACCTTGCGACTCATGTACAGCAGACTACGGTCTTATTGAGCCGGAGTCAACAGCTATTGAATCGAGTTCAGTAGCGCTACGATGGGCGGCGTGACCATCAGGACTTCCGGCGAGACCAAGCGCATCCGGCTCAGCCCCGAGGAGCGTCGGCAGCAGCTGATCACCCTCGGTGCCGAAATGCTGGCCGGGCGTTCGCTCGAGGACATCTCGGTCGACGACATCGCCAAGCAGGCAGGCATCTCGCGTGGCCTGCTGTTCCACTACTTCGCGTCCAAGCAGGAGTTCCACGAGGCCATCGCCCGGCACGTGATCGAGGAGTTCTACACCGCGATCGCCCCGAACCGGGAGTTGTCGCTGTTCGACATGCTGCGCGATTCGATCGACCGTTTCGTCGACTACGTCACCGAGCACTCCGCGTCCTACCGCTCGGTGCTGCGCGGCCCGGCCAGCATCACCCCGGAGATGTCGGGCTACGTCGACAGCACCCGCGCCACCATCGCCGACCTCATCGTCAGCGAACTGCCGCTACCGCCCAGCGACCCGGACCTGGCCCGGCTCACCCTCGCCATCCGCGGCTGGATCGCCTTCGTCGAGGAGACCATCCTCACCTGGATGCTCGAAAAGCCGGTCACCCGTGAGCAATTGGTCGAACTGCTGGTGGAGTCACTGCCCGCGCTGGCCTTGAGCCCCGCGCTGATCACCGCGCTCCAGAGCTGAGGTCAACGCTGTGCGCGGCGGGCGAGCAGTCGGATCGTCACCACGGCCGCGCAGGCCGCCGCCGCGACCACCACGAGCGCCGTGATCGAGGGCGATGTCCAGAACATCAGAACCAGCGCTGCCAGGCCGACCGCGCACCAGCTCGCCAGGCCGGGTCGGCGGATGATCGCCGCCCAGCCCGTCGCGATCCGTGCCCGCACCGCTCGCGCGGGACGTGACGGCCCGGTCAGCAGCGCGAACACCACCAGCACGGCGCCGTAGGCGGCGACCACGCGCAGCTTCTCGCGCACCGGGTCGGTGACGGTGTCGAACAGCAGGCGCGCGACCTCCGGATTCAGCGACACCGCCGAGAGGTAGAAGTGACGGCCGAGCGCGATCGCCACCGCGAGCAGTGCCATGGCGGCGATCAGGATCGCGCCGTGCAGGGCGACCGCGCGGCGGCGGGTGCCCGGTGGGGCGATCACGATCGCGGCGACGGCCAGCAGCAGCGCGAGCACCGGCAGCCCGGTGGCCGCCCGGTCGAGCAGTCGGGTCCAGTGCTGGGCCCGCGCGATCCGTTCGTCCTGGAAGACGACCACTTCCGCGGTCATCGTGCGCGATTCGCCGGAGACCTCCACGCCGCGCTCCCGCAGCCGTTGTCGCACGACCTCCACGACCTGGTCGAGCGGGACGCGCACCGTGCCGTCTTCGTCGACCTCGAGTGGTCCGGAGCCGGTGAGCACCCCGCTCACCGCGGTGTGCGCCCCGCGATTGGCCGAGGTCCACAGCTCGGCGAACTGCTCGCTGCGCACCACCGATTCGGTGGTCTCGCGGACCAGATCGTCGAGCTCGGCGCGGAGCAGAGCGGGCAGGGCGCGCAGGGCGGCCTGCAGGCGGGGTGAGTCCGCGGCGGTGTCGTCATCGGTGAGGGCGGCGGCGAGGTCCTGGGCCAGGGATGTGTCGTCGAGGCGGTTCAGGATCGCCGCGCTGACCTGGTCGGTGACCGCGTCCTGGATGGCCGGTTCGGTGGCCAGTGGGCCCACGATGGCGACGTAGCGGTCGGTGTCGAGCAGGTCCGAGTGCAGATAGCGGGCCAGCACCCCGGCGATCACCAGCACGCCGGTGAGCAGCAGGAGCACGACGGTGACGGTGAACCGGAACCGGCTCGCCTTCGGGGAATGCCGCTCGCCCATCTGCCCTCCTCGGCGGAAGTGCTGGTCGGGCTCAGAATACGACCGTGGGCGAGGATCGCCGCCGGTCCCGGCCGGACGGGCGCGTTGCGGGATCGAGACCGTTGTCGCGGCTAACGAAGCGGTGTCCGCGTCCGACATACGGGTGCGGGGAAAGCATGTTTTCCGGTGTCGGGAAAGACCCCAAAACTGTTGTGCCCCTTGGTAATTCGTATTCCGAATCGAGACCTTTACGGTGGTTAACGGCTTCTGTGCCTGCCGCGAAGTACGGAACATGACTCTCACGAACAGCAAGTCCTCGCTTCCCCGCCGCGCCGGGATCGCCACCTTGGCCGCCGTCGCCGCCCTGGTCGGTCTCACCGGCCCGGCCACCGCGATCCCCAGCGATCCGACGGTCCAGTTCACCCCGACCCTCAGCCGCACGCCCGGTGCCAACTGCGCCGCGATCATCAATGCCTCGACCGTGCCGCAGCCGCAGTCCGGCCAGTTCGGCGTCAAGGTGAACATCACCCAGACCGGCGATTTCTGCCAGTCCTACCGCATCGCGGTGCGCTGGCGGAACCTCGACTCCGGCTACAGCGACGGCCAGTCGCACCGCGTGGAGAACGGCGCGCTCGTCGGCCTGCCCGACGGCGTGATCACCGGCATGGGGATGGGCCCCGGCGCGGGCCGGGTCGAGGCCTGGATCGTCACCACCGACGAGACCCTGCTGCAGCACCAGGAGCTCGAGCACATCTCCGGCCGGGCGAGCTTCACGCTCGGCTGATCGTCAGTCCGAACCCCGGGGGCGGGCGCGCAGATGAGCGCGCTCGCCCTGCTTGCCGAAGAGGCTGAGGAACTCGACCGGCTGGTCGTCGGCGGCGCCGAACCAGTGCGGGACATGGGTGTCGAACTCGGCGGCCTCGCCGGGGGTGAGCACGATGTCGTTGTCGCCGAGGATCAGGCGCAGGCGGCCGTTGAGCACGTAGAGCCACTCGTAACCCTCGTGCACCTGCGGGGTCTGCGGCCGGTCGGTCGCGCCCGGGGCGATGATCATCTTGAACGCCTGGATGCCGCCCGCGCGCTTGGTGAGCGGGAGCATGGTCATGCCGTGGCGGGTGATCGGACGCATGTGGATGCGTGGGTCGCCGGTGGCGGGGGCGTCGACGAGTTCGTCGAGGGTCACCCCGTGTGCCTTGGCCAGGGGGAGCAGCAGTTCGAGGGTGGGTTTGCGGTCGCCGGACTCCAGTCGCGACAGCGTGCTGACCGAGATGCCGGTCTCCTGGGAAAGGTCGGCCAGGGTGGTGCGGCGCTGCGAGCGCAGGGCGCGCAGGCGGGGGCCGACCGAGTCGAGGGTCTGTTCGAGGTCGTCCATGTCATCCAGTTTGCCATAGCGGCAAATAACCTTGCCGGTTCGGCGGGGTGGTCGGCATGGTGGTCGGCGAAGGAGGTCGAGATGAACGATTCGTATGACGTGGTGGTGATCGGCGGTGGCGCCGCCGGCCTGAACGGGGCACTGATGCTGGCCCGCTCGCGACGCTCGGTCCTGGTGATCGACGCGGGCTCGCCCCGCAACGCACCCGCCGAGGGTGTGCACGGACTGCTGGCCCGCGACGGGACGCCGCCCGCGCAACTGGTCGCGCAGGGGCGGGCCGAGGTGGTCGGGTACGGCGGGGAGGTGGTGGACGGGGTTGTCGTCGCGGTCGATCGGATCGACGGGAGCGATCAGGACTCGGTGCCCGGTCTCGCCGACGTGGCCGATCCTCGCGGTGCGGAAACGCTTGCCGGGGCGCAGGATTCGCCCGGATTCCGGGTGACCCTCGCCGACGGGCGGACCGTGCGGGCCCGGCGCCTGCTCGTGACCACCGGCATCACCGATGTGCTTCCGGAGATCCCCGGTCTGCGCGAACACTGGGGGCACGACGTGCTGCACTGCCCGTACTGCCACGGCTGGGAGGTGCGCGATCGGCGTATCGCCGTGCTCGCGAGCGGTCCGATGTCGGTGCACCAGGCGCTGCTGTTCAGTCAGCTCAGCGACGATGTCGTCTACCTGGCGCACACCGCGCAGGCACCGGGTGACGAGGATGCCGAGAAGCTGGCCGCGCGGGGCATCCGGATCGTGGAAGGCGAAGTCACCGAGGTCCTCTCGGCCGCCGACCGGCTCGCCGGAGTCCGCCTGGCCGACGGCACTGTGCTCGAACGCGACGCCCTCGTGGTCGCCCCGCGCTCGAGCATCCGCGCCGATTTCCTCACCGGTCTCGGACTGCCCCCGCAGCCGCACCCGTCGGGCATGGGTGATCACCTCCCCGCCGACCCGGTCGGCCGCACCGCCGTCCCCGGCGTCTGGATCGCGGGCAATCTCAGCGAGCCCACCGCCCAGGTCGGCGCAGCCTCGGCCGCGGGCGCGATGGCGGGCGCGCAGATCAACGCGGAACTGGTGATGGCCGAGACCGCCGCCGCGGTCGCCGCCCGCCGCGTCACCCAGCCCGTGCGATCGTGATCCCGGGGGCTGGTCCGCGGGTGCTGTCCACGCCTCGCGGACCAGCCGCCGCGCTGCGTCTGAGCAGCGATAATGCCCACTTGGTGCCGCTGCCGGTGTGCCATACTGGGCGGTGTCAGATGATCGCCGTACAATGAGCGAGGAACCGATGACAGCGGAGCCGATGCCACCGGGGGGCCGGGCCCCGTTGAGCTGGCCGGTGCCGCCACCGGGGGGATATTTCGCCGAGGACCTGGACCATCTGAGTGAACTGCCGCCGCACACTCAGTTGATCGACGGGAGCTTGGTTTTCGTGAGTCCGCAGATGATGTTTCACCTGCTTCTCATCCGATTCCTCGAATGGCAGCTGCTCGCGCAGATTCCCGGGGAGTACACCGTCATCCGTGAGATGACAGTGACGCTGGGTGCGCGGCAACGACCTGAACCCGACGTCATGGTTGTCGACACGGCGGCATTCACCGGGCTCGACCAGACCACGTTCCGTCCGGAGGACGTCGTCCTCGCGATCGAGGTCGTCTCCCCGGACTCCGTCGAACGCGACCGTCACCGCAAGCCCCAGCTCTACGCCGAAGCGGGTATCCCACACTTCTGGCGCGTCGAGAATGTCGACGGCCGGGCGGTGGTCTACGCCTACCAGCTCGACCCGGCGACAGGGAAGTACTCGACCACCGGCATCCACCACGGCCGCATGAAGGTCGACCTCCCCTTCCCCCTCGACCTGGACCTCGCCCGCGCCGTCGACCCCAAGGGCTCCGCCGACTGACTTCCCCGATTCACCGCCGCGCGAGCGCGGTGTCGATCGCCGCGGTGAGCAGGGTGTGGGCCCGGTCGGGGGAGATCTGGCCGAGGGTGGCGTGCAGGGCCAGGCCGTCGAGGAGGGCGAGGAGGGCGTCGGCGGCGGTGGTGGGATCGGGGTGGTCGGGGAGCATCGTGGCGAGATAGTCGCGGAAGGACCGTCCGTTGGTGGCCATGGTCGCGGCGACCTGGGGGCGGACGGACGCGAATGCCAGATAGCCGATGAGGCTGCGGGCGTCGGCGGCCGAGTCGGCGTCGGTGGGGAGCAGTGCGGTGAGGATCTGGCGCAGGCTGGGGTCCGTGCCCGCGGTGGCGACGCGGGCGCCGATCCGTTCGGCGATGGCGCCCGCCGCGTACTCCATCATGGAGTCCTTGCTGGGGAAATAGTGCTGTACCTGCCCCGCCGAGACGCCCGCTTCGGCGGCGACATTCCGCAGGCTGATGGCCTCCAGGCCCTCGCGCGCGAGCAATCGCATCACCGCGTCGCTGATCGCCGCCCGCCGTGCCTCATGATCCACCCGTTTCGGCATGGACCCATCTTTTCACGATGCAGTCGTATTGCCATATGGGCCTGCCGTTCTTTACGATGCATCTGTATTGCAAAGGAGGGGTTCGATGCGTGCGATGGTGCTGGGGTTCATCCGGCTGGAGACGGATATGTGGGTGAGCCTCGTGCGGGCGGTCGCGCGCAGGCCCGACACCGCCGACGGCGTGCCGATTCGCTACGCGGGCGCGGAATCGCCGGTGCTGTGGGCATTTCTGGTGGTGAGCGCGATCGAGATCCCGGCCGTGCACTTTCTCATCCCGTGGGCGCCGGTGCGGATCGTCGCGCTGGTGCTCGGCATCTGGGGAGTGCTGTTGATGATCGGCATGATCGCCGCGCATCATGTCTATCCCCATGTGCTCACCGGCGAGCGGCTGCGCGTGCGCTACCTGCGCCGCACCCGTCTCGACCTGGATCTGGACGAAGTCCGCGCGGTACACCAGGATCTGAGCGGCTACGACGGGAAATCCTTGCAGCTCAACGGAAAGACGCTGGCGGTCGTCGCGGGGAGTTCGACGAACGTTCGCCTCGACCTCGCCGAGCCCCGGACCTTCGTGACACCGCACGGCGAATTCACGGCGTCGGTCGTCGCGTTCTGGGCCGACGAACCCGGCGCGGCGGTGTCGGCGATCCGCGCGGGAATCGCGCTGAGCCGCACCGGGCGTGACGGCTGAGGACTACTTGTGCCCACCGCCGTGATCGTGACCGGTGGCGCACGTGTCGGTGCGGCGGCCGTCGGTGCCGGCCTGGCCCGCGCCGTGGCCTTCCAGCGCGGCGAAGGGGCCGCACTGGTGGGGCGCGATCCAGACGTGGACCATCGGGTTGCCGGAGCCGGGGTTGATGGAGTTGGGCGGGCAGTTGCCCTGCTCGTCGGTGACGCCGGCGACCTGCGGCCCGTTGTCGCCCGCGCGCCAGCAGAGGTTGTCGTGGACGTGCCACTGCATGAGGGCGCCGCCGTAGTCGACCAGGTCGGGGTCGTCGATCTTCTTGCCCTTGGCGATGTACATGGCCGAGACGAGTGTGCGGTTCGCGCCGTCGACGCGGTAGACCAGCGATTCGGGGCGGGTGGCGTCGAGGAAGGCGTCGTCGCGGAGGTAGCCGGTGTTGATGAAATGCTCGTAGCCGGTGGCGGAGTCGCCGATCGAGCGGAAGCCCAGGGCGCCGACGGTGTTCACGTCGGCGAAGGCGGGCAGGCCGTCGAGGGTGCTGCGGATCAGGGCGGTGGCGCGCTGTTCCTGCTCGGCGGTGACGCCAGGGACGCCGGAGACGTCGACCGGCTGGGTGGGGTCGAACGGGCGCGGCCAGGCGTCGCCGGTGTCGGGATGCTCGCCGTGGGAATGGTCCTCGCCGGCGGCGTGCGCGTGGTCGCCGTCGCCGTGACTGTGCACGTGCCCGACACCGTTGAGCATCGCCGCGAGCGCCAGCACGCCGACCGCGGCGGCCGCGATCCCGGATCGCAACGGCGGCAGACTCGCCCCGGGCCGCACCAGCCCGACCCCGACCGCGAGCACGGCCAGCGCACCCAGCGCGGCACACACCGTGTCGGCCACCTGCGGTGCCTCCGCGGTCAACCCGGCGATCCACGGCACATCCGCGAACCGGGTGAACACCCACATCGCCGCCGCGAACCCGTTCACCGCGAGCACCGACAGCGCGACCGCCTTGCGTTCGGTCACCAGCACCAGCAGCCCGGTCACACACTGCGCCGCCGCGAGCACCACCATCAGCCGCGCCAGTGTCGCGTGCTCGGTGTGCATGCCCGCCGCCAGGAAATGCACGGCGCCCGCCCCGATCGACGCCATCGCGCCGACCAGCAGGTACCCGTTGCGTGTGCCGGTCATCTCGACTCCTGTCCGTCCGTCCGGCGGACACTACCGGCCGGCCGTGAGCCGCACCGGGGAGCCGGATAAGAGAACTCTGTCAGTTGCGCCACGGGAGGGCCGTCGGCTCGGTGCGGGTCTAGTGTCGTCCCGGTGGGGGACATTCGGGGAAGCGCAAAAGCGGGAGGCGGCGGCCTGGTCCCCGCCGTGATCGGGTTCGTTCTCGGGCTGCTGGTACTGGCGGTGGTCATGGTGCTGGACAGCCAGATCCACCCACACCACGTCGTCGACCAGAACCGGCAGCCGGATACGGTCAGCTACGCCGACGGGTCGACCCACTACGTGGCGATCTACGAGACACGCACCCTGCTCGGCAGGGACCGCCACCACCAGATCTATTCCGGCCGCGACCCCTCCCTGTCCTACGGCCACTTCGTCCGCGTCGACTTCACCGGCACCGACAACCTGGAATTCGCCGCGGTCGACTGGCTTCCCGAAGGCGTCCGTCTCCGCTTCGATTCCGGCCACGAACTGTTCATCCCCGCCGAGAAGTTCGTCGGCGGCCGCTGAACGGCGGCCGAGCGGGTGCCAAAGAAATTGTGGGACTGCGAGATTCGTGGTTTGCTATGCGGTTCCGATCCTCGGGACCGTGTAAGAGGAGGCGGCCGCTTCCGTGCGGGACCGCTGTGGCGGCGGGGCGGACTGCCAGGTCATGACGTGGGCCAATGGGTGCGGGGCGTTGGTGTGGAGCGATCAGGGGTGGGTCACGGGCGCGTCGGGACGCACTCGTAGCGAGGCGATTCGCAAGGCCATCGACAACATGTCGGAGCACGTCCCGGTCGCGCGACTGGCCAACTTCGGGTCCTCCGAGCTCAGCGGTACCGAGGTCGTCGACGTGCTCTGCACAGCGAACGCGCGCTGACCACCGACCGGCCGACGGACGCCGGGTGAATCGTGTCGGCCCGCGCCGACGGTGTCGTGCGGTGGCCCACCAAGGGAGGCGAGTTGCCCGGGCCATCGTGGGCACCTAGATTCGATCCGACCCAGGGGTGTCGGGCGATGTCGCGCCCTGGACGGCGCGGTAGAAGGTGGGCAGGGGTGGAACGCGGAACACTGTTCGCCGGTTACACGATCGAACGGCTCCTCGGCACCGGCGGGATGGGGGCGGTGTATCTCGCCGAGCACCCGCGGCTGAACCGCCGGGTCGCGATCAAGGTGCTGGGCCACGGGCTGTCGCTGGACAGCAAGGCGCGCAACGCCTTCGAGCGTGAGGCGACGGTCGCCGCGCGGCTCGAGCATCCCAATATCGTCTCCGTCTACGATCGCAGCGGTCCGCAGGACCCGGTGCTGTGGCTGTCGATGAAATATGTCGCGAGTGGGGACGCGATCGGTCTGCTCGAGGCCGAGCCCGGCGGGCTGAACCCGGCCCGGGCCCTGCGGCTGATCCAGGGCGCCGCCGCGGCGCTGGACTTCGCGCACGAACAGGGTGTGCTGCATCGCGACGTCAAACCCGCGAACCTGCTCGTCGAACGTGACGCGGCGGGCCGGGAGACGGCGCTGCTCACCGACTTCGGTATCGCCCGTACGCTCGATGACACCGTCACCCTGTCCGGGATGGCGGCGACCTTCGCCTACGCCGCACCCGAACGGTTCCACGGGGCCACGGTGGATCATCGGGCCGACATCTACTCCCTCGGCTGCACGCTGTTCCAATTGCTCACCGGCCGAACACCTTTCCCACGCAGCGATCAGGCTGCCGTCATCGCCGCGCACCTCGGCGCGTCACCGCCACGCCCCTCCGAGCTCCGGCCGGAGCTGCCGCGCGCCATCGACGCGGTCATCGCGACCGCGATGGCGAAACGGCCCGAGGATCGATTCGCCCGCTGTGCCGATCTCGCCGCCGCGGCGACCAGGGTGTTCGAACCCGCGGCACCGTCCCCGAGCAGTTCGCCCGCTCTCGCGGCCGGGTCGCCCGATCAGCGGCGGAAACGACGCGGGCCGCTGCTGCCCTGGGCGCTCACCGCCGTGCTGACAGCGGCCACGGTCGCCCTGCTGGTCGTCATGACCACCACCGACCTGATCCGTGGCGAACCGGCCCGGGTCTACACCACGCAGAGTGTCGCGAACGCCTGTGAGCTGCTCGATCCGGCCGCCCTCGAACAGCTCGGCGGGTCGGCGCCCGAATCACCCGTGCACTCCGAATCCGGTGACTCCGATCCGTATTCGAGTCATCACTGCTCGGTCTCCTATCGCGGTCTCGGGGTCACCGTGCTCGCCAAGGTCGTGAACGACGGCCACAGTGCCGAGGCGTTCTTCCACAGCGACCGGGAGTCGGCGCGCGTGTCGGCGACCGGCACGACCGCGGGGGCGCGCACGCTCGGGGTCGGTGACGATTCCTATCTCTACGTGCGCCGTCTGGCCTTCATGTACGGCCCTACCTGCGAGTTCGGCCTCTTCGACGACAACGTGGTCGTCGCGGTCACGCTGCACACACCCGCGACGACGACGGTGGACGAAGCGGAGATGGTGAGTGCCTGTGAGCAGCAGGGACGAGCAGTCTGGGAGCGCCTCGCATGACGCCACGACGACGGTTGTCGCTGCCCTGGCTGGCCGCGTCGGTGTCGGCCTGTGTGCTGGCGGTGGTCCTCGTGATCGCCGCCGCGATGTGGCTGGGGCGTGGGGCGCAGGATTTGTCATGGATACCGGGCACGCCGATCGACACCCCGGCCTCGCGCAAGTACCGCGAACTGGAGCCCGACGATCACTGCGAGCTGGTGGATCTGGCGGAACTCAGGCGTCGCGGCAGCGCCGAGTGGCGGCAAAGCGACGGGGAGCCCCTCGGTTCGACCGGCTTCTGCTCCGGCACCTTCGGTGATCTCACCGTGTCGCTGACCCTGAAGGTCACGCGGGCGGATGGTGATCGGCGACGGCAATACGACAACTTCACCTACCTCGTCGGCGACCGTATCGCGGACCCGGACACGAGTTTCGAATACCTGGCCGGGCTCGGCGAAGACGCGTTCGTGCAGGAGAGCGCCGAGGAGGACGGGCGTGCGGTGACCGAGGTGCGCATCGGTGTGCTCGACGAAAACGTGTACGTGGACACCACACTGACGGTTCGCGGCAACCGGATCGGCCGCGCCGAACTGCGCGGGCTCACCGAACAGCACGTCCGCACGGTCCTGCGGAACCTGCTGGCCTGACAACGGCCGACGCCGGGTGGATCGTGGTGATCCACCCGGCGTCGGCCGTTGTGCTGGAAGAGATTACGCGGTCGGCTCGAAGGCCTCGGCGATGATCTCGGCCTGTTCCACGGCGTGGACCTTCGACGAACCCGAGGACGGGGCCGACATGGCGCGCCGGGAGATGCGGCGGAGCTTGCCGAGGTGGTCGGGCAGGACCTCCGGGAGGTTGAGGCCGAAGAAGGGCCAGGCGCCCTGGTTGGCCGGTTCCTCCTGGACCCAGGCGATGTCGGTCGCGTTGGGGTACTTGGCCAGTGCCTCGTTGAGGCGGTAGGTCGGGATCGGGTAGAGCTGTTCGATCCGGACGATGGCCACGTCCTCGCGCTTGTGCTTGGCCTTCTCCGCGGCCAGCTCGTAGTAGAGCTTGCCGGAGGTCAGCAGGATGCGCTTGACCTTGGCGGTGTCGCCGACGCCCTGCTCGTAGGTGGGCTCGTCGAACACCGAACGGAACTTCGACTCGGTGAAGTCCTTGATGTCGGAGACCACGGCCTTGTTGCGCAGCATCGACTTCGGGGTGAAGACGATCAGCGGACGGCGGATGCCGTCGAGGGCGTGGCGACGCAGCAGGTGGAAGTAGTTCGCCGGAGTCGAGGGCACCGCCACGGTCATCGAGCCCTCCGCGCACAGCTGCAGGAAGCGCTCGATACGGCCGGAGGTGTGGTCGGGACCCTGGCCCTCGTGGCCGTGCGGCAGCAGCAGCACCACGTCGGAGAGCTGGCCCCACTTGGCCTCACCGGAGGAGATGAACTCGTCGATGATCGACTGCGCGCCGTTGACGAAGTCACCGAACTGGGCTTCCCACAGCACCAGGGCGTTCGGATTGCCCAGGGAGTAGCCGTATTCGAAGCCGACCGCGGCGTACTCGCTCAGCGCCGAGTCGTGCACCGCGAACCAGCCCGGCTTCTCCGAGCCGATGTTGTGCAGCGGGGTGTACTCGTCGGCGTTGACGCGGTCGATGATCACCGCGTGGCGCTGCGTGAAGGTGCCGCGGCGCGAGTCCTGACCGGTCAGGCGCACGTCGTGGCCCTGGTCGATCAGCGTGCCGAAGGCCATCAGCTCGGCGAAGGCCCAGTCGACCTTGCCCTCGTAGGCCATCTCGCGGCGCTTCTCCAGCACCGGCTTGACGCGCGGGTGCACGTTGAAGCCGTCCGGCGGGGTGTTGAACGCGTCGCCGATGCGCTGCAGGATCGACTTGTCGACGGCGGTCTGCACGGTGGCAGGCACCTTCTGGTCGTCCTCGACCGACTCCGAGGGCTCCGGGCTGTACTTCTCCAGCTCGCGGACCTCGTTGAACACGCGCTCGAGCTGCCCCTGGTAGTCGCGCAGCGCGTCCTCGGCCTCCTTCATGGAGATGTCGCCTCGGCCGATCAGCGATTCGGTGTAGGCCTTGCGGACCGAACGCTTGGTGTCGATGACGTCGTACATCTCCGGCTGGGTCATCGAGGGGTCGTCGCCCTCGTTGTGCCCGCGGCGGCGGTAGCAGACGAGGTCGATGACGACGTCCTTGCGGAACTTCTGGCGGAAGTCCACGGCCAGGCGCGCGACCCAGTCGCAGGCCTCCGGGTCGTCACCGTTGACGTGGAAGATCGGCGCGCCGATGAACTTCGCGATGTCGGTGGAGTACTCGGTGGAGCGGCTGTTCTCCGGCGCGGTGGTGAAACCGATCTGGTTGTTCACCACGATGTGGATGGTGCCGCCCACGCGGTAACCACGCAGACCCGAGAGGTTCAGCGTCTCGGCGACCACGCCCTGACCGGCGAACGCGGCGTCACCGTGCAGCATCAGCGGCATGACCGAGAAGCCGTCGGGGCCGTCGCCCTTGTCGAGCAGGTCCTGCTTGGCGCGCACCAGACCCTCGAGAACCGGGTCGACCGCCTCCAGGTGCGAGGGGTTGGCGGTGAGCGAGACCGCGATCTCGTTGTCGCCGAACATCTGCAGGTACTGACCGTGCGCGCCGAGGTGGTACTTCACGTCGCCGGAGCCGTGGGTGGCCGCCGGGTTCATGTTGCCCTCGAACTCGGTGAAGATCTTCGAGTAGGGCTTGCCGACGATGTTGGCCAGCACGTTGAGGCGGCCGCGGTGCGGCATACCGATGACCACTTCGTCCATCGCGTACTCGGCGCACTGGTCGATGGTGGCGTCCATCATCGGGATGACGGCTTCGGCGCCCTCGAGCGAGAAACGCTTCTGGCCGACGTACTTGGTCTGCAGGAAGGTCTCGAACGCCTCGGCGGCGTTGAGCCGGTTCAGGATGTACTTCTGCTGCGCGACAGTCGGTTTGACGTGCTTCTGCTCGACCCGGTCCTGGATCCACTGCAGCTGGTCGGTCTCGAGGATGTGGGTGTACTCCACCCCGACGTGGCGGCAGTAGGCGTCGCGCAGGATGGAGAGCACATCGCGCAGCTTCATCCGCTCCTGGCCGTGGAAGCCTGCCACGTTGAAGGTGCGGTCGAGGTCCCACAGGGTCAGGCCGTGCTGGGTGACGTCGAGGTCGGGGTGGCTGCGGAACTTGTCCTTGACCAGGCGCAGCGGATCGGTGTCGGCCATCAGGTGACCGCGGTTGCGGTAGGCCGCGATCAGCTCGAGCACGCGGGCGCTCTTGTCCACGCCGCGCTCGCTGATGTCCTTGCGCCAGCGGACCGGCTCGTACGGCACGCCGAGGCCGTGGAAGATCTCGTCGTAGAACTCGTCGGAGATCAGCAGGTTGTGGATGGTGCGCAGGAAGTCGCCGGACTCGGCGCCCTGGATGATGCGGTGGTCGTAGGTCGAGGTGAGCGTCATCAGCTTGCCCACGCCGATGTCGGCGATGCGCTCGTCGCTCATGCCCTGGAACTCGGCCGGGTACTCCATGGCGCCCGCGCCGACGATCGCGCCCTGGCCCGGCATCAGCCGCGGCACCGAGTGCACGGTGCCGATGGTGCCGGGGTTGGTCAGCGAGATGGTGACGCCGGAGAAGTCGTCGGCGCCGAGCTTGCCCTCGCGGGCGCGGCGGACGATGTCCTCGTAGGCGGTGTGGAACTGGCCGAAGCTCATGTCCTCGGTGCCCTTGATGGCCGCGACCACCAGCGAGCGGTTGCCGTCCTTGCCCGCGAGGTCGATGGCCAGGCCCAGGTTGGTGTGGGCGGGGGTGACCGCGTTGGGCTTGCCGTCGATCTCGGCGAAGTGGCGGTTCATGTTCGGGAACGCCTTGACCGCCTGCACGATCGCGTAGCCGAGCAGGTGGGTGAAGGAGATCTTGCCGCCGCGGGTACGGGCCAGGTGGTTGTTGATCACCAGGCGGTTGTCGATCATCAGCTTGGCCGGGATCGCGCGCACCGAGGTGGCGGTGGGGATGGTCAGCGAGGCCGACATGTTCTTGGCGATGGCAGCGGCCGGGCCACGCAGCACCTTGGACTCGTCGGCGGCCGCTGCGGCCTTGGGCGCGGTGGTGGCCGGTGCGTTCGACACCGGGGCAGGGGTGGTCTGCGGTGCGCGCACGGTCGCGGGCTTGGGCGCGGCGGCCGGGGCCGGTGCGGGCTTCGCGGCGGGCGCGGGCTGCGGTGCCGGCTTCGCGGCGGGTGCGGCCTTCGGCGCCGGCGCCGGCGCGGTGGCCACGGCCGACTTGGGCGCCGCCGCGGCGGCCGGAGCCTGCGGCTGGCTGTTAGCGGACTCGCTCGCTTCGGGGGTGTAATCCGCGAGGAACTCGTGCCAACTGGCGTCGACCGAGGACGGGTCCTGTTTGAACTTCTGATACATCTCGTCGACTAGCCACTGGTTCTGTCCGAACTGGGAAGTTGAGCTGCTCACAGCTGGTGTTCGCCTCATTTCGTTCTTCGCGCTGCGACGTTTGTGACGTGCCCGGCAGGGGTATCAGCGGATGGCTGCCGATGCGCCCTCACCGAGCATATGCCCAGCGGCATATCGGCGTTGCTACTGACCCGATCTCCTCACCTACGACCGGTCCCGCGCCGACAGTATTCCCTCGGCGCCCGCACCCGCCGCCCAGAGTCGCGCGTAACGACCGTCGCGGTCGAGCAGTTCCCGGTGCGTCCCGAATTCGATGACACGTCCGGAATCGACCACGCCGATCAGGTCGGCGCGCGCGGCCGTGGCCAGCCGGTGCGCGACCACGACGGTGGTCCGGCCCCGGGCCAGTGATCGGCTCGCTACCAGCACCGATGCCTCGGTTTCGGGGTCGAGGGTGGAGGTGGCCTCGTCGAGCAGCAGCAGGTCGGGATGGACCAGTTCGGCCCGCGCCAGGGCGACCAGCTGACGCTGTCCGGCGGACAGGCCACGCCCGCGTTCACCGACCGGCTGGTCCATTTTCCGGGGTAATCCGGCGATCATTTCGGCCGCGCCGACATTCGCGGCCGCGGTGCCGATGTCCACTGCCGAGGCGAAAGGTTGCCCGAATGCAATGTTGCTCGCCACGTCACCGGTGAACAAGTGAGCTTCCTGAGGCACAATTCCCAGCCGCCGCCGGTAGTCGGTGAGCACAAATTTACGTAGTTCGACCCCGTCGACCCGGATCGAGCCCGCCGCCGGGTCGTCGGGCAGGTCGTAGAGACGGGCCAGCAGCTTCACGATCGTCGACTTGCCCGCGCCGGTCGCGCCCACCAGCGCCAGCGTCGCGCCCGCCGGAACGGTGAAGGAGACGTCGTCGAGGGCGGGCGTGTTCGCACCCGGGTAGCGGAAGCCGACCCGGTCGAAGACGATCTCGCCGTCGAGGCGGGTGACCGGCAGCGCGTCGGGGGGATCGGCGGCGATCGAGGACTCGGTGCGCAGCAGTTCAGCGATGCGGCGCAGGCCGACCCTGGCCTGCTGGTAGCCGTCGAAGACCTGGGACAGCTCCTGGATCGGGCTGAACAGCAGCCCGAGATAGAGGACGAAGGCGACCAGGGTGCCGGTGCTGGTTCGCCCGTCGGCCACGGCGGTGGCACCCAGGTAGACCACCACCGCCAGCGCGACATCGGCCCAGGCCAGGCCGAAGGAGAAATAGGCGGCGATGGCCCGCTGGGCGCGCACGCGGGCGTCACGGTAGCGGTGCGAGTACTCGGCGAAGCGGCGCGCGGCGACCGGTTCGTTGCGCGCGGCCTGCACCGCCCGCAGGCCCGCGATGTTCTCCTGGAAATCGGCGTTGACCACCGAGACCCGCTCGCGCGAGACGGTGTAGGCGCTCGACGAGACCCGCCGGAAGGCCAGCGTGGCCAGCAGCATGGGCGACACGGTGGCCAGCACCACCAGCGCCAGCCCGGCGTCGATGAGCACCAGGCCCACCGCGACGCCGACCAGGGTGATCATCGCGACCAGCCCGGTCGCCACGCCGGTCTGCAGGAAGGTCGACAGGGCGTCGACGTCGGTGATCATCCTGGTCATGATCCGGCCGGACAGTTCGCGCTCGTAGTAGTCCAGGCCGAGGCGCTGCAAGTGCGCGTAGCTGCGCACCCGCAGACCGAACAGCACCCGCTCACCGGTGCGCGCGGTGAGCACGGTGACCGCGGCGCCCACGGCCAGTCCGGCCAGCACCAGGCCGATCCCGGCGATCCCCGCGACGGCCAGCGCGGTGCCGTCGCCCGCGGTCACGCCGGTGTCGATGGCGTAGCGCACCAGCGGCGGGAAGGCGACGCCGATCAGCGCGTCGGCGGTGAGCAGGGCCATCACCGTCAGCACCAGGCCGCGCACCGGGCGCAGCAGCGCGCGCAGGCCGAAATCGGGCTGCGGCGCGCGCAGGTCGCCGGGCAGCCGGGGCGCTTCGGTGGCCGGGGGCAGGGCGTCGACGGCGGCGCGCAGTTCGGGGGTCTCGCTGAGTTCGGTGGCGGTGGCCGACATGGTGCGCGGCTTGCCGAGGTCGGCGCGCGGCCGGTCGGCGGCCGCCGGGCTCGGCACCACGGCCACGGCGGGGGCGGGCAACCGGATGACGCGATCGGCCCTGGCCAGCGTGGATTCGCGGTGGGCCAGGATCAGCGTGGTGCGCCCGCCGGGGTCGGGCAGACGGCGGAAGATCTCGGCCTCGGTGACGGCGTCCACGGCGGAGGTGGCGTCGTCGAGGACGAGCACGCGCGGGCGCGTCAGCAGCACCCTGGCCAGGGCGATGCGCTGACGCTGCCCGCCGGAGAGGGTGAGGCCGCGCTCGCCGATCACCGTGTTGTAGCCCTCGGGCAGCGCGGCGATGAACTCGTCGGCGGCGGCCGCGGTGGCGGCGGCCCTGATCTCGGCGTCGGTGGCCTCGGGGCTGCCCAGGGCGATATTGGCGGCGATGGTGTCGGAGAACAGGAACGGGTCGTCGAAGACCACGCCGAGCGCGCCGCGTAGGTCCTCGGCGCGCAGGTCGGCCAGGTCGGCGCGGGTGCCGTCGGCGCCGACCAGGCTGATCCGGCCCGCGTCGGGGGCGTAGAAGCGGGGCAGCAGCAGCGACAGGGTGGACTTGCCCGACCCGGCCGGGCCGATGATCGCCACGGTCTCGCCGGGACGCACGGTGAGATCGAGTTCGCGCAGCACCGGCTGTCCGGGATCGAAGCCGAAACGCACCGCCTCGAACTCGATGCCCAGCGGGCCCGGCGGCAGGTCGACCGGCCGGTCCGGGTCGACCAGCACCGGCGCCGCGTCGATCACCTGGAACACCCGGTCGACGGCGGCCTTGGTGAGCTGACCCATGATCACCACCGAGGTGATGGTGCGCGCCGAGGCCGTCATGGTGGCGAGGTAGGCGGTGAAGGCGAGGAAGGTGCCCACACCGATGGCACCGTGCCGGGCCAGCACGCCGCCGACGATGATCACCGCGACCAGCCCGGCCTGCGGCAGCGCCGAGACGACCGGCGCGAAACGGGCATTGATCCTCGCGGCGCGCAGCCGCTCGGCGAACAGCGCGCGGCCGTGCTCTTCGAGGATGTCGACCATCCGGGCTTCCTGCCCGAAGCCCTTCACCACGCGCACCCCGGTGACCGTCTGCTCGACGTGTTCGGCGAGGTCGGCGGCGCGCTGCTGGGCCGACCAGGTCGCGGCGTAGAGGCGGGGCCGCACCCGCAGCACGACCACCACCATCGCGGGCGCCACCAGCAGCGCGGCCAGGGCCAGCGGCGGGCTCAGCCACACCATCACCACCGCCGAGAGCACGAACTGCAGCACGGCCAGCCCCGACCAGGGCACCATCGCCAGCAGGCCCTGCACCAGTTGCAGGTCGGTGATCGAGCGCGAGACCACCTGTCCGGTGCGGATCGCGTCCTGGCCCGCGCCGTCGAGGCGTTGCAGCGCCGACAACAGGTCCACCCGCAGGGTGTGCTGTACCTCCAGCGAGAGCTTGCCCGCCCAGAGCCTGCGCGCGAAGGTCGCGGCGAAGCGGCCCACCGCGAGCAGCGCCAGCAGCGCGGCGGCACCACCGATCACCGCGGTATCGCCCGCCTGGGCGGCGTCGACCGCGCGCTTGGTGGCCAGCGGGGCCGCGATGGCGACCACCGCGCCCGCCAGCACCGACAGCGTGATGCCCGTGAGCAGCCGGGGATGACCCAGGCACTGCCGCCAGAGCCTGCGGATCCAGCCCGCCTCGGCGCGCACTACAGGTCGCGGGTGCGCAGGTCCCACCATCCGGCGGCACCGACCGCGGCGGTCCACAGCACCAGCACGACCAGGGCGGCGGGCGTCGGCGCGAAGACCTCGGCCTCCTGGAACGACCCGGCGCTCACCCCGGCGACGGTGGCCGACACGGGCAGGATCGCCGCCATGCCGCCCGCGCCGAAGCCCTTGGCCACCAGCCAGATCAGCGGTTCGAGCACGAAGGCCCAGCCGAGCACGAGCCAGATCGCGCCGCTGAGCGTGCGCAGCAGCAGCCCGATGCCCGCCCCGAGCACCGCCCAGCACACCGCCACCAGCAGCCCGGCGCCGAGCACCTCGACCAGCTGCCAGCCGAACTCGAACTTGCCGCGCCCTGCACCGAGCAGCACCAGGAAACTCGCCAGTTCGGCGACCACCGCGGTGGCGAGGGCGAAGCCCGCGGTGACCAGGTACTTGGCGGTGACGAGCCGGTCGCGGTCGGGCGAGAGCAGCACCGACAGCGCCATGGTCCGATGCCGGTACTCCCCGCCGGTGGCCGCGATGCCCAACAGCGCGGCCGCGGCGAACACCGCGATCATCCCGAGGTAGAGCCCGATAGTCGCGGCGCCGGTGGCGGGCTGACCCGTCGGATCGGCGGGCCCCGACATCAGGGCGGTGATCAGCGTGCCGACCAGCGCGAGCACCACCGGCGCGCCGAGCAGCAGCCGGACGCGGGGGACGGCGACGATCTTGCGCGCCTCGGTCTCGGCACCGGGCAGCAGGTCGGCGGGCAGCACAGCGGTCATCGGGGCATCCCATACGGGGTCGGTGCCGGGGCGAAGCCGCCGGGATTCGCGGGTGGGGTGGGGACGTGATGGGCGTGCCTGCGCGGTTTGGTCAGCGAGGCCAGCACCCGGTCGGGATGGATCGGGTCGGACACGATGCTGCCGATGCGCACCTGGGCCGCCTCGGCGATCGAGCGGATGGTCGCCTCGTCCGCCTCGGCCACCGCCAGGCGGCCGTCCGGCCGCATGACCGCGTCGGTGAAGCCCCGCGCGGCCAGCGCGGTGGCCAGCGCGATCGAGGGCTGCGCGGCCACGACCAGCCGGTCGGGATGACCGCGCCGCAGCTTGGCCGGGGTGCCCTGCCAGACCACCGCGCCCTCGCTGAGCACCACCAGCTGGTCGGCCACCGACACCACATCGGCGAGCGTGTCGGCGCTCACCAGCACCGCGCCGCCGCGCTCGACATGGCCGCGCAGCAGCCCGTGCAGCCAGCCGCGTTCCATCCCCTCGGCCCCGGCGAACAGGTCGTCGAGCACCAGCAGCGGGGGATCGGCCAGGATGGCGATGGCCAGCGCGAGCCTGCTCTGCTGCACCGGATGCAGCCGGGCCACCGGGGTCTCGGCGACCGCGGCCAGCCCGGTGTGTTCGAGTACCGCGGTGACCCGCCGACGCCGCACCCCGACGACCGGGGCGTAGCAGGCCAGCTGATCGCGCACGGTGCGCGCCGGATGCAGTCCGCGCGGGGTGAGTACCCCGCCCATCGCCGCGGGTCCGCTGCCCGGCACGTCGACGGTGATCTCCCCGGTCGTCGGCCGCTGTAGGCCCAGCACCATGCGCAGCACCGTCGACTTGCCTGCGCCCGCGGGCCCGACCAGCGCGGTCACCGCACCGGCGGGCACCGCGAAATCGATACCGTCGACGGCGACCGTCTGTGCGAACTGCTTGCCGACACCGCGCAGGCGGACAGCGTCACCGCGGCGGGCACTCACCGGTTCTTCACCTCGACGGACTCCAGCGCGGGCAGGGGATCGGCATCGATGACATTGTGCAGCGGGGTGGCCCAGCGCGCGGGCGCGGGCCCGAACGCCTTGCGGGCATTGTCGATGGTCACCTTGCCCAGCGCCCGGTTGCCCGCGCCACCGATGGCCGCGCCGATCCCCGCGGGCAGCACCTTGCCCGCCATCAGCGCGGCGCGCTTGGTGATGAAACGCTTGATGAACTGCTGCAACAGCGAGCTGTTGATGGCCCCCAGCCCGGGCACCTTGCCCGCCAGCGCGCCCGCCCAGTTCTTCGACGAGGTGCGCAGGCCCTTCTGCACGATGGCGATGCCGGTGTCACCGAGCACGACGGCCAGGACCATCGCGCGGCGGGCCTCCTTGTTCTCCGGCTCGATGCCGTGCACGTAGGCCTGGGCCAGGGTGAACAGGGCCGAGGCCTCCATGAAGAAGGCGGTCTCCGCGCCGACGGCGCCGAGCGCGGCGAGGGTGCCCACACCGGGGACGGCCGCGGTGGCGCCCACCGCGGCGCCGCTGCCGGTGACGGCGAGCAGGTACTGCTTCTCCAGCCGGGTCACGATCTGGGCGGGGTTTTCCGCCGGATGGCGTTCACGGAGGAATTCGACGTAGCGCCGCACGGCGGGCGCCTGCAGCTTGGAACCGGTGTCGAGTACATCGACCACGGCCTTTTCGATCGCGTTCTTGAACACGGCGTCGTCCTCCTCTTCGCCCAACGAATCGAACTGTAGGGCACTTCCGTGCGGGACAGCTCATCATGTCAACGACCACCGACATCCCGGGGTTCCTCGGGTTCTACGCTGACCGGATGAGTGAAACCAAGGCCACACGTCTGACGCGCGAATTCACCGACGCCGGTGCCGAGATCGCCACGATCACCCTCGCGCACCCGCCGCTGAACCTGTTCGATCGCGCGCTGATCGATGCGCTGATCGCCGATATCGCCGCTGTCGGCGCGCAGCCCCCGCGCGCGCTGCTCATCGACGCCGAGGGCAAGGTCGTCTCCGGCGGCGTGGACGTCAACGTCTTCGACGGGCGCAGCGTCGAGGAGGGCGCGCAGCTGTGGCGCGAACTGTTCGAGCAGATCATCCACCCGATCGAGGCGCTGCCGTGCCCGGTGGTCTTCGCCGCGCACGGGCTCACCCTCACCGCCGCCTTCGAGATCTCGCTGGCCTGCGACATCATCCTGGCCGCGCCGAAGGCGAAGTTCGGGCTGGTGGAGACCGTGGTCGGGCTCACCCCCTCGATGGGTGGCCCGCAGCGGCTGGCCGAGCGCGCGGGCTCGGGCCGGGCCCGGGAGTTCGTGATGACCGGTGACCTCTACGACGCGGCGACCATGGCCGAGTGGGGCGTGGTCAACGCCGTGCACGACGACGTCGCCACCGCCGCGCGCGCCCTGCTCACCCGGCTGGCCGAGGGCCCGACCAAGGCGCACGCGGCCACCAAGCAGATCATCGAGGCCTGGCGTTCCGGCGGTGTGGCACACGCGGATTCGGTGACGCCCGAGGTCTCCGGCGAACTGTTCGGCACCGCCGACCTGCGCGGCGCGGTGCGCAGTTTCCTCGAGGTCGGGCCGGGCAAGGCGACCTATCGCGGCGAGTGAGCGCGCCGAGTGCCTGACAGCACTGTGATCCACGTCATATAGTTCAGGTGCGGTGCTGCATCGACGTACGTGGAGGTCCGGATGGGTCACAGCGAGCACGAACCGGGCGCGACCATCATCGAGTTCCCCGGTAGCGGTGCGGCCGCGCCGCTGCGACGGGGTGCCGACGGCGTGCTGCGCTACGGCGATCTCAGCCCCGCGCTCACCGAACTGCTCGACCTGCGGGTGCACGCCTTCACCGGACGCGAGGCCGTCGTCGAGGTCGGCGGCCCGCGTCTGACCTATCGCGAACTCTGGTACAGCGCCGCGCGCATCGCCGGTGGACTCCAGTCGCACGGCATCGGTTACGGCGACCGGGTCGCGGTGCACATGCCGACCAGCGCCCGCTGGGTGCAGGCGTTCCTCGGCGCGCTGCTGTCGGGCGCGGTGCCGGTGCTGGTGCCCGACGCCCTGCCCGCGGGCGTGGCCGAACGCGTGATCGCCGACGGCAGAGCCGATTTCGTGCTCGGCCCCGAGGGCCCGCTGCCCGACGGCACCGCCTACATCGACGACGGCGCCGCCCTCGACGACCCGGCCCTGCTCTGCTACACCGGCACCGCCGCGCGTCAGCCGCTGCCGGCCGGGGTGGAGCTGAGCAACGAAAACCTGCTCTCGGCGGTCTCTTCGGTGGTCGCGGCGCTGGACCTGCCCGCCGACGGCCTGCGCAACCTGGTGCTGCTGCCGCTCGCCCACGCGAGCGGCTGTGTGGATCAGCTGCTGCCGACCTTCGCCGTCGGCGGCACGGTCGTCCTCGCGCCGCGCGCCCGGCGGCTGAGCGAGGTGCTCGACGCCGAACGCGTCGACACCGTCTCGGCCACCCCGCGCATTCTCGCCGGGCTGCTACCGGAACTGGCCGCGCGACAGGCGGGTTCGGCCGTGCGCCGGATCAGCAAGGCCTGTCACCGTTCCGAGCGCGCCGCCGCCGCGGCCCCCGCCACCCTCACCGCCGCCCTGCGTGGCCTGTTCCCTGCGGCTCGGCAGTGGTCGGTCTGGGGCGCCACCGAGACCAGCGGCATCGGCCTGATGGTCGACGACACCGACCTCACCGACACTGGCTCCACCCTCGGATTCGCCTTCGGCGGCACCGAATTGGCCCTGTCCGGCCCCGACGCCGACCGTGGCCGCGGCGAATTGCTCTGCCGCGGACCGAATGTCAGCCGCCGCTACTGGAACGACCCGGTGGCCTCGCGCGCCCGCTTCAGCGGATCGTGGTTCCACACCGGCGACCAGGTGAGCATCGACCGCGACGGCCTGGTCCGCGCCGAAAAGCAGGCAAGCGGCTGGTAGCCCACCCCGCAAACCCAACCACCACGGGTTTTCGGCCGCCTCGCGTCCGAGGGGCGAGACGTAACGGCGAAGCCGGAGTATCGCCCCTCGGACGCGAGGCCCAAGGGGCCGAGAACCCCGCGGCGCCAGCCGCCAACTACACCAACCGCAGGCGTAGTGCCTCGCGGAGTTCGCCGGTGAGGCCGATCTCGTCGAGGTAGCCCTCGGTGCCGCCGTAGCGCGCGTGCACCGTGGCGTCGGCCGTGCGCAGGTATTCCTCGTGTACCCCGAGCAGGTCCTGGGACAGTGCCGCGCCGTTGCCGATCTTGGGTTCGAGCAGCCGGCGCAGTGGTTCCACGGCGGCGTTGCTGGCCAGGAAGTCGGTGTAGATCGCGTCCTCGGTGACGCCCACCGCGCGCAGTACGGTCGCCACCGCCCAGCCGGTGCGGTCCTTGCCCGCCGCGCAGTGCACCAGCGCGGCGCCCTGGCCCGCGGCGATCGAGCCGGCCAGCCGGGTGATGGCGGTGTGGGCCTCGGGCAGCACCGGGAACTGCCGGTAGACCTCGATCATGTGGGCCTTGGCCGAGGTGGTCGCGGCCTCGTGCGGCGGGGCCTCGTCCATGCGCGAGTCGAACGGGGTGACGTGCAGGCGTACGTCCTCGGGCAGGGTGTCGTGGCCGATGTGGGCGATCTCGGCGTGGCCGCGCAGATCGTGCACGTCGGTGACCCGCAGTTCTCGCAGGGTCGCCAGTCCCTGCGCGTCGAGTCCGCTCAGCTGGGCCGAGCGCAGCAGCACGCCGGGGCGCACCGTGGCGCCGTCGGCGGTGCGCAGCCCGCCCACATCGCGGAAGTTGAAGGTGCCGCTGAGGGCGAACTGATCGGCAGAGGGGGAGAGAGTCACTTGTCCAGGTTATCGGCGGTTCCGCGCGCGACGCGCCCGAGTTCGTCCAACGGACACGCACTGTGTCGTGTCCGTTCCGTCGGGTGTCGCTGTGTCGTCTCCCACACGCGGGTAGCACCCCGATGTGGACTTGTACAATCGACCAGTATGTGCTTTTCGGCGGGTGGGGGCGCCGGATGTTTTGGAGTGCGAACAAATTCAGGCCGTATGGTCGGTTTTACAAAAGGTCGCATTCGGATAACAAAACAATCTTTCAGTCTGAAAAGGACGGCTGAACCAGTTCGTGAATCCAGAAAACCTTCTAAGATCGAGCTCGCTGGATAGGACGATCCGTGATCGAACGACCTGTCTACAGTGCTCGCATCGCCGCGGGCAGCGAAATTTGTTGCCGAGGAGTTGTCGTTGAGCGCCAGTTCTGAACTTACCGAAGCCCCGTTGCGACCTGCCGTCTGCGACGCGGTCGAACAAGCCGCCGCCAGTATCGACGTCACCGGTCTGCGGGCCCTGCGGGTATTCCTGCACGCGGGCATGAGCGCCTACTGGCCGCTGATCAAGGCCGCCCCGGTGCGTCAGGTCGCCGCCTACGAGTCGGCCCTGCAAACCCTGCGGCAACGGTGGTCGGCCTCGGGCGAGACCATCGGCGACCCGACCGCGGCCGCGATGTTCCGCCAGATGGACGAGGAGGCCGTCGCCTTCCTCGGCCTGTGCGCCCAGCGCTCGGGCACCCAGTGGATCGAACCGCTGGACTCGGTGGCCACCTACCTGGTCTCGGTGCTCTACGGCGCGGTGCTGCGCTGGCTCGCCGACGGCAACGACGAGACCACCCTGGTGGTCATCGACGACCTCGTCGGCTGCCTGACGCTCAAGGCCGCCGAAGTCTGATCGCGCCAATGCTGGACGCCTGACCAATTAGGTGGTTCAGTAGGGGAGTGACCGCCACGACATCGCTGCCCGAGCTGCACGCGGCGACCGCCGAGCTCGACCCGCCCCTGGCCGCCCTCGATCTGGCCGCCCTCGACGCCAACGCCGCCGACCTGATCCGCCGCGCGAACGGCGTCGCGGTCCGCGTGGCGAGTAAGTCGGTGCGCTGCCGGGCCGTGCTCGAACGGGTTCTCGGCTCCGGCCTCACCGCGAGCGGCGGCTTCGCCGGGATCATGGCCTACTCGCTGCGCGAGGCCATCTGGCTGGCCCGCCTCGGCGCCCGCGACATCCTGCTGGGCTACCCCGTCCTGGACCGGGCCGCCCTGGCCGAACTCGCCGGCGATCCCGGGCTGCTGCGCGCGATCACCCTGATGATCGACGATGTCGACCAGCTCACCCTCACCCGCGCGGCCCTCGGCACCGACCTGGTCCACCCGCGTGTCTGCCTCGATGTCGACGCCGCCCTGCGCATCGGCCCGCTGCACCTGGGCACCCGCCGCTCCCCGGTCCGCAGCCCGGACCAGGCCGCCGCGCTGGCCACGCGGGCCCGCCGTCTCGGCTTCGACGTGGTCGGCGTGATGACCTATGAGGCGCAGATCGCCGGCCTGCCCGACAGCAATCCCGCGGTGCGCGTGGTCAAGCGGCTCTCGGCGCTCGAGATCGGCCGCAGGCGCACCCGGGTGCTCGACGCGGTGCGCGCGGTGACCGGCCCGCTCGAGATCGTCAACAGCGGCGGCACCGGCTCGATCGAGGTGTCGATCAGCGACCCCGATGTCACCGAGGTGACCGCGGGCTCCGGCCTCTACGTGCCGACCCTGTTCGACCACTACCGCTCGTTCACCCCGCGCCCCGCGCTGTTCTTCGCCACCCCGGTGCTGCGCAAGCCCACACCGCGCATCGCCACCGTCTTCGCGGGCGGCTACATCGCCTCCGGCCCCGCCGGACCCAGCCGGGTGCCGCTGCCGGTCTGGCCGACGGGCCTGAAGCTGCTCGGTTCCGAGGGCGCGGGCGAGGTGCAGACGCCGCTGGCCGGCGCCGCCGAAGTCGAGATCGGCGACCGCGTGTGGTTCCGCCACGCCAAGGCCGGTGAGCTGTGCGAGCGCTTCGCCGAGATCCACCTCGTCGACGAGTCGGGCACCCGCGTCACCGTGCCCACCTATCGCGGCGAAGGGCAGTGCTTCGGCTGAGTCCTCAGCGCAGCAGCGCGACGACCTCGGCGTCGGCGAGCTGATGGAAATCGCTGTAGGCCATGCCCACTCCGCCCAGATCGGCGGGCGTCCACAGACACACCAGCTCGTCGCATTCCGGGCGCACCCGCCGCGCGGCCTCCGGCGACGACACCGGCACCGCCACCACGATCCGCGCGGGCTCCTGCTCCCTGGCCACCCGGCAGGCGGCGGCCACCGTCGCCCCGGTGGCCATGCCGTCGTCGACGATGATCACCGTGCGCCCGGTCAGCGGGATCGGATCGCGTTCGCGCAAGACCGCCTGCCTGCGCGCGAGTTCGGCCAGCTCGGCCTGCTCGACATCGAGGAAGGCGGTCTGCGAGACCCCGCTGCGGTCGACCACATCGCGATTGAGCACCACCACCCCACCCTCGCCGAGCGCGCCCATCGCCAGCTCCGGCTGCCAGGGCAGGCCCAGCTTGCGCACCAGCAGGACGTCGAGATCGCCGCCGAGCACCTCGCGCACCGCCGCGGCCACCGGCACGCCACCGCGCGGCAGGCCGAGCACCAGGGGGTCGGTGTCGCGCAACTGCTCCAGGGCCGTGCCGAGGACGCGGCCCGCCGCCTCGCGATCCGGGTACACCATCGCCTCGAACGCTACTCCGCGCCGGGCTCCGGCGATACGCGCTCGACGACCGCGAAGCGGCGCAGCGACAGGCTGGGGTTGGCGCTGCGCACCCGGGCCAGATGGGCCGGATCGACGGTCGCGACCAGCACGCCCGGCTCGTCGCCGAGTTCGGCCGTCACCGCGCCCGCCGGGTCGACGATCATCGAGGCGCCCGCCCCGTGCGGCGCGCACTGATCGGCGGCCGCCACGTACACCGTGTTCTCGATGGCGCGGGCCCGCAGCAGCGTGGTCCACTGGTCGACCTTGGCCGGGCCGGGAATCCACTGCGCGGGCAGCAGCAGCACGTGCGCGCCCGCCGCGGCGACACGCCGACAACCCTCCGGGAAACGCAGATCGAAACAGGTCTGCATGCCGACGATCACACCGTCGACGGCGAAGGTGGCGGGTTCGGTCACCGGACCGGGCACCACGACCTCGGATTCGTGATGGCCGAACGCGTCGTAGAGATGCACCTTGCGATACACCGCGACCACGTCGCCGCCGGGTCCGTGCGCCACCAGGGTGTTGCTGATCCGGCCGGATACACCGGCCGGGCGCTCCACCACACCGGCCACCAGATACACCCCGAATTCGGCTGCGAGCGCGCCGAGTCCGGTGGTGAACGGCCCGTCGAGCGGTTCGGCGACCGCCACCACGCGTTCGTCGAGGCGGGTCACCGCAAACATCGAGTATTCGGGCGCGAGCACCACCCGCGCTCCCGCCTCGGCGGCGGTGCGCACGTGTTCGCGCAGGGACGACAGATTCACGGCGGGGTCGGTCCGCGGCGCGAATTGGACGACCGCGATCGGCACCGTCACCGGCGCCGGTTCCTGATGCTCTGACCGGTTCTGCAGTTGCATAGGTCTCACCGTATTCACCTGGTGGTTGGGACAGCTACCGCCAGGCAGTAAACTCCTGGTCAATGAGTACCAATGAGGTCGACAGCGTTCCTGCCGACGACGACAGGCACGACGACGGCCCGACCTTCGCCGACCTCGGGATCGATGACCGCGTCCTGCGGGCCATCGCCGATGTGGGCTATGAGTCGCCGTCCCCGATCCAGGCGGCGACGATTCCCCCGCTGCTCTCCGGCGCCGACGTGGTGGGCCTGGCCCAGACCGGCACCGGCAAAACCGCGGCATTCGCGATCCCGATCCTGATGGGTCTGGACACCGCGCAGCGCAAGCCCAGCGCCCTGGTGCTCGCGCCGACCCGCGAGCTCGCCATCCAGGTCGCCGAGGCCTTCGGCAAGTACTCCTCGCACATCCCCGGCCTGCACGTGCTGCCCATCTACGGCGGCCAGAGCTACGGCGTGCAGCTGTCGGGCCTGCGCCGCGGCGCGCACGTCGTGGTCGGCACGCCCGGTCGCGTGATCGACCACCTGGAGAAGGGCACGCTGGATCTGAGCCAGCTGCGCTACCTGGTGCTCGACGAGGCCGACGAGATGCTCAAGATGGGCTTCCAGGAAGACGTGGAGCGCATCCTGCGCGATACGCCCGACGACAAGCAGGTCGCGCTGTTCTCGGCGACCATGCCGGGTGCGATCCGCAAGATCTCCAAGCAGTACCTGCACGACCCGGTCGAGATCACGGTCAAGTCCAAGACCCAGACCAACACCAACATCACCCAGCGCTACGTGCAGGTCTCGCATCAGCGCAAGCTCGATGCCCTCACGCGTGTCCTCGAGGTCGAGGACTTCGAGGCGATGATCATCTTCGTGCGCACCAAGCAGGCCACCGAGGAGCTCGCCGAGAAGCTGCGCTCGCGCGGATTCTCCGCCGCCGCGATCAACGGTGACATCGCGCAGAACCAGCGTGAGCGCACCATCGGCCAGCTCAAGTCGGGCGCGCTCGACATCCTGGTCGCCACCGACGTGGCCGCGCGTGGTCTGGACGTGGACCGCATCTCGCACGTGGTGAACTACGACATCCCGCACGACACCGAGTCCTACGTGCACCGCATCGGCCGCACCGGTCGCGCGGGCCGTTCCGGTGAGGCGCTGCTGTTCGTCGCCCCGCGCGAGCGCCACCTGCTCAAGGCCATCGAGCGCGCCACCAAGCATCCGCTCACCGAGATGCAGCTGCCCAGCGTGGACGACGTCAACGCCCAGCGGGTGTCGAAGTTCGGTGACTCGATCACCGAGAACCTGTCCTCGGACAATGTGGCGCTGTTCCGCAAGCTGATCGAGGACTACGAGGCCGAGCACAACACCCCGCTCGTCGACATCGCCGCGGCCCTGGCCGTCGCCTCCTACGACGGCGACAACTTCTTCATGGCCGCCGAGCCGGAGCCTGCCCCGCGCCGCGAGCGTGACCGCGACCGCGACCGCGATCGCGACCGTGAGCGCGCCCCGCGCCGCTACGACGACGAGGACCGCGGACCGCGTCCGCCGTCGTTCTCCCGTGAGTCCGGTCAGGAACTGGCCACCTACCGCATCAGCGTCGGCAAGCGGCACCGCGTGGTGCCCGGCGCGATCGTCGGTGCCATCGCCAACGAGGGCGGCCTGCGCCGCAGCGATTTCGGGCACATCAGCATCCGCCCGGACTACAGCCTCGTCGAGCTGCCCGCCGATCTGCCGCACGAGACGCTGGAAGCCTTGCGGCGCACCAGGATCAGCGGCGTGCTGATCCAGCTGCAGCCCGACCAGGGTCCGCCCGCGCAGCGGCTCGCCTCGCGGGGCCCGCGACGCGACCGCGATGCCCGGCCGCGCACGGAACGGCGCAAGCCGCGTTCCTGAGGCGAGGTCGGGGAGCCGACATGTCCGCGGGTAGCGCCCTGGTCGCCCGCGACGCTGGTTAAGGTGTTGCCGTCGGGTGTGCGTGAACACAGGAGGGCCGCGGTTGTTCGTGTCCGGTGATCGGGTGGTCGGTGCCGTCGGCGATCTCGCACGCGCGGCGAACTGCGAGTTCGCGCTCCTGCGGGCCGTCGACGCCGCCCTGGGCAACCTGCCCGCCGTACCGGACTCCCTTGCGCCGCTGCTGCGCTCGCGCCCGCCTGCTCCGGAGTTGCCGGCCCACTTCGGTTCCCGCCTGACCCGCATCCCGTCCCCGGAGATCCCGGGCGCCGACCCGGCCGCCCGCATCGCCGCGCTCACCATCGCCGCCACCTGCACCGCCGACGCGGTCCGCGCCGGCGCCGAGGCGATCGTCGGCGCCGTCTTCTTCGACGGCCGATTCGCCTGCGGGGTCGACCTTCTGCTGCGCACCGGCGACGGCCCCCGCTACACCATGTACGCGTCCATCGGCTCCGACACGGTCCGGCTGCCCGCCGGCCTGCGTCACCCGGCGATGGTCGGTGCCGCGTCCGACGGGCGCAGGGTGGACCGGCCGGGCACCCCGGCGGGCGACGGCGGACCGCGCGACTCCGAGCAGCGCCCCTGGGGCAACTCACCCGGCGCGACGGTGCGAGACACCGACCGGCGCGGCGGGTTCGATGCGGAGAGTCCTTCTCGGGCAACTGGTTCCGTCCGGGCGGATACCCGTTCGGGCGATCTCGGCAACGTGGATGGGGCTCGCGCGCTGCGGCGGGAAGTGGTCGCGGGGCGGACGCCCTTCGAGCGGGTGGCCGCGTCGGTGCAGGTGGCGCCCGCCGATCCGGTGCTCGAGGCTCTCTGCGCGCGGCTCGAATTCGCCGCCGTGGCTGAGGAACTCGCGGCGCTGGGGGCGAGTGTCGATCCGGTCGCGTATCTTTCGGGCCCGCACGGCGAAGAGCGCACGGCGGCGGCCGAACTCACGCCGCTGTACCGGGCCCGGCGGGCGCGCGTCGAGCACATCATCGAGGACAAGCTCGCCGAGCTGCTGCCGGTGCAGTGGGGCGACCCGCGCTACCTGGCCTGCGGACACTGCCCGATCTGCCGCACGGCCGTGGCCACGGCGCGGGACCTGTTGCTGGTGGCCGGAATCCGGCCCACCCAGCGCGCCCGGCTGCGCGAAGCGGGCGTGCTCACCGTCGACCGGCTGGCCACCACCAGCACCCCGGTGCCGGGCCTGACCCCGCGCACCGTGCACGCCCTGCGCCGTCAGGCCGAGATCCAGCTGCACCGCGAACGCACCGGCGAACCGACCTTCGCGCTGCGCGACGCGACCGTGCTGGGCGCTCTGCCCGCGCCGTGCCCCGACGACCTGGCCCTGATCATCGACCTCGACCACCACGGCGTCGTGCGCGCCGTGGAACTGGCCGACGCGGGCGCCGTCGTCTACCGGCCCGAGGTCCCGCCGGTGGCCGACGCGGCGCTGCTCGACGAACTGCTCGACATCATCGCCGAACACCGCGCGGCGAACCCGGACGTGCGTGTCTACCACTACGGTTCGGCCGTGCGCACCGCGCTGCTGGACTGGTCCGGCCGGGTCGGGGCCGGCGCCGATCTGCTCGACGCGCTGCTGGCCGCGGGTGCCCTGGTCGACCTCGCGCCGATCGTGCGCACCGCCGTGCTGATCGGCGAACAGTCCTACGACATCACCGGTCTGGCCGCCCTGCTGCCCGGAACGCACAGCCGCGCGGCCACCGTGCTCGCGCTGCGCGACTGGCTGCTCGACCGGGCCGCCGGCGCGGGCATCGAGGTGCCGGGCAGCCGGTTCGCCGTGGCCGCCGCCGATTTCCCGCCCTCGCTGCGCACCGGTTCGCTCGAGGCCGCGCTCACCGAGTTCGCCGCCGAGGGCACCGGCGACGCCGCCAGGGCCGCCGCGCTCACCGCCGCCGTGCTCGGCTACCACCGGCGCGAACGTCAGCCGCGCTGGTGGGCGCACATCGACCGGCTCGGCCTCCCGGTCGGCGAATGGGCCGACGAGCCCGGCGTGCTCATCGCCGACCGCGGCACCGTCGACACCAAATGGCATCGCACACCCCAACTTCCGACCATGCGCCGCTACCTGACCCTCACCGGTCGCCTCGGCACCGGCGCCACCCTCACCCCCGGCACCCAGATGGTCACCATCTACGACGGCGCCGCCGCGGCGGGCATGACCCAGACCCTGGGCCGCCGTGCCACCGCCACCGCCACCGTGCTCGGCTGCGCGATCGACGCCGACTTCGACGACACCGTCCGCCTGGAGGAACTGCTGCCCGCGGGCTGCCCGTCCTACGACGACCTGCCCGCCGCCATCGCCCCCGGCCCGCCCGACGGCGAGGCCGAGATCGAGGCCGCGCTCGAGTCCACCGCCCAGAACCTGCTGGTGACCCTGCCCAGGGTCCCCGAGAACGCCGTCTACGACCTGCTGCTTCGCCGCCCGCCCCGCCTGCGCGAGGGCATGGCCCTGCCCGAGGTGCACGGTGATCCGGCCGCCGCGCTGGCCACCGCGGTGGGCGCGCTGGAATCGTCCTACCTGGCCGTGCACGGACCGCCCGGCACCGGTAAGACCGGCACCCTCGGCCATGCCATCGAGCGGCTGGTCACCCGGCACCGGTGGCGGGTCGGTGTGGTGGCGCAGTCGCACGCGGTGATCGAGCGGATCTTCGACGCGGTGGTCGAGGCGGGCCTGCTGCCCGAACTGGTGGCCAAGAAGGACGTGGCCTCGGTGGGCCCGGAATGGTCGGCCATCGACGCCGCGCGCTACCCGCGCTTCCTCGACAATGCCGTCAACGGCTGCGTGATCGGCGGTACCCCGGCGGATTTCGTCGACGACGCGTTGATCCTGCCCGGCAGCCTGGACCTGCTGGTGATCGCCGACGCGGGCGAGACCTCGGTCCCCGACACCGTCGCGGTGGCGGTGAGCGCGCGCAATCTGCTGCTCGTCGGCGACCCGCAGCCCCCGCGTGCCCAGGCGGCGCACCCACTGCCCGTGCAGGTCTCGGCGCTGGGCTGGCTGTGCGACGGCGCGCGCACGCTGCCCGCCACCTACGGCTATTTCCTCGACCGCACCTGGCGCATGCACCCGGCGGTGTGCGCGCCGGTGTCGGCGGGCTGCTACGACGGCAAGCTGCGCGCCAGCGAAACCGTCACCCTCGCCCGCGATCTGGCCGGGATCGCGCCCGGGGTGAGCACCGTGCTCGTCGAACATCGCGGCAATGCCACCGAGGCCGACGCCGAGGCCCGCGAGGTGGTGCGCCGGGTGCGCCTGCTGCTCGGCGAGACCTGGACCTCGGCCGGGCGCACCCGCAAACTGCACCCGCACGACGTATTCGTGGTCGCCCCCTACGCCGCCCAGGTGGCCCGCATCCGGACCCTGTTGGCGCGAGCCAAGATCGAGGACGTCCTGGTCGGCACCCCCGACCGGTTCCGCGGGCGTGAGGCGGCGGTGGTGCTGCTGTCGATGACCACCTCGACCCCCGCCGACGCCCCCTTCGGCATGCGGGCCCTGCTCTCGCCCACCGTCATCCACGCGACCCTGAGCCGCGCGATGTGGAAGGCGATCATCCTGCGCTCCCCGCTGCTCACCGAATACCTCCCGGACACCCCGGAGGAACTCTCGGCCCTCAACGGATTCCTCCGTCTGGGAACCGAACCCACCGCGTAGCCGGAGGGATCAGACGTTGCGCAGCAGGTGACGCAGCCAGTCGACGGAGGATTCGGCGGTGGCGGGGGTGATGTCGACCCGGTGGGCGGTGTGTACGAGGTAGCGGCCGTCACCGGTGACATCGATCCACGACAGCACCCCGGACGGGTCCTTCTCGCGGCCCGCGGCGACCAGGATCTGGCCGATGCCGGTGCGCGGGCGTTGCAGCAGCCGCCGCACGCGCGCCGCGTCCGAGGGACCCGCGACGGGCGCGGTGACCAGATCGCGGCTGTCCTCGCGGACCTTGGCGACCGGGGCACCGAGCCGCGGCAGACTGCCTGGCCGCTGCGCGGGTATCCGCGAGAAGATCTGGGCGGCAAGCCGTCTCGTGCTGCCGACCTGCACGTGGACCGTGCCGCCGCGATCCTCGGCGCTGCCGGGCTCCTGCACCGCGAGCACCGCGATATCGGCGCTCACCGCACCGAGCATGCGCACCGGGACGGTGGTCCGGCCGCAGACCTCGACGCGGATCTCCGGATCGGCCAGCACCCGCAGCGCGGCCGAGAGATCGGCGTCGAGTACGCGGGCGCACCAGGCGTCGAGCGCGGGTTGCTGCGCGGCGCGCTCGACGGTGTCGCGAGCCGACGCGCGGACGGCGAGCGGATACGGGATCCGGTCGCCGTCGACGCGCGCCCAGGCCAGCGCGAACTGGTCCGGGGTGACATGCCAGTTCACTCGCGTTCGGTCCACTCACCGAGCACGGCGGGACTGGTCGGCTCCATCCGGCCGATCAGGGCGTTCACCTCGTCGGCGGGCTCGAGGTAGGTCGGTTCCTCGTCCAGGAACCGCAGGAACTCGTCGTCCTCGTCGTCGGGTTCCTCCGGCGGCGCGGGATGGCGGGGGCCGCCGGGCGAGCGCTGATTGTCGGCGGCGATGGCACCACCCATGAGCCCGCCGATCGCGCCCGCGCTCATCCCCGCCGCGGCCTCGCCCCCGGCGCCGGTGGCGTCGCGCTCCGGCCGCGCGTCGGTGGCGGCGGTGCCGGTGTCGTCACCCGACGTGCCGGTGGCGGGCGAGGTTCCGGCGGTCACGGTGGCATCGCCGGGGCGTGATGCCGGGTGCGTGGTGCCGTGTTCCGGTGTCGTGTCGGCGCCGAGGACCGGCGTCGTGGGGGCACCGTCGGAGTCGACGGGGGCGCCGGTGCCTGAGGTGCCGGCCGGTTTCCCGGAGCGGTCGCGGCGGGTGCGGGAGTCGACGCCCGGCAGCGAGCCCGCGAGGGTGCCGGGGGTTGCGGTGGACGCTCCGTTGCCCGCGGTCGAGGTCGTGGCGGACGGGGTGACCACGCCGCCCGGCCGGGTGGTGGCCGGTACGGTCGGCGCGGCGGCAGCGGTGACCGTGCCCGGGGCGGAAGTCGTCGCCGGGGTGGTCGAGGGGGTCTGCGGCTGGCTCTGGGTGGGTGCGGTGGTGTCGGCGGGGAGCACGGTGACCACGCCTGCCACCTGGGTCTCGCCGGTGGTGGTCGTCGACGGGTCCGCCGCGGACGGGTTCGCGCCGGTGAGCATGACCGCCGGGGTAGCGCCGGTGAGGGTGGTGCCGGTGCCGGGCGCGGTGCCCGCCGCGGTGTCGAGGACGGGGAACGACGGCACGCCCGAGCCCGTCGGTACCAGGGCGCCGCCGTAGATGGTCTCCATCGCCCGCACCGCGTCGAGCCGGGCGTTCTCGGCCCCGCGCACCAGGGTGGCGTTGTCGGCGGCCTGCTGGGAGTCCAGCAGCGCCGCGGACGGATCAGGTTGCGCCGCATCGGGTTCGGCGATGGCGGCGCGCACGGATTCGGCGGCGTCACCCGCGCGGGCCAGCCGCACGCCGACGGCGGTGAGCACATCGGCGATGCGCCTGCCCGCCTGCTCGAACTCGCTCACCGCGTCCACCGCCTGCTGGGCGGCGCCGCCGCGCCAGCCGTCGGCCAGTGCCGCGCGGATCTCGCCGTGCGCGTTGTCCACCTCGTCGCCGAGCCCGGTGGCGGTGGTCAGGAAGGCGTCGCCCGCGGCGGCCAGGGCGGCCGGGTCGAGCTGTTGCACGGCCTGGTGGATCTCGGCGTGCGAGAGATTGTCGAAGACCTCGACCACCGGCGCGTAGTCGGGATCGGTGCCGGAGAGCTTACGCATGGCCGTCCCCCTGGCGGTCGAGCGCGGCGGCCAGTGCCTGATCGTTCTCGCGGTAGGCCGCACCGGCCGCGCGGAACACCGTGGCCAGCTCGCGCGCGGTGCGCGCGTAGGCCCGCAGCTGATCCAGCGCGTCCCCGGTCTTGGACTCGAAGCCGGTGCGCAGCGCGGCGCCGGAGGCCAGCCCACCGAAGCCCGGCAGGGTCTGCGCCGCGCCGAGGACCTGCAACTGGGCCTCCACCGCGTCGGCCAGCCGCTCGTAGCGCAGCGCGCACCGCTCGGGTGCGCCGTCGGCCACCAGCACGCCGTCGATCCACAGCCCGCCCTCGTCGACGGCCGTGCCCAGTGCGGCCGTGTTCGGCAGCCCCGTTCGATTCGGTTGCACCGTTTCCCCCTTCGTCGTCATCGCCGCGTGGCGAGTACCCACTGCGCGATATCGGCCGCCACGCGCCCTCGCACCGGTTCGTGCAGCAGGTCGTGGCCCGCGTCGGCGTACTCGCGCAAATCTACCGATCCGTGGCGCGCTGTCCATAGCCGGATCACATCGATCGGCGCCCGCCGATCGTCCACGCCGTGCACCGCGAGGACCGCTCGCGCGGGGTCCGGGATGATCTCGGTGCCGCGGCGTGGAGTGCCGCAGAGCACGAGTCCGGCGAGATCGGGTGGCGCCGTGGCCGCCACGGTCAGCGCGGTGGCCGCGCCGAGCGAATGGCCCATCAGCACCGGCGCGCGCTCGTGCGCGGCGTGTGCCAGGGCGAGCAGTCTGCGGGCATCACCCGCGAGCTCGTCGAGGGTGCCCGGCGCGTCCGGATCGCCCTCGCTCAAGCCCTGCCCGGCGGTGTCGAGGGCCCACAGCTCGATCCCGGCCCGGCCCAGCGCGGCGGCGAACTGGTGGTAGTGCCCACTGTGCTGGCCGGTGCCCGGCAGCAGCACCACCGTGGCCGCAGGCCGCGCGAGCGACCACCGCCGGTAGTGCAGGCGGCCGCGGGCGCTGTCGAAAGAGGGCACCGCTCGATTATGGCCGTCCGGGCCGCGGTGAGCGTAGGGGCAGTGCACCGGATTTCGGGACGCGCTCTTGTGACACAGCGGCCCGGCTGCCGAATCATCCTGTGCGACAAGATCAGTCCGTGCGGGACTCGCCGTGCAAGCTGCCGCGTGCGAGGCTGATCCGGAGTGCAGAGTGCGCTCACCATCGATGCGCCGGAGCCGCTACACTTCCCGCGTCGAACTGAGTCAACAGAGTCGAGGTTTGTGCATGTTGTCGATCCGTCGTTGCGTCGCCCACGTCGTCGTCGGCGCGGCCGTGGTGACCACCGCCTCGATCGGCACCGGGACCGCGAGCGCGGCGCCGGTGGCCTCCTGCGCGCAGGCCCGCGAGGACATCGCCATCCGGTCGGCCGTGCCGCTGCTGGACTGGTCGGAGAACTTCGGCATCGACGGCGCCGGGAACCTGTGGGTCGCCCGGGTCATGCGCGGTGAGGTGCAGCGGTACGACGGCGACGGCAGGCTCACCGGCACCGTCGCGGTGCCCTCGCCCGGCGCGGTCCGCCTGGGCCCCGACGGGCTGCTCTACGTGGTCACCGGCAATTCGCCGCTGGCGGGCGCGGGCGGCATCGTCCGCTTCGACCCGGCCGCCGCCGACCCCACCCCGACCTCCTTCGCCACCGGTTTCGCGCACCCCAACGGTGCCGCCTTCGACGACGCGGGCAACCTCTACGTCACCGCCTCCGACGGCGTGCACCGCCTGCGTCGCGACGGCAGCGAGGACATGGACTGGTGGGCCGACGTGGCCGTCGACGGCCCCAACGGCATTGCCGTGTCCGGTGATTCGGTCTACGTCACCGCGAACTTCGTCGCCGGGTCCGGTCCCGTCGGGCGCGTGCTGCGCCTGTCGCGCACCGACCCCGCCGACAGCACCACCATCGCCGACCTGACCTCGCTCGGCTCCCTGCCCGACTTCGTCGACGACCTGGTCGTGCGCGACGGCGACCTCTACGTCACGACCCTGGCAGGGCACCTCGTGCGCGTCGACCCGGTCACGGGCACGGCCTGCACTGTGCTGTCCACCCAGCCGCTCACCGCGGTGGTCGCCGATCCGGCCGATCCGTCGGCGCTGCTGGCGGGTTCGGAAGAGGGCACCGTCCTGCGCATCCACCCCCAGGGCTGAACCACTCGGGATCGTCTGCGCGGCAACCGGTTCCAGGGCGCTACCAAACGCGATGGCTCGCCGGCCGCCGACGATGAGTGGCTGGGGCGGTCAGCCGTCGACGGTCACGGCCGACGGCGCGCTCGGTGCGGCCGGCGCCGGCGAAGGTGTGGTCGTCTCCGCGGGGGCCGGAGCCGGTGCGGGAGCGGGGGTTTCGGGTGCCGGGGCCTTGGAGGTGTTCGGTCCGCCGGAGTTCGATTCGCCCGAGCCGGGGCTGATCGGTTCGGGGGTGGGCGGGGCCGCGGGGGCCTCGGTCTGCTGGACCGGCAGATCCGGGACCACGAAGGTGCCCACGGTCGGGGTCATCACGCAGCGCGCGCCCGGGTAGTCGATGGCGCCCCACATGGAGGCGATCACCGTTCCGGCACCGGTGTGCACGGTCTTCGACAGCGAGGGCAGGTGGTATTCGGTCTGGTCGTCGAGGGCGACGATGCCGCTGTGCCCGGTGTTCACATTCACCCAGGCCACGCTCAGGCCCGAGGCCAGCGGCACACCGGAATGGCGCGGGCTCGCGCTGAAGCGCATGTCACCGGGGGTGAGACTGAATTCGTCGCGCGGGCCGGGGCCCTCGTAGGTGGCGGCGGCGATGATCGTGGTGATCGGGCCGTTGCTGCCGCAGCCGAAAGTCGGTGCGGCGTAGCTGAAGGGGGTGAACTGGGCCGCGACCTCGCGCAGCGCGTCCCCGCCGACGATCTCGGTGAAGCTGGTCAGCGCGCCGACCCCGGCCCGGGCGGCGGTGTCCTCCCCGGCGATCTCGGTGAGGTGGGTGAGGCCGTCCTCGAGTGGCGCGGCGCTCGCCGGTGCCGTCAGCAGCGCCAGGGCGCCGATGCTCGCCGCGGTGACCGTCGCCGCCCTACCTGCGATGGATCTGCCGTTCACCCGTACTCCTCGATGGATGCTCCGCGCCGGTTCCCCGGCCCGTCTGGCAACGTACCAGGTCGTCGGCGGGCCCGTAGACCACCGATGACGCGGCCGAGCCGGGCGTGCGATGGGTGTGATGTAGTCGACATCCGGGTTTACCAAGGGGTAGGTTTTCCCTCGACGGCTACGAGACGCTGGGAGACCCGTATGAAGCTGGCCTTGTCCCCCGAAGAGCTCGCTTTTCGTGACGAGCTCCGGCAGTTCTATCGCACCGAGATCCCCGCCGAGATCCGCGACCGGGTGAAATACGGACACGAATTGTCCCGCGAGGACATCGTCACCGCCAACAAGATCCTCAACGACCACGGCCTGGCCGTGCCCAACTGGCCGGTGGCCTGGGGCGGCAAGGACTGGACGCCCATGCAGCGCCACCTGTGGCTCGACGAGATGCAGCTGGCCTCGGTGCCCGAGCCGCTGACCTTCAACGCCTCGATGGTCGGCCCGGTCATCGCCCAGTTCGGTTCCGAGGAGCTCAAGCAGCGCTTCCTGCCGCCCACCGCCGCGCTCGACATCTGGTGGTGCCAGGGTTTCTCCGAACCCGACGCGGGCTCCGATCTGGCCTCGCTGCGCACCACCGCTATCCGCGACGGCGACTCCTACATCGTCAACGGCCAGAAGATCTGGACCACGCTGGGCCAGTACGCCGACTGGATCTTCTGCCTGGTGCGCACCGACCCGAACGCGCCCAAGAAACAGGCGGGCATCTCCTTCCTGCTCTTCGACGTGAAGTCCCCCGGTGTCACCATGCGCCCGATCAAGCTGATCGACGGCAGCTTCGAGGTCAACGAGGTGTTCTTCGAGAACGTCCGGGTGCCCGCCGACCAGCTCGTCGGCGAGGAGAACCAGGGCTGGACCTACGCCAAGTTCCTGCTCGGCAACGAGCGCACCTCCATCACCGGCGTCGGCAAGACCAAGGTCAAGATCGGCCTGGCCAAGGACCACGCCCGCTCGGTGAGCACCGGGCACGGCACGTTGCTCGACGATCCCGTCTTCGCCGCCCGGGTGGCCGAGCTGGAGAACGAGCTGCTGGCCCTGGAACTCACCCAGCTGCGGGTGGTGTCCAATTCCGCCGACGGCAAGCCCAATCCGGCGTCCTCGGTGCTCAAGCTGCGCGGCTCGGAGCTGCAGCAGGCGGCCACCGAACTGCTGCTCGACATCGCCGGCGCCGACGCGCTGCCGGTGGACGCCGAGGGCATCGCCTCCCCGCCGTGGGCCCAGCACAGCGGCCCCGGCTATCTGAACTACCGCAAGGTGTCCATCTACGGAGGCTCGAGCGAGGTCCAGCGCTCGATCATTTCCTCCACGATCCTCGGATTGTGAGGCGCTGCCATGGATCTCGCACTGACCGAAGAACAGACGATGCTGCGCGACACCGTGCGCGATCTGCTGCGCCGTTTCTACGACGGCGAGGCGCTGGCCAAGGCCGGTGACACCGACCCCGGCTGGAACCGCACCGTCTGGAAGCAGCTCGCCGACCTGGGCGTGCTCGGCCTGACCATCGACGAGGACGAGGGCGGCGCGGGCGCGGGCCCGGTCGAGGCCATGCTCGTGCAGGAGGAACTGGGCCGCGCGCTGGCACCGGAACCGGTGCTGGACGCGGTGGTGATCCCGGCCGAACTGCTCAAACTGGTCGGCAGTCCCGAGCAGCGGTCCCGGCTGCTGCCCGCGCTGGCCGCGGGGGAGAAGCTGCTCGCCTTCGCCCACACCGAGCCGGGCAAGCGCTGGCCGTCCACCGAACTCGCCACCACCGCGAGCGGTCAGGGCGATTCCTACACGCTGACCGGCGTGAAGAATCCGGTGTTGCGTGGTGACTGCGCCGACGAGCTGATCGTCAGCGCGGTGCTGCCGGGCGGCGGGGTGGGGCTGTTCCTGGTCGACCCGACCGGTGCCGGGGTGGTCCGGCGGACCTACCGCACCTTCGACGGGCGCCGCGGCGCCCAGGTCGAACTCGACGGCGCCGCGGGCGAACTGCTCGGCGACACCGTCGACGCGGCCGAGCAGATCGCGCTGGTGCAGGGCTACGCGCAGGCGGCGCTGTGCGCGGAGTCGGTGGGCGCGATGGAGATCGCGCTCACGCTGACCACCGAATACCTCAAGGCTCGCAAGCAGTTCGGCGTCACGCTCTCGAAGTTCCAGACGCTCACCCAGCGCGCGGCCGACTGCTACGTTTCGCTGGAACTGGCCCGCAGCATGAGCCTCTACGCCACCGCGGCGCTGGCCGACGGCGGCAACGACCCGGTGGTGGCCTCGCGCGCGCGGCTGCAGATCGGCAAGTCCGCCGAGCACATCGGGCAGGAGGCGGTGCAGATGCACGGCGGTATCGGCGTCACCGCGGAATATCCGGTGAGCCACTACGTCGCCCGGCTGACCGCGATCGGGCAGACCCTCGGTGGCGCGCTGGAACATCGCCGGGTGCTGGCCGACCGGGTCGGCTCCTACGATCTGCCGCAGCTCTAGCGTTCGGTACCGATGGTGCGTGCCCGGCTCGGGTGCGCACCATCGTGCTGTCAGCCGTCGGCGCGCGGGGTGGTGGTCGCCTCGGTGGGGGCGAGGGGAATGCGGGTGGGGGTGGGCCGGGGTGTGGTGTCGGCGGGATCGGTCGTCGCGTGGTCGTAGGCGTGGGTGGGTGGGAAGTCGGGGATGGTGACTTCCTCGTCCTCGTCGTCCGGCGTCGGGATCTGCAGCGGGGTGGTGATGCGGGGCGGGACGGTGCGCGTCGGGGTGGGGCGGGTG
This sequence comes from Nocardia sp. NPDC056064, assembly GCF_042266925.1. NCBI lineage: Bacteria > Bacillati > Actinomycetota > Actinomycetes > Mycobacteriales > Nocardiaceae > Nocardia > Nocardia sp. NPDC056064. The sequence continues at coordinate 2,622,763 of NZ_JBHJWO010000001.1, read as the reverse complement.
GTGGTGACGCGGGGCCGGGTGGTGGTCACCGGCTGGTCCTCGACGGTGGTGGTCTCGGGCGGGTGCGATTCGGTGGTCGCCTCGGACGGCCGGGAGCCCTCGGTCGGTTCGCCCTCGGCGGGCGGTTCGCTGGGGGAGGTCTCGGTGGAGCTGAGGCTGAACGGTTTCCGCGGTGACATCTGCGGTGCGATGCGCCAGCTCGGCGACGGCGGGATCGAGATGGTCGAGCTCGTCGAGGTGGTCTGCTCGTCGGCGACCGGGGCCGGTGCCACCGCCAGCTCCGCCTCGATCGGCGGGGGCGGAACATAGACGTCCTGCTGGCCGACACCGCACGCACCGATGATGATCAGTCCGAGCGACACCGCGCCAACAGCGATCGCCGGACCTACGATCTTGGCCCTGCTGTCATCCATCGCCTACTACTCCTCGTCGGCTTCGAGTCGCCTCACAGTAGTGCAGGTCGGCCGAAACAGCGCATTTTAAATGGTGACGGTCCACATATCGGATTGATCTCTTCGGCGTGTCGTGGGGACGTGTCGCGCGCGTTCGGCGTCCCCGAGTCGTAGCGTGTGTGAGCAAAGTTACGCATGAGACGCCCGGAACGAAACCCCTGAACGCGCGAAGCTGCGCGACGCAAGAATCTGATCGGCGTCATCGAGGGAGAATCTGATGGGAGCTTACTCGACATCCCGGCTGGAAAAGGCGGCGATGAACCATGATTCGGCCGCCGCGGCGCAGTTGCAGCAGGCACTGTCGACCGCGTCGGGCAACCGTGGGTTCGTCGTCGTGGCCCGGGTCCTGGGCTGGTTGTTCTTCGTCGGCGGACTCGTCGGCGCCGGGCTCGGCCTGGCCGGGCTGCACGTGGAGATCACCGTCGCGGGCCTGATCCTGGCCTGCACGGCGGGCCTGATCCTGCTGAAGCTACGCACCGATCGGGACGTGCTCGAAACACCCTGAGCGGCACCGAAAACCGGCTGCGAGCCCCGCCCGGGCCGCCTACCGTCGACAGGGTGCACGTCGACATCACCACGGGCGCGGCCCGGTTCCTGACCGCGGCCGAACCCTTCCTGCGCGCCGATCCGCTGCGCCACACGGTCATGGCCACCTGTGTCGTCAGCCAGCTGCGCAATCAGAGCGGCGGGATTCGTTTCCTCGCTCTCCGTGACGACGCGGCTGCGGTCACCGGGATCGCCCAGTGCACCACCGACGGCCGCGCCTACCTGGCCGCCGTTCCGCCGCCGGGTATTCCGGCCGTGGCCGACGCGTTGTCCGCCCTGGACGGGCCGCTCACCTGTGTCGAAGGACCTGCCGAGTCGGTGGACGCCTTCCTCGCGCACTGGTCGGCGACCACCGGCGGCACCCACCACCCGGACTACACCGCGCGCCTCTACGCCCTGAACACCCCGCACCAGCCCACTGCCCCCGGCGAACCCCGTCCGGCGACGGCCGCCGATCTCGCGTGGTGTCTGCGGATGACCCAGGAATTCGCGGCGGAGACGGAATCCACGCGCGGCATCTCCCGTGCGGTCGCCGAACGGCAGATCGAGGCCGGGATGTGGTGGTTGTGGGAGCGCGAGGGTGTCGCGAGCGCGTTCGTCGCCCGGCAGACCGAGGCGTTCGGCTGGGCGCGGATCGGTCCGGTGTACACCCCGCCCTCGGCGCGCGGCAACGGTTACGCGAGCGCGCTGAGCGCGGCGGTCGCGGCGCGGATCCGGGCCGAGGGCGCCGAGGTCTGCCTGTTCGCCGACGTGGCCAACCCGACCTCGAACAAGATCTACCGGGCCATCGGGTTCGAGGCGGTGTGTGACTTCGTGAACCACAGGCTGGTTCCCGCCTCGGCGTGAGTCCGCGCTCAGACCAGCGGCGCCGCGTGCCACCACGCGAGCATCTCGGCCTCGTCGGCGATGAAACCCCGGCTGTACATGAGCATCGCGGCGCGGCCCGGGTCGGCGTCGAAGCGGGTGACCATGCGTGGGGATCGCGCGGCGCTGTCGTGCAGGACGAAGTTCGTGTAGTCGCGTCCCGTGTGCACGGTGGGGCGGGCGTCGTTGGCGGGCAGGGCCGCGACCGCCGCGCGGGCCGCGTCGGCCGACGGGTAGAGGAAGAACTCGTAGGTGGCCTTGTTGCCGCCGCCGAAACAGCGCCACATGACCGACCAGTCGCCCATGTCGGCGTCGTCGCCATCGCGGCCGGCGGTGGCCGGGTCGTAGGCGAAACAGCCCGCGCTGCCCAGCCCGGAGCCCGCGTGCACCAGCGTGCTGGCCGTGGTGTGCGGGAGCATGCCCGGGAATTCGTCGCTGAGCTGGGCCGCGTTCGCGCCGATCACCGCGCGGTCGGCGGTCGTCGGCGCGGCGGTGGTGGTCCGCCGGCCGACGGTGGTGACGGAAGTGGTTGTGCTGTCCACGGTTTCGTTGGCCGCCGCGGCCGAGGCGTTGTCGTCCGCGGGCATGGTCAGGATCTTCACGGCGAACAGGACGACCAGCGCGATCAGGATGATCATCACGATCCACCCGCCGGGAGTGGCCTGCCAGCGTGACTTCCGTTTCGGGCCGAGGTAGGACTCGGCGACCGACTTCCGGCCCGAGCCGTTCCCGTCCGCGTCGGCGAGACGCTGTCCCGCGCGCGCGTTTCCGGGGACGTGCTGCCCCGGCCCGGAACCCGCCCACGCCCCGGGCACGCCCTGATTCCCGCCCGGCCACGAGCCTGCGCTCGCCCACGAGGCAGCGGGGGTTTGCCCGGTACCCGGCCTGGAGTCGGCGGGTGGTTGTCCGGCGCCCGGCCAGGAGTTGCCAGGCGCCTGGCCGTTGCCCGCCCACGACTGGCCGGGGCCGGAAACCGCGCCCGCGGGCCAGGATTCGGGGCCTGGCGCGGGCCAGGCGCCCGGTGTGGGGATTCCGCCGGTGCCCGGGATCGGGTAGCCCGGGGCCGGGGTGAAGGGTGAGTTCGGGGGATAGGTGCGGGTGGGGGCCGAGGCGGGGAAGGGGTGGGCGCCGGCGAGGGCCTGTTCGGCGGCGGTGGCGAATTCCACGCAGGTGGCGAAGCGTTCGGCGGGCCGCTTGGCCATGGCGCGGGCGATGACCGCGTCGAGGGCGGGCGGGAGTTCGGGGCGCAGGGCGCGGGCACTGGGCGGGGGGAGTTGCAGGTGGCCGGAGATGACCGCGACCGGGTTGCCGGACTCGAACGGCGTGGTGCCGGTGAGCAGCCGGAACAGGGTGCAGGCCAGCGAATACTGGTCGGCGCGACCGTCCAGGGCGATGCCGGAGAGCTGCTCGGGGGAGGCGAAAGCCAGGGTGGCGGTGAAGGTTCCGGTCTGGGTGAGTTTGGCGGCGGTGTCGTCGTGCAGGCGCGCGATACCGAAATCGGTGAGATACACCCGCTCGCCGCCGTGCGCCTGCTCGAGCAGGATGTTGGCCGGTTTGACGTCCCGGTGCAGCACCCCGCGGCTGTGCGCGAAGTCCAGCGCCGCCGCGGTCTCGGCGACGATGCGCACCGCCCGCGCCGGGTCCACCGGCACGGGCAGCGACGCCGCGTCGGAGCCCTCGATGTAGCGCATCGAGATCCACAGCTGATCGTTCTCGACGCCACGGTCGTAGACGGTCACGATGTTCGGATGCTCGAGCTGGGCGACCAGATCCGCCTCGCGCTCGAACCGCGCCCGGATCTCGTTGTCGCCGAACAGTTCCCGGTTCAGCAGCTTCATCGCGGTGCGCCGGGGCAGGCGCGGATGACGGGCCAGGTAGACCGAACCCATGCCGCCGCGGCCGAGCAGCCGCTCGATGGTGTAGCCGGCGAACACGCCGGTCTCGTCGTGCATCGTCAGTTCAACGGTGCCGAGCGCCACCAGCGCAGCACGTCGTCGGGGTCGCCGTAACCGTCGGTGAACATCAGGAACTGGGCGCGATCGGGATCGCCGGTGAACTGGGTGATGATCTTGTTCCCGTTGTCGGTGTACTTGTAGTTGGTGTACTGCTTGCCGCCGTTGCTGTCGGTGGACTTGGTGTTGGACGGCAGGCCGTTGATCACCGCCTGCACGTCGGCGGCGGAGTTGTAGACGTAGAACCGGTAGAACGGGTCGTCACCGGAACCGCCGCCGCCGTCGTAGCAGCGCCACTGCCACACCCACGCACCGAAATCCGGGTCGCCGTCATTGGCCGAGGGGGTGTAGTTGGTGTCGGTCTCCCAGCAGGTGGCCTGGTTGTAGCCGGTCTCGCCGTCGACGGTCGCGGGCACCATCCGGCTGAACGCGGCGCTGATCGCGTCGGCGTTCGGCGTCACCTGCTTGCCCGCCACCACGCTGGTCGTGGTGGAGCCGGTGGTGGTGGACTTGTCGTCGCTGACGGCCACCCCGATCGCGATGAGCAGCACGATCACCAGCAGCACCGCCACGACGATGCCGATGATCAGCCCGTTGTTGGATTTGCCCGGCGGGCGCGGGCCCTGCGGGTACTGGGCGAAGTTGCTCGGCGGCGAGGTGGGCGGCGTCGGGTACTGCGGCCGCGACTGCTGGGTGTAGGGATGCTGGGCGCCACCCGTGGACTGCGGGGTGGGCATCTGATTGGCGGTCATCGGGCCCTGGGTGCCCGCGCCGGTCATCGGCGCGGCCACCGGGTACGGCGAGCCGGTGTGCGGGATGGCGCCGCCGGTGGTCGGGCGCGGGCCGCCGGTCTGCGGAATCGCGCCGCCGGTGGTGGGACGCGGGCCGCCGGTCTGCGGGTAGGCGCCACCAGTCTGCGGGTAGGCGCCACCGGTGGCCGGATGCGGGGTGCCGGTCTGCGGGTACGCGCCGCCGGTGGCGGGTTGCGGACCGCCTGCCAGCGGATGCGCGCCGCCGGTGCCGGGGCGCGGGCCGGTGATCGGGAGGGCGGGCGAGCTCGGATTGTTCAGCGCGGCCAGCGCGGCGGTCGCGAAGTCCGAACAGGAGTCGAAGCGGTCGTCGGGGCGCTTGGCCATGGCCTTGGCCAGCACCGCGTCCAGGGCGTAGGGCAGGCCGGGCCGCACATTGCTCAGCGGCGGCGGCGGCTGCTGCAGATGGCCCTGGATGACCGCGGCCGGATTGGTCGCGGTGAACGGACCCGAGCCGGTGAACAGCCAGAACAGGGTGCACGCCAGCGAATACTGATCGGAGCGGTGATCGAGCGCGGCGCCGGTGAGCTGCTCGGGGGAGGCGTAGGCCAGGGTGGCGGTGAAGGTGCCGGTCTGGGTGAGATGGCCGGTGTCGTCACGCAATCGGGCGATACCGAAGTCGGTGAGGTACACCCGCTCGCCGCGGCCCGCGCCGGAGCGGGCGAGCAGGATGTTGGCCGGTTTCACGTCGCGGTGCAGTACTCCCATGCCGTGCGCGTAGTCCAGCGCGTCGGCTGTCTCCTTGACGATCTGCAGCGCGCGGGCGGGCGGCAGCGTCTGCGGGTCCACCGAGGCCGCGTCGACGCCGTCGATGAACTGCATGGAGATCCACAGCTGTTCGTCGTCGAGACCGCGGTCGTAGACGGTGACGATGTTCGGATGATCCAGGCGCGAGACCAGATCCGCCTCCCGCTCGAACCGCGCCCGCACCTCCTGATCGAAGAACATCTCGCGGTTGAGCAGCTTGAGCGCGGTCATCCGGGGTAGCCGGGGGTGCTTGGCCAGATAGACCGATCCCATGCCACCGCGACCGAGTTGCCGTTCGATGACGTAGCCGGCGAAGACATCTCCGTTGGCCAGCATGTCTGCTCCACTTCCCGCCGTGCGCCGGGACCCACCAGCGCACGCGCGTACAGCACGAAAGCCGCGGCCGGGTGGCCCGCCACGGGAAAATCAACGAAACCTTAGCAGCCGATCGGGACGCCGACCGGTGCCTCGATCACGACGGACGACGGGGCTGGGGCGGCACGATGAACCCGGGATGGTTACGCCCACCGGGGAAATCGATGGTCGCCGGTCGCGGCGCGACCCGGCGCCCCGGCGCCGACGGCGGACGCGCGGCATGCGGATGCGGCTGCGCGGGCGTCACCGGTGGCGGTGGGGACACCTGGGGATAGGGCTGCGGCGGTGTGTTCGGCCGCGCGTAGCCGGTGGGCTGCGGATACTGCTCGCGGGCGCGCAGGACGACGCCGGTGGCGGTGGGCTGCGGCCGGTGATGCCACGGACCCGGCGCGGCGAACAGCGCCGCCTTGGCGGCCTGCGCGAACTCCGCGCAGCTGGCGAAACGCGCCTCGGGCCGTTTGGCGGTGGCCTTGGCCAGTACGGCGTCCAGGGTGCCGGGCAGGTCGCCGCGCTGGCTGCGCAGCGGCGGCACCGGGGCGTTCAGATGCGCCTGGATGACGGTGGCCGGATTCGGGCCGGGGAACGGCACCGAGCCGGTCAGCATCCAGAACAGCGTGCAGGCCAGCGAGTACTGGTCGGCGCGATGATCCAGCGGCGCCCCGGCGAGCTGCTCGGGGGCGGCGTAGGCCAGGGTGGCGGTGATCGTGCCCGCCGAGGACAGGGTGGTCTCGCTGTCGCGCACGGCCGCGATGCCGAAATCGGTGAGCACCACCCGTTCCGGGCGGCCGATCGGCGGCTTGGCCAGCAGGATGTTGGCCGGTTTCACGTCCCGGTGCAGCACCCCGCCCGCGTGCGCGAAGTCCAGCGCGGTCGCGGTCTCGCTCACGATCTGCACGGCGCGGTCCGGGGTCAGCACGTTGACGTCGGCGGTCGCCACATCGGTGCCCGCCACGAACTGCATGGAGATCCAGAGCTGGTCGTCCTCGGTGCCGCGGTCGTAGACGTTGACGATGTTCGGGTGCTCGAGCTGGGCGACCAGATCGGCCTCGCGCTCGAAACGCTGCCGGATCTCGGCATCGGCCGACAGCTCACGGCTGAGCAGTTTGAGCGCGGTCAGCCGGGGCAACCGGGGATGACGCGCCAGATACACCACGCCCATGCCGCCCTGACCCAGTACACGCCGGATCGTGTACCCGGCGAACACGTCGCCTTTGCGCAACACGCGAAGTCACCCCCTCCAGGGCAGAGCACCCGTCGAAATTCTACCGATGTATCTCGGGTAGCTCCCAGAGTGCAACATCCCCCGATCCTGTCGGTGCGGGGGTTTAGGGTTTGGTCATGCGCATTGGAGCACACGTTCGTGAGGAGAGCGATCCGATCGGGTTCGGCGAGAAGCTCGGCGCCGAGGTCATCCAGATGTTCGTGGTGGACCCGCAGAGCTGGGACAAACCCCAGCCGCACCCGAAGGCCGCCGAGATCGTGGCCAGCCCGATCGACGTCGTCGTGCACTCGTCGTATCAGATCAATGTGGCCAGCCTGAACAACCGGCTGCGGATGCCCTCGCGCAACGCGGTGGCCCAGCAGGCGAAGGCCGCCGCCGAGCTGGGCGCGTTCGGCCTGGTCGTGCACGGCGGGCACGTGCGTTCCGACGCCGAGCGCGACACCGGAATCGACAACTGGCGCAAGCTGTTCGAACGTCAGCAGGACAAGGGCGGTTTCGCCGTGCCGATCCTGATCGAGAACACCGCGGGCGGCAATCACGCCATGGCCCGCCATTTCGATTCCATCGCCCGGCTCTGGGACGCCGTCGGCGACTACGGCGCCGGTTTCTGTCTCGACACCTGCCACGCGTGGGCGGGTGGGGAGGAACTGGTCGGGGTGGTCGAGCGGATCAAGGCGATCACCGGCCGGATCGACCTGGTGCACCTGAACTCCTCGCGCGACGAGTTCGACTCCGGTGCCGACCGGCACGCCAATTTCGCCGACGGCACCATCGACCCGCAACTGCTGGCCGAGGTCTGCCGGACCGCGGGTGCGCCCGTCATCCTGGAGACCCCGGCCGAAGGTGTCGCCGAGGACCTGGCCTACCTGCGGGAGAACCTCGGCTGAGCGGTTGCGATCAGCCGGAGGGAAAACCTGTCTGCCGAACGGATTTCGCGGTGTGCTTGATGCACATCAGCAACCGATCGAAGACAGTGAAGGTGATCCCATGACGGTCGACCACGCCACCCCCGCCACCGTGACGGTGACCAAGCTCGGCGCGCACATCGGCGCCCTGGTCGACGGCGTCCGGCTGGGCGGTGACCTGGACGCGGCGACCGTCGCGACCATCCGCCGCGCGATCAACGAGCACAAGGTGATCTTCTTCCGCGGTCAGCAGCACCTCACCGAGGACGGGCAGCACGAGTTCGCCGCGCTGCTCGGCAGCCCCACCACCCCGCACCCGACGGTGACGTCGCAGGGCGTGAAGAGCCTGGCCATCGATTCCGAGAACGGCCGGGCCAACTCCTGGCACACCGATGTGACCTTCGTCGACCGGATTCCGAAGGCGTCGATCCTGCGCGCGGAGTACCTGCCGAGCTACGGCGGCTCCACCACCTGGGCCTCCACCGTCGCCGCCTACAACTCGCTGCCCGAGTCGCTCAAGCTGCTCGCGGAGAACCTGCGGGCGGTGCACACCAATGTGTACGACTACGCCGCGCGCAATGTCGAGCCGATCCGGCCGAACTCGGAGAAGTACCGCGCGGAATTCCAGTCGACCTACTACGAGACCGAGCACCCCGTCGTGCGCGTGCACCCCGAGACCGGCGAGCGCGCGCTGCTGCTCGGCCACTTCGTGAAGAACTTCGTCGGCCTGTCCACCAGCGAGTCGCAGGCGCTGTTCCGCCTGTTCCAGGACCGCGTCACCCGCTTGGAGAACACCACCCGCTGGACCTGGGCCGACGGTGACGTCGCCATCTGGGACAACCGCGCCACCCAGCACTACGCCATCGACGACTACGACGACCAGCCCCGCCGCCTGACCCGCATCACCCTCGCCGGCGACATCCCGGTGGGCGTCGACGGCAAGCAGAGCACCGTCATCGAAGGAAACGCCGACCACTACTCCGTGGTCGAAGACGTAGAACTCCTCGCCTCGTAAATCGTCACACCGGACCGCAACCACCACGGTGTGCGGCCCGCCTCGCGTCCGAGGGGCGAGACGTCACGGCGCAGCCGAAGTATCGCCCCTCGGACGCGAGGCATAGGGGGGCCGCACACCCGCGGCGCCAGCCGCCATACTCAGAGCATGAGTATTCGGCCGTTGGACGGTGTGCGGGTTCTGGAGCTCGGTAACTATGTCGCCGCGCCCACGGCCGGACGCATTCTGGGCGACTTCGGCGCCGAGGTGATCAAGGTGGAGCGGCCCGGCACGGGCGACGAGCTGCGGAATTGGCGGTTGTACGGGGGTGACACCTCGATGCTGTACCGGACCGTCAACCGGAACAAGAAGTCGATCGTGCTGGACCTGCGCACCGAGGCGGGCCGGGCGGTGGTGCTCGAGCTGGTGAAACAGTGCGATGTGCTGCTGGAGAACTTCCGCCCGGGCATGCTCGAGAAGTGGGGGCTGGGGCCGGAGGTGCTCGAGGCCGCCAAGCCCGGGCTGGTGATCACGCGGATCTCCGCCTACGGCCAGACGGGGCCGATGGCGGCGCGCCCGGGGTTCGCGGCGGTCGCCGAGGCCGTGGGTGGGCTGCGGGAGCTGGTGGGTGATCCGGATCGGCCGCCGGTGCGGGTCGGGGTGTCCATCGGTGATTCGATCGCGGGCATCTACGCCGCGTTCGGCACGGTGATGGCCTTGTTCCAGCGGGAGCGGGTCGGTGCAACGGTGCCGCAGGCCGAGCGGATCATCGATGTGGCGCTCAACGAGTCGATCCTGTCGGTGATGGAGTCGCTGGTTCCGGATCATCTCGCCTACGGCATCACCCGGGAGCGGGTCGGCGGCCGGATGGAGGGCATCGCGCCGAGCAACGCCTACCCGACCAGCGACGGGTACAGCATCATCATCGGTGGCAACGGCGACGCCATCTTCCAGCGGTACATGAAGGTCATCGACCGGCCGGATCTGGCGGCCGATCCGGAGCTGGCCGACAACGCGGGCCGCTGGCGTCATCGCGAGCGCCTCGACGCCTCGATCGCGGAGTGGACCGTCCGGCACACCCGCGACGAAGCGCTGAAGCTGCTCGACGCGGCGGCCATCCCGTGCGGGCCCATCTACACCGCCGCCGACATCGTGGCCGACGAGCAGTATCGGGCACGCAATATGATCCAGACGTTCCCCGTCGACGTGGGCGAGCCCGAACCCCGGCAGGTGGGGTTTCCCGGCATCGTCCCGGTCATCGGGGGCGAGTCGCTGCCGATCCGGAATGTCGGCCCCGACCTCGGCGAGCACACCAGAGAGGTGCTCGGCGGGTTGCTCGGAATGACCGAGGACCAGATCGACGCGCTGGAGGCATCGTGACGAGGCGAGTACACGGCAGGCGCCGCCCGCCGGTGCGCAGCAAGTGGGAACCGCGCGGCCCCGGCCATGTGCGCCCGACCGTGCACCCGACCCCGGCCAGCGTCGGGGACAAGCCCTGCGGCGGGGTCATGTGTGTGCCGCATCAGGAGCCGGAGCAGCGGCGATGACGGCACCGCTGCTGCGCGATGTCACCCTGCGCGACGGCCTGCAGCTCACCGGCAAGGTGCTGGCGACCGAGCAGAAGGTCGACGTGGTCCGGCGGCTGCTGGCCGCCGGTGTGCCCGCGCTCGAGATCGGGTCCATGGCCCGCCCGGATCTGGTGCCGCCGATGGCCAACTCGCTCGAGCTGATCGCCGCGCTCACCCCGGAGGAACTGGCGAAATGCTGGGTCTGGGTGGCCACGCCGCGCCATGTGGACAAGGCCGCGGCGGCGGGCGCGCGCAACTTCCAGTACTGCTTCTCGGTCTCCGACGCGCACAACAAGGCCAATATCGGCCGCGACACCGAGACCTCGGTGGCCGCCATGCCCGATGCCATCCGCCTCGCCGAGCAGGCGGGCGGACAGCTCCAGCTGTGCCTGGCGACGGCCTTCACCTGCCCCTTCGACGGACCGGTCGACCCCGAGCGCGTGCTGGCCATCGCCCGCGACCCACGCACCGAGGGCGCCGCCGACATCGTGCTGGCCGACACCCTCGGCCAGGCCCATCCCGGCCAGGTGAGCGCCCTGGTCACCGCCGTGCGCGAGCAGACCCCGCCGCGCCGCATCGTCTTCCACGGCCACGACACCTGGGGGATGGGCGTGGCCAACACCCTCGCCGCCGTCGCGGCGGGCGCGTCCATGGTCGACGGGGCCCTCGGCGGCCTGGGCGGCTGCCCGTTCGCGCCGGGCGCCAGCGGCAACACCGCCTCCGAGGACATCCTCTTCGCCACCCGCCCGGACTGGTTCACCCCCGAGCGCCTGGCGAGCCTGGTCGGTCTCACCGAGGAACTGCTCGCCGATCTCGGCGAGCCGAACCGCTCCCGCGCCGCGCAGGGCGCGCGCTCGGAGGCCGCGGCCTTCGACTGGGTCATCCGGTAGGTCTCGGGGGAAATCCGGATGGCGAAGCGCACCACCGCCCGCCAGACTGGACACCATGACTTCACACCCCATGGGGACCGAGGCCGTCGACCCGGCGGCCGTCACCGAGCCCGCGGCCGCAGCGCTGGATCTGGTGAAGCTGTACGGCACGGGAGATACGCAGGTCAAGGCCTTGGACGGGGTGTCCGCCGAGTTCGCCAGGGGCGAGTTCACCGCGATCATGGGCCCCTCCGGCTCGGGCAAGTCCACCCTGATGCACTGCCTGGCCGGCCTCGACAGCGCCAGCTCCGGCGAGGTCCGCATCGGTGACACCGCCCTGACCGGCCTGTCCGACAAGCAGATGACCGCACTGCGCCGCGACCGTATCGGCTTCGTGTTCCAGGCGTTCAATCTCGTCCCCACCCTGACCGCGCTGGAGAACATCACCCTCCCGCTCGACATCGCCGCCCGCAAGCCCGACCAGGACTGGCTCGACACCGTGGTCAAGCGCCTCGGCCTCGGCGACCGCCTCGACCACCGGCCCTCGGAACTGTCCGGCGGCCAGCAGCAGCGCGTGGCCTGCGCCCGCGCCCTGGTCGGCAAGCCGGAGATCATCTTCGGTGACGAACCGACCGGCAACCTGGACTCGCACTCCTCCGGCGAGGTGCTGTCCATCCTGCGCGCCTCGGTCGACGAATTCGGCCAGACCGTCGTCATCGTCACCCACGACCCGCGCGCGGCCTCCTACGCCGACCGGGTGGTCTTCCTCGCCGACGGCCGCATCGTCGACGAACTGCGCGACCCCACCCAGGACTCGGTGCTGGACCGGATGAAGGCGCTGGAGACCAAATGAGCGCCGATGTCACGCGCGGTGGGGGCAACCCCATGCGCAAGGTCGCGCTGCGCAATCTCGCCGCGCACAAGGTGCGCCTGGCGCTGACCCTGCTGTCGGTGGTGCTCGGCACCGCCTTCATCTCCGGCTCGTTCGTCTTCACCGACACCCTGCAGCGCACCTTCGACAGCATCTTCGAGGGCCAGGCCCAGGGGGTCGACGTGCGGGTCGGGCCCGAGGCGCAGCAGTCGCTGGGTGTGCCGACCAATATCGTCGCGGCCCTGTCCAAGACCGAGGGTGTCGCGCGGGTGGCGCCGGGCGTGAACGGCCCGGTCGTGCTGCTCGAACCCGACGGCAAGAAGGCCGTGCAGACCGGCGGCGCGCCGAGTTTCGGCCTGTCCTACCTGCCGCCGGACAAGGCGGTCGAGGACCCGCAGACCTTCGTCGCGGGCACCGCGCCCGCCCGGCCGAACGAGATCGCGCTCAACACCACCGGCGCGGAGAAGGCCGGGCTGAAGGTCGGTGACAGGACCAAGGTGCTCATCCCGTCCAAGGGCGACCCGTTCGAGGTCACCCTGACCGGCATCTACGAGATGCCCGGCACCGAGGGCGGCGGCGTGCTGGCGGTGATGTTCACCGAGCAGCAGGCCACCGAGCTGTTCACCGACGGCACCCACGTCGCCTATGCCGATATCGCCGCCGCGCCGGGCACCTCGCCCGACGAACTGCGCGACCGTCTCGCCACCGCCCTGCCCGACTACAAGGTGCAGAACGCCGACGAGGTCCGCGCGGACATGAAGAAGCAGATCTCCGAAGCTCTCACCTTCATCAACTACTTCCTGCTGGCCTTCGGCGCCATCGCGCTGATCGTCGGCACGTTCATCATCTACAACACCTTCTCGATGATCGTGGCCCAGCGTCTGCGCGAACTGGCGCTGCTGCGCGCGATCGGCGCGAGCAGGTCGCAGGTCGGACGGTCGGTGGTGTCGGAGGCCGTGGTGATCGGCCTGATCGGCAGCGCGCTCGGGCTGGCGGCCGGTATCGGCCTGGCCTTCGGGCTCTCGGCCCTGCTCAACGCCTTCGATCTCGGCCTGCCCACCGGCTCGCTGACGGTGCTGCCGCGCACCGCGATCGTGGCGCTGCTGGTCGGCCTGATCGTCACCGTGGCCAGCGCCTACGCCCCCGCCCGCCGGGCGGCGAAGGTGCCGCCGGTGGAGGCGATGCGTTCGGAATTCGCCAGCGCGGGCGACTCGCTGCGGCTGCGGACCGTGCTCGGCGCGGTGCTGGCGGTGGCCGGTGGCGTGCTCGTCTACGTGGGCGCGCAGGGCACCGGCAAGGGTGCCGCGGTGACGGTCGGGCTCGGCGCGCTCGGGCTCATCCTGGCCGTGCTGCTCGCCGCACCGGCGCTGTCGCGGCCCATGGTGCTCGTGCTGGGCGTGCTCACCCGGCCGTTCGGGGCGATCGGCCAGATGGCGCGCAACAATGCCGTGCGCAATCCGCGCCGCACCGCCGCCACCGCCTTCGCCCTCACCCTCGGGCTCATGCTGGTCTCGGCCATCGGCATTCTCGGCGCCTCGGCCAAGACCAGCGTCGGGGTGCTCATCGACAAGGGCGTGAAGGCCGAATACGTACTGGCCGGGCCGCAGATGATCGGCGCCCCGATCGGCGCGGTGGACGCGGTGCGCAGCGAGGTGCCCGGGATCAGCGACGTGACCGGAATCCGCGTGGTCGCGTTCAAGGTCGACGGGGAGCAGCTCGCGGCCACCTCGCCGGACGGCCCGATCGACCCGGTGATGGACATCGACATGATCGGTGGCAGTTCCACCGTGGCCGATCGCGGCGTGCTGGTCGCCGAGACCGAAGCGGGCGATCACGGCTGGAAGCTGGGCGACAAGGTCGAGATCACCAGCCTCGACAACAAGAAGCTCGAGCTCACCGTCGGCGGCGTCTACGCCGACAATCCGCTGCTCGGGCCGATGGTCGTGGACCCGGGTGTCTACGAACAGCTGATGCCACCCAGCCTGCGCACCAATATCTTCGTGCTGGTCAAGGCGGCACCGGGCGCCGACCTCACCGCCATGCGGACGAATCTGGAGAAGGCCACCGAGCCGTTCGTGGTGGTGCAGGTTCAGGACCACGAGGAGTTCAAGGGCGCGCAGGGCAAGCAGATCAACACCCTGCTCGCCATCCTCTACGGCCTGCTCGCGCTGGCCGTGGTGATCGCGGTGCTCGGCATCATCAACACCCTGGCGCTGTCGGTGGTGGAGCGGCGCCGCGAGATCGGCATGCTCCGCGCGGTCGGCACCCAGCGCTCGCAGGTGCGCCGCACGATCTACCTCGAGTCCATGCTGATCGCCATCTTCGGCGCCATCGTCGGCCTGGTCCTCGGCGTCGCCCTGGGCGTCGGCTTCCTGCGCACACTGCGCGATCTGGGCATCGACCAGATCACCATCCCGTGGTCGCAGCTGGTGACGGTGCTCATCGCCTCGGCGGTGGTGGGTGTGCTGGCGGCGGTGTGGCCGGGCATCCGGGCCGCGCGCACGCCTCCGCTGGCGGCCATCGCGGATCTGTAGACGGGCGGTGGTGCGGCCGCCGGGGGAGGTCGCACCACCGGTCAGGCGGGGTAGCGGTCGACCCAGGTGTTCGGGGGGCGGCCGTGGGTGTCCTTGGGCGGGTTGAGGCCGAACTCGGTGCAGTAGTCGGTGGCGAGGCGGTGCAGGACCGGGGCGGCGTCGACGGTGCCGGACCAGCGGCGGGGCAGGGCCGGGCGGCCGTAGCGGGCGCCGAGGAGGCTGCCCGCGAGGGAGCCGGTGGCGTCGCTGTCGCCGGAGTGGTTGACCGACAACAGCAGTCCGGTGCGCACGATCTGGTGGGCCGGGCCGCCGATCGTTTCGGCGGCGAGCATCGCGAAGACGGCGACGGCGAGTGCTTCCGGGGCGATCCAGCCCTGGCCGAGGGATTCCAGGTCCTCGGGCGTGGCGGTCCGGCCCGCTCGCGCCAGGCGCGCTGCCAGCGTGCTCGCGGCGTCGAGCGCGGCCGAGGTCTCCTGGTGGCCACGATAATTCGCGAGTTCGGCGCGGGCCTTGTCGAGGGCGGTGGAGGTGTCGGTGCCGCGCGACAACTGGTAGACCAGCGCGGCCAGCGTGCCCGCCGGTAACCACCCGCTCGGATGACCGTGGGTGAGCGCGGCGGTGTCGCAACCCAATTCGAAGATGGCGCTCAGCGCCGCCCCGCTGCGGTCGGCCGCGTAGCCGAACCCGCAGGGAGCCGCCCGCATCACCGCACCACTGCCCTTGGAATCGTTGACCGGCCGCTCCCTGGTGCCGAGCGGATCGGTCGGCGCCCGGCGCTGCGCGGCCCGTCGCAGTGCCGTGTACACCGAATTCGCCAGTCCGCGTTGCTCGACCAGCTCGGTGTGCCCGCTCAGCGTGCTGAACAGCCCGCCCGGCTGCTCGGGCACCTCGTCGACCTGCCCCCGCAACCACACCAGCATCCCCTGCTGCAACAACCCCAGTGTCGCCCCGCCGACACCATCGGCCCTGGCCCGCACCGACCCCCGGATCAGCGCCTCCACGGTGAACGCGGTCAGCTGCGTCTCCTCCGAGATCCGCAGCGCCGCCACCTCTCGCACTCCCGCCGGGCCGTACTCGCTCCGGATCTGGCGCAACGATTTGTTCTCCACCGGCGCCCCGAGGGCGTCCCCGAGCGCCCCGCCGAGCAGACACCCGTGCACGGCGTCGAGCCAGGCCGGTGCCGCGTCGCCGCCCACGGTGGGCCGGACGGTCGGCGGCGCGGGTTCGCTGACATTCGGGCGACCGGCGGCGGTGCTGGGCGCGGTGGTGGCGAGACGGCTGGGGTCGTGGGTCGAGGCGCCGGGCACTGCACGGAGGGACCCGGTCGGGGTGCGGGTGCGCAGGGCGGTGGTGAGGGCGGTGGCGAACTCGGCGCAGGTGGGGAAGCGGTGGGCCGGGTTCTTGGCCATGGCCTTGGCGAGGACGGCGTCGACGGCCGTCGGCAGCGTGTCGCGGCGGGTGCTGGCCGGTGGTGGAGGGGCGTTGAGGTGGCCGAGCATGACGGTGGCCGGGTTGGGGGCGTCGTAGGGGCCGGTGCCGGTGAGCAGGCGAAAGACGGTGCAGGCCAGGGAGTATTGGTCGCCGCGGCCGTCCAGTGGCGCGCTGCTGAGCTGTTCGGGAGAGGCGTAGGCGATGGTGGCGGTGAACTGGCCGGTGCGGGTCAGGCCGCCGGTGTCGTCGAGGAGTTTGGCGATGCCGAAATCGGTGAGCAGCACCCGCTCGTCGAAGCCCGCGCCGACACCGGCCGTGCGCGAGAGCAGGATATTGGCCGGTTTCACGTCCCGGTGCAGGACGCCCTGGCGGTGCGCGTAGTCCAGCGCGCTCGCGGTCTGGGCCACGATCTGCGCGATCCGCTCGGTCCCGAACTCCCGCACCGGCACCGCCGCCGCGTCCAGCCCGTCGACGAACTGCATGGCGATCCAGAGCCGGTCCTCGTCCATCCCGCGGTCGTAGACGGTGATGATGTTCGGATGGTCGAGCTGGGCGACCAGGTCGGCTTCCCGCTCGAACCGGGACCGGATCTCGAAGTCGGTGAACAGATCCCGGTGCATGAGCTTGAGCGCGGTCAGCCGCGGCAGCCGCCGGTCCCGCGCCGCGTACACCGCGCCCATCCCGCCGCGCCCCAGTTCCCGCTCGATGACGAAACCGGCGAAGACCTCCCCGTGCCGCAACATCGCCTCACCCCGTTCACCGAACTCGATCGTTCGCAGCCTAGTTGGCCCCGGCCGGGAACGCTCCCGAGTCCACCGCACCGCCGTGCGCCGACGGGATCACACCGCCGGTGCGTGGGTGTCGGCCCAGCGGGTGATGTCGCCGCGGTCCAGCGCGGTCGCCAGCAGATCCGGGAACTTGTCCGGGGTGCAGGCGAAGGCCGGGATGCCGAGGGCGGCCAGCGCCGCGGCGTTGTCGCGGTCGTAGGCCGGGGCGCCCTCGTCGGAGAGCGCCAGCAGTACCACCACCTGCACCCCCGCCTCCTTCATCGCGTTCATCCGGCGCAGCATCTCCTCGCGCACCCCGCCCTCGTAGAGGTCGGAGATCAGCACGAACAGGCTGTCGGTGGGCCGGGTGATCAGCGACTGCGAGTAGGCGATGGCGCGGTTGATGTCGGTGCCGCCGCCGAGCTGTGTCCCGAACAGCACGTCCACCGGATCGCTGAGCTGCTCGGTGAGATCGACGATCTCGGTGTCGAACACCACCAGCGAGGTCTTCAGCGACCGCATCGAGGCCAGCACCGCCCCGAACACCGAGGCGTACACCACGCTGGCCGCCATCGACCCCGATTGATCGATGGCCAGCACCACATCACGCTGGACCGCCTGCGCCTTGCGGCCGTAGCCGACCAGCCGCTCGGGCACCACGGTGCGCTGTTCGGGCAGGTAGTTGGCGAGATTCTTGCGGATGGTGCGGTCGAAGTCGATATCGCGCAGCTTGGGCCGGTGCGTGCGCGCGGCCCGGTTGATCGCGCCCGACACCGCGGCCACCGTCTTGGCCGCGATGCGCCGCTCGATCTCGCGCACCACCTTCTCCACCACCATCCTGGCGGTGGCCTTGGTGGTCTCGGGCATCACCCGGTTGAGCCCGAGCAGCGTGCCCACCAGGTGCACATCGGGTTCCACCGATTCCAGCAGTTCGGGTTCGAGCAGCAGCTGGGTGAGATTCAGGCGCTGCACGGCGTCGCGCTGCATCACCTCGACCACCGTCGCCGGGAAGTAGGTGCGGATATCGCCGAGCCAGCGCGCGACCCGCGGGGCCGAACCACCCAGTCCGCCGGACCTTTTCGTCGACCCGCTCGCCTCGCCGGTGTTGTAGAGCGCGGCCAGCGCCTGATCCATCGCCTGGTCGGCACCGCCGGACAGGCCGCCGAGCTGTTCCTCGGCGGCGGTGCCGAGCACGAGCCGCCAGCGGCGCGAACGGGTTTCGTCGGAATCCGTCATCCTGTGTGCTCCTGGTGGTCGTGCACGGGGCGGTGCGTCGGTTGTGATCGGGCGGTCGCGGGCCTCGCGTGGTGGACTTCCCGTGCCGCGCGGTCGGTCGAGGACGGGAACCGGTGGTCGCGGTGCCACGCGGAGACCGCCCGCAGGGCGATCATCCGGCGGCGCCGAGGATCGTGGTGGCGGCCAGGAGCGCCCGTTGTCCCCGGGCGGGGTCGACGGCGGTGGTACCCGAGGCGACCGGGGTGGTGGTGCCGGTGTCGCGCAGGGCCTGGCCGATGGCGCGGCGCTCGCCGGATTCGAACGAGCCGAAGGTGCGGCGCAGCAGGGGGAGGGTGGCGACGAACTGGTCCTCGGCGAGGCCGCGCAGCCATTCGTCGATGCGGCGCAACAACTCCCGGTCGTGCACGAGCAGCAGGCCGCGGCCGCCGAGGAAGCCGTCGATCCAGGCGGCCTTGGCGGCGGGCGTGTTGCCGACCGACAGCGCCGCGGCCAGCCGGCGCGCGGAATCGGCGTCGTCGATGCGTTCGGCGTCGCACAGCAGCCGGACCGCGCGGCCCGCGATGGCGCCGTGCACGTCGTCGCGGTCGGCGATGCGCTGGAGCGTGGCGAGCCATTCGGCGGTGGCGTGCTCGTTGTCGCGGGTGCCGATCGCGGTGTGCGCGGCATCGATCTGGGCGCGCAGGGCCTCGGCGGCGTCGGTGTCGAGGCCGGTGACCGCGCCGGGCAGGCCGGCACAGATACGCACCAGCAGGCCGTCGGCCACGTGCGCCAGCGCCTTGGTGTCGGTGCCGCGGACATCGCCGTAGCGCAGAGTCCGGGTGAGACCGGGCAGCGCGGTGAGCAGATGGGTGACGTCGTGGTCGAGCGCGGCGGCGGCCTCGAGCCGGGTGATCAGACCCTCGGTGGCACCGCCGAGATCGGCCAGCAGCGCCAGCTCGAGCGCGTCGGCCAGCGCCGCGACGGTGACGTCGTCGCGGGACGCGGTGTCGAGGATCTTGGCCTCGGACGCCGTGCGCAATGTCGTCCCCCAGACCGCGGCCTCCACGATCCTGACCTCGAATTCCGGTTCCCAGCGCAGCGACCAGGTCTCGCGGAAGGTGCCGGTGTTGCGGGTCTCGCCGACCGTCGGTGTGCCCCAGTCGATCCCGAGCAGCCGCAGCCGGTGCAGCAGATGCGAGCGTTGCACCTCGCGCTCTTTGCGCAGGTCCAGGTCGACGGTGCGGGCCAGCGGCTCCTGCTTGAGCCGCAGGGTCTTGATCCGCGCCCGCAGGTCGGCGGCCAGCGGCACGGTGGGGGTGTCCTCGGGGACGCCGCCCAGGGTTTCACCCACCACGAGCTCGTCGACCACCAGCCGCAGCATGGTCTCGTCGCCGCCGCACATCACCGAGCGCACGGCCTCGGTGACCTCGGACAGCCCGGCCAGCGGCCGCCCGCGCAGCGCGGCCAGGGTGTCGGCCAGCCGCACCGATTCGATGATGTGCGCGCTCGACACCGGCAGATCGTGGGCCCGCAACACCCCGGCCACCTTGGTCAGCCACCGCGCCACCGGCCGCTCGGTCTCGCTGAACAGGTGGTGGTACCAGCCCGGCGAGGTGACTCCCGCGCCGTAGCCCGACCCGGCGGCCAGCCGTGAATGCGTCCAGGGCACCCAGGTCAGCGCGGCCTTGGTCTTCGGCAGACCCTTGAGCAGCCGCGTGTCCGGAGCCGCCGGGCCGAGCGGTCCGGTCAGCGCGGGCGCGTGCCACGCGCCGCACACCACCGCCAGCCGCCGCGCCCCACCCTTGAGCACCTGCCGCATGGTCTGGCGCATGTGCGCCTCACGTCGCAGGGTGTGCTGGTCGACGACGAGCGGAGCGAATTCCCTTGCCGCCGTGGCACTGCCCTCGCCGGGTGACGCGCCCGGGGCGCCGTCGAGCGTCTCCGGCGGTTCGACCGCCGAGGGGTCGGCGTCGGTGGCGTCCGTCTCCGGGGACACCGGCGCGTCTTCGCGCAGCGCGGCCATCGCCTCGGTGATGGCGTCGAAAGCGGTGCTGTCCGGGACGGATTCGACCACCGCGTCCCACCAGCGTTCGGCGTCGTCGTAGCCCGCCGCGGCGGCCAGGGTGCCCAGCGGGTCGGTGCGGTCGCCGCCGCGGTCCGCGTCGTCAGCGGCCAGGACCTGGGACGCGGGCAGGTCACAGAAACGGACCGGGACCGCGTGGTCGACGCCGTAGCGCATGGCCTGCCACTCCGGGGAGAACACCGCGAACGGCCAGAAGGCCGCGCGGGCAGGCGAATCCGGGACGTAGGCCAGCAGTGCGACCGGCGGGGTCATGGTGTCGGCGGCGACGAACCCGACCAGCGGATCGGCGTCGGCGGGACCCTCGATGAGGATCGCGTCCGGGCCGAACTCCTCCAGCGCCAGGCGCAGGGAGCGGGCCGAGCCGGGACCGTGGTGCCGGATGCCGAACACCCGCGTCACGGGTGTCGCCCCGGCGTCCCCGTCCGGTCCGGGAACCGTCGCGGTCCCGCCGGGCAGCGGGTTGGCGCCGTCGTCTGTCTGTTCACTCATCGAAACCCCATCGGTGCTGTGCGATCCGTCCTCCCCCGCGGTGTGCGGGTCAGCCGGCGATCTCGCGGCAGGCGCGGTAGAAGTCGGCCCAGTCGGGGCGCTCGCGGACGACGGCCTCGAGGTATTCGGTCCAGATCACCGAGTCGGCGACCGGGTCCTTGATCACCGAACCGAGCACCGCGCCCGCGATGTCGGAGGCGCGCAACACGCCGTCGCCGAAGTGCGCCGACAGCGCCAGGCCGTTGGTGATGACCGAGATCGCCTCGGCGGTCGAGAGCGTGCCCGAGGGCGACTTGAGCTTGGTGCGGCCGTCGGCGGTGATGCCCGAGCGCAGTTCGCGGAAGACGCGGACCACGCGGCGCACCTCTTCGGCGGCGGCGGGCACGGTCGGCAGTTCCAGTGCGGCGCCGAGCTGTTCGACCCGGCGGCTCACGATGGCCACTTCGGAGTCCTCGTCGGCGGGCAGCGGCAGCACCACGGTGTTGAAGCGGCGGCGCAGCGCCGAGGACAGATCGTTGACACCACGGTCGCGGTCGTTGGCGGTGGCGATCACATTGAAGCCCTTGGCCGCCTGCACCTCCGCGCCGAGCTCGGGCACCGGCAGCGTCTTCTCCGACAGCACCGTGATGAGCGCGTCCTGCACATCGGAGGGGATGCGGGTGAGCTCTTCGATGCGGGCGATGGCGCCGGTGCGCATGGCCGTCATCACCGGCGACGGGACCAGCGCGGCATCGCTTGGCCCCTCGGCCAGCAGGCGCGCGTAGTTCCAGCCGTAACGGATGGCCTCCTCGGCCGTGCCCGAGGTGCCCTGCACCAGCAGGGTGGACTCGCCGCTGACGGCCGCCGAGAGATGTTCCGACACCCAGGTTTTCGCGGTGCCCGGCACCCCGAGCAGCAGCAGGGCGCGATCGGTGGCCAGGGTCGCGACGGCGACCTCCATGAGCCTGCGCGGGCCGACGTACTTGGGCGTGATCACCGTGCCGTCGTCGAGGGTGCCACCCAGCACATAGGTGACCACCGCCCACGGCGAGAGCTTCCACGACGGCGGCCGGGGCCGGTCGTCGACGCGGGCCAGGGCGGCCAGTTCGTCGGCGAAGGCCTGTTCGGCGTGCGGGCGCAGCAGGGTGGTGGTGGCTTCGGCAGTGGTCATCGGAGCTCCTCGAGCATGGTCGCGCGGTCGGTGAGATCGTGGGCGAGTCGGTGGAAAGCCTGTTGCCAGGCCGGATCGTCGGTGGTGTCGGCCAGCGCGGTGATCCGGCCTGCCAGGGTGACGGGCAGGTGGACGCCCGCCGCGGTGAGTACGGCGCGATCGGCGTAGACGCCTGCGTTCGCGTGGGGTTGGCGGGCGGTGGTGCGGGCCCGCTCGCCCAGCAGCCGCACCACGTGTGCCGCGACCTGCTCCGGCCACGGATGGGCGAGGCCGGGCAGGATGGCGTGCAGTTCGGTGAGCTGGTGGGCGTCCAGGTCGAGAATGTGCGCGACCCGGTCGGCGGTGTCGAGCAGCGTGAACAGCTCCCGGCGGCGCAGCACGGCCTGCTCGGTCGGCGTCGCGCGGCCGAACAGTTCGCGCGCCCAGACGCTGTCGCGGGCGGCTAGCGCGGCATCGACCCACCCGTCGACGATCGCCTTCGCGTACCGGGCGGGCAGCGGGGTCGACAGGGCGGCCGTCGCCGTCGCGGCGGTACCGGCGGTGCCGAGAATGCCGGTCCAGGCCCCGAGCGGTGTCGCGGCGATCACCTGGTGCAGGGTCTGCACCGTGGCGTCGACGGTGTCCCAGCGCAGTGTGGGCTGGTCGGTGCTGTCGGTGATGCCGTCGCGGCGGGTCTGCGCGTCGACCTCGGCGGGTACCTCGACGAGCAGCGCGCCGTCCGCGCCCACCGTCACCCAGGTCGACAGCCGCGCCGTCATCCGCGCGCCGAACGCCGAACCCGGCAGCCGCGCCAGCAGCCCGGCCGCCGTGCGCCGTACATCCCCGCGCCGATCGTCGAGCGCCCGCTCGAGCAGCGGCTCGTCGGCGGGACCGAGCCCGGTCTTCAGCAGCCCGAGCAGCTCGGCCTTGACCGGCCCGGACTCCTTGGGCCACGCGGCGTCGAGCACCGCCAGGGCCGCGGCGGCGTCCGAACCGCGCAGCTCCCGGAACCAGTCCTTGCGTTCGCCCGCGGTCCCGAACAGCCAGATGTCGTGCCCCGGGAGGGTGCCGGTGGTGGCCTCCTCACCGGGAGCCGTCTCCGACGACAAGGTGTCACCGGTGGTTCCCGAGTCCGGCTGTGCGGCAGGCGCGGGTTCGCCCGAGGCCACGGTGCCGAGGGCGGGCTCGGCCGATTCGAGCACGCCGCGGTCGATGGGGAATTCGTCGGCGAGCTTGGCCCAGGCGGGGTTGCGGGCGGCCAGCCAGCGGCCCCGCCTGCCCGCCAGCCGCAGCAGCCTGCCGCGCGAGGACGTATCGGCGGCCGCGGCCGACAGCGCCTGCACGCACAGCACATCGGGCAGCCGGAAGTCGAAAGGTTCCGCGGCGGCGAACCATTCGGGCAGGAACGGCGACTTGTCGGCGAGCAGGCGGCTGAGCCGGGCGGCGGCCTGGCGTGGCAGCACGGGACGCGGGTCGTCCACGGCGGGAGCGGGTCTGGGGGCGGTGCCGGGCAGACGGCCCGCGCGCAGGTAGAGGTCCTGGAGAGCGGCGGTGTCGAGCAGGCGCGTCGCGGGTTCGCCGGCGCGCTGGGGGACAGCGGTGGTCACCGCGGAGTCCAGCGTGATGCCGTCGACACCGCGCCGGGCGGTGCCCATCAGCGCCACCGAGACCAGTTCGGCCAGTTCGGGAGTCGTGGTGGTGACGGTGGGGAACTCGGTCTCCAGGTCGGTGATCTGGCCGACGGCCAGCACCGAGACCGGATCGAATCCGTTGGCACCCCACTCGCCGGTCACCGTCACCGGATGACCGCCCGCCACCGCGACCAAACGCCACGGATGCACGCCGGCGGGCAGCGGCAGCGCCACCCCGTCGGCGTCGACGAGCTGCCAGCCGCGCTCGTCGAGCACGGGGACCACGTCGGCCAGGACGGCGGGCAGGCCCCGCAGCCACGGGTCGGCGCCCAGCGCGGCGGCGTAGGCGTCGAGCGCGTCGTCGATGCCGGTGCCGCCGACGGCGGGCACGGTGGTGAACGGTTCCGGCGCGCCGTGCCGGGTGCCCCACTGCGCGCGCAGCGGCACGGGACCGGGGTAGTAGTGCAGATCGGCGTCGACCTCGCTGCCCGGCGCGGGCACCTCACCGGTGAAGTTCGGGGTGCCGAAGGAGTGCTCCACCAGCACGGCCCAGCGACCGCTGGAGCGTCCACGCAGCCAGGTGCGGCGCGTGTGCAGGCGTTGCTCCTCGCTGACGCGCATCCCCAGCACCGACCAGCGGTCGCGCACCGCGGGCTCGGCCAGCACCGACTCGGCCTGCACCGGATAGCCGACCTGGGTGCGCACGCCCGCCCGCAGCGGTTCGGGCAGCGCGTCCAGCGAGCGATGCGCCTGCACCAGCAGATGCAGGCGGGCGTACTCGCGCAGCAGCACCTCGGGCCAGTGTTCGGTGGTGACCACCGCGGCGGGCAGCCTGCGCAGGGCCTCGGCGATGCGCGGCGCCTGCGCGTCCACCATCCGGGCCGCGATGGCCTCGTAGGCCGCGAACGAGCGGTCGGCCTGGGCCAGGCCCGTGCGGATCTGATCGGTGAGCCACACGTCGAGCTCGGTGAGGCCCGCCGACACCCGGGCGCGCCGTTGCTCGGCGGTTGCCTCCGACGGAACCTTCGCGGCCTTGGGCGCGGCGGGCGCGGCCGCCTTCGCCGCCCGGCCCGCCAGCCACTGCGCCGCGAAATCCGCCGGGTCCGCCGCCGCGGGCACCGCGCCGCCGGCCCAGGTGAGCAGCAGCGACAGGGCGTGCTTGCAGGGGAACTTGCGGCTCGGGCACGAGCACTTGTACGCGGGACCGGCCAGATCGACGATGGTCTGATACGGCTTGGAGCCGCTGCCCTGGCACAGCCCCCACACCGCGTTCGACGCGGTGCCGGTCTCGCGCCAGCGACCCGCCAGCTTGCGGGCGGCAGTCAGCGAGCTCGCGTCGGGTGCCAGCGCGCGGACCTGATCCTCGGTCCACGGTGTCTGCGCTTCGGTCATCGGTTCCCCCGTTCTGTGTCGCCGAAATATCTACCGCAGCACACCGACAACTTTCGGTCCGAGCACGGAAACCGCTGGAAAACGTTGGTGCGATGGCAGATTCGCGCGACCGCACTTGCCATGAACAGCAATGTCTGGCATTCTGACCTGTTCGGCTCGCCCGGACCACCCGCTCCGCTCGAGGGAGCGTATCGCGGGTGTGAGCACCTCATCGAGCTGCCCGCCGGGGTGGGCGAGGGGTGGACATCGAGGGCCCGCCGCGGCTCCGCGATGGCCATTCCACTCCCGCGGGCAGATTCGCTGGGGCCCAAGGCATCCCCTGGGCGAACGCCCGGCGATCGGGTAGCGTTCCGGGCAGGGTCACGGCGCCCGGGCAACCTGGTCGCCGCGTTGCGCGCGGGCGCGAAGGGGGTTGTCGGTAGTGTGCTCCGATCGGATCGCCGAGGTGGTCGCGCGCGAGCTCGCCGCCGATCCGGCTGTGGAGGACCGGGTCGCCGAATGCGTGCTCGCCGCGCTCACCGAGCTCGACGGTGAACAGCCCGCCGGGGAGGCGGGCGACACCGGCGTGTTCCTGCGCGCGATCACGGTGCACGGCTTCCGCGGCATCGGGCCCACGGCCACCCTGCGGCTGAATCCCGGCCCGGGTCTCACCCTGGTGGTCGGCCGCAACGGCAGCGGCAAGTCCAGCTTCGCCGAGGCCGCCGAATTCGCGCTGACCGGGGGAAATCGCCGCTGGGACGGGCGGTCCACGGCCTGGCGCGAAGGCTGGCGCAACCTGCACGAACCCGACCTGGCCCGGATCGAGGTGGATCTGCTCACCGCGGGTGACGAACCCGACCGCACCATCGCGACGTACTGGGCGCCCGGCACCGACCTGTCCGACGCGCGCTGGACCGAACGCCGGGGCGAGGCCGCACCGCGGCCGATCGACCCGCGCGCGCGGCGCAGGCATCTCGAGCTGTACCGCCCGTTCCTGTCCTACAGCGAGCTCGGCGCCCTGGTCGACGGCAAACCGAGCGACCTGTTCGACGCGCTGCACCGCCTGCTCGGCCTCGACGACCTGGCCGCGGCCGCCGAACGCATCCGCCTGCGCAAACTTGAACTCGAACGCGCCGTGAAGGATTCGCGGCAGTCCCGCGCCGACCTGCTCGCCGAGCTCGCCGAGGTCGACGACGACCGCGCCCGCCGCGTCGCCGAACTCCTGCGCGCCCCCGACCCCGACCTCGACGCGGTGGCCGCCGAGGTCAGCGGCCCGGCACTGGGTGCCGACGAGCTGCGCGCGCTGTTGCGGCCTGCCCTGCCCGACCCGGCCCTGGTCGCCGCCACCACCGATCGCCTCGCCGAGGCGGGCGCCGATCTGGCCCGGCACGCCACCACCGACGCCGAAGCCGACCTGCGCGTCCTGGACCTGCTCACCCGTGCCCGCGCCCACGCCACCGCGACCGGCACCTGCCCCTGCCCGGTCTGCGGCCGCGGCGATCTCGACACCGCCTGGCTCACCGCCGCCGACGCCGAAATCACCCACCGCCGCGAGCAACTCACCGCCCTGCGCGCGGCCCGCGCCGAATTCGACACCGCCCTCACCGCCACCCGGGCCCTCCCGACCCCGGTCCCACCGGAACTGGCCATCACCGCGCCGACCACAGACCACGCAGAAGTGGTGCGGCGCAGGTGGGCGGCATGGGCCGCGCTCGCGACGGCGGACCCCGGGGACGACTTCGCCGAACGGGTGCGTGACACCTTCACCGCGCTCGCCGCGGAGCTGGCCGCACTGCACGAGCAGGCGCGCGGCGAACTCGAGCGGCTCGATGCGGTGTGGTCGCCGCTGGTGCCGCGGATTCTCGCGTGGCTCGATCCCGCGCGGGCGGTCTCGGCCGACGCGGGGGAGTTGCGGGTGGTGAAGAAGGCGGCCGAGTGGCTCAAGTCGGCGACGGCGACCATTCGCGGGGAGCGGATGCGGCCGTTGGAGAGCACCGCGCGGTGGGTGTGGAGCACGCTGCGCCAGCAGAGCAATGTGGAGCTGGGCGCGATCCGGTTGCAGGGCAGCGCGGGGACGGCGCGGCGGGTACTGCTGGATGTGACCGTCGACGAGGTGGACGGCGCGGCGCTGGGTGTGATGAGTCAGGGGGAGCTGCACGCGCTGGGGCTCTCGCTGTTCCTGCCGCGGGCGACGGTGGCGCACAGTCCTTTCCGCTTCGTGATGATCGACGACCCGGTGCAGGCGATGGACCCCGCCAAGGTCGACGGGCTCGCGCGGGTACTCGCCGAGGTGGCCGTGGCCCGGCAGGTGGTGGTGTTCACCCACGACGAGCGGCTGGCCGAGGCGGTGCGGCGCATGCAACTCGACGCCACGGTGCTCGAGGTGCAGCGCCGTGACCGCTCACTGGTGGAGGTGCGGGTCACCGGTGACCCGGTGCGCCGCTATCTCGACGACGCCCGCTCGCTGGTGCGCACACCCCAGCTGCCGCCCGCCATCGCCGACGAACTGGTCGCCACCTGCTGCCGTTCGGCGATCGAGGCGGCCGGGCTGGCCAAGGCCCGCCACGAACTGCTCGCCCGCGGCCTCGATCACGCCGAGGTGGAACGCCGCGTGCGCAACGCGCACACCACCCGCGCCATGATCACCCTGGCCATCATGGGCCCCGGCGCCCGCGTCGACGATCTCAACAAGCACCTCAGCGCGGTCGGTGGCCGCTGGCTGGTCGGTGTCCTGCGCGACGCGACAGCGGGCGCGCACGTGCCGATCGACCGTCCGATGCGCGAATTGATCAGCGACACCGAACGTTTCATCACCTGGCTGCGCGCCCACGAACCGACCCTCACCCGCTCGTGAATCGGCGGGGCAGGCCCGCACGGGCGAAGTTCACGCGGCGGCCTTCGGTGGAAGAGCGGCTCGCCGCGGCCGAGCACCTGCTGACGGGGGCGGTGCCGGACGCGGGCGGGGTGTGGTCGCGCGCGGTGGCGTGGATTCTGCGGCTGGCGCTCGAGCAGGCGGTCGACGAGTTGTGGGCGCAGATCGCCCCGGAACTCATGCGCTGCCCGATGCGCGCACAGTTGCTCGCGCTGCGCGTCTACGCCGGACCCGAGACCGCCGGACAGGTCGGCGCGCTGTGGGCGGCCCTGTCGCGCGCGGCCCACCACCTCGACTACGAGATGGCGCCCGGTGTCACCGACCTGAGCCGCTGGCGCGAGCAGACCGCCGCCCTGGCCGCCGCCCTCGCGCTCGTCCCGCTGGCACACCAGCCGTTCGGCTGAGGCCGGTCGGCCGCCGCCGTCGCGGTCCGGCAGGATGAGCGCCGTGGCTGATCCGAAACCGTGTCCGTGCCGTCGCGGCGAACCGTTCGACCTGTGCTGTGGGCCGATCCTGGCCGGTGAGCGGGCGGCCCCGACGGCCGAGACGCTGATGCGCTCGCGCTACACCGCCTTCGTGGTCGGCGACGTGGACTACCTGCTGCGGACCTGGCATCCGAACACCCGGCCCGCCACGCTGGAACTCGACGCGGGGCAGCGCTGGCTGTTCCTCGAGGTCGTCCGGACCGAGCGGGGCGGGCCCTTCGACGACAACGGCACCGTCGAATTCATCGCCCACTACCGGCTCGACGGCGCGCGTGAATCCCTGCACGAGGTGAGCACGTTCGTCCGGGTCGACGGCGCCTGGGTGTACCTGGACGGCACGTTCCAGAGCTGACGCGGGGGATACTGCACCCATGCCCCGGATCGCGATCGAATACTGCACCCAATGCCGCTGGCTGTTGCGCGCGAGCTGGATGGCGCAGGAACTGCTGAGCACCTTCGCCACCGACCTCGGTGAAGTCGCGCTGATCCCCGGCGAGGGCGGGATCTTCCGCATCACCCTCGACGGCGAACAGCTGTGGGAACGCAAGGCCGACGGCGGTTTTCCCGAGATCGCCGTCCTCAAGCAGCGCGTGCGCGACCGCATCGCCCCCGACCGCGACCTCGGCCACAGCGACCGCCGCGACTGACCACGGGCCTCAGCAGCACCCGCCTCCACCACAGCAACCGCCGCCGGTGGGCCGCGGGGCCGGGGCAGGCGCCGAACCGCGTCCCACGGCCGCGAAGGTGGTGAGCAGTTTGACCGTGTCGTCGTGCCCGGCCGGACACGACGCCGGGTCCGACGACCGCGCCATCGGACGGCTGACCTCGAACGTGTCGCCGCAGGAGCGGCACCGGAAGCTGTAGTTCGGCATCGGCCCAGTGTAGGCACCGCCCGGGTTGGGATCACCCTGCGCTGAAGCCTTCGCCGCGCCCGCCGCGCTCCGTACCGTGATCGGTCACGAGTGACGGCGAGGTGTGGCACATGACGAACAGCAGTGCGGGGGCGGTCTTACAGGCGGTGCTCGCACTGGGCTCGGCGCCGCGCAGCATCGTGGCCAAACGGGCCGGAGTGTCCCCGGCGACGGTGACCTGCCAGAGCCGCGCGCTGCTCGAGGCCGGTCTGCTGGTGGAACTGCCGGAGACCGCGGGACCCGGCGGTGTGGGGCGCCCGCACAGCCCGATCGCGCTCGACAGCGCGGGCAATGTGGTGCTGGCGGTGCACATCGCGGCCGCGCAGAGCACCGTCGCGGTGGTCGACATCGCGGGCACCGTGCTGCACACCGAACAGCTCCCGCACCGCACGCTGGCCCCCTACGACATCCTCGACACCGCCATCGAGCGGGTCAGGGCCGTGGCCGAGGGCCTCGACGACAGCAGGCGTATCCGTGGTCTCGGCGTGGCGATCGGTGGCCGCGTCGACACCACCACCGGCTCCGTCATCGACCACTCCTACCTGCGCTGGCGCGACATCCCGGTGCGCGAGTACTTCGCCGCCCGGACCGGTCTGCCGGTGAGCGTGGACAGCCACACCCGCGCGCTCATGCACGCCGAGCAGCTCTACGGTCATCTGCGCGAGACGGCCAGTTCGATCGTGCTGTTCGTGGGCAATGTCATCGACGCCGCCTTCGCCGTGCATGGCCGGGTGCACTACGGCCCGCACTCCGGGGCCGGGTCGGTGGCCCGGTTGCTCAGTGCGACAGCCGATCCTGCCACCGATCTGGCCGACCTGGGCGATCAGGCCCTGCTGATCAAGGCGGGTGGGCAGCACGCCACGGTCCCCGAACTGGTCGCGGCCGCCGCCGCGGGCGGACCCGAACGCGCCTGCTTCCTCGAACGCGCCGCGGCCATGGGCGCGGTCGCGGCGGCCCTGATCGACCTGCTCGACCCGGAGGCCCTGGTTCTGGTGGATCGCGGCTTCGGGCTGATACCGGGCCTGCGCGAGGCCTACGACGACGCGGTGCGCGCGCATTCGGTGATCGGGGCCGACCCGGCCGAGGTGATCGTCGAATCGGCTTTTCCCGGGCGGGTGCTGGTGATGTCGGCCGCCGGCGTGGTGCTGCACGAGCTGTTCCGTGACCCGCTGGGGACGGTCGCCGCGCAGGCGGTTTGATTCGTGGTTATTTTAAGGCGGTCGAATATTGACCGGAATGGGCCCGGAAAGCGACAGTTGTCGGCATGAACGAAATGCACACCGGCGACGTCCGGGAAATTCCGGGTTCGCGGTGTTGTCGCGGTTCGAATTCTTATCGCACCATTCCATCGATTCGATCCGAGAAATCATCATGCGCAAAACCATTCGACGAATAGCTCTGCTCGCCGCGGCCACCTCGCTGCTGGCGGTGTCCTGCGCGACCGGCGAGGAAGACGACTCCGCGCTCACCGCCCCGCTGCCCACCGCCGTTCCGCCCGGTGTCTCGCTGACCATCGCGGCCAACAACGCGCGCGTCGCGCTGGAGGCCTCCGGCGAGCTGGGCAAGCTGCCGTTCACCGTGTCGTCGTGGCCCGCGGTCTCCGCCGGACCCGATGTGATCCAGGCTTTCCGCGGCGGGTCGGTCGACCTGGCCACCAACGCGGGCATCCCGCCGATCCACGCCCACGCCACGGGTTTCGACGCCAAGATCGTCGGCGTCAAGGTGCGCACGACCCCGCTGTACAAGCTGGCCACCGCGCCCGGTTCCGGCATCAACACCCTCGCCGACCTGCGCGGCAAGAAGATCGCCTTCTCGCCCGGCCAGGCGCAGGGGCTGGTGGTGCTGCGCACGCTCAAGGCCGCGGGCATCCGCACCGACGAGGTGCAGCTGGTGGAGATCACCGGCCCGAAGTTCCTCACCGCGCTGCAGGCCAAGGAGATCGACGTCGCCCCGCTGAGCGAGCCGACCATCACCAAGTACCTCGACAAGTACGCCTCCGAGGGCGCGACCGCGGTCGCCACCCCGGCGGTCGACGCGCTGAGCGTGCTGTGGGCGCCCACCTCGGTGCTGCGCGACGAGAGCAAGGTCGCGGCCGTCGCCGAATTCGTGAAATTCTGGGCGCGCGGCGAAGTATGGGCCTGGGAACATCCCGACGAATGGATCGACGCGTACTACGTGAAGGACCAGTCGGTGTCGGTGGCCGACGGCAAACGCATTCTGACCACGGTGGAAAAGCCGTATTTCCCGGAGAAATGGGACGAGGCGATCGCCTGGGAACAGGAAACGATCGAGCTGGTGACGAGCGCCGGATTCTTCGGTAAGTCGTTCGACGCCGAGCAGCTGTTCGACCGGCGCTTCGAGAAGATCGCCTACGACGCGGTGTCGGCGCCGTACCGCAACAAGGGGGCGTGATGACCATCGCCCTGCCCCGTGCCGCCGCGCCGGGCGTCGCGCCCGCCGACGACGGCTTCGTCGAACGCCGCACCCTGCGCAGGCTGGGTCTGCGCAAGGCCGTGCCCGCCGCCCGCCTGCTCGGCGTGGCGCTGATCCTCGCCGCCTGGGCCGGTGGCGCCCTGTTCGGGCTGATCGACCCGCGCAAACTCTCCGCCCCGTGGACGGTGCTGCAGACCGGCTGGGACCTCACGGTGAACGGCCCGCTGCTGGCCAATCTCGGTGTCTCGCTGCAACGCGCCATGCTCGGCCTGGTCATCGGCGTGCTCATCGGCACCACCCTCGCGGTGATCGCCGGGTTGTCGCGGTTCGGTGAGTCGATCATCGACGGCCCGGTGCAGATCAAGCGGGCCATCCCGACCCTGGGCCTGATCCCGCTGATGATCCTGTGGCTGGGCATCGGCGAGCAGTTCAAGGTCGTGCTCATCACCCTCGGCGTGATCGTGCACATGTACATCCAGACCCACGCCTCGCTCACCACGATCGACCAGAAACTGGTGGAACTGTCCGAGGTGCAGGGGGTTTCGCGGGCGGAGTTCATCCGCAGCGTGGTGATCCCCGGCTCGCTGCCCGGCTTCTTCCTGGGCCTGCGGCTCTCGGTGACCAGCGCGTGGCTGGTGCTGATCGTGGTCGAGACGGTCAACGCGACCGACGGCCTCGGCAAGATGATGACCAACGCCCAGAACTACGGACAGGCCGACGTGATCCTGGTCGGCCTGGTGGTCTACGGCGTCTTCGGCCTGGTCTCGGACTCGGCGATCCGGCTGCTGGAACGAAAGGTGCTGTCATGGCGACGCACGATCGCGGGGTGAACGCGACCAAGGTCGCCGGGGTGGCCGTGCGCGGGCTGACCCGCCGCTTCGGTGAGCGCACGGTGCTCGACTCGATCGACCTGACCATTCCGGCGGGCCAGTTCGTGGCCCTGCTCGGGCGCAGCGGGTCGGGCAAGAGCACGCTGCTGCGGGCCCTGGCCGGACTCGACTACGACGTCGACGGCAGCGGCACGCTGCGCGTCCCCGCGAAAACCTCGGTGGTATTCCAGGATTCGCGGCTGCTGCCCTGGCAGCGGGTACTGCCCAATGTGCTCTACGGGCAGCCGCGCACCCGGCGCACCGCCGCCGAACAGGTGCTCGCCGAGGTCGGGCTGGCCGGGCGCGAACGGGCCTGGCCCAGCGAACTGTCCGGCGGTGAACAGCAGCGGGTCTCGCTGGCACGCTCGCTGGTCGGCGAGCCCGACCTGCTGCTGGCCGACGAACCCTTCGGCGCGCTCGACGCGCTGACCCGCATCAAGATGCACGCGCTGCTGCGCGATCTGATCGCCCGGCACCGGCCGACCGTGCTGCTGGTCACCCACGATGTCGACGAGGCGGTCGCGCTGGCCGACCGGGTGATCGTGCTCGACGAGGGAAAGTTGTCGGTGGACACCCTCGTCGACCTGCCCGGCGGCCGCGATGCGAGCCTGCCCGCCTTCCAGCGCGTCCGGCGCACCCTGCTCACCGCGCTCGGTGTCGCCGACGACGTCATCCTCGAACCCGCCACCGTCGCCTGATCCGGCGACGACGCGGCCCGAAAGGCAAACCCATGTCCGAGAAACACCTGCACCTCAACGCGTTCCTGATGTCGGTCGGTCATCACGAGGCGGCCTGGCGGCTGCCCGAGAGCGACCCGCACGCGCACACCGACATCGACTACTACGTCAAGCTCGCGCAGACCGCCGAGCGCGGCAAACTCGATTCGATCTTCTTCGCCGACAGCCCCGTGCTGATGGGCGATCCGGGCCGCAGGCCCAGCGGCAAGCTCGAGCCCACGGTGATCCTCACGGCGGTGGCCGTGCAGACCAGCCGGATCGGCCTCATCGCCACCGCGTCCACCAGCTACAACGACCCCTACAACCTGGCCCGCCGGTTCTCCTCGGTGGACTGGGCCAGCAACGGCCGGGCCGGCTGGAACATCGTCACCACCGCGGGCGGGGACGCCGCGCGCAACTTCGGCCTCGACGACACCCCCGAACACAAGCTGCGCTACGAGAAGGCCGCGGAGTTCGTCGAGGTCGCCACCAAGCTGTGGGACAGCTGGGACGACGACGCCGTGCTCGCCGACAAGGAACTCGGCATCCACACCGACGCCTCCAAGGTGCGCAAGATCCTGCACCACGGCGAGCACTTCCGCGTCGACGGCCCACTGAACGTGCCGCGCTCCCCGCAGGGCTATCCGCTGCTGGTGCAGGCGGGTTCCTCGGAGGACGGCAAGGAGTTCGCCGCCCGCTACGCCGAGGCGGTGTTCACCGCGCAGCAGACCCTCGAGGACGCCAAGGCGTTCTACACCGACCTCAAGGCGCGCACCGTCGCCGCGGGTCGCGATCCGGAGACGATCAAGATCCTGCCCGGCATCGTGCCGATCATCGGTGACACCGAGGAGGAGGCCAAGGCGCTCGATGCCGAACTGGCTCGCCTGATCTCGCCGGAATACGCGCGCAAGCAGCTCGCCGACCGGTTCAAACTGCCCATCGACGAACTCGATCTCGACAGCGAACTGCCCGAGGACCTGCCCACCGAGGACGACATCGAGGGCGCCAAGAGCCGCTTCACCCTCATCGTGAATCTGGCCCGGCGCGAACGGCTCACGCTGCGCGAGCTGATCGCGCGCCTGGGCGGCGGCCGTGGCCACCGCACCTTCGCGGGCACCGCGGTGCAGGTCGCCGACGCCATCGAGGACTGGTTCCGCCAGGGCGCGGCCGACGGGTTCAACATCATGCCCGCCGTACTGCCCTCGGGGCTGGAACGTTTCGTCGACGAGGTGGTCCCGATCCTGCAGGAGCGCGGCCTGTTCCGCACCGAGTACACCGAGACCACCCTGCGCGGCCACTACGGCCTCGCCCGGCCCGCCAACCAATTCGACACCGCGGACGCGCTCGTGGCCGCCCGATGAGATCGGATTGGATCCGCTACCTGGTCGCGCGCTGTCTCGAGCACCGGCGGCTGGTGATCGTCAGCTACGCCGGTGCGCTGGCGGCGGCGCTGCTCACCGCGGCGCTGCCGCTGGTGGTGCGCCATGTGGTCGACACCCTCAGCGCCACCGCCGCCTCGGTGGCGCCGTGGGTGGTGGTGCTGCTGGTGCTCGGCGGGGCGCGGTTCGCGGCGTCCTACGCGCGGCGGGTGGCGTCCTCGGAACTCTCGCTCGGGGTGCAGCACGACCTGCGCCGTGACCTGTTCGCGGCGCTGCTGCGCCTCGACGGGCGCGAGCAGGCCCAGCTGCGCACCGGGCAGGTGGTGAGCCGGGCGATCACCGATGTGACGCTGATCCAGATGTTCCTGCAGCTCATCCCGATGATCGCGGGCAATGTGGCGCTGCTGGCCGCGGTGCTGGTGCTGATGACGGTGATGTCGCCGGCGCTGACGGTGATCGCGCTGCTGGTGCTGCCGGTGCTGTGGATCGTCACCCGGCGCAGTCAGCGTCAGCTGTTCCCGGCCAACTGGGACGCCCAGGCCCGCGCGGCCGAGGTGGCCATGCGGGTCGAGGCCGCGGTCGCGGGCGTGCGGGTGGTGAAGGGCTTCGGGCAGGAACGCTACGAACTCGACCAGCTCGGTGACAGCGCGCGCACGCTGTACCGGTCGCGGTTGCGGGTGGCCCGGATCACCAGCCGGTTCACCCCGCTCGTGCAGGCGATCCCGGCGGCCGGGCAGGCGCTGGTCCTGATCGTCGGCGGGCTGCTCGCGCTGCGCCAGTCCATCACGCTGGGCACCTTCCTCGCGTTCATGACCTACCTGAGCGCGTTCGTTGGCCCGGTGCGGCAGTTCTCGATGCTGCTCACCGTGAGTCAGCAGGGCAAGGCGTCACTGGACCGGGTGCGCGAGGTGATCGAGGCGCCCGCCACCGGCACACCGCCCGTGGGTGACCGGAGCGAGCCGGACGACACCGTGACCGCCGCGCCGCCGTCGATCGAATTCGACGCGGTCACCTTCGGTTTCGACGACACCCCCATCCTCGACCGGCTCGACCTGCGGATCGGGTCCGGCGAGACCGTCGCCATCGCGGGCGGCGCGGGCAGCGGCAAGACCATCCTGGTCTCCCTGCTGCCCGCCCTGCTCGACCCGGACTCCGGCGCGGTGCGTTTCGACGGCGTCGACCTGCGCGAGCTGCCCGATCCACGGGCCAAGGTGGCGATGGTCTTCGAGGACACCCACCTGATGGCCGACTCGATCCGCGCCAATGTCGCCTACGGCAGGCCCGAGGCCACCGACGAGCAGGTCCGGCACGCGCTGTATCTGGCCGCGGCCGACGAGTTCGTCGCCGCCCTGCCCGACGGGCTCGACACCACCATCGGCGAACGCGGGCAACGGCTCTCGGGCGGGCAGCGCCAGCGCATCGCCCTGGCCCGCGCCCTGCTCACCGACGCGCCGGTGCTGGTGCTCGACGACGCCACCTCCGCCATCGACGCCCAGGTCGAGGAACTGATCTACCAGCGCATCGGCGCCGAACTGCGCCAGCGCACCACCATCGTGGTGGCGCACCGCATCTCGACGCTCGCGCTGGCCGACCGGGTGGCCGTCCTCGACGGCGGCCGGGTCGCCGAACTGGGCACCCTGCGCGAACTGCAACACTCCGGCGAGCTGTTCCGCGCGCTGTTCACCCCGCCCGAGGTGGTCGGGATCGGTGCCGATCCGCAGCGTGACACGGCCCGCGTGGCGACCGAGGAACTGTGGGTGGCCCCGGAGGTCGACCAGGACGACGAGCGCACCATGGAACACCTGGCCAAGGCGTTCGCCCGTCGCTCCGCGGGTGCGCCCGCCGGGCCCGGTGGTGGTGCGGGCGGCGGCATGATGGCCAGTGCGCCGCCCAGCGGTGACATCGTCGCCCTGCTCGACAAGCTCCCGCCGGTGTCCGGCGAACCGGAGGTCGACGAGTCGTTCTCGCACACCCCCGATACCGCCTTCTCGCTGTCGCGGCTGCTGCGCCCGTTCACCTGGCCGCTGCTGGCCGGGCTGGGACTGGTCGGTCTGGACGCCGTCGCCCAGGTGCTGATCCCGTTCCTGGTGCGCTACGGCATCGACCACGGGGTGCTGGCCGGGGCGCGCGATGTGGTGCTGGGGGCGGCGGCGCTGGCGATCGTGGTGGTGGTGATCGACTGGGCGATCAGTGTGGCCCAGGTGCGCGTCACCGGGCGGGCGGGTGAGCGGCTGCTCTACGGGTTGCGCGTGAAGACCTTCGCCCATCTGCAACGCCTGGGCCTGCAGTACTACGAGCGCGAGCTCGGCGGCCGGATCATGACCAGGATGACCACCGATGTGGACGGCTTGTCGGCCTTCCTGCAGACCGGCCTGGCCACCGCGCTGACCAGCACCGTCACCATCGCCGGCGTGGTCACCGCGCTGCTGGTGATCGATGCCGGGCTGGCCGTGGTGGTGCTGGTGCTGCTGCCGGTGCTCGCGGTGGCGACGGTGGCCTTCCGGCGGGCCTCGGTGCCCGCCTACAACCTGGCCAGGGAGCGGGTCAGCGCGGTCAACGCCTATCTGCAGGAGAACGTCGACAACATCACCGTCACCCAGGCGTTCCGCCGTGAGGCGGTCAACCAGACCGAGTTCGAGCGCCGGTCCTGGGCCTATCGCACGGCGCGGCTGCGCTCGCAGGTGCTGATGGCGGTGTTCTTCCCGTGCATCGAGCTGATGTCGGTGATCGCCACCGCCGCGGTGCTCGCCGTGGGCGTGCACCAGGTGCGTGAGGACCTGCTCACCGCGGGCACGCTC
This sequence comes from Nocardia sp. NPDC056064, assembly GCF_042266925.1. NCBI lineage: Bacteria > Bacillati > Actinomycetota > Actinomycetes > Mycobacteriales > Nocardiaceae > Nocardia > Nocardia sp. NPDC056064. Next base: position 2,585,476 of record NZ_JBHJWO010000001.1, on the reverse strand, counting down.
ATCGCCTTCCTGCTCTACATCGAGCTGCTGTTCGCCCCGATCCAGCAGCTCTCGCAGGTCTTCGACAGCTACCAGCAGGCGGTGGTCGGCGTCGACCGCATCGGCGAACTGCTGCGCACCCCCGTCGACACGCCGGAGGCCGACGATCCGCTGCCGGTGACCCGCCTCGACGGCGCGGTCGAACTGCGCTCGGTGAGCTTCGGCTACGCCGCGCGGACCAAGACCGTGCTCGACGGACTCGACCTGCGCATCGAGCCCGGCCAGAAGGTCGCGCTGGTCGGGGAGACGGGAGCGGGCAAGTCGACGCTGGTCAAGCTGCTCGCGCGGTTCTACGACCCGACCGAGGGCGCGGTGCTCGTCGACGGGGTCGACATCCGGCGGTTCCGGCTGCGGGAGTTCCGCAAACGGCTCGGCGTGGTGCCGCAGGAACCGTTCCTCTTCGGTGACACCGTGCGCGAGGCCATCGCCTACGGGCGTCCGGAGGCCGAACCCGCCGAGATCGAGTGGGCCGCGCGGGCCGTCGGCGCGCACGAGATGATCGCCGCGCTCGAACACGGCTACTACCAGCCCATCGGCGCGCACGGGCGCAGCCTGTCGGCGGGGCAGCGCCAGCTGCTCGCGCTGGCCAGGGCCCAGCTCGTCGACCCGGACATCCTCATCCTGGACGAGGCGACCGCGTCGCTGGACCTGGCGACCGAGGCCAGGGTGCGTGCCGCCGTCGACGTGCTGACCACCGGCCGCACCACCATCGTGGTGGCGCACCGGCTGGCCACCGCGGCCGACGCCGACCTGATCGCGGTGGTCGGGTCGGGGGCGCTGGTGCAGGTGGGCACCCATGCCGAACTGCTGGCGACGGACGGCCCGTATCGGCGATTGTGGGCCGCCTACGTCGGCGACGAACCGCAGCGCATTTCCAGCTAACCGGCGTGGAGTCGGCTGCCGTCCGGAGGGGGTGCTCCGGGCGGCAGCCGGTTTTCCGGTCGTGGGGGCCGGAAAACGTCGGTCGGCCGGTTTCACCGGTGTTGCGTGGAGTAACAGTTACCTGCGGGAATGCCGCGTTGCGGGCGCATTCGGGTCCCGCGCACGTACGCTCGTAGTGAGTCACCAGGTGCTGTGACCCGCGGAGCTAATACCCAGGCACCCCGTGCGGTCGCACCGGCTAGGAGGTGTGCGATGAGCATTCAGCCCGAGATCGAGCCCGAGGTGCGGGCACCCGAGGCCGAACCGGTGGCGCGCACACAGGACGGAATCGTCCGCGGGATCTGGGACGGGCCGGTCGCGGTGTGGCGCAGCATCCCCTACGCCGCCCCACCCGCCGGACCACACCGCTTCGCGCCGCCCCGCCCGCCCGAGCCCTGGGACGGCGTGCGCGACTGCGCGGTCTTCGGCGAGATCGCCCCGCAGGCCATGGGCGCGATGGTGCCGGTGGACTCCGACCTGCGGATGGGCGAGGACTGCCTGTGGGTCAACGTCTGGTCGCCGCGCCCCGAGCCCAGCGACGACGAACCCCGGCCCGTGATGGTCTGGCTGCACGGCGGCGCCTACTGCCTGGGCACCGCCGCGCAGACCATCTACGACGGTCGCAGACTCGCCGAGGCGGGCGAGGTGGTCGTGGTGTCGGTCAACTACCGGCTGGGCGTGTTCGGGTTCCTCGACCTGTCCTGCTTCGGCGAGGAGTTCACCCCGAATCTCGGCCTGCGCGATCAGCTCGCCGCGCTGGCCTGGGTCCGCGACAACATCGCCGCCTTCGGGGGCGACCCGGGCAATGTGACCGTCTTCGGTGAGTCCTCCGGCGCGGGTTGTGTGACCGCGCTGCTCACCTCGCCCGCCGCGTCCGGGCTGTTCCACCAGGCGATCGCCCAGAGCCCGCCCGCCACCACGGTGTTCGGGCAGGAGCGCGCGGCCGTGGTCGCCCAGCGCTATCTCGAGCTGCTCGAACTCGGCGCGGGGCAGGCGCGGCAGCTGCTGGAACTGCCGGTCGAACGGCTCGTCGAGATCGGGGCCGTGCTGCTGGACGAGGTGCCCACCCGGGAACCGGGCAGGCTGGCGGCCGCGCCGGTGGTCGACGGGGATCTGCTGCCCGGGTATCCGATCGACCGCTTCCAGCAGGGACGTTCGCATCGGGTGCCGCTGCTGATCGGCACCAATCGCGACGAGGCGTCGCTGTTCCGGGTGCTGCGCTCACCGATCATGCCGGTGACGCCCGACGCGGTGAACGCCATGCTGCGCGATGTGGCCGCCTCGCATCCGGAGATGTCACCGGAGCGGATCGCCGAGATCACCTCCGCCTACCCGCATCTGGCGAAGACCAGGGGCGCGCTGGCCATGTCGACCGACGCGGCGTTCCGGATGCCCGCGGCCTGGGTGGCCGAGGCGCACGCCCAGCACTCACCGACCTGGATGTACCGCTTCGACTACGCCACCCCGATGCTCAAGGCGGCCCGCGTCGGCGCGGGCCACGCCACCGAATTGCCCTATGTCTTCGGCAATTTCGGCACCCTCAACCACGACCCGACCTTCTGGCTCGGCGGCCGCAAAGCCTCCGTCGCCGTCTCGGGCCGCATGCAACGCCGCTGGCTGGCCTTCGCCGAACACGGCGTCCCCGCCGCCCTCGACGGCTCCAAACACTGGCCGCACTACCGCCCGGCCGCCCGCACCACCCTGCTCATCGACACCATCGACCGCGTAGTCGACAACCCCGACGCCGACCTGCACTCGGCCTGGGGAGACCAGGCGGTCGGCTTCAGCTGACCTACACGTCGGTCGAGAAGCGGATGCCGCCGTCGGGAATCTCCACGCCCGGCCACACCCGGGCGCCGCGCAGCAGTTCGCAGCGGGCGCCCACCTGGGCGCCGTCGCCGATGACGCCGTCGCGGACCAGGGCGCGGGGGCCGATGCGGGCGCCGAAGCCGACGATGGAGCGTTCGACGGTGGCGCCGGCTTCGACGACGGCGCCGTCGAAGATGACCGCGCCGTCGAGGCGGGCACCGGCGCCGATCTCGGCACCCCGGCCGACCACGGTGCCGCCGATGAGCAGCGCGCCGGGCGCGACACCCGCGCCGGGGTGCACCAGCGATTCGCCGCGCTGACCCGGCAGGGCGGGGGAGGGGGCGATGCCGCGCACCAGGTCGGCCGAGCCGCGCACGAAGTCCTCCGGGGTGCCCATGTCACGCCAGTAGGAGGCGTCGACGTGGCCCTGCACCCGGGCGCCCTCGGCCAGCAGCGCGGGGAAGACCTCGCGCTCCACCGACACCGGGCGACCGGACGGGATCTTCTCGATGTACTCGCGGCGGAACACGTAGCAGCCCGCGTTGATCTGATCGGTCGGCGGGTCCTGGGTCTTCTCCAGGAACGCGGTGACCCGCCCGTCGGCGTCGGTGGGCACACAGCCGAAGGCGCGCGGGTCGCTGACCCGGACCAGATGCAGCGTGACGTCGGCGTTCGACTTCTCGTGGGTGTCGAGGATCGCGCCCAGATCGGTGCCGCCGAGCACGTCACCGTTGAAGACCATCACATTGTCGGCGCGCAGCTTGGGCAGCACATTGCGGATGCCGCCACCGGTCCCGAGGGGCTCGGTCTCGGTGACGTACTCGATCTCGAGCCCGAGCTCGGCGCCGTCACCGAAGTGCTCCTCGAAGACCTCGGCCTTGAACGAGGTGCCCAGCACCACGTGGGTGATCCCGGCCTCGGCGATGCGGGCCAGCAGGTGGGTCAGGAAGGGCAGCCCGGCCGTCGGCAGCATCGGCTTGGGCGCCGAGAGGGTGAGCGGACGCAGCCGCGTGCCCTGTCCGCCGACGAGGATGACCGCGTCGGTGCCTGAGTTGCCTGCCATCGAGTTTCCCCTGTTCACAGTGACGGCACCCTGTCTCAGGCGCCGGTGCGCGCTTTCTCGCGCAGCGCCGATCGAACCGCAATCCGGGAGCGAACCGCAAGTCCGGCCCGCAACGCACCCCGCAACGGGGCCTGCCACCAGTGCGGATGCCGGTCGGCCTGGAAGCGGTAGGCGCTGGCGTGATGGGCCGGGAGCATGATCTCCGGGTGCTTGCCCGCGGCGTGGCCCTTGGCGTGGGTCACCTCGGCGTCCGGGACGAACACATTGTGCCAGCCGGCCTTGCCCATGCGGTCACCGAAGTCCACGTCCTCCATGTACATGAAGTAGCGCGAGTCGAAGCCGTCGATGGTGTCGAAGGCGGCCCGGCGCACCAGCAGGCACGAGCCCGACAGCCAGCCCACGATCCGCTCGGAGACCTGCTCGTTCTCCTGGCGATACCGCACCGACCAGGGGTTCTTCGGCCAGATCGTGCCCAGGATCGCGTGGCCCGCGCCGTCGGCGAGGCCCGGCACCCGGCGCGCCGAGGGATAGACGCTGCCGTCCGGCTCACGCACCATCGGCCCGATCGCGCCCGCGCGCGGCCAGCGCCTGGCGGCCTCGAGCATGATGTCGATGGAATCCACGCCCCAGCGGATGTCCGGGTTGGCCAGGATGACGAACTCGACCGACGGATCGATCTCGGCCACGGCCCGGTTGATGGCACCGCCGTAGCCGATATTGCCGCCGGTGCGCAGCAGCCGCACGTGCGCGTTGGCCTCGGCGACCAGCTCGGGCACACCGTCGGTGGACCCGTTGTCGGCCAGGATCACCTGCGGCTTCTCGCTGGTGGCGTCGGCCAGGGTGGTGATGAAGTGCTCGAGGTGCTCGCCCGGTGAATAGGTCACCGTGACGACCGCGAGGCTCGCGGGGGCTGGAGAATCGGCTGCTTCGGCTGCGTTCACGACTGCGGAGCCTAGTCGGACAACTCGCGCAGTGTGGCGGTGAGTGCGCAACGCCAGGACCGCAGCGGGGTGAGCCCGGCCGCGTTCCAGGCGGCGGGGGACAGCACCGAATAGGGCGGGCGCGGTGCGGGTCTGGGGAAGGCGGCGGAGTCGCAGGGCAGCACCCGGGCGGGGTCGGCGCCGAGGTCGGTGAACACGGCGACGGCCAGGTCGAACCAGGTCGCGGCGCCGGAATTGGTGGCGTGCAGCACACGCGGGGAGTCCGGTCGGGTGCTCAGTTCCAGCAGCGCGGCGGCCAGATCGGCGGCGCTCGTCGGCGAGCCGAGCTGGTCGTTCACCACGGTGACGGTCTCGCGTTCGCGTTCGAGCCCGCGCATGGTCGCGACGAAATCCCCCTCGACACCGGAGTACACCCACGCGGTGCGCACCACCTGGGTGCCCGTATACGCGAGCACGGCCTGCTCGCCCGCCAGCTTCGAGGCGCCGTAGACGGTGGCGGGGCCGGTGGGGTCGCCGGGTTCGTAGGGGGCGTGGGCGGTGCCGGGGAAGACGTAGTCGGTGGAGACGTGGATGAGCCGGGCCCCCGCGTCGGCGCAGGCCGCGGCCAGCACGGCCGGGCCGGTGGCATTGGCGGCGAAGGCGGCCTCGCGGTCGGTCTCGGCGGCGTCGACGGCGGTGTAGGCCGCGCAGTTGAGCACCACCGCGCCCGGGGCCAGCACGGCGTCGACCGCTGCCCGGTCGGTGATGTCGAGTTCGGCGCGGCCGAAGCCCTCGGCCGACGGTGCCAGTCGCAGGATTTCTCGCCCCAGCAGACCGCGCGCGCCGGTTACGATCAGGCGGGCGGGGTCGGGGAAATCGGCGTTCACGCGGCAAGTCTGGCACGCCGGAGCACCTGCGGTTGGGCCCGGCTGTGGTAACTGTTGGTTAGCCTGTGATGGCTGCCGGGCGAAGGGGTTGTGCGGGGAGTTCGTCGAGAGGATGCGCGAGTGCGAGAGTCGACACGGCCGCCAGCGGTCAGCACCCCGATGGGTGCTGTCGGTCCGGCCAAACTCATGGTGGCGATCTCGGCCGTGCTGGTCCTGGCACTCACCGGATTCGCCTGGCGCAGTGTCGACAACCTCGTCGCCAACATCGATCGCATCGGCGGCCTCGGGCTCGGCGGCGAACGCGACGGCGCGGTCGACATCCTGCTCGTCGGCGTCGACAGCCGCACCGACGCGCACGGCAACCCGCTGACCACCGCCGAGCGCAACATGCTGCACGCCGGTGACGAGGTGGGCACCAACACCGACACCATCGTGCTGGTCCGGGTGCCCAACGACGGGCGCTCGGCCACCGCCATCTCCATTCCGCGCGACTCCTACGTCGACGTGCCGGGCCAGGGCAAGGCCAAGATCAACTCCGCCTACGGCGCCACCAAGGAGACCGAACGCGCGAAGCTGCTGGCCGACGGCAGCTCCGAGGCCGAGGCCGAACGGGAGTCGACCAAGGCGGGCCGCACGGCGCTGATCAAGTCGGTGGCCACCCTCACCGGCATCACCGTCGACCACTACGCCGAGGTCAGCCTGCTGGGGTTCGTGCTGCTCACCGATGCCGTCGGCGGTGTCGAGGTGTGCCTGAACGAGGCGGTGGACGAACCGATGTCGGGCGCCGACTTCCCCGCCGGGTCCCAGCGCCTCGACGGGCAGCAGGCCCTGAGTTTCGTGCGCCAGCGCCACGGGCTGCAGCGCGGTGACATCGATCGCATCGTGCGCCAGCAGGTGTTCATGGCCCAGCTGGTCGGGCAGTTGCTCAATGCCAAGGTGCTGGCCAATCCGGGCAAGCTCAGCGATATCAGCGAGGCGGTCGGGCGCACGGTGGTGCTCGACGAGGACTGGGACGTGCTGGCCTTCCTGCAGCAGCTCAAGGACCTGTCCGGCGGCAAGGTGGAATTCGAGACCATCCCGGTGGCCGACCTCAACAGCATGACCCCGGCGGGTGAGTCGGTGGTGCGGGTGGAACCGAAGAAGGTGCAGGCGTATGTGAGCGGCCTGGTCGGGGAGGAGAAGGAGGCCGCGGCGGAGACGCCGAAGATCGATCCGTCGACGGTGACGGTCAGCGTCTACAACGCCGGTGGCGCCACCGGCCTGGCGGGCAAGGTGTCGAGCGCGCTCACCGGGAAGGGTTTCACCGAGGGCACCGTGGGTAACTACACCGGTGGCAGCGTGACCTCGAGCCGAGTGCTCGCCGCCGACACCGCCGATCCGAAGGCCGCCGCGGTGGCCGAGGCGCTCGGTGGTCTCACCGTCGTCGCGGATTCGTCGCTGTCGGCGGATACGGTGAGCGTTGTCCTGGCGAGCGACTACTCTGGTCCCGGCTCGAACGCGGCGAGCATGTTCGACCTCGACTCCTCGTCCACGGCGACCGCGACGCCGGTACCGCCCGCCCCGCCGATCGACGCAGGCCAGAACGGACCGAAATGTGTGAATTGATCCATGCGTGAGCCGAATTCGACGCTGACCGACACGCTCCTCGACCCGATCCTCGAACGCGACCCCGCGGGCCCGCGCGTCACCTGGTACGACGACGCGACCGGCGCCAGGATCGAGCTGTCCGGCCTCACCCTGGCCAACTGGGCGGCCAAGACCGCCAACCTGCTGCGCGACGAGTTCGCGCTCAGCCCCGGCGCCAGGGTCGCGGTGCTGCTGCCCGCGCACTGGCAGACCGCCGCGGTGCTGCTGGGCTGCTGGTGGGCCGGGACCGAGGTGGTGCTCACCCCCGATCCCGACGCCGACCTTGCCCTGGTCACTCCCGACCGGCTCGACGACGCCGACGGGGTCGGCGAGGTGGCGGTGCTGTCGCTGGACGCCATGGGCACCCCCGTGCGCGATCTGCCGCCCGGCGTCACCGATTTCGCGACCGCGGTGCGGGTGCACGGTGATCAGTTCCGCCCCGGTGGTTTCCGGGCCGCCCTCGACGGGCTCTCGGTCGGCGAGGTGCTCGACGCGGCCCGCAGATCGGCGCAGCTGCAGGGCATCGCGGCCGGGGACCGGGTGCTGTCGAGTACGCCGTGGGAGACGGTCGAGGAACTGGTCGACGGTTACCTCGCGGTGCTGTCCGCGGGGGCGTCGCTGGTGCAGGTGGTCAATCCCGATCCCGCCGCGGTGGCCCATCGCGTCTCGACCGAACGGGTCACGGTGCAGCGCTGACCGCTCCGGCCACGCCCGGCGCCCTCTCTCCTACCCAGGTATAGGCCGGGCTCCTTCCGTGGGACGTGTCGTGTGTCACAGGGTGCCGGTACCGTGAATGACACGTTCGACACGGCGGCACAAAGGGGTGGCGATGATTCCGCGGTACTGGTGGCGATGGTCGGCCGAGCACGGGGCGCCCCGTGCCATCCTGCGCTGGCGCTCGTGGCGCCGCGATCCGTTCGCGATTCTGCTCAGCGGTGAGCAGGGCCTGCACGACCCCTATCCGCTGATCGACGAGTTGCGCGCCGAGGGCGGCCTGCGCCGGACCCCGCTGGCGTATGTCACCTTCGAGCACGCCCAGGTGCGGGCCATCCTGCGCGACAACCGCTTCGGCGTACGCCCCGCGATCACCCAGGACGTCCCGCCGCCGTGGAAGGGGCTCGCCGACCGCGTGGCGGTTCCGCCCAATCCGGTGGAGCCGCCCTCGATGCTGGTGCTCGACCCACCCGAGCACACCCGGATGCGCAAGCCGGTGGCCTCGGCCTTCACCCCGCGCGCCATCGCCCGGCTGCGGGATCGGGTGGAGGTGGTCACCGCCGAACTGCTCGACGCCATGCCGTCGCACGGCTCGGTCGACCTGATCACCGATTTCGCGGCCAGGGTGCCCATCGCGATCATCGCCGAGATGCTCGGTTTCCCCGCCACCGACCGCGAGCTGTTCCTGCGCTGGGGCGACCGGGTCACCCCGCTGCTCGACATCGGCACCTCCTGGCGCACCTACCGCACCGCCCTGGCCGCCATCGAGTCCATGGACGACTACCTCGCCGCCCACATCGCCAAACTGCGCGAGCGGCCGGGCGAGGACATCCTGTCCACCCTGGTCACCTCCGGCGACCTGAGCCTGCCCGAGTTGCAGGCCAGCGCCAGCCTGCTGATGGGCGCCGGGTTCGAGACCACGGTGAACCTGATCGGCAACGCCATCGCGGCCCTGTCGGCGTATCCCGACCAGCTCGCCCTGGCCCAGGCCGACCCCGACCTGTGGCCCGCGGTGGTGGAGGAGACGCTGCGCTTCGATCCGCCCGTGCAGACCACCGCCCGCCAGACACTCGAGGATGTGGAGATCGACGGCGTGCGCGTGCGGGCCGACAGCACGGTCATCCTGTCGCTGGCCGGAGCCAACCGCGACCCGGCCGTCTTCGGCGACCCGCACCGCTTCGACATCACCCGCCCCAATGCCAAGGACCACGTGGCCTTCAGCAGCGGCATCCACTCCTGCCTCGGTGCCAGCCTGGCCAGAATGGAAGCGGTCCACGCCCTGCGCGCCCTCTACGAGCGCTATCCGGACCTGCGGCTGCGCGGCGAGCCCACCCGCCGAAACCTGTTCACCCTGCACGGTTTCGAACACATGCCGGTCGACCTGGGACCCATCGCCCGCACCACCGCCCCCGACGACCTGGCGGGCGCCGCGCACCGAGGATGAGCTATGCCCCCGCGCGCCAGCGGTAGCGGGTCTTCGGCCTGCCCGCGCGGCCGTAATCCGCACGGCGCTCGGCCAATCCGTCATCGGCCAGCTTCTCCAGATACCGCCAGGCGGTGATCCGGGAGACGCCGACGACCGCGGCCGCGTCGGTGGCGGTGATGCCGGACTCGGCCGAGCGGACGGCCCGCGACACCTCCTCCAGCGTGTGCTGCACGACGCCCTTGGGCGCACCCGCGCGCTGGTCGGCGGTGCGTAGCGCGCCGAGGGCCCGGTCGATGTCGTACTGCGACAGCGCCGCCTCGCCCGCGGGCAGCGCGGTGTCGAAATCGCGGTAGCGTTCCAGCTTCTCGCGGAAGGCGGCGAAGGTGAACGGCTTGAGCAGATACAGCACCACGCCGTGGGCCACCGCGTTGCGGACCATGGTCAGCTCGCGGGCGGAGGTGATCGCGATGACGTCCGGGCGCGGTTGCAGGGCGTTGAGCGCCGCGGCTACCTCCAGCCCGCTGATGTCGGGCAGGCCGATGTCCATGAGCACCAGGTGGAACGGCTTGTCCGCGTCGATCGCCTCGGCCGCCAGCGCGAGCGCGTCGCGGCCGGTGTGGGCGACCCCGCCGGTGACGAAACCGTCGAGCCGTTCGAGATAGGCCCGGTGGGCCTGCGCGATCAACGGCTCGTCCTCGACGATCAGGACGCGGATCATGGCTTCTCCCTCAACGGAATACGAACGATGACCGCGCTGTGTGGTGCGGCCGTGGTGGTGATGGCGCCGCCGTGCCGGTCGACGAGGCGGTGCACCAGCGCCAGGCCCAGCCCGGCGTGGTCGGATTTCGTGGTGTAGCCGCGTTCGGCGGCCCGCACGAACATGTGGGCCGACATGCCCGGTCCGCTGTCGGCGACGCGCACGACCAGGTCGCCGTCGTGGTGATGCACCGACACCGCCACCCGCTTGTCCACGGTGCCCGCCGCGGCGTCGATGGCATTGTCGATCAGATTGCCGACCAGGGTGACGGTCTCCTGGGCGGAGAGCGGATCGGTGGAGTCCAGCGCGGTGTCCTCGGTGATGGCCAGGCCGACCCCGCGCTCGGCGGCCTGGTCGACCTTGCCGAGCAGCAGCGCGGCCAGCGCCGCGTCACCGACCGCGGCCAGCAGCCGGTCGATGAGTACCTGCGACAGCTTCAGCTCGGCGGTGGCGAAGGCGACGGCTTCCTCGGGTTTGCCCAGTTCCACCATGGTCACCACGGTGTGCAGCCGGTTGGCCGCCTCGTGGGCCTGCGCGCGCAGCGATTCGGCGAACCCGCGCACCGAGTCGAGCTCGCCGAGCACCGCGCGCAGCTCGGTCTGGTCGCGGATGGTGAGCACGGTGCCGATGGCCTTGCCCTCCCAGCTCACGACGTCCTGGTTCACCAGCAGGACCCGGTCGGTGGTCACGTGCGTCTCGTCGCGCACCACGCCCCAGCGCATCTGCTGTAGCGAGACCGGCAGGTCGCTGCGGTGCACCGGGCCGTCGGGCAGATCCAGCAGCGTGCGGGCCTGATCGTTGACCACCTCGGCGGGCCCGAGCTCGGCCCCGAAGACCACCAGCCCCTCGTGCACCGAGTGCAGCACCGCGTCGTGGTGTTCGTAGAGCGCGCGCAGTTCCTCCGGCGCCAGGCCGTGGGTCTGGCGCCGCAGCCTGCGGCTGAGCAGGAACGACGAGAACGCCGCCAGCGCGAGCCCCGCCGCGGAGACCCCCAGGATGACCGGCACCTGCGAGGCCACCTGCGTGCCGATCTTGGCGCGGGTCACCCCCGCCGAGACCAGCGCCACCACCTTGCCGTTGTCCAGGACGGGCGTGACCGCGCGGATCGAGGGGCCCAGGGTGCCGGTGAAGGTCTCGGTGAAGGTCTGCCCGGCCAGCGCCTTGTCGATATTGCCGACGAAGGGTCTGCCGATCATCTCCGGGGTGGTGTGGGTGAAGCGGGTGCGGTCCGGGGCCATCACCACGATGAAGTCCATGCCGGTGTCGGCGCGGATGCGTTCGGTGGTCGGTTGCAGCAGCCCGCTCGGGTAGGGGGAGTTCACCGCGGCCAGCGTGGAGGGGGAGCGGGCCACGGTCACCGCCACGTCGCGGACCTGCAGTGTCGTCGCCACATCGTGGTCGTGGCGCGCGTCGAGCACCGCCAGCACGGTCCCCGTGCCGATCATCAGTGCCAGCACCACCAGCTGCCAGACGAAGGCCTGCCCAGCGAGCGACAGCCGTCCTCGTCGCATCGTGCGTCCGACCTCGTTCCTCGATGTTCCAGAAACGCGACCCTACCGACTGGTTGTGTTGTGCGGCGACCTTCACCCCGATAACGGCGAAAGGCCCCGCGATGATCGCGGGGCCTTGCTGCCCGGGAGTCGCCGGAGTCACATCGCCAGGGCGACCGGGCGTTCGGCGGTGACGCCCCGGTGTTCCAGCAGCAGCAGACCGCCGGTGAGGGCGACCAGCAGCGCGGTGAACCCGTGCACACCCAGGGCGGCGGCCGTGGACCCGTGCCAGCTCAGCACGGTGATCATGTCGCCGAGCGGCACGAGCGCGATCACCAGCGTCACGATGCCGAGCGCGAAGCGCTGGCGGGCGGCCAGCAGCGCCAGGATCAGCAGGCCGCTGACGGTGTCGCGCACGCCCTTGAGGTTCAGGAACGCCGACGCCTCGCCTTCGGGCCAGGTGGGCAGGCCGAAGCCGGGGGCGATGGTCTCCGGGGTGATCAGGTAGCTCAGACCGATATAGAGGATGAAGGCCGCGCCGATCACGGACAGGACGGTGGCGATACGGGAGACGTTCATGGGGTGCTCCTGGCTTCAATTGTTGTGCTCGAAAATCTAGCGTCGCTAGGTGTCGAAAGGAACGATAGCGCGCTCCGAATCTCCTGTCTAGCTTTGCTAGAATTTCGAGCATGAGTACGCAGACGCGCAAGGAACGGGACCGCGCCCAGCGGCGGCAGGCGATCGTCGACGCGGCCAGGGAGCTGTCCGCCGCCGACGGCTGGGACGCCGTCACGATCCGCAAGCTCGCCGAGCGGATCGAATACAGCCAGCCCGTGCTCTACAGCCACTTCGCGGGCAAGGCCGCCATCGTCGGCGCCGTCGCGATCGAGGGCTGCGTCGAACTCACCCTCGCGCTGCGCCGCGCCCACGACGTCGCGCGCACCCCCCGCGAGGTGATCGACAACATCGCCCGCGCCTACCTCGACTTCGCCGACGCCGACCCCGCCCGCTACGACGCCATGTTCGTGCTCACCACCGACCTCACCTTCGGCCTGGACGCCCCCCAGCCGCTGCGCGACGCCTTCGCCGCCATGGAGGCGATGTTCCGCGGCACCGCCGAGGGCGACGAACTCGGCGCCCGCACCGAGGACGCCTGGAGCGCCCTGCACGGCCTGGTCACCCTGGACCGCTCCGGCCGGTTGCGCCCGGAACTCCGCGAACGCCGCATCGAACTGCTGGTCGACATGTGGAGCTCATTGAGCTGAGCCGCCACGCGGTGACCCTGCCCAGTGACCACCATCGCGTCGGCGCGCACGCCCGGCCCGCGTACGTTGGAGGCAACAGAACCGTCGAGCTGGGAGGACATCGATGGCGGAGGTCGTAGTAGTCGGCTCCGGCCCGAACGGCTTGGCCGCCGCGGTGATCGCGGCCAGGGCCGGGCTCTCGGTGCGGGTGCTCGAGGCCCAGGACCAGGCCGGCGGTGGTTCGCGCACCGCCGAACTCACGCTGCCCGGGTTCCACCACGATGTCTGCGCGGGCGCGCACCCGATGGCGCTGGCGTCCCCGTTCTTCCGCGCCTTCGACCTGGCCGCGCACGGCGTCGACCTGCTCGCGCCCACGGTCTCCTACGCCCACCCGCTCGACGGCGGCATCGCCGGATTGGCCTGGCGCAACCTGGAATCCACGGTCGCCGACCTCGGCCGCGACGGTCCCGCCTGGCGCTCGCTGTTCGCCCCGCTGATCGAGCACTGGCCCGACGTGGTCGAGCTGGCCATGTCGGATCTGCGGCATCCGCCGCTGCGGATACCCACCGGCGTGCGCTTCGGGCTGCGGCTGCTGGAGCAGGGATCGCCGCTGTGGAACAACCGTTTTCACGAGCAGGTCGCGCCCGCGCTGCTGACCGGTGTCGCCACGCACGCCATCACCGTGCCGCGCGCGCTGCCCGCGGTCGGCGCAGCCCTGCTGCTGGGCACCCTCGCGCACGTGGGCGGCTGGGTGATCCCGCGCGGCGGCAGCCAGGCGATCCCGAACGCGCTGATCGCGGAACTGGAACGGCTCGGCGGCGAGGTCGTCACCGGTCACCGGGTCGACGATTTCGCCGAACTCGCCACGGCCCGCGCGGTGCTGTTCGACACCTCGCCCGCCGAATTCCTGCGCATCGCCGGTGACCGTCTCCCCGAGCGCTACCGCCACCGCCTGGGCCGGTTCCGCTACGGCGGCGCCGCCTGCAAGGTGGACTTCGCGCTGTCGGGCCCGGTGCCCTGGGCCGCGCCCGGCGCCGAGCTGGCGGGCACGCTGCACCTGGTCGGTACCCGCGCCGAGGCGATGACGGCCGAACGGCAGGTCGCCGCAGGACGATTCGCCGACCGCCCCTACGTCCTGGCCATCCAGCCGGGCGTGGTCGACGACACCAGGGCCCCCGCCGGTCAGCACACCTTCTACACCTACGCCCACGTGCCCAACGGTTCCGACCGCGATATCAGCGAGACCGTCATCGCCCAGGTCGAACGCTTCGCCCCCGGCTTCCGCGACCTGATCCTGGCCACCCATGTGCGGCCTGCCGCCTTCATGCCCGCCCACAACGCCAACTATGTCGGCGGTGACATCTCCGCGGGCGCGATGACCCTGCGCCAGACCGCCTTCCGCCCATTGGCCCGCTGGAACCCCTACGCCACCCCGATCCCGGGCAGCTACCTGTGTTCGTCCTCGACGCCACCCGGCCCCGGCGTGCACGGCATGTCCGGCCTGCACGCGGCCGGGCACGTCCTACGCACGCGCTTCGGTATCGTCACCGACCCGCTCGACCTCCTGCGCGGCGCGACACCCTCGTATCACCGCTGATCACGGTCCGGCCGGCTGCCCGGCCGGATCATGTCCGGCTCCAGATAGACCGTGCCGGTGGTGGGTACCGCCGCGTGAACCCGCTCGTCGGCGGCATCGAGCGCCGCGCCCACCTCGGCGATATCCAGCTCCGGCCGCAACGCGATCTTGGCGTTGACCAGCATGTCGCTGGGCCCGAGGTACTGGGTCTGCATCCGGATGACCCGCACGATCCGCGGATCGGCCAGCAGCGCGGCGCGAATCGCGGCGTCCTCCTTGGCCGTCGCGCCCTCACCGATGAGCAGGCTCTTGGTCTCGACGATCAGCACGATGGCATTGCACCCGAGCAGCAGGCCGATGCACAGGGTGCCGATCCCGTCCCACACGGGATTGTCGGTCGCCATGGTCAGCCCGACCCCGGCCAGCGCGAACACCAGGCCCAGCAGCGCGCCCGCGTCCTCGAGCAGCACCACCGGCAGTTCCGGATTGCGGGTGTTGCGGATGAAATGCCACCACGAGTGCTTGCCCTTGAGCGGAGCCGACTGCCTGCGCGCGGTCCGGAAACTGGCGCCCTCGAGCACCATCGACACCAGCAGGATCACGATCGCCACCGTCGGCGATTCCAGCTGCTCGGGGAACCGGATCTTGTGGATCGCCTCGTTCACCGCGAACAGGCAGCCCATGGTGAACAGCACCAGCGCCACGACGAACGAATAGAAGTACCGGTTGCGCGAATACCCGAACGGGTGCAGCGCGTCGGCGGGCTGACCGGCCCGCTTGCGCCCGACCAGCAGCAGCGCCTCGTTGCCGGTGTCGGCCACCGAGTGCACCGCCTCGGCCAGCATCGACGACGACCCCGTGATGAACGCCCCGACGAACTTCGCGATCATGATCCCGGTGTTCGCCGCCAGCGCCGCGATGATCGCGATCGCGCTGTCTTCGCCCTGCGCCGCCATACCCGGCGACGCTACCCGCCGATCCGTACGGCCCCGTCGACTTCACCCCCGGTGTCGGCCGAAAACCCCGCGGCGCCAGCCGCCGACGTCACAGCGTGCGGTACAGGTCGGGCTCGAGATAGATGAGGCGCGCGGTCGGCACCGCCGTGCGCACCCGCATCTCCGCCGCGTCGATCGCCTCGGCGACCCCGGCGATGTCGAGCCCCGGCGCGATGGCCACCTTGGCCGCGACCAGCATCTCCTCCGGTCCCAGGTACTCCGACTTCAGGTGGATCACCGAGGTGATCAGCGTGCCGTCGACCAGATTGTCGCGGATGGCGCGGTCCTGCTCGGGAGTGGCGCCCTCGCCGATGAGCAGGCTCTTCATCTCCACGATCAGCACGATCGCGATGAGACCGAGCAGCACACCGATGCACAGGGTGCCGATGCCGTCGTAGATCGGGTCGTCGGTGACCACGGTGAGCCCCACCGCGCCGAAGGCCAGGACCAGACCGATCAGCGCGCCGGTGTCCTCGAGCAGCACCACCGGCAGTTCGGGGCTGCGCGAGTTGCGGATGAACCGCCACCAGCTCGCGGACCCCTTGAGCGGCTTGGATTCCCGTACCGCGGTGAGGAAGCTGAAGGTCTCGAGCCCGATCGCGATGCCCAGGATGACGATCGCGACGATCGGCTGACTCAGCTCCTCGGGATGCTGGATCTTGTGGATGCCCTCGTAGATCGCGTACACCGAGCCGAGGGTGAACAGCACCAGCGCCACGACGAAGGAATAGAAGTACCGGTTGCGCCCGTAGCCGAACTGGTGCAGTTCGTCGGCGTCCTTGGCGGCCGCGCGCTGCCCGAACAGCAGCAGACCCTGGTTGGCCGTGTCGGCCACCGAGTGCACCGCCTCGGCCATCATCGACGCCGATCCGGTGATCGCCGCGCCGACGAACTTCGACACCGCGATTCCCGCGTTGGCCGTCAACGCGGCGATGATCGCCTTCTTACCACCACCAGCCGACATATCCGCCCGCCCTTCCGCTTCGCTGAACACCTTCGTGCCCGCAACAGCCTAGGCGGCGCACGGCGATCCGCGCGCTCCGGCTCAGTGCCCGGTGCCCACGCAGGCGTTGAACAGCTGGGCGGGCCCGCGCACCGCGCGGGCGCGGATGTCGCTGTCGGTCGCCGAGATCCAGGCCGCGCTGCCGCGCTCGACGGTGAGGGTGCGCCCGTTCTGGGACAGTTCGACCGTGCCCGCGGTGCACAGCACGATGCCCGGCCCGGCGTCGGCCAGCACCACCGCGTCGCCGTCGGCGGGCAGGTCGAAGCGGCACAGCGCGAATTCCGGTGCGGGCGTGCGATACCGCACCCCGCCGTCGGCGCCGGGCTCCGGTTCGATCACCGGCAGGTCGACCGGCTCGAAATCGAGGACCCGCAGCAGTTCCGGCACGTCGACGTGCTTGGGGGTGAGCCCGCCGCGCAGCACATTGTCGGAGTTGGCCATGATCTCCACGCCCACGCCACGCAGGTAGGCGTGCAGGTTCCCGGCATCGAGGAACAGGCCCTGGCCGGGTTCGAGGGTGAGCCGGTTGAGCAGCAGCGCGGCCAGGACGCCCGCGTCACCGGGATACACCTCGGCCAGTTCCAGCGCCGTGCGCACCTCGGCGGCGAACGGGCGCGGACCACGCCCGGACAGGTAGCGCACGCAGCCTTCGAGCACCGCGGGCAGCAGGGTGGACAGCGCCGCGGGTGGCAGCGTGATCCAGGTGGTGAACAGCGTGCGCAGCCCGGCCGAATCGGGCTGGGCGGCAAGCAGTCCGGCGTAGACGTCGAGACCGGGCACGGCGAGCGCGCGCAGCAGCTCGACGGTGCGGTGCGGGTCGCGGAATCCGGCCAGTGCCTCGAACCGGTCCAGCGCGACGACCAGTTCGGGCTTGTGGCTGTCGTCGCGGTAGTTGCGCATGGGCGAGTCCAGCGGCACCCCGGTGCGGTTCTCCCGTTCGAAGCCCGCCTTGGCCTGCGCCGAACTGGGGTGGGCCTGCAGCGACAGCGGTTCCTCGGCGGCCAGGATCTTCAGCAGGAACGGCAGCCGGGTGCCGAAGGTGTCCGCGGCCGGTCCGAGTTCGCGGATCGGGTCGGCGCTGACCACCTCGAGCAGCGAGAGCTTGCCGTCGACGGTCCGCACGTGGGCGGGGTCGGCCGGGTGCGCCCCGAACCAGAGTTCGGCCTCGGGATGGGCCGAGGGCACCGGGCGGCCGCACAGCTGAGCGAGCGCGGTGCGCGATCCCCAGGCGTAAGAACGCAGCGCACCAACGAGTTCCTGCACTAGTAGCGTCCCCCGTCGTGGAATCGGTCCGGGCCGGGCGCGGTCGCGCCGCGCGCCTCCAGGAGTCGGAGATAGGCCGCCGCCATGTCCAGGCGCAGCGCCAGCACGGCCAGTTGCTCGATCTCGCTGCCGTGCCCGCCACCGGCGGCGGAGGTGGCCGCCGCGCTCTCCTGGGCCGGGGCCACGCCGGGTTCGGCGAGCTGGGATTGCAGCACGTCGACATCGGCGTGCACCAGATCCGCGTCGACCAGACCCGCGCCCGCGCCGTCGAAGACCGCCAGTTTGCGCCGCGCGGCCGCCTGGTCGGGGTGCACGCTCAGCGCCAGCACCCGCACCCGGTCGACCGGGGCCGGGCCGTCGAGTTCCTCGTCGTGGAACAGCGGGTCGAAGCCCGGTGCCGTGCCCGCGGCCTCGGTGAGCCTGCCGATCGAGGCGACGGCATCGGCCAGATCGGCGGCCGCGGCCAGCGTGCCCGCCGACTGCAGCAGCACCTCGGCGCCGTGGGCGGCGAGCTCGACGGCGGCGGGGGAGTCACCGGCCAGGACCACGCCCACGCCGTGCATGCGCGCGGCCAGGGTCTTGGCGGGATTGTGGAAGACCTCGTTGTGCGGCCCGTCGCGCAGCGCCTCGGCGTCGAGCATGTCGGCCAGTTCGGTGAGATCGGGGGTGGCGGGCACGCTGCGCTGGGCGTCGACCGCGCGCAGCACCGCGATGCCGACGGCGAGGAAACGCAGCAGCCGGTTGTGGTCGAGCACCGGCACGCGCGGCTCCAGCACGATGGCGCGACCCGCGGCGACCGCGCGCAGCGGTCCCTCGTTGGGCGCGGCCACCACCACTTCGGCGCTGCGGCGCAGCGCGCGGTCCACGGCGTCGATCAGGCGCGGATCGCCCGCGTCGTCGCCGGCGACGAGCACCACGTCGAGTGGGCCCACCCACGGCGGCAGCGCGGTGACCGGCACGATCGGCAGCCCGGCCCGGTCACCGAGGGTGGCGACCAGCAGGCCCGCCGCGCGCGCGGCCCGTCCCGACCCGGTGACCAGCACCAGGCTGCGCGGTCGCAGATCGGCCAGGCGTTCGGTGAGCGCGGTCTCGGCGACCGCGGCCGCCGTCGCCCGCACCTGGGCGCCGCCGGAAGCCGCCGAGCGCAGGGCGCCGCCGGTGTCGGCCGCCTCCAGCGATGCGGCATCGTCGAGGTCGAATACCGGTGTTCCAGCGATCATCGCCGAGTCCACCTCCCCTCATCGCACCGTGTCGTCTGTGATTCCACTATTCCAGTCAGGCGCCGACGATGGTGAGATTCCCGGGACCGACCATGCGATTCCACCTGCACTGGTTTCATTTTCCCGCATCAAGCGCGGACGATGCCCAGGATCTCGGTCACGATGGCGTTTACTTCGGCCTGCGATCCGGCCTCGACATTGAGCCGCAGCAGCGGTTCGGTGTTGGACGCGCGCAGATTGAACCAGGCGTGCTCGCCCAGGTCCACGGTCACCCCGTCGAGCCGGTCCACCGAT
Source organism: Nocardia sp. NPDC056064 (assembly GCF_042266925.1). NCBI lineage: Bacteria > Bacillati > Actinomycetota > Actinomycetes > Mycobacteriales > Nocardiaceae > Nocardia > Nocardia sp. NPDC056064. The sequence goes on along the minus strand of NZ_JBHJWO010000001.1, from coordinate 2,566,229 downwards.
TCGGTGCGGTCGGCGAAGGCGGCCAGCACGGCCTCGGTGCGTGCGGCGGCGTCGGCCACGGTGGAGTTGATCTCGCCGGAGGCCGCGTAGACGTCGTAGGCGGCCATCAGCTCCGAGACCGGCCGCTGTCCCTCGCCGAGGGCGGCCAGCACGTGCAGCGCGGCCAGCATGCCCGAGTCGGCACCCCAGAAATCGCGGAAGTAGTAGTGCGCGGAGTGCTCGCCGCCGAAGACCGCGCCGGTGGCCGCCATCTCCTGCTTGATGAACGAGTGGCCCACCCGGGTGCGCACCGGCTTGCCGCCCAGCTCCTCGACCAGTTCGGGCACCGCGCGCGAGGTGATCAGATTGTGGATGACGGTGGCGCCCGGCTCCTTGGCCAGCTCGCGCTGGGCCACCAGGGCGGTGATCGCCGAGGGCGAGACCGGCTCGCCGCGCTCGTCGACGACGAAGCAGCGGTCGGCGTCGCCGTCGAAGGCCAGGCCGATGTCGGCGCCGCTGCTGCGCACCAGCGCCTGCAGGTCGACCAGGTTCTTCGGATCGAGGGGGTTGGCCTCGTGGTTGGGGAAGGAGCCGTCGAGCTCGAAGTACAGCGGCACGATGGTGACCGGGCCCAGGGTGCCGAGCACCGCGGGGACGGTGTGGCCGCCCATGCCGTTGCCCGCGTCGACCGCGATGGTCAGCGGCCGGATGTCGTCGAGGTCGACCAGCTCGCGCAGGAAGCTCGCGTAGTCGGCCAGCAGGTCGGTGCTGGTGGCGGTGCCGGGGGCGCCGTCGTAGGCGGGCACGCCGGCGACGATCTCGGCGGAGATGGTGGCCAGGCCGGTGTCCTGGCCCACCGGCAGCGCGTTGGCGCGGCACAGCTTGATGCCGTTGTAGCGGGCCGGGTTGTGGCTGGCGGTGAACATCGCGCCGGGACAGCCGAGCTTGCCGGAGGCGAAGTAGAGCTGGTCGGTGGAGGCCAGGCCGATGTGCACCACATCCAGGCCCTGGGCCAGTACGCCGTCGGCGAAGGCCCGCGACAGCTCGGGCGACGACTCGCGCATGTCGTGGCCGATCACGATCCGGGTGGCGCCCTCGGCCCGCATCAGCCGGGCGAAGGAGGCGCCGACATCGGCGACGAACCCCGCGTCGATCTGTTCGCCCACCACCCCGCGGACGTCATAAGCCTTGATCACGGCGTTCACGAGTTCGCTGGAGCGCGCGACAGTCGTCATGACTCCTACCCTAAACGGCGCAGTGACCTGATAGTGACCAGGCACCCACCCGAGCGCATTTCGCGCGGGCCCGGCCTACGGATCGGGTAGCACGCGTAGGTGCCCGCGGCGGCCCGTGCGGCCGGTGCGTGGGGGAGCCGACTCGGCGTAGCCCGGCTGGTCCGGGTCGGACGGGCGGCGGCGCAGCCCCGCCTCGCGGACGGCCTCGGCCAGGGCGGTGAGATCGTCGTCGTCGGGGGAGCTCGAGGAGAAGCCGCCTTCGTGGCGGACCAGTTCCCAGCCCTTCGGGGCGGTGATGCGGCAGGCGTGGGTTTCGCACAGATCCCAGGAGTGCGGTTCGGCGACGGTGGCCAGCGGTCCGACGACGGCGGTCGAGTCGGAGTACACATACGTCAGCGTCGCTACGGCCGGGTTCTTGCAGCCGGGTCGGCAGCAACGACGCATGGGGATCACGATGTCGAGGTTAACCCTCCGGCTCGCAAAAGGGGATACGGACACGCCCTCATTCGGGTTCCGGATCGATCAGATCGGGGTCTACACCGAGGTAGGTGGCGATCTGCTGGACGAGCACCTCGCGCAGCAGTTCCACCAGATCGTCGGGGTCGGCGGCGCGCAGTTCGAGCGGTTTGCGGAACAGCACCACCCTGGCTCGGGTGGCCGCACCGTGCCGGTCGACTCCGGCGGGAATCAGCCGCGACAGCGGCACCGGGCCGTCGGCGACCACCTCGTCCGGCCAGGTGACCGAATCGGGGTGCAGCGGACGGATTTTCGGGACGTCGTCGACGGCGATGTCGAGCTTGGTGAGCCGGTCGTGCCAGCGGGTGTCCAGCGGTGCGAAGGCCTCGAGCACCAGCCGGTCGAACTTCTGCCCCCTGGTGCGCCAGGCGGGTACCGTCGGCGGGAGCATGGGGCCTCGAACCCCGCGGCCGCGACGGGTCACCGATCGTGCGGTGGGCGCCGGGAAATGACGCCGGGAGCGTGCCATCGTCTTGTCCGCCTCTCTCGCGTGTACTGGGTGGTACCCGCGCCGGCGTCGAAGACCTGCGACGCGACTGCTGGGCGTTCGCCCGGAGACACCGACGTACTGCGCCTGCGTGTGCTCCGGGCCAGGCCTCAGAGTCTACTTTCGAACGATTCTCTAACCGATTCCGCGCTTCAGCCTGCGGCGCTCTCGTTCCGAGAGACCACCCCAGATGCCGAAGCGTTCGTCGTGTGCCAGTGCGTATTCCAGGCACTGGTCACGTACTTCACAGCCCATGCAGATGCGCTTGGCTTCGCGAGTCGAGCCGCCCTTCTCGGGGAAGAACGCCTCGGGATCGGTCTGGGCGCACAGCGCGCGTTCCTGCCACTGCTCTTCGATGGATTCGAACATTTCGTCGAAGCCCGTCACGACCAGACTCAGCCGGGGCGCCGCGACTTCGGTGACCACGTCCGGTTCCTGCCAGCTCACCTCGGCGCAGACAGCATGAGCTGCGCCTGCTGTGGAATCGGTCGGCGAGACCATATCTTCGGTCATCGTTCCGCCTCCTCACTATGTGTTAGCGCAGAATGATTCTTTCCGTCGGACCGATACGAACCCCGACGGCACAACACCGCGATGTCGTCTCGCGGGCTTCCCCGAACCTGTCCTCCGGCGAGCCAACACCCTCTCGCAAACGCCCCCGCGCTATGCCTTCTCGCGGTGACCGGAATGACATGTCTGTGATTAGACACGCCGCACTTACGCGTGGTCAACCCGCCGTCACCCTTCCGTTACACTCCGGACCCGCCTTTCGTGTTGATCTTGTTATGTGCTGTGGCAAATGATCAGCAACTTCGCTCTTCCTCGGCGCCGGAGCACCCCCGCGCCGCCACTCACTAGGCTGTGATCTCGTGACTGCACAACACGCGGTGCGCAAGCCCGAGATCGCCGTCCTGGTCGGCGGCGTCGGCGGTGCCCGGTTCCTCCAGGGCGTCCGGCAACTGCTGCCCGACGCCGAGATCTCCGCCATCGTCAATGTCGGCGACGACGTGTGGATGCACGGTCTGCGGATCTGTCCCGACCTCGATACCTGCATGTACACCCTCGGCGGTGGCATCGATCCCGAGCGTGGCTGGGGCCACGCGAACGAGACCTGGCACGCCAAGGAGGAGCTGGCGAAGTACAACGCCCAGCCCGACTGGTTCGGTCTGGGCGATCGCGACATCGCCACCCATCTCATCCGCACCGAGATGCTGCGCGCCGGATACCCGCTCTCCGCGGTCACCGAGGCGCTGTGCAACCGCTGGCAGCCGGGCGTCAAGCTCATCCCGGCGACCGACGATCGATGCGAAACCCACGTCGTCGTCAGCGATCCCGACAACGCCGGCGAACGTCGCGCGATCCACTTCCAGGAGTGGTGGGTGCGCTACCGCGCGGCGCTGCCGACTCACGGATTTGCCTCGATCGGCGCCGAACAAGCCTCTCCGGCACCGAATGTGACCGAAATCATAAGCTCCGCCGACGCGGTGTTGCTGGCCCCGTCCAACCCCGTCGTGAGCATTGGCGCGATCCTCGCGGTGCCCGGTATCCGGGGCGCGCTGCGCACCACCGAGGCCAAGGTCGTCGGCCTCGCGCCGGTGATCGACGGAAAGCCGTTGCGCGGCATGGCCGACGAGTGCCTGTCGGTGATCGGGGTGGAGTCCACCGCCGAGGCGATCGGCCGCCACTACGGTGCCCGCTCGGCCACCGGCATCCTCGACGGCTGGCTGGTGCACTCCACCGATACGGCCGAGGTTCCCGGCGTGGAGGTGCGCAGCGTGCCGCTGCTGATGACCGATCCCGAGGCGACGGCCGAAATGGCCCGCGCGGCACTGGAACTCGCGGGGGTGAAGGCATGAGCGCACCGTCAGATCACGCTGCCGGGGAGCTGCGGATTCTGCCCGTCACCGGGTTGCCGGAGTTCCGCCCGGGCGACGACATCGCCGAACACCTTGCGGCACAGGCACCGTGGCTCGCCGACGGGGACGTCCTCGTGGTCACCAGCAAGATCGTGTCCAAGGCCGAGGGCCGCATCGTGGCCGCGCCGACCGACCCCGAGGAACGCGACACCGCCCGGCGCGCGCTCGTCGATCAGGAGGCCGTGCGCGTGCTCGCGCGCAAGGGCCGCACCCTGATCACCGAGAACCGCCTCGGCATCGTGCAGGCCGCCTCGGGTGTCGACGGCTCCAATGTCGCCGAGGGCGAACTGGTGCTGCTGCCCACCGATCCCGACGCCAGCGCCAAGGCGCTGCGGGCCGCCCTGGCGACCCGCCTGGGCGTGGACGTGGCGGTGGTCATCACCGACACCATGGGCCGGGCTTGGCGCAACGGCCAGATCGACGCGGCCATCGGCGCCGCGGGCCTGCGGGTGCTGCACGACTACGCGGGCGCGGTCGACGGGCAGGGCAACGAACTGTTCGTCACCCAGGTGGCGATCGCCGACGAACTGGCCGCCGCGGCCGACCTGGTGAAGGGCAAGCTCGGCGGGGTCCCGGTGGCCGTGGTGCGCGGGCTGCCGATCGACGACGACGGCTCGAGCGCGGCGGCGCTGCTGCGCGGCGGCGTCGACGACCTGTTCTGGCTCGGCACCGCCGAGTCGATCGAGAAGGGCCGCAAAGAGGCTGTGCCGCTGCGCCGTTCGGTGCGCGCCTTCGCCGCCGAGCCGGTGGACCCGGAACGGATCAGGGCCGCCGTCGCGGCGGGCCTGACCGCGCCCGCGCCGCACCACACCCACCCGGTGCGCTTCGTCTGGTTGCGCGACCCGGCCAAGCGCGCCGCCCTGCTCGCCGCCATGGCCGACAAGTGGCGGGCCGATCTCACCGCCGACGGACTCGACCCCGAACGGGTGCAGCGCCGGGTGGCGCGTGGGCAGATCCTGGCCGACGCGCCGGAGGTGATCATCCCGTTCTGCGTGCCCGACGGCGCGCACGACTACCCCGACGCGCGTCGGCAGGCCGCCGAGCAGACCATGTTCACCGTCGCGGTCGGCGCGGCCGTGCAGGGCCTGCTGGTGGCGCTGGCCGCCGACGGTCTGGGCAGCTGCTGGATCGGCTCGACGATCTTCGCCCCGGAGGTCACCCGCGAGGTATTGGGCCTGCCCGCCGACTGGAACCCGTTGGGCGCCATCGCCATCGGTCATCCGCTCGAGGAGCCCACCCCCCGCACCGTCGGCGCGCCCGGCCCCGGCCTGGTGGAGCTGTGAGCGCGGAGTCGCTGCACGCCTCGGCGACCGAGCTGCTCACCGCGTGGAAACCCGAAGCACGACAGGACAATTCGCTGCGCGAGGCGATGCTCGCCTTCCTCGGCTCGGCCCCGAGGGGCTGCCTGCGTGAGCACGCGCCCGGCCACATCACCGCCTCGGCGATCGTGTTCTCGCACGACCGCTCCGAGGTGCTGCTGACCCTGCACCCCCGGGTCGGCCGGTGGATCCAGCTGGGTGGGCACTGCGAGCCCGGGGACGAGACCGTCGCCGACGCGGCACTGCGCGAGGCGGTCGAGGAGTCGGGCATTCCGGACCTGGTGCTCACCCCCGGTCTCTACGCCGCGCAGGCGCATCCGATCACCTGCTCGCTCGGTGTGCCGACCCGGCATCTGGACCTGCTCTTCGAGATCGTCGCCCCGCCCGGCGCGGTGCCGGTGCGCAGTGCCGAATCGACGGATCTGCGCTGGTGGCCGGTCTCCGGGCTACCGCCCGGCGCGGACGTGTTGCTGCTGCCATAACCGGTCGCTGACCGGACCCGAAAGACGGTCACGCCCACCCGGGCGTGACCGTCTTTTCGTTATCTCGCCGTTGCAACTTTACAAATCTGCGGATTTGTCTAGACGCCGGACAATTCGGGACCTATCGTCTGTGACAGAGAGTTACGCACATCACAGCTGTGAGATGTGCCTCAGAAGGAGACGACGATGTCGACCGATGCCAACACGTCCGAGCAGCGGGTCGCGCCGCCGCAGTGGCGTGATTCCAAGCGTTACCTCTGGCTGTGGGGGTTGTTCGCCCCGACCGGCCTGTTCACGATCGCGATCCCGCTGATCTGGGGCCTCAACCAGCTCGGCTGGCATCGGCTGGCCGAGGTCCCGTTCTGGCTGGGCCCGGTGCTGGTCTACCTGGTGATCCCGCTGGCCGACCTGTTCTTCGGTCCCGACGGCGACAATCCGCCCGACGAGGTGATGGAGTACCTGGAGAACGACAAGTACTACCGGTACCTGACCTACCTGTACCTGCCGTTCCAGTACGCCTCGCTGATCTTCGCCTGCTACATCATCACCGCCGACAACCTGCACTGGCTGGGCTTCCCCGGCGGGGCCAATGTGGTCGACAAGATCGGCATCGCCATCAGCGTCGGCATGATCGGCGGCATCGGCATCAACACCGCGCACGAGCTCGGGCACAAGAAGGTCGACCTGGAGCGCTGGCTGGCCCGCATCGCGCTGGCCCAGTCCTTCTACGGTCACTTCTACATCGAGCACAACCGCGGCCACCACGTGCGCGTCGCCACGCCGGAGGACCCGGCCAGCTCGCGCATCGGCGAGAGCTTCTGGGCGTTCTGGCCGCGCACGGTCTGGGGCAGCCTGCGCTCGGCCTGGCACCTCGAGAAGGACCGCCTGGCCCGCCTGGACAAGAGCCCGTGGACGTTGCGCAACGACGTGCTCAACGCCTGGGCCATGTCGGTGGTGCTGTGGCTGGGCCTGATCGCGGTCTTCGGCATCGAGGTGCTGCCGTACCTGATCCTGCAGGCGGTGATCGGTTTCAGCCTGCTCGAGTCGGTGAACTACCTCGAGCACTACGGCCTGGTCCGGCAGAAGACCCCCAGCGGGCGCTACGAGCGGCCTGCGCCCACGCACAGCTGGAACAGCGACCACATCGTCACCAACATCTTCCTCTACCACCTGCAGCGCCACAGCGACCATCACGCCTACCCGACCCGGCGCTACCAGACGCTGCGCAGCTGGGACGGCGCGCCCAACCTGCCCAGCGGCTACGCCAGCATGATCCTGATCGGCTACTTCCCGCCGATCTGGCGCCGGGTCATGGACAAGCGGGTCCTCGCGCACTACGACGGCGACGTCACGCGCGCGAACATCGAGCCCAGGCATCGCGACAAGGTGCTGGCGCGGTACGGAACGGAGAATCCGGCATGAGTTCTTATCGGTGCCCGGTCTGTGATTATGTCTACGACGAAACGAAAGGTGCCCCGCGCGAAGGTTTTCCGGCAGGCACGCCGTGGGCCTCGGTGCCCGAGGACTGGTGCTGTCCGGACTGCGGGGTCCGGGAGAAGATCGACTTCGAGGCAGTAGGAGTTCCGCAGTGACCCCGTACAAGCTCTACCAGTGTGCCCAGTGTGGTTTCGAGTACGACGAGGCGCAGGGCTGGCCCGACGACGGCATCGCCCCCGGCACCCGCTGGGACGACATCCCCGAGGAATGGACCTGCCCGGACTGCGGTGCCCGCAAGTCCGACTTCTTCATGGTCGAGATCGAACGTTCGTGAACGTGGGAGCGCCGCGGACGGGTCGGCGCATCCCGTACCAGGAGGCGGCGCGCGAACTGCTGCGCACCTCGGTACTGGACGGCATGCGCGACCTGCTCACCGAACGGGACTGGTCCAAGATCACCCTCGGTGACGTCGCGGCGCGGGCCGGAGTCAGCAGGCAGACGCTCTACAACGAGTTCGGCTCGCGCTCCGGCCTGTCCCAGGCCTATGCCCTGCGGCTGGCCGACGAGCTCGTCGACCACGTCCGCGAGGCGCTCTACGCCCACGTCGGCGACGCCCGCGCCGCCATCCGGGTCGGCATGACCGGCTTCTTCCTGGCCGCGGCCGCCGACCCGCTGGTGCGTTCGCTGCTGGCCGGGGAGATGAAGCCGGACCTGCTGCGCCTGATCACCCTGGACGCGGGCCCGCTGCTCGAGCACGCCACCGCGCGGCTGGCCGAGGTCTTCGTGCACAGCTGGGTCGACGCCACCGACACCGAGGCCGACGTGCTCGCGCACGCGCTGGTGCGCATCGCGCTCAGCTACATCCCGAATCCGCCCGTGCCCGAGCGCGACGCCCCCGCGGAGATGAGCGCGCTGCTCGGTCCGTACGTGGAGGCGATCGTGCAGGTACGCGGCATCCGGGACCCAACCGGTGAGCGGGATCACTGAGACATCTCACGAGCTCTGATTCGCCACTGTGTAACCGTCACCACGTTTAGGAAGCTGACGCTGTGTAACGCGCCTACGGTCTGTCACTATTTCACTCGGTCGGCGAATGGTCTTTTTTACAGCGGAGCGGGTGTGCAAACGGTTGGCAAACCGGGGGGTTTTCGTGATCCCAAACGGTATCTCTGGGCTCTAGGGTTGATCGCTCCGGCGTCCGCGCTGTTGCCTTCCCAGCTCGTGTACCGCACCGGTGCCGAGGTGTTCTGGTGGATCGGGCCGGTCATCGTGCTCATCGCCATTCCGGTGCTGGACTGGATCGTGGGCGAGGACGGCAACAATCCGCGCGACGAGGACTACGAGGCGCTCTCGGCCGACCGGTACTACCGGTGGTGCACCTACCTGTTCCTGCCGGTCCAGCTGATCGGGCTGGGTATCGCCTGCGCGATGTGGGCCGGTGACGATCTCGACGTCGTCGACAAGCTCGGTCTGGCCGCCACGGTCGGCTTCGTGAGCGGCATCGGCATCAACGCGGCCCACGAATTGGGGCATCGCGTGGAGCGTGCTGAAAGATTGCTGTCGAAGATCGCGCTGGCCCAGTCGGCCTACGGGCACTTCTTCGTCGAGCACAATCGGGGCCACCACGCCCGGGTCGCCACACCGGAGGACCCGGCCAGCGCGCGGCTGGGGGAGTCGCTGTGGGAGTTCTTGCCGCGCAGCGTGATCGGCGGCTTCCGCTCGGCGATCCACCTCGAGGGCGCGCGCCTGCGCAGGCAGCGTCGTGGCTGGTGGAGCCCGCGCAACAACATCCTGCAGGCCTGGGCGATGAGCGCGGTGCTGTTCGGTTCGCTGACGCTGGCCTTCGGCCCGGCCATCCTGCCGTGGCTGCTGCTGCAGGCCGTGGTCGGCGTGGGTCTGCTCGAGACGGTCAACTACGTCGAGCACTACGGACTGCTGCGCGGACGCAAGCCCAACGGGCGCTGGGAACGCTGCTCCCCGCGCGACAGCTGGAACTCCGATCGCCTGGTCACCAACATCTTCCTGTTCCATCTGCAGCGCCACAGCGACCACCACGCCAACCCCGGCAGGCGCTACCAGACGCTGCGCAGCAGCCAGGAATCACCGCAGCTGCCCGCCGGCTACGCGACGATGATCCTGCTCGCCGCCGTCCCGCCGCTGTGGCGGGCCGTGATGGACCCCAGGGTGGCCGCCCACTACGGCGGCGATCTGACGCTGGCCAATGTCGCGCCCGCCAAGCCGCGGCGTTTGCTGGCCCGATACCGCGCCGCGGCCTGACCCGCGGCCTGGCGAGGACCGGGGAACGCGCACGCCGTCAGGCGGTAGCCTTGCCTCGGTACTGACTACCAGGAGAGGCTGATGACGACCTCAGAACTTCCCGCGCGCACCGAGCTCACCGCTGACGTCCGCAACGGCATCGATTACAAGGTGGCAGATCTCTCGCTGGCCGAATTCGGCCGCAAGGAGATCCGCCTCGCCGAGCACGAGATGCCCGGCCTGATGGCACTGCGCCGCGAATACCACGATGTGCAGCCGCTGCGGGGCGCGCGCATCTCCGGATCGCTGCACATGACGGTGCAGACCGCCGTCCTGATCGAAACGCTCGTCGCCCTCGGTGCGGAAGTGCGCTGGGCCTCGTGCAACATCTTCTCCACCCAGGACCACGCCGCCGCCGCGGTCGTCGTCGGGCCGCACGGCACCGTCGAGGAGCCCAAGGGCACCCCGGTCTTCGCCTGGAAGGGCGAGACCCTCGAGGAGTACTGGTGGGCCGCCGAGCAGATGCTCACCTGGCCGAACGAGCCCGCCAACATGATCCTCGACGACGGTGGCGACGCGACCATGCTCGTGCTGCGCGGCGCGCAGTTCGAGAAGGCCGGCGTGGTGCCGCCCGAGGACGACGAGCACTCCGCCGAGTACAAGGTGTTCCTCAACCTGCTGCGCCAGAGCATCGAGGCCGACAAGACCAAGTGGAGTGTCATCGCCGACTCGGTCAAGGGCGTCACCGAGGAGACCACCACCGGCGTGCTGCGGCTCTACCAGTTCGCCGCCGCGGGTGAGCTGGTGTTCCCGGCGATCAACGTCAACGACTCGGTCACCAAGTCGAAGTTCGACAACAAGTACGGCACCCGCCACTCGCTCATCGACGGCATCAACCGCGGCACCGACGTGCTCATCGGTGGCAAGAAGGTGCTCATCGCCGGTTACGGTGACGTCGGCAAGGGCTGCGCGGAGTCGCTGGCCGGCCAGGGCGCGCGCGTGCAGGTCACCGAGATCGACCCGATCAACGCGCTGCAGGCGCTGATGGACGGCTACGACGTGGTCACCGTCGAGCAGGCGATCGGCGAGGCCGACATCGTCATCACCTCGACGGGCAACAAGGACATCATCACCCTCGAGCACATGAAGGCGATGAAGGATCACGCGATCCTGGGCAACATCGGCCACTTCGACAACGAGATCGACATGGCCGCCCTCGAGCGTTCGGGCGCGACGCGGATCGTCATCAAGCCGCAGGTCGACGAGTGGACCTTCACCGATTCGGGCAAGGCGATCATCGTGCTGTCGGAGGGTCGCCTGCTCAACCTGGGCAACGCGACCGGTCACCCGTCGTTCGTGATGTCGAACAGCTTCTCCAACCAGGTCATCGCGCAGATCGAGCTGTGGACCAAGCCGGAGCAGTACGACAACGAGGTCTACCGGCTGCCCAAGCACCTCGACGAGAAGGTCGCCAGGGTGCACGTCGAGGCCCTCGGCGGCACGCTGACCAAGCTCACCAAGGATCAGGCCGAGTACATCGGTGTGGACGTGGAGGGCCCGTACAAGCCCGAGCATTACCGCTACTGAGCCCCGCGCACGCGACCCCGCCGGCCTTCGGGTCGGCGGGGTCGTCGGCTCACCGAGGGGGTAATCTCACCGGTCATGGGCGTGCTGATTGCGGTGGAGGGCCTCGACGGTGCCGGAAAGCGGACGCTGATCGACGGCCTGATCGCCGAATTGTCGGCGAAGGGGCTGCGCGCGGGCAGCATGGCCTTCCCGCAGTACGGCCGGTCCGTGCACGCCGACCTGGCCGCCGAGGCGCTGCGCGGCGGCAACGGTGACCTGGCGGGCTCGATCAACGCGATGGCCATCCTGTTCGCGCTGGACCGCTCGGCCGCCTCGGCGGAGCTGTCGAACCTGTTGGATGCCAACGACATCGTGATCCTGGACCGCTGGGTGGCCTCCAACGCCGCCTATTCGGCCGCGCGCGCCGAACAGGACGCCGACGGCGAAATCGTCGCCTGGGTCGGTGATCTGGAGTTCGGCAGGCTGGCGCTGCCCCCGGCCGACCTCACCGTGCTGCTCGACGTACCCACCGAGGTCGCCGCCGAACGTGCCCGCCGCCGTGGTGAACTCGACGACGCCCGCGCCCTGGACGCCTACGAACGCGACGGCGGCCTGCAACGGCGCACCGGCGCGGTCTATCGTGAGCTGGCCGACCGCGATTGGTACGGCCGGTGGTGGACATACCGATCCGATGACGACAGGCCCGCACTGCTCACCCTCTGCACGGAAATCTTTGCCGGATAAGGTTGGATACGGCGACGGGTTCACACCATTAATGGCGTGGCGGCCCGATCCTGGCCTGGGAGATGACAACATAGGACTATGAAGCCCAAGATTCTGGTCGTCGACGACGATATGGCACTCGCTGAGATGCTGACCATCGTCTTGCGCGGGGAAGGGTTCGACCCGCACGTGGTCGGCGACGGCACGCAGGCCCTGTCGGCGGTGCGGGAGATCCGCCCCGACCTGGTGTTGCTGGACCTGATGCTGCCCGGCATGAACGGCATCGACGTGTGCCGCGTGCTACGGGCCGATTCCGGCGTCCCGATCGTGATGCTCACCGCCAAGACCGACACGGTCGACGTGGTGCTCGGTCTGGAGTCCGGCGCCGACGATTACATCGTCAAGCCGTTCAAGCCGAAGGAACTCGTCGCCCGTGTCCGCGCGCGCCTGCGCCGTACCGAGGACGAGCCCGCCGAGCTGCTCTCCATCGCCGACATCGTCATCGACGTGCCCGCGCACAAGGTGACCCGCGGCGGCGCGCAGATCTCGCTCACCCCGCTCGAGTTCGACCTGCTGGTCGCGCTGGCGCGCAAGCCGCGTCAGGTGTTCACCCGCGAGGTCCTGCTCGAACAGGTGTGGGGATACCGGCACGCCGCCGACACCCGCCTGGTGAACGTGCACGTGCAGCGACTACGCGCCAAGGTCGAGAAGGACCCGGAGAACCCGGAGATCGTGCTGACCGTCCGCGGTGTGGGTTACAAGGCCGGACCGCCGTGATCGGTCGCTGTGAGGCGCCGCGGTGACCGAGAGTTCACAGCCGCGTCTACCAGCAGGCGATCCGGCGCAGGGTGGACGAGCACAGTCCGCCGTCGCGCAGGTGCGGCAGTGGGTGGCCCCGGTGCTGGCCTGGTTCCAGACCATCGGGACCGCCCTCGGTCATCTGTGGCGGCGCTCGCTGCAACTGCGGGTCATCGTGTCCACGTTGACCCTGTCGCTGATCGTCATCACGATCCTCGGGGTCGTGCTCACCGGTCAGATCACCGACCGGCTCCTCGAAGCCAAGATCAACGCGGCCGTCGAGGAGATGGATCGTGCCCGCAGCACGATCGAGAACATGCTCTCGGGCGTGCACGACGCGAACAGCCAGCAGCAACAGCTGGCCGACGCGCGCGCGGCCCTGTCGAGCCGGGGTGGCACCGGCCAGTCCACCGGCGCGGCGGGCAGCTTCAACTCGGCGCTGGCGATGATCGGCGGCACCCCGCCGCAGGAACTCACCACCGGCCCGGTCTCGGAGGTGCCCCCGGAACTGCGCCGGTTCGTCCAGCGCAACCAGGTCTCCTACCAGTTCACCACCGTCGCCGACCCGGACGGCTACCGCGGGCGCGCGCTGATCATCGGCAGCCCCAGCGCCGAGGTGGCGACCCTGGAGATCTACCTGATCTTCCCGCTGGCCAGCGAGGAGTCGAGCCTGTCGCTGATGCGCGGCACGATGCTCATCGGTGGCGTGGTGCTGCTGGCGGCGATCACCGCGCTGGTCACCCGGCAGGTGGTGCTGCCGATCCGGTCGGCGGCGCGGATCGCGGGCCGCTTCGCCGACGGCT
>NZ_JBHJWO010000001.1:2406144-2552616 GCF_042266925.1 Nocardia sp. NPDC056064 | reverse complement strand
GCGTGGTGCTGCTGGCGGCGATCACCGCGCTGGTCACCCGGCAGGTGGTGCTGCCGATCCGGTCGGCGGCGCGGATCGCGGGCCGCTTCGCCGACGGCAGGCTCAAGGAACGCATGCTCGTGCGCGGCGAGGACGACATGGCCCGCCTGGCGCAGGCGTTCAACGAGATGGCCGAGAGCCTGTCCAACCAGATCACCCAGCTCGAGGAATTCGGTAATCTGCAACGCCGCTTCACCTCCGATGTCAGCCATGAGCTGCGCACCCCGCTGACCACGGTGCGCATGGCCGCCGACCTCATCCACGGCTCCAGCGACGATCTCGATCCGGCGCTGGCCCGCAGCTCCGAGCTGCTGGTCAACGAGCTCGACCGGTTCGAGGGCCTGCTCAACGACCTGCTCGAGATCTCCCGGCACGACGCCGGTGTGGCCGAGCTGCAGGTGGAGTCGCTGGACGTGCGGATGTGCGCGCGGGCCGCGATCTCCACGGTGCGTCATCTGGCCAAGGAGGCCGGGGTCGAGGTCGTCATCGATCTGCCGGAGGACCCGGTGGTCGCCGAGGTCGACCCGCGCCGGGTGGAGCGGGTGCTGCGCAATCTGCTCGCCAACGCGATCGACCACAGCGAGGGCAAGCCGGTGCTCATCCGGATGCGCGGGGACGCCGAGTCCAACGCGGTCGCCACCGTGGTGCGCGATCAGGGCGTGGGCCTGCGACCGGGCGAGGAGAAGCTGGTGTTCAACCGCTTCTGGCGCTCGGACCCGTCGCGGGTGCGCCGTTCCGGCGGTACCGGTCTGGGTCTGTCGATCAGTGTCGAGGACGCCAACCTGCACGAAGGCAGGCTGGAGGCCTGGGGTGACCCTGGTGTCGGCGCCAGCTTCCGGTTGCTGCTGCCGATGGTGCGTGGCCGTAAACTCGGGCAGAGCCCGCTCGCGCTGGAGCCGATGCTGCGCAAGGTCCCCGCGCTGCCCGAGTCCGAGCCCGCCGAGCCGGACGAGCCGGCGACCGACGTGGCGCCCCCCGACCCCGGTGCGCGGGCCGACGGGCTGGCCGGTGCCGAGTCCGACGGGCCCGATGCCGAGCCGACCTCGACCGAGACCGGAGACCGACAGACATGACGAAGGCGCGTGGTGTGTTCGCGGCCGCCCTGGCCGGGCTGCTGATCCTCACCGGCTGCGCCAGTCTGCCGGAGTCCTCCGCGCCGCAGGCATTGGGCACGATCAACCGGGCCCCCACCTCGGCCGGTCCGCCGCCGCCCGCGCAGGGCCGCGATCCCGACCTGCTGGTGGGCGACTTCCTCACCGCCAGTGCCGACCCGGCCAACCGGCACGGCGCGGCGCGCCTGTACCTGAGCACCGAGGCCGCCGGCGAGTGGAACGACGAGGTGAGCATCACCATCGTCGACCGGCCCGACATCCTGCGCGAATCGCGGTCCGGCGACAAGGCCTCCTACGTCATCCGGGCCCGTAAGGTCGGCGAGCTCGGCAGCGACGGCGGCTACCGAGCCGTCGACGGCATCCTCGAGAACAAGATCGAGATGAGCAAGCTCGAGGGTGAATGGCGCATCACCGACCTGCCCGACGGTGTGGTGACCGACGCGAACTCCTTCGACAAGTCCTACCGCCGCTATGTGCTCAACTACGTCGAGCCGGGCAACTCCGCGCTGGTCCCGGACCCGCGCTGGGTGTCGGCCTCGCGCGGGGAGCTCACCGAGCGGCTGATCGGCCTGCTGAGCGCGGGTCCGCAGGCGGCGATCGCCCCGGTGGTGCGCAACGAGCTCGCGCCGCCGGTCGCGGTGAACGGGCCGATCACCAAGGCCGACAACGAGCCGGGCGAGGTCGGCGTCGGCATCGGCGGAGTGCGCATCGATTTCAGCGGCGTCGGCAATCTGGGGCAGCGCGAGCGCGAACTGTTCGCGGCGCAGGTCGTGATGACCCTGGCCGGGGCCGACATCCTCGGACCCTATGTGCTGCTGGCCGACGGCAAACCGCTCGACGAGCGCTACGCCGACGGCTGGTCGGTCGCCGATGTCGACCAGTACAGCGCCAGCGCCCCCGGGCAGAGCCGGGTCGGGCTGCACGCGCTGCGCAACGGCACCCTGGTGCAGGTGACCCCGGACGGCATCGTCACCCCGAGTGGTTCGTTCGGCGAGGCCACCAATCTGCAGTCGGTCGGTATCTCCGCCGACGGCCAGTTCGTCGCCGCGGTCGCCGACACCGGCAGGCCCGAGTCCGAGCCAGGCCGCACGCTGCTGATCGGCAACTACGGCGCCAAGGCCTTCGGGGTGGCCGAGGGGATGAGCATCGCGCGGCCGTCGTGGACCGCCGACGGCGGTGCGGCCTGGACGGTGATCGACGGGGAGCGGGTCATCCGCGCGGTCACCGATCGTGCCACCGGCAATGTCTCGGTGGAACCGGTCGACACCACGGCCCTGCTGGAGGGCACCGGCGCGCCGCGGACCCCGATCAGCGAGATCGCGGTGTCGCGCACGGGGGTGCGGGCGGCGCTGATCGCCGACGGCAAGGTCTACGTGGCCGTCGTCGAGCGCAGGCCCGACGGCAAGTACGCGCTGACCTCCCCGGTCCCGGTGGCGGTCGGCCTGAGCACCAGGGCGGTGTCGCTGAGCTGGGTCACCGGCGACACCCTGATGGTGGCGCGCGAGGGCAATGTCGATCCGGTGCTCACCGTGTCCATCGACGGTTCCCAGCTCACCCCGGTGACCCCGCAGAACCTCACCCCGCCGGTCCGGGTGGTGACCGCCACCCCCACCACGCAGTACGTGGCGGACTCGCGCGCGGTGCTGCAACTGCAGACCGCCGACCCGGCCCGCAACGACCGCTTCTGGCGCGAGGTGCCCGGCCTCACCGGCGACAACGTCGTGCCCGTGCTGCCCAACTGAAACCTGTCGGACCCCGCGGTCATACTCCCTCGCTATGAGGGAGCTGCTGGATCTGGTGTTGCCCACCTGCTGCGGTGGTTGTGACCGGCCCGGTCCGTCCTGGTGTCCG
Source organism: Nocardia sp. NPDC056064 (assembly GCF_042266925.1). NCBI lineage: Bacteria > Bacillati > Actinomycetota > Actinomycetes > Mycobacteriales > Nocardiaceae > Nocardia > Nocardia sp. NPDC056064. Next base: position 2,549,614 of record NZ_JBHJWO010000001.1, on the reverse strand, counting down.
GAGTGCGCGGCCGCGCTGACCCGTGCCCCGGTGCGGGTCCGCCCGCGCGCCGACCCCGGCGTGCCGTGCTGGACCCTGGGCCCCTACGCGGGTCCGGGCCGTCGCGCGGTCCTGGCCGCCAAGGAGCGCGGCCGCCGCGATCTGGCCGAACCCCTCGGCCTGGCGCTCGCGCACGCCCTGGCCCGGCTGCGCGCCCCGGACCGGCCACTGCTGCTGGTTCCCGCACCGACCAGAGCCGCCGTGGCCCGGCGCCGCGGCGGCGATCCGGTGGCCCGCGCGTCGGCGGTCGCGGCGAGTTGGCTCATCGATTGCCGGAGCGTGCCGCTGCTGCGGCTGGGACGTGGCGTGCGCGACTCGGTCGGTTTGACCCGGCGAGAACGGGCACACAATCTGCACGGCCGGATCATCGCCGCTCCGGTCCCCGCCACCGGGGCCCCGCTCGGGACGAATGCCGAGGTAGTCCTGGTCGACGACGTGCTGACCACCGGGGTCACCGCACGCGAGTCCGTGCGCGTTCTTGGCCGGATCGGCGTAGTTCCGTGTGCCGTTTTGGTGACGTGTGCGGCTTGACGGGGCGAAATTTGCGTGAACAGTGGCGCACTTGCTCGCGGCGGACTAGCGTCGCGAACACACACCGATCCACAAGCTCGGGAGGTGGGGCCGCGGATATCTGGTGCCGGGCGATTCCCGATCGGCACAGCTCAATCTCGCCGCACACGAGCTCAGCGTGCGGCCATTATCCGGGAGGTACGCGTGACGACTTCTGCACGGACATCAGTGCGAGATGCTGACCCTACGGCACTGCTGGACGGTGCCGACGACACGACCGAAACCCCACACGCTGAAGTGGTGGTCTCCGGCCGCAATGTCGAAATCCCCGACCACTATCGAATCCATGTCGCGGAGAAGCTCGCTCGCCTCGAGCGCTTCGACCCGTCGATCTTCCTGTTCGATGTGGAACTCTTCCATGAACGCAACCGTCGTCAACGCAAGGCCTGTCAGCGAGTGGAGATCACCGCGCGCGGCCGTGGCCCGATCGTGCGCGCCGAGGCGTGCGCCGACAGCTTCTACGCCGCGCTCGAATCGGCCACCCAGAAGATCGAGAGCAGACTGCGCCGCGCCAAGGACAAGCGCCGCGTCGTGCACTACGGGGACAAGACCCCCGTCTCGGTCGCACAGGCCACCGCGACACTGGTGGACGACTCCCTGTTCACCCAGCCCAACGGCGCGGAAGCCCACGCCCACGGCGAGGACGTCGACGATCAGGCCGGCCCCGGCCACATCGTGCGCACCAAGGTGCACACCGCGACGCCGATGTCGGTCGACGACGCGCTCTACCAGATGGAACTGGTCGGGCACGACTTCTTCCTGTTCCACGACCGCGAGACCGACCGTCCCTCGGTGGTCTACCGCAGACACGCCTTCGACTACGGCCTGATCCGGCTGGCCTAGGTTCCGACGCGCAGCTCCGGGCACCCGTCACCGCGGGTGCCCGGACCGCGTTCAGCCGCCGAAGGTCTCGGCGTGCACGGCCTCGCGCAGCGCCCGCCCGGACCGCCAGCCGAAGCGTTCCAGATCCGGTACCTGCTGGAACTCGCGCACCGGGCCGACGCACAACCAGGCCACCGGCCTGATGCCCGCGGGCAGCGCGACCAGCTCGGTCAGGAATTCCGGTTCGTAGAACGACACCCAGCCCACGCCCACCTGCTCGGCGGTCGCCGCCAGCCACAGATTCTGGATCGCGAGCACGGTCGAGTACACCCCGGTCTCGGGCACGCTCGCCCGGCCGAGCACCTGCGGACCGCCGCGCCGGTCGTCGTGGGTGACCACGATGCCGGTGCCGCTCTCGACGATGCCCTCGATCTTGATCGGGGCGAAGGTCTGGGCCCGGTCCGCGGGCAGCGCGTCGTGGAATTCGGCCCGCTTGCCCGCGACGTGACCGGCGAAACGGCGCAGCGTGTCGGGGTGGCGGACCACCACGAAGTCCCACGGCTGTGAGTTGCCCACACTGGGCGCGCGGTGGGCGGCGTCGAGGATTCGCCAGAGCGTGGCGTCGTCCACCGGCTCACCGGTGAACTCGGCACGGACGTCACGACGCAGACGGATCGCGTCGTAGACGCTCAGCTGATCGGCACACACGCCGATCAGTGAACCTCGAGCCCTCAGGCCACCGACCGGCGGGCCAGCTTGCGCCCGGCGGCCAGCGCGGTGCGCAGGCCGCGGCGACGCCCGGTCACCGGGTCGATGGTGGCCACGGTGTTGCCGTCGAAGAACCGCTCGGACTTGGTCTCGGGCGCGTCGTCGGAGGTGTGGCGCAGGTACTTGTTGGGCAGGGCCAGCTTGAGAATGGTGCGCCAGGACTTGAAGTACTGCACCGGCAGCGAGCCGGTGGTGTAGGGCAGGTCGTACTTGTCGGCCAGCTCGCGCACCCGCACCGCGATGTCGGCGTAATGGTTGCTCGGCAGGTCGGGGAACAGGTGGTGCTCGATCTGGTGGCTCAGGTTGCCGGTCATGAAGTGCATGACCGGGCCGCCGGTGATGTTGGCGCTGCCGAGCATCTGCCGCAGGTACCACTCGCCCTGGGTCTCGTTCTCGATGTCTTCCTTGGTGAACTTCTCCGCGCCGTCGGGGAAGTGGCCGCAGAAGATCACCGCGTTGGTCCACACATTGCGCACCACATTGGCGGCGAAGTTGGCGGTCAGCGTCGAGAAGAACGACGGGCCGGTGAGCAGCGGGAAGATCAGGTAGTCCTTGGCGGCCTGCTTACCGATCTTCTTGAGCACCAGCTTGCGGTCGGCGTCGAACTGCTGCCACTCCGGGGAGTCCTTGGACCACTTCTTCTTGGCGACCTTGCCCAGCTCGAGATGCTGGATGGCCACGCCGTACTCGAACAGCGCCTGCAGCAGGAAGTTGTAGATCGGATTGCCCAGGTAGAACGGCATCCAGCGCTGGTCACGGGTGACGCGCAGCAGGCCGTAGCCGATGTCGTCGTCCATGCCGAGCACGTTGGTGTACTTGTGGTGCAGGAAGTTGTGGGTGATCTTCCAGTGCGCCGAGGGGCCCGCGTTGTCCCATTCCCACGAGGTGGAGTGGATCTCCGGATCGTTCATCCAGTCCCACTGCCCGTGCATGACGTTGTGCCCGATCTCCATGTTCTCGATGATCTTGGCAGTGCCGAGCAGGGCGACGCCGGCCAGCCAGGCCGGGGGCAGGAAGCTGGCGAACAGCACCGTGCGGCCGCTGATCTCCAGGGCGCGTTGTAGCCGGATGACATTGCGGATATACCGCGCGTCCGACGCACCCCGGGAGGATTCGATCTCCCGGCGGATCGCGTCGAATTCCGCACCGAGTGCTTCGACATCCGCCGCGGTGAGGTGCGCGTATTCCTTGACATCCGAGATCGCCATGCCGGTTACAGTACCGTAAGTTACGAGAGCGTAGGTTGGCGAATTCGAGCCCGGATTGTGTGATAAGTCCTATTGAAAAATCGAGATGGAGATGTTATCCGTCGCGACCGAGCCGCTGAGCGATCTTGTGCCGCAACGCGACCCGCTCGCCCCGCGCCCGCTCACCCAGCGCCCGCTTGGCCTCGCGCAACGCCAGCTTCTCCTGCCGCGCCCGGGCCTTGAGCGCCGTCTTGGCCTCGCGCAGCACCTCCTTCTCGTGCCGCGCCTTGAGCTCGAGGGTCACCTTCGCGTCGTGCAGCGCCGAACGCAGACCGAAACGCTTACCGGTCTCGGGATCCACCCGCAGCGCCTCCGGCAGCGCGATGCCGGCGAACTTGCGCTCCGAGGAGGTCTCCGGCGCGTCGTCGGCGGTGCGCTTGAGGAAACGGTCGGGCAGGGCCAGCTTGTGGATGGTGCGGAACGCCAGCAGATACTGCTTGCCCAGCGAACCGGTGGTGTAGGGCAGGTCGTACTTGTCGCACAGCTCGCGCACCCGCACCGCGACCTCCGGATACCGGTTGCTCGGCAGATCCGGGAACAGGTGGTGCTCGATCTGGTAGCAGAGATTGCCGCTCATGAAGGCCATCACCGGACCGGCCTTGAAATTTGCGCTGCCCAGCATCTGGCGCAGATACCACTCGCCCTGGGTCTCCCCGTCGAGCTGCTCGACGGTGAACTTCTCCGCGCCGTCGGGGAAATGCCCGCAGAAGATCACCGCGTAGGCCCACAGATTGCGCACCAGATTGGCGGTGGCGTTCGCCTTGAGCGTCGACTTCCATGCCGGACCCGTGATCGCCGGATACAGGACGAAATCCTTGACCACCTGACGGCCCGCCTTGCGGGCGAAATCCTTGTTCGGCTCCGAGAGCAGCTGCGTCGGCGGGACACCCGCCAGCTGCTTCTCGATGCTCAGATCGTGCAGCGCGATCCCCCACTCGAAGGTGGCGGCCAGCAGCAGATTCGCCGCGGGCTGCACCAGGTGCTTGGGTTCCCAGACCTCGTCGCGGGTCATCCGCAGGATGCCGAAGCCGAGATCCTCGTCCTTGCCGAGCACATTGGTATAGGTGTGATGGGAGTAGTTGTGCGCCCGGCGCCACTGCGCCGAGGTCCCGGTCATATCCCACTCCCAGCTGGTGGAATGGATCTCCGGATCGTTCATCCAGTCCCACTGCCCGTGGCTCACGTTGTGCCCGAGCTCCATGTTCTCGATGATCTTGGCCACCGACAGCAACGCGGTACCACCCAACCAGGCCCAGCGGTTACGGCTGCCGAACAGGATCGCCCGGCCCGCCACCTCGAGACCGCGCTGGGCGGCGATGGTGCGGCGGATATAGCGCGCGTCGCGCTCGCCGCGGGAGGTCTCCACCGAGCGGCGGATGGAATCGAGTTCTTTCCCCAGGGTCTCGATGTCGGCCGCCGTCAGATGGGCGAAGGCCTGGATATCGGTGATGGCCACCGGGGTCCTCTCTGTTGGTTGGCGGCTGGCGCCGCGTGTTCTCGGCCCTGGCGGGCCTCGATTCTTCCCTCCCGCCGGGTACTCCTTCGTCGCACCCTCTGGTCGGTCCAGAATCGAGGCGGGCCGAGAACGGGCGGCTACGCCGCTGTTCTCGGCCCGTTGTCACACGGATGGCGCAAGGTAGGCCCAGTCCAGCCTCAGTCGGCCGTCATCGGCCGATGCATGCTGTCGAGAGTACCTGCTCACAAGCGCGAAGGGGATCCTCAGATGTCGAGTGTGCAATCTCCGGCCGCCGCGGAGATGCAGGTCTGCACCTTGTCGCCCGGCTGACGTTCGTCGCCGTTGCGCAGGTCGCGGGCGTGCCCCGCCGACAGGGTGACCACGCAGGTCTGGCAGATGCCCATGCGGCAGCCGAAGGGCAGTTGCACGCCCACCGACTCGCCCGCCTCGAGCAGGCTCGTCGCGCCGTCGACGGTGAGGGTGCGGCCGGTGGTGCCGAAGGTGACGGTGCCGCCCTCGCCGATCGCGGAACGTTCCACCTCGAAGCGTTCGATGTGCAGCTTCTCGCCGATTCCGGCTGCCTTCCAATGCTGTTCGATGGCGTCGAGCATCGGGGCCGGGCCGCAGGCCCAGGTCTCGCGCTCGCGCCAGTCGGGGTAGAGCTCGTCGAGGCTCGCCAGCGAGAACAGGCCCTGGGAGTCGGTGAGCTGCAGGTGCGAGACGAAGCTGGGGTGCTTGTCGTGCAGGGCGCGCAACTCGGCGCCGAACATCACGTCGGCGTCGGTGGGGGCGGAGTGCACGTGCACCACATCGGTGACGCCGTCGCGGCGGTCCATGGTGCGCAGCATCGACATCACCGGGGTGATGCCGCTGCCCGCGGTGAGGAACAACACCTTGGCCGGCGGCGGCTCGGGCAGCACGAACCCGCCCTGCGGCGCGGCCAGGCGCACGATGGTGCCCGCGGCGACGCCGTTGACCAGATGCCCGGACAGCTTGCCCTCGGGCATGGCCTTCACCGCGATGGAGATCAGCCGCTTGCTGCCCTCGCCGGTCCAGTCCGGCGGGCAGGTCAGCGAGTAGGAGCGCCAGTTCCAGCGGCCGTCGATCAGGATGCCGATGCCGATGTACTGGCCCGGCTGGTACCGGAAGTCGAAGCCCCAGCCCGGCTTGATCACCAGGGTCGCCGAGTCGGCGGTCTCCTTCTGCACCTCGACGATGCGCCCGCGCAGCTCACGTGCCGACCACAGCGGGTTGGCCAGGTGCAGATAGTCGTCGGGCAGCAGGGGAGTGGTCACCCGGGCGACCGCGCCACGCAGCACGTTCAGCTTGCCGCCGCGGTCGGCGACCTGCGCGGCCGGTGCTTCGAGCCATTCCCGGAACTTGTTCATGACCATGCTTGCCGTTGTCTCCTGTGCCTTTTCGCGGCTGGCGCCGCTGGTTCTCGGCCCTTTGGGCCTCGATCTTCCCTCCCGGCGGGCACTCCTTCGTCGCACCCTCTGGTCAGTCCAGATCGAGGCCGGCCGAGAACCGGCGGCTGTCGCCGCCTGCTGCCAGGTTACGGCATCGTAGGTTTCACAGCAGATCGAGCAGGAAAGGCAGCTCCTGGGTGGCGTACCAGGCCAGCTGGTGGTCCTCGGCGTCGCCGAGGACGAACTCCGCGTCGGGATCGCCCAGGTCGGCGGCGTCGATCACGTCGACGGCCTTGGCGACCTGCGGTTCGGCCTCGGCCAGGTCGACGTGCACCGAGGCCACCTTGTCGTAGCTCACCGGCCCGGCCAGCTTCACCACCGCGTCGTCCAGGTCGGGCCGCAGCTTGGCGCCGGTGACGTCGGCGGCGATGACCGCGCGCCGGTAGATCGGGCTGCCGGGTTCGGCGGACGCGGCCTCGTCGTCGGGGTCGGTGTCGCCGTCGCGTTCGGCCGCGAGCAGGCGCAGCGAGGCGCGGGCGGCCTCCTGCATGGCAACCTCGGCGAGTTCGTCGTCGTCACCGGCGGCGTAGGCCTCGCGCAGCGCGGGGGTCACCGCGAAGGCGGTCGCGCCCAGCGGGAAGAACTCCCGTTCGTCGACGAGCGCGCGCAGCATCGGGATCGTCGCGGGGATATAGACGCGCATCTTGCCGTTCTCAGAGACAGGCACCGAGCAACTCCTCCATCGATTCGTGCACCGAGGCCGCGAGGACATCGATGTCGGCCATGGCGTCGCGGTCGGCGTTGAGTCCGTAGAAGACCTGACCGTCGTACGAGGTGAGCCCGAAACTCAACGTCTGATTGCGCAGCAGCGGCGATACCGGATACATCTCCAGCATGCGCGCCCCGCCGATGTACATCGCGGTCTGTGGTCCCGGCGCGTTGGTGATCACCAGGTTGAACGTGTTGTCGGCGAAGGTACTCGCCGCCCGCACACTCATCGCGTGCAGGCTCGCCGGGGCGAACCCGGCCAGGTGTACCAGCGTGCGCGCACGCACCCGTTTGCGCGCGCGCCCCGCGGCGTCGGTGGCGTGCGAGATGTGCGACAGGCGCATAGTCGGATTCGGTTCGCCCACCGGCAGATCGATGAGGAACGAGGACACCTCGCTGGCCGGGGTCAGCTGGTTGTCGCCGTCGACGTAGACCGACATCGGCACCACCGCGCGCAGATTCGTCGACTCCACCAGCGCCTCGTTGCGCGAGAGCAGCCAGTTGCGCAGCGCGCCGGTGACCACCGCCAGCACCGTGTCGTTGATCGAGCAGTCGAAGTGGCGCCGGATCTTGCGGTAGTCCTCGAGGTCGGTGCGCACCACATCGAAGCGGCGGCTGCGCGAGGTGCGGGTGTTGAGCAGGCTGTCGGGGGCGCCGGAGGTGGCCGCGCGCACCGCGTTGGCCGCGGCCTGCATCGCCATCCTGGTCCCGCGGACCACGCCGAACGCGCTGGACCCGGCGTCGCGCACCACCTCGTAGGCTTCGCGCGGCTGGGCGGCCAGCTGCGAGAGCGCCCCGGCCAGCAGTTCCACGTCGGTGGGTTCGCGCGGCGCGCGCCAGGCGTCGTCGGCCAGTTCGCGCGGCAGTGGGCTGTTGTCGAGGATCACGTGGCCGATCTCGAGCGCGGTGTCGCCGTCGACCAGGGCCGAATGCGATTTGGTGAACACCGCGCTGCGCCCGTCGGACAGGCCCTCGATCAGATACATCTCCCACAGCGGGCGGCCCTGGTCGAGTGGGCGTGAGGCCAGCCGGGCGACCAGGTCGTAGAGCTGTTCGTCGCTGCCGGGACCGGGCAGCGCGGAGCGGCGGATGTGGTAGCTGATGTCGAAGCGGCTGTCCTCCACCCACACCGGCCTGCCCATCGCCAGGGGGATCTCGCGCACCTTGCGGCGGTAGCGGGGGACCAGCGGCAGCCGGGATTCCACCAGGTCGGTGAGGCGTTCGTAGTCCAGGACCGGACCGCTGACCCCGGGCGCGGTGTTCTGCAGGATCGCGAGAGAGCCGATGTGGATCGGGTTGCTGCTCGATTCGAGCCGGTAGAACGACGCGTCCTGCGGCGTCAATCTCGTGATCACGCGCTCCGCTGCTCCTTCCGGCGCCGTATCCGCAGATCGGGCACGCGCTACATCCTACGTCACACCAGGTGAACAGCGGTGCCCGGCAAGGCCGCTCGGCGGGCGGGTTGACCTGGGCCGATGACAGCGCCTGGTACACCGGGCACCGGTGCACCCCGCCGGGTACGGTGGTCTGCGGACTACCATGGCCCACAACACTGTGGCTCACCAGCCGACCCACACTTCGACCAGAGGACTGACGAGACCCGTGCCTGCGCTGACACTGACGAGGTTGCTACGGATTGGTGAAGGCCGCATGGTCAAGCGGCTGTCGAACCTCGCCGACGAGGTCATCGCGTACGGCGAGGAGATCGAACAGCTCACCGACGACGAGCTGCGCGCCAAGACCGACGAGTTCAAGCAGCGCTACACCGACGGCGAGACCCTCGACGACCTGCTGCTCGAGGCCTTCGCGGTGGCCCGCGAGGCGTCCTGGCGCGTGCTGAACCAGAAGCACTACAAGGTGCAGATCATGGGTGGCGCGTCGCTGCACCTGGGCAACATCTCCGAGATGAAGACCGGTGAGGGCAAGACCCTGACCTGTGTGCTGCCCGCCTACCTCAACGCCCTGTCCGGCGAGGGCGTGCACGTCGTCACCGTCAACGACTACCTGGCCAAGCGCGACGCGGAGTGGATGGGCCGCGTGCACCGTTTCCTCGGCCTCGAGGTCGGCGTGATCCTGGGCGGCATGACCCCGGCCGAGCGCCGCGTGGCCTACCACGCCGATGTCACCTACGGCACGAACAACGAGTTCGGCTTCGACTACCTGCGCGACAACATGACCCACTCCCTGGACGATCTGGTCCAGCGCGGGCACAACTTCGCCGTGGTCGACGAGGTCGACTCCATCCTCATCGACGAGGCCCGCACCCCGCTGATCATCTCGGGCCCGGCCGACGCCTCCTCCAAGTGGTACGCCGAGTTCGCGCGCATCGCGCCGCTGCTGAAGAAGGACGTCCACTACGAGGTGGACATCAAGAAGCGCACCATCGGCGTGCACGAGGCGGGCGTGGAGTTCGTCGAGGACCAGCTCGGCATCGACAACCTCTACGAGGCCGCGAACTCCCCGCTGGTGAGCTACCTGAACAACGCCATCAAGGCCAAGGAGCTCTACACCCGCGACAAGGACTACATCGTCCGCGACGGCGAGGTGATCATCGTCGACGAGTTCACCGGCCGCATCCTGGTCGGGCGCCGCTACAACGAGGGCATGCACCAGGCGATCGAGGCCAAGGAGAAGGTCGAGATCCAGCCGGAGAACCAGACCCTGGCCACGATCACCCTGCAGAACTACTTCCGCCTCTACGACAAGCTCTCCGGCATGACCGGTACGGCCGAGACCGAGGCCGCCGAGCTGCACTCGATCTACTCGCTCGGTGTCGTCCCGATCCCGACCAACAAGCCGATGGTCCGCAAGGACCAGGCCGACCTGATCTACAAGTCGGAAGAGGCCAAGTTCAACGCCGTCGTCGACGACGTGGTGGAGCGTCACGAGAAGGGCCAGCCGGTCCTGATCGGTACCACCAGCGTCGAGCGCTCGGAATACCTGTCCAAACAGTTCACCAAGCGCGGCGTGGCCCACTCGGTGCTCAACGCGAAGTTCCACGAGCAGGAAGCCCAGATCATCGCCGAGGCCGGTCGGCCCGGCGCGGTCACCGTCGCCACCAATATGGCCGGTCGTGGTACCGACATCGTGCTCGGCGGCAACGCCGACATCATCGCCGACATCCTGCTGCGCAAGCAGGGCCTCGACCCGGTGAACACCCCCGACGAGTACGAGGCCGCCTGGCATTCGGCGCTCGAGCAGGTCAAGAAGCAGACCGAGGACGACGCGGAGAAGGTGCGCGAGGCCGGTGGCCTCTACGTGCTGGGCACCGAGCGCCACGAGTCGCGCCGTATCGACAACCAGCTGCGCGGCCGCTCCGGCCGTCAGGGCGACCCGGGCGAGTCCCGCTTCTACCTGTCGCTGGGTGACGAGCTGATGCGCCGCTTCAACGGTGCCGCGCTCGAGGCCATCATGACCCGCCTGAACCTGCCCGACGACGTGCCGATCGAGGCCAAGATGGTCTCCAAGGCCATCAAGAGCGCGCAGACCCAGGTCGAGCAGCAGAACTTCGAGATCCGCAAGAACGTCTTGAAGTACGACGAGGTGATGAACCAGCAGCGCACCGTCATCTACGGCGAGCGCAACCGGATCCTGCGTGGCGAGGACATGGAGGGCCAGGTCCAGAACATGATCACCGACGTGGTCACCGCCTACGTCGACGGCGCCACCGCCGAGGGTTATGTCGAGGACTGGGATCTGGACAAGCTGTGGGGCGCGCTCAAGACGCTGTACCCGGTGAGCCTGGACGCCAAGGAACTCGCCGGCGAGACCGCCACCGGTGACGCCGGTGAGCTCACCCGCGACGAACTGCGCGAGGCCCTGCTCGACGACGCGCACACCGCCTACGAGAAGCGCGAGCAGGAGATCGACGGCCTCGCGGGCGAGGGCGCGATGCGCAACCTCGAACGCCAGGTGCTGCTCTCGGTGCTGGACCGCAAGTGGCGCGAGCACCTCTACGAGATGGATTACCTCAAGGAGGGCATCGGCCTGCGCGCGATGGCCCAGCGCGACCCGCTGGTCGAGTACCAGCGCGAGGGCTTCGACATGTTCGCCGCGATGCTGGAAGGTCTGAAAGAGGAGTCGGTCGGCTTCCTGTTCAACCTCCAGGTCGAGGTCCAGCAGCCCCAGCCCGAAGGCGTCTCCATCGACAAGGGCCTGCGTTCCCCGGTCGGCGCCCGCCCCCAGGACGCGGCCCCCACCCAGGCCCCGCCCGCCCTGCGCGCCAAGGGCATCGACGAGTCCACCCCCCGCGGCCTGAACTACTCGGGCCCCGCCGAGGACGGCCGCGCCGAATCCCACTCCGACGCCCAGGAATACGGCGGCCGCGAACAACAGGCCCCCCGCCGCTCCCGCCGCGAAGCCGCCCGCGCCGAATCCAAGGGCAAGCGCCGCCGCTGACCCCGCGACCCGACGAAGGCCCCCACCCCGGTGGGGGCCTTCGCCCGTTTCGGCTACTTCTCGCACCTGCCTCATGCATGTAGTCATGCATGCATGTCGCATGTACTATTGCATGCATGGTTGCTTTGCAGATCCGCGACGTCCCGGAGCCCCTGCGTGACCAGCTGGTCGCGCTGGCCCAGCGCCGTGGGCAGTCCCTCCAGGCCTTCCTGTTCGACCTCATCCGCGACGAGGCCCGCCGCCAGGACAATATCGCCGTCCTCAAACAGTTCAGCCCCGTCACCTGGGACATCGCCTTCCCCGCCCGGGACATCCAGGTGGCCCTGGACGCCGAACGGGCAGAACGAGATTCGACCCTGACCGGCGGGGAGGTGGTCGAGTGATCGTGGTCGACGCCTCGGTCTTCGCCCACGCCCTCCTGAACCCCGGCCCCCTGGGCGAGCGCTGCCGCACCGCCCTCGAAGCCGATAACCGCTGGATAGCCCCCCAGCACTGGACCGTCGAGGTCCTCTCCGTGATCTGCCGCTTCACCCGAGCGGGCACCCTCACCCCCGCCCAAGCCGCCCGAGCCGTCACCGCCCTGGAAAAACTCGACCCCGAAGTCCCTGTCACCCGCGTCCTGGTCCCCGGAATCTGGGAACTCCGCGACAACCTGACCGCCTACGACGCCGCCTACGTCGCCGCCGCGGAAGCCTACGCCTGCGAACTACTCACCACCGACACCCGCTTGTCCAAAGCCCCGGGCATCACCTGCACGGTACGAGTGTTGAACGCCGAGGACTGAGCGCGAACCCGCAGAGCGCCGAAAGAGGCCCGGACCGCTAGGACGCTCGGTGGATGGGGTGGACGCGGGACAGGGCTCGTTTGGCTTCGGCGAGGGAGATGAGCTGGTCTTCGTCGTCGATGTCGGCGACTGCCGCTTCGGCCCATTCGCGTAGGAGGGTGGAGACGCCGACGCGGCGTTCGTCGGCGAGGTCTTTGAGGCGCGAGTGCAGGGCAAGGGGGAGGCGGATCGAGGTGGTGACCATGATGTCCTCGTTGGCGGGCAGGCGTGGTGGGGCGTCGGCGGCCGCGTCGGAGAAGGTCAGCCGATCCATGAAATCGGCGAGTTCTTCTTTGCTGGACGGAAGATCGCTCATGATCGGTTCCCACTTTCCCACTGCTCGAATTGCGCCAGTTCCTCGGCGCGCATCGCGCGTGCGCCGATGATCACCCACGTCCAGTCGTCGCGCTGCCGTGTGACCACGATCAGCGGGCGTCCGGCCGTGGTGCGCCCCCACACCGTCAGCACGGCCACCCGGCCGTCGAAGGCCGGGCGTGGCCACCGTTGTGACGCTGCGAGGACCTGCCGAACCTCGCGGGGTTCGATGCCGATCAGGTGAGCGATCGCCCAATCAGGCCACTCGAAACCCATCAGTCCATAATACGCATGTAGTACCGCCGGGCGGAAGCGCCGCCCACCGGCTCGCGGCTACGCTCGCAGGAGCTGGTTGCCGAGGAACGGGAGGCCGCGAAGGTGCGCACCGAGGTGGTCCGCCCGCTGTCGGCCTCGGAACGGTGGTTCTGGCTCGTCGATCAGCTCTCGCCCGCCAACTGTGTGGTCCGGTTGCGGGTGCGCGGGGCGATCGGGCCGTATCGCCTGGAGGACGCGGCCGCCGCGGTGGTCGCGGAGTTCCCGCTGCTGCGCACGGTCGTCGCCGACGGCCCGTGTTTCGTTCCGTCACCCGACCCGCACATTCCGGTGCTGCACCGCGTCGTCGGCGATCCCGGCGACTGGCACGCGGTCTTCGACGAGCAGCTCGCCGAACCGGTCGACCTGACCACCTCGCCCGGCCGGATCATCGACTTGGTCTGGCGCCCCGGCACATCCGAGGAACAGCACGATCTCATCGTGGTGCTCTCGCACGTGCTGCTCGACGGACGGTCGATGGCCGCGCTGGGCTGGCGCCTGCTCGCCTACGCCTTCGGCGCGCCCGCCCCGGCGATCTCGCGTCCACCGATTCCGCCGCCCGACGACCTGATCCCGCCGCGCCACACCCGCCTGCCGCGCTGTCTGCGCACCAATCTCACCGGTCAGCTCACCGCGGTCCTGCGCCGCGCGGTCGGCCTGCCCGGGACCGCGCCGCCGCTGCCGGTGCGGCGCACGCGCACGGTGATCCGCACGATCGAGGGCCCCGATCTCGCCGCCCTGCGCGCCCGCTGCCACGAGTCGGGTGTCACCGTGAACGCCGCCGTCGCCGCGGCGCTGGCCCACGGCCTCGGTGGGCTGTCCCCGCGCGGTTCCGGGGTGGCCGGGATCGGCATTCCGGTGGACGTGCGGTCCCGCCTGGAACCGGCCCCGGACGAGGACGAACCGGGCATGTTCACCGCCGTGGTCCCCACCTTCGTCCCCTTCGGCCCGCCGCACTCGCTCTGGGATGCCGCGCGCGACGCGAAAGCCCAGCTGACCCGCCGCCTGAACCGCCACGCCGACCTCACCGCACTGGCCGCCATCCGCTACGGCTGCCCCCGCTCCCTCGAATCCGGCAGGCGCGCCATCGAACTCATCGACCGCCGCGCCCCGTGGAACGTCACCCTGAGCAACCTGGGCAGGCTCACCCCGCCACCGACCCCCGAACCGATGGACCTCACCGACCTCACCGTGGCGGGCACCAACTCCTGCGCCAGCGCCCTCACCGTGGCCGTCGCCACGCTCGACGACACCCTGTCGATGACGTTCTGCTACGTCGACGACCTGCTCCCGCGCCCGGATATCGAGGCCCTCGCCACGAACACACTGCACCTGCTCACCGCCGAGGCCGTGCATCAGCCCCGACCGGCGCGCTGACCCGCCTGCCGGTCGCGACGACCGGCGTGCGGGTCAGGCGAGCATGCCCCGCACCAGTTCCCGCAACGCCCCCCGATCGGGCTTGTTCGTGCGCCCGCTGACCGGAATCCGCTCGACCACCACGATGTCGTCGGGCACCGCCGAGACATCGATGATCTGCGGCAACCGCGCACGCAGCAGCCCGGCGACATCGCCCGCGTCCGGCTCGGCGACCACCGCCAGCACGATCCGCTCGTCGCCGATCTCGTCGGCCAGCCCGACCATGATCGCCTCGCGCACCCCGTCGATCGCGGTGATCACCGGTTCGTAGAGGCCGGGGTAGATATTGGTCTTGCCGCGGATCATCATGTCCTTCTTGCGGCCGGTGAGCACGAGCTGGTCGCCGTCGAAACGGGCCAGGTCACCGGTGGCGACCTCACGCAACGGCTCGTGACCGAGGTAGCCGCGGCACAGGTTGGGCCCGGCCAGCACGAGTTCGCCGTCCTCGGCGATGCGCGCCCGCACGCCGCGCACCGGGGTGCCGAGCAGGTCGCCGTCGTGGGCGAGCTTGGCCGCACCGGTGGCGACGGCGACCGGCAGGATCTCGGTCATCCCGTAGATGGCGAGGAATTCGGTGTCGGGCAGTGACTTCCGGGCACGGCGCAGCAGGGCGGTGGTGACCGGCGCGCCGCCGAGGGCGACCTGGCGCAGGTGCGGCGGCGTGCTCAGCTCCCCGGCCTCGATGGCGTCGAGGGCGAGGGCGAGGTCGGCCGGGGTGTAGAAGGCGTGGGTGGCGCTGCGCAGCTGGGCGGTGAACCGCACCGGGTCGATGTGGGTGCCCAGGCGCGGGTAGCGGGGCAGGGCCCAGCGCGCACCGGCCATCAGCGCGGGCAGGCCCATCATGAGCTGCTCGGTGTGCAGGAACGCGCCCGGCGCCAGGCTGGTGCGTCCGCCCATCGCGGCGAGCCCGGCGCTGAGCGAAGCACGGGTGTGCACAACGGCTTTCGGGTCGTCGGTGGTGCCGGAGGTGAACACGATCAGCGCGTCGGCCTCGGGGTCGATCGGCGGCAGGGTCGTGGTCTCGGCGCCACCGGTGAAGCGGCGCAAGGGTTTCGAGCCGAGCGGGGTCCCCGGCAGCCAGGGACCGCTGTGCAGATGTCGCACCGGCAGCGCGCCGAAGCGGGGGAGCGCGAGGCCGCGCCTGCGGCCGAGGCCCGCCAGCGGACCGCTCACCGCGTACAGCAGCGATTCCGTTGCGGCCCAGGTGGGTTCGACCAGTGAGACGCGGGAGGCGAACAGTTCGGGGCCGACACCGGGATCGACGAAGACGATTGTGCCGCCCGCCGCGATGGTCCCGAAGATCAGCAGCACCGAGGACACCCCGGGCCGGATGGAGAACAGCATCCGGTCGCCGGGCCGGAACCCGGCCACCCGCAGATTGTGCGCCACCCGCCCGACGGTCTCGACCAGTTCGCGGTAGGTGAGCGCGCGTTTGCCCACGGTTCCCAGCGCCGAGGCGTCCGGTATCCGTTCGGCGTGCGCGGCCAGGCGGGCCAGGAAGTCGGTGGTCACGTCACATTCCCCCTCGATGCTGCCGTCTCACCGGATGTCGACGACGTCGGGACGATAGCGGTGATCGGCGTACCAGGCCAGTGTCTTGCGGATTCCCCAGGCGCGCACGCGCCGGTTGGAGCCGTGGACGCGCACGTCCCGGCGCAGGCCGTAGTCGGTGGTGATGGTGCGCACGGCATTGACCAGTGCGCGGTCCTCGTGCAGGTCCTCGATGGCGGTGCGCGGGAAACCTCCTGCGGCGACATACAACTCGGCGGTGATCGCCATATTGCAGCCGGGGGTCATCACGTACGGGCCGAGGTATCTCGGGTCCCGGTTGCCCGAGCGCACCTTGCCGAAGGCGGAGGCGAGCTCGAGGGCGACGCGGATGATCGTGCGGTCCAGCCAGGACACGCCCTCGTCGGTGCGGGGGACGAGCTGCCCGCTCACCAGGCGCAGGCCGGAATCGAATCCGGCCCTGATCCGCGCGGTCCAGTCGGGGGCGGGCAGGCAGTCGGCGTCGGTGCGCGCGAGCAGGGTGGCGCCTTGCGCGATGGCGTAGCGCATGCCGGTGTCGGCGGCGGCGCCGGTGCCCTTCTGCGCCTCGGTGATCACCTCGATGCGCGGCAACGGATACCGGGCGGCGAACTTCTCGACGATCTCGACGGTGCGGTCGGTGGAGGTGTTGTCCACGACGACGACCGCGAAATCGGTGTCGTGCTGGGCCGCCACCGCCTCGAGGGTCGCCTCGATGCCGCGTTCCTCGTTGAAGGCGGGGATCACCACCCACAGTGCCGGGGTCATCGCGCGCGGACTTCCGGCGGGCGCAGTGGCGCTCGTGGTGTGTTCCGGTGGTAGTTCACAGGTCCTCCAGCAGCCGGTCGAGTCCGCCTGTCGCGGTGACCCATTCGTGGAACCGGTTCAAGCCCTCGGCGAAGGACAGTTCCGGTCGATAGCCGAGTTCGCGTTCGGCGCGCGAGATGTCGTAGGTGGCCGAGCGGGTGACCAGCGCGACCGCGTAGCGCGACAGCGGCGGCGTCCACCGCTGCGCGACCGCCGGAATCCGCCAGACGGCTTCGATCGCCGCCAGCGCGCCGCCGACTACCGGGGCGGGCAGGGCGATGCTCGGCCCGGTCAGGCCGAAGCGCGCGGCCACCGCGTCCAGTGTCGGCCAGACCGGCACCGGTTCGGCGTCGGCGACGAAATACGCGCGGCCACCGATATTCTCGGCCGTCAGTGCCAGTGTGACCGCCTGCACGAGATGATCGATGTAGCACAGCGACGCCCACACCTCGCGTCCGCCGGACAGGTCGGGCAGGCGCCCGGCCCGCAGTTTCGCCAGCAGCTGCACGACCGGGCCGCTGCGGTCACCGGGGCCCCACACCGCGCGCGGGCGCAGGGAGCAGGTGGTGAATTCCGGGGTGTCGGCGGCGAGTACCAATTGCTCGGCGACGGCCTTGGTCTCGCAGTAGCTGTTGAGGAATTTCGCCGGGTACGGGACCGTCTCGTCGATGCCGAGCTGATCACCGCCGTCGGGTGCCATGAGCGCGCTCGGGCTCCCGATGAACACGAACCGCGCGACCCCCGCCGCCGCGGCCTCCTGCATCAGCCGGTCCGTCCCGGCCACATTCACCGCGAAGAACTCCGCGGGCCGCCCGAACTCCCCGAGCAGCGCGGCCGCGTGCACCACCGCCTCCACCCCGGACACTGCCCGCGCCAGCGCCGCCGCGTCCCCGAGATCGGCCACCGCCACCTCGACCCCACCGGGCGCCGACGCCCCCTCCCGCACCATCGCCCGCACCCCTACCCCGCGCGCCACCAGCCCCCACACGACCGCCCCACCGACGAACCCGCTCGCCCCCGTCACCAGCACCGTCATCGCGCCACCCTACGACGCCACCCCGACATCGCCCCCACCCCACCACACCGACCAGCACCCGCCCAGCACCCACCGTGCCGCCCGGCGTCTGGGCAGTGCCCGCTGTGCTGACCGGCACCCAGATAGTGCCCCACGCGTTGGCTGGCGCCTGCCCAGCGCCGGCGAGGCTGGCCGGCGCCCGAACGGTGCTTACTGCTGCATCCCTCATAGACATCTCGCGCCGGAGCCCACGACATCCCCTCGGCGACCGATCGCCCAGAGGAGTCGTGCGGGTCCGGCGTCGTGCTCATCGAGGATCGAGGGTCTTCCACCAGGTCGCGCCGAGCAGCATCGTCATCGCCGTGGCCCGGCCGGGGGTGATGCCGCGGGCGGCGGCTTCGCGGCGGGCGGCGGGCACCTGGGCGGCGTGCACGACGGTGCTCAGGAACGCGTCGATCCAGAAGATCGCGCGCAGCGGACGGGAGCGGAACGGGCGGATCACGCCGATGGCCAGGAAGATCCAGCCGATGATCGGGATCGACCGCAGCGCGAGCACCAGGGTGCGGTCGGGCGCCTGCGCGCGGTGGCGGGCGCCACCGGTCTGCGCGGGCCGCACGGTCCAGGTGTCGTCGTCGACCAGGTCGGGAACGGCATGCATCGGTCGGCTCGGCTTGGTCACTGCACTCCCAGTCCTCGGTAGGTCACGGCGGCCGCGGTCGGCCCGCCGTCGGCGGCCACGAACAGCAGCGGCCGCCCGGTCGCTCCGGCATCCCTGGCCGCGACGAAGGCGGCGGTGAGCGCGGAGGTGTGGGCGTCACCGGCGAAGTCGTCGGTGATCACGGTGTCGATGCCCAGTTCGGCGGCCAGGGTCGCGGCGAAATCCGGGGTCGGCTTGCCGCACAGCAGCACCACGCTCGTGGCGTCGAGGCCGTCGGCGGCCAGGGCCTCGCGGGCGGCGGTGGCGGCGTGCTCGACGAGTTCGGCTGTGCCGGTGGCGAGTTCGACGGTCATCGAGGAGCGGCCCTCGGTACCCATGGCCGAGAGCGTGACGTAGCCCTGCGGATCGGGCAGCGTGTCACCGGCACTCACGTGCACCCCACCGAAACCGACGGCGTCGCTGTGGTTCTCGAGCACCAGCGCCGCACCCACCGGCTCGAAGGCGAAGTCCGCGTCGGCCCGCTGCGACGGGTGCGCGTCGCCGCTCACCACCACCACGTGCCCGTTCGGCAGATCGGCCAGCAGCGACGATGCCACGCCGACCGCGTTCACCAGCCCGCAGGCCCCGTTCATCAGGTCGAACGACAGGCACGGCAGCTCACCGGCGCGATAGTCCAGCCCGATCCCGGCGGCCTGCTGGATCAGGGCCGCGACGGCCGGTTCCACGAGGTTCGCGTCGCGGTAGACCCCGACATTGATCAGCGCGTCGACCTGTTCGGCGGTACAGCCCGCGCCGGTCAGCGCGGCACGCGCGGCCTCGGCCGCCTGACCCACCGAGCTGACGCCGCCGGACTGCGTGACGGCCGAAGAAATGATGATTCCCATACTGTCCTATACCCGAAGTTCGCCGATTGTCACCGACAGGAACCCGGCGACCACCCCGGAGGCGGCGGGCACCAGCAGCACCTTGGACCCCGGTGCGATCAGGCCCTGGCGCAGTGCGTCGTGCAGCACCACGAAATGCGAGGTGGAGGCGGTGTTGCCGTAGCGGTCGAGCACCGCCAGCTTCGGCGGCATCAGCGCGTCGAATTCGCGTTCGGCGATCTTGTCGATCAATTCGACCGCCGGACCGCTGAATTGGTGGTGGATGAGGTAGTCGTAGCCCTCGTCGGCGAAGCTCGTGCCGCGCGCGGCGAGGAACTCGCGCTGACGCGTGGTCCACAGCAGGTAGCGCGATTCGTTGTGCATGGCGCGGTTGTCGGTGTAGAGGGCGACGCCGGGGCCCTGGTCGCTGGGCATGCCCAGGCACAGTTTCGCGAAGGCGGCGCTGGTGTTGAGCTCCACGTAGTCCAGGCCGGGGCCGTCGGTGCTGTCGAGCACCACGGCCGCGCCCGCGTCACCGACGGTGAGCGAGGCGAACTGCGGGTCGTACTTCTGCGAGATCTCGCGCACCGCGGTGTCGGAGATCGGGGTGATGCACTCACCGGAGACGACCAGGCCCCTGCGCACGGCACCGGAGCGAATCATCCTGTCCAGCACCAGGACTCCGGTCATCATCCCGGCGCAGGCATTGGACACGTCGAAGTGGATGGCGCGGCGGGCGCCCAGCGCGTTGCGCAGCGTGAGCGCGAAAGAGGGTTCGAAGCAGAAGTCCTCGCCGCGGGTGCGGGTGATCGAGCAGGAGATGATCACATCCAGGTCGGCGGCCTCGTAGCGGGAGTTCGCGAGCGCGCCGCGGGCCGCCGCCAGGGCGATGGTGAAGGAGTCCTCGTCGTGGGCGCGCACCCGGCGCGCGCTGACGCCGCTGACCTTCTCCAGATCCAGCGGCGCATCGACAGCGAGCTGACGCATCAGCTCCGCGGTGGTCACTTCCCGGGCCGGCAGATACGCGCCGACAGCTTCGATTATCGAGTTCACCATGGCATTCACACTTCTTCGAGGTCGCGCGATGGACAGCCCACCATCAGCGCATCCCGCCGATCCTAGTCACAGATCTTCACTATTCGGTCACGGTCAACTAGATTCTGCCGGGGTGTGGAGTGCCGCTCGTCGTCAGGAACTCGCCCTTCTCGCCGCAGGTCAGCCGTGGCTACCGGGGTTACTGCTGCTGGGGAGGGTGGCGCGGCCGATCCGTAAGGTCCCTGGACTGGGCTGGTTCGTCGCCGATCCGCTCGTGGCGCGCCAGATCTACAACGACAGCACGCACTTCAGCATCGTCTCCGAGGGCGCGGCCGGGCACTGGTGGGCGCAGGTCATCGGCGAATGGGTCGAGGACCTGTTCGAGGGTCCCGGGCACACCGCGCTGCGCGCCAAGGTGCGCGATCTGTTCACCCTCACCCACACCGACGCGCTGGTCCGGCGGGTGATCGGGCCCGACCTGGACGATCTGCGCGACCGGCTGGCCGCGGGCGAGACCGTCGACATCGCCACCCGCGCGCAGATCCTGGTCGGCCGCAGCGTCTCGGACCTGGTCGGCATGCGCCCGGTCGACATCGCCGCGGCCATCGGCGGCGACCCCGACGCCGACCAGGACGCGCTGTTCCTGCGGCTGTTCCACCATGTCGAAGAGCTGGTGAACCTGGGTTTCGGCACGATGGCCTCGACCACCCTCGACCCGGTCGCGGTGGCGCGCGCCAGGGAGCTGGCCACCCAGCTGGCCGTCAACGTGCCCGACGCCTACGCCCGCGCCGACCCCGACACCACCCTGGGCCGCTGCCGGGAACTGGGGCTCGAGGTCGAGCACGCGGCGGGCCTGGCGATCCTGATGGCCGTGGCGGGCACCGACACCCTGGCCAGCGCGATGACCAGGATGGTCGCCATCCTGCACGACACCGGCCAGCATCGCGCGCTGCTCGCCGCGCCCGACCGGATCGCGGACGCGGTGCGCGAGACCTTGCGCGTCACCAGCCCGGCCTATCTGGTCGGGCGCTCGGTCACCGCCGATGTGCGGGTCGCCGACCGGGACCTGCGGGCGGGCGAGCACGTCAAGATCCTCACCTGGACCATCAACAACGCCGTCGGCGAGTTCCGGGTGGACCGCGACTACGTGCCCGAGACCCGTCAGCTCTGGTTCGGCGGTGGCAGGCACCTGTGCCTGGGCGCCCAGCTGGTGCATTCGGAACTGACCGCGCTGCTGGAAGCGCTCACCGCGGCGGGCAGGCCGTGGGAGATCGTCGAGCGGCGCTATCGCCGCAAGGTCTTCATCCCCACCTACCGGACCCTGCGCATCCGGCTGACCTGAACGGCGAGAACCCCGCCCACCAGCGTGGACGGGGTTCTCGGTGCGCGCGGGACTACTGGTTCTCGGGCGCGTTGATTCGGTTGTGGAAGCCGATGCCGACCACGATCGCGGCGGGCACACCGGTCAGCACCAGACCGGCGGCGGCACCCAGCGGGATACCGATGGCCGCACCGGCCAGGCAGCCGGCCAGACCGGTCGCGCCACCGAGGTCGAGCACCGGGATGCCAAGGACCAGGCCGCCGATACCGCCGATGACGCAGCCCGCGCCACCGCCGACCAGCGTGCCCACCAGGGTGCCGATCGAGGTGATGATGCCGAACTGGGTGGCCGCGGCCGAGACGGCGTCGTCGAAGGCGTCCTGGCGCACGACCGGCTTCAGCGCGGCCGGGCGGGCCGCGGCGGCCTCGGTGCGCGGGGTGAGCAGCGCGCGGGTGCCGTCGATGGCGGCGTCGATCGGGTACTCGAGGTCGTCGATGGTGTAGGCCAGCGGCAGCGCGGCGACGACATTGCCCTGGTCGTCGCGCACCTGGAACTGGTTGTTCTCGGTGGTGAGCGAGCCCGCGTCGGTCTCGACGACGACGGCGTCGCCCTCGATGCCGGTCTTCCATCCGATGCCGGGCAGCACCTGGTTCACGCCCTGCTCGACGCCGTCGAGGAAGGCGGGGATCGGGGCGGGCGCCGGAGCGGCGTGCGAGGTGCCGGTGGCGACCCCGAGCGCGGCGATGACAAGTGCGGAGGTTGCGGCAACCTTGCTGAACTTCATGAATGCAGTCTTTCCCTCAATGGCGGTGCTCCGGGGGGAGCGCAGGCCCTCGATCGAGCACCCATGAGCAAGTGTCCAACTCAATGTTGCCGAAAAGTAACTTAAAATGTCCTGAGAAGCCGAAACGGACAGTGATCTGCGTCATCGCCGATGAAATTCATTTGCCGGGAATGGCTTTCGGGCGAATTTTCGGAATCGTGATCTGCGGCACGTCAGAGTCCGGTCAAGCGCAGCCGCCGGGACATATCCGAGGCGAACACCCCCTCGGGATCGACCGCGTCGCGGATCCGCCGCCATTCGTCGAGCCGGGGATACATGGCCGCGACCATGGCGGGTGAGGTGCGCGAGTCCTTGGCGAAATAGAGCCGCCCGCCCGCGTCCAGCACCCGTTCGTCGAGGGCCGCGCACATCCGGTCCAGACCCTCGGCGAGGGTGAAGTCCAAGCTCAGCATGAATCCGGGGTGCGGCCACGACAGCGGCGCCGGATTGCTCGCGCCCATCCGCTTGAACACATTGAGGAACGAGTGGTGCCCCGATTCGGCCACGAACCGCACCGCCTCGGCCAGCTGCCGCTCGGCGCCGAAGGGCATGGAGAACTGGTACTGCAGGAATCCGCGCCTGCCGTAGGCGCGATTCCATTCCCCGAGCAGATCCAGCGGGTGATAGAACTGCGTCAGATTCTGGACGCGCCCGCGGGCGCGGCGCGGGAACAGCCGATGCGCCGCCTCGGCGGCGATACGGGTGGTGACCCCGTTGACCATTCCGTTGGGGAAGATATCGGGCACGGTGAACAATTGCGGCGCATCGAAATTCAGCGGGCGGTGCCGCAGTTTCACCGGCAATTGATCCACTGTAGCCAGCGACCCGCGGCTGAATCCGGCGCGGCCGAGTTTCGGTCCGGTGGAAATGGTGTCGGGCACCGACATCGAATAGTCGTAGCCGTCGTCGGAGCCGCCGGTGAGCAGTTCCATCGTCTCGTCCAGGTCGCGGGTGCGGTCGTTGTCGACGAGGAAGTACGCGGTCTCGGTGTGTTGCAGCCGGATTCGCGCGCCGGTGACGATGCCGGTCAGGCCCATCCCGCCGACGGTGGCCCAGAACAGGGCCGCGTCGTCGCCCTCGGGGGTGAGGGTGCGCAGCGCGCCGTCGGCGGTGAGCAGGTCCAGCGACACCACGTGGTTGCCGAAGCTGCCCTGCGAATGATGGTTCTTGCCATGGATATCCGAGGCGATCGCCCCGCCGACGGTCACCTGCCGCGTGCCCGGCAGCACGGGCACCCACAGCCCGTGCGGCAGGGCGCGGCGCATGAGGGTGTCGAGGCTGACGCCCGCGTCGACGTCGACGATCCCGCTGCCGGGGTCGATGTGGTGGACGCGGTCCAGCGCGGTCATGTCGATCACCAGGCCACCGGCGTTCTGCGCGGGATCGCCGTAGCTGCGCCCGAGCCCGCGCGCGATCACCCCGCGCGGTCCGGCGGTGCGCACCCGTTCGGCGATCACCGCGAGATCCGGGGTGCGCAGCACCTCGGCGACGGTGGGCGAGGTCCGGCACCAGCCGCTCAGGCTGCGTCGGGTGGTGCGGGATTCCTGCGGCGCGAAAGTCACAGGGGCTCACGCTAAGAGCGGTTCCTGAGACCTACCTGAGGTATTCGTGCGGTTCTTGCGGAGATCCGTGCAGGGCCCCGGCGCGCAGCTCGGTCACCCGGGTGCAGGCGACGTCGAGCAGGGCGTGGTCGTGGCTGATGAGG
Source organism: Nocardia sp. NPDC056064 (assembly GCF_042266925.1). Taxonomy (NCBI): domain Bacteria; kingdom Bacillati; phylum Actinomycetota; class Actinomycetes; order Mycobacteriales; family Nocardiaceae; genus Nocardia; species Nocardia sp. NPDC056064. The sequence goes on along the minus strand of NZ_JBHJWO010000001.1, from coordinate 2,525,517 downwards.
ACGACGCCGAGGCCCGTGGTGGCGCGGTCCATGACGAGGCGGACGACGGTGGCGGTGGTGGCGGCGTCGAGCATGGCGGTGGCCTCGTCGAGGACGAGGTAGCGCGGCTGCTGGGCCAGGGCGCGGGCCAGGCAGGCGCGTTGGAGCTGGCCGTCGCTGAGGGCGTGCGGGCGGCGGTCGAGCAGGTCGGGGGTGAGGCCGACCTCGGCGGCGAGCGCGGGCAGGTCGGGGGTGGGGGCGCGGCGGATGACGGCGGGTTCGGCGATGATCCGCCCCAGGGTGAGCTGAGGATTTGTGGCGGCGCGTGGTGACTGGAAGACCATGGCGACCGCGCCGCGCCGCTGTCGCGGGGACTGGCCGTCGCAGGTGATCCGCCCGGCGGTGGGGGTGAGCAGCCCGGCCAGCGCGCGGGCCAGGGTGGTCTTGCCCGAACCGGAATCGCCGGTGATGCCGACGATCTCGCCGGGCTCGACCCGCAGGTCCACCCCGCGCACGACCGGTGCGGCCGGGGCGTAGCCCACGGTGACGGCTTCGGCGGCGAGCATCAGGACCTCGGTTCGCGGATCAGGCGCTGCGCGCGCGGGGTCAGGGTGGTGGGTGTGCCCGCGTAGGGGCAGATCTCGGACAGGTTCGTCAGGGCGCGCGGCGGGTGCGGGAGTGGGCGCAGGCCGCGTTCGGGCAGGGCGGCGAGCAGGTCGCGGGTGTAGTCGTGCCACGGGTCGTCGAGCACCTGGGCGGCGGGGCCGACCTCCATCAGCCGGGAGGCGTACATGACGGCGACGGTGTCGGCGATTCCGGCACGCAGCAGGTGGCCGAGGTCGTGGGTGATGAGCAGGACCGCCGCACCCCGGTCGGCGCATTCGCGCAGCAGGGCGCCGATCTGGTCGGTGCGGACGCGGTCGAGTCCGGCGGTGGGTTCGTCGGCGACGATCACCGCCGGGTCACCGGCCAGTGCCGCCGCGACCGCCGCGCGCTGGGCCATCCCGCCGGAGAGTTCGTGCGGGAACCTGCCGAGGGCACCGGGTTCGAGTCCGGCCCTGGCCAGCAGGTCGGCGGGGTCGTGGCCGGTGCCGAGCGCGGCGATCGTCTCGGCGAGCTGGGAGCCGATCGTGCGCACGGGGGTGAAGTGGGTGCCCGGCGACTGTGGGACCAGCGCGATGTGGCGGCCCCGGTAGGGCTGCCGGTCGGTGCGGACGTCGAGGGTCCGGTCTGCGAGGTCGAGGCGGATCGATCCGGTGGTGACGGCGTGCGGCGGCAGTACACCCAGGATCGCGCTCGCGACGATCGACTTCCCGCACCCGGATTCACCGGCGAGCGCGGTCACCGTGCCCGCCGGGACGTCCAGGGAGACCTCGGTGACGGCGTGCACCACCTCGCCCGGGCGGACCGGTATCCGGACGGTGAGCTCCTCGATGGTCAGTCCGGTCATCGGGGCATCCTCGACGGTTTCGGTGGCAGCAGCAGGGTGCGCAGCGAGGACCCGGCCACGGCCACCGCCACGGTGGTCAGCACCAGGAATCCGGCCGGGAACAGCAGCGTCCACCAGCCGCCCAGCAGCAGGGAGGTCCTGGCCTCGGCGAGCAGGGTGCCCAGGCTCGGTTCGTGCGGGGGCAGGCCGAAGCCCAGGAACGACAGGGTCGACTCGTGCCAGATGGCGTGGGGCAGCAGCAGTACCACCGCGATCAGCGCCTGCGGGGCGACCGCGGGCAGCAGATGCGTGCGCAGCAGATGGGTGCGGCTCGCGCCGGCCAGCACGGCTGCGGCGATGTAGTCGCGCTCGCGCAGGCTCAGGCTCTCGGCCCGCACGATCCGCGCGACCTGCACCCAGTGGGTGAGCCCGATCGAGAGCACCACCGCCGCCACATTCCCCCGGAACAGCGCCACGATGACGATGCCGAGCAGCAGATGCGGCAGCGCGTTGGCAGTGTCAGCGCAGCGCATGATCACCCGGTCCACCCGGCCACCGGCCAGCGCCGACACCGCCCCGACCAGTACGCCCAGCACCGTCGACAGCGCGGCCGCGCAGGCGGCGACGAGCAGCGAGGTGCGCAGCGCTGCCGCGATCCGGACGACCAGCGAGCGCCCGGCGGCGTCGGTGCCGAACAGCCACTGCCCCGAGGGTGCCTGGCGGGCGGTCGCGAAATCGGTGAGCCGCTCGTCGACCCCGGCCAGCCACGGCACGAGCACCGCGTAGGCCACCACCGCCAGCAGCACCGCGAGCGCGGCGTGCAGCCGCCGCCGCTCAGCCATCGGCCCGCACCCGCGGATCCAGCAGCACCACCGCGATATCGGCGAGCAGCGACCCGAGCATGACCGCGCAGGTGGTGCCGACGGTGAGCACCGCGAGCAGGGCCATGTCCAGATCCTGGGCCGAGCGCACGAACGCCCCGGCGATGCCCGGCCAGGAGAAGATCTCCTCCACCAGCACCGCGCCCACCACCACCTCGGGCAGCCGGACGCCGAGAATGGTCACGAACGGCGCCAGCGAGGTGGGCAGGATGTGCCTGCGGGTGATGGTCGCGGAGTCGATGCCCCGGGTCGCCGCGCCGACGACGAAATCCTCGGCGCGATTGCCCGCCACCGATTCGCGCACCGCCAGCAGCAGCCACGGCAGTTGCGAGAGCGCCAGTGCCGCGGCGGGCAGCACCAGATGCCGCAGCACCTGGGCGAGATCCGGATCGGCGCCCGCGTCGGTGAGCCCGGCGGGTGGCAGCCAGCCCAGCCCCACCGCGAACACGGCGATCGCGGCCAGCGACACCACGAACGGCGGCAGGCCCTGCAGCACCACACAGCTCGCGGCGACCGCCCGGTCGACCATCCCGCCCCGGTGCATGCCCGCCCACGCGCCCACACTCAGCGCCAGCGCGACGGCCACGGTCATCGCCACCGTCACCAGCAGCATCGTCCACGGAAGCCGTTGGGCGAGTAGCTCACCCACCGGCTGGGAGAACCCGCGCGAGGTGCCGAGGTCGCCGTGAGCCAGATCGGCCAGCCAGCGCCCGTACAGCTGATACCAGGGCAGATCCAGGCCCAGCTGATCGGCGAGCAGGGTGCGGTCGGCCGCGCTGGTCGACTCGTAGCGCGCGCCCAGATACCCGACCAGCGGATCGAACGGTGACACCGCCGCCGCCGCGAACAGCGCCGCCGACACCGCGACCAGCACCGGCACCAGCACGAGCACCCGCCTGCCCGCCATGGCGGCGATCCCGCGACCGCGCCACCGGCCGCGCGTCACCGGCGCGACCAGGTCTGCAACGACCACCACGGACCCCAGGTGACCCCGTGCGCGTGCGGTTCCAGAATCGGGCCCGAGGTGTTCCAGCCGGAGTCCTTCACCACATAGGTGTGATCCAGGTGCACCAAGAAGACATGGCTGGGCGCCTGGACGTAGCGGTTCTGCACCGCCCGGTACGCGCCCGCCCGCACCGCCGGATCGGTACTGCGGCGGGCGAGATCGAGCTGGGCGTCGATCACCGGATCATCGGTGCGGCTGGCATTGTCGTACGGGCTGCCCGTGCCGAGATCGGGCGAGGGGGAGTGCAGGGTGTTGTAGACCTGGGTGTCGGGATCGTAGGGCTCGTCGCCGCCGCCGAGCAGGATGCCGTCGCGGGCGATGCGCGGCTCGATCCGGTCCCACGACAGCGCCTCCAGATCGACCTCGACCCCGACCTTGCGGGCATCGGAGACGAAGGCCAGCGCGAGATCGCGGCGCAGGGTGTCGGTGGAGTTGTACATCACCGTGAACCGTGCGCGCACACCGTCTTTCGCGCGCACACCGTCGGCACCCGGCCGCCAGCCCGCGGTGTCGAGGATCTGCTCGGCGCGGGCCCGGTCGAAGGCGAACACGGCGGCCGGGTCGTGCGCGTCGCCGTAGACCTCGGGCAGCGGCGTGTAGGCGGGCCTGCCGTAGCCGCCGAGGATGTTGTCGATCATCGCCTGACGGTCCACCGCGTGATTGAGCGCGAGCCGGATCGCCGGATCACCGGCCACCGGGTCGGCGGCGGGCATCGAGACGCCGCGCCAATCGGCGGAGGTGTTGGCGCGCACGGACATTCCCGCGCGACCGTCGAAGGTGGCCGCCAGCAGCGGAGGCAGGGAGGTGCCGTCGAGTTCGCCCGCGGCCGTGCGCTGGGCACGGGTGTTGTCGTCGGGGACGTAGAGCAGGGTCAGACGCTTGACCGAAGGCGCCCCGCCCCAATAGTTCTCGTTCGCCTCGAAGATGGCGCGAGTGGGTTCCAGGGTGGTCAGCCGGTAGGGGCCGGTGCCGATCGGCGCGGAGTTGAGCGAGGATTCGGTGGCCGGGCCGGGGGTGGCCACCGACTCCGACGGGACGATGCCGATCAGCAGTTTGGTGGGGAAGGCGGCGTAGGGGTGACGCAGGGTGAAGCGCACCGCGTGCGCGTCGAGGGCCTCGACCTCGTCGATCATCGTGAACGAGGAGCGGACCTCCGAGGCCGAGGCCGGGTCCAGGATCGCGCGGTAGGTCGCCACCACGTCGGCGGCGTCGAAGTCCGAGCCGTCGCTGAAACGCACGCCCTCGCGCAGTGGCGCGGTCCACACCGTGGCGTCGGCGTTCGGTGTCGGCAGCTCGGTGGCCAGCGCGGGCGTGAAGCCGGGCATGCCCGTGCCGCCGCTCAGGCGCAGCAGACCGTCGTAGACCTTCGCCTCCCCGGCGGCGCCGTACCCGGCCACCGGGTTGTAGCCACCCAGCTCGAAGGCGTCGGCCAGCACGATCGCGTCCGGCGACCCGCCGCTGGGCGCCCCGCACCCGGACAGTGAGATCGCCAGCGCGAGCGCCGCTCCCAGCGTGCACAGCGGCCTGACCCGTAGCATTCCCACTCGCCCAACTCCTGTTTATCTGAACAGATGGACAGATGATAGGGGAGCTACACTGAACCCCGCCATGGGAGAGCCACGCACACTGGACGGATCGCCGGTCGAACTCGGCCGTCGGGCGATCGGTGACGTCGAGATCCGGGCCTGGGCGCAGCGCTTCGACCTGCTGTCGGACCCGAGCCGGCTGGAGATCCTGCTGTGTCTGCACCGGGCGCCGGGCATCAGTGTGGGGGAGCTGGCGGCCGCGCTCGGGCGCAACGAGAACGCGATCTCCCAGGCGCTGCGGGTGCTGCGTCAGGAGGGCTGCGTCGAGTCCGCCCGGTCGGGCCGCACGGTGACCAACCGGCTCGCCGACCCGGTCATCCACGAGATCCTGCACACCATCGGCGCCCAGCACGCCTGAACGCCGGTGCGGCTCAGTCCGATCCGGGGCGCACGATCATCAGCACCACCACCGCGGTCCACAGCAGGTTGTAGATCCCGGCGAGCATGGACAGCTGACGCAGGCGCTTGCCGTCGTCGGGTTCGTCGAGGGCCAGGCGCTGCAGCGGATGGATCTGCACGGCGAGCAGGCCGCCCGCGATGGCGGTGGTGATCATGGCGGTGGTGATCCAGATCTCGTTCATCCGGCCCTGGATGGTGGCCAGCACGATGCCGATCACCGGGACGATGATCGCGAGTTTGGCGTAGTTGCCGGTGATCCGGTGCATGGCGACCGCCACCGACCGCGAGCGCACCGACTCCGAATCCGGCGCCTCGCCGGTGACCGGGGCGTAGCGCGGGAAAAGGCTGGTCGCGACCGCCGATCCGCCCACGAAGACGATGCCGGCCACCACATGCACCGACAGCAACAGATGTTCCACGAACTGCTCCCTCCGACCTTCAATGTGATTGAAGCCTAGCTCGAGCTTCAGGGTTATTGAAGGTTGGTCGGGTTTATTCGCCGCTGCCCCGGGGATCGGGTGGGGCCATGCCGGCGAAGGCGGCGACGAGTGCGGCACCGACTTCGCGCTGGATCGGGTCGGCGTCGGGACCGAACAGGGTGGTGTCGACCTGCGTCACCACCGTGCGCGCCTCGGCGAGCAGCCGCGTGCCCTGCGTCGTCAGCTCGATCACCGAGGCCGACCCGGCCCGCGCCGTGCGATCCCGCACCAGACCCGCCGCCACCAGCGCTTTCACCGCCGTGTGGACGCTCTGCACGCTGGTGCCCGACATCCGTGCCAGCTCGCTGAACGAGGCCCCCGGCAAGCCGTTGATGTGTCCCAGCAGGCCCAGCCGCGCCACCGTCAGGTCCAGCGGCGCCAGTGCCGCGGCCAGCTCGGCCTCCACTCGCCTGCACAGCGTGATGACCAGAATCGTCGGGCTCAGCAGCGGTCCGGATCGCGTGTCATCGGTGCTCACCACCCCATTTTCCCGCACGGGCGGTCGCCTCGGCGGTGCGGTGCTCGCCCGGCGCGGCACGACGAACGCGGGCCCAGCGAAAATCGCTGGGCCCGCGGGATTCCCGGGTCTACTTCAGGGCGACGCGCACGCCGTTGGAGAAGGCCGAGTCGTGGAATTCCACGGCGGCGGGCACGGTACCCGTCGGAACGTCGAAGACCAGCACCATGGAGACCTTGTTGCCGGGGTTGATCTCGGCGGTGAGCTGCTCGTTGACATTGATCTCGGCCGAGGTGTCGTTGGCGAACTCGCGGCCCTGGTCGTCGATCAGCTTCTGGTTGGAGCCGAAGTACTGCTGGGCGACGGTCGAGGTGTTGGCGACATCGACGTAGACCAGGATGAACTCGCCCTGGGCGGTCTTCTGCAGGAACTGGTTGTCGCCGACGGTGGTGACCGGCGGGTCCACCTTGGTCACGGTGAAGCTGAACTTGCCGTCGCGGACCTCGGTGCCCGCGGGGGCGGCCGAGGCGCGACTCTCCTCGTTCTTGGCGACCTCCTCGGCGGCGCTGCCGATCAGCGCGGCGCACCCGCCGAACAGGGCGATGACGGCGAGGAAGAAGCCGCCGAGCACCCACGGCCAGACCTTCCGCTTACGCGGGGGCTGCGGGTAGTAGGGCTGCTGCGGAGCGGCGCCGGGATGTGCGGGGTACTGGGGGTTGGACATGACGTTCTCCTCGGGTGTGGGCACGGCGGATCGCGGCCGCTGCGGGCCGTTGACTGCGGGGGTGCTCGATGACGGATGTGATGACGAAAGCTGTTGATGGTCAACATCTTTCGGTGCTGTTGAATGCGCATCGGGTGGTTGCTGCGCCGTTGAGAAGGACGCTACACCGCCCGTCACGAGAACGCAACAGGAGAACAATGTTTTCAGCGTGAATGGTGAAAACATGTGTACTGGAACCCTGGGAAGTCAATGACGGTGTGTAAGGTTTGACTACGACCGCGAGGAGACCCATGCCAGACTCGACGCCCACCGTCGCCGCCGCCGAGATCTCCCGGCTGGCCGGCGTCACCCGCGCGACCGTCAGCAACTGGCGGCGCAGGCACGCCGATTTCCCCGCCCCCGTCCCCGGCGGCTCCGAATCCCGGCCCCTGTTCGACCTCGGTGAGGTGCAGCAGTGGCTGCGCGGGCACGGGGTGACCGCCGCCGATTCACCGGTGCAGCGGTTGCGCACCCTGCTGCGGGCCGAGGTCGCGCCCGAGCAGGTCGCCGCGCTGATGAGCTTCGTCGGCGATCCCGCCGCCCCGGCGGGCGACGCGGTGCGCGAGGCGGTGCGGGACGCGATCGGGGAAGTCGGTGTGCAGCAGACGCTGTCGGTGCTGGCCGAACGGGGTCTCGACGGGCCGAGTACCGGGGTGTATCCCACCGATCAGCCGGTGGCCGCGCTGATGGCCGACCTGCTCGCCGTCACCGGTGCGCCCGGGTCGGTCCTCGACCCGTCCTGCGGTGGTGGCGCGCTGCTGCTCGAAGCCGCCAGGGTGGGCGCGACCCGGCTGGCGGGGCAGGACATCCTGCCGGTGCAGGCCGCCCGTACGGCCGCGCTGCTGGGCACGCTGGTGCCGCAGGCCGCCGCCGACATTCGGGCGGGTGACGCGCTGCTGGCCGACGCCTTCCCTGATCTCGAAGTCGATGGTGTCCTGGCCAATCCGCCGTATACACAACGGGATTGGGGTGCCGACGAACTGGCACTCGACCCGCGCTGGGTGTACTCGGTGCCCCCGCGCGGGGAGTCCGAGCTGGCCTGGGTCCAGCACGCGCTCGCGCATCTGCGGCCCGGCGGTACCGCGGTGCTGCTGTTGCCGCCCGCGGTGGCGGCGCGGTCGTCGGGGCGCCGGATTCGCATGGAACTCCTGCGTGGGGGTGCGCTGCGCGCGGTGCTCGCCCTGCCGCCCGGTGCCTCGACACCGCGGCAGGTCGGTCTGCAACTGTGGGTGCTGCGCAGACCCGAACCGGGGCAGGTCAGCGATACGCTGCTGTTCGCCGACTCCACCCGGCTACCGAATCCCGGTGGTGAGCAATCGAATTGGTCGGCGATCAGCGAGACGGTCATCGCGTCGTGGAGTGCGTTCGAGCGCGGTGACGCCGAGGCGGCCACGGTCGCCGATGTGACCGCGGTGGTCCGGGTGATGGATCTGCTCGACGACGACGTCGACCTGACGCCCGCGCGCCAGGTGCGCGCCGCCGTCGATCCGGGCAATGCCTCGGCCGCGGCGCACACCGCCATCGCGGTGCTCGGGGACAACCTGACCGCCCTGCGGGAGGTCGCCGAGGGGGTGCGGGACTGGACACCCGCGCCGGGCACGGTGTGGCGGCATGTGGCCGTCGGCAATCTGATCGCGGGCAAGGCAGTGCGCATCGTCACCGGGGCCGCCGAGGGGACCGACGACACCGGGCGCCCCGTCCTGACCGGGCACGACCTGCTCGACAGCCGCCCACCCTCGGGTCTCACCACGCCCGGCACCCCGGCCGGGGAACCGATCGAGGCCGGTGACGTGCTGGTCTCGCGCCTGCGCGACGACCACGGCGCCGCCCAAGGCGCCCGCGTCGCCGAGGACGCCGATATCGGCGCCGTCCCCGGGCCGGGCGTGCTCGTCTTCCGCACCGACCCCGACCGCGTCGACCCGTGGTTCTTCGCCGGATTCATCGGCAGCCCCGACAATGCCGCCGCCACTTACGGCACCACCACCATCCGCCTCGACCCCGCCCGCCTGCGCATCCCCCTGCTCCCCCTGCCCGACCAGCAACGCTACGGCGCCGCCTTCCGCCGCCTGCACCAGCTGCGCGTCACCGCCCGAGTCACCGCCGAAGCCGCCCGCTCCGCCGCCGACCTCATAGCCACCGGCCTCACCGCCGCCGCCCTGGAACCGCCCCGGAACTGACCTTGCGGCGGCCCCGCCGCACTGGGATCGTCTCGCGGCGGACCCCGCGCGGACCCGCCGTCATGGAGCCACCCCGGGGCGGAGGCAGTATCGTTCTCTGGTCCGTAGCAGGCGTCGGTCCGGGGGTGGTGGGGTGCGCGAGATCATCGACGACCGGTACGAGATCACCGGTGCGCTCGGGGCCGGGGGGATGGGGCAGGTGCTGCTCGGGTACGACACGGTGCTGGACCGGGCGGTGGCGGTGAAGCGGATCGCGGTGCGGCAGTTCGCGTCTCGCGACGATCTGGCCGCGGAGTTCGTGGCGCGGTTCCGGCGCGAGGCCAGGGTGACCGCGCGCATCCGGCACCACGGCGTGCCGCAGGTCTACGACGCGGTGCTCGACGCGCGGGCCGACAGTGTGTACCTGGTGCTCGAGCACATCGACGGGACGACTCTGCGCGACTTTCTCGCCGGGCTGGGGACGGCCCTGCCGGTGGCTGTCGCGGTGGCCGTCGGGGCCCAGATCGCGACGGTGCTGTCCTACGCGCACGCGCTGCCGGTGGTGCACCGGGATCTCAAACCGGCGAATGTGCTGCTCACCCGGGACGGGGTGGTGAAGGTGATCGACTTCGGGATCGCCGCGCTGCTCGACGGGAGCACCAGCCGGATCACCCGCACCGGATCGGTGCTCGGCACGGCCGCGTACATGTCACCGGAGCTGGTGAACGGGCAGGAGGTGGGACCGCGCGCCGACCTGTACGCGCTGGGCTGCGTACTGCACGAGATGTGCAGTGGGCGAAGGGTCTTCGAAGCGCGCTCGGATTTCGACGCCTTCAACCGGCACCTCACCGACAGCCCCACACCGCTGCGCACCCTGCGTCCCGAGGTGCCCGCCGCGCTCGAGGACCTGGTGCTCGACCTGCTCGCCAAGGACCCGTCCGACCGGCCCGCCTCCGCCCAGGAGGTGTACCGGCGGCTGCTGCCGTTCCTGCCGCCGCCCGGCGCGCCCGCCCCCACCCTCCCGGCCGGCCATCCGGACCCCACCCGGATCTTCCGGTGCCCGAACCCACCCGCCGACCTCGAGTCCCCGCCCCCGGCGCCCGCCCACCGCGCGGCCCGCCAGGCGATGACCGAGGCGGGCCACCTCGGCGACGCCGCCGCCCGCTACCGCGAACTGTGCGGTCTCGGGCGCTTCGCCCAGGCCGCCGAGGCGCTGCTCGCCGTCGTCGACGAGGTCGCCCGCCGCTACGGCCCCGACGGCACCGAAGCCGGTGACCTGCACCGCGATATCGCCCTCGCGCTCGCGCAGAGCGGGGAACAGCGCCGCGCCCTGACCGAATGGGAGCGGGTGGAAGCCATCGAACTGCGCGTGGGCGGTCCGAAGAGCCCGCGCCTGCGGCGTGCCCGCGTCGCCGCCGTGGGCTGCCGGGCCGTGCTCGGCGAACTGTCCGCCGCGGCCGCCGTCGACGAGCTGTACCGCCTCTTCGGCGAAATCCGCGGCACCGACGCCGAATTCGGCGAGGACGGCATCCGCCTGCGCCTGGCCATCGCCGAATGGCTGCCCGCCGCGGGCGACCACACCAGAGCCGAACGGTTCCTCACCCAGCTCCGCACCGACCTCGAGATGCTGCGTCCCGCCGACGACCCGGTCCGCCGTCGCGTCGAGGAGCTGGCCGCCGAACTCCGGCGCTGAGCGGCCCGCGCCCGGATCGGCGTTCGCCGTGCGTAGTTCGGGCTACGGACAGTGTCGGCGGCGCGGAGTAAACTCCTCGCATCGCCGACGGGGGAGCGCGTCGGCCGTCGGGTGTGCCTCGTTCGGGTGCGCGGAAGTGGAGTGCGTGCGGTGCGGTGGATGGGCAAATTCGGCTGGCTGGTCGGGTTGCTGGTGGGGCTGTTCTTCGTGCTCTTGGGCACGGTCGGCTACTTCACCGGGATCGGCAACGGCGACGCCGTCGAGATCACCCTGGCTGTCGGCTTCTTCGTGTTCGGCACCGGCGTATCGCTCACCACCATCTGGCAGCTCGCGCTCGGCGACCGCCGCAACAGGCGAACCTTCGCGCCCCATCCGGGCCGGCCCGTGGCCCCGCAGCCTGACCACGCGCCGCCGCCGTACACGCCGCTCGACCACGCGCAGCAGCCCTACCCGGCGACCTCGCAGCCCGATCTCGTGCAGCAGCCCTATCCGCCCGCGCCGCACGAGTATCCGCCGCGTCCGGGCGCGGCGTCACCCCGACCGCAGGACGCCCCGGTCACTCCGGCCCGGCCCATTCCGCAGGCACACTACGCCCCGTCTCCGGCACCCCTCGGCGCGGCGACCGTCGCGCAGACACCGGACTGGGTGCTGCGCACCCGGACCGCCCAGCACTGGTTGCCCAGCGGCATCCCGTACGCGAGCGCCCCGACCGGAGCGCTCGGTGCCCCGGTCGATCTGGATCGCGACAGTGCCGCCACCATTCCGGTCCGCATCCGTGAGGCGGTGCGCGAGACCATCGCCATCGAGGGGCCGATCGAGCGCGCGGTGCTGGTGGCGCGGGTCGCGCAGCGGTTCGGGGTGCGCGCGCCCTCGGACAAGCAGCAGATCCGGGTGCTCGGTGAGGTGCCGGAGAGCCTGATGCGCGCCACCTCGCTGGGTGTGTTCGTCTGGCCCTCGGACCTGGACCCGGGCAGCTGGCGCGGCTTCCGGTTCACCCCACCCACGGTGTCGCGGCCGATCGACACCATCTGCGCCGAGGAGATCGTCAACGCGATCACCCATGTGGCACAACGGGATCGGCACAGTTTCGACGACATCGTGTGGGCCACGCTCACCCAGTTCGGGCACGACCGCACGGGCGCCGCCGAGGACCGGATCGAGGCGTGCCTGACCCTGGCCGTGCGCCGCGGCCGCCTGGCGCGTGATCCCGACGGCCGCTATCGCGCGCTGGTCTAGGCGGGCAGGGCGGGGCGGGTGCGGGCGTGCACGACCTCGGGGGAGACGGTGACGATGTCGCACACGGCGAGCAGCCGCTCGGGCAGGTCGTGCTCGAAGTGGGCCAGGCCGGCGGTCACCACGGCGGCGGCCTCGGTGCTGGCGACCACCTCGAGCAGTTTGCCCAGCGGATCGCTGGTGCGCTCGCTGAAGACCACGGTCTTGGTACAGCGGTAACCCATGCGCTCGGCTAGCGAACGGATCTGCGTTTCGTCCCAGGATTGGGCGACACCCGAGATGTCGCGGCGCAGATAACCGATCGCCGGTGGCTTCATGGGCATGACGGTACCGGCGCGCGGTGTCCTCATCGTGAACGCGAGCGAACGCGAGTCGAATTCGCAATCTGAATGATGCTCATTTCTGAATTCGATCCGGTGGGGTGCCCGCGCGTGATCTACTGCTGCCACCTCGGGCGGATCGACGCCTCGACGACGTGGTCGAGGGCGCCCGGAGCTATCTGGAGACAACGATGGTGAACACAACAGTGCAGCGTGCGGCCGGATCACTGGCCGCGTTCGCGGTGGCCGCGGGTTTCGCGGTGGCCGTGGTGCCGGGAACCGCGGCGGCCGCGCCCGGCTCGATCAGCTGGAGCGACGGCAACAGCAAATTCACCAGGACGGTGTCGAACACCAACCCCGTCGTCGGTGACACGGTGACGGTGACGACCAAGTTCGAGCGCACCGGCATCCCGGTCGAGTACATCTACTCGATCAAGGACCTGCACCCGGCCTGCCTGACCCCGGTGCCGGGCTCGGCCAAGATGTCGGGCGACGCGGTGGCCATCGACACCTCGTCCTCGGACTGGATCCGCGCGGAGTTCGGCATCACCAAATACCCGGTGTACCCGAACATCTCGCCGAAGTCGCAGACCTTCGAGATCCAGTACAAGGTGGGCGTGAACTGCGCTCGCGACACCCCGCTGCCCACCTCCATGCACTACGGCGGCTCGCTCGGTGACGGCACCTATCAGGGCAAGGGCCCGGCCATCACCGTGTCCAGCGACGCGGTGTCGAGCACCTCGATCACCGAGGTCACCGGCGCCCAGGTCGGCAAGGCGGTGACCCTGGAGGCGAGCGTGACCCCGGCCGCGGCGGGTGGCACGGTGCAGTTCAAGGCGGGCGACAACGTCCTCGGTGACATCCCGGTCGGCGCGAACGGCAAGGCGTCGATCGTCTGGACCCCGGGCGCGCCCGGTGCCTACACGATCGGGGCGACCTTCTCCGGCCGCGAGGGTGTGGCCAGCTCCTCGACCACCAAGGTGGTCACCGTGGCCGAGCTGCCCACCGATCCCGAACCGGGCGACGGCGGCGGCACCGGCACCGGCTCGTTCGGCTTCTAGGAGCCGACCCCGGCACGGAACCGGTTGCTACCAGGTCTCGTTGGAGATCAGTGCGGTGAGCAGCTGGCGGATCGCGGCGACGCGACGTTCCGTGCCGGGGAGCTGGTCGAGCGCGCACTCCGGGTCCGCGGGTGGGCCCAGGTGGGTGCAGCCGCGCGGGCAGTCCTCGATGGCGTCGGCCAGGTCGGTGAACGAGGCGATCACGTCGTCGGGGGTGATGTGGGCCAGGCCGAACGAGCGCACGCCGGGGGTGTCGATCACCCAGCCGCCGCCGGGCAGCGGCAGCGCCACCGACTGGGTGGAGGTGTGCTTGCCCTTGCCCACGCCCGACACCTCGCCCACGGCCCGATAGGCATCGGGCACAAGACGATTCACCATCGTCGACTTGCCGACACCGGAGTGGCCGATGAGCGCGGAGAGCCGGTCGTCGAGGATCTCGCGCACCGGCTCGATCGGGTCGTCGATGCCGGCGTAGATGATCTTCAGGTCCAGGCCATCGAAGGCGGCGGCGAAGGCGGACTCCGCCACCAGATCTCGCTTGGTGAGCACCAGGATCGGTTCCAGCCCACCGGCGTAGGCGGCCACCATGGCCCGCTCCACGAATCCGGTGCGCGGCGGGGGATCGGCCAGCGCCACCACGATGAACAGCTGTTCGGCGTTGGCGACCACGATGCGCTCGAACGGGTCGGTGTCGTCGGCGGTGCGGCGCAGCACGGTGCCGCGATCGGCGACGCGCACGATCCGGGCCAGGGTGTCGGGTTTGCCGGTCAGATCGCCCACCACGTCGACCTGATCGCCCACCACGATCGGGGTGCGGCCCAGTTCCCTGGCCCGCATGGCGACGATGCGGCGGTCGGCGTCACCGTCGAGCACACAGCCCCAGCGGCCGCGATCCACCGAGACCACCATGGCGGCCTCGGCGTCGCTGTGCTGCGGGCGGGTCTTGGTGCGTGGGCGCGAGGCTTTGCCCGGACGCACCCGGACATCGGATTCGTCGTAGCTGGCTGCGCTGCGGCCGCGGCGGCTCAGCGCACCGCTCCCTCACCCGATAACGCGGAGGCCAGCATCTGCTCCCACAGCGCCACGAAGGTCGGCAGGGTCTTGGCGGTGGTGCCGATGTCCTCGATCTCCACGCCCGGCACGCGCAGGCCCAGAATCGCGCCCGCGGTGGCCATCCGGTGATCGGCGTAGGAGTGCCACTGCCCGCCGTGCAGCGGGGCGGGCACGATCTCGAGGCCGTCCTCGGTCTCGGTGACATCGCCGCCGAGCTTGTTGATCTCGGTGGACAGCGCGGCCAGCCGGTCGGTCTCGTGGCCGCGCAGGTGCGCGATGCCGCGCAGGTAGGACGGCGAATCGGCGAGCGCGGCCAGCGCGGCGACGGTGGGGGTGAGCTCGCCGACGTCGTGCAGGTCGATGTCGATGCCGGCCAGGCGTTCCGGGCCGCGCACGGTGAGGACGTTGTCGAACACGCGCGCCTCGGCGCCCATCCGGACCAGGATCTCGCGGATCACGTCACCGGGCTGGGTGGTGCCGCGCGGCCACATCGGCACGCTCACCTCGCCGCCGGTCACCGCGGCCGCGGCCAGGAACGGGGTGGCGTTGGACAGGTCGGGCTCGATCTCCCAGTCCACCGCGCGGATCGGGCCGGGCGAGACCGACCAGGTCTGGGCGCTGCGCGAATCGGCCGGGGTGGACACCGCCACGTCGGCGCGGCGCAGCATCTCCACCGTCATCTCGATGTGCGGCATGGAGGGCAGCTGCTTGCCGTCGTGGTGGACGGTGATGCCCTGCTCGAAGCGGGCCGCCGAGAGCAGCAGGCCGGAGATGAACTGCGAGGAACCCGAGGCGTCGATGGTGACGGTGCCACCGCGCAGGCTGCCGGTGCCGTGCACGACGAAGGGCAGGGCGTCGCCGTCGACATCGAGGCCGAGGGCGCGCAGCGCGTCGAGGATGGTGGACAGCGGGCGGTGGCGGGCCTGTTCGTCACCGAAGAAGGCGACGTCACCGGTGGCCAGGGCCGCGGCGGGCGGCAGGAACCGCATGATGGTGCCCGCCAGGCCGCAGTCGACGGCCGCGCTGTGCAGGGGTGCGGGGGTGATCTCGAGGGTCTCGGCGTCACCGGTGATCCCGGTGCCCAGCGCACGCAGGGCCGCGATCATCAGGTCGGTGTCGCGGCTGCGCAGCGCGCCGGTGAGGGTGGAGGGCCCGTCGGCGAGCGCGGCGAGGATGAGCGCGCGGTTGGTGATGGATTTCGAACCGGGCAGGGTCACGGTCGCGTGGACGGGGACCTCGATATGGGGCGCTGGCCAGAAACTCACCCGCCCATCCTCTCTCATGTGCGGTCCGGATACACCAGTGGCGGGCAAATCGGCGTGGTCGCGTGCTGTGCGTCACGTGGAGTTGTCGGTGTCCGGTGCCAAGATGGGGACATGTGTGGACGATATGCGACGACCACCAATCCGGCCCGGCTCGCCGCGGACCTCGACGCCGTCGACGAGACCGGCCTGGACTCCGCGCAGCCCGACGCGGGCGTCAGCTACAACGTCGCCCCGACCACCCAGGTGCTCACCGTGGTCGAGCGGCACGAGCACGGTGAGCCCGACGACGATCCCCGGTTACGCATCCGGCAGATGCGCTGGGGGCTGATCCCGTCCTGGACCAAGGCCGCCGAACCGGGTGTGCCGGCCAAGGGCAGGCCGCTGTTCAACGCCCGCGCCGACAAGGCCACCACCGCGCCCTCGTTCCGGGACGCGGCCAAGCACAAGCGCTGCCTGGTGCCGATGGACGGCTGGTACGAGTGGCTGGTCGAATCGGCGCCCGCCGAGAAGGGCAAGGCGGTGAAACGACCCTTCTACATGTCGCACGCCGACGGCTCGCTGCTGTACATGGCCGGGCTGTGGTCGGTGTGGCGCGACCGCGAGCAGCCCGATTCCGAACCGCTGCTCTCGTGCACGATCCTCACCACCGACGCCGTCGGCGCACTGGCCGAGATCCACGACCGGATGCCGCTGCCCATGCCGCGCGAGCACTGGGACGCCTGGCTCGACCCCGACCATCCGGCCCCGGCCGAGCTGCTCACCGCGCCCACCGAGGCCGAGGTCGCGGCGATCTCCGCGCGACCGGTGTCGACGCTGGTCAACAATGTCCGCAACAACGGGCCCGAACTGCTGGCCGCGGAGACCGGTGACGGCGGCGGGCATCCTGCCCTGTTCTGACCGCGCCGGATCGAGGCGGTGCGAGACGCGCCGGTAGCCTCGACCGCTGTCGCCGCGTGCGCCCGGAGCGAGAGGAGCTGCCATGACCGTCGACGGTGGCCGTCTCGCCCGATGAGCCCGCTCACCGCGCGCCGCTTCGCGATCGATCTCGAGCCGCTGCGCACGAGTCCGGCGTTCCGCACGCTGTTCGTGGCCAGGACCATCTCGGTGTTCGGCATCGGATTCCTGGTGGTGGCGCTGCCGATCCAGGTGTATCAGCTCACCGGGTCCACCGCGACGGTCGCGGCCGTGGCCACCGTCATCGGGGTCTCGGCCTTCCTCGGCACGCTCGTCGGCGGGACCGCGGCCGACCACTTCGACCGGCGCACCGTCATCGTGGCCTCCCGCGCCGGGGCGACCCTCGGCTTCGCCGTGCTCGCGGTGAACGCGATGCTGCCAGAACCACGGCTGTGGGTGATCCTGCTGTGTGCCGTGGTCGACGGGCTGACCGGCGGTATCTCCGAGACAGCGCTGGTCGCGGCCATGCCCGGGCTCGTCCCGCCCGAGAAACTGGCCGCGGGCGCGGCGCTGATGGCCCTCACCGCCGACCTCGGGTCGATGGCCGCGCCCGCGCTGGCCGGAGTGCTCATCGCCTGGCTCGACGTGGCCGCCAACTACTGGCTGGCCGCGGCCGCGAGCCTGGTCACCACCGTGCTCATCGCCCGGCTCGGCCGGATGATCGCCGAACGCGGGCACGACGAGTCACCGCTGCGGGCGGTGCTGTCGGGATTCCGGTTCGTGCTCGGGCACCGGATCGTGGGTGCCGTGCTGCTCACGGGATGCGTCACCATGCTGCTCTCGGGCTGGAATGTGCTGGTCCCGGCCTATGTGCACGAGGTGCTGCACGGCGGGGAGGCCACCGTCGGCCTGCTGTTCGCCGCACCGGCGGTGGGCGCGGTGCTCGGCTCGCTCACCTCGGGCTGGACCGGGTCGATCCGCCGGGGCGGTCAGGTGATCTTCGTGGCGACGCTCGTCTCGGCGGCGGGCATTCTCGGCGCCGGGCTGGCCGGGGCGACCGCGGTTGTGTTCGCCGGGTTGCTCGCCCACGGCGCGGGCCGGGTGGTCAGCGACATCACCCGCTTCGCCGTGGTCCAGACCGAGACACCGGATGCCTTCCGGGGCCGGGTCTCGGGCCTGTGGACCGCGCAGCTCACCATCGCGCTGTCGCTGGGCGCGGTGCTGGCCGGGCTGATCGCCGAGGTGGTGCCGACCCGCGCCGTCTTCCTGGTCTACGGCGCGGGCGGCTGCGTGCTGACACTGCTGCTGTGGTGCCTGCTGCCCACCCTGCGCAGGCACCACAGTCACGCGGTGATCAGCGCGCCGCGGTGATGGAGGCCAGCTGCGGGGTGATCCGCTCCAGCGCGAAGGCCAGCGACTTCGGGGTGCCCGCCGACAGGGCCAGGATCGCCGGATCGGACTCGGGCAGCATCAGCGCCCGCCCGTCGCGCACCACCGCCAGCGAGTTGATCAGGGTGTCGTTCTCCAGATCGGTGAACGGCAGGGAGATGGTGGTGAACAGCGCCGCCTGGGCATCCAGGTCGCTGACCCGCTCCACCGGCACCTGGGCGAAGAACCCGGAACTCTGCAAGCGGGTGACCGGGGGATTGGGCGCGAAGCCGAGCTCGGCGAAGAAGTCGAAGCGGGCGTCACCGGGCAGGTAGGCGCCGTAGGCGGTGCCGAACTTGGCGGCGTAGACGAAGGTCTTGCCCTCGAACTCGGGATGTCCCGCCCGCACGGTCTGCTGCGCGGTGGTGGTCTCGAGGACGAGCTTGTCCGCCTCGGCGGTCTTGCCGAGGGCGGCGCCGATGAGCCGGGTCTGGGTCTGCCAGTTCACCGCGTAGTCGCCGGTGTCGTCGGGCGCGGTGACCACCGGGGCGATCTTGCTGAGGTTGGTGGTGATGTCGTCGTCGGACTTGGCCCGCACGTTCAGGATCAGATCCGGTTTCAGTTCCTCGATCTGCTGCATGTTGAACTCGCCCGCGCTCTGCGAGGACAGCAGCTCCGGGGTGGTGGTTCCCATGCCCGCCATGTCCCACTCGCCGACGCCCTTGGTATCGGCACCGAAGTTCATCCAGTCGTAGATCGCGACCGGCGCCACCCCCAGCTCGGCGGAGATCGCGCCGTCCGACCAGCCCAGCGCGACCACCCGCGGCTGGTCGGGCAGCGAGTATCCCGGGGTGGCGTCCGGGTCGTTGAACACCTCGTGGGTGTCGTTGTCGGATTTCACGCACGCGGTCGAGGTCAGGATCATGCTCGCCAGCACCGCGACGAGCACGCTGATACGCCGTTTCGACATCGATCTCCTTCTTCCCGGTTGGGTGCCCGGCAGGGGCACGTCAGGTCTCCTCGACCCGGACCGCACCCTGGGCCAGTGGCACCACCAGCGGGGTTCCGGTCTGCGGATCGTCGATGACCTGCGAATACACGCCGAACACCTGGTCGACCAGCTCGGCGGTGATGATCTCGCCCGGCGGCCCGACGGCGAGGATCTCGCCCGCCCGCATGGCGATGATGTGCGAGGCGTAGCGGGCGGCCTGGTTGAGATCGTGCAGCACGGCCACCAGCGTGGTACCCCGGCGATTGAGTTCGGTGCACAGTTCGAGCACCTCTATCTGATGGCCGAGATCCAGATAGGTCGTCGGCTCGTCGAGCAGCAGGATCGGGGTCTCCTGGGCCAGCGCCATCGCGATCCACACCCGCTGGCGCTGCCCGCCCGAGAGCGCCTCCACCCGGCGCGTGGACAGGTCGGTCAGCCGGGTGACCTGCAAGGCGAAGTCGACCGCGTGCTGGTCTGCGTCGGTCCACTGCCGGAACATCGTCTGATACGGGAACCGCCCGCGCGAGACCAGATCGATGATGGTGATGCCCTCCGGCGCGATCGACTGCTGCGGCAGCAGGCCCACCTCCCTGGCGAACTCCTTGCCGCCGTAGTCGTTCACCGCGCGCCCGTCGAGCAGGATCGTGCCGTGCTCTGGCTTCAGCAACCGGGACAAGGTCCGCAGCAGTGTCGACTTGCCGCAGGCATTGGGCCCGACGATGACGGTGAACGAGCCGTCGGGCACCACCACGTCCAGATCGGCGATGACGGTGCGTTCGCCGTAGCCCACCCGCAGGCCGCTGCCGGTGAGCCGTCCGTCGGTGGTCGTCGTGTCGGTCACGGCCGTGCCTTTCGGGACTGGGCGAGCAGGAGGAACAGCAGGTAGAGACCGCCGAGCGAGGTGGTGACCACGCCGACCGGCAGCTGGGTCTCGGGCGCGAGGATCGTGCGGGCCACCGCCTCGCTGGAGACCAGCAGCGTCGCCCCGACCGCCGCCGAGGTGACCAGCGGAATCCCCGCGCTGGGCGTGATCCGCGCCGCCACCTGCGGGGCGACCAGCGCGACGAAGGCGATCGGCCCGGCGATGGCGGTGGTGGCCGCGGCGAAACCGACGCCGATCACCAGCAGCAGCACCTGGGTGCGCGCGGTGTCGACGCCCTTGCTGGCCGCCGAGTCGGTGCCCAGCTCGAACATCCGCATCCGCGGGGCCACCACGATCAGCGCGGGGACGAGCATCGCCAGCGTGATGAACACCGGGATGGTGTCGGTCATCGTGAGATTGCGCAGGTTGCCCATGCCCCAGGCGGCCGCGACCCCGGCGTTCTGCACGTCGGAGGTCGCGATCAGATAGCCGTTGAACGACAGCAGCATGGCCGAGACACCGATGCCGACGATGATGAACCGGTAGTTGCCGGTCCCGCCGCGCATGCCGAGGAAGTACACCACCACCGCGGTCGCCAGGCAGCCCAGCAGCGCGCCGATCGTCGCCCCGCCGGAACCGAGCCCGAGCACCAGCATGGCCACCAGCGCACCGGTGTTGGCGCCGGTGGTGAAGCCGATGATGTCCGGGCTGCCCAGCGGATTGCGGGTGATGGTCTGGAAGATGGCCCCCGACAGCGCGAGCGAGGCACCGCCGAGGATCGCGGTGAGGACCACCGGCAGCCAGGTGGCCACGTGATTGGCCGGGGCACCGGAGATCTGCCCGGTCAGCACCCGCAGCACCTCGACGAAGCCGAGACCGGGCGTGCGGGTGGTGCTCGCGCCCAGCGACCACACGCCGACGACGGCGGTGACCAGCACCAGCGCCACGGTGATCAGCACGGAGATCAGGTCCAACCGCAGGCTCAGCCCGAGCGCGGGCACCCGCAGGAAACGCACCCGGCTCGGCCAGCGGGCCCGGGTCGGTGTGGTCGTGGTGGTCACCATTGCGAGCCCTTCTCCTTGCGCGCCAGCCAGATCAGCACGGGCGCGCCGAGGAACGCCGTCACCATGCCGACGGGCAGTTCGCTCGCGGTGGCGACCCGGGCCAGCAGATCCGAGCCGACCAGCACGATCGGCCCGACCACCAGGCACAGCGGGATCATCCAGCGATGATCCGGGCCAACCACCATCCGCACCGCGTGCGGCACCATCAGCCCGACGAAGGTGATCGGCCCGACCGCCGCCGTGGCCGCCCCGCACAGCACCGTGATCACGACGAACCCCGCCGCGCGCACCGAGGTCACCGGCACGCCGAGGGCGCTGGCGCGGTCGTCACCGAGGGCGAGGGCGTTGAGATAGCCGGTCAGCGCCACCGCGCCGGCCAGCCCGAGCAGCACCAGCAGCCAGGTGGCCGAGAGCTGCGGCCAGCCGCGTCCGTCGAGGGTGCCGATGAGCAGACCGCGGATGGCGTCGAAGGTGCGCGGGTGGATCATGGTGAGCGCGAACGCGAGTCCGCTCAGCATCGAGGCGATGGCGACACCGGTGAGCACCAGCTTGGCCGGGCTGGCCCCGCCCACCCCGCGCGAACCGACGAAATAGACCAGCACCGAGGCCGCGAAGGCGCCACCGAGCGCCCACCACAGGTACTCGGTGCCCGCCGCCCCGACCAGCACCGAGCCGAGCACCATCGCGAAGTACGCGCCGGAGTTGACGCCCAGGATGCCCGGATCGGCGAGCGGGTTGCGGGTCAGCCCCTGCATCACCGCGCCCGCCACCCCGAGCGCCGCGCCGACCAGGGCGGCCAGCAGTGTGCGGGGAATTCGCTGCTCCCGGATGACGCCGAGCGCGGTCGGCGTGCCCTCACCGAACAGCGCGTGCCAGGCATCCGACACCGTGTAGTCGCCGCTGCCGACGATCAGCCCGCACGCCATCAGCGCGATCAGGAGCACGACCAGCAGTGACAGGGCGAGCGACCGGGGCACGGCAGGGCGCGGGGCGACTTCGGTGACTCGGGACACGGCAATCAGTCCTCGCTTCGCGACGCTTCGGTCGGTGGCCGAAACGCCGCTGCCACCAGTCGAGGTGAGTTTAGCCTTACGTTAGCCGCCGATCGGGTGGATCGGCCGCGCGTGGCGCCGGGACGGAAAAGGTAGCCGACCGAAATCGTCGATAGGCCGGTAATGTCCGATTGCGTCTTTGTTCGGTTGTGGTCGCGAGGCGGCCGGGGTCAGGAGGAAAACCCATGCCGCCGACCGGCCCAGCCGGCCTGGCCCCGCTGTTGCGTCCCGTCCGGTTCCGGCTGATCGCGGCGGCTCTGCTGCAATCGATCGCCGCGGTGGCCACGGTGCTGACCTTCATCGCGCTCGGCAGGCTGCTGACGACTCTGCTCGACCACGGGGTCACCGACGCGGTCCGCGGCTGGGCCTGGATCGCCGTCGCCACCTTGTTCGCCGTGCCGCTCGCGCACGGCATCTCGTTCACGCTGAGCTTCGCCGCGAGCCGCCGGGTCGAGCACGAGGCGCGGCGCGCGGTGATCGCCCAGCTCGAACGGCTGCCGCTGGGCTGGTTCGGCCGCCACGGCTCGGCCCAGGTCCGCAAGACCGTCGGCGCCGACATCGGTTCCCTGAGTGTGCTGGTCGGCGAGGGCATTCCGATGCTGCCGCGCTTCGTCCTCACGACGGTGCTCGCCACCGGCTACCTGGTGTGGGTGGACTGGCTGCTGGCCCTGGTCGTGCTGGCGCCCACCGTGGCCGCGACCGTCGTGCTCACCCGGCAGAGCCGCGCTCCGCATCCGGCCGAGGCCGCGCACGAGGAAGCCGCCCGGCTGCTCGGGGCGCGCACCACCGAACTGGCCCAGGGCATTTCGGTGTTCAAGGTCTTCGGTCAGCAGCGGCGCGGCACCGAGCGCTTCGGTGCCGCGGCCGACGGATTCGCCGCGACCTATCTGCGGGCCGAGGCCGTCGAAGCCCGCCGGACCAGGGCCACCTCGATCCTGTCGTCGTGGATCGTCACCCTCGGGTGCGCGGCCGTGGTGGGCACCGTGTTCACCGCGCTCGGCTGGATCGAGGCCATCGATATCGTCCCGTTCCTGCTGCTGTCGTGGATCGTGTCCCGTGGGGTCTGGTCGCTGCCGATGGTGCTCACCGCCGGGCGCCGCGCCCGCATGGTCGCGATGTCGCTGGGGCAGATCTTCGCCGAGACCCCGCTGACGGTGCGTCCGGCCGCCGACCCCGTCCGCGCCGAGATCGCCGTGGAGTTCGACGGCGTGTGCTTCGGCTACCGCCCGGACGCGCCGGTCCTGCGCGAGATCGACCTGCGGCTGCCCGCGGGCACCGTCACCGCCGTGGTCGGCGCGTCGGGCTCGGGCAAATCGACGCTGGCCCGGCTGATCCCGCGCTTCTGGGATGTCGACGACGGCGCCGTCCGGGTGAACGGGCGCGACGTCCGCGAACTCGAACCCGGCGAGCTCTACCGCGAGCTCGCCTTCGTCTTCCAGGAACCGCAACTGCTGCGGCGGTCGATCGCCGACAACATCCGCCTCGGCGCGCCCGACGCCGACGAAGCCGCCGTCGTCGCGGCCGCCGAGCACGCCGGAATCGCCGACCGGATCGCCGAATTGCCGCGCGGGTACGCCTCGGTGATCGGGACCGACGCGCACCTGTCCGGCGGCGAGGCGCAGCGGGTGGCCATCGCCCGCGCTCTGCTGGCCGACGCGCCGATCCTCGTCCTGGACGAACCCACCGCCGCCGCCGACGCGGAGTCCGCGGCCCGCATCCAGGACGGGCTGTCGAAGCTGGTGGTGGGCAAGACCGTCCTGGTGATCGCCCACCAGCTGAGCACCGTCGTCGGCGCCGACCGGATCGTCGTGCTCGACGGCGGCCGGATCACCGAATCCGGCACCCACGCCGAACTGCTCGCCGCCGCAGGCCAGTACGCGCGGCTGTGGGCGGCCTCGGCGCCGAGCACGGAGGTGAACGCCCGATGATCACATCGGCACACAGTGTCGTGACCCCGGCGGTGCGGCGCCGGATGTGGCGCTGCTACCTGCTGGTCGCGGCCTCGGCCGTGGTCGAAGGGGGCTGCTTCGCGCTGCTGGTCCCGCTGGTGCGCGCGCTGCTCGAGGACCGGATGCCCCGGGCCGGGCTGTGGGCCGCGGCGCTGGGCGTGCTGGTCGTCGTCGCCGTCACCCTGGCGCGGGTGGCCTCGGCCCTGCAGCGGGCGGTGACCAGCGAGATCGTGGCCTCGCTGCAACACCGCCTGGCCGAACACGTCGTCACCCTGCCGCTCGGCTGGTTCTCGCCCGCCCGCGCGGCCGCGCTGACCCGGCTGGCGGGGGAGGCCACGCGGATGCTCGCCGCGACGCTGAACGGCGTCGTCGCGGTGAACATCCGGGCCGCGACGCTGGCCGCGTCGGTCTGGGTGGTGCTGGTGGTGGTCGATCCCGTCACCGGAGCGGTCGCCGCGGCGGGCCTCGGTCTGCTGGTGGTGCTGTACTTCTGGGCGGCCCGGCTGCTGCGCGGCGCCACCGCGGCGGGCAACGACACCACCGAGCTCGTCAACGCCGAACTCGTCGAATTCGCCCAGCTCCAGCCCGTGCTGCGGGCCTACGGGCAGACCGCGCGCGCCGATTCGGAGCTGACCGCCCTGCTCGCGCGGGTCCGTGCGGCCTCGGCGGCCTACTTCAAGGGCGCGGTCACCGGCTCGGTGGTATTCCAGTGCGGCACCGCGCTGTTCCTGTCCGCGGTGCTGCTCACCGCGCTGCACCGGGCCGAATCCGGCGCCGTGACGGCGGTGGTCGCCACGATCGCGGTGGTGATCGCCGCCCTGCTGGTCGACTCGATGGCCGCGCTCGGACGCACCGGCAGCGTGATCTGGGCGGCCGAACGGACACTGTCCGAGATCGGGGACATCATCGCCACCCCCGCGCTGCCCGAACCCGACAGCGACACCTCCGTCCCCGACGACACCTCGATCGCCTTCCACGATGTCCGCTTCGGCTACGACGCCGACCGCACGATCCTCGACGGCGTCGACTTCGCGGTGCCGCGGGGCTCGGTGTGCGCGATCGTCGGCCCGTCGGGCTCGGGCAAGACCACCCTGACCCGGCTGGTCGCCCGGTTCTGGGACGTGGATTCGGGCTCGATCACGCTGGGCGGCAAGGACATCCGCGAGATCGGCACCGGCGAGCTGATGGCCGCGGTGTCGATGGTGTTCCAGGACGTGTACCTGTTCGACGCCACCATCCGTGACAACCTCGTCATCGCCCGCCCCGGCGCCACCGACGACGAACTCGCGGCCGCGGCCGCGCGATCCGGCGTCGACGAGATCATCGCCCGGCTGCCCGACGGCTGGGACACCCGCGTCGGCGAGGGCGGCACCGCGCTGTCCGGCGGTGAGCGCCAACGCGTCTCCTTCGCCCGCGCCCTGCTCGCGGACGCACCGGTGGTCCTGCTCGACGAGGCGACCTCGGCCCTGGACGCGGCGAACGAGGCCGTGATCCGCGCCGCCACCAGCGCCCTCGCCGCGGGCCGCACGGTGCTGGTCATCGCCCATCGGCTCGACACCATCCGCACCGCCGACCGGATCGTGTTCCTCGAACACGGCCGCGTCACCGAGACCGGCACCCACGACGAACTCCTCGCCGCCCACGGCAGATACGCCGAATTCTGGAACGAGCAGCAACGCGCGCGGTCCTGGAAGATCGGCGCGCACGCATGACAGGCAGCGCACAACGGCCAGGCGAGGCCCCGACGGCCACCGCCACTCCGTCCGGGACGGGCCTGACGAAGAACCCGACCGCCGGAACGGAATCGGCGCGGAGTCTCGGCGCCGTCGGCTCACGGGGGCGGGTGCTGGGGCTGCTCGTCGCGGCGCTGATTCTGGCGGTCGCGCTCGCGCTGAGTCTGGCCGTCGGTAGTCGCGGGATCGCGCTCGGCACGGTCTGGGACGCGTTGTGGCACTACGACGGGTCACCCGATCACATGGTCATGCACACCCTGCGGGTTCCCCGGACCGTGCTGGGCCTGCTCGCCGGGATCGGCCTCGGGGTGGCGGGCGCGCTGATCCAGGCGATGACCCGCAACCCCTTGGCGGACCCCGGAATCCTCGGGGTCAATGCCGGTGCCGCGTTCTTCGTCGCGCTCGCGGTCGCCGTCTTCGGATTCACCGGCATCTGGTCGTATGTGTGGTTCGCCTTCCTCGGCGCCGTCGTGGTGACCGTCGCGGTGTACGCGCTCGGCGCGCGCGGGCGCGACGGGGCAACGCCGATCCGGATCACCCTGTCCGGGGTGGCGATCGGCGCGGTGCTCAGCGGCGTCACCACGGGGCTGATGATGATCGACCCCGCGACCTTCGACCACCTCCGGTTCTGGAACGCCGGGTCGATCGCGGGAGCCCGGCCCGATGTGGTCTGGGCGGTCAGCGGATTCGTCGTGGCCGGAACGCTGCTGGCGTTCGTGGTCGCCCGCCCGCTCAACGCCATCGCCCTCGGCGACGACCTGGCGCGCTCGCTCGGCGTCGACATCGCGGGGACCCGCAGACTCGGCATCGTCGCGGTGACCCTGCTGTGCGGCGCCGCGACCGCCGCCGCCGGGCCGATCGGCTTCGTCGGGCTGATGATTCCGCACGTCGCCCGCTGGCTGGTCGGCCCCGACCAGCGCTGGATCCTGTGCTACACCGTGCTCGGCGCGCCGACGCTGCTGCTGGTGGCCGATGTGCTCGGCCGGATCGTGGTGCGGCCCGCGGAACTCCAGGTCGGGATCGTCACCGCGTTCGTCGGGGCGCCCGTGCTCGTCGTCCTGGTCCGTCGGCAGCGGGCGAGCGGGCTGTGAAGGCCACCGGGGGCACCTCCCGCATCGACTTCGGGCGCGCGATCGCGACGATCCGGCTCACCGAGCGGTTCTCGGCCCGGATCGGGCTGCGGGTGGTGGCCGTCGTCGGGGTGCTGGCGGTGCTGGCCGGTGCCGTCGCGGTGATCGCGCTCGGTACCGGCGACTACACGATCTCCCCGCCCGACGTGCTGCGCACGATCTTCGGCGAGGGCTCGCGCACCGACGAACTCGTCGTCGGCAAGTGGCGGATGCCGCGGGTGCTGCTGGCCCTGATGTTCGGTGCCGCGCTCGGGGCCAGCGGTGCCATCTTCCAATCGCTGACCCGCAATCCGCTGGGCAGTCCCGACATCATCGGCTTCAACACCGGCGCCTACACCGGTGCGCTGGTCGTCATGCTGGTCACCCAGGGCGGCTACTTCCAGACCGCGGCGGGCGCGCTGATCGGCGGACTGGCCACCGCCTCGGTGGTGTATCTGCTGGCCTTCAAGAACGGGGTCCAGGGCTTCCGGCTGATCATCGTCGGTATCGCGATCAGCGCCATGCTCCAGTCGGTGAACACCTGGATGATCGTCAAGACCGACCTGACCGCCGCGATGGCCGCCGCCGTCTGGGGTTCCGGCTCGCTGGCCGGGCTGGACTGGGCGCAGGTGCTGCCGGTGGCCGTCGCGCTCGCGGTGCTGCTGACGTGCGCGGCGGTGCTGTCGCACCGGCTGCCGGTGCTCGACCTCGGTGACGAGGTCGCCCGCGCCCTCGGTGTCCGGGTGGAGCCAACCCGGCTGGCCCTGGTGCTGATCGGGGTCGGGCTCACCGCGCTGGCGACCGCCGCGGCCGGGCCGATCGTGTTCGTCGCGCTGGCGGCACCGCAGCTGGCGCGCCGGCTCACCCGCACCGCGTCGGTGGCGGTGCTGCCCGCCGCGGCGATGGGGGCGCTGCTGCTCGTCCTCGCCGACTGGATCGCCCAGCGCGCCTTCGCCCCGAGCCAGCTGCCGGTCGGCGTGGTGACGGTGTCGATCGGCGGCGGGTACTTCGTCTGGCTGCTGGCGCGGGAGATGCGCCGCTGAAAATACGACGGCACCGGCACGCAGCGCGCGCCGGTGCCGTCGGTGACCGGCCTCGGTGACCGGCCTAGGTGACCGGCCTAGGCGACCGGCTTGGCCGCGGCGATCGCGGCCTTGATGTCGGCGGCCTGCAGACCCGCCGCCTCGAAGGTGTAGGCGTAGGGGGTGCGCAGCGCGAACAGGTTGCCCGCGGCGACCGCGGGCAGGGCCTTGAACAGCGGCGAATCCAGCAGCGCCTGGGTGCGCGCGGTCGGCTTGCCGTTGATGTCGGCCTCGAAGAAGATCGCCTTCGCCGTGGCCAGGCGCGGCAGGTCCTCCAGCGAGATCTGCTGGTTGTAGCGGGCCGGGGCGGGATCGGCTCCGGCGAAGTACCGCAGGCCCGACTTGGTCAGCCGCTCGTAGACCAGCGCCTTGTTGGTCGCGATCTGGAAATTGCCCGCCTGCGCGGACCCCTCGGCGTAGACGACCTCGCCGAGACCGGCGATCTTGTCCTTGTTCGCCGCCGCGATATCGGCCCAGGACTTGTCCAGCTCCGTCAGCCGCTGCTGGGCGTCGGCTCCCTTGCCGACCACGTCGGCGACCTTGCCGTAGTTGGCCCACACCCCGGTCGGGTCGGTGATCTCGATGGCGACCGTCGGCGCGATGTCCGACAGCGCGGCCAGGTCGATGCCCTTCATCCCGGGACGGACCATGGTGACGATCAGATCGGGCTGCAGCTCGACGATCTTCTCCAGGTTGACCGAGGTCTCGACCCCGCCCACCGACGGCACATCGGCCACCTGGGCCAGCGCGGCCGGGCTGGCATTGAGCTTCAGGTCGTCGAACATGCCGACCGGGGTGACACCGAGGTCGACCAGCAGGGTGCCGACGAGCCATCCCGCGACGACGCGCTGCGGTGCGCTGGGCACCTCCACGTCGCCGAGCGCGGTGCCGGTCACCACGCGGGTGGCGGTGGAACCCGCCGGCTCCGTGCTGCCGGAATCGGATCCGCCACATCCCGCGACGAGGCCGACCACCGCGAGGGCGGCGACGAGGGCGCGGGCACCGGGGATGCCCGTCAGGTAAAGCCTTTTCATGCTCAGTTCCATCCGCTTCTAAAGATTGGTTAGGCTAATCTAACCGGCTGACCGTGGGATGTCAGCATCTCGTTCGCGCGGAGGAAGACAGCGGTGGCCGCACCGCCGGAC
Source organism: Nocardia sp. NPDC056064 (assembly GCF_042266925.1). Taxonomy (NCBI): domain Bacteria; kingdom Bacillati; phylum Actinomycetota; class Actinomycetes; order Mycobacteriales; family Nocardiaceae; genus Nocardia; species Nocardia sp. NPDC056064. The sequence continues at coordinate 2,496,508 of NZ_JBHJWO010000001.1, read as the reverse complement.
CGGCCGGAAGTGCCCGGTCCGGCCGACGGCGAGACCCGGATCAGAGCGTGCAGGGCACCGAATCGGTGGCGATATTGAGGCCGCACTTGATGATGCCGGTGGCCAGGTCGATGAGTTCGGTGGCGACTCCACCGCCGAGCTTCTCGGCCTTGTCGGCCTCCTCGCTCTGCTCCGGGCTCGCCTGCGGCGAATTCTTCGGGGTGCCTTGGCCGTTGAGCGGGTAGTCGCCCGGCTCGGTGGGCGCGGACGGGGCCACCGGTGGGATGGCGGTGGCGGGCGCCGCGAAAGCGACGGCGCCGAAGGTGAGGACAAGAGCACCGGACAGGGTGGCGATCGTCGAACGAGTGGACATTTCTCGCATCACATCCTCGGGTCGAATCGGTCGTACCGGGCAGGGAATGCGTCCCGAGAAGATTCGGAACCGAACCCCCGCGCGGATGGCTAGCCGACGATCGCGGCGGTGACCGCGTCGCTCGCGCGCACCAGATCGGCCGGGGCGAGCTCGATCTCGAGACCGCGCCTGCCCGCGCTGCACAGCACCCGCTCCCAGCCCAGCGCCGACTCGTCGAGCACCGTCGCCAGCTTCTTGCGCTGGCCCAGCGGTGAGACCCCGCCCAGCACATAGCCGGTGGTGCGCTCGGCCTTCGTCTTGTCGGCCAACGCGGCCTTCGGCGCGCCCAGTGCCGCGGCGGCCGCCTTGAGCGAGAGCTTGGCGGGCACCGGCAGCACCGCGACCGCCAGCACGCCGGTCGACAACTCGATCACCAGCGTCTTGAGGATCTGCTCCGGTCGCACACCCAGCTCGGCGCCGAGCGCGTCCACCGCCTCCTCCCCGTAGGACGACACCCGCGGGTCGTGCGCGTAGGCGTGCACCCGGTGGACGATGCCCGCCGCCGTGAGTGCCTTGATCGCGGGAGTGGAACCGGCTGCCATGACCGTCACCCTAGTGGCGCACGCAACCGGAAATCGCTACCGAACGGGAACACCCGCGCGGGACCGTCGGTTGCACTGTGGTGACGAGCCCACCCGCCGAGCGATGCGAAGGAGAGATAGTGACAGTGCTGCTCGAGGAGCGCCCCATCGCCGCGCGGGGTGCGCGATTGCCGTTCGATTCCGCCGAGCCGGTAGATTCGGCTACTACGGCGATCGAAGGGATTGGTGTGACGAGCGACGACGACGTGGAGTCCGGCGCAGAAGTCGACGAAGCCGAGCTGGCGGCGCGGTTCGAGCGCGACGCGCTCCCGATGCTGGACCAGCTCTACGGCGCCGCCCTGCGGATGACCAGGAACCCGGCCGACGCCGAGGACCTGGTGCAGGAGACGTACGTCAAGGCCTTCCAGGGGTTCAAGTCCTTCAAGGAGGGCACCAACCTGCGGGCCTGGCTGTACCGGATCCTCACCAACACCTACATCAACTCCTACCGCAAGAAGCAGCGTCAGCCCGCGCAGTACCCGACCGACGAGATCACCGACTGGCAGCTCGCGGCCACCGCCGAACACTCCTCGACGGGCCTGCGCTCGGCCGAGGTGGAGGCGCTCGACGCCCTGCCCGACGACGAGATCAAGGCCGCGCTGCAACAGCTGCCGGAGGAGTTCCGGATGGCGGTGTACTACGCCGATGTCGAAGGCTTCCCGTATAAGGAAATCGCCGACATCATGGGCACCCCGATCGGTACCGTGATGTCCCGGCTGCATCGCGGCCGCAAGCAACTCAAGGGTTTGCTCGCCGACGTGGCGCGCGAGCGTGGATTCGACCGTGGGGAACGCCAGGAGGTTACGAAGTGAGCGACCCCGATATGGAGATGGACTGCACCGCCGTACTCGCGGACGTGTGGCTCATGCTCGACGGCGAATGCGATCAGGCCACCCGCGAGCGCCTGCAGCAGCACATGGACCACTGCAGTCCGTGCATCGAGGCCTACGGCATCGAGGAGAAGCTCAAGGGCCTGCTCAGCCGCAAATGCGGTGGTGAGCACGCTCCCGAGGGGCTGCGCGACCGGCTCAAGCTGGAGATCCACCGGTCGATCACCGTCACCAGGATCGAGACCACCGAGGGCTGAGACCCACGGCACAGACACGGAAAAGGGGCACCCGCCGGGTGCCCCTTTTCCGTTATCCGAACCAAGCTCAGGCGTTGGGCCGCTTGCCGTGGTTGGCTGCGTTGCCCTTGCGGCTGCGCTTCTTACGTCCACGCTTACCCATCGGTAGCTCCCTTCTGTGGGTCCTCCCCGCCGGAGCGCGGAGCACAATCTGATCGACAGCCATTGTTTCATGTGTGATTGGCTGTAGCTTCGGCGGATACGGCCACCGCCCGCACGCGGTGGCCGAACGACTAACGAACGGGGTGTCATGCCTGAAGAAGTGCGCGCGGAGATGGTCTCGACCGTGCTCGCTGTCGAGGTGGCGGTGGGTGAGCATGTCCAGGTCGACCAGACCCTGGTGCTGCTCGAGTCGATGAAGATGGAGATCCCGGTGCTCACCGAGATCGAGGGCGACATCACCTCGGTCGACGTCGCCCCGGGCCAGGTGCTACAGGCGGGCGACCTGATCGCCACGATCGCCTAGCACCGGGAAGGGAACAAGCGGTAGATCCCCGTGGCAACACTGAGCGAGCTCCTGGCCGAACACACCGACCTTCCCGGCATCGCCGTGGACCATCTGCAACGGGTGGTGGGCGATTGGCAGTTGCTCGCCGACCTCTCGTTCTCGGATCTGCTGCTCTGGGTGGGCGCGGGCCCGGTCGCCGAGGGCGCCGACGTCGTGTGTGTCGCCCAGATCCGTCCGACGACGGCGCCCACCGTCCATCTCGACGACAAGGTGGGCACCACCGCCTCCCGCACCGACTTCCCGCAGGTGTTCGACGCGCTGCTCGCCGGTGAGCCGGTGCGTACCGACACCGAGGTCGAGGTGAGCGGGGTCTACCACCCCAGCCCGCTGCACGCGGTGCGCGAGGCCATTCCGGTGCGCTGCGGCGAGGACGTGATCGCGGTGCTCAGCCGCGACTCGGACCTGCAGCGCTCCCGGGTGCGCTCCACCCTGGAGACCGCCTACGTCTCCTGCGCCGACGACCTGTGCCGGATGATCGCCGACGGCTCCTTCCCCACGCCGGAGGACCGCGCGGCCACGCATTCCAGCCCGCGCGCCGGCGACGGCTTCATCCGCCTCGACACCGACGGCATCGTGGTCTACGCCAGCCCCAACGCGCTGTCGGCCTATCACCGGATGGGCATGCAGGCCGACCTGGTGGGCCAGGATCTGGCCGTCACCACCCGCTCGCTGATCACCGACCCGTTCGACGCGCAGGAAGTGGTGGCCGACATCCAGGCCGCGCTGGCCGGGCGCACCGGCAGGCGGATGGAGGTCGAGGCCCGCGGCGCGACGGTGCTGTTGCGCACGCTGGTGATGCGGCCCGGTGGCGAGCTGGCCGGGCCCGCGGTGCTGGTGCGTGACGTCACCGAGGTGAAGCGGCGCGACCGCGCGCTGCTCAGCAAGGACGCCACCATCCGCGAGATCCACCACCGGGTGAAGAACAATCTGCAGACCGTCGCGGCGCTGCTGCGCCTGCAGGCGCGCCGCACCGAGAACCCGGAAGCCCAAGTGGCGCTGACGGAATCGGTGCGCCGGGTCACCTCCATCGCCTCGGTGCACGAGATGCTGTCGATGTCGGTGGACGAAGAGGTCGATCTCGACGAGGTGGTCGACCGGCTGCTGCCGATCATGGCCGACGTGGCCACCGTGCACACCGCGCGGATCAAGGTGCGCCGCGCGGGCTCGCTCGGGGTGTTCTCGGCCGAACGGGCCACGCCGCTGGTGATGGTGCTGACCGAGCTGGTGCAGAACGCCATCGAGCACGCCTTCGACGCGGGCCAGAACGGCACCGTGACGATTCGTTCGGAACGCTCCGCGCGCTGGCTCGACGTGATCATCAGCGACGACGGTCGCGGCCTGCCCGCGGGATTCAGCCTGGAGAGTTCCGACCGGCTCGGCTTGCAGATCGTGCGCACGCTGGTGACCTCGGAACTGGGCGGCTCGATCGGGCTGCATCCCGGTGCCGAGGTGGGGACCGACGCGGTGCTGCGGGTTCCGCTGGGACGTCGGTCCGGGCGCTGAGAACCGCTGCGGGGCAACAATAAACCCGGCACCGTAAGGTGCCGGGTTCTCTACATGCGTTACCGGGCCGGGGCTGGATGGCCCGGCAACGCCTCCTGCGTCGACTAGACGGAGGTACGCGTACGGGTGCGCGCGTTGCGCCGCTTGAGCGCGCGACGCTCGTCTTCGCTCATTCCACCCCACACGCCGGCATCCTGCCCGGACTTCAGGGCCCACGACAGGCAGTCGGCGGTGACGGGGCAGCGGGCGCAGACCAGCTTGGCATCGGCAATCTGCGCGAGCGCAGGACCACTGTTACCCACCGGGAAGAACAGCTCGGGGTCCTCATCGCGACAGATGGCCTTGTGGCGCCAGTCCATTCCTCTGCTCCTTTGCGCGGGCACCCCAAAAGGGCACCTCTGGTTAGTGGATCGTTCACTTGTGCGACTCGAATGTTTCCGCACGGTTGCTTGTGAATGCTTTCACGAACACCGTAGATGTCAATAGGTGTCCGGCGCACCGTGGGGGAGATCACGCTCTAGAGGACCCGCGAGGGGAACCTGCCCGGTCCTTTGTACTCGCGTCCGCTGGTTTTCGCAGCGCAACCGGGAGATTTTTCTACGCCTCCGGAGCGGGAGCGGGCTTGGGAGCGACCACATCCAGTACCCCGGGCACCGATGTGAAATGCACCATCTTGCGTTTTCCGATGTAGTCGCCATCGATTTGCAGGCCGATCTCGGAACCGGTGTCGATACGCACCGACGGCGCGTCGTCGACCCGAAAGAGCGCGGGGGACTGCGGGTTTCCGTTCTCGGCCAGCAACTGCCGGGCAAGCAGCAGGGTGCGGGGCACACTCATCGACCGCACCGCGAACACACCGAGTCCGGATTCGAAGGTCGTTGTGGGATTGGTACGGACCGGACGGTCCTCCAGATAGGTCCACGGGCTCGAATTCGTGACGAAGGCGTAATACACCTGCTCGACCGGATCATGGCCGGGAACCTCGACCACGACATCCGGTTCGCGGCGCCGGGCGCGGAAGAACTGGCGCACCGTGGTCCGCAGATAGCGCGCGGGCGTGGCCTTGCGGCCCTTGGCGCGCGCGGCGTCGATCGCCTCGCAGACATCGGCGTCCAGGCCGACGCCCGCGCTGAAGGTGAACCAGCGGTCGTCGGCCAGGCCGAGCCCGATGCTGCGGTCGCCGTCGCGGCCGAGCAGATCGATGAGCTGGTTGGTCGCGGTCACCGGATCGGGGGAGATGCCCAGCGCGCGGGCGAACACATTGGCCGAACCGCCCGGGATGATGCCGAGGCGCGGCCGCCACACCTGATCGTCGGCGACCTCGGGCAGCGGCAGGAAACCGTTGATGGTCTCGTTGACCGTCCCATCGCCCCCGTGCACGACGATCAGGTCCATTTCCTGGGTGGATGCCCACTGGGCCAGTTCCGCCGCGTGGCCGCGATGCTGGGTGTGCGCAACCGTCAGCTGCGTTCGGCTCTCCAGCGCGTGCGCGAGCAGATCGCGCGTGGCGGGAGTGGTCGAAGTGGCATTCGGATTGACGATCAGCAGCGTCCGCACTGTGTTGATTTTGCCGCGCGTCCGTCCCTCCCTAGGGGTCGGGGGTGCGGGGTGGCGTTCGTCGTAGGCTGGGCTGGTGGAACAGCCGGATTTGACCAAGGGTGATGAGCAGCGGGACGACCGCCGGGTGGTGGCGGGCGGGATTCCGTCCACCGTGCGGGTGGCCGGTGTGCTGGTCACGCTGGAGGGGCTGATCGGGGTCGGGACGGCGATCGTGCTGATCGTTCGGGCCGCGACCGGGCACGATCAGTCGGTCGCCAGTGGTATCGGGACCGCGATCTGGTTCGGGGTGCTGTTCGGCGGGGTACTGGCCGCGGGGATCGGGTTGCTGCGTGGCAAGCGCTGGGGGCGGGCCATCGCGGTCATCGCGCAGGTGCTGATGCTGCCGGTCGCGTGGTCGTTGCTGACCGACTCACATCAGCCGCTGTGGGGGACCCTGCTGGCGGTGGTGGTGCTCGGCGCCCTCGGTGCCCTCTTCGCCCCCGCCACCAGCCGCTTCATGGCTTTGGACTACGGCGAGCTCCCCGAAGAAGACCCCCACCGCAACTGATCACGCCGTGGCCGCGCGCAGCGCCTGACGGCACAGGTGGTCGGCGCGGCGGGTGGTCTCCGGCTGCCGGTAGCCCTGGGTCAGCGCCAGGACCTGCGCGCACGCGGTGTCGAGGTCGATGAGATGACCGACCGAGACGAACAGCGGCTTCACCCCGTCCCTGGTGCGCACCGCGCGCCCGACCACCTCCCCGTCGAGGAACACCTCGGCGGTGTCGCCCCGGCGCGGGCCGGGTTCGGTGTACTCACCCCACACCGACTTGGCCACGCCGATGGTCGGAATGCCGGTCAGCAACCCGACGTGACAGGCCGATCCGAAGCGGCGCGGATGCGCGATGCCCTGGGCGTCGCAGACGAGTAGATCAGGGATAGCGGTGAGCATTTCCAGGGCGGCCACGGTGGCCGGGAGTTCCCGGAAGGCGAGCAGTCCCGGCACATAGGGAAAGTCCGAAATTCCGTGCGCGACGGCCGATTCGACTGTTTCCATCGTGACCATATCGACAATGACGGCAGCGGTCGCGACCGTGCCGTCTTCGTGATATGCCGAATCAATTCCGGCGGCGGTCCGGAATTGCGGCGGCGCCGGATTGTGCGCGCGCACCAGCGGGCGCAGCGCGTTCTGCAGGGCGACGGCCTCCTGCGCGGTGCGCGGCCATTCGCCCGGTGACTCGATGCGCATCTCAGTCGGCCGTCGCCGCCAGCGCCGCCAGTTCGGGTCCGGCCAGGCGGTACCCGATCCACTCGTCCTGCGCGGCGGCGCCGAGGGCTTCGTAGAAGGCGATGGACGGGGTGTTCCAGGTGAGCACCGACCAGGAGACCCTGCTGTAGTTCCGGCGCACGGCTTCGGCGGCCAGCGCCGCCACCAGCGCGCGGCCGAGTCCGCTGCCGCGCAGCCGCGGCCGCACGTACAGGTCCTCCAGGTAGATGCCGTGCACGCCGTCCCAGGTCGAATAGTTCAGGAACCAGATCGCGCAGCCCACCACCGCGCCCTCGTGCTCGGCGACATGGGCGAACAGCGCGGGCGCCGGGCCGAACAGCGCGGTGTGCAGCTGATCGGTGGTGAGCGTGCACTGTTCGGGCGCCTTCTCGTAGGCGGCCAGTTCGTGCACCAGCTCGACCATCGCCGTGACGTCGGCCGGGGTGGCGCGGCGCACGCTCATCGGCCGGCCTCCTCGAGCGGTTCGGTGCGGGCGGTCAGATTGTGGCCCCAGATGCTGCGCGCGTCGTGGTCGAAACCGAGCACGCTCAGCGCGCCGGTGGACAACGCGAAGCGGCGGCCCTCGGTCACCGCGAACTCGGCCCAGCGCGCGATCAGCACCCGCGAGAAGTGCCCGTGCCCGACGAACACCACATCGCGCTCGGCCAGGATCGGCTCGGCCTTCGCCAGCGCCCGGTCGGCCCGCGCGCCCACCTGTTCGGCGTTCTCGCCGCCGGGGACCGGATGGGTCCACACCGTCCAGCCGGGGACGGTCTCGCGGATCTGCGCGGTGGTGATGCCCTCGTAGTCGCCGTAGTCCCACTCGACCAGATCGTCGTCGACGTGGACGGGCGACAGCCCTGCCAGTTCGGCGGTCCGGCGGGCGCGCAGCCGGGGGCTGGTGAACACCAGCGGATCACGCAGCTCCAGCGATTTCAGCACCGGCGCGGCCGCGCGGGCCTGGGCCTCGCCCTCGGGAGTCAGCGGCAGATCGGTGTGGCTGGTGTGGCGGCGCTGACGCGACCAGGTGGTTTCGCCGTGGCGCAGCAGGACCAGTCGGGCCTCGGGTACGGACATGGGTCCATCATGGCAGGCCGCCGATGGCTCAGCCGAGCGCGTAGAGCACCCCGCCCCGGCGCTCGAAGACCGTCGGGCCCAGCACCGCCGTGGAAATGGCGCCACCGGTGTAGTCGCCGCGCTGGACCGGGAGCCGCTCCACGGTCGCCCCGGAGCCCACGTCCACGGCCAGCACGGCGTCGGCGACCGGAACGAGCAGCCTGCCCGCCATCAGCGCGGGTGTGCCGAGGGCGTCGGGAACCGTCCACACCGGCTGCAAGGTGCTGGTGTTCAACGCCATCAGGCTGTCGCCGGTGAAGACGTAGACGGCCGAACCGATCCTGGTCAGCGTCGCCTGATCGGTCCACGGCGCGGCCAGCGGATAGGTCGCGAGCTCGTTGCCGTTGCCGTCGTGCACCACCAGCCGGGCGGGCAGGCCGAGACCGGTGGCGGTGGGTTCGGTGGGCGGGTAGTAGACGGCGACCTTGTTGTCCGACACCGCGATCACCCGCACCTCGGGGGCGTCGGCGCCGGGCGCGGTGAGCACGTGCGAGCCGTACTCCTCGGGATCGGTGGCCTCCTTCGGCGCCGGATTGAGCACGGTCAGGCGCTCGGTGGCGTCACCGGGGCAGCGTTCGAGCACCGCCAGCCGTGAGGAACTCGACGCCGCCGAATGCAGGGTGCAGCCCGAACGGGGCTGGGTGTTGGGGTTCACCGGGGCGTCGACATAGCCGTATTCGAGGGTGCGTACCAGATCCGACCGCCACATCTCCAGCCGCTCGGAGCCCAGCGCGAGCAGATAGGTGCCGTCCCCGGTGACGCGGATGTCGTCGTCCATGTAGCTGCTGCGTGCCACCCGGCGCTGCCCGGTATCGGCCTCGAGCATCACGCTCTGACTGCATCCGCGCTGGTCACGATAGGTGGCGATGACGGCACCGTACTGCGACTGCACCGCGCACAGCGGCATGTCGCGGCGATACCACCACAGCTGTTCGCCGGTGCGCGGATCACGCCCGCTCACGGTCCCGTCGTCCCCGGTGACGGCCACGTTCCCGGAGACCAGCGCGCGGCTGCTGGAGGAATCGGCCGCGTGCCAGAGTTCGCGCAGCCCGGTGGGCAGGGTGGTCGCGGCGGTGACCGACGGCGCGGCGGCCGTGGCGACCACGGAATCGGTCCCGGTGGCATCGGCCCGGGCCCAGACCACGATCGCCGCCACCACGACGGTGACGGCGATCGCTACTGCGGCAAAGATATCGGCGCGCGTCCGCCGCTCTGGTGCGAGCACGCAAGCGACACTAGCCGATGGACGCGACTAGACGGAGGCCGCCGTCGCGGGCTCGGCGGCCGGGCTGGAGCTGCCCTCGGCCTCACCAGCGGGCTTGCGGCGCCGCCTGCGGCGGGCGGGCTTGGCCTCGGGGGCTTCGCCGTCGGCCGGGGTCGACTCGGCGACTGCCGATACGGTCTCCGCCGGTTCGGTGGTGGCCGGATCGCCGGTGGCCGCCTCGCCGGACTGGTCGGCCGGCTTGCGGCGGCGACGGCGCCTGCGGGCGGGCTTGTCGCCCTCGGTGGTGTCCTCGGCCGGGGTCTCGGCGGTGGCCTCGGTGGCTTCGGTCGAGGTGGCCTCGGTCGACGGGGTGTCGGCCTTGCCGCCGCGGGTGCGGCGGCGGTTGCGGGTCGACTTGGGGCGCTCGGCGCGCTCCTCGACGACATCGCCCTCTTCGCGCACCGGCTTGGGCTTGCGGATCACGCCGGTGACGCCCTCGGGGATGCCGAGGTCGGCGTACAGGTGCGGCGAGCGCGAGTAGGTCTCGGCGGGCTCGGGGATGCCCAAGCCCAGCGCCTTGTCGATGGAGGCCCAGCGGTGCAGCTCGTCCCAGTCGATCAGGGTGATCGCGACACCGGTGCGCCCGGCGCGGCCCGTGCGGCCGATCCGGTGCACGTAGGTCTTCTCGTCCTCGGGGCACTGGTAGTTGATGACGTGGGTGACGTCGTCGATGTCGATACCGCGCGCGGCCACATCGGTGGCCACCAGCACGTCGATGCTGCCCTTGCGGAACTTGGTCAGCGCCTTCTCACGGGCGATCTGGCCCAGGTCGCCGTGCACCGCGCCGACCGCGAAACCGCGCTCGGCCAGGTCGTCGGCCACCTTCTGCGCGGTGCGCTTGGTGCGGGTGAAGATCATCGTGGCGCCGCGGCTCTCGGCCTGCAGCACGCGCGCGACCAGCTCGCTCTTGTCCAGCGCGTGCGCGCGGTAGACGAACTGCGCGGTGCGGTCGTGCACCGCGGAATCGTTGGCCAGCTCGGCGCGGATGTGCGTCGGCCGGGTCAGGAACGTGCGGGCCAGGGTGATGATCGGGCCGGGCATGGTGGCCGAGAACAGCATCGTCTGACGCTTGTCGGGGACCATCGACAGGATGCGTTCGATATCGGGCAGGAAGCCGAGGTCGAGCATCTCGTCGGCCTCGTCCAGGACGAGCACGCCGATCTTGCCGAGGATCAGGTGGTTCTGGTTGGCCAGGTCGAGCAGGCGGCCGGGGGTGCCGACGACCACGTCGACGCCCTCGCGCAGCGCGGCGATCTGGGTGTCGTAGGGGCGGCCACCGTAGATGGCGGCGACCTTCAGCGGACCCTGGTGGTTGGTCAGGTACTTGCTCGCGTTCTCCAGGTCCTTGGTGACCTGGATGCACAGCTCACGCGTCGGCACGATGACCAGCGCGCGGGGGGTGCCGTCGAGCGGGGTGGTTCCGGTGTCGGCGGTGGCGATGCGGTGCAGCAGCGGCACACCGAAACCGAAGGTCTTGCCCATTCCGGTACGGGCCTGACCGATGAGGTCTTCGCCGGCCAGCGCCAGCGGCAGGGTGAGTTCCTGAATCGCGAAGGTGCGTTCGATTCCGATCTCGCCGAGCGCGCGCACGATTTCTTCGCGGACGCCCAATTCGGCGAAACTCGGGGGTACGTGGGTGTTGTCCAGTTCGGCCGTCAGGAGGGTGTCGGTGAGACCGGGTTCCTGTTCGACAGTGATCTTGCTCAGGGTTCGTGCCTTCCTCGTCATCGCATCTCGCACGCACGAGGTGGGGCGGGCCGGTCGGCCCGCGACGACCACATATCCGCCTGTGATACTCGCCGGGCCGGCGCCGGACAACCGGGGAAACGGTGTCATCGGCGCGGCACGCCGGCGATGCGGATTCGGTGCGCGCACATTTTCGGTGGACATCGCCGCTGCCCACCGCGCGGTGGCCGGTGGCGCGCCGCGCCCGTTGGAGTGCGCCGGGGCGGCGAATTTAGCGTTGTCCACGGAGATTGTAGCGTGATAATGTGCGCAATCCGAATTTCGACGTGGCTGAATGCCGCGCGAAAACGCCGTGAGCGCAGGTGGAACCGGGTAGCGATGGTGTGTCACAGCGCAATTCACCGGGCCCGGATTTCGCGCGTGTCCGCGCCTGTAATGGAGCTCACTTGGTACCGCCGGTACCGGGTGTGAGACATTTCTAGCTGTGAGTATCACCGACACCGTCACCACGGCCGCCCGCAACGCGTGGGCGCTGAGCTTCGGCTCCGGCATCGAGCCCGTCGACCCGGCGCCCTCGACCGTGCTGTGGGACGAGCCGCATCGCCTGCTGCGTCGTTACGACACCGAATTCCAGTCCGCCGCAAGCGATTCCGCTGTTCTGCTGGTACCTCCGCTGGCCGCCCCGGCTACCTGTTTCGATCTGCGCCGCGACCAGAGCCTGGCCCGCTACCTGGTGGAGACCGGGCGCGCGCCGTACCTGGTCGACTACGGCGACATCAGCTTCGCCGACCGCCGCATGGGCTTCGAGGACTGGATTCTCGACATCCTGCCCGAGGCGATCCTGCGCACCAGCGCCGATCGCGGCGGCGCGCCCGTGGACCTGATCGGCTGGTCGGTGGGCGGCATGTTCTCGCTGCTCACCGCCGCCGCGAACACCGCGCTGCCGATCCGCTCGATCACCGCCGTCGGCGCCCCGCTGGACTACGACAAGATGCTGGGCATCCCGCAGCTGCGCGCGGTCGCGAACCTGACCGGCGGCAAGGCCACCACCGCCTTCGTGCGGGCCGCGGGCGGCATCCCGGCCCCGCTCACCCGGATCGGCTACCGGCTGGCCGCCTTCGAACGCGAGTTGCAGCGGCCGATGTTCATCGCGAACAACATCACCAGGACCGAGACGCTGGCCAAGATGGAATCCATCGACCGGTTCCAGTCGTCGATGCCCGGCTACCCCGGCCGCTTCTACAACCAGCTGTGGGGCCGGATGATGCTGGCCAACGACATCGGCAACGGCAAGCTCGAGCTGCGCGACCGCACCGTGGAGCTGTCGCAGGTGCGCGTGCCGGTGCTGCTGATCGGCGGCACCGCCGACGTGATCACCCCCAAGGCCGCCGTGGAGGCCGGGCTGCGCACGCTCAGCGGCTCGCCGTCGGTGACCTACGAGGTCTGCCCCGGCAGCCACCTGGGCATCCTCACCGGTCCCGACGCGCGCGAGACCACCTGGGCGCACCTGGACAAGTTCCTGGCCGAACGCGAGTGAGCCCCGATCGGGACTAAGGTGAAGCGCATGGGAGCCCAGACCTCTGCCGCGCCGGATGTTGCCTCGACCGAACCGCTCGCCGCGGACCACCAGGGGGTGACCGAGCTGTTCGCGGTCCTCGCCTACGGTGAGATCTCCGCGTTCTACCGCCTCGCCGAGGAGGCCAAGCTCGCACCGAGCCTGCGTGGCCGGGTGGCCGTGGCCAAGATGGCCGCCGCCGAGCTCGCGCACTTCGAGACGCTCGAGGCCGCGCTGAGCGACCGCGGTGCCGATCCGGAGGCCGCGATGCGCCAGTACGAGGGCGCGCTGGACTCCTACCACGCCTCCACCGACCCCTCGACCTGGCTCGAGTCGATGGTGAAGTTCTACGTCGGCGACGGTCTGGCCGCCGATTTCTACACCGAGATCGCCGGCGCGCTGCCCGCCGAGGTCGCCGAGGTGGTCCGCGACGTGCTGGCCGAGACCGGGCATTCCCAGTTCGTCGTCGACGAGGTGCGCAGCGCCGTGGCCGCCAGCCGCTCCGAGCGCGACCGCCTGACCCTGTGGGGTCGCAGGCTGCTCGGCGAGGCGATCACCCAGGCGCAGTACGTGATGGCCCAGCGCGACGAGCTCGCCGAACTGGTGCTGGCCGCCACCGGCGACCTCAACGGCATCGCCACGCTGTTCGACCGCATGCAGGAGCGGCACGCCGCCCGGATGGCAGAACTCGGACTGTAGCTCTCGCGCCTCGTGCCCGGCGAGTTACCCATGTTCGCGCGAGATCACGCGATCGTTGTCAGCCGAGCGGGTGGGGACTAGGCGGAGGTCGGGGGTGCGGGCCGCGGCGGTGCGCGGCAGCCAGATCACCACTTCCTGATCGCGCTCGGCGGCCAGGGTCTGCACGGTGAAGGTGAGCGCGCCCAGGGTGGGATGTTCGAAGCCGAGCAGGCTCGGAGTGTCCTCGGCCAGCCGGTGCGGTTGCCAGCGGCGGGCGAATTCCGGTTCGGCGCACAGGGTTTCGATGACCGCCGCGACGCGTTCGTCCTCGGGGCGGCGCAGCCGGGTGTGCGCGAGCTGGTCGGCCTGCAGGTCGGCGAACTGGGCCCAGTCGGTGACGGCGGTGCGTGCCAGCGGATGCCGGAAGGTCCACAGCGCCAGATTGACCTCCTCGGGGCCGTCGAGCAGGCCCAGCGGGGCCGCCAGCTCGGCCCACGCGCTGTTCCAGGCGAGCACGGCCGCACGCGGGCCCAGGACGAACGCCGGTGCGGGGGCGAGCGCGTCGACGACGGCGCGCAGCGCGGCGGGCACCTGATCCAGGCTCGGATCGAACGCGGTACTCGGGCAGCGCGACTCGCTGCCGGTGGTCAGTGCCAGCCAGCTGAAGCGGGCGCGTTCGGTCTCGTTGAAGCGCAGCGCGGTGGCCAGCGCGTCGACCACGGCCATCGACGGATTCGTGTCGCGGCCCTGTTCGAGCCGGGCCAGGTAATCGGCGCTGACCCCGGCGAGCACGGCGACTTCCTCGCGGCGCAGGCCCGGGGTGCGGCGGCGCCCGCCCGCGGGCAGGCCGACGTCCTCGGGACGCAGTTCGCCGCGCCGGGCCACCAGCAACTCGGCGAAGGCCGGACGGCCCTGCTGCTCGGTCATGTCTGTGCCTGCCATGTCTCGATGGTCCCCGCCGCGGGGACGCCTAGCCACGCCCTGTCGGGTCCAGGATAACGGCGGTCTGGTTAGCGGACCGTGGTCCGTTCAGGCTGGGTGCATGACTTCCTCGACACAGACCCAGCAGCTCAAGGCCGGTTCCTGGGCGCTGGACGCCCACCACTCCTCGGTCGCCTTCACCATCCGGCACCTCGGTATCGCCAAGGTCCGCGGCGGCTTCACCCGCTTCGCCACCGAGTTCGTCGTCGACGAGACCGGCACGGCGAGCCTGTCGGCCACCATCGAGCTGGACTCCTTCGACACCGGCAACCCCGACCGTGACGCCCACGTGCGCAATGCCGACTTCCTCGACGTCGCCAACCGGCCCACCCTGAGCTTCCGCTCCACCCAGCCGGTGACCATCGGGGAGACCTTCACCGTCGTCGGCGAGGCCACCCTCGGCACCGTCACCCGACCGCTCACCTTCGACGTCGAGTGGGGCGGCATCGCCGACTTCCCCGACGGCACCCGGCACGCGGGCTTCTCGGCCACCGGCACCATCAAGCGCACCGAGTTCGGAGTGGGCGGGCCGATGCCGGGCATGCTCGCCGACAAGGTGGCCATCGAGCTGGAGATCGAACTGGTCGAACCCGCCTGAGCCGTTCGCTCACAGCGCAGATAGGCGTGTCACCGGCCCGGCGTCCCTGCATTAGCCTGGAACCCGACAACACAGGACTCTTACGTTCGGAGGTTGGCCGTGGAGGTCAAGATCGGTATTTCGGATAGCCCGCGCGAGCTCGTCATCAACAGCGCGCAGAGCCCTGAAGAGATCGAGGCGCTGGTGTCCGAGGCGCTGGGCGGCGGGAGCGGCGTCGTCTCGCTCACCGACGAGAAGGGCCGCAAGTTCCTGATCCAGTCCGCGAAGGTCGCCTACGTGGAGATCGGCTCGCCCGCCGCCCCCCGCGTCGGCTTCGCCACGGTCTAGCCGTTCCACCGAAAAGCCCCGCACCGGAAACGGTGCGGGGCTTTTCGCGTGTTCGCGGGTTACTGGCCGATCGGATGCAGCGGGACGTGCTTGAGGCCGCCCCAGGCCAGTGCGACGGTGGTGTCGACGGCCTCGTCCTTGGGGATCGGGCGGTCGGCCTCGAGCCAGTAGCGGGCGGTGAACTGGCTGGCGCCCACCAGGCCGACGGCCAGGATGCGGGCGCGGTACGGGTCCAGGCCGGAGTCGTGGGCGACCAGGTCGAAGACCGCGTCCACGCACGCCTCGGTGGCCTGCTCGACGCGGCGCTGCACCTGCGGCTCGGAGGTGAGGTCGGACTCGAAGACCAGGCGGAAACCCTGCATCTCGTTGTCCACGAAGTCGAAGTACGCGGCGACCGCGGCCCGCACGCGCTGCTTGTTGTCGGTGGTGGAGCGCAGCGCCTGACGCACGCTCGACACCAGGATGTCGACATAGTTCTGCAGTACCGCCAGATACAGCTCCAGCTTGCTGGCGAAGTGCTGGTAGAGCACCGGCTTGCTGACGCCGGCCACCTGGGAGATCTCGTCCATGCCCGCGGCGTGGTAGCCCCGCTGCACGAAGACCTCGCTGGCCGCCAGCAGCAGCTGCTGACGCCGTTCGTCCCTGGGCATACGGGTGCCGCGCTTGGACGGGACCGTCTCCGGCACCGATCGGCGCGAGGTCATGCGGTCCACGAGGTCAGTCATCTCGGCTCTCTTTGTCGTTGCCCCCGGGCCGAGGGTGTGCGGTCCAGGTTTCCCACGAACGATACTCGCCCGGTGTTCCCACGGAGTTTCGCCCTGGAAATGTAGTACCAGGCCACGCGGTTCGCCGGGCCGTAACCGCGCGATCCGGTCCGGCCGCCCGACGGGCCGGGTTGCGGACTGTGAGAATCTGGTGGGGTGACCGACCGACCGGAACAACCGTCCGGCGGCGGGCGCGATGTCGCTCGCCCCCCGCAATCCACCGAGTCCGGTTCCGAGACGTCGGCGTCAGAGGGGCGGGAACTGCAGGTCTACGACCCGCTGGGGCTGTATCAGCCCGCCGACCGATCCCGCCAGCCGCTGCGGGCCCGCTGGGACCCCACCCAGCCCGACAACGGGCGACCGCGCAGCCCGCAACGCGACGCCAAGAAGCAGAGCGCGATCGGCCGGTTCGTCTCCACCTACGGCTGGCGCGCCTACGCGCTGCCGGTGCTGCTTGCGGTGACCGTGCTGGTGGTCGTCGACGCCGTGCGCGCGGTGCCCATGCCCGCCCCCGCCGACCCCGGCTTCGGCGCGCTGAGCCCGAAGACAGCCCAGTCCGGCATCATCGGCGCCCCGCCCGGTGACGGGAAGTTCCCCGCGGATCTGCCGCTGGGCGCGCTGCCCGACGGCGGCGACTACGTCGAGCGCGCGGCGGGCACCTGGCACATCGTGCCCGGCACCAGCCCGCAGGTCGGTGTCGGCACCGAGCGGGTCTTCCGCTACACCGTCGAGGTCGAGGACGGCATCGACACCGGCCCGTTCGGCGGTGACGCCGCGGTCGCCAAGATGGTCGAGACGACCCTGGCCAATCCCAAGAGCTGGACCCACGACACCAAATTCGGCTTCCAGCGCATCGATACCGGCGAACCCGATTTCCGGCTCTCGCTGACCTCCCGCGACACCACCCGCGCCTCCTGCGGCTTCGAGATCCCGATCGACTCCTCCTGCTACAACGCCGACCTGGACCGCGTGGTGCTCTCGGAGGTGCGCTGGGTGCGCGGCGCGCTGGCCTTCGACGGCGACATCGGCTCCTACCGGCAGTACCAGATCAACCACGAGGTCGGCCACGCCATCGGCTACCACGGCCACCAGCCGTGTGAGACCGACGGTGGGCTGGCGCCGATCATGATGCAGCAGACCTTCGGCACCAGGAACAACGACATCGCCTTGCTCGACCCGCACGGCGTGGTCCCCGCCGACGGCAAGACCTGCCGCTTCAACCCCTGGCCGTACCCGCGAGGCTGACACCCGCGCCGATACGTCACCATGGTGGGGAAGAACCGCGCACCCGGTGACGTTGTCACCACTGCCAGCCCTTCAGTCGCACATCAACACAGGAGCACGTGACGTGTCTATCAACGGGTCTCTCCCGCCGCTGGTCGAACCGGCCGCGGAGCTGACCAAGGACGAGGTCGCCCGCTACAGCCGCCACCTGATCATCCCGGATCTGGGTGTGGACGGGCAGAAGCGGCTCAAGAACGCGAAGGTGCTGGTGATCGGCGCGGGCGGGCTCGGCTCCCCGGCGCTGCTGTACCTGGCCGCGGCCGGAGTCGGCACCCTGGGCATCGTCGAGTTCGACGAGGTCGACATGTCCAATCTGCAGCGTCAGGTCATCCACGGCGAATCCGATATCGGCCGTTCCAAGGCCGACAGCGCCCGCGACTCGATCCTGGAGATCAACTCGGGGATCACCGTCGAGCTGCACAAGATCCGCCTCGAGCCGGACAACGCGGTCGAGTTGTTCCGCCAGTACGACCTCATCGTCGACGGCACCGACAATTTCGCGACCCGCTACCTGGTCAACGACGCCGCCGTGCTGGCGGGCAAGCCGTACGTGTGGGGTTCGATCTACCGCTTCGAGGGTCAGGTCTCGGTGTTCTGGGAGGACGCCCCCGACGGCCGCGGCATCAACTACCGCGACCTGTACCCGGAGGCCCCGCCGCCGGGCATGGTCCCCTCCTGCGCCGAGGGCGGCGTGCTGGGCGTGCTGTGCGCCTCGATCGGCTCGATCATGGTGACCGAGGCGATCAAATTGATCACCGGGATCGGCGAGACGCTGCTGGGCCGTCTGATGGTCTACGACGCGCTGGACATGAACTACCGCACGATCAAGCTGCGCCGCGATCCGGAACGTCAGCCGATCACCGAACTGATCGACTACGAGGCGTTCTGCGGTGTGGTCTCCGAGGAGGGCATGGCCGCCGCGGCCGGCTCGACGATCACCGCCGCCGAGCTGAAGGATCTGCTCGACGCCGACAAGGTGCAGCTGATCGACGTGCGCGAGCCGGTCGAGTGGGACATCGTGCACATCGAGGGCGCGACGCTGATCCCCAAGGACCGCATCCTCTCCGGGGAGGCGCTCTCGGAGCTGCCCCAGCACAAGCCGATCGTGCTGCACTGCAAGACCGGTATCCGTTCGGCCGAGGCGCTGGCGGCGCTCAAGCGCGCCGGGTTCGCCGATGCCACGCATTTGCAGGGCGGGGTCGTGGCCTGGGCCAAACAGGTCGATCCCTCGCTGCCGGTCTACTGATCCACCGCACGACCTCGCCGCTGGTTGCGGCGAGGTCGCAAAGTGGTCAGGGCCAGCGTGGCTTAGGGCTCGCGGGGCGAACCCGGGGTTACGGTACGGCCGTGACCTCAGTCGAACCCCCCGATCATGTGCGCGCCACATTCGGACTTCGCGAAGTGACACCGGTCCCGCTCGGTGACTGGGACGGTGGCTGGCGATTCGGTGACGTGGTGCTGAGTCCGGTGGCCGATCACGCGCGGGCCGCGTGGTCGGCGAAGGTCCGCGAGACGCTCGCGGTCGACGGTCTGCGGGTGGCGCGCCCGGTGCGGGCCACCGACGGCCGGTACGTGGTGTCGGGCTGGCGCGCCGACACCCATGTCGACGGGGCGCCCGAGCCGCGCCACGACGAGGTCGTCTCGGTGTCGCTGCGCCTGCACAAGGCCACCTCCGAGCTGGACCGGCCCCGGTTCCTGGTGCAGCCGCCGGTCGCGCCGTGGGTCGACGTGGACGTGTTCGTCGCCGCCGACCGGGCCGCCTGGGAGACGGTTCCGCTGCGCAGCCTGCGCGCGGGGGGCGTGCCGATCGCGGCCACTCCCGACGGGCAGCGCAGCCTCGAGCTCATCGGGCAGCTGGCGACCCTGCGCAAGCCGATCCGCACCCCGAACCAGCTCGTGCACGGTGATCTGTTCGGCACGGTCCTGTTCGCCGGGGCGCACACCCCCGGCCTCACCGACATCACCCCGTACTGGCGCCCGGCCGCCTGGGCCGCGGGTGTGGTGGTGGTCGACGCGCTGGCCTGGGGCGGCGGGGACGACGGCCTGCTCGACCGCTGGTCGACGCTGCCGGAATGGCCACAGATGCTGTTGCGCGCGTTGATGTTCCGGCTCGCGGTGCACGCGCTGCACCCGCGCTCCACCCCGGAGGCGTTCCCGGGCCTGGCCCGCACCGCCGACATGGTCCGTTTGGCGCTGTAAGGGCGAAATGCGCGCATCGTGACCGATGGGTCTGATGTTGTTTCAAAACCGTTGAGACCCAACGTTTCCTGGGCCCGCGCGTGCTATCTTCATCGAGCATCGCCGCCATGTGTCCTGCGCTGGACCGGGGGACCCGCGCGGCCCGTCACGAGCGGTGAGGATTGCTGCGGGTGAGAATCCAGCCCAGACAACAGATTCTGGACATTTGGAGCGCCATGCTCTCGGCCTGCTACCGGGACGGCACCTGGCACTGGGACGGCGTCCTGGACGCGAACTCGATCAGCGATTCCGAACAGCTGCTGTGCCTGCTCTATCCGGCCACCGAGATCGAGAGCTTCTCGCTGGACCGGCCGGAATCCATGTCCGACGACGTGCGTGAGGTGCTCGGCGCCTTCGGCGGCCCGGCCCGCATCGGCATCACCATGATCGGCCTGCTCGAGGAATACCTGCGCCGCAACACCGACGCCGACGGCACCCCGCGCTTCGACGCGGGCAGCTACCTGCGCCCCGCGGGCGGCGAGCGGCCCACCGAGCAGCAGCTGGCCATCGAAGTGGTGGACAGCTATTCGATGGCGGTGACCCTGTGCCTGGCCGGGCTCGGTTTCGCGCGCGTCTTCGACCGCTGGGCCGACACCGAGCGCCGCACCGACATCAACGACCGCATCGAGGTGCTCGGCGCGGGACTGTCCGACCGGCTGACCCTCGCGATGACCGGCCTGATCCGCAGTTTCGTCGTCAACACCGTCTCGGTGCGATCGTCGTCGGGGCGGGCCATGCTCGCCATGCTCAACCAGTCCGGGGCGCCGGAACGCACTGTCGTGGAGGCGGCGCGGGTCAGCCTGGACCGGGTGCGTTCGCGCCTGCGCACCGACGTGAAGCTGGGCCGCACGCCGCATACCGACTTCGCCGACGACGATCAGCTCTTCGAATGCGGCTGGAGCTGGGGCGTGGTGCAGGACGCCGACCCGGTGGCCTTCGAGGACCGCGAGGTCGCCCAGGTCA
The DNA here is from genome assembly GCF_042266925.1 of Nocardia sp. NPDC056064. Taxonomy (NCBI): domain Bacteria; kingdom Bacillati; phylum Actinomycetota; class Actinomycetes; order Mycobacteriales; family Nocardiaceae; genus Nocardia; species Nocardia sp. NPDC056064. Next base: position 2,476,142 of record NZ_JBHJWO010000001.1, on the reverse strand, counting down.
CCGGCATCGCCGACCCGCGGCCCTACCTGTACTTCACGGTCGTGGCCCTCGACGGCATCAACGACATCCTGTCCCAGCGCACCAGAGAACTCGACCTGCTCAATCCCGAACAGCAGCGCCTGGCCGACGCCCTGCGCCTGCGCTGGGACCTCACCCAGCGCTACTGGTCCACGGTGGCGCGCTTCGGTTCCGGGCGCTGGCCGCTCGAGGACATCCCGTGGCGCACCTCCGACGGCGAGGAATCCGACTACTTCTCGCTGATCGTGTCGGCAGTGCTCATCCAGGAACTCATCGCCCGCACCGCCTCCGACGACGACCTCACCCGCGCGGTCGCCATCTTCGACGAGCTGTCGCGGCGCGGCCGGATCAAGAGCAGGCCCACCAAGGCCGACCCGGCGGTGGCCCTGCACGACCCCGGCGTGCGGATGGTGCTGCGCGGCACCGAGAAGGTCGACGGCGGTGGGCCGCAACTGGAATGGATCGTCTCCGACTTCGCCACCGTACTGCTCAAGCGCGCGTTGCAGGCCGCCCAGCTCTCCGGCAACATCGCCGCGCGCGACCAGCTGATGGAACTGGCCAAGACCGTGATGGACCACCTGGACCGCCGGGTGATCGCCGAGGGCGAGGCGCGCGGGCTCTGGGACGATCCGGCGGTGATCTTCGGCGGCACCCACCGCGACCGGCCCTCCTGGTACCTCACCGAGCGGATGGTGGAGTGCCTGGTGGCCGCCGACCGCACCTTCCGCGAGACCCCGCTGCGCTCGACCGCCATGGTCAACCGCGCCGTCGAGATCCTCAACGAGGCAGAGCATCTACTCAATCAGGAGATGCTCGAGGTGAGCATCTCCGACTCCTCGGCCAACCGCCTGTCGCTGGACCTGATCGAGCAGCAGCTCGGCCGGGCCCGCGCGCTGATCAACACCCAGCCGGGCACCTCGTTCACGCTGGCCTCGGCGGCCCTGATCGAGCTGGACCGCCTGGCCTTCGCGCGCTCCGATGCGATGAGGAGTATCTGAACCGATGATCGTGTTCGCCACGTCCGACAAGGGCGGGACCGGCCGGTCGGTCACCAGCTGCAACCTGGCCTACCGCCTCGGGATGCGCGGGATGAGCACCGCCTACGTGGATTTCGACTTCGGTTCGCCGACCGCGGGCGCGCTGTTCGAGATCAGCGCGGTGGAGCGCGGCGCCACCCAGGGCCGGGGTCTGCACGCGTATCTGCGCGGCGAGATCAGCGATCCGCAGCGCCTGGACGTGCGCGCCGCCACCGATCGCGACGCGCTGCGCAGCCAGCGTTCCCGCGGCGGCAAGCTGGTGCTGCTGCCCGGTGACGAAGGTGGCGGCGAGGCGATGGAGGCCAACAACCCGGCCGTGGTGCGCCGCTGTGTGGACCTGCTGCTGGAACTGGACGCGGCGTTCAAGGTGGTGATCGTCGACCTGAGTTCGGGTCGCTCGGTGGCCATGCAGATCGCGCTCGAGGCCACCGCGCCCAAGTACATGCCCGACAAGCAGGTGTGCTGGCTGCTGTTCCACCGCTGGACGCGTCAGCACATCGTGGCCGCGCACGGTCTGGTCCGCGGGCCCAAGGGCCTGCTGAGCACCGCGACCACCGACCTCGGCGGTCGCCCGCTCTACACCGAGGACGAACTGCTGCAACGCATCCGGTTCGTGCGCACCGCGGTGCCCTCGCTGCTGGACCAGTCCGCGGCGGCCAGCGGACCGCAGGCCGCCTGGCTGCTGCGCCAGGACGCCGCGCTGCGCTCGCTCGCCGCCGAATACCGCCTCGGTCAGGGCTCGCTGCTGGGGGACACCCCGGTCGAGCCGGTGTTGCAGTGGCGTGAGCAGATCATCCTCGACGCCGATGTCAGCGCCGGGATCGCCAACCGGGAGACCGTGGACGCCTTCGAGGGGCTGGCCAGGAAACTGGTCGACCCCGACACCTGGGTACCGATCGACAGGCGGAGCTGATGGACTCGTTGTTCCAGGAGGCGACGGCGGCCACCCGGGTGGAATCGGTGGCCATGTCGCATGTCTCGCTCGAGGTCGGGCACTTCTCGATGGACGAGCTGGCCAACCGGCCCGACGCGATCCGCGCCCAGTTCCAGCGGGTCGCACCCCTGGTGAACGCGTTCACCGAGATCGCCCGCGACGAGTTCGCCGAGCGCGCGGGCGGGCGCTCGCGGGTGCGGGTGAGCACCTGTTTCCTCGTCGACGACTACTTCCGCGGCGGCACCGATCCGCGCGAGATCCTGCCCGGCTTCCTCGGGATAGCGGAGGAATGCGGCATCCGGATCGACTATCTCGGCCGCGAATCCGGGTGCGCGACGGTGCCGCGCCGCGACGGCAGCGGCAGCGCGATCGAGCTCGCCCAGGTGGTCGCGGACATGGTGGTCGCCGAACCGCTCGAGGACTACACCGGCCGCAGGCCGCCGACCAGCGAACTCGGCTGGCTGGCCAACGGCCGCCGCTCCAGCGACGACGAACGCCGCGAGGCCATGGACCTGCGCGACTACGAACCGCCGCAGGAACTGAGCAGGCGCAACCACTCGATCTTCCTCGACGTGGAGATGTGGCGGCGCGAACCCGACCGCGAGGACCGGTACTGGTCGTGCCCGTTCCTGGCCTCGGTCTGGCAGTTGCTGCGGCTGGGCATGGTGCGTTTCGAGGGCAGGCGGGTCGCCGAGCCCGCGGACTTCCGCGACTGGCGCGCCCAGGAGTGGCCCGACACCTGGGCGCTGCTGCCCTCGGTCATGCAACTGCACGACGCGGCGCCCTTCGCGGCCTTCCGGTCGATGTCGGTGCTGCCGAAACGCTATCTGGGCATCGAACATTCGGTGCAGCAGATCCTGGACCACCTCGACATCGATGCCGGCGTCACCGCCGTCTACGCCCAGCGCGCGCAGGAGAACCGGATCACCCCGACCGACCGGATCAGCGAGCGGCTCGCGCACTATTTCCTCTGCGCCGAGTGAGCGGCCAGTACGCTGCAACGATGGAACCGCACCCTCCGGTGTCGGCGGTGCTCGGCGAGGTACGCACCGCCCTGCTTCCCGAATCCGCCGCGCTGAGCCGTGGTTCGGCCGCCGAGCTGATGGCGCTGGTGCACGGGCGGCCGGTGCGCTCGCGGGAACGTCCGGTGATCTGGGCGCAGTCGCCGGTGGTGGTGGAGGGCATCGACTGCCGCTTCGCCACCCCGGATCAGCGCCGGGTCAGGGCGGTGGGCACCGTCGCCGCGCGGGCCTCGGTGGTCGGCGGGCGGATCATGCAGAGCTCGGCGCACAGCACGGTGGTGCCCGCGACCTCGGACCGGCGGCAGAAGTGGGTGCACTATCTGGGCAGGCCCGGGGTCGCCGAGGTGCTCACCCGGGTGCCCGCGAGTCTCGGCGCGGAACTGACCGCGGGCTTTCTCGCGGTGCGGGATTCGGCCACCGACACCTTCGACCCCGGCGCGGTCGCCGCGCGGCTGGCCACCCGGGTCCGGCGCAACCCGATGCTCGACCAGAACCCGCCGCTGCACACCCCGACCACCCGGCTGCGCTGGGCGGCGCGGGTGGAAGCGGGCAGCGCGGCCACCATGACGATGACGCTGCACCCCGGCGAACTGCGCACCGCCGACTTCGTCGTCGGCGACCTCGCCGAACTGGCCGCGGTCCCGGCCTTCTGCGACGACCTGGCCCTGCACGACTGGCTGCTGACCGTGCTCACCGAGGTGATCGACGAGGCCGAGATGTACGAACTCTCGCGCACTCCGGTGGACCAGGTGATCAGCCCACTGCTCGAACACCTGGTCTACCTGTGGATGCCGGGCTCGTCCACGCCGCCGCCGCTGCGCGGGCTGTGGGACGTGCTCGAGGCCGATCCGGGGTTCAGCAGGCAGTGGCACGCCAGGGTCGGGCAGCTGCGCGACCGGCTCGCGGTGGCCACCCTGGCCGCGCTGAACCGGGTGAGCACCGTCTGGTGATCACAGCCGGAACAGCTGACGCACCAGCAGCGCGAAGAACACCGAGATCGACACGATGCCGGTGTAGGCCTCCACGGTGAGGATCACCCGCGCCAGCGTGCCCGTGGTCTCCACATCCTGGTAGCCCAGCGGATTCAGGAAGCTGATGAACCCCAGATACATAGCGATCCCGACGCTGGTCTGCGAGGTGGCCACCACCGCGAGGGTGAACAGCGCGATCTGCGCGGCGATCCAGCCCAGCAGCCGGAACGGGCGATAGCCGTAGCCGCACAGCAGATCCGAGGTGCGGCCGAGCACGCGGCCGCGCCGGGTCGGATGGGCCAGGGTGCGGGCCCTGGCCTGGCTCAGCCCGCAGCGGTCCTGGCCGCGGAAGTCCTCGGTCACGGTGTGCAGGCGATAGGCCTGGCGGAAGGCCAGTGCCGCGTGGGCGGGCAGCCGGGCACGCAGCAGGTGCTCGCCGATCTCCTCGTAGACCTCGGCGAGCAGGGTGTCCTGGGTGCGGCTCAGGCGCAGCGGGCCGCGCGTCTCCACCTCGGCGGCGAACAGCGCGCTCAGGGTGGTGACCAGTTGCAGGTCCTCGCCCGCGGTGCGCAGCCGGGCCGGGTCGGCGGCGCCGTAGAGGTGGCCGAAGACCAGGCTGTCCCCGGCGCGACGGCTCGTGGGCGGGGTGTAGCTGAGCAGGATGGACTCGACCTGGTGGTTGAAACCGTCGAGCAGTTCGTGTTCGTCGGCCGCGCCGTCACCGCGCCGGAACTCGGCGATCTCGGCGGCGAAGGCGTCGGCGTGGCGGTGGATCAGGTTGGTCTTGGCGGCGACGAAATCACTGAGCTGTCGCTGTTCGGCGTATTCCATGCTCTTCCCCCGGTTCTCCTCGCGCGCTAGCCACCCGGCGGCGCGTGCCCGCCCTTGCGCCAGCGCGGATCCCAGCGGTCCACCGGCGGCCAGCGATCGGGGGTGGGCGCGAGCCAGTGCACCAGCAGTTCACGGGGTTCCCCCGCCCCGAAGTACTGGTCCTCGTAGCCGGCCCAGGTGAACCCCGATTCCTTGTACAGATTCGCCGCGGGCGCGTTCGACGGGCGCACCGTGATGAACACCGCGTCCACCGCACCGGCCCGGCATCCCGCCACCGCGCGGTCGAGCAGCAGCCGCCCCAGGCCGCGCCCCCGGCAGTGCGCCGCCACGGCCAGCCCGATCAGCCAGGCGCTGCGGGCGGGCCCGACCGCGACGAGCGCGTAGCCACACACCACGCCGCCCAGATCGGCCACCACCCAGTGCGATCCGTGCACGTCGAACAGCTGGCGCAGCGCGAAGTACGGGTAGGCGAGTGGCTCGAATTCGCTGGATTCCAGTGCGGCGATGGCGGGCAGGTCGTCGACGACGGCAGACCGGAACACCGGTTCGGTCACCCTGTCCGAGATGTCCAACGATCCGCTCACCTCTGCCGCCCCGACGCAACGTCCACCTCCAGGGTAAGGGCAGCGTCGGTGGTGAGGCCATAAACCAGCGCGAAAAGCGTTGTCACACAGTGTGGTACTGGTCGTGACAGCCGAAAGCCACGTCCGGAGAGGAGGTTCCGGACGTGGCTTTCGGTGTGGGGAACAGGGATCAGACTCCCGCGTAGGCCAGGGACGGCACCCGGTCGGTGGCGAAGCCGGTGCGCAGGTAGCACCACCAGGTCACCGCGGCCATCACCAGGAACACCGCCGCGTAGGCCCAGAACGCGGGAACCATGGTGTGCAGGTGCACATTCGACAGCCGCAGCGCCTGCTGCACGACGAAGCCGCCCGCCGCGCCGACCGCGCCGATGACACCGATCGCCGCACCGGCCTGCCGCTTGGCCGAGATGAGCGCCTCGGCGGCGTCCATCCCGTGCTCGGCGGCGTACTTCTTGGCGGTGGCGTTGAAGATCGACGGGATCATCCGGTAGGTCGAGCCGTTGCCGATGCCCGCCAGCACGAACAGCGCCAGGAACCCGGCCAGGTAGAGCGGGAAGCTCTTCAGCTCGACCGCGAGCACGATGAACGCCACCGCGACCGCCATCCCGCCGAAGACGTAGACGGTGATCTTGGCGCCGCCGCCGACCTTGTCGGCCACCCAGCCACCGAACGGACGGCTGAACGAGCCCACCAGCGCGCCCAGGAAGGCCAGGTTGCCCAGGGTGGTGATCCAGCCGATCGAGGCCAGCTCGGGGAAGGTCGCCTTGATCAGGGTGGGGAAGGCGAAGGAGAAGCCGATGAACGAACCGAAGGTGCCGATGTAGAGGAAGGCCATCACCCAGGTGTGCCGGTTGGTCAGGGCCAGCTTGTAGGACCGCCCGTCGGACTTGGCCTCGGCGACCGAATCCATGAAGTACAGCGCGCCCAGCGTCGCCACCGCGATGAACGGCAGCCAGAACAGCACGGCCAGGGTGATGCCGAAGCGGTAGCCGCCGGCGTCCTTGGCCATGATGTGGGTGCCCAGGGTGATCAGCAGCGGCACGATCAGCTGGGTCTGCGCGACACCGAGATTGCCGCCCGCGGCATTGAGGCCCAGCGCCGCGCCCTTCTTGCCCTCCGGGAAGAAGAACGAGATATTGGCCATCGACGAGGAGAAGTTACCGCCGCCGACACCGGCCAGCGAGGCCAGCACGAGGAACACCCACAGCGGCGTGCCCGGCTGGTTGACGAAATAGAGGATGCCCAGCGCCGGGAAGAACAGCATCGCCGCGCTGAATGCCGTGAACGCGCGCCCACCGAATTTCGGCACCGCGAAGGTGTAGGGGATGCGCAGGGCGGCACCGACCAGGGTGGGCACCGAGGTGAGCAGCAGGGCGTTGCCGACCGCGGTGGGATCGCCCTTGCCCAGCCCGGCCAGGAAGGTGAACCCGGCCGAGCCCATGGCGGTGACGATGGAACCCCAGATCACCCAGATGCTGAAGCCCAGATTCTCGGCGAACACCGAGAACCACAGGTTCTTGCGGGCGGTCTGTTTGCCGCCCGCCTCCCAGAACGCCGGGTCGTCGGGGTTCCACTGGGTCAGCCAGCGGCCCTTGCGCTGATAGTCGAAGGACGGGGCTTCCGTCGCTGTGCCGGTGGCGGCGATCGCGGTCATCGGCTTCCTCTCGATCGGGCTCGACAGCGCCACATCGCTTTTCGGGGGAGTGCGATGCCGCTGTCTGCGGGGTCGAGTCAACGGTAGGAGCCGGTTGTTGCGTGCCCGTGGCCTCAGGTGACGTTCCCGCCAACTCGACCTCACCGCGCGATCCGGGCGCGGTGACCGATCGGTTACCTGTCGGGATACTCGGCCAGCAGCGACCCGAGGAAGCAGCGGGTGGCCTGCATGGCCCGCTCGGCGTCACCGTCGATGACGGCCTGCACGAGCTCGGCGTGCTCGGTGTCGTAGGCGTCGTCGGAGCGCGCGGTCCGCGCGTGGATGGCCTGCTCGATGATCGGCAGCAGCGAGTCGTAGAACTCCAGATACACCGCGTTGTGGCTGGCGACCACGATCGCGCGGTGCAGTTCCACATCGGCGGCGATGGCCACCGGGTCCGGCGCGGACCAGTCGCGATCGCTGCGCTCGGCCAGCAGGCGGCGCAGGGTGGCGATGTCGGCGTCGTCGCGGCGGCGCGCGGCCAGCCCGGCGGCGGTGGTGTCGAGGGCCTGACGCAGTTCGAGGATGTCGCGTTGCTGGGCGTCGGCGAAGTACTTGGCCAGGGTGCCGCCCACCTCGGAGGTGGCGATCACATAGGTCCCCGAGCCCTGGCGGCGTTCGAGCATGCCCGCGTGCACGAGCGCCTGGACGGCCTCGCGCACGGTATTGCGCCCGGTCCCGGTGAGCTCGGTGAGCTCGGGTTCGGTGGGGATGCGCCGGCCCACGGGCCAACGGCCGGAACGGATTTCGGCCCGAAGCTGCTCGGTGACCTGGGCGATGAGGCTGGTTCGCCGGACGGGTTGCACGTCAGCAAGACTACTGGCCCGCTTCCGCGCGTACTTCTGCTCACAGTCGCTTGGCTTTGGTCATCGGGTCATCCTATGATTTCTCGGTGCCGCCACTCCACGAATCCGTCACCGCCCCGCAGCTGCGCGACCCCGAGCCGGAGGTCGTGGCCGACGAGGGGCGGATCAGTCGCCGCTCGTTGATCGAGGGGCGGCTGCTGGTTCTCGCGGCGATCGTCATGTCCGCGCTCACCCTGCGCGCCGCCGTCACCGCGTTCAGTCCGCTGGCCGAGAGCATCGGGGCCGATGTCGGGTACGGGACGGCGGTCGTCGGGGTGTTCGGCATGTTGCCGACCGTCATGTTCGGGTTCGCGGGGCTGCTCACGCCGATACTGGTGCGCCGCTTCGGGCTCGAGCGCACGGTGCTGCTGGCCATGCTGCTGGCCGGGACCGGGTCGCTGACGCGGGCCTTCGCCCACGGCACGGGGGAGCTGCTGGCGTTCTCGGCGGTGGTGCTGCTCGGTATGGGCATCGGCAATGTGGTGATCCCGCCGCTGGTCAAGCGCTATTTCGCCGACCGGCTCGCCGCGATCAGCTCGCTCTACATCGTCATGGTGCAGCTGAGCACCGTCATCCCCGCGTTCGTCGCGGTGCCGCTCGAGCAGGCGCACGGCTGGCGCATCTCGCTGGGCGTGTGGGCCCTGGTCGGCTTCGCCGCCGCGGTGCCGTGGCTGTTCGTGCTGCGTGATCGCGAGGGCCGCGACAAGCACGATGTCACCGCGCTGCCCGCCGAATCCCACGCCGCCGCCACCGCCATCTGGCGCTCGCCGCTGGCCTGGGGCATGGCCGCCATGTTCGGCATGACCTCGCTGACCACCTACGCCATCTTCGCCTGGCTGCCCAAGATCCTGTCCGACGCGGGCGCGAGCGCCGGCTTCGGCGGCAGCATGGTCGGGCTGTTCGCGCTGATGGGCCTGATCCCGGCGCTGGGCGCGCCGACCGTGGTCTCGCGCATGCGCAACCCGTTCCCCGTGGTGGTCGGCTGTGTGGTGCTGTTCGTCGCCGCCTTCGCCGGGCTGCTGATCGCGCCGATGGGCGCCCCGGTGCTCTGGGTGATCCTGCTGGGTCTGGGCCCGAGCACCTTCCCGATGGCACTGACCCTGATCAACCTGCGCACCCGCACCCCACAGGGTTCGGCCGCGCTCTCGGGCTTCACCCAGGGCGTCGGATACGCGCTGGCCAGCGTGGGCCCGCTGCTGTTCGGCATGCTGCACAGCTGGACCGGCGGCTGGCTGATCCCGTTCGAGATGCTCGGCGTCGCGCTGGTGATCCTGCTGATCGGCGCCTGGCAGGCGTGCAAGCCGCGCATGCTCGAGGACTGCCCGCCGTTCCGGTTCGGCGCGCGCGCGAAGTAATCGGCCGGACAACCGGGCAACTCACCTTTCGAGTTGCCCGGTTGTGCGTTCCGGGCAATGCTGTGTAGGTCACACCCTCACGCGGGCTGTACGCGAAATTCCGCTGCTTCCTTACCTGCGGAAATCGTTGTGTCACATGCCGGAAACAAACGACACGATCTCACCCCGATTCCCCGCGAATGGTGAGAAACCGTTGATTCGCGCGACATTTCCCGCAGCATTTCGGCAATACCGATTTCCTACCGTTGGGCCATCGCACTTTTGGGAGGCCCAACTTGAGCACGCTGAAGCGTAACCACGACATCGAGCACTGGGATGCCGAAGATGTCGCGGCCTGGGAGGCCGGCGGCAAGGACATCGCCAAGCGCAACCTGATCTGGTCGGTGATCGCCGAGCACGTCGGGTTCTCGGTGTGGTCGATCTGGTCGGTGATGGTGCTGTTCATGCCGACCGACAAGTTCGGCATCGACGCGGCGGGCAAGTTCTTCCTCGTCGCCATGCCGACGCTGGTCGGCGGGTTCCTGCGCATCCCCTACACCGTGGCCACCGCCCGCTTCGGCGGCCGCAACTGGACGATCTTCAGCGCGCTGCTGCTGCTGGTGCCGCTGCTGCTGACGCTGTACTTCGTCACCCAGCCGGGCACCTCGTACACGACCTTCCTGATCGTGGCCGCGTTCGCCGGTGTCGGTGGTGGCAACTTCGCCTCCTCGATGACCAATATCAACGCCTTCTACCCGCAGCGGCTCAAGGGCTGGGCGCTGGGCATGAACGCGGGCGGCGGCAATATCGGCGTGCCGGTGATCCAGCTGCTCGGCCTGCTGGTGCTGGTCACCCTCGGCGGCGACTACGCCTACCTCATCTGCGCGATCTACCTGGTCTTCGTCGGTCTCACCGCGGTCGGCGCCGCGCTGTACATGGACAACCTGACCAACCAGAAGGCCGACCTGTCCTACATGGGCAAGGCCCTGCGGGTGCCGCAGTCGTGGGTGATCGCCTTCCTCTACATCGGCACCTTCGGTTCGTTCATCGGCTACAGCTTCGCCTTCGGCCAGATCCTGCAGATCAGCTTCAAGGCCGGTGGCGACACCGCCGCCCAGGCCGCGATCCACGCCGCCTCGATCGCCTTCATCGGCCCGCTGCTGGGCTCGCTGGCCCGCCCCTACGGCGGCAAGATGGCCGACCGCGTCGGCGGCAGCCGGGTCGCGCTGGGCACCTTCGGCGCCATGATGGCCGCCACGCTGATCGTCATCGCCGCCTCGACCATGGCCGACCGCAACAACGGGGTCGCCTCCGGCGCCACCATGACCGTGCTGGTCATCGGCTTCATCGCCCTGTTCGTCCTGTCCGGTTTCGGCAACGGTGCCGTCACCAAGATCATCCCGTCGGTGTTCGAGGCCAAGTCCAAGAGCCTGCCGGGCACACGCGCCGAACAGGCCGCCTGGTCGCAGAACGCCGGTGGCGCGCTGATCGGATTCGTCGGCGCGATCGGCTCGCTGGGTGGTGTCGGCATCAACATGGTGCTGCGCAGCTCCTACGCCAGCACCTCCTCGGCCACCACCGCGTTCTGGGTGTTCCTGGTGTTCTACGTGGTCTGCGCGGCCGTCACCTGGACGGTGTTCCTGCGCCGTCCGCGTCTGTCCCCGTCCTCCGACTCCGATGTGGTGGTCGAGGCCGAGTCCCTGGTCCTCGAGGCCGAAAACAACGCTTCGTCGGCCAATACGTCGGCTCGCCGCTGACAACCGACCATCACAAGGAGGTCCCTCCCATGAACAGCACTCGCAAAACAGTCGTCGTGGTCGGCCACGGCATGGTCGGACACCGTTTCGTCGAAGCCCTGCGCGCCCGCGACGAGGCCGGCCAGTGGCAGGTCGTCATCCTCTCCGAGGAGAAGCTGCCCGCCTACGACCGCGTCGGCCTGTCCTACTACGTCGGCGCCTGGGACCCGTCCGCGCTGGCGCTGCCCGGCAACGAGTACGCCGGTGACGACCTGGTCGACCTGCGACTGGGCCAGCGCGGCGCCGCGATCGACCGCGCGGCCAAGACCGTCACCAGCTCCACCGGCGAGGTGATCTCCTACGACGCGCTGGTCATGGCGACCGGCTCCTACGCCTTCGTGCCGCCGGTGCCCGGCCACGACCTGCCCGAATGCTTCGTCTACCGCACCATCGAGGACCTCGACGGCATCCGGGCCGCGGCCGAGGCCGCCGGTCCCGGCGCGCACGGCGTGGTCGTCGGCGGTGGTCTGCTCGGCCTGGAGGCGGCCAACGCGCTGCGCCTGATGGGCATGACCCCGCACGTGGTCGAGTTCGCGCCCCGCCTGATGCCCGCCCAGATCGACGACGGCGGCAGCTCGGTGCTGGAGAAGCTCGTCGCCGACCTCGGCCTGAACGTGCACACCGGCGTTGGCACGGCCAACATCGAGCAGGCCGACGGCGGGCTGAAGGTGACCCTGTCCGACGAGTCGGTGATCGACGCCTCGCTGCTGGTGTTCTCCGCCGGTGTCCGCCCGCACGACGCGGTCGCCCGGGAAGCGGGCCTCGAGCTGGGCGCGCGCGGCGGCATCCTCACCGACCTGTCCATGGTCACCTCCGACCCCGACATCTACGCCGTCGGTGAGTGCGCGGCCATCGAGGGGGTCTGCTACGGCCTGGTGGCCCCCGGTTACACCACCGCCGAGATCGTCGCCGACCGCCTGCTGGGCGGCGAGGGCGAGTTCCCCGGCGCCGACATGTCCACCAAGCTGAAGCTGATGGGCGTCGACGTGGCCTCCTTCGGTGACGCGCACGCCACCACCGAGGGCGCGCTGTCGGTGGTCCTGCACGACGCGGCCAAGGGCACCTACGCCAAGCTGGTCGTCTCCGACGACGCGCAGACCCTGCTCGGCGGCATCCTGGTCGGCGACGCCACCGCCTACGCGGCGTTGCGCCCGCTGGTCGGTCGGCCGCTGCCCGCCGACCCGGCCTCGCTGATCTCCCCGGCCGGTGCCGAGCTCGGCGCCGACGCGCTGCCCGACGACGCCCAGATCTGTTCCTGCAACAACGTCGACAAGGGCTCGATCTGCGGCGCGATCGCCGAGGGCGCCTGCGATATCGCCCAGGTCAAGAGCTGCACCAACGCCGGTACCTCCTGCGGTGGCTGTGTGCCGATGATCAAGAAGCTGCTCGAGCAGTCCGGCGTGGCGATGTCCAAGGCGCTGTGCGAGCACTTCGAGCAGTCGCGCGCCGAACTGTTCGACATCGTCGCCGTCACCGGCATCCGCACCTTCTCCGAGCTGATCGTCAAGCACGGCAAGGGCACCGGCTGCGACATCTGCAAGCCGACCGTCGCCTCCATCCTGGCCTCGACCTCGAGCGATCACATCCTCGAGGGCGAGCAGGCCGCGCTGCAGGACACCAACGACCACTTCCTGGCCAACCTGCAGAAGAACGGCACCTACTCGGTGGTGCCCCGGATGCCCGGTGGTGAGGTCACCGCCGAGCAGCTGATCGTGATCGGCGAGGTCGCCAAGGAGTTCGGCCTCTACGTCAAGGTCACCGGTGGCCAGCGCATCGACCTGTTCGGCGCCACCGTCGACCAGCTGCCCCCGATCTGGCAGCGCCTGGTGGACGCGGGCATGGAGTCCGGGCACGCCTACGGCAAGTCGCTGCGCACGGTCAAGAGCTGCGTCGGGTCCACCTGGTGCCGCTACGGCCAGCAGGACTCGGTCGGCATGGCCGTGCTGCTGGAGAAGCGCTACCGGGGTCTGCGCTCGCCGCACAAGATCAAGCTGGCGGTGTCGGGTTGCGCGCGCGAATGCGCCGAGGCCCGCGGCAAGGACGTCGGCGTGATCGCCACCGAGCACGGCTGGAACCTCTACGTCGGCGGCAACGGCGGCCTGACCCCCAAGCATGCGGTGCTGCTGGCCGGCGAGCTCGACGACGAGACGCTGATCAAGTACATCGACCGCTACCTGATGTTCTACATCCGCACCGCCGACCGCCTGCAGCGCACCGCGCCCTGGCAGGAGGCTCTCGAGGGTGGCATGGACTACCTCAAGGCCGTCGTCTGCGAGGACAGCCTGGGCATCGCCGACGACCTCGAGGCCGCCATGGCCAAGCACGTCGAGGGCTACAAGGACGAGTGGGCCGCGGTGCTCGAGGACGAGAACAAGCTCTCGCGCTTCGTCTCCTTCGTCAATGCCCCTGACGAAACCGACCCCACGATCTCGTTCGACGACAGCGGCGAGCGCAAGGTTCCCGTGCTCCTGGGCCTGCCCCCCATGCCCGTGGGTGTTGGGTCCGACACAGCAGCAGCCGGGAAATAAGCGCTTAACCCTGCGGAAACAGGGCGCCTGTACCAATGAGTAAGGCGTTCGGAGGAGGAACCCGATGACCGTAATCGACACACCCACCATCACCACTCAGACCTCGACCGGCTGGACCAAGGCCTGCCGGCTCGACTTCCTGATCCCGGGCCGCGGCGTTGCTGTCCTGCTGACCGGCGGCCGGCAGGCCGCCCTGTTCCTGCTCCCCGACGGCACGCTCGCCGCCGTCGGCAACATCGATCCGTTCGGCCGGGCCGCGGTCATGTCCCGCGGCATCGTGGGCGACCGCGGCGGCCAGCCCGTCGTGGCCTCGCCGCTGCTCAAGCAGGCGTTCTCGCTGATCGACGGCCACTGCCTCGACGACGCGACCCAGTCGCTGCCGGTCTACGCGGTGCGGCTCGACGGTGGCATGGTCTCGGTGTCGAACGAACCGGTGACTTCATGACCTCTCCGATCGACAGCGGCCCCTGCCTGGCCGGCTTCACCATCGGCGTCACCGCCGCCCGCCGGGCCGAGGAGTTCGGCACCCTGCTCACCCGCAAGGGCGCGACCGTGGTCTCCGCCCCCGCCATCCGCATCATCCCGCTGGCCGACGACACCGAGCTGGAACGGGTCACCGAACAGCTCATCGCCGATCCGCCGCAGATCACCGTCGCCACCACCGGCATCGGTTTCCGCGGCTGGATGGAGGCGGCCGAGGGGTGGGGCCTGGCCGAGGTCCTGCGCGACACCCTCGCCTCGACCCGCATGCTGGCCCGCGGCCCCAAGGCCAAGGGCGCCATCCGCGCCGCCGAACTGCGCGAGGAATGGTCACCGGCCTCGGAGTCCTCGGCCGAGGTGCTCGACCACCTGCTCGCCGAGGGCGTGGAGGGCGTGCGGATCGCGGTGCAGCTGCACGGCGCCACCACCGAGTGGGAGCCGGTGCCGGACTTCTGCGAGGTGCTGCGCTGCGCGGGCGCCGATGTGGTTCCGGTGCCGGTGTACCGGTGGGAGCCGCCCGCCGACCGCGGGCCGATGGACACCATGATCGAGTCGATCGTCGCGGGCAGCCTGGACTGCGTCACCTTCACCAGCGCGCCCGCCGTGGCCTCGATGCTCATGCGGGCCAAGGAGACCGGGCTGCTCGAATCGCTGCTGCACGCGCTGCGCGGGCGGGTACTGGCCGCCTGTGTCGGCCCGATCACCGCCGCACCGCTCGAGGAACTCGGTGTGCCGACCACCATGCCGGGCCGGGCCCGTCTCGGTGCGCTGGCCCGCCACGTCGCCGAGGAGCTGCCCCGGCGCGCCAACCGTATCTACGCGGCCGGTCATCTGATCAGCGTGCGCGGTGGCTGCGTCGTCGTCGACGGCGAGGTGCGTTCGCTGGCGCCCGCGCCGATGGCGTTGATGCGGTCGCTGGCCCGTCAGCCCGGCCGGGTCGTCTCCCGCGAGGACCTGCTGTCCGCGCTGCCCGGCGGCGGTGACGACACCCACGCCGTGGAGACCGCCATCGCCCGGCTGCGGGCCGGTCTCGGCACCCCCAAGGCCATCCAGACCGTGGTCAAGCGCGGCTACCGGCTGGCCCTTGACGCCGCCGACTGCGCCGACACCCCGGTGCGCCCGCCGGTGCAGCCGCCGCACGCGGCAGGCATCGGCACCCCCGCCCGGTCACCGCGCGCGGTGCAGCCGATCGGAGTGTGGTGAGTACCGCGCGGCCGGGTGAGCCGGCCCTGGTGCTCGTCGCGCACGGCACCCGCAGCACGCGCGGTGTGGAGATGATCGCCGCGCTCGCCGAGGCGGTCGCCGTGGAACTGGGCGCGCAGGCCGAAGGCGCGGCGCCCAACGCGGCCCTGCGTACCGCCTTCGTCGACGTGCTCGGCCCCTCGCCCTCGGAGGTGCTGCGCGATCTCGACGGTCCCGCCGTGGTGGTCCCGGCCTTCCTGGCCTCGGGATACCACGTCTACCAGGATGTTCCGCGCGAGGTCGCCGAGAGCGGGCACAGCTCGGTCGCGGTGACCGCCGCCATGGGTCCCGATCCGGCGCTGGCCGCGATCATGGGCGTGCGGCTGCGCGCGGCGGGCTGGCGTCCGGGCGACGCGGTGGTCTTCGCCGCCGCCGGGTCCTCGGATTCGCGAGCGCGCCAGGATGTCCGGCGCGCGGCGGGCATGCTGGCCGAACAGCTCGGCGCACCGGTCCGCATCGCCTACGTGGCCACCGGTTCGCCCCGGGTGCCCGAGGTCGTCGCGTCGCTGCGCGAGACCGGGGCGCGCAAGGTCTTCATCGCCTCGTACCTGCTCGCGCACGGCCTGTTCCATCAGCGCCTGCACGACGCGGGCGCCGACGGGGTCGCCGAGCCGATCGGCGTGCATCCCGAGGTGGTCCGGCTGATCGCCGACCGCTACCGCACCGCCGCCCGCGAGCTGGTCCGCGCCCGCGTGCGCTGACCGGCCGGCGGGGCGGTGTCCGCGGGGTGGACCTCCGGCCGCCGGGCAGCCGGTGTCGGTCCCGGCCGATAGAGTGGGCCGGACTTCACCAGGAGGGGGCCAAGACCGTGCCGGATTCGTCGGCAGACCACAAGCATCCGCACACCGGGGATGAGCTGACGTCGTACCCCGACGCGGTCCCACCGCCCGCGGTCGCGTCCCACCCGCCCGCTGGTGCGGCCGTGCCGCTTCCGCCCGCCGGGGGAGTCCCTTCGGGAGCGATCCCGGCGCAGCCGTACCCAGCGGCGGTGCCTGTGGGGGCGGACCCGTACGCACCCGTCGCGGCGCCGCATCCGGGTGCGGCACCCGCCCAGCCGTACGCGCCCGCGGCTCCGTATCCGGGGGCGATGCCGTCGCCGTATCCGGCTGCCGCACCGTATGTGGACCCCGCGTACCAGGGCGCGCCCTACCCGGGCCTGCCCGGCGGACCCGCGGTCCCGCGTGTGGTTCCGCCGAGTGTGCAGAACGCCTTCTACCTGATGCTCGCGGGCGCGGTCGTCACCCTGCTCTCGCTGGTCTACTCGTTCACCATCCTCGACCAGACCCGCGGCGAGGTGCTGGATTCGACCGGCGGTGTGGTGCGCGGGTCCGATCTGGATCTGCTCATGTCGGTGACCGTGGGGTTCAGCATCGTCACCTCACTGATCACCGCGGGCCTGTGGGTCTGGATGGCCTTCGCCTGCCGCGCGGGCAAGAACTGGGCCAGGATCACCGGCACCACGTTCTTCGGGATCAATGTGGTGATGTTCCTGTTCGGCCTCCTCACCGCGATGCTGAGCTCCGGGCTCACGCTGGTGTTCCTGTTCTCCGGCGTCGGAATCGCCATCGGGCTCGCGGTGGTGATCCTGCTGTGGAGCGGCCGGTCCAAGGAGTTCTTCGCGCCGGCCCCCGTCGGTTACGCCCCCTATCCGGGCTATCCCGCGACCGGGCCGTGGTGAATTCCGGCGGATGTGTCGAAAGCGGGAGGACGGCTCCGACCGAAGGGTGACAGTCAGCCGGAACTCATCCCCCAGGAGCACATCATGTCCGTCACGACCTTCCTCTGGTTCGACGCCGACGCCGAAGCGGCGGCCCGCCTCTACACCTCCACGGTGCCGAACTCCCGCGTCACCGAGATCACCCGCCAGGGCGACGGCACCGCCTTCGTCCTCGAGCTCGACCTCGACGGCCACGCCGTCACCCTGATGAACGGCGGCCCGGGGCATCCGCACAGCGACGCCGCGTCACTGCAGGTCATCGTCGATTCCCAGGCCGAGCTCGACCGGATCTGGGACGCGCTCACCGAGGGTGGGGCGCCGGGCCCGTGCGGCTGGCTCACCGACCGCTTCGGTGTCTCCTGGCAGGTCGTGCCCACGGTCCTGCCGAAGCTGATGGGCGGGGAACCCGAGCGGGTCATCGCCGTGGGCACCGCGCTGCGGTCGATGTCCAAGCTCGACATCGCCGCCCTCCAGCGGGCCTACGAGGGGGCCTGACCCCCGAAACGACGACGGCCGCCGCGGATCGGTAGTCCGCGGCGGCCGTTTCGGCGGGGGAGGGGAGTCAGCCCGCCGAGCCGGTCAGCAGTCCGCCCAGATCGGCCGAACCGGTTCCGCCGCCGCCACCGGGGGTGGTGGGCTTGGCCGAGACCTCGACGGTCACGGTCTTGGAGCTGATCAGCTCCTGCACGGCCTTGATCTCGTGGGTCCCGGTGGTGGTCGGGGTCCAGGTGATGGTGGCCTTGCCGTCGGAGACCGACACCGGCTCACCGATCTGGGTGCCGTTGTCGGAGAAGGTCACCTTGAACAGGAACGAGGTCGCGGTGACGTCGGCGGTCACGGTGTAGGACGTGCCCACGTAGTGGGTGCTGCCGCTGACCGTGATGCCCTGGACGAGGGCCGAGGCCTGCGGTGCGGTGAGGACCGCCGCCGCGGCGACCGCGGTGAATGCCGTGAAGCCGAAACCGGCCCGGCGCGCCTGATAGGTCTTCATGTGTGTGCTCCTGTTCGCGCTGACCACTGCTGTGGTGTCGCGACAGTAGCGAGCCGTTTCACCCACTGTCCCGGAAACAGAAAAACACATGTTTAAAAATAATTCCGGCCGGGCACGCGCAGGTGGCACCCGATTTCACCCGGAGGGGGTGAGGTGCGCGATCCGACCGGCGCCGACACTGGGGAACATGTCGACGTCCGGACCTCTCCGCTATCAGTTCGTCATCGAGGGCGAACTCACCGAGCGCGTCCTCGCGGCATTCCCGGAGCTGCGCCGCAGTTCCCATTCGGCCACCGGAACCACCACCCTCTACGGCGTCGTCGCCGACAGCACGGCCATGCGCGGCGTGCTCGCCCGCCTCGACACCCTCGGCCTCACCCTGCTCGGCATGTCCCAACTGCCCGACTGAGCAGCCCGCCGGCGATGGCGTCGATCTGATAACGAGCCCGCGCTCAGGCCCGTACGGGCAAACGCGCAGCCTCCGATTCGCCTACCGTCGATCTCGGCGATCGCACGCGCGCAGCGCGGTGAACAGCGAGTTCAGGAGGGTGCGGATGACCACGTCGTCGGATTCGCTGGATCTTCGCGGTGGCAGCCCGGCGGTAGCTGTGAGCGGGGCGACGATCCCGGAACTGTCCTTCGCGCCGGTGCGCTGCCCGGCCGCGAGCACCCGGCTGGACCGCGCGCTGGCCTGCGGCGGCACCACCGTGCTGCTGTGCGGTCCGGCGGGCAGCGGCAAGACCGTCGCCCTGGTCGACTGGGTGACCCGCGCGCCGCGCACCAGGACGATCCCGGTGGCCTGGCTGTCGGTCATCGATCACCCCGACGACCTGCTGTCGGCCCTGGCCGGCCTGCTCGACCCCTCGCTGGTGCCCGACGGCGCCCTGCGCACCCCGGCCGACCGCGCCGCCGACCTGGTCGCGGCCCTGGCCGCGGGTGGCCCGGCGATCCTGGTCATCGACGACGCCCATCTGCTCACCGACCCGCTGGAACTGGCCGCGCTGGAGTACCTGCTCGCGCACCTGCCCGCCCACGTCACCGCGCTGGTCGCGGGCCGTTTCGATCCGCCGCTGCGCTGGCACACCCTCGAACTGGCCGGGCGGCTCACCCGGATCGGTGGCGCGGAGCTGGCGCTGTCGCCGGAGCGCGTCGCCCAGTTGCTCGCCCAGCACGGCTGCCGCCTCGACGAGGCCGACCTCGCCGTGGTGCACACGCTCACCCGCGGCTGGGCCGCGCTGGTCCGCATCGCCGCGATCTATCTGTCCGCCAACGCCGAGGACCGCGACACCGCCCTGACCGCGCTGGCCCGGCCCTCGCACGCGGTGGCCGATTTCCTCGTCGCCGAGCTGCTCGGCTCGCTGCCGCCGGCGACCCTGGACTTCCTGCTCGCCACCGCGGTGCCCACCCAGTTCTGCCTGCCGCTGGCCGAGGACCTGGTCGGTGAGGACGCGGCCCGCATCCTCGACGACCTGCTGCGCGCGAACTTCCCGCTGCACACCGTCGCGCACGGCGGCGAACTCTGGCACACCTATCACCCGCTGCTGCGTGCCTACCTGCTCGCCGAGGGCGCGCACACCCGCCCCGAGCGGGCCCCGGTCCTGCACCGCCGGGTGGCCGGGTGGTTCGCCGCGGCCGCCATGCCCGCCCCGGCACTCGAGCACGTGCTGGCCGAACCCGGCGCCCCCGGGCTGGTCGCGTTCCTGCGCGACTGGGGGTTGCGGATGGTGCTCGACGGCACCGGCCAGCTGCTGCTGGCTGCCGTCGAGCATCTGCCCGAGCCCGCCGAGGACACCTATACGCGGCTGCTGCGCGCGGCCGTCGCGGTGGAGGCGGGCGATATCGCCACCGCCGAGGTGTACCTGGAGGCCGCCCACATCGGCGCGGGCCCGGAGTCGCGGGTCGTCCCGGCCGCCTGGATCGACGCGCTCGACCGGGCGGTGAGCGCGGGTGTCGCGGTGCTGGTGGGGGATTCGTCGTCCACGCGGTGGCCGCTGCCCGCGGTGACCGGTCAGCCGGATCTCGACTGCTACGCGGGCCTGCACTGCGGCATCGCCGGGATCAGCGCGCGCGAGATCGACAGCGGCACCGCGGCGCTGCGGCACGCGATCGTGCACGCCGAGGAGGTGGGTCTGGGCCGGGTGGTGGTCCGCGCCAGGACCGGGCTGGCCCTGGCGGCGGGCATCGCCGGGCGGATCGGCGAATTGCGGTCGCTGGCCGAGCAGGCCGTCGAGAGCGCCGCGCGCTACGACCTGTCCGGTGAGGCCGGGCTCGCGCGGGTGGTCGCCGCGTACGGCGCCTACCAGCAGGGACTCGATTTCCCGCGGCCGCTGCCCGGCATGCCCGCCGCCGAGCGCGAGATCTGCCTGCCCGCGCCGCTGCGCCAGGCCGGCCTCGTCACCGCCCTGCTGACCTTCCCCGACGCACCCGACCGCGCGGCCGCCGCGACCGCGCTGAGCAGGCAGCTGCACCGGCTGCTCGACGAGGCCCCGGCACTACTCGGCAACGGCCGCGCCACCCTCGACGTGCTGTGGCTGCTGCTGCGCCTGCAGGCGCGCACCGAGGCGCAACAGCTGGTCGAGCACGCCATCCGGATGCTGGGCGCGACCCCGGAGACCGCGCTCGCCGAGGCCGGCCTGGCCGTCTACACCCATCGCCCGGCCGCCGCGTTGCCGCTGGTGGAACCGCTGCTCGGCCGGGTGCCCCCGGATCTGTCCGGCGCCGGTGTGGTCACCGGATGGCTGCTGGTCGCGGTCGCCGCCGACCGGCTCGACCGCCCGCGCAAGGCCGACGAGGCGTTCGAGCAGGCACTCACCCACGCCTGCGCCGAACGCCTGGTACGCCCATTTCTCGATGTGCCGGGCGCCCTGGAGGTGCTCGACCGTCTCGGCGGCCGCTTCGGCCGGTTCGACGCCTTCGTCGATCTGGTGCGCGCCCAGCGCGGCGCCACCGAGGGTGCCCCGCAACTCACCGAGACCGAACTCGTCGTACTGCGCCAGCTGCCCTCCGGGATGACCGCCATCAATATCGCGAGCGACCTGGGCGTCTCGGTGAACACCGTGAAGACCCACCTGCGCGGCATCTACCAGAAGCTGGGCGTCAACGCCCGCGCCGAGGCCATCGCCACCGCCAGGGGCCTCGGCCTGCTCTGACCCCCGGCATCTCGCGGAGTCGCCGGAACACGGTTACCGGGTGCGTTACGCTGTGGCTCGCGTCACTCGGCCGGGTCGGCGACCGCGGTCCGTGCGACGCGCCGCGCGACCCCGATGGAGCAGAGCATGACCGATGTCGTAGACCCGCAGCAGCTGGCGGCCCAGGTCGCCGCGGGCCTGACCGCGCCCGGCGCTCCCTTCGAGCTCACCGTCGAACCCGTGCTCGGCGTGCCGATTCCGGTGCTGGCCCACCGTAGCCGCAGCTTGCGCGCACTGCTCGAACACTCGCTGCGCTGGGGCGAGCGCGACTACCTGGTCACCGAGGACCGCCGCCTGTCGTTCACCGAGCACGCCGCCGCGGCCGGGGCGCTGGCCACCGCGCTGGCCCGGCGCTACGGCGTCGGCAAGGGCGACCGGGTCGGCATCCTGGCCGCCAACGGCCCCGACTGGGTGATCGCCTTCTGGGCCGCGCAGTGTCTGGGCGCGATCCCGGTCGGCTACAACGCCTGGTGGGCCCCGCCGGAGATCGCCTACGGCCTCGCCCACACCACCCCGAGCGTCGTGATCGCCGACGCGAAAAGGGCCGCGCGCCTGGCCGAGACGGGGACAGCCATCCCGGTGCTGGCCATGGAGACCGACCTGCCCGCGCTGCTCACCGAGTTCACCGGTGCCGAGATCCCGGAGACGCCGGTCGCCGAGGACGATCCGGCCGTCATCCTCTACACCAGCGGCACCAGCGGCAAACCCAAAGGCGTGGTGCACTCGCAGCGGAACATGGTGGCCGTCAGCGACTATCACCGTTTCACCGACGCGATGCTGGCCGCCTTCACCGGGCAGCCGCTCGGCGAGGGCCCCAGCGAACGCCGCTACCTGGTGACCGCCCCGCTGTTCCACATCGCCAGCCTGCACAATCTGGTGATCCCGCGCCTGGTCACCGGCGCGGCGGCGGTCTTCCCGCACGGCGCGTTCGAGCCCGGCCGGGTACTGAGCCTGGTCGAACGCGAACGCGTGACCAACTGGGCCGCGGTACCGACGATGGCCTCGCGCCTGCTGGAACACGATGTCGCCCAGCACGATCTGTCCTCGCTGACGGCCCTGTCGCTCAACTCCGCGCCCACCTCACCCGCTCTGCTGGCGGCCCTGCGCGCGAAACTGCCCACCCTGAACCTCTCGCTCACCACCAGCTACGGCCTCACCGAGAGCGGTACCGCCGCCACCGTCGCGACCCCGCCGGACCTGGCCGTCGACGACGCCTCGGTCGGCAGGCCGATCTTCGGTGTCGAGGTGCGCATCCGCGACACCGACGGCACCGTGCTGCCCGACGGCACCGAGGGCGAGATCTGCATCCGCAGCCCGTACGTCATGCTCGGCTACTGGAACGACGACGCGGCCACCGCCCGCGCCATCGACGGCGAACGCTGGTTGCGCTCCGGCGATTTCGGCACCCTCACCGACGGCAGGCTCACCGTCTCCGGCCGCCGCACCGACCTCATCCTGCGCGGTGGCGAGAACGTCTACCCCGTCGAGATCGAGAACGTCCTGACCGAGCACCCCGCCGTCACCGAATGCGCGGTCTTCGGCGTCGCCCACCCCGACCTGGGTCAGGAGGTCGCGGCCGTGGTGGTCACCGAGCCGGGCACGGTCGACCCCGCCGACCTGCGCGCCTTCGTCGCCGCCCGGCTCGCCCACTTCAAGGTCCCCGTCCACTGGCGGCTCACCGCGGAACCGTTGCCGCGCAACGCGACCGGCAAGGTGACCCGCCGCGACCTCGCGGTATGAGCGCGGCCGACACTCGGCGCGCGGCGGCCCCGTGTGCGGCCCCGGCAGCCTGATCTGCCACGCTCACCGGTGACCCCGTCCACCGCCGAGAGGATGCGACATGCCGGACGCGAACCGGATCACCTGGGGCAAACCCCGCAAGCCCAGCGACGCCGACCGTGCCGCCCTGCGCGCCGACCTGCTCGCCGAGGCCCGCGCGGTGCGCGCCGACGGCTGGGCCGCCCACCGCGACACCTGGCCCGCGGGCCGGGTAGCCGTCGTCGCCTACCTGCTCGGCGACACCGAGATGCTCACCGACCTCGAGGAAACCGACGCGACCGTGCTGAGCCGCTTCGCCGCCGACCTGTTCGGCTTCGTCGGCGGCCGCAAGGACAACGAGAAGGGCCTGGTCGAGACCCAGTCCTGGTTCGCCGCCGTCCGCGAGGAACTGGGCGCGTAGCCGCTCACACCGGGGCGTCGGTGCGCAATACGCATCGGGTGGTCGAGTAGATCGTGGGCATGCACTCGTTGCAGTGCGTACACAGCGAGCGGGTGTCCGCGTCGGTCCGCCAGCGCCGGATCAGATCGGGTTCGCGCAGCAGCGCGCGACCCATCGCCACGAAATCGAAACCGTCGTCGAGGGCCTGCTGGGCGGTCGGGCGATCGGTGATCCCACCGAGCAGGATCAGCGGCAGCGAGAGCTCGGCGCGGAAGCGCGCGGCCTTCTCGGCGAGATAGGCCGGGCGATAAGGGTATTCGCGCAGGAACTGCTTGCCGACCAGCTGGAACCCCCAGCGCACCGGCACCGGCAGGGTCTTGGCGAAGTTCTTGCGTGGCGCGTCCCCGCGGAAGATGGCCATCGGGTTGAGCAGCGAACTGCCCGCGGTGAGTTCGATGGCGTCGACCGCGCCGTCGTCCTGCAGCCAGCTCGCCACCTGCAACGATTCCTCGATCGGGAACCCGCCGCGCACGCCGTCCTCCATGGTGAGCTTGGCCGTCACCGCCATCGTGTCGCCGACCGCGTCGCGCACCGCGCGCACCAGTTCCCTGGCCATCCGCGCCCGGTTCACCAGCGGCCCGCCGTAGTCGTCCCGGCGCCGGTTGAGCATCGGGCTCAGGAACGAACTCGCCAGATAGTTGTGCCCGAGATGCACCTCGACGGCATCGAACCCCGACTCCTTCGCGAACCGTGCCGCCCGCGCGTGCGCCGCGACCACCTCCGCGATCCCGAGCGCGTCCGGTGTCTTGGTGAACCGCATCCCGAGCGGATTGAACATCCGGCTCGGTGCCAGCGCGGGCGCCCGATTGGACTTCGCATTGGCCACCGGCCCGGCATGCCCGAGCTGTGCGCTCACCGCGGCCCCCTCCGCGTGTACCGCGTCGGTCAGCCTGCGCAACCCCGGCACCGCCTCCTCGCGCATCCAGATCTGATGCCGATCGGTCCGCCCACCCGGCGCCACCGCGCAGTACGCGACGGTGGTCATCCCGACCCCGCCCGCGGCCACCTCCCGATGGAACTCCACCAGCTCATCGGTCACCAGCGCGTCAGGCGTGCGCCCCTCGAACGTGGCCGCTTTGATCACCCGATTGCGCAGGGTGAGCGGACCGAGAACCGCCGGTGCGAGGACATCGCTCATGCGCAAAAGTGAAACACGTTTCAGTTCGGTCCGGCAAGGGGTGCGGCCCGCTCAGTGGACGGCGAAACCCCGCCGGGACCGGGTCCGGGCGGGGTTTCGCGGGGTGCGACCTACCAGCGGTCGGGCGTGACCGGGGCGTCCCAGGCTTTGGCGAA
Source organism: Nocardia sp. NPDC056064 (assembly GCF_042266925.1). NCBI lineage: Bacteria > Bacillati > Actinomycetota > Actinomycetes > Mycobacteriales > Nocardiaceae > Nocardia > Nocardia sp. NPDC056064. Next base: position 2,451,420 of record NZ_JBHJWO010000001.1, on the reverse strand, counting down.
GCGGGTCTTGTCCTTGGTCTCCACTTCCTTGCGGCGGTAGACGATGTAGGGTCGGGTGAGGTAGCCGATCGGCGCGCTGAACATGTGCACCAGGCGGGTGTAGGGCCAGGCGAAGACCAGGGCCAGCACGACCAGGCCGTGCAGCTGGAAGGTCCACGGGACACCGACCATCAGGCCCGGTTCGGGGTTGATCGAGAACAGGCTGCGGAACCACGGCGAGACGGTCTCGCGGTAGTTGTAGGTGCCCCACAGCAGGTTGGAACCCCAGGTGTTGAGCAGCCCGGTGACCAGCGCCAGCGTGAGCAACGTGTACATCAGGACGTCGTTGCGGCTGGTGTTGGTGCGCACCGACGGGATGACCACGCGCCGGTAGCACAGGATCGCCACCCCGGCGACCACCATCAGCCCCGCCACCGAGCCCGCGCCCACCGCCAGCAGGTGGTAGGCGTGCTCGGAGATCCCCACCGCGTGCGTCCACGACTCCGGGATGAGCAGTCCCATCACGTGCCCGAAGAACACCCCGAGCATCCCGAAGTGGAACAGCGGGCTGCCCAGCTGCAACAGCTTGGACTCGTAGATCTGCGAGGACCGCGTCGTCCACCCGAACTGATCGAACCGGTACCGCCAGACATGGCCCAGCACAAACGATGTCGCGGCGATGTAGGGCAGGATCAGCCACAGGCCTTCGGGAACGGGAATCGTGGCGTTCATCGGCGGCCTTCCGTGGCGTCGAACAGCGAGGGGTCCATGGCGAAGGGTTCGAGTCCGACCTCTTCCTCGGGCGGGCCCTGGGCGGCGAGTTCGGAGATGCGGCGGCGGTCGGCGGTGGTGACCGGGGGCAGCGTGGTCAGCACCGCGGCGAGCGCCCCGGCGTAGGGAGAGTCGTTGTCGCCCAGCGACAGTCGCAGCAGTTCGAGCACGGGCACGTGCTCGCCGAGCAGGCGCTCGCCGCCGACCGGGTCGACCGTGGCGGCGAACTCCAGCAGCACCGGCAGGTGGTCGGGCAGTTCCTCGTCGCCGAGTTCCACGCCCGCCTGACGGTAGGCGTGCTTGAACCGCAGCAGCGCCATCCCGCGCTTGCGGGTGTCGCCGTAGGCGTAGAAGGTCAGGTGCAGGCTGGCGCGGCGGCGCAGGTCGAAGGTCTCGACATAGCGCTGCGCCACCTCGATCGACGGGGTCTCGCGCAGGTAGTCCAGCAGGCCCGTGAAGTGCGCGCGCACCTCCTCGGGCAGCTGCGCGGCCGCCGCCGACACCCGGTCGAGCAGGCCGAGGGTCTGCTCGCCGGGGTAGTCCAGCAGCAGTGCCGCCAGCCGCCACACCATGCGCCGGTCGTGTTCGGCCAGCGCGGTGACCGGCTGGGGCCGCCTGCGGATCGAGAGCAGGCTCATGGCGCCACTCCGCTGACGGTGGAGCCGGCCACGGCAGCGCCGTTGCTGCCGTTGCCGTTGCTCGCGGCGCCGTTGCCGCTGCTCCCGTTCCCGTTGTGCCCGTTGCCGTTCGCGGTGGGCACCAGGCCGCTGGTGTTGCGTCCGTCCCAGTTGAGCAGGTTTATCCGCCCCGACTTGTCCTCGGGCGCGGCCTGATTCGTGTCGGCCAGCGAGAACTTCTCCACCACCTGGTCGAACGCGGTCATGCCGGGCCCGCCGTCGGTGTCCAGGCTGCACCCGGTCGCCAGCGAATCCAGTTCGTGGGCACGGGAAGTCGCGCCGGTGGGGATCACGTAGCGGTGCTCGTACTTGGCGATGGCCAGCAGCCGGTACATCGCCTCGATCTCCTCGGGCTCGAGCCCGATCGAGGGGGCGATGTGCTCGGCGGGTTCCTCACCGAGGTTCACCGACCGCATGAACGCGCGCATCCCCGCCAGCCGTTGCAGCGAGGCGCGCACCGGCCCGATCTCCCCGGCCGTGAACAGCTCGGCCAGGTACTCGATCGGGATGCGCAGCGCGTCGATGGCGCCGAACAGGTTGCCCGCGTCCTCGCCGTCGTGCCCGGTCTCAGTGAGCACGTCCACCACCGGCGACAGCGGCGGCACGTACCAGACCATCGGCATGGTGCGGTATTCCGGATGCAGCGGCAGCGCCAGCTGGTAGTCCACGATCAGCTTGTAGACCGGCGAATCCTGCGCGGCGGCGATCCATTCCGGCGAGATACCGGCCTTCTCCGCCTCGGCGATCACGCGCGGGTCGTGCGGGTTGAGGAACACCCCGAGCTGCGAGGGGTACAGGTCTTTCGGGTCGGTCACCTGGGCCGCCTCGAGCACCGCGTCGGCGTCGTAGAGCATCACGCCGATGTAGCGCAGCCGCCCGACGCAGGTCTCCGAGCACACCGTCGGGATGCCGACCTCCACGCGCGGGTAGCAGAAGGTGCACTTCTCGGCCTTGCCCGTCTTGTGGTTGAAGTAGATCTTCTTGTACGGGCAGCCGGTGATGCACTGGCGCCAGCCACGGCACTTGTCCTGGTCGACGAGCACGATGCCGTCTTCCTCGCGCTTGTAGATCGCGCCCGACGGGCACGACGCGGCGCACGAGGGGTTGAGGCAGTGCTCGCAGATGCGCGGCAGGTAGAACATGAAGGTCTCTTCGAACTCCAGTTTCACCTTGTCCTCGAGCTTGCCGAGCAAGGGGTCCTTGCCGACCGCTTCGGGACCGGAGCCGAGGTCGTCGTCCCAGTTGGCACCCCAGGTGACCTTGGTGTCCTGACCGGTGATCAGCGACTTGGGCCGCGCGACGGGGGTGGTGTCGGTGGGCGGGGAGGCCAGCAGGTTGTCGTAGTCGTAGCTCCACGGCTCGTAGTAGTCCTCGACCGTGGGCAGGTCCGGGTTGGCGAAGATGTTCATCAGGCGCTTGAACCGCGAGCCCGACTTGAGGGTGAGCTTGCCGCGCTTGTTGAGCGTCCAGCCGCCCTTCCACTTCTCCTGATCCTGGTACTGGCGCGGATAACCCTGTCCCGGACGGGTTTCCACATTGTTGAACCAGACGTATTCGGTGCCGCCACGGTTGGTCCACGCCTGCTTGCAGGTCACCGAGCAGGTGTGACAGCCGATGCACTTGTCCAGGTTCATCACCATGGCGAGCTGAGCCATTACACGCATGTCAGTACTCCACGTTCTGGTTACGTCGACGGATCGTGGTGACCTCGTCGCGCTGGTTTCCGGTGGGCCCGTGGTAGTTCAGGGCGAAGGACTGCTGGGCGTAGCCGCCGATCAGGTGCGAGGGCTTGATCAGCACCCGGGTCAGCGCGTTGTGGATACCGCCGCGCTTGCCCTTGGCTTCCTTCGTGGTCGCCTCGGTGCCCTCGATGCGCGGCACGTCCACCGCGCGGTCCTGCGCGTGGTACATGAACACCGTGCCCTCGGGCATGCGGTGCGAGACGATCGCGCGGGCCACCACGATGCCGTTGCGGTTGGTCGCCTCGATCCAGTCGTTGTCGGCCACCCCGATCTTGGCGGCGTCGCGATCCGACATCCAGATCGTCTGCCCGCCGCGCGAGAGCGTCAGCATGTGCAGGTTGTCCTGGTAGGCCGAGTGGATCGACCACTTGGAGTGCGGGGTCAGGTACCGCACGGTGACCCCGCCGCCGGCCACATTGCCGATCGACGGTTCGCTGAACAGCGCGGTCATGTCCAGCGGCGGCCGGAAGATCGGCAACTGCTCGCCGAGTTCGATCATCCAGTCGTGGTCGAGGTAGAAGTGCTGACGCCCGGTCAGGGTGTGCCAGGGCTTGCTGCGCTCGACATTGATGGTGAACGGCGAGTACCGGCGCCCACCGGACTCACTGCCCGACCATTCCGGCGAGGTGATCACCGGAACCGGGCGGGCCTGGGTGTCGGCGAAGGTGATCTGCTTGCCCTCGGCCTCGGCGGCGAGGTCGGCCAGTTCGGTGCCGGTGCGCCGTTCCAGCGCCTCGAAACCCTCGACCGCGAGGCGGCCGTTGGTGGTGCCCGACAGCGCCAGGATGGTCTCGGCGGCGAAGGTGTCCTTGGCCAGCGAGGGCCGCCCGGCCGCGACGCCGGAGACCACGGTGCCGTTCTTGCCCGCGAGGTAGGTCACCTCTTTGTCGGGGTAGGTGGTGATGCCCTTGGTGGTCACGCCCAGGGTGTCGACCAGCGGGCCCAGCGCCGCGAGCTTCTCGGCGATCTTGGTGTAGTCGCGTTCGATCTGCACGATCTTGGGCATGGTCTTGCCCGGAATCGGTTCGCACTCACCGGCTTTCCAGTCCAGCACCTTGCCGCCCGCCTGCGCCAGCGCGTCGGGGGAGTCGTGCTGCAGCGGCACCGCGACGATGTCCTTGCGGGTGCCCAGGTGCTTCTCGGCCAGCCAGGAGAACCCGCGCGCGATCCGGTGGAACGCCTCGAAGTCGGTCTTGGCCTCCCACGGCGGGGAGATGGCGGGGGAGAAGGCGTGCACGAACGGGTGCATGTCGGTGGAGGACAGGTCGTGCTTCTCGTACCAGGTGGCCGCGGGCAGCACGATGTCGGCGAACAGGGTGGTGCTGGTCATGCGGAAGTCCAGCGCCAGCAGCAGATCCAGCTTGCCCTCGGCGCCCTCCTCCCGCCATTCCAGTTCCTGCGGGCGCACGCCGGTGGCATCGGTGGTCTGCAGGTTCGAGCCGCAGCCCAGCAGATGCTTCTGGAAGTACTCGTTGCCCTTGCCGGAGGAGCCGAGCAGGTTGGCCCGCCAGACGGTGAGCACGCGCGGGAAGTTCTCCGGGGCGTCGGGGTCCTCGCAGGCGAAGCGCAGGTCGCCGGACTTCAGGCCGTCCACGACGTGCTCGCCGGGTGTCTTCCCGGCCTGCTCGGCCTCGTCGGCGAGGTCGAGGGGATTGCGGTTGAAGGTGGGGTAGCTCGGCATCCAGCCCAGCCGCGAGGCCAGGGCGATGTTGTCGGCGGCGGTGCGCCCGGCGAAGGTGCCCTTGCCCAGCGGGGAGGCGAACGAGTCGGAGGTGAACGGGTCGTAGCGCCACTGGTCGTTGGTGAGATACCAGAACACGGTGCCCTGCATCTGCCGCGGCGGACGCTGCCAGTCCGCGGCCGAAGCCAGTGTGGCCCACCCTGTTACGGGACGGCACTTCTCCTGGCCGACGTAATGCGCCCAGCCGCCACCGTTCTTGCCCTGGCAGCCGGTGAGCAGCGTGAGGGTGAAGAAGGCGCGGTAGATCTGGTCGGAGTGGAACCAGTGGTTGGTGCCCGCGCCCATCAGGATCATCGAGCGACCGCCGGAACGTTCGGCGTTGTCGGCGAATTCGCGCCCGATGCGCGCGGCCTGCACGGCGGGCACGCCGGTGATGCGTTCCTGCCAGGCCGGGGTGTAGGGGGAGTCGGCGTCGTCGTAGCCCTTGGCCCACTCACCCGGCAGGCCGTCGCGGCCCAGGCCGTACTGCGCCAGCAGCAGGTCGAACACGGTCGTGACCCGCTTGCCCGCGACGATCTTCGTCGGCACGCCGCGCAGGATGGTCTGGGCGGTGTCGGTGTCGAAACGCGGCAGCGCGATCGTGGCGGGGGCGTCGTCGGAGTGGCCGAGCAGGGTGAGCAGCGGGTCGACACCGTCGAGGTCGAGATTCCACTTGCCCGTGTCGCCCTCGCCGAAGCGATGGCCGAGGGAACCGTTGGGCACCACCGGATTTCCGGCCTGATCCAGCAGCACGGGCTTGTGCTCGACACTCTCGCCCGTATGGCCCAGGTCGGCGGCGGTGAGGAACTTGCCGGGCAGAGCGCCCTGCCGATCCGCCGCCTCGTCGAGGCAGATCAGGTAGGGCAGATCGGTGAAACGCTTGATGTAGTCGGTGAACATCGGCGTCTGCTTGTCGAGGAAGAACTCCTTGAGCACCACGTGCCCCATCGACATCGCCAGTGCCGCATCGGTTCCCGGGCGCGCGGCCACCCACTCGTCGGCGAACTTGGTGTTGTCGGCGTAGTCGGGCGAGACCACCACGACCTTCTGGCCGCGATAGCGCGCCTCGGTCATGTAGTGCGCGTCCGGGGTGCGGGTCACCGGGACGTTGGAGCCCCACATGATGAGATAGCCCGCGTCGAACCAGTCGGCCGATTCCGGCACGTCGGTCTGGTCGCCGAACACCTGCGGCGAGGCCACCGGCAGGTCGGCGTACCAGTCGTAGAACGAGAGCATGTAGCCGCCGAGCAGCGAGACGAACCGCGCGCCGGTGGCGTGGCTGACCATCGACATGGCCGGGATCGGCGAGAACCCGGCGACCCGGTCGGGCCCGTACTTCTTGATGGTGTGGACGTGCGCGGCCGCGGCGATCTCGGCGGCCTCCCACCACTCGGCGCGGACGAAACCGCCCTTGCCGCGCGCGGTCTTGTAGGTCTTGGCCTTGACCGGGTCCTCGACGATCGACTCCCAGGCCAGCACCGGGTCCTTGAGCTCGGTCTTGGCCTTGCGGTACAGATCCAGCAGCGCGCCGCGCACATACGGGTAGCGCACGCGGGTCGGGGAGTAGGTGTACCAGGAGAACGAGGCGCCACGCGGGCAGCCGCGCGGCTCGTACTCGGGCTTGTCCGAGCCCACCGACGGATAGTCGGTCTGCTGCGATTCCCAGGTGATCACGCCGTCCTTGACGTAGATCTTCCAGGAACACGAGCCGGTGCAGTTCACGCCGTGGGTGGAGCGCACCACCTTGTCGTGCGACCAGCGGTCGCGATAGAAGGCGTCGGCGTCGCGGCCGCCCACCTTGTGCACCGACCGGTGGTCGGCGGAGACCTCGCCGCGCTGGAAGTACTTACCGAGGTTCAGCAATGTGTCGCCGAAATCGGTGGGCGACGGACCATGAGTGCGCGAATTAACCACGACGCCCCCTTCGAGCTGTGCAAATCGGGCTGTTGAGGGCAACTGTAAAGAGGGGCGCTGATCCCGCAAAACCAACTTTTCACATCCTCGTTCGGGCTGCTGTGAGGTGTGAGGTCGGCGAAATCTCGTGGTCACGGGCGGGCCGCGGCGCCCGCCCGGCGAATCGGGGCCGACCAGGGTGAATGGGCGGCGAGCAGGCCCGACGCGGCTGCCGGGGAGCATGACCCCGGCTCCGCGGTGATGCTTCGGAAACGCTTGCTTCTCGGGCGGTTTACATTTGTTTACACAGCCGGGATGCCCGCTGAACAGGCCCGATGTGACGCCCCGCACATCGCGGCACCCGGTGCGCGGCGCCCGCCGGGTGCCTGTCGGGAAGGCGGATGGCCGAGGTGGGTGGTGGTGCGCGCCGGTGTTCGCGACGCCGTGATCGGGGTGGGCGTGGTCATCGGCGCGGGTCCGGCGGCCGGGTACCGGCGCGGAATTCTATAGCATTGCCGGAGGGAAGAATTGAAATCCTTTTAATTCGGTCCGGCGCACGGCATTTCGTGACCGGGCGCACAGTTGCCCACCGTTAACTACCCAAATGGCGGCGCGTCAATATAAAGAAACTGCATCTTTTCCGTTCGGTGCGTGGATCATGGTTGAACCGTCATCCAGGATTGGCCCGTGCAGACAGGGAGGGTTGGGGTGATACCGAAGTCGACGTCCGACGGTCCGGCGGGTCCACCGAAACCGCCGACACTCGGGGGGTTGCTGCGGCGGCTTCGCGACGATCGGCGGATTTCGCGGGAGAAGCTGGCCTTCGCGGCCGGGGTCAGCTCGAGTTACATCACACATCTGGAAAGTGGGGACCGCGATCACCCCACGCGTGCGGTGGTCGAAGCCTTGGTTCGCTATCTCGACCGGATCACGCCGGTCAGTGATATCGAACGCAGGCATCTGTTCGATCTGGCCGGGCTGGCACCGGTGGACAATCCCACCGTCGAGGACCTGCGCGCCGAGATCACCGCCGAGATGCGCCGCACCCTGGCACTGCAGGAGCCGGATCTGGCGGCCTACGTCGACACCCGCTGGAATGTGCTCGCGGGCAACGAATCCTACGATCGCGCGTTCCCCGGTCTGGTCGAGGACGTCAACATCCTGCGCTGGTTCTTCGGCAATCCGCTCTCGCGCAAGGTGATGGTGGAGTGGGAGACCGAGTCCACGCTCACCGTGCACTGGCTGCGCGGGCTGATCGGCCAGCAGGGCGGCGGCGACTGGGCCACCGACCTGCTCGACGAACTGGCGCAGTACCGCGACTTCCGGCGGATCTGGGACGACGGCGACACGGTGTACGGCCGCGAGCACACCGCCATGCGGCTGTGCGATCTGCACACCGGGGAGTACTACACCGTCGACGTCCAGCTCTTCCGCCTCGACTCGGTCGCCTACCCCGGCCGCATCCAGTACTACCTGGGCGTTCGCGGCCCCGATGCCGCCGGTCCGCACCCCGCCCGGCCGTGAACCGGGGGCCCGCGAACGCCCGTCCCCGTGCTCGCTGTCGCCGCGGTCAGCAGTCCCTGTCGGCGGCCAGTGCCGCGAGCAGATCCAGGTCGGCCATGGCGTCGGCGTCGGTCCCGATCCCGGAGATCGTGGCCATGGCCTCCTCGTACAGTTGCCTGGCCTGGCCCCTGCTCCATGCGCGGCCACCCGCCGCTTCGACCAGGTCGGCGGCCCGAACCAGTTCGCCGTCGTCGAGCGGATCCTCGCGCAGGTAGAGCTCGGCCAGGGCACTCGCCTCGGGCGTGCCGGAGCGCAGCGCGAACACCACCGGCAGCGACTTCTTGCGGCTGCGCAGATCGGAGAACACCGACTTGCCGGTGACCCGCGGATCACCCCAGATGCCGAGCAGGTCGTCGGTGTGCTGGAAGGCCCGGCCGATGCGCCTGCCGAATTCGCGCAGGCGCAGGATCTCACCGGAATCGGCGTTGCCGAAGAGCCCACCGAACGCGGCCGAACACCCGAACAGCGCCCCGGTCTTGCGGTCGACCATGGTGAGGCATTCCTCGACCTCGACATCGCCGCGCTGCTCGAATCCCAGGTCCGCGCACTGGCCTTCGACCAGATGCAGCACCGAGCGGCTCAGCAGCGTCGACGCCTCGACGATCGGTGTGCCGGGTGCTCCGGCCAGCAGGGAGTAGGCCTGGGCGAGCAGCGCGTCACCGGCGAGGATGGCGGGCCCGATCCCGAAGGCCGTCCATGCGGTCGGCCGGTGCCTGCGGGTGGTGTCGCGGTCCATCACGTCGTCGTGCAGCAGCGAGAAGTTGTGCACCAGTTCCACCGCGACGGCCGCGCGCACGGCGGCCGCCTCGTCCCCGCCGGTCAACCGCGCGGTCGACAGGACCAGCGCCGGGCGGATCGCCTTGCCGCCGTCGTGGCTTTCCGGTCGTCCACCGCGATCCCACCAGCCGAAGTGGTACCCCACGATCGTGCGCACCATGGCGGGCATCGTCTGGACCGAGCCGTGCAGGGTGGCCGCGCAGTCCTCCCGACAGCGTTCGAGCACGTCGGCGGCCGTGCGCGCGCGTGGCGCGACGGGCGGCGGCGCCACCGGGGTCGGTGGCAGGACCGGGGCGGTCACGGGCTGTGGCGTGCTCATCGGTTCACCTGCACTTCGGTGAGTGCACCCAGGGCGTCCGGAACCAGCACGGCCGCAGCGTGATTGGCGCTGATCAGATAGGAGGCGATCGCCCGGTCGTCGATCCCGGTGAAGCGGACGTTGATGCCTGGTTCGACCTCGTCGGGCAATCCGGTCTGGCGCAGGCCGATCACCCCGTCGTCGGATTCACCGATCCGCATGGCCAGGATCGTGCTGGTCCCGCTCGGTGAGATCGGGATCTTGTCCGAGGGCAGCAGCGGCACATTCCGCCACGCGTGCACCGTCTTCCCCTCGATGTCGGTGTGGTCCGGGTACACGCCGCGTTTCGTGCACTCGTGACCGAACTGCGCGATGACGCGGGGATGGGCGAGGAAGAACGCGGTCTTGCGGCGGCGGGCCAGCAGCCGATCGAGATCGTCGGGAGTCGGGCGGCCGGTGGCCGAGCACAGCCGCTGGCTCGGGTCCACGTTGTGCAGCAGCCCGTAGTCGTGGTGGGTCAGCAGGTCGCGTTCCTGCCGTTCCCGCAGCGCCGCCACCGACAGGCGCACCTGCTGGTCGAGCTGGTTCATCGGCTTGTTGTAGAGATCGGTGACCCTGGTGTGGACCCGCAGCAGCAGCTGCGCGACGCTCAGCTCGAGTTCGCGGGGATGCTGGTCGTAGTCGACATAGGTACCCGGCAGGGTCGGTTCGCCCTGCTGGCCCGACAGCATGCCGATGGTCGCCTGACCGTATTTGTCGGCACCGGCCTGTTCGGCGGCCACGACGGGCCCGACCCGCTCGATATGGGCGGCCAGGCGCGGGTTCCCGGCACACACGGCGTCGAAGTCGGTGCGCGGCAGGGCCAGGACGGTGCAGGCGGTGTTCGCGGTGGCGGTGTACTCCCAGATCGCCTGTCCGCCGAGCAGGGTGGCGGCGCCGAGCTGGCTGCCGTCGTCGAGCACGTCGAGCTGGACCTGCTGACCGTAGTCACCCGGGCCGGTGAGCACGACCCGGCCGTGGGCCACCACATAGGTCGCGTCGATCTCGTTGCCGAACTCGCAGATCGTCTCGCCCGCGGCGAACTCGCGCTGGGTGAACAGCTGGGCGAGTTCGCGCAAGGTGTCGTCGTCGTCGAAGTCGCGCAGCGCGCGCAGTTCGCGCAGTTCGGCCGGGACCACCTGGTACCGGCCCCCGGCCAGCGTGCAGGTGAGGTAGCCGTCCCCGACGGTGTAGGTCAGGCGGCGGTTGACCCGGTAGGTTCCGCCGTCGACCTCCACCCAGGGCAGCATGCGCAGCAGCCATCGGGGGGTGATGCCCTGCATCTGCGGAACGGATTTGGTGGTGGTCGCCAGGGTGCGAGCGGCGGCGACGCCGAGTGCGGTGGCCGGCTGCGCGGCGGTGCTGGTCACGGAGTGGTCCTTCCCTGCGAGGTGGCGTGGGCGGCGACGAGGCCGGGGCGGGCGGCGGCGGTGCCGAGGCCGGAGGGCCCCCACGCGCGGGTGGAGTGGGTGAGGGCGGGCGGTCGTCCGCTCGCCGGGTGGCGCAAGTGTTCCGGGCGGTAGCGGCTGGTGCCGCGATGCCAGTGCAGGATGCCCGCGATCCAGTCACGCAGTTCGTCGATGTAGCCGGCCAGTGCGGCGCGTGCGGTGTCGTCGAGGCGGTGGTGTTCGATCAGGACGGGCAGTTCGTCGTCGACGAGGCGCTGGAACTGCCGCATCCTGGCCCGCATCAGGTCGTCGACGATCGTCGCGGCGACATCGCGGTCGCAGTCGAAGAACGACTCGACCACCAGGATCGCGTTGTGCAGCTCGGCTTCGTACTCGATCTCCTTCTGATACGAGAAGAAGTCGTTGATCAGGCAGCCGTAGTCCTGCGCGGCGTGTTCGATACCGCGCAGGGTGGTCGACTCGAAGACCGCGTCGGGGACGAGGCCGCCGCGCGCGAGCTTCGACAGCGCGATCGTCAGATCCGAGCCGAAGGTCCGGCGGCGCATCTCCAGGTAGTCGACCGGATCGGGCACCCGGTGCTGGATGTGGTTGGCCAGCTCCCACAACCAGCTCTCGGTCATGGATTCCACCGCCGCCCGGAAGGTGGCGCGGGCGGCCGGCGACATCGACCGGGCGGTGCGCGACCACAGATCGGCCAGGGACAGCTCCAGCGGATTGACCGGTGTCCCGCTCTGGTGCAGATCCAATGGCATGAACGCCGACAGTCTGGTGTTGCAGACCTTCGCCGCGGCCATCGCGGCCGCACCCTGGGTAGGTGGGAAGACGGCGGGGAAATAGTCGTCGCCCCAGGTGCCCCAGGTGAGCCATTGCGCCGACAGCGTCAGCGTGTCGGCATCGGCGTCGGGGTCCAAACCCGCCGAGCACAGGGCGAAATCGAAGCCCGCCGTGTCCTCGCGCGTCCACAGGCGCCGCCCGCCGAGCTCGGGCAGCGGCTCGTGGAATCCCATCCGCTGCGCCCAGTCGATGCTCGCCGAACGTGCCACCGGCAGGTGCGGTGACAGGCTCAGCGCGAACGGCACCTCGAAGTCCGGCAGGGGCAGGGGACCGCTGCGGCGCAACGGAACCCGCGCGTGACTGCGCGCCCCGCCCGGCCCGGCCAGCCCCTTCCAGAAACCGGGCCTGGCCAGCTCGGTACCGATCCCGTTGGGACCGAACGACTTCGGGCCCTTCGCCGCGGCACTGTTCATGTACCGGTTCGACCGCAGATGCCATTCGTGGCCGCCCGACTGCCAGTCCTGGAGCCCCTGCGCGTAGGACAGCGTCGCCGCGACCTGCACCGCGTCGAGCCCGTGTTCGGCGAACAGCGGCGGCAGCTCGGTCAGCACGGTGTTCTCGAACTGGTGGATCCGCGAGGTGAGCTGGTCGTTGACGATCTCGGCGGCCCGCTGCGGCGAACAGCCGAAGAACCGCTCGACCACCAGGACCCCGTTGTTGACCTCTCCTTCCTCCTCGGTCTCGCGCTGATACGAGAAGATGTCGTTGCGCAGGTGCACCGCGTCGGAGAAGGTGTCCTTGAGCACGCGCATCGGCCGGGTGCCGACGACGGCTTCGGGAATCTCGATGCCGCGGGCGTATTCGACGAGATCCGCCGACCACGGCGCACCGCCGACCCGGCGCCGCATCTCGATGTAGTCGATCGGATTGGGAATCCGGGCGGTGTTGATGTTGCCGATCTCCCAGACACAGTCGAGCAGCAGATTGCGGGTGCTCTCGCGAAAACGTTCGCGCCAGCACTGCGACATCGACGGCACCGTCCGCGTCCACAGGTCGGCCAGGCCGCTCTCGTCGGGGTTGGCCGGTTGCGGCATGGCGGCACCGTCGGGCGGCATGAAGGTGGCCAGGCGGTCGAGATAGCGCCGGGCGCCGTCCATGTCGCCGGTGCGTTTGAACGCGTCGAGGAAATGGTCGTCGAAATAGAAGACCCAGGTGTACCAGTCGGTGACGGTGTCGAGCACCGGCGCGTCGGCGTCGGGATGGGTGTAGGCGCACAGGCCCGCGTAGTCCATGCCGTCGAAACTCGCTTCGTCCCACACCACGTCGCCACCGACGGCCTCGCCGAGCATGCCCATCTCGTAGGCCCACTGTTTGGTATGTGCCCGTGCCTGTTCCACGTGCGCGTTGAGCCGCGCGGGATGAGCGACGTAGAACTCGGGCAACACGAACGGCTGCACGGTCTCAGCCCTCGGCGCCGAGCTGAACGTTGTCGAGGATCGCGAGGGCGTCGGGTACCAGCACCGCCGCGGAGTAGTAGGTGCTGACCAGGTAGGAGATGATCGCCTTGTCGTCGATGCCCATGAAGCGCACGTTCAGGCCGGGCTCGTACTCGTCCGGAATCCCGGTCTGGCGCAACCCGATCACGCCCTGTGCCGCTTCGCCGGTGCGCATCAGCATGATCGAGGTGGTGCGACCGGCCGAGGTGCCGATCTTGTTGCACGGCAGGATCGGGACACCTCGCCACGAGGGCACCCGATGCCCGTTCAGCTCGGTGCTCGACGGGTAGATGCCGCGGCGGTTGCATTCGGCCCCGAAGGCGGCGATGGCCTTCGGGTTGGCCAGGAAGAACGCCGGCTCCTTCCACACGAGGGCGAGCAGTTCGTCCAGGTCGTCGGGCGTCGGAGCACCCGTGCGGGTACTGATCCGCTGCCGGGGCGCGGCATTGTGCAGCAGCCCGAAGTCGCGATTGTTGACCATCTCGTCTTCCTGGCGTTCGCGCAGGGCCTCGATGGTCAGCCGCAGCTGCTGTTCGATCTGGTCCATCGGCTTGTTGTAGAGGTCGGCGACGCGGCTGTGCACCCGCAGCACGGTCTGCGCGATGCTCAGCTCGTATTCGCGCGGGGACAGGTCGTAGTCGACGAAGGTGCCGGTCAGCTGCTGTTCGCCCTCGTGGCCCGAGGCGAGCTCGATCGAGCTCTCGCCGTGCGGGTTGGCCCGCTCGTCGGCGACCGCGTCGTCGAGCTGGGCCGCCCGCACGTGCTCGCTCAGCCCGGCGATCCGCGCGCCGACCTCGGCCAGCGCGCGCTCGGTGAGGACCAGGCAGGTGCACGCGGTGACGGCTTTGACGGTGAAGTCCCACGGCTGCGCGTCGGCGCCGAGGATCCGTTCCCCGAAGAAGTGGCCGTCGGTCATGATCTCGAGCACGGTCGGCTCACCGTAGGCGCCGGTGCCGAGCTTGTCGGCCTTGCCGTGGGCGAGGACCACCAGTTCGCCGGCGGGACTGCCCGCCTCGGCGATGATCTCGCCCGCCTCGTATCGCCGTTCGGTGAAGGAGTCCGCGAGCGCCTGTAGGGCGGCGTCGTCGGGGTAGTGCCGCAGGCTGCGCAGTTCCCGCAGGTCGGGTGCGAGAATCCGCGCCTCGCCCGCGGTGTCGTAGCAGGTGATCAAGCCGTCGCCCACGGTGTAGGTGAGGCGGCGGTTGACGCGGTACACGCCACCGTCGGCCTGGACCCACGGCAGCAGTTTGAGCAGCCACCGGGAGGTGATGCCCTGCATCTGGGGCACGGACTTGGTCGTGGTCGCCAGGTTCCGCGCGGCGACCGTGCTGAGGCTCAGCTGGGCGGCGATGGTTCCGGAGAGTGGTTCAGCCAGTTCAGTCATGAGTTCTTCCTGCTTCGAGAGACATGGGAGAAACGAGATGACGCACCACAGCGGGACGAATCAGTTATCTATCCGCTACTGATCGTGGCAAAAACGATGGTAGAACACCGCGCCTCGATCGCGCGGGTAAATCAGCATGAAAACTGTTGTGCCAGAACATCTTTCTAGATGAGAACAGTGCGTCTGCCGATGGGTTCGCGAAGAGGTGCGACCGTGTTCGGCGCGGGGTAGCGAATGCCGATCGATTGCTCATGAGCGCCTCGCCGCGATCCTGGCCGCACCGGCGGTCACGACGACCAGCAGCATCAAGGTGAGGGCCCAGCGTCGCTGCTCGACCACCACCGGCTGCGCCGCCACGGCCCGCGGTTCCGCCGCGGGATAGGTGACGAGCCGGGCGGAGGTGGGCACCGGAGTGGGGGACGGTTCCGGCGGGGGTGATGGGTCGGGCTCCGCGATCGGTGGTGGTGACGGGGGGACTTCCGGCTCGGGCGGCATCGTCACCGGCGGCGGAGGCGGGGCCGCGGGCAGCGGAGTCGGCTCGGGGATCGCGACCGGTGGCGGCGGCTCCGGAACCGGCGGTGCGGGAACGGATGTGGTCGGAGCCGGTGGCGGCGGTTTCGGGATGCGCGGCGGCGGAGCCGGCGCCGGGAGTGGAAGCGGGGCCCGCGGATGGTCGAACGGGCGGGCGGGGACGTGTAGTTCCAGGCCGCCGCGCGGCGGTACCGGAACCGGGACCGTCGGGCGATCCCGTGGGTGACCCGGCAGCGGAATCGCCGGCCCACCGAACCGGGGGACGGCAGGAACCTCGAATGTTCCTGTCGGCGTGGGGATCACCGGAGCCGATGTGGTGGGCGCCGGGGCGGCGATCGCCTGCCCGCCGGACACGGTACCGACCGATCCGGGCACGACCAGGCCCGCGCCCGCCAGCAGGCCCACCCAGATCACCCTGCGCCCCGGCCCGTTCATGTCAGTTGCGCCAGCACGGCGTCGAAGGCGGCCGGGCCGACGGCGGCGGCCCGGCCGTAGGGATTCTGCAGTTCGAAGATGGTGAAGATCATGAACGTCACCACCGCGGCGAAACTGGCCACCACCGCGACATGCACGCGTGCGCTGGTGCCCGCGAACAGCAGCGACAGGCCCACCGACAGAATCGCGCCGAGTGCCAGTGCCAGCCACATCATCGGCGACAACGCGCTACCCGCCGCCTCGATCCTGGCCTGGCGGGCCTCGTAGACCTCCCACAGCCGATCGGCCGCCGCGATCTGACGTGATCGCTGCCATTCGTCGGTGGCGGGACTGGTGGCGATGGCGGTGCGCACCGCCGACAGCCTGCTCCACGCCGTATCGTCGACCGGCGCCCCGGAGGACATGGCAGGCCATTCCACCTCGATCACCTCGCCGGTGTAGCCGTGCACGGCAGTGGTGATGGTGCCGCGGGCCGGCTCCGGCAACGCGTCACCGGCCCACTGGAGGGCGAGCAGTCGATCCGCCTCGTCCGAGGCCGCCTTCGCCGCGCCCGCATTGGCATCGAGCACGCCGATGAGCAGAAACGACGCCAGGACCACCTGCAGGCCCGCGACGAGGGTGAACACCTGGCCCACCGACTCGTTGGTGGCGTCGTCGTCGCGACCGTTGCCGCGCTTGCGCAGCAGATAGGCGGCGGTCCCGGCCAGTCCGGCGACCATGATCACCCACAGCAGTGCTTCCCAGAGCATGTCTCGGTAGTCCTTCGTCGTCGAGGGGCGATGATGCGCGCCGGAATATCACCAGAGAACTCGTGCGGAATGTCGCGACCGTCGACCACGGAACCGTAAGGGCGACAACGGCATCGAGAGTAGGTCGCGGGCCGGGGGCGGCGCAATGCTCGGGCAAACCGTCGACGCGCCGCCGCGACGCTTGCCGGTGGACCGATATCGGCAGGCGGGAACGGTCTTCGTGGCGCCCGATCGCCCGGGCCGCCCGCGCCGTCCTGGCACGACATCCCGGCGAACCTGGCACGGAATGCGAGTGTCGTGCGCGCGATTCACGGGCCGTCCCTGGTACGCGAATTCCGCTGTTATCCTTCGTGTTTCGAGAGCAGTTCCAGTTGTCGACGGGTGTGTTCGACCGGTGACGGATCAGTGATTTCGCGGTCCGTCTCCGGCGCCGAGGCACCCCTGCGCGGAGGTGGGATATGCACAGCGGAACAGACGCGCACACAATCGCCGCCGAACACGGTGGCCGCCGTCCGGGCCGGGCGGAGGGGGAGCCGGGCCGCCGGGTACGCAACGGCGCGGTGTCGTTCGGGGCGAGGCAATCGATGAGCGAATCGGTGCGGCCGGAGGCCACCTGCCCGCTGGAACCGCTGTGCCCGCCCGACAGGCGCGGGGTGAACCTGAGCGGGTCGCGTGATCTGCAGCGGGTGGCCTTCGGCTGTCACCTGCGGGCCGGTGAGGATTTCGCCGCCACGCTCTGGACCGCGAGCACCGGCGCGGTGCTGGTCGCCCGGCTGCGCACCTCCGACATCGTCACCGAGCGCGACGCCGCGGGCGCCGAGGACCACTACAGCCAATACCTGCAGCTGGGACTGGTACTGGCGGGCCGGGTCACGCTCGAACAGCAGGGGCACCGGTCCACCGCGGTGGCGGGGGAGGCGTTCGCGCTGTGCCTGGACAGCCCGTTCCGGTCGGTCCTCGCGCGCGGCGACACCGCGGCCACCGATGTGCTCTACCTCTATCTGCCGGTGAGTTCCCTGGCCGCGTGGGGTCTGGACGCCCCGGCGGCGGGCGGCCGCTCCTGGCCGCTGTCGCGCGCCGCGATGTCGGTTCTCACGGTGGCGCGGGACCTCACCTGCGGTGCGACCATGCCCGGTCATCTGCGCATCGTCGCGCGCATCGACGAGATCCTGTTCCGTGCGGCGGTGGTCGCGCTGCTCGAACGCGATCTCACCGACGCGACCAGGGAACTGACGGCCGAGGACGTGCTGCGCCGGCGCGCGGCCGACTTCATCGACCGGAACTTCGCGGACCCGGCGCTGAACCCGGACGCGGTCGCGGGCAGGCTACATGTGAGCAGGCGAACCCTGTTCCGGGCGTTCGAACTCCAGGGCACCTCGGTCGCGCGACTCATCCGCACCCGCCGCCTGGCCGCCGCGGCGAGCGCGCTCTGCGACGGCACCCGCGGCCTGCGCGACATCGCCGACAGCTGCGGCTTCCGCACGGTCGACCAGCTCTCCCGCGCCTTCCGCGCCAAATACGGCGTGACCCCGGCCGCCTACCGCACCACCCGCCGCGGGAACCGCTGACCTCCCGGCGACCGGCACCGGCTGCGGGACGCACGCCGACACCAGCCCCGCCAGCATGGTGGCCACCTGCTCGGGGTGGGTCAGCGCGGCGCCGTGGCCCGCGCCCGCGACGGTGCGCACGGCCCCGGCGCCGGGCAGCCCGGCCGCCAGCAGGGCGCACTTGCCGGTGGTGCTGTTCTGGTCGTGCTCCCCGCGCAGCACCAGCGCGGGCACCCGGATCTCACCCAGGCGCTCGAGCACCGAATCGCGGTCGATCAGGCACCGCGCCGCCGGACGGATCGCGGCGCGGTCGGCCGCGAGCCACCGGTCGATCCACGGCCGCCACATCGCCGGATCGTCGCCGCCGATCAGCCGGGGCGCGAGCCCTTCGGCCAGGGGTGCCAATTCGCCTGTCCCACACCAGGCATCGAAGAAGCCCTCGTAGTCGGCCGCCTCGTCGGGCGTGCAGGCCCCGGCTTCGGTGTCGAGCAGGGCGAGCCCGTACACGCGTTCGGGCGCACTCAAGGCCATCCGTAATGCCGTGTATCCGCCCTGGCTCATTCCGCCGACGATCGCGCGTTCGATTCCGAGCGCGTCCAGTACGCGGAATCCGTCGGCGGCTTGATCCCAATAGTCGAATGCGGGTGTGTCCCCGGTGCGGCCGTGCCCGCGCGCATCCCAGGTGACCACATTGATATCGGTGTGCCCCAGTATTCTCCGGATCGGATCGAACATCGATTGATTCATCAGGAATCCGTGTGCCAGCAGCACGGTGGGGCCGTGGACGGCGCCCGTGCGGAAATGGATGTTCACCGAATCGGAGTGCACGAAAGGCATGGCCGAAACATACAAGTCCGGCGGGGTGTGCGGTCCGGTTGCGGCGAATATGTGACCGCCTGTTGCGTGTAGTTCCGGAGGGGTGTTTTCACTGGCCGGTGGTGGTACCTCACCGGGGGACGACGGTTTCCGGGTCCCGGTGGACAAGAGTGTTCCTGGTCGATTGGATGAGAAGTGCACCGATATTCATCTCGAATCGGAAAACGGGGAACACAGATGAGGGTGACCGAGCAGGGGCAGGACGCTCACATAAGTCTGGCGGCGGCGGGTGACAGCGTGTCGGACACATTCGCGGTCTGCGACGCGGAGGGGAGAGCGCTCTGGTACGGCCCCTTCGTCGAGGCCGATACCGATCATCCACGCGGCGACCGGCTCGCCGCGACCATGGGCGCGGCGGGTCGCGCGATCTGGCTGGCCGGGCGCGCCGGCGAAGACCTCGCGCTGTCGGGGGCCACCTTGCATCTGACGGTGAGTGAGCCGGGACTCGACGTGGTCACCCTGGCCTGCACCGCGTCGATGGCCGGGCTGGCGCTCGACATCATTGTCACCGACGACAATCCGGCACTGGACTGGTGCCATGCCTTCGGCAGGCTGGACTGGACCGCGGGCCCGCTCACCGGCCTGGTCGACCCGCCGAAGCGCAGGCGACCCCGGCCCTCCGGTCGATCTCCGGTGGACTCGACCAGCAGACCGAATCACAGGAAAGGCCGCTCATGCCCGAACACGCTCACGATCCCTGGACGGAACTGCGCTCGGCCCTGGAGAGCCTGCTGCTGCACGACGCGATCGGCATGGACGCGAAGATGCGTCACGCCGTGGCCGCGGTCGTCCATCTCGCCGTCGACACCCCGCACGGCCCGCCCGAGGACGCCGCGGAGTTCCTCGGCCGCCTCGACGCCTCCTGGCTGGTGGCCGCCTGGCTCGGCCACGACACCGAACTCTCGCTCATCGCCACCCTGGCCGCCGGCGAGATCCCGGCGCTGTCGTGGTGCGAACTGATGTTCACCACCACGCTCGCCCCGTGGTCGACCGGTCCCGTCGCGGTCCACGCCCGCCGGGTGTTCGCGACGGTGCAGCGCGGCAAGCTGGGACCGGTCCGCGCCCACGTCGGCTGAAAAACGGTGCGCGTCAACGCTCCACGACGGTGACGCCGAGTTCGCGCAGCCGGGCGACGACGTCCGCGGGCACGAGTTCGCGGGGGAGTACGGTCAGGCCGCTGATGTTCGTCACGACGGCCACGTCCCGGCGCAGGGCGAGGGTGGTGATGTCGGCGTAGCGGGTGCGCAGCAGATGGGTCCGGGTCTGGTAGACCAGGGCATCGGCGCCGAACTGGGTGGCCAGGACCGACCCGGGAACCGCGTGCCGGACGGTCCGCGCGGCCTCGGGCCCGGGCCTGCGGATCGCGCGGACGGTGCCGTAGACCATGATCGCGAACATCAGGATCGGCAGCGCCATCCAGCCGGGCCCGACCAGCCAGCCGATCAGTCCGGTGGTGGCGACGGCGCCGAATCCGAACCGGAGCAGGACCCCCGGCCGGGCGAGCGGTTCGCGGATCTCCGCGGCGAACAGGGTGCGCGCGGTGGTCTCGTCGGCGACCAGCGCTGCCTGCGGGTGCAGCAGGGTGGGCAGTGGCGGCAGTGGTGGTGGAGCGCCGTGCTGGGGATTGCCGCGATGCCAGATCAGGTGGCGCAGGTGCTCGGCCATCGGCGCGGGGAACAGTTCACGCGGGAAGGTGAGCCGCAGGCGGTTGTCCACCTGCAGCACCACGACCGCGCCCGACGTGCGGACCGCGCTGATCCGTTCGTAGTCCAGCCGCACGTAGGAGTGCGCATCGCCGATATCGAGCGCGTCGGGCCCGAGCTGGACCGCCATGGTCGCGCCCGGCGCGCAGATCACGTCGAAGGACCGGCGCAGCCGCCGCCGGGCGGTCACGAAGCCGAGCACGGGCGTGCCGATGCCGACCACCGGTGCCGCGACGGCCAGCAGCCACATCTCGCCGATGACCGCCATCGGCACCAGCACGACGAGCGCGAGGGCGAGCGTGAACAGCGGACCCGGACGCAACGCGACCCGGAGCGCACCCTGGTTCGCCAGCCGGGCGGCCGTGCCCGGCACCGCGGTGAACACGGTGTGGGGACGCGGCGGGAGGGGCAGTGCGGGCGCCGGATGGATCCACCGGGCGTCGACGTCGGGTGCTCCCGGCAGGGTCATCGGCGAGGTCCGGTGACGTCGACGTCGGCGAACGAGCTCACCCAATCATGCGGCGGCCGTGGCTGATTCGGCTCGCCGGGCCGGTGTATCCCGACCACCTGCCAGCCCGCCGTGACGGCCGCGTCGAGCTCGTCGGGATGATCGGACAGGAACAGGATCTCCGCGGCGGGCACCACGATGCTCTCGGCGATGAGGTCGTAGGACGAGGGCTCGCGTTTCGGGCCCGCGCTCACCAGGTCGTAGTGGCCCGCGATCAGTCCGGACAGGTCGCCCGGTTCGGCGAAGGTGAACCAATCCCGTTGGTTGCGTTCCGATCCCGAGGAGTACACGTACAGCGCGAGTCCGGCATCGTGCCAGGCGGCCAGCGCGGGCGCCACGTCGGCGAAGAAGCGCCCGTGCAGCGCGCCCGCCCGGAAACCCTGCGCGCAGATGGCACCCTGGGCGGCCTTGAGCGGTTCGGCCTTCACATCCGATTCCAGCCAGCCACGCAGGATCTCGGCGACGCGCTCCGGGTCGGCGTCCGGCTCACCGGCGAGCTCGCGGGTGCCCGCGAGGACGGGATCGGCGGCGCCGCCGATGTTCTCGGCCAGCCAGGCGGGCAGCCGGGCGGCGGTGTAGCCGTAGAGGTCGGTGCGAACCGAATCGGTGGGGCTGGTCGTGCCCTCGATGTCGAGGACGATCGCCCGGGTCACGAGGCGGCGAGCAGGTCGTCGAGGGTGGGGAAGCCCGCGCTGATCTTGTCGCCGGTGAAGTCGCCGATCCAGCCGTCGGCCTCCTCGAAGAAGCGGATGGCGATGAAATCGGGGGTGGTGCCCATGTCGAACCAGTGCAGGGTGCCCGCGGGGACCGAGAGCAGATCGCCCGCCTCGCAGACGGTGGCCAGCACGGCCTCGCCCAGGTGCAGGTAGAAGCAGCCGCGACCGGCGGCGAAGAAGCGCACCTCGTCCTCGGCGTGCCGGTGCTCGTCGAGGAACTTGGCGCGCGCGCCCGCGGCGGTGGCGGGCCAGTCGGGGTTGTCGGCGTCGGGGTGGAT
Source organism: Nocardia sp. NPDC056064 (assembly GCF_042266925.1). Lineage (NCBI taxonomy): Bacteria > Bacillati > Actinomycetota > Actinomycetes > Mycobacteriales > Nocardiaceae > Nocardia > Nocardia sp. NPDC056064. The sequence continues at coordinate 2,429,555 of NZ_JBHJWO010000001.1, read as the reverse complement.
GCGCGCGATGTCGATGTGCCGGTACCGGCCCGAGGCATTGAGTTCGGCGATCTGCGGGGCGTAGTGGGCCAGCAGGGTCTCGGAGTCGGTGGTGGCGGCGTCGTCGAGCACGGGCCAGTGCGAGTAGGCGATGCCGTGCTTCGCCAGTTCGGTGCCGATCTCGGCGGTGTCGGTGGTGCGCACGCGCACCTCGGTGGCGTCGCCGGCGGCCATCACTTGCAGCAGGGTCATGTGTCTATCCGATCTCGGGAGGCAAGGCAGCGGTGGTGCGCCCGGTGCGGGCGATCAACTCGCACAGGGCTTCCAGGCATTCGGCGCGATCGCGCGCCTGGGACAGAGTGTCACCCCAGGTGGTGATGCCGTGCCCGGTGATGCACAGAATCGGTGGGGCGGAAGGGTTCTCGCGCAGGAAGGCTTCGATGTCGGCACCGATGCGCGGCACGTCGGGCCAGTTCGGGAACACCGGGATGCCGACGGCCGACGGGTCGGCCACACCGAAACCCTTGAGCAGTTCGAAACCGCTGACGGGCACGATGCGCACCTGCTCGGCCGAGGGCACGGCCGTGGTGGCGAAGGCGGTGGCGAAGGGGGAGTGCACGTGCACCACGGCGCGCGCGCCGGTGGTGCGGTAGACGGCGGTGTGAATGCTGGTCTCGGCGGAGGGTTTCCGGTGCTGTCCCGGCCGCGCGGTCGTATCGGCGATGGCGACGCGCACCATATCCTCTTCGCCGAGTTCACCTTTGGACAGGCCGCTGGCGGTGACCAGGGCGTCGTCGGCCACGCGCACCGAGATATTGCCCGCCGTTCCCGGCATCCACCCGCGCCCGTAGAGCTGCCGTGCGATGGCGGCGATCGCCCCGGCCGCCTCGACGCCGGAGTCTGTGGCACCGGTGGTTGTCGCGGTGGCGGCCTGCGTGGTGACCGACGCCGTCACGTCCGCGGGGGTGGCGACAGCGCGGCCGTTCGCGTCGAAGCGGTCCGCATTGCGGTAGACGACACCGGTTTCGGTGACCACGGCGGTCACCAGGTCGGCCGGGGTGACGTCGAAGGCCGGGTTGAACACGGCGGTGCCTGCCGGGGCGGTCTCGACGCCGCCGAATCCGGTGACCTCCGTGGCGGCGCGCTGCTCGACCACGATCTGCGCGCCGGTGGCCATGGCGGGGTCACGGGTGGATTCGGGGGCGACCACGACGAAGGGGATGCCGTGGTGGCGGGCGGCCAGGGCCAGGGCGAAGGTGCCGATCTTGTTGGCGACGTCGCCGTTGGCGGTGATCCGGTCGGCACCGACCAGGACCGCGTCGACCTGACCGGTGGCCATGGCCCAGGCGGCGGCGGAATCGATGGTGAGCCGGTGCGGGATGCCCGCCTCGGCCAGTTCCCAGGCGGTGAGCCGGGCGCCCTGCAGCAGCGGGCGGGTCTCGTCGACGATCACGTCGGCGACCGCCCCGCGCTCGTGCAGCACCCGCAGCGCGCCGATCGCGGTACCCACCGCGCTGGTGGCCAGGCGACCGGTATTGCAGTGGGTGAGCAGGCGCAGCGGCCGGTCACCGCACAGGCGCTGCACCAGGTCGGCGGCGTGGGTGGCGGCGGCGAGGTTCACCCGGCCGTCCTCGGCCAGCAGGTCCAGAGTCTCGGCGAGCACCGCATCGGCACCGTCGGCGATCCGGGCCCGCACCCGCTGCACCGCCCACATCAGATTCACCGCGGTCGGCCGGGCCGCCGCGATCCGATCCGCCTCGGCTTGCACCGCGGCCACATCGACCACGCCCGTCGAGCCTGCCTCCGCACCACTGTCCGCCGGACCGGTCGTGTGGGCGCGCGTCGCGATGACCACACCGAAGGCCCCCGCGATGCCGATCGCCGGGGCGCCGCGGATCGCGAGGGTGGTGATCGCGTCGATGATCTGGTCGACGGTCTCCAGGCGCAGTTCGCGCACCTCGTGCGGCAACCCGCGCTGGTCGATGGTGAGCAGTGCTCCGTCATCCCAGGTGAGCGAGCTGTCGTCCATCCTCGTCCTTACCTAACGTCCCCGTAGTAGTGCCTGGTCAACGGTATCCGACACCACCCGGCCGCTACTCCCGGCCCCGGACAGGTGATCACCCGCTGTGGCGGCCGTGTCCGGGGCCGACCCTGTTCTTCGCGGTCGGAGAGCGCGGGTCTACTCGGCGACGTACTCCGCCTCCCGTTCCACGGCGTCGATGGTGGTCTGCGGGACCTGGATGGGGCCGGGGGTGTAGGTGACGGCCCGCAGCGCGCCGGTGTAGCGGAAGGAGCCGCGGCGTTCGCGCAGGTCCCACGACACCGGGCCGCGCGCGTCGACGCCGACCGAGATGCCGGTCCACGGTGCCATGCCGACGAGCTGCACCTGATCGGTGAGCTCGGCGACCGCGACCCCGTCGGCTTCGACGACGAAGTCCCAGCGCAGGTGCGGCCGGATCGCCGCGCGCACGGTGATCACCCTGGTGCCGCTCGGCAGCGGGGCCGCCACCGAGGCATAGCGGCCGTAGCTGTTGACACCGAACACGACCTCGTCGTTCTCGACATAGAGCAGGTACCCGCCGAGCGGATCACCGTGCGCGACGAGTACACCCTCGTCCCCCGCACGGAATCCCTCGCTCACCGGGACGGCATCGGCGTTGCGGCCCGCCGCGTCCGCGCTGCCGGACGTGCTCGCAGTGTTCGGTGTGGCGCCGATCGCCGGGGTCGCCCCCGGTACCCGTCGACCGGTCAGGTCGGCGGTGATGGTGAAGTCGCGGTAGGCGATGAGTCGCTGGGAGCGGTAGCGCTCCAGGGTGGGGGTGCCGGGCAGGAGCCGGACCGGTGCGGCGAAGCGGGCCTCCTCGGGCCGGCGGCGGAACAGGTCGGCGCGGGTCAGCAGCGGGAACACCGTGTTCGCCCAGGCTGATTCGTCCCAGGCGGCGGCGAGTTCGGCGGCCTTCTCGGGATACCGCGCGGACAGGTCGTGCAGTTCGGTGGGGTCGGCGCGCACGTCGAACAGCTGCCAGTGCGGTGCGTCGATATCGGCGTCGGCCTCGTGCAGCGAGAGCAGTTTCCAGCCGTCGCGGTAGAAGCCGCGGTGACCGGTCATCTCCGAGTACTGCTCGGTGTGCCGGGTCGGCGCGGCCGGATCGCGCAGCAGGTCGGCGGCCGAGACGCCGTCGAAGTCCTTGGCGGGCAGCCCGTTACGCACGCTGGGTCGTTCCAGCCCGGCCAGCTCCAGCAGGGTGGGGGCGAGGTCGGTGACGTAGGCGTACTCGTGCCGGATGCCCGCGTCGGCCTCGGTGCGCGGCAGTCCCTTCGGCCACGACACGATCAGCGGCACCCGCACGCCACCGGCGAAGGTCTGGCCCTTGTAGAACCGGAACGGGGTGTTGGACGCCTGGCCCCAGCCGCGCGGATAGTGCACGCCCAGCTTCGCGGTGCCGATCAGGTCCTCGTCGTGCGGCACGTCGCCGATCCACTCCGGATCGTCGATGTGGGCGAACTCGGCGAAGTAGGACCGGGTGCCCTCCGGGCCGCCCTCGGCGGTGCCGCCGTTGTCGGAGGTGAACACGATGATGGTGTTGTCGAGTTCGCCGAGGTCCTCGAGCAGATCGACGATGCGGCCCAGGCTCTGGTCGATGCTGTCGACCATGCCCGCGTACACCTCCATGTACTTGGCGTAGCGGCGCTGCTCGTCGGCCGAGAGCGAATCCCATTCCGCCGCTTCGTAACCCGGTTCGGTATTGCGCGGCTTCTGCTGGGTGCCCGGCGGGAACAGGCCCTGCGCGAGCTGCTCGGCGAACCGCTTGCGGCGCAGCTCGTCCCAGCCCTCGGCGTAGCGGCCCCGGTATTTGGCCTGATCCTCGGGCTTGGCCTGGAGCGGTCCGTGCATGGCCACGTGCGCGAAGTAGAGGAAGAACGGCTTGGTGGCGTCGTGGGCGCGCAGGTCCTTGATGTACGACAGCGCCTTGTCGGTGAGATCGTCGGTGAGGTAGTAGCCCTCCGGGTATTCCTCGACATCGACCACCGAGCTGTCGGAGACCAGCTGATTCGGGTAGTAGAAGGAGTTCAAGCCTTCCAGCGAACCGTAGTAGCGGTCGAAACCGCGCTGGGTGGGCCAGGAATCGCGGTGCGCGGCCGGGTTCATCGTGGCGTCGCGCACCAGATGCCACTTGCCCACCGCGTAGGTGGCGTACCCGTTGCCGCGCAGGATCTCCGGCAGGGTGAGCACGTCGTCGGCCAGTTCCAGGCGCAGGCCGGGGTAGCCGGGATCGGCATTGGCGACGAAGCCGAAACCCGCACGGTGGGAGTTGATCCCGGTCAGCAGCGCCGCGCGCGAGGGCGAGCACAGCGGGGTGGTGTGGTAGTTCGACAGCCGCACACCGCGCTCGGCCAGCCGGTCCAGCGTCGGGGTCTCGATCTCGGAACCGAACGGGCCGATGTCGCTGTAACCCATGTCGTCGACGAGGACGACGACGATGTTGGGCGCACCGGCGGGCGCGGTCGGCGGAGAGGTCCACTGCGGGGACGACCCGGCGGACGTGCGCGCGGCCGTGCCGCCGAAGGATTCGTAACCACGGGCATGGGAGGGGACTGGCATACTCGCAGTAAATGCGGAATCCCCGCAGGTCACCAGGGTTATATGCACGGTGCGCGCAATCGGTGACCGCCCCGGGCACACCTTGTTAGCGTTCCAGCCATGCCCACGAACCAGCCCGCCGCTCCCCGCGAGGAGCGCACGCAGGACCCGTCCTGCTGCTGTTCGTGTCGCGTCCCGCGCGGCTGACCCGCCGCGGTGTGCGGCCGTGTCGAGCCGACTGTTCCCCCGCCCTGCCGGTGCGTGTGTGCGCGCCGAATCCTCGAGGATCCTCACGATGAGCTCTACCCCCGGCGGCTTCGACCGCCGTAACTTCCTGCGCGCCGGCGGGATCGCCGCCGCCGCCATCTTCGGTGGCGCGGCGCTGGCGGCGTGCACCTCGGCCGTCCAGGAACAGAAGGCAGGCGGTGACGACGCCACCCCCGTGCGCGGTGGCACGCTGAAGGTGGGCATCCGCGACGACCTCGCCCCGGCGAACCTGCTCACCAACACCGGCGCCACCCCGGTGCTGATCGGCCTGGTCTACGAATCGCTCATCCGCTACCGCAACGACACGCTGGAACCGCAACCGCTGCTGGCGAAGTCGTGGCAGCTCGCCGCCGACGGCCGCTCGCTGAGCCTGGACCTGCGCGACGACGTCACCTTCCACTCCGGGCGCCAGTTCACCGCCAAGGACGTGGAGTTCTCGATCCGCACCTATGCCGACGCCAAGTGGTCGGCGCAGCTGCGCAGCAGCGCCGCGGCGGTCACCGGCTTCGACATCGTCTCGCCGACCCGGATCACGTTGCAGTTCGCGCACCCGCTCAGCAATGTCTACGACCTGCTCGACACCGTGCCCATCCTCGACAGCGAGAGCATCGACCAGCTCGGCAGCGGCGAGAAGTACATCGGCACCGGTCCGTTCAAATACGTGCAGCGAATCCCGAACTCGCAGATCGTCTTCGAGAAGAACCCCACCTACCGGGTGCCCGACCGGCCGTACCTGGACCGGGTGGAGGTCTCGATCATCGCCGACCCCCAGGCCCTGCTCAATGCACTCAAGTCCGGCCAGATCTCGCTGGCCAGGGAGCTCAACTATCGCGACACCGAGAACCTGGCCAAGTCCGGTGGGTACAAGGTGCACGATCTCGAGGGTGCCGAATTGCAGGCGTATGTGGGCGTGAACGTCACCGAGCCCGCGCTGGCCGATGTGCGCATCCGCCAGGCCATCGCCTTCGCGCTGGACCGTGAACGCATCATCGCCGAGGTGTTCCGCGGCTCGGGCTACCCGCTCAATGTGCCGTGGCCGAAGAACTCGCCCGCCTACGACGAGTCGCGCAACACCCGCTACAGCCGCGATGTCGGCAAGGCGGAAGAGCTTGTCACGCAGGTGGGTAAGCCGCCGGTGCTGCCGCTGACCTTCGCCCCCGGCTACGACGAACTCGCCCAGATCGTGCAGGCCAACCTGGCCGAGGCTGGCATCGAGGTCACCCTCGATCCGGTCGACGGCGCCACCTTCGTCAAGCAGCTCACCGGCCAGCAGTTCCGCGGCCTGTGGGTCACCGACCACTCGTGGGCGCAGTTCGTGCCCTCGACGCTGACGGTGAGCGCCTACCCGTTCAACGCCCGGCGCAATGCCTCCCGTTACGACTCGCCCGCCTACACCGCGGCCGCCGACGCGGCCTGGAAGCTGCCGCAGGGCACCGGGCCCGAGGCCGTGCGCGCCTTCCACGCCGTCAGCGACCAGCTGCTCGAGGGCCTGTTCCTGATCGAGATCGGGGTGCGCTACCAGCAGTTCGCCGGGTCGAACAAGGTGCACGGATTCGGCTGGACCAAGCGCAGGGAAACCCTGCTCACCGACACCTTCCTGTCATGACGCGCTATGTGCTGCGCCGGTTGCCCTCGGCGCTGCTGGTGCTGTTCGGCGCCTCGGTGCTGATCTTCCTGGTACTGCGCCTGGTGCCCGGCGATCCGGCCACCATCCTCGCGGGCAACGACGCGACCCCGGAATCGATCGCCGCCATCCGCCACCAGCTGGGGCTGGACCGGTCGATTCCGGTGCAGTACCTGAGCTGGCTGGGCGATCTGTTCACCCTCGATCTGGGCCGCTCCTACATCATCGGCGGGCAGATCACCGATCTGGTCGGCCGCGGCCTGACCAACACCCTCGTGCTCACGGTGAGCGCGCTGGTGCTGGCGGTGGTGGTGAGCCTGGTCGTCTCGCTGGCCTCGGTGCTGTGGCCGAGCAAGTGGCTCAACAGTGTTGTCGCCGCGGCCAATACGGTCGCGGTGGCACTGCCGACCTTCGTGGTGGGCCCGCTGCTGGTGCTGGTGTTCGCGGTGGCGATTCCGGTGCTGCCCGCCGGTGGGGTGCCGCCGGACGGGTTCATCGCCCGCCCCGATATCGCCGTGCAGTACCTGCTGCTGCCCGCCATCTGCCTGGCGCTGCCGGTGGCGGCCGCGCTGACCCGCTTCCTCACCGAATCGCTGCGCACCGAACTCGGCAAACAGTATGTGCTGACGGCCCGTTCGCTCGGTGTCACGCACCGCGAGATCGTCACCAGGGGCGCGCTGCGCAACGCGCTGCCGACCATGCTCACCGTGCTCGGCCTGCAGACCGGGCAGCTGCTGGGCGGGGCCGTGCTGGTGGAGGCGGCCTTCGTCTGGCCCGGCATCGGGCAGCTCATCGAGCAGGGCATCAGCCGCCGCGACTATCCGGTGATGCAGGTGCTGTTGCTGCTGTCGGTGGCGGTGTTCGTCACCATCCAGCTGCTCACCGATATCGCCCACGCCTGGCTCGACCCGCGCGTCCGGATCGGAGGAAAGGCATGACCGCGACGAAAACCGCTCCGGCGCCGGTGGATTCGCCGCGCCGTGCGGGGCTGTCCGCCGCCCTGACCAAGGGCCAGGGGCTGGCCGGAGTGCTGCTGATCGCGGTGATCGCCCTGCTGGGTGTCTTCGCCGGACTGCTCACCTCCTACGACCCGCTCACCCAGATCCCCGGCGCCAACCTGCTCGGCCCCGGCGCCGAACACTGGCTCGGCACCGACCATCTGAACCGCGACGTGGCCGCCCGGGTCCTCGCCGGCATCCGCATCGACCTGCTGATCGTGCTGATCGCGGTGCCGATCGGCGCGGTGATCGGCTCGGTGGTCGGGCTGCTCGCCACGGTGAACCCGTGGGCCGATGTGGCCGTGCAGCGGGCCTTCGACCTGATCCTGGCCTTCCCCGCGCTCATCTTCGCCATCGCGCTGGCCGCGATCACCGGGCCCGGCTGGCACGCGGTGGTGATCGTCATCGTGGCCACCGAGATCCCGCTGTTCGGCCGCCAGATCCGCACCGCCGTCCTCGCGGTGCGCGAGCAGCCCTTCGTCGAAGCCTCCGAGGTGATCGGCGCCGACACCTGGTGGACACTGCGCAAGCACGTGCTGCCCAATGTGCTCGAGCCGCTCGGGGTGCAGTTCGCGCTGTCGCTGTCGATGGCGGTGTTCATCGAGGGCGCGATGAGTTTCATCGGCATCGGGGTGCGGCCGCCGCAGCCCTCGCTCGGCGCGCTCATCGGCGAATCGATCGCCAATCTCGACGCCAACCCGTGGATGGCGATCGGGCCGCTGACCGTGGTGGCCGGGCTGACGCTCGGCTTCCTGTTGATCGCCCAGGCCCTGGGCCGGGCAAGGAGAACAGCATGAGCACCGCGCCGCAACCGGTACTCGACATCGATGAACTGTCCGTGCTCTTCGGCACGCGCACCGTGGTCGACGGGGTGAGCCTGCGGGTCCACCGGGGCGAAGTGGTCGCGCTGGTCGGCGAGTCCGGATCGGGCAAGTCCCTCACCGCACGGTCGGTACTGGGCCTGCTGCCCGAGACCGCGCACGCGACGGGCTCGGTCCGGCTGGACGGCACCGAGGTCGTCGGGGCCACCGAATCGGCGCTGCGCGAGCTGCGCGGCACCGCGGCGGCCATGGTGTTCCAGGAACCGCAGACCGCGCTGAACCCGGTGCAGAAGATCGGCACCCAGCTCGCGCAGGCCCTGCGCGCGCACGGCGTCACCGACAAGGCGGCCGCCAGGGCCCGCGCGATCGAGCTGCTCGCCGCCGTCGACCTGCCCGAACCCGAACAGCGCCTGGACTGGTACCCGCATCAGCTCTCGGGCGGCCAGAAGCAGCGCGTGGTCATCGCCCTGGCCCTGTCCGGCGACCCGGCCCTGCTCATCGCCGACGAACCGACCACGGCCCTGGACGTGACGGTCCAGGCCGAGATCCTCGACCTGCTGCGCACCCTGCAACGCGAACGCGGCACCGCCACACTGTTCATCACCCACAACCTCGGTGTGGTCGCCGAGATCGCCGACCGGGTGGTGGTGATGAACGCGGGTCGCGTGGTCGAGGAGCAGACGGTGTTCGGCCTGTTCGCCGCGCCGGGCGAGGAGTACACACGCACCCTGCTCGCCGCGGTGCCACGATTGCCCGCGGTGACGGTGCGGGGTGGTGTGCGTGCGGTCGATTCCGTGCCGTCGGCCGAGGCCGAGACGATCGGTGACTCGGGTGAGTCTGTGGAATCGGAGGGTACAGAGCACGGCGAGAGTGCCGGCGTGGCCGGCGATGACGTGCCGGTGGGTGGCCGGGTGGCCGCGCAGAGCGCGGGGCCGACCGACGGTGCCGCGGTCGCCGATGGCGAGGTGGACAACGATCGCCCGGCAGCCGAGTCGGATCGTGCGGTAGCACCGGCGGATTCGGCAGATGATGGGCCGTCGGGCGAGCCCGGCGCGGTGGAACCCGGGGTTCGCGGTTTGCTGCGGCGGGTGGTGTTGCGAGGGCCCGCGGTGGTGGCCGAGAAGGGTGGCGGCACCGGGGAGCGCGAGTACGCGGATGTGCTGCGGATCGACGAGCTGTCGGTGGTGTATCCGGGCAGTCACGGTGGCGCGGAATTCCCGGCGCTACAGGATGTCTCGCTGAATCTCGGGCCGCGCGAAGTGCTCGGGCTGGTGGGTGAGTCCGGGTCGGGGAAGTCGACGCTCGGACGCACGGCGCTCGGGCTGGTGCCCGCGACCTCGGGAACGGTGACCCTGCAAGGGGTTTCGCTGGCGGGGTTGTCACCGAGGGAGCTGCGGGGGTTGCGCAAGCACGTCGCGCTGGTGCATCAGGATGTGAGCGCCTCGCTCGATCCGCGCCGCAGTGTCGAGGACGCGATCGGGGAGCCGCTGCGGGTGCACCGGGTGGCCTCGGGCGCGCTGCTGCGCTCGCGGGTCGGAGACCTGCTCGAATCAGTCCGGCTGCCACGGGATTACGCGCAGCGGCGGCCCGGCGAGCTGTCCGGTGGGCAGCGTCAGCGGGTGGCGCTCGCGCGGGCGCTGGCCCTGGCGCCGCGGCTGCTGGTGGCCGACGAGCCGACCAGTGCCCTCGATGTCTCCGTGCAGGCGCAGGTGCTCGACCTGTTCGCCGACCTACGCGCCGAATACGGCTTCGCGAGCTTGTTCATCAGCCACGATCTGGCGGTTGTGCATCAGGTCGCCGACCGGGTTGTGGTGCTGCGGCAGGGCCGGATCGTCGAAACCGGCGAGGTGCGCGCCGTGTTCGCCGCACCGGCTCAGGAGTACACCCGCCGCCTGCTCGACGCGGTGCCGGTGCCCGATCCGGCGACGGCTCGGCGGGGGCGGGACGAATCCGCGGCGAGCGCGCGGACGCGGGTCGGGGCCTGACGTGGACGAGCCGCCGGAAACAGTTCCGGCGGCTCGTCGACACACGGATATCAGAGATGGCCGGGGCGGCGCGGTTCACGCCGTTCGTCCTGGCCGGCTCGCGTGCCGCCCTGCATGTTCTCGCCCTGCTCCTGCCGCTGTTGCTGCTGCTGGCGCGGCATCTGCTTGGGCATCTTCTTAGGCGTCTTCTTCGACTTGTCAGCCATTCTCCACACGGTCCTTTCCGAGGGATGAGTAATTCGCCTAATGCACGTCCGACGCGGTCCGTCTTCGTGGTGCAGGGCGGGCTACGCCTGACTGGATCCACGATAGGCATCGATACGGTGCAGGGGAACAGCTGACGGCAAAATAGGGTCTCTACCTGCGCGAAAGCGGCGTGTCCACGGTTGCTCAGCAGGGGAGCGGGAGGAATTCGACGCGGTCGCCGTCGGCGGCGTCGGGTCCGACGAGCACCAGGCCGTCGTAGTCGATCAGCCCGGCCAGATGCGCGGTGCGCACATTCGCCTCGCCGAGCCAGCCGCCCTCCGGGGCGTAGCGGGCGGGAGTGATGCGCTGGACCGGGCCCGCGATGGCCGCGGCATTGTGCAGCGGGCCGACGACGGTGCGCGGCAGCGGTGCCCCGGTGCGCCCGGCCACGATCGCGGGCGTCAGCGCGAGCAACACGGCGACCGCGGCGAACGGGTTGCCTGGCAGGCCGAGAACCGTTGGTCCCGTGGGAAGTTCGGTGACGATCGTCGAACCACCAGGGCGCAGTGCGAGTCTCGGCACGAGGACGTGGGCGTCGGCGCGGGCGAGCGCGGTGCGCAGCTGGTCGGCGGCGCCGCCACCGGTCGCGCCGACCACCACCAGCAGATCGAAACCCTCGGTGGCGGTGAGCATCTCGTCGAAGCCGTGTTCGGTGTCGCGCAGGTGCACGCGGTCGAGTACGCGCACGCCGAGTCCGGCGAGCAGGTCGGGCAGGACCGGGCCGATCGAGTCACGGGTCTGCCCGGACTGCAGGGGGCCGGTCGCGCGGATCTCGTCACCGGTCATCACGATGCGCGCCCGCACCGGGCCGCGGACCTCGGCGGTGGTGACCTCCACCGAGGCGGCCGCCGAGCGCAGGGCCGCGCTGACCCGGGTGCCCGCGGGGGCGACCACGTCGCCCGGTAGCTGGTCCTCGCCGCGCCGGCGGATGTCGCCGCGGACGGGGGTATCGGGGCGGCGGGCGAGGTGATCGCCGGTGATCATGGCGAATTCGTCGCGCAGTACCGAGGTGGTGCCGTCGGGGACGTGCGCGCCGGTGGCGATGCGCACCGCCTCACCCGCGCCCAGTCCGGCCGGGCGGGCCCCGCCGGCGAAGCCGATGTCGCGGCGCAGGACCCACGGGCCGTCCCCGGCGACGGCGTAGCCGTCCATCGCCGACACGTCGAAGCGGGGCAGCGCGCCCGCCGCGATCAGCGGGGCCGCCAAGGTGGCGCCGGGGACCTCGCCGAGGGCGGCCTCGTAGGCGACCAGCGGGGTCGACTCGGCCGCGAGCACGGCTCTGGCCTCGGTGAGATCGAGGCGGGTGGTCGCGCGTTCGGCGGCCAGGCGGGCGCGGGCGCGGCGGACCTCGTCCTCGGTGTCGCAGTCGCCGGTGTCGGGGAGATCGACCAGCAGGGGGTCGGTGGGGACGATGGCCTTCATCGGCTGGTTCACCGGGGAATCGAGCGCCGCCACGGCGGCGGCCAGGGCGCTGCGGCGCCACACGCCGACCAGGTATTGCGGGCGGCCCGCGGCGTCGATGGCGAAGACGGCGTCGGCGCTCGATCCGGCGGCGTGGCGCAACAATTCGTCGACGGTGTCGGCGGTGAGGAAGGGCATGTCGGCGGCGAGGACCACGACCCACGGCGCGCCCTCGCGCGGCAGTGCGGCCAGCCCGCTCGCGATCGCGGCCACCGGCCCCGACCCGGGCGGAGCTTCGCGCACCTGGGCGATGGTGCTCGCCAGCTCCGGGCGATGCGGCCCGACCACGACGACCGCGCCGCACTTGCCCACCGCGTCCAGCGCCACCGCCAGCATCGAGCGCCCGCCCACCACGATGGCGGGCTTGTCCACCCCGCCCATCCGGCTGGCCCGCCCACCGGCGAGCACGATCGCCTCGGCGGCGGTCATCGGCGGAGACGGAATCGCAGGATCAGCACGTCTTCGATGCTAATCGCGTCCGGCCCCGATACCCCGCCGCGCACCCCACCCCGCGCGGCGACGCCCGCCACCGCCTCGGTCCGCGACGGTTGTGGCCTGGTTGATTCAGGCTGCGGGTATCGCGGCGCGGAGTTCCGGGCTGCTGCGACGGCCGTCGTCAGGTTGAGTGGGGGCTCACAGCCGGGCCGTACGCAGATCGACACGGCCGTCGGTGATGGGGACGCCCTCTTCGGCGAGGAGGCGCAGCTGGCGGGTGGCCAGGTGGGCGGCGGGGCGGCCGGAGGCGCCGAGGACGCGGTGCCAGGGGAGGTCGGCGGAGTCGGTGCGCATGATCCAGCCGACGGTGCGCGCCGAGGACAGGCCCGCGGCGGCGGCGATGTCGCCGTAGGTGGCGACCCGGCCGGGCGGGATCGCGGCGACCAACGCACGGACGCGTTCGACCTGCTCCTCGGTGGTGGCGGCCATCGCGTCAGAGCACCGCGGCGATGAGGGCGGCGGTCTCGGCGGGGCGGGCCTGGGCGACCATGTGGTCGCAGTCCCAGTCGTAGGCGGTGAGCTCCGCACCCAGGTGCGTGGCCAGCGCCGTGCGGAACTCGGCGCTCACATACGGCGGACTCACCTTGGCCGCGCGCACCAGCACGGTCGGCAGATCGGCGGGCGGGAGGACGGCCGGGCGCGCGAGCTGCCCCCAGTAGGAGGTGATGGCGGGCTGGAACATCCGCCAGCCCACCCGGCCGCCGGTCGTGGGCACCAGGTGCTCGGCCAGTTCGCGTTCCAGGATCGCCGGGTCGACCTCCTCGGGGCCCCAGGCGCTGACGTGTTTGTCGGAGCGGGCCTCGGCGACATCGGTGTAGTCGGGGGAGGCGAGGTTGGCGGCGGCGATCTGCTCGATCAGCTTCGCGTCGATGCCCTGCGCCGGGTCGAGCAGCACGAGCGCGCGCACCAGCTCGGGGTGCTGCCGGGCCAGCCGGATGCCCGCCGCGCCGCCGAAGGAGTGCCCGACGACCACCACGGGCTCGGTGGTCTCGGCGCGCAGCAGCTCGGCCAGATCGTCGACGATCGTCTCGAAATCCCATGGCGGCAGCGAGGTGGAACGGCCGTGTCCGCGCAGGTCGGGGGCGAGCACACGAGCCTGCGGCAGATGCTCGGTGGCGAGGTTCTCCCAGCGGTTGCCGTGCCCGGTCAGACCGTGCAGGGCGAGGACGACGGGACCGTCGGCGGGGCCGAACCGGTGCACATGAAGCGAGGACACGACTGCCATTCTGGCCGGTCGCGCACCGGGGCGCAGCGTGTCCCCCGCGTGGGGTGGCGGTGGCGTGTCGGAGGGGTCTGTTGCAATAGCCGATGTGGTGCGATCGGATAGCTCGGTGCGACTTGTGCGCCGAACGACACGGGCGCCCCGGCCGCGGGCCTGGGGCGCCGCTGTCCGCGCGCTGTTCGACGAACAGGCCCAGCCCGCCCCCGCCCGACCCGGGTGGTCGCCCTGGCAGGTGCTCGGCGGTCCGGGCACCGGCAAGACGGCGCTGCTGGTCGACCTGGTCACCGCCCGCGTCCGCGCGGGCGCCGACGCCGAATCGGTGCTGGTGCTCACCCACACCAAGCACGCGGCCGCGGCCCTGCGCGACGCGATCACCACCCAGCTCGGTCCGCACGCGGGCGGCATCCCCGGCGCCAGCCGCGAACCGATGGTGCGCACCCTGCACTCCTATGCCTTCTCGGTGCTGCGCCGCCACGCCGACCTGCACGGCAATCCGCCGCCGCGTCTGCTCACCGGCGCCGAACAGGACGCGGTGCTGCGCGAGATGCTGCGCGGCGACCTCGCCGACATCGAAGCGGGCGCCACCGGGCTGTGGCCGCCGCGGCTACAGCCCGCGCTCACCCTGGGCGGCTTCGCCGAACAACTGCGCGACCTCATGCTCCGGGCCACCGAACGCGGCCTCGGCCCCGAGGACCTGATGGACCTGGGCCGCGAGCACGACAACGACGCCTGGATCGCCGCGGGCCGGTTCTTCGAGCGCTACGAACAGGCCTCCATGCTGCGCTGGTCGGTCGGCGTCACCGCGCCGGAGGCCACCGCGCCTGCCCTGGACGCCGCCGAACTCGTCGGCGCCGCCCTCGACGCGCTCGCCGGGGACCGCAATCTGCTCGCCGCCGAACGCGACCGCATCCGCTACCTGCTCGTCGACGACGCCCAGCACCTGGACCCGCAGGCCGCCCAGCTGGTGCGCGCGATCGGCACCGGCCCGGCGAGCACCGTCGTCACCGGCGACCCCGACCAGAGCGTGTTCACCTTCCGCGGCGCCGACCCGGCCTTCCTCACCGACCTCGCGACCACCCCGCAACGCCGGATCGTCCTGCGCCACAACCACCGCAGCGGCGACCCGATCCGCCTGACCACCGCCCGCATCGCCGCCCGGCTGCCGGGCAGCGCGCGTCACCGGGTGCTGCCGGGTCAGCGGACCGAGACACCCGATACGGCCGAACCCGCTGTCACCGAGCCGGATTCGGGTGAACTTCCGATCGGTCTGTTCGGCGAGGACGATGCGGACGACCTCGCCCCGTCCATGGCGCCCGAGGCGAGTGTGCGGGTGCGGGTGCTGGGGACCGCGGCGAAGGAGGCGGCGCTGATCGCCGATCATCTGCGGCGCGCGCATCTGACCGACGGGGTGCCGTGGTCGGAGATGGCGGTGATCGTGCGGTCGGTGCCGTTGTCGCTGGCGCCGTTGCGGCGGGCGCTGCTGGCGGCGGGGGTGCCGGTGCGCAGGCCCGCGGTGGCCGAACCACTGGCCCGGCGACGCGGTGCGGCGTGGATGGTGCTGGCGCTGCGGGTGCTGCTGGCCGGTGACCCGTCGCGGCCCGGTTCGCGTCGCGCGATCGACGCGATGTTCTCGCCCGAGGACGCCATGGACCTGCTGTCGGGCCCGCTCGGCGGCGCCGACCAGATCGCGCTGCGCCGGTTGCGTCGCGGGGTGCGCCGCGGCGTGCTCGACCTCGAACGCGCCGGGCTCACCACCACCGATCCCGACGCCGACGACACCGAACAGTTCCTGCTGTGGGACGAAACACCCCCGCCCCCACCGGAACTGCCCGATCCCGACCCGCTGGACGACGACTGGCTCCCGCCCGAACCCGACCCGGACGACCCGCTGCGCCCCGATCCCGAACCCGCCTGGGACAGCGCCGAGGACCTCCCCGACGACATCGATCTCCTCGACACCGAAACCCCGCCCACCGCACCGCCGCCGGTCGCGGGCCCACCCCGGCCCGAACCGGAGCCACCGGCGGTGCCGCTCATCGACCAGTCCTCGGCGGAGATCCTGCGCGACCTGATCGTCGGGATCGGCGAGGAACGTCTGCTCGACCGGCTCACCGAGGTGGAGGCCGCTCCCTTGCAGCGGGTCCTGCGCGCGGTGCGCAAGGCGGAGGAAACCCGGTCGAGGGGACAGGGACTCGAAGACGTGCTGTGGACCCTGTGGACGAGTTCACGGCTGGAACGGCGCTGGTTCCGCCAGTCGCGGCGCGGCGGCGCTGCCGGTATGCAGGCCGACCGTGATCTCGACGCGGCCGTCGAATTGTTCGACGCGGCAGCGGGTTACGTCGACCGGCTGCCGCGCGCGAGCATCGAGGGATTCGTCGAATACCTGCTGCACCAGCAGATTCCGCAGCAGGGCAGGCCGCTCGCCGCCGAGGGCGAGGCCGTGTCGCTGCTCAGCGCGCACGCGGCGGCGGGCCGCGAGTGGGACGTGGTGGCGGTGGCCGCGGTGCAGGAAGGCATCTGGCCCAACCCCCGCGCGCGCGGCACCCTGCTGCACACCGAGGACCTCGTCGACCTGGTCGCCGGGGTGGACCCGGGCGCCACCACCAGCCGGGCCGCGCCGATCCTCGCCGAGGAACGGCGCCTGCTGCTGGTGGCGTGCAGCCGCGCCCGCCGCTCCCTGCTGGTGACCGCGGTCGAATCGGCGGCGGGCGACCAGGATCTGGTGCCCTCGCGCTTCCTCACCGAACTGCTCGGCGACGACGACACCGGCGAACCCGGCGCACTGCCGGTCGCCGATCCCGGCCGCGCCCTGGTGATGCACGCGCTGGTCGCCGAATTACGCGGCGTGGTCTGCGATCCCGGCGCCGATCCGGACCGTCGCGCCCGCGCGGCCCACCAACTGGCCCGCCTCGCCGACGCGGGGGTGCCCGGCACCGATCCCGACGACTGGTACGGCACCGCCGAACTCAGCTCCCGGCGCGAACTCTGGGACGACGACGATTCCCCCATCGGCCTGTCGCCGTCCACGGTGGAACTGCTGCGCACCTGCCCGCTGCGCTGGGCACTGGAACGTCACGGCGGTACCGACGGCGACAACCCGCACGCCCTCAAGGGCAATCTCGTGCACACCCTGGTGCAGGCGCTGGCCGGTGACGTGCCGGAGGCGCAGGTCCGCGCCGCGCTGGATCAGGCGTGGAAGGCCGTCGACCCGGCCACCGGCTGGCATTCCCGCCAGGAGCTGCGCCGCACCGAGGCCATGCTGGAGACCTTCCTCGCCTGGGTGCGGAGCACGCGCGGCGAACTCACCCAGGCCGGCGTGGAGGTACCGGTGGACTGCGTGCTGCCCGCGCGCGCCGAGGGCGAACGCGCGGTGCGCATCCGTGGACGCATCGACCGGCTGGAGCGGGACGCGCAGGGGCGCTTCGTGATCGTCGACGTGAAGACCGGCAAGACGCCGGTCAGCGCCAAGGACGTGGCCGAGCACGCGCAGCTGGCCACCTATCAGGTCGCCGCCGCTGAGGGCGCGCTGGACGAGGACGAGGACGCCGCCGCGGGCGAGCCCGGCGGCGCCCGGCTGGTCTATGTCGCCAAGCGCAACACCAGGACCGGGGCCACCGAACGCGAACAGACCGCCCTCGACAGCGAGGGTCTGGACAAGTGGCGCACCACGATTCACGACGCCGCCGACGCGACCCGAGGGCCGGAGTATCTGGCGGTGCGCAACGACGGGTGCAGGCACTGTCCGGTCGCGGGCAGCTGCCCGGTGCAGGACACCGGACGGCAGGTGACCGACGAGTGAGCGGCGTGCGCGTCACCCCGCAGCGGCTGGCCGACGCGCTCGGTCTGCCCCCGCCCACCGACGAGCAGGCGGCCGTCATCGCGGCACCGCCCGGCCCGACGCTGGTGGTGGCCGGGGCGGGCGCGGGCAAGACCGAGACCATGGCCGCGCGCGTGGTGTGGATGGTGGCCAACCAGCTCGTCGCCCCCGACGAGGTGCTCGGGCTCACCTTCACCCGCAAGGCCGCCCAGCAGCTGACCGCCCGCATCCGCACCCGGCTGGCCCGGCTGGCGGGCGCGCCGCTGCTGCGCGAGATCGACCCGAGCGGTGCGCTGCGCACGGTGATCGCCGGGGCCGAACCCGAGATCAGCACCTATCACTCCTACGCGGGCAGGCTGCTCACCGCGCACGGGCTGCTGCTGCCGGTGGAGCCCTCGGCCGCACTGCTCACCCAGACCCAGCTCTGGCAGCTCGCGCACGAGGTGGTGCGCTCCTGGGACGGCGATCTCGACACCGACCGCACGCCGGTCTCGGTGACCGAGGCGGTGCTGGCGCTGGCCGGTCAGCTCGCCGAGCACCTGGTGGAACCCCAACAGCTCGCCGAGGCGCACGCCGAACTCGAGAAGCTGGTCTTCACGCTGCCACCGGGCCCGCGCCAGCGCGGTGGGCCGAAGAAGGAACTCCAGGACATCGTCACCGCCCAGCGCGAACGCGTGGCGCTGCTCCCGCTCGTCGGCCAGCTGGACGAGGCCCTCAACCGTCGCGGCGCCCTGGATTTCGGTTCCCAGATGTCGCTGGCCGCGCGCCTGGCCGTCGACCATCCCGAGGTCGCCGCCGCCGAACGCGCCCGCTTCCGGCTGGTCCTGCTCGACGAATACCAGGACACCGGGCACGCCCAGCGCGTGCTGCTCTCGGCCCTGTTCGGCGACGCCGACGCCGCTCAGCCCCACCACACCGCGCCGCCCACCCGCCGCCGCGCCGCCGCTCCCACTCCGCCGCCGGAGAACGACACTCTCTGGTCGATGGACGAGCCGGGCTCACCGCGGACAGCCGGTGGCGGTGCCTCCGACGATCGGGACGAGGACGGCCGCGACGGACACCCCAGCGGCGGTGCCGCCAGGCGTGATCCCTCGGGGGCCGGTGCCACTGCGCGTCCGGCGGACGACCACGGTCCGGGCGCCCAGGTGTACGGACGGTCACTGGCGGTGACCGCCGTGGGTGACCCGATGCAGTCCATCTACGGCTGGCGCGGCGCCTCGGCGGCCAACCTGCCGCGATTCGCGACCGATTTTCCTGTCGCACCGGATGTTCCGGCACCGGTGCTGCCGCTGCTGACGAGCTGGCGCAATCCGCCCGAGGCGCTGGCACTGGCGAATCTGGTGGCCGATCCGCTGCGGGTGCGGGCGCGCGCGGCCGGGGGAGCCACGGTGGACGCGTTGCGGGCCAAGCCCGCGGCGGAGGCGGGCACGGTCGAGTTCGCCGTCACCGAAACGATCGCGCAGGAACGGGACTGGGTCGCGGCCCGGATCGCGCGCGAGTGGGCGCTGGCGCGGGAGGCCGAGGCCGAGCCGCCCACCTCGGCGGTGCTGATCCGGCGCAATGCCGATGCCGCGCCGCTCGCGGAAGCGTTGCGCGAGCAGGGATTACCGGTGGAGATCGTCGGGCTCGGTGGGCTGCTGGCCACGCCGGAGGTCGCCGATATCGTCGCCACCCTGCGGTTGATCGCCGAACCGGGGACGGGCAGCGCGGCGGTGCGGATCCTGACCGGTGCGCGCTGGCGGATCGGCGTGGCGGACCTGGCGGCGCTGGCGCGCAGGGCGCGCATGCTCTCGATCGGCAGCCTGTCCGGTGACACCGCCACCGCCATCACCGATGCCGCGGGCCTCGCGTCGGCCCTGCGCGAGGTCGCGCCGGAACCCACCGAACAGGCCGGTCTCGCCGACGCGATCGCCGATCCCGGTGCGCCGGACCAGTATTCCGCCGCCGGATACACGCGCATTCTCGCACTGAGCGAAGAACTCGCGGCCCTGCGCGAACGCAGCGGTCAGCCGCTGGTCGAGCTGGTCGCCGATGTCGAACGCACCATCGGTGTCGGTGTCGAGACCCAGACCCGGCGGGCCATCGCCGGTGGCGGCGCGGGCCGCGAGCACCTCGACGCCTTCGCCGATGTGGTGGCGGGCTACGCGGCCGACACCAGGGCCTCGCTGAGCGGGCTGCTCGCCTTCTTCACCGCCGCCGAATCCGTCGAGAACGGTTTGGAGCCGGGCGAAGTGGAGGTCGCGCGCGATCGGGTGCAGATCCTCACCGTGCACGCGGCCAAAGGTCTGGAATGGGAGGTCGTCGCCGTCCCGCACGTGAGCAGCTCGGTGTTCCCGTCGAGCACCGCCCTGAGCACCTGGCTGGGCACGCTCGCCGAACTACCGACCACCCTGCGCGGCGACCGCGCCCAGCCCGACGCCGCCGAGGGCGTGCCCGTTCTCGACCTCACCGGGCTCGCCGATCGCGCCGAACTCGAGCGTGCCATCGTCGCCCACAAATCCGCGCTCAAGGCCCGCAGGCTCGACGAGGAACGCCGCCTGTTCTATGTCGCGCTCACCAGAACCGAACGGGTCCTGCTGGTTTCGGCCTATCACTGGCCCGAGACCGGCAGCTCCCCGCGCGGCCCGTCGGAATTCCTGCTCGAACTGAAGCAGGCCGTCGAGGACCCCGGCAGCCCGGCCTTCGGCGCGGCCACCGTCGCCCGCTGGGACGACCCACCCGCCCCCGACGCGGTCAACCCCTTCGCCGACAACCCGCCGACCGCCCAGTGGCCGCGCGATCCCCTCGGCAGTCGCCGCGACCCCGTCGAGCAGGGCGCCGCCCTGGTCCGCACCGCCCTCGACCGGCTGCGGGACACACCCGCCGAGCCCGCGCCCGAGGACGCCGACGACCCGGACGGCTGGGCCACCGACGTCGACGCGCTGCTGGCGGAATTCACCGCCGCCGAACTCGCCGACCAGCAGGTGGAACTGCCCGGCCAGCTCCCCGCCACGGCGCTGGTCGAGTTGCGCGCCGACCCCACCCGTCTCGCCGCGCGCCTGCGCCGCCCCCTGCCGTACCCGCCGAACCCGATGGCCCGGCGCGGCACCGCCTTCCACGCCTGGGTGCAGCAGTGGTTCGGCACCGACCAGCTGCTGGGCTCCGGCGAACTGCCCGGCGCCGCCGACGGTGCCGCCGAACTCGGGCGCGCCGACCAGGAATTGGCCGCCATGCAGGCCGCCTTCCGGCGCTCACCCTGGGCACACCGGAACCCCGTCGACGTCGAGGTCCCCTTCGAGACCAGCATCGCCGGGACCGTCATCCGCGGCCGGATGGACGCCGTGTTCGCCGAATCCGGCGGCCGCTGGATCGTGGTCGACTGGAAGACCGGCGCCGAACCCGGCCCTGCCGACGAACCCGCCGTCGCCGTCCAGCTCGCCGTCTACCGCCTCGCCTGGGCCCGCCTCATGGCCGCGCGCACCGGCGAGACCGAGGCGACGATGCTCGAACGCGTCGGCGCCGCCTTCCATTACGTGCGCACCGGCCGAACCATCGCCCCGGCGAACCTGGCGGGCCCGGCGGAGCTGGCCCGCCTGATCCACGACGCCGCGCCGGAAAAGATCGACACCGATCGTCGCGAAGGACCATGAACCGATACGCTTGCGACGCAGACCGGTCGTGAACTGGTCGGCCTCTTCCGGGTTCTCGGCCGCCTCGATTCTGGACTGACGGAGCGAAGGAGCGAAGCGACTGAGCGGAGGAGGGAAGAATCGAGGCCCCCAGGGCCGAGAACCCCGCGGCACCAGCCGCCAAAAAACACAGGAGCGCTGGATGTTCGGTGACACGCGCACCCCGGTCGGGTTGGGCAGCAGTCCCGACTACGCGCTGGTGGGGCTGCTGCGGATTCCCGCCACCCAGAGCAGTCCCTGGATCTCGCTGACCCGCCGCGTCCTGTTCGCCGTCCTGTTGCTGTTCACCGCGGCGACCGTGGTGTATGTCGGCCGCGACGGCTATCACGACAACAGCGGCGACGAGCTGTCGTTCCTCGACGCCATGTACTACGCCACCGTCTCGCTGTCGACCACCGGTTACGGCGATATCGCCCCGGTCACCCCGTCGGCGCGCCTGGTGAACACGATCGTCATCACCCCCCTGCGCATCCTGTTCCTGATCGTGCTGGTCGGCACCACTCTCAGCGTGCTCACCGAACGGTCGCGGCAGGCGTTCAAGATTCAGCGATGGAGGCACACCGTGCGCAACCACACCGTCGTCGTCGGTTACGGCACCAAGGGACGCACCGCGATCGACGCGATGGTCGCCGACGGGGTCCAGTTGTCCGACATCGTCGTCGTCGACACCGACGCGGTCGCGTTGGAGGCCGCAGCCGGGGTCGGGCTGGTCACCGTGCACGGGTCGGCGACCAAGTCCGATGTGCTGCGGCTGACCGGCGTGCAGCGCGCGTCGGCGGTGGTGGTGGCCACCAACCGCGACGACACCGCCGTGCTGGTGACGCTCACCGCGCGCGAACTGAACAAGACCGCCAAGATCTCGGTCGCGATCCGCGAGGCGGAGAACACCCATCTGGTGCGGCAGTCGGGCGCCGATTCGGTGGTTGTGTCCTCGGAGACCGCGGGCAGGCTGCTCGGCATCTCGACCACCACGCCGACCGTGGTGGAGATGATGGAGGACCTGCTCACGCCCGAGCAGGGTTTCGCCGTGGCCGAACGCGAGGTGGAGCCGCAGGAGGTCGGTGGTTCGCCGCGGCACCTGAGCGACATCGTGCTGGGTGTGGTGCGTGGCGGCGAGCTGATCCGGGTGGGCGACGCCCAGGTCGACGCGCTCGAGACCGGCGACAAGTTGCTCTACATCCGGCACACCGGTAAATAGCCGCAGCGGTTAGGCTCGACAGTGTGTCGTTCCGGCTGAAAGACGTTCCGCTGCTGTCGCGTTCCACCATCGATCGGGCCGAGCACGTCCGGCTCGACCCGGACGCGTTGCGCGAGGGGTGGGGCAAGGCGAGGGTGTTGCGTGTCGACGCGCGCGGGAAGGTGCGGGTCGAGGGCTCCGGGGTGGTGCTCGACGCGGCGCTCACGGTGGCCGCGGAGCCGGGCGCCGGCGCGGTGTTCCTCGGGGTCGCCGAGGGCGCGCACCTGTGGGCGGTGCGGGAGCCCGAGCTCGACGGCACCCTGAAGGATCTGCGGGCGCTGGGCAGCGTCGACGATTTCACCGCCGACCTGCTGGCCACCGCCTACGCCCTGTTGAACTGGCACGACCGTGCCGGATTCCACGGCGGCGACGGGACCACCACCGTCGCGGCGCGCGGCGGCTGGTCGCGGCTCACCGAGACCGGCGAGGAAGAGTTCCCGCGCATCGACCCCGCCGTGATCTGCCTGGTCCACGACGGTGCCGACCGGGTCCTGCTGGCCCGCCAGCACACCTGGCCCGCGACCATGTTCTCGCTGCTGGCGGGCTTCGTCGAAGCCGGCGAGTCGCTCGAGCACTGCGTGGAACGCGAGGTGCGCGAAGAAGTCGGCGTCGACTTGCGCGAGATCGAATACCTCGGCAGTCAGCCGTGGCCGTTCCCGCGCTCGCTCATGGTCGGATTCGCCGCCGTCGGCGACCCCGCCCAGGAACTGGTGTTCTCCGACGGCGAGATCGCCGAGGCGCACTGGTTCACCCGCGACGAAGTCCGCGCGGCCCTGCGACTCGGCGACTGGTCGGCCCGTGCGACCGACGCCCGCCTGCTGGTACCCGGATCCATCTCGATCGCCCGCACGATCATCGAATCCTGGGCTGAGTAGATGGCGGCTGGTGCCGCGGGTTCGCGGCCCCCGGGAGGCCCGGGGGGGGGGGGGGCGCCGGGTGTGCATTGTGGCCGAACCCCCACCGCCCCACCCCCCCCGCGCCGCCCGCGAACGGCCCCACACGCGGGGCG